>NZ_CP023818.1:1980000-5099209 GCF_002587065.1 Aeromonas sp. CA23
CAAACTCGGAGATAGCTGGTTCTCCCCGAAAGCTATTTAGGTAGCGCCTCGGACGAATACTACTGGGGGTAGAGCACTGTTTGGACTAGGGGGTCATCCCGACTTACCAACTCCATGCAAACTCCGAATACCAGTAAGTAATATCCGGGAGACACACGGCGGGTGCTAACGTCCGTCGTGAAGAGGGAAACAACCCAGACCGCCGGCTAAGGTCCCAAAGTTCTGGTTAAGTGGGAAACGATGTGGGAAGGCTCAGACAGCTAGGATGTTGGCTTAGAAGCAGCCATCATTTAAAGAAAGCGTAATAGCTCACTAGTCGAGTCGGCCTGCGCGGAAGATGTAACGGGGCTCAAACCAGGCACCGAAGCCGCGGATTCACACTTATGTGTGAGTGGTAGGGGAGCGTTCTGTAAGTCTGCGAAGGTGTATCGAGAGGTATGCTGGAGATATCAGAAGTGCGAATGCTGACGTAAGTAACGATAAAGGGGGTGAAAAGCCTCCTCGCCGGAAGACCAAGGGTTCCTGTCCAACGTTAATCGGGGCAGGGTGAGTCGACCCCTAAGGTGAGGCCGAAAGGCGTAATCGATGGGAAGCAGGTTAATATTCCTGCACGACTTGTAATTGCGATGGGGGGACGGAGAAGGCTAGGTGGGCCAGGCGACGGTTGTCCTGGTGAAAGTGCGTAGGTGGTGTTTCTAGGCAAATCCGGAGACACAACACTGAGACACGAGACGAAGCCACTACGGTGGTGAAGCCATTGATGCCCTGCTTCCAGGAAAAGCCTCTAAGCTTCAGATTACAAGTCATCGTACCCCAAACCGACACAGGTGGTCGGGTAGAGAATACCAAGGCGCTTGAGAGAACTCGGGTGAAGGAACTAGGCAAAATAGAACCGTAACTTCGGGAGAAGGTTCGCTCTTGACAGTGAAGTCCCTCGCGGATGGAGCAGTTGGGAGTCGCAGTGACCAGATGGCTGGGACTGTTTATCAAAAACACAGCACTCTGCAAACACGAAAGTGGACGTATAGGGTGTGACACCTGCCCGGTGCCGGAAGGTTAATTGATGGGGTTAGCGCAAGCGAAGCTCTTGATCGAAGCCCCGGTAAACGGCGGCCGTAACTATAACGGTCCTAAGGTAGCGAAATTCCTTGTCGGGTAAGTTCCGACCTGCACGAATGGTGTAACCATGGCCATGCTGTCTCCACCCGAGACTCAGTGAAATCGAATTCGCCGTGAAGATGCGGTGTACCCGCGGCTAGACGGAAAGACCCCGTGAACCTTTACTACAGCTTGGCACTGAACATTGAACCTACATGTGTAGGATAGGTGGGAGGCTTTGAAGGCGTGACGCCAGTTGCGCTGGAGCCGTCCTTGAAATACCACCCTTGTATGTTTGATGTTCTAACGCAGGTCCCTGAATCGGGATCGCGGACAGTGCCTGGTGGGTAGTTTGACTGGGGCGGTCTCCTCCCAAAGAGTAACGGAGGAGCACGAAGGTTGGCTAATCCTGGTCGGACATCAGGAGGTTAGTGCAATGGCATAAGCCAGCTTAACTGCGAGACGGACAGGTCGAGCAGGTACGAAAGTAGGTCATAGTGATCCGGTGGTTCTGAATGGAAGGGCCATCGCTCAACGGATAAAAGGTACTCCGGGGATAACAGGCTGATACCGCCCAAGAGTTCATATCGACGGCGGTGTTTGGCACCTCGATGTCGGCTCATCACATCCTGGGGCTGAAGTCGGTCCCAAGGGTATGGCTGTTCGCCATTTAAAGTGGTACGCGAGCTGGGTTCAGAACGTCGTGAGACAGTTCGGTCCCTATCTGCCGTGGGCGTTGGATGATTGAAGGGAGTTGCTCCTAGTACGAGAGGACCGGAGTGAACGAACCTCTGGTGTTCGGGTTGTCACGCCAGTGGCACTGCCCGGTAGCTAAGTTCGGAATCGATAACCGCTGAAAGCATCTAAGCGGGAAGCGAGCCCTGAGATGAGTCATCCCTGACCCCTTGAGGGTCCTAAAGGGCCGTTGGAGACCACAACGTTGATAGGTGGGGTGTGTAAGCGCGGCGACGTGTTGAGCTAACCCATACTAATTACCCGTGAGGCTTAACCATACAACACCCAAGAAGTGTTCTGAGACTTGTAGCAAGTGCGAGACTACTTACCTAATTCAGTGATAGCGACGAAGCCCAAGGCATCAGTCGTTACTCACGTCAGCTTTCCAAGATTGAAGTTATTTGCCTGGCGGCCATAGCGCCGTGGAACCACCTGATCCCATGCCGAACTCAGAAGTGAAACGCGGTAGCGCCGATGGTAGTGTGGCATTCGCCATGCGAGAGTAGGACACTGCCAGGCACCCAACATTGAAAGCCCGCTCATTTGAGCGGGTTTTTTTATTGCCTGACATTTAAGCGCCGGGTTGCAATAGCCAGGTGATGCTTTCCTTCTGAGCCCTCACTTGTTTATTTTTCCCCCGCTCTATTCCGGATGGCTGCGCCATCCAGCGTTATATATCCCCGTCCATGTCGTTTGCTGGCGCTAACGAAGGCTGGGATGTGGGTTCTGCTCAATATCCTCTCAACCTTGGGTTCCAACTCGGACTAATGTGCACCAGGCTTATCTGCTATTCCCTTCGTTGATAATCACTATTGCTGCGATGGGGGATGACAATAGACGCGGGATCCATAGACTGTCTCTTTCACGAGCAAGGAGTCGTGTATGTTGGGGATCCACGATCTGGCGTTGTTTATCGTGTCTGGTTTGCTGTTGAACATGATGCCCGGGCCGGATTCCCTGCTCATCATGCTGCGCAGCGGCTCTCAGGGTTGGCGGGCGGGCTCAGTCGCGGCGCTGGGGATTGGGACGGGCACCATGGTGCATGTGCTGGCGGCTGCTCTGGGGTTGTCGGCTGTGCTGAGCGCTTCGGCCGAGCTGTTCGCCGTCATCAAGTTGATGGGGGCGCTCTATTTGGTCTACCTATGGTTTTCCATGTTCTGGCAAGGTACCAAGGCTCCTTCCGCCACCAATGCGGCTGTGGCGTTGCCTGTGCTCTCTTATGGCCGGATCTATCGGCAGGGATTGCTGACCAATGTGCTCAATCCCAAGGTAGCGCTCTTCTTCCTCGCCTTCGTGCCCCAGTTTATTGCCCCCGATGCGCCGCAGAAGGCGCTGGCCTTCATCCTGCTGGGCTGCATCTTCAATTTCAACGGCATGATCTGGTGCCACCTGCTGGCGTTCTTTACCGCCTATGCAAGTCGCAAGGTACGTTTGTCGACCCGGTTGGGAGCTTGGCTCAACCGCTTGATGGGGGGGCTGTTCGTGGGGCTGGGTATCAAGCTGGCCACGGAGTGAGGCTCCGCCATTAGAGACAACTAGGCATAGAAAAAGGCGTATCCCATCGCTGGAATACGCCTTCGTCTGCACTGCTGCAGGTCTGATCGAGATCAGTTCATGCCGTAGCGCTTGAGTTTCTTGCGCAGGGTGCCACGGTTGATGCCCATCATCACAGCGGCGCGGGTTTGGTTACCGCGGGTGTATTGCATGATCACGTCCAGCATGGGAGCTTCGACTTCGGAGAGGACCATATCGTACAGATCAATCACTTCCTGACCGTTCAACTGGGCCAGGTAGTTACGCAGGGCCTGTTGCACAGAGTCACGCAGGGGGCGCTGGGTCGGCTCGGCAGCGTGATTGTGAGTAGTTGTTACCAATGCATCAGAAGTCAGGGTTTGTTCGAACATATTCGGTCGGCTCTTTAGTTATGCGTTAACCTAATCCATCGAAATACGCTTCGAGTGCCTCTAGTTGTGCGTCTGCACAATCCAGGGCATTGAAGTGCTTACGGAATTCTCGGCCCGTCTCTTCTTCATCCAGATACCAGCCCACGTGTTTACGGGCAATGCGCGCTCCCAGATATGCACCATAAAACTGGTGCAGGTTGGTTACATGCTCGTTCATCAGGGTGCGAACCTCTTCCCTTTCAGGAGGCGGCAGCTTGGTACCCGTTTCAAGAAAATGACGGATTTCCCGGAAAATCCAGGGTCGTCCTTGCGCTGCACGGCCGATCATCACGGCATCAACGCCGGTATAGTCGAGGACATACCGGGCCTTCTCCGGGCTGTCTATGTCGCCATTGGCGACAACAGGAATCGATACGGCCTGCTTAATCGCCTTAATCGTGTCGTACTCAGCGTGACCCCGGTAGAGGCAGGCACGGGTACGACCATGCACGGCGAGGGCCGCGATACCGCAATCTTCGGCGATTCGGGCGATCTCCTCGCCATTGCGGTTATCCGGATCCCATCCTGTGCGGATCTTCAAGGTAACAGGCACCTTGACTGCATCCACCACGGCCCGGCAGATGGTTCTGACCAGATCGGGATGACGCAGCAGGGCGGAACCTGCCAACTTCTTGTTCACTTTTTTTGCTGGACAACCCATGTTGATGTCGACGATCTGAGCGCCCTGCTCCACGTTGTAGCGGGCGGCAAACGCCATCATCTCGGGGTCGGCTCCGGCAATCTGGACCGATCGCAAGCCACCTTCTGCAGAGTGATCCATTCTCATCCTGGTTTTCTGGGTATCCCAGACATCCGGGTTGGCCAGCAGCATCTCGGAAACGGCCATGCCAGCGCCCAATCGCAAACAAAGTTCACGAAATGGTCGGTCTGTTACACCGGCCATGGGAGCCACAATCAAGGGAGTTTCAAGCGTGTGGGGACCTATCTGCATTCCACGGTTACCATCGGCTTAGGGCGGCGTATATTACGCATTTTTTAGTCAGGAGAAAAGGTTAGTATTTGAGCGTCAGCCATTTTTTTCTGAAAAAAACGTCGCGCCAAGGCTTGCAAATTCAGGAGTGCTTGAAAATCAGGCATATTGTCGGGGTGAGTTTACGGGGTCAAATGAGCGAGGGACTTGACGATTTGCCTGTCCCCATCCGGTTGGGGTTTGCGCTATGATAGCGAGCTTGAATCGAGCAAAGGCTCCAAACAATTTTATTACAAACAGATTGGGGATGTATGACGTCAAGGTTCATCAAATCTCTCTACCCGTGTCTGCTGGGTGCCGTGCTGGGTTCTGCCCAGGCGCAGACCGTCAGCTTCGGCGAGGCCTGGAGCCGGGTCATCCAGCAGGATGACGGGCTGGCGGCGGAACAGGCCGGTGTGGATCGGGCGCAACAGTTGCGTGAGGCGGCCAAGGCCATGTATCTGCCCGACATCAGTCTGGGGGCGGATTATGCGCGCATTTCCAAGCCGGATCTGATGGGGCTGGACGACAAGCTGGAAAACTCTCCCGCATTGGGCGCGATTCTGGGGCAGATGGGGATCGACTCCAAATGGCTGGCCTCGTCGCTGACCGAGCAAAATCGCGTCACCAGTTCGGTCAGAATGCTCTGGCCCCTGTTTGTCGGAGGGCGGATCGATGCGATGCAGGATATTCGGTCCGCGCAGGTGGATGAAGCCAAGGAGTTGCTGGCCATCAAGCAGCAAGCCAGCTTCGAGAGCCTGTCCCAGACCTATTTCGGCGTGGTGCTGGCGGCGCAGGTGGTGCAGACCAAGCAGGAGATAGAGCAGGGGCTGGCCCGCCATCTGGATCATGCCAGGAAGCTGGAAGCCCAGGGCCAGATCGCCAAGGTCGAGCGGCTGTCGGCCCAGTCTGCCTATGACAGGGCGCGCATCGATACCCAGAAATCCCGCCGCAGCCTGGAGATAGCCGAGCTGGCGCTGGATCGCATGATCAAGCTCAAGGGAGCCGAACCGGCTACCCAGCTGTTCATCAATGACGACGTGCCCCCCTTGGCGGCTTTCGTCGAGGAGACGCTGACGGTGCACCCGGGTCTCAAGATGCTGATCGCCAAGCGTGAGCAGGCGAAGGCGATGATCCGGGCCGAGAAGGGCAAATATGCACCAGAGCTCTTCATGTTCGGCAACTACAACCTCTACGAACGAGATACCCTGGCCGCGAAGATCACCCCTGACTGGGTGGTCGGGGTCGGCGTCAGCATGCCGCTGGTGAGCCGCGACGGCCGCTCCGAGACGGTACAAGCGGCCAAGAGCGCCGAGCTGCAGGTCAATCTGCTGCAGGCCAAGACCCGCGAGGATCTGGAACTGCTGGTCGAGAAGACCTGGCGCGAGGCGGCACAGGGGCTGGAAGAGTACCAGTCTCTCTCCTCCACTCAGGCGCTGGCCGAGGAGAACGTGCTGCTGCGGGACAAGGCATTCGGGCAGGGGCTCTCCACCTCGCTGGATGTGGTGGATGCCCAGAACCAGCTAGCCGGGGTCAAGACCCAGCGTGCCGCTGCCGCCTATCAATATGTGATCTCGCTGGCGCGCCTGTTGGCACTCTCCGGTCAGATGAACAGTTTCAATCAATATCAGCATGGTCAGGCGATCGAGGTGAATTCATGATCGCGGCCCTGTCTGTCCCGTTTTCCATGTCTGTTTCGACCGCCAAGGGTCGCCCGTTTGTCGAGGTGAATGCATGAGTCATCCCCCCATCAAGAAGAAGATGAGCCAGGCCAAGCCGTTGCTGCTGCCACTGGCGCTGGTCCTGCTGATGATCTGGCTGGGCTGGCGTTTCTGGCTCGCCTATCAGCCCGAGCCGGTACGTTTGCAAGGCCAGGTTGAGGCGCAGCAGTATTCGGTCTCCTCCAAGGTGGCGGGCCGCATCGACGAGGTGCTGGTGAAGAAGGGCGACCAGCTGGCCCGGGATCAGCTGGTGTTCACCCTGGCCAGTCCCGAGATCGAGGCCAAGCTGAGCCAGGCCAAGGCGGGTCAGGCTGCGGCCGGGGCCATGGCCGAGGAAGCGGAGAAGGGCGCGCGTGCCCAGCAGATCGCGGGTGCCAAGGATCAGTGGCAAAAGGCCAAGGCGGCAGCCCTGCTGCGGGCCAAGACTTATGAGCGCATCGCCAGCCTGCACCGGGATGGCGTGATGCCGTTGCAGAAACGGGATGAGGCCTGGACTGCCTGGCAGGCAGCCAAGTACAGCGAAGGCATGGCCTGGCAGCAATACCAGATGACCCTGGAAGGGGCGCGGGAAGAGACCAAGGTGGCGGCACGGGAGCAGGCCAACATGGCGGCGGGCTCGGTGGCGGAAGTGGAGGCCTATCTGGCCGATACCCGCATCGCCAGCCCGCACGCGGGGGAGGTGTCCCAGGTGCTGCTGCGCAGCGGTGAGCTGGCGCCACAGGGCTTCCCTGTGGTGACTCTGCTCGACATGCAGGATGCCTGGGCCCAGTTCCATGTGCGCGAAGATCTGCTGCCCCGCTTCGCGCTGGGCACTGAGTTCGATGCCACCATTCCGGGCCTGGGTGAGCAGACGGTACGCTTCAAGGTGACCCACGTGGCCGTGATGGGGGATTTTGCCACCTGGCGTGCCACGGATACCCGTCAGGGCTTCGACATGAAGAGCTTCCAGGTGGAGGCGCGCCCCTTGCAACCGGTTGACGGTCTGCGAGTCGGCATGAGTGTGCTGGTCGAACTCTGATGAGACGCGAATGGCGGCTGTTGTGGCAGGATCCGTTCGGTCGTGCCCTGATGAGCTGGGTTCCCTTGCTGTTGATGGGGACCCTCTGCTGGATCTTCTCGGCCGGGCTGGCCCGGGATCTCAACGTTGGTCTGGTGGATCTGGATCAGAGCGTCCTCTCTCGTCAGCTGGCGTTCTCGCTGGACGGTTCAGCCGGCCTGCGCCTTGCCGGCCAGTTCGACTCCATCGACGAGGGGGCACGCGCCCTGCGCGGGGGAGACATCTATGCCCTGGTGGTGATCCCTCACCATCTGGAGCGGGATGCCCGTCAGGGTACCCAGCCCAAGGTGACTGTGTTCAACAACAGCCAGTTCATCCTGATCGCCAAGCTGGTCAACTCGGCCTTGTCCCAGGTGGTGGGGACCCTCAACGGCCAGGTGGGCGTACTGGCCGCCATGGCCGATGGCAAGGTCATGTCCGGCGCCCTGGGGCAATCCGTGCCCATCAGCAATCAGGTGACTGCGCTCTACAACATCAACTCCAGCTATGCCCAGTTCCTGCTGAGTGCCCTGTTGCCGGCGGTGTGGCAGATCCTGGTGGTGCTCTATGGGATCAACGCCCTGGCCCGTACCGATCGGCTGGGGCTGGACTGGACCAGCCAAGGGGTCTGGTTCGGCCTCTGGCGCACTTTGCTGCCTCATGTGCTGATTGGGTGGGCCTGGGGTCTGGCGTGGAGCCTGATGCTGTTCAAGGCGTTTGGCTATCCGATGCAAGGCAGCTGGCTGGTGCTGACACTGGGACTGGGGTTGGCTTCGGCCGCCTGCGTCAGCATGGGGGCCTTCTTCTACGGTGTCATCCGGGATCCGGCCCGCGCCCTGTCGCTGGCGGGCGCCTATACGGCCCCAGGCTTTGCCTTCATGGGCGTGACCTTTCCGGTCAGTGCCATGGGGGACTTTGCCCAGTTCTGGCGCAGCCTGCTGCCCATCTCCCACTATGTGGAGCTGCAGATAGGGCAGACCAACTACGGCCAGCCGCTCGCTGCGGCCCTGCCCCAGCTCGGCGCCTTGCTGCTGTTCCTGCTGCCCCTGTTGCTGGTTGTTCGTCGTTACCAGCAGCAGGCCGAGCTGGCGCGCCAAGCTGCCGATAAGGAGCCTGCCTCATGCTAGGTTTTTGGGGTTTGATACGGCCCGAACCGTGCTCTGCTGCCGGGCAGTGGAAGGAGTGGATGTCATGCTAGGTTTTTGGGATCTGCTGCGACTGGAACTGCGTACCCTGCTGGCCGATCGGGCCATCATGCTGACCCTGTTCGGTGGCGTCTTCTTCTACTCCTTCCTCTACCCGCAGCCCTACCTGCAGCAACTGCCCAGGGAAGAGCCTGTGGTGGTGGTCAATGAGGATGGCAGTCAGCTCTCCCGTCAGTTGGAGTTCATGGCCGATGCTACCCCGCAGGTGAAACTGGTGGCACGGGCCAACAGCCTGGAAGAGGCGCGCCAGCTGCTGATGGCGGGGCAGGGGAGCGGCATACTGCACATTCCCCGTCACTTCTACCGGGATCTGATGCAGGGCAGGAGCGTCACCCTGAGCTATGCCGGTGATGCCTCCTACTTCCTGGTCTACGGCACCATAGCCGAGGGGCTGGCCCTAGCGGGTGGCAGCCTGGCGGCCCAGATCAAGGTCACGCGTCTGCTCAGTCAGGGCGAGGCGCTGCCGCAGGCTGCCATGGGCTGGAACTCGGTCGGGCTCAACGTGCTGCCGGTGTTCAACCCCACCATGGGCTATGTGAACTATGTGGTGCCCGCCGTGTTCGTGCTGATCCTGCATCAGGTGCTGCTGATGGGCACCGGGATCCTGGGGGCAACCCAGAATCAGCGCAGCGGTCGCGGGGAGTCTGGCTATTGGCAGAGCGCCCCCGTGCTTGCCCTGCTGCTGGCCAGAACCTTGGTGGTGGGCGGGCTGTTCGTGCTGCCGGTGACCTACTTCTTCGGCTTCTGTTTCGATCACTACAACATAGTGCGCACCGCCGAGCCGGCCGAGCTGTGGCTGTTCACCCTGCCGTTCCTGCTGGCAACCACCTGGCTTGGCATAGTGCTGGGGGCCCTGTTTACCCGCCGGGATCTGCCGACCCAGGTGGTATTGCTCTCCTCCATGCCGCTGGTCTTCCTGGCGGGCTTCATCTGGCCGCTGGAGCTGATCCCGACCCCCCTCAACTGGCTGGCCCAGTGGGTGCCGAGCACCCCGGCCATCGAGGGCTTCTTGCGCCTCAACCAGATGGGGGCCGAGTTTGCCCAGGTTGCCCGTTACTGGTG
This sequence comes from Aeromonas sp. CA23, assembly GCF_002587065.1. NCBI lineage: Bacteria > Pseudomonadati > Pseudomonadota > Gammaproteobacteria > Aeromonadales > Aeromonadaceae > Aeromonas > Aeromonas sp. CA23. The sequence goes on from NZ_CP023818.1 coordinate 1,989,771, forward strand.
GCAGTTGTGGGGGCTGGCACTGCTTTACGGCGCTCTGGCTTGCCTGCTGCTGCGCTGGCGCCAGCGGTCGCTTGTGGACGAGGCTGCCGCGTCGGGCGAAGTGGCTGCGGAGACGGCAACTGAGCCTGGTCCCTCTGCCAGCTAGACGATATCAGACAATAAAACGGTCAGCCCTGGGGCTGACCGTTTTGTTATCCGGATTGCTCACCCCCGGCTGAGGGTGGGATCGCCGATGGCGTAGATCTGCCCCACTGCCCGCTCATCGTTCAGCAGCTGCAATCCATGCTCCGCCACATCGGCGCGGTGCACCAGACCGTGCACCTCGCTCCCCTGACTCAACACGGCCAGCCCTGTGGCCTCGCCATCCTGCAAGCCGGCCGGGCGAACTATGGTCCAGGTCAGCGCGCTGGTCTGCAGCCAGCTCTCCGCCAGGCTCTTCAAGCGTACCTCGTGACCGAAGGCGGCCCTGGCCCGTTCGGGCAGGTATTGCCAGCTGTCGCCGCAACCCAGCGAGGTGACCAGCAGCAGACGTTTGAGCCCGGCCAGCTCCATCTGATCGATCACCTGGCGGTTGCCTTGATAATCGACAGGGGTCGGCTGGCGGAAGCTGCCGAGGGTCGAGATCACCCCGGCCTCGTCACCTGCGAGTGAGCAAGCCTGCGCGACGGCCTGATGGTCGAGGGCGTCTCCCTCAACCACCTCGACTCCCAATGCGCGCAGCTCGGCGGCCATCTCCGGGTTACGGACCAGGGCCACGACCCTGTGGCCCTGGCGCAGGGCGTGTTCGGTGAAGGCGCGGCCCAGCCCGCGGCTGGCTCCGAAGATGAGTGTGGTTGGCATTGTGCTGCTCCCTGTGATGAAAGGGGTAGCCTAGAGGGTTGGCGCAGCGCTGTAAATGAGAGTTGTTTTTATTTGAAAGGGGTGAGCAGGGGAAATGCGGCGAGCCGCGGGCGGGTGGCCCGGGCTCGCAGGATCAGCCGTTGTAGTGGCCTATGTTGGGGCGACGGCTGGGGCCGCTCAGGTGGATATCCACCGGATTGAACGCCTTGATCGCCTCGAAGCTGAAGTCGCCGATGGCCTGATGCAGGCTCTGCGGGCTGTGGTTGGTGATGATGATGACGCTTTTCGACAGGTTGCGCCGGCGGCGCAGCAGGTGGCCGAGGAAGCTGGACTGGCTCTCCGCCATCTTGGCGCGGTTGGCCGACACCTCGTCGATGATCAGCAGGTCGACCTCTTCCAGTGCGCGGCGGTACTGGTTGCGCTCCTCTTGATCCTGGATCACGTTGAAGAAGAGGCGGTCCACTATGGAGGCCCACTGCTGGAAGATCACCGATTTCTGGTGACGTTCGATCAGCTCATGGGCCACGGCGCCCGCCAGGGTGGACTTGCCGGTGCCGTAGTCGCCATAGATCAGCATGCAGCCACCACCGCTCTTCTCCCAGTGCTCGAAGCCGCTGATGAAGTAGCGAGCCGTCTCCATGGGGTATTGCAGCGCCGGATCGGTGGCATCCATCTTCTCGAATACCCAGTCCGGGTTGAGGTCGGCCTGGGCGATCAGCTTCTGGATCCGCTCCAGGCGGGCCGCCTTCTGCAGCTCGCGCACCTCGGCGTTGGCCTTGGCGTCGTACTCCTTGCGCAGGGTCTCGTAGTCGTACTGGCTGCCACCTGTCTGGGCCTGCAGACGGCGAATGCGTTCAAGCAGGCCGCCCACGTGCTGGCTCAGTTCGGTGTCGTGCACCCTGTGGTCCTGTTTGGCCTTGGCGATTCTTTTGCGCTTGGCTTCGATCTCTTCCAGCTCCTGGCGCAGGGGATCTTGCGGGTCAGTCATGGAATGCTCCTTCTGCTGGGTCAGGGATGGGGGGGCAAGGCACTGATTTTGCCTGCAGGCGGGGGCCGCTATCAATCATTATCCGGTTCCTGCTGCGGCGCCTGTTCCTGGGTCTGCACTTGGGTCAGCCGTTTGGCCTCTTCTATCATCTGCTGCGCCCGCTTGCTCGGGCCTGAGTCTGCAGGGGCTGACGTGACCTGCTGGTAACCTTTCGCCTCCATCGGCTGGCGACGGACGTAGCGGCGGGTCTTGAGGGCACGAATGAACTTGAGCATCCACTGATGCTGGGAGTCGAACACCTCGGGGCGGCCCAGCCAGTAGGCGATGAACTCCCCCAGATCCTCTTCGTTGTAACTGGCATCTATCACCCCACACAGGCGGGCGAGGGCGGGCAGCTCCTCATCCGGGCGCCACTGCAGGTGCATCTGGAAGGGGCGCTCCGGCAGCGGACTGCGCACCTTCTGGGTCAGCAGCGGCAGCAGGAACGGGCACTGATGGTAGTGCTCACTGTCGGCCTGCGCCTCGACCTGCAGCAGCCCGGCCTCCATCAGCTCATCGAACAGCTCGGTCAGCTGGCGGGCGTTGACCTGAAAACAGAAGCCGCTGGGATCACCGGGATCGACCACCGCCAAGGCTCGCCCCAGTTCGGGATAGTTGAGCCGGGCCAGCTGATTTTCCTGCACCAGTCTGCGCAGCTGCAGGGTATAGAGGCTGCGAGCCGGATGGGACAATCTGGGATGGGCGAGGGCGCTGTATTCGGCTGGTGTCATGGTGCTCTTCACGATCTGGAGTGGAGGGCATTATCCCCCATGGCGGGGTCTCATACAATTCGTGCCGCTCGGGCAAGGGGGCCGGCAGGCCTGTTTGTGGGTCGGAAATGAGGTTCGGTTCCACCCTGGTGGCAATAGCGAGTGTGAAATGAGCCGGGCATGCGTACTGGCATGGCGCCTTTTTTGGGGTTGCTGGCTGGCCAAAAGGCCAGCATTCTCGCCGGGGTCATTGCGCCGTGCGGGCGGCATTACCCGCTCTTTTTCAAACAGTTGGCTGCCAGGATAGCCATATGGCATACCCGCCATTACGATTATGCAATCATCTGATTGGTCAAGCCCGCCCCTTATGGTCTAGGCTTAATACTCAAATAACTAATTGACTAATAAGAGCTTTGTCAAGATGTCAAAAGCCGGACTACGGATCCTGGTGGTGGAAGATGAAGCGGTTTTTCGCCACTCGCTGGTAACTTATCTCGAGCATGACGGGGCGTGCGTGTTTCAGGCCGAGGACGGGATTGAAGGCCTCTCTGCCGCCGCGCTCTACCACCCCGATATAGTGCTGTGCGACCTGAACATGCCCAACATGGATGGGCATGAGGTCATCGCCTGCCTGTCTGCCCGCTATCCCCATATCCCCGTCATCGTCATCTCCGGGCAGAGCAAGATGGAGGCGGTGGAGCGGGCGTTGCGCGCCGGTGCCTGCGATTTTCTGATCAAGCCGGTTTCGGACTTCGGTCAGGTGCGCCGCAGCATAGATCAGTGTCTGGCGGCCAACTATGGTCACGGGCAGCAACTGGAGCTGATGGATCACATCGACTTCTTTCGCGATCACGACAAGGCGGCCACCCGTCTGCTGGCCTGGTTGAGGCCACCCGGCTTGCAGGAGTGGGGCCCCTGGCAGGTGACGTTCGAGGGGATGGGCAACCTGTTCATTCCAGACACCTTCAAGCTGGACGACAAGCTGCTGGTGCTGGTGATGGAGCTGCCGGTGCTCGGGGTGGATGCCGCCTTCTGCGGCGCCCTGGTGCGTTCCCTGATGAATGCTCCCTATCGCCAGTTTCAGCACAAGGAGAGCCTGCTGCTGACCCAGCCGCACCGGCTGCTCGACTACCTCAACCTGCAGCTCATCGAATCCGGCCTGCGCCACTCCTTCGCCATGGCCGCCCTGCTGTTCGATCAGGAAGATGGTCTGGTGTTTGCCAATGCCGGGCTCACCTCACCGCACTGGTTGATGCGCTCCGGCGGCCTGCCGCTCGGCTTGCTGCGCAGCAGCCACTACGCGCTGCACAAGCGCAGCTGGCACGAGCCGTTTGACCTGCAGTTTCGCAGCGACAGCGGCAGCGCCCTCCATGTGCAGGTACGCCACCACTGAGGCAGATCCGCCGCAGACAGAAACAAACAGGGCGCCCATCGGGCGCCCTGTTTGTTCATCACAATCCGAACCGGTTAGACGGTGGCAGACTGCAGTTTCTTGTCGTGCTCTTCCGGCTCTTTGGCCGGACCTTCGGCACCGTGCATCCAGTAAACCAGGCGGTTGGCCATGGTCAGCAGGATCAGGGCGCTGATCACGGCGGCGATGGCGATGCCGCCGAAGATGGCGATGGCACCGGACTCGCCGACGAAGGAACCGACGAAGCCGGCGATGTAGTTGGCCAGGGCAACGAAGCCGAACCAGGCACCCATCATCAGGGAGGCCAGACGCAGCGGAGCCAGCTTGGTCACCATGGAGAGACCGATCGGAGAGAGGCAGAGCTCACCCAGGGTGTGGAACAGATAGGCACCGACCAGCCAGAACATGGAGGTCTTGACGGCCTGATCGCCACCTTGCTCCAGCACGGCACCGATCATGAACAGGAAGCCCACGGCCAGGAACAGCAGACCCATGGCGAACTTCACCGGGGAGTTCGGCTCTTTGCTGCCGAGCTTGATCCAGATAGCCGCGACTATGGGGGCGAGCGTGATGATGAAGAAGGGGTTCAGGGACTGGAACCAGGCGGTCGGCACTTCGAAGCTGCCGATCATGCGGTCGGTATATTCCTGCGCGTACAGGTTCATCAGACCACCGGCCTGCTCGAAGCCAGCCCAGAAGATGATGGTGAACAGACCCAGTACCAGGATGACCTTGATGCGATCCACTTCCTGCTTGGTTAGCGGCGCCTTCTGCTCCTTGGAGCGTTGCTCGGCGGCGCGCTGGGCGGCCGGTACACGACCTATGTCACCCAGGAAACGCTGGGCCATGGTGGCCTGCACTACCAGGGAGAGCAGCATGCCGATACCTGCGCTGACGAAGGCGGCTTGCCAGCCGTAGGCAGTCGCGGCGGCGCCACAGATCACGCCGGCCAGCAGGGAGCCCAGGTTGATGCCCATGTAGAAGATGGTGAAGGCACCGTCACGACGGTGGTCACCTTCCTTGTACAGGTCACCCACCATGGTGGAGATGTTCGGTTTGAACAGACCGTTACCCAGGATCAACAGGGCCAGGCCAGCGTAGAAGACGTTGTTGACCATCTCCGGGAACATGGCGTGCGGCAGGGCCAGGGTGAATTGACCCGCGGCCATGAAGATGGCACCGATCAGGATCGCACGGCGTTGGCCGAGGAAGGTATCCGCCAGCCAGCCACCTATGATGGGGGTGATGTAGACCAGACCGGTATAGATGCCGTACAGCTTGAGGGCGTCGGCCTGAGTCCAGCCCATGCCGCCGTTGGCAGTCATGTCAGTCAGATAGAGGACGAGCACGGCACGCATGCCGTAATAGGAGAATCTCTCCCACAGTTCGGTACTAAAGAGCAAAAAAAGCCCTTTAGGGTGACCTAAAAAGGTCCCTTTGGACGGATTATTCATTGGAACTTCCACCTGTGTCTTATATTTTTTTAGGAATTTTATGCAAGGGCTAGGAACAAGCCTTAATCCTTATAGAACAAGCGTGATTAAATTACAATATTATGATTTAGCGATATTTTATCTATCAATGGTTGAATATTTGTTTATAAAATGAAAAAGGGCATCGAATGATGCCCAGTATATAATTCTATTAACAGGTTAAATATTCAGCTATTACAACTGTTTGACGAACTGTTTCAGCCACGCAATGAATTCACCGTTCAGTTCCGGGTGGCGCACGGCATATTCCACGTTGGCTTTCATATAGCCCATCTTGCTGCCGCAGTCGTGACTGCGACCCTTCATGAAGTAGGCGTTGACCTGCTCCTGCTCCATCAGCATGGCGATGGCATCGGTCAGCTGGATCTCGTCGCCGGCACCGGCCGGCGTCTTCTCCAGCAGCGGCCAGATGTTGGAGGAGAGCACGTAGCGGCCGACCACGGCCAGGTTGGAAGGGGCTTCGTCACGGGGCGGCTTCTCGACGATGGCCTGCATCGGCAGGGACATGCCTTCGCTCAGGGCCTCGCCCTTGATGTCGGCGATGCCGTATTTGTCCACTTCGCTTTCGGGGACGGCTTCCACCATGATCTGGCTGATGTGATCCTCTTCGAACATGTGCACCATTTCGGCCAGGTTGTCCTGCTTGAGGTTGCTGGCCACTTCATCGATCAGCACGTCAGGCAGCAGGACCGCAAACGGGTTGTCGCCGATCAGCGGGCGGGCACAGAGCACGGCATGACCCAGGCCTTTGGCTTCGCCCTGACGGACGTGCATGATGGTGACGTCTTTGGGGCAGATGTGTTGTACCTCTTCCAGCAGCTGTCGCTTGACCCGCTTTTCCAGGGTCGCTTCCAGCTCGAAGCTCTTGTCGAAGTGGTTCTCGATGGAGTTCTTGCTCGAGTGCGTCACCAGGATGATCTCCTTGATGCCGGCGGCGATGGCTTCGCGCACCACATACTGGATCAGCGGCTTGTCGACCACTGGCAGCATCTCTTTCGGGATGGCCTTGGTGGCAGGCAGCATGCGGGTGCCCAAACCGGCGACAGGAAGAACGGCCTTGCGTACAACGAGCGGTGTCTTTTTCATGGAGAGAGTCCAGAGATACAAAGTGGGCTCATGATACCCGAAGAAAAATAGGGCAGCCACAGGCTGCCCTCATGATGGGGAGGTCCAAAGCGGTTACTTGACGATGATCATGTCCCGATTTGCTTCCAGGGTTGCCGGCCCTATGCCACTCACATCGGCCAGTTGTTCGACCGTGGTGAACTTGCCCTGCTTTTCGCGAAAGTCGACGATGGCCTGGGCCTTCTTCTCGCCGATCCCCTTGAGGGCAGTTAACTCATTGATATTCGCCGTATTCAGGTTCACCTTGCCGCTCTCCTTCGCGGTGGTGACTGTGGTGGCTGGCTTGGCAGCCGGCTTGTCGGCGGCCAGCAGAGGCTGGCTCAACAGGGGCAGGCAGCTCAGCAGCAGGGTGGCGGTCAGGGTCTTGTAGTTCATGGCTTCACGTCCTTGTGTTGTGTGGGGTTGCTATTGAGGATTAGTCGAGTCGCGCCATTTTTTGTCTGTCAGAAGTGACAGGGTTATAACTCAGCTAAATCGGCTATAACCCATGCCATTCCAAAATGGGTACACTGTGCTAACCATTTGACCAGGATGTCTTTTCTATGTTTTTTCCCGCAATCTCCGAGCTGGAGCCCATAGCCCGCGCCGCCGGTGACACCATCATGGCCATCTACAGTCAGCCCTTTACGGTGGAGTACAAGGGGGACGAGAGCCCGTTGACCGCAGCCGATCAGGGGGCGCATGAGGTGATAGTGCAGGCGCTGGCAGGGCTCACCCCCGATATTCCTGTGCTGTCGGAGGAGTCCGGTCCCGAGGTGATGGGGTTGCGCCATGGCTGGTCACGCTACTGGCTGGTGGATCCGCTCGACGGCACCAAGGAGTTTGTCTCCCGCAACGGCGAGTTCACCGTCAATATCGCGCTGATCGAGGATGGCAAGCCGCTGTGGGGTCTGGTCTATGCCCCCGTGCTGGACCGGCTCTGGTATGGCGGCAAGGAGGTCGGGGCTTGGCGTGTGGCCGATGGCAAGCGTGAAGCCATCCAGACCTTGCCTCATCAGGAAGGGGCGCCCTGGCGGGTGGTGGGCAGCCGCAATCACCTGTCCCAGGCTACCCTGGATTACCTGGCGCGCTTTGGTGACATAGCGCGGGGCGAGATTGAGCTGGTCTCCATGGGCAGCTCTCTCAAGTTTTGCATCATTGCCGAAGGGGGCGCCGAGCTCTATCCGCGCCTCGCCCCCACCTGCGAGTGGGATACCGCTGCGGCGCAGGCGGTGCTGGAAGGAGCCGGAGGCAGCGTGACCCAGCTCGATGGGTCACCCCTGATCTACAACAAGCCGGATATCCTCAACCCCTGGTTTGTCGCCATGGCGTGAGCCCGTTGGTGATAGCGCGCAATAGAAAGAGGCCGGACCTAGTTGAACACCAGCGTCCGGCCTCTTTGCATCTTGGGTATGGCGTTCTGTCAGAACACTTTCTTGAACGGCTTGATGGTCACCCTGGCGTAGACACCGGCCGCCACATAGGGGTCGGCATCGGCCCAGGCTTTGGCATCGGCCTGACTGGCAAACTCGGCGATGACAGTGCTGCCGGTGAAGCCCGCATCGGCGGGATCGTCGGCATCGATGGCCGGGTTGGGACCGGCGGTCAGCAGCCGGCCTTCATCCTGCAAGGCCTGCAGCCTGGCCAGATGGGCTGGGCGCACCTGCTTGCGCAGCGGCAGACTGTTGGGAACATCTTCGGCGTAGATGAGATACCACATGAGAGGATCCTTTTCTGATGGCGGTTATTTTTTCAGCTCGCCTTTCTGCTCGGCGGGCAGGTGGCGGTAGAGATAGACACCGCTCAGCAGGGTAAACACCAGCGTCATGCCAAGCAAGCCGAACACCTTGAAGTTGACCCACATCTCCTGCGGCAGGTTGAAGGCCACGTAGAGGTTGAGCAGGCCACAGGCGGTAAAGAAGCCGACCCAGGCCAGATTGACTCTATCCCAGATGGCATCAGGTGCCTGCAGCTCCTTGCCCAGCATCTGCTTGATCAGGTTCTTGCCAAAGCCGTAGCGGCTGATGAGCAGGCCCAGTGCGAACAGCACGTTGATGACTGTGACTTTCCACTTGATAAAGGTGTCGTCGTGGAAGAAGACGGTGAGGCCGCCGAAGAAACCGACCAGCAGGAAGGTAAACAGCTGCATCTTCTCGACCTTGCGATAACGCACCCAGCTGTAGATGAGCTGCAGACCGGTCACGACCACCAGGGCGCCGGTGGCCGTGTAGATGTCGTAGAACTTGTAGACCGCAAAGAAAACGATAAGTGGAATAAATTCAATAAATTGCTTCATGTCTGGCTCATAGCCCTCAAAAAAGACCGCAAAATTTTGTCCAGTCTACCTGCAAGGTAGACAACGGCAAATGAATAAGACCGCCCATTTGGCGTCCAGTTCCCTGTCGCCTGCCTAGCCGAACAGCCGGCGGGAAATCTGGTCACCCAACCGCTTTTGGTCCGCCAGCAGCTCGCGAATATGCCGCTCTTCGATGAGCGGATTGAGCAGCACGGCGCGCAGCAGGGTGAGCGGCTGGGCACCGTAGCGCCCCACCGCCCGCTGGGTACGGGAGACAAAGCTGTGCCCCTCGGCCCGCTGGGCTTTCTGCAATGCGACGTTGAATGCGTTGATCTGGTCGTTGGCCGCCTCGTCCGGCGCCTTGCCCTGCAGATGAGGGGGAATGCAGCGGTAGGAGAGCAGGTTCATCACAGGGGCAGACATCAGTTCGAAGGCGGGGTCGGCATTGATGAGCGCGGCCATCAGGCGGGCTCTGTCGTAGTTGGCCTCGATAAGTCGGGCGTAACCCTGCTGGCCAAACAGCTGGAAGGCCGCATCCAGATAGAGCGCATTGGCGGGGCGGGTGCCCTCCAGGGTGAAGCGGCCCTGATCAAAGGAGCTGGCACGGATGGCGTAGGGTGCCTCCCGCTTGACCGTCATCATGAGATCCGGCTGGCGGCAGAGCAGCATGCCGGTACCGAGCGGCACCAGCAGTTGCTTGTGACCATCCAGGGTCACGGTATCGGCCAGTTCAATCCCTGCAAGCAGCCCCTGATAGCGGGGCGAAAACAGGGTCGGGCCGCCCCAGGCGGCGTCCACGTGGAAGTGGATCTGCTCGCGGGCCGCGATGGCCGCCAGCTCGGGCAGGGGATCGATGGAGCCAAAATCGGTACTGCCGGCTACCCCGACCAGCGCCAGCACCTTGAGCTTCTGCTCCTTGCACTGGGCAAGAGCCTGTTCCAGCGCCGCCATGTCGAGCCGGTTCTGGTCGTCGGTCGCGAGGCGCCAGACGCTGTGCGCGCCCAGCCCCAGCAGATCCATCCCCTTGTCGAAGGAGTAGTGCATCAGCCGCGAGCCCAGGATCACGGCGCCGCGATAGCCCTGCTCATAGAGGGCGAACAGGTTGTCGCCACAGGCACGGTTGCGCGCCAGCCAGAGGGCGGTGACGTTGGCTATGGTGCCGCCGCTGGTCATGACGCCGAGGGCGGCATCCTTGGCATGCATCTGCTCGTCATAGAAGGCGTCGTCGGCGCGATAGATGAGGCGGTGCAGTTTGGCCAGCACCTCCCGCTCCAGAAAGCTGAGCAGGCGGGAGGACTCCATCTTCATCGGATTCTGGTTGAGCATCACCAGCAGGCGCGACAGCTCGGCGGTAAAGGCCGGCAGTGGCGCCGTCATGTGGCCCATGTAGCGTGGCGAGGTGAGATGGGAAGCGCCGGGCACCAGGCTGGCCAGCCGGGCCAGGTAGTCATCCATGGAGATGCCGATGGCCGGCATGCAGGATTGATCGAGCTGGTGGGTGAAGTGGTCGCGCTGGTAGGGGGCCTGACTGTCATCCGAGTGGTGGAAGGTCTCCAGCAGGGCCGTCACGGCCTGGCCGAAGGCCGGATCCGGTAGTGCAAACAGTTCAGTCAACTTCATCAGGTTCTCCAGACCGGGTTGCCAGGGAGTCACTGTGTGGTGAGCAGCCGTGGCGGCAGCAGCTAGGTGGGCATCGGCCGCAGAGCATACACCAAAGGCAAACGGGTGACAGCCATGAGCGCTGGCCAAATCAGATGCCATCCTCTTTAAGCTAACACTTGTACTCTGAAAAGGCGGCGGCTAGAGTGAGCCCAGTTTGGGCAGGAGTATGCAATGAGCAGTGTGACGGATTATTCTCCCCGCGAGGAGTTGGCCAATCGCCTCAGCCACGGCTTGGGGCTGGTGTTCGGGATCCTGGGGTTGATCCTGTTGTTGAACAAGGGCTGGGAGCAGGGCACCCAGGCGCTCATCAGCTACAGCCTCTATGGCGGCAGCCTGGTGCTGCTCTATCTCGCCTCGACCCTGTATCACAGCATGGCGGAAGGGGCCGCGAGGCGCTGGTGCAAGGTGTTTGATCACTGCGCCATCTATCTGCTGATCGCCGGTACCTATACCCCCTTCCTGCTGGTGGCGCTCGATACCCCGCTGGCCCAGGGGCTGATGGTGGTGATCTGGGGGCTGGCGCTGGCGGGGGTGGTGTTCAAGCTGCTCTTCATCAACCGCTTCAAGAAGCTGTCGCTGTTTACCTATCTGATGCTGGGCTGGTTGTCGCTGGTGGTCATCTATCAGCTTTACATCCATCTGGAGGGGGAAGGCTTGCTGCTGCTCGGGCTCGGTGGTCTCATCTACAGCCTGGGGGTCATCTTCTATGTGGCCAAGCGTATCCCCTATAACCACGCCATCTGGCATCTGTTTGTACTGGGCGGCAGTGTTTGTCACTTTATGGCCATTTATGGTTATGTCGCCTAACTAGCCCTTAATTGGTATTTATTGCCGCTAAAAAGGATAAATTCGTGCGGTATCACACAGTTGGCGTCGGCGTTTGCTGACAAGCTAAGGACAGTTCAATTCGCAAAGGATGCACGAAATGAGTGATATCGCGCTTTCCATCAGCATGTTGTCGCTGGTGGCAGTGCTGGGGCTCTGGCTGGGAAACTGGCGAGTCTATGGCGTTGGCTTGGGGATCGGGGGTGTGCTGTTCGGTGGCATCATAGTGGGCCACTTCGCCGGCCTCTCCGGTCTCGCATTGGATGAACAGACCCTGCACTTCATCCAGGAGTTCGGGCTGATCCTGTTTGTCTACACCATAGGCATCCAGGTCGGTCCCGGCTTCTTCTCCTCCCTGCGCAGCTCCGGCCTCAAGCTGAACGGTTTCGCCGCTCTGCTGGTGTTGCTTGGCTGCGCGGTTGCGGCGGCGCTGCATCAACTGTTTGACGTGCCGCTGCCGGTGATCCTGGGGGTCTTCTCCGGCGCCGTGACCAACACGCCTTCCCTCGGTGCGGGTCAGCAGATCCTGGCCGAGCTGGGGGCCGTGCCCGGTTCGACCGGCTTGATGGGCATGGGGTATGCCGTCGCCTATCCGTTCGGCATCTGTGGCATCCTGCTCACCATGTGGCTCATTCGCATGTTTTTTCGCATCAAGATCGACGAAGAAGCAGCCCAGTTCGAGCAACAGGCCGGCAAGACCAAGGAGAGCCTGCAGACCATCAACATAGCGGTGCGCAACCCCAACATGCACGGCCTGATGCTGGGGGAGATCCCGAGCCTGGACGAAGCCGATGTCATCTGTTCCCGCCTCAAGCGTGGCGAGGAGCTGATGGTGCCGCGGCCGGACTCGCGCATCGAACTCGGCGACCTGTTGCACCTGGTGGGTGAGCGGCACGCGCTGCACAAGGTGTTGCTGGTGCTGGGGGAGGAGGTGGAGACCTCGCTCTCGACCCGCGGCACCGATCTGCGGGTGGAGCGGGTGGTGGTGACCAACGAGCAGGTGCTCGGCAAGAAGATCCGCGATCTTGACATCAAGCAGAAATACGATGTGGTCATCTCGCGCCTCAACCGGGCCGGCATCGAGCTGGTGCCGACCAGCCAGACCAGCCTGCAGTTTGGTGACATCCTCAACCTGGTGGGTCGACTCGACGCCATAGAGGCGGTGACCAATGTGGTTGGCAACGTGCAGCAGAAGCTGCAGCAGGTGCAGATGCTGCCGGTGTTCATCGGCATAGGTCTGGGCGTGCTGCTCGGCTCCATCCCCTTCTATCTGCCCGGGTTCCCGGCTGCACTCAAGCTGGGTCTGGCGGGCGGCCCCCTGGTGGTGGCGCTGATCCTGTCGCGGATCGGCAGCATCGGCAAGCTCTATTGGTTCATGCCCCCCAGCGCCAACCTGGCGCTGCGGGAGATCGGCATAGTGCTGTTTCTGGCCGTGGTGGGCTTCAAGTCAGGTGCCGGTTTCATCGACACCCTGATCAACGGCGATGGCCCGGCCTGGATGATGTACGGCATGGCGATCACCCTGATCCCGCTGCTGGTGGTCGGTGTGCTGGCCCGCCTGTATGGCAAGATGAACTATCTCACCCTGTGCGGATTGCTGGCCGGTTCCATGACGGATCCTCCCGCCCTGGCGTTTGCCAACGGCATGCATCCCACCAGTGGCGCCAGCGCCTTGTCGTACGCCACCGTCTACCCCCTGGTGATGTTCCTGCGGATCATCTCCCCCCAGTTACTCGCCATCCTGTTGTGGGCGGGTGCCTGATCATGACCCGGACGGGAGCACAGCGATGTGCTCCCGTTATCAAAATGCAACACATTGATCATCTTGATTTTATTAATTCCTTCCCCCGTCATTGACCCTTCTGTTTAACCGGCCGATCCAGCTTCAAATCAGTCTATCCATTCGAATTTTCTAACTGGTTTCTGGCGCCGTTCACGGGCACATTAGACGGTGGAATATTGCATGCCAATAGAGATTCAGGAGAGAACATGAGCAGCCACAATATCGCATTGGATCAGGACGTCGTCGTTACCCAGTTGAAAGGCAAAATCTATTTGGTCGCTGCAGATGGCAGCCAGAAGCCACTTGCTGAAGGCGATGTCCTGCCCAAGGATGCGGTGCTGATCACTCCTGAAGGCGCCAGCTTCAACGGCGGCAACCAGACTTTCACCCTGAGCCCGACCAACGAGCAGCAGGCTGAGGATGAAACGTCTCAGGCGCCCTTGCTGGCCCAGAATCAGGATGTGCCTGCCGGCAATCCCGATGACATAGCGGCCCTGCAACAGGCCATTCTGGGTGGCACCGATCCGACCAAGGCATTTGAAGCGGCGGCGGCCGGCGGTGCTCCTGCCGCAGGCGGTGGCAATATCGGCGGCGTGGCGGGTGCCAGCGGCAATGGTGGTTTCGTCACCATAGATCGCATCGGCGATGCCACCATAGCGGCGGCGGGCTTTGATACCGGCACCCAGGCCGACACGGGCGTGATTGGCGATGCGTTCACGGGCGAGGAAGATCAGCTGATCGACCTGGTGCCACCGGTGATCACAGTCTCCGCCCCTGACAATACCAACGACACTACCCCGACCCTGACCGGTACCACTGATGCCCCCGCAGGCAGCACTGTGACCCTGCTGGTTACGGATGCCAATGGCAATCAACAGACCCTGACCACGACCGTCAATCCGGATGGCACCTTCAGCGTGGATGTCACCACACCGCTGGCGGACGGCTCCTATACGGTCACCGCCAATGTCACCGATCCTGCCGGCAACACAGCCACAGCGACCGATGATGGCAGCGTGGACAGCACTGCCCCCTCTGCTCCTCTGGCGGAAATCCAGGACGGCGCGGACAACGTCATCTCAGCCAATGAGCGCGAGAGCGGCGTGGATGTCATCATACGTTTGCCAGCCGATGCCAAAGTTGGTGATCGCCTCGATGTGGACTGGAATGGGGACGGGGTACCTGACTCCAGCTCCATCCTGACCGCCGATGACATCGGCAAGACCCAGATTACTCTGACCATTCCCACCACGGATCTGCCGGTCAATGGCCCCATCACAGTGGATGCCACCCTGACCGATCCCGCTGGCAACACCTCCCCCAAGGGCACTGACAACAGTGTGGTGAATGCCGCGCCTGTGCCAGGGGACGACCAGTTCACCGTGGAAGAGGACGGGACAGTCACCATCAACGTGCTCGGCAATGACTCCGACCTGGATGGTGATAGCCTCAGCATCACCGCCGTCAATGGCCAGGCCATTGCCGAAGGCGGCTCGGTAGCGATCAGCAATGGTTCCGTTACCCTGACCAACGGCCAGTTGGTCTTTACGCCATCCCCTGATTTCAATGGCAATATTTCGTTCGAATACACAATCACAGATGGTTTGCACAGCGCCACTGGCGGCGTGACCGGGACTGTCACGCCGGGCAATGATGCCGCCATCATTGCCGGTGCTGACGCTGGCGCCGTGACCGAAGATGCCAGCCCGGATGTGCTGACAGACAGCGGCGTGCTGAGCGTGACCGACGTGGACGGTGCCGATGAGGCCAAGTTTATTGCCGGCAACGGCGTGGCCAGCAACGGTGCGCTGGGCAGCCTGACCATCACCGAAGGCGGTGCCTGGACGTATAACGTGACCAATGGCGACGTGCAGTACCTGGGGCAGGGTGAAACCAAGGTCGAGACCTTCGTGGTCAAGAGCCTGGATGGCACCGAGCATACCGTCACCATCACCATCACCGGCGTCAATGACAGCGCGGTGATCAGCGGCAACGACACCGGTGCCGTGGTGGAAGATGAAAGCACCCCGACGCTGACCGAGACCGGCAGCCTGACCGTGACCGACGTGGACGGCGCCGACGAGGCCAAGTTCGTGGCCGGTGCGGGCACCCCGAGTGCCGATGCACTGGGCAGCCTGACCATCACCGAAGGCGGTGAGTGGACTTACAACGTGGCCAACGGCGACGTGCAGTATCTGGGGCAGGGCGAGACCAAGGTCGAGACCTTCGTGGTCAAGAGCCTGGATGGCACCGAGCACACCGTCACCATCACCATCACCGGCGTCAACGACAGCGCGGTGATCAGCGGCAACGACACCGGTGCCGTGGTGGAAGATGAAAGCACCCCGACCCTGACTGAGACTGGCAGCCTGACCGTGACCGACGTGGACGGCGCCGACGAGGCCAAGTTTGTGGCCGGCAACGGCGTGGCCAGCAATGGCGCGCTGGGCAGCCTGACCATCACCGAAGGCGGTGAGTGGACTTACAACGTGGCCAACGGCGACGTGCAGTACCTGGGTCAAGGTGAAACCAAGGTCGAGACCTTCGTGGTCAAGAGCCTGGATGGCACCGAGCACACCGTCACCATCACCATCACCGGCGTCAATGACAGCGCGGTCATTAGTGGTGCTGACGCTGGTGCCGTGACCGAAGATGCCAGCCCGGATGTGCTGACTGACAGCGGCGTGCTGAGCGTGACCGACGTGGACGGCGCGGATGAGGCCAAGTTCGTGGCCGGTGCGGGCACCCCGAGTGCCGATGCACTGGGCAGCCTGACCATCACCGAAGGCGGTGTCTGGACTTATAACGTGGCCAACGGCGACGTGCAGTACCTGGGTCAAGGTGAAACCAAGGTCGAGACCTTCGTGGTCAAGAGCCTGGATGGCACCGAGCATACCGTCACCATCACCATCACCGGCGTCAACGACAGCGCGGTGATCAGCGGTGCTGACACTGGCGCGGTTACCGAAGATGCCAGCCCGGATGTGCTGACAGACAGTGGCGTGCTGACCGTGACTGACGTGGACGGGGCGGATGAAGCCAAGTTCGTGGCCGGTGCGGGTACCCCGAGTGCCGATGCACTGGGCAGCCTGACCATCACCGAAGGCGGTGCCTGGACGTATAACGTGGCCAACGGCGACGTGCAGTATCTGGGGCAGGGTGAAACCAAGGTCGAGACCTTCGTGGTCAAGAGCCAGGATGGCACCGAGCATACCGTCACCATCACCATTACCGGCGTCAATGACAGCGCGGTGATCAGCGGTGCTGACACTGGCGCGGTTACCGAAGATGCCAGCCCGGATGTGCTGACAGACAGCGGCGTGCTGACCGTGACTGACGTGGACGGGGCGGACGAAGCCAAGTTCGTGGCCGGTGCGGGCACCCCGAGTGCCGATGCGCTGGGCAGCCTGACCATCACCGAAGGCGGTGCCTGGACGTATAACGTGGCCAATGGCGACGTGCAGTATCTGGGGCAGGGTGAAACCAAGGTCGAGACCTTTGTGGTCAAGAGCCTGGATGGCACCGAGCATACCGTCACCATCACCATCACCGGCGTCAACGACAGCGCGGTGATCAGCGGCAATGACACCGGCGGCGTGGTGGAAGATGAAAGCACCCCGACCCTGACTGAGACTGGCAGCCTGACCGTGACCGACGTGGACGGCGCCGACGAGGCCAAGTTTGTGGCCGGCAACGGCGTGGCCAGCAATGGCGCGCTGGGCAGCCTGACCATCACCGAAGGCGGTGCCTGGACGTATAACGTGGCCAACGGCGACGTGCAGTATCTGGGGCAGGGTGAAACCAAGGTCGAGACCTTCGTGGTCAAGAGCCAGGATGGTACCGAGCATACCGTCACCATCACCATTACCGGCGTCAATGACAGCGCGGTGATCAGCGGTGCTGACACTGGCGCGGTTACCGAAGATGCCAGCCCGGATGTGCTGACAGACAGCGGCGTGCTGACCGTGACTGACGTGGACGGGGCCGATGAAGCCAAGTTCGTGGCCGGTGCGGGCACCCCGAGTGCCGATGCGCTGGGCAGCCTGACCATCACCGAAGGCGGTGCCTGGACGTATAACGTGGCCAATGGCGACGTGCAGTATCTGGGGCAGGGTGAAACCAAGGTCGAGACCTTCGTGGTCAAGAGCCTGGATGGCACCGAGCACACCGTCACCATCACCATCACCGGCGTCAATGACAGCGCGGTCATTAGCGGTGCTGACACTGGCGCGGTTACCGAAGATGCCAGCCCGGATGTGCTGACAGACAGCGGCGTGCTGACCGTGACCGACGTGGACGGTGCCGATGAGGCCAAGTTTATTGCCGGCAACGGCGTGGCCAGCAACGGTGCGCTGGGCAGCCTGACCATCACCGAAGGCGGTGCCTGGACGTATAACGTGGCCAACGGCGACGTGCAGTACCTGGGGCAGGGTGAAACCAAGGTCGAGACCTTCGTGGTCAAGAGCCTGGATGGCACCGAGCACACCGTCACCATCACCATTACCGGTGTGAACGACAGCGCGGTGATCAGCGGCAACGACAAGGGCGGCGTCACTGAAGATGAAAGTACCCCGATCCTGACCGAGACTGGCAGCCTGACCGTGACCGACGTGGACGGCGCCGACGAGGCCAAGTTTGTGGCCGGCAACGGCGTGGCCAGCAATGGCGCGCTGGGCAGCCTGACCATCACCGAAGGCGGTGTCTGGACTTACAACGTGGCCAACGGCGACGTGCAGTACCTGGGGCAGGGTGAAACCAAGGTCGAGACCTTCGTGGTCAAGAGCCAGGATGGTACCGAGCATACCGTCACCATCACCATTACCGGCGTCAATGACAGCGCGGTGATCAGCGGTGCTGACACTGGCGCGGTTACCGAAGATGCCAGCCCGGATGTGCTGACAGACAGCGGCGTGCTGACCGTGACTGACGTGGACGGGGCCGATGAAGCCAAGTTCGTGGCCGGTGCGGGCACCCCGAGTGCCGATGCGCTGGGCAGCCTGACCATCACCGAAGGCGGTGCCTGGACGTATAACGTGGCCAATGGCGACGTGCAGTACCTGGGTCAAGGTGAAACCAAGGTCGAGACCTTTGTGGTCAAGAGCCTGGATGGCACCGAGCATACCGTCACCATCACCATCACCGGCGTCAACGACAGCGCGGTGATCAGCGGCAATGACACCGGCGGCGTGGTGGAAGATGAAACCACCCCGACCCTGACCGAGACTGGCAGCCTGACCGTGACCGACGTGGACGGTGCCGATGAGGCCAAGTTTGTGGCCGGCAACGGCGTGGCCAGCAATGGCGCGCTGGGCAGCCTGACCATCACCGAAGGCGGTGTCTGGACGTATAACGTGGCCAACGGCGACGTGCAGTACCTGGGTCAAGGTGAAACCAAGGTTGAGACCTTCGTGGTCAAGAGCCTGGATGGCACCGAGCATGCCGTCACCATCACCATCACCGGCGTCAATGACAGCGCGGTCATTAGCGGTGCTGACACTGGCGCGGTTACCGAAGATGCCAGCCCGGATGTGCTGACAGACAGCGGCGTGCTGACCGTGACCGACGTGGACGGTGCCGATGAGGCCAAGTTTATTGCCGGCAACGGCGTGGCCAGCAACGGTGCGCTGGGCAGCCTGACCATCACCGAAGGCGGTGCCTGGACGTATAACGTGGCCAATGGCGACGTGCAGTACCTGGGGCAGGGTGAAACCAAGGTCGAGACCTTCGTGGTCAAGAGCCTGGATGGCACCGAGCACACCGTCACCATCACCATTACCGGTGTGAACGACAGCGCGGTGATCAGCGGCAACGACAAGGGCGGCGTCACTGAAGATGAAAGTACCCCGATCCTGACCGAGACTGGCAGCCTGACCGTGACCGACGTGGACGGTGCCGACGAAGCCAAGTTTGTGGCCGGTGCGGGCACCCCGAGTGCCGATGCACTGGGCAGCCTGACCATCACCGAAGGCGGTGCCTGGACGTATAACGTGGCCAATGGCGACGTGCAGTATCTGGGGCAGGGTGAAACCAAGGTCGAGACCTTTGTGGTCAAGAGCCTGGATGGCACCGAGCATACCGTCACCATCACCATCACCGGCGTCAACGACAGCGCGGTGATCAGCGGCAATGACACCGGCGGCGTGGTGGAAGATGAAACCACCCCGACCCTGACCGAGACTGGCAGCCTGACCGTGACCGACGTGGACGGGGCGGACGAAGCCAAGTTCGTGGCCGGTGCGGGCACCCCGAGTGCCGATGCACTGGGCAGCCTGACCATCACCGAAGGCGGTGCCTGGACTTATAACGTGGCCAACGGCGACGTGCAGTATCTGGGGCAGGGCGAAACCAAGGTCGAGACCTTCGTGGTCAAGAGCCTGGATGGCACCGAGCATACCGTCACCATCACCATCACCGGCGTCAACGACAGCGCGGTGATCAGCGGTGCTGACACTGGCGCGGTTACCGAAGATGCCAGCCCGGATGTGCTGACAGACAGTGGCGTGCTGACCGTGACTGACGTGGACGGGGCGGATGAAGCCAAGTTCGTGGCCGGTGCGGGCACCCCGAGTGCCGATGCACTGGGCAGCCTGACCATCACCGAAGGCGGTGTCTGGACTTATAACGTGGCCAACGGCGACGTGCAGTACCTGGGTCAAGGTGAAACCAAGGTCGAGACCTTCGTGGTCAAGAGCCTGGATGGCACCGAGCATACCGTCACCATCACCATCACCGGCGTCAACGACAGCGCGGTGATCAGCGGTGCTGACACTGGCGCGGTTACCGAAGATGCCAGCCCGGATGTGCTGACAGACAGCGGCGTGCTGACCGTGACTGACGTGGACGGGGCGGACGAAGCCAAGTTCGTGGCCGGTGCGGGCACCCCGAGTGCCGATGCGCTGGGCAGCCTGACCATCACCGAAGGCGGTGCCTGGACGTATAACGTGGCCAATGGCGACGTGCAGTATCTGGGGCAGGGTGAAACCAAGGTCGAGACCTTTGTGGTCAAGAGCCAGGATGGCACCGAGCATACCGTCACCATCACCATTACCGGCGTCAACGACAGCGCGGTGATCAGCGGTGCTGACACTGGCGCGGTTACCGAAGATGCCAGCCCGGATGTGCTGACAGACAGTGGCGTGCTGACCGTGACTGACGTGGACGGGGCGGATGAAGCCAAGTTCGTGGCCGGTGCGGGTACCCCGAGTGCCGATGCACTGGGCAGCCTGACCATCACCGAAGGCGGTGCCTGGACGTATAACGTGGCCAACGGCGACGTGCAGTATCTGGGGCAGGGTGAAACCAAGGTCGAGACCTTCGTGGTCAAGAGCCAGGATGGTACCGAGCATACCGTCACCATCACCATTACCGGCGTCAATGACAGCGCGGTGATCAGCGGTGCTGACACTGGCGCGGTTACCGAAGATGCCAGCCCGGATGTGCTGACAGACAGCGGCGTGCTGACCGTGACTGACGTGGACGGGGCCGATGAAGCCAAGTTCGTGGCCGGTGCGGGCACCCCGAGTGCCGATGCGCTGGGCAGCCTGACCATCACCGAAGGCGGTGCCTGGACGTATAACGTGGCCAATGGCGACGTGCAGTATCTGGGGCAGGGTGAAACCAAGGTCGAGACCTTCGTGGTCAAGAGCCTGGATGGCACCGAGCACACCGTCACCATCACCATCACCGGCGTCAACGACAGCGCGGTGATCAGCGGCAACGACACCGGTGCCGTGGTGGAAGATGAAAGCACCCCGACCCTGACTGAGACTGGCAGTCTGACCGTGACCGACGTGGACGGCGCCGACGAGGCCAAGTTTGTGGCCGGCAACGGCGTGGCCAGCAATGGCGCGCTGGGCAGCCTGACCATCACCGAAGGCGGTGAGTGGACTTACAACGTGGCCAACGGCGACGTGCAGTATCTGGGGCAGGGCGAAACCAAGGTTGAGACCTTCGTGGTCAAGAGCCTGGATGGCACCGAGCATACCGTCACCATCACCATCACCGGCGTCAATGACAGCGCGGTCATTAGCGGTGCTGACACTGGCGCGGTTACCGAAGATGCCAGCCCGGATGTGCTGACAGACAGCGGCGTGCTGACCGTGACCGACGTGGACGGTGCCGATGAGGCCAAGTTTATTGCCGGCAACGGCGTGGCCAGCAACGGTGCGCTGGGCAGCCTGACCATCACCGAAGGCGGTGCCTGGACGTATAACGTGGCCAACGGCGACGTGCAGTACCTGGGGCAGGGTGAAACCAAGGTCGAGACCTTCGTGGTCAAGAGCCTGGATGGCACCGAGCACACCGTCACCATCACCATTACCGGTGTGAACGACAGCGCGGTGATCAGCGGCAACGACAAGGGCGGCGTCACTGAAGATGAAAGTACCCCGATCCTGACCGAGACTGGCAGCCTGACCGTGACCGACGTGGACGGCGCCGACGAGGCCAAGTTTGTGGCCGGCAACGGCGTGGCCAGCAATGGCGCGCTGGGCAGCCTGACCATCACCGAAGGCGGTGTCTGGACTTACAACGTGGCCAACGGCGACGTGCAGTACCTGGGGCAGGGTGAAACCAAGGTCGAGACCTTCGTGGTCAAGAGCCTGGATGGCACCGAGCACACCGTCACCATCACCATCACCGGCGTCAACGACAGCGCGGTGATCAGCGGCAATGACACCGGCGGCGTGGTGGAAGATGAAACCACCCCGACCCTGACCGAGACTGGCAGCCTGACCGTGACCGACGTGGACGGTGCCGATGAGGCCAAGTTTGTGGCCGGCAACGGCGTGGCCAGCAATGGCGCGCTGGGCAGCCTGACCATCACCGAAGGCGGTGAGTGGACTTATAACGTGGCCAACGGCGACGTGCAGTATCTGGGGCAGGGCGAAACCAAGGTTGAGACCTTCGTGGTCAAGAGCCTGGATGGCACCGAGCACACCGTCACCATCACCATCACCGGCGTCAACGACAGCGCGGTGATCAGCGGCAACGATACCGGTGCCGTGGTGGAAGATGAAAGCACCCCGACCCTGACTGAGACTGGCAGCCTGACCGTGACCGACGTGGACGGGGCCGATGAAGCCAAGTTCGTGGCCGGTGCGGGCACCCCGAGTGCCGATGCACTGGGCAGCCTGACCATCACCGAAGGCGGTGTCTGGACTTATAACGTGGCCAACGGCGACGTGCAGTACCTGGGTCAAGGTGAAACCAAGGTCGAGACCTTCGTGGTCAAGAGCCTGGATGGCACCGAGCATACCGTCACCATCACCATCACCGGCGTCAACGACAGCGCGGTGATCAGCGGTGCTGACACTGGCGCGGTTACCGAAGATGCCAGCCCGGATGTGCTGACGACAGCGGCGTGCTGACCGTGACTGACGTGGACGGGGCGGACGAAGCCAAGTTCGTGGCCGGTGCGGGCACCCCGAGTGCCGATGCGCTGGGCAGCCTGACCATCACCGAAGGCGGTGCTGGACGTATAACGTGGCCAATGGCGACGTGCAGTATCTGGGGCAGGGTGAAACCAAGGTCGAGACCTTTGTGGTCAAGAGCCAGGATGGCACCGAGCATACCGTCACCATCACCATTACCGGCGTCAACGACAGCGCGGTGATCAGCGGTGCTGACACTGGCGCGGTTACCGAAGATGCCAGCCCGGATGTGCTGAGACAGTGGCGTGCTGACCGTGACTGACGTGGACGGGCGGATGAAGCCAAGTTCGTGGCCGGTGCGGGTACCCGAGTGCCGATGCACTGGGCAGCCTGACCATCACCGAAGGCGGTGCCTGGACGTATAACGTGGCCAACGGCGACGTGCAGTATCTGGGCAGGGTGAAACCAAGGTCGAGACCTTCGTGGTCAAGAGCCAGGATGGTACCGAGCATACCGTCACCATCACCATTACCGGCGTCAATGACAGCGCGGTGATCAGCGGTGCTGACACTGGCGCGGTTACCGAAGATGCCAGCCCGGATGTGCTGACAGACAGCGGCGTGCTGACCGTGACTGACGTGGACGGGGCCGATGAAGCCAAGTTCGTGGCCGGTGCGGGCACCCCGAGTGCCGATGCGCTGGGCAGCCTGACCATCACCGAAGGCGGTGCCTGGACGTATAACGTGGCCAATGGCGACGTGCAGTATCTGGGGCAGGGTGAAACCAAGGTCGAGACCTTCGTGGTCAAGAGCCTGGATGGCACCGAGCACACCGTCACCATCACCATCACCGGCGTCAACGACAGCGCGGTGATCAGCGGCAACGACACTGGCGCGTGGTGGAAGATGAAGCACCCGGACCTGACTGAAGACGTGGCAGTGCTGACCGTGACCGACGTGGACGGCGCCGACGAGCCAAGTTTGTGGCCGGCAACGGCGTGGCCAGCAATGCGCGCTGGGCAGCCTGACCATCACCGAAGGCGGTGAGTGGACTTACAACGTGGCCAACGGCGACGTGCAGTATCTGGGGCAGGGCGAAACCAAGGTTGAGACCTTCGTGGTCAAGAGCCTGGATGGCACCGAGCATACCGTCACCATCACCATTCACCGGCGTCAATGACAGCGCGGTCATTAGCGGTGCTGACACTGGCGCGGTTACCGAAGATGCCAGCCCGGATGTGCTGACAGACAGCGGCGTGCTGACCGTGACCGACGTGGACGGTGCCGATGAGCCAAGTTTGTGGCCGGCAACGGCGTGGCCAGCAACGGTGCGCTGGGCAGCCTGACCATCACCGAAGGCGGTGCCTGGACGTATAACGTGGCCAACGGCGACGTGCAGTATCTGGGGCAGGGTGAAACCAAGGTCGAGACCTTCGTGGTCAAGAGCCTGGATGGCACCGAGCACACCGTCACCATCACCATTACCGGTGTGAACGACAGCGCGGTGATCAGCGGCAACGACAAGGGCGGCGTCACTGAAGATGAAAGTACCCCGATCCTGACCGAGACTGGCAGCCTGACCGTGACCGACGTGGACGGCGCCGACGAGGCCAAGTTTGTGGCCGGCAACGGCGTGGCCAGCAATGGCGCGCTGGGCAGCCTGACCATCACCGAAGGCGGTGTCTGGACTTACAACGTGGCCAACGGCGACGTGCAGTACCTGGGGCAGGGTGAAACCAAGGTCGAGACCTTCGTGGTCAAGAGCCTGGATGGCACCGAGCACACCGTCACCATCACCATCACCGGCGTCAACGACAGCGCGGTGATCAGCGGCAATGACACCGGCGGCGTGGTGGAAGATGAAACCACCCCGACCCTGACCGAGACTGGCAGCCTGACCGTGACCGACGTGGACGGTGCCGATGAGGCCAAGTTTGTGGCCGGCAACGGCGTGGCCAGCAATGGCGCGCTGGGCAGCCTGACCATCACCGAAGGCGGTGAGTGGACTTATAACGTGGCCAACGGCGACGTGCAGTATCTGGGGCAGGGCGAAACCAAGGTTGAGACCTTCGTGGTCAAGAGCCTGGATGGCACCGAGCACACCGTCACCATCACCATCACCGGCGTCAACGACAGCGCGGTGATCAGCGGCAACGATACCGGTGCCGTGGTGGAAGATGAAAGCACCCCGACCCTGACTGAGACTGGCAGCCTGACCGTGACCGACGTGGACGGGGCCGATGAAGCCAAGTTCGTGGCCGGTGCGGGCACCCCGAGTGCCGATGCACTGGGCAGCCTGACCATCACCGAAGGCGGTGTCTGGACTTATAACGTGGCCAACGGCGACGTGCAGTACCTGGGTCAAGGTGAAACCAAGGTCGAGACCTTCGTGGTCAAGAGCCTGGATGGCACCGAGCACACCGTCACCATCACCATCACCGGCGTGAACGACAGCGCGGTGATCAGCGGCAACGACACCGGTGCCGTGGTGGAAGATGAAAGCACCCCGACGCTGACCGAGACCGGCAGCCTGACCGTGACCGACGTGGACGGCGCCGACGAGGCCAAGTTCGTGGCCGGTGCGGGCACCCCGAGTGCCGATGCACTGGGCAGCCTGACCATCACCGAAGGCGGTGAGTGGACTTACAACGTGGCCAACGGCGACGTGCAGTATCTGGGGCAGGGCGAGACCAAGGTCGAGACCTTCGTGGTCAAGAGCCTGGATGGCACCGAGCACACCGTCACCATCACCATCACCGGCGTCAACGACAGCGCGGTGATCAGCGGCAACGACACCGGTGCCGTGGTGGAAGATGAAAGCACCCCGACCCTGACTGAGACTGGCAGCCTGACCGTGACCGACGTGGACGGCGCCGACGAGGCCAAGTTTGTGGCCGGCAACGGCGTGGCCAGCAATGGCGCGCTGGGCAGCCTGACCATCACCGAAGGCGGTGAGTGGACTTACAACGTGGCCAACGGCGACGTGCAGTACCTGGGTCAAGGTGAAACCAAGGTCGAGACCTTCGTGGTCAAGAGCCTGGATGGCACCGAGCACACCGTCACCATCACCATCACCGGCGTCAATGACAGCGCGGTCATTAGTGGTGCTGACGCTGGTGCCGTGACCGAAGATGCCAGCCCGGATGTGCTGACTGACAGCGGCGTGCTGAGCGTGACCGACGTGGACGGCGCGGATGAGGCCAAGTTCGTGGCCGGTGCGGGCACCCCGAGTGCCGATGCACTGGGCAGCCTGACCATCACCGAAGGCGGTGCCTGGACGTATAACGTGGCCAACGGCGACGTGCAGTATCTGGGGCAGGGCGAAACCAAGGTCGAGACCTTCGTGGTCAAGAGCCTGGATGGCACCGAGCATACCGTCACCATCACCATCACCGGCGTCAACGACAGCGCGGTGATCAGCGGTGCTGACACTGGCGCGGTTACCGAAGATGCCAGCCCGGATGTGCTGACAGACAGTGGCGTGCTGACCGTGACTGACGTGGACGGGGCGGATGAAGCCAAGTTCGTGGCCGGTGCGGGTACCCCGAGTGCCGATGCACTGGGCAGCCTGACCATCACCGAAGGCGGTGCCTGGACGTATAACGTGGCCAACGGCGACGTGCAGTATCTGGGGCAGGGTGAAACCAAGGTCGAGACCTTCGTGGTCAAGAGCCAGGATGGCACCGAGCATACCGTCACCATCACCATTACCGGCGTCAATGACAGCGCGGTGATCAGCGGTGCTGACACTGGCGCGGTTACCGAAGATGCCAGCCCGGATGTGCTGACAGACAGCGGCGTGCTGACCGTGACTGACGTGGACGGGGCGGACGAAGCCAAGTTCGTGGCCGGTGCGGGCACCCCGAGTGCCGATGCGCTGGGCAGCCTGACCATCACCGAAGGCGGTGCCTGGACGTATAACGTGGCCAATGGCGACGTGCAGTATCTGGGGCAGGGTGAAACCAAGGTCGAGACCTTTGTGGTCAAGAGCCAGGATGGCACCGAGCATACCGTCACCATCACCATTACCGGCGTCAACGACAGCGCGGTGATCAGCGGTGCTGACACTGGCGCGGTTACCGAAGATGCCAGCCCGGATGTGCTGACAGACAGTGGCGTGCTGACCGTGACTGACGTGGACGGGGCGGATGAAGCCAAGTTCGTGGCCGGTGCGGGTACCCGAGTGCCGATGCACTGGGCAGCCTGACCATCACCGAAGGCGGTGCCTGGACGTATAACGTGGCCAACGGCGACGTGCAGTATCTGGGGCAGGGTGAAACCAAGGTCGAGACCTTCGTGGTCAAGAGCCAGGATGGTACCGAGCATACCGTCACCATCACCATTACCGGCGTCAATGACAGCGCGGTGATCAGCGGTGCTGACACTGGCGCGGTTACCGAAGATGCCAGCCCGGATGTGCTGACAGACAGCGGCGTGCTGACCGTGACTGACGTGGACGGGGCCGATGAAGCCAAGTTCGTGGCCGGTGCGGGCACCCCGAGTGCCGATGCGCTGGGCAGCCTGACCATCACCGAAGGCGGTGCCTGGACGTATAACGTGGCCAATGGCGACGTGCAGTATCTGGGGCAGGGTGAAACCAAGGTCGAGACCTTCGTGGTCAAGAGCCTGGATGGCACCGAGCACACCGTCACCATCACCATCACCGGCGTCAACGACAGCGCGGTGATCAGCGGCAACGACACCGGTGCCGTGGTGGAAGATGAAAGCACCCCGACCCTGACTGAGACTGGCAGTCTGACCGTGACCGACGTGGACGGCGCCGACGAGGCCAAGTTTGTGGCCGGCAACGGCGTGGCCAGCAATGGCGCGCTGGGCAGCCTGACCATCACCGAAGGCGGTGAGTGGACTTACAACGTGGCCAACGGCGACGTGCAGTATCTGGGGCAGGGCGAAACCAAGGTTGAGACCTTCGTGGTCAAGAGCCTGGATGGCACCGAGCATACCGTCACCATCACCATCACCGGCGTCAATGACAGCGCGGTCATTAGCGGTGCTGACACTGGCGCGGTTACCGAAGATGCCAGCCCGGATGTGCTGACAGACAGCGGCGTGCTGACCGTGACCGACGTGGACGGTGCCGATGAGGCCAAGTTTATTGCCGGCAACGGCGTGGCCAGCAACGGTGCGCTGGGCAGCCTGACCATCACCGAAGGCGGTGCCTGGACGTATAACGTGGCCAACGGCGACGTGCAGTACCTGGGGCAGGGTGAAACCAAGGTCGAGACCTTCGTGGTCAAGAGCCTGGATGGCACCGAGCACACCGTCACCATCACCATTACCGGTGTGAACGACAGCGCGGTGATCAGCGGCAACGACAAGGGCGGCGTCACTGAAGATGAAAGTACCCCGATCCTGACCGAGACTGGCAGCCTGACCGTGACCGACGTGGACGGCGCCGACGAGGCCAAGTTTGTGGCCGGCAACGGCGTGGCCAGCAATGGCGCGCTGGGCAGCCTGACCATCACCGAAGGCGGTGTCTGGACTTACAACGTGGCCAACGGCGACGTGCAGTACCTGGGGCAGGGCGAGACCAAGGTCGAGACCTTCGTGGTCAAGAGCCTGGATGGCACCGAGCACACCGTCACCATCACCATCACCGGCGTCAATGACAGCGCGGTCATTAGTGGTGCTGACGCTGGTGCCGTGACCGAAGATGCCAGCCCAGATGTGCTGACTGACAGCGGCGTGCTGACCGTGACCGACGTGGACGGCGCGGATGAGGCCAAGTTCGTGGCCGGTGCGGGCACCCCGAGTGCCGATGCACTGGGCAGCCTGACCATCACCGAAGGCGGTGTCTGGACTTATAACGTGGCCAACGGCGACGTGCAGTATCTGGGGCAGGGCGAAACCAAGGTTGAGACCTTCGTGGTCAAGAGCCTGGATGGCACCGAGCACACCGTCACCATCACCATCACCGGCGTCAACGACAGCGCGGTGATCAGCGGCAACGATACCGGTGCCGTGGTGGAAGATGAAAGCACCCCGACCCTGACTGAGACTGGCAGCCTGACCGTGACCGACGTGGACGGGGCCGATGAAGCCAAGTTCGTGGCCGGTGCGGGCACCCCGAGTGCCGATGCACTGGGCAGCCTGACCATCACCGAAGGCGGTGTCTGGACTTATAACGTGGCCAACGGCGACGTGCAGTATCTGGGGCAGGGCGAGACCAAGGTCGAGACCTTCGTGGTCAAGAGCCTGGATGGCACCGAGCACACCGTCACCATCACCATTACCGGCGTGAACGACAGCGCGGTGATCAGCGGCAACGACACCGGTGCCGTGGTGGAAGATGAAAGCACCCCGACGCTGACCGAGACCGGCAGCCTGACCGTGACCGACGTGGACGGCGCCGACGAGGCCAAGTTTGTGGCCGGCAACGGCGTGGCCAGCAATGGCGCGCTGGGCAGCCTGACCATCACCGAAGGCGGTGTCTGGACTTATAACGTGGCCAACGGCGACGTGCAGTATCTGGGGCAGGGTGAAACCAAGGTCGAGACCTTCGTGGTCAAGAGCCTGGATGGCACCGAGCACACCGTCACCATCACCATCACCGGCGTCAATGACAGCGCGGTCATTAGTGGTGCTGACGCTGGTGCCGTGACCGAAGATGCCAGCCCGGATGTGCTGACTGACAGCGGCGTGCTGAGCGTGACCGACGTGGACGGCGCGGATGAGGCCAAGTTCGTGGCCGGTGCGGGTACCCCGAGTGCCGATGCACTGGGCAGCCTGACCATCACCGAAGGCGGTGAGTGGACTTACAACGTGGCCAACGGCGACGTGCAGTACCTGGGTCAAGGTGAAACCAAGGTCGAGACCTTCGTGGTCAAGAGCCTGGATGGCACCGAGCACACCGTCACCATCACCATCACCGGCGTCAACGACAGCGCGGTGATCAGCGGCAACGACACCGGTGCCGTGGTGGAAGATGAAAGCACCCCGACCCTGACTGAGACTGGCAGCCTGACCGTGACCGACGTGGACGGCGCCGACGAGGCCAAGTTTGTGGCCGGCAACGGCGTGGCCAGCAATGGCGCGCTGGGCAGCCTGACCATCACCGAAGGCGGTGTCTGGACTTACAACGTGGCCAACGGCGACGTGCAGTACCTGGGGCAGGGTGAAACCAAGGTCGAGACCTTCGTGGTCAAGAGCCTGGATGGCACCGAGCACACCGTCACCATCACCATCACCGGCGTCAATGACAGCGCGGTGATCAGCGGCAACGACACCGGTGCCGTGGTGGAAGATGAAAGCACCCCGACGCTGACCGAGACCGGCAGCCTGACCGTGACCGACGTGGACGGCGCCGACGAGGCCAAGTTTGTGGCCGGCAACGGCGTGGCCAGCAATGGCGCGCTGGGCAGCCTGACCATCACCGAAGGCGGTGTCTGGACTTATAACGTGGCCAACGGCGACGTGCAGTATCTGGGGCAGGGCGAGACCAAGGTTGAGACCTTCGTGGTCAAGAGCCTGGATGGCACCGAGCACACCGTCACCATCACCATCACCGGCGTGAACGACAGCGCGGTGATCAGCGGCAACGACACCGGTGCCGTGGTGGAAGATGAAACCACCCCGACCCTGACTGAGACTGGCAGCCTGACCGTGACCGACGTGGACGGGGCCGATGAAGCCAAGTTTGTGGCCGGCAACGGCGTGGCCAGCAATGGCGCGCTGGGCAGCCTGACCATCACCGAAGGCGGTGTCTGGACTTACAACGTGGCCAACGGCGACGTGCAGTATCTGGGGCAGGGTGAAACCAAGGTCGAGACCTTCGTGGTCAAGAGCCTGGATGGCACCGAGCACACCGTCACCATCACCATCACCGGCGTGAACGACAGCGCGGTGATCAGCGGCAACGACAAGGGCGGCGTCACTGAAGATGAAAGCACCCCGATCCTGACCGAGACTGGCAGCCTGACCGTGACCGACGTGGACGGCGCCGACGAAGCCAAGTTTGTGGCCGGTGCGGGAACCCCGAGTGCCGATGCACTGGGCAGCCTGACCATCACCGAAGGCGGTGCCTGGACTTATAACGTGGCCAACGGCGACGTGCAGTATCTGGGGCAGGGCGAAACCAAGGTCGAGACCTTCGTGGTCAAGAGCCTGGATGGCACCGAGCATACCGTCACCATCACCATCACCGGCGTCAATGACAGCGCGGTGATCAGCGGCAACGACACCGGTGCCGTGGTGGAAGATGAAAGCACCCCGACGCTGACCGAGACCGGCAGCCTGACCGTGACCGACGTGGACGGCGCCGACGAGGCCAAGTTTGTGGCCGGCAACGGCGTGGCCAGCAATGGCGCGCTGGGCAGCCTGACCATCACCGAAGGCGGTGAGTGGACTTATAACGTGGCCAACGGCGACGTGCAGTACCTGGGTCAAGGTGAAACCAAGGTCGAGACCTTCGTGGTCAAGAGCCTGGATGGCACCGAGCACACCGTCACCATCACCATCACCGGCGTCAACGACAGCGCGGTGATCAGCGGCAACGATACCGGTGCCGTGGTGGAAGATGAAAGCACCCCGACCCTGACTGAGACTGGCAGCCTGACCGTGACCGACGTGGACGGGGCCGATGAAGCCAAGTTCGTGGCCGGTGCGGGCACCCCGAGTGCCGATGCACTGGGCAGCCTGACCATCACCGAAGGCGGTGTCTGGACTTATAACGTGGCCAACGGCGACGTGCAGTATCTGGGGCAGGGCGAGACCAAGGTCGAGACCTTCGTGGTCAAGAGCCTGGATGGCACCGAGCATACCGTCACCATCACCATCACCGGCGTCAACGACAGCGCGGTGATCAGCGGCAACGACACCGGTGGCGTGGTGGAAGATGAAAGCACCCCGACCCTGACTGAGACTGGCAGCCTGACCGTGACCGACGTGGACGGCGCCGACGAGGCCAAGTTTGTGGCCGGCAACGGCGTGGCCAGCAATGGCGCGCTGGGCAGCCTGACCATCACCGAAGGCGGTGAGTGGACTTACAACGTGGCCAACGGCGACGTGCAGTATCTGGGGCAGGGCGAAACCAAGGTCGAGACCTTCGTGGTCAAGAGCCTGGATGGCACCGAGCACACCGTCACCATCACCATCACCGGCGTCAATGACAGCGCGGTCATTAGCGGTGCTGACACTGGCGCGGTTACCGAAGATGCCAGCCCGGATGTGCTGACAGACAGCGGCGTGCTGACCGTGACCGACGTGGACGGTGCCGATGAGGCCAAGTTTATTGCCGGCAACGGCGTGGCCAGCAACGGTGCGCTGGGCAGCCTGACCATCACCGAAGGCGGTGCCTGGACGTATAACGTGGCCAATGGCGACGTGCAGTACCTGGGGCAGGGTGAAACCAAGGTCGAGACCTTCGTGGTCAAGAGCCTGGATGGCACCGAGCACACCGTCACCATCACCATCACCGGCGTCAACGACAGCGCGGTGATCAGCGGCAACGACACCGGCGGCGTGGTGGAAGATGAAAGCACCCCGACCCTGACTGAGACTGGCAGCCTGACCGTGACCGACGTGGACGGCGCCGACGAGGCCAAGTTTGTGGCCGGTGCGGGCACCCCGAGTGCCGATGCACTGGGCAGCCTGACCATCACCGAAGGCGGTGCCTGGACGTATAACGTGGCCAATGGCGACGTGCAGTACCTGGGTCAAGGTGAAACCAAGGTCGAGACCTTTGTGGTCAAGAGCCAGGATGGCACCGAGCATACCGTCACCATCACCATCACCGGCGTCAACGACAGCGCGGTGATCAGCGGTGCTGACACTGGCGCGGTTACCGAAGATGCCAGCCCGGATGTGCTGACAGACAGTGGCGTGCTGACCGTGACTGACGTGGACGGGGCGGATGAAGCCAAGTTCGTGGCCGGTGCGGGTACCCCGAGTGCCGATGCACTGGGCAGCCTGACCATCACCGAAGGCGGTGCCTGGACGTATAACGTGGCCAACGGCGACGTGCAGTATCTGGGGCAGGGTGAAACCAAGGTCGAGACCTTCGTGGTCAAGAGCCAGGATGGCACCGAGCATACCGTCACCATCACCATTACCGGCGTCAATGACAGCGCGGTGATCAGCGGTGCTGACACTGGCGCGGTTACCGAAGATGCCAGCCCGGATGTGCTGACAGACAGCGGCGTGCTGACCGTGACTGACGTGGACGGGGCGGACGAAGCCAAGTTCGTGGCCGGTGCGGGCACCCCGAGTGCCGATGCGCTGGGCAGCCTGACCATCACCGAAGGCGGTGCCTGGACGTATAACGTGGCCAATGGCGACGTGCAGTATCTGGGGCAGGGTGAAACCAAGGTCGAGACCTTTGTGGTCAAGAGCCTGGATGGCACCGAGCATACCGTCACCATCACCATCACCGGCGTCAACGACAGCGCGGTGATCAGCGGCAATGACACCGGCGGCGTGGTGGAAGATGAAACCACCCCGACCCTGACCGAGACTGGCAGCCTGACCGTGACCGACGTGGACGGTGCCGATGAGGCCAAGTTTGTGGCCGGCAACGGCGTGGCCAGCAATGGCGCGCTGGGCAGCCTGACCATCACCGAAGGCGGTGTCTGGACTTATAACGTGGCCAACGGCGACGTGCAGTACCTGGGTCAAGGTGAAACCAAGGTTGAGACCTTCGTGGTCAAGAGCCTGGATGGCACCGAGCACACGGTTACCATCACCATTACCGGCGTCAATGACAGCGCGGTGATCAGCGGCAACGACAAGGGCGGCGTCACTGAAGATGAAAGCACCCCGATCCTGACCGAGACTGGCAGCCTGACCGTGACCGACGTGGACGGCGCCGACGAGGCCAAGTTTGTGGCCGGCAACGGCGTGGCCAGCAATGGCGCGCTGGGCAGCCTGACCATCACCGAAGGCGGTGAGTGGACTTACAACGTGGCCAACGGCGACGTGCAGTATCTGGGGCAGGGTGAAACCAAGGTCGAGACCTTTGTGGTCAAGAGCCTGGATGGCACCGAGCATACCGTCACCATCACCATCACCGGCGTCAATGACGGTGCCGTGGTGGCGGGCGATGACCTGGGTGCGGTGACCGAAGATCTGAACGTGGTGAGCGGCAAGCTGACCGACACTGGCGTGCTGACCGTGAGCGATGCGGATCAGGGGCAGGCCAAGTTTGTGGTCGGGGCGGGCGTGGCCAGTGCTGGTGCGCTGGGCAACCTGTCCATCGCTGAGAACGGTACCTGGAACTACAACGTCGACAACAGCAAGGTGCAGTACCTGGGCCTGGGCGAAACCAAGGTCGAGAGCTTCACCGTGCAGTCGGTGGATGGCACCAGCCACACAGTGACAGTGGTGATCAACGGCACCAATGACTTGCCAACCCTGTCTATCTCCAATGGTGCAACTGTTTCCGAAGAGGGCTTGCCCAACGGCATAGCCGATAACAGTGGCAACCCGGATACCACGGATGCCAAGAGCATGTCTGGCACTATCTCCGTCGGTGATGTGGACAGCAGCAGCGTGGCTGTTTCACTGGGTGGACCGGCAGGGCTGACCTCCGGTGGCGCCGAGGTGAAGTGGAGCTGGGATGCCGGCAGCAAGACGCTGGTTGGTTATACCGGCACTCTGGGAAGCGACGGCTACAAGGCGGTGGTCGAGGTCAAACTGACCGCACCGAACGCCAGCGGCAAGGGCGATTGGACCTATGATCTGACCCTCAAGGCGCCGCTCGACCATCCGGTCAAGGGCCAGGAGGATTCCCTGTCGTTCCAGCTGGACGTCAAGGTCTCCGATAGCAATGGCACGACCACAGGCAAGCTGAATGTCACCGTCGAGGATGATGCGCCGATCGCTGGCGATGCCGCGGCCGTATCCGTCATCAAGACCAATATTCCTGACACCCTGACCGGCCTGTTTGATCTGACCAAGTACAGTGGCAGCAATCAGACGACCCTGAACGTGTCAGGCTTCAGCATCACGGCGCTGGGCTTTGCCTCGTCAACCAGCTCGGCGCTGGTCACGGCCAATGTGAATGGCTCCAGCTCCGGGCTGGGGGTCTCCAGCGTGGGCTCGCCCAATCACAACCTCCCCAACGAAGTTGATTTCCGCCACTTTGCAAATGGCACCTCGGCTTCCGAGCAGCTCACCATCAAGCTGGATGCGGGCAAGGTTGCCTATGGTGCCAATATCAAGTTCAGCCAGATGTTTGGTGGCGAGCTGGAGAGCGGCGTGGTCGAGTTTTATCGCGGTGGCGTGTTGATCGGCACCCAGACCTTCAGCTCCAATGCTGCGGGTGGCGACTATGCGGGCAATTTCCAGGTGCAGCAGGGTGGCTTCGATACCATGGTCATCAAGGCCACCAACAATGGTAACGGTCTGTACGCCGACAACAGCGACTTCACCGTGAAGAGCATCGAGTTCCTCGGTGCCACCACGGCGCCGGCCATCGCCTACGGTTCCGGCTCCGTTACTCCGCAGTGGGGGGCAGATGGCAAGGGCTATATGCAGCTGCTTGGCTCCAACGAGACCGGGCTGACCACGGCCACCGGCAAGATGATCACCACTACCATGGAGTCGGCCAATACCCTGATAGGTAAGGCCAGCGATGGCACCCTGGTGTTCCGTCTGGAATTTACCCCGGCCACCGGCAAGTGGGAGTTCTTCCAGTACCAGAACATGTCCAGGCCACTGGGAGACGGCGACATCGACTTCCAGATCAAGGTGGTGGATGCGGATGGCGATTCCAGCCTGGGCTCTTTCGCGACCAAGCCACTGTTCACTCCGATAGTGCAGTCGGTGTCCAGTGAGAACACAGTGGAAGGCGGCAATCTGCTGCATACGGTGGCCCTGTCTGACGCGACCCAGGAGGCGACCCAGTATGACTTCGCCATTGGGGGCAGCGGTAGCAACCCGGCTTCCAGCCTTGATTGGGGCACAGCCCAGTTCAGCAATGGGGTGACCTACAACAGCGCCACCGGCAAGATCACTGTGCCGGCCGGGGTATCCGGCTTTACCGTGACCATACCGACCGTGAACGATCGCCTGGTCGAGGCGAACGAGACCCTGACGGTGACCGTGGGTGGCCAGAACGGCACGGGTACCATCATCGACAACGACCGTGCTCCTGTGACCACGGGTGGTCACGGTGCAGGGACGGAAGACACGCCGCTGGTACTGAAGTGGTCCCAGTTTGGTGCCAGCGATGATCAGGCCGCGTCTGATCTGAGCGTGCAGATCAATACCCTGCCGCAAAATGGCAAGCTGGAGTATCTCAATGCGGCCGGTCAGTGGATTGCCGTGAAGGCGGGGGATCTCATCTCCTACGCTGATATCGACAGTGGCCATCTGCGCTTTGTACCCGGTCTCAATGAATCCAGCACCAGTGCAGTCAATGGCAACGGTGCGACGACGGGCAACCAGCAAGGGGACTACGCCAGCCTGGGTTACCAGATCAGCGACGGTGCCAACCTGAGCAATAGCGGCAAGCTGGTGATCGACATCGCTGCCGTGGCTGACAAACCTGTGGTGGATATCAGCCTGACCGGCAATGGCATACCGCTCTATACCCAATACCCGTCGTCCGGTATCTCGACCGGTGCGTTCCAGAGCGGCAATTTCAACAAGGGCAGCTTCGACATCACCAATAGCCTGACCGACAGCACCTCCACCCAGGATCAGGTGGTGGGCGGCAACGGCAACGACTACATCGTCAGCGTGAAGGGCGGCGGCGACTACTTCGTCGGCGGCCTGGGCAATGACGTGCTGGTCGGTGGCAACTCTGTCTCGGGCGATACGCTCGATGGCGGCGTGGGTAACGATATTCTGGTGGCCGGGCTGGGTGGTGACACCCTGTTTGGCGGCGCAGGTACAGACTTGGCCGTACTGATGGGCTCGCGCGCCAACTATGTCATCGAGCGCAGAAGTGATGGCGGCTTCAACTTCCTGGTGAAGGAGAACGGCGCCACCATCAGCAAGTCACTTTATGACATCGAGCTGGTTCAGTTTGATGACGGTATCTACCAGTTCAACCAGACCGATGGCACTTTGACGGCAGTACAGCCCAGCGTGGTGGATTATCCCCTCGAGATCAGTGCCTCCCTTGCCGATCGAGATGGCAGTGAGCAGCTCGACAGCCTGGTGCTGAGCGGAATGCCGAGTGGTGCGACCCTGTATCAGGGCGGCACTGCGCTGGGAACCGTCGGTGCGGATGGCAAGTTGACGCTTACTGGCCTTTGGAACCAGAGTGCGCTGGACGTCAAGCTGACCGGTCTGACCCTGCGGGTGCCGGGCAGTAATGCGGGTCAGTTTGACCTCAAGGTGGAGGCCATCGCCAAGGAGGTGGTGACCGACCAGACCAGCAGCGCATCGGATCAGGATTCGATCCGCATGAGCTACTTCCTCTCCACCGAAGGGGAGCCGGGCGATCAAAACCGCGTCTACGGCAGCGAGCACAATATCGTGGTCGGCGACCTGGACGGCAGCGTTGTGCTGCCAGGCCAGAACTACAACATCGCCTTTATGGTCGACAGCTCTGGCAGTATCGGTAGCACGGCCATGAATACCATCAAGAGCCAGCTGGCACAGGTCTTTAATAGCCTCAAGACCAGCGCTGGCACCGATGGGGCTGGCAAGGTGAATGTCTTCCTGGTGGACTTCGATACCTTGTCCAACAAGTCGGTCAGCGTGAACCTGAAAGACAGCAATGCCCTTAGCCAGCTGCAGGCGATTCTCGACAGCATGGATGGCAGCTCGGACAACGGCGGCGGTACCAACTACGAAGACGTGTTCAAGACCACGGCCAACTGGTTCAACGGTTCGACCGCTCAGGGCAACACCAATGCCAAGAACCTGACCTACTTCATCACGGATGGGCAGCCTACTTACTATCTGGAGAATGAGGGTAGCAACCCGATGATCCGAGATCGTAGTGGTACAGTGAATGACGTGTATTTGAATAATGTCATCGGCAGTAACTACGTTCAGGGGCAGATATACACGGTAAGTAACCGCACAGTCATCAACGCCAATGGTGTGGTTTATGACTACAACGGGAACCAGATTGGTTATATGAGACCTGATGGGACCGGAAGATATGTCTACTCGACTCTGGCGGGTACAGGAAGCTCCACCAGCAGTACGACGATTGCCAATGCAGTGGCTGGTTTTGCCTTGCTGACCGGCATGGGCGTGACGGTGGAGGCGATCGGCCTGGGAGCCAACATCTCCTACAACGATCTCAAGTCCTATGACTCTGACGGTGTCATCATGACGGGCGTCAATGCCAACGATCTGGCCGGCGCCATCCTGGGCACCTCGGTCAACAACCTGCCGGGCAGTGACCGGATCGATGGCGGTGCCGGTGACGATATCCTGTTCGGTGATGCGGTTCACTTCGCCGGTATCAACGGAGAAGGCTACGCGGCCATCAAGCAGTACGTGGCTGGCAAGCTGAGTACCGGTTCTGTGACCGATGCTCAGGTTCATGACTACATCACGGGCCATGCCGCCGACTTTGATCAGTCCTCCACCAATGACAAGGCGGATGTACTGATCGGCGGGGAGGGCAATGACATTCTGTTCGGTCAGGGTGGCAACGACATTCTGGATGGTGGTGCTGGCAACGACATACTGTTCGGCGGTGCCGGTGACGACATGCTGCTCGGCGGTCTGGGCGATGACCAGCTCTATGGTGGTAGCGGCAACGATACCCTGTATGGTGGCGCCGGCAACGACACCCTGAGCGGCGGTCTGGGCAACGACATTCTGGTCGGTGGTCTGGGCAACGACATCCTCAAGGGGGATGCGGGGGCCGATATCTTCACCTGGCAGCAGGGGGATACCACGGCAGGCGCCATCGCCAAGGATTACGTGGTCGACTTCTCCAAGGCTGAGGGTGACAAGCTGGATCTGAGCGATCTGCTGGATCACGATGGTTCCCACAACCAGACTGATCTGAAGAGCCTGCTCTCTGTCTTCCAGGACAGCGAGGGTGTGCACTTGCAGGTCAAGGAGACCAGCACGGCCCCTGTGACTCAGGAGATAGTGCTGATGAACCACACGTTCGACAGCCTCACCGGCAGTGCGGCGTCCACCTCTTCCCAGGTGATCGACTACATGCTGAGCAACAATCTGCTGGATATCGACAAGTAATTCCGTCAGGGCAGCACAACAAGCGGCAGAGCAATCTGCCGCTTTTTTTATGTCTGGTTATCGAGGGAGCCACGCTGATGGCGGGGCTTTTGCGACGGATATCAAGGATGTGCCCCACACAGGCCGCCCTGGGCCCGATCGAACGGCCAGTTTGCTATTGATAAGTGTGAAGAGAGTCCGGCCTTGAGCCGAATCTCGCTTTTTTTCATCAAGTTCCGTCATCATCTTGCCGACATAGGATAAGAATACGGGTCGTGTTGGGATTCTGACCCTTCTATACTATGGCGAGACTCGGGAAACGGACGTAAGGGCTTTATATGGCGAGCATATTGGATTCAGTGGATCAACGTACCCAGCTGGTAGGGGAGAACCGTCTGGAGTTGTTGATGTTCCGTTTGGGATCCCGACAGCTGTTTGCTATCAACGTGTTCAAGGTGCGGGAAGTGGTCAAGCTGCCCCATCTCAACAAGATGCCGGGGGCGCACCACAACATCAGCGGGGTGGCCAACATCCGTGGCACCTCGATCCCGGTGATCAACCTGCGCAGCGCCATCGGCATGCGCGCCATGCCCATCGACAGCGAGTCCAACCTCATCATCACAGAGTACAACCGCACCATTCAGGGCTTCCTGGTGGGGCAGGTGGCCCATATCGTCAACATGACCTGGAAGGACATACTGCCGCCGCCGCGCTCCGCCGGGCGGGCGAACTACCTGACCGCCATCACCCGCATTCCCGAGGACGGCGTCGACCAGATCGTCGAGATCATCGACGTGGAGAAGGTGCTGGCCGAGATCATCACCTACGACATCCGCATCTCGGAAGAGGTGCTGGATCGGGAGATACTGCCCGAGATGCATGGCCGCAAGGTGCTCATCGTCGATGACTCCAGCACGGCCCGCAATCTGGTGCGGGAAACTCTGGGTCAGCTGGGTCTGGAGGTGATCGAATGCCAGGATGGCCTGCAGGCGCTCAATCTGCTCAAGGGCTGGTGCGATGCGGGCAAGAAGGTGACCGACGAGATCCTGCTGATGATCACGGATGCGGAGATGCCGGAGATGGACGGTTACCGGCTGACCCACGAGATCCGCAGCGATGCCCGCATGTCCGATCTCTTCATCACCCTCAATACCTCCCTGAGTGGCAACTTCAACGAGGCCATGGTCAAGAAGGTGGGGTGTGATCGCTTCATCTCCAAATTCCAGCCAGATCTGCTGGTCGGGGTGGCCCAGGAGCGGCTGCGCCAGATACTGGAACGCTGATGCTCATGCAAACAAAGATCCCGCCTCGGCGGGATCTTTGTTTTGGGCCGACAGTGCCCTTTTCTGCGTATGGCGATTGGGGCGTCATTGGGTCAGCAGGGGCTCGATAAAGCTGGCGACCCGGTCGCGGATCTGCGGCTGGGCTGCGGCCGTGGGGTGGATACCATCGTTCATCATAAGTTCAGGGCGCAGCGCAATATCATCCATGAAGAAGGGCATCAGCGGCAGCTGGTTGGCGGCCGCCAGCTCGGGGAAGATCTGCTCGAACTGGCGCAGGTAGCGGGCCCCGTAATTGCGGGGCAGCTGGATCTGGGTCAGCACGGTTTTCACCTGCTGCGCCTTGGTCAAGGCCACCATCTTGGTCAGATTGTCACGGGTGATGGCGGGCGCGAACCCGCGCAGCCCGTCGTTGCCACCCAGTTCGATCAGCACCCAGTCCGGTTGATGCTCCTTGAGCAGGGCAGGCAGGCGGGCCAGGGCTCCCTGCGTGGTCTCACCGCTGATGCTGGCGTTGACCAGCTGATGCTCGCCGCCCTGCTGCTGCCATTTCTGATTGAGCAGGGCAGGCCAGCTCTGCTCCGCCGGCATCTGATAGCCAGCGCTCAGGCTGTCGCCCAGCACCAGCAGGGTCTGGGCCTGCACCGATGAAACCAGGCAACACAAGGCGAACAGGAAACGTGTCATGCATTCAACTCCCATCATTCATTGTCATCAAGGATCCGGGCAAAGGGGATACGTGTGATGATGCCAACACCCGGCATGCATTGTCATTCAATGCCGGGGTGAGCAGGATAGACATCACGGGTTCACTCCCCACTTTTTGGCCCGGGCAAACAGGAAACGCATCATGAGTTCAACTCCCATCATTGTCGTCAAGGGTCTGGGCAAAACCGTTCGCCTGGGCCAGGAAAGTCTCACCATCCTTGAAGGGATCGACCTGCAAGTCAATACCGGCGAGACCCTGGCGCTGGTCGGTGCCTCCGGCTCCGGCAAATCCACCCTGCTGGGGCTGCTGGCCGGGCTGGATCTGCCGAGCCAGGGGGATATAGAGATCCTCGGCCAGTCGCTGGTGCAGCTGGACGAGGAGGGGCGCGCCCGCCTGCGTGCCGAGCAGGTGGGCTTCATCTTCCAGTCCTTCCTGCTGCTGCCCACCCTGAGCGCACTGGAGAACGTCATGCTGCCCGCCGAGCTGCGCGGCGAGACCCGTTGCGAGCCGAGGGCGCGCGAGTTGCTGGCGGCTGTGGGGCTCAGCGAGCGGTTGCACCATCTGCCGCCGCGCCTCTCAGGCGGTGAGCAGCAGCGGGTCGCCATCGCCCGCGCCTTCATGACAAGGCCCAGCCTGCTGCTGGCCGATGAGCCGACCGGCAACCTGGACAGCAAGACAGGGGAGACGGTGATCGAACTCTTGTTCCAGCTCAATCGCGAGCACGGCACCACGCTCGTGGTGGTCACCCATGACCACGAGCTGGCTCAGCGTTGCCAGCGGCAACTGGTGATGGCGGCGGGGCGACTGGAGGTGGATGCGCCAGCATCCGGTGCGGCCTCTCGAGTCAGGGAGCTGCTATGAGTCGGTGGCGATTGGGTGTGAAGCTGCTGCGGCGGGAAGGCTTCAGCGGCGAGCTGCGCTGGTTCGTGCTGGCGCTGGCATTGAGTGTGGCCTGCGTGCTGAGCGTGGCCCTGGTGGCGGACCGGCTGGATGCGGGGCTCAAGGCCTCGGGGCGTGACTTTATCGGCGCCGATCGGGCGCTGCGTTCAGCTACTCCGGCCCCGGCTGCCTGGCTCAAGCAGGCGGAAAAAGCGGGCCTGTCGGTGCAGACCACGGTCAGCTTCAACAGCATGCTGTTTCATGGCGATGCGTTGCAACTGGCCTCCATCCGGGCCGTGCCGAGCGATTTCCCCTTCTACGGCAAGCTGGAACTTAGCCCCCAGCGCGCGCCGGCGCCCGGCGAGATCTGGCTCTCGGCCCGGGTGATGCAGCTGCTGGAGGCGAAAATTGGCGATGAACTGGAGGTGGGCAACACCCTCCTCAAGGTGGCGGGTGAGCTGGGGCAGGAGCCGGATCAGGGCTTCAGCCCCTTCCTGCTGGCGCCCAGGGCCCTGATCCACAGCGCCGACATAGAGGCGACAGGTGCCCTGCTGCCGGGCAGTCGCCAGCAGTGGCGCTACCTGGTCAAGGGGGCACGCGAGGACGTTGCTGGCTATGAGCGCTGGCTCAGGCCCAAGCTCAAAGCGGGGCAGAAGCTGATCAAGCCGGACGATCAGGGCTCCCAGGTGGGGCGTTCGCTGGCCAATGCCGAGCGCTTCTTCCGGCTCGCCTCCCTGGCCGGGGTGCTGCTGGGGGCGCTGGCCATGGGCATAGCGGTGCGCCACTTCGCCGAGCGCCAGACCAACATGGTGGCCCTGCTCAAGACGCTGGGGGCCTCCCGTCGCACGCTCTGGCAACTGATGGGCACCCTGCTGTTCTCCCTGACGTTGGCGGGGGCGCTCATCGGTCTGGTGGCGGGCAGCGCCATGCAGTGGCTGACCCTGTATCTGTTGGGCAACCTGCTGCCGGCGGATCTGCCACCGCCGTCGTGGCGGCCCTTTGCCCTCGGTCTGGCGGTCGCCTTCTTCATCACCCTGCTGCTGGCCTTCGTGCCCTTCCTGCGGCTGCTCAAGGTGCCGCCGCTGCGGGTGCTGCGCCGCGAGCTGGAGGCGGGGATCCCGCCCTGGCTGGCGCTGCCGGTCGCCCTGCTCGGCCTGTTTGGTCTGGTGTGGGGCTTTACCGCCGATGTGACCCTGGCGTTGGGGCTGATCGGCGGCATGGGCCTGCTGATGGGCCTGCTGGCGCTGATCGCCTCCCTGCTGCTGCGGTTTGGTCGCCGGGTCAAGGGCCCCCATGCGCTGCGTCTGGCCATCAGTCACCTCTCCCGCGAGCGCGGCAGCGGCCTGTTCCAGCTGGCGGGCTTTGCGCTGGCGCTCATGCTGTTCGGTCTGCTGTGGGCGGTGCGGGTCGATCTGCTCGATGACTTCTCCGCCCGCCTGCCGGCGGATGCCCCCAACCGCTTCCTGGTCAACATAGCCGACCATGAGCGGGAGGGGATCCTGGCCGATCTGCACAGTGCCGGTGCCCTGACCTCGGATTTCTATCCCATGGTGCGGGGCCGGCTGGTCAGCATCGCCAGCGAGGCGGTGCGAGACAGCGATGAGGATGGCCGTGAAGGGGTGAACCGCGAGCTCAACTTCACCACCACCACCGGCCTGCCGCCGGACAATACCCTGACCGCGGGGCGCTGGCTGGATGGCCCCGGCCAGGTGTCGGTGGACAAGGATCTGGCCAAGCGGCTCGACATAGCGCTCGGCGACACCTTGGGCTTCACCATAGAGGGGCGCAGCTTCAAGGCGCAGGTGACCAGCCTGCGGGCCATCAAGTGGGACAACATGCGGCCCAACTTCTACATGATCTTCTCGCCGGACGTGCTGGCCCCCTTCTCCCAGACCTGGCTCGGCAGCTATCGGCTGCCGGAGCAGGGGCGGGTGGCGGAGGTGGAGCTGATCCGCAGACACCCCACGGTGAGCCTCATCGATGTGGACGATCTGATAGTGCGGCTGACGGCCGTATCTGAGCAGGTGAGCCGGGCGCTGGGGCTGATGCTGGGGCTGGTGACTGTGGCGGCGCTGCTGGTGCTGCTGACCCAGACCCAGGCCAGCATGGCCCACCGCCGTCGCGAGCTGTTGCTGATGCGCACCCTGGGGGCCAGCAGCGAGCTGCTCAAGAAGATGCTGCGCTGGGAGCTGGTCGCCAGCGGTCTGCTGGCGGGGCTGTGCGCCGCCATTGTGGTCGAGCTCTGCTCTTTCGGCCTGCAATGGTGGTGGTTCGAGGGGCAGTGGCAGTTCCACTGGGCCATCTGGGCCGGCCTGCCCTTGCTGGGCGCCCTGCTGGTGACGCTGGCGGGGCAGGGCATGCAACGCCAGTTGCTGGCGGGCACCTTGAGCGATCGGCTTCGTGGTCTGGGTCAGGGCCTGCTGTAATCGCCACATCCTGCGCGGATGCCACCAGGCGCAATAACGGATCAGCCCGGCCAATGGCCGGGCTGATTGCTATCCGGTTGCCTGATTTGCAGGATCCAGTCAGCGGGGCGTGCTCAACAGATTGGTGAGGGCCTGGGGCAGCTCCGGGTAGGTGAAGTGAAAGCCGGCCTCTTGCAGACGGGCGGGCAGCACCTTCTGGCCGGTGAGCAGCAGGTCGGCCGCCTCGCCCATCAGCAGTTGCAGCAGGGGGGCCGGCACCAAGAAGAGGTGTGGTCGATGCAGGGCGCTGGCCAGGCTCTGGCTGAACTCGCGATTGCTGACCGGCTGTGGCGCCGTGCCGTTGAAGATGCCGTCGCACTCCTCATGCTCCAGCAGGAACAGCATGGCGCGCACCAGATCCTGA
Source organism: Aeromonas sp. CA23 (assembly GCF_002587065.1). Lineage (NCBI taxonomy): Bacteria > Pseudomonadati > Pseudomonadota > Gammaproteobacteria > Aeromonadales > Aeromonadaceae > Aeromonas > Aeromonas sp. CA23. The sequence continues at coordinate 2,034,102 of NZ_CP023818.1, forward strand.
ATGTGGATCCAGCTCATGATCTGCTGGCCCGAGCCCATGGGGCCGCCGAGACCGAGGCGATAGGGGGTCAGCATCCTGGGCAGGGCGCCGCCATCTGTGCCGAGCACCAGCCCGATGCGCACTATGCAGACCCGGGTGCGGTTGCTGCGGGCCTCGCGGGCCAGGGTTTCCCACTGCTGGCAGAGTTGGTGGGTGAACTCGTCGTGGGGCGTCCGGCACTGCTCGTCCAGCGCCACATCCCCCTGCCTGCCATACCAGCCGATGGCGGAGGCATTGATCAGCACCCTGGGCGGCGTGCTGGAGAGCTTGATGAGATCGACCAGCTGCTCGGTCAGCAGCCAGCGGCTGTCACACAGCAGCTGCTTGCGTTGCTCGCTCCAGCGCCCGGTGGCGATGGGCTCGCCCGCCAGGTTGATGACGGCATCCACGTCGTTGAGGTCGTCGAGCCGATCCAGGTTGTCGAGCAGTTTGACGTCGTGGCCGAGCAGTTCATAGGCGCGGCTGCCCTGACGGGTCAGTACCACCACCTCGTGGTTGACCTTGAGATGGGCCACCAGACGGCGGCCGATAAAACCGGTTCCTCCCGTGATCAGTATTTTCATGTCCAGACTCCCTGACGCTGTTGGCTCTACTCTAGTGGGCTGGCGCAAGATGAACAAGCAACTGTTTTTGCAAAGATTATAATCTTCACTGCGCAGAGGGGAGCCAGGCTTGGACCCTGCCAGGGGAGGCAAGGCTGTCAGGCTCCAGAGCCGTTGAAGATGTGGCTGCAAGCCCAGTTTCGACGAGGTTCGGTGCCAATCAGGCCAAACTTTCTTGCTGTTGTTTGTATCAGAATGACTTGTCAGGGGGGCGGAGAGTAGTAGACTTGCCCGCTTTTTCGCCGTTGCCGTGAGGATGACCATGCCATTTCGTCGTTTAAGGTTACGCCAGTTCTACACCCGGCTGGGGGCCTCCCTGCTGGCGAGTCTGCTCCCCGTGTTGCTGGGGGTGCTGATCATCTCATGGCAGACCTTCTCTGGCATGAAGCAGGATGCCGAGGATAGGTTGCTGCATGCCAGACGCATGTTTGACCGTACCCTGGACAATGCCCATCGAGCTGCGTCCATGGTGCAGGGCGGTGTGGGGCGACCTTGCGCCGAGGTGGTACAGGGGCTGCGGGATCAGGTGGCGACAGTGCCGGATGTGCGCACCGTCAACCTGGCCAGGGGAGAGACCATCTATTGCTCCTCCCTCTATGGCGCCTATAGCGGCCCCTTTGCGCTGGCCGACTATGCCGGTGGTCAGCTCGACCTGATGCGGGGCAACCCGGTGACGCCGGATCGGCCGCTGGTTGTCTATCGGCAGGCGGTGGGGGATTACAGCGTGCTGGTCGGGGTGGATGGCTACTATCTGCACAACATTCTCGACATGCTGAGCCGCAATTCGCCGCTGGCGCTGGTGGTAGGGTCGCAGGCCATGCTGGCCAGCGGCATGGTCAGCGAGGAGATCCCGCCCAAAACACGCGGCTATCTGGAACAGGTGTCGGAGAAGTATCAATACCGGGTGGTTACTGACCTGTCCCACGATGAGTACGGCAGCCACATCTGGCACTACTCCAAGGCCAGCATCATCATCTATCCCCTGCTGGGCATACTGGTGGGGTTTGGCGTGTTCTGGCTGACCGGCCGCTCGACGTCCCCCTCGCAAGAGCTGCGGCGGGCGCTGGATCAGCGGGAGTTCATCCCCTATCTGCAACCCGTGGTGACCGGCGACGACGCCCACTGGTGCGGCTGCGAGGTGCTGATGCGCTGGCAGCATCCCCGTCAGGGACTGATCTCGCCGGATCGCTTCATTCCGCTGGCGGAAGACAGCGGCCTGATAGTGCCCATGACCCGGCTGCTGATGGAGCAGGTGCGCGATCAGTTTGCCGGCGCTGTGCATACCCTGCCCAGGGGATTCCACTTTGGCTTCAACATCAGTGCCAGCCACTGCAAGGATCTGAGCCTGGTGGCGGATTGCCGTGACTTCATCAACGCCTTCAGGGAGAACCCCATCAAGTTGGTGCTGGAGCTGACCGAGCGGGAGCTGATAGTGGCGGACGAGGTGACGGATCGGCTCTTCGCCGAGCTGCACCAGCTGGGGGTCTTCATCGCCATCGATGACTTTGGTACCGGCCACTCCAGCCTCACCTATCTGCAGCAGTTCCAGGTCGACTTTCTCAAGATCGATCAGAGCTTCGTCGGCATGATAGGCTCGGATGCGCTCTCCAGCCACATCGTCGAGAACGTCATCGATCTGGCGACCCGGCTCGGTCTGCTGCTGGTTGCCGAAGGGGTGGAGAACGAGGTGCAGGCCGCTTACCTGAGAGCGCGTCAGGTGACCTTCCTGCAGGGCTATCTCTATGGCCGCCCCATGCCGATGAAGGCGTTCGCCAGCGCGCTGAGCGCCTGAGCGGTCCGGCTCCGCAGAGGGCGGGACATAAAAAAACCAGCGACCGAGGTCGCTGGTTTTTTTCATGCCGTGGCTCGTCAGAGCATGCGGGCGAGGGCGCGGGTCAGGCGCTTGACCCCCTCCTCTATGGTGGCCTCGTCCACGCAGGAGAAGCTCAGCCGCAGGGTGTTCTGGATCTCGGGGCGCACATAGAAGGGGGCGCCGGGCACGAAGGCCACCTTCTCCTTGATCGCCTCGTCAAACAGCGCCATGGCGCTGACGCTCGAAGGCAGGGTCAGCCAGAGGAACATGCCCCCTTCCGGCCGGGTGTAGCTCACGCCGGGCGGGCAGTGACGGGCCAGGGCGGCCTCCATGGCGGCACGCTGGCGGCCATAGACCTCCTTGATCTTCTCCAGATGGGCATCCAGCGAGTTGTCGATCAGGAAGCGGTGCAGCACCTGCTGGCTGAAGGCGTTGCTGTGCAGGTCGGTGGCCTGCTTGGCGATGGTGACCTTCTTGCGCAGCCAGTCCGGCACCAGCATCCAGCCGAGGCGGAAGGCGGGCACCACCGTCTTGGAGAAGGAGCCGAGCAGTACTGTATTGTTCGGCGCCAGCTTGGCGATGGGGGGCAGGTGTTCGCCCTCGAAGCGCAGCTCGCCATAGGGATCGTCTTCCACCATCAGCAGCTCGTGGCTGACCAGTCGCTCGGCCAGCGCCTCGCGGTTGGCACGGCTGTAGGAGACGCCGCTCGGGTTCTGGAAGTTGGGCACGCCGTACAGCAGCTTGGCGTTGGAGCCGCTGGCCAGCAGCGCATCCAGCGCCGCCAGATCCAGTCCCTCTTCACCGAGGGTGATAGGCTTGAAGGCGGGCTGATAGACGGAGAAGGCCTGGATGGCGCCGAGGTAACCCGGCTCTTCGATGATGAGATCCTGACCCTCGTCGATCAGCACCTTGCCCAGCAGATCCAGCGCCTGCTGGGAGCCGCTGGTAATGAGGATGTTGTCCGGGTTGACGCGCATGCCGTGGCGGGCCAGATAGCGGTCGGCTATGTACTGGCGCAGGGGGGCGAAGCCCTCGGTGGCGGCATACTGCAGGGCGGCGGCCCCTTGTTCGCGCAGCACGTCCTGGCAGGCCTGGTCGATGGCCTTGACCGGGAACAGGTGCGGATTGGGCAGACCACCGGCAAAGGAGATGATCTCCGGATTGGCGGCGACCTTGAGGATCTCGCGGATAAAGGAAGGCTCTACCTTCTCGAAGCGCTGGGCAAAAAACGGCTGCATAGGACTCTCTCTGGCATGGTGAGCGGTCGCTCCATTCGACCGCCAGGTTATCCGTTTGTATCAGATTTAAAAAATGAGGCAATGGCTGTAACAAAAATCGATAAAAAAGGGCAGGTTTGGCACCTGCCCGAATTTTATCGGCCGGGGGCGGCCGTGGAGCGCAAAAAGCCCTGAATTGGTCCCGGGCCAGCGCGCGCCATTGACGAGTCGCCGGCGTTACAGGCCCGGCTCCTTGAGGAAGCGGATCATCAGATCCGTGTTGGCGCTGAGCTGTTGCTCCACCCGGCCCGGGAACAGTTCGGCCATCTTGTCGAGGCGGTCGTACTGGGTATGCCAGATCTTGCCCCACTGGGTCTCGCTGTCCCGGTCGCAGGCGCTCTTGGTGGCGTCGTCGTAGCAGTCCCACAGCGCCGGATTGGTGGTCTGGGAGTAGCCGTCATAGCCATCCGCCCCGTTGATGGTGAAGTTGGTGGCCTCCACGTAGGCGATGGGCACCCCCAGGCAGGCAAAGGGCGCATGATCCGACCAGCTGCCTGTCTCCCCTTCCGGATAGCCGGCGTAGCTGGGGTGGATGGCAAACGGGGTGGCGGTCAGCTTGGAGACGGCCAGCAGGCGATCCCGCACCTTGGGGTCGAAGCTGTAGCGGCTCGGATCGGCGCAGTTGTACTCGGCCACGTCGGAGTGGGCCGAGTGGACGTAGACGATGTCGCCCCCGGCTATGGTGTCGTAGTTCACCATGGCCAGCAGGCGGGCAATGGCGGTGCTGTCCAGGCTGGCGGCATAGGCCTTGGAGCCGTTGAGGCCGTTCTCCTCCGCGCCGAAGAAGGCGAAGCGCACCGTGTAGGGCAGGGTCTGCCCCTTGAGCGCCTCGGCCACTGCCAGCAGGGCAGCGACGCCGGCACCGTTGTCGGTTGCCCCTTCAGAACCCTTCTTGTCGCCCGTGCTGTCGTAGTGGGCGCCGATCAGGATCACCTTGTCGCTCTGGCCCTTGAGCTCGGCGATGAGGTTCTGGGAGGTCTTGCTGGCCCCGCTCTTGGTGTAGGTGAACGGCTGGTTTTGCACCTCGTAGCCCCAGCCCGCCAGGTGATCCTGGATCCAGGCGGCGGCGCGGGTCTCGGCCTCTGAGCCAGTGGGTCTGGCCCCGATCCCTTCGGCGGTCGAGCTCAACTGCACCAGATACTCATAGGCCTGCTCGGCGGCGGTGGGGGCCTGCGAATCATTGGTGGAGGTGTTGCACCCTGCCAGCAGGGCTGTGATGGCAAACGCCAATGCTGTGTGTTTCATACTGCAATCCTTTGTTGTGTATGGTTTTATTTGCGCAGGCCAGCATGCGCCCGGCGCCCGGCAGATTCTGTGAACGGGGTGGCATTTGTCAATCCTTGTGGCGGAATTGGTCAGGGACGGGGGATTTGTTTCGCGAAACACTTGCGCCTTGGGCCTATCTTGGGATAATTCGCTACCCAGTTTCGCGCATTGATGAAATAACGCGCCATTCATCCACGAGATCCGTGACTCAGGGTGATGAAGCAACGAGCAATTCATTCATGTCGTCAGTGACTCTGGGTGATGAAATAACGAACAATTCATTCCTGTCGTCTGTGACCCAGACCGATGCAATAACGAGCAATTTGATTATGCCTGTGACCCAAGATGTATTTAACGAAGACGGCAAGTTCATGCGCAAGATCCGCAGCTTTGTCCGTCGCGAAGGCCGCCTGACCAAAGGGCAGGAGAAGGCTCTGGAAGAGCTCTGGCCGGTCATGGGTATCGATTTCGCGCCAGCGCCCCTCGATCTGGTCGCCCTGTTTGGCCGTGAGGCCCCTGTGGTGCTGGAAATAGGCTTCGGCATGGGCGCCTCCCTGGTGGAGATGGCCAAGAATGCCCCCGAGAAAAACTTCATCGGCATCGAGGTACACTCGCCGGGCGTGGGTGCCTGCCTCGGCACAGCCCAGGAAGCTGGCGTCACCAATCTCAAGGTCATCTGCCACGACGCGGTGGAAGTGCTGGAGCACATGATCCCGAACGGCTCGCTTGCCTGCCTGCAGCTGTTCTTCCCGGATCCCTGGCACAAGAGCCGTCACCACAAGCGCCGCATAGTGCAGCCGGCCTTTGCCCAGGATATCCGCCAGAAGCTGGCCATAGGTGGCGTGTTCCACATGGCCACCGACTGGGAAAACTATGCCGAACACATGCTGGAAGTGATGAGCATCGCCGAGGGTTACGAGAACACCTCCGCCACCGGCAACTGGGTGGCTCGTCCCGACTGGCGTCCGCTGACCAAATTCGAACAACGGGGCCATCGTCTGGGCCACGGGGTTTGGGATCTGATTTTCAAACGCGTTAACTAATTTAACGAGTCAACTAACCTAAGGAGCTATCATGGCCAATCGTAGCCGCCGTCTGCGTAAGAAACTGCGAGTCGACGAATTCCAGGAAATGGGATTCGACATCAGTTTCAACTTCCCGGTCGGCACTGCCGAAGCGACCATCGATACAGTAGTCGATGCGATGATCGATGAGGTTGTTGAACCCCGTAGACTGGCTTTCGCCGGTTCAGGCCACTTGGCCTGGGAAGGGATGATCTGCACTCAGCAACTGGGCAAATGTACCGAAGAAGACCGCGCCGTCGTCAAATCCTGGCTGGAAAGCAAGGGGATGGAAGCCGTGGTGGTCACCGAGCTGTTCGACCTCTGGTACGGTGAACCGGCCTGAGACTCGGTCGCCTGTTGCAGGCGCCTTGTTGTGGGTAGATAGACAAGTCCCGCCGCTGGCGGGATTTTTGTCGGTGGGGATGGGATCTCCACACCCGTTTTAGTCATGGAATCCTTTATGGTGTTGTCATCCGAATTACTGGCCAGCATTCTGGCAGAGGTGCGCCCGCTGCTCGGACAGGGCAAGGTGGCCGACTACATTCCCGCCCTGGCCCGGGTGCCGGCCGACCGGCTCGGCATTGCCGTCTGTACCGTGGAGGGGGAGCTGTTCACCGCAGGTGACGCCTTCGAGCCCTTCTCCATCCAGAGTATCTCCAAGGCCCTGAGCCTGACCCTGGCCCTCACCCTCTATCAGGAAGAGGAGATCTGGGCCCGGGTCGGCAAGGAGCCCTCCGGCCAGCCGTTCAACTCCCTGGTGCAGCTGGAGTTCGAGCACGGCATTCCCCGCAATCCCTTCATCAATGCCGGTGCCCTGGTGGTGAGCGATCTGCTGGAGACCCGGCTCACGGCCCCGCGCCAACGCACCCTGGAGCTGGTGCGTCGCCTCTGTGGCAATCCGGCCATCATGGCGGATCAGGTGGTGGCGCGCTCCGAATACCAGCACTCTGCCCGCAATGCGGCCATCGCCTATCTGATGAAGGCCTATGGCAACTTCGAGAATGAAGTGGACAAGGTGTTGCAGAGCTACTTCAATGCCTGTGCCATTCGCATGAGCTGCGTCGATCTGGCGCGTACTTTCCTCTATCTGGCCAATCGCGGGCTGCCGCTTGGCGAGAGCACGCCGCTGTTGCCGGCTCGCACCACCAAGCAGGTCAATGCGCTGCTCGCCACCTGCGGCCTCTATGACGAGGCCGGTGATTTTGCCTATCGGGTCGGTATGCCGGGCAAATCCGGGGTCGGAGGGGGTATCATGGCGCTCATCCCCGGTGAGCTCTGCATCTGTGTCTGGTCGCCCGAGCTCAACAAGGCGGGCAACTCGCTGGCGGGAACGGCGGCGCTGGAGCTGCTGGCCGAGCGGCTGGGCCGCTCCATTTTTTAACCCTGTTCACTATGAATCGAGACATCACCATGAAACGACATCTTCGCTTCCTGCAGGCCGCGCTGGCGACCTTACTGCTCTGGTGCGCACTGCCCGCCTTTGCCGCCGAATTGCCGCCGCTCTCGCTGGCCGACGCCAAGAGCAAGCAGGCGGTCATGCTGGACACCCGTGCCAGCCACTTCTATCAGGGCTGGCCGATGGAAGGCGAGAAACAGGGCGGCCATGTGGCTGGCGCCGAGAACCTCTCCGCCGACTGGAAATACAGCGATGACGAGTGGCCCAAGGCGCTCGAGATCAAGGGCCTGAAAGCCGATCGTCCGGTCGCCCTCTATGGCGCGCCGCGGGAAGTGGCCGAAGTGGCCCGCATGCTGCGCAAGCAGGGCATCAAGCAGCTGTTCGAGCTGCAAGGCTGGCAAGCCGCACCGCGCGAGCATCTGGTGCGATGGCAGCAGCTGGTCTATCCGCGCTGGCTGGCAGATCTGCAGGAAGGCAAGCCGGTCGCGGCGGCGCCGAAAGGGGACTGGAAGCTGTTCGAGGTGGATTGGGGTTCACCCAAGGCCTACCTGCTGAGCCACATCCCGGGGGCCGGCTACATAGATACCAACCGTCTGGAAGAGGAGCCGCTGTGGAACAAGGTTTCTGACGAGGCGCTCAAGACGCTGCTGCTGGAGAACGGCATCCGTCACGACACCACCGTCATCCTCTATGGTCGCAACACCATGGCGGCAGCCCGCGCGGCGCATCTGATGATGTATGCCGGCGTGCAGGACGTGCGTCTGCTGGACGGTGGTCTGGATGCCTGGTTCGTGCAGCATCTGCGCACCGAGACCGGCCTGCCCAACAAATATGAGCCGGTGAAGGAGTTTGGGGTCGCCATTCCGGCCCATCCCGAGTACTACACCACCCTGAGCCAGGCCAAGGCGCTGCTCAAGCAGCCCGATGGCGCCCTGGTCAGCGTGCGTACCTGGGACGAGTTCGTCGGCAACACCTCCGGCTACAGCTACATCAAGCCGAAGGGCGACATCCCGGGGGCCAAGTGGGGTCGCGGCGGTGTGGATGCCAACAGCATGAGCGATTTCCACAACCCGGATGGCACCATGAAGCCGGCCGGGGAGATCCTCACCATGTGGGACGAGTGGAATATCGAGCCTGCCCAGCAGGCCGCTTTCTACTGCGGTACCGGCTGGCGCGCCTCCGAGGCCTTCTTCTACGCCTGGCTGATGGACTGGAAGCGGATCAGCGTCTACGACGGCGGCTGGTATGAGTGGAGCTCGGATCCCAAGAACCCCATCGTGACCGGCGAGCGTCAACCCGCCAAGCAATGAGCCAATAGTGATAACGAGGCCGGACAGATGTCCGGCCTTTTTGTATCCGCTCGGGCCTGCGCCAGCCGGGCACTACACTTTGCGAGTGACAATCAGGTCGATGCAAGGAGTGACCTATGAGACGGATATGGATAGGCCTGCTGGTGGCAGGCGTGCTGGGGCAGGGCGCCATGGCCGCCGAGCGGGCCCGCTATCTGGTGCAGATGGCAGCGGGTGCCGAGGCGGCTGTGCTGGCCCAGAGCAAGGGAATGGGCGGCGAGCTGGCATTGCAGCTGCCTGAGCAGCATGCGCTGGCGCTCTGGTTGCCCCAGGTGGCGGCCGCGGCCCTGGCCCGCAACCCCAAGGTGTTGTGGGTCGAGCCGGATGCCAAACGCTACACCAGCGCCGAGACCCTGCCCTACGGCATTCCCATGGTGCAGGCTCCACTGCTCAGTGACGCGGCGGCGGGAGAGGTGCTGGTGTGCATCATAGATTCAGGCTACAGCGGCGCCCACCCGGATCTGCCCCACGGGGCTCAGGTGCAGGGCAGTGACAACGCAGGCACCGGCAGCTGGAGCAGCGACGAGAACGGGCACGGCACCCATGTGGCGGGCACCATAGCCGCCGTGGGGGGCAACGACATAGGCGTGGTCGGGGTACTGCCAAACCAGAGCGTGCCGCTGCACATCATCAAGGTGTTCGGCGCCAACGGCTGGGCCTATACCTCGAACCTGGTGGGGGCCCTCAACGCCTGCAAGCAGGGGATGACCAGTCGCGGCTTTACCCGCATGGTCATCAACATGAGTCTGGGGGGCAATGTGCCCAGCAAGACGGAGGAGCAGGCCTTCAATCAGGCCTATGGCCAGAACGTGCTGAGCGTGGCGGCGGCAGGCAACGCGGGCAATACCAGCAAATCCTACCCGGCCTCCTATGGCAGCGTGGTGAGCGTGGCCGCCATCGATGCCAACAAGCAGCTGGCGTACTTCTCTCAACGCAACGATCAGGTGGAGCTGGCAGCCCCCGGCGTCGCCGTGCTCTCCACCGTGCCGACCGGCTATGCCAACTACAGCGGCACCTCGATGGCGACGCCGCACGTGGTCGGGGTCGCCGCTTTGGCCTGGTCACAGCGGCTGGAGTGCAGCAACGATCAGCTGCGCCAGACCCTGCGCAGCAGTGCTCAGGATCTGGGGGCGCCTGGGCGCGACAACAGCTATGGCTATGGCCTGGTACAGGCCAGGGCCGCGGCGGATCGGCTGGCGCTCGGCTGCGGCCCGGGCACCGGGGGCAGTGGCAAGCCGGGTGGTCGTAAGTAGCTGATTTTTGACATGGATCCCGTTCCGGCAATCTGTTTTTCCGGGGCAATGGGGTTGAGCTAGGCTTCAGTCACCATCCTCGTGGTGAGGGTGAAGAGGGAGACGAGACAGGCGATGAAGCAACTGATGATGATCCTGGTGTGTGCACTGGGACTCGTGGCGTGTAGCTCTCAATACATCATGAGTACCAAGGACGGGAAGATGATCACCACCGACAGCAAGCCCAAGCTGGATGAGAGCACCGGCATGTACCGCTATTACGATACCGAAGGGCGGGAGGTGATGATCAAGAAGGACGACGTCACCCAGATCATGGAGCGTTGAGGCTCCACCAAAGAACAAGGGCTGCCCGCGAGCAGCCCTTGTTATTTTCGGCCTCAGCTTATCTGGGCCACCTGCCGATTGACCTGGCCCACGAACAGCTGATGGAAGCGGGAGTGGGAGTTGGCCAGCAGGCTGACCGGCGAGCCCTGTTCCACCACGGTTCCCGCCTCCATCACCACCACCTTGTCCACCGACAGCAGCGGCTCCAGATGGTGGGCTATCACCAGATAGCTGGCCTCGGGCCGGTAGCGATAGAGCAGCTCCGCCATCTTGCGCATGCCGCCGTGATCGAGATCCGACGTCGCCTCGTCCAGTACTATGAGCGGACGGCGTGACAGCAGGATGCGGGCGATCACCAGCAGCTGGGTCTCGCCGGCCGAGAGCTGCAGCTTGTCGAGGTCCTCGTCCAGCCGGCCGGCGCAGCGCTCGGCCAGACCGACCCGGGCCAGCGCCTGCTCCAGCGCCTCGTCATCCTGCTCGGTCAGCGGCGCCAGGTTGGCGCGCAGGGTGCCGAAGAAGGTGAGAGGCGTCTGGGAGACTGTGTCGTAGAGATCGCGCACCGCCTCCGGTGCAAGCCGGGACAGCGGCTGATCGCCGTAATGGATCTCTCCCTGGGAGGCCGGGTACATGGCCTGCAGCACCCCGAGCAGCGAGCTCTTGCCCGCGCCGGTGCGCCCGCACACGCCGACCTTCTCGCCGGGGGCCAGTTCGAAGTTCACCTTGTGCAGGGCCCATTGGCTGGCTTGTGGATAGCGCAGTCCCAGGTTGTCGAAGCGTACCCTGGGATGGGGCGTCGCCAGCGCTTCCCCATGCTGGCGTTCGCTCTCGATTTCGCTGTACTCGCGCACCCGCTCCACCGCATTCATCACCTGCTCCACCTCGGCGAAGGTGCGAATGAGGGAGTTGAGCATGGCCGAGGCGGTAAAGGCGTAGGTGATGGCCACGGCCCCCAGCAGCGAGCTGTTGCCAAAGGCCACCATCAGCGCCACCGCGCCCACCAGGGCGGCGGAGAGCAGGGTCTGGTGCATGCCGAGCCAGCGGTTGATGGAGGTGGTGGTGTACCAGCTGCGCAGGTTGTTGTCATAGTGCAGCAGCACCTGATTCAGCGCGAAGCGCTCGGCTCCGGCCAGACGCAGGGCGGGGGCGCCGCGGATGGTCTCGCTGATGCTGATGTAGAGCGGCGAGCGCAGCACGGATGCCTGCCGCCGCAGCTTGAGCTGCACCGCCCGGTAGCGTCGCTGCAGCACGTAGAGCGCCCAGCCCACCAGGGGGGCGATGAGCAGCAGCAGCGGCATGTTGACGCCGATCACCACCACCTGCAGCAGCACGGAGATGAGCATGCCGAACAGCCCCATCAGCATGGACAGCAGTATCTCCTGCGCCTCCCCGAGATCCCGATCGAAGCGGTTGAGGATGCGCCCCTGGGGCACCTTGTCGAAGAAGGCCATGGGGGCGCGGCTGATGCGGCTCAGCATGCCGTCGAACAGGGTCCAGGCCAGCTTGAGCCCCAGCTTGTAGTTGATGATCCGCACCACCATGATGCAGGTGAGGGAGCCGGCCCCCAGCAGCATATAGATGCCGAGCAGCTCGCTCACCTCGGTGAGGCCGGCCTTGCCACCGAGCCAGAGATCCGAGGCGATGCGCAGCCCCTCCTGACCCAGGGTAAGCAGCAGGGCGATCAGGATGGCGCCGGGGGCGGCCAAGCGCTGCCACATGAAGCCGAACAGGCCCCAGTCCACCTTGCCTTCCACCACCTTCTCTTCGTTGAACTGTTCCGCCTCTTGGGGGGCTACCATGGGGGCGGGGAGCGGATGCTGGATGAGATCCGCCAGCTGGTGGGCATCGAGCTCCACCAACTGGCCCTGCTCGATGCGGATCACCCGATCGCAGTGGGCCAGCACGTCAGGATCGTGGCTCACCAGCAGCCGGGTCGGCCCCGGCTTGAAGGCGAGCCCCTGCTCCAGCACCTGGGCCGAGACGATGGGGTCCAGCGCCGAGAGGGGGTTGTCCAGCAGCAGGATATCGGCCTGGGCATAGAGGGCGCGGGCCAGGGCGACCCGCTGCTGCTGGCCGCCGGAGAGGCGGGTGCCCAGCTCCCCCACCAGGGTCTGATCGCCGTGGCTGAGCAGGCTGAGGTCGGCGCCGAGGGCGCAGGCCCCCAGCACCCAGCGATAGCGCTCGCCGTGCCAGGGCTGGCCGAACAAGATGTTGTTGCGGATGGTGTCGTTCATCAGCCAGGGCTTGTGACCCAGGTGGGCGACCCGGCCGTGACGGCGGATCTCCCCCTCGAAACTGTCGTCAAAGCCGGCGATGAGGTGCAGCAGGCAGCTCTTGCCGGCCCCGGTCGTGCCCGTGATCCCCACCAGCTCCCCCGGCTGTATGATGAGGCTGACCCCCTGCAGCACAGTTTTTTGCTGGTGCAGGGCGGTGACGTCCTGGATCCGCAGGCTGCCGACGGGCAGGCTGGCATCGGTCAGATCCCTGTGCTGCTCCGGGCTGTTGAGGAACTCGCACAGCCGGTTGAAGCCGGTGTTGAAGTTGATCAGGGTGCGGATGAGATAGGGCAGCCGCATCATGGGGATCCGCAGCACGGCGAACAGGGCTATGGTGGTGAACACCTGGGGCAGGGTCAGGCTCTGTCCCGACATCAGATAGGTGGTGAAGGTGGCGAGCGTCACCAGCAGCGGCGTGCTCAGCATCAGGCTCTCGTTGATGGCGTCGAGCTTGAGCACCCGACCCAGCACCCCCAGCTCCTGCTGGCGCTTGTTGTTGGCCGCCCGGGTGAAGAAGGCGCCGAGCCCGTTCTGGCGCACCAGCCGCAGCTTCTTGATGTATTCCGCCAGTATGCCGTTGCGCTCGTCCTGCTGGCGCTTGAGTTGCTGCTCCTGCTGGTTCATCCGTCGCACCACACGGGTGGAGATGAGCAGCAGCAGGGTGAGCACCGCAAAGCCGACCAGACCGGCGCTGCCCACCTGCCACACCAGCAGGGCTATGGTGCCGAGCAGCTGCAGTGCCATGGTGAGCGGCATGGCGGGGTCCGCAAGAATCCAAGTAATGTCCCACACATCCCGGTTGATGAGATTCTGCACCCGGCCACCGGCCCTGTCGTCGAAGCTCTTGCCGCCGAGTTTCATCACCTTGGCGAGCAGGGCTTCGGCCAGCAGACGGCGAATGGGGACGTGCATCTTGAGCGCCAGCTGCAGCGAGTGCTCCGCCAGCATGCCGGCGGCCAGCACCGAGGCAAACAGGGCGAAGGCCAGCAACAATTTCTGCTCGGTGGGGGCGCCCGCGCCGAGCTGGGTCATGCTGTGGTTGAGCAGCCAGGGGCTGGCCAGGGTCGCCAGCATGCCGAGCAGTTGCAACAGGGTGAGCAGGCCAATCCGTCCCTTGTAATGGCGCCAGATGAAGGCGGTGATGGGCCAGGGACGCACAGGCGCGCGGGCTGTGAGTCGAAGGAAGGCATCGGCCCTGCCATCGCGTCTGTCTTCCGGCAGCAGGGGATAGAGGTCGTCGAGGCCGACCTGGGGCTCTTTCAGCCCCTTGCGTTGCAGCGGGCCCGTCCAGTGATAGAAGAGGCGGCTCAGCCAGCCGGCCGAGATTTCCGGGTGATCCAATGGGTGTCCTTATTATTGTGCTGCTTCCAGGGGGCGGGGCGACTCATGGGTCGCCCTCGATATTATGGTGTTATGGCTGCGGGCTCGTCGCCCGGTCGGGATCAGCGATCCCGGTTCAAGCGGATGAGTCGGTCCAGGATCTGCTCGCCATCGACCCGCAGGCCGTTGTGCTCGTATTCGTTGGTGATCCAGGCGCGGCTGTTGCCAAGCCCCTTGAGGGTCTCGCGGCTGTAGTCGAACTCCACATACATGTCTTCGGCATAGACGGCGCAGGCCACAGGCACAGTGTTGCGGGCCAGTTGCGCCGGGTCGTAGAGCGGCCCCCAATCGGCCTTCTTGGCCAGCAGGTGGGCGGCTTCCTTCAAGGGGATAAGCTCGCGGAACTGCTCGAACATCCAGGGGAAGATCATCTCGCCGGTGAAGGCGAAGTCTTTGCCGGGCGCCCAGGCCAGGGCCGGGTACTCGCCTCTGACCCGCTCGGCCGCCCAGTTGCTGGCGGCCCCTTCGGCGTAGATGGACTCATGCAGTATGGCGAACACCGGATTGGTGTTGAACGGCTGCATGGCTTGTACCTGATAGAGGAAGGCGGGGTTGAGCCGCTCGCCGATGAAGGCGTCTTCCAGCAGGTAGTAGAGCTCCTCGAAAGCGCCGCTGGCGCCGAGATCCAGCCCCTGCTGCTGCAACTGCTCCACCGTCAGACGCTGGCCGTTGGGCAGGCGTACCTCGTGGCGGTGCAGGTGATTGGCCAGCCGGTTGGCGATGGCCTGGGCATGGGGGAAGCGGGTGAAGAAGGCGCGGTTCTTGTCCGCCACCCGTTGATAGGTGGCGCGGTAGACCTCATCTGCACTGCGGCCTATGGGGGCCACGCCGCCAGTGAGGTAGACCTCGTGCAGGCTGTCCGGGAACAGGGAGAGATAGGTGAGGCTGCAAAAACCGCCGAAGCTCTGGCCGAGCAGGCTCCAGGGGCGCTCCGGGCTCAAGATCTCGCGAATGCATTCCGCGTCGCGCACTATGCTGTCGGCGCGAAAGTGGCAGAGATAGTCCGCCTGCTGCCGGGCCGTGAGCTGGGCCAGCGCATCGGCACTGATGGGGGCCGAGTGACCCGTGCCGCGCTGATCGAGCAGCAATACCCGAAATTCCTGCAGGGCCCGCTTGAGCCAGCCGCTGTCGGCGGTCGGGCGCGGGGCGCCAAAGCCGGGGCCTCCCTGCAGGAACAGCAACCAGGGCAGCTCGTCGTCCAGTCTGTCCTGGCGACAGAGGGTGCGACCAAACAGGGTGAGCGTCTCCTCGTCGTCCGGCTGCTGGTGGTCGAGGGGCACGGTGAAGAAGTGTGGTTCGCAATGGATGCCGTCCAGCACGTAACGCAAGGGGCTGCTCATCTTGGGTCTCCCTGAGGGTAGGAAAATCGTCGGCCTCATCATAGCCCTGGCGTGGGTATGGGTCACGCCGGTTTTCCAAATTGTTAACATTGTCATGAGTCGGGACGCGGGCGTCTGGCTGATGAATTTATTGTCGAGAAGGGAGTTGACGCTGGCTGGTGGTTACACAAAGATGGCTCGCCTGCCGAGCTGGGCAGGGGATACGCGCCGCAACAGGTTGAGGTGGGCTCGATGAAGCCTAAGTGGATACGATTCAGGAAAAGAGAGAAAGAGGTGGATCCGGAGGGGGTGTTGCAAACGGGCCTGTGGCTGTTTAGCGCCACCTGTGGGGCAACGCTGCTATTGGCGGCCTGCAACGGCAGCTGACCGGAATGAAAAAAGCCCGCTCGATGAGCGGGCTTTTCAAATTTGGCTCCTCCTGCTGGACTTGAACCAGCGACATACGGATTAACAGTCCGCCGTTCTACCGACTGAACTAAGGAGGAATTATTGGTGCCCAGAGACGGAATCGAACCGCCGACACGGGGATTTTCAATCCCCTGCTCTACCGACTGAGCTATCTGGGCAACGGCGCGCATTAAACCCTTTCTGCGTTCGGGTGTCAACCGCAGGGCGCAGATTGCTGCACCGTTCGCTCGATAACCGAACAATTTGCCCGCTTGTCATCCGTTTTTGCCCTCATTCGTGCCCTGTTGTGCTGTCTTGCCTGTTTGCTGCCATGAAAAAGGGGGCCTGAGTCCCCCTGAACGCAAGTGCCATGACTCAATGACGGCTGACGATGATCCTGCCTGTGCTCATGTCACGGGCCTGGCCTGTGACGCTGATCTTGAGGCCATACTCGGGCAGCAGACGACCTGCATCCGGGATCTCCTTGCTCTGGTAGCTGCGGGAATCCTTGAACACCCGGTTCGGGGTGATCCAGAAGTCGCGCAGCAAGGAGCCGCTCGGGTGCTTGAGGTTGAGCGGTTGCTGGAAGCCCAGGCTGAAGGTGGCATCATGGATCTGATAGCGAGTACCGGCCACGGCCCCATCGCTCCACATAAGGGGGCGCTGATCCGCATCCACCACCCCGAGGAAGCCCTCACCCGGATGGGTTCCCACCCAGTTGTTGGCCTGGCTGTTGTCCACGTACCAGAGCAGCATGCCCGGCTCGTAGCGCATCTGCTGATCGGCCACATTGATGTGGGCCAGCCCCTTGTCGACCCCGGCGTGGTTGCGCCACTCGGCCAGATAATAGTGATCCTTGGCCTCGTTGCCGTTGCTCTTCACGAAGCCGGCCAGGGTAAAGGCAGAACTGCCCTCGGCCCCGTCGCTCAGCAGCACCTCACCATCGGCAGCCACCTGGAGCTCATCCACGAACAGGCCGTTTTCGGCCACGCCGCCATCGCTCTGGTATTGCAGGGTCAGGGTGATCTGCTGGCCGGCCCAGGGGGTCAGGTCGAACTCGGCATCGGTCCAGCCGTTGGAGTTGCCCGTGATGCCGACGCCGAAGCCGACGCCGTTCGGATCGTCGCTGGTGGTCAGGTTGCCCGCGATGGGTTGGCCGTTGACCAGCACCCTGGCGTAGTCATATCCCTCTTCAATCTGATACCAGGCCTTGAACGCCAGGCTGGCGCTCTGCCTGCCGCCCAGATCCAGCTTGAGGCTCATGCGGTTGTCCAGGTTGTTGGCCTTGCCGCCGTGGTACTGGTACTGGCCGGCGTAGGGCGGGTTGAGCGGTATCTGCTTGGCGGGCAGGTTGATGCGCACCACGTCGTCGTTGCGACCCTTGTCGTTGGCCTGATCCAGCATGTAGACATTGCCGCGGGGGCTGAGGTCGGCGAGCTGCACATTGCTGCCATGCAGCCAGTTGCCGCCGAGGGAGGCCTGCAGGAACTCCTTGGCCCAGGCGGAGAACCCGGTCGGCTCCGTGCCGCCTATGACCCCGGCCCAGGAGCCGGAGGACATGATGGACCAGGTGGCCACCGGCTCCCCCTTGCCGGTGTACTTGGTGTCGTACTCGTCCGGCAGCCCCAGATCGTGACCATATTCGTGGGCACAGACCCCGGCCGCCGCATCGATGGGCTGAATGGTGTAGTCGTAGGCCGCAAACTGGCCGCCGAAGCTGCCGTGCGGGCTGCTGGTGCCGGGGATGGGGAAGGGGGCACCCAGGTTCCAGCGGTGTGCCCAGATGGCATCCTCGCCGAGATCGCCGCCGCCAGCCTCTTCACCGACGCTGGAGTGGAAGATCATCAGGTGGTCGATGAGGCCGTCCGGCTCGTCCCGGTTGCCGTTGCCGTTCAGATCGTAGCGATCCTCCTGGTCAAACTGGGCCAGATCGATGGCGGGGTCGTTGGCTACCTGGATCAGCGCCTCCTTCACCAGGTCCCGTATGGTGTTCGGGGTGGCATTGGCACCGTAGTAGGCGGCATTCTTGCTGGCGGTATACCAGCCCGCCACCTGACCGCGCACGCTGTAGCTCTTGCCGGATTGCTGCTCGTAGAACTGGCGCATGGAGATGAACTTCTCGCCGTTCGGGCCGGCATAGCCCTTGTCGGAGAACAGCAGGTCGTTGTAGTGCGCCTGGGTGTAATCCGGGTAGTACATCTTGGTGAGTTCGGGGCTGACGCTGTTCTTCGGGTAGTCGGGGAAGTCCACCAGGATGGCGAGGATCTTGTCCTTGCGCATCTTGCCCTGGTAGTGCTCCTTCTCGATGGCCTTGAGCAGCAGGGTCGGTACCCGATCGCTGGGACGGGCGGTGCCGTTGAAGCGGATCTTCTTGAGGATGGTCTCCCGCACCTTGCCCTCTTTCACCGCCAGGGTGCCACTGCTGCCGTTGTAGGCTCGTGACTTTTCGCGGTAGAAGCTGGCCAGGGCAGCCTGTTCCATCTCGGGAGAGGCCAGGGTCGGGATACGGCCGCTCTTTTTGAGCATCTCCAGCACCTTTACCTCGTCCGCCAGAGGGGCATCGAACGGGCCATGCACCGGGGCGGCCATGGCGTGATTTCCAATCATAAGGGTTGAGCCCATGAGCAGGCTCATTATTGTTTTTTTAGGCATTATCTATGTGCTCCTTCACATGATAAAAAGGGAGCCCTGCTGGCTCCTCTTTCCGTACGGGCAGTGCTCCGCCCGCGTCCCTTGATACACCCCGGGCCTGGCCTTGTCACCGTGTTCAGGCTGGTTGATAGTACTGATATTAAAGTGCTTTTCGATTGCGTTATGCCGCTGGTGACCTCTCTTATGAAGTTCCGTATGGGGCATGTTGTGGGCGGTGGCAGATTACACTTTATTAACCTTTTGTGATGGCACCCCATTTGGGGTGGCCGTGGCGGACCCGCTATCTTGGTTTGCCGCATTGAGCCGGATGCGCTCTGCGGGTATGCTTTGCCGCAACTATGCCGCCCGGGGTGCAGCGAGTCCGAACAGGCACCCTGTGGCCGACGGCATTTGACACCAACCAAGTACCATCTGGGGTTAATATGAGTCTTGATATGCAAGAGTGGCGCGCAGAGACCACCGCCATCGTCAACGAGTTGCTGGCCGATGGCAGCAACCCGGATCTGGAATACGAGATTGAGCACCACTTCGCCTGCCAGGATTTCGATCAGCTGGAGAAGGCCGCCGTCGACCTGTTCAAGGCCGGTTTTGAAGTGACAGATGCCGAAGAGATGGAGCTGGATGACGGCGCCCCCATCTTCTGCTTCGACGCCACCGTCGAGTGCAAGCTGGAGATCGAGACCATAGTCGCCGACATCGAAAAAATGCTGCCTATCCTTCAGAAATACGGCGTGGACTACGACGGCTGGGGCACCTACTTCCAGGAGTAAGCGCGCTTGAAGCCCAGCTGACTATCTGCCTGACAAGCAAAAGGCCACCCTCTGGGTGGCCTTTTCGCTGGCTGGCGGTCAGGCGCCGGGCAGCCGGTAGCTGCGGGCAAACTCGTCGGGGGGCAGGGGGCGGCTGAACAGGTAGCCCTGCAGCCGATCGCAACCGGCCTGCACCAGCCAGGCCTGCTGCTCTGGGGTTTCGACCCCTTCGGCCGTGATCCTGATCCCCAGCTCGTGACCCAGACCTATGACGGAGCGGACTATGGCGGTGGTGGCCTGGTTGGTGGCCAGCCCCTGGGTGAAGCTGCGGTCCAGCTTGAGTGTGGCTACCTGCAGCCTCGGCAGGTAGGCGAGCGAGCAGTAACCCGTGCCGAAGTCGTCGATGGCGAGCTGGAACCCCGCCTCGATCAGGTTGGCCAGGTTGCTCTCGATCTCGTCAGCGTTCTCCATCAGCACGCCTTCGGTGATCTCCAGCTCCAGTTGCCAGGGGGCCAGGCCGTGGCGCTCGATGCAGGCGAAGATCTGCGGGCAGAGCTCGGGGTCGCGAAATTGCAGCGGCGACAGGTTGATGGAGAGCACCAGATCCGGCGCCGCCGCCTGCCAGCGCGCCAGCTGGGCGCAGCCCTGCTCCAGCATGCGCTGGCCAAGCTGGCCGATGAGCCCCAGCTCCTCCGCCAGCGGGATGAACTCATCCGGCGAGATCATGCCGAGCTCGGGGTGAGGCCAGCGGCAGAGCAGCTCGGCCCCGTGCAGCTGATTGTTGCGGGTGCTGATGATGGGCTGATAGACGGCGGTGAGCTGACCCGACTTGATGGCCAGC
Organism: Aeromonas sp. CA23; assembly: GCF_002587065.1. NCBI lineage: Bacteria > Pseudomonadati > Pseudomonadota > Gammaproteobacteria > Aeromonadales > Aeromonadaceae > Aeromonas > Aeromonas sp. CA23. The sequence continues at coordinate 2,054,107 of NZ_CP023818.1, forward strand.
GGCAACTGGGCCGCGATCAGCTGACGGCGCTTGAGTTTGGCGTCGAGTTCGGGATCGAACAGGGTGCAGTGCTGCTGCTGACGCTTGCCCTGGGCCAGCGCGGCCTCGGCATGGCTCAGCAGCCGCTCCGCATCGTTGGCCTTGCCGTGGGCTATGCCGAGGAACACCGGGATCTGGATCCTGTGCTCCTCGACCTGATAGGGCACCATCAACTCCCCTTGCAGGCGGCGGCTCCAGTCGGCCAGCGGTTCGGTCAGCTCGGGCAGCAGCATGGCGAAGTCGTCGGCGGCGACCCGGCACACCAGCGACTGGGGCGGAGCCAGCTGTTGCAGGCGACGAGCCACCTGACTCAGCAGACGATCGGCCACCCGGATGCCGAAGCGGTCGTTGATCTCGCGAAAGTGTTGCAGGTCGACCAGCAGCAGGCTGGCCTTGCGGGCGCCGAGATGGCGGCTGGTCTGCAGAAAGTGGGAGAGTTTGAGCAGGCCGGTCAGGCTGTCGTAGTGCTGCTCCTGCTGCAGCTGGGCCTGGGTGGTGCGCAGCCCTGTGATGTCTCGGCTCAACGTCAGGATGCCGAGGGAGTTGCCCTCGTCGTCCGGCACATCGACCCGGGTGACCTCCAGGTAGCGGCCCTGGCCGCTGGCATCCACCAGACAGTATTCACCGCGCCCCATCGGCAGCTCGGTGGAGAGGCGGTGAGCCACCCGCTGGCCGAGCGCCTCGCTCGCCACCATGCCCATGAAGTCGAGAAAGGCCTGATTGCAGTCGATGAGCAGGCCCTGATGATCCTCCAGCCGGATGGGATCCGGGATGGCGTCCAACAGGCGGCGCTGCAGCAGCTGTTGCTGACGGAAGGTCTGCTCCAGCTCCTTGCGCTGACCAATCTCGTTGACCATGCCGAACAGGGCGACCGGCTTGCCCTGCTCGTCATAGAGCGGGATCTTGTGGATCTCCATCCAGCTGGTGGCATCGCCGCTGTGGCAGTGCAACTGCTGATAGAGCAGGGGCTTGCCATCCGTCAGCAGCTGCTGATCTTCTTCCCGAAAGATGTCGCCCCACGGCATGTCCGCGTCCGTCTTGCCGATGAGATCCGCCGGTTGCAACAGGCCCGCCTGCTCCGTAAAGACCCGGTTGGCAAACAGGTAGCGTCCGGCCGTATCCCGGCAGAAGATATTCATGGGTAACTGATCGATGATCTGCTGCAGCAGAGTCAGGGTGAGCAAGGAATTCACGCAGACACTCACGGGGGAAATTTCGAGCAAATCTATGATAGCAGGCTGGTTTTGTAAAGCTTGGGTTAAGGCTGATGCATTTCTGTCGATCTCTGCTGACAGTCTGTGTCGCTGACGCCATAATAGCCGCCGGTTGGCCTATGGCCGGATTATATGGATGAGAGAAGCAGCATGAAAAAGATTGTGGGAGTAGCACTGGCCCTGTTGATGGCCGGTTGTGCCAGCGACAACAATGGCGGCGAGCAGTACCGCTATACCCCGCCGGTTGCCAAGGCGACCAACAACACCCAGGAGATGCAGATCCCGGTGGATCTGGTGTGGGCCCGCGCCGAGAAGTGGTTTGGCGATCACGGCCTCAACATCGAGAACAGCCAGCGTGGCTCAGGTCTGATGACCGCCAACGTCGAGAACTCGGCCGATGGCCTGGAGTGGCTGGATTGCGGCACCATGGGGTCCAAAGTGGCGCTGGGCAATCCCAATCTGCAGATCAACCTGATCATCACCCAGAGCGGCAACAACAGCGTGGCGACCGTCAACGTCAAGGGCAACACCCAGCTCTACTTCGTCGAATCCTCCGGCGAACGCGTGCTGGCACCCTCCATCACCCCGGTCTGCGTCTCTCGCGGCAGCCTGGAACAGAGCCTGTTCTCTACTCTGGGCAACTGATCCGCCTCCGTCAGCCGCCCGCTTGCCTGGCGGCTCGCACCAAATACCCCGTTGCCTGCAACGGGGTATTTGTTTTTGGGGCCGTGTGCCGCAAGGCGGGGAATGCCGCCATCCGCTTATCCTGGCTGCCACTCCCGTATGCCAGCATGGTGCGGCCAGCCATAAAAAAACGCCCCGGCAGGAACCGGGGCGTTGTGATGACATGGGCTGGCAATCAGAGAGCGCTGTCGCCGTGAAACAGTGCCTGCTCGCCAGATTTGAGCAGATAACCCTTCCAGGGGAAGAGCTGATAGGCGCCGCCCTGCCAGGACCAGTTGCCTTCGTCCCCTTGCCGGGTCAGGCGAGTCTGCTCACCGCTTGGCAGGGTCAGTTCGGCCTGGCTCTGGTCGGCGTTGAACAGCACGAAGGCGCTGCCGGTTTCATTCGCCTCGAGGGATTGCAGCCGCACCGCCTGCTCGAACAGACGCACGCACTGGTTGGTCAGCGCTGACCATTGATAACCGGCGCTGGCACGACAGCCGTGGATATCCTGATCGTTGCCGACCATATGCTGGGTCGGGGTACTGCAGGCCGCCAGCAGCAGGGAGGCGGCCATCAGAGTCAGAGTGCGCATGCTTACTCCTGCTTGTCTTCGAGATTGTCCCGTTCGATGACGATGTTGGAGAAACCCAGCTCCTTGAAGTAGTTCTCCTGATAATCCTTCACGCTCTTCTTGTCGCGGCGGCAGACCTGTGCCAGCTGGGCCTCCATGGCGTGGAAGCTGGCGAGATCCAGCCCTTCGGCGGCGGCAATGGCGTCGTAGATGCTGCGGAACTTGTCGTTCGCATAGCCGAGCTCTTTGGTCTGTTTTTTGTAGGTGTAGGTAATCTTAAACGCCATCTGGCCCTTCCTTCTTCGATTTGGCTTGCTTGCGCTGGACATAGAGATAGAGGCTTTCGACCTTCTCCCGGGCCCAGGGAGTCTTGCGCAAGAACTTCAGACTGGACTTGATGCTGGGATCGTCGGTGAAGCAGCGGATGTTGATCTGCTGTCCCAGCTCTTCCCAGCCATAGTGCTCGACCAGGGCGGTGACGATCGCCTCCAGGGTCAGCCCGTGCAGCGGGTTCTTTGGTTGCGAGGCGCCTGGCTGCTCACTCATGCCTTGGCCGCCAAGGTGGCAAAGGGTTGACCCATGCGGGTGGTGATGCCATTGGCCAGATGCGGCTCGAAGCCCGCCAGCATGCCGGGTCCAAACAGGCATACGACTGTACTGCCTAGCTTGAACAGGCCCATCTCGGCCCCTTTTTGCAGTGTGATGGCCTCATCGCCGCTGTAATCCCAGCGCACCACTTCCTTCTGCTTGGTCGGCGCTATATTGCCGGCCCAGATGGTCTCGATACTCGCGACTATAGTGGCACCAACCAGCACCAGCGCCATGGGGCCATGGGGGGTGCGGAAGGTGGCGACCACCCGTTCGTTGCGGGCGAACAGGTTCGGTACCTTCTCGGCGGTGAGCGGGTTGACGGAGAAGAGATCCCCCGGCACGAACACCATGCTCTCCAGCACGCCGTCCAGCGGCATGTGGATGCGGTGGTAATCCTTGGGCGCCAGATAGATGGTGGCAAAGTCGCCATCCTTGAACGGCGCCACCAGATCCTCATAGCCACCCAGCAGTTCACGGGCGCTGTAGTCGTGGCCCTTGGCCTGGATGATGCGACCCTGATGGATGGGGCCGAGCTGGCTGACGGTGCCGTCCACCGGCAGGGCCAGAGTCATGGCATCCTCTACCAGCGGACGTATCCCCGGCTTGAGCTCACGGGTGAAGAACTGGTTGAAGCTCTTGTAATGGGCCGGACTCTCGTGCAGTGCCTCGCTCATGTCGACTCCGTACTGCTTGATAAACGCCTCTATCACCTTGGTGGTGAGGTTGCCGGCTTCGGCAGCCGCCAGCTTGCCCACCAGACGGGAGAGAGCGTGTTTGGGCAGGCAGTATTGACCGGCAATTTTCAGGTTGTCAGTGATGCTCATGATCTTCATCGAAATAATAAGTTGAATGGGTCACAGCCGGGCCTGTTGCCGACCGTGGCGGGCTTCCTGCATGGTTTCCAGGATGCGGTGATAGTTGTGGAAGCGATCGGCGCTGATGTCGCCACGGTCGACCGCCGCGCGCAGGGCACAGCCGGGATCGTCCTTGTGGGTGCAGTCGCGGAATCGGCAACCACCCAGGTAGTCGCGAAACTCGATGAAGCACCAGGTGATGCGATCGGCTTCCAGATGCCAGAGGGCGAACTCGCGGATCCCGGGGGAATCGATCAGATCGCCGCCGCTCGGGAAGTGATAGAGCCGCGCCGTGGTGGTGGTGTGCGTACCGAGTCCCGAGTTTTCGGAGATCTCGCCGGTGAGCACATCCAGCCCCGGCATCAGGGCGTTGGTGAGCGACGACTTGCCCACCCCGGACTGGCCGACGAAGATGCTGATCTTGCCTTCGAACTGGGCCTTGAGTTCATCCAGCCCTTCGCCGCTCTCGCAGCTGACCAGGATCACCTGGTAGCCCAGCTTGCGATAGGGGTCGAGCTGGCTATCGATGCGGGCACGGGCCGCGGCATCGAGCATGTCGACCTTGTTCAGCACTATGAGCGGCTGTATCTCCACATCCTCGGCGGCCACCAGATAGCGGTCGACGATGTTGGTGGAGAACTCGGGCATCACCGCCGAGACGATGATGATCTGGTCTATGTTGGCGGCGATGGGTTTGACCCCGTCGTAGAAGTCCGGCCGGGTCAACACGGAGTGGCGCGGATGCACCGCCTCTATGACGCCGGCGGTCGCGGCATTGAGGCCGGGACGCCAGACCACCTTGTCGCCGCACACCAGGCTGCTGATGCTGCTGCGACGCAGGTTGCTGCGGTGTATGGTGCCATCGACGGCTTCCACGTCCGCATGCTGACCAAAGCGGCTTATCACCACCCCTTCGATAGCCGGGCCAAACAGGGTGTCATCCACGACAGTAGTGTGATCTTTTTGCAGCCGCCGATCGCGGTTGGCCTGGACGCGCCTTTGTTGACCCAGATTGAGTTTTGCTTTCTTTGCCACTCGATTCGCCAGTTTATGAACAGATCCAAAGCCAGTATGATACATGCAAATTGGCAAAATTCCGCCATTCCTCCCAATAGAGAGAGCAATCATGACAGTCAGCGCGCAGAACCTGGTATGGATCGACATGGAGATGACGGGTCTGGACCCCGAAGAGAACGTGGTACTGGAGATCGCCACCATAGTCACCGACAAGGATCTGAACGTGCTGGCCGAAGGGCCTGTCATCGCCATCCACCAGAGCGATGAAGAGCTGGCCAAGATGGATGACTGGAACGTCAACACCCATACCAAGAGCGGGCTGGTGGCCCGGGTCAAGGCGAGTCAGTACGACGACGCCCGCGCCGTGGCCGAGACGCTCGCGTTCATCCGCCAGTGGGTGCCGGAGCGTACCAGCCCGCTGTGCGGCAACAGCATAGGCCAGGATCGCCGCTTCATGGTCAAGCACATGGGCGAGCTGGAAGCCTTCTTCCATTACCGCAACGTCGACGTCAGCACCATCAAGGAGCTGGTACGTCGCTGGCAGCCCGAACTGCTGGATCAGTTCAGCAAGAGTGGCTCCCATCAGGCGCTGGACGACATCCGCGAATCCATCGCCGAGCTGCGCTTCTATCGCAGCCATGTCTTCAAGATCTGAGTGCCAGGCAAGGAGTTGCCATCGATCGGTTGCTAAAATCGACAGTTCGGCCAGCTTTTGAGCGAACGCGCGCAACCAGACGAAAAAGCCCTTGCAATTGGAAAGACTGCTCTTATAATTCGGCTCCCGTGCAGTAGCGCAAGCAACCAAATGCTGCACGATTTGTTTTGATGCCATTTTATGGTGTGTGCGGGAATAGCTCAGTTGGTAGAGCACGACCTTGCCAAGGTCGGGGTCGCGAGTTCGAGTCTCGTTTCCCGCTCCAAATTGTGATGATGAAACTGGTTCAATCCAGCCCGATGCGGGAATAGCTCAGTTGGTAGAGCACGACCTTGCCAAGGTCGGGGTCGCGAGTTCGAGTCTCGTTTCCCGCTCCAATCATCCTCACAGACCACAAAATGACAACGCTGTTGCGGGAATAGCTCAGTTGGTAGAGCACGACCTTGCCAAGGTCGGGGTCGCGAGTTCGAGTCTCGTTTCCCGCTCCAAAATGTGATGATGAAACTGGTTCAATCCAGCCCGATGCGGGAATAGCTCAGTTGGTAGAGCACGACCTTGCCAAGGTCGGGGTCGCGAGTTCGAGTCTCGTTTCCCGCTCCAATCATCTTCACCAGCGCAAAACGACCATTTATGTTGCGGGAATAGCTCAGTTGGTAGAGCACGACCTTGCCAAGGTCGGGGTCGCGAGTTCGAGTCTCGTTTCCCGCTCCAAACATTTGCAATGTGACATCCTGTTGCGGGAATAGCTCAGTTGGTAGAGCACGACCTTGCCAAGGTCGGGGTCGCGAGTTCGAGTCTCGTTTCCCGCTCCAACACATTTGCAAGTGACATCCTGTTGCGGGAATAGCTCAGTTGGTAGAGCACGACCTTGCCAAGGTCGGGGTCGCGAGTTCGAGTCTCGTTTCCCGCTCCAATTTCTCTTCGAAGTTCACGAATCCAATATTTCAATACACTTATTGCCACATCCAGTTGGTAGAGCATGATCCGCGCCTTGCCAAGGCTGGGGTCGCGAGTTCGAGTCTCGTTTCCCGCTCCAATTTCTCTTCGTAGTTGCATTCTTTCCTTTTGATCCCTCCCCGTATCGCGCTGCGATGCATTCGCATATCCGCTATTTGGCGTGTTTCTCTTGGTCTGCACGGCGTCCAGCATCTCGGGCCTGATCACATATCATCATGCTCACATGCCTCACCACCTTGCCTGTGGGCAGCATCTGCAGTCATGCGCTGGCGATACCGAGGCGTCAGCCGTGGTGGATGAGCAGCAGTAAAGGAGAGGCGAAACAAGGCGGCCAGGCAAGGCGGGCGAGACTCGATAACCGGTGGCGCTGTGGGGCGGGGAATGACAGACAAAAAAATAGGAGGAGCAAGTCTCCTCCTACAGGCTCACTGGCGTGGCTTAGAGCAGGGTAACGTTCTCAGCCTGAGGGCCTTTTTTGCCCTGGGTCACAGTGAACTGGACTTTTTGACCTTCAGCCAGGGTTTTGAAGCCTGTGCTCTGGATGGAGGAGAAGTGAACGAAAACGTCCGGTCCCTGGGATTGCTCGATAAAGCCAAAACCCTTGGTCTCATTGAACCATTTTACTTGGCCGGTGCGAATGTCAGACATGTGGTAAGTCCTATCTATAACAAAATGAAACTAAGCCTTGTTGGGCAGCATTTGCCTAGAAATCAGGGGTTGCAGCATGACTGACCACGTCAATTTGTCCCAGTAGCATGTAGAACAATCCCTGTCTAAAGCACAAACGATTGTACGTGAGCGCGATCCCTTGTCAATTTGGCGCTTTTCATTTTTTGAGCAAGCTAAAAATATTGTGAAGTCAGCGGCTTATTTCATGGCGTCAGGTCAAAAAAACGGGAGGCCATGGCCTCCCGTTTCATCACTCCTTGAGGGCGAACCCTTCGCCCTGTCGGTCATAGCGATAGATGGCCTGACCGTAGGAGCGGATCTCGACCCGCTGGATGCGGCGGTTGTCATCGATCAGGATGAACACCGACTTGCCCGATTGCAGCCGGGTCAGCGGGCGATCAGGCCCTTCGATGGCGATCAGCCGGCTGAGCTCGGCCCCCGGCAGCTCGAACTTGCGCCAGATGGAGTAGAGGGTCTCGCCGGCCTGCACGTCGTGCTGCAGCCAGGTGCCGTCCACTTTCTCTTCGACCGGCTTGGCTGCGGTCGAGCTGCCATTGCCGGCCGTCAGGGCCTGGGCGGGCACGGCGAGGGGGACCTCGAGCGAGCCGGACGGGGCGACTTTTGGGGCAGCAGGCGCGGGCTCCCAGGCCAGCAACAGCAGCCAGATGGGCACCAGGATCAGCAGGCCTATGGTGTGTTTGCGGGGCAGCGGGCTGGTCAGCTTGAATTTGCCTGCTTTGGCCTCCTGGCCGCGCTGGCCAAGGCCACGCATCCCCTGGCCTATGCGCTGGCGCAGGGGCAGGGTAGCGGCATTGATACGATGGAGCAGGGATCCTTGTGATTCGTCTTGGCGACGCTGCTGGGCTCGTCTGTTATGGCCACGTGGGCGACGGTCCGGGGTGGGCACGGCATTTACCTCTCACTACATTGCCTGCCATCAGGCAAATTCCTTGCCTATGGTAAACGGACTCGCCCCCGAGGGGGAGAGTCCGCGAGAGGAAAATTATCAGCTGAGACGAAATTGTCCCAGTAATTGCTGTAAACGCTCGGCCGCCTGACGCAATGCCTGGCTGGCTTTGGCCGTTTCGGTCGCATCCTGAGCGATGTCGTTGGCCAGTGCGTTGGTTTTTGACAGATTGCCGGACACCGTCTCGGAAACCGAGCTCTGCTCCTCGGCGGCGGAGGCTATCTGGTAGGTCATGTCGTTGATGGTGGAGATGGCCTTGTAGATGCTGCCCAGCGCCTCTTCCGCCAGATCTGCCTCGCCCACCGCCTGGTGGGTCAGCTGCTGGCTCTGCTGGATGGCGTTGACCGCATTGGTCGAGCTGTGACGGATCTTCTCGATCAGCTCCTGGGTGTTCTGCACCGCCTGTTGGGTGTTGCCCGCCAGCTTGCGCACCTCGTCGGCCACCACCGCAAAGCCGCGGCCCTGCTCACCGGCCCGGGCCGCCTCGATGGCGGCGTTGAGCGCCAGCAGGTTGGTCTGATCGGCTATGCCCTGGATCACCGTCAGTATGCTGGTGATCTGCTCGCTGTCGTGGGCCAGCCCTTCGACCACTTCGGCCCCCTTGCCGGCCTCGGCCGCCACCTTGTGCATCGACTGGATCACCTGCTGGAAGCGTACCTTGCCCTGATCCGCCGCGCCCTGGGCCTGTTTGGCCGAGTCGGCTGTGTTGTTGGCGTGGGTGGCCACCTCCTGGCTGACATAGGACATCTCCTGCACCGCGGTCAGCATCTGCTCCATCTCCGCCTGGTGATGCTGCAGGTTGGTGTCGGTCTGGCCGGCGATGCGGTCGGTATCGCCGGCGTGGCGGTTCACCTCGCTGGCGGTTTTCAGCACATCCCCCAGCAGCACCTGCAGCTTGTCGATGAAGCGGTTGATGCCTTTGGCGAGATCCCCCAGCTCGTCGACTGAGCGGGTGGTGAGGCGCTTGGTGAGATCCCCCTCGCCATCGGCGATGTCATCCACCAGGCTGACCATCTGGCGGATGGGGCCCGTGATGCTGCGGGCTATCACCAGCATGGTGGCCAGCGCCAGCACCAGCACTATGAGGGCGCCCACCAGTTGCTGGGTCATGGCGGCCCGGTTCATGTCGCTCAGCTGGCTCTCCAGCTGGTCGGCGCCTGCCAGCACCACCTTGTAGGGCAGGGTGACTATGATGGCCCAGTTGCGGCTCATGCCCGGCACAGCGATGGGCACTGAGATACGAAACGACTCGTCCAGCTCCTGGCGCTGCACTTCCGGTTTCAGATACTGCTGCCACTGGTTGCCGAGCAGCTTGTCGGCCCGGCTGCCCAGCAGGCTGGCGTCGCCGCTGGTGCCGGTGATGACGCCGGCGGCGCTGACGATCAGGGTCTCGCCCTTGCCGTCATAGATGTTGCTGTTGAGGGACTGGGCCTGCCGGCTGATGGAGTCCACCGCCAGATCCAGCGCGGCGACCCCCTTGAACTGACCCGCCACCATGATGGGGGTGGTGATGGTGCTCACCAGCACCTGCTGGCCGTTGATGTCCACCTTGAAGGGATCGATGAGGCAGGAGCGACCCTCCCGTTTCGGGCAGGCATAGTAGTCGTTGGCCGGATTGCCAAACTCGTCGGCATCGCTCTTCTCGATGGAGAGCAGCAGGTCCGTGCCTATCTGATCCTTGTCACGGTAGAAGTAGGGGACGAAGCGGCCCTGACTGTCGCTGCCCAGTGCCGTCTGACCGGCGAAGGCGGCGTCCTGGCCGTCGAAGCCGTTCGGCTCGAAGCCGGCGAAGGCGCCATACAGTTGCGGTTCCAGGTTGAGCTGTGCCTTGAGCAGATCCGTGGCCTGCTGGCGATCCAGCGGCAGCTTGCCCTCCTGTTGCAGGGCGAGGGCACTGGCCATCTGCTGGGTATAGGAGAGCCCCTTTTGCAGCAACTGGGTGATGGTGGCGGCCTCGGCGCGCGCATTGGCACTGACCTTCTGCCAGGCTTCCTGCTGCAGGGCGGCACGGCTGGAACTGATGGTCAGCTGTTGGGTCTGTTGACCGGAATACTGGTTGAGCAGGATCAATATGACCAGGGCTGTGGTCATGGCGATCCCGGCCATCACCAGAATGCGATTCTGGATAGAACGGAACTGCATCGTCTCTTCCTTGTTTCGTGAGAAGTAGTGTGAGAGTTATTTGAATATCGGCCGGAGGAGGCAGCTCTCCAACACTTCCCATAGCAAATCGGAAATGGCGCTTCTGTTTTGCGATCCCCCTCAAATATCAGGTGCCAAGCGGTCGTCCGGCCAATTTAACCCCCTACTTTAGCGCGCCGCCGCCTCATGGTTTTCCCATCCGGGATTCTGAGTGCTAAAATGCGACGGTTTTTTCTAACGAATTGGCCCAAGGCCCTCTACACAAGGCTTAAAGATGAAAGTCAAAACCCGTTTTGCTCCCAGCCCGACCGGCTTTTTGCATGTCGGCGGTGCCCGTACCGCACTCTATTCCTGGTTGTTTGCAAAGAGCCAGGGCGGTGAGTTCGTGCTGCGTATTGAGGATACCGACCTGGAACGTTCCACTCAGGAGGCGATCGACGCCATCATTGAGGGCATGGAATGGCTGGAGCTGAACTGGGATGAGGGCCCCTACTACCAGACCAAGCGTTTCGATCGCTACAACGGCATCATCGACGAGATGCTGGCCGATGGCCGCGCCTACAAGTGCTATTGCTCCCGTGAGCGCCTGGACGCGCTGCGCGAAGGCCAGATGGCCAGCGGCGAGAAGCCCCGCTATGACGGCAAGTGCCGTGATGCGGCCCACGATCATCCGGCCGATGCGCCGCACGTCATTCGCTTCCGCAACCCGACCGAAGGTTCCGTCGTATTCGATGACCACGTCCGTGGCCGCATCGAGTTTGCCAACACAGAGTTGGACGATCTCATCATCCGCCGTACCGATGGCGCCCCCACCTACAACTTCTGCGTGGTGGTCGATGACTGGGACATGGAGATCACCCACGTGGTGCGTGGCGAAGACCACATCAACAACACCCCGCGCCAGATCAACATCTACAAGGCCCTGAACGCGCCTGTGCCGGAGTTTGCCCACGTCTCCATGATCCTGGGCGACGACGGTGCCAAGCTGTCCAAGCGCCACGGCGCCGTCTCAGTGATGCAGTACCGCGATGACGGCTACCTGCCGGAAGCCCTGCTGAACTATCTGGTGCGTCTGGGCTGGTCCCACGGCGATCAGGAGATCTTCACCCTGGACGAGATGATCAAGCTGTTCAGCCTGGATGCCATCTCCAAGTCCGCCTCTGCCTTCAACACCGACAAGCTGTTGTGGCTGAACAACCACTACATGCGCAGCCTGGATCCGGCCTATGTGGCCAAGCACCTGGCCTGGCACATGGCGAACCAGCAGATCGATACCAGCAAGGGCCCGGCCCTGGCCGAGGTCGTCACTCTGCTGGCCGAGCGCTGCAATACCCTGGTGGAGATGGCCGCCCAGAGCCGCTATCTGTTCGAAGAGTACGAAGCCATCGATGAAGCGGCCGCCAAGAAGCACCTGCGCGGTGTGGCTGCCGAGCCGCTGACCCTGGCCAAAGCCAAGCTGGCGGCGCTGGAAACCTGGACCACAGAGGCGCTGCACGAGCTGATCGAAGCGACCGCCGCCGAGCTGGGTCAGGGCATGGGCAAGGTCGGCATGCCGCTGCGCGTAGCCGTGACCGGGCTGGGCCAGTCCCCCGGCATCGACGCCGTGATGGCGCTGGTGGGCAAGGAGCGGGTTCTCGCCCGCATCGATCGTGCCCTAGCGTATATCGAAGCACGCATGGCCGCCGAGTAAGCTTGCCTTCGCACATTGCCGTCACCGGTCTGGGGTAATCTCTCCCCCGGCATCGACGCCGTGATGGCGCTGGTGGGCAAGGAGCGGGTACTCGCCCGCATCGATCGTGCCCTGGCGTATATCGAAGCGCGTATGGCTGCTGAATAAGTGCCTGTGATGGCATGCAAAAGGGCTCCCCTGAGGGGGCCCTTTGTTTTTGTTGGCTAACCAGATTTGTGACATAAAACAGCGAGATAGCGGCAAGGTTGCTGGTAAAAACAGCTAACTGATTGAATTTTGACTAAACGCGCCAATCGGCGTTATTTTTGGGTTGACAGCAAAGCGGGTGATGCCTATCATGCGCCTCCGTTGCCGGAGATAACTTTGGTAGCGCCGAGGTGAGTTGGGGTTATAGCTCAGCTGGGAGAGCGCTTGCATGGCATGCAAGAGGTCCGCGGTTCGATCCCGCGTAGCTCCACCAAATTCTCCTCGAACAATCTGGAATCCAAGGGGTTATAGCTCAGCTGGGAGAGCGCTTGCATGGCATGCAAGAGGTCCGCGGTTCGATCCCGCGTAGCTCCACCAGGTTCCTGATTGAAAATGAAGTACCCAGGGCAGTGCGGTGTGTATCACCCAGGCCGACCTTTGTGGGGTTATAGCTCAGCTGGGAGAGCGCTTGCATGGCATGCAAGAGGTCCGCGGTTCGATCCCGCGTAGCTCCACCACTATTTGATATTTGAATACCAGAGTTAGGGCAACCGGCCGCCAGAACCGGTTGTCTAATGAAGAAAGAATTTGGGGTTATAGCTCAGCTGGGAGAGCGCTTGCATGGCATGCAAGAGGTCCGCGGTTCGATCCCGCGTAGCTCCACCACTATTTACGACAGATGGCCGCCAGAACCATTTGTCGAGTACGAAATTTGGGGTTATAGCTCAGCTGGGAGAGCGCTTGCATGGCATGCAAGAGGTCCGCGGTTCGATCCCGCGTAGCTCCACCAAATTCTTGTTACAAGAAGCCGAAAGGCCACCGTTATCGCGGTGGCCTTTTTGTTTTGGCTCATTTTTCATTCAGCCCGTCTCTTGCCCGTAAAAAAGCCCGCATCGCAGCGGGCTTTTGGCGTTATGGCAAGGCCGCATCAGCTGCGGCGACGACGCCAGGCCAGCGGCAGCAGGGCCAGCAGCAGGGCGCCCATGGCACCACCACCGCCGTTGCTCTCTTCCTTCAGCTTGAGGTCGACGATGATGGGATCATGGTCGGAGGCGCTGAACGGGTTGCCGGACTTGATCATGTCGCCGCTGAAGTCACGGCCGTACTCGAACAGGTTGCTCTCGAACGAGTTGATGTGCCAGTCGGCGACCGCCACTACCTTGCTGGCCAGCGCCGGGTTGGCGAGGGCATAGTCCAGGGTGCCGAGCTCGGCCTCGTAGCTGTAGGAGATGGCCTTCTCCTTGTTGAACTTGACGTTCATGTCCACCAGGCCGTAGCTCTTGCTCACCTCGCTGCCGGTCTGCTCAAAGACCTGAGCGCCGAGGAAGGTCTGGGAGGCGGAGACTATCTTGCGCTGACCCTCGGTCGGCACATAGTCGGTCAGCACCCGGATCGCATCTTCCCGGGCGTAGGAGTTGAAGTCGCCCACCAGCAGTACCTGGCCCGGCAGTTTGTTCACCGCCTCGCCCAGCACCTTGGCGGCGCTGACCCGGAACTCGGTGCACTTGCCCTGCAGATCGGCCGGCTCCTTGCCGTCCAGGTTCTCCAGGCAGCCGGATCCCTTGGATTTCAGGTGGTTGACCACCAGGGTCAGCGGCTCCTTGCTGCCCTCGACGGTGAAGCTCTGCACCAGGGAGTCACGCTGGGAGGCCTGTTTCTCGACCCCTTTCGCATCCAGGTATTTCTGCACCGGCAGCGTGATGACGCCGGCGTCCCCCTGTGGTGCCAACTTGGCGGGTCGGTAGATCATGGCCACCATGATGGCGTCGCCGCCGAAGAAGCGCTCATTGCCAAGCAGCGTCTTGGGCAGGGCCACGAAGGCGTACTGCTTGCTGGCATCCTTCTGCTGGGCGTTGAGGCTTTGCACCAGATCACTGATGGCGGAGTGGCTGTCGAAGCCGTTGTTCTCCATCTCCATCAGGCCGAGCAGGTCGGCATCCATCTCGGTGATGGCGTTGACTATCTTGGTGCGCTGCAGCTGGAAGTCCTCCAGGTTCTTGGCACCGCGGTTGCAGCCCTTGGCGCTGTCCGCATCGGCCTGATCCTTGCACAGCACGTTGAGTGCTCCGCCCACGCTGGAGTGGCTGGTGAAGTAGTTGAGCACGTTGAAGCTGCCGATGCGCAGATCGGTGCCATCGGCACGGGCCGGGGCGCTCTGGCGATCGTTGTCGCTGGTGCGCAGCAGATCGCCGGCGGTGATCACCTGATCCTGCGGCACTATCAGCCGGTATTCGTTGTAGCTGTAACCCACCAGCGCATCCAGATTGACCGGGGCGTCGCCGATACGCAGGTAACCCTGCTCCGGCTCCCAGCCCGGCAGCCAGGGCAGCTTGCCATCGGCGGCCTTGACGTCGGATTCGAGGAACACCCGGTTGTTGGCGTTGGCCTTGGCCAGTGCCTTGGCGGCCTTGCTGTCTGCATCGTGCAGCTGGGTCGGCTTCATCAGCGGCGCCTGGTGGGAGAGCACCAGGTTGTTGCGCCGGGCGGCGTAGTCATAGCTGAAGTTGCGGCTTATCTTGAGCGCGCTGTCGGCATCGAGCCGTACCCGCATCCCTTCGTGACGCTCCAGCGCCCGGGCCAGGGTCTCGTTTTCCAGTACCCGCAGCGGCACGGCGGCAGGGGCCGTTCCCTGGGCGAGGACTTGCAGACGCGGGGTGCCGCTGTCAGCGACCGGCTTGAGCTGGGTGTGGTTGTAGTACTCCTCGACCTTGGCCTCCAGGCAGACTTCGGCACCCGGCTTGATGTCCGGGTACTTGCTGGCGAAGTTCTTGTCGTTGAGGTAGACGAAGATGCCGTCCGAGGTCTGGGGGTTGCCATCGCCCTGCACGTCCTGCAGGTAGAATCCAATCCGATCATTGCCCTTGTTGAGTGCATCGCCGAGGCCAGAGACCACCGCCTTGACCATGACGCTCTGGGGGCTCTCGAACTTGTCGCTGGGAATGAGCGGACTCTTGTCGCCACTGCCCTGAATGACGGGGATGGGGGTGAGGGCACTGTCGGCCGGGCAGCTGAAGCCGGCGGCATGGACGGACGGGGACGCGAGCGCAAGCCCCACGGCCAGCGACAGCAGGGTACGTGTTCCTTTCATAACGGTTCCTTTTTTATTTTTGCCAGTGTTTCCATAGCCTTGGCTCATCGGCCAAGGGCGCGCATTGTCACATTTCCGGCATGTCATACCAGTGAGCCAACGCACATTACGGGGATGCAAATGAGGGCAATCTCGGTTTTTTTGACTTGGCTAACAGTATGAAATTAATGACAAAATCATTAATTCAACCAAAGCGGGAAACTGTGATCTGGCTGGCATCCACATATTTTTCTTCGAGAATGAAGATTGAGACTCGGCTGCTTGATTCCTATACTCGGCTTGTTCCTCACGGAACCCAGGTAAAGGGCAAACCGGCCGAGAGGCCGGGACGCAATGCCTCCGGTCTCAAGATCAGTCGATCCAGATAGCGGGGCTTCCCGGGGTGAGGGTGGTGTCTGTGGCAGGTCCATTGCCAGTTGTCTGCCCCCCATCACGCAGGTTGCGATTGTTCTTTGTCCTGGTGACCAATGCCAAGACAAAACAAGGAAGATAACAATATGCAACAGACCTTTAGGCCCAGCAGGCTTGCCATGCTGGTGGCCCTGGCTGCCATGCCCGCCTGGGCACAAGCCGCGTCTTATCCCGCCTATCAGGCCGGCACCGCCTACAAGGCTGGCGATGTCGTCAGCAACGCAGGCT
Source organism: Aeromonas sp. CA23 (assembly GCF_002587065.1). Classification (NCBI taxonomy): domain Bacteria; kingdom Pseudomonadati; phylum Pseudomonadota; class Gammaproteobacteria; order Aeromonadales; family Aeromonadaceae; genus Aeromonas; species Aeromonas sp. CA23. The sequence goes on from NZ_CP023818.1 coordinate 2,070,052, forward strand.
CCCTCTACGAATGCAAAGAATTTCCCTACTCCGGCTGGTGCGGGGCCTCGCCCTATCACTACGCCCCCGGGGTGGGAGTGGTCTGGGCCGATGCCTGGAAGCTCTATGGCGGCGAGGTGCCACCACCGGCGCTCGGACTGGCAATCAGTTCGCCCGCCGTTGGTAGCGCTTTCAACGAGGGCGCATCGGTGGCGCTCGCTGTGACCCTGAGCGGCAACAGCAGCGCCCTGGTCAAGGTGGAGTATCTGGTCGATGGCAAGCAGGTCGCCTTGAGCAGTGCATCCCCCTGGTCGGCCAGCTGGGTTGCTACCGGTGTCGGCCCCCATCAACTCAGATCTCGTGGGCTGGACAAGGATGGCAAGCTGCTGAGCGAGGCGGATGCCAGCTTCAGCGTCAATGCCGTGGTGGCGCCTGAGGCGCCCAGGGTGAGCATCAGCAGCCCGGCCAGCGGCGCCAAGGTGACCCTGGGTCACAGCGTGGCGGTCAGTGGCAATGTCACCGATGCCAACAACGACGTGGCCAGGGTCGAGCTCTACGTGGATGGCAAGAAGGTGGGTGAAGACACCAGCGCCCCCTGGCAGGTGAACTGGACGCCCCAGAGCAAGGGCGCTGCCGGCCTCAAGCTGGTAGCGACCGACAAGGAGAACCTCAGCGGCGAGTCGGCCCAGGTCGACGTGCAGGTGGAAGAGGCGGCCCTGCCGCCCACAGGTGGCAACCTCTCCTGCGACATCCGCCAGATCTATCGCCCGGACGGTTACGAGTGCATGGGGGATGACCATGCCCGCCGGGTCATCGGCTACTTCACCTCCTGGCGTACCGGCAAGAACGGTCTGCCCTCCTACCTGGTGAGCGACATCCCCTGGGACAAGATCACCCACATCAACTACGCCTTCGCGGCTGTGGATGAGCAGAGCCACCTGATCAAGGTGGACGACGCCGCCACCAAGATGACCTGGAACGGGGTGCCGGGCGCCGAAATGGACCCGGAATTCGCCTATCAGGGCCACTTCAACCTGCTGTCGAAGTACAAGAAGCAGTATCCGGACGTGAAGACCCTGATCTCGGTGGGAGGCTGGGCCGATACCCGTGGCTTCTACACCGCCACTACCAAGGGTGACTGCTCGGTCAATACCGCCGGCATCAGCGCCTTTGCCGACTCGGCGGTGAGCTTCATTCGCCAGTACGGCTTCGATGGGGTGGACGTGGACTACGAGTACCCCACCTCCATGAAGGATGCGGGCAACCCCAACGACTTCCCGCTCTCCAACCAGTGCCGGGCCAAGCTGTTCGCCAACTACGAGGTGCTGATGAAGACACTGCGGGCGCGGCTCGACAATGCCGGCACCGAGGACGGTCGCAAGTACATGCTGACCATAGCCTCGCCGGCGTCGGCCTACCTGCTGCGCGGCATGGAGAACTTCCAGGTCACCCAGTACCTCGACTACGTCAACCTGATGACCTATGACTTCCACGGTGCCTGGAACCACTTCGTCGGTCACAACGCGGCCCTGTTCGACAACAATGCCGATCCCGAGCTCTCCCACTGGGGCGTCTATAGCCAGGCCCAGTTCGGCGGCATCGGTTATCTGAACGCGGCCTGGTCGGCCCACTACTTCCGTGGCGCCCTGGCGGCCGGCAAGATCAACGTGGGTGTGCCCTACTACACCCGCGGCTGGCAAGGGGTGAGCGGCGGCAGCAACGGGCTGGGCGGTAAGGCGGCCCTGCCGAGCCAGAACGAGTGTCAGCCCGGCACGGGTGGCAGCACGATTCCGTGCGGCAACGGGGCGGTCGGCATCGACAACATCTGGCACGATCTGGACAAGAACGGCAAGGAGATAGGCGGTGGCGCCGTGCCCATGTGGCATGCCAAGAACCTGGAGAACGCGGCCAGCCTCGGCATCACGACTCTGCCGAGCTACGGCACGGCCTGGGGGCTGGATCCCAACAATCCGGCCCACGTGATGCAGGGCAAGTACGTGCGTTACTACGATGACAAGGCGCAGGCGCCCTGGCTGTGGAACGCAGAGAAGAAGGTGTTCCTCTCCACCGAAGATGAGGAGTCCATGGGTCACAAGCTGGACTACATCATCAAGCGGGGTCTGGGCGGCGTCATGTTCTGGGAGATGGCAGGCGACTACGCCTTCGATCCGGCCAAGAACGAGTACGGCATGGGCAGCACTCTGACTACCCTTGCTTACGAGAAGTTCGCCAAGGCAGCCAAGTACAACACCAGGCAGAACGATCTGGCGGCGCCAACCGCCCAGCTCGACATCGCCGTGAGCCTCTCCGGCTTCAAGGAAGGGGACTCCAACTACCCGATCAACCCGAAACTCAAGCTGGTCAACAAGTCGACCCAGACCATCCCGGGCGGCGCCAGGATCGAGTTCCTGGTCCCCACTTCCACCTCTGACAGCATCACGGATCAGAGCGGCATGGGGCTCAAGGTGGTGGAGAGCGGTGGCAACGACAACTCCGAAGGCATCGCCAACGAGAAGGACTTCCACAAGGTCGCCATGACGCTGCCGAGCTGGCAGACCCTGGCACCGGGTGCCGAGGTCGAAGTCGCCATGACCTACTATCTGCCGGCCGCCGGCGTGCCGAGCGGCATGCGCATCATCAGCGGCAGCCAGACCATAGGGCTCAAGGCCGAGTTCCCGACCCTGCCGGAGGCCGTACTGAGCTCGGGTGGCGGCGAGAATCCGGGCGGCGCCACCTGCAGCAGCCAGAACGTCAACCCGGCGGCCTACAAGGCCTATCCGAGCTGGCCGCAAGGGGATCACGCCAATGGCGGCGATCGCATGACCAACAACAAGGTGGTATGGCAGGCGAACTGGTGGACCAGCAGCGAACCCAAGGCCACCGATGGCAGCTGGAAGCTGGTATGTAGTTACTGATAACCCCTGCATGGAGTCTGGGCTGCCGACGCCATTCGTGGCAAGGCAGCACCAGCAAGCGGCATGACAATCCGGAGCCCAGGCTCCGGATTTTTTTATGGCGGAATATATAAAGAGGGGAATAAAAAAGACCGCTCCGAAGAGCGGCCAATTGCCACCAAGGCAACCTGCGGGGCGAACCCCTTGTTATCTGCGACGGGCGGGGAGGGCGCCTGCTCTGCCGGGTGCCATGACGCGATGGCCGAGGCCGGGTGGCCGGGCCGTCATGCGGTTCGCGCCTCTAGGGGGACTGCGCCACCCTGCTGCGCTAGGCCGGGGCCTTGTTTATTGAGTGACGGCGCCGCCCCCTTGCTCCTTGAGGAAGTTGATCCAGGGGGAGGCGCGGCCACTGACGTTGCCATTCTGGGCTGCCTGGGTGAAGGCGCTGAGCGCCTCCTTCGGCTTCTGTTGCTCAAAATAGGCGACCCCGGTCAGGAACTTGAGATCGGCGCGCTGTTCACCATTGGCATTGGCCGCAGGCTTGGCGGCCAGGGCCACCAGATCCTGATAGCGTTTGCTCTGGATCATCATGCGCGCCATCTTCAGTTGCAGCTCGGCATCCGGAGCCAGCTTGTAGGATCTCGCCAGGGTATCGATGGCGGGATCCAGCTCCTTGGCCTGATGCCAGTAGTTGGCCAGCGCCTTGTAGTTGGCCGCGTTGCTCTCTATGGACCCCTCCTTCATCGCCTTCTCCATCACGCGGGCGGCGCGGTGGGGAATGCCGGCGAAGGCCAGGTAGTTGGCCAGGCGCTGCAATTCGGCCGCCTCGGTCAGCATGCCGAGGTTGTAGGCGGCTTCCAGCGCCGCCAGCGCCTTGCCATCGTTGCCCGCCTGCATGTGCATGGCCGAGAGCTGGGTCCAATACTTCTTCTTCTCCGGATAACGGTCGACCAGAGCGGTCAGCACCTCGGTGGCCGGCTTGTACTGTTTCAGCTCGTAGTGGGCCGCCATCTTGAGCAGATACCAGGATTCCGGTGCCTTGCCGGCGGAGAGCTTGATCGCACTGTCCACCGCCGGTATGGCTTCCCGGTACTGCTTGAGCTGCACATGGGCGTTGGCCAGGGTGATGTAGGCGTGCGGGGTCGGCTTCTCGTCCTTGCCCAGACTCGCAAACCACTGGTTCATGGTGCTGATGGAGGCCTTGAAGTTGCCCTCCGCCATGTAGAGCTGGGCCAGGTTGTAGCGCACCTGCTGGGCCACGGGTTGCGGCAGGCCGCCGGTGGCGATGGCATCGGCGAAGTACTTGGTCGCCTGACCGTACTTCTCCTGCTGCGCCGCCACGAAGCCCAGGGTCTGCAGTATCACCCCCTTGTCGTAGACCCGCTCGCCGGCGCCGGACAGCGCCTCCTGCAGCTTGGCATTGGCCTCGCCGTATTTCTTCTCGGTGATCAGTGCCTGTGCCTTGTTGACCGCGCGGTAGGCGCGGTCAGAGAGGGCAGGCTGCTCGGCGGCCCAGCTGGCGGTGCAAAGCAGCACCGCCATGGCGACCGGGGCGAGGATCAGGGTATGTAACTTTTTCATCGCCACCTTCCTTAGTTGACCGCAAACTCGATTTCTTGCTGCATGCGGGTGGCCTGCGCCTTGCCATCGACCATGGCCGGTTTGAACGTCCATTTGGCGATGGTCTTGCGCGCCTCCTTGCCGAGGTCATAGCTGCGGGGCTCTTCTTTCACGATCCGCACGTTGCTGACGGTGCCGCGCTCGGTGACGGTGAACTCCACCAGCACCTTGCCGGAAGCGAGTCCTGCCAGCGCCGCCTTGCGGGGCATCATGGGCTCGAAGGTCGCCATCGGGATGGCGCCGTTGTTGCCACCCATGCCGCCACCACCGCCACCGGTACTGTAGGCACCGAGGGCGTTGCCGCCGCCTATGTTGACCGGGATGTCGAGTTTGGGCATGTCCATCGGCGAGCTCTCCATCTGCGGCCGATCCGTGCTGGCCACTTCCATCTCGGGAGGGGGAGGCGGCCGGTTCGGGGGCGGCGGTTTGGGCAGCTCGCGTTGTCTCTCTTGCAGTGTCTCCTGAGGGCGAACCCGAATGAAGTCGGTCATGCTGACGTCTTCGGATTCCACCAACTCCCGGTGATCCGGTGTGATGAGCTTGTTCATTCCCAGAAACAGGAAGAACACCACCACACAGGAGACAGCCAACGATATCAGGTATCTCATGGTGCTCGCTCCGGCATCAGCTGCTCTTGCTCGCCGCGATGGAGATGTTCTGGACACCGGCCATGCGGATCTGATCCATGACCTGGACCACCAGACCTGAACGGGATTCGGTATCGGCCTGGATCACCACGGCGCTCTCCGGGTTCTCGGCTCGCAGCCGCTCTATGTTGGCGCGCACTGCGCCCACTTCGACGATGCGCTTGTCGACCCAGACCTGGCCGTTTTCACGGACCGCAACCATGATGTTCCCCTTCTTCACCGTCTCGGCCGTGCTGGCGCTCGGGCGGTTGATCTCCACGCCGGACTCCTTGACGAACGAGGTGGTGACGATGAAGAAGATCAGCATGATGAACACTATGTCCAGCATGGGGGTCAAATCGATGGCCGCCTCATCAGCACTGCTGTCGCTGTGACGTTTTCTCATGGCAAAAACTCCTTGCTTGTTCTGTGCCCCCGCCAGACTCGCGCCCGGCGGGGGAGTGCATCCTGCATCAACCGTGTTTCAGGTTGTCTTCCAGCTTCTCGACCGCCAGCTTGGCCTTGTGATCGAGCTGGTTGACAAAAAACAGGCCGGAAAGGGCGGCAATCATGCCCGCCATGGTCGGTACCGTCGCTTTTGAGATGCCCGATGCCATCGCCCTGGGGGAGCCGGTGCCCGTGATGGCCAGGGTGTCAAACACCTGCACCATGCCGACCACGGTTCCCAGCAGCCCCATCAGCGGGCAGAGCGCGATCAGCACCTTGATGACCGGCATTCCCTTGTCCACCGCCATGGCGACCCGGGAGACCAGCTCGCGCCGGATCTGCCTGGCGGACCAGGAGAGGTGATCGCTGCGGGCCAGCCAGGTGGCCTTGGTCTGCTTCACCTGCTTGGGATAGACGGTCATGAAGTAGAACCAGCGTTCCAGCAGCAGGGCCCACATCAGCAGGGTCAGGAAGAACAGGGCGACCAGCACGTCGCCCCCCAATCCCAGAAACCGGCGGACCGACTCGACTTCTTCAATCAACCAGAACCACATGGGTGACTCCTTAGGCTGCGGCCTTGGCGGCGTGCAGATTTTCCTGATAGCGGGCGACGAAACCGGCGCTCTGCTCTTCCAGGATCTGGATGAGACGGCGGCTCTGGGTCTGCACTATGGTGTAGAGGAACAGCATGGGCACCGCCACGACCAGACCTTGCATGGTGGTGACCAGGGCCTCGGAGATACCGCCCGCCATCAGCTTGGGATCGCCGGTACCAAACAATGTGATGGCCTGGAAGGTGGCTATCATCCCGACCACGGTACCGAGCAGACCCAGCAGCGGTGCGACCGAGGCGATCAGCTTGATGATGCTGATGCCCTTCTCGAACTTGGGCACGTTGCGCAGTATGATCTCGTCGAGCTTGGATTCCAGATCCTCTATGTTGTCGCCACTATGGTTCTGGTAAGCCCCCAGCATGTCGCCTATGGGGTTGCCCTTGATGATCTGATTGGATTTCAGCTGCTTGCGCATGGATCCGCCGATGAGGGAGAGGCGGGCGCCGCAGAACAGGGCCAGCAGGGTACCGAGCACGCCGAGCACCATGATGACGTAACCCACTTCACCACCCTGATCGACCCGCTCCTTGAAGGTGGGGGATTGAACCAGCAGGGAGAGGATCACGCCGCGGGACGGGTCGACGAAGATGGGCTTGACGCCGCCGCCACCTTGCTCAAACTCGGCGATGGGCTCCAGCACCCCCTTGTCGGGCTGACGGGGCAACTGCTCGAACTTGCCGGTTTCCGGGACGAAGGTCAGGTACTTGCCCTCGGAGACGGTATTGAACTCACCGATCTGGGTGACTGTCTTCTCGGCCTGGTTGCCCTCGCCGTACACCACGGTCGCCGGTATCTGGCTCACCTTGCCGCCATCGACCATGCGGCTGAGGGTGGTGGTCCAGAAGGCGCTCAGATCATCGCTGGAGGGCAGCTCCTTGCTCTCTGCCAGGCGGGTCAGCAGCGCCGCCTGTTCCGGGTGTTCGACCCGGCGGGCTGAGGCGTTGAAGATCCCCTTGAACTCGCCGGCAAACTGGCGCAGCACGCCGAACATCTCGCCCATGTTGCCGGAACGCTGGCGCAGGGTGTCGGTCAGCTCGGTCAGCTGTTTGTCATTGGCATCGAAGGTGGCCTTGAGTTTCTCCCCCTTGGCGGTTTCGGCGGCAAGCTCTGCCTTGGCTTTGGCCAGCAGGGCGCCTTGCTCGTTCTTGTCTGCCAGGAAGCGGGCTTCCCGCTCCTTGTTGAGCTGGGATTCGCTGGTACTGGCGGCCTTGACCTGATTGAGCAGGGCGTTCAAGTCCACAGGTTTCTCGGCGGCGGTCACCGGCAGGGTGATCAGGGTGGCTCCCGCGATCAGGGAGGCAATGGCAAGTTTGATTCCTTTCATGATGTTTTCTCCGCAGTTTGAACCGGCAGCTTGATGAGCGCGGGGGGCGCCTGCTTCTTGGCGATACGCAAGCCCTGTTCTACTGCACTGCGATACTCCTGGGGCAACTCTTCCCATTGACGGGTCTTCTTGTTCCACATGCCGGTCTCATTGCCATCCGGGGACTGGTAGAGCAAGGCGATGCGGCCGACCCGCAGGAACTCATAGGTCTTCTCGGTGCCGGCCTTGTCCAGACTGGCCTTGTAGGATTCTATGGTTCGGCTGAAGCCCTCCTCGATCTGGTAGGCCTCCAGGATCTTGCGGTACTTCTCGGAGATGGTGACATCGGCCCGGTTCATCAGATCGGTCAGGGCCGCCACGCGGTCCTCCCGCTCGACCTTCTGGAACGGCAGATCCAGAGAGACGAACTGATCGAGGGAGTCGATCATCTTGAGCATCAGGGGCACCACTTCGGTGCTGGTCTGGTCGATCTGGGCGATCTGGCGCTGCATCGAGGCCAGCTCTGTGGTCTGGGAGTCGACCATCTTGCCCACTTGCTCGTTGTAGGTGCGCAGACTGTCGACCTGACGCAAGGCGGCCTTGTACTGCGCCAGGGCAGACTCGGCAGACTCGGCGTAGTTGTCGATCTTCTGCTGGGAAACTTTGGATGCATTGTCGGTGGCGGCTTGAGCGTCCACTGCCTGACCGGCAGAGGCGGCACTCAGATTGAAGCTGGTCAGCAAGGCGGCCGAAACCAGGCTGCCGAGGAGCGCTTTCTTCATTGTAATTGTCCTTGTCTTCATAGGATTACCCTATCTCCGTAACTTCCTTGGAACCTTGGGCAAAGCCGGCCCGACCGGGCCGGCTTGGGTTGTATATCAACGAGGTTGATTAGAACTTCTGGGTGTAGTCGAGGTAGACGATGCGCCCATCGATGCTGTAGAGCTCTTCTTCGTAGGTGAAGCCGTCACTGGAGAGCGAGGGGCCTACGTTGAACATGTTCTTCACACCGGCTTGCAGCTTGCCGTTCCAGGGGGTGTCCACACCGACGTTCAGGTTCCAGGTGGTCTGGGAGGCGATATGGCCCTCTTGCTGACCATCCACGTAGTCCTGGCTCTGGGAGTCGATGTAGCTGGCACTCAGGTAGGCGTCCATGTTCCACCACTGGGGTACATTGGCACCGATACCTGAATTGAAGCGCAGGTCAGGCTTGGCGTTCCAGCCCTTCTTGTCGACCATGGGACCACCGGCGAACAGACCCTCTTCATATTTCAGAATGTAGGTGCTGCCGAAGTCGTAGCGCACTGTCACGACGTCGAAGTCGTACTTGTAGTCCGCCTTGAAATCCAGACCGCTGGTCTTGAGTTGCCCCAGGTTGACCATGCCGGCATAGACCTGCTCGACATCGCCGTTGGCATCGCGAATGACGTTCGGGTTGCTGCCGGTATTAAGCTCCTGATAGAACTGGGTCTGGGTGGTTGCCAGCTGGATCACGTCATCGATCTTGATGTAGTAGTAATCCAGCGAGAGGTTGAGATCGTCGATCGGGCTATACGCCGTACCTATGCCGAAGGTGTCAGCCGTCTCTTCCTTCAGGTTCTTGTTGGACTGACGAACCGTGGTGTACTGCTCTTCCGGGCAATTGGCCACGCCGTTTGCCTGGCAGGAGACATAGTCCTTGGCAAAGTCGGCGGAGTCTGCGTCGGCCGCGTACAGGTCTTCCAGACCCGGAGCACGGAAGGATTGTGACCAGGAGGTACGGAACAGCAGGTTGTCCAGCGGCTGATAGCGCAGGCTCGCCTTGGGTGAGAAGGCACTGCCAAAATCGCTGTACTTGTCGAAACGCCCGGCCAGGTTCAGTTCAACCTGCTCGGTGATGGGGATCAGGCTCTCGATGTAGGCGGCGAAGACGTCGCGTACGCCACCACCCGAGTTACCGGAGGAACCGATGACGTTGCCTGCCGCTGACTGGCTGTCATAGGTGTCGGAGTAGACCCAGTCGTTGTACTCAGCCCCCAGGTACCAGCCGATTGGGCCGGCCGGCAGTTCACCCATGCTCCAGCCCAGACCGCCGTACCACTGGAAGAAGTCCATCTTGGAGGTGCGGCTGGTGTCGTAGGAGAGGCTGTCGGTGGCGGCACTGGAGAACTCGCCGTTCTTGAAGTTACCGCTGTCGACCTCCTGCTGGACCGCCGGGTTCAGCACATAGCCGGTGCCGCGGCTCTTGTTGTCGGTCTTGGAATACATGTAACCCGCATTCCACTCCACATCACCCACCGCTTCGGTCGGCAGCGTGCCTTCGAAGCCCAGGTTCATGCTGCCGGTCAGGTCGGTGACGTCATTGTCACGGGGACCGACGTTGCTGAAGCGGTAGTAAACGGTGGCCTTCTCGCCGATGAAGCCGTTGTCGGCCAGCAGCTCGGCGCCGCCCGGAGTGGTGCCGTCGATGGAGAAGGGACCGGCTGCCGGAGCGAAGCGGCCAAAGCTGGTGACCCGCGAGCCGATCAGCTGGGGGACGAAGTCGACGCTGTCATTGATGTGATAGCGGCCATTTACATAGACAGTATCCCGGGTGCGGGAGGCTGTCTTGGCGGCGACCTGGGCAAAGTCGAAGCGACAGGCGGTACCGACCGGCACGAAGCCGGGGCCGGTATTGGCACAGTCGATGCCATCCAGGGTACGGGTAACCGTCTTGCCGGTGGCGGTATCGATGCCCTTGATGTTGCGGCCATACAGGCTGGGTGCAGAGGCACCTTCACGGGCCAGATAGTCGCGATCCTTGTAGTAGATCTCGTCCTTGACGTCGTGCTCGTACACCATCATCAGGGCGCCTTTCTCCCCTGTGATGCCGCTGACGATGGAGCCACTCTTCTCGTCGCCGCCCTCTTCGGTGGGAGAGCCGATGCGACCCTGGAATTCCAGCCCTTCATAATCCTGTTTCAGGATGACGTTGATGACACCACCGATGGCGTCGGAACCATACAGTGCCGAGCCGCCATCCAGGTTCACTTCCACCCGTTCAACGGCTGCCATGGGAATGGAGTTCAGGTTGATGGAGCTGCCCCCCATGGAAGGGGAGCCGGCGACCCGCTTGCCATTGAGCAGCACCAGGGTGCGCTCGGAGCCGAGACCACGCAAGCTAACGGTGGCCTGGGATTGAGCAGAGCTGCCGGAGGAGGGGGAGATGCTGCCGAAGGAGTTGTAGGAGGCCTGTTTCAGGTAATCGGCCACTGTCTGCTGACCGGATTGTTCGATCTTGGCCTTGGTGATGGCGACGACCGGGGTGGCACCTTCCACCTCGACACGGGAGATGCGGGAGCCGGTAACCTTGATTTTCTGCAGTTTTTCGACGTTTTGGCTTTCTTCGGCCATGGCGGGGGTAACTACCACTGCCGCGCTCGCCAAGGCAAACGCAACGGCAGCAGAGAGTCTGCTTTTCCTAAGCATCGCTATATCCTTCCTGGTTGTTTTTTTGTTTGCTTCCATACCGCCCTCGTTGGAGCGATGCGTAAGGCTTATCAAGCTTTCGATGTGGACGTCAATTGAGGCGGTATGGATGGGGTAGGGGTGGGCAATAAGATGACTATGTTTTATTAGTTCGCCATTGCCAGTTTTTAATTCTGACTTGGCATTCATTTACGATGTGAAATCGGTGTTAAATCGATGTGTTTCCATTTTATTGATTAATTTTGAACTTATCGATAAGGGATCTGTCCCCTTGATATTTATCTTGTGAAAGGCTGCTTATATAGAATTATTAGCTGTTTTTGTGGTGTGTTGTGTTTCTGTTCAGACTTGGTGTTTGGCGAAATTAAAACTTGTGTATATAGATAGGGTAAATTAACGAGTTTTCATTTAATGCCATGTTTAATAAAGCATTTTTGTTTTTGTGGTTGTTTTTTATTATTTTAATTTAAAATTTAAACGATGGTTGAATTGCTCTGTGAGTAGTTTTTTATCTTGAAGTTGGGGTTTTCATAAAAAACTCACAGTAAATTCTGCTATTTGCCAAAGGCAGATGCTGCCCTCTTCGTTCTACTTGATTTTTGTTGCAGAGCTTTTACAGTGACCCAGCGGATTGTCTGCCAATAACAGCCTATCCAGTGAGTAATGCCAGGAAGGAGAGGCCCGTCACCGGATGTGACTGGCCATAAAAGAACAACAAGGACGAGGTTTCACCATGCTGTCGTATTTCTTACGTCGGATGCTTTTGATCATCCCGACGTTTCTCGGTATCACCCTGCTCGTCTTCACCATCACCCGTTTCGTGCCGGGCGGCCCGGTCGAACGCATGTTGCTGCAGGCGCAGGTGTCACAAAACGAGACCGGACGCTCCAGTGGCAGCAAGGGCGCCCAGGCGCTCTCCGATGAGCAGATCGAGGAGTTGAAAGCATTTTACGGGCTGGACAAGCCCATGCTGATCGCCTATTGGGAGTGGCTGCAGAAGCTGGCCGTGCTGGATCTCGGCGAATCGACCCGCTATTACGAGCCGGTGTGGGGCCTCATCAAGGAGAGGTTGCCGGTCACCGCCTTCTTCGGGTTGGCGACCTTTCTGCTCAGTTATGCCGTTTCCATTCCGCTCGGGGTGGCCAAGGCCCTCAGGCACAACAGCCGCTTCGATTCGCTCAGCTCCATGCTCATCTACATGGCCTATGCGCTGCCCGCCTACGTGGTGGGGATCTTCCTCATCACAGTCTTCGCCTTCCATCTGGAGTGGCTGCCCATGGGCGGTTTTCCCGGGGACGACTTCGATTCCATGGAGAGCAGTTGGGACCAGATCCGTACCGTCTTCGCCCATGCCCTGCTGCCGCTTATCGCCTACGCCATCGGGGATTTTGCCATCCTCACCATGACCATGAAGAACAGCCTGATGGAGAACCTGTCGGCGGATTACGTGCGTACCGCCGTGGCCAAGGGGCTGCCGTTTAGCAAGGCGGTGACCGATCACGCCATGCGCAACAGCCTGATCCCCATCGCCAGTCACCTGGGGTCCGTGCTCACCGTCTTCTTCGGCGGCTCCTTCCTCATCGAGACCATCTTCAACATCGACGGCATAGGCCTGCTCGGCTATGAGGCGATCGTCGAGCGGGATTACCCCACCGTCATGGGCATACTGGCCATCACCTCCATGTTGATGCTGGTGGGCAATATCGTCTCCGATATCTGCGTTGCCCTGGTCGATCCCCGCGTACGGTTTGGAGAGTGAGCATGAACCCTATCTCTCTTGTCATGCCGATGCTGATATCACGCCATATCGTCTCCGATATCTGCGTTGCACCTTCTGTTGACCCCCGCGTGCGGTTTGGAGAGTGAACATGAACCCGGTCACCTTAAAAAAACTCAAGCGTTTCAAGTCGATAAAACGCGGCTACTACTCCTTTGTCATCTTTACCACCCTGGTGCTGCTCTCCCTGCTGGCGGAGCTGCTGGTCAACAGCCGGGCGCTGATGGTGAGCTATCAGGGCCAGCTCCACTTCCCCACCTATGGTGACGTGATCCCGGGCCAGCACTTCGGGCTCGATTACGAGTACGAGACCAACTACCGCCAGCTGAAGGCCAAATTCGCAGAGGAAGGCAAGGGCGACTGGGTGCTGCTGCCCCCTGTGCCCTGGAACCCCTATGAGCAGGATTTCAAGCAGGATGCCTATCCGCCCTACGCCCCCAGCGCCGAGGAGCGCCACTTCCTCGGCACCGACACCAGCGGCCGTGACGTGCTGGCGCGGCTGGTGTATGGCTTTCGCATTGCCATCGGCTTTGCCTTTATCGCGTTGGCGGCCAGCTATGCCATCGGGGTCAGCATAGGCTGCATGATGGGTTTTCTCGGCGGGCGGTTTGACCTCATCCTGCAACGCTTTATCGAGATCTGGTCCCAGGTGCCGTTTCTCTACGTCATCATGATCCTGGTGTCGCTGGCCAAGCCGAACTTCGGCCTGTTTGTTGGCATCAACGTGCTGTTCGGCTGGATGGGGATCACCTGGTACATGCGCACCCTCACCTACAAGGAGCGGGCGCGGGACTATGTGATGGCGGCGCGGGCGCAAGGGGCGAGCACCAAACGGATCATCTTCAACCACATACTGCCCAATACCCTGATGATGATAGTCACCCTGGCGCCGTTTGCCGTGGTGGGCAATATCTCGACCCTGACGGCGCTGGACTATCTGGGCTTCGGGCTGGCACCACCGACTCCGAGCTGGGGCGAGCTGCTCTCCCAGGGCATCAACAACCTGGATGCCATCTGGATCGTCAGCTCGGTCGTCGCGGCGGTGAGTCTGGTGCTGATCATGGTCTCCTTCATCGGCGAGGCGATCCGCGAGGCGTTCGACCCGCGCAAATTTACCCGTTATCAGTGACACGCGGCATGCTTCATCGCCGTGTGTATCCAACCCTTAATTGAGAAGCCCCCAGTGCAGGGGCCAGACCTGGAAGTCAAACATGAAAAATAAAATCAAATGGATAGGTGCTCTCTTTGTGCTGGTGAACGGATCCTGGGTGTGGGCGGCCAGCCTGCCTGCGGATCTCAAATGGGAGACCAACGACACGGATCCTGTGTTCGCCTCCCCCAAGGCGCTGCCGGGCGGCAGCCTCAACATGTTTGTCGACAGCTTTCCGCTGACGTTCCGCACCGTGGGGCCCGACTCCAACGGTGCATTCCGCTCCTTTATTCAGGACAACCAGTTGCGGCTCATCAGCTTCCACCCCAATACCGGCAACCCCATACCCTCGCTGGCCACCCACTGGGCCATAGCGCCAGACAATCAGACCGTCTACTTCAAGCTGGATCCGCGGGCCAAATGGTCCGACGGCAAGCCGGTCAATGCCGACGACTACACCTTCGGCTACGAGATGATGCGCTCAAAAGAAATCCGCGCCCCTTGGTACAACAACTACTACACCACCGAAGTGGTGGCGGTAGAGAAGATCGATGACCACACCATTCTGGTCAAAACGGGCAACCGCAAGGCCAAGCTGGATCTGCTCAACACCACAGAGCTGTACCCTCAGCCCAGGCACTACTACAAGCTGACCCCCAACTGGGTGAAGCAGTACAACTGGGCTATAGCACCCACCACTGGCCCCTATGTGATCAGCGACGTCAAGAAGGGCAAGTCGGTCACCTTCAGCAAGCAGCAGGGTTGGTGGGCAAAGGACGATCGCTACAACCAGCACAGATTCAACCTCGACACCATCAAGGTGCAGGTGATCCGCGACCACAACATCGCCTTCCGTCACTTCCTGAAAGGGGAGCTGGATACCTTCGAGATGATACTGCCCAACTGGTGGCATGAAAAAGCGGTCACCCCGGAGTACAAGAAGGGGTACGTGCAGAAGGTGATGGCCATGACAGACACCAAGCAGGGCGGTCAGGGGCTGCACCTCAATGTGGCCAATCCCAAGCTGGCTGACCTCAACGTGCGGCTCGGCATCCAGCAAGCCTTCAACATCGACAAGATGATCGAAACCGTGCTGCGTGGCGACTATGACAGAGCCACCACCTTCGGCTCGGGTTTTGGCGAGTTCACCGACATCCAGCTGCCGGAGCGGGCCTATGACATCGGCAAGGCGCGGGAGTACTTTGCCAAGGGCGGCTACGCCAAGCCGGGGCCGGACGGCATTTTGCAAAATGACAAGGGCGAGCGACTGACGCTGGCGCTCACCTATACCAGTCAGGAGCACTCCAAGCGACTGACAGTGCTAAAAGAAGAGGCCAAGAAAGCGGGTCTGGATCTGGAGCTCAATCTGGTGGATGGCGCCACCGGCTTCAAGGTGATGCTGGAGAAGAAACACGAGGCGGCCTGGATGGGCTGGGCTGGCGGTGGTCTCTACCCACAGTATTGGGAGTCGTTCCACTCCGCCAACGCCAACAAGCCGCAGACCAACAACCTGTTCAACGTGGCGGACAAGGAGCTGGACGCGCTGATCGACGCCTACAACGTCGAATTCGACATGGACACGCGGGCCAAACTCTCACAACAGATCCAGCAGCGGATCTATGATCTCGCCATCTTCGTGCCCGGGGTGCAGCTCAACTATGTGCGGGCCAGCAGCTGGCGCCATGTGATGCTGCCCGAGGTGCCCGCCACCAAGAACACGCCGGATCTGCTCTACTGGCCCATGGATGGCTATCCCCACAGTAGCGGCGGTCTGCTCTGGCTCGATCCCAAGGTGAAGGAAGCGACCTTGAAAGCCAAGGACGCGGACGAGGCGCTGGCGCCCATCACCCTGCTCGACAAGACCTATGCACATCATTGATGCCATTGAGCAGGGAGCAGCAGTCATGTCCAACACACAGGCCCCCATCCTCGACGTACCGGATAACGGGGTGAAGTTCACCGCTGATAATGGCCAGAACCAGGCCCCCATTCTTGAGGTAAGCGATCTCGAGGTGGAGTTTTCCGTCGACGACGGCAAGATCAAGGTGCTCGACGGGGTCAGCTTCAAGGTGGCCCCGGGCCAGACCTTAGGTATCGTCGGTGAGTCCGGCTGTGGCAAGAGCGTCACCTCGCTCGCCATCATGGGGCTGCTGCCCAAGCCCCACGGTCAGGTGGTGGCTGGCTCCATCCGCTTTCAGGGAGAGGATCTGCTCACCCTGGCGCCGGATCAGATGTACAAGGTGCGCGGCAACCGCATCTCCATGATCTTTCAGGAGCCGATGACGGCGCTCAACCCGGTGCAGACGGTGGGCGATCAGCTGATGGAGGTGTTCGGCCTGCACAGACCCGATTACAACCGGGCCCAGCGCAAAGCCGCGGCCATCGCCATGCTGCAGAAGGTGGGGATCCCGGAGCCGGCCCAGCGCTTTGCCGTCTATCCTCACAACCTCTCCGGCGGCATGCGCCAGCGGGTGATGATCGCCATGGCGCTCTCCTGCGAGCCGGATTTGCTCATCTGCGACGAGCCGACCACGGCGCTGGATGTCACCATTCAGGCTCAGATCCTGGAGCTGATGAAGGAGCTGCAGGCCCAGACCGGCATGGCCATCATCTTCATCACCCACGATCTCGGTGTGGTGGCCGAGCTGTGCGACGAGGTGGTGGTGATGTATGCCGGTCGCGCGGTGGAGCAGGCGGATGTCTATGAGCTGTTTGACCACCCGCGCCATCCCTATACTCATGGCTTGATGAGCTCGATCCCGCGACTGGAAGATGTCCCCAAGAGCCTGCTCAAGACCATCAAGGGTCAGGTGCCCGCTCTGCATGAGATGCCAGCGGGTTGCCGCTTCTCCAATCGCTGCCCCCACGCCACCGACCTCTGCATAAGAGTCATTCCGGCGACCGAGCAGCTCGGTGCCCGGCATGGGGTGGCCTGCCATCACTGGAAGGAGTTGACGATATGACGGCGTTGTTGTCCGTGCGGGATTTGAAACAGCACTTCCAGCTTGGCGGTGGTTTCCTGCGCAAGAAGTATCGTGTCTATGCGGTGGATGGCATCACTTTCGACCTCAAACAGGGGGAGACGCTGGGGCTGGTGGGGGAGTCAGGTTGTGGCAAGTCCACCCTGGGCCGTACCCTGCTCAAGCTGTTCGAGCCGACCGCAGGCCAGATAAGCTTCGAGGGGCGGGACATCACCCATCTCTCGCCCCGGGAGATGCGCTCTCTGCGCCAGGAGATGCAGATAGTGTTTCAGGATCCTGCAGAATCCCTCAACAGCCGCCACACGGTCGGCCAGATCCTGGAGGAGCCCTTCATCATCCACGGCAAGGGCAACACTGAGCAGCGGCGAGCCTGGGTGCTGGAGCTGCTGGACAAGGTGGGCCTGCCGAAGAGTGCGGTGGATCGCTACCCCCATGAATTTTCCGGCGGTCAGCGTCAGCGTATCGGTATCGCCCGGGCCATCGCCCTCAAGCCCAAGCTGCTGGTGTGCGACGAAGCTGTGTCGGCCCTCGATGTCTCGGTGCAGTCCCAGATTATCAACCTGCTGCTCAGCCTGCAGCGGGAGATGAACCTGGCCATCATCTTCATCGCCCACGACCTGTCGGTGGTGAAACACATCTCGGATCGCATTGCTGTGATGTATCTGGGACGGATCGTCGAGCTGGCGGAGGCTCAATCGCTCTATCTGGCGCCACGCCACCCCTATACCCAGGCACTCATCTCGGCCATTCCTGTGCCGGATCCGCGCCGTCGCAACCAGCGCATACTGCTGACGGGCGATGTGCCGTCCCCCATCTCGCCGCCGAGCGGCTGCCACTTTCACCAGCGTTGCCCCTATGCCACGGATCTGTGCCGTCATACTGCGCCGAGCCTGCATATCTGTGACGGGGCGGCTCATCAGGTGGCCTGCCACTTCCCCCTGGCGGAGGCGGAGGCTGTGCCTCTGGGAAAGGCGATATGATGCCGGTGCCCGCATCGCAACAGAGTGGCACGGGAGACAAGCAATAAAAAAATGGGGCCTGTGGGCCCCATCTTCATGGTTGGAGTTCAGGTTTGGCCGTGGAACATCTGGCCAGGGCAGGACAGCGGCCCCGAGAGGGGATGGCTGTTGCAATGATTATGATGTGTGTAATTTTACTACGTTAGATCTCTTTCTCCGATGCATCAGGCACCGTAACGGAAGTAATACTCACGGGTTGACGGGGCGTAGGTGTCTTTCTCTACGGCGCCTTTCTTGCTGGTTGCACCCTTAAGGTGGAACAGTACTGCCAGGTTCTCAAACATATATTCACCTCATCGCTCTGTTATCTAGTTGTAGTGTGTGACCTGGGTCACAATTTGATCCTATGGCCTTATGTGAGCTGGATCAACTTTTTGTGTGGTAAATTTACATAAATCATGGAAAGGGTTTTCAAACCCAGTTCTGTTTATGGAGACGGTTTCAGAGCCACTCAGGGCACCATGGCGGGTCGGGAGTGATCCCTGATGGGCAGATGAAGGGCCAGGGTATTGAAAGGAAGGCGACCCTCAGGAGCCAGGTGTGCCTGGCGGTGGCGGCCACATGCGTGCAAAAAAATACCCCGCACTTGGCGGGGTATGCATCAGGTCGACTGCGGGTACAGAGGAACCGGCGCCTTATTTGGCCGGGATCTGCTCCAGCACGTGCACCAGCAGTTGCCAGAAGCGCTCGACCGCCGGGATGTGTACCTTCTCGTCTGGCGAGTGGGCACCGCGTATGGTCGGGCCGAAGGAGACCATGTCCCAGTCCGGATAGGCGCTCTTGAACAGGCCGCACTCCAGGCCTGCGTGGATCACCATGACGTTGGGCATCTCGCCGAACAGGGTCTGGTAGCTGTTGCGTACCAGCGCCATCACGGGGGAGTCCACATCCGGCGCCCAGCCAGGATAGGCCCCGGTAAATTCGCAGCTGGCACCGGCCAGATTGAACAGGGAGCGGGTCATCTGCTCGACGCTCTCGCGACCGGAGTCGATGAGGGAGCGGATCAGGCACTGCACATACACCTCGCCGTCGAGCGTCTTGATGACGCCCAGGTTGGTGGAGGTCTCGGTGACGCCCGGAATGGCATCGCTCATGCGCATCACACCGTTCGGGCAGGCCATCAGGGAGTCCAGCAGGCGTGTCTGCAGGGTTTCGCTCATCAGCTTGGCCGGTTTCTCCTGAGCGGTGAGCAGCACAGTCAGGTTGGCTTCGGTGGCTGCCAGCTCGCTCTGGTAGATGCCGGCATAGCGGTCGACCAGGGCCTTGAATTCATTGACGTGGGCAGCGGGCACCAGCAGCTTGGCACGGGCTTCGCGCGGGATGGCGTTGCGCAGGGTGCCGCCGTGGATCTCGGCCAGACGCAGGCCCAACGGCTCGGCGGCTTTCAGCAGACGCACCAGCAGCTTGTTGGCGTTGCCACGACCGCGATGGATATCGACGCCGGAGTGACCGCCACGCAGCCCCTTCACCTGCAGCTCGAACCCTTCGCCCTCGGTGGCGGCAACCAGCTCCAGCGGGAAGCGGATATTGGCATCCACACCGCCGGCGCAGCCCATGTAGACCTCGCCATCTTCTTCGGAGTCGGTGTTGAGCAGGATCTCGCCTTCCAGCCAACCCGCTTCCAGCCCGAACGCGCCCGTCATGCCGGTCTCTTCGTCCGTGGTCAGCAGCACTTCCAGCGGACCGTGCTTGAGGTTTTTGTCGGCCAGCACGGCCAGGCAGCCGGCCATGCCCATGCCGTTGTCGGCGCCCAGGGTGGTGCCGCGGGCAGTCACCCAGTCACCGTCTATATAGGCATCGATGGGATCCTGGGTGAAGTCATGCTGGGTGTCGGCGTTGGCCTGGGGCACCATGTCGATATGGGCCTGCAGTACCACACCCTTGCGGTTTTCCATCCCCGGCGTGGCCGGTTTCTTGATGATGATGTTGCCGACGGCGTCTTGCTTGACCGCCAGGCCTTCCCCCTGGGCCCACTCGACTATCCAGGCGCTTAAACGGGCTTCGTGCTTGGAAGGGTGGGGGATGGAGCAGATCTGTTCGAAGAAATGCCAAATCAGTTGGGGAGAGAGAGAACTAAGCTGTGCCACGTCGGGACTCCTTACCAGCACGGAAATTGACCGGGCCCAGAGGGCCGAGGAAGAGGATAACGATAATACAGTCAATCACACAAAAATGTGAGCGATCAGCGCAAATTGCGCGCGGCTTGTGCTGGTAATCGGGTTGTTCGCAGCGTACAGCCGAGGTTGAGGTGACAATGCCCAGCACAAAAGAAATTGTGTGATGTACGTCACAAAAATATTGTGTTTATGGCGCCGGCTGGTAAATTGGTGGCCGTGGTTCGCCACCCGTCAGGATGACGATGAATGCCTCCAGGGAACCGAAGCAAAGCAAGTGCGCCTCCATGGAACCGAGTGTCTGTTCAAGGATCTGAGCCCGCATAAAGGTACGTAACTTGTTAAGCAATCAGGAGTTTTACTATGTCAGGCAGCAATTCAACCTATTGGTTTGCCCAATCGCTCTACACCCAGGGTTATAGCTACCCGAATCCCTTCGCTTACCGCTAAGCAGGGGCGCCCCGCCGGGGACAAGCAGCAAGATGTGAAGCAGCAGGTGAGTGAGGATGCCATCCTCCCCCTGCTATTTTTTTATCTGCAACGGGCGGGAGCGGTGTGGGGATGCGTGGGCGTATGCCTGACGCCGGGCGGGATGGCAGGGGGGCGGGATGCTTTTTCCTGCATTTCGCATACGTTTGCCAGTCAATTTATCCGCAAACGATGCTATCATGCCGGCCCAACAGCCTGTCTGCGGTCTTTCCTCCAAACGACATGGCCGCCAGCTATGCCCATCCTGCTTTCATTGCATCTGTTTTTGCTGCCGAGGTACCAGCCCTGAGGCCGCCAACGTGCAAGCCGAATTCGGGAAGCAGGGGCGCCAGCATTGACTCAGCCGCGCGTGAAAACGCGAGGTGATTATTTTTTAAGTACTTGTTTTATATAACTCTTCGAGATCGATAACATGCCAAAAAAATTCTACGTGTCGTGGGATAACCTGCAACGTGAAGCGCGCCGTCTGGCCCGTCGTCAACTGCCTGTCAGCCAGTGGAAAGGGATCATAGCGGTCAGCCGTGGTGGTCTGGTACCGGCCGCGCTGATGGCCCGCGAACTTGGCATCCGTAATGTCGAAACCCTGTGCATCTCCAGCTACGACCACAACAGCCAGCGCGAGCTGGTGGTTGTCAAAGCGGCGACCACGGCCGGTGATGGCGAAGGTTGGCTGGTGGTGGAAGATCTGGTGGACACAGGTACTACCGCCAAGGCGATCCGCGAGCTCTACCCCAAGGCCAAGTTCATCGCCATCTTCGCCAAGCCCATGGGTGAGCAGCTGCTGGATGACTTCGAAGTCGCCATCCCGCAGGACACCTGGATCGAACAGCCCTGGGACATGGCGCTGGAGTTTGCCCAGCCTATCTGCGACGAAGAGTAAGCACTGAATCAGCTTCACAGGGCTCCTATATGGAGCCCTGTTTTTTTGTGGTGCAACTGGCTGCCGGGCGGGAAAAGTGGTTAAGATGGAGCCATTGCCTGACCGTATGAGTAATTACTTTGGACTTGAACGACGACCTTAACCTGACCGAGAAGCTGTTTACCCGGGTCAAGAAGGTGCTGGAGACCTCCGAGATCTCCAACAGCAGCCCGGTGGAAGAGCAAGATGCCAATCTGGACGAGACCTTTATCGATGGCTCCATGTCGTCGCGCTGGTATCGTCTGCTGCGCCGGCCAACCTGGGCCTGGCAGGGGGCGGATCCGGTCGAGGTGGAACAGACGCTGGCCTGCATCGCCATGGGAAAAGGGGAACGCACCCACGAGCGTTACCTGGATACCATCAAGGGCTATGTGTCCGGCAACTGGGTCTATGAGTGGAGCCAGCTGGCCGGCCGTTACTTCAATCAGGGCCGCGCCCTGGTGGAGCAGGGTGACTCGGCGGCAGCCCTGAAGGATCTGCTCAGGGCGGTGCGTTACTACTCCATCGCCAGTTATCCCCATCTGAAGAATGACGAGTTGGCGGATCAGGCCCAGTTGCTCGGCAACATGGCCTACCGCGAGGCGGGCCGCCTGTTCAAGGTGCCCCTCAAAGAGATACAGGTGCCATTTCGTGGCAAGAGCATTCAGGGCTACCTGCATCTGCCGACCACGGACAAACCAGTGCCCCTGGTCATCGTCAGCGGCGGCATCGACTCGTTGCAGGTCGATTTCCTCAACCTCTATCTCAAATGCCTGGAACCCAACGGCATCGGCATGTTGTCGCTGGATATGCCGGGCATCGGCTATGCCGAGCACTGGCCACTGGTGCAAGACACCAGCCGGCTGCATCAGGCCGTGCTGAACCACCTGTCAGAGGTGGCCTGGGTCGATCATCAGCGCATCGCCATGGTGGGTTTTCGTCTGGCGGGCAATGTGGCGGCGCGTCTCGCCTTCATCGAGCCGTTCAAGCTCAGGACAGTGGTCTGCATAGGGGCGGGCGTCAATCAGGTGTTCACCAATCAGGAGATGTTCGCCCGCTGCCCGCGCATGATGCGCGACGGGCTGGCGAATCGTCTGGGGGCCGACGCGGCCCAGTGGGAGTCGCTGCGTACCAAGTGCCAGGTATTTTCCCTCAAGACGCAAGGATTGCTGGGGACTCGCACTCCCGTGCCGATACTAAGTATCGGACACAAGAAAGATTTTATTTGTCCCGAGCAGGATGTACGGGCATTGGCGTCCGCCAGCCGCAATGGCAAGGCGGTGGTGTTCGACAAGCAACCCTTGCTGGAGGTGTATGACGAGGCGTTGAAAGAGATGGTCGACTGGCTTAAAAAACACCTATGTACATGATATAGCGCTAAAAAAATAACGTCATCCCAGGATGATGTGGCTTGTTCAACAGGGAGGTTAACATGTCAGAAAGAGTGACCTACAAGCGACTGCTGAGGCAGTTTGCCGCGATTGGCCCCTATTTACGTGAAGATCTGTGTGAAGAGGGGCGTTACCGTTTCGACTGTCTCTCCGTCTGCGTCAGCGCCAAACCGGCGCCGGACAAGCGGGAGTTCTGGGGCTGGTGGCTGGTGCTGGAGCAGCAGGATCACAGCTTCAGCTATCACTATCAGGTCGGTTTCTACAATGCGGAAGGGGCCTGGATCAACAAGCCAATCCCGAAGAAGCATCAGGTGGAAGTCGATCGCACCCTCAACCGCTTCTACAAGCTCATCAGTGACAAGCTCACCTCGCTTGAGTGTCGGCTCTCCCCTGCCGAGCAGGTGACCAACGAGCTGACCGTCACCGCCGCCTGATGTACTGATGCCCTGCGAGCCGTCCACTCACTCGCAGGGCCATCTTGTCTCGCTGCCCGCCGTTATCCATTCCTCTCTTTAAGCCTGCCGCCTCTTGCCACAGGGCAAGCTTCCCTGGTCCACGCAGCGCTTGCGGGCTTAATTGCCTTGCAGGGCAACAGGGCCGTGGGTATAAAGGGATTCCTTACTTTTCAGCCTTCTTGCTCCCATGGAAAACAGAACCATAGTCGTCAAACTGGGCACCAGCGTGCTCACCGGGGGATCTTCCCAGCTTAACCGTGCCCACATGGTGGAGCTGGTCAGACAGTGTGCGGCCCTGCACCGTCACGGCCACAGGGTCGTGGTGGTCACCTCGGGGGCCATCGCCGCCGGGCGTGAACATCTGGGTCACCCCCCGCTGGTGCCTACCCTGCCCAACAAGCAGATGCTGGCGGCGGTTGGCCAGACCCAGCTCATTCGGGTATGGCAGGATCTGTTCAACCTCTATGGGCTGCACATCGGCCAGATGTTGCTGACCCGCGCCGATCTGGAAGACAGGGAGCGTTACCTCAATGCCCGCGATACCCTGCGCACCCTGCTCGATCACCGTATCATTCCGGTCATCAACGAGAACGACGCAGTGGCGACCGCCGAGATCAAGGTGGGTGACAACGACAACCTCTCCGCCCGCGCCGCCATTCTGGCCGATGCCGACCTCTTGATCCTGCTGACCGATCAGACCGGCCTGTTCACCGCCGATCCGCGCAGCAACCCGGATGCCCAGCTGATCGAAGAGGTGCAGACCATAGACGATACACTGCGCAAGTTGGCGGGTGGCAGCGTCGGTGGCCTCGGTACCGGTGGCATGGCGACCAAGCTGCAGGCGGCCGACGTGGCGCGGCGGGCCGGGGTCAAGGTGGTGATTGCCACCGGCCAGATGCCGGAGGTGATAGGCCGTCTCGCCAAGGGCGAGCGCATCGGCACCCTGTTCCCGGCGCTGGCCTCGCCGCTGGAAGGGCGCAAGAGCTGGATCCTGGCCGGCCCGCCCCCGCACGGTGAAGTCCAGGTGGATCAGGGCGCCGTGGCCGCCATGCAGGATAAGGGCTCCAGCCTGCTGCCCAAGGGCATAGTCTCAGTGAAGGGGGATTTCGTGCGCGGCGACGTGGTGCGCATTCTCGATCCCAAGGGCGTCGAGCTGGCCCGCGGCATCTGCCGTTACGACCATCTGGAGCTGGAGAAGCTGCGGGGTGTTCACTCGGATCAGATAGAACAGATATTGGGCTATGGCTATGGCGCCGTGGCCATTCACAGAGATGATATGGTGCTGCTGTAAGGCCGCCGGTTCGCTACGGCGATCATGGGCCATTTACCGAGATAACATGGTGCTGCTGTAAGGTGGCACCCAGAAAGGGACAAAATCATGAGTCTGGAGAAAATGGGGCAGGCGGCCCGCGAAGCCGCCTATCAGCTGGCGACCATCAGCACGGCGCAGAAAAACCGGGCGCTGGCCGCCATCGCCGATGAGCTGGAGGCGCGCAGCAGCCAGATCCTGGCCGCCAACGACAAGGACATAGCGGCCGGCCGCGAGGCCGGACTGTCGGACGCCATGCTGGATCGCTTGCTGCTCAACCCGGCCCGGCTGGCGGGGATAGTGGCGGACGTGCGCAAGGTGATCACCCTGGATGATCCGGTCGGTGCCGAAATCGACAGCCGGGTGCTGGAGAACGGCCTGCGCCTCTCTCGCCGCCGGGTGCCCATCGGTGTCATAGGCGTCATCTACGAGGCGCGTCCCAATGTCACCATCGACATCGCCAGCCTCTGCCTCAAGACGGGCAACGCCAGCATCTTGCGCGGCGGACGCGAGACCTTCCACTCCAACCTGGAGCTGGTGCGGGTGATCCAGAGCGCGCTGGCCGCCTCCGGCCTGCCACGCGATGCGGTACAGTACATAGACAATCCGGATCGGGCGCTGGTGGGCGAGCTGCTGCGTCTCGATCGCTACGTGGACATGATCATCCCCCGCGGTGGTGCCGGGCTGCACAAGATGTGCAAGGAGAACAGCTCCATCCCCGTCATCATTGGCGGCTTTGGCATCAGCCATGTCTTCGTGGACGAGAGCGCAGATCTGGCGCGCTCGCTGGCGGTCATCGACAATGCCAAGGTGCAGCGCCCCTCCGCCTGCAACGCCCTCGATACCCTGCTGGTGCATGAAAAGGTGGCCGCCGCCCTGCTGCCGCAGCTGGTCAGCCTGATGAACGAGCGCAAGGTGGCCCTGGTGGCCGCCCCCAACGCCATGGCGTTGCTAGCTGGCGCCGACACGCTGCGCGAGGCGGGCCCGGAAGACTTCGATACCGAGTGGCTCTCGCTGACTCTGGGAGTCCGGCTGGTGGCGGACGTGAACGAGGCGCTGGCCCACATGCGCGAGCATAACGCCGGCCACTCGGATGCCATCCTCACCAACGATCTGAGCAATGCCGAGCGGTTCGTCAATGGCGCCGGTTCGGCCGCCGTCTACGTCAACGCCTCCACCCGCTTCACCGACGGTGGCCAGTTCGGGCTGGGTGCCGAGGTGGCGGTCTCGACCCAGATGCTGCACGCCCGCGGCCCCATGGGACTGACCGAGCTCACCAGCTACAAGTGGGTGGGATTGGCGGATTATCTGATCCGTGCCTGAGGACGTTGCCAACGCCTGCTGGAACCATGCCGACTCAGGTCGGCATTTTTATGCTCTTTTCTTGCGCCCCATCAGGGGCTTGCATATAACTATCCAGCAGGGTGTGGCGATATTTTGCACACTGCACTACCAACAAAAACGGGAGCAGATTCAAGGATGAAGCAAACAGATTGGATTGCGCGGCCAGGATGGCTCTGGTTGAGCTTGCCGCTGCTACTGGGGGCGCTCTGTTTCAGCACCAGCAGCCACGCCAGTTGGGATCAGGATCTCTATCGCCAGCTGGGGTTGGCAGGCAAGCTCGACAAACAGGTGTTTCGCCAGGCCATCAACAGTTATCAGAGCGTGCGCCACAAGCGCAAACCCATACTCACCATCATCGACTACAGCAAACCCTCGACCCAGCGCCGGCTGTTCGTGATCGACGTGAAACGCCACAAGCTGCTCTACCACACCTGGGTCAGCCACGGCCGCAACTCGGGCGAGCTGGCGGCCCGCCAGTTTTCCAATCAGCTCAACTCCATGCAGAGTTCCCTCGGCGTCTATCGTACCGCCGAGACCTATCAGGGCAAGCATGGCTACTCGCTGCGCCTCGATGGCTTGAGCCCGGGCAAGAACAGCAATGCCCGCAGGCGTGCCATAGTGGTGCACGGCGCCGACTATGCCAGCCCGCGGCACCTGCGCAAATATGACAAGCTGGGCCGCAGCTGGGGTTGCCCCGCGCTACCCAAGGAGCAGTCCAGGGCCATCATAGACATCATCAAGGGGGGAAGCGTCATCTATGCCCACGGCTGAGGTGCACGCATCCATGCATAAGGCCAGCACGAGTGCTGGCCTTATTGTTATCTGTTACGCGGTGAACGAGCCGGGCGTTAACGCACGACCAGCACGGGGCAGGGGGCGTGACGCACCACGGATTCGGCGACGCTGCCCACCAGCAGGTGGCTGAGGCCGGAGCGGCCGTGGCTGCCCATGACCACCAGGTCGACCTTCTCCTCTTTCGCCTGAATGACGATCTCGTCGGCGGCGCGGCCGAAGCGTACCTCGAAGGTGGCGGGAATGGGCAGGCTGGCGACCAGCTCTTTCAGCTGGGTCTTGGCCTGGCGTTCCATCTCGTGGGTGATCTCGATGGCGGTCATGTGCAGGATCTTGTAGCTGTCGAAACCGTGCAGTTGATCCACCACATGGACCAGCTTGAGTTCGGCCTGATGGCTCCGGGCCATGAACACTGCATAGTCGAGCACAGACTGGGACATCTGGGAAAAATCGACGGGGCAGAGCAGGGTTTTGATGGATGACATATGAAGGCTCCCCTATGGTTGGGCTACTAATGAATCTTATTGTCAATAATACCCATTCAGAGGGTAATAACCCTCGACTCGCTCTCAAAACTGGGAAAAAGAGGTGATTCGGCGCCATATCTTCTTATGATGTGGTATGGCTTGGGTGCATTCATCGCGCTGGCTGATCCGTCGGATGAAAACATCGCCACCGAGGAAATTGTGAAACATGGTTCGTCTGCTGCTGTCGTTGCTGCTTCTTCTGTTGTCCCTGCCCGGTCGGGCCGATCCCCTGCATGTCTATTGCGATGACTGGCCCGGCTTCTGCCAG
This sequence comes from Aeromonas sp. CA23, assembly GCF_002587065.1. NCBI lineage: Bacteria > Pseudomonadati > Pseudomonadota > Gammaproteobacteria > Aeromonadales > Aeromonadaceae > Aeromonas > Aeromonas sp. CA23. The sequence continues at coordinate 2,097,496 of NZ_CP023818.1, forward strand.
CCGGATGGGCGGGGCGTCTATCTGGATATAGTTCGCGCCATCTACCAGCCCCATGGTTATGAGGTGATCCCGCACCTAGTGCCCTACAAACGGGCGCTGGCTGTGGTGGCGCAGAGAGGGGGAGACATGGCGATGGGGGTCTATCGGGATGAAGTCATCGGTGTGCGCCAGCCGGATTATCCCGCCTCCGCCGACGATCTGACCGTGCTGATGCTCAAGAAGTGGCAGCCCCAATGGCTCGGCGAAACCAGTTTGAAGGGAGAGGGGGTGCTGTGGCTGCGGGGCTGGGCCTTTGACAAGTACATCCCGGTCACCATGCGCTGGCACGAGATCGACAGCCACGACATGGCGCTGCAGCTGCTGGCCAAGGAGCGCTACCGCTATTACCTGACCGCAGGTGTGCTCTACTCGGCCGACACCATCCCCGCCAACATGAAGCGCACCTTCCTGCGCTGGATCCCGACCTACCCCATCTTTGCCGATACCGAGCGAGGGGGGCGTCTGCAACAGCTCTGGGATCAGGGCATGGTGCGGCTGATCCGGGGCGGTACCCTGGCCGAGATCTATCGGCGTTACCAACTCCATGATTACTACCGTGGTTTTATCAAGGAGCTGGAACAAAGGGTGCAGAAGTAAGGGGAGCAGTGACGCCGTTATAACAAGCCGGCCCGCAGGCGCTTGGCCAAGCGGTCATAGAGGATCATCTTGACCGAGGCGGCCAGGCTTATGCAGCCTTGCCGTGTGGCCACATAGACCACAGCTTTACTCTGTTAGCCTGGCCCGCCGGTGTTTCGCCAGCCGGTCGTAGAGGATCACGTTGACCGAGGCGGCCAGGCTTATGCAGCCTTGCCGTGTCGCCACATAGACCACAGCTTTACTCTGTTAGCCCGGCACGGAGGCGTTTCTCCAAGCGGTCATACAGGATCACCTTGACCGAGGCGGCTAGGCTTATGCAGCCTTGCCGTGTGGTTACATAGACTACAACTTTACTCTGTTAGCCCGGCCCGCAGGCGCTTGGCCAAGCGGTCATACAGGATCACGTTGACCGAGGCGGCCAGGTTCATGCAGCCTTGTGTCGGTACATAGACTACGTCCTTCACGGCGCCATAACGGGCGGGATCCAGGGTGCCATCCTCGGGGCCGAAGATATAGAAGGCCCGCTCCGGGTGGACATAATCCGGCAGCGATGTGGCGCCCTCGATCAGATCCACCACCACGGGGACGCACCCGGCCGGGACTATCTCCATGAGGTTATCGACCCCGAGCAGGGGGATCTTGTCCACCATCTGCTTGGTATCCGTGGCAAAACGGCGTGCCAGCTCGAAGCGGTTGCCCGTGTAGTAGACCTCGTCCGCCCCATAGCAACCGGCGGCGCGCATCACGGCCCCCACGTTCTCCGGTGACTTGGGATTGACCAGTCCGATGCAGCAATAGCCCGGCGACTCCTGCGTTGGCGACTGTGGATCGGCCTGCTCTGGGCAGCCATAACCTGACTCTTTCATCTTGTTCTCCTCTGTGGCGGCCGCATTATACTCCCGGTTCGCGCTTTGCCCATGACATGCATGTCGAGGCTTGCCTGGGGGCGCCGCCGCTTCTTGGCCAGGTAGTGGCTTTTTTGGCTCGACGGGGCCCCGGAAGGGGGCAATTGCACCGTCCCGGCGCAACTCGGCCTGAGTGACCGCTGTGGCGCAGGGGCTGACATCTTGGCGCAGGGTTTGCAGTCATCCCTGGACAGAGTGAATGCGGCTTATCTGGACAAAGGCGTCCGTCCCCATCAGGGGCGGACGCCTTTTTTATGGGCCGCGGCAATCAGGCAACCCGTAACCGGGTCGCCGGACGACAAGGAGCGAGGGAATGAACACCACCTGTGCCTATTGTGGAGTAGGGTGCGGCATCCGGCTGAGCCGGGAGGGCGCAAGCTGGCAGCTGAAAGGGGATGAACAGCATCCGGCCAACGCGGGTGCCCTCTGCGTCAAGGGGGCCAGCCTGCTGGAGAGTCTGGACTTTCCCGACCGTCTGCTCTATCCGCGCTGGCAGGGGCAGCGCATCGGCTGGGATCAGGCGCTCGATACCCTGGCCAGCCGGTTTGCCACCATATTGGCCGAATCCGGGCCATCGGCCATCGGCATCTACCTGTCGGGTCAGCTCACTACCGAGGATTACTACGTCGCCAACAAGCTGATGAAGGGGTATCTGGGCAGTGCCAACGTGGATACCAACTCCCGGCTCTGCATGTCGTCGGCGGTGGTGGCCCATCAGCGCGCCTTCGGCGAGGATCTGGTGCCCGCCTGCTACGAGGATCTGGAGCTGGCGGATCTGGTGGTGATCACGGGGGCCAACACGGCCTGGACCCACCCTGTGCTGTTTCGTCGCCTGCAGCAGGCGCGGGCACGGCGCCCCGAGCTCAAGCTGGTGGTGCTGGACCCCCGTCGCACCATGACGGCGGAGCAGGGGGATCTGCACCTGGCCCTCAAGCCTGGCAGCGACGTGGCGCTGTGGAACGGTCTCTGCCGTTATCTGCTCGATCACGATGGCTGGGACAAGGATTACGTGGCGCGCCATGTGAGCGGCTTCGAGGCGCTCGCGGCGGCGCTGGACGATCCGGCCTGGCAGCTGGAGGCGGTGGCCCACAGTTGCGACCTGGCGCCAGGGGATCTGCTCGGCTTCTATCGGCTGTTTGCTCGCACCCCCAAAACCGTCACCCTGTTCTGCCAGGGGATCAACCAGTCCAATCAGGGGGTGGACAAGGCCAACGCCATCATCAACGCCCACCTGCTGTGCGGGCGCATCGGCAAGCCGGGGGCGGCCCCCTTCTCCATGACGGGGCAACCGAACGCCATGGGCGGGCGCGAGGTGGGCGGGCTGGCGACTCAGCTGGCGGCTCACATGGGCTTTGGCGAGGTCGAGTGCGACCGGGTGCAGCGCTTCTGGCAGAGCCCGACCATGGTGCGCGGGCCGGGCCACAAGGCGGTGGCGCTGTTCGAGGCGGTGGCGCGCGGGGAGATACGCGCGCTCTGGGTGCTCGGCACCAACCCGGCCGTCTCCCTGCCAGACGGCAACCGGGTGCGCGACGCGCTGGCCCGCTGCGAGCTGCTGGTGGTCTCCGAGGTGACGGCGGACACGGACACGGCGCGCCTCGCCCACCTGCTGCTGCCCGCCGCCGCCTGGGGCGAGAAGAGCGGCACGGTCACCAACTCGGAGCGCACCATCAGCCGCCAGCGTGCCTTTTTGCCCCTGCCGGGGGAGGCCAGGCCCGACTGGTGGGCGCTGACCCAGCTGGCCCGCCGGCTCGGCTTCGGCGAAGGCTTTGCCTATGAGCACGAGCACGACATCTTCAGCGAACACGCGGCCCTGTCGGGATTCGAGAACGAGGGGCAACGCCAGTTCGACATCTCGGGGCTGGCCCGCCTCAGTCGGGCCGAATTCGAGGCGCTGGCACCCCTGAGCTGGCCGGTCAACGCAGCCTGGCCCAGCGGCCGCGCCCGCCTGTTCGAGGATGGGGTCTTCTCCACGCCGGATGGGCGGGCCCGGCTGTTGCCGCTGGCCCAGCACTTTCCCCCCGAACCTGTCACCGAGCCAAAAGCTGTGCTGCAGCCGGCGGGCCTCTCCTTGCTGCTCAATTCGGGCCGGCTGCGGGATCAGTGGCACACCATGACCCGCACCGGCCACGTGCCCCGCCTGCAGGAGGCCGAACCCTGGCCCAAGCTGCGGGTGGGCGCCGCCAGCCTGCTGGCGCTCGGGCTGGCCGAGGGGGATTTGGTGCGGTTGAGCAACGGGCTCGGTGAGGCTCGGCTGCTGATCGGGGTGGACGAGGGGCTGAGGGAGGGGGAGGCCTTCCTGCCCATGCACTGGACTGACAGCCAGTGCAGCCAGGGGGCGGTCAACCGCCTCATCGCCGCCGTGGTGGATCCCCTCTCGGGCCAGCCCATGTTCAAGCAGGGACGGGTGATGGCCGAGCCGCAGCAAACCCGCTGGCAGGGGCTCTGGCTCGGTCAGCAACCCTGGGGGGATCCGGTGGACTGGTGGGCCAGGCGCCCCCTGCCCGAAGGCAACTGCACCCTGCTGGCCTCCTGGTCGGAGGGACCGCAGACGCTGTGGCAGCGGCTGGGGGTGGCGGGCCGCTGGTTGCGGCTGCCGCTCAAGCAGGGCTGGCTTGCGGTGGCGCTGGCGCAGGATCGCATCGAGGGCCTGCTGCTGGTGGGGGAGCGGTGGCCTGACATCAAGGTCGACCTGCTGGCCAGCCTGCTCGGCACGCCCTTGCAGGCGGGAGCCCTGAGCCAGACCCTGGGCGCGGCCCTGGCCGGGGATAGCAGACTGGTCTGCTCCTGCCTGCGGGTGTCGGAGCTGCGCATCGTCGACGCCATCACCCGGCAGGGGGTGAGCGAGCTGGCGGGGCTGCAGGCCCTGCTCGGCTGTGGCAGCAACTGCGGCACCTGCCTGCCAGAGATAGACAAGCTATTGATTAAGCATGTTTTTATCGCCTCAGCTTAAGAACCTGTACACGATCTTACTGTGAGGCCGTGATCAAGGCTCATGTGCTGCTCGGAATCCTCACGTATATCTATACGCTCCGGTTCCTGCGCTGCGCTTCACCTTGCTGACAGCCTCTCGTGACAGGTCGTGAACAGGTTCTAGGGGGCAGAAATACAAGGAGTGTGAGATGAGCCATGTCAGTCTGGTAGGGGCCGGTCCCGGCCCGCTCGAATTGTTGACCCTGCGCGCCCTGCAACGGCTGGAGGCGGCGGAGGTGGTGATCTATGACCGCCTGGTGGGAAGCGAAATCCTGGCCCGCATTCCCCATGGCGCGGCCCGTTTCGATGTGGGCAAGCGCTGCGGCGAGCCGAGCCCGAGCCAGGATCAGATCAACGCCCTGCTGCTGGCGCTGGCCCGCACCGGCAAGCGGGTGGTGCGGCTCAAGGGGGGCGATCCCCTGGTATTTGGCCGTGGTGGGGAGGAGGCGCTGCACCTGGCCCGTCACGGCATAGCCGCCGAGCTGGTGCCCGGCATCACGGCGGCGCTGGGCTGCGCCGCCAGCAGCCTGATCCCCCTGACCCACAGGGGGCTGGCCCGCTCCCTGACCCTGGTGACGGGCCATCTGATGGAGGAGGGCGACTATCAGGGTTGGCAGGGGCTGGCCCGGGCCGGCCACACCCTGGTGTTCTACATGGGGCTGGAGCGGGCGGCGCAGATCCGGCAGGGACTGCTGGCGGCCGGTGCCTCGCCGGATCTGCCGGTGGCGCTGGTGGTGGCCGGTTGCAGCCCGCAGCAGCAGGTGCATGAGACCCGGCTGGCCATGCTGGCAGAGGCCGCCGTGGCCCTGCTCGGGCAGAGTCCCGTGCTGATGATCATGGGGGAGGTGGTGGGCCTGCGCAGCGAGCTGAACGCCCTGCTGACCCAGGCGCTGGATCGGGTGGCCTGAGCCCCTCCACAGCCTCTACCTCCACTACCTCCAGATAGATAAAAAGGGGGTAGATTCAAATAGTTGGCCTTCATGTTGCGTCATCTGCGGTGAACAAGCAGCGACAGACAAGCTGCACTAGCCGTTGGCAAGGAGCGCCATGACAACTCTTCCCCCCGGGGGCCGTGCCAGCCCCCCTTCCCGCCTGCTGATCCACGCCGACGAGCCGGGTCAGGCCAACCGCCTGGCCCTGCTGGTCAGCCACTACGGCCATCAGCCGCAGATCCTGGACAGTCGCCAATTGCTGACCCCGCACGGACAGGGGGATGCCCTGCTCATCAGCAGTCGCCAGTTCGGCGCCGAGGTGCGGCTCGGCCTCTCTCTCTGGCCCGGGGTGCCGCGCCTGCTGTTTTGCGAGCGGATCGGCACCGAGCCCCAGATCGCCCTGTTGCAGCAGGGGGTGCTGCTGGTGCCGCATCCGTGTGGCGAGCGGGAGCCGGTCGAGCAGTGGCTGCGGCTGGCCCGCAGCCAGCTGGCCATGGTGCAGGCGCTGGCGCAGACAGAGAGTGAACTGCGCCAGCAACTGGTGGATCGGCGCCTGGTCGAGCAGGCCAAGGGGCGGCTGATGCGTCATCAGGGGCTGGACGAGGAGCAGGCCTACCGCCTGATGCGCAGCACCGCCATGAGTCGGCACCTGAGTCTGGGGGAGCTGGCACGGCAGCTGCTGCTGGCACTGCCAGCGTGAGAACCTGGGCTGGCAAACCGTTTTGGTGCAACTGCGCCTAATTGAGGCAAACGAGAAGGCAAAGCGGGAGGAAAAAGGCGGAATAGGGCGGAATAGGGCCCGTTTCGGCGGCTTGGCCAATTTGGCACGGAAAGTGGATTACCCAGAAGACAAGGAGTGATGGCGCCCACGGGCCCGTCACTCGCAACAGGGCAAAGAGGCCTCACCGATCCCGGATCGGTGAGGTTTTTTTTTGGCCGCGACCCTGCAACGGCGCAGGGGAATGGCCGCCCATGACTGTGATCTGAGCGAGGAAGGCGAATGAACAAGAGACAAGGATGTGCGGGTCTGCTGCTGGCGCTGCTGTCACTGCCGACGCTGGCGGCTGTGGGGGCCCCGGAGCAGGAGGAGCTCAAGCTGGGCTTCATCAAGCTGACCGACATGGCACCGCTGGCGGTGGCCTATGAGCGCGGTTATTTCGAGGATGAGGGGCTCTACGTCACCCTGGAGGCGCAGGCGAACTGGAAGGTGCTGCTGGATCGGGTGATCGACGGCGAGCTGGACGGTGCCCAGATGCTGGCGGGTCAGCCGCTGGCCGCCCATGTCGGCATAGGCACCCAGGCCGAGCTGGTGACGGCGTTCGCCATGGATCTCAACGGCAACGCCATCACTGTCGCCAACCCTGTGTGGGCCGCCATGCAGCCCCATCTGCCCAAGGCGGTGGCGGGTCAGGTGCCGGCCCCGGTGAGCGCCGCTGCGCTCAAACCCGTGGTGGCTCAATACCGGCAGGCGGGCAAGCCGTTCAACATGGGGATGGTGTTCCCCGTCTCCCCCCACAACTACGAGCTCAGATACTGGCTGGCGGCTGGCGGCCTGAACCCCGGCTTCTATGCCCCCGCCCTCGGCGACAGCTCGGGTCAGCGTCAGGCGGACGTGCTGCTGTCGGTCACGCCGCCGCCGCAGATGCCCGCCACCCTGGAGGCGGGCACCATAGCCGGCTACAGCGTGGGAGAACCCTGGAACCAGCAGGCGGTCGCCAGGGGCATAGGGGTGCCCGTCATCACCGATTACGAGATCTGGCGCAACAACCCGGAGAAGGTGTTCGGCGTCACCCGCCAGTGGGCAGAGCGTCATCCCAATACCCACATACGGCTGGTGAAGGCGCTGCTGCGGGCGGCCTGGTGGCTGGATGCCGAGCAGAACGGCAACCGGCGCGAGGCGGCCAAGCTGCTGGCGCGGCCGGAGTACGTGGGGGCCGACGAGGGGGTGATCGCCAACTCCATGGTGGGCACCTTCGAGTACGCCAAGGGGGACAGGCGCAACCTGCCGGACTTCAACGTCTTCTTCCGCCATCAGGCCACCTATCCCTACTACTCGGATGCCATCTGGTATCTGACCCAGATGCGGCGCTGGGGCCAGATCCCGACGGCCAAACCGGACGCCTGGTTCGAGCAAGTCGCCAGGGCCGTCTATCAACCCGAGGTCTACCGCCAGGCGGCCGAGGCGCTGATCGCCGAGGGCAAGTTCAAGGCGCAGGATTTCCCCGATTTTGCCAGTGAGCAGGGCTATCGCGGCCCGCAGGATGGTTTCATCGATGGCCTCATCTACGACGGCCGCCACCCCAACGCCTATCTGCAACAGTTCGCCATCGGCCTCAAGGGCGATGAGCGGGTGCAATGAGCGAGGAGAGCGCAATGAAACGACACAAGTGGAAAGTCATGGTGCAGCCCCTGCTCGGCGTGCTGCTGTTCCTCGGCCTCTGGCAGTGGGGGGCGAGTCAGGTGCAGACCAGCCTGGGCACCTTGCCGGGGCCGCTGGCGACCGCCAGCCAGCTCTGGTCGCTGGGGCAGGAGCATCTGGCCGAGCGGGAGAAGGCGAGCGCCTTCCTCGAGCGTCAGCAGGTGCGCAATGCCGAGCGGCTGGCGCGGGATCCTGCGGCCGAGGTGAGGCTGCGCCCCTACACAGGGCGCCCCACCTTCTTCGATCAGATCGCCACCAGCCTGCTCACTGTGCTGTGCGGCTTCGCTCTGGCCAGCCTGATCGCCATCCCGTGCGGCGTGCTGCTCGGCATGAATCAGGGGCTCTACCGCGCAGCCAACCCGGTGATCCAGCTGCTCAAGCCGGTGTCGCCCCTGGCCTGGCTGCCACTTATCACGCTGGTGGTGAGCGCGCTCTACACCAGCTCTGCCCCCTGGCTTGCCAAGTCCTTCGTCACCTCGGCGCTGACGGTGACCCTCTGCTCCCTCTGGCCGACCCTGATCAACACGGCGGTCGGGGTGGCGGGGCTGGACAGCGACCTGCACAACGTCAGCCGGGTGCTGCGGCTCTCTTTCCTGACCCATGTGCGCCGCATAGTGCTGCCCGGCGCCCTGCCCATGATCTTCACCGGGCTGCGGTTGTCCCTCGGGGTGGCCTGGATGGTGCTGATCGCGGCCGAGATGCTGGCCCAGAACCCCGGGCTCGGCAAGTTCGTGTGGGACGAGTTCCAGAGCGGCGGCTCGGCCTCCCTGGCCCGCATCATGGTGGCCGTGGTCACCATTGGCCTCATCGGCTGCGGCCTGGACAGGGGCATGCTGGCCCTGCAGCAGTGGCTCTCCTGGGACAAGCGTCAGGTGCTGCGCTAGGGCCGCCCAGGCCCTGCAGCAGTGGTTTTGCTTCAGGACACGCGCCAGGTATTGCGCTAGGGACAGGATTCAGTGACGAAACACATATTCAGGCAGGAGAAGAGCCAATGAAGAGTTATCTGGAGATAAGCGACGTCGGCATCTCGTTCGAGACGGAGCAGGGGCGCTTCGAGGCCCTCAGCCGGGTCAACCTGCGCATCGAGCGGGGGGAGTTCGTCTCCCTCATTGGCCACTCAGGTTGCGGCAAGAGCACTGTGCTCAACCTGGTGGCCGGGCTGCTGGAGCCCACCACGGGGGGCATCATTCTGGACGGGCGCGAGGTGGTTGGGCCTGGCCCGGAGCGGGCCATGGTGTTCCAGAACCATGCGCTGCTGCCCTGGCTCAGCGTCCGGCAGAACGTGGCGCTGGCGGTGGGGCAGGTTGAGCCGAACCGGCGGGCGGCTTCGGAGCGGGTCGACTACTACCTCTCTCTGGTGCAGATGGATCATGCCAGCCAGAAGATGCCCCACGAGCTGTCGGGGGGGATGAAGCAGCGGGTCGGCATTGCCCGCGCCCTGTCGCTTTCCCCCAAGGTGCTGCTGATGGACGAGCCGTTCGGCGCCCTGGATGCCCTGACCCGGGCCCACCTGCAGGACGCGCTGATGGCCATTCAGGCCGAGCTTGGCAATACCGTCATCATGATCACTCACGACGTGGACGAGGCTGTGCTGCTCTCCGATCGTATCGTCATGATGACCAATGGTCCCGCCGCCACGGTCGGGGAGATCCTGACCGTGGACTTGCCAAGGCCCAGAGACAGGGTCGCCCTGGCGGACGATGGTCACTATCACAAGCTGCGCCAGCAGGTGCTGCGCTTCCTCTACGAGAAGCAGCGCAAGGTGACCCCGCTCAAGGCGGCCGACCCGGTGCGCAGCAAGCTGCGCGCCTGAGCCCCCAGAATTCAAGGAAGAGAAACATGGACAATAAACAAAGATTGCTGGTGGTGGGCAAGGGCATGGATGATGAGATGGACCATCACTTGGTCGACTCGCCTGAGAGGGGTGAGAAACAACGTCTGCTGGTGATCGGCAATGGCATGGTGGGTCACCACTTTGTCGAGCAGCTGGTGTCGGCTGGTGGCCTGAACCGGTTCGAGGTGACGGTATTTGGTGCCGAGCCGGACTCCGCCTATGACAGGGTGCATCTGTCCGAGGTATTCGGCGGCAAGGCGCCCGAGGCGCTGCAACTGGCGGATCCCGCCTGGTATGAGGCGCAGGGCATCAGGCTGCGGCTGGGAGCCGAGGTGGAGGTGCTGGACAGAGATACCCGCACCCTGACCCTGGCCGATGGCGAGCGGTTCGGTTACGACCGGCTGGTGCTGGCGACCGGCTCGGTCCCCTTCGTGCCGCCCATCCCCGGCCATCAGCGGGCGGGCTGCTTCGTCTACCGTACCCTGGGGGATCTCGCCGCCATCCGCGATGCCTGCGCCCAGGCGCGCAGCGGCGTGGTGATCGGCGGCGGCCTGCTGGGGCTGGAGGCCGCAAACGCCTTGCGCCTGCTCGGGCTCAAGACCCAGGTAGTGGAGTTTGCCCCGCGGCTGATGCCGGTGCAGCTCGATGACAACGGCGGCGCCGTGCTGCGGGACAAGATCCGGGCGCTCGGGGTCGAGGTGCTGGTGGAGAAGGCCACCGAGTGCATCGAGGATGGGGAGCAGGCCCGTCAGCGGCTGAGGTTCAAGGATGGCTCTCATCTTGAGACCGACGTGATCCTGTTCTCGGCCGGCATCCGACCCGCCGACGGCCTGGCCCGTCAATCCGGGCTGAGCGTCGGCGAGCGCGGCGGCATCTGCATCGACGAGGGCTGCCACAGCTCGGACCCCGCCATCCTTGCCATCGGTGAATGCGCGCTCTGGCAGGGGCGCATCTTCGGGCTGGTGGCCCCCGGCTACCAGATGGCCCGGGCCGCCGTGGCCAGCCTGTGCGGCGGCGAGAGCCGCTTCGCGGGGGCCGACATGTCCACCAAGCTCAAGCTGATGGGGGTGGACGTGGGCTCCATCGGAGATGCCCACGCCAGCACGGCCGGGGCTCAGGAGCTGCTGCTGCTGGACAGGGTCAACGGCATCTACAAGAAGCTGGTGACCGACGGCGAGGGGAGCCGGCTGCTCGGCGCCATCCTAGTGGGGGACGGAGCCGATTATGAGAGACTGCTGCAGTACTATCAGAACGGGGTGGCGCTGCCCCAGCCGCCGCTCTCCCTGCTGGTGGGGGAAGCGGGCGGCGCCCCCGCGCCTCTGGTGCTGCCGGACAGCGCCATCCTCTGCTCCTGCCACAACGTCAGCAAGGGGGCCGTGGTGGCCGCCGTCAAGGCAGGCAACCACGAGCTGGCGGCGGTCAAGAGCTGCACCAGGGCGGGCACCGGCTGCGGCGGCTGCAGCAACCTGCTCAAGCAGGTGATGGAGCAGACGCTGGCGGATCTCGGGGTCGAGGCGGACAAGGGGCTGTGCGAGCACTTCGCCCACAGCCGCCAGGAGCTCTATCACCTGGCCAGGGTCGGCGAGCTGAAGAGCTTCGAGGCGCTGCGCGACAAGCACGGCCATGGCCTTGGCTGCGACATCTGCAAGCCGACGGTCGCCTCCATACTGGCGTCGCTGTGGAACGAGCATGTGCTGGAGAAGCCCCACCGCGGCCTGCAGGATACCAACGACGCCTTCCTCGCCAACCTGCAAAAGGACGGCACCTATTCGGTGGTACCGCGCATCCCCGGCGGGGAGATCACCCCGGATGGTCTCATCACCATAGGGGAGGTGGCGCGCAAGTACGGCCTCTACACCAAGATCACCGGCGGCCAGCGCATCGACTTGTTCGGCGCCCGGCGCGATCAGCTGCCCGCCATCTGGGGCGAGCTGGTGGATGCGGGCTTCGAGACAGGTCAGGCCTACGGCAAGTCGGTGCGCACAGTGAAGTCCTGCGTCGGCTCGACCTGGTGCCGCTACGGGGTGCAGGACTCCATGACCCTGACCCAGACTCTGGAGAACCGCTACAAGGGGCTGCGGGCGCCCCACAAGCTGAAGTTTGCGGTCTCCGGCTGTACCCGGGAGTGCGCCGAGGCCCAGAGCAAGGACATAGGCGTCATCGCCACCGAGCGCGGCTGGAACCTCTATGTGTGCGGCAATGGCGGCATGCGGCCGCGCCACGCCGACCTCTTTGCCACCGACCTCGATGAGCAAACACTGATCCGTTACATAGACAGGCTGCTGATGTTCTACGTGCGCACCGGCGATCGGTTGCAGCGTACCTCGGTCTGGATGGAGAGCATGGAGGGGGGGCTCGACTACCTCAAGTCGGTGATCATAGAGGACAGGCTCGGCATAGGGGCCGAGCTGGAGGCCATGATGGACGGCATAGTGGGCAGTTGGCAGTGCGAGTGGAAGAGCACGCTGGCGGATCCGGACAAGCTGAAGCTGTTCGAGGCCTTCGTCAACCAGCCGGAGGGGAGCACGCCCCCCAGACGGGAGGAGCGGGGCCAGTGGGTGCCGGATATCAGCATCAAGGAGGTGATATGAACGGAGCCAACCAGAGTGCATGGCAAGAGACGCCGGATGAGCAGCGACAAGGAGCAGAGATGGGGCCGAGCAGAGAGAACGTGTTGCAGAGCGAGCATGGCGAATGGCTGCGGGCATGCGAGCTGGCGGCCCTGCCGGAGCAGGCGGGGCGCAGCGCCTGGCTGGGGGGGCGGGCGCTGGCGCTGTTTCGGCTCGGCGAGCGGGTCTATGCGCTGGATGACCTGGATCCCCTGGCCGGGGTGGCCGTGCTGAGCCGGGGCTTGGTGGGGGATTGCGGTGGCGAGCCCGTGGTTGCCTCGCCGCTCTACAAGCAGCGTTATGCCCTGGCCGATGGCCGCTGTCTGGACGACCCGGCGCTGAAGGTGGCCTGCTGGCCCGTGATGCAGAGTGCCGGCGAAGTCTGGGTGTTGTTGGGCTGAGTGGAATCATCTGAAAACCGTTTTTTCATCGCCGGGCTCTGCCCGGTGATTTTTTGTGCGCAAACCGACAATTTTTGCACGGGGTGATAGCGGGAAAACGTTTTTCGGAAATAATGGACAAACGTTTGTAACTGGATGTTTGTCTATGACGGAACGTGAGCAAGAGATCCTCGCCCTGCTGCGCCAGGACCCCATGATTGCCCAGCAGGAGCTGGCGGACAGGCTCGGCATCAGCCGCTCGGCGCTGGCGAGCCACATCTCCAGCCTAATGCGCCAGGGCTATGTGCAGGGGCGCGGTTATGTGCTGCGGGAAGGGCCCTACGCCGTGGTGATCGGCGGCGCCAATATGGATATCTGCGGCTGCAGCCACGACAACCTGCGCATCGGCGACTCCAATCCCGGCAAGGTTCGCACCTCCGCCGGCGGGGTGGGGCGCAACATAGCCGAGAACCTGGCGCGGCTCGGTACAGATACCCGGCTGCTGAGCGCGGTGGGCAACGATCAATACGGTCATCACCTGCTGGACGTGACCCAGCGCGCCGGCGTCGACGTGCGCCAGGTGCTGATGCTGGACGGCCAGGCGACCTCCTGTTACCTCAGCCTGCACGATGGCAGCGGCGAGATGAGCTGCGCCGTCAACGACATGGCGATCATCGATCAACTGACACCGGCCCGGCTCACCCCCTTGAGCGGTTTTCTCGGGGCGGCCCGGCTCTGGGTGCTCGACACCAACCTCGCCACCCACACCCTGGACTGGCTGTTCGAGCGCCAGGGCGAGCACATCATCTTCGTCGACACCGTCTCGGTGGCCAAGGTGGAGAAGATCCGCCCCTGGCTGCACCGGATCCACACCCTCAAACCCAATCGCAGCGAGGCCGAGCAGTTGTGCGGCTTCACCATAGCCGGGCCCGATACCTGGCCCATGGCGGCGGCCTGGTTCCACCGGGCCGGGGTGCAGCGGCTGTTCCTGAGTCTCGGCGATCAGGGGATTTTCTATAGCGACGGGGAGTGCCAGGGCCATCTGCCCGTGCTCGGCAGCCCGGTCGTCAACGTGACCGGCGGTGGCGATGCCTTCATGGCAGGGCTGGCCCACGCCTGGTTGCAGGAGCAGGGCATCATGGAGACGACCCGGTTCGCTCTCGGCTGCGCCGCCCTCACCGTCAATTGTTCCGATACCGTCTTTTCCGGCCTATCCAAGGCCGCCGTTGAACGCATGCTGGAGGAGTACCCATGTTGAACGCTTACCTCGATATCCAACCTGAAGTCGCTGCGGCCCTGGCCGCCGGCAAACCCGTCGTTGCCCTGGAGTCCACCATCATCTCCCACGGCATGCCCTATCCGCAGAACGTGGAGACGGCGCGTCAGGTAGAGCAAGTCGTGCGCGACAACGGCGCCGTGCCGGCCACCATCGCCATCCTGGATGGCCGCCTCAAGGTGGGTCTGGATGCGGGGGCGCTGGAGGCGCTGAGTCGGGCCGGTCATGCCGCCACCAAGTGCAGTCGCCGCGACATTCCCTTCGTGCTGGCGAACAAGGGGCTGGGCGCGACCACGGTCGCCTCCACCATGATCATCGCCGCCATGGCCGGGATCCGGGTGTTTGCCACCGGCGGCATCGGCGGCGTGCATCGCGGCGCCCAGGAGACCTTCGACATCTCGGCGGATCTGCAGGAGTTTGCCCAGACCCCGGTGGCTGTGGTCTGCGCCGGCGCCAAGTCGATCCTCGACATCGGCCTGACCCTGGAGTACCTGGAGACCCAGGGCGTGCCCGTCATCGGCTATCAGACCGATGAGCTGCCTGCCTTCTACACCCGCGAGAGCGGCTTCAAGGTGGATTACCGGCTGGAGAGCCCGGCGGCAATCGCCGAGGCGCTGCGCCTCAAGTGGGAGCTGGGACTGGCCGGCGGCGCCGTGGTCACCAACCCGATCCCGACCCAGTTTGCCATGCCCAAGGCAGACATAGATGCCGCGATCAAGCAGGCGTTGCAGGAAGCGGACGAGCAGGGGGTCAAGGGCAAGGCGTCCACCCCCTTCCTGCTGGCCCGGGTATGCGAACTGACCGGCGGCAACTCGCTGGCGGCCAACATCCAGCTGGTGCTGAACAACGCCGCGCTGGGGGCCCGCATCGCCGCCAGCCTGTAACGGGTAGTCCGGGGCGGCAACTCCCTGGCCGTTAATGTCCAGCTGGTGCTGAACAACGCCGCGCTGGGGGCCCGCATCGCCGCCAGTCTGTAACGGGTAGTCCGGGGCGGTAACTCCCTGGCCGTTAATGTCCAGCTGGTGCTGAACAACGCCGCCCTGGGGGCGCGTATCGCCGCCAGTCTGTAATCAGTTTCTGCAAACGAAAAAGAGGGCCTCTTGGCCCTCTTTTCTATCTCTGCTCTGTGATCGCCAGGGTGGGTTATTGCAACACCAGCCGACCGTGCAGCGGCTGCACGGGTCTGTTGTTGGGGTGGTGCATCACCGCCTTGAAGGCGTCGATCTGGGCCTGGCTCACCTGTACCGGTTGTTTCATCACCAGCCAGCGCACCCCTTCCGAGCAGGGCGGTGTGGTCAGCGAACCGCTGAAACGGTAGTAGTCGCGGTTGGTGGGCAGCAGTTGCTCCGCCGACAGTGGCGTTGCCAGCGACCGGCTTTCGCCCGCCTTGGCCGGCAGTTGCTGCCAGGCCTGGCTCAGCGTCGGGTTGGCGTGGCCCGGCTCGAACATCACGGCCACCACCGCCAGCTCCCCCTTGGCGTTGGCGTGCACCAGGTGCCCCTCCAGCGGGTAGGATTTGCCCTTGATGAGGTTTTCACTGGGGGCGTGGAAGTGGAACTGCTTGAGCTCAAAGCGCATGCCGTCGAGCTCAAGCGAGCTGCCCGGGGCATAGCTGACCTGTACCGTGTGGCCGTTGTTGGTGACGCTCTGGCCACCCGCCAGGTAGTGAAACTGCAGCGGGGCCAGCTTGGCCTCCACCAGACCATCGAGGTTGACCGGCGACTGGTTGCTGCCCGCGCACTGGCCAAATTCGGGGGTCAGTTTGGCCCATTGCGCCGGGCCGGCCTCGCCGCTGTATTCCCAATGCGGGGCGGCAGCGAAGGCGGTGGGACAGAGCAACAGGGCACAGGCCAACAGGGACTTTCTCATCATACATCCTTATCTTGATTGAAAAGCACAGCCATCCGCTTCCTTAATAAGTGAAGGAACAGGGGATGGCATTATCTGAAATGCGGGATACAGAATGTCAGACCGGATTGTTTATTATTAACAGCCGCATTACCGATCATATTTATGATGCATTTAATATGAATCTAATTAACAGTCGGCAGCGACTGCATATTGAATAATCGCTTTATTCAATGACAGCAATCTAATTAATTGGCTGTCATCTCAGATGAATTTGCTCATAATTCATACATCAGAATTCAGCTCTTTTTTTGGCTCGCAAGTCCCCGCCACCGATCCGCCTGTAATATATTAATTCATTGTTTTTAATGTGGTTTTTGTTGGTCTCATTTGATCTTGAACAAATAATAAGCAGGCTTTCCCGGTCAGGCTGATGCTGCTGTTATGCACAGTCACAAGGGAGAGAAAAAATGAATAAATATTATCTGTTGCTGGCGCTGGGTCTGCCCGGGATGGGGTGGGCGGCTGAACCGGTCCAACCGGTAGAGGTACCCAAGGTGGCATCGCCGGAAAAAGTCGAGCTGGGCAAGATGTTGTTCTTCGAGCCGCGGCTCTCCAAATCCAACGCCATCTCCTGCAACTCCTGCCATAACCTGGCCACCGGCGGGGTGGACAATCAGGTCAGCTCCCTCGGTCACAAGTGGAAGGAGGGGCCGATCAACTCCCCCACTGTGCTCAACTCCAGCCTCAACTTCGTGCAGTTCTGGGACGGTCGCGCCAAGGATCTGCAGGCGCAGGCGGCGGGCCCCATCGAGAATCCGCTGGAGATGGCCTTCACCCACAAGCTGGCGGTGGAGACGCTGCACACCCTGCCCGAATATCGCACCCGTTTCGGCGCCGTCTACGGCAAGGCGGACTTCGGCATCGATGAGGTCACGGATGCCATCGCCGCCTTCGAGGAGACCCTGGTCACCCCCAATGCGCCATTCGATCTCTGGTTGAAGGGCGACGACAAGGCGCTGACGGCGCAGCAGCTGAAGGGCTATCAGCTGTTCAAGGAGAAGGGCTGCACCGCCTGCCACAACGGGGTGGCCATCGGCGGCAACTCCTATCAGAAGATGGGGCTGGTCAAGCCGTTCAAGACCGACAACCCGGCCCTGGGCCGTGGCGGTGTGACCGGCGAGAAGCAGTTCATCGGCTGGTTCAAGGTGCCGACCCTGCGCAACATAGAGCTGACCTACCCCTACTTCCACGACGGTTCAGTCTGGGATCTGAAGGAGGCGGTGCAGATAATGGCGGACATCCAGCTGGGTCAGGCGCTGAGCGAGCAGGAGGCCGACGACATGACTGCCTACCTCAAGAGTCTGACCGGCGAGCAGCCGCAGATAGTGCTGCCGATCCTGCCGCCCTCCCAACCCGACACCCCCAGGCCTCAGGTCAAGAGTTGACCGGGTCGTGATTCTGAAATCGAGCGGGGCTGATGCCCCGCTTTTTCATGGCCCTATCTCTCTGATAACACTGCCAAAGTGCAGTATTCAGCATAATGACAAGGGGATGACAATCCCCCAGCTGGCGACGGGGATTTCACCGATTTGCAGCCCTCTTCACAATTTCAACACGCTCACAATCTGTTCGATTGCCTAACTCATCCGACCTGGTGTCAAATCACTCCGCCTAATACAAGGAGTGGCATAATAATGAATAATATCAATAAATTAGTTCTGGCTATCGGATTCACTCTCACCACATTCCCGACCCTGGCGGCGGGCTTCCAGTGCAAGGACCACGTCAAGCTCGGGGTCCCCAGCCAATCCAGTCAGCTATTGTGCCGGGACGGTTACGCCGCCGGTTACAACTATGACACCAAGGTCTCTGACTGGGTCTCTTACCGGATGACGGCGACCAGTGCCCAGGGCCAGGTGCCGCGCAAGGATGCCTTCGCCGAAGACAAAGAGGTGCCGGTGCAGTTCCGCGCCACCCTGGCGGACTACAAGGGCTCGGGTTATGACCGCGGCCACCAGGCGCCCGCGGCGGACATGCGCTCCACCGCCACCACCATGAAGCAGAGCTTCCTGCTGACCAACATGACCCCGCAGTTGCCGGCGCTCAATCAGGGGGCCTGGCGCATTCTGGAGGAGAAGACTCGCCAGTGGGCCATCGCCTATCAGGATGTGCAGGTGATCACGGGCCCCATCTTCACCAACTCCGATGGTGCCATCGGCAACGGTGTGACAGTGCCCCACGCCTACTACCGGGTGGTGATGGACGTGGCCAACCAGGAGGCGATCGCCTTCGTCCTGCCGCAGCAGAACGTGTCGGCCAGCAAGCTTGCGGATTACATAGTGACTGTGGATGCGGTGGAGGAGCAGACCGGGCTCGATTTCTTCACCGAGCTGCCGGATGAACAGGAAGAGGCCATGGAGTCCCGGCTGATGGCCATGTGGGGCAACTGACTCGCGGTAATGACAACAGGGGCCTTGGCCCCTGTTGTCAGTCGTTCAGATCGTCACCAATTTTTTTGACGGTATCCCGGGTGCCGTGACCGATTTCACGGGTCACATCCCGGGTGGTGTGGCCAATCTCGCGGGTCACGTTGCGGGTGGTGTGCCCCACTGTCCTGCCCGCCTCCTTGATGTCGGCACAGCCGCCGGTCACTGCGCCCAGGGTCAGGCCGAGTGCCAGCAGTGCCAGGTAGTTAGGCGTCATGTGTGCTCCTCCTCGTTTCATCATCATCTTGATGCCGATGACGGCATTATGGCCTCGTGTGCAGCGGGCGGGCAACCAGCAGGGTATGGCCCGGGCCCGGGATCTCGTGCTCCTCCTCCACGTGGAAATGCGCCTCGCGCAGGCACTGGTACATCTGTTTGGAGTGATAGAAGCGGCTGTTGCCGTTGGCCAGACAGGTGAAGTAGAGGGAGGTGGCGTTGAGACTGAAACTGGCGGCTTCGAAGGTCTGCCTGTCCCAGAACAGCTCCAGGATGCAGACCCTGGCGTCCGGTTGCATGGCCAGCCGGACTCGGTTCAGGATGGCGACTATCTGTTCGTGACTGAAGCAGTCGAGGAACTGGCTCATCCACCAGAGATCGGCCTCGCCGGGCAGGGTACCCGCTTGCAGCAGATCCACCGGATGGCCCTGCACTCGATCGCTGAGACCCGCCTCTTCAATATTCAGCCTGGCCAGCGCCAGCTGCTCGGGCAAGTCCAGTATGGTGACCCGCAGGGCGGGATCCCGGTTGGCGCAGGCAATGGCCCACTTGCCGGTGTTGCCGCCCAGATCGTAGAGGTGGCGCGGCTCATAGCCAAGCACCTTCGCCTGTGCCTGCTGGAAGGCCCAGTCGGAGTAGAAGTGATCAAACGCAAACCAGCTGCTGCGGGCAGGCTCGGGCAGCTCGCTCAGGTGCGGGTAGAGGGTCTGCCAGGGGCCGAACTCCTGCAGACCGGCCGGCGTGCCGTCGCGGATGGCGTCGAGCAGATGGGCGAGGGGTTGATAGCAGACGTGCTGGGTGAAGTCGAGATTGACCCGGCTCATGGCATCGTGCTGCAGATACTTGCCGACCCGGCCCAGCACATAGCGCTCGTCGGCCAGGTAGCAGAGTCCGCCGCCGAGCCCCATGTCCAGCAGCACGCTGACCGCATATTCACTCAGCTCGCACGCCTGGGCTATGTCCGCCAGCGGCGCGCCCTGCTGGCCACGGGTCTCGAGAAAGGCGAGCACCCCGGTTTCACGCAGACACCAGCTGGCCTGGAACAGCATGGGCCCGAAGGCGATCTTCTGGGCCGCGCCTATGGCCTCCAGCGCGTTGTAGGGGTCTGCCTGATAATGGTTCACGGGGTGGCTCCTGCCGGATTAACGGCTCTGTGCGCGGGCGAGTTCGGTCTGGATGGCCTGATTTAGACCCAGTACCCAGCGGTTATAACTGCGATGTATGCTGCCCTTGCCCTTGTCATCAAGGTTGATGCTGCTCACATAATTAATGGAATAGTCGTGACTGCTATATGGAATATCGATCACCGCCTGATGCTGGCGTACATTGACCTGGCCACGAATAAGTCCCGGCTTCTCTTTTTTCATCACCCAGCTCTTGCTGATCCCCGCCGTGATAATGGCGCTGGCCACCTGATCTTCGGTCAGATTGAAGGCAACCGGGTTGGCGGCCATATTGCGAATGGGCTGGCTGGTGGAGCAGGCGGCCAGTAGGGCGCAGGCCAGTAACAGGGATATTTTATTAATGAGTTTCATAATATTTCCTTGCGAGGACATTCAATAAATGGAGCCCGGCAATGAGACAACACAAATCATTTATTTTCAATCACAATGCCAACGGATAATCCGCGCCAGCTATTATTTTTGATGAATAATGGTATTATTCGCGCGGTATTAATGTGATGACTCCGGTGGATAATCCCCAGGGAGCAGGCACTGCCCGCCGGGTGAGTGCCTTTTATCGTCCAAGCGCTCACACCAAGGTCAAGGACAGGTTGCCTGAAATATGCTCTCTTTTTCGCTGCAGGATAGTCAGGCTCTGTCACCCGGTCTTGTCGACGAACTCGACTGGCAGGCGTGGGCACGGCAGGGACAATGGCCCGCCGACCCCCCGTTCCCCGCGACCCCCTTGCTGCCCATGATGATGGCGCGCCGCCTGAGCCAGGGTTCCCGGCTGGCGGTGCAGGTGGGGCTGAGCCTGCTGGCTCGCCATCCCGTCGATTACGCCATCTTCGTCAGCCGCCACGGCGAGCTGGCCCGTTCTGTGACCCTGTTGCAGGCGCTGGCGGACGGCCAGGCGCTGTCCCCTACCGATTTCTCCATGTCGGTGCACAACACGGCCGCCGGCCTTAGCTCCATTCAGGGCAAGGCCGCCATTCCCATGACCTCGCTGGCGGCGGGAGAGGGCGGGCTGATGGCGGGGTTCACCGAGGCGGTGGCGGCGCTGCACGCCGGTGCCAGCCGGGTGCTGCTGGTGGCGTTCGAGGGGCCTGTGCCCGAGTTTCATCGCCCCTGGTTGCCGGACGAGGCGCCGCCCCATGCGCTGGGGCTGGTGCTGCAGGCCGGCGACGAGTGGCGCTGCGAGGGGGCACGTCGCACAGTCGAGTCTGCCGTCCGCCCGCTGCCGCAGAGTCTGGCCTTCTGGCGGGCCCTGCTGCGGCATGAATCGACCCTGACCCTTTGTGATGGTCGCCAGGAGTGGACATGGCGGCGGCGCTGAACCGGGGCTGGCGGCTGATCGGCACGGCCCTTGGCTTCACCCTGTTCGGGGTGGGCGGCCTGCTGCTCTCCCTGTGCTGGTTTCCGCTGCTGGCGCTCTGCCTGCGCGGGGAGCGGCGGCGGACCCTGGCCCAGCTGACCATACGTCACAGCTTTCGGCTGTTTCTCGGGGTGTTGCGTGGCTGGGGCGTGCTGGATTATCGGGTGAGCGGCATGCCCGCCGACTTGCGCGGCGCCCTGGTGGTGGCCAATCACCCCAGCCTGCTCGACTACGTCATGCTGGCGGCCGAGATGCCGGTGTGCGACTGCATCGTCAAGCAGTCCCTCTGGCGCAACCCCTTCGTGGGCGGCGTGGTGCGGGCGGCCGATTACCTGCCCAATGTGGAGGCGGAGCGCCTCCTGCCCCTGTGCATGGCGCGGATCCAGGCCGGCGGCCTGCTGCTGATCTTCCCGGAGGGAACCCGTACCACGCCGGGGGAACCCATCAAGCTGCAGCGCGGCGCGGCCCAGTTGGCGGTGCGCAGCCGGGTGCCCCTGCAGCCGGTGCGGATCCACTGCAGCACCCGATTTCTCACCAAACAGGACAAATGGTTCAAGATCCCGGAAAATAAGCCGACTTTCACCATAGAATTCCTGCCGCAAGTGGCGGCAGACGAGGTGGTCGCCACCGACCAGAGCAGTGCGCTGGCCGCGCGCCAGCTGACCCGGTTTCTCACCCGGGCCCTGCAAACGGGGCCCCAATGACAGCGTATGGAACAGTTATGCACGACCTGCACCTAGAGATAAAACAACTCATCATCGACAGTCTCAACCTCGAGGGGCTGACCCCTGAGGATATAGACAGCCAGGCGCCGCTGTTCGGTGACGGCCTGGGACTGGACTCCATCGATGCGCTGGAGCTGGGCCTTGCCATCAAGGGCCGCTACGGCATAGTGCTCTCCGCCGAGGATGAAAATACCCGTCGTCACTTCGCCTCAGTCGCGGCCCTGGTCGCCCTGGTGCAGGCCCAGTCGAAAGGGGAGGCCTGAGCCATGACCCGTGACGACATCTTTGCCCAGATAAAGGCTGCCCTCGTCGAGTTGTTCGAGGTGGATGAAGAGGCCATTACCCCCGAGGCTCGTCTCTATCAGGATCTCGAGCTCGACAGCATAGACGCCATCGATCTGGTGGTGCACCTGCAGAAACTGACCGGCAAGAAGATCAAGCCGGAGGAGTTCAAGTCGGTGCGCAGCGTCAATGACGTGGTGGATGCGGTCGAGCGTCTGCTCGCCGGCGCCTGATGCCGGTGCGCCCCCGCCCATGACGCGCTGGCTCTCCTGGCTGGCCGGTGGCGCCCTGCTGCTCTACCCGCTGGCGGTTTACTGGGGGCTGACCCGTGCCGGTCAGACCCCGCTGCTGCTTGGCCTGCTGGTCATCTTCTCGCTGCGGCTGCTGCCGGGTCTGCTCAAGGGCAGGGCCCGTCTCGGCCCCTTGCCCGAGTGGCTCTGGCTGGGCCGCCTGCTGGCCTGCATCGGGCTGGGGCTGACCCTGCTGTCGGCCCTGTTCAACGCCCGTCACTGGCTGCTCTACTACCCGCTGGCGGTGAGTCTGGCGCTGCTCTGCCTGTTTGGCTGGAGCCTGACCCGTCCCATGAGTCTGGTGGAGCGGCTGGCCCGCTTGCAGGATCCCCGCCTGCCGGATGTCGCCATCGGCTACACCCGGCGGGTGACCCAGATCTGGTGCGGCTTCTTCGTGGTCAACGGTGCCCTGGCGGCCTTCACCATCTGGTATGGCGATCTGGCGCTCTGGAGCCTCTACAACGGCCTCATCAGCTATGGGTTGATGGGTGCTTTGATGGCTGGGGAGTATCTGGTACGCCGGCGACTGATGAAGAGGCTGGCCCCATGACCCTGCTGCAGACTCTCTGGCAGCGGGACGACGACCAGCTGGTGGCGTTTGGCCAAGGTGGCGAGGTGACCCTGGCCGAGCTGCGTCTTGGCAGCCTGCAGCTGGCACGGGCCATGGCCCGTCTGGCCGGCCCAGATCGGCCGGGCATGCGCTGGGCACTCTGTTTCGATGACAGCCTGCTGTTTGCCCAGGCCCTGCTGGCCTGCGCCCTCGGCGGGTACCGGGCCATCCTGCCGGGCCATCAACGGCTGGCCGGGCTGCTGGCGCTGCGGGATCAGTTTGACGGCCTGCTCACAGATGGCGAGCTGCCAGCCGATGGGCTTGATGTGCCCCAGCTGCGGCTGCCGCTGGCCGACGCTCATGGCGAGCTGGATGCAGAGCACGCCAGCCGGCTTCCCGAACATCTCGATCTCACCCTGTTCAGCTCGGGCTCCACCGGCGAGCCCAAGGCGATCCCCAAAGCCTGGCCCCAGCTGGAAGCCGAGCTGCGGGTGCAGATGGCGCTCTGGGGCCAGGCTCTGGCCGATACCCGGGTGCTGGCCAGCGTCAGTCACCAGCACATCTACGGCCTGCTGTTTCGCATCCTGCTGCCGCTGGCCCTGGGTCGTCCGTTCGATCGCCGCAGCATCGATTATCCGGAGCAGCTGGCGGTGCAAACCGCTCCCTGGGCGCTGATCGCTTCCCCCGCTTTTCTCAGCCGGCTCGATCCGGCCATTCCCGCCGCGGGCTGCCGCCTTATCGTCTCCTCCGGCGGGCCCCTGCAACCCGAGGATGCCCATCAGGCCCGGGCCCTGCTCGGCCAGCTGCCGGTGGAGATCTTCGGCAGCAGCGAGACTGGCGGTATCGGCTGGCGCCAGCGCCATCAGGCGCAGACCCCCTGGACCCCCTTGCCCGGGGTCGAGGTGCGGGTCGGCCCGGATCAGGGCTTGCTGCTGCGCTCCCCCTTTCTGGCAGAGGACGACTGGCTGGCCTGCGCCGATCGCATCCTGATGATGGGGGCCGGGTTTGAGCTGCTGGGGCGCCAGGACAGGGTGATCAAGCTGGAGGAGAAGCGCATCTCCCTCGACGAGGTGGAGGCGCGCCTGCAAGCCCTGCCTGAGGTGGAGCAGGCCGCCGTGCTGCCTCTGCAGCAGGGCCAGCGTCAGATCCTCGGCGCCGTGCTGGTGCTGAGCGAGGTTGGGGTCGTCCGCTGGGCCGAACTGGGTCAGGGCCGCTTCCTGCTGGCCCTGCGCCAGCAGCTGCGCCCCTGGCTCGAACCGGTCGCCCTGCCGCGCAGCCTGCGCCGGGTCGAGAGCATGCCCGTCAACGCCCAGGGCAAGCGCCCCTGGCCACAACTCAAGGAGCTGTTCGATGAGCCTCTCTGCTGACACGCCGCCGATGAACTCGCTGCCGACAGTGCTGGGCTGTGAGACGCTGGCCGATGGCGTGCGCCTGCACCTGCGGCTCGATCCGGAGCTGCCCTGGTTTGCGGGCCACTTTCCCGGGGCGCCCCTGCTGCCAGGAGTCACCCAGATCCACTGGGTCATGCACTATGCCGCCAGCCGACTCAACCTGGAGTTGCCGTTTCACGGGCTGGATCAGCTCAAGTTTCAGCGCCCGCTGCGGCCGGGGGCCGAGTGCAGCCTGAGCCTGCAGTGGCAGCCACAAAAGGATCAGCTCGTTTTCAGCTATACGCTGGGGGATGAGCCGGCGAGCAGCGGACGGGTGCGCTTCATCCCATGACGCCCTGCATCCTGATCCCCTGTTACAACCACGCAGGTCCGCTGGCCGCCGTGCTGGATCGGCTGGCCGAATATGAGCTGCCCTGCCTGCTGATCGACGATGGCAGCGAACCCGTCGCCGCCGCGGCGCTGGATGCGCTGGCCGCCCGCCACCCCTGGGTCACCCTGCTGCGCCATTCGCACAACCAGGGCAAGGGCGGCGCCGTGATGACGGGGCTGCGCCACGCCCATGGCCTCGGTTTCAGCCACGTCCTGCAGGTGGATGCCGATGGTCAGCACGATCTGGCAGACATTCCGGCCCTGCTGGCCGAGGCGGGCAAGCACCCGGAGGCGCTTATCTCGGGGCGGCCTGTCTACGACGATTCCGTGCCCAAGGGGCGCCTCTATGGCCGCTACATCACCCATGTCTGGGTCTGGATCGAGACGCTGTCGTTTGCCATCAAGGACAGCATGTGCGGCTTTCGGGTCTATCCGTTGGCGGCCAGCTGCGCGCTGCTCGAACGGGTGGCACTCGGCAGGCGGATGGATTTTGACACCGAGGTGATGGTGCGCCTGCACTGGGCCGGGGTAGCGGTGCGTTTCGTGCCGACCCGTGTCATCTATCCCGCCGATGGCAGCTCCCATTTCCAGCTCTGGCGCGACAACCGCGATATTTCATGGATGCACACCCGGTTGGTGTGCCGCCTGTTGTGGGATCTGCTGTTGCGCCTGGCGAGCGGGCCCCGCCGCCTCGGCGCATGGGCGGCCCGGCTATGGCGCGAGCGCCGTACCCACTGGTCGCGCACGCCTGAGCGCGGCTCCCTGCTCGGCATGCAGATCATGCTGGCCAGCTACCGCCTGCTGGGGCGACGGGGCTTCTCCCTGCTGCTCTACCCCGTCATCGGCTACTTCTGGCTGACCGGCCGCACCCAGCGTCAGGCATCCCAAGCCTATTTGGCCCGGATCGAGGCCTTTTCCCACGCTCAGGGCATACGGCTCCCCCCTGAGCCGAGATCGAGCTTTCGCCACTTCCTGCGCTTTGGCGAGGCGGCGCTCGACAAGCTGGCCGGCTGGCGCGGCGACATAGCCGAGGATCAGGTCGAGCTGGTGGGAAGGGATCACTACGAGGCAGCCATCAACAGTGGCAAGGGCTTGCTGCTGCTGGGCTCTCACCTCGGCGATCTCGAGCTGTGCCGGGCCCTTGGCAGTCGCCGGGGGGAGGTGCGCATCAATGCACTGGTCTTCACCCGCCACGCGGCCCGCTTCAACGCCCTGCTCAAGCAGATCAACCCGGATTCGCGGCTCAACCTCATCCAGGTGCAGGAGATGGGGGCCGATACCGCCATCTTGCTCAAGGAGAAGCTGGATCAGGGGGAGTGGGTGGTGATCGTCGGCGATCGCACCTCTGTGACCCGGGAGAAGCGGGTGGTCTGGGCCGATTTCCTCGGCGTGCCGGCCCCCTTTCCCCTCGGTCCCTTTGCCCTGGCCAGCGTGCTGGGTTGCCCGGTTTACCTGATGTTCGGCCTCAAGGAGCAGGGGCGCTTTCGGGTGCATTTCGAGCCCTTTGCCGACAGCCTAAGCCTGCCGCGCCAGGGGCGACAACAGATACTCGCGTCCCGGGTGCAGGCTTATGCCGATCGCCTGCAGCATCACTGCCTGCGCGCCCCGCTGGACTGGTTCAACTTTTTTGATTTCTGGCAGCTGACCGATGAACAAGAGTGAGATGAAGTGCGTCACCTTCGGCGCCGAACCGTTGACCATCGAAGATGTGGTGGCGCTGGCAGAGCGTCGTGCCCGCCCGGCATTGAACCGGGATCCTGCCTTCATGGCCCGTATCCAGCGGGGGGCCGACTTCCTCGACCGGCTGCTGGCCGAGGAGGGGGTCATCTACGGGGTGACCACAGGCTACGGGGATTCGGTGACCCGGCCGGTGCCCGCCGAACTGGTGCCCGAGCTGCCGCTGCACCTGACCCGCTTCCACGGCTGCGGGCTGGGGGCGGATCTCGAGCTGGATGCCGGTCGCGCCGTGCTGGCGACCCGGCTCTGCTCCCTGGCGCAGGGGGTCTCCGGCGTCAGCCCGGGTTTGCTTGAGCGGCTCTGCTGGTTGCTGGAGCAGGATCTCATACCGCGCATACCACAAGAGGGTTCCGTCGGCGCCAGCGGCGATCTGACGCCGCTCTCCTACGTTGCCGCCGTGCTGGTGGGGGAGCGCGAGCTTCATCAACAGGGTCGGCTGCGCCCCGCCGCCGAGGTCTATCGGGAGCTGGGAGTGACCCCCCTGACCCTGAGACCCAAGGAGGGGCTGGCGCTGATGAACGGCACTTCCGTGATGACGGCGCTGGCCTGTCTCGCCTACGCCCGTGCCGACTACCTGATGCAACTGGCGACCCGGATCACGGCGCTGGTGAGCGTCGCCATGGGGGGCAACGCCTTCCACTTCGACGAGCGGTTGTTTGCCGCCAAGCCTCACCCCGGCATGCAGGGCATAGCGGCCTGGCTGAGGGAAGATCTGGTGGCCGGCGAGCTGCCGCGCCACAGCGACCGGCTGCAGGACAGATACTCATTGCGCTGCGCCCCCCACGTCATAGGCGTGGTGGCCGACAGCCTGCCCTGGTGGCGCCAGCTCATCGAAAACGAGCTCAACAGCGCCAACGACAATCCGCTGATCGACGGGGAGGGGGAGCACGTGATGCACGGTGGCCACTTCTACGGCGGCCACATCGCCATGGCGATGGACAGCATGAAGACGGCCATCGCCAATCTGGCCGACCTGCTGGATCGCCAGCTGGCCCAGCTGGTGGACACCAAGTTCAACGGCGGCCTGCCGAGCAACCTCTCGGGGGCGCCGGCCGGGCGGCAGATGATCAACCACGGCTTCAAGGCGGTGCAGATCGGCGTCTCGGCCTGGACCGCGGAGGCGCTCAAGCAGACCATGCCCGCCAGCGTCTTCTCCCGCTCCACCGAGTGCCACAACCAGGACAAGGTGAGCATGGGCACCATAGCGGCGCGCGATGCCCTGCGGGTGCTGACCCTGACCGAACAGGTCGGGGCCGCCTGCCTGCTGGCGGCGGTACAGGGGGTCGAGCTGCGCCTGGCCCAGCCCACGCCCTTCACCCGGCCGCTCAGCTCGGCCCTGGCCCATATGGTGCAGCAGGTGCGGGCCGAGTTTGCGCCTCTGCTGGAAGACAGGGCGCTGGAGCAGGAGCTCAGGGCGCTGATCGCCCGTCTCCGTCAGCGTCACTACCCGCTTTATGGGCCGAGCCAGGACTGAAACAAGGTCACTATTGATGAGACAACCCATGCAGAATGAACCCTGGCAAGTCAGCGCCGAAGTCGAGGTGACCATCCCCTTCCACGATGTGGACATGGTGGTTGTGTCGCTCTGGGGGGGGCACTACTTGTGAGAAAAACCATGCAGCAAGAACCCTGGCAGATCAGCGCCGAAGTCGAGGTGACCATCCCCTTCCACGATGTGGACATGATGGCGGTCGCCTGGCACGGCCACTACTTTCGCTACATAGAGCTGGCCCGCTGCGCCCTGCTCGACCTCATCGATTACAACTACCCGCAGATGGAGGCCTCCGGTTACCTCTGGCCCATCATAGACACCCGGATGAAGTACCTGGCACCGCTGCGCTTCGGCCAGCGGGTGCGGGTGCGCGCCACCCTGACCGAATACCAGAACCGCTTGAAGATCGACTACCTGCTGAGCGATGCCGCGAGCGGCACCCGCACCAGCAAGGGCTACAGCATCCAGGTGGCGGTGAGCAAGGCGAGCGGCGAGATGTGCCTGGCCTCGCCCCAGGTGCTGCTGGACAAGCTGGGGGTGAGCCAATGAGCCGGCTGACAAGGCCGCTGCTGACCGGTCTGCTCCTGCTGCTGACATGGCCGCTGCAGGCGGCCCCCCTGAGCCGTGACCAGGTGCAGCAGTTGCTGACCCTGAGTCCGGTCAGACACGCCCATTTCGAGCAGGAGAAGCAGGTGGCGGGGTTGAGCCAGCCGCTCAAGGCCTCCGGCGAGCTGCTGCTGGTGCGCGATCTGGGTCTCTGGTGGCAGCAGCAGAAGCCCTTTGACCTGACCCTGACCCTGACGCCGCAACGCATGGTGCAGCAGGTGGCGGGTCAGCCCGCCACCGTCATCGACAGTCCGCAACTGCTCGAATTCAGCCAGATGCTGCTGGCGCTGTTCGGCTCGGACGAGGCGACCCTGAGCCGCTACTTCAAGATCGATTTTCAGAGCACGGAGGCGGGTTGGCAGTTGCTGCTGGTGCCAACCCTGACGCCGCTGGACAAGGTGTTCGCCAGCCTCACCCTGAGCGGGCAAGGGCAGCTGGATCAGCTCATCATCGCCGACAAGCAGGGTGACAGCACCCGCATCCGTTTCAGCGCCTGGCAGGAGCGAAGCCTGCCACTGACCCCTGAGGAGCAGGCCCGCTTTGCTGCCCACTAGACCCGTATCGCGCCCTGCCACTGCCCGTGGTCTGGCCGGGAGAATCGACTTTGCTGCAATCTGAAACCGCCTGGCGCCGCTTCTCATACCTCTGGCTGCTGCTCAGCCTGCTGGCGGTGGCGCTGCTTGGCTGGCAGCTCTCCCAGAGCCGCATCAACACCAGCCTGATGGATCTGCTGCCCCACGAGGAGCGATCCACGCTGGATCCGGCCCTGCGGGGTGGCCTGCTGCGCCAGATCGACAAGCAGCTGGTCTGGATGCTGAGCCTGCCGGCGGGACAGGATGGTCGCCCCGCGGCGCAGGCGTGGGCAAAGACCCTGAAGGCCCTGCCCGAACTCGGCGCTGTGCGCGGTGCCCAGCCGGAGCTGGCCCCCGCCTGGCAAGGCTTCATCCATGACTACGCCTGGCAGCGCCTCGACGAGGGCAGCCGGGCCAGGTTGGCCGCCGGCACCGAGGCCTGGAGCCAGTGGGTGCTCGGCCAGATCTACAGCCCTTTCGGCGGTGTCTCCCGCGCCGAGTGGCAGGCAGATCCCCTGCTGCTGACCCGCGCCGGCGTGCAGGGTCAGATGACGAGCACACTGCGCCTCGATCATGACTGGTTGATGAGTCAGGACGAGACGGGGCGGCAGTGGTTTCTGCTGCGAGCCGAGCTGGATCTCTCGGCTTTCGATCTCGCTCGCAATACCGAGCTGCTGAACCGGCTCAACGAGGCGGAGCAGAACCTCAAGGCCGAGTTTCCGGGAGTGGAGCTGCTGCGCCGTGGCACCCTCTTCTACAGCCAGCATGCCAGTGAGCTGGCCCAGGAAGACATCTCCACCATAGGGCTGGGCTCCACGGTCGGGGTCTTGCTGCTGCTGTGGCTGGCGTTTCGCTCGTTTCGGGCGCTCTGGATCTCCCTGCTGCCCATCGCCATCGGCCTCGTCTGGGGGGTGCTGGCCGTGCTGCTGTGGTTTGGCGAGGTGCACATGTTCACCCTGGTGATCAGCTCCAGCCTGGTCGGCATCATAGATTACGGGATCCACTTCCTGACCGAGCGGCGCCTGCATGGGTTGCAGGAGAGCCCTCACCAGACCCGCGCCCGTTTGCTGCCAAGCCTCTCGATGGCGCTGTTCGCCACCCTAGTCGGCTATGGCCTGCTCTGGCTTGCCCCCTTCCCCGGCTTGCAGCAGATGGCGCTGTGCGCCCTGGTGGGTCTGACGGCCTCGTTTATTACCGTGCTCTGCCTGTTCCCGCTCTGGCTCGGTGCCTTGCCCCAGCGGGAGGCGCGCATCCTGGTGCCGATGGCGCTCTGGCTCACGTGGTGGCGGGAACGGCGTGTCTTGCGCTGGGGCGTGCCGCTGCTCTGCCTGGCGCTGATAGTGGCGGGATTGAGCCGGCTGGAGGTGGATGACGACATAGCCCACCTGCAACCCCTGCCCACCGAGCTGCAGGCGCAGGAGCGGCAGATCCAGCGCCTCACCGGCCAGCAGGGCGGCATGACGGGCTTTCTGGTGACGGCGGCAGATGGCGAGACGGCGTTGCAGCGCCTCGAGGCCCTTGGCCACAAGCTGGCGCAGGCCAAGGCGCAGGGTCAGTTGGCGGACTTTGTGCCACTGACGCAATGGCTGCCGTCTCTGGCACGGCAGCGGGCGGATCATGCCGCCCTCACTCGCTTGCTGCCCGAAGTGGTGGCGCGGCTCAATCAGGCTGGCGTGCCGGTCAAGGCCGAGCCCAGACCCTGGCAGCCATTGCTGCCGGCGCAGTGGCTGGCCAGCCCGGTCAGCGAGGGCAGCCGGCTGCTCTGGCATGAGCTGCCAGATGGTCGGGTCGCGCTCTGGCTGCCGGTGAACGGGGTGACGGATGTTGCCGCCGTGGCAGCGCTGGCACAGGGGCAGGAGGGGGTCTTCTGGCAGGATCCGCGCAACCAGTGGAGCCAGCTGTTTGCCCACTACCGCATCAAGCTGACCGAACTGCTGCTGCTGGCGATCGCCCTGGTGGGGGTGCTGCTGTGGGTCCGGTTCGGCTGGCGCAAGAGCGCGCGGATCCTGCTGGTCAGCGGCTTTTCGTTGGGGGCCGGCCTGGCCCTGCTGGCCGCCTGCGGGCAGCCGCTCACCCTGTTCGGAGTGCTGGCCATGAGCCTCATCTTCGGCATCGGCATCGACTACAGCCTCTTCTTTGCCTACTGCGGCCGGGATCTCCTGCGCCAACGCTCGACCCAGTTCGCCATCCTGCTCGCCAACCTGACCACCCAGTTGTCATTCGGTTTATTGGCGCTGAGCCACACCTCTGCCATCGCGGGCTTCGGTCTGGTGCTGAGTGGCGGTATCTTTACTGCCTTCCTGTTGTCACCTCTGGTGCTGGATAAACAGGGATTGGACAAGCCGGTATTCAGCCCGCCAGTGCGGGATGACCGGGAGCCGGAGCCACTATGAGATCAGTGTTCGCATTATTCATCCTCCTGCTGGGGGGCTGCAGCAGCCAGCCGGCCCCCACCGCCTATCTCGACAAGAGCAGCGTCATGACGCTGCCGGCCCCCGTGCTTGCCACCCCCTTCTATCGCCAGCAGTTGCTGACGGCCACGGTGGGTGAGAGCGCCCATCAGCTGATGACTGTGCTGGAGGCCGATGGCAGCCAGTTGACCCTGGTCGGCCTGACCCCGAGCGGGGTGCGGCTGTTTCGGGTGCGTTACGATCAGCAGGGCATAGCGACTCAGCAGCTGAGTCCGCTGCTCGCCACCGGCATGCCGCCCGTGACCCAGGTGCTGGCGGACGTCATGCTCTGCTACTGGCCGCTGGCCAGCTGGCAACCGCAGCTGCCGCCGGGCTGGACGCTGCGGGACGAAGGGCTGACGCGCCGGCTGCGTTCCCCCGATGGCGCCCTGGTCACCGAGATCGGGTACCAGGACAAGGGCGGCGTGCGGGAGCCGGTCAGTCTGCAACAGCATGTGTTTCACTACCGTCTGCAGCTGGAGACTCTGAGCCAATGAGTTGTTATATCGCGGCCTACGGCCTCATTTCGGCATTGGGGGAGGACAGGGATGCCAGCGCAGAGGCTCTGCTGGCCTGGCAGGCAGAGGGGATGACGCCGCTCACCCGCCACAACCAGACCTTGCTGGATGGTCGGTTGACCCCGGTGGGGCGGGTAGAAGGTGCGCTGCCGGAAATACCGGCGGCGCTGGCCCCTTATGCTTCGCGCAACAACCGCCTGCTGCTGGCGGCGCTGGCCCAGATCCGCCCAGAACTGGACAAGGCGCTGACGGAGTTTGGCCCCGCGCGGGTAGGCCTGGTGCTCGGCACCAGCACAGCCGGGATCGGCGAGGCCGAGCTGGCGATCGCCGCCGCCCGGCGGGGGGAGGCGATTCCCCCGGCCTTTGACTATCGCCAGCAGGAGCTGGGCTCCCCGTCCGAGTTTCTGAGCCGTTATCTCAGCCTGGAAGGGCCCGCCTACACCCTCTCTACCGCCTGCTCCTCCAGCGCCCGCGCCTTCATCAGCGGTCAGCGGATGCTGGCGGCCGGACTGGTGGACGCCGTACTGGTGGGCGGTGCCGACAGCCTGTGCGGGTTGACCCTCAACGGCTTTGACAGCCTGGAGTCCCTGAGCGGCGCCCTCTGCCAGCCCTTCGACAACGGCCGGCAGGGGATCAACATAGGCGAGGGGGCGGCGCTGTTTCTGCTGAGCCGCACGCCTGCGCCGCTGGCGCTGCTGGGGGCGGGCGAGTCGTCCGATGCCTGGCATATCTCGGCCCCGCACCCAGAGGGCGTGGGTGCCGAGGCGGCCATGCAGATGGCGCTGGCCCGGGCGGGCGTGACGCCGGAGCAGGTGGGGTACATCAACCTGCACGGCACGGCCACCCGCCTCAATGACGCCATGGAGAGCCAGGCCGTGCATCGCCTGTTCGGCGACAAGGTGCCCTGCAGTTCCACCAAGCCGCTCACCGGCCATACCCTGGGGGCGGCCGGTGCCATCGAGGCCGCGCTCGCCTGCCTGCTGCTGGAGCGGGCCCTGCCGTTGCCGCCCCAGCGGGTGACGACGGCGGATCCGGCGCTGGCTCCCATCCGGCTGGTGAGCAACGAGACGCTGCTGGCGGCACCCAGGGTGCTCTCCAACTCCTTTGCCTTCGGTGGCAACAATGTCAGCCTGCTGTTTGGACTATCACCCTCATGAATGAGCTCGTACCGCTGCCCGCCATCGACGCTCTCTTGCCCCATCAGGCCCCCATGCTGCTGCTGGACCGGCTCTGCGCCGTGGATGCGAGCCGGGTGTGCTGCGAGACCCGGGTTGGCGCCCGGCACGCCTTGTTGCTCGATGGCGAGGGCTCGTTGCCCGCCTGGGTCGGCATAGAGCTGATGGCCCAGACCATAGCCGCCTGGGCCGGCATGCAGGGGCGATTGCGCGGCGAGCCGGTGCGCATCGGCATGCTGCTCGGCACCCGCAAGTACCGCTGCCAGCCCACCCGCTTTGCGGCGGGGGCCCTGCTCACCATAGAGGCCAGCTGTCTGTTGCAAGACGGCGGCATGGCCAGTTTCGATTGCCGGATCCTGCAAGATGGGCAGGAGTGCGCCACCGCGCGCCTCTCGACCTATCAGCCCGCACCCGGCGAATTATCCGATTTGTTAGCGAAGGACGTTTCATGATCTCTAGCGTATTGGTCACGGGCGCCAGCAAGGGGATAGGCCGCGCCATCGCCCTCAAGCTGGCCGCCGATGGTTTTCTCGTCGTGGTGCACTACCACGGCGACCGCGCCGGTGGCGAGGCTACCCTGGCGAGCCTGCAAGCCGCCGGGGGACAGGGGCGCCTGATCCAGTTCGACATCGCCGATCGCCAGGGCTGCCGCGAGCGGCTGGAAGCCGACATGGCCGAACACGGCGCCTATTACGGTGTGGTCTGCAACGCCGGCATCATACGTGACGGCGCCTTCCCCGCCCTCACCGACGAGGATTGGGACGGGGTGCTGCACACCAATCTGGACGGCTTCTACAACCTGCTCAAGCCCTGCATCATGCCGATGATAGGCCTGCGCCGGGGCGGCCGCATAGTGACCATCTCCTCGGTTTCCGGCCTGATGGGCAACCGTGGCCAGGTCAACTACAGCGCCGCTAAGGCGGGCATCATGGGGGCCACCAAGGCGCTGGCGCTGGAGCTGGCCAAACGCAAAATAACGGTGAACTGCGTAGCGCCCGGCCTCATCGACACCGGCATGGTGGATGAAGAGGTGCAGGCGGAGGCGATGAAGCTGATCCCGCTCAAGCGCATGGGACAGGCCGACGAGGTGGCCGGCCTGGTCTCCTACCTGATGTCGGACATCGCCGGCTATGTCACGCGCCAGGTCATCTCCATCAACGGGGGCATGGTATGACGCGAATGCTTATAAGCACTTGCCTGATGTCGGTTCAACATGGCGCTGTCTCTGTGGCACGCCAGCTTATCTCTGTGAATGGCGGTATGGTATGAAGCGGGTAGTAGTAACCGGCATGGCCGGGGTGACGGCGTTCGGTCAGGACTGGCCGAGCGTGCGGGCAAAGTTGCAGGCGGGGCGCAATGCGGTGGTGACCATGCCAGAGTGGGCCATCTACGAGGGACTCAACACCCGGTTGGCGGCGCCCATTGCCGATTTTGTGCTGCCTGCCAGCTATCCGCGCAAGAAGACGCGGGCCATGGGGCGGGTCTCCCAGTTGGCGACCGTGGCCAGCGAGCTGGCGCTGGCGCGGGCTGGGCTTATCGACCACCCGGTGCTGACCGACGGTCGCACCGGCATCGCCTATGGCTCCTCCACCGGCAGCACGGATCCTATCCGCGCCTTCGGGGTCATGCTCAACGACAAGAGTACCGCCAGCATCACGGCCACCACCTATGTGCAGATGATGCCGCACACGGCGGCGGTCAACACCGGCCTCTTCTTCGGCCTGCGCGGGCGGGTGATCCCCACCTCCAGCGCCTGCACCTCCGGCAGCCAGGGGATTGGCTACGCCTACGAGTCCATCAAGCACGGCTATCAGACCCTGATGGTGGCCGGCGGGGCGGAGGAGCTCTGTCCGTCTGAGGCCGTGGTGTTCGATACCCTGTTTGCCACCAGCCAGATGAACGACAACCCAGAGCTGGCGCCGCGGCCGTTCGATCGGCAGCGGGACGGTCTGGTGATAGGCGAGGGGGCGGGCACCCTGGTGCTGGAGGAGCTGGAACATGCGCAGGCGCGCGGGGCCACCATCATTGCCGAGCTGGTGGGGTTTGCCACCAACTGCGACGCCGCCCACGTGACCCAGCCCCAGCAGGAGACCATGCAGCTGTGCATGGAGATGGCGCTGGCCCAGGCCGGGCTCAAGGCCGCCGACATCGGCTACATCAGTGCCCACGGCACGGCCACCGAGCGCGGCGACATAGCCGAGAGCCACGCCACCGCCGCCATCTTTGGCGACAAGACCCCCATATCGTCGCTCAAGAGCTTCTTCGGCCATACCCTGGGCGCCTGCGGTGCCATCGAGGCCTGGTTGTCGCTGGAGATGATGCAGGAGGGCTGGTTTGCCCCCACCATCAACCTGACCGAGCCGGATCCGGCCTGTGCCCCGCTGGATCATGTGGTGGGTGATGGCCGCGCGCTGGCGGTGGACTATCTGATGTCCAACAACTTCGCCTTCGGCGGCATCAACACCTCCCTCATCTTCAAACGCTGGTCCTGAGGCCGTGCGCCTTGCCTGCGGGCAGGGCGCCGGTACAGCCTGGGTTTAGCCTTGATGAATTAATATGCCTCCCATTTTTCGGGAGGCATAATGTCCGTTCCATCTGCTGTTTTCGCAGTGCAACCACAGCTGCGCTGCGGCTTCAATGCGCTCTTGCTGTCCACCCTTTTATTGGCGCTGCCCGCACCTGTCATGGCCGATGATGAATTTCGGCTGGGCAGCACAATGCTGCTCGGTGTCGGCGATCATGCCGCCATTATTCCCATCATCGTCTGCCGACCGGCCAAGTCCATCATGGTCAAGGCGGGACGGGAATTGACCCTGGACAGGGTCAAGGTGTTTTACGGCAATGATCGCAGCAAGACCCTCAATTTCGACAAGGATCTGAAAGAGGATCAGGAGTCCGGCTGGAAATCCCTCGGCAGCCGGCTCTGCATCAAGCGGATCGAGGTCTATGGCAATTCGGAGGGGAGCAAGGCAGGGGTCAAGGTATACGGCCGCAAATAAATACCGCAAATAAGAGATGGACGGGGAGCACCCCGTCCACTCAGGTCTTATTTCTTGGGGCGAAACGGCTTGATGACGGCTTCGTCGCATGCGAGATAGGGCCCTTCCATCAGGTCGATGCAGTAGGGGATGGCGGGGAAGACGGCATCCAGGCACTCGCGGATGGACTTGGGCTTGCCCGGCAGGTTGACGATGAGGGAGCTGCCGCGCAGGCCTGCGGTCTGGCGCGACAAAATGGCGGTCGGCACGAACTTGAGAGATTCGGCCCGCATCAGCTCGCCAAAGCCAGGCATCATGCGATCGCACACCGCCTCGGTGGCCTCTGGGGTCACATCCCGCTTGGCCGGGCCTGTGCCGCCCGTGGTGACGATGAGGCTGCACTGCTCCTGGTCCGCCAGCCGGATCAGGGTCGCCTCGATCTGATCCTGTTCATCCGGGATCACCTGATAGACGGGTTCCCACTCTGAGGTCAAATATGCGTTCAGCGTGTCTATGATGGCCTTGCCGGAGAGGTCTTCGTAGATGCCTGCACTGGCGCGATCGCTGACGGTGACGATGCCTATTCTTGCCTTGCTCATGGTCTGCTCTTGGTTGCCTGGAATAAGTGGCAAATAAAATAACATAATCAGTGAGATATGTTAAACGAGGTCAGGGGTTGGCGAGGCTGGGGCACAAGATGGAGTGTCGAATGACAA
Organism: Aeromonas sp. CA23; assembly: GCF_002587065.1. Classification (NCBI taxonomy): domain Bacteria; kingdom Pseudomonadati; phylum Pseudomonadota; class Gammaproteobacteria; order Aeromonadales; family Aeromonadaceae; genus Aeromonas; species Aeromonas sp. CA23. The sequence continues at coordinate 2,134,399 of NZ_CP023818.1, forward strand.
ACAATCTTGCCGATGCCCTTTCAATAAGACATAAGGCTCCGGCATTGCCGTCCTAAAAATGTATAAACGAAGACAGTCGCCATATTGATGATTAATTGGTTGATCCATAACGAATAAGAAAATGATTCCCCGAACGGCGGTCATTTTTTGGCGCAGTCAGCCTCGAAAGGCCGTGGTATGGATTGAACCTGGAGGGCAATCGTCTTATATAACTCATTATACGGTTGGTTGAATCTTGTACTGATCGTTGTTGTTTGAGTATCACCATGCAGCGGCTGGCCGCGGGAGGGCATATGGAGTTGCCTGATTTTGATACCTTGAGGCGACTGGCGGTGGCGGAGCCGGAGCGGCTCGACGAGTTGCTGCGCCAGCAGATAGAGGGGTTGATCGACCGGGTCAGTCCGGAGCAGCAGCAGCGATTGCGCGGCCTGCAGTTTCGTATCGACTGTCAGCGTCAATTGGCCAAGAACAACATGGATAGCTGTATTCGTATTGCGGCCATGATGCACGACTCCTTTTATTCCATGCGCAGCGAGATGATCCAGCTTAATGCCAATCTCTATGCCGACCAGGCTCCCGTCTATAGAGAAAATAATGTGGTTTCTTTCTTCGATTATTATCGCAAGAAGAAATAAATATCCTCTTGATGGAATGGCTGAATAATATCCCGCATTATATATTTTTCATCGGGTGAGGTCCGCTTGCCGACGTTAATTTATCTGGGGTGATTTGTAATCTATTTGATGTATTTTCGTGGCGTTCGCTGTTTTATTAAAAATTGATTATTGCCGTGATCGGTGTGGATGTATGGCGCCGACAGTTAGGCTAATATGGCGATACTTTAATTTTTGCTACGACTCGAAGGGATTATGAGAAGTATCACACCAAGACGGGTGCTGTCGCGGGAGCAGCAGACAGAGATCACCCGTATCATCGTCAAGGTGGGCCAGATGCTGGCCCAGTTCGGGGCCGAGAGTCGCATCATAGAGCAGACCACGGTCCGGCTCGGCATGGCGCTGGGGCTGGAGAGCGTCGAGATGGCCATCTCCTCCAGCGCCATAGTGCTCACCAGCCTCTATCAGGGTAGTTGCGTCACCACCACCCGCCGGGTGCGGGAGCACGGCATCAACATGCAGGTGGTGTGCGAGATCCAGCGTATCTGCATCATGGCGGAGAAGGAGCTGATCGGTGCGCGCGAGGTGCGTCAGCGGCTCGACGGCATAGTGCCGTTTCATTACCACCCCTGGCTGGTGGTGCCCATGGTGGGGCTCTCCTGCGGCGCCTTCAGCCTGCTGTTTGGCGGCGACTGGCCCATCTTCCTGGTGACCTGCCTCTCTTCTGCCGTGGCGATGCGAGTGCGCCAGCTGATCGCCCGCCATCACCACAGCCCGCTCATCAACTTTGCCGCGACCGGCTTCATCGCCACCCTGCTCTCCTCCAGTGCCACCTTCTTCAACTGGGGCGCCCAGCCCTATCTCGCCATGGCCGCCAGCGTGCTCTTGCTGGTGCCGGGCTTCCCGCTCATCAATGCGGTCTCCGACATGGTGAAGGGTTACTTCAACATGGGGCTGGCGCGCTGGGGCACCGCAACTCTGCTCACCATCAGCGCGGCGATAGGGATTATTCTCGCCATGTCGGTGACCGGTATCTGGGGGTGGAAAGTATGATGGTTGTTGACTCGATGCTGACTCAAGAGGATCTGTCCATCAGCGCACGGATCAATACCGGCATTATTCTGGCCATGTCGGTCACCGGGATCTGGGGGTGGAAGGTATGATGGATTTTGTCTGGTTGCTGGCCAAGGATGCCTTCTGGTCCTCCATTCCGGCGGTAGGGTTTGCCATGCTGTTCAACGTGCCGCCGCGCATGTTGAAGTACTGCGCCATGGGCGGTGCCCTGGCCCACAGCCTGCGTACCTTGCTCATTCATTACGGCATGCCCATCGAGTGGGCTACCCTGGCGGCGGCAACCACGGTCGGCTTTGTCTGCGTCTACTGGTCGCGCCGATTGCTGGCGCCGCGCCCCGTGTTCAGCGTCGCCTCCATCATCCCCATGATCCCGGGCAGCTATGCGTTCAAGGCGATGATCGCCGTGGTGGAGCTCAACATCTCCGGGGTGACCATGGATCTTATCCAGAGTGCGGTGGAGAACGGGCTCAAGGCACTCTTCATCGTGGGGGCCCTCAGTTTCGGTTTGGCGATCCCCTCCCTGGTCGTGTACCGTAACCGGCCCATTATTTGACAGACGGTGTGAGAGGCTGACCCCATGAAGATTTCCATGATTGCCGCCATGGCGCACGATCGCGTGATAGGCCTGGATAACCAGATGCCCTGGCACCTGCCGGCGGATCTGGCCCACTTCAAGCGGGTGACCCTGGGCAAGCCGGTGTTGATGGGGCGCAAGACCTTCGAATCCATAGGTCGGCCGCTGCCAGGGCGGCGCAATCTGGTGATCAGCCGCAACCCAGATTACCAGGCCGACGGGGTGGAAGTGGTCGATTCGGTCGAGGCTGCGTTGGCGCTGCTGGCCGACGGTCAGGCGGTAGACGAGCTGATGGTGATAGGTGGCGGTCATCTCTATGGTCAGCTGCTGCCCCGGGCCGACAGCCTCTATCTGACCCGAATCGATCTGGCGGTGGCAGGGGATACCCGCTTCCCCGCCTTCGAGGAGGACGAGTGGCATTGCGTTGAGCGAGAACCCCATGAGCCCGACGAGAAGAACCCCCATCCCTACTGCTTCGAAACCTGGCAGCGGCGTTGAACCGCATTGAATAACCGTTGAAGCCGAAAAGCCCCTCGTGCTGCACAGGGGCTTTTTTCTTGCAACAAAGGGCAGGTCCGGCAGGCAGGGCCTCTGACATTGCTACGTTCAACACCCTCCTATGTCCCCTCGTTTTTTGCCTGCATATCATTCGGGCTGTAAGGATTTCTCCTGCCCTGCAGCCTGTTCGGGATCCTGCTTGGCGGCATCCCCCCGATCTGCCTGATTTTCCCCCCTTATTGGCCTGTCAAAACAGAACTATGATTAGTTATCTAATCAAATAATTCATGCTGGCATGGCCCATGCTTGTCGATTTATGGCTTTTTCTTGTCAAGAATAAACGATATAAATCAATGTATTATGTTTTCATTGTTTTGTGTGGACTCTTATGGTTCTTTTGTTTTTCATGAAAATTGCTTAGTGTAGAAAGCAATTGGTTCGCGTTCGGCAGGTTAACTACCAAGATGTCGACCATGAAAAAAGGACAGTATGACAGTCAAACTCGAAGTGAAATCACTCTATAAAATCTTCGGAGAACAGCCGGAAAAGGCGTTCAAATTGCTGGCGAAAGGGCACGACCGCGCCAGCATTCTGCAGAAGACCGGGCAGACCCTGGGTGTGCATGGGGTCGATCTGGCCATCCACGAGGGAGAGATCTTCGTGGTGATGGGCTTGTCCGGTTCGGGCAAATCCACCCTGGTGCGCCTCTTCAACCGACTGATCGAACCGACCCGTGGTCAGGTACTGATCGACGGTGAGGACATTGCCGCCATCTCGGACAGTGAACTGCGCCAGGTGCGGCGCAAGAAGATCAGCATGGTGTTCCAATCTTTCGCCCTCATGCCTCATCTGACCGTGCTGGAAAATACCGCCTTCGGCCTGGAGCTGGCCGGTGTGCCGCTTCTCGAACGCCAGGAAAGTGCCCGTCAGGCACTCAATCAGGTGGGCTTGGGCCAGTGGATGGACGCCTTCCCCGATGCCCTATCCGGTGGCATGAAGCAGCGGGTCGGCCTGGCCCGCGCGCTGGCCAATGACCCCGATATCCTGCTGATGGACGAGGCCTTCTCCGCGCTGGATCCGCTGATCCGCACCGAGATGCAGGATGAGCTGCTCAAGCTGCAGGCCAGCCATCAGCGCACCATAGTCTTCATTTCTCACGATCTGGACGAGGCGATGCGCATCGGCGATCGCATCGCCATCATGCAGGATGGTCAGGTGATCCAGGTCGGGACCCCCGACGAGATCCTGAGCCAGCCCGCCAACGACTATGTACGTGCCTTCTTTCGCGGTGTGGATCTGGCCAACGTGTTCAGTGCCCGCGATATCGTCAGTCGCAAGCAGATGCCGCTCATCAAGAAGCACACCACGGACGGGCCGGGCAACGCCCTGCGTCAGCTCAAGGATCAGGAGCGGGAGTTTGGTTACGTGGTGGATCGCAGCCGTCGCTTCCTCGGCGTCGTCTCGGTCGAGTCGCTCGGTCAGGCGGTGCAAAACAAGGGAAGCCTGGAGCAGGCCTTGCTGGCCGATATCCAGCCCATCCAGGCCGACACCTCTCTCAACGAACTCATCAGTCAGGTGGCCGCAGCGCCCTGTCAGGTGCCCGTGGTCGAGCAAGATGGCACCTACCTGGGGCTCATCTCCAAGGCTAACTTGCTGAACACCCTGGACAGGAGTACCCCGGTATGAATATCAAACCCTTTCATCGTCTGCTGACCGGCTTACTGGCGCTGTTGTTATTGGCGAGCGCCCCCGCCCGGGCCGATGAGGCGCAGGCCGATCCCTGGGGCGCTACGGCCGCCACGACTGTGGCCACGGATCCCTGGGGCAGTACCGAAACCCAGGCTGCCGACTGGCAGAGCCAGATTGAAGCGGCGGATACTTCCGCGGCCGTCGACTGGCTGGATCCCTTCCAGCAGGCGCTGGTACCGCTGGATGTCTGGGTCGAGGGCGGCATCGGCTGGCTGGTCGAGAACCTGCGTCCCCTGTTCCAGCTGATCCGGGCACCGGTAGAGGTCACCCTCAACGGCATGACCCATCTGCTGCAGACGATGCCATCCACCCTGATGATAGGGATGCTGACCCTGATCGCCTGGCAGCTGGTCAACGGTCGCATGGCGATCGGAACCCTGCTTTCTCTCGTCGGGATTGGCCTCATAGGTGCGTGGTCCGATGCCATGGTGACCCTGTCGCTGGTGCTGACCTCACTCTTCTTCTGCATCCTGATCGGCTTGCCGGTCGGCATTCTGCTGGCCCGCAGCGAGCGGCTCTCCACCTGGACCCGGCCGCTGCTGGATGCCATGCAGACCACCCCGGCCTTCGTCTATCTCATTCCCATCGTCATGCTGTTCGGCATCGGCAACGTACCGGGAGTGGTGGTGACCGTCATCTTCGCCCTGCCGCCCATGATCCGGCTGACCATGCTGGGGATCCGCCAGGTGCCTGCGGATCTGGTGGAGGCGGCCCATTCGTTTGGCGCCAGCCCCTCCCAGTTGCTGTTCAAGGTACAACTGCCGCTCGCCATGCCCACCATCATGGCCGGGGTCAACCAGACCCTGATGCTGGCGCTCTCCATGGTGGTGATCGCCTCCATGATAGCGGTCGGCGGTCTGGGCCAGATGGTGCTGCGCGGCATAGGTCGCCTCGACATGGGGCTCGCCTCCATCGGTGGCCTCGGCATAGTGCTGCTGGCCATAGTGCTCGACCGTCTGACCCAGGCCATGGGACAGCGGGATCGCAGCCACACAGGCCGCTGGTATCAACATGGTCCCGTGGCCCTGCTGATGCGCCTGCGCGGTCGCCGTAACGTTATTGATTACAAAGGAGTAAACGCATGAGACTCATCACTAAGACCCTGAGCGCCCTGGTGCTGAACTCCCTGTTGCTGAGTTCGGTCGCCATGGCCAGCGCCGAACTGCCGGGGGAGGGGATCCGCGTTCAACCCTTGCAGAGCTCACTGCCGGAAGAGACCTTCCAGACCCTGCTGGTCAGCAAGCTGATGGATCGCCTGGGCTATGACGTCCAGGCGGTGCAGGAGGTGGACTACAACGTGGCCTACGCCTCGGTGGCGCAGGGCGATGGCACCTTCCTGGCCTTCAACTGGATCCCGTTGCAGGACAACAAGTACGAACAGGCCGGCGGCGACAAGGTGTTCTTCCGCCAGGGCACCTATGTATCGGGCGCCGCCCAGGGTTACCTCATCGACAAGAAGACCGCCACCCAGTACGGCATCACCAACCTGGGTCAGCTCAAGGATCCCAAGCTGGCGGCGCTGTTTGACGGCGATGGCGACGGCAAGGCCGATCTGGTGGGCTGCAACCCGGGCTGGGGCTGTGAAGAGGCCATCAACCATCATCTGGACGAGTTCGGCCTGACCCCGACCATCACCCACAAGCAGGGCAACTACGCGGCCCTGATCGCCGATACCCGGGCCCGTTACCAGAGTGGCAAGCCGGTGCTCTACTACACCTGGACCCCCTACTGGCTGAGCAGTGAGCTGGTGCCGGGACGGGACGTGGTGTGGCTGGAAGTGCCCGCCGGTGCCAAGGATGCCGCCCAGACCCGCCTGCCCAACGGCAAGGATTACGGCTTTCCGGTCAACACCATGCACATAGTGGCCAACAAGGCGTTCACCGAGGCCAACCCGGCGGCGGCCAAGTTGTTCAGCATCGTCAAGCTGCCGCTGAACGACATCAACATCCAGAACGGGCTGATGAACAAGGGTCAGAACAAACCGGCGGATATTGAGCGCCACGCCGAAGCCTGGCTCAAGGGCCATGAGGCCCTGGTCAACGACTGGCTAACCCAGGCGCGTGCCGCCGTGCAATAAGCGGATGGCGTGGCGGCGTGCAGGGCGTACTTCCCTGCGCACCTTGGCCACTGCACCTCAGCCATAAAAACGCCCGGCAGTTGCCGGGCGTTGTTTATTGTCAGGATCCTGGTTTGTCAGCGGGTTCAGATACCGGAGCCGCTCTGCTCGCCACTTTCCTGGACACTCTCCTCGTGCAGGCCGCACTCGCGCTTGAGGCCGAAGAAGCGGGTCTGCTCCTCGCTCATGCCCGGCTCCCACTTGGTGGTGGTGTGCACGTCGCCGACCGAGAGGTAACCCTGCTCCCACAGCGGGTGGTAAGGGAGGTCATGCTCCTTGAAGTAGTAGAAGACGTCCTTGTTGCTCCAGTCGATCACCGGCAGGAACTTGAAGCGGCCGCGCGCGATGGCCAGCACAGGCAGCGCGCCCCGGCTGCCTGACTGCTCCCGGCGCAGGCCGGAGAACCAGGTCTGGGCGCCCAGCTCGTTCAGGGCGCGATCCATGGGCTCCACCTTGTTGAGCTGGTTGTAGCGGCTGATCCCCTCCACTCCCTGCTCCCACAGCAGGCCGAAGCGCGCCTCTTGCCAGGCCGGTGACAGCTCGGCCCTGTATATCTTCAGATTCAGCGCGAGGCGCCCGGTCAGCTCATCGATAAAGCGGTAGGTCTCGGGGAACAGATAACCGGTATCGGTCAGCACCACGGGTACATCGCTGCGCTCGCGGCTCACCAGATGCAGCATCAGCGCCGCCTGGATGCCGAAGCTCGACGACAGTACGTGTTCCCCCGGCAGGTTCGCCAGCGCCCAGCGCACCCGCTCGGGGGCGCTTATGGCCTCGAGAGCCTGATTGATAGGGGCCAGCGCCTCGCTCTGCTCGTCCCGGCTCAGGGAGAGCAGGGCATTGAGGTCGAGCCTGCCATCGGCGGTCAGTGTCAGCCGCCCGCCATCAGTCAGTTCAGGCTGCATAGAAGTCCCTCGCGGAGTCGATGACGGGCGCCACCACCCCAACCCGGATCACGAAGTCGCCGAAGCACTCGTGACCGTCGCGCTCCCTGGCCCAGCGGCCGATAAGCGTATCCAGTTCCGCCAGGATCTGCGGTTCCGTGATGTTCTCCTGATAGAGGCGCGGGATGCGGGTCCCCTCCAGGTTGCCACCCAGATGCAGGTTGTAGCGGCCCGGCGCCTTGCCCACCAGGCCCACTTCCGCCAGCATGGCGCGGCCGCAGCCGTTGGGGCAGCCGGTGACCCGGAATATGATGGCGTCATCCGCCAGCGCGTGTTTGGCCAGCAAGCCCTCGATGTCGGTGACAAACGCCGGCAGCATGCGCTCGGCTTCGGCCATCGCCAGCGGGCAGGTGGGCAGGGCCACGCAGGCCATGGACTGCTTGCGCTGCTCGCTGACGCCGTCATCCAGCAGGCCGTACTGGCGTGCCAGCGCTTCGATGCGCGCCTTCTCGCTGGTGGGGACGCCGGCGATGATGAGGTTCTGGTTGGCGGTCAGGCGAAAATCTCCCTGATGCACGCGGGCTATCTCCAGCATGCCGGTCTTGAGCGGCTTGCCCGGGAAGTCCAGCAAACGGCCGTTCTCGATGAAGAGGGTGAGGTGGTGTTTGCCATCTATCCCCTCCACCCAGCCGAAGCGATCGCCACGGCTGGTGAACTCATAGGGACGCACAGGCCCGAATGGTATGCCGGCGCGGCTCTCCACCTCGGCCTTGAAGGCCTCCACCCCGACCCGTTCGAGCGTGTACTTGGTCTTGGCGTTCTTGCGGTTGACCCGGTTGCCCCAGTCACGCTGGGTGCTGACCACCGCGGCGGCCACCTCCAGCACGTGGGAGAGGGGAATAAAGCCAAAGTCGCTCGCCTTGCGCGGATAAGTGCTGGTATCGCCGTGGGTCATGGCCAGACCACCGCCCACCAGCACGTTGAAGCCCACCAGCTTGCCGTTTTCAGCGATGGCCACGAAGTTGAGATCGTTGGCATGCACGTCTATGTCGTTGTGGGGCGGGATCACCACTGTCGTCTTGAATTTGCGCGGCAGGTAGTTGGAGCCGAGGATCGGCTCCTCGTCACCCCCCAGCTTCTCGCCATCCAGCCAGATCTCCACGTAGGCGCGGGTCTTGGGCAGCAGGTGTTCGGAGATCTGCTTGGCCCACTCGTAGGCCTCCTGGTGCAGCGCTGACTCCACCGGGTTGCTGGTGCAGAGCACGTTGCGGTTCACGTCGCCGGCGGTGGCGATGGAATCTATGCCCGTGCTGTTGAGGGTCTGGTGCATCAGCTTGATGTCGCGCTTCAATACCCCGTGAAACTGGAAGGTCTGGCGGGTAGTAAGGCGAATGCTGCCGTACAGGCTGTGCTCCTCGGCGAACTTGTCGATCACCTGCCACTGGGCCGGGGTGATGATGCCGCCCGGCAGGCGGGCGCGCAGCATGACGTTGTGCAGCGGCTCCAGCTTCTGGGCGGTGCGCTCGGGGCGAATGTCGCGGTCATCCTGCTGATACATGCCGTGAAAACGGATCAGCTGGAAGTTGTCACCGTTGAAGCCGCCGGTGAGGGGATCCTGCAGATCCTGCGCTATGGTGCCGCGCAGGAAGTTGCTCTCGCGCTTGAGGCGTTCGTTGTCGGCCAACGGCCCTTCCACTGGTCCCGGAATTGTTTGCTTGCTCATCAATAGACATCCCTTTGATAACGTTTGGCACGACGCAATTCGCTCAAATACTCTTCTGCTTCTTCACGGCTCTTCTGGCCGTGTTCGGCAATCACATCCAGCAGGGCCTCCTGCACATCTTTCGCCATGTGATTGGCATCACCGCACACATAGAAGTGAGCACCTGCTTCCAGCCACTGGTAGAGCTCCAGGCCCGCTTCACGCAGCCTGTCCTGCACATAAATCTTGTTGGCCTGCTCCCGGCTGAAGGCCAGCGAGATCTTCGACAGCAGACCCGATTTCACATAGCGCTGCCACTCCAGCTGATAGAGGAAGTCCTGGGTGAAGTGGGGGTTGCCGAAGAAGAGCCAGTTCTTGCCCGAGGCATCCTGTGCCTCGCGCTCCTGCATGAAGGCGCGGAAGGGGGCTATGCCGGTGCCCGGTCCCACCATGATGACGGGGGTATCGGGATTGGCCGGCAGGCGGAAGTTGTCGTTGTGCTCCACGAACACCCGCACCTCGGCATCTTCGGCCAGCCTGTCCGCCAGATAGGAGGAGGCGGCGCCAGAGCGCACTGTGCCATCTTCCTGCGGGTAGCGCACCACCGCGACTGTCAGGTGCACCTCCTCTTCCACCTCGCTCTGGGCGGAGGCGATGGAGTAGAGGCGCGGGGTGAGCGGGCGCAGCAGGCAGATCAGCTGCTCTGCGCTCAAGGGGGTCGGGAAGCGTTTCAGCACATCCACCACCTGGGCAGAGGCGACCAGAGCGTTGACCTGGACCTTGTCACCGGCCAGATCCTTGAGCGCCGCGTTGTCGGAGAGCTCGGCCAGACCCGTAATGAAGCCGCCGTGCAACCGGGTCAGTTCCAGATTGCGGGTGAGCACCTCGCGCAGGCTGCCGTGGGCGGTCGCCTCGTCACCACTACGCCCGGCCAGGGCCAACACTTCGCCCACCAGATCGGCGTCATTGTCGAACCAGACGCCGAGGGCGTCCCCCGGCTGATAGGTGATGCCGGACGCCTCCAGGCTGATCTCGACATGGCGGATATCCTTGGTCGAATCGCGGCCTGTGATCTTCTGATTCAGCGACAGGCGGGCCGGGAAGGGGTTGGCCTTGTCGTACTGGCTGTGGCCGACCGCCTGTTGTACCGCACTCGTCACGCTGCTGCTGGCTGAACCTGTGGAGAGGGTGGTGGCAATGGCATTGACCGCCTGCTCGCCCCAGGCCTTTGCGGCCTCCTGATAGTCCACATCCAGGCTGGCAAGCTCATGCACGCGATCGGCGCCCGCCTTGGTCAGCAGGCCGTCAAAATCCTTTCCGGTCTGGCAGAAAAATTCGTAGGAGCTGTCACCCAGCCCCAGTACGGCGAACTTGAGCCCCTCCAGCTTGCCGACCTTGCCCTTCTTGAGCTGCTCAAACAGATCGACCGCGCTCTCCGGTGGTTCACCCTCCCCGTAAGTGCTCACTACCACCAGCAGGTGGGTCTCTTTCTTGAGCTGCTTGGGTTTGTAGTCCGCCATGGAGGTGAGGGTCACCGGCAGGCCGCGTGCCTCGGCCTGTGCCTTGATGGTACTGGCCACGCCCTTGGCGTTGCCTGTCTGGGATCCGTAGAGAATGGTCAGGCTGCCGCCGGGTGCCGCCAGCGCACCGCTGGCCGCAGCAGGCTGGCTGCCGGATTGGGAGAGACCGTAGAGATAGCCGCTCACCCAGACCAGTTGCTGGGTATTGAGGGTCGAGAGCGCCTGGTTCAGCTGACGTTGTTGTTCATCAGAGAGGGGGGCTAGGTTGGTCAGAGAATCCTTCAATTGCATCACACTCGTCTTCCATGGTCTGATTTTTGGTCAGGTTAAGGGGTGTGATGGATAACAACAAAGAATAAAAATGTCTTTTTTATTCTATTAGTGCATTAAAAACGTGCCTGGCGGGCTCCTGGGCCCGTTCGGGCAGAGCCCGATTTCATGGTATAACGGCGATGAATGAGCCCGGTCGTGGCACCACAGGAAATGCGAATGTCGATTATCAGACTGTTTCATGTCAATGCCTTCAGCCGGCACCCCTTTGGTGGCAACCCGGCCGTGGTGGTACTGGGGCCGGCCCAGTCCGATGCGCAGCTGCAGGCCATGGCGGCCGAGTTCAACCTGTCGGAGACCGCCTTCCTCAGTCCCCTGGGGGCTGGGCACTATCGGCTGCGCTGGTTTACCCCCAGGGTCGAGGTGGATCTCTGTGGCCACGGCACCCTGGCGGCCGCCCATGTGCTGTGGCAGACGGGGTCTGTGGCACCGCAGGAGGGCATCCGCTTCGAGACCCGCAGCGGCGAACTGCTGGCCAGGCGCGAGGGAGAGTGGATCCGGCTCGACTTCCCGCGTATCCCGCTCACGCCTCTGGCGCTGGATCCTGCCTATGGGGCGGCTGTCGGTTGCACACCCGTGCAGACTCTGGCCGCCGGCGCCAAGTTTCTGCTGGAGCTGGCAAGCGAGGAGGAAGTCCGCGCGCTCACCCCCGATTTTCACGCCCTGCGCGCCCTGCCCGGTCGCGGCCTGATGGTGACGGCCCCTTCCAGCTGCGGGGATGATGACTTCGTCTCCCGCTACTTCGCCCCCTGGGTCGGGGTGGAGGAGGATCCCGTCACCGGCTCCAACCACTGTGCCCTGGTGCCCTTCTGGGCCGAGCGGCTCGGCAAGACCCAGCTGAGGGCCCGCCAGATCTCCGCGCGGGGCGGGGAGCTGCAACTGCGGCTGGAGGGGGACAGGGTGCTGATGTCGGGCCAGGCGCTGACCCTGTGGCAGGGGGAGTGGCTGCTGCCGCCCACCCCGTGAGGTGCCGGCGTGCGTTACCCTCGGGGATCCTCCACCGGGCTGACTTCGCCATAAAAAACGCCCCGCAGTTGCGGGGCGTTTCATTGCCATCGAGGTGCAGGCCAGGCCTGCGCATCGGGCTTATTTCTGTTGCGGGCGCAGGGCCGGGAACAGGATGACGTCGCGGATGGTGTGGCTGTTGGTGAACAGCATGACCAGACGGTCGATACCAATGCCCTGACCGGCAGTCGGCGGCAGACCGTGTTCCAGCGCGGTCACGAAGTCGGCGTCGTAGAACATGGCTTCGTCGTCACCGGCTTCTTTCTGGTTGACCTGATCCTGGAAGCGCTTGGCCTGATCTTCTGCATCGTTCAGCTCGGAGAAGCCGTTGGCCAGCTCGCGGCCACCGATGAAGAATTCGAAGCGGTCGGTCACGTCCGGGTTCACGTCGTTGCGGCGCGCCAGCGGAGAGACGGCGGCCGGGTACTCGGTGATGAAGGTCGGTTGCAGCAGCATGTGCTCCACTGTCTCTTCGAAGATGGCGGTGATCACGTGACCCAGCTCCCAGCCCTTCATCAGCTCGATGTGCAGACGCTTGGCAACGGCCTTGGCGCTCTCCAGGGTGGAGAGATCTTCCAGGGTAACGCCATCGGCGTACTTCAGGATGGAGTCCACCATGGTGAGGCGCTGGAACGGCTGACCGAAGTCGATGGTCAGACCCTCTTCGCCCTCTTTGGCGTAACGGATCTTGGTGTCGCCCAGAATGTCCTGCGCCAGGGTGCGCAGCAGCTCTTCGGTCAGGTCCATCAGATCGATGTAGTCGGCATAGGCCATGTAGAACTCGATCATGGTGAACTCGGGGTTGTGACGCACCGAGATGCCTTCGTTACGGAAGTTGCGGTTGATCTCGTACACGCGCTCGAAACCACCGACCACCAGACGCTTCAGGTAGAGCTCGGGTGCGATACGCAGGTACATGTCGATGTCCAGCGCATTGTGGTGAGTGACGAACGGACGCGCGGAGGCGCCACCCGGGATGACCTGCATCATGGGGGTTTCCACTTCCATGAAGCGCTTGTCGTTGAAGAACTTGCGGATGCCGGCAACGACCTTGGTGCGGATCATGAAGGTCTTGCGGGACTCTTCGTTGGCGATCAGATCCAGGTAACGCTGGCGGCAGCGTGCTTCCTGGTCGGTCAGACCCTTGTGCTTCTCGGGCAGCGGACGCAGTGCCTTGGTCAGCAGACGTATGGTGGAGACGTGCACCGAGAGTTCGCCGGTGTTGGTGCGGAACAGTGTCCCTTCCACGCCGACTATGTCACCCAGATCCCACTTCTTGAACTGCTCGTTGTAGAAGCCTTCCGGCAGATCGTCACGGGTCACGTAGACCTGGATCTTGCCAGCCATGTCCTGCAGGGTGGCGAAGGACGCCTTGCCCATGATCCGGCGGGTCATGATGCGACCGGCAATCTTCACCTGTTTACCCAAGGCCACCAGTTCTTCGGCGCTCTTGTCGCCAAACTCGGCGTGCAGATCGCCGGAGAGGCTGTCACGACGGAAGTCGTTGGGGAAGGGGTTGCCCTGGGCACGCAAGGCGGCCAGCTTGGAACGACGCTCCGTCATCTCGTTGTTCAGTTCGAGAGTGTGGTCGACTTCCGGAGTTGTGGTTTGTTCAGACATGGTGATTCCTGCTGTTCTGTTTTTTACAGGCCTGACTTCAGGCTAGCTTCGATAAACTTGTCCAGGTCGCCGTCGAGCACCGCCTGGGTATTGCGGGTTTCGACGCCGGTACGTAGATCCTTGATGCGCGCATCATCCAGCACATAGGAACGGATCTGGCTGCCCCAGCCGATATCGGACTTGGTCTCTTCGAGGGCTTGTTTCTCAGCGTTTTGCTTCTGAATTTCCAGCTCGTAGAGCTTGGCTTTCAGCTGCTTCATACACTGATCTTTGTTTTTGTGCTGGGAACGATCGTTTTGGCACTGTACCACGACACCCGTCGGTATGTGGGTGATACGTACCGCGGATTCGGTCCGGTTGACGTGCTGACCACCGGCGCCGGAGGCACGGTAGACGTCGATACGCAGGTCTGCCGGGTTGATCTCGATGTCGATGTCGTCATCGATCTCGGGATAAACGAAGATGGAGCAGAACGAGGTGTGGCGGCGGCCACCGGAATCGAACGGAGATTTGCGAACCAGACGGTGGACGCCGGTCTCGGTGCGCAGCCAGCCGAAGGCGTATTCGCCGGTGAACTTGATGGTGGCGGACTTGATGCCGGCCACGTCGCCGTCAGAGAGCTCGATCAGCTCCGGCTTGTAACCGTGGGCATCGCCCCAGCGCAGGTACATGCGCAGCACCATGTTGGCCCAATCCTGTGCTTCGGTACCACCGGAGCCGGACTGGATGTCGATGTAGCAGTCGGAGGCGTCGTGCTGACCGGAGAACATGCGGCGGAATTCCAGATCCACCAGCTTGCTTTCCAGCACATCGGCTTCGGCCACGGCTTCGTTGAAGGTCTCTTCGTCTTCCCCTTCCACCGCCAGGCTGACCAGCATTTCGACGTCTTCGGCGCCCTGGGTCAGGGTGTCTATGGTGCCCACCACGTTTTCCAGCGTGACGCGCTCCTTGCCCAGCGCCTGTGCGCGCTCCGGCTCATTCCATACGTCCGGCTGTTCCAGCTCGGCGTTGACCTCTTCTAGACGCTCTTTCTTGGCGTCATAGTCAAAGGTACCCCCTAAGAAGCTCGGTCCTCTCAGACAGCTCCTTAAGCTTGTTTAATACAGGATTGACTTCAAACATCGTGAAAACTCTCGGGGTCGATGTGATTTAAAAACGGGATATTCTAGCCAATTGTGGAAGGAATAAACAGGGTCGCCTGTCCTTGTGCGCGTCCTGTAGTCAATTTCTGGTGCAGTTTTCCCCAACTCGGTGGAAAATATCGCCCGCAGACTCATTTTCAGGTTCAGTTTCGGCCTGGCGGGTCGCTAACAACGATGCAGTGCTGTGCACTTTTGGGAAATCCTGTTCCTGACCTCATAAGAAGAAATCATGATGAAAAACCTATCACTCAAGCAGAAGATACTGTTGTCAGTGGTGATCGCCTTGTCATTGGTGATCCTGCTGCTCTCCTGGCAGAGCTATACCAGCCAGAAGTCCCTGTTGCTGCAAGGCAGTCAGGAACAGGTACAACGCCTCGGCAGCCAGCAGGCCGCCAGTGTCAGTGACTGGCTCTCCGCCCGTCGCGACGTGATCCAGGCGCTCGGCAGCAAGGCCGGTGCCGACCCCCTCAACGCCCTGCAACAGGCGCAAGTCTCGGGTCGCTTCCAGCTCACCTACTTCGGTGAGGGCAGCGGCAAGATGAACGACTCTGACCCTTCCATCAACCGCGACGGCTATGACCCGCGCTCCCGTGGCTGGTATCAGGAAGCCATGAGCAAGGGCGGTCTGATCGTGACCAAGCCCTATCTGGACGTGGCCTACAACATCATGGTGGTGACCCTGGCTCAGCCGGCGCAGGGTGGCGTGGTCGGTGGTGATCTCTCCATCGCCTCCCTGGTGGAAGACGTCACCCGGATGAAGCTGCCTGCCGACGGCATCGCCATCATGATGCACAAGGATGGCACAGTCATCGCGTACAAGGACGCGGCCAAGGCGATGAAGCCGGCCACCGAGATCGACAACGATCTGACCAATGCCCTGATCGAACAGAGCAAGGCCAGCAACAGTCTGATCCCTGCCTACTTCGACAACGAAGGCCGTGACAAGCTGCTGTGGGCCGTGGATATCCCGGATACCGACTGGGAGCTGGTGCTGGTGCTGGACAAGGAAACTCTGGAAGCTCCGCTCTCCTCCCTGCTGATGACCCAGCTTGGCCTGGCCCTGCTGGTGCTGGTGGGCAGCATCATCGCCATCTCCTGGCTGGTGAGTCTGCTGCTCGGCCCGCTCAGCAAGGTCTCCCAGGCCCTGGCCCGCATCGCCGACGGTAACGGCGATTTGACCCAGCGCATCAAGATCGACGCCAACGACGAAGTGGGCCAGCTGGCCAACAGCTTCAACCGCTTCGTCGGCAGCCAGCACCAGCTGATCGGCAACATCCGCAAGCTGGCCAACGAGCTGAATGCCGATGCCGAGCGCAGTCTGGTGACCAACCAGGCCGCAGTGGACGAGCTGCAGCGTCAGCAGCAGGAAGTGACCATGGTCGCCACCGCCGTCACCGAGATGGCGAGCGCCACCATGGAGATCGCCGGCAACGCCGAGAACACCGCCGCCGCCGCCCAGCAATCCGCCCAGAGCAGTGAGCAGGGCAAGATGCTGGTGAACCAGACTCGCCAGTCCATCAACGGCCTGGCCGAAGAGGTGGGGCAGGCGACCGAGGTGATCGGCGAGCTGAGCCGTCACGCCCAGGCCATCTCCGGCATCCTCTCCACCATCCAGGGCATAGCCGAGCAGACCAACCTGCTGGCGCTGAACGCGGCCATCGAAGCGGCCCGCGCCGGTGAACAGGGTCGTGGTTTCGCCGTGGTGGCGGACGAGGTGCGGGTGCTGTCCCGCCGTACCCAGGACTCCACCCAGGAGATCCAGTCCACCATAGAGACGCTGCAACAGACCACGGCCCGTGCGGTGAGCCTGATGCAGACCAGCCAGGGGCTGGCCGACAACAGCGTGAAAGACGCCGATGCCGCCGCCGCCGCGCTGGAAGAGATCACCCGGGCCGTGTCGCTCATCTCCGACATGGCGGGTCAGATCGCCACCGCCGCCGAGGAGCAGACCCAGGTGACTGGCGAGATCACCCAGAACACCACCGCCATCAAGGATGTGAGTGACGAGATCACCGCCGCCGCCATGCGCGATCTGGATCAGGCCCAGAGCCTCAAGGGTCGTGCCACCGACCTGAACCAGCAGGTGTCGACCTTCATCCTGTAAGGGATGATGCCGATGGGACGCCTACGTCCCATCCTGAACAAAGCCCCGCACCCTGGTGCGGGGCTTTTTGTTATCTGCGGTCTGGCTGTCTCATGACAGGGAAAGCTGGCTGGCCATGCTTGCTGTTGCCGCCTGGGTGGTGTTGCCCACGGACGATGGCGCCGCACAGCCAGGATGCCAGCAAGCAAAGAGCCCACCATGAGGTGGGCTCTTGTTCATATCACGTCTGGCCGAGCGGTTTACAGGAAGGGGAGCGCCATAAACAGCTTGATCACCATGGCGTTGATGATGTCGATGAAGAAGGCCCCCACCATGGGCACCACCAGGAACGCCAGATGGGACGGGCCGAAGCGCTGGGTGATGGCCTGCATGTTGGCAATGGCCGTCGGGGTGGCCCCCAGGCCGAAGCCGCAGTGGCCCGCCGCCAGCACGGCCGCGTCATAGTTGCTGCCCATGACCCGGAAGGTGACGAAGATGGCGTAGAGCGCCATCGCCACCGTCTGGGCGGCCAGCAGGATGAAGATGGGCAGCGCCAGACTGGCGAGATCCCACAGCTTCAGGCTCATCAGCGCCATGGCCAGGAACAGCGACAGGCTGACGTTGCCGAGCAGGGAAACCTCGCGGTCGCTCACCTCATGCCAGTTGAACAGGGTCAGCAGGTTGCGCAGCAGCACACCGACAAACAGCACGCAGACGAAGATCGGCAGCTCCAGCGCGCCGCCCTTGAGGGAGGCGGAGAGCAGCTCGCCCCCTTTGAGGCTGATGGCGATCAGCGCCAGCGTCTCGATCAGGCTGAAGGTAGTGAGCGGGCGTTCCATGTCGGGCATCTCGAAGCCCTTGGGCGCCTCATCCTTGTTGTGCTCTTCACCGGGCACCTGCACCTTCTTGACCAGATAGCGGGCCACCGGGCCGCCGATCAGGCCGCCCAGCACCAGGCCGAAGGTGGCACAGGCGATGGCGAGTTCGGCGGCGGATTGCACCCCGTACTTCTCGGCGAAGGTGGCGCTCCAGGCCGCACCAGTGCCGTGGCCGCCGGAGAGGGTGATGGAGCCGGCCAGCAGCCCCATGTGGGGATCCAGACCGAGCAGGGTCGCCAGACCCACACCCAGGCTGTTTTGCACCAGCAGCAGGCCGGTCACCACCATCAGGAAGGTGATCACCGCCTTGCCGCCGCGCTTGAGGCTGGCGAGATCGGCGGAGAGACCGATGGAGGCGAAGAAGGCCAGCATCAGCGGGGTCTGCAAACTGGTGTCGAATTGCAACTCCAGCTGCAGGGTCGAGCGCAGCAGCAGCAGCACCAGGGCGACCACCAGGCCGCCGGCAACCGGTTTGGGGATGTTGAAGGTTCGCAGCAGCCCGACTCGGGTCACCAGCAAACGACCGAGCAGCAGCACCAGGGTGGCTGCGACCAGGGTGGCGTAGGAATCAAGTTGTAGCATTCAGTACTCCCATGTTGATTGGCTGTGTCTTTCGTTGATGAAGACTCACAGATTCAGCCGGGATAAAAACAGTGTGGCTCACGTGCCAACAAAGAAGGGGCGACATGCCCCCGTCCCACGCAAAAATGGGATCGATGTGGGCCTGAACGGATCAGGCATCCAGATGAGATTTATGAAAAATCCGGCGGATAGTAGCAAAAAGCACCGCTTATATCCAGATTTGTCAGATTAATGGTCAGGTTTGTACTTTATTGTGACATTTAACACTATTGGGTTAGTCGCCGTTTAATACGGCCTGCAGGCCATTTCCCGGCTGTCATTTGGGGCGCCAGTCTCTATAATTCGCCGGTTTCCAGCCCATCAGCGGCAACGAACGGAATGTGAAGACACAGGTTCGTTTCCCATGGGATTCATGGTTTGCGGGTATTCAGCCCATTAACATGGGTGTTGTGCCCATCAAAGAGGAGAGGGTGTGAAGAAGTCCATCTACATTGCCTACACAGGCGGCACCATAGGGATGCAGCGCTCCGACCACGGCTATGTGCCGATGGCGGGCTTCATGGAAGACTGTCTGGCGCGGATGCCCGAGTTTCATCGCCCCGAGATGCCGGATTACCATATTCACGAATACGATCCCCTCATCGACTCCTCCGACATGACGCCGGCGGACTGGCAGCGCATCGCCGAGGACATTCGAGACAACTACGAGAAATACGACGGCTTCGTGATCCTGCACGGCACAGATACCATGTCGTTCACCGCCTCGGCCCTCTCCTTCATGCTCGAAGATCTGCACAAACCGGTCATCATCACCGGCTCCCAGATCCCGCTGGCCGAGCTGCGCTCCGACGGTCAGCAGAACCTGCTCAACGCCCTCTACATCGCGGCCAACTACCCGATCCACGAGGTGACGCTGTTTTTCAACAACCAGCTCTATCGCGGCAACCGCAGCAAGAAGGTGCACGCCGATGGCTTCCACGCCTTCGATTCACCGAACTATCCGCCGCTGCTCAACGCCGGCATCGCCATCTCGCTGGAAGCGGGCGAGCTGGGTGCACCGTCCGAGCGGCCGCTGGTGCTGCACGACATCACCCCCCAGCCCATCGGCGTGGTGACCCTCTATCCGGGCATCTCCAGCGAGGTGATCGCCAATATTCTGCAGCAGCCGGTGAAGGCGCTGATCCTGCTGTCGTTCGGGGTGGGCAATGCGCCGCAGAACCCGGCCATGCTGGCGCTGCTCTCCGAGGCCTCGGCCCGCGGCGTCATCATAGTCAACCTGAGCCAGTGCCTGCACGGCAAGGTCAACATGGGGGGCTATGCCACCGGCAATGCCTTGTCCCGTGCCGGGGTCATCTCGGGCTTTGACATGACGGCCGAGGCGGCGCTGACCAAGCTGCACTTCCTGCTGAGCCAGGACTTGCCGGCGCCGCGCATCCGCGAGCTGATGCAGCAATCTCTGCGCGGCGAGCTGACGCCCTGAGCGTTGCGGCCCTCACCCTGGCCCTCTCCCTGGGGGAGAAGGGATAGATCGAGGTGCTGTTGGCAGCGAGGCTCGCCATGAAGATCGCCGGCTGGTGGCCCGCTTAAACTGTTCGCAGGTGCGATTCTGCTCCCTTCTCCCCTTGCGGGAGAAGGGCTGGGGATGAGGGGGATGAGTCATCCTGCATAGATAGGAAAAAAAAAAGGGGAGCCATGATGGCTCCACTTTTTGCTATGGCGTGCGAGCCTGGGCTCGCCGCAAGGCTCAGTGACTGATCTCGATGCGGACTATCTCTTCCTCATCCCGATACTGACGTTTCAGCTCGCTCTTGCTCTTCATCACTATCTCGCCGTCACGGCCTATGTTCATGTGCTCGGGATTGTCGATGTGCATCGCCTGCCAGGCCATCACCGCCTGCAGGGAAGTGGCCTTCTGCTCGTCGGTGAGGGGCTTGCCATCGGGCCACTTGCCGAGCTCGACCGCGGTCTTGAGCCGCTCATACACTTCTTTGGGCATCTGTCTGATGGCCTGTTGAAACTCACCCTGTTGAAACGACATCGGGCCTTCTCCTTGCACATTGAGCCATGACGAATCGGGATCAGGCGGGCAGATCCTGGCGAACCGCGCCAGCCATCTGCTCCATCACCCGTACTACCTGACAACTGTACCCGAACTCGTTGTCATACCATACGTAGAGCACGCAGTGATCCCCCTCGGCTATGGTGGCCTGGGAGTCCACTATGCCCGCGAAGCGGGAACCCACCATGTCGGAGGAGACCAGCTCTGTGCTGGCGCTGAAATCGATCTGGCGATGCAGGGCCGAGCTCAGCGCCATCTGCTGCAGATAGGCGTTGAGGCTATCCCGATCCGTGCTCTGCTCCAGCGACAGGTTGATGATGGCCAGCGACACGTTGGGGGTCGGCACCCGGATGGCGTTGCCGGTCAGCTTGCCCTTGAGCGCCGGCAGCGCCTTGGCCACCGCCTTGGCGGCGCCCGTGCTGGTCATCACCATGTTGAGGGCCGCGCTGCGACCGCGCCGCTCGCCCTTGTGATAGTTGTCGATCAGGTTCTGATCGTTGGTGTAGGAGTGCACCGTCTCCACGTGGCCGTGGCGGATGCCGTACTTGTCCTGCATCACCTTGAGCACAGGGGTGATGGCGTTGGTGGTGCAGGAGGCGGCCGAGATGATCTTGTCATCCGGACCTATCACCTCGTGGTTGACCCCGAACACCACGTTCTTCATCTCCCCCTTGCCGGGGGCGGTCAGCAGCACACGGGCGGCGCCGCGCGCCTTGAGGTGCTCGGACAGCCCCGCTTCGTCGCGCCAGACACCCGTGTTGTCGACGATCAGCGCATTCTGGATGCCATGAGCTGTGTAGTCGATGTCGGCCGGGCTGTTTGCATAGATCACCTGGATGAAGGTGCCGTTGGCTATGATGGCGCTGCGCTCGGCATCCACCTCGATAGAGCCGTTGAAGGGGCCGTGCACCGAGTCGCGGCGCAGCAGGCTGGCACGTTTCTCCAGATCCCCCTCGCGGCCACCGCGCACGACTATGGCGCGCAGACGCAGGGAGTTGGCGGCGCCGGTGCGCTCGATCAGCAGCCGCGCCAGCAGGCGGCCTATGCGGCCAAAGCCGTAGAGCACAACATCAGTGGGGGCTGGTACGCCGCGACCCAGTGCCGGTGCCAGCTTGGCGCGCAGGTAGTCGTCGATGCCGGCTTCATCCTGGTGATCCTGCCAGTAACCCACGGCCAGCTTGCCCAGATCGATCTCGGCGGCGGTCGGGTTGAGGGCCAGGATGGCCTGCAGCAGGGGGAAGCTCTGTTGGATCGGCAGCGGGGCGCCCTGATGGCGGCGGACGACCCTGTGGGCCTTGAGGATGTCGATGGTGGAGGCGTTTTGCAGGGGACGTCCGTAGACGGTGATCTCGATCCCTTGCTGTCGGTAGAGGCGACCTATCAAGGGTTGCATGGCTTCGGCGAGCTCCTGGCTCTCCTGCCACGCTTGCAAGTAGTGCTCGTGGGTCATTAACCAGATCCTTTATTTCACGTTGTTGGGGCAAATAGAAATTCGTCGAATGCAGATCAGTGTAGGGATGTATATTTCGTTATATTATTCTGCAGTCGCGGCCTTATACGGCGCGCGCATTGTAATGGATATGTAATCTGTTTGCTAGCCAAGGGTGGCCGTGACAGGCTGCAATTGTTACCAACAAGATGTGAACCATGACCCATTTTCCAGCGCGCTCCCTGCTGTTCGCTCTCTGTTGCGGCCTGACCCTCACGGCCTGCAACGACGACCGGATCCACAACATCTGCGGCAATCATCCGACCCTCTGTCAGGATCTGGTGGACGACGGCTGGTGTCGCTATGAGCGAACCGACGTCATCCGGGCTCGCTACCATCTGCAGGAAGAGGGGACGGACAGGCGCAAATATGATGTGATGCGCAGCCTGGAGCGTTACCTCAAGTGCGCCGAGCGCTCCACCAACATCGAATACAAGACGGCCCGGGAGCAGAAGAGCCCTCGGGTGGAGGGGATGCTGGCCGCCGGCGATCAGCTGGCCCGGCTCGATGCCGCTACCCGCAACTCGCAGGATCCCTACCTGTTGCTCTGGCACTGGACCAACAACACCAACGAGCTGGCACGCCAGCAGTTCATGGCGCTGGAGGGGCAGTCCGTGCTGGAGGAGCCCGAGTTGCAGCTGGCATTGGGGGGCATCCATGCCAAGAGCGAACCGCAGAAGGCCATCGCGCTCATGCACCATGCGCTCTCCCTCTACCGGGAAGGGGATGCGGTCAACAGCCGGATCCTCACCTCTCTCAGCACCCTCTACATGGGCCAGAAGCAGTACGGTCTGGCCTATCTGTGGGGCAAGGTGAGCGAGTCGTTCCAGAATACGCCCGAGGTCTCGGCCAAGCGCTTCGGCCTCTATCACTCCCTGAGCAAAGCCGATCAGGAGGCCTGGGATAGCCAGGCCGCCACCCTGGTCGAGCAGCTAAAAAGCGGGACTTACCGTCCCTGAACCTGATGAATCACATTGAACAACTGGCCAGTGACTGGCCTCACCCCTTCGACATCCAGTTCATGCACGGCCAGGTGACCCCGGGTGGCCGCCAGCTGGAGCGCATCACCGTCAGGGCCATAGTCCTGCGCGGTGACCGGCTGCTGCTGGTTCACTCCCGGGTCAACGGCGATCTCATGTTTCCCGGTGGCGGCATAGAGGAGGGGGAGTGCCACAGCGCCGCCCTGGCACGCGAGCTGCGCGAAGAGTGTGGCGCCGAGCTGGTGGCAGTCGGCGCCCTGCTCGGCCAGACCCGTGAGTATCGCGCGGCCCGCGAGGCCGATTATGACGCCTACTGCATCCGCTCCTTCTACTACCTCTGCCAGGTGGGGGAGGACTGGAGTGAGCCGCGGCCCCAGCCCTACGAGGTGCGACTCGGTTTCACTCCCGGCTGGTTCGAGCTGGAAGATGCCCTGCAGACCAACAAGACCCAGCTGGCGGGCCCCTGTCCCCAGTGGACGGCGCGCGAAACCCGGGTGCTGGCCGAGCTGCACCACTGGCACGAATCCGGCCTGCTGGCGTGACTCGGGCCCCTTGAGGCAGATGTAAAAAAACCGCCCGAGGGCGGTTTTTTGTTGCGAATATCCGGTTACGGCACACAGACCGGGCAGAAGGCGTAGGTGCCCTGCGGGTCGTTGAAGCGGGTCAGCGGATCCAGGCTGCGGTTCACCTCTGCCAGCGCCTTGCCAAAACCTGCCGGCAACCAGCTTTGCAGGTGCGGGGCCAGCGCCTGGGCGCTGCTGTCGAACAGCTGACGCAGGAACCTGTCTCTGGTGGACTCCTCCTTTTCTATGGGGGTGACCTGCCACTCCTTGAGGTTGGCGAGCTCGGCGGCGGCCTTGATGGCGGCCTCCTGGTTGCCAAACTCATCCACCAGTCCCAGCGCCTTGGCATCCTGGCCGGTCCAGACCCGGCCCTCGGCCGCTTTTTCCGCCTCTTCCGGGCTCAGGCCGCGGCCCTTGCTCACCAGACCGACGAAGCGCTGATAGGTGTCTTCCACGCTCAGTTGAATGGCTTGGCCGACGTGATCCGGCAGGGCACGGGTCAGGCCGACGCCGACGTAATCCGTGGTGCCGACGCCGTCGGTGTGCACCCCGTACTGGGAGAGCGCCTTGTCGATGGTGGCGAACATGCCAAACACCCCGATGGAGCCGGTGAGCGTGGTGGGGGAGGCGAAGATCTTGTCCGCATCGGCGGAGATCCAGTAACCACCGGAGGCGGCATAGCTGCCCATGGAGATCACCACAGGCTTGCCAGCCTGCTTGAGGGCCAGCAGCTCGGCGCGGATCTGCTCGGCGGCGAAGGCGCTGCCGCCCGGGCTGTCGACTCGCAGCACCACGGCTTTCACCTTGTCGTCACGGCGGGCATCGGCCAGCAGATCGGAGAGGCTGTCGCCGCCTATGGTGCCAGCCGGCTGCACGCCATCCATGATGGCGCCGCTGGCGACGATGAGGCCCACCTCATCCTTGCCGCTCTGGGGGTACTGCTCGGGGATCGCCGCCAGATAGGTTTTCAGACCGACCCCTTTCCAGCCGTGATCCTCGTCTTCCCCCACTTCCTTGATGACCGCCTGGGTCATCTCGTCGCGGGTGGCCAGCTGATCCACCAGACCGTTGTCGAGGGCGTAGTTGGCGGCGTTGCCACCGGCCTTGCGCAGCAGCTCGAGGAAGCGATCCTTGCCGGGCGCGACGGCCTCGGGTTCTATCTCCCGCTGCTCGGCCACGTCCGCCACATAGGATTGCCACAGCTGATCCAGCCAGCGCTGGTTCGCCTCCTTGCTCTCGGGGGACATATCGTCGCGGGTATAGGGCTCGACGAAGGACTTGTAGGTGCCGACCTTGAAAACGTGGGGGGTGATGTTGAGCTGCTCCAGCGCCGACTTGAAGTAGGTCTGGTAGACGCCCAGCCCCTCGATCAGCACGGCGCCGCTCTGGTTGAGCAGCACGTGATCGGCGTGGGCTGCCAGCAGGTACTGGCCCTGATTGTAGTAGTCGGCCATGGCGATGACCGGCTTGCCGCTCTCCTTGAACTCGTCGATGGCCGTCGCCACCTCCTGCAGTTTGGAGAAGCTGGTACCCTGCAGCCCCTGCGGCTTGATCACCAGCGCTTTGATGCGATCGTCATCCTTGGCGCTGCGAATGGCCCACAGCAGATCGGAGAGGACTATCTCGCTGGGCAGCTCTTCGCTGTTGTCCACCTGGCGCAGCAGTTGCACCGTAGGATCGGTTTGCGAGCGCTGTTCCACCAGCACGCCGGAGAGATTGAGGGTGAGGGCCCCTTCGATGGGGGCGCTGGGCGCCTCTTTCTGGCTGACGCTGAAAATGATGACCAGCACGACGATGAGAAACAGCAGATTGACCAGCATCAGCCGGGTAAAGTTGAGCAGACGCCAGAGGCTGCGAAACAGCCACCCCAGACCTTTGAAAATAGACATAGCCGCGTTATCGCCCTGTTAATGGGTAGAGAAGGGCCATTATTAACCAGTTGACCCGCCAATTGCCATTTCCGCTTGGGTGCGATCGATGGCGCGATTCTCCTTGCTTGCTTCGGAACACGTCTGTTCGCCGAAAAAATGTCCAAACATTTGTTTGAAAAAGCATTTTCGATTCTTTACTCTAGCTTCAATTTGATAACAAAAAGTTAACCGGAGGCCTTGTGAGCCGCTACCCTACGCTTCTGACTCCCCTCGATGCTGGCGTCACCCAGCTCAAGAACCGGGCATTGCGTATGGATTCCGGCGCACCGGCCTCGAAAAGGAGTTCATGATGAGCCGCTACCCAACGCTTCTGACCCCTCTCGATCTCGGCTTTACTCAGCTTAAGAACCGGGTATTGATGGGCTCCATGCACACAGGCCTCGAAGAGGAGAAGGGGGGCTTCGACAAGCTGGCCGCCTTCTATGCCGAACGGGCCCGTGGCGGCGTCGGCCTCATCGTCACCGGCGGCATAGCCCCCAATCTGCGTGGGCGGCTGGTGCCCCACGGTTCTCAGCTGAGCTTCCCCTGGCAGGTCGCCAGGCACAAGAAGGTGACCCAGGCCGTGCATCAGGAGGGAGGCAAGATAGCGCTGCAGATCCTCCATGCCGGCCGTTACGCCTACCATCCGTTCAGCCTGGCGCCGAGCGCCCTCAAGGCGCCCATCTCCCCGTTCAAGCCGCGTGCCATGAGCGAGCGGCAGATCCGCGGCACCATTCGCGACTTTGCCTCCACCGCGCAACTGGCCAGGGCGGCCGGTTACGACGGGGTCGAGGTGATGGGGTCGGAAGGCTATCTCATCAACCAGTTCATCTGCGAGCGCACCAACAAGCGCACCGATGGCTGGGGCGGCAGCAATGAGAACCGGATGCGCTTCCCGGTGGAGATAGTGCGGGCCATTCGCGAGCGGGTGGGCACGGATTTCATCATCATCTTCCGCCTCTCCATGCTGGATCTGGTGGAGCAGGGCTCCACCCTGGAAGAGGTGATTACGCTGGGCAAGGCGCTGGAGCAGGTCGGCGTGACCCTGATCAACACCGGCATTGGCTGGCACGAGGCGCGTATTCCCACCATAGCCACCAGCGTACCGCGCGGCGCCTTCAGCTGGGTGACGGCCGAGCTCAAGAAACATCTGAGCGTGCCGCTTATCACCACCAACCGGATCAATACCCCCGAGGTGGCCGAGCGCATATTGGCCCAGGGGGAGGCGGACATGGTCTCCATGGCGCGTCCCTTCCTGGCCGACCCTGAATTTGTCATCAAGGCCGCCGAGAACCGGGCGGACGAGATCAACACCTGCATCGCCTGCAACCAGGCCTGCCTGGATCACGTGTTCAAGCAGAAGCGCGCCTCCTGCCTGGTCAATCCCCGCGCCTGTTTCGAGACCGAACTCACCTTCGGCCGTGTGCCCCAGCCCAAGAAGCTGGCGGTGGTGGGGGCGGGCCCGGCCGGGCTGGCGTTCGCCTGCTACGCCGCCGAGCGCGGCCATCAGGTGAGTCTGTTCGATCAGGCGAGCGAGATCGGTGGCCAGTTCAACTTCGCCAAGCAGATCCCGGGCAAGGAGGAGTTTCACGAAACCCTGCGCTACTTCGCCAAACGGCTGGAGAAGTGCGGCGTTGAGCTCTACCTCGGTCAGCGCCAGAGCGCCGAGAGCCTGCTCGGCGGCGGCTTTGACGAGGTGATCCTCGCCACCGGCATACGCCCGCGCACCCCGAACATACCTGGCATAGAACATCCCAAGGTGCTCAATTACATAGACGTGCTGCGGGATCACAAGCCGGTGGGCGACAAGGTGGCGGTGATCGGTGCCGGTGGCATCGGCTTCGACGTGGCCGAATATCTGGTAGAGGGCAAGGGGGATCGCAGCCGCGATCACTGGCTCAAGGAGTGGGGCATAGACAAGCAGTTTGGCGAACGTGGTGGCCTGATGGCCCCCGAGATCGACGCCCCCGAGCGCCAGATCTGGCTGCTGCAGCGAAAAGAAAGCAAGGTGGGGGACGGCCTGGGCAAGACCACCGGCTGGATCCACAGAACCGTGCTGAAGAACCGCAAGGTGCAGATGCTCTCCGGCGTCCAGTACCTGCGCATCGACGACGAGGGCCTGCACATCCAGGTGGGCGAAATCCGGCAGTGCCTGCCGGTGGATCAGGTGATCATCTGCGCCGGGCAGGAGCCGCTCAAGGAGCTGCAAGCCGGCTTGCAGGCGGCGGGCAAGCCGGTACACATCATAGGTGGCGCCGACGTGGCCGCCGAGCTGGATGCCAAGCGCGCCATCCGTCAGGGGGCCGAGCTGGCGGCCGTCATCTAGTTCGCCATGGCATTGCGATAAACCCCTGAGGCTCAGGGGTTTTCTTCATTCTGCGCTGTGCTAAGGTAGCGCCATCACAGCCCCTGACAAGGATTTGCCCATGGATGCCCTCACTCTGTTGCTCAACCGCCACTCCTGTGGCCGCCTGACCACACCCGCCCCCAGCGGTGAGGTGCTCGACAATATCCTCAAGGCAGGGCTGCGCGCGCCGGATCACGGCACCCTGACGCCCTGGCAGTTCATCCTGTTTGAAGGGGAGGGGCGGGAGCGGCTGGGGGCCCTGCTGGCCGAGGCCGCCCGTGCCCGTGGCGAAGATGAGGAGAGCATCAAGAAGTGCCAGGAGGCGCCGCTGCGCGCTCCCTTGCTGGTGGCCGTCGCCACCCGCTATCAGGCCCACCCCAAGGTACCGAAACTGGAGCAGGAACTCTCCGCCGGTTGCGCCCTGATGGCGATGCAGATGGCGGCTCAGGCCCAGGGCTTCAACGGCATCTGGCGCTCCGGCTGGTTCATCTTCGATGAGCGGGTCAACGCCGGGCTGGGGCTGGCACCGGAGGATCAACTGGTGGGTTTCCTCTACCTCGGCACCCCCATGCTGGAGGCGCGCAAGTTGCGCGAACTGCCGCAGGATGAGTTTGTCCGTCGCTTCTAAGTCGTATCAATTTTAGCCAAAGCCCTGACTTGTCAGGGCTTTTTTGATCCAGCCAGATCACGAGCCCCCCCCCCCCCCCCCCCCCCCCCCCCCCTAGGCTGTACTGATAAATAAATGCTTGCCAAGAGGGGGATGGGGCTTGGCAGGGAATTTTTTAAATAGTGAGAGGCTGTTCTCAATCCTGGTTGATTACGCTATGTAAAACGTTTGCGCCTCGTTAATATCCCTGTGCCAGTTTAGAAGGTGACCCCTTCTAATTTTCTGCGATGAGAGTCGCAATTCCGTAGCACCTTTTTACAGCCCAACGTCGTTATGACATTGGGCTTCATTTTTATCTGCACTTTTCAGGTACAGCTCCCATCTCCTCGGCAAGCAACCCTTTTTACAGACCAGCGTGGTCGTTATGACGTGGGGCTTCATTTTTATCTGCGTTTTTTCAGGCACAGACCCCATCAGCTCTAGCAAGCAGCCCCTTTTTACAGACCAGCGTGGTCGTTATGACATTGGGCTTTATTTTTATGGGCAGCTTTGCTGCTGGGTGATGTTTGCCTTGGCAGGCAGGATCCGGGCCGGGTTGCCCACCACCCGGGTACCGGCCGGCACGTCTTTGGTGACCACGGCGCCCGCGCCGACGATGGCTTCCCGCCCTATGGTGACACCGGGCAGCAGTATGGCGCCGCCGCCGATCCAGACCTTGTCTTCTATGGTCACCGGCAGCGCCGTCTCCACCCCCTGGATGCGCTCATCGGCTGCCAGCGCGTGGGCGGCTGTATAGATCTGCACGTTCGGCCCTATCATGACGTTGGCGCCGATGCGGATCGGTGCGTTGTCCAGCATGGTGGCTCCCATGTTGATATAGGAATCCTTCCCCAGGCTGATATGGCGGCCATAGGTGCAGTAGAGGGGCGGGCAGATAAAGGCGTTCTCCGCCAGCTCGCCGACTATCTCCTGCAGCAGCGCCAGCTGTTCCTCCTCCTCGTCGCTGCGATTGAAACGGCGGTACAAGCGCGCCGTCTCCCGGCGCAGGACATCCAGCTCCGGCGCCATGCAGTTATAGGGCTGGCTGCTGATCATCTTCTGATATTCGGTCATGGGGCATCCTGATCTCTGATTGGCATGAGGCGAGTTGGGCAGCAGGCTGCCGCACAAGCGTACGGACAGAGGCATATGTTACTGCTTTGTCAGCAGAATAAGCGTGAGCCTCAGCCCAGAGCCGGTATCACCAGGTTTTGTGGCCTGCCATCGGCAAAGGCCAGCACATTTTCAAATGCCTTGCGAAAGTAGAGCTCATAGCTGTTTTGCTCCACATAACCCAGATGCGGTGTGGCCAGCACGTTGGGCAGACGCAGCAGGGGCTCGCTGCCGAGCGTGGCTGGCTCGACATCGAGCACATCCAGCGCAGCTTGCCTGGTCGGATTGGCGCTGAGCTCGGCATAAAGGGCTCCCGGCTCGATGAGCTCGGCCCGGCTGATATTGACCAGCAGAGAGTCTGCTTTCATTCGAGCCAGATCGGCACGGGTGACGCAGGCTCGAGTGATCTCGTTGAGCCGCAGATGGAGGGACAAGATATCGGCCCGCCGGAAAAATGCGTCCTTGTCGGCAGCGGCTTCCAATCCATCCTGCTCTGCCCGCTGACGGGATGAGTCACTGCCCCATATCAGTACCGACATGCCAAATACCTTGCCGTAACGAGCGATGCGCTGGCCTATCTTGCCATAGCCCCAGATGCCGAGTGTCAGACCGTGCAGGGTGCGACCCAGACCGAGCTGTCCAGACTGCTGCCACTGCCCCTTGGTCAGGGCTTCGCAGTAAGCCGGAATATGGCGCGAGGCCGCCATGATGAGGGCCCAGCAGAGCTCGGCAGGCGCAATGGGGCTGCCGACCCCTTCAGCGATGGCAACACAGTATCGTTGGCACAGTACCGGGTCTATATGCTGGCTGATCTTGCCGGTCTGGCTGATGAGCTTGAGTGAGGGAAGCCCCATCAGCAGTTGTTCGTCGATACGAGTACGCTCGCGGATCAGTACCAGAGCTTCAATTCCTTCCAGCTTGGCAGCAAGACGTGAGGCATCTGGCTCACTCTGGTTGAGTACCATGACATCATGTCCCGCCAGCATGGCAAAGCAGGGTAGATGACGAACCTGATCCTGGTAGTCATCCAGAATGGCAATGCGCATAAAGGGTCTCCGTTCCCATCATTTCTGGTCTGATGGCCATCCTACCGGAATAGAATCGGAATGTGTTCTCGAATGGATATTTTTCATGACAGGCTGGCACTATGGGCGAGCCAACGAGTCTCGTATTAGCTGGTCGGGTTTCATGGGGACTGAAACAAGCAGGGCCCCCGTATGGGAGCCCTGCTTGTATGGGAGGTGGTGAAATCCGGCTGTTATCAGCCGTGTTATCAGCCGTGTTATCAGCCGTGCTTGCGGCCGGAGAGGCGGCACCACTCCTCTTTCACTGCGGTCGGGTCCATGTCGAACCACTGGCCGTAGATGGTTTCCAGCTCAGGGGCCTGGCTCTCCAGCACGCCGGAGAGGGCCATCAGGCTGCCCGCTTTGCCGTGGCCGGCGATGAGGGGGGCGAGTTCGCGCAGCGGACCGGCCAGGATGTTGGCCACCACCACGTCCGCCTCCACTCCTTGCGGCTGATCCGCCGGCAGATAGAGCTCGATCTGGCCGGCGACACCGTTGCGCTCGGCGTTGTCATGGCTGGCCTGAATGGCCTGCGGGTCTATGTCGATGCCGATGACGCGGGCGGCGCCCAGTTTCAGGGCGGCGATGCCGAGGATGCCGGAGCCGCAGCCGAAATCGACCACGGTTTTACCGGCCAGATCCAGCCCGTCCAGCCACTGCAGGCAGAGCGCAGTGGTGGGGTGGGTGCCGGTACCGAAGGCCAGACCCGGATCCAGCATGACGTTGACCGCATCCGGATTGGGCACGTCGCGCCAGCTCGGGCAGATCCAGAGCCGCTCGCCAAACTGCATGGGGTGGAAGTGATCCATCCACTCGCGCACCCAGTCCTTGTCTTCCAGCTGCTCTACCTTGTAGCCCACGTCTTCCCCGAAGATCTGCTGGAAGAAAGCGATGGTGGGGGCCGGATCGGTTTCGGCATCGAACAAGCCCATCACTTCGGTCTCGCCCCAGAGCGGGGTTTCACCGGGCAGCGGCTC
The DNA here is from genome assembly GCF_002587065.1 of Aeromonas sp. CA23. Lineage (NCBI taxonomy): Bacteria > Pseudomonadati > Pseudomonadota > Gammaproteobacteria > Aeromonadales > Aeromonadaceae > Aeromonas > Aeromonas sp. CA23. The sequence continues at coordinate 2,165,918 of NZ_CP023818.1, forward strand.
GTACACGGGTACATCCTGGGCATCCATAAAGGTCACGGCCTGGGCTCCACGCCCCAGCAGCATGTTGCTCACCTTGTCTGCTGTCTTGGCAGTGGCGTTGATTCGAATTTGTATCCAGGGCATGGCGTCGACTCTTCATAAATGTGAAACCGCGAGATTCTATCATCATGGGCCTGTGCTGTCGTGGTTTGCCCATGTCGGCATGGCGCAGGAAGAGAACTCTGCCGAGTTGGCACGGTTAATGTATTCCTCATTGGGTGACGGGAAGCAACCTGTTCCCGCTGAATGCTTTGCTCTAGGAAAGTTCCGTCATCTTTTTCAGCCACCTTAGGGTGGCTTTTTTTTTTGCCTGCTGGCGGTTAGCAGGCTTGCGTGGCTTGCTGTGTAGGGATGAGCGTGAAGAAAGGGTGTAGATCCGGGGGATTGGCACACAAGATGCAATGATGGAGATGTCCTGCATAAGGATATGTGTGTGATTGTTACCCCAACGTTCAGGTATTTAGGGCCATCCCGGCGGGATGGCCCCTTTTTTATCGTTTTTTGGAGTGATGCTGCGTGGTGACTGTCTGGTGCCTGCTGTGAACTGTGCACTGATGGGGCCTGTCACTGGTGAATTCACCCCATGATGGTGCAGTTTTTACCTATAAGGGATTAGTTGCCGAATCGACTCATGTCGATCACCAGCTTGCCGACCATGCGACCCGCTTCCACCTCGGCATGAGCCCGGGCCAGGGTGACCGGGGTCAGCTCGGCCAGGGTGCGGGTGAGCGTGGTCTTGAGCACCCCTTGATCGAGGAGGGTGGCGACCCGGCCCAGCAGCTTGTGTTGCTCGATCATGTCCGGGGTCTGGAACAGGGAGCGGGTGAACATGAATTCCTGGCTGAAGGTGACGCTCTTGCTCTTGAGCAGGCCCAGATCCCAGGGCTCGCTGGATTCGGCGATGGTACAGATGTGGCCGAACGGGCGAATGAGGCTGGCCATGGCATCCCAGTGCTGCTCGGTGGCATTGGTGCAGAAGATGGCATCGAGCTGGGTGACGCCAAGGGCGGTGAGCTCTGCCTGCAGCTGGTGATGGCTCACCACCTGATGGGCCCCCATTGCCAGACACCATTCACGGCTTTCTGGCCGGGAGGCGGTGGCGATCACCTCCATGTTGGTGAGCTGGCGGGCCAGCTGGATGGCGATGGAGCCGACGCCACCCGCGCCGCCTATGATGAGCAGCTTGCCCGTGCTCTCGCGGTGAAGGCCGATGCGCTCGAACAGCGCCTCCCAGGCGGTGATGGCGGTGAGCGGCAGGGCGGCGGCTTCCGGGTCTGTCAGGCTGGTGGGGGCGAGGGCGGCGATGCGCTCATCCACCAGCTGCAGGGCGCTGTTGCTGCCGGGGCGGCTGATGTCGCCGGCATACCAGACTCTGTCGCCCGCCTTGAACAGGCTCACCTCGTGGCCGACGGCGATCACCTCGCCGACCGCATCCCAGCCCAGCACGCGGGGCGTGCTCTCAACCTTGGCCTTGGGGGAGCGGACTTTGGTATCCACCGGGTTGACCGAGGTTGCCGTCACTTTCACCAGCAGATCCCGCGGGCCCGGGGTCGGGTCGGGCAGATTGGCCTCGATGAAGCAGTGGGGGTGGTCGCTGGGCAGATAATGAGTCAGGGCGATGGCTTTCATGGCAGTTCCTTTCAAATCGGATGGATTGGGATTGCCAGCCACTCTAGTCTGATTGATTATCCTGATTAAGATGGGTAATTGGTAAAGACTGTTTGAATATATGAACAATGTCGAACTGGAGTTGATGGGGCTGTTCGCTACCGTGGTGGAGCAGGGCAGTTTTACCGGTGCCGCCGAGGCGCTCGGCATGCCCAAGTCCTCGGTGAGCCAGAAGATCTCGCGGCTCGAAGCCCAGCTCGGAGTGCGACTGCTGCAGCGCACCACCCGCCGACTGAGCCTGACCCCGCAGGGAGAGATCTACGTGGAGCAGTGCCGGGCGCTGCTGGCGCTGGCCCGCAGTGCCAACCTGGCGATGGCGCTGCTGCGCACCGCCCCCGCAGGCCGGGTAAGGATCACGGCGCCCGAGGCGACCGGCACCCTGCTGCTTGGCCGGATCCTGGCCGAGTTTCGCGCCCTCTATCCCGAGGTGGTGCTGGAGCTGACCCTGAGTGACGAGCAGCTGGATCTGGTGGGGGAGGGTTACGATCTGGCGCTGCGGGCGGCGCCGCTGAAAGATTCCAGCCTCATCTGCCGGCGCATCGGTCAGGTGCCGCGCCATCTGGTGGCGGCTCCCGGTTATCTGGCGACCCATGGCGCGCCGCAGCAGCTGTCTGAGCTGGGGCTCCACCCTTGTCTGGTGCACTCGGCATTGCCGGTGTGGCCACTGCAGGAGGGGGGCTGGCGGCCGCAGGGGGCCTGTATCAGCAACAGTTTGCTGGCGTTGCGGGAGCTGGCGTTGCACGAGGGGGGCATTGCCCTGCTGCCACACCACGTTTGCCAGCAGGATCTGGCGACGGGGCGGCTACACAAGGTGTTGCCGGATCACCCCATACCGCCCAATCCCTTCTACCTCATCTACCCGAGCCGGGAACATCTGGCGCCCACCTTGCGCTCGCTGATGGACTTCGTCGCCGAGCGGCTGCCGTTTGCCTGAGGCTACCAGTTGCTCTGGCTGGCGGACTCCTGGTTGGGCTTGAGGCCGAGCGGCACCGACTGGCGCTCCGCCAGCATGCGGATCTGCCCCTCGATCAGGCTGGCATTGGGGCCCAGCACCAGCACCAGCTGATGGTCGTTGAGCTGGATCCAGGAGAGGCAACCCAGCCCCAGCAGACGGGACTGATCCACCAGCGCTATGTCGCGCACCCGCAGGCTGAGGCGGGTCAGGCAGACGCTCATGGCCTGCAGGTTGTCCATCCCGCCCAGCACCTTGAGATACTGGATCGCCAGCATCTGGGGATCCGAGGGGGCGACGCTCGCCAGCCGTGGATGCTCTTTGGCGATGGGCTTGCTCGGCAGGCTGAGGGGGGCGCGCTCCAGCAGTTGATAGAACAGCAGGGTATAGGCGACGAAGAAGAGGATGCCGACCGGAATGAGCCAGAAGCTGTGCTCGCCGGACTGATAGCTCAGTACCAGATCCAGCAGGCCGGCAGAGAAGTAACTGCCCACCTGGATGCCAAGGGCGCTGCAGATGGCGAGCGACAGCCCGGTCAGCAGGGCGTGGGCCAGAAACAGCCAGGGGGCGGTGAAGGCGAACAGGAACTCTATGGGTTCGGTGATCCCCACCAGCGCAGAGGTGAGCGCGAGGGTGAGCAGCAGGCCCCCCTGCGGCAGGCGCTGCATGCGCTGGCGGTGCAGCCAGATGGCAAAACAGGCGCCGGGCAGGCCGAACATTATGATGGGGTAGAGCCCGGCCACATAGCCTTCGTGCAGCGGCTGGGCGCTGGCCAGCGCCAGCAGGTTGCTCTCGCCCAGCCCCATCAGGCTGCCCAATACCTGATGCAGGCCGAGAGGGATCAGCAAGCGGTTCAGCACGCCATAGCAGAAGGCCCCCAGCGGAGTGGTGAGCAGCTCTGAGGCCAGCAGCGTGATGCCCTGTTCCAGCAACGGCCAGAACAGGGAGAGGGGGAACGCCAGCAACAGGCAGCTGAGCGCAGAGGCGAACAGGCAGAGGAAGTCCCCATTCACTCTCTGCAACCAGCCAGACAGTGTGTGCCGTTTCACCCAGGGGTAGACGATGGCCGTGGTCATGCCCGCCAGCAGGCCGCAGATCATGTCCGCATGCAGGCCGGGGGCCAGGGTGCCCAGTGCCGAACTCAGCAGCAGGAAGTTGACCGCCCCGGCCAGCGCCTGGGTGCCCTCTCCCTGCCGGCTCAGGCCGAAGGCGATGGCCACCGCGTAGATGAGCGGCATCTGGCTGAACAGGGCGCGCCCCGTGAGGGAGAGCACCGCCAGATCCAGCACATCCGGCTGACCGAGCCGATAGAGCAGGGCCGCCAGCGGCAGTATGGAGACCGGCAACAACAGGGCATAACCGAGTCGTTGCAGGGCATGAGTCAGGATCTGTCTGGCGTTCTGTACTGGCATAAGGGCGCGGCGTTTTGTGACTTGGCGCACAGTTTACCCGCAAAACACCCATTTGGGGATAGTTTTGGAACCCTTTATTAATCTATTTGTTATTGCTGTTCAAACAATCGCCGCACGCTCTGGCCGGGTGGCGGTGTCAGCAGGCTGACCACCACGAAGGCAGCCAGTCCCAGCCCCAGGCTCGGCACTATGGCGTGCAGTCCGGCCAGCTTGATCCCCCACTGACTCAGCACGCCATAGCAGACGATGCCGGACACCATGCAGGCCAGGGCGCCGGGGCCGTTGGCCCGCGACCAGTAGAGGCCGAGTACCAGCGGCCACAGGAACACGGCCTGCAGGCCGCCGAAGGCGAGCAGGTTGAGCCAGATGATCATCTCGGGGGGCTGCAGCGCCGCCAGCAGCACTAGCGTGCCCAGGATCAGGGTGCAGAGCAGGGAGAGGCGGGGAATGCGCACCTCCAGCTTCTCCTGCTTCGGACTGAGGTAGTTGAGGTAGAGATCCTTCACCAGGGTCGCGGAGGCCTGGATCAGCTGGGAGTCGATGGTAGACATGATGGCCGCCATGGGCGCCGCCAGGAAGACCCCGGCCAGCCAGGGGGGCAGCACCTCCATCATCAGCGAGGGCATGATCTTGTCCGGGCTGTCCATGCCGGGCAGGATGGCGCGACCGAGCGCCCCGGCCAGGTGCATGCCGAACATCAGCAGGGCGCTGACCACGGTACCGATGAGAATGCCGCGGTGCAGCGCCTTGCTGTCGCGGTAGCCAAAGCAGCGCAGGGCCGAGTGGGGCAGCCCCACCACACCGACGCAGACCAGGATCCAGAAGCTCAGCATGAAGGGCTGGGTCAGCATGTCGCCGGCCCCCTGCGGGCTCACCAGCTTGGGATCGATAACCTTGAGCTGGTGGATGAGATTGGGCAGACCGTCGCCTGCCACCAGGATCCCCGCCAGCAGGGCGCCGGTGCCGATCAGCATGATGATGCCCTGCAGGGCATCCGTCATCACCACGGCGCGAAAGCCGCCGATCACGGTATAGAGCAGCACGCAGCTGGCAAACAGCATCAAACCCTGCTGGTAGGAGAGGCCGGTGGCCGTCTCCAGCAGGCGGGCGCCGCCGATGAACTGCACCACCATGGTCGCGATAAAGGCGAGGATGATGGTGACCGAGCCCAGCACCACCACCGCCTTGCTCTGGTAGCGGGCCCACAGCATGTCGTTGATGGTCACCGCATTGACCCGGCGGGCTATGATGGCGAACTTCTTGCCGAGCACCCCCAGGGTGAGCCAGACGGTGGGCAGCTGGATCATCGCCAGCAGCACCCAGCCAAGGCCGATTTTGTAGGCCGCACCGGGCCCGCCGATGAAGGAGGAGGCCGAGGTGTAGGTGGCCACCAGCGTCATGGCCAGCACCAGACCGCCCATGCTGCGGTTGCCGATGAAGTACTCCTGCACGAAGTCACCGCCGGCGCGGTGGCGGCTGGCCCAGAAGCCGACTCCCAGCACCAGCACCAGATAGATGATGAGCGGCAGCATCAGCTCAAGATTCATGGGTGGACTCCTTGGCATGGGGATGAGGCGTATCGAGGGGAATATCCACAAACAGGCGATCCACCATCAGGCCGCACAGCACTATGAACAGCAGCGGCATCACCATGCAGCTGAGCAGGAACCAGAGCGGCATGTCCCAGTATTCGATCTCTTCGGGGATGAAATAGGCAGTGCCATACCAGGCAAGGAAGTAGAGCAGGGTCAGCAGCAGGCAGAGGGCTGCTTCCCGGCGAGCGAGCGCGAAACGATTCACCTTGGCCTCCGACAATTTTGAGGGGCGCAAGGATAACAAAAAAGGGCCATGTCGCCATGGCCCTTTTTCAACAGAGGCTCCTTGCGGAGCTGACTTCTATCGGAAGTCATTGTTCTGCCTTAGATCCTTACAGACCCAACGTCTTGTGCAGGTAGTGGGCATTGGAACTGCCACCGTGCAATGTCATCGGGTCTCTATCAGAGATCCTTACAGACCCAGCTTCTTGTGCAGGTAGTGGATATTGGTACCACCGTGCTGGAAGTTTTCGTCCTTCATGATCTCTTTTTGCAGGGAGACGTTGGTCTTGATCCCTTCCACCACCAGCTCATCCAGCGCCTGACGCATGCGGGCGATGGCGACGTCACGGTTCTCGCCGTAACAGATCAGCTTGCCGATCATGGAGTCGTAGTAAGGCGGCACCTTGTAACCGGCGTAGATGTGGGAATCCCAACGTACGCCCAGACCACCCGGCGCGTGGAAGCGCTGGATCAGGCCCGGAGACGGCATGAAGGTGGCCGGGTCTTCGGCGTTGATCCGGCATTCGATGGCATGGCCACGGATGCGGATGTCCTGCTGGGTGATCGACAGGGGCTGACCGGCGGCGATGCGCAGCTGCTCCTTGATCAGATCCACGCTGGTGACCATCTCGGTGACCGGATGTTCAACCTGGATACGGGTGTTCATCTCGATGAAATAGAACTCGCCGTTTTCGTACAGGAACTCGAAGGTCCCCGCACCGCGGTAGCCGATCTCGATACAGGCGCGCACGCAGCGCTCGCCGATGAACTTGCGCATCTCTTCGGTGATGCCGGGTGCCGGCGCCTCTTCGACTACTTTCTGGTGGCGACGCTGCATGGAGCAGTCACGCTCGCCCAGATAGAGGGCGTTGCCCTGGCCGTCTGCCAATATCTGAATTTCGATATGGCGCGGGTTTTCCAGGTACTTCTCCATGTAGACCATGTCGTTCTTGAAGAACTGGCCTGCTTCGGATTTGGTCAGCGCGATGGCGGCAGCCAGCTCGGCTTCACTGCGCACCACGCGCATGCCGCGACCACCACCGCCACCGGCGGCCTTGATGATCACCGGATAACCGATGCGCTTGGCGATGGCGGCGTTGTGCTTGGCATCGCTGTCGACGGGGCCGTCGGAGCCGGGTACGCAAGGTACGCCAGCCTTCTTCATCGCCTCGATGGCGGAGACCTTGTCACCCATCAGGCGAATGGTCTCGGCGCGCGGGCCGATGAAGATGAAGCCGGATTTCTCGACCACTTCGGCGAAATCGGCGTTCTCGGAGAGGAAGCCGTAACCCGGGTGGATGGCAACGGCACCCGTCACCTCGGCGGCGGCTATGATGGCCGGCACATTGAGGTAGGATTCACCGCTGGCAGGCTTGCCGATGCAGATGGTTTCGTCGGCCAGGAGCACATGTTTGAGCTCCCGATCGGCGGTGGAGTGAACGGCCACTGTCTTGATCCCGAGCTCTTTGCAGGCGCGCAGGATCCGCAGGGCAATTTCACCGCGGTTGGCGATGACTACTTTGTCCAACATGGGTGGCAATTTCCCTTATTCGATGATGAACAGCGGCTCGTCAAATTCGACGGCCTGACCATTTTCAACCAGGATCGCTTTGATCACGCCGGCCTTGTCAGACTCGATTTGGTTCATCATTTTCATGGCTTCGACGATGCACAGGGTATCGCCGACATTGACGTGCTGGCCCACTTCCGCGAACGGTTTGGCTTCCGGGCTGGAGGAGCGATAGAAGGAACCCACCATGGGGGAGCGCATCAGATGGCCACTCGGCGCGGCCGCCTCTGCGGTCGGTGCTGCGGCGCTGGCTGCCGGTGCGGCGGCAGGGGCCATGGCTGGCTGCATCATCATCTGCGGCATGGCGGTGGTCACCTGACCGGAGAAGTTGCGGCTGATGCGAACGGACTCTTCACCCTCGGAGATCTCCAGTTCGGCGATGCCGGACTCTTCAACCAGTTCAATCAGCTTCTTGATTTTGCGGATATCCATTAGCATTCTCTTTCTTCTTTATCTGATCAGTGATTATCAAGCCGCGCGCAACTGATGCACGGCCGCGGTTAAAGCGAATTGGTAGCCATCGGCACCCAGCCCGCAGATCACCCCCCTGGCGACATCAGACAGATAGGAGTGATGACGGAAGGGTTCCCTGGCATGGACGTTTGACAGGTGAACCTCGATAAAGGGGATGGCCACACCCAGCAGCGCATCGCGAATGGCGACGCTGGTGTGGGTGAAGGCGGCCGGATTGATGATGATAAAATCCACCTGGCCCATGGCCTGGTGAATGCGGCTGACCAACTCATGTTCGGCGTTGGATTGCAGGTGTTCCAGTGTGGCGCCGAGTTCGCTGGCGTTGTGCATCAGATCGGCAACGATCTCGTCGAGCGTCTTGCTGCCGTAGATGCCCGGTTCCCGTTTGCCCAGCAGGTTCAGGTTCGGCCCGTTGAGCAGGAGAATTCGGTGATGTTGCGACATATTGAGTACATCCTCGATGATAATGCTGCTATCTATCAGCTATCTTGTGGACTACCAGAAATCTAGCCATTTTCTGCGCAATTCGGTGTGCACTGGTACACAGATTTCGCAATTATATTGATTTCGTGAAAATTAGCAGCATTTTACTGGTCTAATCTCTACATCTGTCTGTTTTTTGAGCTTGTCGGTTCGCTGTTCAATTGCTCAGTAGCAGAGACGACAAAGCCGGCACTGGGCCGGCTTTGGAGGTGGATAAGGGGCGGGATCAGGCCGCTTCGGACTTCTCGCGAATGAGCTTGTCGACTACGCCCGGATCCGCCAGGGTGGAGATATCCCCCAGACTGTCGGTCTCGCCGGTGGCAATCTTGCGCAATATACGGCGCATGATCTTGCCGGAACGGGTCTTGGGCAGCCCCTCGGCCCAGTGGATCACATCCGGGGTGGCGATGGCACCAATCTCCTTGCGAACCCACTCCTTCACCTCTTTATGCAGCTCGCGGCTCGGCTCTTCCCCGGCGATCAGGGTGACATAGGCGTAGATGCCCTGGCCCTTGATCTCGTGGGGCACCCCCACCACGGCCGCTTCGGCAACCTTGGGATGGGAGACCAGCGCAGATTCAATTTCGGCTGTGCCCATGCGGTGGCCCGAGACGTTCAGTACATCATCCACCCGCCCGGTGATCCAGTAGTAACCATCCTCGTCGCGACGGGCGCCGTCGCCGGTGAAGTAGCGGCCCGGGAAGGTGGAGAAGTAGGTCTGCTCGAAGCGCTCGTGATCGCCGAACACGGTGCGCATCTGACCCGGCCAGGAGTCGGTGATCACCAGGTTGCCCTCGGTGGCCCCCTCCAGCGGCTCGCCCATGTTGTCCACCAGCGCCGGCTGCACGCCGAAGAAGGGACGGGTGGCCGAGCCTGGCTTGAGATCGGTGACGCCGGGCAGCGGGCTGATGAGGATGCCGCCGGTCTCGGTCTGCCACCAGGTATCGACTATGGGGCAGCGCTCCTCGCCTATGGTGCGGTAGTACCACTCCCAGGCTTCCGGGTTGATGGGCTCACCCACGGAACCCATGATGCGCAGGCTCGAGCGCGAGGTGCCCTCGACCGCATCACGGCCCTTGGCCATCAGGGCGCGGATCGCGGTCGGCGCCGTGTAGAGGATGCTGACCTGGTGCTTGTCCACCACCTGGCTCATGCGGTTGGTGGCCGGGTAGTTGGGCACCCCTTCGAACATGATGGTGGTGGCGCCGTTGGCGAGCGGCCCGTAGACCAGATAGGAGTGACCCGTGACCCAGCCCACGTCGGCGGTACACCAGTAGATGTCCTCCTCGTGGTAGTCGAAGATGTACTTGAAGGTGAGGGTGGCATAGACCAGATAGCCACCCGTGGTGTGCAGCACGCCCTTGGGCTTGCCGGTGGAACCCGAGGTGTAGAGGACGAACAGGGGATCCTCGGCACCCATGGCCTCGGGCGGGCAGTCGGCACTGACGGTCGTGATGGCTTCGTGCCACCAGATATCCCTGTGGCCGTGCCAGGCGACCTTGCCGCCGGTGCGCTTGAGCACTATCACCTTGCTGACCTGGGTATCCGGGTTGGTGAGCGCTTCATCCACGTTCTTCTTGAGCGGGACAGGGCGGCCGCCGCGGAGCCCCTCGTCGGCCGTGATGACGATGGAGGAGCCGGAGTCTATGATGCGACCGGCCAGGGCCTCCGGTGAGAAGCCGCCGAAGACTATGCTGTGCACGGCGCCGATGCGGGTACAGGCCAGCATGGCGATGGCCGCCTCCGGCACCATGGGCATGTAGAGGCAGACCACGTCACCCCGATGCACACCTTGTGCTTTCAATACGTTGGCAAACTTGCACACCTCGGCGTGCAGCTCGCGGTAGGTCAGCTTGCGATCCTCGGCCGGGTTGTCCCCTTCCCAGATGATGGCGACCTTGTCACCGCGCTGTGCCAGATGGCGATCCAGGCAGTTGGCCGAGACGTTGAGCAGACCATCTTCATACCACTTGATGGAGACGTGGCCCGGGTCGTATGAGGTGTTCTTGACCTTGGTATAGGGCTTGATCCAGTCGAGGATTTTTCCCTGCTCGCCCCAGAAGGCATCCGGATCCTGCACCGAGGCCTGGTACATGGCCTCATAGCCTGCCTTGTTCAACAGGGCGCCCTTGCTGATGTGGGCCTTGACCGGGTAGACCTTGCTCTCGCTCATCTGTCACTCCTTTGAATACATTCCCGTAATGATTAGATAACAACTTATACCTTTGGCGAGGGAGGGCAATTAGACTTTTGGATAGATGGAAACATCCGCTTACAGCGCCATGAGTGACAATTCATCCGTGATTGAGTAAAAACATCGGTTTTATCGATGGAGATAGCCATGCTGTCCTTGCTTCTTTGCACCTCCCTCTGGCAGTTCGATGCCCCCCCGCTTGCCGATGACGCCGCACTGGCGGCTCCCCAGCCTAAAGAGTTTGCCGTGACCCGCGAACAGACGGGCTCGCCGGCGGTGCGGGAGCGTGTCGCCGAGCAGATGGGGAGTGCATTTCTGGCCCGCAAACCGCCGGTGTCCGTCACCCTCGAAGAGAAAAAGTCGCCCTATCCACAGAATTCGCTGCTGGCAGACTCACCCCAGGGGCAGAGTGAGGGATGGGGTGCCCGATTGATGTTCAGCGAGTGAGTTGTTCATCTGCCATCGAGCGGTTGCTGCCACGCCCGTTTCAACACCAGACTCCCTTCTGGGGAGCCAGCTGCGCCGCCAGATGGGGTTCGGTCAAGGGGTGGCTGAACAGATAGCCCTGTCCCTCCTGGCAGTGCAGGGATTGCAAAAACTGGCGCTGAGCCTGGGTTTCTATCCCCTCGGCGGTGACCGCCATGTTCAGGCTGTCGGCCAGGTTGATGATGGTGCGGCACAGCTCCCGGCTGTGCTTGTCATCCGGCAGGGCCTGCACGAAGGTGCGGTCTATCTTGATGCGATCGATGGGCAGGCTTTTCAGCAGGCTCAGGGATGAGAAGCCGGTCCCGAAGTCGTCGATGGCGATCTGCACTCCCAGCGCCTTCAGGCGGGTGAACAGCAAAAGGCTCTGATCGACCCGCTGTATGATGCTCTCGGTGACCTCTATCTCCAGCCGCTCAGGCGGGAAACCTGTCTCCGCCAGAATGGCGGCGACCCGCTCCACATAGCCAAGGGATCGCATCTCCCGCACCGAGACATTGACCGAGAGCCGTGGCACCGACAGCCCGGCCGCCAGCCACGTCTGCCCTTGCTGACAGGCGGTGCGCATCACCCACTCCCCAATCTGCTCTATCAGACCGCACTCCTCGGCCACCGGGATGAAGCGGGCGGGGGCTATCATGCCCTCGTCGGGATGCTGCCAGCGCAGCAGGGCCTCCAGCCCGCTCAGGCGGTTGCTGGTCAGATCCGTCATGGGCTGGTACAGGATGCAGAGCTGATGCTGCTCTATGGCCTTGATCAGCCCCTGCTCCATGCTCATGCGCTCACGGATCTGCTCGGCCATGCCGGGGGTGTAGAACAGATAGCCGTTGCGGCCCTGACTCTTGGCCTCGTACATGGCGTTGTCGGCGGCGCTGACCAGGGCATCCGGGTTCTGGGCGTGTTCCGGGTAGAGGGCTATGCCTATGCTGGCGGAGACGGCAACCTGCTCGTGCGCCAGCTCGACCGGCTCGCGCAGGCGGGCCAGCAGCTGTTCGGCGAGCAGCTCCAGCTCTTGTGGCTGCTCGAAATAGGGGATCAGCACCAGGAATTCATCCCCACCGAGCCGGGTGGCCACATCGTTGTGACGCAGGCAGAGGCGGATGCGTTCGGCCAGCAGCTTGAGCAGCTGATCCCCCGCCCTGTGGCCCAGGTTGTCATTGATCAGCTTGAAGCCGTCCAGGTCGATGAACAGCAGGGCGAGCCGCTGCCGGTTGAGCTGGGCTGTCTTGAGCTCCAGTTCGAGCCGCTCCTGCAGCAGGTTGCGGTTGCCGAGCTCGGTCAGGGGATCGTGATAGGCGAGGTGATTGAGCTGTGCCTCGGCCTTGCGGATGGCGCTGATGTCGGAGAAGGCGATCACGTAGTGGGTGGTGTTGTGGCGACTGTCGTAGACGGCGCTGACGTGCTGCCAGGAGGTGAAGTAGCCGCCATCCTTGCGCAGGCACATCATCTCCCCGTGCCAGGCATGGCTGCCGGGCAGCAGGGTATGCCAGGGGTAGTCGATGTCGGTATGGCGGCGCGGATGCATGATGGATTCCGGTGACTTGCCCACTATCTCGTCCGCTTCATATTGGGTCATGTTGCAGAAGGCCGGATTGACCGAGATGATCTGGCGCTGGCCATCCATGATGATGATGCCCTCGGCCGTGGTTTCGAATACCACATTGGCCTGGCGCAGCCGGTCCTCCTGAATGCAGCGATCGGTCGCATCGTGGAGTACCCCCATGATGCGACGCCCCAGACTGTCGGTGGCCGCCACGTGATCGGCGTGGAGATCGACCCAGCCCCGCACCTGATCGGGCCCCAGGTAGCTCAGGGTCAGATGAAGGGGGGCTGTGCCCTTGAGTGCCGATCTGAGCTGCTCCCCCGATACCGGGTCGAAGCGCTTGATGAACTGATCCATTCCCCCCTGAAACTGATTGGCTTGCGTGCCGAGCAGGCGCTCGACCTGGCCATCAAATTGCAGCCGATCCTCTGCCACGTGCCACTCCCAGACCCCGACCCGGCCGGCGCTCATGGCCAGTTGCAGCCGTTGCTGCGCCTCGATCTGTTCGGTCACATCCCGCACTATGGTCAGGATGCCGTCAGGCGTGCCCTGCTCATCCCGCATGGGGCTGTAAATGGCCTGCCAGTGTCGTTGCTGGCCCTGATGCGCCGCCGTCTGGCCGCTCAGGCTCAGCTCCACCTGGGGGACGCCGCTGCTGATGATCTGCTGGAACAGGGGTTCCAGCACAGGCGCCAGCGTCGGCACTATCTCACGCAGGTATTTGCCGTAGTGATCCTCCCGGGAGAGGCCGTTGATATCGGCGAGGGTCTGATTGACGCTGCGGCAGCGAAATTGGCGGTCGAACACGCCTATGCCAAACGGCGCCAGCTCGAACAGTTGCTGCAGCTCGTTTGGATTCAGCTGACCCGGTATCGGCGGATCAGGCATGGATTCGGATGTCTCTTCACGCATGACGGCTCCTGAATTGACTTTATTGTCATTTAAGGTGTTGTCAGTATGGCATGAAGCGCTTTGGAGGGAAGAGAGGGGGCTGCATTTGCCCCCTATCTGGTGCCTGACTCGTTCAGGGGTTGGCTTGTCAAAGGGGGGCGCTACCAGCTGAAGCGATAGCTCAGGGTCAGGTACGCCACAGGCTGCCAGTCGTGCTCCTTGATCAGCCACTGCTTGGCCCCGAGCTCGGTGCCAAGTCGCCACTGCTGCCAGGCCCAGCTGCGCTCCAGCGTGAGCCCCCAGTCCCGCCAACCCGCATCGGCATCATAGGCTGCCATGTGCGCCTGACTGCCCCGGGTCAGCCAGAGGTTGAGGGAGAGGGCTGCCGGCAGCGGCAGGCTGTGCTCCATATACCAGATTTGGCCATAGCGGCCGGTGACATCATAGAGCTGGCCCAGGGTCAGCTGATGATCCTCGTCCAGCTGCCAGCCGAGGCGCCAGAGCGCGCTGAAGCGAGTGCGATCGACCACCTGCATGGGAGCGACGCCGACCGCAAAGAAGCTCTTTTTATATAGCGGCAAGGCCAGCCCGGCGCTCTGGCCATCGGCGAAGAGCAGGCCGACCTGGGTTTCCCGCTCGTAGGCGAGCCAGAACTGCATGCTGGCGTCGGCGCTGACCCCCGCCTGATTGCTGCCAAGCTGCCACTGGCCGCCCACTTGCCACTGGTTGTCCGGCTCCTTGGCTGACAGGGGCAACGCCAGGGCAAGGGCCAGCAGCAGCCAGCGATGACTACTTGCCATAGAGCCGCACCCAGTCTCTGTCCTGATGCATGCCCATCAGATGGCAGATGATGCCGGAGCGCTGGAAGGCGTAGATGAGCAGCACGCTGGTGGCGCTGAGTGCCATGATGAGGCCGAAGCTGTTGGGCAATATGGTGCCCTGGCGCGCAGTCCACCACAGCAGCAAGGGGCCCCACAGGTGCACGAAGATGCTCTTGTGGAAGATGAAGACGGTCAGCGAATACATGCCAATCCAGTTGAGCGGGCGCCAGCACAGGCGGATGTTGCGCTGATGCAGCCAGAGCACGACCCCGATCACCAGAAACTCCATGCCCCAGATCCCGGCGCGGCCCGTCATGTCCATCGCCAGCTCATGCTCGTTGGCGTAGATGTCGTTGAGTTCGACCGAACTGCTCTCGCCAAACACCAGGTAAACGGCGAGGGCTATGAGGGAGAGGGTGAGCACCAGGCCGTTGAGGCGATCCCGCCATTGGGGACGCTGATGCCAGCACCAGCCATACAGGAAGCCGAAGCAGCCGCTGGCCATGAAGAGATCGAGGCGGGCATCCAGCTCATAGTCGGGGTGCACATGCAGCTTCATCCAGCCGTCGATGTGGCCGAGCAGGGTCTGCACGCCGAGTTGATCCAGCAGCAGGCTGAGCAGGGTCAGCAGCAGCATGCCGCGAATGCCGAACCAGGCGTAGACCAGCGAGAAGAGCGCCAGCAGGCACATCCACAGCATGACCGGATAGAAAGAGATGGCCTCGCCGAAGTTGGGGGCTATGACCAGTCCTTCGACATAGAGCACCAGAATGATGCTGGCAAACAGCACCAGCTTGCCGCCCAGCTGCGGTCTGAAGCTGGCCTGATCGCGACGGCTCAGGTTGAAGGCCGCCAGGGCCAGGTAGATCTGGCTCACCCAGGGAATGAGCCAGGCCGAGACCTGGGCCGTGGTGTGATCCATGGGCAGCAGATGGCCGGCCATGGCCTTGTGCGACAGATAGAAGCTGTCCCACAGGGCCTGTTCCCGGGTGAAGAAGTCGATGTACCAGTAGTTGAGGTAGCCGGTGTAGTGTTCGAAGACGGCCATGAAGATGACGAGCCCTCGCAACAGGTCGAGACCCGTGATGCGTGCGTCCTGTGGAGGCATGGGGTTGCTCCTGTATCGGTGGGAAAAGGAGCGGCACTATAACGGTTGCAACAAAACTGAATGGGAGCTGAATGTAAGCGGATGTTACCAGCTGTGGTTGCATCAGCCCCGCGATAACGGGGGATCTGCGGATCCGGCTGTCATGATTTGTAATACTTTTGGTGCTTTTTCAGCCCTTTTGGCGGCCGAATGCCTGAATGCCGCGCACCAGCACCAGCAGGCCGAGCACCTGAAAGGGCAGGGAGAGGGCAAGTAACAAGAGCCAGTGGGCCTCGCTGCCGCTGGCATTGATAAAACCTATCCAGGCGACCAGCAGGGTGAGCATGCCGGCTATCTGAAAGCGGCGGCGCAGCACCACCTCCACCCCCAGGTTGGCGAGGTAGAGGGTCAGCAATATGCCGCCAAAGCCGGTGAGCTGTGCCGTACCATACAAGTCTCTGTCCGGATGGAACAGCAGGCTGAAGAGCGGCGTCAGACCCTGATCCTGCGGGATCAGGGTCAGCAGCCAGCAGGCGATCAGCAACAGGGCGGTTTTCATCGACTCAGTCGGCGGAAGGGGCCGGTTTGACCAGGCTGAGGTAGTTGGCATCCATGGTGAGGAATACCCCCAGCAGGCGGGCGCTGGCGCCATAGAAGCCGAATGGA
This sequence comes from Aeromonas sp. CA23, assembly GCF_002587065.1. Lineage (NCBI taxonomy): Bacteria > Pseudomonadati > Pseudomonadota > Gammaproteobacteria > Aeromonadales > Aeromonadaceae > Aeromonas > Aeromonas sp. CA23. The sequence goes on from NZ_CP023818.1 coordinate 2,182,018, forward strand.
TCGGCGGCGCGGCAGGCGGCCTCGAAATGGGGGAACCAGACCAGCAGATGAGTGTGCAGCAACTCTTCCTGCTCGCCGAGCCACAGCTCACGCTGATCGGTACTGGTGGCTTCGGCGGCGCGTATGATGAGATTGCCCATCAGATCCAGCTCGACTCCCAGATGATCGACCGGCTGCGGGTACTTGGCGCTGACGTCGATGGCGAGCCGTGCCAGCCGTTGCTGCATGCGCACCAGAGATGTGGCCGTCAGATGGGCAGATTCATAAGGCTGAACGGCCGGGTCGGCCAGAAACAGCGCCTTGAAATCGGCCGCCAGGGCCCGGGCCCGATCCGGGCGTACCAGCAGACGGGCGATGGCCTCGTTGAGCTCGGCGACGGCCGGGCGCATGGGATCCAGCGTGGAGAGGCTCTTCAGGAAGCTTCGCACATCGTAGCTGTCGTATTCGGCGATCTGTTCATCGCTGAGCTGGGCGCTAAACAGGGTGGCAAACCACCAGTACAGTTCGGCCCGACGTTCGCTAGTGGCCAGAAATTCCTGCATTTTTCCTCCGTGGATGGCAAGCGGGAAACAGAGTGAGCCCGATTCTAACGGCTTTGGCAGAAAAGTTAACCCATAGGTGACAATTCACCGAACAGGCCAGCAAAAACGCCGCCGGAGGCGACGTTTTCAGGGCATGTCGGCGACGACGTCAGGGGGTGGGGCGGGTCTCGAACTGCGGCAGTGCATCACAGATCTCGTGCCAGGGGGCCTTGGATCCGACGAAGATGTGGAAGCCGGGTCGCTGGGTCGGCGCCTCGTTGAGGATGCCGAGGCGCAGGTTCAGCTTGCCGCTGCTGCGCTTCTCGCTGAACAGGCAGGAGCCGCAGTGGCGGCAGAAGGCGAGGCGGGTCTCGGGGGATTTCTGAAAGCGGCTGATGGCCTCTTCACCACGGGTGACAGTGACCTTGTCACCGTCCAGTCCGCCGACCGGGGCGTAATCGGCACCGGAGAACTTGCGGCACTCGGAGCAGTGGCAGTTGCCCAGGTAGTCGAACCGGTCGGGCAGGCTCAGGGCCACGGCGCCACACAGGCAGCTGGCGGTCAATTGTTTCATCTTGCGGTTCCTTGGCTGATGATGATTCAGCGCTCTTCGCGGTAGAGCGCCTGCTTGCAACGGGTGCAGATATGCTGGCGCCGGAAGTCGGTCTGATGCAGCAGGCCGACATCCAGTTGCTCATGATGGCCGCAATGGATGCAGAAGATGATATCGCCATCGACGGCCTCCGGATGGGCGGCCAGATACTGCTCCCGGGTGGGCAAGGCCTCCCACTGGTGGGCAAAGGGGCTCTTGCGACTGCCGGTATAGTAGACCCAATAGAAAACAGAGAATACCGATATGATCAGAAAAAGCATCAGGTTATCCATCATGGCGTACTCCCGTGTAGCACTGGTGCAGAGAAGGAAGAGAGAGGCGGAGGTGGGTCGGGAACATGGCGTTGCAATGGGGCGGCCGGCGGCGGCTGGGCGGCTCAGTCAGGCGGTCGTCGCCACCCACCCAGGGTTGGCTGGTGTGCTGGCGGAGGGTGAGCGCCAGGGGAAGGTGCAGATCCAGATCCATCGGGAGCAGGGTGAGGGCCTTGCTCGGCATTTTTAGCCTCCATCTTGGCTGGGCAACCACTGTGCCCCGCAAAGATGTTATCTGTTAGTAAACGCTATATCCATGATCCGGCTCTGGTTTTTGCTGTTTGTTGGCTGTGCTTGCGGCGGCTTGCTGCGCTGTGGAGGAGTGAACAGCAGGGAAGGATGCATGGGAAAGAGGGCCTTGACCGGCACCCTCTCGGGAGACTGGACAACTAACGCTGGCTTGGATATTTGCGACACATTTTACATTTTTTAAACATTTTTTTGGGTGGTTGGACTGTCTCTTTGATCTCGCTCACGTTACAATGCCGCTGCCCACTTCACCTAACGCGCAAACGATTTTCAGGAGAGAAACGGATGTTGAAACGTGACATGACCATCGCAGGCTATGATCCCCAGCTGTGGCAGGCCATCACAGACGAGACCCGTCGTCAGGAAGAGCATATCGAGCTGATCGCGTCTGAGAACTACACCAGCCCCCGCGTCATGGAAGCCCAGGGCTCCCAGCTGACCAACAAGTACGCCGAAGGCTATCCGGCCAAGCGCTACTACGGTGGTTGCGAGTACGTCGACGTGGTCGAAACCCTGGCCATCGAGCGCGCCAAGGAACTGTTTGGTGCCACCTATGCCAACGTGCAGCCGCACTCCGGCTCCCAGGCCAACAGCGCCGTCTACATGGCCCTGCTGCAGCCGGGCGATACCGTGCTGGGCATGAACCTGGCCCACGGTGGTCACCTGACCCACGGCTCCCCGGTCAACTTCTCCGGCAAGCTGTACAACATCATTCCTTACGGTATCGATGAGTCCGGCAAGATCGACTATGACGAGATGGAACGTCTGGCGGTCGAGCACAAGCCGAAGATGATGATAGGTGGCTTCTCCGCCTACTCAGGTGTGGTTGACTGGGCGCGCATGCGCGAAATCGCCAACAAGATCGGTGCCTGGCTGTTCGTCGACATGGCGCACGTGGCCGGTCTGATTGCCGCTGGCGTCTACCCGAACCCGGTGCCCCACGCCCACGTGGTTACCTCCACCACCCACAAGACCCTGGCCGGTCCCCGTGGTGGCCTGATCCTCTCCGCCGCCGACGACGAAGAGCTCTACAAGAAGCTGAACTCCGCCGTCTTCCCGGGCGGCCAGGGCGGCCCGCTGATGCACGTCATCGCCGGTAAAGCCGTGGCGTTCAAGGAAGCGCTTGAGCCCGAGTTCAAGACCTATCAGGCTCAGGTAGTGAAAAACGCCAAGGCCATGGCGGCCACCTTCATCGAGCGCGGTTACAAGATCGTCTCCGGCGGTACCGACAACCATCTGATGCTGGTTGACCTGATCGGCCGCGAGCTGACCGGTAAAGAAGCCGATGCCGCCCTTGGCAAGGCCAACGTCACGGTCAACAAAAACTCGGTGCCGAACGACCCGCGCTCCCCGTTCGTCACCTCGGGTGTGCGGATCGGTACTCCGGCCATCACCCGCCGTGGTTTCAAGGAAGCCGAGTCCATCCAGCTGACCAACTGGATCTGCGACGTGCTGGACAACCATGACAACGATGCCGTGCTGGCCACAGTGCGCGAGCAGGTACTGGATATCTGCCGTCGTTTCCCGGTTTATGCCTGATACGCCAGAGACTCTGGTATAAAAACAATGCCACCCCAGGGTGGCATTGTTGTTTCTGCTCCGGCCTTGCCATAGGGCTGTACTCATTCGACCGACAGAGGAGGCACCATGCCAAATCAGACCGCGATCAGTGATGAGGAACTCATCTCTGCCATCCGTGCCCAGTACCATTTTCGCGATAGCCCCGGGGGCCTGCTGGCATGGGATGTGCGCCGTCTGGTGCGGCTGAGCCGCGGGCTGCCGGTGCAAGCTGTGCCGCTCTCGCAGATCGTGGAGCTCGATAGGGATCACTGGTACGGGCATGGGAACATCCGGCCCACGGTGCGCAGCATAGTCGAGCACTGTCAGCTGATGCTGGCCGCCGAGCTCGCCTATCCCATCATTCTGGACAGTGCGGGCCGGGTCATGGATGGCATGCACAGGGTGAGCAAGGCGCTGATGCAGGGCCATACCCATATCGATGCGGTGCAGTTCGAGCAAGACCCGGCGCCCGACCATGTGGATTGCGACCCTGACGCCTTGTCCTATGACGATTGAGCCTCTGGTCGATCGAGTGGCGCCATACGGGCTTTTTTACACCATTTTTAGCAGGAGAAAGCGTGATGAAGCGAGTGCTGGAGATCCGGAGCTATCGGCTCAAGGCCGGGAGCCGTGCGGCTTTTCATCGGCTGGTTACCGAGCAGAGCCTGCCCTTGCACCTTGCCTGGGGGATGGATGTGGTGAGCCATGGCCCCTCCTTGCATGATCCGGACGCCTATTTTCTGATGCGGGCCTACGATGACCTTGAGCATCTGAACCGCTCCCAGGCGGCATTCTATGGGACCGAGGCCTGGCAAACAGGCCCGAGAGAGGCCATCGTTGCGCTGATCGAGGGGGATGCAAATACTGTGCTCTGGTTGCCAGGCGAGGCCATAGAGGCGCTGCGCACTGGCTGAGATGGCCAAGGTGCAGCTGCGGTGACATATTGTTTTTCTGGGCTTTTACCGGCTTTGGATGGCCGTGCTACACTGGCCGACCAAGATCCTGACCCCGCGGGGCAGGTGCCTTTTCAGTTAACGCCGGAGGTCAGATGCATTGCCCTTTCTGTAGTGCCGTTGATACCAAGGTGATCGATTCCCGTCTGGTGGCAGAAGGCCATCAGGTGCGCCGCCGTCGTGAGTGTCTGCTCTGTCACGAGCGCTTCACTACCTTCGAGATGGCCGAGCTGGTGATGCCCCGCGTCATCAAGTCCAACGGCTCCCGTGAACCCTTCAACGAAGACAAGCTGCGTGCCGGCATACTGCGGGCACTGGAGAAGCGGCCGGTGAGCATGGAGGCCATCGAGAAGGGGGTCAATCACATCAAGTCCCGCCTGCGGGCCACAGGTGAGCGCGAAGTCGCCTCCCAGCTGGTGGGCAACCTGGTGATGGATGAGCTCAAGGGTCTGGACAAGGTCGCCTATATCCGCTTTGCCTCCGTCTATCGCAGCTTCGAAGACATTCGTGAATTTGGCGAAGAGATCGCCAAGCTGGAGAAGTAACGTTGTCGGGTGGGCAAGCTGATATCCGCTTCGTTTCCACCTATCGCAGCGTCGAAGATATTCGCCTTGTTTATGGCAAGAAGCGGCGAAGAGATTACGAAGTTGGAGAAACAAGCTTTCTCAACGTCCGATCACGCTGCGCTAATCGAACCTGCAACGCCCATTTTCTCGCTTTGAACGGGAGCTCAGATGTTTAGTCAAGATGATTACCAATGGATGAGTCGGGCCCTCGAACTGGCCCGCCGCGGCCGCTATACCACGGCACCCAACCCCTGCGTCGGTGCCGTGCTGGTGAAAGCCGGCGTGGTGGTCGGTGAGGGGTGGCACAAGCGTGCCGGCGAGCCCCATGCCGAGGTCTATGCCCTGCATGCCGCCGGTGAACAAGCCCGTGGCGCCACCGCTTACGTGACCCTGGAGCCCTGTTCCCACTATGGCCGTACCCCGCCCTGCGCCGAGGCGCTGATCAAGGCCGGGGTGACCCGGGTGGTGGCCGCCATGGTCGATCCCAACCCCGAGGTGGGTGGACGCGGGCTGCGCATGTTGTCTGAGGCCGGCATCAAGACCGACTTCGGCCTGCTCAGCGCCGAGGCCGAGGCACTCAATCCGGGCTTCTTCAAGCGGATGCGCACCGCTTTCCCACAGGTGACGGTCAAGCTCGGCGCCAGCCTGGATGGCCGCACCGCCATGGCAAGCGGCGAGAGCCAGTGGATAACGGGTCCCCTGGCCCGTGCCGATGTGCAGCGACTGCGGGCCCGTCACGACGCCGTGCTCTCCAGCGCCGAAACCGTGCTGGCCGATGGCGCTTCCCTGACCGTGCGCTGGGACGAGCTGCCCCCCTCGGTCAAGGCCAGCTACCCCAAAGAGACGTTGCGCCAGCCGCTGCGGGTCATAGTCGACTCGCAAAACCGGCTCACCCCGGACCTGCCCCTGTTCCAGAGCACAGGCCCTGTCTTGCTGGCCCGTCACAAGGCGGCCGGCGACTGGCCGGCCTGGGTGCAGCAACTGGAGCTGCCGCTGCTGGATGGCAAGCTGGATCTGGTCAGCCTCTTCATGCTGTTGGCCAAGCAGCACATCAACTCGGTGCTGGTGGAGGCGGGGCCGCGGCTGTGTGGCGCCCTGCTGAACAAGGGGCTGGTGGATGAGCTGGTGCTCTACCAGGCGCCCAGACTGATGGGGGATGAGGGGCGTGGCCTGTTCCATCTGCCCGAACTCACCCGGCTGTTCCAGGCACCCAAGCTCAACATCAAGGATGTGCGGCTGGTGGGGCAGGACATTCGCATCACGGCGAAAATAGCCTGATTTTTCAATGTTTATCTGGGGCCTGCCCGGCCCCGTCATCAGCAAGGTGATCTGCATGTTTACCGGAATTATCGAAGCTGTGGGCACCCTGGCCGAGCTGCGTCGCCAGGGTGAAGACATGGTTCTCACCGTCCAGGCCCCGACCCTGGATTTGAGTGACGTCAAACTGGGTGACTCCATCGCCACCAACGGTGTCTGCCTGACTGTGATTGGCCTTGGCGACCAGCGCTACAGCGCCGATGTGTCGCTGGAGACCCTGTCGTGCACCGGCTTTGCCACGGCCAAGGTGGGCGATCCCGTCAATCTGGAGAAGGCGCTGATGCCCAGCTCCCGCTTGGGCGGCCATCTGGTCTCCGGTCATGTGGACGGGGTGGGGGAGGTGAAGAGCAAGTCCAGCAGCGGCCGCGCCATCGAATACTGGATCAAGGCACCAGGGTCGCTCTCCCGCTACATAGCGGAGAAGGGCTCGATCGCGGTGGACGGCATCAGCCTGACGGTCAACGCCGTGCAGGGGGACTTGTTCCGCCTGACCATAGTGCCCCACACGGCGCAGGAGACCACCATAGCGCGCTGGAAACCGGGCCATAGCGTGAATCTCGAGGTGGATCAGATAGCCCGCTATCTGGAGCGACTGATGCAAGGCAAGGCCCATGACAGCTCGTCATCGACCCTGACGCTGGAAAAGCTGGCCCAGTCCGGCTTCCTGTAACGACCGATGCCGCGGGAAAAACGCTTTTCTGTGATCCCGCTCCGATTGAAATGGGGCCTTGTGCCCCCATCTAGAGCAGAATAATCCCGTATCAAGTCGAGCCGGCAGGCTCAATCCCCGAAGCATGTTGATGGAGTAACCCATGGCGCTGAGCACAACCCAGGAAATCATTGCCGATATCAAGGCTGGCAAGATGGTGATCCTGATGGATGACGAAGACAGGGAGAACGAAGGGGACCTCATCATGGCCGCCTCCTGTGTCCGCCCGGAGGATATCAACTTCATGGCCCGCTATGGCCGTGGTCTCATCTGCCTGACCCTGACCCGGGATCGCTGCAAGCAACTGGCGCTGCCGCTGATGGTTGATCGCAACAATGCCCAGTTCTCCACCGCCTTCACCGTCACCATAGAAGCGGCCGAAGGGGTGACCACAGGCATCTCGGCTGCCGATCGCGCTGTTACGGTACAGGCTGCGGTGGCGCCCAATGCCAAGGCCGCCGATCTGGTGCAGCCGGGCCACATATTCCCGCTGATGGCACAGGATGGCGGCGTGCTGACCCGTGCCGGTCACACCGAAGCGGGCTGCGATCTGGCCCGGCTGGCCGGTTACGAGGCGGCCTCCGTCATCGTCGAGATCCTCAACGAGGATGGCACCATGGCGCGCCGTCCTGACTTGGAGATCTTCGCCGAGCAGCACGGCATCAAGCTTGGCACCATTGCCGACCTTATCGAATACCGCAACCAGCACGAGACCACGGTCGAGAAAGTGGCCGAGTGCAAGCTGCCTACCGAATACGGCGAGTTCGACCTCATCACCTTCCGCGACACCATAGACAACCAGGTGCACTTTGCTCTGAAGAAAGGCGAAGTACAGGCCGAGCAGCCGACCCTGGTGCGGGTCCATCTGCACGACGTGCTGAGCGATCTGCTGTTGACCGACCGTCACGCCGCCCGCAGCTGGCCGTTGCCCAAATCCATGGCCCGCATCGCCCAGGAAGGTGGCGTGCTGGTGATCCTGGGGGCCGAGGCCCACGGCGAGGAGCTGCTGGCCAGGGTCAAGGGCTTTGAAGCTGCCGACAAGGGGCTGCAACCGGAAGGGGCCAAGTGGCAGGGCACCTCGCGCCGGGTCGGCGTGGGCTCCCAGATCCTCAAGACGCTGGGGGTCGGCAAGATGCGGCTGTTGAGCTCCCCCAAGAAGTATCACGCCCTCGGTGGCTTCGGCCTGGAAGTGGTGGAATACGTCGGCGAATAAGCGCGTCGTCCGAATGACATTGAGATCATGGCCGCCCGTTGCGGCCATGGTTTTTGTCGTGGGTCTGTTGTGCTAGAATGTGCGCACTTTTGACTCCGGCCCCTTTTGATTGCACAGATACAGGATTTCCAATGAAGGTTATCGAAGGAAATATCGCCGCTCCTGAGGCGCGCGTTGCTATTGTCGTTGCCCGTTTCAACAGCTTCATCAACGAAAGCCTGGTGGACGGTGCTGTGGACGTGCTGAAGCGTCAAGGCCAGATCCAGGACAGCAATCTGACCCTGGTGCGCGTGCCGGGCGCCGTCGAAATCCCCCTGGCAGCCAAGAAGCTGGCCAAGAGTGGTCAATACGACGCCATAGTCGCGCTGGGCACCGTCATCCGTGGTGGCACTTACCACTTCGAGCTGGTGGCGAGCGAGAACGGCAAGGGCTTGGCCCAGGTAATGATGGAATATGAAATTCCGGTTGCCTTCGGCGTACTGACCACAGAAAACATCGAACAAGCCATCGAGCGCGCCGGTACCAAGGCGGGTAACAAGGGTGCAGAGGCTGCACTGAGCGCGCTCGAAATGATCAACGTCCTGAAACAGCTGGACGTGTAACGAGGAGAAGTACATTGAAACCGTCCGAGCGCCGTAAAGCCCGCCATTGCGCCACCCAGGCCATCTACCAGTGGCAGATGACCAGGGCCAACGTGGGCGACATCGAAGAGCAGTTCAAGATAGATCAGGACACCAAGGGTGTGGACCTGAACTATTTCCGCGATCTGCTGTTCGGGGTAGCCCTCCACTGCAACGAGCTGGACAAGGTGTTTTCCCCTTTCCTCTCCCGTCCGCTGGAAGAAGTGGACATGGTGGACAAGGCGATCCTGCGTCTGGCGACCTATGAGCTGACCCGTCGTGATGATGTGCCGCCGCGCGTGGTGATCAACGAAGCGATCGAGTTGGCCAAGGCCTTTGCTGCCGATGACAGCCACAAGTTTGTCAACGGTGTACTGGACAAGGTGATCAAGACGCTGGCCAAGCGTTGATCCTGCTGTCCGTCAGCATTAAGAGAGGAGCCAGCCTAACCGCTGGCTTTTTACTGTATGGGTGAATTTGAGCTGATTGATAAGTACTTCAAGGTCCCCCACGCCCGCAAGGACGTGGTGATGGGCCCTGGAGATGACTGCGCCCTGCTGACCCTGCCTGCCGATACTCAGCTGGCGGTGAGCACGGATACCCTGGTGAGCGGCGTCCACTTCTTCCCCGACATGGATCCGGTGGATCTCGGCTACAAGGCGCTGGCGGTCAATTTGTCCGACCTTGCCGCCATGGGCGCCGAGCCGCGCTGGGTGTCGCTGGCACTGACGCTGCCTGCCATCAACGAACCCTGGGTCGCCGGCTTTGCCGAAGGCTTTCTCGAACTGGCCGAATACTACAACGTGGCGCTGGTGGGTGGGGACATGACCCGCGGCCCGCTCTCCATCACAGTCTCGGTGAAGGGATCCGTCCCCGCCGGTCGTGCCCTGATGCGCAGCGGTGCCAAGGCCGGCGACGGCATCTATGTCACCGGCACCCTGGGGGATGCCGCCCTGGCGCTCTCCCATCTGCTCGGCAAGCGCAGCCTCAACGAGAACCAGCTGGCCGCCGTGCTGCCACGGCTCGATCATCCCCATCCCCGCATTCTGGCAGGGCAGGCCCTGCGCGGGCTGGCGAGCAGTGCGCTGGATCTCTCCGACGGGCTTTCCTCGGATCTTGGCCACATCCTCAAGGCCTCCGGGGTGCGGGCGCAAATAGATCTCGGCCTGCTGCCCCTCTCGCCCGTGCTGCAGGATGCGGTGCCCGAGCAGGATGCCTGGCAGCTGGCGCTGGCCGGTGGCGATGACTACGAGCTCTGTTTCACCGTGCCGGAGGAGTATCGCGGCGCGCTGGATACGGCGCTGGCCAACTGTGGCGTCAAGTTCACCCGCATCGGCCGCATCGTAGCGGGCGAGGTGGGCATCGACTACCTGAGAGGCGAGCAAGTGGTTGAACTGCAACTGAAAGGGTGGGATCACTTCGCATGAGCTTGTTCAGGATAAAGCCCGAGCTGACACGACTGAACCTGAAGCACCCGCTGCACTTGCTGGCGGTGGGGTTTGGCTCCGGTCTCTCCCCCAGGGCGCCGGGCACCATGGGGACGCTGGTCGCCATTCCGCTCTATCTGCTGGTGAGCGGTCTGCCGACGCCCTGGTTCATCGCCCTGCTGGCGGTGGGGTTCGTGGCGGGCATTCGCATCTGCCAGAGTGCCACCGATGCCATCGGCATGCCGGATCATGGTGCCATCGTCTGGGACGAGGTGATAGGTTTTGGCGTGACCATGATAGCGGCGCCAGCCGGTTGGCAGTGGGTGCTGGCCGGTTTCGTGCTGTTCCGGCTGTTTGATGTGTTCAAGCCCTGGCCCATCTCCTGGTTTGATCGCCGCATTCACGGCGGACTCGGCATCATGCTGGACGATCTCATCGCCGGCCTGTTCGCCCTGTTTTGTATGCAATTGCTGGCATACTGGCTGGGGTGAATCTCCCCGCAAGGGGGATCGCCAGCCTGGCATCCCCCTATATAGCTCTGTTTAGTTTTCATTCATCGGCATATGCTGCCGTTAAAAAATCATTTCACATAAATATTCACTACTCATTCGAAGCTTAATGCTATTGTGCCAATAGTGATTATTCCCGCCTGTTGCGTCTTTGTTGAAAGTAAAAGCACTAAAAAATCTTGATGGTGGTCATATAGTCTGGTTATGTGACACAAGTCATCATTTATGACTACTGCAATGGCCACTGACTGAGCAAAGTATTGCGAAATTGTATAACCCGATCATTTACACTCGCGGTCAAACCGTCTAAGTTACTCGCGGGTTATTCCAAAAAAATGCAAAAAAACCCGCCCGGATCGCTGGTTTCGCTGCCTCATGGATTGAGCGTTTATTACTCAGAAAAGCACTCAAGATCAGTACTCAAGGCACAACCGGCATCTGCGGCCGATTTACGGACGAATTATTTGGGACGGATGTCCCCCGCAGAGGTAAACATGTCCTTGCTCGAAGTGAAAAACTTGCGGATCGAGTACCCCTCCCGCTATGGGGTGCTGGCCGCGGTCAAAGATCTCTCTTTGTGTGTCGAAAAAGGGGAGATCGTCGGTGTGGTGGGCGAATCTGGCGCCGGTAAATCCACCATAGGCAATGCCGTCATCGATCTGCTGAGCCCGCCGGGCCGCATCGCCCGTGGTGACATCTATCTCAACGGCGAACTCATCTCCGGCAAGAGCCAGAACGAGATGCGGGCCATCCGTGGTTCCCGCATCGGTTTCATCTTCCAGGATCCCATGACCTCCCTCAATCCGCTGTTCACCGTAGAACAGCAACTGGTGGAGACCATTCTTGCCAATACCAAGCTCTCTCACGATGCCGCCTTTGCCAAGGCGCTCGAGCTGATGGGCGCGGTCGGGATCCCGCAGCCCGAGCTGCGCATCAAGCAGTATCCGCATCAGTTTTCCGGCGGCATGCGTCAGCGGGTGGTCATCGCCATCGCGCTGTCGTGCGATCCCGAGCTCATCATCGCCGATGAGCCGACCACGGCCCTCGACGTCTCCATTCAGGATCAGATCCTCCAGCTCATCCGCAACCTCTGCAAAGAGCGCCAGGTGGGCTGCATGCTGGTGACCCACGACATGGGGGTGGTCTCCAACGTTACCGACAAGGTGGCGGTCATGTATCGCGGCGATCTGGTGGAGTTCGGTACCACCGAACAGGTGCTGGGTCGCCCCACTCACCCTTATACCCGCAGTCTCATCTCGGCTGTGCCCCGCTCGGACGTCAAGCTGGTGCGCTTCCCGCTGGTTTCCTATATCGAGGATGCCAGTGCGCCTGATACCAATATCGATCTCAAGACCCACTGGCTCGGCCAGAGTCAGGATGAGCGCACCTACGAGGGGGCCCTGCTGCGGGTGGAGAACGTGGATCTGAGGTTCGTCACCAAGGACTCCATCTTCCCGAGCCGCCGCCAGTATGTGCGCGCCTGCAACAACATCAGCTTCGAGATCTTCGAAGGGGAAACCTTCGGTCTGGTGGGGGAGTCGGGTTCCGGCAAATCCACCATAGCCCGTGCCATTACAGGCCTCTATCCGCCCGATACCGGCAAGATCTTCTTCGAGGGGATCGATCTGACGGCTCTGAAAGGGGAGCACGAGCGCCGTCCGCTGCGCCGCCAGATGCAGATGGTGTTCCAGAACCCCTACTCCTCGATGAACCCGCGCATGAAGGTGCGTGACATCATCGCCGAGCCCATCCGCTTCCACAGGCTGGCAGGCAGCGAGAGCCAGATCGAGGGCATAGTCAACGATCTGCTCGATCACGTGGGGCTCGGCCGTGGTGCCGGGGTCAAGTATCCCCACGAGTTCTCTGGCGGTCAGCGTCAACGCATCTCCATCGCCCGTGCTCTGGCGACCCGGCCGCGCTTCCTCATCTGCGACGAGCCCACCTCGGCGCTGGATGTGTCGGTACAGGCCCAGATCCTCAACCTGCTCAAGGATCTGCAGCAGGAGCTTGGGCTGACCATGCTGTTCATCAGCCACGATCTGCCGGTGATCCGCCAGATGTGCGATCGCATCGGCGTGATGCAGCACGGTCATCTGGTGGAAGTGGCCGAGACCGAAAAACTGTTTACCAATGCCGAGCATGAGTACAGCCGCAAGCTGATCTCGCTGATGCCGGAGTTCAAGGGAATGTCCCGCGAGGGGCTGGAAATCGCAAGCTAGGAAAGAGCCGGCTCGCCGGTCTGCTTGTCACAAAAAGTGTCAATAAAAAGCCAAAAGCATGGAGAAAGACATGAAGAAAGGATTATCCAAGATTGCCATGGCGCTGTTCGCCGCGGGTCTCGCGTTTAACGTCTCTGCCGCCGACATTACTGTGGCCGTCGCCTCCGACGCCACCTCGCTGGATCCGCAGGAGCAGCTCTCCGGTCAGACCCTGGAGATGTCTCACCTGGTGTTCGATCCCCTGATGCGTTACACCCAGGATCTGAAGTTCGAGCCGCGTCTGGCCGAGAAGTTTGAACGTATCGACGACAAGACGGTGCGTTTCCACCTGCGCAAGGGCGTCAAGTTCCACTCCGGCAACGACTTCACCGCCGACGACGTGGTGTGGACCGTCAACCGCCTGAAGGCCTCTCCCGACTTCAAGGCCATCTTCGACCCCATTGCCGAAGTGAAGAAGGTCGATGATCTGACCGTCGATCTGATCACCGCCAAGCCGTTCCCGCTGGTGCTGCAGACCGTTACCTATATCTTCCCGATGGACTCCAAGTTCTACACCGGCAAGGATGAAGCTGGCAAAGACAAGGCCGAGATCGTCAAGAACGGCAGCTCCTATGCCTCCACCCATGTTTCCGGTACCGGTCCGTTCAGCGTCAAGTTCCGCGAGCAGGGCGTCAAGCTGGAATACGTGCGCAACGCCAACTACTGGGACAAGGCTTCCAAGGGCAACGTTCAGAACCTGACCGTGGTACCGATCAAGGAAGATGCCACCCGTGTGGCCGCCCTGCTGGGTGGTGACGTGGACATGATCTACCCGGTTGCTCCGAACGATCTGGAGCGCGTGAAGAATGGCAAGGATTCCCAACTGGTGACCCTGTCCGGTACCCGCGCCATTATCATAGAGCTGAACCAGAACACCAACCCGGCGCTGAAAGACAAGCGCGTGCGTCAGGCGATCAACCTGGCCATCAACGAAGTCGGCATAGTCGACAAGATCAACAAAGGCTTCGGCACTCCGGCCGGCCAGCTGAGCCCGAAAGGCTATGCCGGTCACAACGAGGCGCTCAAGCCCCAGTATGATCTGGCCAAGGCCAAGCAGCTGATGAAGGAAGCCGGTTTCGAGCAGGGCTTCAAGATGAGCTTCATCTCCCCGGCTGCCCGCTACGTCAACGACGTCAAGATTGCCCAGGCTGTCTCCGCCATGCTGTCCAAGATCAACATCAAGGTCGATCTGAAGACCATGCCGGTGGCCCAGTACTGGCCCGAGTTTGACAAGTGTGCGGCAGACATGCAGCTGATCGGCTGGCACTCAGACACCGAAGACAGTGCGAACTTCTTCGAGTTCCTGACCTTCACCAAGGATGCCAAGACCGGCATGGGTCAGTACAACTGCGGCGGTTATGCCAACGCAGAGGCTGACAAGCTGGTGATGGATGCCAACGCCGAAACCGATCCGGCCAAGCGTGCCGCCATCCTGCAGAAGGTGGAAGCCATGCTGATCGACGACGCTGCCTATGTGCCGTTGCACTGGGAAGACCTAGCCTATGGCGCCAAGAAAAACGTCGACATCAAGCCAGTGGTCAACGTGATGAACTTCCCTTACCTGGGTGACCTGGTGGTCAACAAGTAAGCAGGGTCGTAAAGAAGGACCTGGCGGGGGCGGCCATGGCTGCCCCCGCCATTAACAGAAGCCTGTGCCAAGACACAGGCCACGTAGAAGGACAAGCATGTTTACATTCCTGCTGAAACGGTTCTATCAGGCCGTGATAGTGATGTTCGTCATCAGCCTGGTCGCCTTCTCCATCCAGGACAACCTGGGGGATCCGCTGCGCGAGCTGGTGGGACAATCCGCCTCCGAGTCCGTGCGCCATGAGTTGCGCGAAAAGATGGGCCTTAACGATCCCTTTTTGGTGAAATACAGCCGCTTCTTGCAAAATGCAGTGCAAGGGGATCTGGGCACCTCCTACTTCTTCAAGCGACCCGCTCTCGAGGTGATACTCGACAAGCTGGTGGCTACCCTTGAGCTGGTCTTTGCCGCTGCACTGATCATCGTCGCCGTCTCCATTCCGCTGGGGGTTTACTCGGCGATAAGGCCACGCAGCTTCCTGACCAAACTCATCATGGCGGTGAGCAGCATCGGCATCTCGATCCCTGTCTTCCTGACGGCGATCATGCTGATGTATCTGTTCTCCATCCAGCTCGGCTGGCTGCCGGCCTATGGCCGTGGCGAGACCCTTAACCTGCTGGGCTGGGAGTCGGGCTTCTTCACCTGGGATGGCATCAAGCACTTGATCCTGCCGGCGGTGTCGCTCTCCTCCATCATGCTGCCGCTGTTCATCCGGCTGGTGCGCTCCGAGATGCTGGAGCAGCTCTCCTCCGAATACGTCAAGTTCGCCCGTGCCAAGGGGCTGGACAACAACAAGGTCTACTACCAGCACGCCCTCAAAAACACCATGCTGCCGGTCATTACCGTCGGCGGCGTGCAGATCGGCACCATGGTTGCCTACACCATCTTGACCGAGAGCGTGTTCCAGTGGCCGGGGACCGGCTTCCTGTTCCTCGAGGCGATCCACAGGGTCGATACCCCGCTGATCACCGCCTACGTCATCTTCGTCGGCCTGATCTTCGTGGTGACCAATACCCTGGTCGACCTGCTCTACGGGTTCATCAACCCGACCGTCAACCTGACTGCCAAGGGGTAACACATGACTAACGCTGTGACTGTGAGCCGCTGTTTGACATGGCGCAACCACGCGGGTCTTGCCATCAACCCGGCTACGAAGGGGTAAGCATGAGTAACGCAGTAACTGCAAGCCCAAGCCGTTGGGCACGTTTTAAAAATTCCGACATCGTCTACTACTTCCTGCGCGATAAAGTCGCCATGTTCAGCTTTGCGGTGTTCGTGGTGTTCGTGCTGGCTGCGCTGCTGGCACCCTGGCTGGCGCCGCACAACGTCTACGACCAGACCAGCTTCGATCTGATGGATGCCGAGCTGCCGCCCTCCTGGCTGGAAGGGGGTGAGGAGCGCTTCTGGCTTGGCACCGACAACCAGGGTCGCGACATCTGGAGCACCATCCTCTACGGTGCCCGCATCTCGTTGACCATAGGGCTGTTTGCGGTGGGGCTGCAACTGGTGCTCGGCATCGTCATCGGCCTGATCGCCGGTTACTTCGGTGGCCGCATCGACAACCTGCTGATGCGCTTCGCCGATGTGCAGCTGTCGTTCTCCACCATGATGGTGGCCATCATCATCTCCGCCATCTTCCAGGCCAGCTTTGGCTCCGAGGTTTACTCCGAATTTGCCATCGTCATGCTGGTGGTGATCATCGGCATCGCCGAGTGGCCGCAGTACGCTCGTACCGTGCGTGCCTCCGTGCTGGCGGAGAAGAAGAAGGAGTATGTGGAAGCGGCGCAGGTGATGGGGTTCCGTGCCCCGCGCATCATGTTCCGCCACATCTTGCCGAACTGCCTGTCCCCCATCCTGGTCATCTCCACGGTGCAGGTGGCCAACGCCATCATGAGCGAGGCGGCACTCTCCTTCCTCGGATTGGGGATGCCGGTGGATCAGCCATCGCTGGGCTCGCTCATCAGCGTCGGCTTCAACTACATCTTCTCCGGCTCCTGGTGGATCACCGCCTTCCCGGGCATCTGTCTGGTGGTGCTGGTGCTGGTCATCAACCTGCTGGGCGACTGGCTGCGGGATGTGTTCAACCCCAAGATCTACAAGGGCTGATAAAAACCTGTCCTCACACTTACTGCGAGGGCGTGATCAAGGCTCATGTGCTGCTCGGAATCCTCACGTATGTCTATACGCTCCGGTTCCTGCGCTGCTCTTCACCTTGCTGACGCCCTTCTCGCGACAGTGTGTGCACAGGTTTGAAATAATGGATAACAAGAAGGGCGCCATCAGGCGCCCTTCTTTATTTGCTCGTCAACGTGCCTGATCAGGCCAGCAGCCAGGCCTCGATGCTGGCTTGAATGCCAGTGCTGTCGAGTCCCAGCAGCGCGTAGATCTCCTCCTGGGTGCCTTGCTCCACGAAGCGATCCGGCAGGCCGAGATTGAGCACAGGCTTGCACTGTTTGCTGCGCATCAGCAGCTCGTTCACCGCGGAGCCGGCGCCGCCCATGATGGCGTTGTCTTCTATGGTCACGAACTGGTCATGGCTGGCGGCAAGCGACAGCACCAGGGTTTCATCCATCGGCTTGACGAAGCGCATGTCCACCAGGGTGGCATCGAGCGCCTCGGCGGCGGCCCTGGCCTGCTGCAGCAGGGTGCCGAACGCCAGTATGGCGGTGCCCTTGCCCTCGCGAATGACACGGCCCTTGCCGAGCGCCAGCGCCTGCATCTCGGTCTGCACCTCGATGCCTGTGCCGCTGCCGCGGGGGTAGCGCACCGCCGCAGGCTGGTTGCATTGATAGCCGGTGTAGAGCATCTGGCGACACTCGTTCTCGTCGGACGGCGTCATCACCACCATGTTGGGCACGGTGCGCAGGAAGCTGATGTCGAACGCCCCCTGATGGGTCGGGCCATCGGCGCCCACCAGACCGGCCCGGTCGATGGCGAACAGCACCGGCAGTTCCTGCAGTGCCACGTCGTGGATCAGCTGGTCATAGGCGCGCTGCAGGAAGCTCGAATAGATGGCGACCACCGGCTTCTTGTCGGCGATGGCGAGGCCGGCGGCGAAGGTGACCGCATGCTGCTCGGCAATGGCCACGTCGAAGTAGCGATCCGGATACTGCTGGCTGAACTTGACCAGCCCTGAGCCCTCGCGCATGGCGGGGGTGATGCCGACCAGCTTCTCGTCTTTGGCCGCCATGTCGCACAGCCACTGACCGAAGATGGCGGAGAAGCTCGGCTTGCCGCCGCTCGCCTTGGGCAGGGTGCACTCGTCTGGATTGAACTTGGGCACGCCGTGATAACCGATAGGGTCTTTCTCGGCAGGCTCGTAGCCCTTGCCCTTCTTGGTCTTGACATGCAGCAGCTGCGGCCCCTTGAGGTTGCGCATGTTGCGCAGTGTCTCGACCAAGGCGTTGATGTCATGGCCGTCGATGGGGCCTATGTAGTTGAAGCCGAACTCTTCGAACAGGGTGCCAGGCACCACCATCCCCTTGAGATGCTCCTCGGCCCGCTTGGCCAGCTCCTTGACCGGCGGCAGACCCGCCAGCACCTTCTTGCCCCCCTCACGTATGGTGGTGTAGAGCTTGCCCGACATGATGCGGGCCAGGTGGTTGTTGAGCGCCCCGACATTCTCGGAGATGGACATCTCGTTGTCGTTGAGCACCACCAGCATGTCCTTGTGGACATCGCCGGCGTGATTGAGCGCCTCGAAGGCCATGCCGGCCGTGATGGCGCCGTCACCTATCACCGCTACCACCTTGCGACCCAGACCCTCGCTCTCGGCGGCGACCGCCATGCCGAGTGCCGCACCTATGGAGGTGCTGGAGTGGCCAACCGAGAGCACGTCATATTCGCTCTCGCCGCGCCAGGGGAAGGGGTGCAGGCCGTCTTTCTGGCGGATGCTCTGCATCCGGTCGCGACGACCGGTCAGGATCTTGTGGGGATAGGCCTGATGGCCCACGTCCCACACCAGTCGATCGAACGGCGTGTTGTAGACGTAGTGCAGCGCCACCGTCAGTTCGACTGTGCCGAGCCCGGAGGCGAGATGACCACTGGAGCGGCTCACCGAACGCAGCAGATATTCACGCAGTTCGTTGCACAGTACGGGCAGTCGCTCGAAGGGCAGGGATCGCAACTCGACCGGCGTATCCGCGAGGGCCAGGTTGGGGAAATTGCTTATATCAACGCTCATATTGTTACTGTTATCCAGCGTTTAGTGGGTTCGCTCGATGATGTAATCGGCAAACGCTTCCAGAATGTCGGTATTGTAGGGCAAAGATTGCAAGGCTGTTAAGGCTTTACCGTGCAGTTCGCGAGCCAGCTCACGGGCATTGTCGAGTCCGAGCAGGGCCGGGTAGGTACTCTTTTCCTGCGCCAGATCCGAGCCTTGCGGCTTGCCCAGGGTGGCGGTATCGCCCGTGATGTCGAGGATATCGTCCTGTACCTGAAAAGCGAGGCCTATGGCGGCCGCATAGGTTTGCAGCGCCGCCAGGGTGGCGTCGTCCACGTCGGGCTTGCACAGGGCACCCAGTGCCACGGCGCACTCGATTAGGGCCCCGGTCTTGTGGCGATGCACCTGCTCCAGCTCGGGCAGGCTGATCTGGCGCCCTTCGGCCTGCAGATCCAGCGCCTGACCACCACACATGCCGAGGTAGCCGGAGGCGCGGGCGAGGGCACTCAGCATCCGCACCCGGTTGGCCATCAGGGCGGCCGGCATGGGGTGATCGGCCAGAATGGCGAAGGCCAGGGTCTGCAGGGCATCGCCGGCCAGGATGGCGGTGCCTTCGTCAAATGCCTTGTGCACGGTCGGCTGGCCGCGACGCAAGTCGTCGTTGTCCATGGCGGGCAGGTCGTCATGCAGCAGGGAGTAGGCGTGGATGCACTCCACCGCGGCGGCGGGGCCATCCAGCAGCTCGCTCTTGACGCCCAGCATCTCGCCTACGGCGTAGACCAGGAAGGGGCGCACCCGCTTGCCGCCGAGCAGCAGGCCATAGCGCATGGCATCGCGCAGACGCGGGGCCATGGCGGGCAAGGATTCAAGTTGTGCAGACAGGCAGTCGTCAATACGTTGACGATGCAGGCGGGAAAAATCGTCCAGCGTCACTCACTCCTCTCCTTGCTCTGGCTGGAAGGGGACCGCTTGCTCTGTGCCATCGGCCTGAGTCAGCAGGATCTGGATCTTCTGTTCGGCCTGTTCCAGCTTCTGCTGGCCGGCCCGCACCAGGTGGACACCCTGTTCGAACTGCTTGAGGGCCTCTTCCAGCGGTAAGGAACCTTGTTCCAGTTGATGAACTATGGTTTCCAGCTCTTCCAGAGTGGCATCAAAACTCAGGCGGTCGATTTTTTTACTGGCCATGTCCATCCTCGGGGATTGAAAAAAACGGCTTATCTTAACATCGACGGCGGGCAGGGGGGAGGCTGAAAAGTGCGGTCAGCTTAAACTCTCGGAAAAGTGGCCGATAACAAGCCATCTTGTGAACTAGGAAAAACGTGGTGGCCCTTGCCGCTGATGAGCCAATAGCAGAAAATTCAACAAACTGCAGATACAACGAATTTCAGCTGACAGGAGTAGGGATGTGGATCTAGGTAGTCTGATTGGCATAGTGCTGGGATTTGGGGTCGTGGTGTACGGCATGCTGCTGGGTGGCCCCATGAGCATGTATGTGGATATGCCTTCGGTCTATATCACCATACTGGGTTCCCTCTTTATCTGCATGATGAAGTTCAACATCGGTCAGTTCCTGATGGCGTTCAAGGTGGCCGGCAAGGCATTCATCTACAAGGGCGACAAGCTGGATGACCTCATCATCAAGGCGGTTGAACTGGCCGATGCGGCCCGTAAAGGGGGCTTTTTGGCGCTGGAAGCCGCCGAAGTGCCGAATGCCTTCATGAAAAAAGGCATCGACATGCTGGTGGACGGGCACGATGCCGATGTCATCCGCGGCGTGATGGAGAAGGACATCGAGCTCACCGCCGAACGGCATGTCATCGCCATCAAGGTGTTTCGCGCGCTCGGGGATCTGGGGCCCGCCATGGGGATGATAGGCACGCTGGTGGGTCTGGTTGCCATGCTGGCCAACATGAGCGATCCCAAATCCATAGGCCCGGCCATGGCGGTGGCCTTGCTCACCACCCTCTATGGCGCCATCGAGGCCAACATGATTGCGATCCCCATCGCCGACAAGCTGGAGCTGCGCAGCGGTGAAGAGCAACTGAGCCGCTGCCTGGTGCTGGACGCCATCATGGGCATTCAGGATGGCCAGAACCCGCGGGTGATCCAGTCCATGCTGCAAAATTACCTGAACCAGTCCAAACGCAACAATGGCAGCGAGTAATCCCCATGGCTAAGTGCAAGTGTCCGCCACCTGGTCTGCCCGGTTACATGGGCACCTTCGCCGATCTGATGTCGTTGTTGATGTGCTTCTTCGTGCTGCTGCTCTCCTTCGCCGAGATGGATGTGCAGAAGTTCAAGCAGATCGCCGGCTCCATGGAGAAGGCGTTCGGGGTGCAGAATATTCTGGAGGTCAAAGACATACCCAAGGGGACGTCCGTCGTTGCCCTCGAGTTCAGGCCGGGCCGCCCCGAGCCGACCCCCATAGACACCATCATGCAGCAGACCATGGACATGACCCAGACAGAGCTGGACTTCCAGCCAGGTGACGCCGATCAGGCCGGGGGTCATGACAAGAGCGAAGACAAGCTGGTGGGGGGCGACACCCGGCAGGAGGCGCAGAAACAGCAGGAGCAGTCCAATGCCCTGGCCAAGGAGCTGGCGGAGCAGATGAAGGCCCAGATCCAGGATGGTGCCATCGAAGTGGAGGCGCTGGGTCAGCAGATTATCATACGGATCCGCGAGAAGGCGGCCTTCCCGGCTGGTTCCGCCTTCCTGCAGCCCCAGTTCTGGCCCGTGGTGCGCAAGGTGGCGACTCTGCTCAAGGATGTACCGGGGGAGATCACCATCTCGGGTCATACCGATGATGTGGCCACCGAAGATGAGCTGTTTCAGTCCAACTGGGAGCTCTCTTCCCAGCGGGCGGTGGCGGTGGCCCATCAGATGATCAAGGTGCCCGGCTTCGACGGCGGGCGATTGGTGGTGCAGGGCATGGCCGATTCCCAGCCGCTGGTGCCGAACACCACCCCGGAAAACCGGCGCATGAACCGGCGGGTGGAGATCGCCATCATGCAGGGCAAGCCGACAGTATCGGCCCCAATCGGCGTCTCTGAGCAGAAGTAGTGTCGATGGCAAAGCGCGATCCCGCTCGCAGGGACTGACATGGATTTTGTGCCGGCTTCATATTAAGATGCCTCATCCGAACCGATAGCTGCGGCTCTCTTTGATAGCCGCAGCTTCTCTTTTCAAGCAACCCAGGTTTCGACTATGAATCATACTCCGATGACTGTTCGCGGCGCTGAAAAGCTGCGTCAAGAGCTCGACTATCTGAAGAGCGAGCTTCGTCCGCAGATTATCGAAGCGATTGCAGATGCCCGTGAACATGGTGATCTGAAAGAAAACGCCGAGTACCATGCCGCCCGTGAGCAGCAGGGCTTCTGTGAAGGCCGCATTCAGGAAATTGAGAGCAAGCTCTCCAATGCCCAGGTGATCGATGTCACCAAGATTACCAACAATGGTCGCGTCATCTTCGGGGCGACCGTGACCCTACTGAAAAGCGAGACGGAAGAGGAAGTTGTCTACCGTATCGTGGGTGACGACGAATCTGACATCAAACAGAACATGATTTCAGTGAACTCGCCCATCGCCCGTGCCCTGATCGGCAAGGAAGTGGACGATGTGGCCATCGTCAAGACGCCGGCCGGCGATGTGGAATACGAAGTTCTGGCCGTCGCTTACCTCTGATGTGAGGTGATGCCTGAAACAGGGGAGCCCGGCTCCCCTGTTTGTATTTAGCGGGGCTGGTAAGCCTGGGTGAAGGCGTCCTGATGGCGCTGGAACATCCAGCTGCGCAGTTGCTCAAGATCCGGCTTGGCCATCTGGAAGTGCAGTGCCCAGCCCTGTACACCATTGCGTTGATGGATATGTCTGACCAGCTCGGCGCAGAGGGGCAGGGGGGCCAGTTCCTGGATGAGCAGGGTGCCGCTGAGGGTGGCGCCTATCGTCAGGCCGGCGGGCAAGCCCTCCACCACCAATCCGTCCAGCGACAGGCTGTGCACCAGACACTCGGTATCGGCCACCTTCAGGCGCGCCTCTTGGTCGAGGCGCCAGGCGCGCAGATGGGGATAACCCAGCTCCTTGATGACGGGCGCGGCGATGCGCGGTTCGACGAAGCCATCGTCCCCCTGGGTGAAGCGCAGCGGAAAGCGGAGTTGATGCCCGGCGAAGCGGGCTTCGAGCACCAGTTGATCGGCGCGTTGCAGCAGTCCGAGCAAGGGGGTGGCGAGATAACCGCTCAGGGATTGTCCGGCGGCCGTCTCCTGACTGCTCCCCAAGTCCCGTAACATGGCCAGTTCATCTTCGGTGAGAATCTGATGGTGATCCATAGCGGGGTGTCCACGAGTATTCATCGCAGGTTAAGGGCCTGGAGACTACTTTGGCAAGCGACTTGGGAAGAAGGGAAATGAAGGAAAGAGCGAGGCTCTTTCCTGTTACTTGCGGGGCAGTTGGATTTTCGGCTCGTTGGCCTGACGGTAGATGGTCAGCACGTGGCCGATGCTCTGTACCTTGACCGCGCCGGTTTCACGGACGATTGCATCCATAACCAGCTGTTTCATCTCACGATCTTCAGACGCAACCTTAACCTTGATCAGCTCGTGGTAGTTCAGGGCCAGATCGATCTCGGCCAGTACGCCTTCGGTCAGACCATGTTGACCCAGCAGGACAACGGGCTTCAGACTGTGGGCAAGGCCCTTGAGGTACTGTTTCTGTTTATTGTTGAGAATCATGGCAATTTCTTCATAAGTCAGGGTTGAAAGGGGCGTATTCTACCCCCACTTAGCCCTTAATACTAATAACCCTTGTGGTTTTTTAAAGTCGACAATCATGACCCAGAAAAAACGTTCCCCCAGCTCAAGCCGCTGGTTAAAAGAACATTTCGACGATCAATACGTCAAAAAAGCCCAGAAGTTGGGGCTGCGCTCCCGCGCTGTTTTCAAGATTGATGAGATCCAGGGCAAGGACAAATTGCTCCGTACCGGCATGACAGTGGTGGATCTGGGGGCGGCCCCGGGTGGCTGGTCCCAGTTTGCCGTTGAGCAGGTGGGTGACGATGGACGGGTCATCGCGTGTGATATTTTGCCGATGGATCCCATTGCCGGTGTCGATTTCCTGCAAGGGGACTTTCGGGAGGAAACTGTACTCGGCGCCTTGCTGGCCCGTGTCGGTCCGGACAAGGTGGACCTGGTCATGTCTGATATGGCGCCCAATATGAGTGGCACCCAACAGGTGGATCAGGCCCGCGCCATGTACCTGGTCGAGCTGGCGCTCGACATGTGCAACCAGGTATTGCGCAGTAATGGCAGCTTCGTGGTGAAGGTATTCCAGGGAGAGGGGTTTGATGCCTATCTCAATGAAATTCGTAAGCTTTTCTCTGCTGTCAAGATTCGTAAACCAGACTCGTCTCGTGCCCGTTCACGAGAAGTCTACATTGTGGCTACCGGTTTTAAACTGTAGTACCCTAACCTTCATCGTTAACTGTCAGTCTGCGAGGTCATTGATTTGAGTGACATGGCGAAAAACCTAATCCTGTGGCTGGTCATCGCCGTCGTGTTGATGTCGGTGTTCAATAGCTTCAGCCCCAGCGATACCACCAGTCGCCAGCTGGACTATTCCAGCTTCGTTAAAGAAGTGACCCAAGAGCAGATCCGTGAAGTGCGGATGGATGGCAAGGTCATTAATGGCGTCAAGCGCACTGGTGAACGCTTCACCACCATCATACCGGCGCCGGATCCCCAGCTGCTCAACGACATGCTCAATCACAATGTCAAAGTGATGGGCGAGAAGCCGGAAGAGCCGTCTTTGCTGACCTCTATCTTCATCTCCTGGTTCCCGATGCTGTTGCTGATCGGTGTCTGGGTCTTCTTCATGCGTCAGATGCAGGGCGGTGGTGGCAAGGGTGCCATGTCGTTCGGCAAGAGCAAGGCTCGCCTGATGAGTGAAGATCAGATCAAGACCACCTTTGCCGACGTCGCAGGCTGCGATGAGGCCAAGGAAGAGGTGAAAGAGCTGGTCGACTATCTGCGCGATCCGAGCAAGTTCCAGAAACTGGGTGGCAAGATCCCCACCGGCGTACTGCTGGTAGGCCCTCCCGGTACCGGTAAGACCCTGCTGGCCAAGGCCATTGCGGGCGAGGCCAAGGTGCCTTTCTTCACCATCTCGGGTTCCGACTTCGTCGAGATGTTCGTGGGTGTCGGTGCCTCCCGGGTGCGTGACATGTTCGAGCAGGCCAAGAAGTCTTCCCCCTGCATCATCTTCATCGATGAAATCGATGCGGTCGGTCGCCAGCGTGGCGCCGGTCTCGGCGGTGGTCACGATGAGCGTGAGCAGACCCTGAACCAGATGCTGGTCGAAATGGATGGTTTTGAAGGCAATGAAGGCGTCATCGTCATCGCCGCCACCAACCGTCCCGATGTACTGGACCCTGCCTTGCTGCGTCCGGGCCGTTTCGACCGTCAGGTCGTGGTCGGTCTGCCGGATGTGCGCGGTCGCGAGCAGATCCTGAAGGTGCACATGCGCAAGGTGCCGTTGGCAGATGATGTCAATGCGGCCCTGATTGCCCGCGGTACCCCAGGTTTCTCCGGTGCTGATCTCGCCAACCTGGTCAACGAAGCCGCCCTCTTCTCCGCCCGTGAGAGCCGTCGAGTGGTTTCCATGACCGAATTCGAGAAGGCCAAGGACAAGATCATGATGGGTGCGGAACGTCGCTCCATGGTGATGAGAGACTCCGAGAAGGAGATGACGGCTTACCATGAGGCGGGTCACGCCATCATAGGCCGTCTGGTACCGGATCATGACCCTGTCTACAAGGTCTCCATCATACCGCGCGGTCGTGCGCTGGGTGTGACCATGTACCTGCCCGAGCAGGATCGCTGGAGCCACTCCAAGCAGCACCTGGAGTCCATGATCTCCAGCCTGTACGGCGGTCGTCTGGCGGAAGAGCTGATCTACGGTGCCGAGAAGGTATCGACCGGTGCATCCAACGATATCGAGCGTGCGACCGACATCGCTCGCAAGATGGTTACCCAGTGGGGCATGTCCGAGCGTCTCGGTCCCATGCTCTATGCGGAAGAAGATGGTGAAGTGTTCCTCGGTCGCAGCATGGCCAAGGCCAAGCACATGTCCGATGACACAGCGCGCGTCATCGACGCCGAGGTCAAGCAGGTCATCGATCGCAACTACGCCCGCTCCAAGCAGATCCTGCTGGACAACATGGACGTGTTGCACACCATGAAAGATGCGCTGATGAAGTACGAAACCATCGACGCCAAGCAGATCGACGATCTGATGGCCCGTCGCGAGGTGCGTGCTCCCAGCAACTGGCATGACGAGCACAGCGACACTCCGCAAGGCGGTGCCACTGTCGCGGCGGATGCCAAACCGGCAGTGACCGACGTGGAGCCGGTGGCGGATGTCGACATCGACAAGGCCAACGATCTCCCGGCCAAATAAATCGTGATGATGCAAACCCCGGGCTGGTCCCGGGGTTTTTCTTTATGTAAATGGAAGCGAAGATGCAGCTAACCAGCAAGGGGCTCAGCCTCTCCCTCGATCGTCCCCATGTGATGGGGATCCTCAATGTGACACCCGACTCCTTCTCCGATGGCGGCAATTTCAATCAGGTTGACCGGGCCATGGCCCATGCTCGCCAGATGATCGCCGACGGGGCAACCCTCATCGACATCGGCGGCGAGTCGACGCGTCCGGGTGCCCCCGACGTGAGCGAGCAGGATGAGCTGGACAGGGTGATCCCCGTGGTCGAGCGGATGGTCGCCGAGCTGGATGTGATGATCTCCCTCGATACCTCCAAGGCTGCCGTGATGCGGGAAGGCTGCAAGGCGGGGGCCCACCTCATCAACGACGTGCGGGCCTTGCTCGAACCCGGCGCCCTGGCCGCCGCCGCAGAAGCTGACGTACCCGTGTGCCTGATGCACATGCAAGGCCAGCCGAGAACCATGCAGGCCGAGCCCCACTATGACGACCTGCTGGGGGAGGTGAGGGCCTTCTTCGACGAGCGTATCGCCGCCTGTCTGGCCGCCGGGATAGGGCGCCAGCAGCTGTTGCTGGATCCGGGCTACGGCTTTGGCAAGACACTGGCACACAACTATCAGCTGCTGGCCTGGCAGGAGAAGTTGCTCGATTACCAGCTTCCGCTCTTGGTCGGTATGTCGCGAAAGTCTATGATAGGCAACCTGCTCGGCCGTTCGGTTGATGAACGGCTGGCCGGCAGTCTGGCCTGTGCGCTCATCGGGATGCAGCATGGCGCCCGTATCATCCGGGTGCACGATGTGCGAGAGACCATGGATGCCCTGCGCGCCGGCTGGATGGTAATGACGGGACAAGATTTCATATCCAAATAAAAAAACGAGAACAGACAATGGCAAGAAAGTATTTTGGCACCGATGGTGTCCGCGGCAAGGTTGGCGAATTCCCGATCACCCCTGATTTCGTGATGAAGCTGGGTTGGGCCGCAGGCAAGGTGCTCTCCAAGAAGGGCACCCGTAAAGTGCTGATCGGCAAGGATACCCGCATCTCCGGCTACATGCTGGAGTCCGCGCTGGAAGCGGGTCTCTCCGCCGCCGGTCTCAAGGCCATACTGATGGGCCCCATGCCCACCCCGGCCGTTGCCTACCTGACCCGCACCTTCCGTGCCGAGGCCGGCATCGTCATCAGCGCCTCCCATAACCCTTACTATGACAACGGCATCAAGTTCTTCTCCGCCGATGGCACCAAGCTGCCTGACGAGGTCGAGATGGCCATCGAAGCCGAGCTGGATCACGAGATCAAGTGCGTCGAGTCTGCGGATTTGGGCAAAGCCGTGCGCATCGAGGATGCGGCGGGTCGCTATATCGAGTTCTGCAAGAGCACCTTCCCTTCCCATCTGAGCCTGGAAGGGCTGAAGATGGTGGTCGACTGCGGCAATGGCGCTACCTATCACATAGCCCCCTCCGTGTTCCGCGAACTGGGCGCCGAGGTGATAGCCATCGGCTGCAGCCCGGATGGGCTCAACATCAACGACGGTGTCGGCTCGACCGCTCCCGACGCGCTGGCGGCCAAGGTGCTGGAGTGCAAGGCGGATCTGGGCGTGGCCTTCGACGGCGACGGCGATCGCCTGGTGATGGTGGACCACACGGGTTACATCATCGACGGTGACGAGATCCTCTACATCATCGCCCGCGATGCGCTGCGCAACGGCCGCCTCAAGGGCGGTGTGGTTGGTACCCTGATGGCCAACATGGGCCTGGAGCTGGCGCTGCAGACTCTGGGCATCCCGTTCGCCCGTGCCAAGGTGGGTGACCGCTACGTGCTGGAGATGATGAACGAGAAGGGCTGGCGTATCGGGGGTGAAAACTCCGGTCATATCATCTGCCTGGATCAGACCACCACAGGGGACGGTATCGTCGCTGCCCTGCAGGTGCTGATGGCCATCTGCACCGCCGAGATGCCGCTGGCCAAGCTGCGTTCCGGCATGAGCAAGTTCCCGCAGGTGCTGGTGAACGTCCGTTTTGCCGAGGGCAAGGATCCGCTGGCGGCTGATGCCGTCAACCAGGAAGTGGCCAAGGTGGAACAGGAGCTGGCTGGCCGTGGCCGCGTCCTGCTGCGCAAATCCGGCACCGAACCCCTGATCCGGGTCATGGTGGAAGGTGAGCATGAGCAGCAGGTGCGTGATATGGCACAACGCATCGCTCAACAGGTCGAATCGGCGTTTTAATGAACAAAATGGGCGGCTTTTTAGCCGCCCTGGTTGTATCTTGTTCAAACGATTCGAAAATTCAAAAATAGCGCTTGTCAGCTGACAATCCTCTGGATATTATCAGCCCCGCTTTCGCAAGGGAGTTGCCGATGGGACATCGCAAGCCGTTTGTAGCCGCCAACTGGAAGTTACACGGTAGTAGGTCGCAGTTAGAGCAGTTTACTGGCCAGTGCCTGCAAGGCATGGATGAGCGAGTAGATGTGGTCTTGTGTCCATCCCATGTGCATCTCGACTTCACGGCCGCTCTGCTCAACGAGCAGAAGGTGATGAAGTTGGGGGCTCAGAATGTGAGTCAGCACCAGGCTGGCGCTTACACGGGTGAAGTCTCGTGTCAGATGCTGGTTGAGGCAGGGTGTCGTTACGTACTGGTAGGGCACTCCGAGCGCAGGCGTCTCTTTGGTGAGACCAGCTTTATCGTCGCAGAGAAGTTTGCGGCAGCCAGAGCGGCAGGCTTGATCCCCATCCTCTGTTTGGGTGAATCGGGCGCGGCGAGGCAGGCGAGAAGAACCTTCGAGGTGATCGCCGAAGAGCTGGACATCGTCATAGAGAAAAATGGCGCGATGGCTTTCGATAATGCTATCATCGCCTACGAGCCGATTTGGGCTGTAGGTACAGGTAAATGCGCCACACCCGAGCAGGCACAAGAGGTTCATTCCTTTATACGTGGTCGCTTGGCGGAGGATACTCCGGTAATAGGTGAGAAAGTTAGAATCATCTATGGTGGGAGCGTGACACCGACCAATGCGAGAGATTTGTTTGCCCAGCCCGACATTGATGGTGGCCTGATTGGTGGAGCGAGTCTCGATGACAAGACGTTTTTAGGAATTGTTGAAGCGGCAAAGGGTGCAAGTTAAATGTACGAAATTCTTTTAGTCGTTTATCTGCTGGTTTCACTGGCTCTGATTGGTCTGGTGATGATTCAGCAAGGTAAAGGGGCTGACATGGGCGCCTCCTTCGGCGCAGGGGCATCGAATACCGTATTCGGCTCCGGTGGTTCAGGCAGTTTCCTGACCCGAACAACAGCAATTTTGGCTACTCTGTTCTTTCTGATTAGCTTGGTGCTCGGCTCTATGTCCAGCAACAAGGTCAAACAGGGTAGTGAATGGGAAAATCTGCAACAAACCCAACAGGTTGAGCAGACCAAAGCGCCAGTAAAGAAAGACACTGACGTTCCCGAATAAGTGAGTTTTGCCGTGGTGGTGGAATTGGTAGACACGCTATCTTGAGGGGGTAGTGCTCTAGGGTGTGCGGGTTCGAGTCCCGCCCACGGCACCAATTAAGTAGTGAGCTCGGGCAACCGGGTATATTATAGCCAGTCAGTCTTGTGTGAAGAGAATGAACTGGCTATAATCTCGCACGATTTCGGACGCGGGGTGGAGCAGCATGGTAGCTCGTCGGGCTCATAACCCGAAGGTCGTCGGTTCAAATCCGGCCCCCGCAACCAAATTTCACGCATTTCCTACGCTCAGGAAGGCGGTCGCTGCGAGGCGACAATCAGGGTAAAGCGCCAAGCCCCGATTTGACATCGGGGCTTTTTGTTATGTGCGATTTACTCTGAATCGATCTCTATCTGGGCTTTATGCCCTTTTTTTGTTTTTCGGAGGGTGACTTTGGCTACGTTGGAACAACGTTTGACCGATCTGCTCGAGGCTCCGGTCGTTGCCTTGGGTTTTGAACTTTGGGGTATTGAGTTTATCCGCGCGGGTAACCACTCCACTTTGCGTGTCTTTATCGACGGCGAGAATGGTGTGACTGTCGAGAACTGTGCTGAAGTCAGCCATCAGGTTGGCGCCATCATGGATGTCGAGGATCCCATCACAGAAGAATACTTCCTGGAAGTATCCTCCCCTGGTCTGGATCGTCCGCTGTTCAAGGTTGCCCAGTTCGAAAAATACGTTGGCCAAGAGGCGGCGGTGCAGCTGCGGATGGCAACAAATAACCGCCGCAAGTTCAAAGGCGTAATCAAAGCTGTGCAAGGCGACATGATCACCCTGACAGTAGATGGTAAGGACGACGTGTTGGCTTTCACCAATATCCAAAAAGCGAACATAGTGCCGAACTTTGGTTAACGAGGCTATCGGATATGAATAAAGAGATTTTGCTGGTCGTTGACGCAGTATCCAACGAGAAAGCTGTGCCCCGCGAGAAAATTTTCCAGGCTCTGGAGACCGCGCTGGCGACTGCGACCAAGAAAAAATATGAAGGCGAGATTGAAGTTCGGGTCGAAATCGATCGCAAGACCGGTGACTACGATACCTATCGTCGCTGGGTTGTGGTGGCCGATCAGGCTGCAATGGAGAACCCGTACGGTGAAATCACCCTCGAAGCCGCTCAGATCGAGCAGCCCGAGATCCAGCTCGGTGACTATGTAGAAGACCAGATCGACTCTGTGACCTTCGACCGTATCACCACCCAGACCGCCAAACAGGTTATCGTGCAGAAAGTGCGCGAAGCCGAGCGTTCCCAAGTCGTTGACCAGTTCAAGGACAAGGAAGGCACCATCATCAGCGGTGTGGTCAAGAAGAGCAACCGTGACAACGTGATTCTGGATCTGGGCAGCAATGCCGAGGCCGTGATCTTCCGTGACGACATGCTGCCGCGCGAGACTTTCCGTCCGGGCGACCGCATCCGTGGCCTGCTCTACGCCGTGCGTCCCGAAGCCCGTGGTTCCCAGTTGTTCGTCAGCCGTTCCAGCCCGGACTTCCTGAAAGAGCTGTTCCGCATCGAAGTACCGGAAATCGGTGAAGAGATGATCGAAATCATGGGCGCCGCCCGTGACCCGGGCTCCCGCGCCAAGATAGCGGTGAAGACCAACGATCGTCGTATCGATCCGATCGGTGCCTGTATCGGCATGCGCGGTGCCCGTGTGCAAGCCGTCTCCGCCGAGCTGAGCGGTGAGCGTGCCGACATCGTCTTGTACGATGACAACCCCGCCCAGTACGTGATCAATGCCATGGCGCCCGCCGATGTGGCCTCCATCATAGTGGATGAAGACAACCACACCATGGATATCGCCGTGGAAGCCGCCAACCTGGCCCAGGCCATCGGTCGCAACGGTCAGAACGTGCGTCTGGCATCCCAGCTGACCGGTTGGGAGCTGAACGTCATGACCGTTGAGGACATGCGTGCCAAGCACCAGGCCGAGAACGACCGCATCCTGACCCTGTTCACCAGCACCCTCGACATCGACGACGATTTCGCCGGTCTGCTGATGGAAGAAGGCTTCTCTACCCTGGAAGAGATCGCCTTCGTACCGGTCAACGAGCTGCTGGCCATCGATGGCTTGGACGAAGACATGGTTGAAGAGCTGCGCCAGCGCGCCAAGAATGCGCTGACCACCAAGGCTCTGGCCAAAGAAGAATCCTTTGAAGGTGTAGAACCTTCCGAAGATCTGCTCAATCTGAACGGCCTTGGCCGTGACATGGCGTATGCCCTGGCCGCTCGCGGTATCGGCACCCTGGAAGATTTGGCAGAGCAAGGCATCGATGACCTTGCTGATATTGAAGGGCTGACGGCAGAGAAAGCCGGTGAGCTGATTATGGCTGCTCGTAATATCTGTTGGTTCGGAGAAGAGCAGTCTGAGTAAGATCAAACGGAGGAAAATGAATGGCAGAAGTATCAGTCAAACAACTTGCCACTGACATCGACACACCGGTTGATCGTCTTCTCCAGCAGTTTGTCGATGCCGGTATCAGCAAGAGCAAGGCCGACGACATGGTTAGCGAGTCTGAGAAACAGACTCTGCTGACCCATCTGAAGAAACAGCATGGAGGTGACGAGGTCACCGCACCTGCCCGCATGACCTTGCAGCGCAAGACCAAGAGCACCATCAGTGTTCAGGGGACTGGCGGCAAGAACAAGGAAGTGCAGGTTGAAGTGCGTAAATCTCGCACCTACGTAAGACGCTCGGCGCTGGAAGATGAACAGCGCCAGGCGGAAGCCGAGGAAACAGCGCGTTTGGAAGCAGAAGAAAAAGCTCGTAGCGAGGCCGAAAACAAGGTTCGTCTCGATGCTGAAGAGAAGGCTCGCCGTGAGGCTGAGCAGGCTCGTCGTGAAGCTGAGGAAAAGGCGCGGATCGAGGCACAACAAAAGGCTCGACAGGCTCCACAGCCCGCCAAAGCAGCCAGTAGCACAGCTCAGCAAGAGGCAGAAAAGATGGCCAAGCGCGAAGCAGAAGAACTGAAGCGCCAACAGGATCAAACCGCTTTGCAAAAAGCAGAAGAACTCGCCGCGAAGAAAGCCGAAGAGGCTCGCGTCATGGCGGAACAAAACGGCCCTCGCTGGGCTGAAGAAGAAGCTGCTCGCGCCAAAGAGAGCAGTGACTATCATCTGACCACCAACAAGCATGCGCAAGCCGCAGAAGACGAGTTGGACCGGAAGGAAGAGACCAGCCGTCGTACCGCCGCCGCCGCCGTCAAGGCGCCGAAAAAGGCCGGTCGTCGTGAAGATGATCGCGACTCCCGCAACCCGCGTGCCCGTAAAGGCAAGCGCGGCAAGGTGGCCATGCCCAATGCCATGAAGCACGGCTTCAACAAGCCTGCGGCCGTGGTTAACCGTGACGTCGTCATCGGCGAAACCATCACTGTGGCCGAACTGGCCAACAAGATGGCCGTCAAGGGCGTGGAAGTCATCAAGGCGATGATGAAGATGGGCGCCATGGCGACCATCAACCAGGTGATCGATCAGGAGACAGCCCAGCTGGTCGCCGAAGAGATGGGTCACAAGGTTGTGCTGCGTCGTGAGAACGAGCTGGAAGAGGCGGTACTGTCCGATCGTGACGAGACCTCCGAAGCCAAGCCGCGCGCACCTGTCGTGACCATCATGGGTCACGTCGACCACGGCAAGACCTCGCTGCTGGATTACATCCGTAAAGCCAAGGTCGCTGCTGGCGAAGCCGGTGGCATCACCCAGCATATCGGTGCTTACCACGTCGAAACCGACAGTGGCATGATCACCTTCCTGGATACCCCGGGTCACGCGGCCTTTACCTCCATGCGTGCTCGTGGTGCCAAGTCGACCGATATCGTCGTTCTGGTTGTTGCTGCCGATGACGGCGTCATGCCGCAGACCATCGAAGCCATCCAGCACGCCAAGGCGGCAGAAGTGCCCATCGTGGTTGCGGTCAACAAGATCGACAAGCCCGAAGCGGATCCGGATCGCGTCAAGACCGAGCTGGCCCGTTACAACGTCATGTCCGAAGACTGGGGTGGCGACAGCCAGTTCGTTCACGTCTCCGCCAAGTCTGGCGAAGGCATAGACGACCTGCTGGAAGCCATCCTGATCCAGTCCGAAGTACTGGAATTGAAAGCGGTTGTCGATGGCATGGCCAGCGGCGTCGTGATCGAATCCTTCCTGGACAAGGGTCGTGGTCCGGTTGCCACAGTGCTGGTACAAGAAGGTACTCTGCGCCAGGGCGACATCGTACTGTGTGGTCTGGAATACGGTCGTATCCGTGCCATGCGTGACGAGCTGGGTCGTGAAATCAAGGAAGCGGGTCCGTCCCTGCCGGTGGAAATCCTGGGTTTGTCCGGGGTGCCGTCTGCCGGTGATGAAGCCACCGTTGTACGTGACGAGAAGAAGGCCCGTGAAGTGGCACTCTATCGTCAGGGCAAGTTCCGCGACGTCAAGCTGGCTCGCCAGCAGAAGGCCAAGCTGGAAAACATGTTCGCCAACATGACCGAGGGCGAAGTGTCCGAAGTGAACGTGGTGATCAAGGCCGACGTACAGGGTTCGGTGCAAGCGATTTGCGATGCGCTGGTCCAGCTCTCTACCGACGAAGTCAAGGTCAAGATCGTGGGCTCGGGTGTCGGTGGCATCACCGAAACCGACGCCACTCTGGCAGCGGCTTCCAGCGCCATCCTGGTGGGCTTCAACGTCCGTGCCGACGCCTCTGCTCGCAAGGTCATCGAGTCCGAGAGCCTGGATCTGCGTTACTACTCCGTCATCTATGATTTGATCGACGAAGTGAAGCAGGCCATGAGCGGCAAGCTGGCTCCTGAGTATCGTCAGGAGATCATCGGTCTGGCTGAAGTGCGTAGCGTCTTCAAGTCACCCAAGTTCGGCGCCGTTGCCGGCTGTATGGTTACCGAAGGTGTGGTCAAGCGTTCCAACCGTATCCGTGTTCTGCGTGACAACGTGGTTATCTATGAAGGCGAGCTGGAATCCCTGCGCCGCTTCAAGGATGACGTCAACGAAGTCCGCAACGGTTACGAATGTGGTATCGCGGTCAAGAACTACAACGACGTACGCGAAGGCGACCAGATCGAAGTTTACGAGACCATTGAAATTCAACGGACTCTGTAAGCCGAGAGTTAGACAAAATAGGGGGCCGCGGCCCCCTTTTATCGCAGGATAGAATATGGCCAGAGAATTCAGCCGGACCAACAGGGTCGGCCAGCAGATCCAGCGTGAAATCGCGCTGATCTTGCAGCGTGAGGTCAAGGACCCGCGCATCGGCATGGTAACCGTCTCGGACGTGGAAGTGTCCAAGGACCTCAACTATGCCAAGGTTTATGTCACCTTCTTGCAGCTGGATATCGATGCCGAGCGCATCGCGGAAGGGCTCAAGGGCCTGACCGAAGCGGCCGGCTACATCCGCAGCCTGCTCGGCAGTGCCATGCGCCTGCGGGTGGTGCCCGAGCTGCGCTTCTACTACGACCAGACCCTGGTCGAGGGGATGCGCATCTCCAACCTGGTGTCCAACACAGTGCGTGACGACAAGCGTCGCATGGCCGAAGCCGGCCGTGAAGAAGACGAAGCCGCACCGGATGATACAGAGGATAAAGCCTGAGATGTCTCGTAGACGCCGTTTCAAGGGTCGTGACGTACACGGCATCCTGCTGCTGGACAAGCCGACCGGTCTGACCTCCAACGATGTGTTGCAGAAGGTCAAGCGTATCTACAACGCCGCTAAGGCCGGTCACACCGGTGCTCTGGATCCGCTGGCGACCGGCATGCTGCCGATCTGTCTCGGCGAGGCCACCAAGTTCTCCCAGTATCTGCTGGAAGCGGACAAGCGCTATGAGGTGACCGCCAAGCTGGGCGAGCGCACCAACACCAGCGACTCCGACGGCGAGGTGGTTTCCACCCGGCCGGTGAACGTGGCCGTGGGCACCCTGATCGAGTCGCTGGACCAGTTCCGCGGCCCCATCATGCAGGTGCCGTCCATGTACTCCGCCCTCAAGCACAACGGTCGCCCGCTCTACGAATATGCCCGTGAAGGCATAGAGATAGAGCGTGAAGCCCGTCCCATCACGGTGTTCGAGCTCAAGCTCATCAGCTTTGAAGGGGATGAGGTCAAGCTGGAGGTGCACTGCAGCAAGGGCACCTACATTCGCTCCCTGGTGGACGATCTGGGGGAAGTGCTGGGTTGTGGCGCTCACGTCACCCAGCTGCGCCGCACCCAGGTGGCCAGCTATCCCTATGAGCGGATGCTGACCCTGGAACAGCTCGAGTGCATCTTCGAACAGGCCAAGGCCGAAAGCATCCCGCCACGGGAGCAGCTCGATCCCTTGTTGCTGCCGATGGATACCGCCGTGGCCGCGCTGCCCGAGGTGAACATGCTGGCGGCGGTGGCCGCCTATGTGAACCAGGGTCAGGCCGTGCAGGTAGCTGGCGCGCCGCAAAGCGGCCAGGTTCGCATGACGGTCGGCCCTGAGCGTGAGTTCATCGGGGTGGGCGAGATCGACGACGAAGGGCGGGTTGCCCCCAAGCGTCTGGTGCGCTACCACGACGATCACGACGAGGAGTGATCCTCAGGCGGCATCTGGGCGTCTTTCCCGTTGCGAAAAGTGACGGGGACGATTATGATACCGCCCTCATTTCACGGCTGAATTAGAGATTGGCTGTGAACCTTTAAACACTCTACTTGGAGTAATACCATGTCTCTAAATGCTGAGATCAAAGCTTCCATCGTTGCTGACAACGCTCGTTGCGCCAACGACACTGGCTCCCCCGAAGTGCAGGTTGCCCTGCTGACTGCCCAGATCAACCATCTGCAAGGTCACTTCAAAGAGCACGCTAAAGATCACCACGGTCGTCGTGGTCTGCTGCGCATGGTTTCCCAGCGTCGCAAGCTGCTGGACTACCTGAAGCGTAAAGATGTTCAGCGTTATGCTGCTCTGATCGCCAAGCTGGGTCTGCGTCGTTAATCGACCATCAGATTTCGCGAAAAAGGGGAACCTCAGGGTTCCCCTTTTTTATTGTGCGTCAGGCTGTTACCGGCTTCACAGAATTTGTGTCACTGCTTACCTTTTGGTTCGAATCAAGTATACTTGCACGCGAATTTAAAGAGCCAAATTGTAAAAAGGAAATTCACGTGAATCCTATTGTAAAGTCATTCCAGTACGGTCAACACACCGTCACTCTGGAAACCGGTGTGATGGCCCGTCAAGCCACTGCGGCCGTAATGGTCAGCATGGACGATACCTGCGTATTTGTGACCGTAGTAGGCAAGAAAGAGGCCGATCACGGTCGCGATTTCTTCCCGCTGACCGTCAACTACCAGGAGCGTACCTATGCTGCTGGTCGTATCCCGGGTGGTTTCTTCCGTCGTGAAGGCCGTCCGAGCGAAGGCGAAACCCTCACCTCCCGCCTGATCGACCGTCCTATTCGTCCGCTGTTCCCGGAAGGCTTCCTCAATGAGGTTCAGGTGGTTGCCACCGTAATGTCCGTGAACCCGCTGGTTTCCCCAGACATAGTTGCCATGATCGGTGCCTCTGCTGCACTGGCCATCTCCGGCATCCCGTTCGGTGGCCCGATTGCCGCGGCTCGCGTGGGTTACATGAACGGTCAGTACGTATTGAACCCGACCACAGCCGAACTGCCCCAGAGTGATCTGGACCTGGTGGTTGCCGGTACCGCCAACGCGGTACTGATGGTC
Source organism: Aeromonas sp. CA23 (assembly GCF_002587065.1). Taxonomy (NCBI): domain Bacteria; kingdom Pseudomonadati; phylum Pseudomonadota; class Gammaproteobacteria; order Aeromonadales; family Aeromonadaceae; genus Aeromonas; species Aeromonas sp. CA23. The sequence goes on from NZ_CP023818.1 coordinate 2,219,223, forward strand.
GAATCCGAAGCGGCCATCCTGTCTGAAGAGACCATGCTGGGCGCCGTCGTTTATGGCCACGAGCAGATGCAAGTCGTGATCAACGCCATCAACGAATTCGCCGCCGAGGTGGGTACCCAGCCGTGGGATTGGACCCCGCCTGCGACCAACGAAGCGCTGAAAGCCAAGGTTGCCGAGCTGGCCACCGCCGAGCTGGGTGAAGCTTACCGCATCACCGAGAAGGCCGTGCGTTACGCCGCCATCGGTGCCATCAAGTCCCGTGTGGTTGAGCAAGTGATCGCCTCCGGCGTGGAAGAAGATGCCAAGAAGATCGGCGAAGAGTTCCACAGCCTGGAAAGCCGCATCGTCCGTGGCCGTGTGGTCCGTGGCGAGCCGCGCATCGATGGTCGCGATCCGGAAATGATCCGTGCCCTGTCCGTTGGCACCGGCATTCTGCCGCGCGCCCATGGCTCCGCCCTGTTCACCCGTGGTGAGACTCAGGCCATCGTGGTTGCGACCCTGGGTACCGAGCGTGACGCCCAGAACATCGACGAGCTGGCTGGCCACCGTGCCGACCGCTTCATGCTGCACTACAACTTCCCGCCGTACTGCGTCGGCGAGACCGGCATGATGGGCAGCCCCAAGCGTCGTGAGATCGGTCATGGTCGTCTGGCCAAGCGCGGCGTTGCTGCCGTGATGCCGAGCGCCGCCGAGTTCCCGTACGTGGTGCGCGTGGTTTCCGAGATCACCGAATCCAACGGTTCCTCCTCCATGGCCTCCGTCTGTGGTTCCTCCCTGGCGCTGATGGACGCGGGTGTGCCGATCAAGGCCTCCGTTGCCGGTATCGCCATGGGTCTGGTGAAGGAAGAAGAAGGTTTCGTCGTGCTGTCCGACATCCTGGGTGACGAAGATCACCTGGGCGACATGGACTTCAAGGTGGCTGGTACCACTCAAGGTATCACAGCGCTGCAGATGGACATCAAGATCGAAGGCATCACCAAAGAGATCATGGAGATTGCCCTCAAGCAAGCCCGTGGTGCTCGCCTGCACATCCTGAAAGTGATGGACGAAGCCATCCAGGCGCCGCGTAGCGAAATCTCCGACTTCGCCCCGCGCATCCACACCATCAAGATCAATCCTGAGAAGATCAAGGACGTGATCGGCAAGGGTGGTTCCGTGATCCGCGCGCTGACCGAAGAGACAGGCACCAACATCGAGCTGGATGATGACGGTACCGTCCGCATCTCCGCCGTTGCCAACGAAGCCGCCATGGAAGCCATTCGTCGCATCGAGGCCATCACCGCCGAGATCGAAGTGAACCGCATCTATGAAGGCAAGGTTGTGCGTCTGGCCGACTTCGGCGCCTTCGTCAATATCCTGCCGGGTAAAGACGGTCTGGTACACATCTCCCAAATCACCGATGCCCGTGTGCAGAACGTGGCCGACTTCCTGAAGATCGGTGATGTTGTGAAGGTGAAGGTACTGGAAGTGGACCGTCAAGGCCGCGTGCGTCTCTCCATCAAGGAAGCGAATGCACCGACCGAAGCCGCCGCACCGGTTGCTGACGTGGCTGTTGCCGAAGAGCCGACTGCCGAATAAGGCTGCCGTGCCGTTGAAAAGCCGACCTCAGGGTCGGCTTTTTTGTGCCTGCTCGGCGGCGATGTTGTTTCTTATGAAGCCCTCTGTTACAACAATGGGCTCCCCGCGCGACGGGCAACAAGGAGCAGTATGATGTCGTGGGCCCTCCTCAGGCAGTTTCCCCCGCTGGTCTGGACCGTGATCCTGGGTACCTTCATGGTGCGCACCAGCTATTACATGGTCTGGCCTTTTCTCTCCATCTTGCTCTATCGGGAGTATGCCCTCTCGGCCACCAGCATTGGGGCCATGCTGGGAGCGAGCGCGGCGCTCTCCACCCTGATCAGCTTCTATGGCGGCTGGTTGTCGGACCGGCTTGGGCGGCGCAACATCTTGCTGGCCGGCTGCCTGGTGGCGCTGCTCTGCTACGGCCTGCTCGGCTTCTCCCACTCAGTGCTTTGGCTCGGGGTCGGGGTGATCGGCAGCGGTCTCTCCTCCGGTCTCATCGATGCACCGGGCAAGGCGCTGATGGCCGACAGTCTCGCTTCGGCCAAGGCGCGCGAGCTGGCGCTGCATATGCGCTACTTCCTGCTCAACCTGGGGGCGGCGACAGGGCCCCTGCTCGGGGTGACCATGGGCATCAGCGCCCAGCAGCAGACCTTCCTGCTGCTTTCCGGCAGCTATCTGTTGCTGGGGGCCGCCTTCGTCTGGGGCTTTCGCAGGCTGAATGAGGAAGAGCGGCGCGGTGGCGGCCTGGGTCTGCGGGCCGCCATCAAGGTGCTGTGGCTGGATCGGGGCTTTCTGCTGCTGGTAATGGCGAACCTGCTGATGGTGCTGGTCTACTCCCAGTTTCACTCACCCCTGGTGCAGTACCTGACCCGGGCCGAGACCCCGGAGGTGGCGCGGCTGGTCGCCATTCTGGTGACGATCAACGCGCTGACCGTGGTCTTGCTGCAATTCCCGCTGCTGCATCTGCTCGCCCGCTGGCCAGGCAAGGTACGGCTGCAGCTTGGCATCATGCTGTTTCTGGGGGCTCAGGTGCTGTTTGCGCTGGGGGATCCCGCGCAGTGGTCGCACTGGATCGGGGCCGTGCTGCTGCTGAGCGTGGGGGAGACCATACTGTTCCCGCTGCTCAACGTGCTGATCGATCAGATGTCGCCCCCTCATCTGAAGGGGAGCTATTTCGGGGCCGGTGCGCTGGCCGGGCTGGGCGGTGCCATAGGGGCCGTGCTGGGGGGCTGGATCCTGGAGCTGTGGGGCGGGCCGTCACTCTACATATTGATGGCGCTGTGCTGCATCTTGACCTTTCTGCTGTACGAGTGGGGGGCGCGGATCCCGCGCCCCGAGGTGACGAAAGCCTGTTCCCGCGAGGGTTAGTGGGTCTCCTTCAGGTTGACCTGCTTCATCGCCTTCTTGGCGGCATACATGCGCTCGTCGGCCAGCCGGATCAGGCTGTTGCCCTCGTCGAACTGGATGGGGCCCGTCTGCACCATGCCGATGCTGAGGGTCACGTCCCCTAGCTGCTCTGCCAGGGTGTGGGTCAGCCGTTGCAGATAGACGTCCCTGGCCTGATCCTCGTTGCAGTTGGGCAGGATCAGGCAGAACTCATCCCCGCCGTAGCGAAAGCAGCAATCCTCCGCCCGCGACACCTTGCGAATGCAGGCGCCGACGATGCGCAGTATCTCATCTCCCCGCTGGTGTCCCTGGGTGTCGTTGATCTGTTTGAAGTCGTCGATGTCGAGGTAGGCGATGACCACGGGCTCGGCGCGGCGCTGGCAGGTGCGCAGGGTGCGAGTCAGGTTCTCCTGCAGGTGGCGCACGCTGAGCAGGCCGGTGAGGGCATCGGTCCGGCTCATCTCCTCCAGTTGCTGGGTGCGCTCGCGCACCTTCTCCTCCAGCGACTTGGCGTAGATCTCCGACTTCTCCTTGGAGGACTCTATCTCCGACACCAGGCTGCGGATATAGGTCTCGAACACCAGGGTGATGTCGAACAGGAACAGCTTGTCGAGGGCGGTCAGCATTGTGATGCGATCCGGCTCATGGTCTATCTGGGTGAAGATATCCTCGATGAGCAGCCCCTTGAGGGTGTTGATGGCGGCCAGATAGAGCTTGGGCTCCACCCCGATCCGCTTGTGCACCAGCCCGATCCGCAACCGGTTGTTGACGTACTCCAGATCATACTGGCCGCTGAACAGGTCGAGGATGTAACGGCGCTGGGCCGACCGCAGCCGGGTGAGCGTATCGGCGTCGCCGATCAGCAGGGCAATCTCGGTGATCCCGGTCTGCAGCATATAGAACTTGTCGACCAGCGCATCTATGTGGGGCTCTATCTTGACGCGATAACTGGCGAGCAGAGTGAAATCGTCCTCGCCCAGCAGCAACAGCTCCTTGCGATGGGCGATTTCGAACTCTGTGATCCGCATCTGTTCCAGCAGAGTCTGTTCGGTTGGATTCATGGCTGTTCCCTGAACGAAAATGACGGCGCGTACTTTGTTATCTAACTGACAGTGTAGACATTAACAGCAAGGGGCAGGTCTTCAAATGGCGCAGGCTTGTTGCAGATCAACCTCTGCCCCCATCGCTCTATCTACTAGAAGGTCAGCACCTTGTCGGCCGCCAGGGTCCACTGGGCCAGCAGCGGCAGGGTACCGATCTCGATCCCCTCGATGAGCGGCAGGGCCGTGATGCCGCGGGCATCGGTACAGGTCTTGCACAGTCGGATGATGGTGCCCTGGGCCAGCAGGATCTCCAGCATCTGGCGCAGATTGTACCCCTCGGCCGGGGCTTGCCCCGCCAGTGCGGCGCCGACCGCATCGGACATCAGGAACAGTTGCAGGCTGGCACCGCCCTGTTCGCCCAGGGCAATGGCCAGCCGCAGGGTGTTGAACAGGGATTCGCTACCGTAGGGTGCGCCGTTGGCGATGATGACAATACGTTGATTCATAAAAGACTCCATCCTGAAAGCCGCTATTGTAGACTCGTCGGGGCCGCGCTGGCGTGATGTCGCACAAACTCTGTCGTACCGGTTGGCACACGGCTTGACCCGCTAGGCCGAGTGCGGTCTGATAGGCGGCCATCAAACATGACAGAGGAGTGAGGTCGTTATGTGGAAGGTTATCGGAATGGGTATGCTGCTGTTGGCCGGTCAGGCTTATGGCAGCCAGGAGGTGGGCTGCAAGGCACGGCAACAGGCGGTGGCGGATCAGCTGGTCTTCGCCAAGGCGCACAACAACGCGGATCAGGTGGCCGGGCTGGAGCGGGCGCTGCGCAATATCGAGGCTCACTGTACCGATGCGGGCCTGTTCAAGGAGCAGCAGCAACGGGTGGCCGAGCTTAAAGAGCAGGTGAACGAGCGGCTGATCGAGCTGCAAAATGCACGGGTGTCGGGCAAGCCTGACAAGATCGCCAAGAAGCAGGTCAAGCTGGAAGAGGCCCAGACCAAGTTGCTGGCAGCCCAGAACGAGCTGGATGCGCTGAACAAGCTGATCACCCCCTGATCGCCGCATTGCAGCGTGAAAAAGCCGGGCATGCCCGGCTTTTTGCTGTTCAGTTATCCCTCCTATCATGCTCCCCGTCGACCGACCATGTTGGCCGGCACCACCCAGGCATCGAACTGCTGCGCCGTGAGATGGCCGGAGGCGATGGCCGCCTCTCGCAAACTAACCCCCTCGTGGTGCGCACGCTTGGCTATTTCGGCCGCCTTGTCGTAGCCGATGTGGGGGTTGAGCGCAGTGACCAGCATCAGGGAGCGGGCCAGCAGATCATCGATGCGTGCCCGGTTCGGCGTGATGCCGATGGCGCAGTGATCGTGGAAGCTCTGCATGCCGTCAGCCAGCAGCCGCACGCTCTGCAGAAAGTTGTGGGCGATGAGCGGGCGGAACACGTTCAGCTCGAAGTTGCCGCTGGCACCGCCTATGTTGATGGCCACGTCGTTGCCCATCACCTGGGCGCACAGCATGGTCAGCGCCTCGCACTGGGTCGGATTGACCTTGCCGGGCATGATGGAGGAGCCGGGCTCATTTTCCGGGATCAGCAGCTCTCCCAGCCCGCTGCGGGGGCCGCTGGCCAGCCAGCGCACGTCGTTGGCGATCTTCATGAGCGATGCGGCCAGCGTCTTGAGGGCGCCGTGGGCATGCACCAGGGCGTCGCTCGCCGCCAGCGCCTCGAACTTGTTGGGGGCGCTCACCAGCGGCAGGCCCGTCTGCTCCGCCAGGGTGGCTGCCACCTCGTCGGCAAAGCCGGGTGGCGTGTTCAGGCCCGTGCCGACGGCCGTGCCTCCCAGCGCCAGCTCGCACAGGTGGGGCAGGGCGGCCCGAATGTGGCGCTCAGCCTGTTCCAGCTGGGCGACCCAGCCGGAGAACTCCTGCCCCAGGGTGAGCGGGGTGGCGTCCTGCAAGTGGGTGCGGCCAATCTTGACTATGTCGTCGAAGGCGTGTGCCTTGCGGGCCAGGGTGGCGCTCAGGGTGATCAGAGCGGGCAGCAGTTGCAGCGTGATGGCGCTGACGGCCGCCAGGTTCATGGCGCTCGGGAAGACGTCATTGCTCGACTGGCTCTTGTTCACCTCGTCGTTGGGGTGCACCAGACGCCCCTCGCCGCGCGGGCCGCCGAGCAGCTCGCTGGCCCGGTTGGCCAGCACCTCGTTGACGTTCATGTTGGTCTGGGTGCCCGAGCCTGTCTGCCAGACCCTGAGCGGAAACTCCCCCCCGTGCTGACCACAGAGGACCTCATCGGCGGCGCTCATGATGGCCTGGGCCGTGCGAGCGGGCAGCAGTCCCTTGGCGTGATTGACCCGGGCACAGGCAGACTTGATGCGCGCCAGGGCGTGGATCAGCTCCATGGGCTGACGCTCCCCCGAGATGTCGAAATGGTGCAGGGAGCGCTGGGTCTGGGCCCCCCACAGCCGCTCGGCCGGAACGGCTATCTCCCCGAAGCTGTCGTGTTCTATCCGTGTCGTCATTGCATCCTCCCGCCGAAAAGAAAAGGGGCGAGGGAATATCCCTTGCCCCTCACAGCATGGCAAACCACAGGCCAGGTCGCTCAGAATGGCGCCTCACGTTGTGGCGTGCCCTCTTGCATCATGGTTCAGCCGTGGGGGCGAAACGGCGTCAGCGCCGCCAGCGGGCTGGCATCCATGCATTCCTGAATCGCCTCGCCGTGCTTGAAGATCTTGAAGCCCTCGCCGCGGGCGCTCCAGTACTCGAGGGTCTCACCGCTGCTCTCGCCACTTATTTGGAGCAGGCTGGCCTCGCGCAGGGCCACCACGTGTTCGCTCGGGTTGATGGCGCAGAACTCCGCCAGACGCTCGTCGCGGGTCTCCCCCATGTGGCCGCTGATGCTGGCGTCCAGATAGTGGGGGTTGATCTGCAGCGGGAACAGGCCAAGGGCGGGCAGCACGGCGGCGTTGCACACCGGCATGTCGTTGGTGGTGCGAATGCTCGGGGTTGCTACGTTGCAACCTGCGCTCCAGCCCACATAGGGTACGCCCCGCTCGCGCACGGCACGCTGGATGGGCACGACCAGGCCATTTTCGTGCAGCAGCTGGTTCAGGCGCCAGGTGTTGCCGCCACTGATAAAGATGGCGTCGGCTTGGTTGATGGCGTCCACCGGATCGTCGAATTGATGGATGCTGATGGCTTCCACCCCCAGACTTTCGCCGAGCTCATTGGCCCTGGCATCCCAGTCGCTGCGGATCACTGCGTAGGGGATGAGCAGGATGCGCTTGACCTGTTTGCGGGCGAGCAGGGTCTGCACCCGGTCCCGGGCCCAGCCGAGCAGACCCGGAAATTCGGTGGCTTTACCGTTGCTGAGAAGAAGCAGTTCCATGAAAAGTGTCCTCATGAGTGAAAGCGGAGGAGGGTCGCCAGGACGTGCCGTGGCGACAGGAGCCCCCATTCTAACCTGATTGGCCGCAGGGTTCTGTGATCGGTTCATGTATCCCGATGAGCCTGCCCTCTGGCCGGTTATCAAGCAGTCCACCCTCTGCGCCATCTACCAACTGCTCGATATGCATCCGCCGGGCCACCGAAACCGGCGGTGATCTGCCTCCCGCCGCGTTTCAAATACGAAAGACCCCACCGAGGTGGGGCCTTGATTCCTTGAGGACGGTTCCCGTCAGCTGGCGCTGGCCGGGGCAATCTGGAACTCGGGCTGCTGGCGCAGCTTCCACAGCTCAATCCACTTGCGGATGGCCGACACCAGTATGATGGCGCCCAGCCCCAGCATCAGCAGCGAGATGCCGCCGTTGAGCAGGTTGTAGCCCTTGGATTCCGGGTTGAAGTAGACGTGGCTCACCATCCAGTAACCGGCGTAGTTGACGGTGACGAACAGGTAGGCCAGCGGGATCAGGCAGGTCAGCATGTAGCGGCGCTTGCTGGCCAGTCGCAATATGATGGTGGCACCTATGATGAGACCGACCGAGGCCATCAGCTGGTTCGAGACCCCGAACAGCGCCCACACGGAGCCGATATCGCCGGACATCAGCAGATAACCCCACATCACGCAGGCGAGCACGCTGGCACCTATGGCGCCCGGCATCCAGTCGATGCGCTTGAGGGGCGGGTAGAACTCGCCGAAGAAGTCCTGGATCAGGTAGCGGGAGACCCGGGTACCGGAGTCGACGGCGGTCAGGATGAAGACCGCTTCGAACATCACCACGAACTGGAAGAAGTAGGAGGCGAGATTGCTGAACCAGGGCACCTTGGTGAAGATGTAGGACATGCCTACCGCCAGGGTGACGGCGCCGCCGGTGCGGCCGTTCAGGTCCATGCCGATCTCCTGGGAGAGGAAGGGCAGATCCACCACCTGCATCCCCAGCTTGGCGAAGGCCTCCGGGGTGGCGTTGATGGCGAAGTAGTCGGCCGGGTGCAGGGCGGTGGCGGCGATCAGCGCCATCACGCCCACCACGCACTCGGCCAGCATGGCACCGAAGGCGACCGGCAGAATGTCGCTCCACTTGTCCACCAGTTTCGGGGTGGTGCCTGAGCCGATGAAGGCATGGAAGCCGGAGATGGCGCCACAGGCGATGGTGATGGAGATGAAGGGCCAGACCGGGCCGCCCAGTACCGGGCCGCCGCCGTGGACGAACTGGGTCATGGCGGGGAACTGGATCTCCGGGTTGATGCAGATAACGCCGATGACCAGGGCGCCGAACACGCCGATTTTCATGAAGCTGGAGATGTAACCGCGCGGGGTGAGCAGCAGCCAGACCGGCAGGGCGGTCGCGAAGAAGGCGTAGATGGGCAGCGCCAGACTGATGGTCTCGGCACGCAGGGTCAGCCAGGCACCGAAGGCGCTCTCCTGCACGTAGGGGCCGAAGAAGACGCAGGCCAGCACGGCGATGAAGCCCACCCAGGAGGCGGCTTGCAGGTTGCCGGTCAGCTTGTGCCAGATCCCCACCACCATGGAGATGGGGATGGTCATGAAGACCGCGAACACGCCCCAGGCGTTACGCTCCAGCGCGTGCACCACCACCATGGAGAGGCCCGCCATTGTGATGGTGATGATGAACAACATGGCCAGCCCCGTACACCAGCCGGCGATGGGGCCGAGCTCGGCCTTGGCCACCTCGGAGAGGGACTTGCCCTGATGCTTCATGGAGGCGAACAGCACCACGGTATCGTGCACCGCGCCGCCGATGACGCAACCGATCAGCAGCCAGAGGAAGCTCGGCAGGTAACCGTACTGGGCCGCCAGGACCGGGCCCACCAGGGGGCCGGCGGCGGCGATGGCCGCGAAGTGCTGGCCGAAGTTGACCCACTTGTTGGTCGGCACATAGTTTTTGCCATCTTCCAGCTGGTGGGAGGGGGTGACAAGCTTGTCGTCGGCCATCAGCACCTTGCGCACAAAGAACACGCCGTAGAGGCGATAGGCGATGGCGAGGATGCAGAGGGCCGCAATGACGAAGGTGATTGCGTGTTGCATGACGGAGTTTCCTTTTCCTGCGGCCAATCCGGCCGGGCTCAGGCTGCACTCTACGCAGGCGGCAGGGAAAGGGGAGCGCAGAAAAGGTCAGTGGCAGAGGGCCGCCCGCGAGCGGCAGAAAAGCGGCCCCGAGCGGTTTGAGGGGGGAGCTGGCGGGCGTGGGAGGCGGGTGAGCGGTAACGGGCAGGGTGGCGGAGTGAAGCGCCCCGCCCCATCAGGGAATATCCAGCAGCTCCTTGAGCGGTTTCAGGTAGCGCCGACTCACCGGCACCTTGTGGCCGCCCTGGGTCACCACCTCCGCCAGCCCGCCGTCGAGCAGCAGGATCTCGCGGATCTGGCCGGGGTTGAGCAGGTACTGGCGGTGACAGCGCACGAAGCCGGTCTTCTCCTCCAGGGTGCGCAGGGTCAGCTCTGTGGTGCCCTGTTGCTGGGCGCTCACCACCTTGTTGCCGGCCAGATCGCTGTGGACGAACTCCACCTCGCCAAGGGGCAGCAGCAGGATGCGGTTGTGGCCGCTGCAGGGGATGCTGCGCAGGGGCTGGGCGATGCGGGTAGGATCCGGCAGCGGCTGGCCAGCCAGTTCACCCCCTTTGGAGGAGAGGGGGGAGAGCAGTCGCTGGATGCGCTCCAGCGCCTTGTTCATCCGCTCAGCCGTGACCGGCTTGAGCAGGTAGTCGAGGGCGTTCTCCTCGAACGCGCGCAGGGCAAACTCGTCGTAGGCGGTAATGAAGACGATGTGGGGGCGCAAGTCCGGGTCCAGCATGCTCACCAGCTCCAGCCCGCTGATGCGCGGCATCTGGATGTCGAGAAACAGCAGGTCGGGCTTGAGGCGGTGGATGGCGGGCAGCGCCTCCATGGCGTGGGCACACTCCCCCAGCAGGCGGATATTGCCCGCCTGCTCCAGCAGCAGCCGCAGCTCCTCGCGGGCGAGGGGTTCATCGTCGACGATCAGGGCGGTCAGCATGGGCTCTCCTGCAGGGGAAGGGTGATCCTCACCCGGGTGGATTGATGGGGTTCGCAGTGAATGGTGACCCCGTACTCGGCGCCATAACGGGCCTTGATGCGCCGATCCACTATGTTCATGCCAAGGCCGCTCTCTTCCCGTTTGGCCTGATAGAGGCCGGCGTTGTCACACACCTCCAGCACCAGCTGCTCGCCCTCCTGCCGCGCGGTCAGGGTCAGTCGGCCGGGCTCGAACATCTGGGAGATGCCGTGCTTGATGGCGTTCTCGACTATGGGTTGCAGGGAGAAGGTGGGCAGCCGGTACTCCAGCAGCGGCTCGGGAATATGGATCTCCACGCTCAGGTGCTCGGCGAAACGGGCCTGCTCTATGTGCAGGTAGGCGTTCACGTGCTCCAGCTCGTCGGCCAGGGTCACCTCGTCCCCCTGGCGCTTGAGGTTCTTGCGAAAGAAGGTGGAGAGGTGGTGCACCAGGGTGCGGGCATCCTCGGGGTCGCGCCGGATCACCGCCGCCAGGGTGTTGAGGGCGTTGAACAGGAAGTGCGGGTTGATCTGCGCCTGCAACAGCTTGATCTCCGACTGGGCCAGCAGCCGCTTCTGCTCGTTGTACTTGCTGGCCAGGATCTGGCCGGAGAGCAGCCGGGCAATCCCTTCTCCCAGGGTGCGATTGATGGAGGAGAAGAACTTGCGCTTGGGCTCGTAGAGCTTGATGGTGCCCACCACCGACCCCTCTTCCCCCCGCAGCGGAATGACCAGGGAGGAGCCGAGCCGGCACTGGGGATGCAGGTTGCAGCTGTAGGGGATCAGGTTGCCGTCCGCATAGACCACCTCGTTGTGCTGGATCGCCTTGAAGGTGTGGGCCGAGTTGATGGCGGTGCCCGGCAGGTGGTGATCCTCGCCTATGCCGATGAAGGCGAGCAGCTTCTCCCGATCGGTGATGGCCACGGCGCCCACCCCTGTCTCCTCGTAGAGAATGCGCACCATCTGCTGGCACGCCTGCTGGGTGAAGCCCTTGTCCAGCACCCGCATCGCCCGCTCGGCGATCTTGAGGGCGCGGGCGGAGAAGGCGACCGAGTACTTCTCCAGCATGGCGCGGTGATCGAGGATCATCCGCATGAACATGGCGGCCCCCAGGGTATTGGCCACCAGCATGGGGGCTATGATGTTCTCGATGAGGTGGATGGCATCGTCATACGGGCGGGCCACCAGCAGTATGATGCCCATCTGCATCAGCTCGGCGACCAGGGCCACAGATCCCACCACCCAGGGGCTGAACAGCAGATCGAGCCGATGGCGGGCGACAAAGTGGCGGTGCACCAGGCCGCCGAGCAGCCCCTCGGCTATGGTGGAGAAGGTGCAGGCCAGGGCGGTGAAGCCCCCCAGCGAGTAGCGATGGATGCCGCCGGTGAGCCCCACCAGCAGCCCCACGACAGGGCCGCCGACTATGCCCCCCAGCACGGCGCCGATGGCGCGGGTATTGGCGATGGAGTCCTCGACTCTCAGGCCAAAGTAGGTGCCCATCACGCAGAAGCCGGAGAAGATGAGGTAGCAGAGGATCTTGTGGGGCCAGCTCAGGGTCACCTGAGTCAGCGGCATGAACAGCGGCGTCTTGGAGAGCAGCCAGGCGATCACCAGATAGACGCAGAGCTGCTGGAAGAGAGATATCACGAGCGCGAATTGTTCGAAAGCCACGGCACACTATCTCGAAAGGGGATGCTCATCCAATGGACGCGGAGTATTAGCAAACCCAGATTTGCGCTGCAAGCCACGGGCGCCGGAATAGCGGGGTTGCGCACAGATTTGGTTGACAGCCTGAGCCAAAGGCATCCCCTGTGCGGCCGATGGGGGATGGGCATAGGCCCTGCAAGTGAGTCACTCTCTCTGGCCTGGATTAGGGGCCCGGCTCAGGGGGCTGAATGGACGTTTGCATAGAGCAGCATCAGCTCGGCCAGGGAGTCGACCTCGAGGCGCCGCATCAGGCTGGCGCGGCACACCTCGACGGTACGCACCGAGATGCAGAGATCCTGCGCTATCTGCTGATTCTTGTGGCCCCGGGCGATGAGTTGCAGCAACTGGTGCTCGCGCGGGGTGAGCCGCTGATAGGCGGCCAGCTGGGCGAAACGGGTGGCCGCACTCAGCGTCGCCTGCTCGGCCCGTGCGATGGCGGCGAGCAGGGGGGCCAGCTGCACCGGCTTTTGCAAGAAATCCACCGCCCCCTGCTTGAGGGACTCCACCGCCAGCGGCACCTCGCCGTGGCCGGTGAGAAACAGGATGGCGATGGGGCTCCGGGCCACCTTCAGCCGCTGTTGTACCTCGGGGCCCGACAGCCCCGGCATGCGGCAGTCGAGGATGAGGCAGGCGGGCTGGTGCAGGTCGACCTCGGCCAGAAAGCGCTCGCCATCGGCAAAGCTGAACAGCTGCCGCTCGTCGCAACTCTCCAGCATGAAGCGCAGGGAGTCGAGCACGGCCTCGTCGTCGTCGACCAGATAGAGCGGGGGGCGGGAGGGGGGCGTCATCTCAGTTCCTCGGTGTCGGCGGGTGGGTGGGGGTGGCTGAGGCGGGATCCTCGGGTGGCGGCACGGGCAGGGTGACCCGGGCCAGGCAGCCGTGGGGGCTCAGGTTCTCCAGACTGAACTGGCCGCGATGGCTCTCGACCACCTCCCGGCAGATGGCCAGCCCCAGCCCCATGCCATCGGGCTTGTCGCTGTAAAACGCCTGCTGCAGTTCGGTCGCGGAGACCCTCAGGCCGGCGCCGTTGTCGCGGATCTCCAGCAGCAGCCTTTGCGCCTCGAAGGCGATCAGCAGCTCGACCCGGGCAGGCTCCTGTGCCGCTGCTTGCGCAGGGGAGCGAGCAGGAGAGTGAACAGTGGCGCGCGCACTCTTCGCCGCACTCTCGGCGCCATTCTTGATGAGGTTGACCAGCAACTGCTCCATCCCGGTGCCGTCCAGAGGCAGCCGGCGCGGCTGGCCCCGCCAGTGCAGGGTGAAGGCAACGTCGAGCGGCGCCAGCATCTGCTCCAGCAGGGGGCGCAGCTCCGCCAGCAGGGTGGGCAGATCGCAAGGCGCGAAGCGGGGAGGGCGCTTTTGCAGCCTGGCCCTGAGCCGGTTGACGGTCTGGGTGATGCGCTGGACCTGGAGCCCAATCTGCTCCAGAGCCTGACGCAGGGAGGCCTGGGCGGCAACCTGGGCCGGATCCTGTGCCAATCTGTCCAGTCGCAACAAGGCCCCCTGGCTGTAGTTGGCGATGGCGCTGAGGGGCTGATTGATCTCGTGGGCCACGTTGGCGCCCAGCTCGCCCAGTTCGGCGAGCCGTCTGGCCTGTGCCAGCTGGCGTCCCTTCTGCTCGAGCTGGTGGCGGGCTTTGAGCAGCCGGCGCTGGCTGCGGTTGAACAGGTATTGCAGCAGCAGGTGGTGGCCCCCCAGCAGCAGTATCAGCGCCAGGGCGCCCCAACCCCACTGTTGATGCTGGCGCAGCCAGTGCCAGGCCGTTTGCCACCAGGGGCCCTGCAGCGGGTGGCGATCCAGCGCCTTGAGCAGGCGGTCGATGGCGAGCTCGCTGGTGGGCACGGTCCAGCCCGCCGAATCGGCGGTGATGGCCGCCTCGCTATCAGCGGGCAGGTCGAACAGCGCACGGGTCACCGCCAGCGCCAGCGCGGGGGAGGCCCGCTCTGTCTTGGCGAAGGACCAGTTGGGGTAGAGCCGGGTCGAGCTCTGGCAGCCAAAGCCGGCCGGCGCCTGATTGTCCAGTACCCGAAACGCCCCCCTGGCGACCTTGCCCTCCCGCTCCATGCGCTCCAGCTGGCACACCGGCACGATGGCTGCGGCCACCTCCCCTGTCGCCAGCCGCTCGATGAGCCGGTCCAGCGGAAAGCCGGTGAACTGCACGGTGGAGAAGAAGTGCTCCAGCCTGACCCCCTGTTCGCCTGCCTCGAAGCGATAGGCGAGGTAGCCACCGAAGGCGTTCTCCGAGACGGCGGCGACCGCTTGCCCCTCGAGGTCACGCCAGTGTCGGTAGGGGGTCTGGGCAGGCACCACCAGGGCGGCGCCGATGGCGAGGTTGTCTCCCCCTGCCGGGCTCTTGAGGGTGGCGAGCCAGGCCAGCGGGTACTGGCGCGCCAGACTCACCGACTGGCCCGGGTTGGTGATGATGAAATCGAGGTGCTCGAGGGCGACGGCCTCGGCCAGTTCATCGAGCCCCAGCGGATGCAGCACGAAGCGATGATCGGGCACGCGCTGTGCCAGCCAGCGCAGCAGCGGTTGCCACTGGGCTCTGGCCTGGGCCGGGCCGCGGGTTGCCAGCACGCCGATGCGTATCGGTTCGGCCAAGGCCTGCACCGGCGTGGCCTGGGATGACGCGGGCTGTTGCCGGGCTGGCGCTGGCGAAGAGGGGGTCGGGGCGGCATGCACCCGCAGCGGCAGGGCTGACAGCGCGAGCCAGAGCAGCAGGCTGAGCAGGGGCAAGGGAACTGGGGCGTGCAGGGGGCTCTCCTCTCGGTGCAAAGGGGGCAGTCTATCACCAGGGCGCGCGCTTGCACGCGAACGGGGCCAGGAGGGGTGGCAAACGCCGCCCCGGTCACAGTTCAGCAGGGCTGGGGCATTTTTTATTGCGCTGGATCAACCCGGCTCCCGGTATGTGGAAAACCACAATAGAGGCGACTTCCTGCGTTGAGGACAATCGGCCCAACCCCTTTCAAGCCAGCTCAGCAGAAGGAAAGACGCCATGGAGCCCAGCAAGCGCCGATTGTTATCCGGGATCGCCGCCCTCACCGCAGGGGCGGCCCTGATCCCCGTCACCCAGGTTCAGGCGCAGTCCGTTCCCGCTCCCCGCAACGGGCGGGCGGCCATCAGCCGGGGGGACGGGCGCAAGCGTTACGGCATGCTGATCGACCTGCGCCGCTGCGTCGGCTGTCAGGCCTGCACCGTGGCCTGCACCATCGAAAACCAGCCCCCTCTCGGCCAGTTTCGCACCACGGTGAGCCAGTACGAGGTGAGCGACGTGGCCGCCCTCGATGCTCCTGCCTCCCTCTTGATGCTGCCAAGGCTCTGCAACCACTGCGCCGAGCCCGCCTGCCTCGAGGTCTGCCCCACCGGCGCCACCTTCCAGTGCGATGACGGCATCGTCGTGGTCAACAACGACTGGTGCGTCGGCTGCGGTTACTGCGTGCAGGCCTGCCCTTACGATGCCCGCTTCATCAACCACGAGACCAACACCGCCGACAAGTGCACCTTCTGCGCCCATCGGCTGGAGGCGGGGCTCTTGCCCGCCTGCGTGGAGAGCTGTGTCGGCGAGGCGCGCATCATAGGCGATTTGAACGATCCCAAGAGCCGGATCAGCCGGCTGCTGCGCGAACACGAGCCGGCGCTCAAGGTGCTCAAGCCGGAGGCCAATACCCAGCCGCGGGTCTTTTATCTCGGCATGGACGAGGCCTTCGTCAGCAAGGTCGACGGCAACCCGGCCCTGCGCACCCTGCTCACCGACGATGGCAAGGAGATAGCCCATGGTCATTAACGAACTGCTGGCCCCGGCTCAGCCCATCACCTGGCTGCCTTGGGCGGTGCAATATTTCTTTCTGATCGGCCTCGCCTATGGGGCCCTCTGGCTCGGCGCCTTTGATCTGTGGCGCAAGGCACCGGATCCGCGGCTGCAGACCCTGGCGGCGGTGCTGATGGTGGTGGCCGGCCTGGTGGCCCCCATCGCCCTGACCGCGGATCTGCACCAGCCGGCCCGGGCCTGGCACTTCTACGCCCAGACGCGCTTTGGCTCCGTCATGTGGTATGGCGCCTATCTGCTGCCGCTGTTCAGCCTGCTCTCCATGCTGCTCGGCTGGCTGCTGCTCAGGCCGAATCTGGCCCGGCGCGGCGAGGAGCATGACAGGGTCGCCGCCCTGGCGCGGCTGCTCTGCCTGGGACATTGGCCCGGCGACCCCTGGCTCAAACCGCTGGCTTTGATGGCGGCCTTGAGCGGGCTCAGCATCGCCCTCTACACCGGGCTCGAGACCATGGCGGTAGCGGCGCGGCCCCTCTGGCACAGCCCTTGGCTCCCCTGGTTGCTGGCGCTGAGCGCCCTGCTGGCGGCCCAGAGCGCCCTGCTGCTGCTCAACCGCCTGCTGGCCGGCTGGCAGCAACGTACCGAGGCGGGGCTGCTACGCCAGATCCGCCCGACCCTGGCGCTGCTCGTCCTCTCCCTGCTGGGCTGGGCCCTCTTTGGGGGCGCCTCGGCGGCTGAGGCGAGTGCCCTCTATCGGCTGGATCCCAGCTGGCGGCTGGCGGCCCACTGGCTGCTGCTGACCCTGGGCCTGCTCGGCCTGCTGCTGTTGGCGGGGCACCGATTATCCCCCCGCCTGCAAACCTGGGGCCTGGGGCTGCTGGCACTGCACCTGGTGTGGGGCCTGCGCTGGCTGGTGCTTATCCAGGGGCAGCTGGTCCCGAAATACGGGGCCGGCGTCTATCTCTATGAAATCGCCTGGGGCCCGGCCGGTGTGCTCGGCATTCTCGGCACCTTCGGCCTGCTGCTGGCCTTGCTGGTGGAGCTCTCAGAGCTGGTGCGCGCCCCGGCTCTGCCATCCGTCACACACTCATCTGCCACCCAGGCAGCCACCACCCATTCCGCTCGCGAGGCACTCTGATGGATCACAGCAAGCGCAAGTTTCTCAAAGGGGCCGCCATTGCCGGGGGCACGGGGCTCTTCGTGGCCGGTTACAGCGACACCCTCAAGCAGGTGGCGAGCGGAGTGGCCACCGGCAGCTCGGGCAAGCCGACCCGGGATCCCATCCACGGCAACTCCCTGGCGGTGGAGTACAGGGTCGACGGGCAGGGGGAGCTTCACCCCAACCCGGACCAGCGCCTCGCCAACACCATGTGCCTCGGCTGCTGGACCCTGTGCGGGGTGCGGGCCCGCATCGACAATGAGAACGACAAGATAGTGCGTATCCTCGGCAACCCCTATCACCCGCTCTCCGCCCGCCATCACATCGATTTCAAGACCCCGGTCAAGCAGGCGCTGATCGCTACCAGCGGCTATCAGGAAGGGGGGCTGGAGGGACGCTCCACCGCCTGCGCCCGGGGCAACGCCATGCTGGAGCAGCTCGACAGCCCCCACCGGGTCACCCGCTGCCTCAAGCGGCTGGGCCCCCGCGGCAGCGGCCGCTGGCAGAGCATCCCCTTCGAGCAGCTCATCGAGGAGGTGGTGGAGGGGGGCGATCTGTTCGGGGAGGGCCAGGTTGAAGGGCTGAGGGCCATCCGCAACCTGGCCGAGCCGCTCGATCCCGCCAACCCGGAATACGGCCCCAGGGCCAACCAGCTGCTGGTGAGCAACGCCTCGGACGAGGGGCGAGATGCCTTCATCAAGCGCTTCACCTTCAACAGCTTCGGCACCCGCAATTTCGCCAACCACGGCGCCTATTGCGGCCTGTCGTTCAGGGTGGGTGCCGGCGCCCTGCTGGACGATCTGGAGAAGAACGCCCACCTCAAGCCCGACTGGGACGAGAGCGACTTCCTGCTGTTCATGGGCACCTCCCCCCAGCAGTCCGGCAACCCCTTCAAGCGCCAGTCCCGCCAGCTGGCGGCGGGGCGGGCGCGGGAGGGCAAGCCGTTCTCCTACGTGGTGGTGGCCCCCAGCCTGCCGAACACGGTGAACCTGCCCTCCGCCCCCGCCAACCGCTGGTTGCCCATCCGGCCCGCCACCGACTCGGCGCTGGCCATGGCCATGCTGCGCTGGATCATCGACAACGAGCGCTACGCCGAGCCCTTCCTGGCGGCCCCCAATGCCGAGGCCGCCGAGCGGGCCGGCTATCGCGGCTTTTGCAACGCCAGCCATCTGGTTATCAGCGATGAATCCCACCCGCGCTTCGGTCAGATGCTGCACGCCAGCGATCTGGGGCTGCCCTTTGAGGGCGAGGCCCATGGGGAAGGGGACGCCGTGCTGGTGGTCGAAGAGGACAGCGACGCCCTGCTGCCCGCCGGCCAGTGCGAGCGAGCCAGCCTCCGGGTGGATCGCCTCATTCAGGGCCCAAAAGGGGAGCTTATGGTCAAGAGCAGCTTCCAGCTGCTGGCCGAGGCGAG
The DNA here is from genome assembly GCF_002587065.1 of Aeromonas sp. CA23. Taxonomy (NCBI): domain Bacteria; kingdom Pseudomonadati; phylum Pseudomonadota; class Gammaproteobacteria; order Aeromonadales; family Aeromonadaceae; genus Aeromonas; species Aeromonas sp. CA23. The sequence goes on from NZ_CP023818.1 coordinate 2,237,718, forward strand.
CCGGGAGCATACCCTCGAGCAATACAGCACCGAGTGCGCCGTGCCGGTGAACGACATCGTCGAGCTGGCGCGGGAGTTCACCAGCCACGGCACCCGGGCGGCGGTGATCACCCACGGCGGCACCATGAGCGCCAACGGTTTCTACACGGCCTGGGCCATCATGATGCTCAACGCCATGATAGGTAACCTCAACGCCCGGGGCGGCGCCGTGGCGAGCGGCGGCAAGTTCGATCCCTTCGGCGCCGGGCCGCGCTACGATCTGGCGAGCTTCCCGGGTATGGTCAAAACCGCCGGGGTCTTCCTCTCCCGCTCCAAGTTCCCCTACGAGAAGACCTCGGAATATCGCCGCAAGAAAGAGGCGGGGCAGAACCCCTATCCGGCCCACGAGCCCTGGTTCCCCATCTCGGGGCCCCTGCTTGGCGAGCACCTGACCGCGGCGGTGAGCGGCTATCCCTACCGCGCCAAGGCCTGGATCAACCACATGGGCAACCCCCTCTACGGTCAGGCGGGGCTCGCCAAGGCCATAGGCCCGCAGCTCAAGGACCCCAAGGTGCTGCCGCTCTTTGTCAGCATCGACAGCTTAATCAACGAATCCTCGGCGCTGTCGGACTACCTAGTGCCTGACACCCTGACCTACGAGTCCTGGGGCTGGGCCACCGCCTGGCACGGGGTCATGACCAAGGTCTCCACCGGCCGTTGGCCGGTGGTGGAGCCTCGCGTCGCCAAGACGGCCTCGGGGGACCCCGTCTGCATGGAGTCCTTCTTTATCGCTGTGGCGAAACGCCTGGGGCTGCCGGGCTTTGGCGAGGGGGCGGTCAAGGGGGCCGATGGCAGCCTGCATGCCCTCAATCGGGCGGCAGATTTCTCCCTCTATGGGGCGGCCAACGTCGCCTATCTGGGTGAGCCGGTGCCCCCCATAGGGGCCGAGGATCTCGCCTGGTCCGGGGTGGAACGGATCCTGCCGGTGTTGAATGCCACCCTGAGCGCGGAGGAGGCGGGCCGCGCCGCCTATCTCTTCGCCCGTGGCGGGCGCTTCGAGCCGGCGGCCAAGGGGCGCGACGACGCGGGTCAGCCGAGCAAGCGCTGGCCCAAGCCGCTGATGGTGTGGAACCCCGAGGTGGGCAGCCGCCGTCACAGCCAGAGCGGGCAATACTTGAGTGGCACCCCGCGTTTCTTCCGCCCCCAGTTGGCGGACGGCACGCCGCTCAATGAGGCGTTCAAGCCGGCCCAGTGGCCGCTGCTGCTCACCAGTTACAAATCCCACACCATGAGCTCCATGAGCATCGGCTCGGATCGCCTGCGCCAGGTGAACCCCAGCAACCGGGTGCGGCTCAATGCGCAGACGGCGGCGCAGCTGGGAATAGAGAGTGGGGACAGGGTGCGGGTCAGCACCCCGGATGGCAGCGTGATCGGGGTGGCCGAGTGCGTGGCCGGGGTGCAGGCCGATGCCATCGCCATCGAGCACGGTTTCGGCCACAAGGAGCTGGGGGCGCGGGAACACTGGATAGACGGCCAGAAAGTGGTCGCCAATCCGCTGCGCGGAGCCGGGGTCAATCTCAACGATCTGGCGGTGCTGGATCCCAGCCGCCATGGCCGCTACCCCCTGGTGGACTGGGCCATTGGCTCGTCGGCCCGCCAGGGGCTGCCGGCCCGGGTGGAGAAGCTGGTATGACGATCCAATGAAAACGGGGCCTGCGGGCCCCGTTGCTTATCTGCTCTGCGTCACTGTCACAGTTTGAAGTCGACCCACACCAGGCGGTGATCCGAGCTGACTCCCTTGGCGATGCCGAGCTTGGCGTCGTACACCAGGTGATAGCCCGGCTCGAAGCTGGCCGGCCAGAACACGCCGGAGGCGACCACGTTCAGGTTGGCGGAGGGCAGCACATGATCGAGCTGCAGGCCGCTGCTGCTGGTGATGCGCTCCGGGGTGGGGCGCTTGTTGTTGCGCTTGCACTGATCCGGCTGGCTGGCGAGGCACTCGGGGCCGCCTTGACTGACCGGTATGATGGCGCCGTTGGTGACCGCCTGATTGACCAGCACATGGTTGTGCAGATCCTGGATGGCGGTGAGATCCCCATCGCCGATCTGGGGATCGGCGTTGAGATCGCCGGCGATGACGAACTTGGCGCCCTCGGCCAGGCCACCGGCCTTGCCTGCGTCATCCACCATGTAGCTGGCGGTCTCCACGTAGTCCTGCCAGAAGGCGACTTCGGCGCGGTTGTGCTTGACGTTGTGGCGCGCCGCGTTGCCGAAGATGGGCGGGGTCGGATGAGAGACGAGGAAGTGGATCACCTCCTCCTTGTTGCCGCGCTTGATGCGCACCGGCACGTCTGCGTGGTTCTTTGACGAGAGCGGGAAGGCCTGCCAGGCGGCGTCGTCATACCAGGCATCGCCACACTGGCGGCCGGCCGGGATCGGGGCCTTGGCATTGTTGCAGTCGTCGATGACGGGGTTCGCTTCGCCCGGCATGTCCTTCCACTTGAATTTTTGGAAGGTGCGGATCTGCTTGGTATCGATGGGGTACTGGGACATGACGGCAAAGGCGTACTGGCCGTGGTAGTTGCCAAAGCCCCAGGCGTCGTCCGGCCCATTGTTGACCTTGCCGTCCAGGTTGAGGTCATGGCCGCTCATCAGGCCTGTGTTGGTGGCGAAGTTTTGCAGCACCGGGTAGCTGATGGCGGTCACCTCGCTGTGCTGGGCGTGGGCCAGGTAGTTGTCGTTGAAGGCTTTGAGGTCGGCGGTGCCGGCGCCCTTGCCGTCGTTGTCGAACTCGTTGAGCAGGAAGACATCCGGCCGGGTGCGCTGCACTATCTCGGCGATATTGCGGATCTGCTGCACGTCCAGGGCCTTGGTCTTCTCTGCGCCGCTCAAGGTGCTGTCGGCGAGGCGGGCCAGCAGGGTGTCCTGCTCGGCGCGGGTCAGGGCCAGTTCCCCGCTCAGCATGCCGGCGGCGGTGCGATCGAAGGAGAGGTTGAACGTTGCGAAGCGAACCATGGGGGTCGGGGTCTCGGAGTCGTTTTGGCTGTTACAGCCTGCCATCAATCCTCTAGGGGAAATGGCAGCGGCGAGTAGGGACTTGCTGATATTTTTCATTGTAATATTCCGTAGCATCAATAAGTTATATCTCGTTGGTACGAGCGTTGAGGCGCGCCCATTATAGGGATACCGGCTCCGGGCCGGGCGCCGGATGAGCCAAAGTGTGAGTCCATTCACAGAGCAATGAGGGGAGGCGAGATGAGTCGGCGACAAACGGCCCTGGTGGTCGAGGGGGGCGCCATGCGCGGCATTTTTGCCGCCGGTGTGCTGGATGCCTTTCTGGCACAGGGCAGGACGGCGTTCGATCACTGTATCGGGGTCTCGGCGGGGGCGGTCAATCTGGCGGCCTTTCTGGCCGGCCAGCGGGGGCGCAACCACAGCGTCATCACTGACTACTCCTGCCGCCCCGAGTTCATCAGTCTGGCCAGGTTCGTGCGCGGCGGCCACTGGCTCGATCTCGACTGGCTGTGGGCGATCACTATCCGTGAGTGCCGACTCGATCTGGCCCGCTTCGCCGCCAATCCGGTGCCGCTGACCGTGGTGGCCACCCGGGTCTCGGATGGTCAGGCCGCCTACCTCAAGGGGAATGCGGCCGAGCTGGAGCAGCAGATCAAGGCCTCCTGTTCTGTGCCCCTGGTCTATCGCGACTTCGTGCGCATCGGCGGGGAAGCCATGACGGATGGCGGGGTGGCCGATTCCATTCCGGTGCGTCATGCCTACGAACAGGGGGCGCGCGACATCACAGTGGTGCTCTCCCGGCCGCTGGGTTATCGCAAGCGGGCGCCACGTCTGCCGGCCCTGCACCGTTATCTGCTGCGCGAGACCCCGGCCCTGGCTCGCGCCAGCCTTTCGCGTCATCAAAGCTACAACGACGCCATCGATTTCATCCGCCAGCCACCGGCCGATTGCCGCATCCGGGTCATAGTGCCGCCGGCGGGTTTTCGGGTCGGCCGCATGACCACAGACAAGGGGCGGTTGGAGCAGGGCTACCAAATGGGCTGGCAGGCGGCCCTGGACTATCTGGCGGCCGACCTGGCCCAGCCTTGAACCTGTTTGGGCGGCTCCGCCCAGGGCCGTCACCATGAAAAACCATGGCGATGCCGCTGCGGGTCAGGGATGAATCATCCTGCCCGCCACTCCCCGTCTTGATTGCCAGAGCCAGCTTTTGTTCGTCCGCTTAATATGCAGCTGGATAATTATTTACGATATTTAAAGCGAAATGGTCAGCATTGCCAGCATGAAGAAATATCACTATTAAGTTGAGCTAAATAATCCACGAGTCAAATTGTGACTGAATAATAAAGCCGGTGGGGAACTTTCCTGATCGGTGTTTTTTAATACGCCAAATTATTCATTAAATCTGTTTTTATTCATATGCATAGAGTTAGTTAACTTATGCGAAATAGATTATTAGCGCTGGGTTGAATCTCTTTACATTAATGGCGAATTGATAGCCTGACTTCATCTCGGCTACTGTCCCCTCTCGATTCGTTTGGGTAGCAAACGGATACGTCAATAATAACGACAGAGACTGGACGCATTGATAAAGAGTCATCTTTATTGATTTTAATCCTGCCAAAGGAGCCGGAATAATGAGTGGTTTATCTTCCCATCAAATTGCCCGTGAGATATTTGCCGAGTTGTTGCCCTATCGTCGTCGCTTTCCCGATCCCATCCTGGATCGGCACAGCGAAGAGCAGGAGGTGGCCGCCATCCAGATCCCCCGGCTGCAGGCCTTCATCGAGCGGGGCGAGACCATCACCTGCGTCTTGCCCGCCTTCCCCACCAAGTCACCGAACCCGAACAAGGTGCTGGGCACCCTGCCGGACATGGCGGAGCGCCTCTCCCTCAGCTTTCTCAATCATCTCTGCCAGCGCATCCAGCTGCACTACAGGCCCGGCATGCGGATCCTCATCTGCTCGGATGGTCACGTGTTCGGTGACCTCATCCGGGTGCCGGATCCGGCCATCGACGCCTATCAGGCCCATATCGAGCAGCTGATCCTGGAGCTGGGGGCGACCCACCTCGGGGTCTTCCACCTGGGGATGGTGGCGGGCATGGCCGAGTTCTGCGCCAGCCGCGACTTCGACACCCTGCGTGAACAGCTGGTCGAGCGCTATGCCGAGCCGCTGGCGCAGATCAGTGAAGAGGTGAAGACCACGGAGGAGGGGGTTCGTCTCTATCGCGCCATGACCCGCTTCCTCTATGAAGACAGCCAGCTGCCGGACACGCCACTCTCCAACACGGCGCTGCAGCGGGATGCCAAGTCGCGCACCCATGCCGTGATCCAGCGCAGCCGCGCCTGGGGCAAGCTGCTGGCTGAGCGCTTCCCCGAGGCGATCCGCCTCTCCATCCACCCCCAGGCCAGCCACAGCCTGAAGATGGGCATTCACATGCTGCCGACCCGGGATGACTGGCTCACCCCCTGGCACGGGGTGGCGGCCAATCTGGATGGCCAGTTCGTGCTGATGAAGCGGCGCGACGTGTTGGCTCTGGAGCACGAACTGGTCCACATCCACGGCCGTCCCAGTCACTACCTGATCCACAGCAAGCAGGCCGCCGCCTGAGGAGTTCACCATGACAGCATCCATCATTCCCCTTGGCGGCGAGCACTGCCGCATTCACCCCCAGGCCCCCTTCGGCCTGCTGATCGAACCGGCCCGGGAGGGGCAGGCTGTACAGGCCCTGCCGGTCGAATCGCTGCGTGAACTGGCCCGTCGCCACGGCGTGCTGATCCTGCGCGGATTCGAGTCCGGCTTCACCGACCCCGAGCGGTTGACCCGCTACGGCGAGGCGTGGGGTGAGATCATGATGTGGCCGTTCGGTGCCGTGCTGGACGTGAAGGAGCACGAGAACGCCACCGACCACATCTTCGATTCCAGCTATGTACCGCTGCACTGGGATGGCATGTACAAGCCGACCCTGCCCGAATTCCAGCTGTTTCACTGCGTGCACGCCCCGGCTGCCGACGAGGGGGGGCGCACCACCTTCATCAATACCCGCCAGTTGCTGGTGGATCTCGATGGCGAGCGGCTGGCCCGCTGGGAGCGGGTGCGGATCACCTATCGCATCAAGCAGGTGGTGCACTACGGCGGCCAAGTGAGCTCACCCCTGCTGGTGCCCCACCCGGTGAGCGGCGAGACCGTCATGCGCTACAACGAGCCGCCGCGCGAGGGGGTGCGCTTCCTCAATCAGCATGCGCTGCAGATTGAGGGGATCCCGCCCGATGAGCAGGCCGCCTTCCTGCAGGATCTGCACGAGCGACTCTACGATCCGCGCTACTTCTATGCCCACCAGTGGCAGCCGGGAGACGTGGTGATCGCCGACAACCTCGGCCTGCTGCACGGCCGCGAAGGCTTCACAGCCCGCTCGGCGCGCCACATCCAGCGGGTCCATATCCAGGCCAGCCCGCTCTGCCTCAACCCGGCGCTGGCGCCGCAAGGAGCGGCGTGATGGCGACCATTTTGCTGGCGGCCACCGCCACCCCAGGCCACGTCAATCCCATGCTGGCGGCGGTCCGCCTGCTGGTGGGGGAGGGGCACAGGGTGCTGATGTTGTGCGGCGCCCTGTTCGAGCAGCGCATCCGCCAGAGCGGCGCCGAGTTTGTGCCCTTCTCCCCCGAGCTGGATTTTGACTACCGGGCGCTGGAGCAGCACTTCCCCGAGCGGGCCAGCCTGAGCGGTACCGCCCAGATGGCGCTGGCGCTCAGGCGTTTCTTCGCCGCGCCCATCCCGCAGCACGACCGCCGCTTGCGGGCGCTGATCGCGGAAGAGGGGGTGGATCTGCTGCTGGTGGAGAACGGCTTCTACGGTGTGCTGCCGCTGTTACAGCAGGCGCGCAGCCGGCGCCTTCCCATACTGATGCTGGGGGTGAACCCCGTATCTTTCTCGAGCCCGGATGCCATCTTCTACGGCCCGCGTATTCCTCCCGAGCTGCGCCGCTCCCTTGGCGATCTGCCCTGGCTGGATGAACAGACCCGGCGACTGCAAAGGGAGGTTCAGCAGTGCTTCGATGCCGCGCTGGCAGAGGCGGGGGCACCGCCGCTGGCGGCCCCCTTCACCGATGTGATGATGGCGGCGCCGGATGCCTTCCTGCAACTCTCCTGCGCCGGCTTTGAATACGAGCGGCCCGAGCTGGAAGGGGTGATCCGTTATATCGGCCCCCTGCTGCCACCCCGGATTGAGCTGGTGCCGCCGCCCTGGTGGGAGCAACTGGATGAACGGCCGCTGGTCATCGTCAGCCAGGGCACCCTGGCCAACGTGGATCTGGGGCAGCTGCTGATCCCGGCCATGCAGGGGCTGGCGGGTGACGAGCTGCAACTGCTGCTGACCACGGGCGGGCGGGATCCGGCGCTGCTGGGTCCATGCATCCCCGCCAATGCCATCGTCACCGAGCATGTGCCGTTCGAGCTGGCGCTGCCCCGGGCCGCCGTGCTGGTGACCAACGGCGGCTATGGTTCTGTACAGGCCGCACTGGCCCACGGGGTGCCGCTGGTGGTGGCGGGCACGGGGGAGGACAAGGCCGAGGTGGCCACCCGGGTGGCGTGGAGTGGCGTTGGCATCAATCTGCACAGCAACGAGCCGACGGCAGCGGCCGTAGCCGCTGCGGTGCGCAAGCTGGTACGCGAGCAGCGCTATCGGGCACGGGCGCGCCTGCTGGCCGACGAGATGGGAAGGCTGGATGCCAGGGCTGCCATCGCCGGGGCGGTGACGACCCTGCTCGCCAGCACCCGCTAACAGAGGGAGGCCGATCTGGCCTCCCTTTTTGTTCAGCTTCTGCTCAGTTTGCGGTTGTTAGCCTGCTTGCCAGTTAAAGAGCAGGCGCCGGCGGCGATGGATGCACTTTTTCATGCAAAAAGAGCTATCCCGACGTTGAATTTTTGGCCGACTCAGGAAAGAATGCGCGCTCGGTTATTGACCTCGGGCGCAGGGTGACTCGTCACAGGCCAGACCGAGGATGACACGGCCCCCGGCCAACTTGGTACAGGAAACCACACAGGAATTTTATGAATCCCCTTCGCACTGCCGCTTCGGCCCTTTTATGTACTCTGACGCTGGTCAGCCATCAGGCCGCCGCCGTTGAATACACACTGCCCGCGGCCAACAGCCGCCTGATCGGTGAGAACCAGGAATACGTGGTGCCTGCGGACAACCGTCCGCTGGAGCAGATCGCCTCCGACTTCCAGTTGGGCCTGACCAACATCATGGAAGCCAACCCGGGCGTCGACCCCTATCTGCCGACACCGGGCAGCAAGCTGGTCATCCCCCATCAGCTGATCCTGCCGAATGCGCCCCGTGAAGGGATCGTCATCAACGTGGCCGAGATGCGCCTCTACTACTACCCCAAGGGCAAGAACGTGGTGGAAGTGCTGCCCATCGGCATAGGCCAGCTGGGTGTGAATACCCCGGAAAACTGGATCACCAAGGTGGAGCGCAAGCGTGCCAACCCGACCTGGACCCCGACCGAGAACATCCGTCGCCGCTACGCCGCCCAGGGCAAGACACTGCCTGCGGTTTGGCCGGCCGGTCCGGACAACCCCATGGGTCTGCACGCTCTCTACATCGGCAACCTGTATGCCATCCACGGCACCAACGCCACCTTCGGCATAGGTCTGCGGGTGAGCAGTGGTTGCGTGCGTCTGCGTGCCGACGACATCAAGTACCTGTTCGACAAGGTGCCGGTCGGTACCCGTGTCCAGTTCGTCAACCAGCCGGTCAAGTCCACGGTCGAGCCGGATGGCGGTCGCTACATGGAAGTCCATGAGCCGCTGTCGCGCAACGAGGAGGAGTTCAACTCCACCACGTCCGTGCCCTTGCCCATGACCCCGGCCATCACCCGCTTCATTGCCCACATGGACAGCGACTCCAATGTGGTCAAGCAGGTGCTGGAACAGCGTACCGGCATGCCGACCCGTCTCAACCCGCAGGCCTGATGGCCCGGGAGACCCGGTAATGAACAACGGCGACCTTGTGGTCGCCGTTGTTGTTTCCGGCCTTGGTGAGAGCTATTCGTGGCTGATGGTGATCACCGCCATGGTATGGCGCGGGTCAATCCATCGACAGGAAACCTGGCTGCTGGCGAGACGCAGTGGCGACTGTTTCGCCAACTGCTGCAGATTGAGTGTCTCTGTAGTTTGCGCTGGGCCCGAGAGGCAGGTGACCTGCATCTGATCCTGTTGCTGCTGGATACGGCAGGCATCTTCCACTATGGCTCCGCTGAAGCTGATGCGTCCCGTACTGGTTGCCGGCACCGCCTGTGCCGTGGAGATGGTGGCGAGGGTGAGCGCCACTGCGATTGTCTTCATGCAGACCTCCTGATTGTCTTGCACGCTGGTAGGAAACCACTTTTTCATTGCCTTGCACTGTCACTATCGACCTGATCAGAAGGGAGCTGAGCGTTATTTGAGCGCTTGCCATGTCGCCCGGCGCTGGCGGGTTGACTGAAAAAAACAGGGCAACCCAGAGGTTGCCCTTGCTATGGCCGCCGGCTGCGGGTGACAAGGCCGCGTACATCCAGACGCGGCGCTTATCTGGCTCAGGGGGTGGGAGGGGCGTAGAGGGCAAGCCAGTTGCCTTCGGTGTCTTCTATGATGACCCGGGAGCCATGGCCGCTGCCGATGCTGTGCAAGGGTTCGAGCACGCGTCCGCCTAGCCTTGGGACCATCTCTTGCGCCGCTTGCAGCCTGTCTCCGAGGGAGAGATAGATGAGGGGGCCATTGCCGCCCGGCTGGTGGTATTTATCCATGGGGCCGAGGCAGGCCGCCGCGTTGTTGCCATCGTGGCGCAGCATGGCGAAGCGTATCTCCTCCTGTATCGGCGTGACCGGCACGTCGAGCAGGGCCGAGTAGAAGGCCATGGCGCGATCCAGATCCCGTGTCGGAATGTCGGCCCAGACCAGGGTATTGTCCATCTTGGTGATCTCCAGATGTTACCGGCCGATGCGGCCGGTGGCTCTTAGAGGGTAGGAGTGGCCACCGAGGGGCGCCAGAGGCAAAAAAACGGCGCCTGATGGCGCCGTTATTGGGTGGGGAAGTGAAGTCTTTTCCCCTCGATATACAGTTACTTGCCTGCGATGCTCAGCCCGCCAAAGCGGATGGATGGAGGAGCCTGGTCCTCCTTCTCATTCATTGGTTGTTACTTGCCTGCGATGTTCAGCCCGCCAAAGCGGATGGATGGAGGAGCATGATGCTCCTGGTCATCCATTGGCTGTTACTTGCCTGCGATATTTAGCCCACCAAAGCGGATGAGGGGCGCGTAGAAGCCCTTGCCATCGTCGTGGTGCAGCCGATCGCCGACCGCCTCCAGCTCGCCCAGCAGGCGATAGAAGTTGCCCGCCACCGTAATGCCGCGCACCGGCTGGATGCGAATGCCATCCCGGCACAGGAAGCCCGATGCCCCGAACGAGAAGTCGCCGCTCACCGCATCGGCACCGGAGTGCAGACCGTCCAGCTTGACCAGTTCCAGATACTCGCCGGTTTTGACCTCGGCCTCGCTGTGGGGGCCTGTGCCAAACACCAGGTGGCGCGCCGTCACATCCAGCGCGCCGCGGGCACTGCGCGCTGCCGAGCCGTTGCTGGCCAGGCCGAAGTGGTGAGCGGTGGCGCTGTTGTGCAGCAGCGTCTTGAGCTCGCCCTCGCCAATCAGCAGCAGATCCGAGGTGGGGGCCCCTTCACCGTCAAACGCCTTGATGTTCATGCCGCCCGGCATATAGGCCCGGCTCTCCAGGGTGAGCCAGCGGGAGGCCACAGACTGGCCCAGCTTGCCCCGCCAGGGGTTGATCCCCTGCTGGGCCCACTTGCCCGACAGCGCCGCCTGGAAGCAGCCAAACAGGCTGGCGAAGCAGTTGGTGCTGAAAATAGCGCTGTAGTGACCACTCGGCACGGCTTCCCCCGGCAGCAGGCCGTCGGCCACGGCATGGATCTGCGCTATGAGGGACTGGCTGTCGAGTTCGTCGAAGCGACGGCCATACTGCCCCTGGGAATGCATGGACTGGCGGCCAGCCCGCTCGATCAGCGCTGAGGTGTAGCAGCCGACGCTGAATTCACTGTGCTGGCAGCGGCTGCCCAGGCTGTTGGCGAGCCAGAGCTGGCTCTCCCCCTCGAAGAAGCTGTTGTAAGGCGCGCCTGTCACGTCCGGCAGGGCCAGCATGTCTGCCTCGAGGCGCAGGGCCAGGGCGATTTTCTCCTCCGCCGCCGTGGTGTCGGGCTGGTTTATCTCGGCGCAGTCTGTGGTGATCCGGCTGTTGGCCACCGAGATGCGCTGATCCGCATCCAGCTTGGCGAAGCGGCTGGCATCGAGCGCATCCTGCAGCATGGCATCCAGCGCCGGCTCATCCAGGGATTCCGAGTAGGCGATGCCGACCCGGCCATCCTTGATGAGGCGGATGCCGAGCTGCTGGCTGCTGGTGACCTTGTATTCACCCAGCTCGCCCTTGTCGGCCTTGAGGGAGAAAGCCTTGTCCCGATTGGCTATGATGTCCGCCTCGGCATTGATATCGGCGACCTTGTCCAGCAGGCGGGTGAGCAGAGTATTCATATCGAGTTGGCTCATCAGGCGTTACCTCCGACCAGAATATTGTCGACCTTGAGTGGTGGCTGGCCGACGGATGCCGGGATCGAGCCGGAGACAGAGCCGCACATGCCGGCAGCGATGGCGAGATCGCGGCCCACCATGGAGATCTCTTTGAGCACCTGGGGCCCTGTGCCGATCAGGGTGGCCGACTTGAGCGGCCGGGTGATCTTGCCCCCCTCGATGAGGTAGGCCTCCTGCACGTTGAAGTTGAACTCGCCTGTGCCCGGCTGCACAGATCCGCCGCCCATCCGCTTGGCATAGATGCCGTGTTCCACCGTCGCCAGCATCTCGTCCAGGCTGTGGCTGCCCGCCTCGATATAGGTGTTGCGCATGCGCGACGCCGGGGCGAAGCGATAGGATTCGCGTCTTCCCGAGCCGGTGCGGGCATAGCCGGTTCTAAGCGCCCCCATGCGATCGACCAGGAAGCCGGTCAGCACGCCATCCTTGATGAGCTGGGTGTGCTGGGTCGCCATGCCCTCGTCATCGACGTTGATGGAGCCCCAGGCGTTGCTCTGCAAGCCTTCGTCCACCGCGTTGACCACGGGGTTGGCGATGAGCTGGCCCATCTTGTCGTGGAACACCGAGGCCTTCTTGGCCACCGAGGTGGTCTCCAGCAGGTGGCCGCACGCCTCGTGGAAGATGACGCCGCCAAAGCCGCTCTCCATGATGACCGGCAGGGTGCCGCTCGGGCAGGGGGCTGCGCCGAGTTTCACCAGCGCCTGGCGGGTGGCGGTGAGGGCCAGCTCGCGCGGGTCTATGAGGGCCGCGTGTTCCCAGCCCATCATGGCGCCGGGGGCCTCGTAGCCCACGCTCTGCTCGCTCCCTTCCATGGCTATGGTCTGGGCCATGATGCGGTTGTAGTGGCGACGATCGGCCACTTGCAGCCCTTCGCTGTTGAAGATCTCCACCTCCTGCTCCCAGCCCAGGGCATTGCCCGAGAACTGGCTTACCTTGGCGCTCTCGGCGCGGGCCGATGCATCCATGGCGTGCAGATAGGCAATCTTCTGCTCCAGCAGCTTGTCGGCACCGAGCGGCAGGGTGACCGGGTTGCGGTCCGTGAAACGGCTGAAGTCGAAGGCGGTGGCGGTCACCACTGGGTCGCGTCTGTCCTTGGCCGCCAGCAGGGTGACGATGCGCAGCAGCTCGTTGCGATCGGCCAGGTTGGTGTAGCCGTAGAGCACCTTGTGGCCGTAGCACAGGCGCACGCCTATGCCGAAATCGAGGCCGCCGCTGATATTTTCGATCTGGCTGGAGAGCAGGCTGAGCTGGCTGCGGCGCTTGCGCTCCACAAACAGCTCGGCGAAGTCGGCACCGAGCGCCAGCGCGTGATCGAGCACGTCGCGGGCAATGGCGGGGGCCAACAGGGAGAATGAGGTCATAGAATATCCTTTTCTGGTCTGTTTCCTGTTTGCTTCCGACACCCTTCTGATTGTGTTATGGGGTGTCGATTGCATTGTTGCAGACCAGCACAAAAAAGTCGCTATAGCGTCATGCGATGATACCGATTGAGAAAATCGGTGCGATTCGTGCGCCCGGCGGCCCAGATCCAGGCCGCCGGCAGGAGAGGTTAGAGCAGCTCGTGGATCTCGCCGAGGATCTGGTCGACCCACTGTTCGCTGCGAGGTCGGTCTGGTCCCATTGGCTGGCGTCGTCGAAGACCAGGCCGACGCAAGATGACGGCCATCGTCAAACCACCTGGATCAGAGCAGCTCGTGGATCTCGCTCAATATCTGGTCGACCCACTGTTCGATGCGGGGTCGGTCTGGTCCCATTGGCTGGCGTCATCGAGCGCCAGGCCGACGCAAGATGACGGCCATCGTCAAACCACCTGGTTCAGAGCAGCTCGTGGATCTCGCTCAATATCTGGTCGACCCATTGTTCGATGCGGGATTCGGTCTGGTCGTACTGGTTGGCGTCGTCGAGCGCCAGGCCGACGAAGTGACGGCCATCGTCGATCAGCGCCTTGGAGGCGTCGAACTCATACCCCTCGCTGGGCCAGTAACCCACCAGCTTGACCCCCTTGGGCACCAGCTGATCGTGCAGCAGGCCGAGGGCATCCTGATACCATTCGCCATAGCCCAGCTGATCGCCCAGGCCGAACAGGGCTATGATGCGCCCCTCCAGATGGACATCCTTGATGTCCTCCCAGCGGGATTCCCAGTCTTCCTGCAGTTCGCCAAAGTCCCAGGTGGAGATGCCGAGGATCAGGATGTCGTACTCCTGCATGCGGATGAGGGGCACATCCTTGATGTTGTGGAGATCGACCAGCTCCGGGCCTATGAGGGCGCGGATCTTCTCGGCGGCCATCTCGGTGTAACAGGTGGTGGAACCGTAAAACAAACCTATCTTCATCGCACTGTCCTTACCGTAAAACAGATAGCTCTTTATCCTGGCGGCGCGTGGGGCTGGCGCGCGCGGAGGCAGCAGGGAGGGGCGCCAGTTTAACAGATTGCCCGGCACCCTTCACGGGGCAAGCGTGGTGCAGGCCTCATCAGATCCCGCTGTCGCCGGGCGTCGGGCGCGCTACAATGGGCCACCGTTTGCCCAAGACCCAGTACCATGACCAAGCCAGCGCCTGCCGTGCACAATCATCCCCTGATCGAACCCTTCCTCGACGCCCTCTGGCTGGAGCGGGGATTGTCTGACAACACTGTCAGCTCCTATCGCAGCGATCTGGAAAAGTTTGCCCTCTGGCTCGATGAGCAGGGCAGCTCTTTGCTGCTGGCCGGGATGGACGAGATCCAGCACTACCTCGCCTGGCGGGTGGATCACCAGTTCGCTGCCAGCAGCACGGCCCGCTTTCTGTCTGCCCTGCGCCGCTTTTATCAGTATCTGAACCGCGAAAAGCTGCGCAGTGATGACCCGACCGTGCTGCTGGAGGGGCCCAAGCTGCCCAAGAAGCTCCCCTCCGATCTCAGTGAAGGGGAGGTGGAGGCGCTGCTGGCGGCGCCGCTGGTGGACGATCCGCTGGAGCTGCGGGACAAGGCGATGCTGGAGCTGCTCTACGCCACCGGGCTGCGGGTCTCCGAGCTGGTGGGGCTCACCGCCGAGCATGTCAGCCTGCGCCAGGGGCTGGTGCGGGTGGTGGGCAAGGGCAACAAGGAGCGGCTGGTGCCCATGGGGGAGGAGGCTATCCACTGGCTCGAGCGTTACTACCGCGAGGCCCGCACCCTGCTGCTGGGGGGCACCAGCTCGGACGTGGTGTTCCCCTCCAGGCTGGCCCGCATGATGACCCGCCAGACCTTCTGGCATCGCATCAAGCTCTATGCCCTGCGCGCCGGGATCCAGGGCGAGCTCTCTCCCCACACCCTGCGCCACGCCTTTGCCACCCATCTGCTCAACCACGGCGCCGATCTGCGGGTGGTGCAGATGCTGCTGGGTCATGCGGATCTCTCCACCACCCAGATCTACACCCATGTGGCCAACGAGCGACTCAAGGCGCTGCACGGGGAGCACCACCCCCGCGCCTGAGCCGCTGACGCGCAACAAAAAACCGCCCTCGGGCGGTTTTTTTAAAAACACGACAGGAGTTGGCGCTTATTTTCCCTGCTGGGATTTGAGCAGATCGCGGATTTCGCTCAGCAGCTCCTGATCCTTGGTGGGACCGGCGGGGGCGGCTGCCTCTTCCTGCTTCTTCTTGAGGGTGTTGATGGCCTTGAGCCCCATGAAGATGGCGAAGGAGATGATCAGAAAATCTATGATGGTCTGGATGAACTTGCCGTAGGCGATGACCACGGCCGGGGTGGCACCCTCGGCGGCCTTCAGGGTTACGGCGAGATCGCTGAAGTCCACTCCCCCCAGGATCAGACCAATTGGCGGCATGATGACATCACCCACGAAGGAGGAGACTATCTTGCCGAAGGCGGCACCTATGATGATACCGACCGCCATGTCGATGACGTTGCCCCTGGCTGCAAAGGCCTTGAACTCTTGAATCAGACTCATGTTTCCCTCCAAAAATGGGCAGAGTGCGGCCGCTGCCGCACCAAGGTTTGAATAATAAAGCATCAGGAAAACAGAGGGATGACCGTCTTGTTTCCTGTCGTCACGGTTAGCTTGCTGGGCCTCTGCCCAATTGGCAACCTGTCAGGGAGGGATTTTTTTGCAGCCCTCGCTATTAATCAATCAGTAATTAACAGGTTGAGGCCAGTATATGGCCTGAGTTACCTTGTGAGTCCATTCGTTCATGCCAAGTGAGTAAAAGAGTGAAGCATTTACTACTGGGAATGATGCTGCTGTGCACCTTTGCTGCCAGCGCGGGGATGGATCCCCAATTATTGAAACAGCGTATAGAGCAGCGGCTCGGGGTCCAGGTCTATCTGGTGGATGCGACCCCCATGCCCGGCCTCTTCATGCTGGGCACCAGTCAGGGGCCGCTCTATGCCGATGCCAAGGGGGACTATGTGCTCCAGGGCATCATGCTGGATCTGGGCCACGATATGAAAAACCTCACCATGCTGGGCCAGCGTCAACAACGGCAGCGGGCCCTGACCCAGATCGGCGAACGGCGTATGCAGCTCAAGGCGGTGCCCGAGCGTCACAGCATCACACTTTTTACCGATCTGACTTGCCGCAGCTGCCGTACCTCGCTCGATGAGCTGCCCATACTGCAGGCGCAGGGGGTGAGCGTGCAGCTGTTGCCAGCGCTGAGTACCTTCGCCGATCTGGCCGAGGCGCAGGCGCGCTGGTGCGATCCCGCTCTGTTCAGTGAACTCAGTCTCAGTGATCGTTTGCCTGCGGCCGGTTGTAATGAGATCCTTGCCCATCATATCGGCCTGAGCCAGTGGCTCGGGATCAAGGCGCTGCCGAGCTGGGTCCTGCCAAACGGGGATCTGGTACGGGGTTATCAGAGCCCTGAACAACTGCTCAAGATACTGGATCACATCAATGCCCCTGCAAATCCGTCGTCGTCCGCGAGTTGATGATTCCCATCTGCCCGCCACCCTGCATCCACTGCTTCGTCAAGTCTTCGCCAGCCGTGGCGTAGAAGATCCCGTCCTGCTGGAGCGCAGCGCCAGCTCGCTGCTGCCACCCCAGCGCCTGTTCGGCATGGAGCAGGCGGTACCGCTGCTGGCGGCGGCGCTCACCGCCCAGCAGCGCATCCTGATCGTCGGTGATTTCGACTGCGACGGCGCCACCAGCTCGGCCCTGTGCGTGCTGGCCCTGCGGGCCATGGGCGGCAAGCACATCGACTTTCTGGTGCCCAACCGCTTCGAGTTCGGCTACGGCCTCACCCCCGAGATAGTCGAGCTGGCG
The DNA here is from genome assembly GCF_002587065.1 of Aeromonas sp. CA23. Classification (NCBI taxonomy): domain Bacteria; kingdom Pseudomonadati; phylum Pseudomonadota; class Gammaproteobacteria; order Aeromonadales; family Aeromonadaceae; genus Aeromonas; species Aeromonas sp. CA23. The sequence continues at coordinate 2,254,580 of NZ_CP023818.1, forward strand.
GTGGCGCGCGGCGCCGAATTCCTCATCACGGTAGACAACGGCATCTCCAGCATCGCCGGGGTGGCGGCGGCCAAGGCGGCCGGCATGCAGGTTCTGGTCACCGATCATCACCTGCCGGGCCAGGAGCTGCCGGCTGCCGATGCGATAGTGAATCCCAACCAGCACGGCTGCGACTTCCCCTCCAAGTCCCTGGCCGGGGTGGGGGTGGCCTTCTATCTGATGGCGGCCCTCAACACCCACCTGCGTCAGCTGGGCTGGTACGAGCGCCAAGGCATTCGCGCCCCCAATGTGGCGGATTATCTGGATCTGGTGGCGCTTGGCACGGTCGCCGACGTGGTGGCGCTGGATGGCAACAACCGCATCCTGGTGCACCAAGGGCTGCAGCGGATCCGGGCCGGTCGCTGCCGTCCCGGCATCCAGGCGCTGGTGGACGTGTCGGGCCGGGACGGCCGCCGCCTCACCGCCGCCGACCTTGGCTTCGCGCTGGGGCCGCGCCTCAACGCCGTGGGCCGGCTCGATGACATGTCCCTCGGAGTCGCCTGTCTGCTGAGCGACGATCTCAATCTGGCGCGCCAGCTTGCGGCCGAGATGGACAGCCTCAACCAAGAGCGCAAGGAGATAGAGCAGGGGATGCAGCAGGAGGCGCTCGCCACCCTGGAGCAGATTCGTTTCCGGGACGGCGAGGTGCCCTCCGGCATAGTGCTGCACAGAGACGAGTGGCATCAGGGGGTGGTGGGGCTGGTGGCCTCCAAGGTGAAGGAGAAGTACTACCGCCCGGTCATCGCCTTCGCCGAGAGCAGCGACACCGAGCTCAAGGGCTCGGGTCGCTCCATCCCCGGTGTGCACCTGCGCGATGCCCTCGAACTGCTCGACACCCGTCACCCGGGTCTGATGGGCAAGTTTGGCGGTCATGCCATGGCGGCCGGGCTGACCCTGCCCAAGGCCAATATCGAGGCCTTTGGCCGGGCGTTTGAGACGGTGATAAGCGAGCTGGTGACCCCCGAACTGCTGACCGGGGTGCTGCTCACCGACGGCGAACTGCTGCCCGATGAGCTAAGCCTTGAGCTGGCGGAGCTTATTCGCGCCTCCGGCCCCTGGGGCCAGGCCTTCCCCGAGCCGCTGTTTGACGGCGAATTCGTGCTGGTGCAGCAGCGGCTGGTGGGGGAGAAGCACCTCAAGATGATGCTGACCACGGATTCCGGTCATGCGGTGGATGCCATCGCCTTCGGGGTCGATCTCAAGCGCTGGCCGGACGCCTCGGTGAAGCGGGTGCGGCTGGTCTATCGGCTCGATGTCAACGAGTGGCGCGGCAACCGCAGCGTGCAGCTGCTGGTGGAGCATCTGGAGGCGGCCGGTCTCTAGCCGTTGGCCGCTTGTCAGCTGTCTTGTCACGGCCATCCCTCGGGGTGGCCGTGTTGTTGTGGGCGGTTGCACTTCGGGGCACATAGTGAATGTTCCCTTCGCTCATGGTGGTTTTAAATTGCCGGCTTTATTGATAACGAGGGTTTTTAGTATCAATTCACGCTGATTTGCAGGGTTTCAAATTCAATAAAAAGATGGATTGTGATATATTCGGCCTCGCTGAATCCTCTTTTCAAGAAGGGACTGCCCGCTTGTCACCCTCTGGCCGACTCTCGACCTGGGCGATGGCTCTCGCCATCGCCAGTCTGCTGTGGCTTGCCGCCTTCGCCGCGGCAGAGGTCGGTGCAGCCGTTCGTCAGGCCTCGGTCGGCCAGGGCGCCGCGATGCAGTTGCACGAGCCGTCCGATCCCGGGTTCGTCAACAGCGTCAGCCTGCCGCCGGGCGGCCAGTGGCGGCTCAGCTTCGAGCAGGGGCGGCGGCTGGAGAGCGCCGGCCACCCCGAGCTTTATCAGATGCTGCTGGCCTGGTTCCAGCACGAGATCCTGGGTCTGCTCTGCGGCCTGCTGTTCTTCCTGCCCCTCATCTACCTCAGGCAACTGTCCGATTACTTCGGTTACCTGCACAAACGCCTGCTGGTCTGCCATCACCTGCAATTTCGCTTCTGCCACGGCCACTCGCGTCCGGCTTGCTGCTGAGCGCGCACCGGATCCCGGCGTTTCCCCGTCGACTGACTGTTTGACCCCTCTGCCGGCTGACGCCTGCGATCGGTTGCCGCGCCTTGTTGCCCCTGCTATCCCACCCGCTGTGCGGGAGCCGGGCCCTTATCTGCACAAGCTGTGAGCCGATCCGATGGATTATTATGTAAACCTGTTTATTCAGTCGATTTTTGTCGAAAACTTGGCGCTGGCCTTCTTTTTGGGCATGTGTACCTTCCTGGCCGTTTCCAAGAACATCAATACCGCCTTCGGCCTGGGCCTGACGGTGCTGGTGGTCATGGTGATCGCCATTCCCCTCAACAACCTGATCTACCGCCATATCCTGCGTCCCGAGAGCACCTTCCTCGGCGAGTTTGATCTCAGCTTTCTCGATTTCATCGTCTACATAGGGGTGCTGGCCGCGCTGGTGCAGGTGATGGAGATGGTGCTCGACAAGCACTTCCCGGCGCTCCATCACGCGCTGGGCATCTATCTGCCGCTCTTGACGGTGCACTGCGCCATCTTCGGTGGCGTCATGTTCATGGCCCAGCGGGATTACGATTTCATCGAATCCATAGTGTATGGGGCGGGTTCAGGGCTTGGCTGGTTGCTGGCCATCGTCGCCATCGCCGGCCTGCGCCAGAAGATGAAGTATTCGGATGTACCCGAGGGGCTGCGCGGTATCGGCATCACCTTCATAGTGGCCGGGCTGATGTCGCTTGGCTTCATGTCCTTCTCCGGCATGTCGCTCTAGGCACGCCATCGGTGAAAACGGCCACTTGCGTGGCCGTTTTGCTATGCGGCTGGGGCTATCATCCCCAGCAGCCGGTCGTGGACCAGCGGCAGTGTCAGGAAGCCGTCCCGGTCGAGGAAGTGGCCACCCTGCTCCAGGCTGTAGAGCGGCGCGGCCAGCTGCTCGCTCAGGTGCTGGCAGTAGCGATAGGGCACTATGGCATCGTCGCGGGAGGCAACCACGACGCGTTGGGGAGCCAGGGTCATGATGTGCGCCGGGTCGTAGCCCGGCTGCATGAAGGGATCCAGTTCCGGCAGGGTGTGCAGGGGCTGATCGAAACCGGACACCAGCAGGATCCCGCCCACCCGGCGGGAGGCGGGCAGGCGGCTGAGCTGACGCAGTATGGCGATGCAGCCGAGGCTGTGGCCCAGCAGGAAGGTGCGCTCATCGTGATCCCGCACCAGGCTGTCCATGGCGGCATCCCAGGCGGCCGGTTCCGGCCGGTGCGGGTCCGGCATGGCCAGCACCTCGACCTGAATGTCGCGGGCTTCAAGTTTCTCCTTGAGCCAGGGGAACCAGTGGGAGTGGGGGGAGGCAGTGTAGCCGTGCACTATGAAGACGCGGGTGTGTGACATGAGCATGATCCTGAAACGGGCAACAGGGAATGAAAAACCGTGCCGCTGCGGCAACTGGCCGGGGCGGCCACATAATACCAGCGCCCCTGGGTGCCGACACGTCCCTGTCTAGGTGATACAGGGGAGGGGTAAACCGCTCAGTCCAGCCGCTTGGCCATGTTGTAGCCGGTGATGGCGAAGCCCGCCTCCTGGTAGAGCGCCAGGGCACGCGGGTTGTCGTACGCGACCCGCAACTTGATCTGGCTGATGCCACTGGCCCTGAGCTCGGCCTCCAGCACCGCCATGGCGGCCTTGCCGATACCCTGGCTGCGGTGAGCCGGGGCGACATAGAAGTCATAGATAAAGGTGGCGCTGGCATCGGGGTCGATGGCGTGCCAGAGATAGCCCAGTGGCTGCACTTCTGCGGTCGCAACCGACCCCTCTTCGCTTGCGGGCAGGATGCAGAGCAGGCTGTGGCCGGCGGTGGCTACCCCCTGCGGCAGGGAGTGCAGCAGGGAGGCTTCGGCCTTGCGACGGGCGGTGGCGAGATCATGGCCATGATTGCTGGCGATATCCTGCGCGTAATCCTCGATGAAGTAGGCGCAATAGGCGGGGTAGTGGGCCTGGCTCATGGGGAGCAGGCGAACGAGGGGGGTTGGCATACTGCACATCACTCAAAGGGAAAGGAGGTTCACGTTAACCCGGCGGCGAAGTGAGCGCAAACGACGCTGGCTGCTGTCGGGAGCCGGAACGGCGTCAGCCCGCGGCTGGCCCATAAAAAAGAGCGCCCTTGGGCGCTCTTTTTTGACCAGGGGTGGATGAGGTTATTTCACCTCTTCGCCCTTGGCTTGCAGGTCCGCATGGTAGGAGGAGCGGACGAAGGGGCCGCAGGCCGCGTGGGAGAAGCCCAGCCCCATGGCGACGTCTTTGAGCTCGTCAAACTCTGCGGGCGGCACGTAGCGCTTCACCGGCAGGTGGTGGCGGCTCGGCTGCAGATACTGGCCCAGAGTCAGCATGTTGACGCCGTGCTCGCGCAGATCTGTGAGCACCTGCACGATCTCTTCGTTGGTCTCGCCAAGGCCCATCATGACACCGGACTTGGTCGGTACATGGGGGTGCATCTCCTTGATGCGGCGCAGCAGCTCGAGGGACCACTTGTAGTCGGCGCCGGGGCGGGCGACCCGGTACATGCGCGGGGCTGTTTCCAGGTTGTGGTTGAACACGTCAGGGGGCGTCTCGCGGAACACCTCCAGCGCCTGCTCCATCCGGCCGCGGAAGTCCGGGGTCAGGATCTCGATGCGGGTCTGCGGGCTGTGCTCGCGGATCTGCTTGATGCAGTCAGCGAAGTGCTGGGCACCGCCGTCGCGCAGATCGTCGCGGTCCACCGAGGTGATGACCACGTATTTCAGCCCCATCTCCTTGATGGTGAGTGCCAGCTTGTGCGGCTCGTCGGGATCCAGCGCCAGCGGGCGGCCGTGGGCCACGTCGCAGAAGGGGCAACGACGGGTGCAGATGGCGCCCATGATCATGAAGGTGGCGGTGCCGTGGTTGAAGCACTCGGCCAGGTTGGGGCAGGAGGCCTCTTCACACACTGAGTGCAGCTTGTTCTTGCGCAGTGTGCTCTTGATGTGCTCGATCTTCTGGCTCGACGGCGGCAGCTTGATCCGCATCCAGTCCGGCTTGCGCAGCACTTCCTCGTCGGGATCCGGCATGAATTTCACCGGGATCAGGGCCATCTTGTCGCCATCGCGCAGCTTGACGCCCGGCTCCATACGAACGGGTTTGCTCATGATTCACTCTCGGTGTTTGTTATTGTTTGGTAGATAGCCGTCGGGGTCATCTCTGTGCCCTCATGGCCACGCAGCATGGGCTTGCTCATGCCGCCTCTTCGGTATGGGTGATCGTCTCATAGCCAATCAGGCTGGCCAGTTCGGCCACCAGAATGGCTTGCGCCTCGGCCACGCTCTGCGGGCCGCCCAGGGCGCTGGTCTGGGTCATGGCCATGCCTGCATAACCGCACGGATTGATGCGCAGGAAGGGGGTCATGTCCATGTTGATATTGAGTGCCAGCCCGTGGAAGGAGCAGCCCTTGCGGATGCGCAGGCCCAGCGAGGCCAGCTTGGCTTCTGTCTGCAACGAGGTGCCAAGCTCGTTTTTCACGTAGACGCCGGGGGCGTCGGGTTTGGCATAAGCCTCAATCCCGCTCTTTGCCAGGGTCTTGATGATGGCGGTCTCGAGGCAGGTCACCAGCTCGCGCACCGTGAGCTTGCTGCGGCGCACATCCACCAGCACGTAGAGCACCAGCTGGCCGGGGCCGTGATAGGTCACCTGACCGCCGCGATCGCTCTGCACTACAGGGATGTCGCCCGGGGCGAGCAGGTGCTCGGCCTTGCCGGCCTGGCCCTGGGTGTAGACGGGGTCGTGCTCCACCACCCAGAACTCGTCCGGGGTGTCGCTGGTGCGGCTGTCGGTGAAGGCCTTCATGGCGTCCCATACCGGCTGGTAGGGGCGGCGACCCAGGTGTCTGACGAGCAGCTGTGGCTGGGCGGGGATCTGGGGTGACATCTTTTCCTCACAGGCTGGCGCTTGAGTCGGCACCATGGGTCAGCGCTCGGGGGTGACGCAAAATCAATCGCCCCTGGCGGGGCGAGAGAGAAATTACAGTACGTATTTCACCAGCTCGATCTTGCCAAGGGCGTGGTACATCGCTTCGATGTGCTCTTTGCTCTGGGCTGTCACGGTTACGCGGACCGAGTGGTAGTTGCCCTTGGAGCTGGGCTGAACAGTCGGGCTGTAAGTACCGGGGGCGTGTTGCTGCAGCACTTCAACCACCTGATCCGGCAGGGCCGGGTCGGCAATGCCGAGCACCTTGAACGGGAACTTGCAGGGGAACTCCAGCAGTTCATCAAACTTGGTATTCATCTACTCACCTTTTGGCGTCATCACGGGATGACTTCATCTTTAATCTTGCGTGGCTGGTGGCCAATGGCTCATCAGGCCGTCATGTACAAGTCTATATGGGCATAGCCCGGGCAGAGATCAAGGCCCGGGCCGCGCGACAAGACATGGAGATGCTGCTTTTTACCACAAATCGCCAGTCGGCGGAACCTGCAGATTGCAGGGTTATTCGCTGGTATGACCGGGTAAAGACAGCAGCGGCGCCTGTTGGCGCCGCTGTTTGGTCAGGATTGTGCGTCTCTCTTACTTGAACCAGCTGGAGACCAGCATCACCAGGTAATCCCACAGACGGCTCATCAGTCCGCCTTCCTGCACCTCTTCCAGCGCGACCAGCGGCACCTGCTTGATCTCCTTGTCGCCCTGCTTGAGGAACACGGTGCCGACCCGTTGGCCCTTGGCCAGCGGGGCTTTCAGTTCGCTCTCGAGCTGGAAATCCGCCTTCAGGTTGTTGCCCTGACCACGGGTGACCAGCACGGACACATCCTTGTCGACACCCAGTTTCACTTCAGACTTGTCGCCCATCCAGATCTTCTGGGTGACCAGCTCGGTGCCGGCCTTGTACGGGGTCAGGCTCTGGAAGAAACGGAAACCGTAGGTGAGCAGCTTCTTGCTCTCGGCGGCGCGGGAACCCTCGCTGCTGGCGCCCAGTACCACGGCGATCAGGCGCATGCCTTCGTTGTTGGTGGCGGAGGAGACCAGGTTGTAGCCGACCTGGCTGACGTGGCCGGTCTTGATGCCATCCACCTGCAGGGACTGATCCCACAGCAGGCGGTTGCGGTTGTGCTGGGTGATGCCGTTGAAGACGAAGGATTTCTGGGAGTAGATCTTGTACTCCTCAGGCAGATCGCGGATCAGGGCCTGACCCAGACGGGCCATGTCGTGGGCAGTACTGTAGTGGCCTTCCGCATCCAGACCGTGCGGGTTCATGAAGTGGCTGTCCTTCATGCCGAGCTTGGCGGACCAGGAGTTCATCAGGCTGGCGAAGGAGTCTGTGCTGCCGGCCAGGAATTCGGCCATGGCGACGCAGGCATCGTTGCCGGACTGGATGATGATGCCCTTGTTGAGGTCATCGACGGAGACCTGCTTGCCCACCTCGATGAACATCTTGGAGGAGTCGGTGTAGTTCTTGGACCAGGCGTTCTGGCTGATGGTCACCATGTCGGTGCGCTTGATGTTCCCCTTCAGCAGCTCCTGGCCGATGATATAGGAGGTCATCATTTTGGTCAGACTGGCGGGCGGCAGACGCTCTTCGGCGTTCTGCTCGGCCAGCACCTGACCCGAGTAGTAATCGATCAGAATATGGGCCTTGGCGGAGATCTCCGGCGCGGCGGGAACGACCATGGGGGTTGCGTTCGGGGTCGGTACAGGCTGGTTGGCCTGGGCGGTGGCGCTTAACAGGGAGGCCAGAATAACTGAACGGGCAAATTTGGACATCTTGAAATTCCTGGAGCCTGGATGGGGGTAACCCAAGTTAAAAATGCGGGCTTCACTATACCAGAAGCGACCGTCGGTCATAGTCCGACGTGCCATCTGGTCTGGTTTTTTATCCATCGGGAACCGTCGTCACGCCGGGAAACGACGTGACGACGGGCACCCGGCGGTGGCTCACCCGAGGTGAGCCAGCTGGTGTCAGGGGACGATAAAGGCTTGCTCCAGCCCCCCCTGACGGATCTGTTCCAGCAGGCTTGCCTGCTGATCGGCGGCGACCGGCCCCAGCAGGACCCGGAAGATGGCGCCGTGGGCCACCACCTGATACGGCACGCCGTAGCGCTGGGTCATCACCTTGCCCATGGCCTCGGCCCTGGGCTGGGAGCCACTGGCCAGCACCTGGATCATCTTGCCGTCGCCGCTGCCGGCGGGGGCGGCCGCCTTGGTCGGTGCCGGTTTGGCGGGTTTGGCCGAGGGGGCCTTGACGGGGGCCGGTTCAGCGGCGGCCGGCGTGGCCATGGCGAGCGCGGTCGGTTCACCCAGAAAACCCTCCTGCGCCGCAGCCTGCGGAGCGGCCGGGGTCGCCGGGCTCTGCGCCGCTTGCATGGGCTGCATCGTCATCATGGGCACCATCTCGACCATCTGATCCGGCTTGTCGTTGATCAGCTCCAGCCGCACGCGCGCCTCGCCGCTCTCCACCATGTCCAGCTGTTTGGCGGCGGCGTAGGAGAGATCGATGAGGCGAGTGCTGTCGGACGGGCCGCGATCGTTGACCCGCACTATGGTCTCCAGCCCGTTGGCCAGGTTGGTGACCCGCACATAGCTTGGCAGCGGCAGGTTGCGGTGGGCGGCGCTGAACAGCTTGCTGTCCAGCACGTCGCCGTTGGCGGTCTGCTGACCGTCCAGATCCTGGGCCAGCCAGCTGGCGGTGCCCTCTTCCGTGTAGTGCTTGATGTCGCGCCACACCTCGTTCTTCTGCTTGCCTATCCAGTAGTCCCGGTTGCCGCTGGCACTCAGGGGCTCGGGACGCGGAATGGCGCCCGTGGCTTGCGGGATCTCGATGACCTGGGGTTTTTCCTGCTGGATAGGTTCCTGCGGCAGGGGAGCCTGTTCCGGCTGGCTGCTACAGGCGGCCAGCAACAAGCTCAGGCTGAGCGGGAGAAGTTTGTGGCTGTAATGCATACGCTTCCTGGATTGCTTGACTGAGTTGATGCACCGCCATCGCATAGAGAGGGCTGCGGTTATAGCGGGTGATCACATAAAAATTGTGGCGTGCGACCCAGTATTCCGGTCCATCGGCCTGTTCCAATGCCAGCAGTTTCACCGGCGTGTCGGGTGCCAGCGGGGTGGCGAGTTCAATCCCGGCGGCGGCCAGCTCTGCCCACAGCTGCCTGAGCTCGGGTTCGGGCCGAAGCAGGGTACTCACTGGCGCCAGCCCGATCAAGGCGGGCTCGACGGCCGACTCGCCCCAGCGCCACTGGTGCAGGGCGAAATAGTTGGCGACGCTGCCGATGGCATCCACCGGATTGGCAAACAGATCCCGCTTGCCATCTCCGTCAAAATCGACCGCGTAGTGGCGGTAACTGGAGGGCATGAACTGCCCCATGCCCATGGCGCCCGCGTAGGAGCCCTTGAGGCGGGTGAGTGGCCACTTCTCCTCTTTGGCCAGCAGCACCAGCTGGGCAAACTCCTTGGCGAAGAACTCCTCGCGCGCTGGGTAGTGAAATCCCAGGGTGTAGAGGCTGTCGAGCACAGAGTGGCGGCCCATCTGGCGGCCGTAGAAGGTTTCTATGCCTATGATGGCGACTATGAGGGAGGCGGGCACCCGGTAGTGCTGCTCGGCCCGCGCCAGGGCATCGGCATGGCGTTGCCAGAAGTTGACCCCATCCTGAATGCGGGCCTGGGTCACGAATAGGGGCCGGTAGCTGTGCCAGGGCCTGGCTTCCCACGGCTTGCTGATGGTGTCGAGTATCTCCTGGCGCAGCCGGGCCTGCGCCGTGGCCGCCTGCAATTCGGCCAGCGGCACCTGTTGCTGCTCGGCCAGCAACGCCAGCCGCTCGGGCACAGGGGCTGCACTCGCCGTCAGCGAGCACAGGGAGAGCGCCAGCCAGGCACCTCTCATCAGGCCAGCAGCCTTCTGTGGGTCTGGATGGACATCAGGATGCCGAAGCCGGCCATCAGGGTCACCATGGAGGTGCCGCCGTAGCTCACCAGCGGCAGGGGCACCCCCACCACAGGCAGTATGCCGCTCACCATGCCCATGTTGACGAACACATAGACGAAGAAGGTGAGGGTCAGGGCGCCACCGAGCAGGCGCTCGAAGCTGTTCTGGGCCTGCATGGAGATAAACAGGCAGCGGCTGATGATGTAGAGATAGATCACCAGCAGCAGGGCGACGCCCACCAGACCGAACTCCTCGCTGAACACCGCGAAGATGAAGTCGGTGTGGCGCTCGGGCAGAAATTCAAGCTGGGACTGGGTGCCTTGCAGCCAGCCCTTGCCAAAGACGCCGCCGGAGCCGATGGCAATCTTCGATTGGATGATGTGATAGCCGCGACCGAGCGGGTCTTTCTCCGGGTCGAGCAGCATCAGTACCCGCTGGCGCTGGTAGTCGTGCATCAGGAAGAACCAGAGCACCGGCATGAAGGCGCAGATGAGCAGCACCGCCAGTCCGATCAGCCACCAGCTGATCCCCGCCAGGAAGATGACGAAGAAGCCGGAGGCGGCCACCAGGATGGAGGTGCCGAGATCGGGCTGGGCCGCGATCAGCAGGGTGGGCAGCAGCACCATCACCAGCGCGATCACCACATGGCTGAACTTGGGGGGCAGCGAATGGCGGCTGAGCCAGGCGGCCACCATGATGGGCATGGAGAGCTTCATCACCTCGGAGGGCTGGAACTTCATAAAGCCGAGATCCAGCCAGCGCTGGGCGCCCTTGCCGATATGGCCGAACACGTCCACCGCAATGAGCAGCAGCACCACCACCACGAACAGCGGCACGGACCAGCGCGCGTAGAGGGAGGGGGGCAGCTGGGCCATGCCTATCATCAGGGCGAAGGCCAGGCCACCACGCACCAGCTGGCGCACTATGGAGTCCACGCTCTGACCGGAGGCGGAGTAGAGCACCACCATGGAGAGGGACATCAGGGCCAGCAGGCCGAGAAACAGCGGCAGGTCGATATGCAGCCGGTACCAGATGCTCTGTCGCTGCGCGGAATTACTCATGGGAAACGGCCTCGCGTGATGGGGACGGCTGCTTGGGAGCGGGGGGCAACTGGGGCTCTGGTGGCACCAGATAGGCATCCAGCATCTGGCGTGCCACGGGCGCGGCCATGCTGCTGCCGCCCCCGGCGTTCTCCAGCACCAGGGCCACCACGGCCTTGGGTGCCTCGAACGGGGCGAAGGAGACGAACAGGGCATTATCCCTGTGCTCAACCTTGGTGGTGGCCGCGTTGTAGACCTGGTTCTCTTTCAGACCCACCACCTGGGCGGTACCTGACTTGCCCGCGGCCTTGTAGGGCGTGTTGGCAAAGGCGCGGCGCCCTGTGCCTTCATTGCCGTTGATGACGCGCCACATGCCGTCCTTGGCCACCTGCCAATAGGCGTCGTTCTTGGCCTTGAGCGCCATGTTAGGGTTGACGGGGGCGTTGACCACCCCATCCAGCGAGGCCGTGCTCTTGAGCAGGTGCGGCGTCACGTCGTGACCGTTCTGGGTCAGTATGCTGATCGCCTTGGCCAGCTGGATCGGGGTGGCGCTCCAGTAGCCCTGGCCGATGCCGATGGAGATGGTGTCACCCTGATACCAGGGCTGGCGCCAGCGTGCCATCTTCCAGTCGCGAGAGGGCATCACCCCCTTGGTCTCCTCGTACAGATCCACCCCGCTGTACTGACCGAAACCGAACTTGGTCATGTAGCTGTGGATCTTGTCGATGCCAACTCGATAGGCGAGATCATAGAAATAGGTATCTGCCGACACCTCGATGGCGCGGTAGACGTCGAGCCAGCCGTGGCCCCAGCGGCGCCAGTCGCGAAACTTCTTGGTGGTGCCGGGGATGGAGAAGCTGGGGCCGCCGAAGTAGCGGTAGTTGGGGGTGATGGCCCCCTCGTTGAGTCCCATCACCGCCATCATGGGCTTGACGGTGGAGGCGGGGGCATAGATGCCCTGAGTGGTGCGGTTCACCAGCGGGCGGGCCGGATCGTTGAGCAGCGCCGAATAGTTGGTGTTGGAAATGCCGGTCACGAACAGGTTGGGGTCATAGCTCGGGCTCGACTCCATGGCCAGGATGGCGCCGGTATTGGGATCCATCATGACGATGGCGCCCCGGCGACCGGCCAGCAGTTGCTGGGCCTTCAGTTGCAGGCGAATGTCGATGTTGAGGTAGATGTCCTTGCCGGGTTCCGGCGGCTGGAACTTGAGGGTCCGTACCACGCGGCCGCGGTTGTTGACCTCGACCTCCTGATAACCGGCCACCCCGTGCAGCTGATCCTCGTAGAACTTCTCCACCCCCTGCTTGCCGATATCCTTGGTGGCGGCATAGTTGGCGAGCTTGTCCTCCTTGTCGAGGCGCTCCACGTCGCGGGTGTTGATCTTGGCCACGTAGCCCAGCGCATGGGTGAGGGTGTCACCAAACGGATAGTAGCGCTTGAGGTAGGCCTCTATGCTGGCGCCCGGATAGTTGTGCTGGTTGACCGAGAAGAGCGCGACCTGATATTCGGTCAGCTTCTCGAACAGGGCCACCGGCTTGAAGCGGCGCTGGCGTTTGACCTCGGCCAGGAACTTCTCCTTGGTCCCTTCCGGCAGGGCCAGCAGGGTGATCAGCTCGTCGGCGGTCTTGTCCAGGTCTTTGGTCTCTTCCGGCACGATTTCGAGACTGTAGACGGGGCGGTTCTCCGCCAGCAGCACGCCGTTGGCGTCATAGATGAGGCCCCGTGGCGGCGCCACGGGCACGACCCGGATCCGGTTGTCGTTGGAGCGGGTCTGATAGGTCTCGAAGGATTCGACCTGCAGGTAATAGAGATTGCCCAGCAGCACCAGCATCAGCACTATCATGCCGATGTAGGCGACCAGGGTGCGTCGGAAGAAGAGGCGACCCTCGGCGCTGTGGTCGCGCATTTCGATGCGATTCTTCAGCATGCCGCTACCTTATGACAGACGAAGGGAGAAGACAAAAACCCCATGGGTTATTCCCTGTGATACGGGTGATATAAGGGGGTGATGCGCCAGATGTGCATGGTTCATTCCCTGTGATACGGATGATTGGTGGTAATGCTCCAGGCGCGATAGAGGCTCTCGGCCACCAGCACCCGTACCAGCGGGTGGGGCAGGGTCAGCGGCGACAGCGACCAGCTCTGCTCGGCGGCGGCCTTGCACTCGGGTGACAGCCCCTCCGGGCCCCCGACCAGCAGCGCCACGTCGCGCCCATCCAGCTTCCAGGCTTCCAGTTGTACGGCGAGCTGCTCCGTGGTCCAGGGCTTGCCGGGAATATCCAGGGTCACTATGCGCGAACGGCCGGCGGCGGCCAGCATGGCTTCCCCCTCCTTTTGCAGGATGCGGGGAATATCGGCATTTTTACCGCGCTTTCCGGCGCCGATCTCGACCAGCTCGAACGGCATGTCTTTGGGGAAACGGCGACGGTACTCTTCGAAGCCACGCTCTACCCAGGCAGGCATCTTGGTGCCCACTGCAATCAACTGGATCTTCATCGTTTGTTACACTTGTGCTCTGTTATTGCGCATTCACTTGAGCGGTAGCGCCCCAGAGTTTTTCCAGTTGGTAGAAGTCGCGATATTCGTCCTGCATCACGTGCACTATGACTTGCCCCAAGTCCACCAGTACCCATTCCCCCGTGAGCTGGCCTTCCACGCTCAGCAGATCGAGCCCGGCATGGCGAGCTTCGCTGGCCAGGTGATGGGCGATGGCGCTGACGTGGCGACTGGAGTTGCCGGAACAGACGATCATGGTGTCTGTGATGCTGGATTTACCGCGCACATCGAGGGTGATGATGTCGCGGCCTTTCATGTCATCGATCTTGTCGACGATAAAGGCATGCAGTTCTTGGCCTTGCAATGATCTTCTCCTGTGTTCCGACGCCTGAGGGCGGCGGATTATATCATGGTCACTCCCGTTTCCCAGTCCGGTGAAGGGGAGTGGAACGGGGGCTGTGCCCGTGTGGCAAACCAGGCCCCTGTTGATCAATATAGTGCGCAACCGGCCGGGACAATAGTCGGCGCCGGTTGTGGTCAGCTTGGCTGGTAGAGGCCTTGCTGGCGAATGTAATCGGCCACCGACGGCGGCAGCAGGTAGCGGGGATCCTCCCCGGCCGCCAGCAGGGCTCTGAGCCGGGTGGCCGACAGCTTGATGGGCTGGTTGTTCGCCAGCCAGATATGGCCGGCAAGGCGCCGGTGCAGCGCGGTGGCATCCGTGGTGTGATGGCGAGCCAGCAGCTCGGCCACCTCCCCCGGGTAGTCAGGTTGCCAGCCCGGCCGCACGCTCACCACCAGGTGGGCATAGTCGAGCAGCTCTTGCCAGCGGTGCCAGCTCGGCAGGCCAAGCAGGGAATCCATCCCCATCAGAAAGCAGAGCGGGGTGCCCGGCAGCGCTTGCCGCAATTCGATGAGGGTGTCTATGGTCCAGGAGGGGGTGTCCCGCTTCAGTTCCCGCTCATCCACCACGAATCCCGCATTCTCCGCCGCCGCCAGCTTGACCATGGCGAGGCGCTGCTCGCTCGAACAGAAGGGGTTGGCGCGATGGGGCGGTATATGGTTCGGGATCAGCCGGATTTCGGCCAGCCCTATGGCGTCCCGCGCCTCTATGGCCGGGCGCAGGTGGCCGATATGGATGGGGTCGAAGGTCCCGCCCAGCAGCCCGATGGGTGGCTTCAGCATGAGCAGTCCTCAGCAGTAAGGGAACCTATGTGGATGGGGTCTAAGGTGGCTCGGGCCAGCAGGTCGATGGGGGCCTTCAGCATGAGGCGGGTTCCAGCAGGGGCAACGGCGTACCATCGCGAAAACCCAGGGCTAGGGTCTGCAACATCAGCCAGGCCTGCTCGGTGTCGAAGCGACGCTGGGCGTCGTCAAGCCGGGCCATCAGTTGCCACAGCTGCTGCAACTTGGTGAAGGGCAGCCGGGTCAGGGCCTGCTGGATCAGCTGCTGGCGGCTCTGCCAGATGCGCAGGCGGGAGAAGTGCTCCACCAGCGGCTGGCCGGCTCTGGCGGCCAGGGCCAGCTCGGTGAGCTGCTCCAGCTCGCGGCACAGGGCCCAGGCCAGCATGCCGGGCTCTGTGCCCTCGGCGCGCAGGGCCAGCAGGATGCGCTGGGCCCGGTTCACCTTGCCCTCCAGCAGGGTATCGATGAGCTGGAACGGCGTGAAATGGGCGTGGCGTATGATGGTCTCTTGTAGATAGGCGACGCTGATGGGCTGGGGCGGGGCCAGCAGGGTCAGCTTCTCTATCTCCTGGCTGGCGGCCAGCAGGTTGCCCTCGTAGGAGTGGCACATGAAGTTGATGGCATCCGGCAGCGCCTTGAGGCCGAAACGCTGGAAGCGGGCGCTCATCCAGCGCGGAAAGAAGCGGGGCTCGGGGTGATTGACCGGCACATAGGTGCCGTTCTGGCTGAGCTTGTCGAACCAGGCTGCCTTCATCTGGGTCTGGTTGAGGCGAGCGCCGCTGAGTACCAGCAGCAGATCCGGATGCAGTTGCTTGCCAATTTCAGTGATGCGGGCGGCCAGATCCTTGTCGACCTTGGCCGGCAGCTCCAGCTCTATGATCTGGCGGGCGGAGAAGAGGCTCATGGCCTGACAGGCGTCGTAGACCTGATTCCAGTCCAGTCCCTGCTCCACCACGAAAGTATGGCGCTCATCGAACCCCTGCTTGCGGGCGGTCTGACGGATGGCGTCGATGGCCTCCAGCTTGAGCAGAGGCTCGTCACCAAAAACGAGATAGCAGGGCTTGAGCCCTGCCTTGAGATGATCCGCAAACTGCTCGGGATAGACTCTCATCAAGATACTCGCATCAGAACTTGACCTGGCTCAGTTGGCGGATCACCAGGCTGGCGGCCTGCTCCTGCATCTCCTTGCCAAGCTGCTCCTGCTCGCGGGAGGAGGCCAGCGCCGCATCCGGCTTGTTCAGGAAGCTGCGGTTGAAGGTGATGGGGAAGACCTGGGTCGGTTTGCCCGGCATGGAGACGGTGAACTGGGTGTTGTAGCCCAGCACGTACTCACGGGCCTGGCCTATGGAGTCAACCGAGGCAACCTGACTGGTGCTGCCGACGCCGGACAGGGTCAGCACAGGTATGCCCTCCTTGTCGGCGAGCTTGACGCCAGCCGCCTTGAGGCGGGTGGTGACCAGTCGGTAGAAGTCGCTCTTGTTGTCACCGACCACCTTCATGGTCATCAACTCGGGCGGGATGGCCGTGCCTCGCATCTGAAAACCGCAAGCCTGCAGCAGCAGGCCCATCAGCACTATGGCCATCCAGCGAATGAGGGGGGTGCCCATATGAAATCCTCTTTGCATTAGGGGAAAGCGGCGGGCGCAGGGCCCGCCGTTATCATCCGTTTGTCGTTACCGCTTGGCAACCAGGCAGTCAGCTTGCGTTGCCACGCGATATGGCATCAGTTGGCCACTATGTTGAGCAGTTTGCCCGGCACATAGACCACCTTGCGAACCGTCAGGCCATCGGTGAACTTCTGCACAGAGGCATCGGCCATGGCCAGTTTCTCGACGTCGGCCTGGCTTATCTCGGCCGGCACTGTCAGCTTGCCGCGCATCTTGCCGTTGATCTGCACCACCACCAGCTTCTCGGTCTCGACCATGGCGGCCTCGTTGGCCACCGGCCAGGCGGCGTGGTCCAGGTCGTCGCCCTTGCCCAGCATCTTCCACAGCTCGAAGCCGATGTGCGGGGTGATGGGAGAGAGCATGACCACCACGGCTTCCAGCGCTTCCTGCATCAGGGCGCGATCCTGCTCGTCGGTGCCGAGCTTGGCCAGGTTGTTCATCAGCTCCATGATGGCGGCGATGGCGGTGTTGAAGGTCTGACGACGACCCACGTCATCGCTCACCTTGGCGATGGTCTTGTGCAGTTCGCGGCGAACGGCTTTCTGGTCGGCACTGAGGGCAGCCACATCCAGCGCCGGGGCGGCACCGCCACTGACGTGTTCGAAGGTGATGCGCCACAGGCGACGCAGGAAGCGCTGGGCCCCCTCAACGCCGGAGTCGGACCACTCCAGGGTCATCTCGGCCGGCGAGGCGAACATCATGAACAGACGGACGGTATCGGCGCCGTAACGCTCAACCATCAGCTGGGGATCGATGCCGTTGTTCTTGGACTTGGACATCTTGGTCATGCCGGAGTGGATGACTTCACGGCCTTCATTGTCGATGGCCTTGGTGATGCGACCCTTGTCGTCACGCTCGACCTTGACGTCAACCGGGCTGACCCAGACGTTGCCGCCCTTCTCGTCTTTGTAGTAGAAGGCGTCGGCCAGCACCATGCCCTGGCAGAGCAGGCGCTTGAACGGCTCATCGCTGTTCACCAGCCCTGCGTCACGCAGCAGCTTGTGGAAGAAGCGGGCGTAGAGCAGGTGCATACAGGCGTGCTCGATGCCACCTATGTACTGATCCACCGGCAGCCAGTGGTTGGCGGCAGCCGGATCCAGCATGCCCTTGTCATAGTCCGGGGAGCAGTAGCGGGCGTAGTACCAGGAGGACTCCATGAAGGTGTCGAAGGTATCAGTTTCCCGGAACGCTTCCTGGCCGTTGTAAGTGGTCTTGGCCCACTCGGCATCGGCCTTGATCGGGCTCTGGATACCGTCCATCACCACGTCTTCCGGCAGCAGTACCGGCAGCTGATCTTCCGGGGTCGGCACTACGGTGCCGTCAGCCAGTGTCAGCATGGGGATGGGGGCACCCCAGTAACGCTGACGGGAGACACCCCAGTCGCGCAGACGGAAGTTGACTGTGCGCTTGCCCTTGCCGATCGCTTCCAGCTTGCTGGCGATGGCATCGAAGGCGGCCTGGAACTCGAGACCGTCGAACTCGCCGGAGGCGAACAGCACGCCCTTGTCGGTGTAGGCGGCCTCGATTACGTTCGGCGCTTCACCGTCAGCTTGCTTGATGACAGGCTTGATCTCGAGACCGTACTTGGTGGCGAACTCATGGTCGCGCTGGTCGTGGGCCGGGACGGCCATCACGGCGCCTGTGCCATAGTTCATCAGCACGAAGTTGGCGACCCAGACCGGCACCTTGCGGCCATCCAGCGGGTGAATGGCATAGAGGCCGGTGGCCATGCCCTTCTTCTCCATGGTGGCCAGTTCGGCTTCGGCCACCTTGGTGTTCTTGCACTCGTCGATAAAGGCGGCAAGCTCGGGGTTACCGGCGGCAGCCTGCAGCGCCAGCGGGTGACCGGCGGCTATGCCCACATAGGTGACACCCATCAGGGTATCGGGACGGGTGGTGTAGACCTCGAGGTCGCCATCCTGATCGGCGACCTGGAAGTGGATGTTGACCCCTTCGGAGCGGCCAATCCAGTTGCGCTGCATGGTCTTGACCATCTCCGGCCAGCCTTCCAGATTGTCGATGTCGTTCAACAGCTCTTCGGCATAGTCGGTGATCTTGATGAACCACTGGGGGATCTCTTTCTGCTCCACCGGGGTGTCACAGCGCCAGCAGCAGTTGTCGATCACCTGCTCGTTGGCCAGTACCGTCATGTCGTTCGGGCACCAGTTGACGGAGGAGGTCTTCTTGTAGACCAGACCCTTCTCGTACAGCTTGGTGAAGAACCACTGCTCCCAGCGGTAGTAATCCGGTTTGCAGGTCGCCAGCTCGCGATCCCAGTCATAGCCCAGACCCAGCATCTTCAGCTGGTTCTTCATGTATTCGATGTTTTCGTAGGTCCAGGGCGCCGGTGCCGTGTTGTTTTTGACCGCGGCGTTCTCCGCCGGCAGGCCAAATGCGTCCCAACCTATGGGTTGCAGCACGTTCTTGCCATTGAGGCGTTGATAACGGGAGATCACATCACCTATGGTGTAGTTGCGAACGTGCCCCATGTGTAGACGACCAGACGGATAGGGGAACATGGAGAGGCAGTAGAACTTTTCCTTGTCTACTTTCTCCACCGCCTTGAAGGTTTTCTTGGCATCCCAGTGCTTTTGCACTGCTGGTTCTATGGATTGGGGAACGTATTGCTCTTGCATTGGTGACATCCGGATCTGTGAAATGAATAGATAAATCAGCTGGGAAATCGCAATAGAATACCCATATCCAGCGGCGGCAACAACCGCCAGCATCCGTCAGGCCTTATGCCGGGCATGATCAGGGTTCAGTAGAGGAGTAACGACCATGGACAAACGTCAAAAAGGGTACGAAGCCTTCATTGCAGAGCTGCAGAAGCAGTGGCAAGAGACTGAAGAGTTCCAGGGGGAGCGCCTCAACCGGATGATCGCCAAGGTGCAGGCCTATCTGGAGGCGGCCGGCGACCTGACCCAGGATGAGCTGGCGCTGATCGCCGAGTATGTGAAGCGGGATCTGGGCAACTATGACGAGGGGCGCGCCGAGGTGGAGGAGTCCGCCTTCATGCTGGCGCTCAAGGACACTGCCTGGTCCTGGCTGGCGGACGTGACCGACCGCGCTCAGGTGGAGTGGCGTGAGCTGGCGGACGAGCTGGAGCACAAGGGCGTCTATGAGGCGGGTGACTGGGTGGGCCTCGGCGTCATGGTGTGCGAGCAGTGCGGCTGGCGCCATACAGTGCTGCACCCGCAGCCGCTCGATACCTGCCCCGAGTGCGGCGGCCACGAGTATCACCGCGAGCCGCTCTCGCCCTGATCCCGTCAGACAACCAGATGAAAAGAGGCGCCCAGGGGGCGCCTCTTTCATTCAGCGACGAACCGGAGCGCCGGTTCAGAGCTCGCGGGCCCAGGGGTGGGCACGGGGGCGCAGCGCCAGCGCCAGACCGAGCAGCAGGGCGGTCAACCCGTACAGCGGCCAGCTGCCAAAGCGCAGGTAGGGGGTCGAACCGTGGGCGGGACGCACCTCGGCTCTCAGCACCCCGGCCTCGAACTGGGGGAGCTGGGCTATGATGCTGCCGTCGATCTCGGTGACGATTGTGATGCCGGTGTTGGTGTCGCGCAGCAGCGGGCGAGCCAGCTCCAGCGCGCGCATGCGGGCTATCTCCATATGCTGCCATGGACCTATGCTGGTGCCGAACCAGGCATCGTTGGAGACGGTCAGCAGGAAGTCGGTATCCGGCTGCACGTTGCGGCGCACCTCGTCCGGGAAGATGATCTCGTAGCAGATGGCGGCGGCGAACTTGAGCCCCTTGGCGATCAGGTTCGGTTGCTGCTCATTCCCGCGGCTGAAGGAGGACATGGGCAGGTTGAAGAAGGGCGCTATGGGGCGCAGCAGATCTTCAAACGGCACGAACTCACCGATGGGCAGCAGGTGGTACTTGTAGTAGCGGTTCGGGTGCTCGTAGTGATACGACTCCTTGCCGTCCGCGTCCTGTACCCCCATGCCCAGCACGGTATTGAAGAAACGCTGCTGCTCGAAATCGTAATGAATGATGCCCGCCAGCAGGCCGGTGTCATTCACCTTCATCGCCTTGTCCAGGCTCTCCAGGTAGTTGCCCATCTCCTTCTCGATGGCCGGGATCGCCGATTCCGGCCAGATGATGATGTCGGCATCCTGGTTCTCGCGGCTCAAATCCTGATAGGTGTGCACCGTCGGCACCAGCGCCTCGGGATCCCATTTGAGGGACTGCGCTATGTTGCCCTGCACCAGGGCGACCTTGACCGGCTCGCCTCGGGTCACCCAGTTGAGCTGCATCAGCCCCTGAGCGGCACCGATCAGCGCGACGGGCAGCAGCAGCCAGACCGGCTTGCGGCTCTGCCACACCAGCCAGAGGGCGGAGGCCGACAGCAGCAGCGCCAGCGTGATGCCCTGCACCCCCAGGATGGGGGCCAGCCCCTTGAGCGGCCCGTCGATCTGGCTGTAACCAAACCAGAGCCAGGGGAAGCCTGTCATCACCCAGCCGCGCAGCCAGTCTGCCACCAGCCAGAGCGCCGGGAAGGCGAGCAGCCAGCGGCTCCAGTGGCGACCGCTGAAGAAGCGGGCGAAGGCCCAGCAGGCCAGGGTCGGGTAGAGCGCCAGATAGGCCGACAGGCCGGCCAGCAGCACGAAGGCGACCGGCAGCGGTATGCCGCCAAACATGGTCATGCTGACGTGGATCCACCAGAGCCCCGGCAGGAACAGCCCCATGGCATAGCCAAAGCCGCGCCAGGCCGCCTGTTTGGGGCTGGCCTTGTCCAGCAGAGCATAGAGGCCGAGCAGGGACGGGATCACCAGCGGCCAGTAGTTGAAGGGGGAGAAGGCCAGCACGGCGAGCGCGCCGGATGCCATGGCACAGAGGCTTGTCAGGAGTTTCGATTTCACGGGCAATAGAGGCTCGGATTGGACTGCAACAGGTTGATTGGCCGGTATCTTAACCTGTAAATGTGGTCAACGGCGAGCCTCCCGGCTGTGGCGGGCGCAACCGGGCTGGGATCGGGAAATAAAGGGCGGTCTGCCGGGCAGGGGATGACGTGCGGGGTCAAAGGATTGGTTGCCTTGCCCCGTGGCCAAATGGCAAGCGCCCCGACGAGCGGGGCGCTGATGCTTCACGACTGGCCGGGGGCCGCGCTGGATTTACTGGGCTTCAGACTGGGCCGCGACATGGTTGTCGGGGATCTTCACCTGCAGCTGCTGCAGGCGGCGCCGGTCGGCGTGCATCACCTTGAACAGGTAGCCGTCCAGCTCTATCTCCTCGCCCTTTTTCGGCAGGTGGCTGAAGGCGTGCATCACCAGACCGCCCACGGTATCCACCTCTTCATCGCTGAACTGGGTGCCGAAGAAGTCGTTGAAATCCTCGATCTCGGTGAGGGCGCTGACCGAGAAGACCCGCTTGCTGATGCGGCGGATCTCGTCCGGCTCATCTTCGATGTCGTCAAACTCGTCGTCGATCTCGCCGACGATGAGCTCCAGTATGTCTTCAATGGTCACCAGACCCGAGACGCCACCAAACTCGTCGACCACTATGGCCATGTGGTAGCGCTCTTCACGAAACTCCTTGAGCAGACGGTCGACCCGCTTGCTCTCGGGCACGATCACCGTAGGGCGCAAGATTTTCTCGAGCTGCAGCGGCTCGCTGGCATGGTGGCCGCCGAAACCGAACGGCAGCAGATCCTTGGCGAGCAAGATGCCCTCCACATGATCCTTGTCTTCGTTGATCACCGGAAAGCGGGAGTGACCGGATTCGATGATCACGGGCAAGATGTCGTCCACCGGCTGGGACTTCTCTATGGTGACCATCTGGGAGCGGGGGATCATGATGTCGCGAACGCGCAGCTCGGCAATTTCGAGCACGCCTTCAATCATGTCCTTGGTGTCCTGATCGATAAGATCGCGCTCCTCGGCATCGGCTATCACATCCACCAAATCGTTGCGGTCTTTTGGCTCGCCCTGGAAGAGTTGGCTGAGTTTGTCGAGCCAGGTTTTCTTCGGCGAGCCGGTACTAGGGTGATCGTCGGTCATTTTTTCTCTTGGTTACTCGCTTGAACACATTTGAAATTGTCTTGGTGATATAAGGATGGCCATCAGCTGTTTCAAGACGATGACTCTCCCGTCCTTTACTCTTCGTCGTTCAGATAAGGATCGGCAAAACCGAGTTCCTGCATGATGTCGCGCTCCAGCTGCTCCATCTCTTCGGCTTCCTCATCCTCGATATGGTCATAACCTAGCAGATGCAGACTGCCGTGCACAACCATGTGGGCCCAGTGGGCCTCCAGCGGTTTGTTCTGCTCGACGGCCTCCTGTTCCACCACCTGGCGGCAGATGACGAGATCGCCGAGCAGCGGCAGTTCCATGCCGGGTGGAGCCTCGAACGGGAAGGAGAGCACGTTGGTGGGCTTGTCCTTGCCGCGATAGGTGAGGTTGAGCTCGCGGCTCTCCGCCTCGTCGACGATGCGCACCGTCACTTCGGCCTCGGTCTGGAAACCGAGTATGGTGCCGTCGAGCCAGCCTTGCAGCTTGGCTTCGCTCGGCAGATCTTCCGCCGGAGCGCAGGCCAGTTGCAGATCCAGGGTCACACTCATTGGGCACTCTCTTTATTGGCTTTGGCAGGGATGGACTCGGCCTGTCTGGCGTCGAACGCCTCATAGGCCTGCACGATGCGGGCCACCACAGGATGGCGTACCACGTCTTTGGATTCAAAGAAGTTGAACGACAGGCCGTCGACCCCTTGCAGCACTTCCAGCGCATGGCGCAGGCCGGACTTGGTGCTGCGCGGCAGATCCACCTGGGTGATGTCGCCGGTGACCACCGCCTTGGAGTTGAAGCCGATGCGGGTCAGGAACATCTTCATCTGCTCCGTGGTGGTGTTCTGGGCCTCATCCAGGATGATGAAGGCGTCATTGAGGGTGCGACCGCGCATATAGGCGAGCGGCGCCACCTCGATGATGTTGCGCTCCATCAGCTTCTCGACCCGCTCGAACCCCAGCATCTCGAACAGGGCGTCGTAGAGCGGGCGCAGATAGGGATCGACCTTCTGGGAGAGATCTCCGGGCAGAAAACCGAGCTTCTCGCCCGCTTCCACCGCCGGGCGGGTCAGCAGGATGCGGCGTATTTCCTGACGCTCCAGCGCATCCACGGCGGCGGCCACCGCCAGATAGGTCTTGCCGGTACCGGCCGGGCCTATGCCGAAGCTGATGTCGTGCTGGACTATGTTGGCGATGTACTGCGCCTGATTGGGGCTGCGCGGCTTGATGAGGCCGCGCTTGGTCTTGACCGTTACCTCCTTGCCATAAGGGATGCCGGCGGCCGGTTCGTCGTCCTGCTCCAGCACTCGCGACTCCTGAATGGCCAGGTGCACCATGTCGGGCACTATGTCGGTCACCTTGCCGCCCTTGAGGGGCTGGGTTTCCACATAGAGGTGCTTGAGGATGACGGCCGCGGCATCCAGCTGGGCCTGTTTGCCAACCAGCTGGAAGTGGTTGTCACGGTAGCTGATCTCGACGCCGAGGCGGCGTTCCAGCTGCTTGATGTTGTCATCGAAGGGACCGCACAGGCTGGCGAGGCGCCGATTGTCGGCGGGCTCCAGATGCAGGTTCAGGGTCGAGATGTGTCGGCTCAAAATATCCTCGTCTTGACGCAGTGCCCATCAGGCCAGGCCGGATGGGCACGAAGAGATTAGTGGGGAGTGAAGGCGGCAACGCCGAGGGCATCGGGCACATTGTCGGGACGACGAGCCAGGATCTCGCGCGGCGCGGTGGCGATGCGCAGATTCATCTCATCCTCACCGCGGATAAAACGACCGCGCAGGGAGTTGGGACGCACCTCGGTGATCTCCACGTCGGCAAAGCCGCCTATCAGGGTGTGCTGCCCCTCGAAGTTGACCACCCGGTTGTTCTCGGTGCGGCCACACAGCTGCATGGGGTCGAGCCGGGAGGGCCCTTCCACCAGGATGCGCTGGGTGGAGCCCAGCATGGCGCGGCCAATCTGCATCGACTGGTTGTTGATGACATGCTGCAGGCGGGCCAGGCGGGCCTTTTTCACTTCCATGTCGACGTCGTCTGGCATGTCTGCGGCCGGTGTGCCGGGGCGTGGGCTGTAGATGAAGCTGAAGCTCATGTCGAAGTTGATCTCTTCGATCAGCTTCATGGTGGCCTCGAAATCCTCGTCCGTCTCGTTCGGGAAGCCGACGATGAAGTCGGAACTCATGGTGATGTCGGGACGGGCGGCACGCAGGCGACGGATCTTGGACTTGTACTCCAGCACTGTATGCGGGCGCTTCATCATGGTCAGGATACGGTCGGAGCCGCTCTGCACCGGCAGGTGCAGGAAGCTGACCACTTCCGGCGTGTCCTTGTAGACCTCTATGATGTCGTCGGTGAACTCGATCGGATGGCTGGTGGTGTAGCGAATGCGGTCTATGCCATCGATGGTGGCCACCAGTCGCAGCAGCTCGGCGAAGGAGCAGATGCTGCCATCAAAGGTCGGGCCCCGGTAGGCGTTGACGTTCTGGCCCAGCAGGTTCACCTCGCGCACGCCCTGTTCGGCGAGCTGGGCGATCTCGTAGAGCACGTCGTCCATCGGCCGGCTCACCTCCTCGCCACGGGTGTAGGGCACCACGCAGAAGGAGCAGTATTTGGAGCAGCCTTCCATGATGGAGACGAAGGCGGTGGCGCCTTCGGCACGGGGTTCCGGCATGCTGTCGAACTTTTCGATCTCGGGGAAGGCGATGTCCACCTGGGCACCGCGCCCCTCCTGCACCTGCTTGATCATGGCGGGCAGGCGATGCAGTGTCTGTGGACCGAAGACGATATCCACATAGGGGGCGCGAGTGCGAATGTTGTCCCCCTCCTGAGAGGCGACACAGCCACCCACGCCGATCACCAGACCGGGCTTGTTGGCCTTGAGTTTTTTCCAGCGTCCCAGCTGGTGGAACACCTTCTCCTGTGCTTTTTCGCGGATGGAGCAGGTATTGAGCAGCAAGACATCTGCCTCTTCGGGCTCCTCGGTCAGTTCATAGCCATTGCTGGCATCCAACAGGTCGGCCATCTTGGACGAGTCGTACTCGTTCATCTGGCAACCCCAGGTTTTAATGTGAAGTTTCTTGCTCATTGCTTCTCTTGACTTGTTTTGAAATCGGCATGGTCAAAGGACCGGGCATTTTACTCCGCAATCTGGATACTGCCTAGCTAATATCCAGCCCGTCATGGGTCTCTCTCCCTCCTGGACAGTCGCTATTTGCTCGGCCTTTCTCCTTGATTTGGCGCGGCAATTCGCAATTTGTCTCACTGTTTCTGCCGGTCCCTTGCGGTATCATGTCCCCATTCGGTTTTACCCCGCCTACCCTTGTCCGGGGCGTCTCCTTTCAGGAATCAAGTTATGGAACAGTGTGATATCGCCATCGTCGGCGCCGGCATGGTCGGCGCCGCCACCGCCTGTCTGCTGGCGGCGCAGGGCCTCTCCATTCGGGTCATAGAGACCCAATTGCCCGAGCAATTCGCCCCACAGCAGCCGCTGGATCTGCGGGTTTCCGCCATCAGCCAGGCCTCGGTGGCGCTGCTGGAGCAGGCCGGTGCCTGGTCGCACCTGCAGCAGATGCGGCTCTGTCCCTACCGCCGGCTGGAGACCTGGGAGCTGGACGGCTTTGCCACCCGCTTCGACGCGGCCGATCTCGGCCTGCCCCAGCTCGGTTACATCATAGAGAACCGGCTGGTGCAGCTGGCCCTGCTCAAGAGGATGGAGGATTTCCCCACCATCCAGACCCACACACCGGCGGCGGTGACGAGTCTGCGCCAGGGCGCCGACGAGGCGGTGCTGACCCTGGACGATGGCACCGAACTCGCCGCCCGCTGGGTGCTGGCCTGCGATGGCGCCGAATCCCAGATGCGCCGGCTGGCGGGCATAGGCGTGTCGCGCTTCGAGTATCGTCAGCACTGCATGCTGATCAATATCGATACCGACTTCGAACAGGAAGACATCACCTGGCAGCAGTTCACCCCGAGCGGCCCGCGCGCCTTCCTGCCGCTGCCCGGCCGGCACGGCTCCCTGGTGTGGTATGACAGCCCGGCCCGCATCCGCATCCTGTCGGCCATGAGCAACGAGAAGCTGGGGGAGGAGGTGCGCCGCCACTTTCCGGCCCGGCTCGGCGGCTTCACCGTCACGGCCAAGGGGAGTTTCCCGCTGGTGCGGCGCCACGCCAACGACTATCACGCCGGTCGGGTGCTGCTGCTGGGCGATGCCGCCCACACCATCAACCCGCTGGCGGGGCAGGGGGTCAACCTCGGCTTCAAGGATGTGGCCTGCTGGGCCGGGTTGCTGGAAAAGGCGGGCGCCGACTGGCATCAGCCGGCCCTGGCGGCGCGTTACGAGCGTCGCCGTCGCCCTGACAACCTGTTGATGCAGTCGGGGATGGATCTCTTCTATGGTGTGTTCAGCAACGAGATAGGGCCGCTCAAGCTGGCCCGCAATCTGGCCCTCAATCTGGCGGACAAGGCAGGCCCGCTCAAGGAGATGGCGCTGCGCTACGCATTGGGGCTGGTATAAGGCGCCGGGCGCCATCACGAGGGAGCAGAGATGATGAACAAGGCACTGCTGGCGATCGATTTTATCAACGACATAGCTCATCCGGATGGGCGCATCGCCGCCTCGGCGGCCCATGTGTTGGAGCAGGATGCCATCACCCACGCGAATCAGGCGCTGGCCCATGCCCGTGCCCACGGCTGGCTGGTGATCCTGATCAAGGTCGGCTTTGACGGCGGCTACCTGCTGCAACCCAAGGGGTCTCCCATGTTTGGTCGGGCCAATCAGTTTGGTGCGCTCTCTCTGGCGGACAGTGGCACCGACTTTCACCCCGACCTCGACGTGCAACCCGGCGATCTGGTGCTGACCAAGCCCAGGGTCAGCCCCTTCTATGGCACCGCGCTGGAGCCGGCGCTGCGGGCCAATCGCATCGGTCACCTCTATCTGTGCGGGGTCAGCACCAGCTGGGCCATTCAGGCTGCGGCCCGGGACGGCCACGATCGGGACTACGCCATCACCATACTGGAGGATGCCTGCGCCGCCGCCGACACCAGCGAGCACCAGGGCTCGCTGCGGATGCTCGGCCGCATCGCCGAGATCATCAAGGTGGTCCAGCTGGCGTGATCCCGCCGGTCAAGGCTGTTTTCGCTCACTATTTTGACATTTTGTCGCCAGTCCCCTGTTGAGCCGGCGCCGTTTTAGGGCAACATGGAGTCAGCATGGATGGCCACAAGGATGAGGGCATGCGTTATCAGGGACGGATCGCGAGCTGGAACGAGGCGCGAGGCTTCGGCTTTATCACGCCGGAGCAGCAGGGGGGCGAGCAGCAAGGGCGCGAGCTGTTCGTGCACATCTCGGCGCTGCAATCCGATGGCCGGCTGCCCGAGGCGGGGGAGCGGGTCTCCTACCTGATAGGCAGGGGCAAAGACGACAAGCCCAGGGCCGTGCAGGTGTTCTTTCCCGACCGGCCGCTGTCGCTGACTGATACCTCAGCGCCCCCCTTGCCCGGCAAGGATGCGGTCCGCCGACCGGTGGCCAGGGGAGCACAGCCACCCGTTTCGTCCAGGCCCCGCCCTGGCCCCTCCTATCGCCGCAAGAGCAACTGGTGCGGCAAGTTGATCCCCCTGCTGGTGCTGGCGGGTCTGTTTTCTGTCTACTCCCGCTTCTCGGCCGAGTCGGTCTCACCTCCGCCGGCCTCCTCTTTCAGTCAGGAGGAGGCCGGCAGCTCATACAGCCCCACCTTCGTCCGTCAGTGCGACGGTCGGCAGTACTGCTCCCAGATGACCTCCTGCGAGGAGGCGACCTGGTTTTTGCAAAATTGCCCCAATACCAAGATGGATGGCAGAGGGAGAGGCAATGGCATTCCTTGTGAAAGTCAGTGGTGTGGTCACTGAGCCCGGACTGCTCAATTGTTGCCGCGACTAACAGGTTGATAATCAAGGGCTCTTTATCCTGAAGGGTCATCACGGTCGGGGAGAAGGGGCCATCCCCTTGTTCCTCTGTGGTCGGTGACGGCATTTGGCGAAGTGAGTCAGGGCTGCTTTACTTCTGGTGATGACTCATTTGTCTCTAATTTTTGCTTGGCGTTTTCATTTCAGGATGACGGTCATGGTGGATGATTTTCGGGGCTCTCTGTTTCACTTTTCCGATCGGGCGCAGTATCTGGCGGCCTTGCTGAACTCGCTGGAAGACCAGATATCCGTGATTGATCGGGATGGGGTGATCCACTATACCAATCTCGCCTGGAACCGGTTTGCCGAGCAAAACGGCATGCCGCCAGGGTACAACTGGCTGGGGGTCAACTATCTGAGGGTGTTCGACAGCCTGGTCGATCCCCTGGTTCTGATGGCGGCAGAGGGGATCCGCCGCGTGCTGTGCGGTGAGCAGGAGCACTTCTCTCTGGAATATCCCTGCCACAGCCCGGATATCCAGCGCTGGTTCATGATGCGGGTCTCTCCTGTGCTGGGGGTGGATGTCGAGTTTTACACCATAGCCCACATCAACATCACGGAGCGCAAGTTGCAGGAGCTGGACGTGACCCACCTCTCCCAGCACGATCCCCTGACCGGTCTGGCCAACCGGCGTCTGTTCAACAGCTTCCTGCATAACGAGTGGCGCCGCAGCATGCGGGAGCGCACGCCCATCTCCTTCATCATGCTGGATCTGGACAACTTCAAGGCGTGCAACGATCGCTTCGGCCATCAGGTCGGGGATGATTTCCTGCTGCAGGTGGGCCACCTGCTCAACGCCTTGTGCCAGCGGCCAGCGGATCTGCCAAGCCGGTTCGGGGGCGATGAATTTGCGCTGGTTCTCGGCAATACCGGCAAGGAGGCTGCCTTGCGGATGGGGGAGGCGATCCGCCTCGGGATCCATGCCTTGAGTATCCGGGAGGCGGGGGATGCACGACTCAGCGCCAGCATCGGCATTGCCACCCAGATCCCTGAGCAGCTGCCGGGCTCGGAGAACGAGCTGCTGGCGGCGGCCGACATGGCGCTCTACATGGCCAAAAAGGGGGGCAAGAATCGCTGCCACAGCGTCGGCTGTCCGTCATTACCCGCCCCTTGATGGGGCTTTTTTTTGCGCATAAGCCGCCTCAGCGCTCGGGCACGGCCGAGCATGGCGTGGGATGCGCCGCCATGACCAGTTGCAGGAAACGATCGCGGATGGGATCGGCAAATGCCGGATTCCAGACCAGGCTGATTTCCCATTCTGACCAGGGGCCGGACAAGGGGTAGAGGGTAACATCCTGGCCCGCAATGAAGCTGACGCTGCGGGGCAATATGGCGTTGCCTATGCCGGCGGCCACCAGGGCGACCAGGGTCTGGATATCTTCCGCCTCCTGCACCATGCCGGTCAGCCGGTTGGCGCCGAGGAAGCTGGCGATCTGCTGGCTGAGGCCCGGGCAGCGGTGGCCGACCATCTGCAACAGTGGTTGATGGGCCAGCGCCCACTCCACGTCGAACGCAGCCGGATCCTGCCCCGTCATCTGGCTGGGCACGGCCAGCACCAACCGGTCGGTCAGCAGCCTGTGCTCCCGCAGTTGCGGCGCGTGCGGCCGACGCATGAATCCCAGCTGCAACTGACCCGACAGCAAGCGCTCGTGCTGGATGGCGGAGGTCATGTCCTGCAGATGCACCATCACATCGGGTACCTGCTGCTTGAAACGGGCGACCAGCGAGGGGGCCAGCGCGAAACTCGACAGCCCGAAGCCAATCTTGAGCCGCCCGGCTATGCCGCTCGCCAGCGCCAGGGCGTGGCGCTCAAACCCCTTGCCGTGTTCGACCAGTGCGCTGGCCTGAGTGAGCAGCTGTGCCCCCATGGCGGTCAGTTCGGCGCCGTGGCGCCCCCGGTTGAACAGCGTGCTGCCGAGCGCCAGCTCCAGCCCCTGGATCTGCTTGGTCAGTGCCGGCTGGGTGATGAACAGCCGGCTGGCGGCCTCCCGGTAGTTGGCGGTCTCGGCCAGCATCACGAACGCCTGCAGTTGCCTCAAGTCGAATTTCATTCCGTTTGGTTATCCAATGTGGCGATTTATTGATTATAAATTATCTAACCGCCTTGTTCTAATGGTCTCGTAACGGGCCATCTGCCCGCCTGACGCACAACGAGGAGCCATGTCATGTCTAGCGAACGCTATCTGTTTTTGATCAAGGGAACCCTGGTGATGGCCCAGCCACTGGCGGCGCCGGAGACGGGGGAGTTGTTGGCGAGCCTGCTGCAACAGGGATTTGTGGTGGCCCCCCAGCAGGTCTGGGCGGGCAATGCCGAGCAGGCGCTGGCCTGTTATGAGCAGGCAGCCCAGCAGTTGGCCCTCGCCAGTGTGCTGGCTGGGGTTGAGCCCGTGCTGGCTGGAGCCCCGTCATGACCCGGCTCACCCTGCGGGCTGCCGCCCTGCTGCTGGACATGGATGGCACCCTGGTTCACTCCACCGGCGAGGTGGAAACCGTGTGGCGGCTATGGTGCCGACGTCATCAGCTGGCGCCCGAGCCCGTGCTGGCCATGTGTCACGGCCTGCGCTCGCGGGAGGTGATCCGGGCCCTGGCACCGCAGCTCGACATGGCGCAGGAGGTGGCCCTGCTCGATGAGCTTGAGATCCATCACACGGGGCGCGGCGAGGCCATCATGGGATGCCGGGCCGTGCTGGCCAGCGTGCCCGCCGGACGTTGGGCTCTGGTGACTTCCGCCAGTCAGAGGGTCGCCCGCCATCGGCTGGCGAGCGCAGGTCTGCCACTGCCGGATCTGCTGGTGGGGGCGGAAGACGTGATGCGGGGCAAGCCGGATCCCGAGCCCTATCTGCTGGCCGCGACACGGCTCGGGGTTGCCCCCGCCGACTGTCTGGTGTTCGAGGATGCGCCGGCTGGCATAGAGAGTGCCCTGCGGGCCGGTTGCACCGTGGTGCAGGTCGGTGGCAAGCGGTTGCTGGATCCGGCCGTCATAGCCGTGATCCAGGATTGGCGTCAGGTGAGCGTGGGTGATGGGGCGGAGGGCGCGTTGCAGGTGACGCTGCTGACCTGATGGGAGAGCAGACAACAAAAAAGCCCCCGGCGAGCGGGGGCATGGTATGACGAGACTGCCTGGTTATTTGAAAACGCGGAAACGGGTGGTGTCGTCGATAAAAGTCTTCTCTCCGGCTGGCTGCTTGATGCTGCCAAAGGGCATCTGGGCGCGCAGCAGCCAGCTCGCTGGCAGGTTCCACTCCTTGCGCACCGCTTCGTCGATCAACGGGTTGTAGTGCTGCAGGGAGGCTCCAATCCCTTCCTGTGCCAGGCTGGTCCAGACCGCAAATTGGGCGATACCGGTGGCATGTTCGGACCAGATGGGGAAGTTGTCGGCATACAGCGCAAACTTCTGTTGCAGATCCTTGATCACATCCGTGTCTTCGAAGAAGAGCACGGTACCGAAACCGGCACGGAAGCTGCCATCCACCTTGGCTTCGCTCTGGGCGTAAGCCTCTGGCGGTACTATCTTTTTCAATTCAGCTTTAACTATGTCCCACAGCTTGTGGTGTTGGGCGCCAAACAGTATGACGGCGCGGGAGCTCTGGGAGTTGAAAGAGGAGGGGCTGTGCTTGACGGCATCCTGGATCAGGGTCGTCAGCTGCTCCGGCGTGTGGGAGACCTGGTCGCCCAGGGCATAGATGGTACGACGTACTTTGATCTGTTCGATAAACGGACTGCTCATAACATCTCCTTGGTTTGACGGATAATCGCATTCGGCGGCCAGTGAGAAGGCCATCCGGCTCCGATTGTTCAAGCTATAGACTATAACACCGCCTTCCCGCTTAACCGTCAACGCACAGTGGTCACTGTTTTTACTTTTTGTGGATATTCATATGCGCAGTCTGGATGAGCCGCCTCACATTTTTGTGTTTATTGTCAATTAGCCCTCATTCAGCTGATTTCAATCAATGATCAATCCGGTCTTTTCACCATAAGATCCTCGCACATCGGCTGTTTTCAGGGAGCTTTGATGATCCAGTGGGTGCTCAACCGGCGCTACTATGTGTTGACCTCGTGCTCCTTCCTGCTGGGCGCTCTGGTGCTGGTCGCCACCCTGACCCTGGCTGCAGTCAGTTACCTGCGCAGCATAGACAAGACGATGGCCGGTTACGGCCACATGATCTCCTCCATCGAGGCCGCGCTCATTCACGAGCTTGTGCTGGCCAACCAGCGTCAGCTGGCCGTGCTGGAGGCATCGCTGGACAAGGCGGCCATCGCCCGTGGCGAGCCCGCCGACAACCCGATCTGGGCCATCGCCCATCAGATCAAGCGTGACGATCACTACATCTACTTCTACAACTCCCGCTTCGATCGGATCAGCAGTTATCCCCTCTGGGTACAGCCAGCCGAGTACAGGGCTGCCCTGCGCCCCTGGTACCAGGTGTTGTCGATGGAAGGGGACGAGCTGGTCTGGTTTGGCCCCTATCAGGAGTACAGTTCCCACGAGCGCATCCTGACTCTGATCAAACGGGTGAAAGATGATGATGGCAAGCTGCTCGGCCTCTTGATGGTGGATATGTCCTTCAACGCCATCCAGCAGGCGCTGCAGCGGGCCATGGGTAGCAACCAGGCCGCCATCTACCTTAGCCAGCGGGGCAGTGACCGGCTGCTGGTGGGCAGCAAGATGGCGCTCTATGACAAGGCTAACGCGACGGCAGAGCCCCATCTGCTGGGGCTGGATGTTATCTGGCATGGCAGCCACCTGAGGCGTGAGCTGGAGGACGTCGACTGGGACCTTAATATCTATCTGCCCCCCGCCCTGTTTCGTGACAGTCTTTACGAGGCCCTGCTGATGGTGGTGCTGCCGCTGCTTTCCCTCTTCATCATCTGGTTTTGCAGCATCAATTTTCTGGTGCGGGTGTTCCGTCAGGAGCAGGCGCTGGTCTCGGGTTCGCTGACCGGCATTGTGCAAGCACCCTGTTGCCCCAAGCCTTCGAGTCACCTGAAGACCTGGTTTGTGCGCAACAGCCTCAGCGAGATAGAGCAGGTCCGCACCAGCTTCCTGCAAGGGCAGGATGCGCTGCTGCACGATCCCCTCACCGGTATCATGAATCGGCGCGCCTTTATCCAGCGCCGGAGCGAGCTGGAAGAAAATCAGACGCCCCACTGGCTGGTGCTGTTCGATGTGGACAATTTCAAATGTATCAACGACAGCTGGGGCCACAGCGTGGGGGATGGCGTGCTCTGCCGGGTGGCTGAACTGATGGTGGCCGAGCTTGGCAGCGGCAGCGCCTACCGGATCGGGGGAGACGAGTTTGCGGCCCTGCTGCCGTGGGCGCGCCATGAGCTGGAGCCGCGACTGAACCATCTGCTGGCGCGGGTACGCAATCAGCAGTGGCGGGAATTCAAGGCAGAGGTCACCCTGAGCGCGGGCGGAGCTCACTATCCGGATGACGCCCTCTTTCTGTTCGATCGGGCCGACGACTGCCTCTACCAGAGCAAGCGGCTGGGGCGGGATCGCTGGCATCTCTCTTCGTCCCCGGAGACTGGCAGTGAGCCAGGCTCCCTTCGGTGACAATATCTGTCTGATCCCTGCGTGATCCTGGCGGGCTGCGACAATCCGGGCCGGGGGGATGTACCGCTCACCTTGTGCTGATCTACATATTTTTATCTTTATTTTCAAATCGTTAATCTTTCATCTCGAGCACCTGCGCCTGGCTCGGATTCTTTTGAATGAGGTGTCAGGCCACGGGGGCCACTGGCGGAGTGAACGGCTGTTTGTATAGTGCAGGGGAAATTAATCAGGTTTGACAGGAGTACCCCATGGAGATGAACAAACACGGCATGAGCGCCCTGGCCCTGTTGGGCTCCCTGTTGCTGGCGAGCTGCGCAGTGCAGGCCTCGGAAACCCTCAACACCATACTCGGCGGCGGTGCCGGTGGCGTGGCGGGCACCATGATAGGCAAGGAGCTGGGGGGCGATACCGGTGCCCTGGTGGGAGCGGCAGTCGGTGGTGCGGCCGGTGGCGCCGCCACCGCCAACAAGGGCAACAAGAATGAAGCCGCTCTGGGGGGGGCCGTCGGTGCTCTGGGTGGCGCGGCCATCGGCAAGAGCGTGGGAGGCAGCACGGGCCAGCTGATCGGTGCCGGCATCGGCGGTGCCAGTGGCTCGGCCATTGGTGCCAAGACGGGAGACGGTCACAAGAGCAACAATGATCGCTACGACGACGATGAGCACAGGCACCACAAGAAACACAAGAAGCACAAGAAACACAGATGGCATGATGATGACTGATGTCAGCCGTGCTGGCTGGCGCGCCATGGTGGCGAGCATAGACAAAAGGGGCCAACAGGCCCCTTTTTGCATGGTGTGACTCAGACCAGCCGGTGCTGGCGCCGTCCTTCGGCGAAGGCGTTGATGTTGTCGATCAGCTGATCGGCGAGGCGTTGCATCGACTCCTCGCTGGCCCAGGCCACGTGCGGGGTCAGGATGAAGTTAGGGTATTGCAGGGCCTGCATCAGCGGGTGATCGGGGGGCGGCGGCTCGACGCTCGCCACATCGAAGCCGGCGCCACCGAGCCGGCCGTTGGCCAGCGCCTTGAGCAGTGCCGCTTCATCCACTAGGCCGCCACGGCCCACGTTGATCAGCAGGGCGCCCGGTTTCATCAGGGCCAGCTCTCGTTCGCCGATCAGGTGGCGGGTGTAGGGGGTGAGCGGGCAGTGCAGGCTGACCACATCCGAGCTTTGCAGCAGCGCGTCCAGCGGCAGCCGATCCTCATCATGACTGGCACCCACCTGGCTTTGGGCGTAGCGCACCGCCATGCCCATCCCCTGCGCCCGTTCGCCGAGCGCCTGACCCAGGGTACCTTTGCCTATGATGCCGAGCTGCTTGCCGTGCAGATCCATGATGGGGTGATCGAAGAAGCAGAACTGGCCGCTCTGCTGCCAGCGCCCCTCCAGCAGGGATTGGCGCCAAGCGAACAAATTGCGCGACAGGGCAAGCATCAGCGCCATGGCGTGCTCCGGCACCGAGGGGCCCGAGTAGTTGCGGATATTGCATACCCCGACATTGGCTGCCCTGCACGCCTCCAGATCCACGTTGTCGCTGCCGGTGGCCGCCAGGGCGATCAGCTTGAGATCCGGCAGTTGTGCCAGCTCGGTGGCGCCGATGCGTACCTTGTTGATGATGGCGATACTGGCATTCCTGAGCCGCTCCACCACCTGCTCGGGGGTCGTGCTTGGATGGCTCTGCCAGTGATGGGGAAAGTCGGGCCGGTGCAGTGTGATGCCCGCATCCAGGGTATCGCTATCGAGAAAAACTATCTGCTGCATGACGCCTCCTGCCATTGGAGCCGTCATGATGCCAAATATGGGCGTCCGGGAGCCAGCCCGAACGCTATCAGTGGTGAATCAATGGCGCTGTCTGTGACGCTGGCGGCATTTTGGGGGCAGGTCGAGGTCAGAGCCAGCCGAGGTGGGTGAGCCAACCCTGAATGCGGGTAGGTGTTTCATCCAATTCCATCAAGGCGTAGGGACGGTAGTTGAGCTTGTGGCTGCGGCGGCTCTCGCTGCGACGAGCTTCAGCGGCCAGCAGTGGCCAGCGGCCACCCTCTTCCTGATAGAGATCCAGGGTCGGCATGGTCGCCTGGGCCACCTGCTTGGCCAGGGTCTGATTGCTCTGCTGATTGGGAAAGAAGCCATCCAGCAGCACCAGGGCATCGGGGGCGGGCACTTGCTCGCTGGCGATGAGGTTGGTGGCCCAGGCGGCGCTGGTGCCCTGCGCCAGTATCAGCTTGAAGCCCCCTTCTTGCAGCTTGGCATCCCCCAGCTTGATGATGCGGGCGGCAAACTGCTTGCGAAAGTCATCGATGGTCTGCTGTTTCTTCTCGGCGGCGGGGTCCAGCTCCGCCTGTTGGGGAGAGGGGAGCAGCAGCAGGGTATCGAAGCCGAGTTGGCCGAGGGCCCGGGTCAGTTGCCACAGCTGACCGCTGCGCTGCCAGTCCGGCAGCAGGATCGCCAGCCCGACATAGCTGTCGCTGTCGTGCTTGGCAAACAGCACAGTCTGCTTGTCTATCTGGGTGCTGTTGGGCAGCCCCTGCCAGTCGCTGTTTTGCCAGTAGTCGAGGGGCTGTGGCTCGGCGACGGGGGGCGCGACATCGCTGGCCTGCGAAGCACCGCTTGCCAGCAGGGTCAGTAACAGCAGTGATAAGGATAATCTGGCCATAGTGCGCTCCCCGGTTAACTGGGTTAGCGGCACGGGGCCGGTTTTCTGAAGTGCGGCCAGGGGATCAATAAAAAAGCGAGCCATTGGCTCGCTTTTTTGCATTCAACTCAAGGGGTCGATCAGGAGATACGACGCTTGAATTCGCCGGTACGGCTGTCGATTTCGATCTTGTCACCGATCTCTACGAAGGCGGCAACGGCCAGCTCGTAGGTGGTGCCCTTCAGACGGGCAGGCTTGGTCACTTTGCCGGAGGTGTCGCCACGGGCGGCCGGCTCTGTGTACTCGACTTCGCGCACTATGGTGGTCGGCAGTTCTACGGAGATGGCTTTCTCGTTGTAGAAAGTCACTTCGCAGATGTCTTCCATGCCGTCTACCAGGTAGTTCAGCACGTCACCCAGGTTGTCTTTCTCGACGTCGTGCTGGTTGTACTCGGTGTCCATGAAGACATACAGAGGGTCGGAGAAGTAAGAGTAGGTGCACTCTTTACGCTCCAGCTGAACCACGTCCAGCTTGTCGTCGGCCTTGAATACGGTCTCGGTCGCGCTACCGTTGAGCAGACCCTTCAGTTTCATCTTGACCACGGCGGAGTTACGGCCGGATTTGTTGAACTCAGCCTTCTGGACCACCATCGGCTCGGTGCCGATCATGACTACGTTACCAGCGCGGATTTCCTGTGCGGTTTTCATGTAAAAAATTCCTGTTCGTGAAACGGACGGATAAAAACTGCCAGATTATATACGGCTTTCTAAAAATTTCACCAACCGCGTGACGAGATCCCCGTCCTCGAGCAGCTTCTGTGACCAGCTTCGCGCATCTTGCTGCCAAATGGCGCTATATCGGGGCCATTGGGCCCAAAGTTTGCTGGTATCTTGCCCCTGGTTGAGGGCGTGGTTGAAAGCCCGCAACCATTGGGCTGCCTCCGGGGGAAAGTCCGCCAGATAGTGATCGAGAAAACCGTCCAGCTTGACCATGTGGGCCTGCTCATCCTGCGGGTAGATGTGCCACAGGAAGGGGCGGGCGGCCCACTGGGCCCGCACGAAGGAGTCCTCGCCGCGCACCAGATTGAGGTCGCAGCTCCACAACAGCCGGTCGTAGCCTGCCTGATCCGTCATCGGCAGCAGCTTGATGGTGAGACTGCCCGCGCGCAGCAGATCCCCGGCCCTGGCGATGGCGCTCTCAAGGCCGGCGCCGCGCAGCACGTCATTGAGCGAGCGCCCCAGCGGCAATAGCAAAGTGACGGGGGTTGGGCTCTGACACCAGCCCTCAATCAGGCTCACAAGCGCTTCGCTCTCGTAGGTAAAGAGGCTGACTCTCAGCTCATTGTTCCCTTTGGGCGGCAATCCCAGGCTGGCCCAGTAGGCGGCAAGGCCAGCTTCATCCTGTTGCCACTGCTCACGCGCGGCCATGAGCCCCTGCTCGCACAAGAGGCCGCCGGTTCTGGGGGTGAAGCCCGGGAAGAAGAAGTATTTGTTGAGGCTCAGGTCGCCGAGGCTCTGGTTAACGAGACGTTGCGGCGAGGCGAGACCGTGGCAATCCTCGACCCAGGGTTCGGCCGAGAGGTATTCCAGATTGATCCAGCAGGGGGGCTTGGGTTGGCTGGCCATGCGCTCGATAAAGGGAGCGGGCAGTTCGCAGGCGAACGCTTCTATGACCACCTTTGCCGGGATCACATCCGCCGGCAGCGCGTCGTGCCAGTGCTGGATATAGATGCCCGCGACCCACTGGCCATCTTGTGCGGGGTCGAGTCCCGGGCAGATGCGGGCGAAGCTCGCCAGATCGTCCACCCAGAGCCTGACTCTTGCTTCACTGCCGTGGGCCAGCCCTTGTCCCTCTTCTGCTCCACTAGCCTGGGTCGGGACATGCCCCTCTTGCTCCAGCTGGCGAGCGAGCCGCCAGGTGACGCCGATGTCACCGAAGTTGTCCACGACGCAGCAGAAGATATCCCAGTCGAATGGCGGCAGATTACGTGGTGAAGAGGTTGTCATGTCAGGGGTCCGATGGAAAAGAGATACAAAAAAACCGGTGTGCAGGGTAGCACACCGGTGGATTGGCTTCTAAGGGGCAGGGCATGACCCCCTCACCCCCTGGCAGGGGCAGGTTTACTCCTTGCCGTAGACGTTGTTTTCTTGCTCGCGCACCCGGATGAAGGTGGTGCGTTTGGTCAGCTCTTTGAGCTGGCTGGCACCGACGTAGGTGCAGGTGGAGCGCACGCCGCCCAGGATGTCGCGCACCGTGTTCTCGACCGGGCCGCGGTAGGGCAGCAGCACGGTTTTGCCTTCTGAGGCGCGATAGTCGGCGACGCCGCCGGCGTGCTTGTCCATGGCACTCGATGAGCTCATGCCGTAGAACTTCATGAAGGGGGTGCCATCTACGTCCACCACTTCGCCGCCGCACTCCTCGTGGGCTGCCAGCATGCCGCCCAGCATCACGAAGTCGGCGCCGCCGCCGAAGGCTTTGGCCACGTCACCCGGGCAGGTGCAGCCGCCGTCACCGACGATCTGGCCACCAAGGCCGTGCGCCGCATCGGCGCACTCTATGATGGCGGAGAGCTGGGGGTAGCCGACGCCTGTCTTGACCCTTGTGGTGCAGACAGAGCCCGGACCTATGCCAACCTTGACGATATCGGCGCCGGAGAGGATCAGCTCTTCCACCATCTCGCCGGTGACCACGTTGCCGGCCAGGATGACGTGGTTCGGGCAGGCTTCACGTATTTTGCGCAGGAACTCGACGAAGTGCTGGGAGTAGCCGTTGGCCACGTCCACGCAGATGAAGCGCAGGGCCGCCGACATGGCCAGGATCTGGCGGGTCTTGATGAAGTCCTCTTCGGAGGTGCCGGTCGATACCATCACATGGCCCAGCAGCGCCGGGTCTGTCTCGTTCACGAAGGCTTGCCACTGCGCAAGGCTGTAGTGCTTGTGGACTGCGGTCATCATCTCGAAGCCGGCCAGGGTTCTGGCCATGGCGAAGCTGCCGACGGTATCCATGTTGGCGGCGATGACGGGAACGCCCTGCCATTGAGTCTGGGTGTGCTTGAAGGTGAACTGACGGGTCAGGCTGACTTGGGAACGGCTCTTGAGAGTGGAGCGCTTGGGGCGGAACAGAACATCCTTGAAACCGAGCTTCAAGTCTTCTTCGATACGCATGACGAATTCCTTATTGAGCCTTGTTGAAAGTCACTTTTGCAGTGGTCAATTTTCGGCAGGCGCAAAAAAACCGGCGGTTTTCATGGCCTCCGGTTTACAACAGTGTAGGCAAAAATCCCGCCAGAACAAGACTGATAATTCACTCATCATTGTGTTAGCCTTTGGCGTCACAACCTGAGCGCAGCCTCGGGTGTCATCCAACACCGCTTTTCGGCCTGAACCTCCCCGCGAACACACTCCTCAATCATGCCTTTTTACCAGCCCATGTCGCGCCTCCGACGCGGGCGGAACAAGTCCGTCTGCCGCCGCGCTTCGCCAGTTGACAGCCGCCGTTTGCATCCCCATTCTGGGCCTCTCGGGCCAGCCTGGGCCCTGTCTGGACGAGGAACTGACATGTTTGGATCGCGAATGATGCCGCTGTTGCTGCTGGCCTGCCTCTCCCTGCCGGGGGCGGCCAGTGCCGCCTCGGCTCCCGCCGTGTATGGCTGGATCGAGAAGGGGCTCATCATGCCAAGCGGCGTGGCGGTGAAGATGAAGCTGGATACCGGGGCGCTCACCTCCTCGATGGATGCACGGGATCTGCACCACTTCAAGCGCGATGGCAAATCCTGGGTGCGCTTTACCCTGCAGGTGACGGATGCCAACACCGACCAGCAGGTGCGCCAGACCCTGGAGCGGCCGGTGGAGCACATGGTGACGGTGCGCGGCGCCGGCGGCATGGAGCAGAGGCCTACGGTCACCATG
Organism: Aeromonas sp. CA23; assembly: GCF_002587065.1. NCBI lineage: Bacteria > Pseudomonadati > Pseudomonadota > Gammaproteobacteria > Aeromonadales > Aeromonadaceae > Aeromonas > Aeromonas sp. CA23. The sequence goes on from NZ_CP023818.1 coordinate 2,294,968, forward strand.
GCCATCTGCCTGGGTGACAAGGTGTATGAGGAGTGGTTCACCCTGCGGGATCGCAGCAAGATGATCTATCCGGTGCTGCTCGGTCGCCGTCTGCTGGCGGATCTGGGGGCCGTGGATTCGAGCCGTACCTTCACTGTGCAGCCCGGCTGCCGCTGAGTGGTGTCGCACCAGAGGCGCTGCAGACAACAGAAACGGGGGCTCAGGCCCCCGTTTTCCATGCACGCCGAAGCGGTATCATGAAGAAGGCTGCGGCGGCACGGGCAGCAGCACACTCACCTCCAGTCCTCCCTCTTGCCGGTTGTGGATGTCCAGATCCGCGCCGTGCAGCTGGGCGATGCGCGAGACGATGGCCATGCCGAGGCCGACCCCGTCTCCTTGCTGGGGATTGACCCGAAAGAAGCGCTCGCACAGGCGTGACAGGGCGGCGGTGGGGATGCCGGGGCCGTTGTCGCGGATATCGACCCTGACTCTGTTGCCTTCGTGCCGCACCTCGACCGCTATCTCGCCCCGGGCCGGGGTGTAGCGCAGCGCATTGTCGATGAGGTTGCTGAACAGCAGGTCCAGCAGGGTGGCCTGCCCCATCACGGTGAGCTGCTCCGCCCCCTCCAGCGACAGCTGCTGATCCTTTTTCAGGGCTATGGGGGCCAGGGTGGCCAGGGTGCCTTGCAGCAGCAGGTTCAGATTGAGCTCGGTCAGCTCCAGCCCCTGCTGGTTGTCGATGCGGGCCTGGGTCAGCAGCTGGCGCAGCAGGCGATCGCTGCGATCGAGCGCCAGCAGCATCTTTTGCAACGACTGCTCGCGGCTGGTGTCATCCTCGGCTGCCAGCGCGTTTTCGCTGTGGATGCGAAGCACGGCCAGCGGGGTGCGCAGCTCGTGGGCCGCCTCGTTGGTGAACTGTTTCTCCCGCTCTATGGTGTCGGCCAGGGCGTGCATCAGGCGGTTGATCTCGTTGGTGAGCGGGGTCAGCTCCTGGGCGCGGATCTTCAGGTTGAGCGGGCTCAGGTTGGCGGGGTGGCGTTCGCCTATGGCCTGGGCCAGCAGTCGCAACGGTGCCAGGCCGCGGGAGATGAGCCACCACAGCAGGCCGAGCAGGAAGGGCAAGGTGATGAGCAGCGGCAGCATGGTCAGGGTGGCCATCTTGCTGGCCAGTTCGCTGCGCTCGTCGTCCCGCTCCGCCACCACCAGCCAGGTATGTTCGCCCCGGTTGTAGAGGGTGAAGGTGCGCCACTGATGCTGGTCTTTCTCGACCGTGTTGAAGCCGGGCGCCAGTTCGACCAGTGGCTGGCTGGGGGCGCTGGGGGAGCGCAGCAGTATGCTGCCCTGTTCGTTCAGCAGCTGGAAGTAGAGGTTGCGTTCGAACTCGTGGCCGAAGGGGGTCAGCTCCCTGTCTTCGCCGCTCAGATTGAGGCTGGTGTCCTTCTGCCACTGATCCGGGTTGTGTTGCTCCCAATCTTCGTAGACGGTGCCGTTGGCGGGCAGCTCGCCATTTTGCTCCAGATAGCGGCTGAGCAGCTGATTGGTGATGCGGGAAGACTGGGCGAGGCGGGCATCGAACAGCTCCTCCATCTCATGGCTGGCCTCGAGATAGCCGATGAGGGCGCTGATGGCCAGGCTGGCACTGACCAGCGCCAGTATGCCGGAGAGCAGAAAACGGCGGATGGAGCGGGGACTCGTCATGCCCGGCCGTCCCGGCGTTGGGCCTGCTCAAGCTGGGGAATGATGTAGCCGACCCCGCGAATGTTGCGGATGAGGTCGCTGTAGAACTTTTTGCGCAGGTGGTGGATATGGACCTCCACAGCATTGCTTTCGGCGCCCTCATCCCAGCCGTAGAGGCTCTGTTGCAGCTGATCCTTGCTCAGTACCCGGCCGCTCTGGGTGATGAGTTCCTGCAACAGCTTGTATTCGTGGGGGGTCAGCTTGACCGGCTCGCCCCGATAGATGACCTGCTGAGACTCGGGATAGAGCTGCAGCTCGCCATATTCCAGCATCGCCTGGGCCTGGCCCTTGCTGCGCCGCACCAGGGCGCGCAGACGGGCGTTGAGTTCCTGCAGGGCGAAGGGCTTGACCATGTAGTCGTCGGAGCCCGCATCCAGCCCCAGCACACGGTCGTCCAGGGCGTCGCGGGCGGTGAGGATCAGCACGGGCAGTGTCTGGCCTTCCCGGCGCAGCTTGCGTAGCAGGCTGATGCCGTCGATATCCGGCAGGTTGAGATCCAGAATAAGGGCCGCAAACTCCTCGCTCTTGAGCACCGACAGGGCGGGCAGCCCCTGCTGCAGCCAATCCACCGTGTAGCCACTGCTGCGCAGGGCATCCACCATGCCATCGCCCAGCATCACATCATCTTCGACCAACAGGATCCGCATAGTCACTCCCCCTTAAACGACGCTGCCCACCAGTATGCAAGCGGGCGGGCAGAGTTTAAATAGCTGTTTGATCCGGCTTGTTTTTATAGCTTGGCGAGGCGATCCCGGATCTCGATGCGACGGCCCTGATCCGCCAGCTCGCGGCCGGGGCGGTCCGGCGCCGCCAGTGCCTTGTCCAGATAGGTTTTGGCTTCATCCTTGCGGCCCTGATCGAGCAGGAAGTCGCCGTAGAAGAAGTTGGGATCTATGCCGGTCGGGTTGATGAGCAGCGCCTGCTTGAGCAGCTGCTCGGCCTTCTCGTCATCGCCAAAGCCTACCGGCCAGCCCGGCACCTGATAGTAGAGCGAGCCCAGGCTGGTGTAGGCGGAGCCTTCCAGCGCCTTGGGATCCTGCTTGAGGGCTATCTCCAGCTTGGCCTTGGCCTCCTTGACCAGGCCCAGCGCTCCCAGCCCGCCCTTGGCGCCGGCCCAGGTGCTCTTGACGATGGCAGACCAGATCAGCAGGTCGGTGCGAAAGGCCTCCTTGGCGCTGGCCTGATCGGCCTGACTGCTCAACTGCTCGAGGCAGTTCTCCTTGGCCTTGCCGGTCTGCTGATACTGACAGACGGCCCACTGCTGCTGGATGACGGGCAGGGCGTCGGCGGCCTGGGCCAGACCTGAACCCAGCATGAGCAGCAGGAGGGTGCCGTGGGTGAAACGGGGGCGGAAAGTGGCGTGCTTCATCTTAACGTTCCTTCTCTGTCATGACGGAAGTGGAGTGCCCCGGATTGCCGGCACCGGGCGCCGCGTGGCGGGCATAGCGCTCTATGATGGGTTTTTGCTTGGCCAGCGCCCGGTCGACCAGGCCGGGCAGCAGGGCGTTGAGCCGCACGAACAGCTTCTCCGGCCAGCCGAGCCAGCTGCGGCGGGTCTCGTTGCACAGGGCGATGACGGCCTCCTCGGCCACGTCCTGCGGGCTGTCGGTGTGGGTGCCGAGCTCGGCATTCATCTCGTAGGCCGCCTCTGAGTTGAGGCGGGTACGGGTGGCGCGGGGGGCGAAGTGCAGCACCTGGATGCCGGTTCCCTCCAGCTCGCGGCCGAGCGCCTCGCTGAAGCCGCGCAGGGCGAACTTGCTGGCACAGTAGACGCTGTAGCCGGCGTAGCCGATGGCGCCGAAGCTGGAGCCTATGTTCATGATCACCGCCGGCTTGCGCAGCCGGGGCAGCAGCATGCGGGTGAGCTGGATCGGCGCCTCGACGTTGAGCAGCAGCTGGCGCTCGACCTGCTCGCTGCTCTGATCCTCCAGCCAGGCAAACTGGTTGCAGCCGGCGTTGTTGATCAGCACGTCCAGCCCCTCGTCCAGCGCCGGGTGCTGCAGCAGTTTGGCCCGCTCCTGGGGCGAGTCCAGATCGGCGATCACCGTCTGGTGGCGCTCCGGGTGCGGCAGCTCCTTGCAGAGGCGCTCCAGCGCACTGGCCCTGCGTCCATGCAGCAACAGGTGTGCCCCCTGGGCCGCCAGCTCCTGGGCCAGCGCTTCGCCGATCCCGCCGCTGGCGCCCGTGAGCAGCACGAGTTTTCCTTCAAGCTTCATGATGTCTGGTTTTCCGTCAGTTGATAGAGCATGTCGGCGTAGAGGCGGTAGACCACCCTGGCCGCGTGAATGATGGCTGCCTGATCCGCCGGGTCTTCCACCCGGTTCATCAGGGATTCGAAGAACTTGAGGTGCTCCTGATCCAGCGCGCCGTGGGAGCTCAGGTAGCTCATGGCCTGGGGGGGCAGGCCGAGACCCGTTTTCAGCTGATCGGCTACGGTCAGGGCGATGGCGACGCTGGTGCCTTCCAGCACCTGCACCATGCCGAAGAAGCCCATGGGGTTGCCGCGCTGCACCTGGTCATAGAGAAAGGCCACCATCAGTTCGATGGGCAGCTCGGGCTGGCCGTGGCGCACAGCCTCGGCATCGCCACCACAGGCGCGGATGTCGCTCAGGATCCACTCCTGATGGCCGTACTCCTCGTCGATGTACTCGGCAATGGCGCCGCGCACCCATTCATACTCCTGGCCCAGCTTGCCGCCGGTGGCCATCAAGAGCGGTACCGTGTGGCGCACGTGATAGAAGGCCTGGGCGAGGAAGCGCAGGTAGATGTCGCGGGAGATCTCCCCCTTGCGGCACGCCTCTATGATGGGGGCTTTGAACAGATGCTCCCGGGCCTGGGCTGTGGCTTGTTGCAGCACTTGATAGAAGCTCATGAGGTCTCTCCTGTAAGGCATTGGCTGATCTGCCGGGAAAAGTGGTGATAAATCCGCTCGCGGCGGGGGCGACCGTTGGCGGTCAGCAGTTCCGGATGCTGATCCAGCGCCACCGGCAGCCAGTGATGGATACGGGCATAGTCGGGCAGGCGGTGATTGAGCTGCTCGATCTGCTGAGCCAGCTGGGCGTCGGCGCCGGGCAGTGGCTGGATCAGGGCGACGTTGGCCGGTTGGCCGTCACCGAAGATCACGATGCGGGCGATGGCGGGACAGAGCTGGGCTTCCGCCTCGATCCACTCGGGGGAGAAGTTGCGGCCAAAGGCGGTGATCTGGACGTTCTTCTTGCGCCCCGTGATGTGCAGGTAGCCCTCATCATCCAGGTGGCCCAGATCGCCGGTGGCGACCAGTTCTGGCGCCGGTTCGTCGCTGCCCAGATAGCCGAGCATGGCAGCCCCCTCTACCAGGATCTCGCCGTCGGCGGCGATCGATACCCGGCAGTGGGGCAGTGGCTGGCCGACGCTGCCCAGGCTGTGTCCATCCGGACCGTTGAGCGCCACCACTGAGCCGCACTCCGACAGGCCATAACCTTCATAGACAGGCAGCCCCAGCTTGCGAGCGCGGCTGATGAGCTCGGGGGAGACCTTGCCGCCGCCCACAGCGACGAAGCGCAGGCCGGCCAGCTGCTCGGCCAGCGCTGGGTTGGCACTGCACAGGGCCAGCAGCAGGCGCAGCAGCTCGGGCACCAGCACCAGGCTGTGGGTGGGCCAGCGCAGCAGGGCCTGGGCCAGGGTGGCCGGGTCCAGCTTGCTGGAGCCGACAAAGCCGAGCTCTCCCAGCGAGGGAATGCGGCTGCTGGCGCCGGTGAGCAGCGGCACGTAGAGGCCGGTCAGGTTTTCCAGCAGTGTGGTAAGCGGCAGCAGGGTCAGGTGTTTCTCGACGTTGGCCGGGGCGACCCGCTCGGCCAGCGAGGCGCAGACCGCCATCATCTGGTCAAGGGAGAGGCAGACCCCTTTGGGCTGCCCCGTGCTGCCGGAGGTATAGGTGATCTTGGCGGTGCCGGCCGGCAGGGGCGGCAGACTGGCAGGCGTGCGGCGCCACAGCGGCAGCTCGCCGACCGCCAGTTGCAGCGGCTCGCTCGCCTGCCAGCCGGGATGGTGGGGGCCGATCAGGGCGTCGGCGCCGCTGCTCTCCAGCAGCCACGCCTGCTGCTCCGGGCTGAAGAAGTGGGGGACCGGGATCACCACTATGCCGGCCTTGGCGCAGGCCAAGTCGATCAATGCCCAGGGCAGGCCGTTGTCCAGTTGCAGTGCCAGTCGGGCTATGCCGGCCTGCTGCAGACGGTCGGCCAGGGCGGACACCTGCAGCCACAACTGTTGGTAGCTGATCCTATGCTCGCCGCCACTCAGGGCCGGGCTGTGGGGTGCATGGCGGGCGAAATGGGCTATCTGGTCAAACAGCATCATAGGGCGTTCCGGTGCGGGCAGTTGAACAGGGAGGGCATGGGGGCCAGCAGGGAGAGCAGCAGGCTGCCCTGGGCCAGTGCCTGCCGTCCCTGGCCGAGATCCCCGACCATCACCTTGGGCTGGCAGTGGTAATAGGCGCCCCAGGCGCTGGCATCGTCACCCACCTTGTCGGCCTGGGCGGGGGCCAGCTCCACCGGGGTGAGGTGGAGGCGATGGAAGCTGTTGCGAAGCCGGGCTGTGCCGGTGAACACAACATAATCGAGGTCGTTGTCGCACAGCAGGCGGCAGAGCGCAGCAAACATCAGACGGGCGTTGCCCGGTTCGCTACAGGCGAGATTGCCCACCTCGACGATGCGATTTCGCCGGGCGGGGGCACCCAGCCTTGCCTCGATGGCGACCTCTATGGGGTGGTCCAGATACTGTTCCAGATAGAGGCGTTCATCACTTGCCAACTTGAGGCCGCAGGCGCCAACCAAGATGCCGTCTGCCCGGTAGAGACCGAGCAGGCAGGGCAGAAAATGGGGAATGCGGGCGTTGAACTCCTGGCTGTAGGCCGCTTGTATGTAGGCCTGCAATGCCATGACCTGTTGCGGGGTATCGGCCAGTACCAAACGGTAGGGGGCTTGAATGTCTGTGGTCATGGATGGCTCCTTCTGATCTGTTGTTGTCAGACTAAAGGGGCAAACTTAAGAAACCCTTAAGAGGTAAAAAATTTGTATCAGGGCGATGCAACGTCCTGAAAAATGAAGCGAAGCTGTGACGAGCCATCCGGTCGGCAGGACAAAAACCTTGTCAGCCAGCAGACAGGCAGGCAAGCTGCGGCCATTTCAGACCGCCCCGCTTTCGAGAGAAGATGCCATGACCCCCTTATCCTGCCCGCTCTGCTGTGCCACCGATGCCTATGGTCTGCCGGTGGCCGGCAAGCTGTATCATCGCTGCCGGGCCTGCGAGCTGGTCTGGCTGGATGCGGCCGAGCACCTGGATCCCGAGCGCGAGAAGGCGGTCTATGACGGCCACGACAACCAGGTGGATGATCCCCGCTATCGCAGCTTTCTGATGCGGGCCTTCGGCGAGGTGCTGAGCCGGCTGCCGCCGCCGGCCAGCGGCCTCGACTTCGGTTGCGGCCCGGGCCCGGCGCTGATCGCCATGGGGCGGGAGGCGGGCTACCAGATGGCAGGCTACGACAAGTTCTATGCCGACTTCCCCGAGCTGCTGACGCGGCAGTATGACTTCATCACCAGCACCGAGGTGATCGAACACATCGCCACCCCGCGCACCGTGCTGGATGGGCTCTGGGCCTGCCTCAAGCCCGGCGGCATCCTGGTGTTGCAGACCCAGCGGGTGCTGGGTGACGAGCGTTTCAAGAGCTGGCGCTACCGCCACGATCCGACCCACATCGTCTTCTTCGCCGAGGCCTCGTTTCGCGCCCTGGCGGCCCGCTGGCAGGCGCAGGTCGAGTTTCCCCACGCCGATGTGGCCGTCATCACCAAACCCTGAGCAGGGCGTTTTCATTTGCCGCCGAGTTGGGCATGCTGATGACCTGACCGCAGGGCGTTACCTTCCCCGTTTATCGTCGGACTGGGGCTGCGAGCCGCGATGAGGCGGCAAGCGCGGCACCCTGAAACCAAGGAGTGGTTTTTCATGTCGATCCCCCATCTCTCGCTGCAGGACGCCCGTCATCTGCAACTGGCGGCCCAGGGCCTGCTTGCCCCCCGTCGCAGCAAAGCGACCCCGGCCGATCTGCTGGCCACCATTCGCCGCATGGCGCTGCTGCAGATAGACACCATCTCTGTGGTGGCGCGCAGCCCCTATCTGGTGCTGTTCAGCCGGCTCGGCCAGTACGAGCCGCGCTGGCTGGAGCAACTGCTGGCCGACGGCGAGCTCTTCGAATATTGGGCTCACGAGGCCTGTTTCGTGCCCCGCGAGGATTACCGCCTGCTGCGCCATCGCATGCTGGATCCCGCCGCCATGGGCTGGAAGTTTTCGGCCAACTGGCTCGCCACCCATCAGCAGGAGATAGGCCAAATCATCGAGCGGATCCGCCAGCACGGCCCGGTGCGGGCGGCCGATTTCGAGCGCAAGGGGGAGAAGGGCAACGGCTGGTGGGACTGGAAGCCGGAGAAGCGCCATCTGGAGGTGCTGTTTACCGCGGGCCAGCTGATGGTGCGCGAGCGGCGCAACTTCCAGCGGGTCTACGATCTGGCCGAACGGGTCATGCCCGACTGGCGTGACGAGCGGGATCTGCCGAGCCTGGAACAAGCGCAAAGGGACATGGTGCGGGCCAGCTGCCGGGCGCTGGGGCTGGTCAAGACCGGCTGGGTGGCCGACTACTATCGGTTGCGGCGCGGCAAATACGACGCCCTGCTCCACCAGCTGGCGGACGGGGGGGAGCTGTTGCCGGTGCGGGTGGAGGGGTGGCAGCACGGCGCCTTCGTGCACGCCACCCTTGCCGATGAGCTGGCGAGGGCCCAGGCCGGCACCCTCAAGGCGACTCATACCACGGCGCTGTCGCCGTTTGATCCGCTCGTCTGGGATCGCAAGCGAGCAAGTGAACTGTTCAACTTTGACTATCGCATCGAGTGCTATACCCCGGCGCCCAAACGCCAGTACGGCTACTTCGTGCTGCCGCTGCTGCACCGCGGCAAGCTGGTGGGGCGCATGGATGCCAAGGCCCATCGCCAGCAGGGGATCCTCGAGATAAAGAGCCTCTATCTGGAGGCAGGCGTCAGGGTGACCCGCACCCTGGCGCAGGATCTGGCCAGGGCGCTGCAGAAGCTGGCGCAGTGGCATCAGACCCCGAGCCTGCAGTACGGCGCCATTCCCGCGCCCCTGCTGGCCCTGTGGCGCGATCTCGGCGGCGCATGATGGATGAGCGGCTCAGCCCTCTGAACTAAGCTGCAAGGGAAGCTAAGGGGGGAGACGATGACGCGATCCATGTTGTTGCTGCTGGGATGGGGCTTGGCCGGGCTGGTGGAGGCGGCCAAGCCCGAGGTGCAGATCTGCCTGGGGGAGGGCAATGAGTGGGCCCCCTTCACCTACTGGGAGCGCAAGGATGGCGTGCCCGATACCCGCCGCCTCACCGGCTCGGCCACCACACTGGTGCTCGATGCCCTGAAAAAACTGGGACTGTCACACCAGATCCGCTACCTGCCCTGGGCGCGGGTGCAGCAGGAACTTGCGGATTATCGCCAGAACGGACTGTGCGAGCTGACCTGGGATGCCAGTTACAAACCCGAGCGGGCCGAGTTCGCCTTCTACAGCGTGCCGCTCTACTACACCCACCTCGGATTTTTCTATCTCAAGCGCCGCTTCCCCGAGGTGCCCGATCTGCAGACGGTCAACCGCTCCCGGGTGTGCGGTGTGATCGGCTACAACTATGCCCCCTATGGGTTGGTGCTGGAGCCGCGCCGGGTCAAGCAGCTGCAGCAGGCGCTGGACATGCTGGGGCGGGATCGCTGCGACTTCTTGCCAAGTGAAATCGAGCCGCTGATGAGCGGGATCGGCCTTGGCATCTATCGGAGCGAGAGCGGTCTGCTCAACCTCGCCCTGCCCAGTCGCAAGGGCTTCTATCTGCTGGTGAGCAAGGGCTCGCCACGGGCCTATGAGCTGGTGACCCGTATCAATCAGGTGCTCATCGACTTTCAGGACAGCGGCTACAGCGACGAGGTGATGCGCCGCTTTTTGCCGCCGGTGGAGTGATGGCCATAAAAAACCGGGCACTTGGCCCGGTTTGTCATTGCGTCAGGATGCGCTTACTGGAAGACCAGCACCATCAGCAGACCGACGGTAATGGCAGACACCAGGAAGGCGAAGCCATAGAACACATAGTGGTGCAGCTTGGTGGTGTGGATCCCCAGATCATGCAGACCGTGGTAGATGCGGTGCATGCCGTGCCAGATGGGCAGGGCTATGATCACCAGCAGGATGCAGGCACCCCACCAGGAGCTGGCGAACTCGAGTGCGCGTTCGTAGCTCATGGTCTCCACGTCCATGATGCCCATGGGCACCAGCAGACCGGTAATGAGGACAATCACTGGCAGCAACATGGCAACCACCATGCCACCGGCACCAAACAGTCCCCAGTAAATGGGTTCGTCAGAACGTCTCATCATTAATCTCCTCAAGCCACGATGATCAGGATCAGCAGGGATACCACTGCCAGCGCCACATACTGGGCGATGACGATCGGCTTCTCCGGCACCAGGTCTTCACCACGGAAGATGCGCATGGCCTTGGGCGCCAGGGCGAACCAGGTCTTGGCGTGGAACAGGCAGGCTGCCAGCGCGATGACGTGGAACAGGATGGCGATCGGGCTTTGCAGGGATTCCAGCCAGCCGTTGAACGCTTCCTGACCCTGAACCAGACGCAGCAGACCCCACATCAGCACGACGGCATAGATGGAGACGAAGATGCTGGTGCCTTCGCGGATCATGTAACCGGTGTAGAAGGCATTCTTCAGCCACCAGTCTTTCTTCATTTCGCGGACGTAAGGCTTACGTTTGCTATTGGTGTTGTTCATGGTCTCATTCCTGATCTCAATCTGGCTTGAACATGGCGATCATGTAGTCCTTGGCGCTCTCGACCTTGCCAAGCTGGATGGCTGCGGCCGGATCCACACCCTTGGGGCAGACATCGGAGCAATAACCCACGAAGGTACAACCCCAGACGCCCTCGTCCTGGCTGATGATCTTCATCCGCTCTTTGGACGCGCTGTCGCGGTTGTCGGCGTTGTAGCGATAGGCCAGTGCCAGTGCCGCCGGACCGGTGAACTTCTTGTTGATGCCATACTGCGGGCAGGCGGCGTAGCACAGACCACAGTTGATGCACATGGAGAACTGGTGATACTTCGCCATGTCGGCCGGGGTCTGGGTGTACTCGCCCTCGCACAGGCTGCGCGGTTCGCTCGGGATGATGTAGGGCTTGATGCTCTCCAGCTTCTCGATGAAATCGGACATGTCGACCACCAGATCGCGCTCGATCGGGAAGTTGTTGAGCGGCTCGATTTTCATCTTGCCCGGCAGATAGTCACGCAGGAAGGTCTTGCAACCCAGCTTCGGAATACCGTTGACCATCATGCCGCAGGAGCCGCAGATCGCCATGCGGCAGGACCAGCGGAAGCTCAGGGTGGAGTCGAGCTGATCCTTGATGTATTGCAGCGCATCCAGCAGGGACATCTCTTTCAGATAAGGCACCTGGAAGGTCTGCATCCAGGGCTCGTTGTCCTGCTCAGGGCGATAACGCAGGATTTCAATTTCGATCATCTCAGCCATTCTTCTTAGCCTCGTCTTGTTTCTCACCCTCGGAACCGTATACGCGTTTTGCCGGTTGGGATTTAGTGATCTTCACATCGGAGTAATCGATGGTCGGGGCGCCTTCCTGGTTGTAGAAGGAGAGGGAGTGCTTGAGGTAGTTCACGTCATCCCGCTCTTCATAACCGTCCAGACGCTGGTGGGAACCGCGGGACTCTTTCCGGTTGATGGCGGAATGTGCCATGGCTTCGGCCACGTCCAGCATGTAGCCCAGTTCGATGGCGTACAGCAGATCCGTGTTGAAGACAGAGGACTTGTCGTTGATCTTGACCTTCTTGTAACGGGCCTTCAGCTCGTTGATCTTGTCGATGGTGCCCTGCATCAGCTCTTCGGTACGGTAGATACCGACACCGGCTTCCATGGACATGCCCAACTCGTTGCGGATATCGGCCGGGTTTTCGGTGCCGTCTATGTCCATCAGCGAGAGGTGTTGCTTGATCAACTGCTCGGCCTTGGCGGCCAGCGCCTGGGTGTCGCCGTGCGCCTGGGTCTTGGCGAATTCACCGGCGTGCTCGCCCGCTACCTTGCCGAATACCACTATCTCGGACAGGGAGTTGGAGCCCAGACGGTTGGCGCCGTGCAGACCGACGGAGGCACACTCGCCCAGGGCGTAGAGGCCCGGCATACGGGTGGCGCACTGACCGTTGGTCTCGATACCACCCATGGTGTAGTGGGCGGTCGGACGTACCGGGATAGGTTCCTTGACCGGATCCACACCCACGTAGGCCTTGGCCAGTTCGCAGATGAAGGGCAGACGCTCTTTCAGGTACTTCTCGCCGAGGTGGCGCAAGTCGAGGTGAACCACGTCGCCCATCGGGCCCTGGATCACGCGGCCTTTCTGCTGCTCTTGCCAGAATGCCTGGGAGAGACGATCGCGCGGACCCAGCTCCATGTGCTTGTTCTTCGGCTGGCCGACCGGAGTTTCCGGGCCCAGGCCGTAGTCTTGCAGGTAGCGGTAACCATCCTTGTTGACCAGGATGCCGCCTTCACCACGACAACCTTCGGTCATCAGTATGCCGGTGCCCGGCAGACCGGTCGGGTGATACTGAACGAATTCCATGTCGCGCAGCGGCACGCCGTGGCGGTAGGCCAGCGCCATGCCGTCACCTGTGACTATGCCGCCGTTGGTGTTGTAGCGGTAAACGCGACCGGCGCCACCTGTGGCCAGAATGACGGACTTGGCCTGGATGAAGCGGGAGACGCCGTTCTGGATATCGAAGGTCAGCACGCCTTGCACGCGACCGTCGTCCACGATCAAGTCCATACAGAAGTGCTCATCGAAGCGCTTGATGCTCGGGTACTTGATGGAGGTCTGGAACAGGGTGTGCAGAATGTGGAAACCGGATTTGTCTGCCGCGAACCAGGTCCGCGGGATCTTCATCCCGCCGAAACGACGCACGTTGGCCTTGCCGTCCGGCTTGCGGCTCCAGGGGCAACCCCAGTGCTCCAGCTGGATCATCTCGTTGGTGGCGTTGTTGACGAAGTAGTCGACCACGTCCTGCTCACACAACCAGTCGCCACCGGATACGGTGTCGTTGAAGTGGTTTTCGAGGGAGTCATCATCACGGACAACACCGGCGGCACCGCCTTCTGCGGCCACTGTGTGGCTGCGCATCGGGTAGACCTTGGAGATCAGGGCGATGTCCAGATCCGGGTGTGCTTCTGCTATGGCGATTGCGGCACGCAGGCCACCACCACCGGCACCGATGATGGCGACATCGGTCTTGATAATATCCACATCTGCCTCCTTAGGGATAGATTTGCTGGGCACGATTTTGCTCTATGAAAAAAATTCAGGCTTGATGCAAGTCAAACTGGTTTGTTTTAGTGCTTGGCAATGGTGACTTTTATCAAAATCACCCCATTCCATGGATGAAAACGCCGTAATTATCGCCATCCTTCAGTTATCGGTATCAGCCGCTGTCATTGCTATGGTTATTTTAAGCTCAGGATTATACGTAGTTTTCTTTCAAAAAAATGAGAAACACCTCTCTTTTTAGGTATTACCCATAAAGTTTTTAAGTTTTTTATCAAAAATATTTAATAAGAATTATTCACGGATTGGCTAATGGCGCGGATGGGTTCAAAAAACTAATCCGAATGTCGATCGTGATGCGTTGTTTTATGACGAGATACCGCTTCGTATGAGAATTTTCATCCCCATAGCCCCGATCGTTGATGTGGTAATAACTATTGAAACAAAAGCATTTTTTCATAAAAAAAGGGGCCTGTGTGGCCCCTTTGATTTACGCCGATCAGATGCGGAACATGCCGACCTGATTGCTCAGTTCACCTGAAATATTTTTAAGTTGTTCAGACAGATGGCGAGAACTGTCGGCGTCGACCGCCAGTTCGTCCGACACATCCTTGACCGCCTGGATGTTGCGGCTGACCTCGTCGGTCACGGCGCGCTGCTCCTCGGCGGCGCTGGAGATCTGGGTGGCCATGTCGGAGATCTGGTTGATGGAGGCGGTGATCTGCTCCAGCGCCTGCGTGGCATCGTTCGCATCTTCCACGCTGTTCTGGGCCAGCAGCTGGCCTTCGTGCATGGTACTGACGGCGCCCTGGGTGTTGCGTTGCAGCGTCTCTATCATGCTGCGGATCTCGACGGTGGAGCTGTGGGTACGCTGTGACAGCACCCGCACCTCGTCGGCCACCACGGCGAAACCACGACCCTGTTCACCGGCCCGCGCAGCCTCGATGGCGGCGTTCAGTGCCAGCAGGTTGGTCTGCTCGGCTATGCCCTGGATGGTGGAGAGTATGGTGTTGATCTCCTGCGCGTTCTTCTCCAGTTCCTGAATGATGCCGGAGGCCTGTTTGACCTGGGTGGCGAGATCCGTGATGGAGCGCTGGTTGCGGGCGATAACCTGCTTGCCGTGATCACAGCTGCTGGAGGAGCTGCGGGCCGCATCTGCGGTCTGTTCGGCGTTGCTGGCCACTTCCACCGCGGTGGCGGACATCTCGTGCACCGCAGTTGCGATCTGGGAGATCTCGTTCTGTTGACGTGCCAGACCCTGGCTGGATTTCTCCGCCATGTTGTGGGAGGACTTGGCCTGCTGGTTCAGTTGGCCGGAGGAGTTGGAGATATCCTGCACCATCACGTGGATGCGATCGATGAAGGTGTTGACGTGCTTGGCCACGACCCCCACTTCGTCTTCACGCTCTATCTTGACGCGGCGAGTCAGGTCACCGTTGCCGCGAGAGAGGTCGGCGATGGCCTCCCCCAGGGTTTTCAGCGGGGCCAGGGAGCCGTTGATGGCCACATAGGAGAAGCCGGCCACGATGAGAATGGTGAGCAGGCCTTGCAGCAGGGCGGAGGTGACCATGCGCGACACGGACTGATAGGCAACCGCCTCATCCACCACTATGCCGAAATACCAGTTGGTGTTGGGGATCTCTGTCAGGTCGAACACGCTGGGTTTGCCGCTGATCTCCATCTCGGAGATGGTGTTGTCATGGGCCAGCTCGTTGACCTTGGCGGCGGTCAGATCCGGGGAGATGGAGGTGGCCTGTTTGAGGGCCAGCTCCTTGTCCGGGTGGGCTATGATGGTGCCATTGCTGTCCACCAGGATGGCGTAGGTGCCCTCCGAGTTGATGGCCAGCACATCGCGTACCAGCGCATCGATGGAGACGTCACCGGCAATCACCCCTTGGGTATTGCCGCGGGTGAAGGGCTCGGCGATGGTGATGATGAGTTGACCCGTGGTGATGTCGGCGTAGGGCGCCGTGATGGCGAGCTTGCCGGCAGCCATGGCGTCCTTGTACCAGGGGCGCTGACGGGGGTCATAGCCGGCCGGCAGATTGGTCGGCTTGCTCTGGATCATCTTGCCATCTTTCGTGCCCGCATAGACCAGATCGAAGTTGCCGGCATTCATGGATTGGGCCAGATGGCTGATGGGTTCGTCTTCCTTGGTGAAGGCCTCCTTGGTGGAGGTGACCATGCTGATACGGGCATCCAGCCAGCGGGAGATGCCTTTCACATTGGCAGCCGAGCTGTCGTCGATGAAACTCCAGATCAGGCGTTGGGTTTCGCTTCTCAGTTGGGAGGTGTTGTACCAGACCTGCAGGCCTGTGATGACCAGGATAATGACCCCGATGGCGAGGACAAGCTTGTTCTTGATGGATAAGTTCATATTTACATCCTTGTGAGCGTCAGTCTGCGATGTGTCGTTTTATTGTTATGAGCCAACTGTTATCGGCCAAAGTCGAACTTTTTGTATCCCGGTGCGCACTTAAATTTATAGCCTAAATCAGCGTTTATCGATCTCCTGCCGAAATAATGAGTCCGATCAGGCCGCAGTAAGGAAGCGGTCCGGCCGGTTGGTAAATATCCCGTCCACCCCCATGGCGGCCAGTGCCGCCAGGTCGGCAGGCTGATCGACCGTATAGACCAGCACCTTCAATCCCCGTCGATGGGCATCCATGACCAGCGCTGTGTCGACAAAGTCCAGGTCGCAGTTGAGCGACCAGGCTCCGAGCTCGGCCGCAAACGCCGCCAGGGTGAGCGGTATGGTGGCGGTCAAGGCTCCCAGCCGGATCTCGGGCCGCAAGGCGGCAAAGCGGGCCAGCTCAGGATGGTGGAAGGAGGAGACGACCCAGTGCGCTGGCGTGAAACCGAGCTCCGCCTCGGCGCGCCGGGTCAGTCGGGCCACCTCGTCGGCTGTTTGTGCCCCTTTCAGCTCGATATGCAGCTCGGCCTTGCCGGCGATGGCCTCCATCACCTGCCACAGGGTCGGGATGGGCTCTCCTTCCCCCGCATCAAGTCCCGCCAGATAGGCACGGGATTGTGCCGTCAGCACGCCGCCGCCGTTCGTGCAACGCTCCAGTCGCCGGTCGTGGAAGACCCACAGCTCGCCGTCGGCCCGCTGTACATCTATCTCTATGGCCTGGGCGCCCAGTGTCAGCGCCAGCCGGATGGCCTTGAGGGTATTTTCCGGCGCCAGCCCGCTGGCGCCGCGATGGGCGATGATCTGCATGATATGGCTCCTGTTGCGCCACGATCAGGCGCGGCTCAGTCGAATGTCGATCTGCTGGTGCGGCAGCCCCAGCCCCTGTTGTTGCAGCTTCTCCAGTACCAGCGAGTGCACCTCGTGAGTGATGGGCATGCGGTGATCCATGCTGTTCACATAGAGCCGGATCTCGTAGATCAGCGCCGAGTCGGTGAATTCGATCAGGAATACCTCGGGGGAGGGGGTCTCCAGCACCAGGGTGGAGGCCCGGATCGACTCTTCCAGAATGGTCTGTACCCGCCTGGGTTCCTGGGTCAGGCCGATGCGGATGCGCAGCCGTACCCGGGTGATGGCATCGGACAGGGACCAGTTGATGAACTGCTCTGTGATGAAGGCCTTGTTGGGGACTATGATCTCCTTCCTGTCCCAATCCACTATGGTGGTGGCGCGGGTCTTGATCTTGGTGACTGTGCCGGTCAGCTCGCGGATGGTGACTGTGTCGCCGAGCCGGATCGGTTTCTCGAACAAAATGATGAGACCCGAGACGAAGTTGGCGAAGATCTCCTGCAGACCGAAACCCAGGCCGAGAGAGAGCGCCGCCACCATCCACTGCGCCTTGGACCAGTCGATGCCGAGGATGGAGAAACCGCTCAGCGCCCCCACCACCAGCACTATATATTTGGTGACTGTGGTGATGGCAAAGCCGGTGCCGGGGGAGAGGCTCAGGTGCTGGAGCAGGGTCAGCTCCATCAGGCCAGGCAGGTTGCGGGCTGTGACCACGGTCAGGATGAAGGTAAACGCCGTCAGCATCAGATCCTGCAATGTGATGGCGGAAAGCTGCTCTATGCCGCCAATCTTGCTGGTGACCTGCCACACCTCTATGCTGCGCAGGAAGCTGAACGCCGAGTTGAGTTCGGACCACTGCACCACCACCAGCATGGTGAAGCCCAGCATCAGCAGGGTGCGCACCAGCCCCAGCGACTGGGCGCTGATGGTATCGAGATCCAGCTCGGTATCTTCCACCACGTCCGGGATCTCCGAACTGAGCTCGTCGTGCCCCTCCTCCCGGCCGCGCTGGGCCAGTATCTCGGCCCGCTTGCTCTTGGCCCGCTCGAAGGCGAGACGGCGGCGCTGGATCAGCATCCAGCGATGCGCCAGATAGTAGACGAGCAGGCAGCCGAGCCCCATCAGCAGGCTCAGCTCCAGCTGGCGCAGCAGGATGCGCGAGGTGTAGAAGTAGCCGAGCAGGGAGCCGATCACTGCCAGCAGGGGCGCCAGCATCAGGCTGTTCCAGATGAAGTGGTGCAGCAAATGCGGCTTGGTCATGTCGGCCTGGCCCCAGGTGAGCGGCAGCCGCTCCCGGTTGAGACGGGCGAAGAACAGCAGCAGCCAGAGGGCGCCGACGATGAAGGCCATCCGGCCGAGGGAGTCGTAGAAGGCGTGATCCTGATAGCTGTTGGCCATCCCCTGCACGAAGAAACTGGGGATGATCACCAGCAGCAGGGTACGAAACTGGCTCCATACCTTCTGCACCCGCTCCTTCTGCCAGCGAAAATGGAGGATCAGGATCCCCTTCTCCAGGGTAAGGTGACGGGCCATCAAGAGTGCCAGCAGCAGGAACCAGATCTCGCCGAGACCGCGGGCCACCGCCACCGCGAACGGATATTGCCAGGCGCCGTCGAGCAGGCCGCGCACCATCAGCACCATGGCGGGCAGGGGCAGGGAGGCAAGCAGGGAGCGCATCAGCAGCCGGCTGGTGAGGCTGAACTTGTCCTGGGTCACCTTGCCGATGCGGGGCGCTATGTGCTGGCTGTATTGGGTCAGATGGCGGGCCAGCTTGAACCAGCACCAGGCCAGCACCAGGATGCCGATGCCGGCGAAGGTGAGGGTGATGGGGTTGTTCTCGGCGATGGCATGGGGCAGTTGCAACCAGTTGACCGGGTTGAGGGCGAGGCCGAGGGCGGCCGGTACCCCGAGCAGTACGGCCGGGGTGAGTGGGCGCACGTCCGGCATCCAGAACAGGTGGCTGGCACTGAGATCGCGGATCTCGTCGATCTTGCTGTTCTGGCGGCTGTAGAGCAGCTTGAGCCGGGTCTGCTCCTGAATGAGGCTGTCGGAGGCGTCGTTGAGGCGGGTCAGCAGTTGCCGCCTGGCCTTGAGCAGGTTGTCGAGCACCGCCTGCTGGGAGCGGTCGAGGGCCATCTCATCGGTGGCCATCAGCTGCTCGCGCAGCTGGCGCGGATCCTTGAGCGCGTCCTGCTCGGTCTCGTACTGGTACTTGGCCATGCGCGCGTTGACGATGGCGGATTCCAGCTTGTCGAGGGGGAAGTAGGCCGGCAGATCGGAGAGCTTGCTGCGCAGATTCTCGCCGTAGGCGTTGCTGATCTGCAGCCACTCCAATTGCTCCCGCACCGAGTTGACCAGATCGTTCAGGACCGAGAGGTTCTTGTCGATGGCCCTTTGATCGTCCTGCACCCGCTCTATCTGATCCTCCAGCGCACCGAGCTGGATGGAGAGCGCCTGGTTCTGCTGTTGCTGCTCCAGCAGCAGCGGCATGTCGGAGGTGAGTTGCTTGCGCAGCCGCTCGCTCTCCGCCAGCGCCAGCTCCGTTTTCTCCCGTCGCAGCTGGTTTTGCTGGTTGAGCAGGCTGGTCTGCCACTCGTCCTCGTCCGTGATGGCGAGGTTGAGCTCCTGCAGCTTCAGCTTGCCGAGATCGTTGCGCTGCTGGGCGGATAGCTGCTCCAGCTCCAGCATCTGGATCCGGTCGGACAGGCTCTGCTCCTTGAGGCGGGTGACCAGCTGCTGGGCCTCCTGCTGGCGATCCGATTCGCTGCTGAAGCTGAGCCGATCGAGCAGGGTACGGGTCTGTTGCAACTGCTTGCGCAGCTCGTCGACCCGCAGGTGATACTCCTGGCCCGTGCTCTCCAGCTGGTTGAGGCTGTCCATCACAGCCTGGCGCTCCTTGCGCAGGTTGAGCTGGCGGTTACTGCTCAGGCCTATGGCCTGGCGCAGCGGCTCCTCCTTGAGGGAGGAGAGTGGCGGGCGAGACTGGGGCTGATAGTTGTGCAGGCTCTCCTTGAGGCGGGCCGACTCCTTGGGGTAGTCGATGAGGATCTGCTGATAGGCCTTGCCCTGCTCGCGATAGCGCTGGGCTTCCCGGGCAAATTGCAGCGCCTGCTGATAACTTTCCCGCAACTTCTGGTTTTCCGGGCTGTCGGTCTTGGGCACGCTCTGCAGCAGCTCCTCCACCTGGGTGATGGCGTCATTGGCCTGAGCGAATGCAGGGGAGAGGCAGAGGGAGAGCAGCAGCAGGGAGAGCAGGCGTTGCAACATGGCGCACGTTTCCGTTCATGAGAGGTCGCCCTAGCCTAAAGCAGGGACCGAGGCGGGTAAAGTTTTCCATATTAATGATTTGTAACATAAATAACGGGCGCTCCGGACCTTGTTTGGCTATTATTCCGGCCGTTTTCCCCTCCTTAGAGCATCTTATGTCAGCAGTCGATCTGGGCACGGCCCCCCTTTCCCGCCTGTTTTGGCGCTACGTCACGCCGACCGTGGCCGCCATGCTGGTCACCGGCATCTATGTCACCATAGACGGCATCTTCGTCGGCCATATCCTGGGCCAGGACGGGTTGGCGGGCATGATGCTGGCGTACCCCATCTGCGCCGTGCTCTATGCGGTGGGGGCGCTGATCGGCATGGGCTCCTCGTCGCTCGCCTCCTTCTACCTCGGCAAGGGGGAGCAGGCGAAGGCGCGCCACATAGTCGGCAATGCGCTGGTGATGGTGCTGCTCGCTTCGGCCGTGCTCGCCTTTATCGGCATCAATTATGGGGACGAGATGCTGGCCTGGATGGGGGCCGAGGGGCTCATATTCGACGCCGGGCTCGCCTATCTGCAGTGGTACGCCTGGCTCGGAGTATTTGCCGTGCTCTCCATGGCGTTCACCGCCCTGCTGCGCAATGACGGGCGACCCGGTCTCGCCACCTGGATCCTGGTGGGCGGCGGCGTACTCAACGTTTTGCTCGATTACCTGCTGATGGCGGTCGTCCCCTGGGGCCTGGCGGGGGCGGCCATCGCCACCATGCTCTCCCAGGCGGTGACCGGCGGCCTCTGTCTGTGGCACTTCTTCACCCCGCGCAGCCAGCTGCGCATTCGCTGGGATACGCTGGTACCGGACTGGCGACTGATGCGGGAGACGCTGCGGCTCGGGGTCTCGAGCTTTCTGATGTATCTCTACCTGTCGGTGGTGCTGGCGCTGCACAACAAGGCGCTGCTGGCGGTGGGTAGCTCGCTGCACGTGGCCGCCTATGGCGTCATCAGCTACAGCGAGGCCTTCTTCTATCTCATCTTCGAGGGGATCGCCATGGGCATACAGCCTATCGCCAGCTTCAACGCGGGGGCGGGCAACTGGCAACGGGTGCTGCGGGTGCGCAACCTGGCGCTGGGCGTCACCCTGCTGGTGGCGCTGTGCGGCATGATCCCGCTCTATCTGTGGCCGGAAGGGGTGGTCTACCTGTTTGCCGGCGACAACGCGGCCCTCTTGCCGGTGGCGAGCCTCGGCATCTGGCTCTACTTCTGGGGGCTGCCGATGGAAGGGCTATTGCTGGTGGGGGCCACCTACTTCCAGGCTATCAACCGGGCCCGCATCGCCTCCCTGCTCACCGGCGGCAAGCTGGTGCTGATCGGCGGCTTCCTGTGGGGCTTCTCCTCCCTGTGGGGGGTGGCGGGGGTCTGGCTGGCATTGCCGACTTGCAGCACTGTGCTGGTGCTGGTGATG
This sequence comes from Aeromonas sp. CA23, assembly GCF_002587065.1. Classification (NCBI taxonomy): domain Bacteria; kingdom Pseudomonadati; phylum Pseudomonadota; class Gammaproteobacteria; order Aeromonadales; family Aeromonadaceae; genus Aeromonas; species Aeromonas sp. CA23. The sequence goes on from NZ_CP023818.1 coordinate 2,316,055, forward strand.
TGGTGGGCGATGCGCAAGGAGGCCGGACTGCACGCCGCCGCTTGATACGCCGTCATCCGTCCATGAAAAAGGCAGCCCAGGCTGCCTTTTTCGTTTTATCCGGCCTGCTCATCACAGCAGATGGACGGGATTGGCTGTCTCGAGTCAGGGCTTGAAGGCGCCGATGAAGATGGCGGGATCGACCCGGGCATCGTTGAGGCTGACGTTCCAGTGCATGTGGGGACCTGTGGCGCGACCGGTGGCACCGACCCGGCCGACTATGCCGCCGCGGGGCAGGGTCTGGCCCAGCGTCACGTCGATCTTCGACATGTGGCAGAACATGCTGATCAGCCCCTGGCCGTGGTCGACGAAGACGGTGTTGCCATTGAAGAAGTAGTTGCCGATCAGGATCACCTTGCCCGCCGCTGGTGACTTGATGGGGGTGCCGGCACCGACCGCGAAGTCGAGGCCTGAGTGGGGATTGCGCTCTTCGCCGTTGAAGAAGCGGCGCAGGCCGAACGGGCTGGAGAGCGGGCCCTGCACCGGTTTGTCGAACAGCAGGTTGCCGGGCTGGGCAGGGCTGAAGGTTTGATAGGCCAGGGTCTGCTCCGCTAGTTCGCGGTTGATGCGGGTCATGTCTTCGGCCAGCGGGTTGACCTGGCGGCTGTTTTTGAGCTTGATGTGCTGCTCGCGGTAGTGCTTGTTGCCGACCGTGAAGCCGAGGCTGCGACCATCATTCACCGTCAGGGTATGAGCCCCTTGCTGGCTTTTGAGGGGAATGCCGACGATGGCGATCCAGCGGCGATCCTCTTCCCGCACCACCAGCACGGGCTTGCCCTGATAACGGGCGGCGGGGGCCTGCGCTGCATTGCCAAGCGGCACCACGGCAACGCCGCCCGGCACCGGATGGTTGAGCAGACGGCTGATAAATCCCTCGGCGAGGGCACACTGGCTGGCCAGCAGCAACAAGATACAACAAACGACTCTCATGACGGTTCCACGTTATGGGTTGGGTCAAACGAACCAGGGCAAGGGCATCAGGACGCGGGCTGGAAGCGCTGATAGATGGCTTCCATCTGGACCGATACCTCCTGGCGTACCAGATCCAGCTCCAGCATGTCCTGCACGACTTTCAGCTGGCTCGGGTTGAGGAAGGCACGGCTGCTCTCCAGCACGCGCTGGGTATAGGCTTTCTGGTTCTCCAGATAGGTGCCGGCATCGCCGCTCTCCTGCTGGGCCAGTTGCTGGTTGGCGTCGCTCAGCAGACGCGTCAGGGATTGGCGCTGGGTCGGGGCCAGCAGCTCGCCGCGCTCCGCCAGTCGGCCCTGGATCTCCAGCAGGCGGTTGATGTCGCCCGAGTAGAGCTCCTGTTCCAGCCGGGTGCGGGTGTCGTCACCCAGCAGGTTGCTGATGTTGCTCCAGATGCGCTGGCTCTCCTGCTCGTAGGCATCGGGGTGATCGAAGCCGAGGCGATAGAGTTCGCGCAGCTGCTCCTGTACCTGAGCGCGCACGTCCTCCACCACGTCCAGCCGATCGAACACTGTGGTGAGCTGGCTGCCCTGCTCGGCATCGTAGAGCCGCTCTATCAGCACAGAGCCGTCGCTGGACTGGCTCCACTGGCTGATGGCGGCCTCCAGCTCCGGATTGGGGGCCATGGCCTCCTGCGCGGGGGCGGGCTCCCCCTGTGCTCCCTTGCCGGGCAGCTTGGCCATCAGGTTCTGACTGGCACTCTGGCTGGCAGCTGTGTCGCACTGGGCCAGGGCTGGGCCGTCAGCGGCGTCGGGTTGCGGCTGGGGCGCTGGGGGGGCGGGTTGATCCTGCCATTGCCAGAGGTTGAGCAGCAGGGAGGCCAGCAGGATCGGCGCCAGATGAAGTGTACGCATCTTGGATTCTCTTGAATAAGTGAATGCCCCTGGTGCGGGGGTCTCTTATGATAACCGTAACGCCTGATACAAGCAGCCCTGACGTGCGAAGCCGCAACCGGCGATCGTCCGCCATTGAGTCAGCCGGCCCATGGCTCTAGAATCGGCAGCCAGCCCGTCATCATCTGAGGAAACGTTATGAATGGATTGTCCCCCCTGCGCGCCGAGCCCGCCCGTCACCCCATCGGGCGTGGCTGGGTCTGGGTGCGATCCGGCTTCGATATTTTCAACAAGGGCATGGGCGTCAGTGTCGCCATGGTCCTTATCTGGTTCGCGGTCGGCCTGCTGCTGGAACGCCTGCCGGCGGGCGGCCTCATCTCCCAGCTGCTCTACATGGTGTGGGGCGCGGGCTGGGTGGTGGTGGCCCAGCATGGCTACGAGGGCAATCAGCTCAAGTTTGCCGACTTCTTCGCCGGGTTTCGCAACAAGCTGACCCCGCTGATGCTGGGTGGCCTGCTGGTGCTGGCCCTGTTCATTCTGATCGGGCTCATCTGCCTCGGGCTTCTCTCCATGTGGGGGTTGACCTCCCTGCTGACCCAGGATCCCGAGTCCATGGTGGTGAGCGTGGCGCAGGCGCAGGGGCTGCTGCTCTGCCTGCTGCTGGGGCTGGCACTGCTGATCCCGGTGTTGATGGCCATCACCTTCGCGCCCGCCCTCATCTATTTCCACGATGTCGGTATATTGCAGGCCGCCAAGCTCAGCTTCAAAGGTTGCCTGACCAACATGTGGCCCTTCTTCTGGTGGGGGCTGATCGCCGCCGGGTTGATGCTGTTTGGCGCCGCCCTGATGTTGATCGGCCTGCTGGTGGTGATACCGGCACTCAATTACTCCATCTATGTGGCGTATCGGGACATCTATCTGGATGTGTCGCAGGAGGCGCCGTCCGAGGCTCCGCTGACCGGCTTCGAAGCCTGATCCGGATGCGGGTAATCGGATGTCATGAACAAGAAGGGGCCTGCGGGCCCCTTTTGCATGGTGGCGTTACTCCTGCCACATGGGATCGGCCGCCATGCGCACCACCAGGAAATCGAGGAAGCTGCGCAGCAGGGGCGACATCTGCTTGCGGGTGCCATAGACACCGTAGACCCCGAGGCGCTTGGGTTGCCATGCCTCGAGCAGTGGCACCAGGGCGCCACTCTCCAACTGGGATTGCACCGAGTAGCGGGGCTGCATGCTGATACCGGCACCACCCAGGGTCGCCTCCAGCAGCAGGTTGGATATGTTGGCACTGAGATTGCCGCTGACCGGCACGGATTCAGGTCCGGCGGGTCCCTGAAACTCCCACAGGCTCTTGCCGAAATAGGTGTAGGTCAGGCAGTTGTGCAGGGCGAGATCCTGCACCTTGTGCGGCGTCGGGTGTCTGGCCAGATAGGCCGGGCTGGCACAGACCACTGAGTGGCAGGTGCCGAGCCGGCGGGCCACCAGGTTGGGATCCAGATCATTGGTGATGCGAATGGCCAGATCGATCCGCTCCTCCACCAGGTTGACGGTGCGGTCCAGCAGCAGGATGTCGATGGCGGTGCCGGCATACTGGGCCAGATAGTCGTTGGCGGCTCCCACCAGCAGGGCCTCTGAGAGGGAGTAACTGCTGGTGATGCGCAGTTGCCCCTTGGGGGCCTCATCGCCGCGGATGGCGATCTGCTCCATCTCCTCCCCCAGTGCCAGCATGGCCCTGGCGCGGTTCAACGCCTCTTCCCCCGGGCCTGTCAGGCTCAAACGCCGGGTGGTGCGATGCAGCAGACGGGCCCCCATCCACTGCTCCAGTTCAGCCAGGTAGCGCGTCACCATGGCGCGCGACATCTCCAGCTTCTCCCCGGCGCCGCTCAGGCTGCCCTGTTCGACTACGCTGACAAAGACCCGTAATGCGGTCAGTCGATCCATGTGCAGGTTCTCTATATGCTCGATTAATGCAACAGTGATGTGCTTATTATGCTGTATTTGTACCGTTAATGATCCAATAAACTGTGTCCATCTGATGAACCCCTGATGACTTGATGAGGAATACCCGATGAACAACACCCTGATCCGCAACCTGACCCTGGCCACCACCCTGCTGAGTGGCGCCGCCATGGCAGCCCCCCTGACAGTGACCGTCTACAACCCGGGCGAGAAGGCCATCTTCCCTGTCTCCTCTTCCCTGGTGGCCGGCGACAAAGAGGCCATTCTTATCGATGCCCAGTTTGATGTGAAAAATGGCCAGGCACTGGTCGACATGATCAAGCAAAGCGGCAAGCAGCTGACCACCGTCTATATCAGCGCGGGTGATCCCGACTTCTACTTCGGTCTGGAGCCCATCATGAAGGCGTTTCCGAAAGTCAAAGTCCTGGCGGACCAGCATGTGGTCGACCACATCAACAAGACCAAGGATGACAAGCTGACCTATTGGGGACCCATCCTGGGCGCAGGTGCACCCAAAGCCCTGACGGTACCGGAAGTGATGACTGCCTCTTACCTGACCCTCGAAGGCGAGAAGATCGAGATCAAGGAGATGAACACGCCGACCGCTTACCTGTGGGCGCCGTCCATCAAGACAGCATTGGGTGGTGTGCCCGTCTACAGCGGCGTGCACGTCTGGATGGCGGACAGCCAGACCAAGGAAGCCCGCGCTCACTGGGTGAAGACCCTCAACGAGCTGCTGGCCATGAAACCCGAGCGTGTCGTGCCAGGCCACTTCCTGGGGACTGCGCCCAAGGGTACCGAAGCCGTGACCTTCACCCGTGACTATGTCCAGCGCTTCGAGCAGGAGCTGGCCAAGTCCAAAAACTCCGGCGAGCTGATTGAAGGCCTGAAGAAAGCCTTCCCGTCCCTGCCGGTCGATGATGGTCTGGCCATAGGTGCCAAGGTCAACACCGGTGAAATGAAGTGGTAATTGCCTGACGCCTGCTTCCCTGTGTTTTTTTACCGGGCCCTTGGGCCCGGTTTTTTTAGCCAAACAATCGAGAATGAATCACATGAACGAGACAAGCCTGCATTATGTATACGACCCCCTCTGCGGCTGGTGCTATGGCGCTGCCCCCTTGCTGCAAGCGGCGGCCGGGATCCCCGGTCTTCACATAGAGCTGCATGCCGGCGGCCTCTGGCTGGGCGAGCGTCGTCAGCCCATGGGTCAGGCCCTGCGTGACTACGTCCGCCCTCATGACGAGCGGATCCAAGCCCTGACTGGCCAGCCCTTCGGTGAGGGTTATTTCAACGACTTGCTGCTGCGCGATGGCCTGCTGCTCGACTCGGAGCAACCCATCCGCGCCATATTGGCGATGTCGACGTTGGGCGGCAATGGTCTGACCCTGCTGCACCGCATCCAGCAATCCCACTATCGCGATGGCATCTGGATCGGTTCCCTCGAGCACCTGAGCAGCCTGGCTGCGGAGCAGGGCATCGATGCTGCGGCATTTGCAGATGCTTATCAGAACGTGGATCTGGCCGGCCATCTGGCAGCCAGCCAGGGCTGGATGCGCCGCCTCGGTGGGCAGGGCTACCCGACCCTGGGATTGGTGCAAGGGGACAAGGTGACGCCGCTGTCCGCCTCTTCCTTCCTGGGCGAGCCGGCGGCCTTTGCCCGCCAGATCCAGGCGGTGATGGGACGCTGAAACCCCGTCTTGTCGATTGGTGGGCGGGATGATGAGCAAACCCAGGCTGAGAGGGACAGATTTTTCCTACCCGCTTGATCCTCATGCTATCCGTGGGCATGACGATATATTGACTAGCGGATAGTTTGAAAATCATCCGCTTGCGATCATCGCGCTATGCTCTATGGGTGATGGCTCGGGAGTTCGGCTCCACGGGTTTGCGTCTAGCCGCCAAGGATACCAATCATGTTCAAAAATATGTCTATAGGTCAGAAGTTGAGTGCCGGCTTTGCCGTATTGGCCTTGCTGGTTCTGGGGTTGGCGTGGTTTTCCATCGCTCAGCTGTCACGTCTCTACGGTGATACTGAAACCATCTCCGGGAATTTGTTGCCATCGACCCGCTATGCCAGCCAGATGCATGTGGCGATTCTCGATGCTCGTCGCTCCGAGCTGGCTCAGGTCATCGGCGGCCTGAACAAGGATGCCCAGGAGGTCAGTGATCGCACTGCCACCTTTAACAAGGCGAAGCAGGAGTTTGATGCGGCGGCGCAAAAATATGGCTCGCTGCCATTCAGCACGGATGAAGAGCGGCAGACCTACGAGCAGTTGATTGCTGCAGGTGCCAAATACTTCTCCGTGCATGAGGAGCTGGTGACGGCTTTCGCCAATGGTGACCTCGAAAGGGTAAAGGGTTTGCGTAAAAACGAGACCCGTGTCGCCCTGGAGGAGGTGGGTTCCAAATCTTATCGTCTGCGCGAGATCAACAACGAAATTGCCGACGGCATGGTCAAATCGGTCGCCGAGCTTTACAGCAACTCGCGCAATATGAGCATCCTGGTGGGAGTGATGACGCTGGCGTTCGTCGTCGTCGTGGCCTGGTTGCTGACCGGCCAGATCCGTAATCCCGTCATGGCCCTGCTGGAGCAGACTCGCAAGGTCTCTGCCGGCGATCTGGCGACGCACCTCGACTTGAGACAGTTCAACAACGACGAACTGGGCCAGCTGGCCAAAGGCTTTGGCGAGATGCAGAAAAACTTGCGCAACCTGGTCAGCGAGGTGTCCGGCTCAGTTGTACAGCTCAGCTCGGCGGCGGAAGAGATCAGCGCAGTAGCCCGTCAGTCTGCCAACAATATGAACAGCCAGCAGCATGAGCTGAACCAGCTGGCGACCGCCATGAACGAGATGCAGGCCACGGTACAGGAGGTGTCCCGCAACACCAGTGATGCCGCCAGTGCCGCCAGTGCCGCCAGCAGCACGGCCGAGCTGGGGGCTCGCACCGTCAACGACTCCATCAAGCGCATCGAGCAGGTGGCCGGTGCCATCGAGAGCACGGCCGTGGTGATCCGCCAGCTCGGCGATGACAGCCGCAACATCGGCATGGTGCTCGAAGTGATCCGCGGGATCGCAGAGCAGACCAACCTGCTGGCTCTCAACGCCGCCATCGAGGCGGCCCGGGCCGGTGAACAGGGTCGTGGTTTCGCCGTGGTGGCCGATGAGGTGCGTACCCTGGCGAAACGGACTCAGGACTCCACCTCCCAGATCAACACCATCATTGCCGAACTGCAGCAGCGGGCCGAACAGGCCGGCACTACCATGCAGCAGAGCCAGGACATGATGAACTCCACTGTGAGTACGGCACGGGAGGCGGGAGCGTCCATTTCCGAGATCAGTGGCTCTGTGGAGAGCATCTCCCACATGAACATACAGATCGCGACCGCGACCGAAGAGCAGGGGGCGGTGAGCGAAGAGCTCAACCGCAACGTGGTCAACATCAGCCATGCCTCGGAAGAGGTGGCGGCTGGCGCGACCCAGATGGCTCAGGCCTGCAACGACCTCAACCACCTAGCGACCCAGCTGCAGGAGATGGTACGTCGCTTCCGGGTGTAATGACGGTTTGACACTCGCTGCTTGAGCGGGCCCGGATCCTGGATCCGGGCCCGTTTTGTTTTTCTATCCACCCCTCTTTTTCCATTCAGTCACCATCCCTTGTCCCTCCTGTCTTTCTTGGGCATGCTAATGGCCCAATTGGTTGGCAGGATTCTGGATGTATGAACCTTCGCGATCTCGAGTATTTGGTGGCATTGGAAGAGGAGAAGCACTTTCGCAAGGCGGCGGAGCGCTGCTTCGTCAGCCAGCCGACCCTGAGCGGCCAACTGCGCAAGCTGGAGGACGAGCTGGGGGGGATCCTGATCGAGCGCACCTCCCGCAAGGTGCTGTTTACCCCGGCAGGTGACGCCATGGCCCATCAGGCCCGCAAGGTGCTAAAAGAGGTGCGTGAGCTCAAGAGCATAGGCCAGCACTTCGCCGAACCCATGTCCGGAGAGATCCATATCGGTTTCATTCCCACCGTCGGCCCCTATCTGCTGCCCCACATCATCCAGGATCTGCGCGAGCATTTTCCCAAGCTGGAGTTCTATCTCTATGAGGAGCAGACCCAGGTGCTGCTCAAGCGGCTGGAGGAAGGGGAGCTGGATTGTCTCATCCTCGCCGAACTTGAGGGGATGGAAGGGTTTGGCTCGATTCCCCTCTATCAGGAGCCCATGTGGCTGGCGGTACCGCAGCATCACCCGGAAGCCAGGGCCAAGTCGGTACCGCTCAGCAATCTCAAGGGCAAGAAACTGCTGATGCTGGCCGATGGCCACTGTCTGCGGGATCAGGCGATGGGGTTCTGCTTCGCCGCGGGTATTGGTGAGGATCAGCGCTTCAAGGGCACCAGCCTGGAGACGTTGCGTAACATGGTCGCCGCGGGCAGCGGCATGACGCTGGTGCCCAAACTGGCCGTGCCTGCCAATGCGGAGGAAGGGGGGGTCAGTTATCGCCCCGTGATCGACCCGGTGCCGGGCCGTGCCATCTCGTTGCTCTATCGCCACTACTCGGTACGCAGGCCCTGCTTCAACGAGCTGGCTGCCCGTATCTCCAGCCTGATGAAGAGCCTGCTCGGCTGATATTTCCGAAGCAGAAAAAGAAAACCGGCGCCTTGGCGCCGGTTTTTTTATCTTGAGCTGTCGCTTAGAAGATGTCGTCGGTAGAGACGGGTCCGTCAGTGGGCGAGCCGTCGCCGCCATACACCTGATTGCCGTCCGAGCTCTGGGTCGCATAGCGGGTCGGCTCAGTGCCTTCCTTGAAGAACTCCTCAGTGCTGCTGCCATCGGTGCGATTGGTCAGCAGACCGGTCTCGCGATCGACCCGTACCGTGATGATCCCCTCGGGTACCGGCATCTTGCGCTCGGGCACCTGCTTGAGCGCCGTCTTCATGAAGTCGATCCAGATAGGCTGGGCCGCGCCGCCGCCGAACTCGGCCCGGCCAAGACCCCGCTGGTGGTTGTCAAAACCTATCCAGGAGGTGGCGACCAGGTTCGGCGTGTAACCGGAGAACCAGGCATCACGGGATTCGTTGGTGGTCCCCGTCTTGCCGGAGATGTCGTGACGCTTGAGGTCGCGAGCCGCCCGCCAGCCGGTACCGCGCCAGCCGTTGCCGCCCCAGATGGCTGTGGTCAGGGTATCCGTGACCAGGAAGGTGCTCTGGGCACTGATGGTCTGCGGTGCCATGTTGTTGGGCACGACAGGATCGATCGGGCACTGGGCCTTCCAGTCGCCGCCGGTATTGGCGTAGGCATCGGCACTGTCGAGACCGGCCGCGGCTAGCACGCCGCAATCACGACAGGCGGCGGCAGGGTTGGCCTGATACAGGGGCTCCCCGAAGCTGTCGGTCACGTCCGTGATGAAATAGGGGGTCACCTGGAAGCCGCCGTTGGCCATGACGGAATAACCGCGCACCACTTCCAGCGGGGTGAATTCGGCGGCGCCCAGCGCCAGCGATTCATTGCGGGATATGGTGTCGCGTGCGAACCCGAAGCGGGTCAGGCCGTCGATATAGGTATCCAGACCGATGGCACGCATCAGTCGCACCGACATCACGTTCTTGGACTTGGCAAGACCGAGCCGCAGCGAGGTGGGACCTTCGTAGATGGCCGGGGAGTTCTTGGGCTGCCACATGGGGCCCTTGGAGGGGTCCCACTGGTTGATCGGCGCATCATTGATGAGGGAAGCCAGGGTATAGCCCTGCTCCAGCGCGGTGGCATAGAGGAAGGGCTTGATGTTGGAGCCTATCTGACGGCGCGCCTGATCGACCCGGTTGAATTTGGACAGCTCGAAGCTGAAGCCGCCGACCAGGGCCTCGATGGCACCATCCTGCGGGTTCATGGCCACCAGGGCGGCGTTGACCTCGGGGATCTGGGAGAGCAGCAGCTCTTCACCCTTCTCCCGCACCCAGATTTGGGCGCCGACTTTCAGCATGTCGCGGGCGGAGCGGGGGGCGAAACCCTGGCGATCATCGGTGATGAAGGCGCGAGCCCATTTGATGCCGTTCCAGCCGAGTTCTGCCTGCTTGCCATTTTTCAGCACCAGGGTCGCACTCTTGTCACCCAGCTTGGTGACCACGGCGGTCATCAGAGGCTCGTAAGTAGGTTGCTTGGCCAGGTGCGCCATGATCTGGTCGTAATCCCAGTCGGCTTCTCCCGCTTTCCACAACTGGGCTGTCGTGCCACGGTAGCCATGACGGGTATCGTAGTCGAACACGCCATCCAGCAGGGCCAGACGGGCGGCACGCTGGCGCTTGGCAGTGACTGTGGTGTAGACGTGCAGGCCCATGGTATAGGCGTCTTCACCAAACTGCTCCACCATCTTCTGGCGCACCATCTCCCCCAGATAAGGGGCATTGAGGGTGATCTCGGCGCCGTGATAGCGGGCCTTGATCGGCATCTTGGAGGCCTCGTCATACTGGGCCTGGGTGATCTTGCCGGTTTCCAGCATGCGACCCAGCACTACGTTGCGGCGGGCGAAGGCACGCTCCGGTGAACGGATCGGGTTCAACATGGACGGTGCCTTGGGCAGGCCGGCTATGATGGCGATCTCGTCCAGGGTCAGGTCCTTGACCTCTTTGCCGAAGTAGACCTGAGCGGCGGCGCCTATCCCGAACGCGCGGTAACCGAGCGGTATCTTGTTGAGGTAGAGCTGCAGTATCTCGTCCTTGGAGAGATTCTGCTCGATACGCCAGGCCAGGAACACTTCCTTGACTTTGCGCACTATGGTCTTCTCATTGCTCAGGAAAAAGTTGCGGGCGACCTGCTGGGTGATGGTACTGGCGCCCTGACGGGCATGGCCGGAGACGGCCCAGACGGTGGCGGCTCGAATGATACCGATCGGGTCTATGCCCGGGTGCTCATAGAAGCGGGCATCCTCGGTCGCGAGCACGGCATCTATCATGGACTGGGGAATTTCATCCAGACGCAGCGGGATGCGACGAATTTCGCCAAATTGGGAGATCAATTCCCCATCCCGGCTGTACACCTTCATCGGGGTGGCCAGCTTGACGTCGCGCAGCGCGGTCACATCGGGCAACTGGGGCTTGATGTAGAAGTAGATGCCGATGAGGCTGGCAACACCCAGCACTGCACCCAGCATCATGACAATAAACAGGCGTACGAGCCATTTCAGCATGGAAGAACTACCAATCGTCTTAAAATTAGCCAACGGGCGCAGAGTATAGCCCTTTTGCCTCCGGGAATTCGAGGTTTTCCTGTCAGCAGTCAGGCTCCTCGAGAAGAGGCGGGAGGTTAGCATTCTGCGGCTCAATAACCAAGGGGAGGCGGGGGCGGCAAGAAAGCGAGATGCATCACTTTTCGGTGTAAACTTTATGACATTGATAGATAGAGCATTTAGGATGAGTTAAGTCATCATCATCTGATTAGCTGTCCTACAATCAATCCTAAAACCCAATAACGCATGGATGTGTATATGTTTGGGCTATTCAATAAAGGTTCCCTGCTTCCTCTGGCGGGTATTGATTTTGGGAGCCAGACCATCAAGGCTGTCACTATCACCGGGCGCCCCGGCAAGCTGCATTTTGAATCTGTGGCCGAAGTGGCGACCCCCAAGGGCACCCTGGTCGATTACCAGTTGCAGGATATCGAACGAGTCAGCCAGTCTCTCAAAACCCTCAAGCGTCTTATCAATGGTAACAGCCAATATGCTGCGACGGCCGTCACTGGCTCCAATGTGATCACCAAGGTCATTCAGGTCGATACGCGTCTCAGCGAAAACGAGTTGGAAAATCAGGTCCAGCAGGAAGCAGAGCAGATAATTCCCTTTCCCCTCGATGAAGTGAGCCTGGACTTTGAGATCATCGGCATGGTCAACGATCAGGATCGTCAGGAGGTACTGCTGAGTGCGGCCCGCACCGAGAGTGTGAGTGGTCGAGTCACCGCCTTGGCTGAAGCTGGAATGATCACCAAGGTGGTGGACGTGGGAGCTCATGCTTTGGGACGCGCCGTCCTCGCCTGTTTACCTGATTTGCTTGCTTGGGAAAAACCGGTTGGCGTGATCGATATCGGTGCCAGCGCCATGACGTTTGTTGCGTTAATCAAAGGTCAGACAACTTATTCAAGAATTCAGAACTTTGGCGGTGATCAATATAGCCAGGCATTGTCTTCTTTCTATCAAATGAGCCTGGAGGAGGCTGAGCTTGCCAAGATTAAGGGCTCTCTGCCTGCCGACTATGAACTGGACGTGTTATTACCCCATATCAACGCCTTGTTGCAACAAGTCAGGCGTAACGTTCAGCTGTTTTGCAGCTCCTCCGGACACCGGGAGCTGTCCAAGCTGGTGCTGACTGGCGGTGGTAGTTTGATACCTGGGCTGGTCGCCCAGGTCGGCAATGAACTTAACTGTGAAGTATTGCATCCCGATCCCTTTGCCCTGTTTGGCAAGCCCAAAGGGGAGGGGGGGCTCGCCCATGGTGCCAAGTACATGACGGCGCTGGGTCTGGCATTGAGGAGCTTCACACCATGTCAAATATAAACCTCCTTCCCTGGCGTGAAGCCAGAGCCCTGCGGCAGAAAAAACAGTTCGGGGTCATGCTCGGGATTTTCCTGGCGATCACCGCTTCCCTCGGCTTTGCCGCCGACTGGCTGGTGGAGCAGCAGATCAGCCATCAACAGCAGCGCAATCAACGCTTGCAGCAGGAGATGACCATACTCGACGCACAGCTCGGCGAGATCCGCTTGCTGAAGGAAAGGCGCAAGGAGCTGATCGATCGCATGCAACTGATCGAGCATCTGCAGATGCGTCGCAACCTGCCGGTTCGGCTGTTCAACCAGTTGCCCTCGCTGGTACCCAACGGTGTGTATCTGAACACGCTTGCCTTGCAAGACAACCGGATCGACGTCAACGGCAAGACCGAAGCCTATGGTCGGGTTGCCAGCATGATGCGGCGTATCGATGGTTCCGGCTGGCTTGGGCAATCACAGATAAGCACGATTTTTGCGGCCGACGTTGCGCCTGTCTCGCTGAGCCAGTTCTCCATGATGTTCCAGGTCGCAGCTGCGGCAGGCGCCACCGTCGATGCGGTTAAGGGGCAAGAATGAACCTACAACAGCTCAATGAACTGGATCTCAACAACATTGCCGGCTGGCCCAAGTTGGCCAAAGGCATTTTCATCCTGTTTTTCTGTGCGCTGCTGGGCGGTGCCATTTATTACTACGTGATTGCGCATTCATTGACCTTGTTGACAGAGGAAGCCAACAAGGAAGCTGAACTGAAAGCGCAGTTCGAGAGCAAGGCGATGCTGGCTGCCAATCTGGGGGCATACAGGATACAGATGGTGCAGCTTGAGCAGTTGGTCGATACCCAGCTCAAACAGTTACCCAATACGCACGAGGTGGCGGGCTTGCTGGACGATATCAGCTTCATTGCAACCGACAATGGTCTCAAATTGAATCGTATCAACTGGGAACCCGAGATAAAGCACGAGTTTTCCACTGAACTGCCCATGCGGATCGAGGTGGTAGGTACCTACCATGAGATTGGCAAGTTCACGGCCGACATGGCGGCGCTGCCGCGGATTGTCATCCTGGAGTCGTTCACCCTGGGTCAAAGCAAGGAGCCGGACGAGATGATCGGCATGTCGATGCTGGCCAAGACCTACAAGTACAACGGCAAGACAGTGGGGCAGAAAAAATGAGAATGATCTGCGTACTGTTGCCGGTGTGTCTGCTGACAGCCTGCGGTGGGCAGGATGATATGGATAACTATGTGGCTCAGACCAAGGCCAGGCAGCCAGTGCCTATCGAGCCGTTGCCTGAAATAAAACCATTTTCGCCCATGGCCTATCACCTCAGCGATCAGCGCAGCCCCTTCATTGCGCCCCAGCCCGAGGCCAGCAGCGCCAAGGTGGATGCTAATGTGAAACCAGATTGTGCCCAGATAGTCGCCAACAGAGAGAAAGAAGTGTTGGAGAGTTATTCGCTGGCCAGCCTGAGCATGCAGGGATCGCTCGGCAAGCAGGGCCAATTGTGGGCCTTGATACGGACGCCAGATGGTCAATCCGTCCGAGTGGGCCTCAACCAACATATGGGACTGGATCAGGGCCGGGTGATCAGGATCACTGATACCTACGTGGATTTGATTGAGACTATACCGGATGGCAAAGGATGCTGGGTCACCAGAGAAACCCAGTTGGGCATGGCCAATCTTGAAGCAAAACGATAATCAGGGATGACTGCGATGAGAACAACAATAGGTACTGTAACCAGAGTTGCCCTGCTGTTTTGCGCCGGAGCATGGAGCCAGGCCTGGGCTGTGGCCACTTTGCAAGAGGTGAAAGTGAATCCGCTGATGGCCGATCAGCTGTTGCTGGAGTTGAGCTTCAGTGAACCGGTCAGCGGCTTTACCGACCGGCTCTCCTATGAGCCCAATCAGCTGTTGCTGCATGTACCAGGAGCCGTGGGGGCGCTCAATGTCAATCCGCTGCCCATCAAGCAACAGGGGGTCGATAATCTCAAGGTTGAGGGCAAGGGTGCCGGGCTCGATATCAAGATAGCACTCGATCAATTGACCCCTTATCAGGTGCATCAGCAGGGCAACAAGCTGCTGGTCGCTCTGGGAGAGAAGGCAACCATGCCTCTCCCGGCTTCTACCCAATCAGCTGGCATGGTCTCATCACCTGCAACCTCGCCCGCCTTTGTTAATCCTCAGCCTGTGACTCAATCTGCCCTGATTAACACCCAGTTGGTTGCCCAGTCAGCCCCGGTGGCGGCACCTGTAGCCAGTAAAACCGTCTTGCCTGCGGCTCAGACCGGGGCGAGCGGTGCCTATTTCAACTCCGTCAAGGGGGTGGATTTCAGGCGTGGCAAGGATGGGCAGGGTGAGTTTCTGGTCACGCTGGACAACAGCTCGGCGGCAGTCGATGTCAGCAGCCGTGGTCAGACAGTGCTGGCCAAGTTCCATGGTACCCGGGTACCGGACGACCTGCTCAATCTGATCAATGTGCAGGACTTTGCCACCCCTGTCTCTCAGGTGGAGGTATTCCGCCAGGGCAATGACACCCTGTTCGAGCTCTCCGTCAACGGCCAGTTTGATTACCGCTACGATCAGGAGGACAAGATGTTCATCGTCGAGGTGAAAAAACGCACCGCGGTGACCGCAGGCAAGCAGTATCAGGGCAAGCCGATTTCGCTGAACTTCCAGGACATCCCGGTGCGCACTGTGCTGCAGCTCATCGCCGATTTCAACAACCTCAACCTGGTCACCACGGACTCGGTATCAGGCAATATCACGCTACGGCTCGATGGCGTGCCCTGGGAGCAGGCACTGGACATCATCCTCAAGGTGAGGGGGCTGGATAAACGGCTGGATAACAACATTCTGCTGGTGGCGCCGGCAGAAGAGATCGCTACTCGTGAGAAGCAGCAGCTGGAGAGTCGCAATCAGGTTGCCGATCTGGCGCCGCTCTATACCGAATACCTGCAGATCAATTATGCCAAAGCATCCGAGGTGGCAAATTTACTTTCATCCAAGAGTACCAAATTGCTCTCTTCCAAGGGGGCTGTGAGCGTCGATGAGCGGACCAACGTGCTGGTGGTCAAAGACACGGCAGACGTCATCAGCAACATCAAGCGCATGCTGGATATTCTGGATATCCCGGTCAAACAGGTGGTGATCGAAGCGCGCATGGTGACCATAGATGACGGTTTTGACGAGGCGCTTGGGGTACGTTGGGGGGTGACCAAGAACGATGGTCACGGCAACAGCACATCGGGTTCTATCGAAGGCAACGACGGATCCGGCAATAACAACGGCGGTTCGGCGATCACTCGTCCCGGGGTGGATGACAGATTGAACGTCAATCTGCCGGTGACCAATGCCGCTGGTACCCTGGCATTCCAGGTGGCCCGCCTGGCGGATGGCACCCTGCTGGACCTCGAGCTGTCGGCGCTGGAAAAAGAGAGCAAGGCCGAAATCATCGCCAGCCCCCGTGTTACCACGGCCAACCAGAAACCGGCGCTGATCGAGCAGGGGACCGAGATCCCCTATGTGGAGTCCTCCTCCAGTGGTGCCACCTCGGTCACCTTCAAGAAGGCAGTATTGAGCCTCAAGGTCACACCGCAAATCACGCCGGACAACCGGGTTATCCTGGATCTGACCGTGACCCAGGACACCAAGGGTGAGACGGTACCAACCGGTACCGGCGATGCCGTATCCATCAATGCCCAGTCCATCACCACCCAGGTGCTGGTCAACAATGGCGAGACTCTGGTGCTTGGCGGTATCTATCAACAGACCATCAAGAGCGACGTCAGCAAGGTGCCTCTGCTCGGTGATATCCCGGGTCTTGGCGTGTTGTTTCGCAAGACAACCAGCGAGAATAAAAAGCGGGAATTGCTGATTTTCGTGACGCCGAAGATAGTCACCGACGCCTTCTGAATGCTTTACATGTGAGGGTAAAACACATATAACCTTACGCCCCAATGAGGCTGGGGCGTAAGGGCTGCGGTTGCCAGTCCCGATTTCTATTGAGATAATCCCCCTCCTGATCCATCGCAAGACAAGGTTCATAGGTACCCCGATCGAGTGTTTGTCGGGGTCGTACAGTTTGTAATTACTAATGAAAAGACATGGCTGAGAAACGCAATATTTTCCTGATAGGTCCCATGGGTGCGGGCAAGAGCACCATAGGTAGACATCTGGCAGAACAACTGCATATGGAGTTTTTCGACTCAGATCATGAGATTGAGCGCCGCAGTGGTGCCGATATCGGCTGGGTGTTCGATGTTGAAGGCGAAGAGGGTTTCCGGATCCGCGAAGAGAAGGTCATAGGCGACCTTTCAGAACAGCAGGGTATCGTGCTGGCGACGGGTGGCGGTGCCATCAAGAGCCGTGAAACACGGAACAAGCTCTCTGCTCGCGGTATTGTGGTGTACCTCGAAACAACGATTGAGAAGCAGCTGGCGCGCACACAAAGAGACAAGCGCCGCCCACTGCTGCAAACCGAAGAGCCGCCGCGCGAAGTACTCGAGCGTCTGGCACAAGAGCGCAATGCGCTGTATGAAGAAGTGGCTGACTTTGTCATCCAGACTGATGATCAGAGCGCTAAAGTTGTTGCCAATCAAATTGTTAAGTTGATTGGCATGTAATCTAGAGGACGTCCATGGAAAGGTTGAAGGTCGAACTGGGTGAACGCAGTTATCCCATCGAGATAGCGGCGGGTCTGTTGCAGCATGCAGAGGTGCTGACACAAACCATCAAGGGCAAGCGGGTCATGATAGTGACCAATACCGTTGTCGCACCCTTGTATCTTGAGCGGATTATCCAGTTGCTGTCCGGTTTTCAGGTTGAACACCTGATCCTGCCGGACGGTGAGGCCTACAAGACCCTGGCAACCTTCGAGCGGATCATGTCTGCTTTGCTGGAAACCAACCATGGTCGGGACACTACACTGATCGCCCTGGGGGGCGGTGTGATAGGGGATGTTGTCGGCTTTGCTGCGGCGAGCTACCAACGTGGCATTCCTTTTATTCAAGTGCCTACCACACTGCTCTCCCAGGTTGATTCCTCCGTCGGCGGCAAGACCGCCGTCAATCATCCCCTCGGCAAGAACATGATTGGGGCCTTCTATCAGCCCAAGCATGTGGTCATCGACACCGAATGCCTCAAGACCCTGCCTGCCCGTGAATTTGCCGCCGGCATGGCCGAGGTCATCAAGTACGGCATCATTTGGGACGCCGAATTCTTCTCTTGGCTCGAAACCAACATGTCCCGTCTGCAGGCGCTGGAACCGGCTGCCCTGGCGTATGCCATTCGTCGCTGCTGCGAGATCAAGGCCGATGTGGTGGGGCAGGACGAGACTGAGCACGGTGTGCGTGCCCTGTTGAACCTGGGCCACACCTTTGGTCACGCCATCGAGGCCGAGAAAGGCTACGGCAACTGGCTGCACGGCGAAGCCGTTGCCGCAGGCATGATGCTGGCCGCATTCACGGCCGAGGCGCGTGGCGAGCTGGATAAGCGGCAGGTCGCTCGTATCCGCGATCTGTTGCTGGCCGCGAATCTGCCGGTACAAGCCCCGGCCGAGATGGATTTCGATGCCTTCATTCGCCATATGCGGCGTGACAAGAAGGTACTGGAAGGCAAGCTGCGACTGGTGCTGCCGGTCGGTATCGGTCATGCACAGGTGGTGGCCGATGTCTCTGATGCTGAATTGTTGGCGGTGATCGAGTCTGGTCGTGAGTAATAATAAACTGCTTAAGCTTCCTTCCCAGCGGCAGCTGGTTGACCGGCTGCTGCACCTGATTGAATTCAATCACCCCTTTATTTTCCTCTGTGGCAAGCACGGCAGTGGTCGCGGCACCCTGTGTGAATCTCTGCTCGGCGCCCTGCCCGAAAAAGTACGGGTGGTGAGCCTGATTGGCAGCTCTGCCATGAAGATGGCGGACGTGCGCCAGTTGCTGTTGCCGCAGGTGGTGGCAAGGCCGCTGTTCAATCCACAGGATGCGCTGGCCGACAGCTTCTTTCGCATGCTGGAAGGCAAACCTGCCACCCTGCTGCTGCTGCTGATCGAACGCGCCGACGAGTTGCCCGCCGAGCTGGTCGGCGAGCTGTGGAGCCTCTGTCGTCACAACGATACCCTGACCGTGCCCCATCAGCTGGCCATAGTGCTCTCCGGCAGTGACGTCTGGTGTCGCAACCAGAAGGCGCAGCTGAAAGGGCGGGCCATGCCGGCACTGGAGCTGGAAGTCGCGCCACTGAGCGCGCCAGAGCAACGTATCTTCTTGTATGAGAAAGCCAAAGAGCTCAAGATCCCGACAGCCCTCTTGCCCAAGCTGAAAGTGGAAGAGATCCTGAAAGCGGCAAATGGACATCCGTCCACCATCATGCAGTTACTGGAGGATATCATGACCGACAGAAGGCCCAAGAAGCGTCAGGCCGAGTTGCCCGTCAAGAAGATTGCGACCGTGCTGGCACTGGTTGCCGCCGGTTTGCTGGCCCTGAGCTATCTGCTGCCAGCCCTGTTCAACGGTGAGAGCAAGAGCACTGCGCTGGAACCCGCGCAAACCACCGCCTTGCCTATTCCCGTGTCGGGCGGGGATCCGCTGACCATAGGCGGCAGTAACACCAGCCAGAATGGCAATCAGAACGCAACCAATGATGGCGGCGCTGGCAATCCTGGCGGTGTGGTGCGCGATTGGCAGCCGGATGCCAAGGTGTTGCCCAAGGCGGTCGAGAGCGAGACTGTGACCACGGAATCGACCAACTACGAGGGACGCCGGGTGGTGATCTCAGATGAAGTGGTCGAGAAACTGATGAAGCAGCCTGACGTCAGCGGTGCTTTGCCAACGGCCGTGGTGGATGAGCTGACCGGTGCCGGTTCCCAGGCCGTTGCGACTCAGGTTGCCCAGGCTCAGAATGCATCGACCCAGGGCCTGCTTGCCAAGCCAGCCACTGCGCCCAAGACCCAGAGCACCTCGGTTGCAACCAAACCGGCGGCCAAGCCAGCCGTGGTTGAACCCGTGGCGGCCCCCTCACCCAAGGTGGCATTGACGCCGGCGGCGACCCTGAACAAGAAGCCCAGGAATCATTACAGCGTCCAGCTGATGGGGGCGAGCAACACCAAGGCCGTCGACAAGTTCGTGGCCGAGCATGCGCTGGCCGGCAATATCTGGGTTTACAAAACCCAGTTCCGTGGCAGCCCCTGGTATGTGGTACTGCAAGGGGATTATGCCAACGCCGCCCAGGCCAAGGCCGCCATTCGCAAGCTCTCGCCCGCCCTGCTCAAGGGTCAGCCCTGGCCCAAGTCGTTTGCTCAGGTACAAAAAGAGTTGAAGCAATAGCCATTGCGCCCGGTAAGGGGGTAGAATCGTCCCCCTTTTTTGGTCGATGCCTTCTTAACACCGGATTTCCATGAAAAAAACACGCGCTTTTTTAAAATGGGCCGGGGGAAAATACTCCCTGGTTGAAGAGATTGCCGAGCGCTTGCCGGCCGGGCGTGTGTTGCTGGAGCCCTTCGTCGGGGCCGGGTCCGTGTTTCTCAACACCGACTACGACGCCTATGTGCTCAACGACATCAATCCGGATCTGATCTGCCTTTACAACCATCTCAAGCTGACGCCTGACCGATTCATCGCCGAGGCGCGCAAGTTGTTTGTGGCCGAGCACAACCACAAGGCGGCCTACTATCGGCTGCGTACCCAGTTCAACCAGACCGAGACCACCTTCGAGCGGGCGCTGCTGTTCCTGTTTCTCAACCGTCACGGTTTCAATGGTTTGTGTCGCTATAACAAGAAGGGCGGCTTCAACGTGCCATTCGGTTCCTACAAGAAGCCCTACTTCCCGGAGAAAGAGCTGTGGGCTTTTGCCGAGAAGGCGCAGAAGGCGACCTTCATCTGCGAAAGCTACGCCGATGCCATCAAGCGCGCCGAACCGGACTGGGTGATCTACTGCGATCCCCCCTATGCGCCGCTCTCCACCACGGCGAGCTTCACTACCTATTCCGCAGGCGGCTTCACCCTGGATGATCAGGCCATACTGGCGCGGCTGGCCCGTCACACGGCGGCCCGCAAGGGGGTGCCCGTACTCATCAGCAACCACGACATAGAGCTGACCCGCGAGCTCTACCGTGGTGCGCGACTGGACGAGATCCTGGTCAAGCGCACCATCAGTCGCAACGGCGGCAGCCGCAACAAGGTGGCCGAGCTGTTGGCGCTTTACCCGCCCGGTATCGAGCCGGAGCAGGGTTACTACCCCAGCGACGCCGAGCTTGTCTCACTCGGCTGACCTTCTGGCGGCACCTTTGGGTGCCGCCGCTGTTTCTGCCCGTCGCTATCCTTGTGTTCGTATCGTTTTCGCCGGACATGGCTGGTAAAGCCGCGGCCCATTTTTTCCTCCCCGTGTATGGGGTGTTTTCATCGGATATGGGCGGTAAAGCGGGCGGCCCGTTTTTTCCTCCCCGTGTATGGGGTGTTTTCATCGGATATGGGCGGTAAAGCTGGCGGCCCATTTTTTCCTCCCCGTGTATGGGGTGTTTTCATCGGATATGGGCGGTAAAGCTGGCGGCCCATTTTTTCCTCCCCGCGTTCGGGTCGTTTTCATCGGATATTTGCGGTAAAATTGCGCCGCTTTTTCTGCCCGCTAGCCAATGGATGACGCTGATGAAAGACTTTCTGATTGCCCCCTCGATCCTTTCCGCCGATTTCGCCCGTCTGGGCGATGATGTCGCCAGGGTGCTGACCGCCGGTGCCGACGTGGTGCATTTCGACGTGATGGACAACCACTATGTCCCCAACCTGACCATAGGCCCCATGGTCTGTCAGGCGCTGCGCGACTATGGCATAGAGGCGCTCATCGATGTGCACCTGATGGTCAAGCCGGTGGATCGCATAGTCCCGGACTTCGCCAAGGCGGGCGCCAATCTGATCACCTTCCACCCGGAAGCGTCCGATCACGTGGATCGCACCCTGGGCCTCATCAAGGAGCAGGGCTGCCAGGCGGGTCTGGTGTTGAACCCGGCGACGCCGCTCTCCTGCCTCGAGTACGTGATGGACAAGCTGGATGTGATCCTGCTGATGTCTGTCAACCCGGGCTTCGGTGGTCAGAGCTTCATCCCCGGCACCCTCGACAAGCTGCGCCAGGTGCGTCGCCTGATCGACGAGAGTGGCCGTGACATTCGTCTCGAGATCGACGGCGGCGTCAAGGTCGACAACATTCGCGAGATAGCACAAGCCGGTGCCGACATGTTCGTGGCCGGTTCTGCCATCTTCAGCCAGCCGGACTACAAGGCAGTGATCGACCGTATGCGCGCGGAGCTTGCCCATGTCGAACGCTGAGCGTGATTTTGATCTGGTGCTGTTCGATCTGGACGGCACCCTGATCGACAGCGCCCCTCAACTGGCGCTGGCGGTCAACCGTACCCTCACCGAGCTGGGACTGGCCGAGGCCGACGAGGTCGTGGTACGTACCTGGGTCGGCAATGGCGCCGACAAGCTGATCCAGCGCGCGCTGGATTACCGCGAGGCTCCCGAGCTGTTTGCCAGGGCGCGCCCCCTGTTCGATCGGCATTATCAGGCCTGTCTGCTGGAAGGGCTGGCCATGTATGACGGGGTGGAGCAGAGTCTGCGCCGCCTGCAGAAGCTCGGTTACAAACAGGCCGTGGTGACCAACAAGCCGAGTCACTTCGTGCAGCCCATCCTGGATGCCCTCGGCATCGGTGACTGTTTCGCGCTCTGGCTGGGCGGCAACTGTGTGCCCGTTAAAAAACCCAGCCCGGATCCGCTGCTGCACGCCTGCCACGAGCTGGGCGTCAGCCCGTCGCGCACCCTGATGGTGGGCGACTCCGAGAATGACGTGCTGGCCGCTCAGGCCGCCGGCATGAAGGTGGTGGGACTGACCTATGGCTATAACTACGGCCGCCCCATCGCAGATTCCCGCCCGGACTGGGTATGCGAGCAGTTTGCCCAGCTCGATGCGCTGCTGGCCGAATAAGGCTGCTGGGCTGGCCGAATAACAAGGATTAACACTCTCATGACTAAACCAATTGTACTGAGCGGGGCCCAACCGTCGGGCCAGCTGACCATAGGCAACTACCTGGGGGCCCTGCGTCAGTGGGTCAACATGCAGGATGATTTCGACTGCCTCTACTGCATCGTCGATCTACACGCCATCACCACCCGCCAGGAGCCTGCTGCCCTGCGCAAGGCGTGTCTCGATGCCGCCGCCCTCTATCTGGCGGTGGGGATCGATCCGGCCAAGAGCACCGTCTTCATCCAGTCTCACGTGCCACAGCACGCCGAGCTGGGCTGGATCCTGAACTGCTACACCCAGATGGGCGAGCTGTCGCGCATGACCCAGTTCAAGGACAAGTCCGCCCGTTTCGAGAACAACGTCAATGTCGGCCTGTTCGGCTATCCGGTGCTGATGGCTGCCGATATCCTGCTCTATCAGGCCAATCAGGTGCCGGTCGGCAACGATCAGAAGCAGCATCTGGAGCTGACTCGCGACATCTGCACCCGGTTCAACAACCTGCACGGCGAGGTGTTCACTCTGCCCGAGCCCTTCATCCCCACCGACGGGGCGCGGGTGATGAGTCTGCAGGATCCGACCAAGAAGATGTCCAAATCTGACGACAACGAGGCCAACTTCATCGGCCTGCTGGAAGATCCCAAGCAGATCGTCAAGAAGATCAAGCGGGCGGTAACCGACTCCGACGAGCCGGCCGTGGTGCGCTTCGATCCGGAAAACAAGCCGGGTGTCTCCAACCTGCTGACCCTGATGTCCGGGGTGACGGGTCGCTCCATCCCAGAGCTGGAGCAGCACTTCGAAGGCAGGATGTACGGTCACCTCAAGACCGAGACTGCCGAGGCGGTCGTTGCCTTGCTGGAACCCATCCAGGCGCGCTTCCGCGAGCTGCGTCAGGATGAGGCTCATCTGCAAACAATTTTGGCGGCAGGTGCACAAAAGGCACGTGAAAGGGCTGAAAAAACCCTGACCAGCGTATATGATGTAGTCGGCTTCGTTCCTCGAGCCTGACATACTGGGAAGGTGTAGTAGAAGAGAGCTGGGTATTTGCCTGGCTTTCTTTGTTTTACCCGACCTGCTATTCGTTAATTCATCTTCCAATTTCAAACGCGGGCTTCTGCCCCAAGAGTAAGCATGTCTGTCGAATCCAATACCATGATTGAAGAGCTGGGCGACAAGGGTCACTGGCTGCGTAAATTTCGCAAGGCCAAGAACCTCAATACCCTGCAGCTGATGGTCTCCAACGCCATCGACAAATACCACAAGACCCCTGCCATCGCCGCCGCCATCTATCTGGCCGAGTGTCAGCGCGAGCGCGAAATGGAACAGGGTCGTTATCTGGATCGTTGATTCTCTGTTTCTGGTTACCCCATGCTGTTGCTGATCGATAACTACGACTCCTTTACCTGGAACCTGGTGCAGTATTTTGGCGCCCTGGGGCAAGAGGTGGTGGTGAAGCGCAATGATGAACTGACGCTGGACGCCATAGCGCAGCTCTCCCCCCGTTATCTGGTGATCTCTCCCGGCCCCTGCACCCCCAATGAGGCGGGCATTTCCCTTGCTGCCATCAGCCGGTTTGCCGGCCAGCTTCCCATTCTGGGCGTCTGTCTCGGCCACCAGTCGCTGGCGCAGGCCTTCGGGGCCCGGGTGGTGCGAGCCCGTCAGGTGATGCATGGCAAGACGTCGCTCATCCGTCATCGGGGGCAGGGTGTATTTCGCGGTCTGAACGACCCGCTGCGGGTCACCCGTTATCATTCGCTGATCGTGGATCAGGGCACATTGCCCGACTGTTTCGAGATCACCGCCTGGAGCGAGCACGCCGATGGCTCCTTTGACGAGATCATGGGCCTGCGCCACAAGCAGTTGAATATAGAGGGGGTTCAGTTCCATCCGGAGAGCATTTTGAGCGAACAGGGCCACCAATTGCTGGCCAATTTTTTAGCAAGTTCCTGAATAGTTGTGATCGGCCTCCCAGAATCGAAATGAGGCCAAAAATATTTTCCCTGACACTTTATTCACCTCCCTCCCTGTCCAAATTATCTCTTGCCAATACCCCCTGAGCCGTTATGCAATGCGGTTGCCTAAAATCTCACAGGCAATCGAACATTGTTCCCTGTAACTCGCTTTGTTGCAGACTTTTAGCTTTTTTTCTGTGACAATGCCGATGTGTTTACATGGATTTAACTTTTGGGCGGTGGATTATTCTGTCGCCAGATCGAAGGAGAGCAATATGTCAGAGTTGTTGGCAGTGACACGTGAAGTGTTTGATGAAGTGATGGTTCCCAACTATGCGCCCGCCAAGATCATCCCGGTGCGTGGTGAAGGGTCACGTGTCTGGGATCAGGAAGGCCGTGAGTATGTCGATTTTGCCGGCGGGATTGCCGTCAATGGCCTTGGCCATTGCCATCCCAAGCTGGTCGAAGCCCTGAAAACCCAGGGCGAGAAGCTGTGGCACCTCTCCAACGTGATGACCAACGAGCCGGCTCTGCGTCTGGCCAGGAAGCTGGTTGCCGCCACCTTTGCCGACAAGGTCTATTTCTGCAACTCGGGCGCCGAAGCCAACGAGGCGGCCCTCAAGCTGGCCCGTCGTTACGCCATCGAGAAGTTCGGGGCGCACAAGACCCAGATCATCGCCTTCCATCAGGGTTTCCACGGTCGTACCTTCTTTACCGTCAGCGTCGGTGGCCAGGCCGCCTACTCCGATGGTTTCGGTCCCAAGCCGGCGGATATCACCCATGTGACTTACAACGATCTGGCGGAGCTGGCTGCCGTCATCTCCGACAATACCTGCGCCGTGGTGATGGAGCCGCTGCAAGGGGAGGGTGGCATCATTCGTCCGACCGACGAGTTTGCCAAGGGCGTGCGCGAGCTGTGCGACAAGCACAATGCCTTGCTGGTCTATGACGAGGTGCAATCCGGGGTCGGCCGTACCGGCGATCTGTTTGCCTACATGGGTCTGGGCGTCACGCCTGACATCCTCACCAGCGCCAAGGCGCTCGGCGGCGGCTTCCCCATCGGCGCCATGCTGACCACCAACGAGATCGCGGCTCACCTGAAAGTGGGCACTCACGGCTCCACCTACGGCGGCAACCCGCTGGCGTGCGCCGTGGCCGAGGCGGTGATCGACGTGGTCAACACCCCGGAAGTGCTCAGCGGCATCAAGCACCGCGAACAGCTGTTCCGCGCCGGGCTCGACGCCATCAATGCCAAGTACCACTGCTTCAGCGAAGTGCGTGGCAAGGGCCTGCTGCTCGGCGCCGTGCTGAACGACGACTACAAGGGCCGTTCCCGTGACTTCCTGCTGGCCTCCATCGATCAGGGGTTGATGGCACTGGTCGCGGGTACCAACGTGGTGCGTTTCGCTCCGTCCCTGGTTATCCCGGAAGCGGACATCAAGGAAGGGCTGGCCCGGTTCGAGAAAGCGGTTGCCCAGGTGGTTAACGCCTGATCCAAATTGAGGTGGGGAGCCCTCCCGGCAGGAGCCGGGACCCCACCTGTCGTCAATGAAAGGGAGTTGTCATTTATGTTGGTTATCCGTCCCATCGAGCAAAAAGATTTTGCCGGTCTCAAGACCTGTGCCATCGAATCCGGCACCGGCATGACCTCGTTGCCCGTCAACGATGAACTGCTGCAGCGCAAGATAGATGCTTCGACCCAGACCTTCTCGGACAAACCGGCAGGTAAGGGTGATTGCCTCTACTTCTTCGTGGCTGAGGATCTGGAGACCGGCGAAATGGTCGGTACCTGTGCCATCGATGCGGCCGTGGGCCTGTCCCAGCCGTTCTACAACTATCACATCGGCAAGGTGGTCCACTCTTCCCCCAAGCTCGGCATCTACAACGTGGTCGAGACGCTCACTCTGTCCAATGACTACACAGGCAATTCCGAACTCTGCACCCTGTTTCTGCGTGAATGCGCCCGCGAGGGGCTCAACGGCCGTCTGCTCTCCAAGCACCGTTTCCTGTTCATGGCCGAGCACCCGGAATTATTCGACGATACCGTCTTTGCCGAGATGCGTGGCGTCTCCGATGGCAATGGTCACAGCCCCTTCTACGAGTGGCTGCAAAAGCATTTCTTCTCGATGGATTTTCCCACCGTCGACTATCTCACCGGCATCGGCAAGAAGCGCTTCATCGCCGAGCTGATGCCCAAGTATCCCATCTACGTCAACCTGCTGAGCAACGAGGCACGCGCCGTCATCGGCCAGACCCACGAGAAGACCCGCCCGGCCATCAAGATGTTGCAGGATGAAGGCTTCGTGAACCGGGGCTATGTCGACATCTTCGATGCCGGCCCCACCGTCGAGTGTGACGTGAAGAATATCCGCAGCGTGCGCCGCAGCCAGAAGTTGCGGGTGCTGATCGGCGAACCCATAGGTGGCAAGATCCACCTGGTCTGCAATGCCCGCTACGAGCACTACCGTGCCTGCTACGGCAATATCCGGGTCGATCTGGACAAGCACGAAGCCATCATTCCGCCCAAGATGGCGACGGCACTCAAGGTGCAAGATGGCGACATGGTACGGGCCGTCGATCTCGATTGAGCCGTATCAGCAGTAAAACCGCATATGAAACAGGCAGCCAAGGCTGCTTGCGAACCACAGGGAGTGAATGGATGAGCCAGTTAGTACAACTGATAGACGGTCAATGGCTTGCCGGTGAAGGCAAGCCGTTCGAGTCAAGGGACCCGGCGAAGAACGAGGTGATCTGGCAAGGGGGCGCAGCCAGCGCCGCCCAGGTGGATGCCGCCGTCAAGGCCGCCCGCAGCGCCTTCTACCATTGGTCTGATATGAGCCTGGAGGCGCGTCTTGCCATAGTGCGCCGTTACGCCGAGCTGCTCGGCGAGCACAAGGAGGCGCTGGCGCTGACCATAGCCCGCGAAACCGGCAAACCGCTGTGGGAGACCCGCACCGAAGTGGCCGCCATGCAGGGCAAGATCGCCATCTCCATCCGCGCCCATGACGAGCGCACCGGCACGGTCGAAAACCCCATGCCGGGCGCCAAGGCGTTCGTGCGCCACAAGCCCCACGGCGTGGTCGCCGTGTTCGGCCCCTACAACTTCCCGGGCCATCTGCCGAACGGTCACATAGTGCCTGCGCTGATCGCCGGCAATGCCGTGGTGTTCAAGCCTTCCGAACTGACCCCCATGGTGGCCGAAGCCATGCTGAAGATCTGGCAGGAGGCGGGGCTGCCCAAGGGCGTGCTGAACCTGGTGCAGGGCGAGGTGGAGACCGGCAAGGCGCTGGCGGGCAATCCGGATATCGACGGTCTCTTCTTCACCGGCTCGTCCCGTACCGGCCACTTCCTGCATCAGCAGTTTGCCGGTCAGCCCGGCAAGATCCTGGCGCTGGAGATGGGCGGCAACAACCCGCTCATCGTCAAGGATGTGAGCGACATCGACGGCGCAGTGCACGCCATAGTCCAGTCCGCCTTCATCACCTCCGGTCAGCGCTGCACCTGCTCGCGCCGCCTGTTTGTCGAGCGCGGCGCCCGGGGCGATGCCCTGGTCAAGCGTCTGGTGGAGGTGGTCGGCCAGATCAGGGTCGGCCTCTATGACGCCGCCGAACAACCCTTTATGGGCGCCATGATCAGCGAGCGAGCTGCGCTGGGCATGGTCGAGGCGCAAGCCAAGCTGCAAGGGCTGGGTGGCGAGAGTCTGCTCTCCCTCAAGCACCTGGAAGCGGGCACCGGCTTCGTCTCTCCCGGCATCATAGATGTCACTGCTGTGAACGCGCTGCCGGACGAAGAGTACTTCGGCCCGCTGCTGCAGCTCATTCGTTACGACGATTTCGATGCCGCCATCGATCAGGGCAACGCCACCAGCTTCGGCCTCTCGGCCGGCCTGCTGGGTGACAGCGAGGCGGACTGGCAGCACTTCTTCAAGCGGATCCGCGCCGGTATCGTCAACTGGAACAAGCCCATCACGGGCGCCTCCAGCGCTGCGCCGTTTGGCGGCATAGGTGCCTCCGGTAACCACAGAGCGAGCGCCTACTACGCCGCCGACTACTGTGCGTACCCGGTGGCTTCCGTCGAAGACAGCAAGGCTGCCATGCCGGATCAGCTGTCTCCGGGTTTGACCTTTTAACAAGGAAGAGGCCGGCAGCAAGGCCGCCACGGCTGACACTGTCCTCCTCTGCGCTGAGCGCTGATAACAAAAAATAAAAGGGGCACTGAACAGGTGCCCTTGTCTGTACCCGCAATCAAAGGAAAGAGAGATGCAAAAGGATATCGACACCCTGTTCGGTCACTTGTGGGATAACTACATTCAAGTCACCCCGAGTGCCCTCAAGGTCCACACCCTGCTGGGTGGCGGCGAGCCCATCGTCAACGATCACGTGGCATTTCGCACCTACAACCTGCCCAAATTGGGCCTCGAGAAGTTGGTGGCCCACTTCCTGGCGCTCGGCTACGAGCAGAAGGGCGAGTACGTGTTCAAGGCCAAGAAGCTCTACGCCAAGCACTTCGAACACAAGGATCCGGATGCTCCCAAGGTGTTCATCAGCGAGCTGAAAGTGGAAGAGCTCTCCGAGGCTGCCCAGGCCATCATTCACAAGCTGGCGGATCAGGTACCCGATCACCTGACCGATACCCAGGCATTCCTCTACACGGGCGCCCCCTGGCAGGTCTCCTGGGATGATTACCAGACCCTGCTGGCGGAGAGTGAGTACGCAGCCTGGATGGCGGCTTGGGGTTATCGTGCCAATCACTTCACGGTCAACATCAATCGCCTCAAGCAGTTCGATACCATCCAGCAGGTCAACACCGCCCTCAAGGCGGCCGGCTTCGTGCTCAACGGCGTGGGTGGCGAGGTGAAAGGAGACCCGCAGGTGATGCTGGAGCAATCCTCCACCATGGCCGACAAGGCGGACGTGGCCTTCAGCGACGGCGTGCGCACCATTCCGAGCTGCTTCTATGAGTTCGCCCTGCGTTACCCGCAGGCCGACGGCGTGCTCTACCCGGGCTTCGTCGAAGCCTCGGCCGACAAGATCTTCGAATCCACCAACGCCATGTAACGGCGATGGTTGGAAAAAACGCCCCGCGAGGGGCGTTTTTTTATGGGTTTTACGCAGGCCTGACGTCCCCTTTACCCCGCCTTGACCCTGCTTTTCCTGATTTTTCGCTAGCATGAAACCGCCCGCTTGAGCGGGCCATCGCCGCCCTCTGGCGGTGGATGTCGCGCGTTATTCGGAGTCATGCCATGAAGAGTGTTCTGCCCCTGTTGTTATTCCTCGCCACTGCCACCGCCATGGCGGCCGATCAGGGCAGCCGCACCCCGCCCAAGCCGCCTCGCGAGATGTCGGCCGAGATGAAGACGGCCTTTGAGAGCTGCAAGGAGAGCGGCAAACCGGGGGAGGCCGCATTTGACCGCTGCATGGCCGAGCTGGGTTTTGCCAGACCGACGGGCGCCGCCCCTGGCGGTGACAAGGGGGAGGATGAGGTGACGGCAAACTGAGAGTGAGCTGGCTACCCATTCGGGGTGAGCCAGTTTGCAACCGCCTGTGTAGAGTGGGGGTCCAATGCCTAGCCCCCCTAGGAGCCCGCCATGTCTCGCTATCACTTCTTCAAACAAGGTCAGTCATTTACCTATCTCGATACCTGGGCGGTCGGTTATGACGATGAGCGTCGCCAACTGGTCGAGCAGGGGTTTGTGGCTGTCGTTGCCCCCTCTTTTGCCGATACCCCGGCCGAGGCGCTGACACTGTTGCAGGATCATGAGGCGCTGGAAGAGGAGCGCAGGGTGCACAATCCGTGGTACACAGTCGCCGGCATTCTCGGCCTGCTGGGGATGAGCTGATGGCCCTGTCTGGCAAGGGGGCCGGCGTTGCCACGCTGCTGTGCGGGTCTGTCTTGAAAGGACCGCTCTGTCGCGGCCTGTTCAGCGCCCTGTTTATCTATCTGGCGTCCCTGCCAGCGGATCTCTATTTCACTTTCCATTGGGAGATGGCCCTGAGCCTCTTCCTGCTCGCCTTCCTTGGCGGACTCTGGCAGCAGTGGCGGGCGCGTCGCTAACCCGGTCTCACACCCGCTGCAGTTCGCCTTCGGTGGCCAGCAGGGTGGTCATGCCGCCGGCCTTGCCTGCCTGAATGCCGATCTGGGTATCTTCGAACACCAGGCAGTTGGCGGGGTTGGCGCCGAGCAGCTCGGCCACTTTCAGGAAGGTGTCGGGGTGGGGCTTGTGGTTGTCGATGTCATCGGCACTGACCAGCACAGAGATATAGGCATCCAGGCCGGTATTTTTCAAAATGCGCTGCGCATGATCCCGCGATGAGCCCGTGCCTATGCCCATGGGCACCTTGCCGTGGCAGCGTTTGACCAGCTCCCACATGGCGGGAAACACGCTGACCTTGTCGATATGCGCCAGATAGAGGGCCACCTTGCGTCGGGTGAAGGCATCCACATCGATCTCCAGCCCATGCTGCTCGGCCAGGATGGCGACTATCTTGCGGGTGGGAATGCCGCCGTATTCATTGAGCCGTGCCCGATCAAACGGCAGACCGAACTCGGCGCTGGTTGCCTCCCAGGCATCCAGATGCAGGGGCATGGAGTCCACCAGAGTGCCGTCCATATCGAAAATCAGGGCGTCGTATTGATCAAACCGGAACTGCTCGGACATGGGGCTGCTTCCTCTTGGGGTGTGAACAGCCAGCCTATCAGAATGCAGGAGGCAGTGCCGCGACCGCCGTCATGGTTGCGGGCTGGCGGCGCCATGGCAGTGGTTTTGACCATCGGCTGGTGATTTATGAGACAATAACAAGCTCTGCGCCGCAGATCCTGGCATTTCAAATTAGCGAGCCCCTATATGTCCCCAAAAACCATCTTCGCAAGCGTGGCCCTGGTGATCGCCCTGGGTTCACTGGAAAAGAGCATAGTCACCACCCCCTTGCCCATCATAGGCGCCGAGCTGAACGCCGGCGCCGCCCTCACCTGGGTAGTCACCGCCTACCTGCTGGCGGCCACCGCCGCCCTGCCCATTTACGGCAAGCTGAGCGACATGTTCGGCCGGGTACGCATGCTCAACATCGGCATAGGCCTGTTTCTGGCAGGATCCGTGGCCTGCGGCCTGGCCCAGGATCTGCCGACCCTGCTGGCGGCCCGCGTGCTGCAGGGGCTGGGGGGCGGCGGCCTGATTGCGCTCGCCTTCACCGTCATTGCCGACAGCATACCGCCGCGGGAGGTGGGCAAGTATCAGGGCTACATCTCGGCCGTCTATGCGGTCTCCAGCATCGCCGGGCCCCTGCTCGGCGGCTACTTCACCGAACAGCTGAGCTGGCGCTGGATCTTCTGGATCAATCTGCCGCTCGGGGCGCTCGCGCTCTGGCTGGTGAACCGCAACCTGGGCCACCTCAATGTGCGCCGCCACAGTCGCTTCGACTGGAAGGGGGCGGCGCTGCTGATCACAGTCACCACGCTGAGCCTGTTGCTGCTCTCGCCCGAGACAGCTCTGCCTGCCATCTGGCTGGCGGCAGGACTGGCGATAGCCCTGCTGCTGCTGATCCTGGTGGAGCGGCGCGCCCATGACCCCATATTGCCCGCCCATCTGGTCCGGCTGCCCGGCTATCTGGTGAGCGTGCTGCTGGCGCTGGCCTCCCAGCTGCTGATGTTTGCCGTGCTGGTCTATCTGCCGTTGCAGATGCAGTGGCAGAAGGGGATGGGAGCCAGCGAGAGCGGTCTCTACATGGTGATCTTCATGGTCTGCATCACGGCGGGAGCCTTCGTCGGCGGCAAGCTGATCGGCCGCACCGGTTACTACAAACGCTTCGTGGTGGTGGGCTTCGCCCTGTCGGCGCTGGCGCTGTGGCAAATTCATTTCGATGTCTGGGCCAATCTGGGGCTGGGCTTCGCCGGTCTGGGGCTGGGCCTGGTGCTGCCAGCGCTCTCCGTGGTGGTGCAAAATGCCCTGCCACGGGAAGATCGTGGCATCGGCATGTCCCTGTTCAACTTCGGCCGTGAGCTGGGGGGCGCGGTCGGGGTCGCCATCTGTTCCGTGCTGTTCCACTCAGCCCTGCCGGCGGGCACCAGCCACAACCTGGCCAGCCTGAGCCCGGCCGAGCTGGCTCCCGGTTTCAGTGCCACCTATATCGGCATGGCGCTGATCGCCACCGCGGCTTTCCTCATCACGCTGCTGGCGTTGAAACGCCACGAGCTGGCCAGCATCCACGCCTGATTAACCGCTGGCATGCAATAGCAAGAGGGCTCCCCGCGGGGAGCCCTCTTTGTTATCCGGTTTCACTGATCGCCAGCAGCTTGATCACTCCTGCGCCGGGGCCTCCTTGCCGGCGAGCTGGCTCAGCCAGGCGAAGCGGCGGTTCGCATCCAGCTCTGCCTCCCGGTAGAGCTGGGTGGCGATCTCCGGCAGCTGGCGCTCCAGCCGCTTGAAGCGGGGCTCCTGCTGCAGCGTCTCGGCCAGCGAGGCGTTTGGCGCCCGGGAGTCCAGCGCCAGCGGTGCCTTGCCCTCCTCGCTGCGACGGGGGTCGTAGCGGTAGAGCGGCCAGAAGCCGGTGGCGGTCAGCTGCTTCATCTGTTCGTGGCTCTGGGCCAGATCGTAGCCGTGCTCCTCGCAGGGGCTGTAGGCGATGATGAGGGACGGGCCCGGATAGGCTTCCGCCTCCTGAATGGCCTTCACCGTCTGGTTCATCTGGGCGCCGAGGGAGATCTGCGCCACATAGACGTGGCCATACATCATGATGCTGGCACCGAGATCCTTGCGCCCCTTGCGCTTGCCCTGCTCGCCAAACTTGGTGATGGCGCCGAGCGGCGTCGCCTTGGACTGCTGGCCGCCGGTGTTGGAGTAGCACTGGGTGTCGAGCACCAGCACGTTGATGTTCTCCCCCAGGCTCAGCACGTGGTCGAGCCCGCCGTAGCCGATGTCATAGGCCCAGCCATCGCCGCCGATGAGCCAGACCGACTTGTCCACCAGGTGATCCGCGTCCTTCGCCAGCTCAGCCGCGCCCGGCTCGGTGCGCCCCTGCAGCAGGCTGCGCAGCTGCTCAATGTGGGCGCGCTGCTCGGAGACCGGCAGACTGGCATCTTGCAGCCCCTGTTGCAGCTCGGCCGGAACAGTGTCACCCAGACCCGTCAGCAGGCGGCGCACCCGATCGCGATGCTGATCGACGGTGAGCCTGAAGCCCAAGCCAAATTCGGCGTTGTCTTCGAACAAGGAGTTGGCCCAGGCCGGACCACGGCCCTCGGCGTTGGTGGTGTAGGGGGTGGTGGGCAGGTTGCCGCCATAAATCGACGAGCAGCCGGTGGCGTTGGCGATCAGCAGCCTGTCCCCGTAGAGCTGGGTCAGCAGCTTGATGTAGGGGGTCTCGCCGCAGCCGGAGCAGGCGCCCGAGTATTCGAACAGCGGCGAGATGAGCTGGGAGGTGCGAATGTCGATGCGCTCCAGCTGCTCAGCCGTGCGCTCAGGGAGGTCCAGGAAGAAGTCGTAGTTCGCCTTCTGGGCATCGAGATGGTCGAGCCTGGATTCCATGTTGATCGCCTTGCGGCTCGGATCGGTGCGATCCTTGGCCGGGCAGACCTCGACGCAGAGGTTGCAGCCGGTGCAATCCTCAGGCGCCACCTGCAGCACATATTGCTGGCCGCGCATGTCGCGGGCTTTGACATCCAGGGCGTCCAGGGTCGCGGGGGCACCCTCCAGCGCGTCCTTGTCCACCACCTTGGCGCGGATGGCCGAGTGTGGGCAGGCGGCCACACAGTAGTTGCACTGGGTGCAGAGATCCGCCTGCCAGATGGGCACCTCCTTGGCGATGTTGCGCTTTTCCCAGCGGGTGGTGCCCACCGGCCAGGTGCCATCCGGCGGGAAGGCGGAGACCGGCAGGCTGTCACCGAGCCCCGCCAGCATGGCGGCGGTGACGGTCTGGACGAAGTCGGGGGCCTTGGCGGACACCACGGGGGGGCGCTGGTGGCTGCTCGGATCGAGTTCTTGCAGCGGCACCGGGATCAGTGCCTCGCAGGTGGCGGCCAGCGCCTGCCAGTTGCGCTCGACCAGCTCGGCGCTCTTGTTGCCATAGCTCTTGGCGATGGCCTGCTTGAGCAACTCGGTGGCCTCTGCCGGCGGTATGATGGCGGTCAGCTGGAAGAAGGCCATCTGCATCACGGTATTGATGCGGCTGCCGAGCTGGCACTCCCGGGCAATCCTGGCGGCGTTGATGGTGTAGAGGCGGGCGCGCTTCTCGTGCAGCACCTGTTGCACCTCTTGCGGCAGCCGCTGCCAGATCTGGTCGGCGTCGTAGGGGCTGTTGAGCAGGAAGATGCCGTTCGGCTTGAGCCGCTCCGCCATCTGGTACATGTCGATGAACTGCCACTGGTGGCAGCCGATGAAGTCCGCCTCGTCCACCAGGTAGGCCGACTGCACCGGCCGTTCGTTCACCCTCAGGTGGGAGACGGTGAGGCCCCCCGCCTTCTTGGAGTCGTAGACGAAATAACCCTGAGGATAGAGCGGGGTGTGATTGCCGAGGATCTTGATGCTGTTCTTGGCCGCCGAGACGGTGCCGTCGCTGCCAAGGCCGTAGAAGAGCGCCTCCAGCTTGCTCTGGCTCGGATAATCCAACGTCGGCAGCGGCAGGGAGAGGCCGGTGACGTCGTCGAAGATGCCGACGGTGAAGCGCGGCCTTGGATTGTCCAGCGTCAGCTCATCGAAGATGGCCTGTACGCAGGCCGGATTGAACTCCTTGGAGGAGAGGCCGTAGCGGCCGCCGATGACCCGCGGCAGGCTGGCGCGCTCGCCCCGGCTGACCGCCTCGGCCAGCGCGCTCATCACGTCCAGATAGAGCGGCTCGGCCTGGGCACCCGGCTCCTTGGTGCGATCCAGCACCGCAATCTTGCGGGCGCTCTCGGGAATGACAGCCAGCAGATGCGAGGCTGAGAAGGGGCGGTAGAGGCGCACCTTCACTAGTCCCACCTTCTCCCCTTGCTCAGTCAGCCGCGCTATCACCTCCTCACAGGTGCCGATGGCGGAACCCATCAGCACCAGCACCCGCTCGGCCTCCGGGTGACCCAGGTATTCGAACGGCTGGTAGTGACGGCCGGTCTGTTCGCCGAAGGCTTGCATCGCCTCGCTCACGTGACGGTAGGCGTCGTCATACCAGGGGTTGGTGGCCTCCCTGCACTGGAAATAGGTGTCCGGGTTGGCGGCGGTGCCGCGCACGACGGGGTGATCCGGGCTCAGGGCGCGATCGCGGTGGGCACGGATGGCCGCCTCCGGCAGCAGGGCACGCAGGGTGTCGTCCGCCAGCGGCACTATCTTGGCTATCTCGTGAGAGGTGCGAAAACCGTCGAAGAAGTGGATGAAGGGCAGCCGGCTGTTGAGGCTGGCCACCTGGGAGATCAGGGCGAAGTCCTGCGCCTCCTGCACGTTGCTGGCGCAGAGCATGGCGCAGCCGGTCTGGCGCACCGCCATCACGTCCGAGTGATCGCCGAAGATGGACAAGGCATGGGTCGCGACGGTACGCGCCGCCACGTGGAGCACGAAGGGAATGAGCTGACCCGCCAACTTGTAGAGGTTGGGGATCATCAGCAGCAGGCCCTGGGACGAGGTAAACGAGGTCGCCAGTGCGCCTGTCTGCAAGGCGCCGTGGACGGTGGCGATGGCCCCGCCCTCCGACTGCATCTCGACCACGCGAGGCACGTCGCCCCACAGGTTCAGGCCCCGATCGCTCGACCAGGCCGACGCCTGCTCCGCCATGCTGGAGCTGGGGGTGATGGGGTAGATGGCGATGACTTCGCTGGTGCGGTACGCCACTGAGGCGACCGCGTTGTTACCGTCTGTGGTGATCATGAGTTGTCCACTTGCTATGCCAGTTTGAAGGCCTGCGACAGAGTGCAGGCCATGGATAGGTCGCAGGCATAGTAAGAGGGTTGGAGAGAAGGCATCAAACGGGATAAATAATCAGTGAATACATCTTTTATTCATTGTCCGCACCCTGAACGCAATGGGATCTATTTGCCTCAACGCATTTGGCGGTGGATATGAGCAAGCTGAAATGCACTTTTTACGTCAGATAAATCAATAGATTAAGATACTTCATCGCGAGAGCTGACCCTGGTATGAGGGTCAGCGAGTATGGTGTGAGTGGGAAGCGTGCGGGCTGGCAGTGCCGGCACAGTGAGATATGGGGTCGCCGATCCTGGCGGATGGGCGACCCATGTACGGGATGGGCGTGGGCCCGGAGTATGCGCTCCCTTTTTCAGCCGGCGGGCTTGACGGGGCGCAGCAGCGCAATGGCGCTGCCGAACAGCAGCATGGCCAGCAGCGCCATGGCCAGGGGCCCGGCGCTGTAGGCGAACCCGGCGACGGCAGACCAGAGCGCTACGCCAATGTGCATCATGGTCATCGCCAGCGACATCAGCATGCCTCTGTGAGCGCTGGAGAGCTGCGCAATATAGCCCTGCAGCGCGGGCGATCCTATACCGCCCGCCAGCGCCCACAGCAGCAGTATCGGCAGCATGAGTTGCCCGGCCGGAGAGAGATAGAAGCAGACGCTGACCAGCAGGCAGACCATCAAGGCCAGGCGCATCAGGGTACGCCCGCTCTCGACCCGGCCAGAGAGGCGGGGCATCAGCAGGTTGCCGGCGACGCTGATGATGCCAAGCAGGGCGTACAAGCCCCCCACGGACCCGATGGACCACTCCTGGGCATCGCGCAGGTGCTGACCGACGAGATTGAACAGACCTATGCCGCCGCCAAGGCCCAGGCACATGGCCAGCAGGGCCCCGACCGCGCCCGGGATGGCCAGCAGGCGTGGGTCCTTGTCCTCCTTATGCGCAGCCGATTTTTCTGCCGGATCTTGGCCGGCGGGGAGCAAGGCCAGCGCCGCCGCCACACCCCAGGTGCACACGCCGAGCAGGATGAAGGCAGCACGCCAGGAGAGCCATTGGGTCAGCAGAGCCCCGACGGCCGGGCTCGCTATCATGCCCAGGGTCAGGCCTGCCTGGACCCAGGCAATGCGCTTCATGGCATCTGTTCCCGCGCTGTCTGCGGCCATGGCAAAGGCGATGGGCAGCATGCCGGCACTGGCGAGGCCGGTGAGCACCCGGCTTGCCAGCCCCCATTCAAAGCTCTCCACCAGACCCGTGACCACAGAGGCGGCGCCAAACAGCAGGGTGGCAGGCAGCATCACCTTCATTCGGCCCAGACGATCCGAGAGGGTGCCCAGCAAGGGGGCTATCATCGCCAGCGCCAGGCTGTAGGCCGTGATGAAGAGGGTCACACGCTCGGGCTGGACCCCCAGCTCCCGGCCTATGGGCGCCAGTATGGGACCCAGCATAAGTTCATCGGCACCCACCAGAAATGCAATCAAGAACAGCAATATTTTCAATAACATATCTTCTACCTTAACGATACTCAATGTGGTCGGCGGCGGTGAGGGACGGGATCTCCACCACCCGATCCGGCCAGTGGGCGACGAACTCCCGTTCGTGGCAGACCAGCACCACGGTACCTGGATAGTCCTGCAATGCCTGTTGCAGGGCCGCTTTGACACCGGCATCCAGGTGCGTGGTCGGTTCATCCAGCACCAGCAGGTTGCTGGGTTGCAGGGCTAGTTGGCACAGCTTGACTCTGGTCTGCTCGCCACCACTGAGGGAGGCAATCGGCTGCACGGCCTGCTTTCCCGTGATGCCAAACCGCGCCAGATGCTGCCGGGCCGCCTTGTCATCCACGCCCGGGCACACAGCTTTCACCAGATTGACAGGTGTGGCATCCGGGTAGCGCCAGCACAGCGCCTGCTCGAAATAACCGAGCTTGAGCGCCGGTG
The DNA here is from genome assembly GCF_002587065.1 of Aeromonas sp. CA23. Taxonomy (NCBI): domain Bacteria; kingdom Pseudomonadati; phylum Pseudomonadota; class Gammaproteobacteria; order Aeromonadales; family Aeromonadaceae; genus Aeromonas; species Aeromonas sp. CA23. Next base: position 2,354,121 of record NZ_CP023818.1, read on the forward strand.
ACAGGGCGAGCTGACCGGCCAGCGCGGGCAGTTCCCCCACCAGGGTTTTCAGCAGGGTGGACTTGCCTATGCCGTTGAACCCGGCAATCACCAGCTTGTCGCCACGGCTCAGGGTCAGCGAGATGGGCGCCAGCAAGGGGCCTTGATAGCCAATGACCAGTTTCGAGGCGGCGATCAGCTGCTGGCCATTGTGCGGGGCCGAGCAAAACGAGAAGGAGAGGGGCTTCTCCTGCCCCGGTGCGGCCAGCCTGTCTATGCGTGCCAGCTGCTTCTTGCGGCCATTGGCGATGCTGGCATTGACCCCGGCCCCGTTTTTGTCGATGAACCGTTCCAGCTTGTCGATATGTCGCTGCTGCGCCAGATATTGCCTCCCGTGGGCGGCATCCTCGCTGGCTTTCTGGGCCATGGCCTTGTCGACATTGCCCTTGAATTTGCGGATTTGCTGCCTGTCTATGTCGCAAATGGCCGTGGCAATCCGGTTCAGGAAGGCCTGGTCGTGGGAGACCAGCATAAAGGCTCCCTTGAAGCCGCCCAGATAGTCCGCCAGCCAGTCGAGGTGACGGGTATCCAGATAATTGGTCGGCTCGTCCAGCAGCAGGACATCCGGCGCGAGCAACAGCAGGCGGGCCAGCATGACCTTGTGCCTTTGTCCGCCGCTCAATTCCCCCAGCCGGGTATGCATGCCCAATGGCGTGATCCCCAGGCCATCAGCCACCGCATCTATGTGGTTGTCGATCTGATAAAACGACCGGCTTTCCAGGCTGGCCTGAAGGGTGGCTGCGCGTGCCAGATGGCGGGCTTGGGCACTTTTCGCCGGGCAGGCGTAGATGGCCATCATCTCGGCCTCCTGCCGGTAGAGATCCGCAAAGGCGGATTGCAGCTGATCGCGCACCCTGGTTTGGGGATCCATCTCGCCATGCTGGTCCAGATAACCGAGGCGCACCGCGGGCTGCCAGAGGATGTCGCCCCCGTCGGGCAACAGCTCCGCCTGCAGCAGTTTCAGCAGGGTGCTTTTCCCCGCGCCGTTTTTGCCCGTGACGCCGATATGCTCACCGGCGAAGAGGGTGAAGTTGGCCTGCTGGTAGAGGGTCTTGTCACCCAGGTGACAAGTCAGGTTTTGAATGGTGAGTAAACTCATGGTGCTACATCCATAAAAAACGGGGGGCGGTACTTGGCGTACCGGCCCCCCGTTTCAAGCAATATTGAAACTTTGTCCTGAATATCAGAAACAAAAAGGCCGGCGATGAAGCATCTCGCCGGCCTGAGTCTTCCTGTTTTCATCAGATGCGGGGCCGCCTCCCTGTGAGAGGGCATGCACGCAGCTGATGAAGATTCAGAAGAGGAATGGCTCCGGGCAACACTTCATCGTGTTAGTGCACGGAGCACAGCCTCCTGACAGAGCATTTGAACAGGATGTACAACATGGAAAAGCGGTCCAACAAAAATTCTGGTCGCAAAGTACACAGAACCCGCCTGCGAGTCAAATGACCGTCGGTTGAACATTTGGCTCAAGCGCTCGCTACTCGTGGTGCAAGGTGATGCAATCCAGGCCACCGCTGCCCCTGAGCAGGGCCTCCGCCTGGTTCAATCCCTCCCTGTGGCTACTGGCCGTCTGACCCACGAAATAGGTGGCCAGCTCGGGCACCTCGCGTTTCAACCAGGCGCCGAAGGCCTGATTCAGGGGGGCTATGCTGGCGGCGTTGGTGATGTAGAAGGGTTGCTGCGCCGTGCCCATGATGCCGTTCATCCAGTTCACCGACCGCTTGTTCACGCTGAAGGCGCCCGGGGTGGCGATGGGGGTCAGACCGGCATCGGTCAGCTGCTGCCGGATGAGGGCATGGATCTTGTGCCAGCGCTCGGTCTGTTGCCGCAGGTTGGTAAGCGTCTCTGTGAGGCCCTGGCGCTCGCTGTCGCTCAGGCTGCCGTCGCTGGTCAGTAGCTGCTGGATCAGTGCCTCGCCAGCCGCAGGATCGTTGAACAGGATGCGGCCATCGGCCAGCGGGCGCATGGCCATGTCGAGGTGAAAACCGGGTTGGGCCAGGATCACCAGGTCCCGCTCGGCCACCTTGAGCTCCTGCGCCATCAGGCGCTGGCTGATGGCCATCATGGCGAGGAAACGGCGGGTCTGCTCATCCAGCTCTACGCCGGCCAGCTCCTGGCGCTGGTAGCCGCCGGCCTGCAGCATGCGTCCCAGCCGGGTCAGGGTGGCGGCATCGGCCTGCAGGGTTTGCAGCTCGTTCTCTATCTGGTCATCAGCAAAGTCAGAGTGGAGATCGGCGGTGACCACCAGGCTGGCGTAGTCCTGTTTCAGCTGAGCCAGCAGATCGAAGGAGGCCGGCAGCGCCTGGCCATGGAGCGCGCGATAGCGCTCGGCGATGAGGGCGCCCTGCTGCTGGCTCAGAAACATCCTCCCCTGTGCGGCCTGCCGGCTGTCCCAGTCCACTTGGTACTGCGCCAGCTCGGCCTTGGCGCGCGCGCTCCTGGCATATGCGTGGCGCTGCTCGGCGCTCAGATCCCGGGGTAGCAGGTTGGCTGCCTCCAGCAGTATGAGGTCAATCTCGGGATCATGGCCGTTCTGCACCGTATGGGGGCTGCCCAGCCACTCGCGCTCGATCAGCTGCAGGCGAAAGTCACCGTCGCGCTCCATGGTTTCCTGCCGGGTGGCGATGCGCTCACTATCCAGCCGGCTGTGGTGCAGAGTGGTCTGCAGCAGGGCGTCGCGACCTATCAGGGCATAGGGGGTACCGTCGGCGCGCTGGCCGGTCAGCATGTTGCCGCCATCTATGATGGAGAAGGTCGGGAGAAGCTCGCGCCCCTGTTCGCTGGCAAAGCTGTCGGCCTGGGCCAGCATGCCATCTGTCAGCCCCTGGGAGTCCTGGCTGCCCAGGCTGTGGTGCCCCTCCTGCTCGGCCTGCGGGCTCTCTGGGGTCAAGGCGGTGACGAAGGCGTGGTAGCTATCCTTGTTGGCCAGCGGTGCCCGGGGGCGGAAGACGAGGGTGCCATCCCGTGACAGCCACATGTTGTCCTCGGTCCAGGTGTACATGTCGCCATGGGTGTTGACCGAGAATCCCTGCTGCCTGCCGATCTGCTCCAGCTCCGCCACCAGCTCGGGTTCGGTCTGAATTGGCAGATGAAGTTGGTGGATCCGGTTGCCCAGATCGTCCTGCGCCAGCTGGAACGTGCGAGCAAGGGCGGGCGTCTCTGCTCCAGGGCCGGCCAGCGGGTCGTCCGGGAATATGATGGGGGTTGCCGTGACCGAGTTGAGCCAGAAGAGGGTCGAGATGGCGAGCGCCACTCCGGTTTTACGCATGGTGTTTACCTTTTGTTATGGCGGGATACCTATCCCGCTAGCCTGAACGTCGGCGTACGGCTGAGTGCCGCATGCTTCGGATGGAAACCATAAGGAGTCAGCGAAGAACCACAAGGGCGCAAATCTGAATTGACTTTTAACCCTGACTAAACAGCGTTGAATATCGTCGTTTGATGATAAAGGAGTCGTTTTTGATGGCGATTATTTCCAATTAAAACAGTGTGTTGAACTATTTCAATTGTCGATAGCAAGACGAGGTCGGATATTGCCTGGCAAGGCTGTTTGGGCCTGAAAATGCGAAGTTTTTAAGTGAATAAATCGCCGGGGCACATCGGCAGCCTAGGGGGGGGGGGGGGGGGGGGGGGCTAGGGCGGGGGGAATCATCAGGGGGTGAGGCGCAGGGGCCGCCCCCGCGTGGCGGAGGCTGGCGCCGAGCGATGGTCTTGCCCGTTACTCGCTTGCCTGCATCAGCCAGACGGCGGCCTGATAGGGGGCGAAGGTGGCCGTGGGTGCATCCGGGTAGTTGCCCATCAGCAGGGTGGCTTCCTTTTCTACCAGCTCAAGATGGGGCATGGGCAAGGTGCCCGCGGTGAGGTTGGCGAGCAGCAGCAGGGTATGCCGCTCTCCGCTTGCCGGATCCTGCCAGTGGCGGCGGTAGCCGATGCGCAGTGGATCGTCACCATCGAGCAGCTCGAAGTCGCCGTGGCGAATGACGGGGTGGGCCTTGCGCAATTCAATCAGCTGGCGATAGCAGTGAAACAGCGAGTCGGGGCGGGCCAGCTGCTCGGCGGCATTTATCTCGATGTGGTTGTCGTTGAGCGCTATCCAGGGCTTGGCTGTGCTGAAGCCCGCGTGAGGGCCGGCATCCCACTGCATCGGGGTGCGGGCGTTGTCGCGGCCGATGGCATCCAGCCGTCGGCTCAGCTCGACAGGAGCCAGCTCCGGCTGGCTGGCACTGTAGTGGATGGCCTCCACGTCGCGCAGCTCATCGGTTTGCCAGTGGCGGTTGGTCATGCCCAGCTCCTCTCCCTGATAGATGAAGGGGGTGCCCTGCATCATGTGCAGCACCAGGGCCCAGAGCTTGGCACTCGGCTCGCGCCACCTTGGCCTGTCGTCGCCAAAGCGGGAGACTGCGCGGGGCAGGTCGTGGTTATTGAGAAACAGGCTGTTCCAGCCCCGGCCGTGCAGCCCCCGCTGGTGGCGGGCCATGGCCCGCTTGAAGGCGAGAGGGTCAAAATGCGACGCCCACTTGTCCTGCCCCAGCCCCAGGTGCTCGAAGTTGAACACCATGCTGAACTCGCTGCCATTCGGGTTCGAATAGTGCTGCATGTGGGCGAGATCCGCCCCCCAGGTCTCGCCGACCGTGATGATCCCCTTGTTGCCGAAGCTGGCGGCGTTGAGCTCGCGGATATAGTCGTGCAGGCGGGGGCCGTTGCTCATGGCAAGGGGCGACCATGTCTTGCTCACCATGTCGATCACATCGAAGCGAAATCCCTTTATCCCTTTCGCCAGCCAGAAGTTGATCACCCCGGCCATTTCGGCGCGCACCGCCGGGTTATCCCAGTCCAGATCGGCCTGGCTCATGTCGAAGTTGTGCAGATAGTAGCGATCAAGCTGCGGTACGTATTGCCAGCCGCTGCCGCCAAAGATGGACTCCACCGGGTGGGCATCGACGAAGGCCTGGTCCCGAAACACGTAGTAGGCCTGATAATGGGGATCCCCCGCCAGCGCCAGCCTGAACCACGCGTGCTCGGTGGAAGTGTGGTTGGCGACTATGTCCATCATGATGCCGATGCCGCGGGCGGCCGCATCGCTGATCAGCTGTTCCATCTCGGCCAGGGTGCCGAAGGCGGGGTCTATGGCGCGGTAGTCCGCCACGTCATAGCCGTTGTCTCGCTTGGGGGAGCGATAGACAGGGGTGAGCCAGAGCAGGTCGACCCCCAGGGTCGCCAGATAGTCCAGGCGCTGGCGGATGCCCTTGATGTCGCCCATGCCGTCTCCGTCGCTGTCCTGAAAGCTCATGGGGTAGATCTGGTAGATGACGCACTGGTCGAGGTGGAGAGGAACTCTGTTCATCAGCTGGGCCGGTTGGGGGACGCAATGGTTTATCTTACGCAGATGCGCGGGCCCTCGACAGGGCGGGGAAAGGCTTGAAAAGGGTTCCATAGTTGGCTGATTGCCAAAAGTGAGGGGAGGGTCACAACTGGGCCATCCCGAGCCACGGAGGTGGTCGGGATGGCACGACACTCAGCGATGATGCTGTGCAAAGAAACGGGCTATTGGGCCGCCTTGGCCTGCTCGCTGCGCTGTTCCTGCTGGCGCTCAGCCTGCGCCTCCAACTCCTTGCCGAGGAAGTAGTTCAGGAAGGTGCGGATCACCGCAATGATGGCGAGGCGGATCAGCTCCTCCTTGCTCGGCGCGACTGTGGTGGCCAGTATGTCGGCGGCGAGCTGGAACTCCAGCGCCAGAATGAGCCAGCTGCCAAAACAGAGGCGGATACGGGGGAAACCGGGGGCGTGATCCCGGACTCGTGCCGCCAGCCAGAGCGTCTTGCCAAGCCCTGTCACCACGCAGGCGATGGAGATGATCTCCAGCAGCAGCTGGAACAGCTCGACCCCGTGCATCATGCCCTCTTTCAGGCTCGCTATTTCAAACACGTTCGGCTTCTCCACGATTCAAAAGGAACACTATTAACATATTGCTCGACCAGGGCCAAATCCGGTCCGGGTCATCAATCAGGCTATCAGTTTGAATTCAATCACATAGAGCGGCGGCAGCGCGGGGTAGATATCCCTGATTACCTGTTTGAGCTCAGGGAGGGTCATGTTCTCCTGGCGGGCGTGTTCCTCGCTCAGTTCATCGAAGGCGACCGCAGTGACAGAGATCACCTCTATGGCGCCGAACGGCTGCTGCTCGGGGTTGGTGAAGAGTGAGAGCCGCTGGCCGGGCTGCCATTGGGCTTCGCTCTCGTCGCGTATGGTGATGGTCTTGCGGCCGGCCTGGATATCGGCCACGAAGCGGCTGAAGAAGGTGAACTCGGGATAGGTAGACATGGATGCTCCGATAGGGGGGAAGAGTGAATCGAGATTAAAGGTCGAGATAGGCGCGCAGCCTGGCCAGATCGGCGATGGTGGGGCCGTCAGCGCCCTCGCACACTATCCCCTGTTCGACCAGCTCCTTGAGGGCGCGGCGGTAGACGCGCTCCGTGGTGCCAAAGCGCGCCGCCTCGTGGGAGCGCTTGCGCGAGCCCAGCATGGGGGTACGCTGGCGCTCGCGCCACAGTTCAAAGGCGATGTTGTAGGCGATGGGGTGCAGCAGACGGCTGGTGGTGATGTCCAGGGTATCCAGATAGTCGCTGGCCAGGGCCGAGGCGAAGAACAGGGTCAGCTCGGGTTCGGCCAGCAGCCGCTGGGCCAGCTTGTGAGCACAGATGACGCTGGCATCCAGCTCTGTCTCGGCCACCACGCTCCACTGCACCGGGGTGGCGCTGAAGAACTCCATTTCGCCGAAGATCTGGCGCTGGCACGCTATCTCCCCGAGCTGAAACAGGCGCCCCGAGTGCACTGCACTGTTAAGGGAGACCCGTCCCGTCTCTACCAGATAGAGGCATTCGCTCTGCTCCCCCTGGCGCATGATGGGCTCGCCCGGCAGGTAGCGGCGCAGAAACAGGGTGCACGCCTCCAGCGCCGCGGCAAAGCGGGGTTCAAGCTGCTCAAGTTCGGCGTGAAAACGACCGAGGGGATAGGGTTGTTGCTGCATGAGAAACCCGCGCGGGGAAACGAGGGCCATGAGGCTAGCAAGAGCGGGGGCCGGATGCCAGCGCCCGTGCCATCGAATGTGCCGGGCTTAACGTTTTGGCAGGGGCCGGCGGCGATGCCGGCCCCTGGGCTGATCAGATCCGGGTCTGGGGTGTGGCTGGCTTATTGCGCCAGCGCATGGAGCGCGGCGGCGATGGCCAGCCGCTCACCGGCCATCATGGCCGCCTCTGCGCTGGCGTAGTCGCTTACCCCCTGCTGCACGTCCTGCTCGAAGACCACCACGTTGCAGAGCACGGCGGCGACTCGCACCTTGCGCAGCCGACCGACGGTAAGCAGGGAGGCCGTCTCCATGTCCGCCCCCAGAAGGCCGCGTTCGTGCCAGTAGCGGCACACCGCCTGCTCGTCATCCCGGTAGAAGCTGTCGTGGGAGCGCACCAGGCCGTGCCAGTGAGGCTGGCCGCTGGCGGCGATATGGTCGAGCAGGGCGGCCTGCAGCCGAATGTCGGCGCAGGCGGGGTACTCGGGTGGCAGATAGGCCAGCGAGGCGCCCTCGTGGCGCACGGCCCCCTCCACCACTATGAGATCCCCCAGCGCCATCTCATGCTGCAGGGCGCCGGCGGAGCCGACCCGGATGAGCGAGCGGGCACCCGCCTGCACCAGCTCCTCCAGCGCTATGACGGCGGAGGCGCCGCCGATGCCTGTGCTGCAGACGGTGACGGGCAGCCCCTGATGATGGCCGTTGATCAGGCGAAACTCCCGGTTCTGGCCGAGCGACTCGCACCCTTGCAGCTGACTGGCGATGCGATCGACCCGGGCCGGATCGCCGCACAGCACCACCCGTTCGGCAATCTGATCCGGGCGGCATTGCAGATGGGGCAGCAGGCTCATGCGATCGCTTCCTGCTGCGGGCGTTTGGCGGCCAGCATCCAGAGGCGGGTGCCGTTGGCGGCGATGAACAGCAGGATCAGGTACTCCAGCGACATGGCGTAGACGCCCTGGGCGGCATAGACGCCGATGCTGATGATGTTGATGACCACCCAGAGGATCCAGTTCTCCACGTATTTGCGGGTCATCAGGATCTGGGCCACCACAGAGAGCACCGTCATGCTGGCATCCCAGAACGGGAAGGCGTCGGGGGAGGGCTCAGGGGTAGCCAGGCCGGCCCCGAACAGGTTGAGCAGGGCGACCGAGGTGCGTGCCAGGGTGGCGAACACGGGGTCGATAAACAGGGTCAGCAGGGCGATGGCCAGCACGCTCAGGGCGGCGGTCATCATCAGCTTGGACTTGCTCAGCCAGCGGATCTGCAAGCTGTCACCCTGCTCGTTGGCGGGGCGGGTCCAGGCGTACCAGCCGTAGACGTTGGCACAGAAGAAGAACAGTTGCAGCATCAGCAGGCCGTAGAGCTGGATCTGGAAGAAGATGATGGCAAACAGGCTGACGTTGATGAGGCCGAACAGGTAGTTGATGGTCTTCTCCTGGCTGGCGAACCAGATGCAGGCCAGGCCGAACAGGGTGCCGATGGCTTCAATCCACGACATGGCGTAACCGCCGCCCAGCGGTATGGTCACCAGGGTGTGATTGATGCTGAACCACTCGAATATGCTCATTTTCGTTTCCTTTGAAAATTTGGAAGAAGGGGGATGATCGGAACGGGCCTATTCTAGGGGCTGCGCGGGGGCCAACGCAGGACTTTTGTCCGAGCCGGCCTGAGCCACATCAAAGAATGGATAAAGGGTGGCGGCAAAGGCTCGCCATTTTTGCGGACCGCAGGGAGCCCCGATATGCGATGATGGCCCTTGCCCTTTATTGATATGTAACAAACCGGGGCAGAACAAGCTGTGGTCTGATGGAGTCCGCCATTTTACCCATTGTGCAGTGGCGGACATGAACGAAAGGAGCAAGTGTGAATTCCGAACTGATCTGGGTCCTCTGCATGCTGGTGGGCGCCATCTATCTGTTTATTACCAACAAGGTACGCATGGACGTAGTCGCCTTGTTGATCATCATATTGTTTGTGCTGAGCGGCACCCTGACCCTGCCGGAGGCGCTGGCGGGGTTCAGTGATCCCAACGTCATTCTGATCGCCGCCCTGTTCGTGGTGGGGGAGGGGCTGGTGCGCACCGGCATCGCCTATCAGGTGGGGGACATGCTGGTGAAGGTGGCGGGCAGCAGCGAGATCCGCATGCTGGTGCTGCTGATGGTGGCCGTCTCCCTGCTGGGGGCCGTGATGAGCAGCACAGGGGTGGTGGCCATCTTCATCCCTGTAGTGCTGAGCGTGGCGAACCGCATGGGGATCCCGGCCGGCCGCCTGATGATGCCGCTCGGCTTTGCCGGCCTCATCAGCGGCATGATGACGCTGGTGGCGACCCCGCCCAACATGGTGGTCAACAGTGAGCTGATGCGCCACGGCATCCATGGTTTCGGCTTCTTTGGCTTCACCCCCATGGGGCTGATTATCCTGGTGATGGGCATCCTCTACATGCTGCTGATGCGGGGTTCCCTGGTGCGTGAAGGGGAGGAGGGCAAAGGCAAGCAGGCGGGGCGCAGCACAATGCGCGATCTCATCCGCGATTACCGGCTGGCCGGGCGCGCCCGCCGGCTGGCGATCCGGCCCGACTCCCCCCTGATAGGCCAGACCCTGGACGAGTTGCAATTGCGGGCCCGTTATGGCGCCAACGTCATCGGGGTGGAGCGCTGGCGCAAGTTTCGGCGGGTGATGGTGACCGTCTCCGGCGTCACCGAGTTCCAGGCCAAGGACGTGCTGCTGATCGACATGTCCGACCCCGAGGTGGATGTGCGAGAGTTCTGCAGCGAGGCGCGGCTCGAGCCCATGATATTGCGCGGGGAGTACTTCTCCGATCAGGCGCGGGAGGTGGGCATGGCCGAGGTGTCGCTCATCCCCGAATCCCGTCTGCTCGGCAAGAGCATTCGCGAGGTGGCCTTTCGCTCCCACTACGGTCTGAGCGTGGTGGGGATCCGCCGCAACGGCGAGGCACTGACCGGCAAGCTGGTGGATGATCCCTTGCAGATGGGCGACTCCCTGCTGGTGGTGGGCAACTGGAGCCTGATCCGCCTGTTGCAGACCCACAGCCGCGACTTCCTGCTGCTGGGCCTGCCCGCCGAGGTGGACGAGATGGCACCGGCCCGCAGCCAGGCCATCCACGCCCTTATCTGTCTCGGGGTCATGGTGGTGCTGATGGTGACGGATCCCGTGCCCAACGTCATCGCGGCGCTGGTGGCCTGCCTGCTGATGGGCAAGTTCCGCTGTATCGACATGGAGAGTGCCTACAAGTCCATCCACTGGCCCACCCTGATCCTGATCGTTGGCATGCTGCCCTTCGCGCTGGCGCTGCAGAAGACCGGCGGGGTGGACCTGATTGTCGGCGGTCTGATCGCGGCCGTCGGTGAGATGGGCCCTCGCGTGATGCTGGCCAGCCTGTTCGCCCTGTGCGCCCTGATCGGACTCTTCATCTCCAATACCGCGACGGCGGTACTGATGGCGCCCATTGCGCTGGGAACGGCCCAGCAGATGGGGATCTCCCCCTATCCCTTTGCCATGACCATCGCCATCGCGGCCTCGGCGGCCTTCATGACGCCGGTCTCGTCGCCGGTCAATACCCTGGTGCTCGGGCCCGGCAACTACAAGTTCGTGGATTTCGTACGCATCGGCGTGCCCTTTACCCTGCTGGTGATGGTGGTGAGCGTGATCGCCATCCCCTGGTTCTTCCCGTTCTGACCGGGTTGATTCAGGGAAAAGAGAGACAAGCGGCCTGCGGGCCGCTTTTTTGTCGCTCCGCATGAGCTCGGGTGGCGGCAGAGCGAGAGGGGAGCGAGGCAGAGATTGGATGGCAAGGGGGATTGAGGGTGAAAGACGGGCACAAAAAAACCAGCCTGAGCTGGTCTGTTTGGTACTGCTATTAATGGTGCGGAAGGAGAGACTCGAACTCTCACGCCTATGGCGCCAGAACCTAAATCTGGTGCGTCTACCAATTTCGCCACTTCCGCAATATTAATGGTGGCTATGACGGGATTCGAACCTGTGACCCTCGCATTATGAGTGCGATGCTCTAACCAACTGAGCTACATAGCCGTCTTGTCACCAATGTCATTGCTGACAAGTCAAAAATGGCTGGGGTACTAGGATTCGAACCTCCCCTAGGGATGGCGAGATCAAAACCCGCTGCCTTACCGCTTGGCGATACCCCAACTGAACAACTGCAAAATGGTGGCTATGACGGGATTCGAACCTGTGACCCTCGCATTATGAGTGCGATGCTCTAACCAACTGAGCTACATAGCCATCTGTCATCAACCACGAGGTGGAAGAGAACGAGATAATGGCTGGGGTACTAGGATTCGAACCTAGGGGGGGGGGGGATGGCGAGATCAAAACCCGCTGCCTTACCGCTTGGCGATACCCCAACAGTGCTCTTCAACAGCCATGTGACTGGTCAAAGAACTTTTAAAAAAGGCTGTGGCACTAGGATACGAACCTATGAACGTTGACGAGATCAAAACCTCTTACGTTCACCACAGCTATCACCGACGAGGTCGATGAAAGGCAATAATGGCTGGGGTACTAGGATTCGAACCTAGGGGGGGGGGGGGGGGGGGGGGGATGGCGAGATCAAAACCCGCTGCCTTACCGCTTGGCGATACCCCAACAGCGCTCCTCGACAGTCATGTGACTGGTCAAAGAACTTTTAAAAATGGCTGGGGTACTAGGATTCGAACCTAGGGCCTAGGGATGGCGAGATCAAAACCCGCTGCCTTACCGCTTGGCGATACCCCAACTGAACAATTAATGGTGGCTATGACGGGATTCGAACCTGTGACCCTCGCATTATGAGTGCGATGCTCTAACCAACTGAGCTACATAGCCAACCGTGCTTCCAGTGAGTCGTTGCCTCGTCACTGTGCGGGCCGAATTATGCGTATCTGGCTCTGGGGCGTCAACCCTTTTTTTGCCAGAAAAACCGAATTTGGGTGCGTTTGGCGAGTTATTGGTCGCTGTCGTGCAAAAGCCCAACAATCTGGTTTTTTTTACGACATTTGCCGGAAGATACGGCGTTATGCCAGATAAAAGAGAGGCCAGCAAATGCTGGCCTCTCATGGGATTAGACGTTGAACAGGAAGTTCATGATATCGCCATCTTTGACGATGTAGTCTTTCCCTTCGGCGCGCATCTTGCCTGCTTCCTTGGCACCTTGCTCACCCTTGTAGGTGATAAAGTCTTCGAAGGCGATGGTTTGGGCGCGAATAAAGCCTTTTTCAAAGTCGGTGTGGATCTTGCCCGCCGCTTGCGGAGCTGTGGCGCCGACCGGAATGGTCCAGGCACGCACTTCCTTCACGCCGGCGGTGAAATAGGTCTGCAGCTTGAGCAGCTCGTAACCTGAGCGGATCACCCGGTTCAGGCCTGGCTCTTCGATGCCAAGATCTGCCATGAACTCGGCGCGATCGTCGTCGTCCAGCTCGGCGATGTCAGATTCGATGGCGCAGCAGACCACCACCACAACCGCGTTCTCGGTAGCGGCGATTTCACGCACCTTGTCGAGGAAGGGGTTGTTCTCGAAACCGTCTTCCGCCACGTTGGCGATGTACATGGTGGGCTTCAAGGTCAGGAAGTTGAGGTGGCTCACGGCGGCCAGCTCATCCTTGTCCAGCTTCATGCCACGGATCATCTGGCCGTTTTCCAGGGCGACCCGGATCTTCTCCAGGGTTTCCACTTCCAGCTTGGCATCCTTGTCGCCGCCCTTGGCGCGCTTGGACTGGCGGTGAATGGCGCGCTCGCAGGCGTCCAGATCCGACAGGGCCAGTTCGGTGTTGATCACCTCGATGTCGTCGGCCGGAGAGACCTTGCCGGCAACGTGAATGATGTTCTCGTCCTCGAAGCAGCGCACCACGTGGCCGATGGCTTCGGTTTCACGGATGTTGGCCAGGAACTGGTTGCCCAGACCTTCGCCCTTGGAGGCACCGGCAACCAGACCGGCGATGTCCACGAATTCCATGGTGGTCGGCACGACACGCTGGGGATTGATGATGGCCGCCAGCTGGTCGAGACGCGGATCCGGCATGGGAACCACACCCGTGTTCGGCTCAATGGTGCAGAACGGGAAGTTGGCGGCTTCGATGCCGGCCTTGGTCAGCGCATTGAACAGGGTGGATTTACCTACATTGGGCAGGCCCACGATACCGCATTTAAAACCCATGGATTGTTACCTTATTGATGGATGCTGTTGAGGGCCGCTTAACCTGTTCACGCTCTTACTGCGAGGCCGTGATCAAGGCTCATGTGCTGCTCGGAATCCTCACGTATGCCTATACGCTCCGGTTCCTGCGCTGCGCTTCACCTTGCTGACGACCTCTCGTCACAGTGCGTGGACAGGTTCTTGGGCGACCCTGTCATATTGTGCGAGCCTGACGCGTGTCAGGCATCTGTATTCAGACTTTTTCGGCCTTGAAGCTGTGCAAGCGATTCATGGCCTTGGTCATGTCTTGCTTGAACAGGATATCGGTGGCGCGCAGGGACTCATCCAATGCGGCCTCGATCAGGCTCTGTTCACTGCTTGGGGCCTTGGTCAGGACGAATCCGGCCACCAGCTCCTTGGCGCCGGGATGGCCTATCCCGAGGCGCAGCCGGAAGAAATTATTGTTGTTGCCCATCCTGGCAATGATGTCTTTGAGGCCATTATGACCACCGTGACCACCACCTTGCTTGAACTTGGCGATGCCGGGGGGCAGGTCCAGTTCATCGTGGGCCACCAGTATGGCTTCCGGTTCTATCTGGTAGAAACGGGCCAGCGCCGCCACGGCCTTGCCGGAGAGATTCATGTAGGTGTTCGGGATGAGCAGACGCACATCCTGACCTTCCACCTGAATGCGGGCCGTGTGGCCGAAGAACTTGGGCTCTTCGCGCAGGCTGACATTGTGCCAGCGAGCCAGCTGCTCCACATACCAGGCGCCCGCGTTATGGCGGGTCTTGGCGTATTCGGGGCCGGGATTGCCCAGTCCCACGATCAGTTTGATTTGGCTTGTCACGCTTGATGTCTTCACTCGCTGCTTGCAATGGGCAGACTGCCCAAGGCAATGGGACGCAATATTCTAGCCGCCGACTGGCGATCACTCAACCAAAGCTCGGCAACCGTGAGGGAATAACCGCTGATCGGGTTGCCAATGGCAGCAAAACGGGCCCCTTGTCGAGGCCCGTGCAGGTCGGTGTTGGCTGGGGTGGCGGCTTATTTGGCCCGCAGCAGCGTGACCGTCTCTTCCGTCAATGCGGTCAGGGTCGGCCGCTGCTCTCGCACGTATTGCACGAAGGAGGCCGCATCCGTGCCGCAGTTGACACCGCTGGCCTTGCAGTCGAGTTGCTGACCCGGCGCATAACGGGCGCTCAGCTGATCGCCGCTCTGCTCCACCTTCTCGATGGGGAAGCCGGTCAGCTTGCCATCCACCCAGGCGAGATCCAGCCGCTCGGCCTGCTGGCGCTGGGCGCGGGCGAGCGCCTGCCAGCCGTCATTGCCATTGGCACTGTAGGCGTTCATCACCACCCGGTAGCGCTGGTCATCGACCAGATCCTGCCACTGCCCTTCGGTGCTCTGCCATTGCAGTCGGGTCAGCTCGCCACGCTTGCCAGGCACGGTTTCGGTGAAGGTGTAACGCAGGTGGCCGCCGTAGGGGAACTTGCCGGCGTGGGCGCTGGCAGGCAGGGTGGCCGTGATGGTCTCGGTCAGCAGGGCGCGTACCTCGGCACCGGTCAGGGTCAGCACGGAGAGCTGATTCTTGAACGGCAGCAGGGTGAGCGCCGCGTCCCCTTCGCGCAACTCGCCGGCGGGCAGATCGGCGCGCACGCCCCCCACCGCCAGCAGGGCGAAGTGGACAGGGCCGCCGGTCAGGGCCTGCACTGCCGGGGTGTTGGCCCAGTAGTATTGGCCTTCGGCCACCAGGGGGGCGATGTCGGAGCCGTGGCTGTCGCTGCCGTTGTCGCCGGGGCGGCGGGCATTTTGCAGCGCCGCCGGCAGGGTGGCGATGACGGGCCCGAAGGCCTGCTCCAGTGCCGGCTTGTAGTGGCTGTCGATGATGCCGCGCAGACGCGGGTCTTCATCCACAGTCACCAGGTTGGGCTGGGCATCGATGAACTTGCCCGCCTGCTTGCCACGCGTCTCATCCAGCACCTGCTTGCGGGCCGGATCGGCGAAGAAGTCGCGGCTGGCCAGCAGCTGGTTCTGGCCCTTGCAGGCGATGACCCGGCCCTGGCCGTCGAAGCTGACCCGGGCCAGGCCGATGGCCTGGGCGTAGGAGCCCGCCTGCACCACACAGGTCAGGCCGACGCCGTCCGGATTGGTGACCAGCTGGGCGTATTCGCCTGTCTTGCCCCAGCCGATGTTGCTGAAGTCGCCGAGCAGGCTGTGGGAGTGGCCGCCGACGATGGCATCTATCCCGTTCACCTCGGCAGCCAGCGCGAGATCCCGCTGGTTGCCGATATGGGTCAAGGCGATGACGTGGTGGATCCCCTTCTGGCGCAGCAGATCCACGGTCGCCTGGGCCGAGGCGACCTCCTTGCCAAAGCGCAGCTTGCCGACGTTGGGGGAGATGTTGGCCATGTCTTCCAGCACCAGCCCCATCACGGCGACCAGCTGCTTGCCCTGGGGCAGGTTGTTGAGATCGGTGACCGGGCTCTTCCGGTTGCCTTCGAAGGCATAGACCACGAACGGCTTGAGGTTGGTGGCGTGGCGCAGATCCGGGTCGTCACGGGTGTCCAGGTTGGCGGCCAGTACCGGGAAGTTGACCCCCTGGATGAAGCGGGCCAGCTTGTGGTTGTCGAGATCGAATTCGTGATTGCCCAGGGCCATGGCATCGAGCCCGAACTGGCTCAGCAGCTCGGCATTGGCCATTCCCTCGTTGAGCTTGAAGTAGCCGCTGCCCTGCCAGGCATCGCCACCGTGCAGCAGCAAGAGCGGCTGGTTCTTGGCAAGCGCTTCGGCCTGAAAGGATTTCGCCATGGTGAGCAGGCGCGGATAGCCGCCGAAGCGGGTGTAGAGGGTGTCGGTTTCCCCCTGCTTGCCAAAGATGGGCCCCTTCAGCTCGGCGTTGACCGGGTCAAACTGGGAGTGGGTGTCGTTCATGTGCGCCAGGGTCAGCACGAAGGGCTGGTTTTCTTTGCCGGGCTGACAGGCGAACAGGAAGCTGCAGAGGACGAGGAGCAGCAGCGGGCGCAAGCGATTCATGGATCTATCCTTAACCTGCCGGGGCAGGGCAATACCGGGTGTAACTGGGCTAAAAAGACAAAAACCGCCAGCTGGCGGTTTTTGTCACAACGGCGTCTATCAATGCTCAAACATGGCAGAGATGGACTCTTCGTTGCTGATACGACGAATGGCTTCCGCCAGTACGGTTGACAGGGTCAGCTGCTTGACCTTGTCGACCGCCTTCATCTCCGCGGTGAGCGGGATGGAGTCGGTGATGATCAGCTCGTCGATGACCGAGTTCTTGATGTTTTCCACGGCGGAACCGGAGAAGACCGGGTGAGTGGCGTAGGCGAATACACGCTTGGCGCCGCGCTCTTTCAGGGCTTCCGCGGCTTTGCACAGGGTGCCGCCGGTGTCGATCATGTCGTCGACGATAATGCAGTCGCGGCCGGCTACGTCACCGATCAGGTGCATGACCTGGGAGACGTTCGGGCGGGGACGACGCTTGTCGATGATGGCGATGTCGGTATCGTCCAGCAGCTTGGCGATGGCACGGGCACGTACCACGCCGCCGATGTCCGGCGACACGACCACGGGGGATTCGAGGTTCTTGGACTGCATGTCTTCCAGCAGCACAGGGCTGCCGAACACGTTGTCGACCGGGACATCGAAGAAGCCCTGGATCTGCTCGGCATGCAGGTCAACGGTCAGCACACGGTCCACACCCACGCTGGAGAGGAAGTCGGCGACAACCTTGGCGGTGATGGGTACACGGGCGGAGCGGACGCGGCGGTCCTGACGGGCATAACCAAAGTAGGGGATAACGGCAGTAATACGGCCAGCTGAAGCACGACGCAGAGCATCCACCATGACGATCAATTCCATCAAATTGTCGTTGGTCGGGGCACAGGTGGATTGAATGATGAAGATATCGCCACCGCGTACATTCTCATTGATCTGTACGCTGATCTCGCCGTCGCTAAAGCGACCTACGGCAGCATTGCCGAGTTTGATAAACAGGCGATCTGCGATCTTCTGGGCTAGTTCCGGCGTTGCGTTACCAGCAAACAGCTTCATGTCAGGCACGGTTTGAAACCTCGGGGTTGCATCCAGTATGTGGGGGAGTCTGATTCAGACCCGTATCGTTTTGGGGCAAACGATTTATCAAGTTGACGGGTCAGGCCACTATAGGCTGCTTTCAGGCTAGGTGCATATCGTTACATGTTTCAAATCGGATGGCTGTCGCGTTTGCAGGCAGCCGTCATCCAGGAGATCGATGACCTCTTTGCGAGTGACAAGGGGACGATAATGGTTGCAGACGGGCTTGACGAGATTGCGCTCTGTCAAGATCCTCTGCGGCCGATTTACCGACACACCCGTGTCAATCACCAAGATAATGGCTGGGGTACTAGGATTCGAACCTCAGGCTAGGAATGGCGAGATCAAAACCCGCTGCCTTACCGCTTGGCGATACCCCAATCACTGATTTGTTGCAATGTCACGAACAGTGGTGATATGTTCTCGCCCTTGGCGACAAACCCATCCCATCTCTTCGGCACTTTTGCCAACACTTCCCGAGCAGCCTCTTCGTCTTCAAATTGAGCAAAGACGCAGGCTCCTGTGCCCGTCATTCTTGACGGCGCGTATTCTAGCAACCAGCCGAGCGCATTGGCAACCTCGGGGTGGCGCTTTTTCACCAGCAATTCGCAATCGTTTTTCCACTCGCCTTCCAGCAGGTTGTGAAATGCCATTTTCGGAGTCGCTCTGGGCAGGTCCGGATCCTGGAAGACGGCGGCGGTGGTCACATGGCAATCGGGCTTGAGCACCAGATACCAGGCGCTTGGCAATTCGACCGGTTGCAATCGCTCGCCCACCCCTTCCGCAAAGGCGGCGCGGCCACGTACAAACACAGGCACGTCGGCCCCCAGCTGCACGCCAAGCTCCGCCAGCTCGTCATCACTCAAGCCGGCTTGCCAGAGATGGTTCAGGGCGACGAGCGTGGTGGCGGCATCCGAGGAGCCGCCACCTATGCCGCCGCCCATGGGCAATACCTTCTCCAGCCGGATGTGGGCCCCCTGCGGGCTTGGCAGCCTGGCCTGCAGTAGGCGGGCGGCGCGGATGATCAGGTTCTGCTCGTCGGGCACGCCGGGAATGGCCGGGCTCAGGGTGAGCTGGTCCGTGTCCGGCAGCGGCTCGAATTCGAGCCAGTCGCCGTGACTGAGGAAGATGAACAGGGTCTGCAGCTCGTGATAGCCGTCCGGACGACGGCCATTGACGTGCAGGAAGAGGTTGAGTTTGGCCGGTGCGGGCCAGCGAGTGGCTGTCATTGTCGCCTCCTTGTCAGTTACAGCCATCAGCGAACGAGCGTCCATTGGTTGATCTGCAACTTGAGGCGGCTGCCCTGGCCCGTCATGGTCAGTTGGTGCGGCAGGCGGTAGCCGTCCTGATCCCGGTAGTCGCCGTAGACGATCTGCCACTGGCCGTCACGCACGCTGGCCAGACTGCTGTCGGGATTGAGCTCGAACTCGGCCTTGCCCGGCAGTCCCTTGATCCACTCCGGCAGCCCCTGCACCGGTATGTTCCAGCCGGTGAGCTGATAGACGAGCGCCTCGGCATCCTGGCTCTGGTGCGGCTTGCCCTCGTTGTCGATCAGGGTGATCTCGCCCTTGCTGCGGGAGAGCTCCAGTATGTGGGTGCCGACTATGCTGCTCAGATTGAGGCGATAGTCGTCCCCATCCTGCTGCCAGTTGACCCGGGCGCTGCCCTTCTGCTGGGCCGTGATGATGGCCATCTTGCCCGACAGCTGCCAGTGGGTGAGCTGCTCGAGACGGGCCCGCTCCTGCTGCCAGTTGACCTGATCCCGCTGGGGTTGGGTGGTGGCACAACCGGCCAGCAACAGCAGGCAGGCGAAGGTGAAAATACGCAACAACAAGGTCATGCTCCAGATACGGGGATTTGCCACAGTATACGGGGCGGCCGTATTGCTTTTAAAGCCTTACCCTTTCTCGTACAATTGACGGCCTTTACTCCCAGCGCACAGATACGATCACCACCCACTCATGAGTTTGCTTGCCCTCGGAATCAACCACAACACCGCCAGTGTCGCCTTGCGGGAGCGGGTCGCGTTCGGCCCGGACTGCATCGATCGCGCCCTGCGTGAGCTGGTCACCCAACCCGGCGTAAGCGAGGCGGTGATCGTCTCGACCTGCAACCGCACCGAGCTTTACTGCAGCCTGGCGCAGGGGCAGGGGGAGCAGGTACTGCACTGGCTGCAACGTTTCCATGCCCTGGACGCGGCCGAAGTGGTGTCCGCCATCTACCAGCACTGGGACGAAGAGGCGGTGCGTCACCTGATGCGGGTGGCCTGCGGCCTGGATTCCCTGGTGCTGGGGGAGCCGCAGATCCTGGGGCAGATCAAGCAATCCTATGCCCATGCCCAGCAGTCCGAGGCGGTGAAGGGGTCGCTGGAGCGGCTGTTCCAGAAATCCTTCTCCGTGGCCAAGCGGGTGCGCACGGACACCGAGATAGGCGCCAGCGCCGTGTCGGTGGCCTTTGCCGCCGTCAGCCTGGGTCGCCGTATCTTCTCCGATCTCTCCCAGACCAAGGTGCTGCTGGTCGGTGCCGGCGAAACCATAGAACTGGTGGCCCGCCATCTGCGCGAGCAGAACGTCACCCAGATGATGGTGGCGAACCGCACCTTACAGCGGGCCCAGTTGCTGGCCGAGGAGTTCGGTGCCCGGGTGATGACCCTGGAAGAGATCCCCGATTATCTGCATGAGGCGGACATCGTCATCAGCTCGACCGCCAGCCCATTGCCCATCATCGGCAAGGGCATGGTGGAGCGCGCCCTCAAGGCCCGTCGCTTCAAGCCCATGTTCCTGGTGGATATCGCCGTGCCGCGGGATATCGAGGCCGAGGTGGATGAGCTCTCCGATGCCTACCTCTACACGGTGGATGACCTGCAGGGCATCATCGAGCAGAACCTGGAGACCCGCAAACGGGCCGCCGCCGAGGCGGAGCTCATAGTGCAGGAAGAGCGCGATGAGTTCATGGGCTGGTATCGCAGCCAGCATTCGGTGGACCTCATCCGCGATTATCGTCATCAGGCCCAGCAGGTGGCCGATGAGGAGTTGCAGCGCGCCTTGCTGGCCCTGCAACAGGGCGAGAATGCCGAGCAGGCCCTCAAGGCCATGGCGCACCGCCTCACCAACAAGTTGATCCATGCACCCACCCAGGCCCTGCGCCAGGCGGCGGCCCAGGGGGATCACCATCAGCTCTCCCGCCTGCGTCAGGTGCTGGGATTGTCACCAGAGTAATTGTTCGGGGTGGCCGACTGGCGGCCCCTTCCTCCATCGAGAAAACAAGATTTATGAATCCGTCACTGATCAGAAAGCTGGAAGGCCTCATCGAGCGCCACGAAGAAGTACAGGCCATGCTCGGCGAGCCCGGGGTGGCCTCGGATCAGGATCGCTACCGCGCCCTGACCCGGGAATATGCCCAGCTGGAAGATATCGTTCACGCCTTCCAGCGCTTCCGCCAGGCCGAAGAGAACCTGGAGGCCACCAAGCTGATGCTGGAAGAGGATGACGCCGACCTGCGCGAGATGGCGCAGGAGGAGTTGCCGCTGGCCAAGAGCACGCTGGAGGAGCAGGAGCAGGCGCTGCAGGTGATGCTGCTGCCGCGGGATCCCAAGGATGACAACAACTGCTACCTCGAGATCCGGGCCGGTGCCGGCGGTGACGAGGCGGCCATCTTTGCCGGTGACCTGTTTCGCATGTATTCCCGTTACGCCGAGCGTCAGGGCTGGCGCATCTCCATCGTCAGCTGCAACGACGGCGAGCACGGTGGCTACAAGGAGGTGATCGCCAAGGTGGACGGCGAGCACGTTTACGGCCGCCTCAAGTTTGAATCCGGCGGCCACCGGGTGCAGCGGGTACCCGAGACCGAATCCCAGGGCCGGGTGCACACCTCCGCCTGTACCGTCGCCGTGCTGCCGGAAGTGCCGGAAGCCGAGCAGATCGAGATCAATGCGAACGACCTGAAGATAGATACCTTCCGTGCCTCCGGGGCCGGTGGTCAGCACGTCAACAAGACGGATTCGGCCATCCGCATCACCCACCTGCCGACCGGCCTGGTGGTGGAGTGTCAGGATGAGCGCTCCCAGCACAAGAACCGTGCCAAGGCGATGTCCGTGCTCTCCGCCCGCCTGCAGGCGGCCGAGGATGAGCGCCACCGCGCCGCCGAGCAGAGCACCCGTCGCAACCTGGTGGGGTCAGGCGATCGCTCCGAGCGTATCCGCACCTACAACTACCCGCAGGGTCGCCTCTCCGAGCACCGCATCAACCTCACCCTCTATCGCCTCGGCGAGATCATGGAGGGGGATCTGGACTGCATCATCAGCCCCATGATCCAGGAGTATCAGGCCGATCAGCTCGCCTCCCTGGCGGAAAACAGCTGATGCAGCCCGTTTGTGCAGATATCGCCGTCACGGCGATGGCGTGCTACTGATGCAGATCCAGCAGGCTCGCGCCCACATAATGGCAACCCTGGCCGGGGGCGAGTCTCCCCGCGCCGACGCCGACGTGCTGCTCTGTCATCTGCTCGGTTGCCGGCGCAGTTATCTGATGACCTGGCCGGAGCGTGAGCTTGACGCCGCCCAGCAGGCAAGGCTGCAAGACTGGCTGAGCCGCCGCCTCAACGGCGAGCCCATCGCCCACCTCATCGGCGAGCGGGAGTTCTGGTCACTGCCGCTCAAGGTGAGCCCGGCCACCCTGATCCCGCGCCCCGACACCGAGGTGCTGGTGGAGCAGGCGCTGGCGCGCTTGCCTCCAAGGCCAGCCGCGCCGGATCAGGCCCCTTGTACCTTGCTGGATCTCGGCACAGGCACAGGGGCCATCGCACTGGCGCTCAAGTCGGAGCGACCGGATGCCGATGTATGGGCGGTGGATAGGATGCCGGAGGCGGCCGCACTGGCGCGCGCCAACAGCGCCGCGCTGGGGTTGCCCATAGAGGTGCGGGACGGCAGCTGGTTTGAACCGCTCTCGGGCGCGCCGCGCTTCGGGATGATAGTCTCCAACCCGCCCTACATCGACGGCGCCGACCCCCATCTGGCCGAGGGGGATGTGCGTTTCGAACCGCGCTCCGCCCTGGTGGCCGATGAGCAGGGGCTGGCGGATATCCGGCTGATAGTGGCCGGTGCGCCTGCCCATCTGCTGCCCGGTGGCTGGCTCCTGCTGGAGCACGGCTGGCAACAGGGTGAGGCGGTGCGTCAACTCCTGCTGCAGCACGGCTACAGCCAGGTGGAAACCGTGCGCGATTACGGCGATAACGAGCGGGTGACCCTGGGGCGCCTGGCTCGGTGATGATGACGGGCGGGCCCGGCCTGCCTCTGTTCAAGGACATGTTATGTATGTTGCTCTCAAACATCTGCATCTGGTGCTGATCGCCTCGGCCGTGCTGATGTTTATGCTGCGTTTTTACTGGGTTCAGAAGGGGGTGGCCGGCGCCTATGGCAGCCGGGTCCTGCGACTGAGCGGCTGGTTGAATGGGCTGGTGGTGCTCTCCGGCGTGTTGCTGTGCATGGTGCTGGATCTCAATCCGCTCAACAACGCCGCCCCCTGGCTCAGCGAGAAGCTGACCGCCATCCTGGTGGTGGCCTTTTTGGCCACGATGGCGCTGCGGCTGGCCCGCAACAAGGGTATCCGCTGGTTTGCCTTCCTCGGTGCCCTGGGTTGGCTCTTCTTTATCGCCAAGCTTGCGCTGCAGAAGCAGGCCGGTCTGTTCGGTTAAGGATGATGACTATGATACGCGTAGACGAATGGACCGATTTCGAGGCCCACGACATCGCCGAGCTGGCGTTGTCGGTGAGCGACGAGATCCATGGTATCGGCGGCCGTGGCGATGCCGAGCTGGCCCGGCTCGATGCCTGGCTGGACGAGACAATCGACGAGGGCAACTGCGACGAGGTGCGTCGTCAGCTGCTGCAGGGCTTCTACCAGACCCTGGGTTTTCACGGTGACTGGCAGGATTACTTCTCCGCCGCCAATTGCGATCTGGCCCAGGTGCTCGTCCGCAAGCAGGGCATTCCGGTCAGCCTCGGCATCCTCATCATACAGCTGGGCCGCAAGCTCGGGCTGGATGTGGAGGGGATCTGCTTCCCCGGTCACTTCCTGGTGAGCTTCGCCGGCAGCGAGGGCGAGGTCTATGTGGACCCCTTCACCGGCGACGAGTTGAGCCTGCACCGCATCGAGCTGCTGCTGCGCGGTGCCCTCGGCAATCTGGCCACCCTGACCTCCGAACACCTGCAGCCCTCGGGCCAGTGGGAGATCATCGAGCGGCTGCTCAACGTCAGCAAGGGTGCCCTGCTGCGGGAAGATCGCATGACGGAAGCGCTGCGCTGCAGCGAACTGCTGCTGCGCATGAAGCCCGGCGATCCGCTGGAGACGCGGGATCGCGGTTTCATCTACGAGCAGCTCGACTGCCCGCGCTTCGCCGCCGACGATTTTGAATACTTTATTGAACAATGTCCGGACGATCCTGTGGCCGATGTGCTCAAGGTGCAACTGGCCGCGCTGGATCTGAGCCCCAAGCCTCTCCATTAAAGGGCCGGGAGCTGCAGCGGACCAACTGGGATTCAAGCCCCTGGCCCCTTCACTCAAGGGCGGCTGGGAACTGAAACAGAAGAGTATCAAGGCCGGTGTGCCCAAGGCGCAGCGGACTAATTTGGATTCAAGCCCCTTCACTTAAGGATGCCTGAGATGGAACAGAAGAATATCAAGATCAATGACATCGATGTAGCCAACGACAAACCGTTCGTGCTGTTCGGTGGCATGAACGTGCTGGAATCCCGCGACATGGCGATGGCGGTGTGCGAGAAGTACGTGGAAGTGACCAGCAAGCTGGGCATACCATTCGTGTTCAAGGCGAGCTGGGACAAGGCCAATCGCTCCTCCATCCACTCCTACCGCGGCCCGGGCCTGGAAGAGGGGATGAAAATCTTCCAGGAGCTGAAAGCGACCTTCGGCATGCCGGTCATCTCGGATCTGCATGAGGTGCATCAGGCCAAGCCGGTGGCCGAAGTGGTTGACGTCATCCAGCTGCCCGCCTTCCTGGCGCGTCAGACCGATCTGGTGGAGGCCATGGCCCGTACCGGCAACGTCATCAACATCAAGAAACCGCAGTTCCTGAGCCCAAGCCAGATGAAGAACATCACCGACAAGTTCGAGGAGTGCGGCAACGATCAGCTGATCCTGTGCGAGCGCGGCGCCAACTTCGGTTATGACAACCTGGTGGTGGACATGTTGGGTCTGGGGGTGATGAAGAAGAGCACAGGCGGCTATCCGGTGATCTTCGATGTGACCCACTCATTGCAGTGCCGCGATCCGCTGGGGGCTGCCTCGGGTGGCCGTCGGGATCAGGTGACCGAGCTGGCCCGTGCCGGCATGGCGGTCGGCCTGGCCGGTCTGTTCATCGAGTCACACCCGGACCCGAAAGTGGCCCGTTGCGATGGCCCGAGTGCCCTGCCGCTGGAGAAGCTGGAAGGTTTCCTCAAGCAGATGAAGGCGATCGACGATCTCATCAAGGGCTTCGAGCCCCTCGATACCTCCGCCTGATCCATGGCGCCTGTGTCGTGATGCAAAATGCCCCGCCATGCGGGGCATTTTTATATCCGGAGTGTTGTCATTGAGGTCTTAAATAAATCATCGACCAACTATATCACGGTTGCCGTGGTGTTAATGATGTTAAATGTATTGTGTGATTAATGTCTCTTAATTGCTTCTTATAACGTGTGAAAGTGGCGCCGTTACGATGACGAAATAGCATGAAGCTGGCGAGAGAACTATGATCTCTCGTTACGGCTCCCTGCATGCTTATTTCTGCCATATGAGATGTCGATTAATTAACAGGACGTTAATAATGCGAAAGAAAATATTCAGCAGCCTTTATTTCCAGGTGCTGCTTGCGATCACCCTGGGGGTATTTCTGGGGCACGTCTATCCCGACCTCGGGGCGGATATGAAGCCACTGGGTGATGGCTTCGTTAAATTAATCAAGATGATCATAGCCCCCGTTATTTTCTGTACCGTGGTGACGGGTATCGCCGGCATGGAGAGCATGAAGGCGGTGGGGAAAACCGGTGCCATAGCGCTGCTCTACTTTGAAGTGGTGAGCACCATAGCGCTGGTCATTGGGCTGTGCGTGGTCAACCTGTTGCAGCCCGGGGTGGGCATGAACGTGGACCCCGCCACGCTGGACGCCAGTTCCATCTCGGCCTATGCCGAGCAGGCCAAGTCGCAGGGCATCATCGCCTTCCTGCTTGACGTGATCCCGGGCAGCGTGATCGGCGCCTTTGCCAGCGGCAATATTCTCCAGGTGTTGCTGTTTGCTGTGTTGTTTGGTTTCTCCCTGCATCATATTGGCGAGAAGGGAAAATTAATCTTCAATGTCATCGACAGCTTCTCCCAGGTTATTTTCGGCATCATCAACATGATCATGCGACTGGCGCCGGTCGGAGCATTTGGTGCCATGGCCTTTACCATAGGGAAATATGGTATTGGCTCGCTGATCCAGCTGGGCCAATTGATCGCCTGCTTCTATATGACCTGTCTGCTGTTCATTTTTCTGGTGTTGGGCAGCATCGCCAGGGCGAATGGTTTCAGCATCCTGCGCTTTATTTCCTACATCAAGGAAGAGCTGCTGATCGTGCTGGGAACCTCCTCTTCCGAATCCGTGTTGCCGCGCATGCTGGTCAAGATGGAGGCGCTCGGCTGCAAGAAGTCGGTGGTGGGGCTGGTGATCCCGACCGGTTACTCCTTCAACCTGGATGGCACTTCAATCTATCTGACCATGGCGGCCATCTTCATCGCCCAGGCGACCAACACGCCGCTGGATCTGTTCCAGCAGATCACCCTGCTGGTGGTGCTGCTCATCTCTTCGAAAGGGGCGGCCGGTGTCACCGGCAGTGGCTTCATCGTGCTGGCGGCCACCATCTCGGCGGTGGGGCACTTGCCGCTCGCCGGGTTGGCGCTGATCCTGGGCATAGATCGCTTCATGTCGGAGGCGCGTGCCCTGACCAATCTGATCGGCAACGGGGTGGCTACCGTGGTGGTAGCCCGTTACTGCGATCAGCTCGATGAGCAGCAGATGCACGAGGTGCTGGGATCGTCGCCCCAGAAGGCGGATCAACAGGGATAGCGACGAGCGGGCCCTGGGCATGGCTGTCATGCCCCGGGCCCTGCCAGAGCCAGATTTGCCGCCCGCAGGCACTGACCCATAGGCCAGCCAGGGGCGGACAGTCAGACATAAAAAAACGGCCCGAGAGGGCCGCTTTTCATGGTGCAGATCACCGCAGAGGGAATTACAGGCTCTGGGTAAAGGTACGGGTGACCACGTCACGCTGCTGTTCCGGGGTCAGTGCGTTGAAGCGCACGGCATAGCCGGAAACACGTATGGTCAGCTGCGGGTACTTCTCCGGGTTGGCGATGGCGTCTTCCAGGGTCTCGCGACGCAGGACGTTGACGTTCAGGTGCTGACCACCTTCCACGGCAGGTTCGGCTTGAACCGGCAGCTCACGGTATTCGAACTGACCCAGGTCAGAGACGCTGACTTCCTGATCGGCGGTGAAGGTGTCGCCCTTGGCGCAGATGCAACGAGCCTGTTGCTTCTCTTCGTCCAGCAGCCAGAAAGAGTTCAGCAGCGCTGCGTTGGTGGACTGGGTGATTTGGATGCCCTTGATCATGGTATGACTCCTCATAGGAAAGCGGATTCAACTGTAAGGAAATTACCCTGATGTATTTAAACCACCGGGATGATTTAAAGGGCCCTTGCCTTACACCTTTACTTTGTTGGGTCATATATACCACGATGGTAATAATACGAAAATTGATCTAAATCAAAAAATACGCGATTTGCGCCTGTCTGTAGGGATTAAATTATTGAGGTTAATCAAAAATAGGTCATTTTTCTGATTATGTAAGATATCCAAATTATGCATCTTTCATTAATTAAATCTAGTAATTTAACTACATGTTATGGCTATTTGACTCCGTGGAAGTCTGGGCGCAGCCGGCCTCACCGGCAGACTGGGCCAGGGTACAGGGCCGGATGTCCATCGTCCGGCAACCCAGGATTCTCGTCTTCGCTATAAAAGGAAGCGGATCCGCCGGCAGGGGCTCAGGGGAAGGTGAGGCCCTCCGCCTTGGCACACTTGGCGAAGCGGGCAGGTTCGGCCCCCGCGTTTTCTGCCGCTCTCGATGAGGGGGCATAATGGCCATGGCGACCAGCCGTGTGGGGCTCAGCCAATGGCGCTGCGGTTGCGTCTTGTGGTCTGCCCCCCTATCCTGAGCCCCTTGCCGCATTAATTGAGGATATTGGGGTGCTGACCTGGACAGATGTACTGGATTCGGAGAAAGAGGAGAAGGGGAGAGGACCGCAGGGGTCTGATCCTGCCGCATTGATTGAGGAGGCTGGGGTGCCGAGCTGGACAGATGTGATTGGCTCTGAGAAAGAGCAGGACTATTTCAAGGCTACCCTGGCGACCGTCAGGAGCGAGCGGGAAGCGGGCAAGTTAATATACCCCCCGGCGACCGAGGTGTTCAACGCCTTCAAGCTGACCGAGCTGGATCGGGTCAGGGTGGTGATCCTGGGTCAGGACCCGTATCACGGCCCGAACCAGGCCCATGGCCTCTGCTTCTCCGTGTTGCCCGGCGTGCGCACACCTCCCTCGCTGGTCAACATCTACAAGGAGATGCAGCGGGATCTGCCGGGTTTTGTCACACCCAATCACGGTTTTCTGGAGTCCTGGGCCCAGCAGGGCGTGCTGTTGCTCAATACGGTGCTGACGGTGCAGGCAGGCATGGCCCATTCTCACGCCCATCTGGGCTGGGAAACCTTCACCGACAGGGTCATAGAGCAGATCAACGCCAGCTGTCAGGGGGTTGTCTTCCTGCTGTGGGGGGCTCATGCCCAGAAGAAGGGCCGTTTCATCGATCGGCAGCGCCATCACGTGCTGAGCGCGCCTCATCCCAGCCCGCTCTCCGCCCATCGCGGCTTCATAGGTTGCGGCCACTTCTCCGAAACCAACCGTCTGCTGGCCCAGCAGGGGATGAGCCCCATCAACTGGCATTCGGTCTGCGAGTAGCCGGCCCAGGCCAGACTGATGTGACCCCGACAGTGCGAGCCCGAGAGGGCTCGCACTGTTTCTGGTCGTCTGCGGACAGGGAGAAGACGGCAATCGAGGTCATCTGAAGGAGGGGGTATGAGCCGGGATTGTCTGCGTCAGATTTGATTGAGTGCAAAGTTAGCGTAATAAATGACCGTATACTCGAGACAGGATCTTTCTCAAATCAGTGCAAGGAGTGCCCATGTTAGCCAGTCTGCATAAGGACCACCTCAACATCGCCAAGCTGTTGCAATTGCTCAAGAACAAGCTTGCCGCCATTCGCAGTGAACAGCCGGTCAGCTACTTCCTGATCCGGGATGTGGTGGATTATTTGCGGGAGGTGTCGGACAAGTACCACCACCCGAAAGAGGACATGATCTACGACTACTACCTGAAATACCGGGTGGTGGAGGGCGAGGTCGCCAACCGGTTGCAGGAGGAGCACACCAGACTGCTGGAGGCCGGTGCCGAGCTCAAGGAGATGGTGGAGATGATACTGATGGATGCCGTCATCCCGCTGGATCAGTTCACGGCCAAGCTGGAGCAGTTTGTGGCGCTGCAAGAGGCGCACATGAACTATGAAGAGGGGGTCATCTTCCCCCATCTGCGCGATTCGCTGACCGAGGACGATTGGCGTCACCTGGAGCAGATCTGGCATAACCGGGCCATAGGGGATCCCCTGTTTGGCGCCGAGATCAGCCAGCACTTCCAGGAGCTGGCCAAACGCCTGTCGTTGCCACTCTCCTCCTGACAGTCACAAGCCACTAAAAAACAGCGCCCCGGTTAACCGGGGCGCTGTTTTTACAGTTCGATCTCTTCCGAGAGACCTTCGTAGGCGATGTCGATGGATTGCAGCTCCTTCTGCAGGCGATGCTTGTCTTTCAACGCCTCAATCTCACGCCATTTACGTTTCTTTCCCGTTGTCCCGCGGCTACGTGAACCGAGCTCAACTACATCGTCATAATCGAAGTTGAACATTTCCATGGCTCCCTCCTTGGTTATTCTCGTTTTCATCACCCGTATAACATAACGCCATTAAAATTAAAACGTTTTCGTGACGAACTCATGACAGGGGATCCAGCGCCCATAAAAAAACCGGACTCCCTCGCGGGAGTCCGGTTTTTGTCTGCTCTTGGCACCCTGATTAGAGGCGGCTGGCCAGCATGGTTTCCAGCTTGCCCTGGTCGATGGCGAACATGCGGATGCCCTCGCCCAGCTTCTCGTGGGCCATGGCGTCCTGGTTCAGTTCCCAGCGGAATTCGGCTTCGCTCATCGGAGCCGGTTTGGCCTTGCGCTCGCCTGTGTAGTTCAGCTTGCGTACCACGGCGCCTTCGGTCTTGCTCAGCTCTTCCAGCAGGGCCGGGCCTATGGTCAGGCGGTCGCAGCCGGCCAGTTCCAGGATCTCGCCTGTGTTGCGGAAGCTGGCACCCATGACCACGGTCGGGTAGTCGTGCTGCTTGTAGTAGTCGTAGATGGCGGTGACGGAAACCACGCCCGGATCTTCGCTCGCGGTGTAGTCACGGTTGTGCTTGGCCTTGTACCAGTCGAGGATGCGGCCCACGAACGGGGAGATCAGGAAGGCGCCGGCTTCGGCACAGGCACGGGCCTGGGCGAAGGAGAACAGCAGGGTCAGGTTGCACTGGATACCCTCTTTCTCCAGCACCTCGGCGGCACGGATCCCTTCCCAGGTGGAGGCCAGCTTGATCAGGATGCGATCGTTGCTGATACCGGCTTCATTGTAGAGACGGATCAGTTTGCGGGCCTTGGCGATGCTGGCGGCGGTATCGAAGGAGAGACGGGCGTCCACTTCAGTGGAGATGCGGCCCGGAACGATTTTCAGGATTTCCAGACCTATGTTGACCGCCAGCTTGTCGCCCGCGTCGATGATTTGCTGTGCCTTGTCCTGGCTCTGGGCTTTGGCCCAGTTGATGGCGTCTTCGATCAGCGCCGCGTATTCGGGGATCTCGGATGCCTTCAACACCAGGGAGGGGTTGGTGGTGGCATCGATGGGCTGGTAGCGCTTGATGGCTTCGATATCACCGGTATCGGCGACAACTGTGGTCAGGGCTTTCAGCTGGGTTAATTTATCGGCCATAGCAAATATCATCTCTTAATGAGGGAGGGATCCCGGGGTTGCGGGCGTGAGACGACAGTTCTGAAATAAAATTACAAAATCCCGGCGGCTCAGGCTCAGAAAAGCACGATGGGGGAGGCCCATCGCCATTGCCTGCCTAATTAATACGGATGTGGCGCATCCTGCAATAGGGGGGCTTGTATGCTTATCAGCCAGTCGCCGGCGCCGCGGGGAAGAAGTGGATAAAAGTGATTGATAAAAAACGACTTTTATCCATTTTTAGCAAATGGATTTATCCCCCGATAAAAACAACTTTTTTGGTTGATTATCGGTTTTGTGTCATCGATCACATAAATTGTGTGGTCAGCCACTTGAAATTTTATTACGTGTAAAACGTTTGGCAAAATGGGGCCATTTTGAAATCCATTTCAGGTAAACGCTTGCGCCCTAGTTTGCTTCCCCGTGAACGCATCTACCTCTATGTAGATAATTGCCAAGTTGTGCTCTTTTGGGTCTAATTTGTCGGCTGATTGATTGAGTTTCAAGTTTTGTTGAAAATTTGCGTGTTAAATGAAGCTTTATTGCGCCGGACAGCTCGTTTTTTGTTTTCTCAGTGATCGCGATCACTATTCTGAACTCCCTCGCTATGCTAGATTCCGCCCCTTTAGTGAACCGCTAATTCAGAAACAGACAGCAAGGGGCCAGCGCAGACTGGCCATGGACGTGATAACAACGAGAGACATATGGACACCTTGATCGCAATGATTAACGACCTGATGTGGGGAGCCGTGCTCATCTACCTGCTCATCGGGGTCGGCATCTTCTTTACCTTCCGGCTGGGCTTTATCCAGATCCGCCATTTTGGCCACATGTTCTCCGTGTTGCGCAATAGCCGCAAATCGGACAAGGCCGGCATCTCCTCCTTCCAGGCACTCTGTACCAGCCTTGCCGCCCGCGTGGGTACCGGCAACCTGGCCGGTGTGGCCGTGGCCATCTACCTAGGTGGCCCGGGTGCCATCTTCTGGATGTGGCTGATCGCCTTCATCGGCATGGCGACGGCCTTCGTGGAGAGCACTCTGGCCCAGCTCTACAAGGTGAAGGACGAGGATGGCAACTACCGTGGTGGCCCCGCCTACTACATGGAGCGCGGCCTCGGCATGCGCTGGATGGGGGTGGTATTCTCCCTCTGTCTGTTGCTGGCATTCGGCCTGGTGTTCAACGCGGTGCAGGCCAACTCCATCAGCCTGGCGATGAACGTGGCGTTCGGCATTCCTGACTGGGCGACCGGCCTGGCGCTGGTGGTGCTCTCCGGCCTCATCATCTTCGGCGGCATTCGTGGCATAGCCCGCTTCGCCGAACTGGTGGTGCCCTTCATGGCGCTGGCCTACATACTGATGGCGCTGTTCGTGGTGGCGATGAACATCAGCGAACTGCCAGGGGTGTTTGTGCTGATCATCAAGTCGGCCTTCGGCATCGAGCAGGCGGGTTCCGGCGCCATGGGTTACGCCATCTCCCAGGCGATGATCAACGGCATCAAGCGCGGTCTCTTCTCCAACGAAGCCGGTATGGGTTCAGCCCCCAACGCGGCCGCGACCGCGACCCCCTATCCGCCGCACCCGGCCTCCCAGGGCTATGTGCAGATGCTGGGGGTTTTCCTCGACACTATCGTCATCTGTACCTGTACCGCGGCCATCATACTGATGTCCGGCCAGTTTGAACCTGGCTCCGGCATCACAGGGGTCGAGCTGACCCAGCGGGCGCTCTCCTCCCAGATAGGTGGCGGTGGCAACATCTTCATCGCGGCGGCCATCTTCTTCTTCGCCTTCACCTCCATAGTGGCGAACTACTCCTACGCCGAGACCAACCTGGTGTTTCTGGAGCACAACCACAAGGGCGGCCTGATGCTGTTCCGGATGTTCGTGCTGGGCATGGTGATGTTCGGTTCCGTGGGTGAACTGCCGACCGTGTGGGCCATGGCGGATGTCTCCATGGGGCTGATGGCCATCGTCAACCTGGTGGCCATACTGCTGCTCTCCGGCGTGGCCATCAAGCTGGCCAAGGACTACAACGATCAGCTCAAGCTGGGCAAGGTGCCCACCTTCGATGCCAACAAGTACCCGGAGATCCGCAGCCAGCTGGAAGAGGGGATCTGGGACAATCCGCCCCAGAGCAGCAAGCAGGCCTGAGTCTGACGCACGCTGTTGCCTGATGAACAAGGGGAGCTACTGGCTCCCCTTTTGCTTGCGCGGGATCCTGATGGGCGCCCGGCGCTATCTCTGCCCATCCCATGCGCGGCAGGTCTGGCGCAGCCGTCGCTGCAGTTGCTGCCAGACCCGCTGCCGTTGTCTCGGGGAGAGGGGGGCGTAGCGCCAGCGTCGATAGAGCCAGGCGCAGCGTGCCAGCGGTCGCGCCAGTAGAGGGACAAGGGAGCCGAGCCGCGCGCACCAGCTGGCCAGACTCTCCCCCTCGGCGGGTTGCCACCCCTGGCGGGCGGCACGCCGGCGCAGGGGGCGCCACAGCCGCTGTTGCGGCGGCGCCCGCCCCGGCCACAACAGCAGCGTACCCACCAGGGTGGCCACCCCCAGCAGGCAGGCCAGGATCAGCCAGGCTGTGTGGCTGGCCAGCACAGGCCAGCGCGCTCCCACCTGTTGCCACAACAGGGCTGCATCGTAGTTGAGCACCCGCCGGGTCCACTGGTAGTCGAGATTGGCGCCCCACCAGCGCAACTGGTTGAGCAGGGCCCAGTTGCGATAGCGCTGCAGTGAGAGGGGATCGGCGGCGGTGAACTCGTCGCTCAGGGCCGCCGTCATGCCCCCCTCTATCCGTTGCGGTGCCACCGCCGCCGTGGGGTCCAGCCGCTGCCAGTCGCCCTGCTCATTCAGGTATTCCACCCAGGCGTGGGCATCGAACTGATGCACCTCCAGGTAGTTGCCCCTGGGGTTCCACTCACCGCCGAGATAGCCGGTCACCAGCCGCGCCGGAATGCCGGCCGCCCGCAGCACGAAGGCGGTGGCCATGGCGTAGTGGCCACAGAAGCCGCGCCGACTGTTGAACAGGAAGTCATCCACCCCATCCGGTCCCAGCAGCGGCGGTTGCAGTGTGTAGTAAAAGGGTTCGCGCCGAAACTCATCGAGCAGGGCCGAGGCCAGCGCTGCCCGGTCGGGATAACGGGCTGCCAAGGTGAGGGCATGGGCGCGGGCCCTGGGGTTGCCGGCCGGGGGCAGTTGCAGGTTGAGCCGCCGGGCGGCGAGGTCGGCCTTGGGCGCTGTTGGCTCGCTGGTGACCCGGTAGCTGATCCTTTGATCCCCCCGGTCCCGGCGATAGAGGGTGGTGAGCGGGCTGACTTGCACCGGGCCGCTCACCACCCTGGGCCTGGGCAGGGCCAGGGTCCAGCGGTGGCGCTGGGGTTCGGCAATCACCTCGTAGCTGGCGCCAGGCAGGGCCCCTGCACTGGCCTGAAGGGGCGCAGTCTGCATGGGTTGGGCTTGTTGCCACTGCCGGATCTCGGCGCTCAGCCGCCAGCGCCGGCCATCGAACAGCTCCTGGCGCATCACGGGAAAATAGCGCTCATTGGCGGGGGGCGGGCCGTCGGCAAAGGTGACACGAAAGGCCAGCTCGGAAGAGTTGACCAGCTCGCTGATGTCGCCGGGGGCCACCTCTTCCGAAAGACCCGACAGGGCGCGGCTGGTGGTCGGCATCTGCCAGAGCGGCGGCAGCCTGGGCAGCACCAGAAACAGGGTCAGCAGAAGGGGAAGGGCCAGCAGCAGCGAGAAACCCGCGCTGCGCCACGGTTGTTTCTGTTCGGGGGCCACGGCGGTCACCAGCGCCGTCACCGCCAGCCAGAGGGCCCCCGCCATCGCCAGGGTCCAGCCCATGCTTTGGCGCTGCACCAGCGTCAGTGCGATGAGAAAGAAGGCGAGCAGCAATACCTGCTCTATATCCCGTTCCCGCCGCACTTCGATGATCTTCAGGCTGTAGCCGAGCCAGAGCAGGTTGATGAGGGCCGGCAAGGTGCCCAGTGCCCGCCACTGCCAGGCCAGCAGCAGGGCCCCTGTGATGGCCAGCAGCGCCAGTGCACGAGCGGGGGGGGCGCGCCAGCCCCGCCACAGCATCATGGCTCGCACGCTCAGGGTGAGGGCGCCGACGGCGACGATCCAGAGCTGCAGCTGGGGCCAGAGTGCCAGCACCAGCAGCAGCTGTTGCAGGGCGATGAGGGGCAGCAGGCGCCGGTTATCGAGCAGCATACGGGCTGGCCTCGTCTGCCTGAGCCTGCAGGTTGTCGACGCTGGCCAGCGCCAGCTGGCAGCGCTGGAGAAAGGCGGGGCCACAGTCAGGGCCGAGCGTCTGCCCCGCCAGGGTCAGGGTGAAGGGAATGCCCCGCCTGCCGTAATCACCACACCACCAGGCCAGCACCGCCAGCCGCTGCTCCAGATCTGTGCCCGTTACCCGCGTCAGGCTGAGGTGGGTGTCATCCTGCCTCGGCTCGTGGAACTGCTTGACCAGCAGGCCGCGCCCCTGGGCGAGCTGCTTCCAGGCGATCCGGCCGAAAGGCTCCCCACTCTGGTATGCCCGCAGCATGTCAAAGTCGCCGAGGGGGGCCGGACCTGGCTGGCCCTGCGCGCCGTGCTGAGCTGACAGTTCCTCGCTTCGCAACAGCCCATGCAGGGGCTTGGGGGAGAGCCAGGCCTCCAGTTGCAGGTCCAGCAGCGACCAGCAGCGAAACAGACCGAGGGGGTAGCGGCTCTCCACCCGCAAGCGGCCCAATGGCAGACGGCCCCGTCGCAGGCCCTGCACCGGCAGGGTCAGGCACTGGGGAGCCGAGCCGGCCTGCGCCAGCCAGAGCGACCCCTCGTTGAGATTGAAGTGCAGCGCCTGCACCGGGCGCGGGCTCTGCACCGTCACCCGCATGGGCAGCTGGCTGCCCGCCTCTCCCAGCACAGCGGGTCCTCCCAGCAATGCCAGCCCCAGCAGGTTGCGATGGGTGAGCCACATGGCGGCCATGAAGAGGCTGCCGAGGCAATAAGATACCAGCAGCACCAGGTTGTTCTGGTAGTTGGTGCCGAGCAGATAGATGGCGATCATCACCAGCAGATAGAGCAGCCCCATGCGAGTAGGCAGGATAAACAGGCTGCGCGGCCCCAGGGTCATCTGGCGGGCCGGCGGGATGCGGCGGGCCAGCCAGCGTCGCTGCCAGCGCTCCCTCCACTGGCGCCAGCCCATCAGGGAGCGTCTCATCAAGGATTGTCCGGATCGACCCTGGCCAGCAGGCGCTGGCTCAGGGGGCAGGCCTCGCCGCGCTGCACGCCGAAGCTGCCCCTGAGCCTGTGCTCGGCCACATAGGGGAAGACGGCCTGCACATCTTCCACAGTGACGAAATGGCGCCCCGCCACCAGCGCCCAGGCTCGGCTCACCGCCAGCAGGGTCTGGGCCGCTCTGGGGGAGAGGGGCTGGGGCAGCTCGGCATCGAAACGGCTCTGCTGCACCAGCGCCAGCAGGTAGTCGAGGGTGGCATCGGAGACATGGATGGCATCTCCTTCGGCCTGCAGGGCAGCAAGCTCGGTGGCATGCAGCTGCGGGAGCAGGGGCTGGCTCTGGCGGTGGCCGCGCAGCAGCTGACGCTCCGCTTCCCGTGGTGGAAAGCCGAGCGACAGCCGCACGGCGAAGCGGTCGAGCTGGGATTCCGGCAGTGGATAGGTGCCCGCCTGATCCGCCGGATTCTGGGTGGCGATGACGAAGAAGGGGGAGGGGAGTGGGTGGGTGTGGCCCTCTATGCTCACCTTGCCCTCGGCCATGGCCTCTAGCAGGGCGCTCTGCACCTTGGGGCTGGCGCGGTTGATCTCGTCCGCCAGCAGCACCTGGGTAAAGACGGGGCCGGGGTGAAAGCGAAATTGTTGCTGGTGGGGGTCAAAGATCTGCAACCCCAGCAGGTCGGCCGGCAGCAGATCTGCGGTGAACTGCACCCGTCGACAATCCAGCCCCAGCACCTGCGCCAGCCCGTGGGCCAGGGTGGTCTTGCCCATGCCGGGCAGATCCTCGATCAGCAGGTGA
This sequence comes from Aeromonas sp. CA23, assembly GCF_002587065.1. Lineage (NCBI taxonomy): Bacteria > Pseudomonadati > Pseudomonadota > Gammaproteobacteria > Aeromonadales > Aeromonadaceae > Aeromonas > Aeromonas sp. CA23. Next base: position 2,390,656 of record NZ_CP023818.1, read on the forward strand.
CCACGGGCCAGCAGGGTCACCAGGGCTATCTTGAGTTGCAGCGGCTTGCCCAGGATCACCTGCTCCAGTGCCGCCAGCAGTCGTGCTATGTGCTCTTGTCCCTTCACCCGCGCCTCCCTTGTCTCCTTTCGCCCCTACAGCTTATACGTCAGCGGCGGGAGAAGGCGCGGAACTACGGGATAAACCCTTGAGACGGGTCATGTTTGGGGGCGACTTCACACAGACTTCACCCAGGCGCACAGTGGACACATGCTGGCCGGTTATGCTGGCCTCACACCTTGACTGCGCCTGCCACCATGCCGGCGCTTTTATCCATCGCGAGACTCATCCAATGAAACAAAACACTGCCGTGTCACTGCTTGCACTGAGTGCCCTGCTGCTCTCCCCCCTGTCCCACGGCGAGGGGGCGGATCCCCTGACGACCGTGGTCGACGGCGCCATCCAGCCTCTGCTCAAGGAGCACAGGGTTCCGGGCATGGCGGTCGCCGTGCTCAAGGATGGCAAGGCGCACTACTTCAACTACGGGGTGGCGGATCGGGAGAGCGGTGCTCGCGTCAGCGAGCAGACCCTGTTCGAGATTGGCTCGGTCAGCAAGACCCTGACCGCGACGCTGGGGGCCTACGCCATCGCCAAGGGGGGCTTTCAGCTGGATGACAAGGTGAGCCAGCAGGCTCCCTGGCTCAAAGGCTCCGCCTTTGATGGCATCACAATGGCTGAGCTCGCCACCTACAGTGCGGGTGGCCTGCCGCTGCAGTTCCCCGACGAGGTGGATTCGAGCGACAAGATGCGGGCGTATTACCGGCACTGGACACCGGCCTATCCGGCGGGCAGCCATCGCCAATATTCCAACCCCAGCATAGGCCTGTTCGGCCACCTGGCGGCGAGCAGCCTGGGCCAGCCGTTTGAGCAACTGATGAGCCAGACTCTGCTGCCCAGGCTGGGTCTGCACCACACCTATATTCAGGTGCCGGAGTCGGCCATGGCGAATTATGCCTACGGTTACTCGAAGGAAGACAAGCCCATCAGGGTCAATCCGGGCGTGCTGGCGGCAGAGGCCTATGGCATCAAGACCGGCTCGGCGGATCTGTTGAGATTTGTCGAGGCCAACATCGGCTATCAGGGGGATGAGGCGGTCAAGAGTGCGATCGCGCTGACCCACACAGGTTTCTACTCTGTGGGGGACATGACCCAGGGGCTGGGCTGGGAGAGTTACGCCTATCCGGTCACCGAGCAGACATTGCTGGCGGGCAACTCCTCGGCGGTGATTTACAATGCCAACCCGGTCAAACCTGTTGCCGCGTCCCAAGAGACGGGCTTGGCGCGACTCTACAACAAGACGGGCTCGACCAACGGCTTTGGCGCCTATGTGGCGTTCGTGCCCGCCAAGGGAATCGGCATCGTCATGCTGGCCAACCGCAACTATCCCAACGAGGCCAGGGTCAAGGCGGCCCACGCCATCCTGAGCCAGCTGGAGTTGTGATCAGCCGTATCCATCTGTCTGTCGGCCAAGGGGGCGATGGATAAATGTCGTGAAATACGCCGGGGCTGCCCCGGCGTATTCGTGTCAGGCGCCCGGACTATTGCATCAGCCGACGGGTGAGAATATCCGCCTGTTGCCGGAACAGGGCGAAGTCTTGCTGGTGGCGGCTTCTGGCCACAGTGACCCATTGAATGCCGGTCTCATCCCCATGCCGCACCTCGATGAGCAACTCATATCTGGCATATTGCAGCAGTGCGAACAGCATGCCCGCAATAAACAGCAGGGGAGCCAATATAGTCGTCACCTCGGGCGCTGTATTGAACAGGGGCAGCAGCCAGACGGCGAAGGAGAATATCAGGCCTATGCCGGCCGCCCGCAGCAGCTGTTTTGTCAGGCTGGATTGTCTGGCCTTGATATTCACTATTTTGGCGAGCGGATATTGCTCCCGCTTGATCCTGAGTCGATCTCCGCCGATATCAAAATCCGATGACTGATACATGTTTCACTCCCACAGCGCCCGACATCATGCGGGCGGCCCATTGGAATTGATATACCCGGGGGCGTCAACGGACCAGATTGGTTAATACTCGCGGGTGCGTATCAGTATTTGTCAGTACCTGGGTCATGACGGGTCTGTTGTCCCTCTCTTCATGTCAGTGATGGTGGTTGCCGCCACCCTGTTCGCCATACCACCTGCTCGCTTGCCAGGCATGTCAGGGTCGAAAATTCACGCCCCATATGGCGCCGTTTGCGCTACAAAAAGTAATCCGGTTTCATTAGAAAATGTCATTAATTGGTTATCTTCTAGTGTGATCAACCATTAAGTTCGTTAGATGCTAGTGATATAGCATGCCAATCCTTGATCGTGTGGTTTTAACCTTGTCTGGTTGGTTGCGAAGTGCGGCCTTGCCTGCTGGCCGAGCCGACGATCGGGGTACCAGGCACCATCACATCAAAATAGGGAACCTGATCCGGGGGCGAGGAGGCACGGGTGAGATCAGGCAATGCTGTCTGCGCGAGGCCGCGCTATTTAGTCATTTGCCAAGTGGGCTCAGTGTCCGCCTCCGATATTTAAATAGGCACCCTGATACAGGCCAAATAAGCATGACTGCGGGTAGATGAATATTCATCTCGTCAAACCTGGCTGTCGCCCCATATGACATATCAGGCGCAGGACTGCGCATCAATGCGTGGATCCTGCCGCTTTGACATGAATAAAAGAACATACACACAGGTAGGTTAGTATGCATCCATCCGCCCCGACCGGGTTGTTACAGCAACCCAAACCGTTTTTCATGATCTTCTTCGTCGAACTCTGGGAACGCTTTGGCTATTACGGCGTACAAGGCATCCTGGCGGTTTTCTTTGTCCAGCAACTGGGTTTTTCACAGGAGCAGTCATTTATTACCTTCGGCGCCTTCTCGGCGCTGGTATATGGACTGATCTCGGTCGGCGGCTATGTGGGTGACCATATTCTGGGCACCAAGCGCACCATGGTATTGGGGGCCATAGTGCTGGTCATCGGCTATTTCATGACCGGCATGTCGATCTACAATCCCGACCTCATCTTCTATGCCCTGGGCACCATTGCCGTGGGCAACTGCCTGTTCAAGGCCAACCCGGCCAGCCTGCTCGCCAAGTGCTATGGGCCAAGGGATCCCCGTCTGGACGGGGCCTTCACCCTGTTCTACATGTCGATCAACATTGGCTCCCTGATATCCCTCTCGCTGGCCCCGGTCATTGCCGATCATTACGGCTATACGGTGACCTACAACCTGTGCGGGGTCGGCCTCATCATAGCGCTGCTGACCTTCTTTGCCTGCCGCAACATGGTCAGGGACATAGGCTCGGAGCCGGATCATCTGCCGCTCGACTACGGCAAGCTGCTGCTGGTCTTGCTGGGGGCGGTGGCGCTGGTCTTCTTCTGCGCCTGGCTGATGCACCACGTGGTGATCGCCAACATGGTGTTGATGACGGTGACCCTGGTTGTGGTGATCTTCTTCTTCCGCGAGGCGTTCAAGCTGGATCGCATCCACCGCAACAAGATGTACGTGGCCTTCGTGCTGATGCTGGAGGCCGTGGTGTTCTACGTGCTCTATGCCCAGATGCCGACTTCGCTTAATTTCTTCGCCATCAACAACATGCATCACGAGATGCTGGGCTTTACCGTCAATCCGATCAGCTTTCAGGCCCTGAACCCCTTCTGGGTGGTGGTGGGCAGCCCCGTGCTGGCCATGATCTATACCCGCATGGGCAGCCAGGGGCGGGATCTGACCATGCCGCTCAAGTTTACCCTGGGCATGTTCTTCTGCTCCCTTGGCTTCCTGACCGCGGCGGCGGCGGGCATCTGGTTTGCCGATGCCGGCGGGCTGACCTCGCCCTGGTTCATGGTGCTCATCTACCTGTTCCAGAGCCTGGGCGAGCTGATGATCAGCGCCCTGGGGCTGGCCATGGTGGCGGCGCTGGTGCCGCAGCGGTTGATGGGCTTCATCCTGGGGATGTGGTTCCTGACCCAGGCGATGGCATCCCTGCTGGGGGGCTATGTGGCGACCTTTACTGCAGTGCCGCAAGGGGTGACGGATCCGCTGCTGACGCTGCCCATCTATACGGATGTATTTGGCCAGATAGGACTGGCGACGCTGCTGGTGGCCGTGGTGATGGCGCTGATGGTGCCCTGGCTCAACCGCATGATGAATGCCGGCCCGGCGGATGAAGAGGATGTGCTCCCGCAACAGGCCAAGGCCTGATGGATATGGTGAGGGGGAGGCAGGCGTTCGCTGCCTCCCCCTTGCCGGTCAACCGTACTGCTCTTCCATCCAGGCTTCGACGATAAGCTGGGCTGAGACCCCGTCCACGCTGCCCTTGTCGAGCGCCTTGTAGCCACCCCGTTCAAACAGGCGGGCGCGGGCATCCGTGGTGGTGAGCCGCTCGTCCTTGAACTCCACCTGCTTGCCGAAACGGCCGTGCAGACGGTTGCCGAACTTGCGGGCCCGTACCGTGATCTCCTGCTCTGTGCCATCCATGTTCAGCGGCAGGCCGACCACCAGCAGGTCTGGCTGCCACTCCTTGAGCAGCTTCTCGACGTCGTCCCAGTTGGGGACACCGTCATTGGCCTTGATGGCGCGCAGGGGCTGGGCCGTGCCGGTGAGCTCCTGGCCGATGGCGACCCCTATGCTCTTGGTGCCGTAGTCAAAGCCCATGATACTGCGTGATGACATTGAATTGTTTCCTCAAAACGCATCGCAAAATGCGTGGCAAACGGCATCAGCTGTGGCCGATGTCGCTGGATAGATGAATGGGATTGACCCCTATGCTGGCGGCCGCTTGCTGCCAGCGCTGATGGATCGGGGTCTTGAAGACCAGATCCGGGTTGGGCGGTATCACCAGCCAGGCGCCGTCCACCAGCTCCTGTTCCAGTTGACCCGCACTCCAGCCGGCGTAGCCGAGCGCCACCAGCCAGTGATCCGGGGCCTGCTCTGTGCCCAGGGTTTCCAGTATATCCTTGGAAGTGGTGACCATGAGTTCATCCCCCACCTGCAGGGTGGAGTTGAACCCAGGGCGGAAGCTGTGCAGCACGAAACCGCGATCGGCGTGTACCGGCCCCCCTTGCAGCACGGGCTGCTTGAGGTCCGGGCTGGCCGGGGGGGCGAGCTTGAGCTGGGTCAGCATGGCGTCCAGCGACATGTCCACCGGTATGTTGACCACCAGCCCCATGGCACCCTCCTCGTTGTGTTCGCACAGGTAGACCAGCGAACGCTCGAAATAGGGATCGGAGAGGCTCGGCATGGCGAGCAGGAAATGATTTTGCAGTGTTTGCATATGGGCCAAATATTGCAAAGGTATTTGGGTCAATTATGGCAGCTCACTGTGTCGGGCAAAACCGCTTTTTATCGCTTGCGGTCCTGTTCAGCGACATGGTCAGGATGGAGAGAACGCCATGGAAGGTATTTCGATCAGACAGAAGTTGATCCTGGGGTGTGTGGTTCCCCTGCTGACGCTCCTGCTGCTGGTGATAGGGGCGACCCAGGCTATGTCCCAGTTGATGGCGGGCATGAATGCCATGTATCAGGGGGAGGTCGTTCAGCTCAAGGAGCTCAAGCAGATCGCCGATCTCTACGCGGTCAAGGTGATAGACGCCGCCAACAAGGCCAATGTGGGGGGCTTTGACCCCGCCAAGTCGCGCGCGGACATGAGCGCCGCCCAGCAGGAGATCAACCGGATCTGGCGAGAGTATCGCGGTCAGGAGATGAGCCAGGCCGAGCAGCGGGAGGCCGACAAGATGCAGACGCTGTTCGCGGCGGCGGATCGGGAAATTGAGTCCGTGATGCAGATACTGGCAAGCATGCAGGGTGACAACCAGGGCCAGCTGGCCGCCCATATCATGCCGCTCTATCGGGTGATCGACCCGGTCAGTGACGGGGTCAGCGCCCTGGTGGAGTACCAGTTGCAGGAGGCCGAGAAGAACATGGCCGAGCTCAATGAGCTCAGGGTGCAGTTGATCCGGCTGTTCATCCTGCTGTTTGTGGTGGGTGGCGCCTGTATCCTGTTCTTCGGCGTGTGGGCGGGGCGCAGCGTCAGCCAGCCGTTGGCGGCCATGGGCGGGATCTTGCGCGGCATGCAGACGGATCTCGACCTGAGCAAGCTGGCGCCCGTGCTGCGCAAGGACGAGATGGGCGGGCTGGCCCACTCCCTCAACGAGGTGATCTGTCATTTTCGTGACCTCATCACCCAGATCAACGGCATGGCGGAGCAGCTCGCCAAAGAGTCGGCTCACCTGGCCCATATCGGCACCCAGAGCCGGGGCCGTTTCGCCCAGCAACAGGCGGAGACGGATCAGACAGCGACCGCCATGAACCAGATGAGCGCCACAGTGGCCGAGGTGGCGAACAGCTCCAACGCCGCCGCGGATGCGGCGCACCATGCTGATGAGAGCGCCCGTCACGGTCACCACATAGTCGAAGATGCCATCTTGCGCATGTCCGGTCTCTCCGCCCAGATCCAGAACACGGCCGCCATGATCACCCAGCTGGCGGATGACAGCCGCAATATCAGCAGCGTGATGGATGCCATCCGCGGCATCGCCGAGCAGACCAATCTGCTGGCGCTCAATGCGGCGATCGAGGCGGCGCGGGCCGGCGATCAGGGCCGTGGTTTTGCGGTGGTGGCCGACGAGGTGCGTACCCTGGCCCAGCGCACGCAGCGTTCGACCGAAGAGATCGGCAAGACCATAGTCAAGCTGCAGCAGGGGGCCACCCAGGCGGCTTCCAGCATGGAGCTGGGACTGAGTCAGGTGGAAGAGTCCAATCGTACCGTGCTGGCCTGCGGTCAGGCTCTCGGCGAGATAGTGAGCTCGGTCAACGTGATCAACGAGATGAACACCCAGATCGCCACGGCGGCGGAGGAGCAGAGCAAGGTGGCGGAGGACATCAGCCGCAACGTGGTCAATATCGCCCACATTGCCACCGAGTCGACGGCGGCGGCCTCCGAGCTGAATCAGAGTTGCCACGAGCTGGAGCAGCTCTCCAGCGACCTCAAGGTGAAGGTGGGGCAGTTCCGTTGCTGAGGGGCGTGCCCGGCGTTCTGGCAGGAGAAACAACAGAGGCGGCCACTGGGCCGCCTCTGTTGTTATTGCCGTTTAGCTTCGGGCCACTCAGGCTTTCGCCAGCCGACGCTCGATGGCATCCATCAGCATGCCGGTGATATGTACCGGGAAGGCGGCCTCGATTTCGCGGATGCAGGTCGGGCTGGTGACGTTAATCTCGGTCAGCCGATCGCCTATGATGTCTAGGCCGACGAAGATGAGGCCCTTGGCCTTGAGGGTTGGGCCGACGGCGCGGGCGATGGCCCAGTCCGCCTCGCTCAAGGGGCGCGCCTCGCCACGGCCACCGGCCGCCAGGTTGCCACGGGTCTCCCCCTGCGCCGGAATGCGGGCCAGGCAGTAGGGAACCGGTTCACCGTCCACCACCAGCACCCGCTTGTCGCCATCCTTGATGGCGGGCAGATAGGTCTGGGCCATGCAGTACTGGTTACCGTGCTCGGTGAGGGTTTCGATGATGACCCCCACGTTGGCGTCATCTTCCTTCATGCGGAAGATGGAGGCGCCGCCCATGCCGTCCAAGGGCTTCAAGATCACGTCCTTGTGCCGGGCGTGGAAGGCGCGCAGCTTGTCAGAGCGACGGGTCACCAGCGTGGTCGGGGTGTGCTCGGCAAACCAGGCGGTGTAGAGCTTCTCGTTGGCGTCGCGCAGGCTCTGCGGCTTGTTGACGATGAGGCAGCCCTCATCCTCGGCCCGCTCCAGCATGTAGGTGGCGTAGATGAACTCGGTATCGAACGGCGGATCCTTGCGCATCAGGATCACGTCCAGAGTGGAGAGGGGCTGATCCACCACCTCGCCCAGGCTGAACCAGTCGGCGTAGTCATATTTGACCGTCAGCGGTCGCATGGTGCCAAAGGCGCGGCCCGCCTCCATGTAAAGATCCGACATCTCCAGATAGAAGAGCTCATAGCCGCGCTTTTGCGCCTCTTCGAGCATGGCGAAGCTGGAGTCCTTCTTGATATTGATGGCCGAGATGGGGTCCATCACTATGCCGAGTTTAATGGTCATCCGAATGTCCTTCTGGTAGCTCGATTGCGTTTGAGATTGTCAGAACCCGTTTCAGGCCAGATCGCCGAAGCGGCACTGCAGCGCGGTAATGGCGGTCAGGGCGGCGGTTTCGGTGCGCAGCACCCGCGGACCCAGCAACATCTCCTTGAAACCTTCCTGCACGGTACGGGCGATCTCGTCGCCGGACAAGCCCCCTTCCGGGCCTATCAGCAGCCGTACCCCATGCTCGGGAACGGGCAGTGTGCTGATGCTGTATTCGGCGCGCGGATGCAGGTTGAGCTTGAGCTCTTTGGTCTCTTCCGCGAGCCAGGCGTCCAGCTCCATGGGCATCCGAACTTCGGGCACCAGGTTGCGGCCGCACTGTTCGCAGGCGCTGATCACCACCTTTTGCCACTGCTCGCGCTTCTTCTCCAGCCTGTCTGCCGGCAGCTTGACGCCGCAGCGCTCGGAGAAGAGCGGGGTGATGCAGGTGACGCCCAGCTCGACGGATTTCTGGATGGTGAAGTCCATCTTGTCGCCCCGGCTGATCACCTGGCCCAGATGGATGGCGAAGGGGGACTCCACAGATTGAGCCTCGCAGCCGTCTATGGTCACCTCCACCGACTTCTTGCCTACCAGGGCTATGGTGGCGGCATATTGATTGCCATCGCCATTGAACAGCTCCAGCTGCTGGCCTGGCTGCATGCGCAGCACCCGGCCTATGTGGTTGGCGCCGTCTTCCGACAGGGCTAGGGTCTGGCCAACCTGCAGGGCGGCCGCTTCATAGATACGTGGAATGCGCATGGCTAAGTGTCAGTCTCTTGCTTGGAAACGCGTCAATGTCTTGCTGTGAGGCCGGGTTCACGGCGCACTCGACTATTGATGCATCTCGTTATGGGAGGGGTGTGATCCCTCCCTGTCAAATGGGGTTATTGGCACTGCTTTTCAATGAAGGGATTGGTATTGCCCTGCAACTTGCCGATGCGGCGATTGCGTTCGCACTCCCAGCCATCGGCCGGGTACTGCCTGTCCCAAGCTTCGAACAGTTTACGCTGTTGCGCCGCGAGGCGCAGCCCATACTGCTGGCTCATGTAGAGGTAGGCGCGGGCGATCTGGCCCCGTACCAGCCCCTTGGGCGGCTGTACCTGACGCGCCTTGAAATCCACCAGCATCTGGCACTGGCCGTACTGATCCGGGGTGCCGTTCCAGTCGGAGAAGCGGTAGTTGGCGCGATCCCCGTTCACCTCGCCGATGGCGGGGAAGAGGTTGTGCATGTCCCCCTCCATCTGGTTGAACTCGTCGCTCTTGCCGCAGTTCTTGCGACCACCCTGCTGCCAGCACTGCAGCTGGTGGCCGAATTCCCAGGCCGGCACCACGTGTTCCCACTCGATGCGGTTGGCGCGCTTGGCCTGCTTGCGCGGTTCATAGCCGCAGCTGGCCAGATCCGGGCTCATTTTCTTGCCCTGATACTCAATCTTGCAGCCGCAGTAGAAGGTGACGGGGTGATCCTGATAGAGGCGGTTCAGATCCTGCTTGGCAGCGCGAAAGGTCTGGGCATGCAGGGGCAGGCTGACCAGCAGGGCCAGAGTGAACGAAAACAGGGGACGAAACATGAAGATCCTTGGCAATGAAGTGGTTGGATGAAGAGAGGGGCACCCTAGCACAGGGTTGCGACACGGGCTGGCTTACTGCGCAGGCACAGGCACCTGCCGTTCCCGTTCCAGCGGCTGCTTGCAGCGGCGGCAGTGATAGCGGGCCTCGCCGCGCACCACCTTGTTGTGGCGACGCACCGACAGCTGATGCTGCTGGCAGTGGCAGCGATAGGGCACAGTGCGCTGGGCCAGCACAGTCAGATCGAAGCTGTGGGTGGTTTTGGGCTCAAGGTCGAACAGCTCCCGCATCATCGACTGCCACTGCTGGCCGTGGGGCAGCACCCGTGCTTTGCCGCGCCCTTGGCCCCAGAGCGCATAGACCAGCAGATGGGCCACCTCGTGGGGCACCACCTCGTCCAGAAACGCCTGCTGGTTGGCCTGGTAGAGGGCCGGGTTGAAGCGCAGCTCCCAGGTCTGCAGCCGCGCCGAGCCCGCCGCCCGGCCCCGCATGTTGCAGTGGATGCGCGGGCGGGCAAAGGTGCGGCCGAGGCGCGCCTCGGCCTGCACGAAACAGGCCTCGACCCGCTGATGCAGCAGTTGTTCGAGTTGAGCTGGGGTGGCAGACATGGGATTTCCGTCGGTCGGCAGACAAGCAAAAGGGGAGCCAGGCTCCCCTTTTATCACAACTGAGTGGCTTAGAGGCCAGCGGCGGAGCGCAGCAGCTCGGCCTTGTCGGTCTGCTCCCACGGGAACTCTTCGCGACCGAAGTGACCGTAGGCAGCGGTAGCCTGGTAGATGGGGCGCTTCAGATCCAGCATCTGGATCAGGCCGTACGGGCGCAGTTCGAAGTGCTCGCGTACCAGCTTGACCAGCAGATCCTCGGCCACCTTGGCGGTACCGAAGGTTTCGACGCTGATGGAGGTCGGCTCGGCCACACCGATGGCGTAGGAGATCTGGATCTCGCAGCGATCCGCCAGACCGGCGGCGACTATGTTCTTGGCCACGTAGCGGGCGGCGTAGGCTGCGGAGCGGTCAACCTTGGACGGGTCTTTGCCGGAGAAGGCGCCACCACCGTGACGGGCCATGCCGCCGTAGGTGTCGACGATGATCTTGCGACCGGTCAGACCGCAGTCACCCATGGGGCCGCCGATGACGAAACGGCCAGTCGGGTTGATGAAGTATTTGGTGTCCTTGGTGATCCACTCGGCCGGCAGCACCGGCTTGATGATCTCTTCTCGCACCGCTTCCACCAGATCCTTGTGGCTGATGGACTCGCTGTGCTGGGTAGAGAGCACAACGGCATCCACACCCAGGATCTTGCCCGCGTCGTCGTAGGCGAAGGTCAGCTGGCTCTTGGCATCCGGACGCAGCCACGGCAGGGTGCCGTTCTTGCGCACTTCGGCCTGACGTTTCACCAGCAGGTGAGAGTAGGTGATGGGGGCTGGCATCAGCACGTCGGTTTCGTTGGTGGCGTAGCCGAACATCAGGCCCTGGTCACCGGCGCCCTGCTCCAGCGGATCGCTGCGGTCAACACCCTGGTTGATGTCGGGGGACTGCTTGCCGATGGCGTTCAGCACGGCGCAGGAGTCGGCATCGAAGCCCATGTCGGAGTGGGTGTAGCCGATGTCACGCACTGTGTTGCGCACTATCTCTTCGATATCAACCCAGGCAGAGGTGGTTACTTCACCGGCGACCATGACCATGCCGGTCTTGACCAGGGTCTCACAGGCAACGCGGGCCTTGGTATCTTGCTTGAGGATGGCGTCCAGTACCGCATCGGAGATCTGGTCCGCAATCTTGTCGGGATGGCCTTCGGAGACCGACTCGGAAGTAAACAGCTTTGCCATGATGGGATTCTCAGCTTGTCTGGGGTTATCGCCACAGCAATAACCGGGTGATGATAGGATGATTGTAGAGGTATCTACATCTGGACGTCCATTTTAGTTAGCGCCCCCCTCGATTGCCAGCACTATTTTGGTTTTGCCGCGCGCCGGCCGAACAAGATACGTGCTTTACCCCATTTGGGGTGCAAGCCGTTTACAACTCAATCGTTTGCCCCGGCCAGAAAAGCGATTGAGCTCCCAAAGCCACTTTATTCGCCCAGATAATATTTGCACCGCACGCGCCCTGCTGGGACAATAACGCGCCTTAATCTTGGCCATCAAATGAAGCAATCGCAGGAGATACAGATGCCTTCTCGTAAAGAGCTTGCCAATGCCATTCGCGCATTGAGTATGGATGCCGTTCAAAAAGCCAACTCCGGTCACCCGGGCGCCCCCATGGGAATGGCAGATATCGCCGAAGTGTTGTGGCGCAGCCACCTCAAGCATAACCCGAACAACCCCAAGTGGGCCGACCGCGACCGTTTCATTCTGTCTAACGGCCACGGCTCCATGCTGCTGTACTCCCTGCTGCACCTCTCCGGTTATGACCTCTCCATCGACGACCTGAAAAACTTCCGCCAACTGCACTCTCGTACCCCGGGTCACCCCGAGTACGGCTATGCGCCGGGCGTGGAAACCACCACGGGTCCGCTGGGTCAGGGCATCACCAATGCCGTGGGCATGGCGATCGCCGAGAAGGCCATGGCCGAGCAGTTCAACCAGCCGGGTCACGACATCGTCGACCACTACACCTACGCCTTCATGGGCGACGGCTGCCTGATGGAAGGTATCTCCCACGAGGCTTGCTCCCTGGCAGGCACCCTGCAACTGGGCAAACTGATTGCATTCTGGGATGACAACGGCATCTCCATCGACGGTCACGTTGAAGGCTGGTTCACCGACGACACCGTCAAGCGTTTCGAAGCTTACGGTTGGCACGTGATTGCCGCCGTTGACGGTCACAGCCCGGAAGCCATCAATGCCGCCATCGAAGCCGCCAAGGCCGAGACCGGCAAGCCGACCCTGATCTGCTGCCGCACCATCATAGGCTACGGTTCACCGAACAAGTCCGGCTCCCATGATTGCCACGGCTCACCGCTGGGCAATGACGAGATCGCCGCCGCCCGTGCCTTCCTGAAGTGGGACCACGCGCCCTTCGTCATCCCGTCTGACATCGCCGCCGAGTGGAATGGTCAGGAGAAGGGCACCAAGCTGGAAGCCGACTGGGCTGCCAAGTTTGCCGCCTATGAAGCCGCTCACCCGGCGCTGGCTGCCGAGTTCAAGCGTCGTACCGCAGGCGAGCTGCCAGCCAACTGGGCAAGCGATTCCGCCAAGATCATTGAGACCCTGCAAGCAAACCCGGCCAAGATTGCGACCCGCAAAGCGTCCCAGAACTCTCTGGAAGCCTTCGGCAAGCTGCTGCCCGAGTTCATGGGCGGTTCCGCCGACCTGGCTCCGTCCAACCTGACCATGTGGTCCGGCTCCAAGTCCCTGACCAACGACGATGCGTCCGGCAACTACATCCACTACGGTGTACGCGAGTTCGGCATGTCCGCCATCATGAACGGCATCGCCCTGCACGGTGGTTTCATCCCCTACGGCGCCACCTTCATGATGTTCATGGAGTACGCCCGCAACGCCCTGCGCATGGCCGCTCTGATGAAGCAGCGCGTCATCTTCGTTTACACCCACGACTCCATCGGTCTGGGTGAAGATGGCCCGACTCACCAGCCGGTTGAGCAGATCGCGTCCCTGCGTCTGACCCCGAACATGAGCACCTGGCGCCCGTGTGACCAGGTTGAATCCGCGATCGCCTGGAAGCACGCCATCGAGCGTACCGACGGTCCGACTTCCCTGATCTTCTCCCGCCAGAACCTGGCCCAGATGGACCGTACCAGCCAGCAACTGGCCGATACCGCCAAGGGTGGTTATGTGCTGAAGGATTGCGCCGGTACCCCGGAACTCATCCTGATCGCCACAGGTTCCGAAGTGGAGCTGGCCGTGGCCGCTTTTGATCAGCTGACTGCCAAGGGCCGTGCCGTGCGCGTGGTCTCCCTGCCTTGTACCGATGTGTTCGACGCCCAGTCTGCCGAGTACAAAGAGTCCGTCCTGCCGATGAGCGTGACCAAGCGTGTCGCCATCGAAGCGGGTATCGCCGACTACTGGTACAAGTACGTGGGCTTCGGCGGCAAGATCATCGGCATGACCACCTTCGGTGAGTCCGCGCCGGCCGAGCTGCTGTTCAAGGAATTCGGCTTTACCGTGGAAAACGTGGTTGCGACCGCAGAGTCCCTGTAACAGCCCCTGTAATTCCTGAACATTGGGCCAACCTGGCCCAATAGCCGGAACGATAAAACGCCCTCCATCGCAAGATGGGGGGCGTTTTTATTGGGTGATGTGCAGTGTATAGCGCTGACTATTTCAGAGCAGACCATGACCGTTCATCGCCTTCGGGCAAGGGGTTTCTTCCATTTATGGCGTCATACGCTCCCTTGCCAGCAAGACTCTCGTTTAGCACCAAGCACTGAACTTATGGCATCATAGTCGGTGGAAATGGAAACAGTGGGCTTTCCCATTTTATATAGGCAGTCATACAGTGAATGAATTACATATTGAATATACAGAAGATTTAAGTGAAGCCGCTGATGCAAAAATGACGGAAGGTCATGAAAATTATGAGCGTGAAAATGGCATAGAGATAAATTTTAAAAACTTCTCTTTTACTTTATCTGATGAAAAAGGGGAGGTGTTTGGCGTACTTAGCGCATACACAGCATATTCAGAGATATATGTTGAGGACTTGTGGGTTGATGAGTCTGTTCGTCAAAAAGGGTATGGCAGAAAATTATTGCAAACGCTTGAGCATTACTTTGATGGCAAGGGCTACAACAATATAAATCTCGTCACCAATGAGTTTCAAGCCCCTCTGTTCTACAAAAAATGTGGTTATGATATCGAGTTTGTTCGCGTAAATAAAAGCAACAGCAAGCTTACAAAAACATTTTTTATCAAGTATCTATAAGTGACATCACATGCTGATCGGTAATTGTGAAATGTGATATGACGGATTGCAGTGATGTTTTTATATCAAGGTCTCAGTCTCACTATATATTAAGGTGAGACTGAGGCCTTGTTTCATATTATTTAGGCTCGGTACCATTTCACACCGCATATCAGCTTGCGAAATGGACTTGTGGATACGTTTTCCTGACTGGAAAACCATATAGGGGCAAGTCAGTGGTACTGAAATGGAACAGGACCTTGGCAATGACCTGGTAACAGGTTTCTCGTAAGGTCCTGTATTTCAATATCTATTACGCTTGCGGCGGGGTGCTTTCCGCATTGGAGAGCACGGCATCCATCTGCACCAGGGCACCGGCGGGCAGCTCGCTGACGCCAATCACGGTACGGGCCGGCAGATAGCTCGGGAAGTATTTGGTATAGATGGCGTTGATCGCATCCAGATCCGCGATGTTTTTGACCTGGATATTGACCTTGACGATATCGTCCATCACGTGGTCGATGCTCTCGACGATGGCTTTGATATGGCTCAGGCACTGGGCAGCCTGCTCTTTGACACAACCGGTCAGGATCTTGCCTGTGGTGATATCCAGCGGCAGCTGAGCGGCCAGATGGTTGTAGTGGGAGAAGGCGACTGTCTGGCAATGGAGCGGGCTGCGTGGCGCCTTGTCGGTATTGCGGGCAGCGATCACCAGATTGTGTCTGTCTTCCACCAGCTGCGGCGGAGTGCCGTCACCGTGGGAGATGACCGCATCCATCTGCACCCTGGCTCCCAGCGGCAGGGCAGTGGCGCTGATCACGGAGCGGGCCGGCAGATAGGCGACGGCGCGGGCAATGGCGGAGTCCGGGAAGAAGGTGGTGTAGACCTCGTTGACGGCGTCCAGATCCGCGAGGTTGGTCAGGTAGATGTTCACCTTGACGATGTCGTCAAACGGCACATCGATGCTTTCCAGCACGGTTTTGATGTGGCGCAGACATTGACCCGCCTGTTCGCGGATGCCACCGGCGACCAGCTGGCCCGAGGCCGCATCGACCGGCAGTTGCGCGCCTATGTTGTTGTAGTGGGAGAAGGCGACTGTATGGGTCGAGAGCGGGTTGTGCGGTGCCTTGTCGCTGTTGCGGGCCAGCTTCACCAGGGCGCAGGGCGCCTGCGGGAAGGTGCCTTCGCCATTGGAGATGATGGCGTCGATCTGCACCTGGGCATCCAGCGGCAGGGCGGCCACCGCGAGTGTGGTACGGGTCGGCAGATAGCCCGGGAAGAATTCGCGATAGACGGCGTCGACCGCTTCCAGATCCGCCATGTCTTTCAGGAAGATGGTGGCTTTGACCATATCGTCCATGACGTGGCCGATGCTCTCTATGATCGCCTTGAGGTTATTCAGGCACTGTCTGGCCTGTACCTTGACGTCGCCACTCACCATCTTGCCGGTCTTGGGATCGACCGGCAGTTGGGCAGAAATATTGTTGTAATGAGAGAAAGCCACCGTCTGGGTGTAGGGACCCAGATCCTGGGGGCATTGGTGGTATTTCTTGCAGCCTTGATGATGGTGCCACTCATAGATATTCCTCTTTTTAGTATTCGTTGTTAACTCAGGTACAGGTTCGTCCCATCCGAGTGCGCCATACCGACTGCGCCAGCGGGTGCATCCAAGGTTATTATGTTTAATCCACTCACTAGCTGAATGGGATAAGAGAGGAAGGGACGGGGTTGATTATTTCAGACGAGGCGATTCTATGAGTGGCCATCAGGGGATGCAAACCGGTGATTGTGTTTCTATGAGATGGCTCAACGCTTGGAAATATAGCTGTTTTGCTATTCAATTCAGGGTGAATACCATTCCTGGGTGGATCAAACAGGTCTGGTATCGCGGGCGAGCCCGTGTGGACTGGGTTCTTCCCTCCAGTAGGGAGGGGGCTGTGCTGTGAATGGGGCGTTAAAAATATTCGCCATCCTGCAGTTAATAGTTTTTATTGTGCATAGATATGTATTTTAAAACCCTTTCAGGGGCTATCAAGCCGACTCGAAATATGCTAGCCGACGACCAGTTTGCCGCCAATAAGATGCCCCTGAAATATGATTCAGTCATTCTGCATGGGGAATGTATCAGGGAGGCGCCGGGGTGCGATATTACTCATTGGATCAGGCATATATTTTCCGGCCCGCTCTCGTTGATAAGCCACGGGGCAAGAGATCCGCTGCCAGTCTCTGGGCGTGCCACCTTGATGACGGGATCTGCCGCCATCGACAGCGTATCAATGGGGGCTGACAGCGCTCCTCGCCGGCGAGGCCATCGCCGCATTCTTGCAGCCTGTGGTGTCAGCCTCTCAGCCTCACCATGGGGAAATTCAGCCACCCTGTCGTCAACTGGTCGAACTACAACAAGTTCTTGAGCAGCGATTGCTCTCCCGGTTTGCCAAGCTCATCAGCGGTGGTTGTTTGAGCTAGACAAGCCGTTGTCGGGGGGATGTTGGCTGTCAGGGGCTACCATAGAGCCACCCAAAGAGACCTCTTGACCGGGTCTGCCCTGATCCTGGCGGGCCACTGCAGGCGGATGCATTTCGTCAGCCAGGCTGTGGTGAAACAAAACATTCCAAAATGGCATGTTTTTTATTATTTAAATTCATTTTTTGAAGGTTATGGCTCTGCATATACTGGGAGCAGCTTCACGGTCTCAGGTTTGCACCTGCCTGGCCCCCGCCTCGCAGAATGCTTGCCTGATCCGTCCTGCTGCGGCGTCTTGGTGTTCTGCATGAAGGCGTCCATCGCTGGGCAGGATATTCCCTGCGCCTATTACAGCTGACGGAGCCTTGTCATGTTAAGTTCTCATTCTGCCGCCCTGATTGTCGAGGGAGGTGCGATGCGCGGCATCTTTGCCAGCGGTGTGCTCGATGCCTTTGTTGAAAGCCGTTACTACCCCTTCGATCTGATCATCGGGGTGTCGGCCGGTGCGACCAATCTGGTCTCCTACCTGAGCGAACAGCCGCGCCGCAGCCATCACATCATCACCGAGCTGGCCTGTAGCAGCGATTTTCTCGATCCCATGCGCTTCGTAAAAGGGGGAGACTTGGTGGATATTGGCTGGCTGTGGCGGACCAGTCGTCATCGTTTCCCGCTGGATCTCGAGACCTTCTGCGCCCACCAGATCCCCTTCTATGCGGTCGCGACCGATGTGACGACAGGCGCCGCCGTCTACCTGCAGGTTCGGCCCGATAACATGGACGAGGTGCTCACCGCGACCTGCGCCCTGCCGGTGGTGCAGCACGATACCCCTTGCGTCGATGGCCGCCCCATGGCCGATGGTGGGATCAGCGACTCCATACCTGTGATAGAAGCCTATCGCCGTGGTGTGCGCCGGATGACGGTGGTGTTATCTGAACCCCATGGCTATCGCAAGAAGCCCCCCCGCTTCTGCTGGATGTTGAAAGCGCTGCTGAAAACCCAGCCGGCACTGGTACAAGCCCTGCTGGAGCGGGATCGTTCCTACAACAGTGCTCTCGACTTCATCGCCAATCCTCCCGCCGATTGCGAGATCGAGGTGATAGCGCCGCCGGCCGATTTTCGGGTCTCCCGCTTTACTCAGGATCTCTCCAAGCTGGAGTCTGGGTATCTGCAGGGTTACTGGCTCGGTCGCCAGAGCCTGCTGCGGGCTGCCGACGAGGCAAGAGAGGTGGCCTGAGCCTGCCCGGTGAGGCTGTGCTGCCGGTTTGTCCGAGCCAGAATAATAATACCCTGTTGTTTGACGCCTCGCCTCTTCGTTATATATCCCTACCAGACCGGGATGTGCATGAATTGACTTCATAAGCTTGGATGAATGATATGCCAGATGTTTTTTAATTATCTCTGCATCGAGAATATCTGCATTTTTCAACTTTTTACCAAGCCCACTCGTTGCGACTGTCTTAATGTCATGGTCAGTCGCATAAAAATAAAAACAGGAATATTGTAATGGCAACAAAAGTGTTGAATCTGAATGTGCCTAAAAACCATTATTATAAGATTGTAGAAGAGCTGCTCTTATATTCTGGGGTCACGATTAATGGTCCCCATCCCTATGATATTCATGTACATAATCCCCTCTTCTTTCAGCGGGTCATTAAAGAGGGATCACTAGGATTGGGTGAGAGTTATATGGATGGGTGGTGGGAGTGCCCACGCCTCGACATATTGTTCAGTCGCTTGCTTGCCACCGGGGTGGAGGAGCGCATGCCGCGCCACTTTGCCGATATTCTCTATGTGCTGTCGAGCCGTCTCATCAACAAGCAGAGCCGTAAGCGGGCGTGGCAGGTAGGCAGGGAGCACTACGATCTGGGTAACGATCTGTTCGAGCTTATGTTGGATCCCTACATGCAGTACTCCTGTGGCTACTGGGCTAATGCCAGCGGGTTGGAGCAGGCGCAGAACGACAAGTTGCATCTGATATGCGAGAAGCTGCAACTGCAGAAAAATATGCAGCTGCTGGATATTGGCTGTGGCTGGGGAGGATTAGCCCGTTTTGCCGCAGAGCATTATGGTGTTTCTGTCGTCGGGCTGACCATATCGGCGGAGCAGCAGGCACTGGCGCAGAAAAATTGTGCCGGTTTGCCCGTGGATATTCGCTTGCAAGATTATCGCGATCTTGATGAGCAATTTGATCGAATCGTCTCGGTAGGGATGTTTGAGCACGTTGGGCCGAAAAACTATGCCACCTACTTCGATGTGGTGGCAAAGAGTCTGGTTGATGATGGGTTATTTTTGTTGCACAGCATAGGTTCCAATAAAAGCGATCTTGATGTGGATCCTTGGATCGATGAATATATCTTCCCAAACGGTTGCCTGCCCTCGGTACTTCAGATTTCACAGAGCAGTGAAAAGCATTTTGTCATGGAGGATTGGCATAACTTCGGGGCGGATTATGATCGGACGCTGATGGCCTGGTTAGCCCGTTTCAATGCCAATTGGAAAAAATTGAAGGAAAATTACGATGAGCAATTCTACAGGATGTTCACCTATTATCTGGGCGCCTGTGCCGGGGCATTTCGTGCCCGGAATATCCAGCTCTGGCAGGTGCTCTTCAGCCCGAAAGGGGTGGCCGGCGGGATCCGGGTGCCTCGATAGCGGCATGCCGGCATCCGTTCAATGGGAGCCTGTCTGATCCTGCCATTCCTGCCATTCCTGCCATTCCTGCCATTGTGCACTCAATGGCGCCGTTAGAGATGCTGGCTGGCAGTGATAGGTAAAGGTGGTGGTCCCGGTTGGTGCTCAGGCGGGATAGAGGGCGCCCAAGAGGGCCGGGCGGCTGGCGCCGGCGTATGGGAGGGCTGCTTGCCCTCCCTTGCTGGCAGTGATCGGGGTAATAGGTGGTGATCCCAGTTGCCGCTCAGGCGGGATAGAGAGCACCCAGGACGGCAAGACGGCTGGCACCCGTGTATGGGAGGGCAGCTTGCCCTCCTTGCCGATCAGGTGGGATAGAGGGCGCCCAGGACTGCAAGACGGCTGGCACCGGTAACGGCGGGCAGGTTGCCCGGTTGGCGCTGGATAAAGCGCTGTGCCAGCCAGGCAAACGCCGCACCCTCCATCCAGTCGGGGGCGATCCCCAGCTCGGCCGTGTTGGCGATGCGCCAGCCGGGCAGCAGGCTGGCCAGCTCCGCCAGCAGCGGGGCGTTATGGGCGCCGCCGCCGCAGACATACAGCTCGGGCCGGCTTTGCGCATCATCCAGTGCGGGCAGCTGGCGGGCTATGCTGTGGCAGGTGAGCGCCTGCAGGGTGCGCTGCACATCCGCCGGGGCATGGGCGTGGCCGGCCAGCTCGCCATCGAGCCAGTCGAGGGTGAACATCTCCCGCCCCGTGCTCTTGGGGTGGGGGGCGGCAAAGTAGGGGTGAGCCAGCAACTGCTCCAGCAGTTCGGGGACAAGCCTGCCGCTGGCCGCCCACTGGCCACTGGCATCGTAGCCGGCACCCTTGGGGTGATGACGGCGATACCAGCCATCGAGCAGGGTGTTGGCCGGGCCGGTATCGAAGCCATAGATGCCGTCGGCCTGGCCCGGCAGCACAGAGATATTGGCGATGCCGCCGAGGTTGAGCACCACCCGCAGGGCGCCGGGGCGGGCAAAGAAAGCCTGATGGAAGGCGGGTACCAGCGGCGCCCCCTGGCCGCCGAGGGCCATGTCCATGGTGCGAAAATCGGCCACCACATCGATGCCGGTCAGCGCCGCCAGCAGGGCCGCGTTGCCGATCTGCAGGGTAAAGCCGAGCTGGGGGCGGTGACGTATGGTCTGGCCGTGGCTGCCGATGGCGCGAATATCGGCAGGCGTGAGGTCGGCCTTGGCCAGCAGGGCGTGGGTGGCTGCGGCAAACTCGCGGGCGACCAGGTTGTCGGCAACCCCCATGCGGTCGATCTCGTTGTCGCCCGGGGTGCAGAGCCGGTGCAGCTCGTGAGCGGTGGGCCAGGGGTGGCTGAGGGCCGCTTCGACCCGCAGTTCATCCCCCTCGATCAGCACCAGCACGGCATCGATACCATCCATGCTGGTGCCGGACATCAAGCCTATATAGCGTTCGCTCATGACTGCTCCTTGTGGGTCGAGGTCTCTGGCCCGCAACGGCGGCTCAGTTACCGCCGTTGGTCCGCTTGTTCTGGGCCAGCTGCAGCTCAGGTTTGTCAAGCTGGTCAAGTTTGGCCAGTTGCGGCATCGCCAGCAGTTTGAAGTTGGCCAGCGCCCGCCCGCTGAGCGTCTCCGCCTGGGGCAGATTGAGGGTGCGCGGGTTCTTGTGCACGCCGCCCACCACGAATTCATAGTGCAGGTGCGGGCCCGTGACGCGCCCGGTACCGCCCAGCTTGCCTATGGTCTGGCCCTGCTTCACCCGCTGCCCCTTGTTGACGGTGCGCTGGGAGAGGTGCAGGTACTTGGTCACATAGTTGCCGGCGTGCTTGATGAAGACATAGTTGCCGTTGAACTGGTTGTAACCGGCGGCCACCACGCTGCCGGAACCCGCCGCCATGATGGGGGTGCCCACAGGCGCCACATAGTCGATGCCGTTGTGGGGGCGGATCTTGCCGGTGACCGGGTGCAGGCGGCGCGGATTGAAGTTGGAGCTGATGTATTTGAAGTTGACCGGCGCGCGCAGGAAGCTCTTGCGCATCGCCTTGCCCTCCGGCGTGTAGTAGTTGCCATCTTCGTTCAGCACGGCGCGATAGGTGGCACCCTGGTTGACGAACTCGGCGGCCAGGATGTCGCCGGAGGCAACCCGCTCGTCATCCTGGTACTTCTCTTCGTAGACCACCCGGAAGCTGTCCCCCGGTTGCAGGTCCTGGGCGAAGTCGATGTCCCAGCCGAAGATGGCGGCGAGATCCATGATCTGATCCTCTGTCATGCCCGCCTCGGCGGCGGCGCCCCAGAAGCTGGAGCGGATCTCGCCCTTGGCCACCTGCTCGCGGGTATCGAGTTCCAGCTTGACCGGTTTGGCCACGAAGCTGTCGGCCTTGCGGCTCACTTTCAGCGCCTGTTCCAGGCTGTGGGGATAATAGAGGCTGTGCAGCTCGCCGCCCTTGGTGAGCTTGAAGGTGAGCTCCTGACCGGGTTTGAGCAGGCGCAGTGTATCCGTGCCCTCGAGCTGATCGATCAGGTGCAGATCCGTGGTGCTGAGGCCAAGGCGCTGGAAGATGACCCCCATGTTGTCGCCGCTGCGTACCTTCACCTGTTTGGTGATGTAGCTGGGCTTGGGCGGGGTGACGGGCAGCTCGGCCTGGGCCAGCAGCTTGTCCTCGTCGGCTTGCGGCTCGGCGGCAAGCTCGTTGCCGCTGTCATCGACCCGAGTGGCGACCGCCTGTTCGCTTGGCCAGGCCGCCAGCATCATCACCATGATGCTCAGGATCAGCACCATCTTGCGGTGCCAGGTGGGGAGAGAGTTGAAGGCGTTCCAAATAACCATGCGAAGCTGACGAAGTCGGGCAGAATGGGCGGATTTTACAGCCTTTCCAATTGGCCCGCCATTCCAGTAATATGTTTGGCCCTGTGGAATCGTGATTGGAGAGTCAAAAAATGTCCCAGCTCGAGGTGGCGCTAGCCGAGATCAAGCGCGGAGCGGAAGAAATTCTGGTGGAAGAAGAACTTGTCGCCAAGTTGAAGGAAGGGCGCCCGCTGCGCATCAAGTTGGGGATGGATCCGACGGCTCCCGACATTCACCTGGGTCATACCGTGATCCTCAACAAGCTGAAGACCTTCCAGGATCTGGGCCACGAGATCATCCTGCTGATCGGCGACTTCACCGCCATGGTGGGTGATCCCTCCGGCAAGAACAGCACCCGTCCGCCGCTCTCCGAAGAGGCCATCAAGCACAACGCCCTCACCTATGCCGAGCAGGCGTTCAAGATCCTCGATCCCGCCAAGACCCGCATCGAGTACAACTCCAGCTGGCTGGGCGAGCTGGGCGCGACCGGCATGATCAAGCTGGCGGCCAAGCAGACAGTGGCCCGCATGATGGAGCGCGACGACTTCAAGAAGCGCTACACCGGCGGCCAATCCATCGCGATTCACGAATTCCTCTATCCGCTGCTGCAAGGCTATGACTCGGTCGCGCTGAAGGCTGACGTGGAGCTGGGCGGTACCGATCAGAAGTTCAACCTGCTGATGGGCCGCGAGCTGCAAAAAGATGCCGGCATGGCCGCCCAGTGTGTGCTGATGATGCCGCTCTTGGTCGGTCTGGACGGTGTCAAGAAGATGTCCAAGTCCGCCGCCAACTACATAGGTGTACACGACGCCCCGGGCGAGATGTTCGGCAAGATCATGTCCATCACAGATGACCTGATGTGGAACTACTACGAGCTGCTCTCCTCTCGTCCGCTTTCCGACATCGAAGGCTTCAAGGCGGGCATCGCTGCCGCTACCCTGAACCCGCGCGATGTGAAGATCTGGCTGGCCAAAGAGATCATCACCCGCTACCACGATGAAGCGGCAGCCGAAGCGGCTCACGAAGATTTCACCCAGCGTTTCTCCAAGAACGCCATCCCGGACGAGATGCCGGAAGTCGAGCTGGCACTGGAAGGCGAAGGTCTGCCGATCGCCAACTTGCTCAAGGATGCCGATCTGGTGGCCACCACCTCAGAGGCGCTGCGCATGATCAAGCAGGGCGCGGTCAAGGTTGATGGCGACAAGCTGGACGATGGCAAGGCACTTATAGGTGCCGGTACCGCCGTCTATCAGGTCGGCAAGCGCAAGTTTGCCCGGGTGACGGTCAAGTAAGCCAAACCTTCCTGCTAAAAAAGGCCTCCATATGGAGGCCTTTTTGTTGCGTCACTCCCAGAGGCCGTGGGGATCAGCCTTCGGTTTTAAGGAAGTTGCGATAGAGCATATAGAGGTGGGCCGAGCTCCAGCTGAAGTTGCTGGCCCCCTGCATGGCGCCTGTCTCCGGGTTGTAGTTTTCGCGAATGGGGCCGCTGCCCGCCAGCCCCTCGGCGTTGGCAAACAGCTTGTTGACCAGCAGCTGGGCATCGCTGCGATAGCCGTAGTTCTCCAAGCCCTTCACCCCGAAGTAGAACTGATCCAGCCAGACCCGGCCGCGCCAGTAGATGTCGGGGTCATAGGCCGGGTTGGTCAGGGCCGCCGTGCCGAGCGGCACCCTGGTGTTGAACTCCTGGGCGTTGAGCATCACCTCGCGCACCCGCGCGGCCTTCTCCTTGTCCGCCACCTCGGCCCAGAGCGGGCTCCAGCCTTCCGGGCCACGGCCGCGGGCAGTCAACAGCTTGCCGACACAGCCGTTGGCGTCTGCCACATCCCCCTGATGGATCTGGCGATCGTAATAGAAGCCGGAGGCCTCATCGAACAAACAGGTATTGATGTAACCGGCGAGCTGGGTAGCGCCCTCGCGGTAGCGGATCCCTTCGTCCGGTTTGCCGAGGAGATCTGCCATGTCCGCCAGGATGCGCTTCTCCTTGGCGAGGAAGGCGTTCAGCTCCACCGACTCCTGATCGATGGAGAAGCCGATGAGGCTGCCATCGTCCTCGTGGTTCTCGAAGAAGGCGACGTTCCAGTCCTGGCGCGCCTTGGCAATGTCGCCGCCATAAGTCTTGTCGGCGTAGCGCTGCAGTTGATCTTGCTCGATGAAGCCGAAGCGGGCGGCGTTGTCCATGCCGGACTCCCAGCCGGCGCCGTGCTGGGCGCCTATATCCATGTCGGCATAGCCGCCGACGCTCAGCACCTGCTGATAGAGCGCCATGCCGGCGCAGCTGTACCAGCCGTCCCCCTCGTTGGTGCAGCTCGACAGATCCAGCCCGGCGGGCACGCCACTGGCGTACTGCACCTTGAAGGTGATATTGCCGAATTCGTCGTTGTGCTCGACGTGGCGGGTGGCACCGTATTCGATGATGCCGTTGCGGTTGTTGTCCCGCGCCCTGTACCACCAGTCGTGATAGGCCTGGATCTTCGGATACATCTCGGCGATGAAGGCCTTGTCCTTGGTCGCGCCGTAGATTTCCCAGATGGCCCAGGCGGAAAGAGGCGGCTTGGTGTCCCGCTCGTTCCAGTTGCCACCGTCGCCACCGCGATCGGAGAGCTTGTTGTAGAAGACGGCGTCGATCACCATGCCGGCGTCTTGGGGGCGCACCGGATCATTGGGCTGGACCTGGTAGTCATACATGGCGCGCACGTTGTTCTTGGCCACCTCCGGGTTGAAGTGGGCCATGGCATAGGCGTGCTTCCAGCTGTCCCATGCCCAGACGCCGTCGAACCAGCGGGCCGTGTTGGAGGGGGTGACCCCGTCGTGGAGGATGGCGCCGGCCGGTGAGCGCCAGTTGCCGTTGAGGGTCTCCATCGCCTTGACCGCGATGCGTCGCTCGGCTTCCGGGATCCCCTGGTTGGAGAGGCCGCGCTCGAGATAGCCTTCCCAGCGGCGGATGGAGTCGTCGAAATAGCTGGCAGGCTTGGCCAGCAGGGCGTTGCGGCTCTGCTGGAAGCGGCTGGCGTCATCGCTGCTGTGAACGTAGCTCTGCAGGGTGTAGATATCCTCGCTCCCCTTGGCGGCCAGGGTGAGGCTGGCCTCGCTCCGGTAGCCGAGTTCCTTCTCGTCCAGGGTGGTGCGGCTGGGCAGGGTGCGGTCGATGCGATAGCGGGCGCTGCCGCTCTGCATCATGTTCCAGGTGCTGCGCAGCTCGCCGAACTGGAACTCTATGCCTTGCTCGCTCCGGCTGATGGTGCGGGTCCAATCCGGGTACTGCTCGGCCACCGTCTTGTTGGCATCCCACTGCTGGAGCAGCTCACCCTGCCAGGTCAGGTTGAGGGTCAGCGGCGCGTCCTGATTGTTGATGAGTCGGGTTCGGATCAGCGCCGTGCGGGCATCGCCGTAGCGCAGTTCCAGCTCCAGGGTGAAGGGCGCGAACTCGAATCGCTGAATGAGTGCCCCCGGGATGGCGTAGATCTCGTGCTTGCTGGCGGCGGTGAGCGGGAAAGCTCGGCCGCTCTCATCGCTCAGGCTGAGGCGGTCCAGCTCGCTGGCGAAGAAGAGGCTGTACTCCTCGGCGATCACCATGGGGCCGGTGAAACCACCCCATTCGCTGTCGCTGGCGGGCAGCAGGAAGCCGTGCCAGGCCCCCAGATCGAGCAGCGGGTTGTATTTGAGATTGGAGTAGCTGTCAAAGTCTCGGAACTGGAGCGGGGTACCGCTGCGATCGATCACGTTCTGGTACTGGCTCGCCAGGGTCGCACTGGGCGGAGTCGGGGCGCTGGAGTCATTGCCGTTGCAGGCGGTCAGGCCGAACAGGGCGACGCTCAGGGTGATGGAAAGTAAACTTTTACGAAACATGTCTCGCTCCAATTACGATTTTGTAGGTTAAGGAAGGTGATTTTTTAGCGTTTATTTTAGTGAAATCGTTTGCAAGAGACATTGTAGGGGAATGCCGCGGGCCATATTGGCGCTTCGTCACACTGTGGAGCGAGGGGATGTGAGCCAGATCACCGGGTTACACGAGGTTACATTGCAGGTTGTTTTAGTAACTATTTACTTGGCGTTGAGTGTCCATTGAGGGACAGGTACGCAGATATTGGTGGGGAGTCAGACCGAACTCCTGCTTGAAACGGGCGGCGAAGCGGCTGGGAGAGTCATAACCGCAGGCGAGGGCCACCTCCTGCGGAGTGAGGGCCTGTTGCAGCAGGGTGAGGGCGTGGCTCATGCGCACCTGGGTCAGCAGCTGGCGAAAGCTGCGCCCCTCGGCGGCCAGCTTGCGCACCAGGGAGGCGCGGCTCATGGCGAAGTGGGGGGCTATGGTCTCCAGCCTGTGGTCGGCGCCCGGCTCCACCCCGAGGTAGCGGGCCAGCCGCTCCCCGAGCGTCATTGTGCTGGCGGGAAACAGCAGGTCGAGGGCATTGGCGGCCTGCAGCTCGGCATAGAAGCCGTGCAGCAGCTGGGTCTGGGTGGCCTGGCTCAGCGTGCGGCTGGCCATGGAGCAGACCAGCTCGAAGCAGAACGCCAGCGCCGGGCTTATCTCAAGGCGCGGTTCCCTGAGCCGGGTGGTCGGGGCATCAGTCAGCCACTTTGCGGGGGGCGGGGCCAGCAGGGTCAGGGCATGGGAGCTGAACTTGCCCTGCTCGGGCTGGTTGACGAAGGTGAGCTGGTGGCCTGCCGGGATCAGCAGCCAGCTCCCCTTGTCAAACGACAGGCGTCTATCCTGCCACCACAGCTGCTTGTGGCCCTGTTGTACCCAGATGATGGTCGGCGCATAGATGAGCACCCTGTGCAGCGGTTGCTGGCGGATCCCGAGATAGTGATGCAGTTGCAGCAAGGGGGCGCTCATCCGGCGGGCTCCTAGGCCTAGGGGGTGACGAAGGTGGCGGTCAGGGTGGCCTTGCCCAGCGCCATGGCATTGAGCATGTAGCCTACCATGGCGGGCGGGGTATCTGCCTTCACCTCGAGTGTGGCCTCGGGCAGTGCCCAGGCGGTGAACTGGTAGCGGTGCATGCCGTGACCGGCGGGTGGGCAGGGACCGCCGTAGCCCTGGCTGCCAAAGTCGGTTCTGAGCTCAAGGCCCTGTTTGAGTTTGCCGGAGACGTTGCTGGCAAGTGAACTCTGGTTGGCCGGCAGGTTCACCACCAGCCAGTGCCACCAGCCGCTGCCGGTGGGGGCGTCGGGATCATAGGCGGTGATGGCGACGCTCTTGGTGCCGGCCGGCAGATCCTGCCAGCTCAGCTGGGGCGAGCGGTTCTCCCCCTTGCAGCCGAAGCCGTTGAAGCTGAACGCCTTGTCCATCAGCTGGCCTTCCTGAATGTCAGCGCTCTTCAAGGTCATGGCAGAGGCGGGCAGGGCCGCCAAGCACAGCAGGGAGAGCAGAGTGGAACGCAGGGGTAATTTCATTGTGGTGCTCCTTTATGGATGACGGGATCCCGCCGAGAGGATCCTGATGACGGGATCAGTCTAGCGAAGCGGGGCAATTCGGGGGCAACCAAAAGGCTCAACATCGGGTTGTCGGTGGCGGATTGTGAGCCGAACTGCATCTAGGCGGGAAAAGAGTGGGACGGCGAGGTGGTAAGGGAGTGGGCGGCTTGTGGTGCGGCGGCCATAAAAAAACCGGCCTCATGGAGGCCGGTTTTGACATCTTGCTGGCAGCAGCGAGGCGGCTTAGCGCAGTATCATCTGCTCGCGGCCCGGGCCGACGGAGACCATGGGAACTGGCACACCCAGCAGGGCTTCGATGCGCAGCACGTAGTGCTGGGCAGCCTTGGGCAAGTCTTCGAACTTGCGGATGTGGGAGATGTCTTCGCTCCAGGCTTCCATGGACTCGTACACCGGCTTCAGACCGGCGGTCTGCGGCCAGATCGGGTTCTCGGTGTTGGCGCCTTCGTAGGCCACGCAGATCTTCAGGTCCGGCATGCCAGAGAGGCAGTCCAGCTTGGTCAGCGCGATCTCGTTGGCGGCCTGGATCTCCAGACCCTGCTTGGTGGCAACGGCGTCGAAGTAGCCGATGTCACGGGGACGGCCTGTGGTGGCACCGAACTCGTTGGCGAACTTGCGGAACTCTTCCTGGTTCTCCATGGCGGTGATCAGGGTGCCGGTACCGACAGAGGTACTGAACGCCTTGGCCACGGCAATCACGCGCTCGGGGCGCAGGGCCGGCAGGCCGCCACCGATACCTGCGTAGGCGCCGGAAACGTGGGAAGAGGTCACCCAGGGGTACTCGCCGTAGATGAGGTCACGGCCGGCGCCCAGCTGGGCTTCGAACAGCAGGGTGCCGTTCTGGGCCTGAATGGCCTTGAGCGGCTCGCTGACGTTGCAGACGGCGTCGATCCAGGGGGCGGACACTTCCAGCAGCCAGTCGGCCATTTCCTGGGCGGTCTGGCTGAACTCGAAGCTCGGGTAGAGGGCTTTGAGCTGCGGCAGTTTCCAGTCGAGGAAGAACTGGATGCGCTCGACCAGTACGTCCGGCTGTTTCAGCCAGCCGACCAGGATCGCTTTTTTCATGACCCGATCACCGTAAGCCGGGGCTATGCCCTGACGGGTGGAGCCATAGGCGCCATCACCCAGACGGACTTCTTCCAGGGTATCTTCCAGCGCATGGATCGGCAGGCAGAAGGTGGCGCGATCTGAGATGGCCAGTTTCGGGGTCACGCCGGCGGCTTTCACTTCAGCCAGCTCGCGGGTCAGCGGCTCCGGGCTGATGACCATGCCAGGGCCGAGGACAACCAGGCATTCCGGGTTGAATACGCCGCTCGGCAACTGGTGCAGCTTGAAGGTGCCCAGGTCGTTGACGACGGTGTGGCCGGCGTTGTTGCCGCCCTGAAAACGGATGCTGGCGGCGGATTGACCTGCCAGATAATCGACGATGCGGCCTTTGCCTTCATCACCCCAGTTAGCACCTACGACTACGATAGACGACATGACTCTTTCTCCTAAGACGTTAGGCGTCCATCCTCCCCCTAGGAGGCTGGGGCGGATTAGAAAAATTAATTATCTTTATAATTCCGATAAGAAAACCATATACTCGTGGTGAATTTACTGGCAAGACACCCAGTGTTGCCGCGCTGGCCCGCGTCATGGGCGCAGATGTGGAAAAACAAGAGGACCCCCATGCTGGACATTCACTGGCTGCACACCTTCGTTACCCTGGCCCGCCTGCAGCACTTCGGCCAGACCGCCACCGAATTGCACATGACCCAGCCCAACGTCAGCCTGCATCTCAAGAACCTGGAGCAGGCCACCCGGGTCAAGCTGATTGAGCGCAGCCCGTTTCGGCTGACCCAGGCCGGTGAGCGACTGCTGCAAAGCGCCGAGCGCGCCATCAACGAGCTGCTGTTGTGCCAGTCCGATCTCAATGCCCTAAACCAGCTGAGCCAGGGCACGCTGGCCATCGCCGCCAGCGACATCATCTCCCGCCTGCTGCTGATCCAGCCGTTCCAGCGCTTCAAGCAGGCCTTTCCCGGCATCGATCTCACCCTGTTCAACACCACCTCGGATCAGGCGGCCGAGCTGGTCAAGGCCGGCAAGGCGGATCTCGGCTTCGTGATGGCGCAAAAGCGCAGCGAACCGCTGTTCTACACAGAGTTGCAGCAGGTGACCTGGTGTGCACTGGGACACGGCTTGGCTCGCTGGCAGGCGCGGGCGAAAGCGGGTGAGAGCGATCCCCTCGACGAGCCGACCCTGATCCTGCTCGGCCACGACACCCGCACCCGCGCCCTGATCGACCCCTCCCTGCCCCTGCTCGGGCTGCCGACGTGCCGCATCATGGAGGTGGGCAGCGTGGACGCCCAGCTCGACTGGGCCGAGGCGGGCTTCGGGGTCGCCATAGTGCCGGACTTCTCGCTCCACCCGCGCCTCAAGCTCACCGCACCCGTGGCCCGTCTGACCGACTTCCCCGGCACCAGCCTGGGCTATGTGGTGCGCCAGAATCAGGTGTTGTCGCGGGCCATCAAGCAGCTGCTGCACTGGGTGGAGGAGGAGATATTGCAGCCCGACGCCCGCCATCAAACGGCGCCCAGGGCAGAAGGCTGATCAGGTCCGGCGGGACAAGCAGGCGGGATGCCCCTTGTGCGCCCGGTTTCACGGCGGGCACCTGACCGGCTTTGACTGGGTCGGGAGGGAAGATAGCGATCGGCCACAGTGTTGCAGCCCGTGTGCGCATGAGTTGCTACAGAACAAGGTAAAAGGTGCAAGGTAGCAGCTGCAATGCAAAAGAAGAGGCCACCCAGACAGGTGGCCTCTTTCGTTGGCGGTGGGTGAGATTACTGGGCGGGCACGCTTGCCGAAGGGGTGACCGGCAGGGGCTGGTTCAGGCTGCCACTGGCGGCACTGGGCGCAGCCCCTTGCGTATCGGCGGGCGCCGAGCCGAGTGCGGCCGAGGCGGCTTGTGTGGCAGCAGCGGCCGAAGGTGGCTCCGCAGTCACGGCTTGCGTGGTCTGGGCGGCCGAGACGGGCGCCACCGGCTGGGTTGCCACTGCACCCGAGGTTGCTGCCTGTGCTGCTGCGCTATTCCCGGTGGCCTGCGCCGCCGACTGGGCTGCCAGGCTTGCCGTCGCCGCCGAGCCCTCTGACTCCTGGGGGGTCAGGGATTCGGGGAGCAGTGATGGCGGCGGCAGGACGGCA
Organism: Aeromonas sp. CA23; assembly: GCF_002587065.1. Taxonomy (NCBI): domain Bacteria; kingdom Pseudomonadati; phylum Pseudomonadota; class Gammaproteobacteria; order Aeromonadales; family Aeromonadaceae; genus Aeromonas; species Aeromonas sp. CA23. The sequence continues at coordinate 2,421,752 of NZ_CP023818.1, forward strand.
TCCTCCATGCCCGGGTGGCGCGGCACCTCGGCCTCCGCCAGCATGGAGTCCAGGGTGAGGGTGGTCAGCGCCGGATGCAGACGGGTGAACTGCTTGAGCCGTGCGGTCAGTACGTCGCGCACTGTGCGCACCTGGGTGTCTGGCAGGCTGTCCAGCGCAACCAGTTCGGCGGTGACGGCGAAGGTGTTGACGCCGCTGGGCTGGCCCGGGTAGAGGTTGGCACCGATGCGGCCGCGCTGGTAATAAGGGTGGTTCTTGAGCAGGCGATCGATCTGCTCCCCCTCGATGGGGATGATGCGCGCCTTGCAGCGACCGGTCAGATCCCCTATGCCCTGATTGGGGTGCCCCGCCACCATGAAGGCGGCGTCCAGGGTGCCGTCGCAGAGCCCCTCCAGCCGGTTGTTGATGGAGGAGGGAATGACGGGCGCGAAGCTGCTCTCCTGCCAGCCCATGGCATCGAGCAGGGCCTGGCTGGTGACGCGCTCTCCCGACCCCGGATTGCCCAGATCGACCCGCTTGCCTTCGATGTCGGCCAGGGTGTTGATGTTGCTGTTGGCACCGGCGAGCAGGGTCAGCGACTCCTGATGGAGTCGAAACAGGCTGCGCAGCCGGTCGTTGGGCGGCTGGCCCACGAAGGGGCCTGTGCCGTGGGCGGCGTGGTGCACCACATCCGACTGCACCAGCGCCAGCTGGATTTTCCCCTGGCCCAGCTCCTTCAGGTTGGCGAGGGAGCCCGAGGTGCTCTGCACGGCGCAGTGCAGCCCGTGGTTGGCATTATCTTCGTTCAGCAGGCGGCAGATGGCCCCTCCCGCCGGATAGTAGACGCCGTTGAGCGCCCCCGTGCCTATGGTGAGATAGGCCGGCGTGGCGGCGTGCAGGGGCAGCACCAGGGCTGCAGCCAGCCAGGGCAGGGCGGTACGAGACAGGGTCGACAGGTGGTGCAGGGCGCTTGGCAACATAATGAACCGGATCAATGGCTGATAAAAAGGATGGGCCAAGCCCATCCCGTCTGACATCACGGCCTGCCGCTGTTTGGCGCAGAGCCGGGTTTGCATGGCATGTGTCATGCAAACCCGATCTTATCGCTTATGGCGGCGGCTGGTGCAGCTGACATTCAGCCGCAAAAATATACCCTATTGCCATCAGATGCGAGTCTGGATCGCTTTCTCCATCCGGGCCAGCGCCTCGGTCAGCCGTGCCCGGGTGCAACCGAAGTTGAGCCGCACGAACTGGCCATCACCGAACTGGGCGCCGGGGGAGAGTCCCACCCCCGCCTGCTCGAAGAAGGCGATGGGATCCTCGACACCGAGCGCACTGACGTCGATCCAGGCGAGGTAGGTGGCCTGATGGCGCGCCAGCTTGATACCGGGCCAGCGGGCGACCGCCTGCTCGATCAGCGTCAGGTTGGCGGCCAGGTAGTCGAGCTGTTCGCTGAGCCAGGGGTCGCCTCCCTCATAGGCCGCCTCGGCCGCCACGAAGCCCAGCAGGTTGACGTCGGCGCTGATGCCGCGCATCGCCTGTTGCAGCTTGAGGCGCAGGCGGGCGTTGGGCACCACGGCGAAGGCGCAGCACAGACCTGCGATATTGAAGGTCTTGCTCGGAGCCATCATGACGGCGCAGCGTTCGGCCGCTTCCGGGCTGATGGCGCCATAGGGGATGTGGCGGGCATCTTTGTCCAGCAGCAGGTCGCAATGGATCTCGTCCGAGCAGACAACCAGATTGTGGCGCTCGGCGATGGCGTCTATGGCTTCGAGCTCGGCGCGGGTGAACACTGTACCGCCCGGGTTGTGCGGGTTGCACAGCAGCAGCAGATCCGCCGCCGGGGCCTGACGCTCAAGTTCCTCCAGATCCAGCACCCAGCGACCGGCCTCTTCCACCATGGGCACTGTGAGCAGGGGGCGATCGTTGAACCCGGGTGCCTGCAGGAAGGGGTAGTAGACCGGCTTGGGGGTGATGATGCCGCGGCCGTGCTGGCTCCAGGCCTTGCAGGCCAGGTTTAAGCCGGGTACCACGCCGGGCAGGAAGACGAGCCACTCGGGCTGGATGGTCCAGCCGTAGCGGCTGGCCAGACGCGCCATGATCAGTTCGATCAGCCGGGCAGAGGGGCGCGAGTAACCGAAGATGCCGTGGGCGACCCGCTGGGTGAGGGCCTCGACGACGGCGGGCGGCGAGACAAAGTCGGTGTCGGCTACCCACATGGGCAGCACGTCCTGTCCCTTGTACTTGTCCCATTTCAGACTCATGGTATCGCGACGATCTATTTCCCGGTCAAAATCAAACATGTGAAATCCTTATGCTGGGCAGTGGGCTTTCAATGTACGGGGTCGGGCGCGGGGTCGCAAGCCTTGAGGTGACTCTTGATAATGACATAAAATAAGCGACGCTATTTCATGCACTTGCCGAATTTTGGCCAGTTTTCTTCCCCCCAATCAGTGGTAATCCTATGAGCTTGTTGACCGCCGCTCTGAAGAGGTCGGATCCCGTCTCCCTCTCTTTTTTGGCCGTGACCTTTATGACCGGGGTGGCGGTGGCGCTCCAGGTGCCTACCTTGAGCCTGTTTCTAGCCGAAGAGGTGCAGGTGCGCCCCTTGCTGGTCGGACTGTTTTACACGGTCAACGCCGTGATCGGCATCCTCATCAGCCAGTGGCTCGGCCACCGCTCCGACAGCAAGGGGGATCGCAAGCGGCTGATCCTGCGCTGTTGCTTTGCGGGGGTGGTGCTCTCCCTGCTGTTCGCCTGGAATCGCAACTACTGGCTGCTGGTGAGCCTGGGGGTGGTGCTGGCCAGCCTGGCCGCCACCGCCAGCCCCCAGTTGTTTGCTCTGGCGCGGGAATATGCCGACAGCCGCAACAAGCGGGCGGACATGTTCAGCTCGGTGCTGCGGGCCCAGTTCTCCCTGGCCTGGGTGATTGGCCCTCCCATCGCCTTCGCGCTGGCCATCGGCTATGGCTTCGAGGTGATGTATCTCGCCTCCGCCCTGGCCTACCTCATCTGTGCCTTCGTGGTGTGGCGCTGGCTGCCCTCCCTGCCGCTGCCCACGCCAAACAGCGAGGTTGAGCGGGTCAGCAGCTGGAAGGATCCCTCGGTGCGGGCGCTGTTCATCGCCTCCACCCTGATGTGGACCTGCAACAGCATGTACCTCATCAACATGCCGCTCTACATCACCCGCGAGCTGGGGCTGGAGGAGAAGCTGGCCGGTGTGCTGATGGGCACGGCGGCAGCCCTCGAGATCCCCTTCATGCTGCTGGCAGGCTACTACACCCAGCGCTTCGGCAAGCGTCCCATGATGCTGGTGGCCGTGCTGGCCGGGGTGGGTTTCTACGTGGGGCTGGTCACCCTGTCGAGCCAGTCTGCGCTCATCGCGCTGCAACTGCTCAACGCCATCTTCATCGGCATAGTCGCCGGGATCGGCATGTCCTACTTCCAGGATCTGATGCCGGGGCGCGCCGGGGTGGCGACTACCCTGTTTGCCAACAGCATACGCACCGGCTCCATCATGGCGGGGGCCATCGCGGGGACTGTGGCCGAGATCTGGAGTTTTCACGGGGTCTTCATGGTGGCGACTGCGCTGGCGCTGGCGGCACTGGGCGCCTGCTGGCGGGTGCCCAATGTGTGAGGCGGGTCTGTGACCGGTTGGCTATGGGTGACGCAGGCTGCCTGACGGCTTGGGCTTACTTGTCGTTGTCGTTCTGATATTCGTTGCGCAGGCAGCGCAGCAGCAGCTCGGTGGCCGGCCCCAGCGAATCCGCTGACGGGGTCAGCAGATAGGTGTAGAGATGGCGCTCGTTGCCGCTTGCCAGATCCAGCGGCATCAGGACGCCGCTGGCCAGCTCCTCCTGCACCAGATGGCGAGGCAGCCAGGCATAGCCTCCCCCCCCCCCCCCCCCCCCCCCCCCCCCCCCCCCCCCCCCCCCCCCCCCCCCGGGGGGGGGGGGGGGGGGGGAGGCCGAGTTTGAGCATGGCGATCACTTCGTGATAGTGGGTCGCCTTCCAGCCGGTGTCGTCCGCATCGTTCCAGTCCACCGAGCGGTGAATGGGGGGATGCAGGCTTATCTGGTTGTGGCTGGCAAGCTCGTCGGTGGAGACGGCGCCGGCCAGGGCGGCGAGGGGATGGTCGGCCGAGCAGAGCGGCAGCAGGCACACCTCGTCCAGCGGCAGGCCGGTGCGATCCTGGGGCAGGTGCTCGGAGAGCATCAGATCCCCCACTTGCAAGGCGTTGAAGTGGCAGTGAATGCGTTCGTGCAGATTGACGCGGCAGCCCCGGCTGCGGGGATAGAAGTGGGCCAGCGCCCGATAGAGTCGCTCCCGTGGCTGCAGCACGGAAACATAGAGGTTGATCTGCGGCTCCCACTGCCGCTCCAGGTTGTTGGCCAGGTTCTCCAGCTCTTCCACCTGCTGGCTGAGCTGACGCGCCCGCTTGAGGAAGATCTCCCCGGCCTGGGTCAATACCGCCTTGCGCCCCCTCACTTCCAGCAGAGGCACCCCCAGACTCTGCTGCAGCTTGGCCACCGCATGATTGAGAGAGGATTGGCTCTTGTTCAGCGCCTCGGCGGCCTGGGCATAACCGCCACAGTCCACCACGGCCTGAAAGATCCGCCATTGCTCAAACGTGCTCTTGGGACGAAACATATCTCAACCTGATCAGGGATCGTATGTGGTAAGGGGCTGCAACGGGGTGCCGGCGGCACCCTATTGAATTTAACCCCATGCGGCGCAGGGTTCCGGTTATTTTGTTGATTTATTTGGGCTGGGCCACAAAGGTCTGGCCGGTTTTGCCACGGCTGTCGGCCCCCATCAGATAGAGATAGAGCGGCATGAGATCGGCTGGCGTCTTGAGCTGCTGGGGATCTTCCGCCGGGAAGGCGCTGGCGCGCATCTTGGTGCGGGTGCCGCCCGGGTTGAGGGTGTTGACCCGCACCGCCGTGTTCTCCAGCTCGTCGGCCAGCACCTCCATCATGCCCTCGATAGCGAACTTGGAGATGGCGTAGGTGCCCCAGTAGGCGCGGCCCTTGCGGCCCACGCTGGAGGAGGTGTAGACGATGGAGGCCTCACCGTGCTCCTTGGCGGTCTGGCGGATCAGCGGCAGCAGCGCCTGGGTCAGCAGGAATTCGGATTTGACGTTGACCTGCATCACCTCGTCCCACTCCTGCTCCTGAATGTGTTCGAAGGGGGAGAGGGTGCCGAGCAGGCCGGCGTTGAACAGCACGCCATCGAGGCGGCCAAACTGCTGGGCGAAGGTCTCGGCCATGCCGCGGTAGTGGGCGGCGGTCGCCCCTTTCAGGTCCACCGGCACTATGGCGGGCAGGGGATAACCGGCGGCCTCGATCTGGTCGTAGACTGCCTCGAGTTTGGCGCTGGTGCGGCCGAGCAGGATCACGGTGGCGCCGTGGGCGGCATAGGTGATAGCGGCTTCGCGGCCTATGCCGTCACCGGCACCTGTGACCAGAATGACCTTGTGCTTGAGCAGATCCCGGGGGGCCTGATAATCGAGCATGACAACTCCTGTTAACAAGTTCGTGGCAGATGCGCGCGGCAATAGAGGGGCAAGTGTACTGACCCCGCACGGCATTTGACCAGTATGAGACGGCAAAAATGTGAAGAAAATAGAGGGGTTGTGATTGCCGAGTGTGTTTTTTGAGCCACTGTCGCAGAGTTTTTGCGCGAGCCCGGCAAACTCCCTAGAATGTGAAAAACTCGAACACTGAGCGGAGCATCAAGTGGCATTTTTGACCGAATATGGCCTGTTCCTGGCCAAGACTCTCACCTTACTGCTGGCCATAGCCGCCGTCATCCTGATGGTGATCAGCAGCCGTCAGCCGAAATCCCGCAAGGGTGAGCTGGTGGTGACCGATCTCTCCAGTGAACTGGAGCAGGGGCGTTACCAGTTGCAGGCGGCGCTGGCCGGCAAGACCGAGCGCAAGCAGCTGGAGAAGGCGCGCAAGGCCGAACACAAGGCCCGTGCCAAGACAGAAGACGAGCGCAGCCGGCTGTTTGTGCTCGATTTCAACGGCAGCATGGATGCCAAAGAGGTGGCTTCCCTGCGGGAAGAGGTGAGCGCCGTGATAGGCGTCGCCCAGTCCGGTGACGAGGTGTTGCTGCGGCTAGAATCCGGCGGCGGCGTGGTCCATGGCTATGGTCTGGCCGCATCCCAGCTGCAGCGACTGCGCGACAAGGGCATCAAGCTCACCGTGGCCATCGACAAGGTGGCGGCGAGCGGCGGTTACATGATGGCCTGCGTGGCGGATCAGATCCTGGCTGCACCCTTTGCCATCGTCGGCTCCATCGGTGTGATAGCCCAGTTGCCGAACTTCAACAAGCTCCTGAAAAAGCACGACATCGAATTCGAGATGCACACAGCTGGCCAGTACAAGCGCACCATCACCATGTTCGGTGAGAACGACGATCTGGGGCGGGAGAAGTTTCGCGAGGAGCTGGGCGCCATCCACGAGCGGTTCAAGGCGTTCGTGGCCAAGCACAGGCCCCACCTCGACATAGACAGTGTCACCACGGGAGAGCACTGGCTGGCGAGTCAGGCCAAGGGGTTGGGGCTGGTGGATACCCTCTGCACCAGCGACGACTACCTGCTGGCCCAGGCCAGCCATCACAAGGTGGTCGGCATCAGCTATCGCAAGCCAAAGAGCCTGACCCAGAAACTGGGCCAGCAGGCGGCCCTGGCGCTGGAGTCGAGCCTGGGCCGGCTGTGGCAGCAGAGCCCCTGGCGCTGAGGCCTCGCTTGCACCATGGGCATGGAAAAGCCGGGCACTTGCCCGGCTTTTGCTATCCAGCGACTCAGCGCTGGAAGGGGTAGACGGAGCCAAGTTTCAGGATCTGGGTCAGCTCGTCCAGCGCACAGCGGGACTCCTGCACCAGCGCCGGGTCGCGCAGATCGTCCAGCGCCAGGCTGTCGCGGTAGTGGCGATCCACCCAGTTGTCGAGGCGGGCAAACTGGCTGTCGTTGATGAGGCAGGCCGGATTGACCGCCGCCAGCTCCTGATCGTTCATGGCGACCCGCAGCCGCAGGCAGGCGGGGCCACCGCCGTTGCGCATGCTCTGCTTCACGTCCATGTAGTGCACTCCCTTGATCGGGGTGCCCAGGGTCACCAGCTTGGCCAGATAGGCCGATACGGCAGGGTTGTCGCGACACTCTGTGGGGGCGATGATCGCCATCTCGCCGGAGGGCAGGGTCAGGATCTGGGTGTTGAACAGATAGGATTTCACCGCATCCTGCACCGACACCTCGGCAGTCGGCACCTCGATGAAGTGCAGCTCCCCGTCACCGAACTTGGTGCGCACCTCGGCCAGCGCCGACGCCGTGTTGAGGAAGGCCTGCTGGTGGAAGAAGAGCACGTTCTGGTTGCCTACCGCTATCACGTCGTTGTGGAACACCCCCTGATCGATCACCTCCGGATTCTGCTGGATGAAGACGGCGCTCTCTTCACTCAAACCGTGCAGACGGGCGATGGCCTGGCTGGCCTCCAGGGTCTGGCGGGCCGGGTAGCGTTTGGGGGCGGGCTGGGAGACGTCAAAGGCGCTGCGGCCATAGACGAACAGCTCGACCCCGGACTCGCCATAGGCACGGCACAGCCGGGTGTGGTTGGCGGCGCCCTCGTCACCGAAGTGGTCGTTCTCCGGCAGGTGCTGGTGGTGATAGAAGTGGCGATCGTTGTTGAACACGGCGCGCAGTATGCGGCCCGTCACCTCGGGTTCGAGGGAGCGGTGGAACTTGTTGGTCAGGTTGGCGGGGGTGAAGTGAATGCGGCCATCCTGGGTATCGGCACTCGGGGAGACGGTGGCGGCGTTGGCGGTCCACATGCTGGAGGCCGAATAACAGGCGGCCAGCACGGCGGGTGCCTGTTTCGCGGCCTGGGCCAGCACGCTTGCATCATTGCCGGTGAAGCCGAGGCGGCGCAGGGTGGCGAGATCCGGCCGCTCCTGCGGTGCCAGCACCCCCTGGGTCATGCCAAGCTCGGTCAGCGCCTTCATCTTGCGCAGCCCCTGCTTGGCCGCCTCCTTCGGATTGGACGCCTCCTTGGCGTTGCTCTGGGAGGCGACGTTGCCATAGGACAAGCCGGCATAGTTGTGAGTCGGGCCGACCAGGCCGTCGAAGTTGACCTCGAAGTGCTTCATTGCGTACATCCTTTCGATTTTTATATGGGTAGCGGTTCCTTCCGCGCACAAAGCTGCGGGATGCAGCCATTATAAGGAGATTTTGTCTTTTGTAACAAGCTGATAACCAAAGTGGTTTGTTATGTTACAAGAGCGGTTGGTTATGTCGTTTCAAATATAAAAAGGGGGTGGATATAGCATAAAAATAAAAAAGCGGTTGCTTCCCGCGGCTCGGCTTCGCATTAATAAATAAAGAGGTCAGCTGGTTCGGGCGGGTGAGCTAATTTGCTCACAAGATTGCTTTTTCGCGTCAAATCTCTTATACAGCCCCACAAAACCGCACACCAACCCCGTCGGGTGCAATGAGGATAATAGTTACAGCATGGGCAAATCACTGGTCATAGTGGAGTCTCCGGCCAAGGCCAAGACCATCAACAAATATTTGGGCAAGGACTACGTGGTGAAATCCAGCGTCGGTCATGTTCGCGATCTGCCCACCAGTGGCAGCGCCAGCAACGAGCCCAAAAAACCTGTCATTCGCGGCATCAAGCTGAGCGAATCAGAGAAGGCTGCCAAGGATCGCAATGCCCTGTTCTCCCGGATGGGGATCAATCCGACCGCAGGCTGGCAGGCCAACTACCAGATTTTGCCCGGCAAAGAGAAAGTGGTCAGTGAGTTGCAAAGTCTGGCCGCCAAGGCTGACACCATCTATCTCGCAACCGACTTGGATAGAGAGGGAGAGGCGATCGCCTGGCACTTGCGCGAGATCATCGGTGGTGACGACAGCCGCTACAAGCGGGTGGTGTTCAACGAGATCACCAAGACCGCGATTCAGGAGGCGTTTGCCCAGCCATCCGAGCTGAACATCCACCGCGTCAATGCCCAGCAGGCTCGTCGTTTCCTCGACCGGGTAGTGGGCTATATGGTCTCCCCCCTGCTGTGGAAGAAGCTGGCTCGCGGTCTCTCCGCCGGCCGGGTGCAGTCCGTTGCAGTGCGTCTCATCGTCGATAAAGAGCGCGAGATCAAGGCGTTCGTGCCGGTGGAGTTCTGGGATCTCAACGCCGACCTGCTGACCGGTGACAAGGCCGACCTGCGCATGGAAGTGGTCAGCCGCAACGGCGCCGATTTCAAGCCGGTCACCCAGGCCGAGACCTTTGCCGCCGTGGCCGCCCTGGAAGGGGTCGACTACAAGGTGGTGAACCGGGAAGACAAGCCGACCGGCTCCAAGCCGTCCGCCCCCTTCATTACCTCCACCCTGCAACAGGCGGCATCGACCCGTCTGAGCTTCGGGGTGAAGAAGACCATGATGATGGCCCAGCGTCTGTATGAAGCGGGCTACATCACCTACATGCGTACCGACTCCACCAACCTCAGCAAAGAGGCGGTCGAGGCGCTGCGGGAATATATCGGCGAGCAGTATGGCGCCGCCTATCTGCCGAGCGAACCGAATCTCTACGGCTCCAAGGCCGGCGCCCAGGAGGCTCACGAGGCGATCCGTCCCTCCAGCGTGCTGGTCACGGCCGAGATGCTGGAAGGCATGGAGCCGGATGCGATGCGGCTCTATGACCTGATCTGGCGTCAATTTGTCGCCTGCCAGATGACCCCGGCCCAGTACGACTCCTCCACCCTGACCGTCAAGGCCGGTGAGTTCGAGTTGAAGGCCCGTGGTCGCACCCTGCGCTTCGCCGGTTGGACCAAGGCGCTGCCACCCATGGGTCGCAAGGGCGACGACAGCCAGCTGCCGGCGGTGACGGTGGGCGAGATCCTCAAACTGGTCAAGCTGGATCCCCGTCAGCACTTCACCAAGCCGCCTGCGCGTTTCACCGAAGCGGCCCTGGTGCGCGAGCTGGAAAAACGCGGCATCGGCCGTCCTTCCACCTACGCCTCCATCATCTCCACTATCGTGGATCGCGGTTATGTGCGGGTCGAGAGCCGTCGTTTCTTCGCCGAGAAGATGGGTGAAATCGTCACCGACCGGCTGGTCGAGAACTTCGTCGAGCTGATGAACTACGAGTTCACCGCCAAGATGGAAGACAAGCTCGATGGCATAGCCGAAGGCAGCCTGGAGTGGAAGAAGGTGCTGGACGCCTTCTACGAAGAATTTACCCAGGAGCTGGCAAAAGCGGATCGGGACGCGGAAGAGGGGGGCATGCGTGCCAACCAGATGGTGCTGACCGACATCGACTGCCCGGATTGCGGCCGCAAGATGGGCATTCGTACCGCCACCACAGGCGTCTTCCTCGGCTGTTCCGGTTACGCCCTGCCGCCGAAAGAGCGCTGCAAGAAGACCATCAACCTGGTCTCCGCCGACGAATTCGTCTCCGCCACCGACGGTGACGAGGCCGAAACCGAGGCGCTGCGCGCCAAGCATCGCTGCGGCATCTGTGGCACCGCCATGGACGCCTACATCATCGACGACAGCCGCAAGCTGCACGTCTGTGGTCGCAACCCGGATTGCGACGGTTACGAGATCGAGAAGGGCCAGTTCAAGCTCAAGGGCTACGAAGGGCCGAGCATAGAGTGCGATCGCTGCGGATCCGAGATGCAGCTCAAGAACGGCCGTTTCGGCAAGTACATGGGTTGCACCAGCGAGACTTGCAAGAACACCCGCAAGATCCTGAAAAACGGCGATATAGCGCCGCCGAAGGAAGACCCTGTACCGCTGCCCGAGCTCAAGTGTACCCAGTCCGACGCACACTTCGTGCTGCGTGACGGGGCGGCCGGCCTGTTCCTGGCCGCCAGCAACTTCCCGAAATCCCGCGAGACTCGTGCACCCCTGGTGGAAGAGCTCAAGCGCTTCAAGGATCGCCTCTCGCCCAAGCACCAGTACCTGGCCGACGCCCCGGCGTCAGATCCTGACGGTAACGCCTCCATCGTGCGCTTCAGTCGCAAGACCAAGGAGCAGTACGTGATGACCGAGGTCAACGGCAAGGCAACGGGCTGGACGGCGCACTACGACAACGGCAAGTGGCAGGAGAGCCTGGCCAAGTCGAAGAAGGCCTGATGGCGCGCAGTTCACACTATGATGAAAGAGGCCCCTTGCTGGGGCCTTTTTGTTGGGAGATGGCGGTATACTGAAACCGCTGCAAGGATGGCAGCGCTGTACACGGAGGTTGTGATGGAGATTAACGAGATCCGGCCGGGAATGACCTGTCTGACCCGGGAAGGGACTGCCTATGTGCTGGAGGTGGACAGGCAGAGTCTGCTGGTGTTGTTGCAACGGGAGTATGAAACCATACCCGTGCAGGTGCGCAGCGACGAGATCCTGGCTCCTCTCACGCTGTGATGTATCAGGAGGCAAGGCGTCATGGGCGCTCTTTGGCTCAACAAAACGTCATGAGAAGCCGTGACACCCTGGTTTAAAAGGGAATGAGGAATAGCAGCTCGGCCAGGTCGGGCTGCCATTGCCACTCCCGCATCCTGACCCGCCCGCCTACCACAGGCACTCCCTCCTGCTGCAATCGCCCCGTTTGTTCCGTGAAGCCTGTCGACCCTTTTGGCAGTGAAATGGTGCCACCTGCGCCCAGCACGCGATGCCAGGGCAGCACCTTGTCCGTTTCCCGCAGTACCTTGCCCACCAGCCGGGCCCGACCGGGCAGTCCAGCCAGATCCGCCACCTGACCATAGCTGACCACCTTGCCGGCCGGGATCAGGGCGAGGATCGCCTCGATGCGGGCGACCTTGTTCAGGGTGACAGGGGCTGGCTCCATTCTCATGGGTCATGACTCTCCAGAAACAATAGAAGCGCCATTGTGGCGCTTCTATTGTGGGGGTGGCAACCGCTTCAACCAAAGGTCTGACTGAGCCCCTTGAGCTGTTTGGTGCGCTCCAGCAACTCCTGACTGGAGTCGTCGACCTCCTGCATCTTTTGGCTGTTGGCGTGGGAGTACTGGGAGATCTGGTTGATGCTGCGGCTGATCTCCTCCACCACCGCCTGCTGTTGCTCGGCGGCGGCGGCGATCTGGGTGGAGTGTTCCGTGACCAGCTCTATCTCTTCCAGCACAGAGTGCAGGCTGCTGGCGCCCTGGCGGGTCATCTCGGCGCATTCGCGGGTCTGCTGCAGGTTCTCCTGCATCATCCCCTTCCAGCGTCCCAGGGTGTGCTGGATCTGCTGTATGCTGCCCTGGATCTGCTCGGTCGCCTTGTGGGTGCGAGTTGACAGGGTGCGCACCTCGTCGGCCACCACCGCAAAGCCGCGGCCCTGCTCACCGGCCCGCGCCGCCTCGATGGCGGCGTTGAGGGCCAGCAGGTTGGTCTGATCGGCTATGCCCTGGATCTCGCCCATCACGCTGCCGATCCGCTCCGACTCGCTGGCCAGCGCCACCGCCGAGTTGAACGCCAGCTCCGCCTGTCTGGCGAGCTGCTCGATGCGTTGCTCGGTCTGGCTCAGCTGTTGATTGGTGTGTTCGCAGCGGCTGCGGGCCTCGTTGACCTGACCGTTGGAGTCCTGGATGTTGTGGGCTATCTCGTGGGCCGTGCTGGCCATCTGGGTCATGGCGGCAGCCATCTGCTGGGTCTGGGCATCCTGCTCGTTGATGTCGAGGCAGGCCTGATGGGACGCCTGTTTCAGCTTGGTAGCCAGGGTCTGCAGCGGCTGGGTCGCATCGTTGACCCGGCCCAGCACGGTGCGGATGCGGGCCTGCAGCATCTTGATGTGAAAGTCGGCGATGGCGCCGGGGCCGTCGCCCGAGTAAACCAGCCGGGTCAGGCTGTCGTATTCGCGGCCGAGCTGCTGCAGGTAGAGCGGCAGGGCGAAGAGCTCGCGCCAGCAAGCGCCGCCTATGAGCAGCAGGGGCAGCAGCATCAGCAGGGCTGTCATGGGGCCCTGACTGCTGAAGGCCCAGCCAAACAGACCGAGCAACAGCAGGCCCAGCACAGGCAGGCGCACGCGGGCTAGGGAGGGGAGGCTGCTGGCCGAGCCGCGCTCCGCCTTGAGCAGGGCCTGATAGGTCTGGCTGGCGACGCGCTTGAGCTGGGGTTCAGGTTTGCAGCGCACCGACTGGTAACCGCTGACCCTGCCCCCCTCGTAGATGGGGGTCACATAGGCATCGACCCAGTAGTAGCGGCCATCCTTGCAGCGGTTCTTCACCATGCCGCGCCAGGGCTTGCCCTCCTTGAGGCGGGCCCAGAGATCGGCGAAGGCGGCCTTGGGCATGTCGGGGTGGCGCACCAGGTTGTGGTTGTGGCCGACCAGTTCTTCAACGGGGTAGCCGGCGATGCGACAGAAGGCGGGGTTGGCGTAGGTGATCACCCCGCGCAGGTCCGTGGTGGAAACCAGTTGTTCGTCGGCAGGAAACTCCACTTCGCTGTCCAGGGTATGGACGTCTCTGCGAGTCATAGGGATAGGCTCCGATGTTCTTGTTGATAGTTTTATCGTTGTTATTGTGGCAGATCCGGGCGTGGTTGCAGGTGCCTGTCAGGGTGCGCCAAGTCGGCTTCATAGGGGGCTGAATTTTGCCAACAATGGCGGATGAATGGTAGGGGAAAGTTGGTTTTTTGTTGGTGGATGGTAAAAAAAGGCGACCGAAAGGTCGCCAAACAAAAAGATAACACTACCTCTGCGGCGCCCGGTAACGCACCTGTAGCTGGTCGAGGATCTGCAGCTGGCCCGGCAGGCGGGCGGCGAAGTGATCCCACGCCTTGCGGGCGGGGTCGCTCCAGGCCACCTCGGCGGTGGCCAGCATGCGCGGGAACAACATATAGTCGAGGCGGTCACGAGAGGTCACCAGCTCCGACCATAAGGGGCTCAGCACCCCCAGGATGTTATCGTTGGCATGGAAATCGGCCGGGGCAGGATCGCATCGATAGACCTGCTCCAGATTGAGGGTGCCCGCCCAGTAGAGGCCGGGTTCATGGATGTCCTGGCTCCAGGCCAGATCCAGATAGAGGTGCTGGGCCGGTGCCATCACCACCGGATAGCCAGCCGCAGCCGCATCCAGCCCTGCCTGGAAGCTGGTCCAGGCGAAGATGGTGGCATCCCGGCTCACCTTGTCACCGTGCAATATCTCCTCCCAGCCCAGCATCCGCTTGCCCTTGCCGGCCAGATATTGCTGGCAGTGGCGCAGCAGGTGGCCCTGCAGCTCGCGGCAATCCTGATACCCCTGCTGCTCCATCAACTGCCGGCAGGCCGGGCTGTCGGTCCAGACTCCGGTCGGCACCTCGTCTCCCCCCATGTGTACCAGCGGGCCCGGGAACAGCTCGCATACCTCGTCGATCACCGCCTCCAGGAACCGGTAGGTGCCGGGCAGGGCCGGGTTGAGCACGTTGTCGTCGAAATATTGCACCGACAGGTAGCGGGAGCGGTCGGCTTCTTCCACCAGCAGCTCGGGCAGCGCCTTGATGGCCGCATGGCAGTGGCCCGGTATGTCGATCTCGGGAATGACTGTGATGCCGAGCCCGGCGGCATAGGCCACCAGCTCGCGCACCTCGCTCTGGCTGTAGTAGCCGCCGTAGGGCTCGGCGCCGCCGCTCAGCTGGGGCCCGACCGGCAGATCGTGGCCGCGCCAGGCGGCCCGTTCCGTCAGCTGGGGGAATGCCTTGATCTCGAGCCGCCACCCCTCGTCATCGGTCAGGTGCCAGTGGAAGCGGTTGAACTTATAGAGGCTCATCAGCTTGAGCAGGCGCTTGAGGGTGGCCAGGCTGTGAAAGTGGCGGGCACAGTCGAGGAATATGCCGCGAAAACCGAAGCGGGGGGCATCGACCAGCTCGATGCAGGGCAGGCTCTCCCCGTGTTGCAGGGCCCACTGGGCCAGGCTTGTCAGGCCATGGCGCCAGCCCGCCTCGCCGGCCGCGGCTATGGTCACCCCCTCAGGCGTGATGGTGAGGCGATAGGCCTCCGCAGCCAGAGGCTCCTCGAGCAGCCGGATCTCGGCATCGTGATCCTGCTCCAGCGCCAGCCCGGTCAGCTCGTTGAAATGGGCCAGCAGGGCGGTCAGCGACCCGGGCCCGCTGACATGGGCCCGCTCTGCCAGCCGGAAGTTGCCCTCCAGCAGCACCAGCTGATCCGGCTGGGGCACTATGCCAGCCAGGGACTCGACCTCGGGCAGATCCGGGGCGCCGGGCGCGCTTGGCGGCAGGCCCAGCGCCTCATCGGCCAGCACCACCGGCATCAGCTGCGGGCCCGTGCTGGCCTCGGGCAGGCTCAGGAAGAAGCCGCGCGGCATGTCGGAGAGCCGCTTGATGGGAGTGTTGCGACAGCAAAAACGCAGCTCGCTTTGCCCCTCGGCCGGGATCAGCACCTTGTAGCTGCCGCTCTGGCGCTCCAGCTCCCCCCCCTGCACCGAGGCCGGGTCTATGTGGCGCGCCAGGCAGAAGTGGAGCTTCCAGGGGACGGCCGGCAGCTGGCTCAGGTTGAAGCGGAACCAGACGTCCTCGCCATCGCGTCGGTCGACCTGGGTGTGGATCAGGGGTGCAGACATGAAAATTCCTCTGATGGAGTTAAGGGAACAAACAAGGCGATCATCTCCTTGTGGTACTGGTCAACCCGGGGAGGGAGCCCGAGTGCTGAGATGGGCACACCCCGGAGCGGGCAGAGGGGGACTCTGTCCCCGCCGGCGGGCAGATCGCATTGGACAAGGCTCAGCAGTGCAGACATGGGAACGCCTCCGACTGGGCAAACAGTATGGCCCCCTCCAGCGCATCGGCCTTGGGGTTGACCAGGTTGAGGTGCGCCAGCCGGGGGGCGAGGCGCATGCCGATGCCACCGAGCAGGGCAATCTGGCTGGCCCCCAGCTGTTGCATCCCCTCCAGCAGGATCCGCAACTGTTCGCAGGTCTCGTCCAGCAGCTGGCAGGCGAGCTCGTCGCCGTCGCTGGCAGCATCGAACACCCAGGGGGCGAAGCGGCCATAATCGGCCGGAATGGCGCGGGATGCCCAGCGCACGACGTCGGCCTGATCCCGCTTGAAGTGGTCGAGCAAGCGGATGGCGAGCGTGCTGGGGGGCAGGATGCCGTCATGGCAGAGCAGGGCTTGCTGGATGGCACGCAGCCCAAGCCAGGCGCCGCTGCCCAGATCCGAGATGGGAAAACCGCGGCCGGAGCAGGTGTGGAGCTGGCCATGCCGATAGAGGAGCCCGGCCGAGCCGGTGCCGGCGATGAGAATGGCCCCCTCCCGGCCACCAAAGGCACCCAGGCAGGCACCGAAGGCATCCGAGGTGAGCCGCACGCTGGCAAAGGGGAAGGGCATCTCGAGCATGGCGTGATAGCACTCCGCCAGCTCGGCGGAGGCGAGCGCCAGCCCGACCCCCATCTGCTGCACGCTTGCCGCCGGCAGACCGGCCGCAGTGCGGGCCTGCTCGATGGCGGCCAGCACGTTGGCGTGGGCGACCTCTATGCCCAGCTCCAGGTTGGAGCCGGCGGCGCGCCCCTCGCCCAGCAGCTTGCCGGCCCGGTCCCGAATGCGGGCGCGGGTGTGGGTGCCGCCACCATCCACGCCGACCCAGAACTCAATCATGCCGGCCTCCCAGCGCACTCTGCCAGCTGATGGCCAGGGCAAACCAGAATGCATGGCAGACCCCAGCGCCAGTTCTGATCCAGCCGATCCTTGTACGTCTCAATCATGCCGGCCTCCCAGCGCGCTCTGCCAGCTGATGGCCAGGGCAAACCAGGCGGCGTGGGGGATCCACTGCTCGCCCCAGCGCCAGTTCTGGTCCAGCCGATCCTTGTACTGCTCAGGAATAAAGGCCACATCAGCCTCGTCATCGAAGCCGGCCGTGATGCCGTTGCAGATGCCGCCGAGGGCATTGGGATAACCGGCTGTGTAGCTCGGGTTGTTGATGCCGTGGCCCGCCAGCATGCAGGCGTTGAACGGGTTTTGCCCCAGGATCCAGTCGAGCTGGCGCTGGCCGAAGTCGAGCAGCGGCCCGGATTGTGGCGGGAGCTGCTCGGCGGCGGCAAAGGCCATGGCGGCCAGAGAGGCCAGCCTGGCGTTCTCCCCCTGCCACCAGTAGCCGGATTCGTTGTGGTGGGGGATGAAGAAGCTGACGCGAGGCGCTTCATCCACTCCTTTTACATACTGGCGGGCGAGGGCGAAGGGGTTGCCTGCCCGGGCGCACAGTGCCAGCTCGGCGGCCAGCGCCTGCTGCACCACGGTTTGCACCTGGGCTTTGCGCTCCTTGTCCGGCTCTACGCCCCCCCCCCCCCCCCCCCCCCCCCCCCCCCCTAGGGTATTCCAGCAGCGCCAGCACCGGCAGTCCCGCCTCGGCGGCGTGGTAGTAGGGACGCGAGCCATCCTGGTTGGCGGACCAATGGTGGCCGAGATCGGGGTGCGGGCGCTGGCGGGCGCAAAGCTTGCCGGCCCACTCCCTCGCCTCGCTTAGCCACTCATGGCCCAGGGTCTTGGTCAGCTCGACCGCAGCCAGCAGGGCACAGTAGTCATCTATGATGTTCTCGACCCCGTCGTCCAGATAGGCGAGGTTGTGCTCGCGCAGGTGCAGGTAGCCGCACCTGGCCGCCTCGGCATAGTGACTCGCATCAAGGTCGCCGCTGACGCTCTCGCGGGCGGCGCGGGCCAGGGCGGCGATGGCCATGCCGCCCCCTTGCCGAAAACCCGCCTGCCAGTCGGCAGACTTGAGCCCCTGCTGGGTGGCGTAGGCGCACAGCTCGCGCTGCTCGGGATCCTTGCTCCACTTGTCGAACAGCGTCATGTAGAAGAAGCCGCTCTCATCCTGCATCCGGCAGAGAAAATCCGCCCCGTGCAGCGCCTCGTCATTGAGCCGCTTGCAGAGGTTGACCCCGTCTATGTCGCGGCGCGATGCCAGCAGTTCCCTACACCTGAGCAGGGCCCATACCACCATGGGGGTCTGCTGGGGGTTGAGGTAGTTGGCGTAGGAGAGGTGGCTCAGGTATTTGCTCATGTCGCCGCTGGCATCGAACCAGCCGCCGTGTACGTCTTTGCGTTGATCGGTGCCAAACAGCGGGGCAGTGCGGTCGGCCCGATCGAAGGCGCCGCTGGCGCGCTGGCCCTTGAAGTAGTGAATGACATCGGAGAGGCACTGGCTCGCCAAAAGGTGGTGGCCGATGGCGAAGGGGGCGGAGCTGACCATGCGCTCGTCGGTGCCGGCCTGGATGACAGTTTCCAGCCGGTAGTGACCGGGCTCCTTGAAAGAGGAGAAATCGGCGCGCCAGTAAGCGCGGCCCTGCCAGCCGTCGACCCGGCCGGCTTGTTGCAGCGGCGCTTCAAACAGGATCTGGTCATCACACTGGCGCAGCAGCCTGACATGGCCGCTGATAGCCAGCTGGGTGGTGGTCTGCAGCAGGGCAATCTTCTGCCCGTCGCACTCGTAGCCCACCTGATTGATCAAGAGTTCCATCAAGGTATTACTCCTGTGGTTCACCGACGGGCGGTGAGGCACATCACGGGGCTGTGGCTGCCCCGTAGCGAGGCATGGCCGGACAGTGCTGTCCGGCCGCTATAAGGCTCACCCTCATTCGTAGAGGTAGCAGCGCACGAAGTGGTTGTCTGCGAGCCTGGTGATGGGGGGCAGCTCATCCTTGCAGCGGGCCATGGCCTGATTGCAGCGCCCGGCAAAGGGGCAGCCGCAGGATTCCGGCGTCCAGAGCGGTATCTCCCCCTTGCGGCCCCCCTCCAGTTCGGCGTGGATGCTCTTCTCGGGGTCGGGCACCGCCGAGATAAGCAGTTGGGTGTAGGGGTGCTGGGGGTGGTGCAGTATCTCGTCCACCTCGCCCCACTCCACCATGTGGCCCACGTACATCACCGCCAAGTCTTCCGCCACGTAGCGGGCGGTGGCGATGTCGTGGGTGATGTAGAGCATGGAGACGCCCAGCTCGTTCTTCATCTGCTCCATCAGGTTGAGGATGCCGATGCGAATGGAGACGTCGAGCATGGAGGTGGGCTCATCCGCCAGCACCACTTCCGCCTCCACCGCCAGGTTGCGGGCTATGTTGACCCGCTGGCGCTGGCCGCCGGAGAGCTGGTGCGGGTACTTGGCCGCCGTTGCCTTGGCCGGGGTCAGCCCTACCTTCTCCAGCAGGGCATGGACCATGTCCGGCAGATCTTTCTTGTCGAGCACCTTGCTGTGCAGCAGCAGGGGGCGGGCTATGTGGTGGTAGATGGTGTGGGTCGGGTTGAGCGAACCGAACGGATCTTGCCACACCATCTGCACGCTCTGGCGATAGTCGAGCAGAGCCGTGCCCTTGTTGAACTCCTCCAGATCCCGGCCGCGATAGAGGATGCGGCCGCTGGAGAGCTTGTACATCTTGGCGATGATCTTGGCGATGGTGCTCTTGCCGGAGCCCGACTCCCCCACCACCGCCAGGGCGCGGCCCCGGTGCAGGTTGAAGGTGATGTCGGAGAGAGCCCGCATCTTGCCGCTCTTGATGGCATTGGAGTTGACGGGGAAGTCCTTGTAGAGGTGCTGGACTTCGATGATGGGCGCGTCGGTTTGGGCGATTTGCATGACAGACATCCTTAACAGCCAGCGGCCTTGTCCAGATAGATCAGGGGATCTTGTTGCTCATCCTGCGCCTCATGGAGGTGGCAGGCGGTCTGTTGTCCCGGCCGGATCTCGACCAGGCGGGTGTACTCCTGGCGGCAGCGCGCGTGCACCTTGCCGCAGCGGGCCTGAAAGCGGCAGCCGACCGGCACCTCCAGCAGGTTGAGCGGGGTGCCCGGGATCCCTTCCAGCACGGTTTTCGGGCCGTGCAGGGGCGGGAAGGAGTTGCCGAGCCCGCGGGTGTAGGGGTGCAGGGGCGAGGTCAGGATCGCCTTGGAAGGGGCCACCTCGATCAGCTCACCGGCGTACATGATGCCGATGCGATCGCAGAACTCGACCATGAGCGAGAGGTCGTGGGTGATGAACAGGATGGAGAAGTTGAACTGCTCTTTCAGGGCGTAGACCTTCTGCAATATCTCCCGCTGCACCACCACGTCCAGCGCCGTGGTCGGCTCATCCATGATCAAGAGTTCGGGGTTGAGCGCCATGGCGATGGCGATCACCAGCCGCTGGCGCATGCCGCCGGAGAACTGGTGCGGATAATCCCGCAGCCGGCTCGGGTGTATGTCGACTATTTCCAGCAGCACCTGGGCGCGCTTGATCGCCTCATAACGGGTCATGCCGGGGTTGTGGGCCAGCAGCACGTCGCAGAACTGCTCCTCCATGCGCAGTACGGGGTTGAGCGCGTTCATGGCGGACTGGAACACCACAGAGACCTGTTGCCAGCGATAGGAGCGCAGCCGCTCTTCGCCGTAGTGGAGAATGTTCTCGCCCTTGAACAGGATTTCGCCGCCGCTGATGTAGGCGGGCGGCTTGTGCAGCCGGGCCACCGAGAAGGCGATAGTGGACTTGCCGCAGCCGGACTCGCCGGCGAGGCCGAATACCTCGCCGGGGGCTATGTCAAAGCTGACCGAGTTGACGGCGCGCACGTCGCCGCTCTCGGTGATGTAGTCGACGCAGAGGTTGCGTACCGACAGCAGGGGTGGGGTCTTCATGCTGTCCTCTCCTGTGGTGCTGAGACGGGCGCGGCGAGTTTTTTCCAGCGGTTGAGCCCTTTATGGGATCGCAGCTGAGGGTTGGCTATCTCGTCGATGGCGAAGTTGAGCAGGGCCAGGCCCGCGCCCAGGGTGGCGATGGCGAAGCAGGGGGCCAGGATCTCCCACCAGGCACCCACCAAGATGGCGCTCGAGGTCTGGGCGTTGTAGAGCATGATGCCCCAGCTGACCACGGTCGGATCGCCGAGCCCCAGGAACTCCAGGGTCGCCTCGGTGACGATGGCGTAGATGATGGAGCCGATGAAGCTCACCCCTATGATGGAGATGAGGTTGGGCAGTATCTCCACCAGAATGATGCGCCAGGCCGGCTCCCCCAGCACCTCGGCGGCGATGACGAACTCTTTCTCGCGCAGGGCCAGGGTCTGGGCCCGGATGACGCGCGCGCCATAGGCCCAGGAGGTAAAGCCTATGATGAGCGCAATCACCGTCGGTGACGCCTCCCCGATGAAACTCGCCAGCACCAGTAGCAGGGGGAGGTTGGGGATCACCAGCACCACGTTCATCAGGAAGGTGAGGCATTCGTCGATCACGCCACCAAAGTAGCCGGCTGTGATGCCGATGGTGATGGCGAGGGCGCACACCAGTATGCCGGCCCCGAAGCCCACCATCAGGGAGATGCGGGCGCCGTTGGCAAACTGGGACCAGATGTCGTGGCCCATGCGGGTGGTGCCCATCACGTACTCGGCGCTGGGGGGCTGGTGCGGACGGGAGACCCGCTTGGTCGGTTCGTTGCTGGCCAGCAGCGGGGCGAGCAGCGCCATCAGCACGAAGCTGACCACGATGAAGAGGCCGAAGGCGGCTTTCTTGTTGCCCAGCAGGATTTTCAAGATAGTCGGCATGCGCATCTTATTTGCCTCCTGTACGCAGACGGGGATCCAGGAAGACGTAGAGCACGTCGGCCAGGAAGTTGAAGCTGAGCATGGTGATGGTCATGATGAGCAGCTGCCCCTGAATGAGCGGGTAGTCGCGGGCCAGGATGCCCTGATAGAGGGTCAGACCCAGGCCGGGATAGTTGAAGATCACCTCCGTGATGAGGGAGCCGCCGATGACGAAACCGAGCGCCATGGAGAGCGCTGTGACGCTCGGCAGTATGGCGTTGCGGGCACCGTAGTTGAAGATGACCCGGTTGCTGGAGAGCCCCTTGGCCTTGGCCATGGTGATGTAGTCCTCCCCCAGCAGGTTGATCATGTTGTTGCGCATTGTGATGAGGAAGCCCCCCACCTGCACCATGGCCAGCGTCAGCACCGGCATGACGGCGTGCAGCATGATGCTCTTGATGTGTTCCCAGCCGAAATCGGCGGTGATCTCCGGGCTGTAGGCATAGCCGATGGGCAGCCACTCCAGACTGACCCCGAACAGGAAGAGGGCGAGCAGGGAGATGACCACGGGCGGAATGGCCTGCATCACCAGGGTTAGCGGGGAGAGTATGCTGTCCATGCGTCCCCCCCGGTGCCAGGCGGCGAAGATGCCGACGATGGAGCCGATGGAGAAGCTGAGGATGGTGGAGGTGCCCACCAGGAACAGGGTCCAGCCGATGGCGCGACCGAGCACGTCAGCGACCGGTTGGGGGTAGTAGCGCACCGAGGTGCCGAGATCCCAGGTGAAGACGCTCTTCACATAGGTGAGAAATTGGGTGCTGATGGGGCCGTCCACAAAGCCGAAGGTCGCCTTGAGGGCCTCCAGTGCGGCAGGTTCCATCATGGCGCCGGCCCGGGCAAACATGACGGAGACAGGATCCCCCGGCATGGCTCTGGGTAGCAGGAAGTTGATGGTGGCGGCCACCAGGAAGGCGACCAGATAGAAGGAGAAACGTCTCAGTATAAATCCCATGGTAAACCCTTTTACTGCAAGCCTGCCCCGCGCCGGGCAAAGCTCCCCCAACCCCGTAGGATCCGGGGGATGGAAGACATGGCGGGGAAAATGGCCCCCCGCAGGGGGCCGGGGTGGTTAGCTGTTTGGCTTGAGTGACAACACGTGCAGCAGACGCTCCGGGGTATCCGGGTGAACCTGCGGCTTGGCGACCGGGTTGTCGGCACTGAACCAGCCGTGGAAACGCTTGGTGCTGTATTCATACCAGGTCGGGTTGTTGAACACAGGGATTATGGTCTGGTTGGCACCGACCCTGTCCTGGATCTCGAACATGATGGCCTTCTGCTTGGCGGCATCGGCGGTCTGGGTGAAGTCATCGATCAGCTTGTCCAGTGCCGGATCCTTGTAGCGGGGCGCCGCAAAGCGGTTGCCACGCTCACCCATGTTGCGGGAGTGGAAGGCGGTCTCGAAGTACTTGTGCGGGTTGGCACCGGCGAAGTATCCCTGCAGGGCAACGTCGAAGTCACCTGTGATCAGGTTCTCGGTCCAGACGGTGGCTTCCGGGGTGGCGGTCTTGGCGTTCAGACCCAGGGCCTGCAAGCCTTCGACCCCGATCTGGGCTGTGTTGACCCAGTCGGTCCAGCCGTTCGGTACCAGCACCTTGAAGGTGATCTTCTGGCAGGTGGGAGTGTCGAGGAACTTGTCGCCGTCACAGTCCTTGTAGCCGGCTTGTTTCAGCAGGGCCTTGGCACCTTCCAGGTCGAACTTGTTGAACTTGCCGTATTTCTTCTCGACTTCCGGGTTGTCCCAGGAGGCGAACGCCTTGCCCAGACCTGACGGGTATTCGTTGACGGTCGGGTAGCCGTAGCCGGCGATGTCCACCATGGACTGACGGTCCATCGCCATGGAGAAGGCGCGGCGGAAGTTGATGTCGTTGAAGGCTTCGTGGTTGCCGGGATTCTTGGTCTGGAAGTTGACGTTGAATGCCACTGTACCTGAGGCCGGGAACCAGTACTTGTTGTTCTTCGGATCGTTGCCGACGTAGAGGCGCTCTATGTCCGGCACGAAGGAGCCGAACCAGTCCACGTCACCCTTCATCACGGCGGCCAGCACCTGATCGTTGGTGGCCATCTGCGGCATGCGCAGGCAGTCGATGGAGAGGTTGGCGTTATCCCAGTAGTGCGGGTTGCGGCACTGGGTGTAGAGCTGGGCGGAGAAGTTGTCCACCTCGGTGAAGGGACCTGTACCGACCGGCTTGTCGTTGGTGAAGGCAACCGGATCCTTCACGGATTTCCACTGGTGCTCGGGGACTATGGGCACCAGTACCAGGTCATTCACCACGTTGGTGTTGACGTCGGTCAGCTCGAACTTGATCTTGTTGGGGGCCAGCTTCTCGACGCTCTTGATCTGGGTCCAGATAGAGCGCTCGTCCAGCGCCTTGTTGGCCTTGACCAGATTGAAGGAGAAGAGGATGTCATCGGCGGTGAAGGGCTGACCGTCAGACCACTTGACCCCGTCACGCAGATCGAAGGTGACGGATTTCAGGTCATCGCTGAAGGCGTAGTTGGTGGCCAGACGATAGACGGGTTTGCCCCCTTGCATATCGTTGAAGATCACCAGAGGTTCATAGATGAAGTGACGTGTGGTGTGCAGCAGGCCCGCTTGCAGGAAGGGGTTGAAGTTCTTGACCCAGGCGGTCTCCTGTTGGGCGACCAGAGTCAGCACAGTCTTGTTGTCGGCAGCCATGGCAGTGCCGGCAGCTCCGGCCAGCATCATGGTTCCCAGCAGTACAGCAGTAGAGATTTTGGATACTTTGGCAAGCATATTATGTCCTTTCTTATTTATATTCCTTGTTCGGATTTGAGCACCGACATCGCATGCTGTGGAGGTCGGCCCTCAATGTTGGTCAGGTTTTTCACCCTTGTAGTTGTGTCATCCAACGTCCCTAGCAAAGCAGAGTTAACAGGAAAACAACAACTGTTCCGTTCGTCGATATCGTAAAAATCGCGGCGCTTACGTCAATTCCGTCAAAATGACTTTTAACTCATTTTAAATCATTAAGTTATGTTATTTGCTTTGGCGTAATAAGTCCCCATCCATACGCTCGTCATGACAATTGTGTGAATTGGATCGGCTCTCGTTTTGACGCCTTTTGCCCGCTTAATTCTGCACAAAAAAAAACCGCCCCGGCAAGTGTGAGCCAGGGCGCAGATCGGGGCGGGTCATGTCAGGGTTTGCGGTTGGCGAGTTGACGCAGGGTCTGGGCGCTGTGGTGCAACTGCTGGCGCTGGGGATCGCTCAGCGGGCCGTGGGTGAGCACGTACTCGGCGGTGGCCACCACCGTCTTCCAGCGCGGCGCCTTGGGCAGGGTGTCCAGGCTCAGGTACTTGTCGAGGGTGCGGGTCTGGGGGCTGGATCTGTCCATGTAGACCCGCCACAGCTTGCTCTTCTCCGCCAGCACTATCTTGCCCTTGCCCGTGCTCTGCTGCCAGGCATCCAGGGTGAGGCGCATGGTATCCACCAGGGCCCGGCGCAGCGGCTCGTCATCCTGCTGGCGGATGAGATCGTCGGCGAGCGATCGGAACTCTCCCCCCAACCGGCTCAGCTCACCCAGCAGCTGACCGTCCTCTATGATGGCCTGGCGCGACAGGCTCTTGAGGGCGTTCTCCAGCGCCATCACCCGGTTCTCGTCCTGGCGCGGTTCTGTGCTGAGGGTGAGGGCGAAGGCGGCCTGTCCCCCCAGACTGATGGGCAGGGCACGGGCATTGAGCTCGTCCTTCAGCCCGGCCACCAGGAATTCCAGACGCTGCTCCTGGCGGGCCTTCAGATCGGGCCATTGGGAGGTCAACGGGCTGGCCAGCCACTCGTCCAGCGGCTGACCCTCCATGGCTTCCGGCTCCTGGCCCAGCAAGCGGGCCAGCACCCGGGAGGCAAACAGCACTGTGCCCTGCTCGTCGATGAAGACCATGGGATCGGCCCCTTCGCCGAGCAGGGCCAGCAGCCGCTCCTGATCCTGATGCAGCCGCTCCTGCAGGGTGAGGCGGTGCTCTATCTCCTGTTTCAGCAACCGGTTCTCCACCAGAGAGGCGCGGCCAGCCCGGGCTTCCAGCAGTGCCCTGACCCGGGCAAACAGCTCCTCCTTGCAGAAGGGTTTCACCAGATAGTCGTTGGCGCCGGCGTTGAAGCCCTCTTCTATGTCCTTGGGCTGGTTGAGGGCGGTGAGCAGCAGCACCGGCAGCTGGTCCTTGGGATGCTGCTGGCGCAGGCGGCGGCAGACGTCAAATCCCGACAGGGTCGGCATCATGACGTCCAGCAATATGAGGTCCACCGGCTCCTGGGCCAGCTTGGCCAGCGCATCGTGGCCGTCGCTGCTGGGCAGTATGCGGTAGCCGCAGGGCTGCAGCAGGTGGCGCAGTATGTGCAGGTTGATGGGCTCGTCATCCACAACCAGTATGAGGGGCGCATCCTCGGGGGGAGGGGGGAGGTCATCGCTCTCCCAGTCCGGCAGGATGAGCGGCTGCTGGCGCACCAGCTGGTGCTCTATCTGGCGGCTGTCCAGCGTCAGGCTGCCCGCCTTGCCGCTGGCGAGCGGCAGGGTGAAGGCAAAGGTGGATCCGACGCTCGGCTCGCTCTCCACGAACAGCTCACCCCCCATCAGGTGCACCAGCTGGCGGGTGATGGAGAGGCCGAGGCCAGCCCCCTGCTTGCTCACTTCCGGGCTCATCTGCACCAGCGGCTCGAAAATGTGCTCCAGATGATCTCTGGCGATGCCGATGCCGGTGTCTGTCACCCTGATGCGCAGGAAATTGCCCTCCACCTGGGCGCTCAGCACCACCTTGCCCTGGGGGGTGTATTTGATGGCGTTGCCCACCAGGTTGTAGAGCACCTGTTCGAGGCGCTGCTCGTCCGCCAGCACCGGCGGCAGCTCCGCCGGGCTTATGTCCACCAGAGTGAGGGGCTTGGCCTGCACCAGGTGCTGGCAGAGATCCAGCACCAGCCGTATGACTCCCTTGGAGGCGACCGGCTGGGGATGTATCTCCAGCTGGCCGTAGCGCATCTGGTGGTAGTCGAGCAGATCGTCCACCAGCCGGGCCAGGCCGTCGGCACTCTTGATGATGAGGCCGAGCTGCTTCTGCTGGCCCTCGGTGAGATCCTGCTGGCTGGCGAGCATGGATTCGGCCATCCCCTTGATGCCGTGGATGGGGGTGCGCAGCTCGTGGGAGGTGTTGGCCAGCAGCTCATCCTTGAGCTTGTCCGCCTGCTGCAGGCTGAGGTTCTGCTTGTGGGTCAGCTTGACCTGCTGTTGCAGCTCCTGGGTCTGGCGTTCGATGAGCTCTATCTTGTCCTTCACCGAGCGCTGCATGTGGCGAAACGCCTGGGCCAGCCTGTCTATGTCATCGTCGGTGCGGGGGATTGTGATGGGGTGATCCAAAGCGCCGTCCGCCACCTGCTCGGCGGCGGCGGTGAGGGAGCGCAGCGGGGCCGTGATGGAGTGGGAAAGCCAGCGCGAGAACAGGATCAGCAGCAGCAGGGAGCCGGCCCCCAGCAGGATCACCAGCGTCTCCAGCTGACGGATGGGGCGGTAGGCCTCGCTGGTGGAGATCTCGGCGATGAAGGCCCACTCGGTGTCGAACACCTTCACCTGGGTGTAGGCGGCCAGCACCTCGTCATCGTGATAGGAGCGAAACAGCCCGACACCCTGCTCGCCTGAGAGGGTCTTGACCACCAGCGGTGTCTGCAGCGGCCTGAAATTGGGGCTGAAACTGTTCTCCACGCTGAATTCCGGCGCCAGCCAGGCGTTGGCGCGCATCCGCTTGTCCGGGCCTATGAGGATGGTCTCGCCGGTCTCGCCGAGGCCTTCCCGCTCCGCCATGATCTGGTTGAGCTTGTCCGGCAGCAGCTCGAAGATCACAACGCCGCGCACATAGTCGTACTGCATCACGGGGGCGGCCATGTAGGCGACCACCTGGCCGGTCAGCTCGTTGCGGCCAAAGTCGGTGAATTCGAAGATCTGCTGCGGCTTCTGGCCGCCGTCGAGGCGCCGTTTGATCTTGGCGAAGGTGCTGCCAAGGCCGCTCGCCTGATAGGGGCCCGAGAGCAGGTTGGTGGCGAAGTTGGGGCGTTTGGTGACCGAGTAGACCACGTCGCCGTTGAGATCGATGAGGAAGATGTCGCTGTAGTTGGATTTGCGCACCATGTCGGCATAGCCGCGATGAAAGCGCTGGTGCACCCGGCCATACATCTCGTCCGCCAGGATCAGCGCGCTGATGGAGGGCTCTATGTCGGCCTTGTCGTCGGGTTTTTGCAACTGATCCCAGGAGCCGGGCACATAGCGGGCCTGGGCGCGGGCGCGGGCCTCCTGTGGCGTGACGCCGAGTTTTTCGAAGGCTCCGGTGAAGCCATAGAAGCGGCCGATACTGTTGCCGGCAAAATCCTGCTGGGAGAAGTTGATGATCTGTTCTTTGAGGTTGCCGAAGTAATCCTCCAGCTGGCTCTTCTTGATGTTGCGCACCGACACCAGATGATTGGAGGTCTGGGTGGTGAGATCTTTGCCGTGGCTGTAGAGGAAGAACAGGGTGACGACCAGGAAGGGCACCATGGCCAGCATGAAAAAAGCCAGCATTAGCTGCGGCCTGAGCCCACGAGGCTTGAAGATCCATTTCATCGTGTGATTTTCAATTGAGAATCCAGTTACTAAGCGCCACAAGTCTCTGACTAAAGACTAATCATTTCAATGACTTTATCTTAAATTCGCCTGTGGGGTCACAGCCTGATGTGGTTTTTTTGGCCAAGCCGTCTAAACCCTGAGCAAACAGCACGGGCAAGGGCTAAAAGTGCGAAAAAAGGGTTGTGCCCGCGCTTGGGGTACGTATAATGCGCCTCGTTGTCAGGTAACTGGCACACGGCAGTCAGGCGGGAATAGCTCAGTTGGTAGAGCACGACCTTGCCAAGGTCGGGGTCGCGAGTTCGAGTCTCGTTTCCCGCTCCAATTTCTCATAGCACCAACTATGGGTATCACTTTCAAGGCAATCAGCCTTGTCAGCATGGCGCGTTAGCAAAGCGGTTATGCAGCGGATTGCAAATCCGTTTAGTCCGGTTCGACTCCGGAACGTGCCTCCATCATCTTTCTGTTAAGCCTCATCCCTGCACCAAGATCCCACACATTCATGTGTGTGTTTCTGTTTCCCGCTATTCCGGTTTTCTCAATATCCCTGCTGCGTCAGCAAGGGTTCGCAGCCCTGTTGTTGCCACTCCCGTTCCAGATAGCGATTGACCTCCACCAGATCCTGTCCCCGGAATTGAAACTGCACCTCGGCCGAATGCTCGGTCAGATCCATCATCTTCTGTTTCAACTGGCCGCATTGCCACAAGCTGATGGTCGGAGCCCCCTTGTAGGCCAGCTCTATGCTGTCGTTTTGATTGAGCCGCCAATCCTGCCACTCCGACCAGAGCAACAGACCCAACACTCCTATGATCGCCACTTCTGCGGGTTTCATCGCACAGACTCCATGTTGACTGCCAACTCATTAAATCTGGTCAAACGGCGCCGCTTTGCCAGATTTTGTTGCTTGTAAGTTAATGGATGTAACCTAATTTCATTTTGTGGCTTTTGACGAACTTTTTTGCGAAAAAACGAGGTTGTTGGTGTAGTAATCCTACAAATTGTGGAGTAATCTTTGCTCAGTGGTCTTACCAGTAAGGAGTGCTATCATGTTTCATCCCTATTCCCTGACTCAGATAATTCTTCGTCGCATCTATGTGCTGCTGGTGGGTATTCTGGCCTTCCCCGTGATGCTGTTTCGCAGTGATCGCGCCCGTTTCTACAGCTATCTGCACCGCATCTGGAGCAAGACCAGCACCAAGCCGGTGTGGCTCAAGATGAGCGAACGTGGTGAGCGGATCTTCTACTAAGTTCGGCTTCAGACAAAAAAGACAGCTTCGGCTGTCTTTTTTATTGTTATCAAGAGATTGCAGCAACCGGCCTGGTGGGTGACCAGGTCATGTCTCGCCCGGTTTGCCCTGGCTGCCAGGCTGCTTGGCCCCGTCCTCTGGCGGGGCTTTTTTGATCGCCCGCCGCGGGCTGGATATAGTTGGCCCGTGGGGGTCGGAGTCCCCGGGTACGGGAGCCCGGTCGCCTTGCCAAGGGGGACATATCTGCACACACTGCTCCCTCCACAAGGCGTGCCTTCGGGGGCGCCTTGTCATGTTTGGAGCCGTGATGACACCAGGAGGTGCAGATGATCATTCGTCAGGCAACGCAGGCTGATATTCCCGCATTGGTGAGTCTGCGCATGGGGCTGTTTTGCGAGGTGGGCGAGCTGAGCGATCCGCTGGCCGATCTGGATCTCTGGCAGGCGACCCGTGCCTATTTCAGCACGGCGCAGGCCGATGGCAGCGCGCGCTCCTGGGTGGCCGAGGTCGGGGGTGAGGTGGTGGCGAGCGGCACGCTGGCCCTGTTTGTGCGCCCGCCCTATCCCGGCAACCTGTCGGGACGGGAGGCCTATCTGCTCAACATGTATACACTGCCGGCCTACCGCAAGCAGGGCATGGCCAGCGCCCTGCTCGATGCCATGGTGGCCCATGCCAGCGCCGAACGACTTGGCAAGGTGTGGCTGCATGCCAGCGATGAGGGGCGTCCTCTGTATGAACGGGTCGGTTTTGTGGCCAATCCGGCCTATTTGGAGTGGTCGGCCACCCCTTCCCCGTTGCTATCTGAGCGCCGAGAAGCTAGAAACCTTGACTAAGATCAATTCAGGCGGGGGAGCTTTCCCTGATGACGAGGTATAGACAAGATGTTCAATCTTAAACTCAAAGCCGAACTGCTGGCTTGTCAGGAGCAATTGACGCAGGCACAGACCTTTATCGATGCGGTCAAAGGCGGGGTGGCGGTGATCACCTTCAGTCCAGAGGGGCAGATCCTGGATGCCAATCCGCTGTTTCTGGGAGTGGTGGGCTACAGCGAGCAGGAGGTAGTGGGCCAGCCGCACCGGATATTTTGTGACGGCCTGTATGCCCAGTCGAGCGCTTACCAGCAGTTCTGGGAGCAGTTGCGTCAGGGGCGCAGCCACAGTGGCGTGTTCCGGCGGCTGAACAAGCAGGGCCACACCCTGTGGCTGGATGCCACCTACTTCCCGGTCAAGCAGGGGGGGCGTGTGGTGCGGGTGATCAAGATTGCCTCCGACATCACCCACAGCCATGAGCAGTTGCTGAGCCAGGAGGCCACCTCGACCGCCCTCGATCGCTCCCAGGCCATCATAGAGTTCACCCCCAAGGGGGAGATTGTCAGCGCCAACCAGAACTTTCTCTCCTGCATGGGTTACTCCTTGTCGCAGCTCAAGGGCCAGCATCACAGGATCTTCTGCGATGAGAGCTTCTATCGGGAGCAGCCGCACTTCTGGGAGGATCTGGCCAAGGGGCAGGTCAAGTCCGGGTTGTTCCTGCGTCGCACCAGCCATGGCAACGAGATCTGGCTGGAGGCGAGCTACAACCCCATCAAGAACGAGGCCGGCAAGGTGATCAAGGTGATCAAGTTTGCCAGCGATGTGACCGAGCGGATCCAGCGCGCGCAGGCGGTGAGCGAGGCGGCCCGCATCGCCCACAGCATATCGCAGGAGACGACCAGGGCGGCGGCAACCGGGGCGACCCTGCTCAACTCCTCGGTCAGCATCTCCACGGCCATCTCGGAGCAGGTGGGCCGGATGTCCGATCTGATCGGGCTGCTCAACGAGCAATCCAAGAGTATCGAGGCCATCGTCTCCACCATCAGCAGCATCGCCGAGCAGACCAACCTGCTGGCGCTTAATGCGGCCATAGAGGCGGCGCGGGCCGGGGATCAGGGCCGTGGCTTTGCCGTGGTGGCGGATGAGGTGCGGCAACTGGCCGCCCGAACCTCCCTCTCTACCAGCGAGATTGACAGCGTGGTACAGAAAAACCGTGAACTGACGGCACAGATCACCAACAACATCAACGAAGTCGCCGTGAGTGCCCTGCGTGGCAAGGAACAGATCGTCGAGGTGAGCAGCGTGATGGTACAGATAGAGCAGGGGGCGACCAACGTGACCCAGACTGTTTCGGGTCTGGCCATCGGCGCCTGAGTCATTTTTCCTCCCCGAGCACGGCTGCCGTCCTGGCGGCTGTGCACAATCCGAGCGGTCAGCTCACCAATCTGAACCCCTGCTGTATCACCCCCTGCTTGTCAATTGCCCGCCGGGGGCGGCCTGTTTAGGCTTGCCGCCTCACGATTCTGGAGCAAGAAAACGTAATGGCAACAAGAGCAAAAAGCAGGGCCTTGGCCCTGTTGGCGGGCATGCTTGCGAGCATGGGGTTGAGCGGTTGCATGGGGCAGATGGGGCTCTCCTCCATGGTGACCAAGGGCAATCTCAGCGTGGTGGACAACCGTTACGGTCGGGCCGGGGTCTTCCTGCTGCTCTCCCCCGTCTATGGTCTGGCGGCGACGGCGGACTTGTTCGTGTTCAATACCATCGAATTCTGGTCGGGCAAGAACCCCATCACCGGCAAGTCACCTGCGCTGGTGGATCAGAAGCTCGATGCCCTGATCAAGGTCAACCAGCATCTGGACCCGGCTCTCAACAAGGTGCCCTTGGCCATGTTGCCGCAAGGGGTGCGCGAGGTCGAGATGAGCTATCCGGACGAGCGTACCGCCCAGATGGAGGTGCACTACCTGGATGGTCGCAGCAGCCTGATGCGCGGTGAAAAACGCGGCGAGCTGCTGGATATCTACTTCGATGGCCGGCTGGTCTCGACCCTGACTCAGGCCCAGCTGGATGAGCTGGCGAGCAGCAACCCTGCCATGGCCTGAGTGGCCAGCCCAGGATACAAGAACGCCCCGCATTGCGGGGCGTTTTGCTATGGGTGGCTCTGGCTGCGGGGCGGGTACATCACCAGCCCCAGCAGGCGGCGCAGGTGGGTGAGCTGCTCGGTGAGTTGCAGGCTCAGCCAGAGATAGCCGCTGATGGCGGCCTCGCCCCCGGCATCGAGCCGCACCCGGGTCGCGGCCTCCTGCAACTCGCTGATGGCCTGCTCAGCCCCCTTCAACTCGCCGCTCTTGAGCATGAGCGCCAGCTGGATCATCACGGCCTCGGTCGCCTGCTGGCAGGCGCGCAGCTCGGGGGTGCTCTGCATCAGAAAGTGGCTCTGGCGATCGCTCCAGTAGGTGTTGGCCAGCATCTCCAGGGTGCAGAGGGTGTTGCGCATCGTGGTCTGGATGGCCTCGAACAGGGCGCTGCCAAGGCGGGTCTCCTTGACCGCCGGGGCCAGCAGGGGGCGCAGGCTCACCATCTTGGAGAGCAGACGAGAGTGGCTCTGGGCCAGCCTGGGTCGCTCCAGAATGTTGGGGGAGAGGTGGGTATGGTAGAGCCGGTGCGCCTGCAGCAGGGTGTCGTGCATCTGCAGCCGCCAGTGGCTGTAGGCGCGCTGGGGGTAGATGCTGCAAAACAGCAGCGCCAGCAGGGAGCCCAGGATCACGTCGGCGCTGCGCCACAGCGCCGTCTCTATGTCCCCCGGCATGGCCCCCATGGTGACGCCCAGGGTGATGCCGATGAGCAGCCCCACGTAGGGGCGTTTGCCGAGCGCCAGATAGCCGCACAGGAACATGATGCAGCCGCACCACACCAGGGTCAGCGGCAGGGAGTAGAGCTCCAGATAGAGGGCCACCACACCGCAACCGGCGCCGAAGATGGTGCCGACCACCCGTTGCAGGGCCCGTGACAGCACATTGCCCCAGAACGAGATGGGCCCCATTACCACCACCAGCGTGATCAGCGGCCAGGTGCTTTCCGGCAGCTTGAGTTCACGGGTCAGCAGAAAGGTGAGCATGAAGGCGAGCGCGATGCGCAGGCCGTGGACGATGCGATAGCGGCCATAGATCAGCAGATCGAGCCGGGAGAGCGGGGTATTCAGGCGCAAGGGACAAGCCTCGGGTCATGAGCGCAAACACCCCGCCACGCCCGGCGGGGTGATCGCTATATATCAGGCCACTCGTCCCTGGAGTGGGTGGATCCAGACCCGCTCGCCGACCGCAATGGTCGGCTGGGCGGGGACAATTTCAATCAGGCAGTTGGCCTCGGCCATGGAGCTGAGAATGCCGGAGCCCTGCGGCCCTGTGGTGCGCACCCGCAGCACGCCGCTGGCATCCTGATGGAAGATGCCGCGCAGGAACTCGGTGCGCCCAGGGCGGCTCTGCATCTTCTGTTCGGCCTGTGCCGACAGGCGCAGCGGCTGCCAGACCCGGCCCTGCAGGCGGGCGATGGCGGGCTCGACAAATTGCAGGAAGCAGACCATGGCCGCCACCGGATTGCCCGGCAGGCCGAAGAAGGGGGTCTGCCCCAGTTTGCCAAACGCCAACGGTCGGCCCGGCCGCATCTGGATGCGCCAGAAGGCTATCTGGCCAAGCTCGGCCAGCACCTGCTTGATGAAGTCGGCATTGCCCACCGAGACGCCGCCCGAGCTCAGCACCAGATCGGCGTCGGCCGATGCCTGCGCCAGCTGCCGGCGCAGTATGGCGGGATCATCCGGGATGATGCCCAAGTCCACCACCTCGCAGCCGGCGGCGGCGATGAGCGCCATCAGGGTGAAGCGGTTGCTGTCGAAGATATGGCCCGGAGCCAGCGTCTCGCCCGGCGCCTGCACCTCGTCACCCGTGCTGAACAGCGCCACCTTGAGCGGGGTACGCACGCTGAGCGTGGCTTGACCGAGCGATGCCGCCAGTCCCAGCTGGGGGGCGCCGAGGCGGGTGCCGGCCGGGATGGCGACCGCGCCCTTGGCGAGATCTTCACCGGCCAGACGCACGTTCTGCCCTGCCTTGATGGGAGCGCTGAGGGTGACCCAGTCGCCGTCAACTTGAGTCTCTTCGCGCATCACCACGGTATCGACGCCGGGGGGCAGCGGGGCGCCGGTCATGATCTGCACCGCCTGACCCGCCAGTACCGGCTCGTGGCGCTGCTGGCCCGCCAATACCTGACCCACCAGTTGCCAGCGACCGGCGGCGAGGTCGTCGCCGCGCAGGCCAATCCCGTCCATCGCCGAGTTGGCGTGGGGGGGCACATTGATGGGGCTGACGAGATCCCTCGCCAGCACTGCGCCGTGGCTGCGGGCCAGCGGCGTGTCCGTGCTGCGGGTGGCGGGCTCGAGTGCGTCAAGGATGGCCTGGCGCGCGCCTTCGACCGACAAGAAGCCGGCCCCCGGCGCCTGCTCCTGCTGCCGGCTCTGCGTCAGGTAGGCGCAGACGAAGTCGGCGATGGCGTCCAGATCATTGATATCGAGCCGGGGCAGGGCGGTTTCCTGGGGCTGATCGCTTGCCAGGGCTATGATGTCGCGATCAATCGGGAACAGCAGCGGCTTGCCCAGCGCGGCGCGGTGTAGCTCTATCTTGGGGAAGTGCTCGTGCTTGAACCCCTCCACCAGCAGCAGGTCGAGGCTGGTTTGATCGAAGCTGGCCAGCAGCTCGCGAAAATCGGCCTCGGCCAGCTCGGTTTCAACCATTCGTGCATGGCGGCGACGGGAGGCGACCATCATCTGGCTGGCACCGGCCTTGCGCAGGCGATGGCTGTCCTTGCCCGGCTGGTCGATGTCAAAGTCGTGGTGGGCGTGCTTGAGCACCCCGAGGCGCAGGCCACGACTCACCAGCATGGGGATGAGCTGCTCCAGCAGCGTGGTCTTGCCGGTGCCGCTCCAGGCGGCAAAGCCGAGCAGGGGCAGGGTGGGGGCCGGGGTCATGGGGTGGCTCCTTGTTGGGGGTCGGTAGACGAGTTCAGCAGGCGCGCCTCGTAGGCGGCCAGCTCGGCCGGACTGTTGAGATTGATGAAGGCATCCGGCTGGTCGGCAAAGCTCACCACCGCCATCCGGTGGCGGGCAAACCAGATATCTATCTTGCGCTCCCCTTCGGCCAGGGCAAGGGTGAGCGACGGCAGCAGGGACTTGTGCAGCAGGGCGACCACGGGTTGCAGCCAGTCGCCGTCGTGGGCCACCACCAGCTCGGTATCCGGGGTGAGGGCGGCGCGAAAACGGCTCATCAGATCGCGGGGCAGGGCGGGGCCGTCGCAGGGCACGAACAGCACCCAGTCGTGGCGCGCGGCGGCAAGGCCCGCCTGCATGCCCGCCAGCGGGCCCAGATAGTCCGGGTTGTCGTCGCTGATGACAGGAGCCAGCGCCTGATAGCGGGCCTGACTGCGGTTGGCGTTGATCAGGATCTCGTCCACCTGGGGCCTCAGTCGGTCAAGCACGTGGTCGATGAGCGGGCGGCCCGCAAGCTGGACCCAGCCCTTGTCTTCGCCCCCCATGCGGGTGGCGCGGCCACCGGCCAGGATCACGGCAGAGACGGGGAAGGCATCAGTTCTGGGTTCGCTGTTTGAGGTCATGTCGCTCGATGATTTTCAAAGGGGTGGGTTCGTGCAGCCGGCCCCGGGCTAGGGTCCATTGCCGCTCGCACAGGTCGGTCAGATCGTTGCTCTGGTGGCTGATGATGACCAGGCCGCTGCCCTGTTCCCGCAGATCTTGCGCCAAGGCGGCCATCAGGGCAACCGAATGTGCATCCAGATTGGCGGTGGGTTCATCCATCAGCAAGAAGGCGGGCTGCAGCGCCCAGGCGCGGGCCATGGCCAGACGCTGGCGCTCGCCACCGGACAGAATGCTGATGTGCTCCCGCGCCAGCCCCTCCAGCTCGACCCGGCGCAGCGCCTCGAACACCCGTACCTCGTCGGCGGCCTGATGGCCGAGGGCCCAGGCCACGTTGTCGTGCACGCTGCGATCGAACAGATAGGGGGTCTGGTGCAGATAGGTGACCCGGCCCGGGCCGGGATCCCGTGTGATCCACTGCTCGAGCCTGGCGCGCCAGCCCCGGGCCAGGTTGGTGTGGCCCAGGGTCGGCGTCAGCAGGCCGGCCAGTATCTTGAGCAGCGTGGTCTTGCCCACCCCGTTCGCCCCGCGCAGCCAGATGGCGTCGCCCGCCGCGATGGATAGCCGCTCTATCTGGAACAGGTTGCGCTCGCCAAAGCGCATCATCAGCTGGTGGGCGGTCAGGGCCATGGGATACTCCAGTTGATAAACAGTGGGGGCATGGTCGGTTCTTCAACTTGCTGTGGCCACGACAGAGATGGGGTCAGCAGCATCCGGTCAGGGATAAAAATGCGCGGTGCCATGGTCAGTTTTTCAAATAACTGTGACCGCGGCACGCGGTCAGCAGCAGGTTGAGCAGCAGGGCCAGACTCAGCAGCACTATGCCGAGCGCCACCCCCTGGGCAAAGGCGCCCTTCTGGGTTTCCAGCGCGATGGCGGTGGGGATGTTGCGGGTGAAGTGCAGGATATTGCCCCCCACCATCATGGAGCAGCCCACCTCGGTGACGATGCGGCTGAAGGCGCCGATCACCGCCGCCAAGAGGCCGAAACGGCACTCGCGCATCAGCCCGAGCAGCGCCCTCGGCCAGGAGAGCCCCAGGGTGAGCGCCGTCTCCCAGGCGCGTCTGTCGCTCTGGATAAAGGCGGCGTGGGCCATGGTGGCGATGACGGGGAAGGCGATCAACATCTGTCCCACCACCATGGCCTGCTGGGTGAACAGCATCTTCCAGTCGCCGAAGGGGCCGGCCCGCGACAGCAGCATGTAGAGCAGCAGGCCAATCACCACGGTCGGCACCGACTGCAGGGTGTTGATGCAGGAGAGCCAGAGCCAGCGCGCCGGGATCGGCAGATAGGCGAGCGCAAAGCCGAGCAGCAGCGCCGGCACCAGCACCAGCGCCAGTGCCAGGCAGGAGACGGAGAAGGAGACCCCCACCACCTGCCACAGATCTGTGTCGCCCCCGAACAGCAGGGCGAGGGCGGCCAGCGTTGTATCCAGCAGAGTCGGCATCAGACGCTTGCCTCATGGGGCAGGGCGAGGGCCGTCAATGCGGTCATATCCAGCAGGGCCGGCATCAGGCGTCTCTCCTCATGGGGTAGGGCGAGGGCGGCCAGCGTCGTTTCGACCAAGGTCGGCATCAGACGCTTCCCCTGTCGTGCGGGGCGAGAGCCATCCATGTGATCGTATGGAACAAGGGCTGCATTATTTCCCGTTGGCATCGGCCACAAATAGCGCCTGGCCTGCCACCTTGAAGTCACCGATAAGCGTCTGGCCGTGCTCGGAGACCAGCCAGTTCTTCAGGGTGCGGGCCCCTTCGGTATTGAGATCCGGGTAGCGCTTGGGGTTGACCAGGATCACCTGATAGGGGTTGAACAAGCGCTTGTCGCCTTCCAGCAGCACGGCGAGATCCAGCTTGCTCTGATAGGCGAGCCAGGTGCCGCGGTCGGTCAGGGTATAGGCGCCAAGCTCGGAAGCCATGGTCAGGGTCGGGCCCATGCCCTGGCCGATGGATTTGTAGCCGGCAAACTCGGGTTTGACGTCGGCTGCCTGCCACAGGGTCTTCTCCTTGATGTGGGTGCCGGACTCGTCCCCGCGGGAGATGAAGGTCTGCTTCTTATCCTTGATGGCCTGCAGCGCCCTGGCGGCGTCGTGCAGCTTGGTCAGGCCGGCCGGATCCTGGCTCGGGCCGACGATGACAAAGTCGTTGTACATCAGGTGCACCGGCTCTATGCCAAAGCCCGCGTCAACAAAGGCTTTCTCGGCAGACGGAGCATGGGTCATCACCAGATCCGCGTCGCCGTTCTCACCCATTTTCAGGCTCTGGCCGGTACCGGCCGCCATCACCTGTACCGGATAACCCGTCTCCTTGGTGAACTGGGGCAGCAGCCAGCCCAGCAGGCCGGACTGCTCCGTGCTGGTGGTGGTGGCGAGGCGAATGGGCGCCTTGGCGCTCTCGGCATGGCTGGCTGTGCTCAGCAAGGGGAGGCTCAGCAGCAGGGCGGTAGAGAGGGCAAGGGCGAGACGTTGGCGCACGGTTCCTGTGATCATGATGTTCATCGTATCCGGGTGATGGGGAGAGGGCAGGAATAAGCAAGCAGGGTGCCAAGCTGGCCGCATGCTGCCAGCAGCACGGTTTTCAATGCTAAAACAGTCGGTTAACGGCGTTAATTGCGTGATGGCCCCGTCGCTTTTAATAAAGGGGGTTGGCACTGGGGGCCGGTTAGCGACAAAATGTCCCACAGTTTATAAGGTCGGTGGGACAATCCCGGAACCTTGTCGAATCTGAGGTACTTTTTTCATGACTGCACCCGCCAGCCGTTGGTCCGCCCTCTCTCTGCTCATCGTCGATGACGAGCCCGGCATGCGCAGCTTTCTGGCCAAGGCGCTGGCCAGGCGCTTCGCCCAGATAGAGACGGCCGCCAGCGTGGAGGAGGCGGAAGCCCTGCGCTGCCGTCTGCATTTCGATCTCATCATCGCCGACATCCGGCTGCCGGGGCGCTCCGGCATCGAGTGGCACGAGGCCATAGACCCTGCCACCCGGCGCAGCGACATCATCTTCATGACCGGCTTCGGCGACATGGAGACAGCCCTCAAGGCGTTGCGGCTCGGCGCCAGCGACTTCATCCTCAAACCCTTCAACCTGGATCAGATGGTGCAAGCGGTGGACAGGGTGATAGAGCGCCGCCAGATGGAGCGGGAGAACCTGCTGCTGCGCCGGGAGGTGAGCAAGCTGTTCCCGCCCACCCTGATAGGCGACAGCGCCAAGACCCGCGAGCTCAAGACGCTCATCGCCAGAGTGGCCCCCTCCAACGCCGCCGTGCTGGTGGAGGGGGAGTCCGGCACCGGCAAGGAGCTGGTGGCCCGCGCCCTGCACCAGCTTTCCGGCCGCATGGGGGCCTTCGTGCCGCTCAACTGCGCCTCCATCGCCCCCGAGCTGCTCGAAAGCGAGCTGTTCGGCCACGTGCAGGGGGCCTTCACCGGTGCCCGCAAGGGGCGCGACGGCCTGTTCCGGGTCGCCCACCAGGGCACCCTCTTTCTGGACGAGATAGGCGAGATGCCGCTCGCCATGCAATCGTCCCTGCTGCGGGTGCTGGAGCAAAAAGCCATTCGGCCGGTCGGCGCCGAACGTGAATTGTCGGTGGATGTGCGCATCGTCGCCGCCACCAACCGCAACCTCAAAACCGAGGTGGAGGCGGGCCGCTTTCGGGAAGATCTCTTCTACCGCCTCAATGTGGTGGCGCTGCCGGTGGCGCCCCTGCGCGATCGCGTCGACGACATCCCGGCCCTGGTGCACCACTTCACCCGCCAGCTCACCGCCGAGATGGGGATGGGCTCGCTTAGCTGGACCCACGAGGACGTGGTGGCCATGCAGGCCTATCCCTGGCCCGGCAACGTGCGCGAGCTGCGCAACCTGATCGAGCGCTGCCTGCTGCTGGGCAAGCCCCCCGCCGACTACTGGCAGAGCAGCAAGGCAGAAGATAAGGGGGCGAGCGAGGAGGGCTATCCGCTGGCGTGGCCGCTGGCCGAGGTGGAGAAGGCCCATATCCTGCAGGTGGTGGCGAGCCATGATGGCAACAAATCCGCCGCTTCCCGGGTGCTGGGGGTGGCGCGCAAGACCCTGGAGCGCAAGTTCAAGGAGTGGGCCATAGAATGAAAACCTGCAACCGGATGGCACCGCTATGACCCTGCTGCCGCGCTGGCTCAAGACCAAGGTACGCTGGCGCCTGCTGCTGCTCACCTCGGTGCCCATCATGCTGACCCTGGTGGGCATGATAGGGCTGACGCTTTACTGGACCCTCACCTACAGCTGGCAGAACCTGCTCACCAATGTGCGCGGCGACCTCGGGGTGGCCCACCATGCGGTCAATGTGCAGCAGCAGCGTCAGGCCGAACATCTGGAGCACCTGCGCGATGCCTGGGCCTTCCAGCTGCGGCTGCGCCAGACGCCCGAAGAGCTGCAGGCCTGGGTGATGCCGCTGGCGGCCAACTACGATCTCGATTTTCTGCGCTTGCGCAGTGGTGCCGAACTGGATCAGTTGACCGCCCGGGAGCGCACGGCCCTCGCCGCCGGGCGCAGCGTGAGCCACTTCGTGGTCTGGTCGCGGGAGCAGTTGCTGGCCCTCTCGCCCGCCCTTGCCAGTCGCGCCGTGCTGGACAGGGAGCACACGGCCGCCCCTGGCCAGGAGACCCGGGGGCTAGTCAGCCTCTCCCTGACGCCCGTCATGGCCAGAGACGGCTCCCTCTGGGCCGTGCTGGAGGGGGGCGAGCTCATCAACGGCAGCACCCGGCTGGTGGACGAGCTCAAGGGGCAGGTGTTTGCCAAAAATACCCTGCCAGCGGGGAGCATAGGCACTGTCACCTTGTTTCTCGGCGATCTGAGGGTAAGCACCAACGTGCCCGCCAGCAGCAGTCGCCAGCTGGGGCGAGCAGTGGGCACCCGGGTCTCGGCACCGGTGCGCGAGCAGGTGCTGGGCCGGGGGGAGCTGTGGGTCGACCGCGCCTTCGTGCACGACGCCTGGTAT
Organism: Aeromonas sp. CA23; assembly: GCF_002587065.1. Lineage (NCBI taxonomy): Bacteria > Pseudomonadati > Pseudomonadota > Gammaproteobacteria > Aeromonadales > Aeromonadaceae > Aeromonas > Aeromonas sp. CA23. The sequence continues at coordinate 2,462,546 of NZ_CP023818.1, forward strand.
GTCTCCGGTTACGAGCCCTTGCTCGGGGCACACGGTGAGCGCATCGGCATGCTCTACGTCGGCTTTCTGGAGTGGCCCTTCATTCGCACCTACCTCACCAACCTGCTGGAGCTGGGCTCAGGCGTGGTGGTGCTGCTCCTGCTCTCGGGCCTGCTGGTCTATCGCGGCGCGCGGGATCTCTTCACCCCCATAGAGCGGATGCACGGCGTGGTGCGTCAGGTGCAGCACGACCAGTCTGCCAGGGTAGGGGCGCTGCCGCTCGACCCCGACCACGAGCTGGCCCAGTTGGGGCGTCAGTTTGACGCCATGCTGGACAGGCAGGCCGCGCACCAGCAGCAGCTGGCCCGTAGCGCCGACGAGCTGGAACAAAAGGTGGCCGAGCGCACCTTGAGCCTCAAGCAGAAGACTGCCGAGCTTGAACACCACATCCATATGCTGACCCAGGCGCGCCAGCAGTTGCTCATCAGCGAGAAGCTGGCGGCCCTCGGCGAGCTGTGCGCCGGGGTAGCCCACGAGATCAATAACCCGCTGGCGGTGATCCTCGGCAATGTGGAGCTGATGAAGCTGGAGCTGGGGGAGGCTGCCGCCCCGGTCAGCGAGGAGCTGGCGCTGGTGCTGGCCCAGATAGAGCGCATTCGCGCCATCACCCGCAGCCTGCTCCAATACTCCCGCCCCGGCGACTACGAGACGGCGCCCGTCTGGCAGCACCTCACCCCCATCATCGAAGAGAGCCTGACCCTGGTCCGCTCCGCCCTGCGCCAGCAGCAGGTGAACCTGGTGGCCGACTTGCAGGCCCAGCAACCCATAGAGGCGGATCGCCAGCAGCTGTTGCAGGTGCTGATAAACCTGCTGGTCAACGCCAGCCATGCGCTGGGGGAGCAGGGAGAGATCCGGGTCGAGAGTCGCGACTGGTTCGACGCGGCGGGAGGGTTGCAAGGGGCCGAGGTGCGGGTCATCGACAACGGCAGCGGCATAGACGCCGCCATCATGGACAAGATCTTCGACCCCTTTTTCACCACCCGTGCCACAGGCACAGGCCTTGGGCTGGCCCTGAGCCACCGCATCATCAGCCGCTGGGGCGGGGAGTTGGTGGTGGCCTCCACCCTGGGCAAAGGAAGCTGCTTTACCATCAGGCTGCTCAGCCGTGCCCGCCTGCCCAGCGGCGGCGAGCCCGCCCAGCTGGAGGGATGGCGCATCGCGCTCGGGGCCGAAGGGCGTGAATCTGGCACTGCGGTGCATGAGCCTGACTCGGCAGTGGGTGAGTCACGGAAAGGGTAAGTGCCTACCCATTTATCAGAGCGGATGAATAGCACAGATGGGCAATAAAACAGACGGGCCTGCCAGGGTGGCAGGCCCGTGCTGGTCAGGGCTGTCGGCACAAAGAGAGGGCTAGCCTCTTTCGCTACTGCGGGCTCCACACCAGCTTGCCGCTCTGGGTCAGGTCATAGCCGCCGAGGCGGGCCGCCAGCTCGCGCCCCTCGGGGGATTGCAGCCAGCCGATCAGCTGTTGCAGCAGGGTGCGAAAGAAGACCCCCTGCGGCATCACCAGATCGAAGCACTCCTGCGACAGCGGCATAAAGCCGAGGCCAAACTCGGTGGCGGTGCTCTGGGCACCGGGCCCCACGTCGGCATCGCCACGGCTGATGGCGGCGGCCAGCTCCCGCTCGCTGTTGACCTCAATGGTGCGCTCCAGCCTGGTCAACGACTCCCCCTGGGTTTGCAGCCACTCCTGCAGGGCGCGCTGGCTGCCAGCACCCTCTTGGCGCATGGCCCAGCGCCAGTCGAGCGCCTCTTTCGCCTCCTTGGGCTGCAGCCCTTGCCGCAGTACCAGTCCCTGTACCCGCCGAAAGCCATGCACGATCACCCATTGCCGGTGGCCCTGATACTGTTGCACCAGCGCCGGGTGGCGCAGGTGGGCCTCCTCGGCCTGCCCCCAGTGGATGGCGCAGAGATCCACATGGCCGCGCGCCAGCATCGCCAGCCCCTGACGGGTGCCGCACGGGGTGTAGCCCACCAGCGCCTGGGTGCCGAGCTGCTGGGCCAAGCGGCTGCTGGCGTAGTGCAGCAGTACGTCGTCGGAGCCTGCCAGCAGTAGCCGGTCGTTCATCACCCCCTCGTGGCAGCTGCCGAGCAGCCAGCGATCGAGCAGGGAGCGCGGAAACAGCCACTTGCCGGTCGCCTTGGTGGCGGGGATGCGCGCCTCGTTGGCGAGCTGGTAGACCTTCTTCTCGTTGAGATCGAGATACTCGGCCACCTGCTTCACGTTCATAAATTCGTTCATGGCTTGCGCTTGATCCTCTGGCTTGCCCGGTCGAGATACAGGGCGATCTGCTCGGCACTCATAAATTCAGTCATGGCTTACTCTCGTTGACCCCGACCTGAGGGGCTGCTGGGCAGCACAGGTGGCTTCTCGTCCAGCTCCAGATGCTGCTGGCCGGTAAAGACCTCGAAGTGGCGCCCCTTGGCGCGGGCAATCATGGTGATGCCGAGCTGGCGAGCGAGATCCAGCCCCATCTGGGTGACGCCGGAGCGCGACAGCAGCACGGGAATACCCATCTGCGCCACCTTGATCACCATCTCCGAGGTGAGCCGGCCCGTGGTGTAGAAGATCTTGTCGGCGCCGCTCTCGCCGGTCATCCAGAGCTCGCCCGCCAGGGTATCCACCGCATTGTGGCGCCCCACGTCCTCGACAAAGGAGAGGATCTCGCTGCCGCGACAGATGGCGCAGCCGTGCACGGCGCCGGCCATCTTGTAGGTCTCGTTATGGGCCGACAGGGCTTTCAGCAGGGCATAGAGGGTGCTCTGTTTCAGCGTGGGTGCCGCCAAGACCACCCCTTCGAGCTTCTTCATCACGCTGCCATACATGGTGCCCTGACCGCAGCCGGAGGTGACCGTCTTCTTCTCCAGCGCCTGGTCGAGATCTTCGGCCTGCTGGCTGCTCACCACGGCGGCGGCCTCGCTCTCCCAGTCGACGATCACCGACTCTATGGCTGCAATATCCTCGATAAAGCCCTGATTCTTGAGATAGCCCAACACCAGCGCCTCGGGGCGGGCCCCCAGCGTCATCAGGGTCACTATCTCCTTCCAGTTGAGGTAGACCGTCAGTGGCCGCTCACAGGCGATTTGGCGGGTTTGCAGCGTGCCCTGTTCATCCATCACCTCGACGGCCATGGTGAGCTGGGCGGCAGCATTGCTTTTGATAAAGGTCGGTGTCATGGGCCCCTCGCGACCGGTTGCCGGGATCTAAGGAGAGGGATACAGCAAGTTTTGTTCCAGATTATTTGGAGAGGGATAATAAGGTTTTGTGTTACATGGCAGAACATGGATATCTTGCTTGTAAATTGGCTGGACAAATGGTGGTCAGCGAAAGAATATATACGCCAACAATGCAATAAATATTTTAAATGTTAATTGAGGCTTTGTAACTCAAATATCTATAAAATAGAGGCGGGTTTGATGAGTGAAAAATATAGTGCTTTCGAAAGCTACGAGTTTTTTGGTGATTTTTTTACGCAAGGAAATACTGAAGGAGTTAGGTTTCCTGCAAAAATTAAATATTCTCCACAGAATGGTTTGCAATTAGAATACAGCCTTTCAAATAGCAGTTTTCCTAGTACGTGCGATCGATTATTTGGGGTTTTAAGTAATGGTAAAAAATGTACTCTAGTTGGAAGTTTTGATTTTGAAAGCGGAACTCACTACATGGGTTCTGTTTTTGTAAAATCAGGAGTACATGGATTCTTATACTTAATTATTGGAGATTTTGTTAATTCTGGGCAAACGTTTGAGTGTGCACTTTTTACATTTAATGGTATGCAGGAGTTCATTCATCCACAAGGATTTGCTACGCAACTAAAATATCAAGAGGAACCTATTGTAGAAGTCGATGGTGATGGGTGGAATATCAAGGTTGAAAATGCTGCCACTTACTCTATGGTCGGTAATCAGATAATAAATCTTATCTATTCTCGAGATAAAGAAGCAACAGAAAAACTGGCGGCCGCATTAGAGAAAATAAAAGAGGAGCATCCTACCTCGTACTTTAATTTGAGAAAAACGCTTAAATATTATGTTCGTTACACAACAGACACACAACAAGAAGCCGACAGACTTATAAATGATATAACAAAGATATCCGCTCTATTTTCTATTCTAATGTCTCGCCCAGTATTTCCTGATGAGATAACGTTGAAATTGACAGGGAAGGACTACACACTAAATGTACTTAATAGCTTGGTATTGGAAGGTCGTACAGTTGAGTTAGCTAAGGAAGAGATTAACCATAGATTCATCCCTATTAATTGGAAGCAGATTGATATGAAGAACGTGCTTTCAAACTGGCTTGATGTTTATGATGATTTTCAAGTGCTGTCTATATCACATCAGTATGAAACTGGCTTTAGAACTCTTCATTATGCTCAAAGCGATATCATTCTGTATTCAACTCAATTAGAAGCTATAAATGTTGATTTAGGTGGTGGTTCATCCGAAAAATATGTAAGACCGTTTAATACATATGCATCATCGGAACTAAAATCTCAATTGGCTAAAATTTTTGAGAAAACTGAGGAGCCTGACTTGGGTCGTGCGATTGCCTCTTTACGTAATGAATTAGCTCATGTTGGGCGTCCGAAAGTAATGATGAAGAAATTAAATATTGATGACTATATTGATATTGGCCAAATTCTTAGACTTGTAGTTATCTCACATTTATTTGCAAAGTTGGGTATTCACCAAGAACAAATCCACCAGTATCAGGGACGTTTGAGTCATAGCTGAAAATGAAAAGTTATATATTGAGATGCATATTGTTCGTTTGGAAAAATCCGAAATAACAGTTCCTAATATCTCGTATATTGGGCTAAATCGTAGGTTGGTGCTGAACGAAGTAAAGCCCAACGTTTACCGCGTGATCTTGTTGATATAGGCAATCATCTGGTCACTCGGTTATTGCCAACACCAAGCTGGATTGGGGGGGGAATTGTTTTTTCTTTGCATGTTGGGCTTCGCTGCGCTCAGCGCCAACCTACCTCCCGCACGATGCCCCAACCCGCATCAAAGCCCCCATCAACCACCACACCCGCCTTGGCCCCACTCTTGCTATGTCTTATCCCATTGATGGCCGTGGCCGCCTCGATTTACCCGCAGTGACCAGCCCCGACCGGGGCTAATCATAGAGAAGGGCGGCCCGGCAGAGACCTTCTGATGGGAGTCGCGACAGTGCAAGACACAACCAAACCCCTCTCCCCGCAGCGCTGGCTGCAGCTGGAGTTGAATGCCATCGACAGCCAGGTTGGCCGCTGGCAGAGCCGCCGCTTCGAGATTGCGGCGCTCCATCCCGCCGAACCCGAGGCTGCCGGTGCGCTGCCCCTCACCCTGTTTCGCGATGAGCGGGGGGATTATCGCTTTAACTTAAGCTCCGGCTCGCCACGCCTCTTTGTCACCGGAAGCCGCGTGGACAATGGCTTTGTGGCCGATGGGCTGACCCTGAGTCAGACAGTGGCGGCCGCCTATATGGATGGCGAGCGACAGGTGCTCTCCTGCCCGCTGCCCGAGGCGCTGCAAGCCTGGGTGGAGGCCTTTATCGGCCGCCATGGCGAGCTGCTGGAGGCCCGTCGCAAGGGCAAGAAGGGCAAGGGGCGGGCGCAGGATCAGCTGGGGGTCGATACGAGAGTTGAGACATCAAGAGAGGCCAGTGATCAAGCCAATTGCGGTGCCGTCAAGGCCACAGGCCCCGATGGCCGCGAGCGTTCGGGAGCAGGCTCCCATGAGTGAGTTCCTCAAGCGCTGGTCGGCTCGAAAGCATCAGGCATTGCAGCCACGGGAGCAGGCCGACCCCGAGGTTGTTGTTATCCCCACCGAAGGCAATGGCAAAGATGAAATGCCAGATACAGAGCTGGATAGCCGCGTAGTCAGCACTGACAAGAGGAGTGGTGAACCCGAGGCTGCCGAGGGTCTCCTGTATGAGGTGTCGGAGGGAAAACCGGCTATCGATGACGCCGCTTCGCAGCCGGCCAGACCAATCCAGCCGGGCAAATCTGCACTGCCTGACAAAGAGACACTGAGAGCCATGTTTCGCACTCACAAGCCGGACGGGCTGGATGACTACACCCAGGATTTCAGCCAGCCCGAGCTGTTGCCGGCGGCCCTGACCGCCGGGCTGCGCAACTGGCTGGTGGAGACGGTGACGGCGCCAGAGGCCGAGTCCGGCAGCGCACTGTCGCCATCAGATCAGGCATCACCCGAGCAGGCCCTTGCCAACCAGCCAGCCGCTGCCCCCTCTTTTTCTTCTCCCGCCTCCCAGCGGAGTGAACCGCCCGCCATCTTGCCGGCCCCGGATCCACAAGCCCACACCAAGGATCGGGACATTTTGGTTGATGAGGGTGGACAAAATGTCCCAACCAAGGATGGGGGAATGGAGCGTCTGGGATCCTGACTCCCTGCCAGTCACTATTTTTCCGGGGGAGTTGGCTCGGCTCTTGCTCCTCCACAAGACCAACAAGCGATCCATCCCATGAGGTGGACCGCACAGGAGTGCATGTGAGCATCGAACAACATTACTCAAACCTGACCCCCGATGGGGGAGTGGCGGGGCGCAATGAGCGAGCCCGCGCCGACGCCTTGCGCCACACGGTCAAGACCGACAACCTGATCCCGGCCACCGTCTCCTACCAGAGCCAGGGCCGCTTGTTGCTGGTTGGCCCGGAAGATCGCATTCGCCGCGCCGCCAGCCTGCTGCCCCAAGGCGTGATGCCTACCCTGCTGGTCACCGAATCCGTCCACGATGCCGAGGCGGCAGATCTCGAGGCCATCTTCGACGCCACCGCATCCCTCGCTGCCCTGACCCTGCGCGAGCCGAGCCTCAAGGGCTATCTCGGTCAGTACCAGCTAACCGGCCTGAACGGGCAGGGGGAGCGGGTTGATCTGGCGGGGCTTTGTTTTCCACAACAGGGTTTCCCGCAGCAGGCCGTTTCTGATGGCGAGCCTCGCTTCGATCTGGTGGCCGATCTGGGCCGCACGCCGCTGTTTGCGCTGGAGCGCCCACCGATCGGCTATCTGCATCTGGTTGATGACGAAGGGTTGGCCGCACAGCTCGCCGAGCTGTGCGCCCTGACCGGCATCTTCGACAAGCCGCGTTATTTTCGCCTCGACGCCGAGGCCTGTGCCTTTACCGCTCGCGGCGTGCCAGGTTGCAGCCGCTGCCTCGATGTCTGCCCGACCGATGCGCTCAAGCCCGTCAACGGCCGCATCCAGATAGATCCGCACCTCTGCCAGGGCTTTGGCAGTTGCGCCTCCGCCTGCCCGACCGGGGCGATTGCCTATCACCAGCCCGATGCCAGCACCAGCGGCGACTACCTGCTGCGCCTGCTCAAACGCTATCGGGAGGCGGGCGGCGCCCACCCTGTGCTGCTGATCGCCGGGGAGAACGAGCGGGCACGGCTTGAGGCCAGCCTGCCCGCCCTGCCAACCCACTGGTTGCCGGTCTGGGTGGAAGAGAGCGCCAGCCTGGGGGTTGAGAGCTGGTTGGCGGCGCTCGCCTATGGTGCCAGCGCGGTGCGCATAGTGCTTGGCGAGGACGCCCCCGCCAGCGTGCGGGCCCTGCTGGAGCGGGAGCTGGCCAGCGCCGCCGTACTGCTGGTGGGGGCCGGTTTATCGGCGGACCGGGTGGCGCTCCACTCCCTGAGCGCCATGGAGCGTGCCAGTGAACACCCTGGCACTGCGTTGTTCGACAAACCGCTCAAAGGGGAGAAGCGGGAGACCCTGTTTGCCGCCTTCGATGCCCTCTGGCAGGCCAACGGGGGCAACCACGAGCCGCTGGCTGTGCCCCACGGCGCCCCTTACGGCGCCGTGGTGCTCAAGGAATCGGACTGCACCCTCTGCATGGGCTGCGTGGCTGTCTGCCCGACCCGCGCCCTGCATGCGGTGGGCCACACGCCCGGCCTCAACTTTATCGAGCAGGACTGCATCCAGTGCGGCATGTGCGAAAAAGCCTGCCCCGAGCAGGCCATCGTCCTTGCACCCCGCCTGCAGCCTGTGCCCGAGGTGCGCCGCGCCGTGCAGAGCCTCAAAGCCGAGGAGGCCGCCTGCTGCATTCGCTGCTCCAAGCCGTTTGCGCCAGCTTCCCTCATTCGTCGCATCCAGCAAAAGCTGGCCGGTCACTCCCACTTCCAGAATGAAGCCGCCGCGCGGTTGCTGATGTGTGAGGATTGCCGGGTCAAGGATGTGTTTACGGCGCTGGCGGCGGATCCTGCCGCCCAGCTCAAGATATGAGGGGCCTGTGATGAGTGAACAACCGAATAGCCATACCGCACTGAATGCAGGCGAACTGACCATGACAGATCTGGAACAGAGCAGCGCCGACATGTATGCCCTGCTGGCGAGCCTGTGGCGCGCCGCTCCCCGAGGCGAGCAACTCGCCTGGTTGCAAGGCTTGCAGGCCATGCCGGGCCCCTTTGCCAGAGGGCTGGGGCTGGTGCAACTGGCCGCCAGCAGCCACCGCGAAAGCGAACTCGCCGAGGAGTATCAGGATCTCTTTATCGGCCTGGGGCGCGGCGAGATAGTGCCGTTTGCCTCCTGGTATCTCACCGGCTCTCTGATGGAGCTGCCGCTGGCGGTGCTGCGGGCCGATCTGCAATCCCTGGGTTTCGAGCGCCAGAGCGGGGTGTGCGAACCCGAGGACCACCTGGCCGCTCTGTGCGAGGTGATGGCGGTATTGATTGCCGAGCAGCACCCCGAGCGCAACCGCTTCTATGAACGGCATCTGGCCCCCTGGGTGCTTGCCTGCTGCCGCGATCAGCAAGAGGCGAAGGGGGGCAGCTTCTACCGGGCGGTCGGGGCGCTTGCCGAAGACTTTTTCAAACTGGAGCAGGATCTGCGCCTGCCCTTTGGTACCCCTGTGGTGACGCTGCCATGACGCGGCACCCACTCACTCATAGCGAAGCCGGCACAGTGCGGCTGGCCATAACAAAAACAGAGGTCACAGAAAGATGAGCGATGAAAAGCTGAAAGACCCGTCCCGACGCAATCTGATCAAGGGGGTGGGCGTGGTCGCCACCATAGGCGTGCTGGCCGGTGCCACCGGTCGGGTGGTGAGCAAGGAGGCGCTGACCCACGATACCCAGCCCGACAAGGGCTATCGGGAGACACCCCATGTTCACGACTTTTATCGCACCCTGCGCGGCACCGACTGAGCCGGCTCAGTGAAGGAGAACTCATGAAACTGACAAAACGAGCCGAGCCGGTCAACGCGAGCGAGCAAGGCAATGCGGCCGCTCGCGGCCAGGGGCTGACCCGCCGCGCCTTTATGGTCAACTCAAGTCTGGTGGCCGGCGGCGCCGTTGCCGCCGGTTGGCTGGCCCCCGCCATGATGCAACGGGCCGAGGCCAAAACCGTGGCGGCCGAGGTGCCGGTCGAGGTGAAGCGCACCATCTGCTCCCACTGTTCTGTGGGTTGCGGCGTTTACGCCGAGGTGCAAAACGGCGTCTGGACCGGTCAGGAGCCGGCGTTTGATCACCCCTTCAACCTCGGCGGTCACTGCGCCAAGGGGGCGGCCCTGCGTGAGCACGGCCACGGCGAGCGTCGCCTCAAGTACCCGATGAAGCTGGTGGGCGGCAAGTGGCAGCGTCTGAGCTGGGAGCAGGCCATCGAAGAGGTGGGCAACGAGGTGTTGCGCCTTCGCAAGGAGTCCGGCCCCGACAGTGTCTACTGGCTCGGCTCCGCCAAGCACTCCAACGAGCAGGCCTACCTGTTTCGCAAGATGGCGTCCCTGTGGGGCACCAACAACGTGGATCACCAGGCGCGCATCTGCCACTCCACCACGGTCGCCGGGGTAGCCAACACCTGGGGCTATGGCGCCATGACCAACAGCCTGAACGACATGCACAACAGCAAGTCGATCATGTTTATCGGCTCCAACCCGGCGGAGGCCCACCCGGTCGCCATGCAGCACATACTGCTGGCGAAAGAGCGCAACGGCTGCAAGATCCTGGTGGTCGACCCGCGCCGCACCCGCACCGCCGCCAAGGCGGACATGTACCTCTCCCTGCGTCCGGGCACAGACGTCGCCTTTATCTGGGGCATGCTCTGGCACATCTTCAAGAACGGCTGGGAAGACAAGGAGTTCATCCGCACCCGTGTCTACGGCATGGACGAGGTGCAAAAAGAGGTGGCGCGCTGGACTCCGGCCGAAGTGGAGCGGGTGACCGGCCTCAACGAACAGCAGGTTCATGGCGCCGCCAAGCTGCTGGCCGACAACCGCCCCGGCTGCGTGGTCTGGTGCATGGGCGGAACCCAGCACACCACGGGCAACAACAACACCCGTGCTTACTGCATCCTCGAACTGGCCCTCGGCAACGTGGGCAAGAGCGGGGCGGGCACCAACATCTTCCGCGGTCACGACAACGTGCAGGGCGCCACCGATTTTGGCGTCACCTCCGACTCCCTGCCCGGCTACTACGGGCTGGAAGAGGGCTCCTGGAAACACTGGGCCCGGGTGTGGGATGTGGATTACGAGTGGATCAAGGCGCGTTTTGACAACAAGGCCTACAACGGCAAGCTGCCGATGCAGAACAACGGCATTCCTGTCTCCCGCTGGGTGGACGGTGTGCTGGAGAACGCCGATCTCATCGAGCAGGGCTCCAACATTCGCGCCATGTTCTACTGGGGCCATGCGGTCAACTCCCAGACCCGCGGCCCCGAGATGAAGAAGGCGATGCAAAAGCTCGACATCATGGTGATTGTCGACCCGTACCCCACAGTCGCCGCCGTCATGAACGATCGCACCGACGGCGTCTACTTGCTGCCGGCCACCACCCAGTTCGAGACCTATGGCTCCGTCACCGCCACCAACCGCTCCATGCAGTGGCGCGACAAGGTGGTCGAGCCCCTGTTCGAATCCAGGGTCGACCACGAGATCATGTATCTGCTGAGCAAGAAGCTGGGCTTCGCCGATGAGCTGTTCAAGCACATCAAGGTGGAGAACAACGAGCCGCTCTTGGAAGACATCACCCGCGAGTACAACCGCGGCATGTGGAGCGTGGGCTACACAGGCCAGAGCCCGGAGCGGCTCAAGGCACACCAGCAGAACTGGCACACCTTCCACAAGACCAACCTCAAGGCCGAAGGGGGCCCGGTGAGCGGCGAGATCTATGGTCTGCCCTGGCCCTGCTGGGGCACCCCTGAGATGAAACACCCAGGCAGCCACATCCTCTACGACACCAGCATTCCGGTCTCCGAGGGGGGCGGCGGTTTCCGCGCCCGTTTCGGCATCGAGTATCAGGGCGTCTCGCTGCTCGCCGAAGACTCCTGGCCGAAGGGGAGCGAGGTGGAAGATGGCTATCCCGAGATCACCGCCGATCTGATGAAACAGCTCGGCTGGTGGGATGAGCTGACCGAGGCCGAGAAGAAGGAGGCCGAGGGCAAGAACTGGAAGACCGACCTTTCTGGCGGTATCCAGCGGGTCGCCATCAAGCACGGCTTCGTGCCCTATGGCAACGCCAAGGCGCGCTGCGTGGTGTGGACCTTCCCGGATCAGGTGCCCAAACACCGCGAGCCGCTCTACACCCCGCGCCGGGATCTCTTGGCCGACTACGCCACCTGGTCTGACTCCAAGAGCCTGTGGCGCCTGCCGACCCAGTACGCCTCCATTCAGGAGAAGGACGTCAGCAAGGAGTTCCCCATCATACTCACCTCCGGCCGTCTGGTGGAGTACGAGGGAGGCGGCGATGAGACCCGCTCCAACCCCTGGCTGGCGGAGTTGCAGCAGGAGATGTTCGTCGAGATGAACCCGGCGGATGCCAACGACGTCGGCGTGCGCGACGGTCAGGATGTGTGGGTCGAGGGGCCGGAAGGGGGCCGGGTGCTGGTCAAGGCGTTGGTGACCCCAAGGGTCAAACCGGGGCTGGCCTTTATGCCGTTCCACTTCGGCGGCCACTTCGAGGGCCAGGATCTGAGATCCAAATATCCGGAAGGGTCTGACCCTTATGTGCTGGGGGAGTCGGTCAACATAGTCACCACCTATGGTTATGACCCAGTCACCCAGATGCAGGAGACCAAGGTCACCCTGTGCCGCTTTCGCAAAGTAGGAGCCTGATCTCATGGCCAGAATGAAATTCATGTGTGACACCAAGCGCTGCATCGAGTGCAACGGCTGTGTGACGGCGTGCAAGAACGAGAACGACGATGCCCTGGAGTGGGGCATACAGCGGCGCCGGGTGGTGACCCTCAACGACGGCCTGCCGGGGGAGACCTCCATCTCGGTCGCCTGCATGCACTGCACCGACGCTCCCTGCATGGCGGTCTGCCCGGCGGACTGCTTCTATCACACGGACGACGGCATAGTGCTGCACAACAAGGATCTCTGCATCGGCTGCGGCTACTGCTTGTTCGCCTGCCCGTTCGGGGCGCCCCAGTTCCCGAAAACTGCCGCCTTCGGCGATCGGGGCAAGATGGACAAGTGCACCTTCTGCGCCGGCGGCCCGGAAGAAGATCACAGCGAGGCGGAGCGCCAGAAGTACGGTGCCAACCGCATCGCCGAGGGCAAGCTGCCCATGTGTGCCGAGCTCTGCTCCACCAAGGCGCTGCTGGCGGGGGATGCGCAGGTCATCTCCGACATCTTCCGCGAGCGGGTCGCCTATCGCGGCGCCAAGGAAGCGGGTTGGGGCAGCGGTGAAGAGCTGTTCCATGACGCCAGCAAGGCGGGCAAGGGAGGGGCGGCATGAAAACCTGGCTAATGGCCCTGTTTGCCGCCCTGCTGCTGGTGAGCACTGCCAGCTTCGCCGACGCCGAGAAGGAGGCGGTCGGTTTTGCCGGCGCCGACTACTGGCGGGCGGTGAAGGATGGGCAGGAGGGGGTGACCACCTCCCGCTCGCCGGAGCACGGGGTGCTGATCTCGGTGCCGGGCCAGCTCTGGTTCGAGGTGAAGACCAAGTGGGTGTCACCGCTCGGTGCCATCGCCATCTTCGGCTCCCTGGCTATGTGCGGCCTGATGTACTGGGCTGTGGGGCCGACCAAGCTCTCCAAGCCACGCACCGGGCGCAAGCTCAAACGCTGGAGCCGGCTGGATAGGGCGCTGCACTGGACCACGGCGGGCATGTTCCTGACCCTTTCCGGCTCAGGGCTGGCCATCATCTACGGCAAGCATTTCATCAAGCCGGTGGTGAGCATGGGGGTGTGGGAGAACTGGATCTGGTTCGCCAAGGAGTTCCACAACTACGTGGGGCCGCTCTTCTTCCTCTGTTTGCTCGGCGTGCTCATCAAGTGGTTTCGCCACAACATAGTCAACATGGTGGATGTGCGCTGGTTCATGAAGGCGGGCGGCATGCTGGGCCCCCACAAGGGCAGCCACCCCTCGGCGGGCTTCTCCAACGGCGGCGAGAAGGCCATTTTCTGGCTGCTGATCTGGTTTGGCGGCATAGTGGTGGCGACCGGGCTGTTTCTGGACTTCCCCATCTTCGGCCAGCTGCGCCGCCAGATGGAGTGGGCCAGCTTCATCCATATCGTCGGGGCGCTGATCCTCATCTGCGGCTTCATCTTCCATATCTACATGGGCCTGTTCCAGCTGGAAGGGGCGCTGGAGGGGATGATCAGCGGCGAGGTGGACGAGACCTGGGCCAAGGAGCACCACGATCTCTGGTATGAAGAGGTGAAGCACCAGCTCGACCAGCCCAAGGCAGGCAAGCCCGACTGAGGCTGGCAGTGATTCAACGATGAAAGAGAAGGGGCGCTGTGGCGTCCCTTTTTATTGTCTGTTTGTCATTGCACTCGTCAGCGCCAGCCTCTTTACAGGGGCGGCTGCAGGGGGAGCCGGATCTGGTATGTCAGCCCTTGGCCAGGAGGGCTGGTCACGGTCAGCTGGCCGTGCAGGTTGTTCTCCACCAGGTTGTGGATGCGGCAGGCGCTCAGGCCGCAGTGGTTGGTGTTGCCGCGCTGGGTGGTGAAGAAGGGTTCGAACAGACGGGGCAACTGCTCGGCCGTCATGCCGGGGCCCGAGTCTCTGTAGGTCAGCAGCAGCTCGTTGCCGCTTTGCGCTATGTTGAGGCCGAAGCTGTGTTGCCCCGGCCCCTTGAAGGCGTGATCCATGCTGTTCTTGATGAGCTCCTGCACCAGATCGAGAAACAGCGGCTCGGGGGCGGTCAGGGTCACCTCTTCGCCCCCGACATCCGCATTGACTCTGGCGATGAGAAACTCGGGCGAGAAGGCCTGCAGCAGCTTGCGCAGGCTTTTTTGCACCGGGAAGGGGAGGGCCGGCGGCTCGTGCTGATCCCGGGTCAGCTCCTTGAAGCGGGTGATCAGCAGGGCGACCCGGCGCAGGCTGGATTCGACCAGCTCTGTGCCCTCCTTGATGTCGGTGAGCTGCTGGTGGAGCAGGCGCTGGCCCAGCATGCCGTTTTGCACCGCGTTCGCCAGCAGATCGCCCGCGCCGTGGATCAGGCTGGAGGCCGTGATGCCGATGCCGACCGGGGTGTTGATCTCGTGGGCAATCCCGGCCGTGAGCTGGAACAGGCTCTGGTAGAGCTGAACCTTGGCCTGCTGGCGGCTCAGATCCTTGAGGCGCAGCTGGTTTTGCACCCGGGCCAGCACCTCTAGCTGGTGAAACGGCTTGGAGACATAGTCGCAGCCGCCGGCCTGAAAGGCCTGCTCGAGGGCGCTGATCTCGTTGTTGGCACTGATGAAGAGGACGGGCAGGCACCACTGGCCCGGCAACTGCTTGATGCGGCGGCACGCTTCATAGCCATCCATCACCGGCATGTTGATGTCCATCAACACCAGTGCGGGAGGAAACCGGGTAGCGGCATCCAGCGCCTGCTGGCCGTCGGTCGCCTCGCGCACCTGATAACCCGCCTCTTCCAGCAGGCAGCGCAATATGTAGCGGTTGGACGCCATGTCATCGACGATCAGGATATCACTCATGTGTTCTCTCCCGCCCCTGAGGAAACTCATCCTGCTGGTGGCCTGTTGTTCAGCATAGTTGGCCGATTTAGGCTGTGCGTGGCCGGTATGAGGCCATAAACCGGTTTGGCGCGTTTTTTGGCCGCAGGGTATGCCCAAGCTCACAAAACTAAACAACCAAACGTCATATGATTGATTTCATTATGAGTCTTGCTCTCCTGCCGAACGGCAATTTCACGTAAATCAAAGAGAACGACTATGGCTACCGGACAATATCTGCTGTGGAAAGATGCACAGGGACAGGATTTTCGCCCCGTTGCACTGACTGGCACCGATCTGCTCAACGATCGCAATCTCAACAAGGGCACCGCCTTCACCGAACAGGAGCGCGCCGACTTCGAGCTCGACGGCCTGTTGCCTCCCCGGGTTCAGACTTTTGAGGCCCAGCTGGAGCGGGTCTATCAGGGCTTTTTGAGCGCCTGCAGCGACATCGAAAAGTACCAGAACCTGCGCGCCCTGCAGGATCGCAACGAGACTCTGTTCTATGCCCTGCTGTCACGCCACGTGGAGGAGATGACCCCCATCATCTATACCCCGACCGTCGGCAAGGCGTGCCAGGAGTTCAGCCACCGCTACCAGAAGGCGCGCGGCCTCTATATCACCCCGAAAAACGTCGAGGACATGGGCTCCCTGGCCCGCCAGCTGGACGCAAAATCGGTGCGCATTATCGTGGTGACCGACAGCCAGGGCATCCTGGGAATAGGTGATCAGGGGGTGGGCGGCATGGGGATCCCCATCGGCAAGCTCTCTCTCTATACTCTGGCGGCCGGTATTCACCCTGCCTGCTGCCTGCCCATAGCACTGGATGTGGGCACCGACAATCAGGCCCTGCTGGACGACCCCATGTATCTGGGTCAGCCTCACAAGCGCATCCGTGGCAAGGAGTACGACGACTTCATCGACAAGTTCGTGGCCGGGGTCAAGCGCCACTTCCCGAACGCCGTGCTGCAGTGGGAAGACTTCAGCAAGTCCAACGCCTTCAACAATCTCTCCCGCTACCAGCAGTCCCTGCCGTCGTTCAACGATGACATTCAGGGCACGGGGGCCGTGGTACTGGCCGGCATCATAGGGGCGGTCAAGGTCAAGGGGGAGACCCTGGGCCAGCAGAACTACCTGGTCTATGGCGCCGGCGCCGGCGGGGTAGGGGTTGCGGATCAGATCTGTGCCGGCATGATCCGCGAGGGACTGGATCCGCAGGCGGCCCGGGATCGCATCTATATCCTGGATACCCAAGGGCTGGTATGTGACAACCGCGAGGGGCTCGACGAGTACAAGCGCCGTTACGCCAAACCGGGTCTGCTGCTGGCGGGCTGGGATACCGAAGTGCCCGGCAGGGCCAACCTGACCGACGTGCTGCGCCATGTGCCCATCACAGTGCTGCTCGGCACCAGCGGTTCCGGCGGCGCCTTCAAGGAGGAGCACGTGCAACTGATGCAAAAGCACTGTGCCCGCCCCATGGTGTTCCCGCTCTCCAACCCGACTGCCAACTGCGAAGCGCTGCCGGAAGACATCTACCGCTGGAGTCAGGGCAAGGCCATAGTCGCCACCGGCAGCCCGTTCAAGGACGTGCACTATGAGGGCAAGGATTACCGCATAGGCCAGGGCAACAACGTCTTCATCTTCCCAGGTGTGGGGCTGGCGGCCATCGTCAGCCAGCTGAGCGAGATCAGCCCGGATATCTTCACCACGGCCGCTTTTGCGCTGGCCGAGTGCGTGAACGAGGTGGATCTGGCACAAGGCTCCGTCTATCCGCGCATTCGCGAGCTGCGCAACATCTCGGTGCACGTGGCGACTGCCGTGCTCAAAGACATAGTGCGCAAGGATCCCTCCCATCCGCTGATCGGGCAGGATCTGCAGCAGCATATCCTGAGCCACATGTGGGAGCCGCTCTACCTGCCTTATCGCCGGGTATGACGGCCGAAAGCGTGAGATGAAAAGGGGGTGGCCGTCGGCCACCCCCTTTTTCGTTTGACCATCATCCGATGTTGGTCGCATCAAATTGTTGCCTTTGTCATTCCGGGGGCAGTTGCGGTGCAGGTATCAGGTTGGTGCTCAAAACATCGCCCAGCTGAAAGCCTTATCAATAAAGTCCACCAGAAAAACGATTGGCGTCCGCCATAAAAGTGCGTAAAATCGCATACTCGATGCTTGTAGCAACGAATCCCGCCTAAAAAGCCAGTTTCATGCCCTCCCCAAGCAGTAAAAGGTAACGAATGACGCCAACTGGCCCATTTCACGCCTTGAAAGCGTCTTGTGATAACTGAAAAGTGTCAAATATCCCTGTCAGTTATCAAAAAATTAAGGACATCCATGTTTTCCTTAGTCAAGCAAAGTGTCGCCGGGCTGCAAATCCTGTTTGTCGCCTTCGGTGCCATGGTTCTGGTGCCCCTGCTCACCGGACTGAACCCCTCCATGGCCCTGCTTGGCGCCGGTGTGGGCACCCTGTTGTTCCAGCTCTGCACTCGCCGCCAGGTCCCGATTTTCCTCGGTTCCAGCTTTGCCTTCATCGCCCCCATCATCTACGCCACCCAGACATGGGGACTGCCGTCCACCATGTTTGGCCTGTTTGCCGCCGGTTTCATGTACTTCATCCTGGCCGCACTCATTCGCGTGCGGGGCATGGGCTTTGTGCACAAGTTGCTGCCGCCCGTGGTGATTGGCCCAGTGATCATGGTGATCGGCCTGTCGGTCGCTCAGGTTGCCTGCAACATGGCGATGGGCCGTGCCGGTGGTGAGCAGGTGGTGCCTGCTGGGACTGCACTGACGCTGGCTGGCATCTCGCTGGCGGTGACCCTGATTGCGGCCGTGTTCTGCAAGGGCTGGATCAAGCTGATCCCCATACTGTGCGGTGTCATCGCCGGTTATGTCTCTGCCGTGCTGATGGGCCAGGTGAACTTCGACGGTCTGGTCAACACCCCCTGGCTGGCGCTGCCTCACTTCGAAACGCCGGAGATCAACTGGGCTGCCGCCCTGTTCATGCTGCCGGTGGCCATAGCCCCCTGTATCGAACACATAGGCGGCGTGCTCGCCATCGGTGGTGTGACCGGGCAGGACTACACCAAGAATCCGGGTCTGCACCGCACCCTGGCCGGTGACGGTATCGGCGTCTGCTTCGCCGGTTTCATCGGTGGCCCACCCGTGACCACCTACGCCGAAGTGACCGGCGCAGTGATGATCACCCGCAACTTCAACCCTGTCACCATGACCTGGGCCGCGGTGTTCGCCATCATTCTGGCCTTCTTCGGCAAGTTCAACGCCCTGCTCACCTCCATCCCCATGCCGGTGATGGGCGGCATCATGCTGCTGCTGTTCGGATCCATCGCCGCCATCGGTCTCAAGACGCTGGTGGAGTCCAAGGTGGATCTGGGGCTGGCCCGCAACATCGCCATCGTGGCCGTGACCCTGACGGTCGGCGTCGGCGCGCTGGAGATGAAGATAGGTGACTTCGCCCTGGCCGGTGTCGGCCTGGCATCGGTTGCCGCCATACTGCTCAACCTGATCCTGCCTGCCAGCTCCGAAGAGGGTGCCATGGAGAGCGCCAAGGACTAAGCAAAGGATTGCTGTCAGTCACATAGTGAGGCCACCCCAGGGTGGCCTCACTCATTTGGACCGGTTTTTCGGCGTCACTCGGACAAGGCCAGCACCCGCACCCACATGGCCCCGTCGCCCACCGGATGGCGCGCGAGCAGCGTCAGCTCGCCGCTGCCCGGGTCTATGCGGTGCACGGCGAGCTGGTGGGAGGCTTGCCCGGCTGCCAGCAGATAGCGGCCGCTGTGATCGATGGCAAAACCGCGCGGCATTGTCTCGGTCGGGAAGTGGGCCAGCGGGGTCAGGCTGCCATCCCGCTCCGCTATGCCAAACAGGGTCAGCAGGCTGCTGGCCCGCTCGCAGCTGTAGAGAAAACGGCCATCCGGCGTGACATGCAGATCCGCCCCCCAACGCTCTCCCTGATACCCCGCGGGCAGCATGTCCAGACTCTGTTGCAGATGGATATGGCCATCGGCCTGCCTGTGATAGCGGTTGATGGTGCAATCTAGCTCGTTCAGGCAGTAGATATCACCATTGACGGGGTGCAGCGCCAGGTGCCTTGGCCCGGCGCCGCTGGCGGTCTGCAGATCTCCCAGCGGATGGGGCGCCAGCCGCCCCTCGTCGTTCAGGGTGAAGCGGCGGATGGCATCTTCCGTGAGGCAGGCAACCAGCGCCTCCTGCCTGCCCTGCTCGTCCGCCAGCAGGGTGACCGAGTGAGCCGTCATCAGCGGATCCATATGCTGGTGCGGGGCCTGCACCAGGCCTGCGGCATCGATGGGGGAGACGGTGACATGGTTGAAGGCGTAGGAAGCCGCCAGCAGGAAGCGGCCGTCGGCCGTGATGGCGGTGTGGGAGGCACTGCCCGCCAGCGGCGCCGAGCCCTGTTCGCTGAGCCGGCCATCCATGCCAATCCAGTAGCTGATGACCGCAAAATCGGGCCGCACGGCGGCATGAAGCCAGCGTCCATCCGGGCTTGTCACCAGCGGCTGGACCTGGCCCGGGGTATCGACCACCTGCAATAGCGCGAGCTCCCCGCTCTCGGCCAGGGCAAACACATGGATCTGCTGGCTGGCGGGGCTCGCCACATAAACGACCTGCTGCATCTGATCTCTACTCCTTGTCATGGGTAACGGCAGGCCAATCTTATCTCCATCCTCCGGGGTTTTGCTTACTCTTTTGCCCGGCCCGGGCACACCACCTGATGGGCCTTCAGGTGATAGAGCTCCACCTGCGGGTGGCTGAAGAAGCCCACTTCCCACGGATTTTTCTGCACGAATGCGGCGCGAATGGGCTCGAACAGTGGATGATCCTGCGGGATCTGGTAGGCATCGGCGGCGATGATGGTGTAATTCCACTCGATGGCCCGGGTGTAGGTAAACACAGCCCGCGAGTCGATGGCGAAATGGCAGCGGCCGTCGCGCTTGAGCAGCCGGGATTTGAAGGTCTCGGGGAAGGTGATGAAGAAGATGTCGTCCTCATCCGAGGAGAGAAATGCCAGCACTGTGGTGTGCGGCTGTGACTGGGCCCGGGTGACCAGTACCCCTATCTTGTTCTCCACTTCGCGCAGGTCAGGCACGGGCAAGCCGGTGAGCGGGGTGATCGGCAGAGGAACTGCCTCTCGCCCGTCTTGCGGATGCTGGTAGTCCGGCTGGGCAAAGGCATGGACCACCCGATTGCCATACCAGAGCTCGAACTGCAGCGGGGTGACATGGACCCTGCCGGGCGAAACCCGCTCGACCCGCCCCTTGTAGGAGGCGCGATAGACGCTCAGGGAGGCATCGTACTCATCGACCCCGGTGCGGTTGTCCAGGTGCAGGGTGATCTTGTCGCCCGCCGCCAGCTGGTGCCCCTTGGGAAAGCTGAGCAGCAGCGTATCGTCGTCATGGATCTCGACCCCGCAGATATAGACGCCGGTCTCCTTGCTGGCCGGATCGGCATAGGTGGCGGCGACCCCGAGCAGGGGGGAGCCGAGAAAAGCGAGCAGACTGGATGGTGAATTCATGGCGCACCTCGATTGCAAATGTGGGGATGTGGCACCTGAGTGTATCCCGGCTTGGCCGAACTGGCGGTCGTGCCATCACCCTTTACCCGCTATCCAAGTTACTGATAAGTGACGGCTTGTTCTCGCCTCGCCATCACAAAACCGCCAACCCGGTTCCGCCGGGCGGGCCAGGACCATAAAAAAGGCCCCGTCACGGGGCCTTGGGTACTGGTTGTCGTCCTGCATCAGGCGGGCTGCTGGCCCGGCGGCGGCAGGGCGGCGGAGCTGGGCTCCACCTTCTGCTCTTCGCCCTTCATGTTCTTGATGTAGACATCCATCTGGTTGAAGGCGATCTCGATGCCGTTCGCCTTGAACAGGGCGTCGATCTTGCGGTTCAGCTCGTCCACGGCCGGGTTGCGATCGCCGAGCTCGCTCACGAAGAAGCGCAGCTCGTGATCCAGGGTGCTGGGGCCGAAGGTGAGGAAGTAGACGATGGGGGCCGGGTCTTTCAACACGCGGCTGTTGTCGTCGGCGGCCTGCTTGAGCAGGGTGCGAGTCAGCTCCAGATCCGAGCCGTAGGCGACCCCGACCCGCACTATGACGCGGGTGACGGTATCGCTCAGGGACCAGTTGATCAGCCGCTCTGTCATCAGCTGCTGGTTGGGGATGATCACCTCTTTGCGGTCGAAGTCGGTCAGGGTGGTGGCGCGAATGCGTATCCTGGAGACGGTACCGGAGAAGGGACCAATGGTGACTGTGTCGCCGATCCGCACCGGACGCTCGAACAGTATGATGATGCCCGAGACGAAGTTGGAGAGGATCTCCTTCATGCCAAAACCGATACCGACCGACAGACCACCCGCTACCCACTGCAGCTTGTCCCACTGTACACCCATCATGGAGAGGGCGGTCAGGGAGCCGAAGCCGATCAGCACATAGTTGAGCATGGTGGTGATGGCGTAGGCGGTACCCTGGGCCAGGTTCAACTTGGAGAGCACCAGCACCTCCAGCAGACCGGGCAGGTTGCGGGCCAGTGACCAGGCACCCCCGAGCAGGAGGAAGCCGATCAGCACGTCGCTCAGGCTGATCGGGAAGAGCACGGCATTGGCGCCGCTCCCTTCACTGCGGTGCCACAGCACCATGCTGTCGAGGTAGGAGAAGACAGCCACCAGATCAGACCAGAGCCAGTAGAAGGCGACACCGAATACCAGCAGCAGCACGGTACGGGTCAAGCGCAGGGATTGCTGGCTGACATCCTCCAGATCCATGGGTTGCTCTTCGATGGACTCGCCACCTTCCGCGTCTTCCACCGATCTGTGCTCACGCTTGGCCACTGCACGGCGGTAAGCCAGACGGCGGGCCGCCAGCTCCAGACCACGCAGGGCGGTGCGGTAGACCAGGCTCCAGATGATCAGCAGGTAGAAGGACTCCACCAGACGGCCGGTCAGTTTCAGCGCCGTGTAGTAGTAGCCCAGACCGACCAGCACCATCAGTGCCACCGGCGCCAGCGCCAGGGCGCCCGCGGTGATCGACTGCTGCATGCTGCCCTCGCCCTTGATAATGGCGCGAGAGATGGGGAACACCAGATAGGTGGTGAGGCCCAGCAGCAGCAGGGTCAGCGCCTGACCGACAACATCGTTGCCCAGCGACGAGGGCTCTACCACCGCCTTGGTCGAGAGCATGATGAGCGGCAGCAGCGGCAGCCACAGATAGCGCATGCTGGTGCGTTTGGCCTGCAGCTCGGCCTTCGGCATGCGGAAGTGGGATTCGGCAATGCCGCCCGGGCGCATTACCGCCAGATAGACGCTGAACACCAGATAACCGAGGGCCAGGTTGAGGGTGATCTGGAAAATCAGTTTGGGGCTGAGCAGGCCGCAGTAAGTGAGCCAGAGACCGGCCGCCAGTATGAACAGGCTGCCCGGCAGGCGCTGCAGCACGGAATAGAGCAGGGCGCGCGGCGTGTGCCACTGGCTGTCCTGGCGAAAACGTCCCAGATCCTTGGCGATCCTCTGCTGGCGCTTGACCAGGGTCGGGCGTTTCCAGATCAGCAGGCCACCCACCAGCAGCAGCGGGAAGGCGAGCAGGGAAACCGGCAGCAGCATCTCGCCCCAGCCGTCCCAGTCCGGCTTCAGCACCCAGTCCGAGGCTTGCTTGTAGGCCTGGGCTGGCCAGTTGATGAACCACTTCATGTCGATGGGTTTGTTGCTGCTGACCCAGAAGATGTGTTGCTGCAGGGTAAATTCGATGGAGGCATAGATCCGCGCCAGCTGCTGCTGGGTCAGCTGCAGGCTGATGGCGTTGGTCAGCTGGCTGTCGAGCTGACGGTTGAGCTGGTCGAGCAGGCTGATGCGGGTGTCGAGCAGGGTGGAGAGGTTGGCCTTGTCCTCTGCAGTGACAGGTTCGCTGCTGTTGGCGATCAGGTTGTCCAGATACTGGGTTTTCTGGAACAGTTGGTCACGTTGCTGGCTCAGTTCGAACTGGGCCAGATGCAGGTCGGCGATCTGCTCCTCCAGGTTCTTGACCGCAGAGGTGGGGGCGGACTCCAGCTGCTGGTAGAGCTGATAGAGGATGCGCGACAGCAGCAGGTTGCCCTTGAGCATCTGTACCTGTTCGTTCAGGTTGCGCTCTGTCTGGGTGCCGCGTTCCAGCCAGCTCTTGGCTTGCAGGTTCTTCTGCACCAGATTGTTGAGATTGGTGGTGGCGCTGACCAGTTGCTGGCTGAGCTGATGGTTGAGTTCCTGCTCTTTTTGTACCAGCGGGTTATCGTCGATGGCGACCAGTTCACCTGTCTGCTCGGCAGTTTTTTCGGTATCGCCCAGACGTTTGGCACTGCTCTGCTCCTGCAGCAGTTGCAGCTTCTGCTCCTCGTTGGCGAGGCGGGCGTTCTGGTAGTCCCGTTGCTTGACCGCCAGATCCTGCATGCTGGTGCGGTTATCCAGCTGTTGTTGCAGGTTGGCCAGTTGCAGCTCCAGCAAGGCCAGCTCGGCGCCCAGCTTCATCTTCTCGGCACTGCTGACGCTGTCACCGACGTTGAGGCGGGTGCGGATCTCCTGGCTGCGCTGATAGGCGCGGCTCATGTTGGTCTGGGCCCGCTCCGGCAGGGTTTGCAGACTGGTGAGCTGGCTGCCTATGGTGCCGAGGGTTTCCTGGGCATCCTGCATGTTGGCCAGCACTTCAGGCTGGCGGCTGTCCAGTTCCGCCAGGCTCATGCTGGCGTACTCGCTCTTGATCTGCTCGGCGCTCTTGTTCTGGGTCAGGGCATCGAGTTTGGCGCTGATGTCCCTGAGTTCACCCGGCAGGGAGCGAAGGCGCTGGGTTTGGCTCCTGGCCTTGGCGTGCTCCTTCTCGATGCTGTCGAGCAGGCTGAGGGTCTCGGTCAGGAGCTTCTGGTCGGCCTGCTGGCTGACGGTGAGGGTGTCTGACTTGCCGAGGGCATCGAGCGCGCGCTGTACGCTGGCTCTTTGGGGCACGTCCTGCGCCATGGCTTGCGGTACGCAGAGGCTGATGAATAAGCAGAGCAGCGGCAACAGGGTGGCCGAGGCTCTTTTGAAGCGTGTTGAGAGCATAAAACTTCCGGGTTATTACGCGATAGTTGGGAAATTTCCCACTTGGATTGAATCCGCGTGGATTCTAACACCGGGCTTGAACGGGAAGCAGGGGGGCAGATAAAAAAAACGGCGCCCGCAGGCGCCGTTTCATCGGTTCGGTACGGATTAGAGTACGTGAACGGAGGCGGTGTTGGTGGTGCCGCTCGGTACCAGGGCACCGGAGACCATGACAACCACGTCACCCTTCAGACCCATGCCGCTGGCCAGCGCCGCTTCTTTACCGATGCGATAGAAATCGTCGGTGGAGGCGATGCTGTCAACCACGTGAGCAATCACACCCTTGGTCAGAACCAGCTGGGCAGCTGTCTTCTTGTTGGTGGTGATGGCCAGGATCCAGGCTTGCGGGAAGTACTTGCGAATGGCCTTGGCAGACTTGCCGCCTTCGGTGGCAACCACGATCAGCGGGGCATCCAGCTTCTCGGAGGTCTCGACCGCGCCTTTACAGACGGCTTCGGTGATGCGCAGCTTGTTGCTGTCGTTGGCAGCAGACAGGTTGGACGGCATCACGGCATCGGTACGCTCGCAGATGGTGGCCATGATGGTCACGGCTTCCAGCGGGTACTTGCCCTTAGCGGATTCACCGGACAGCATGACTGCGTCGGTACCATCCAGGATGGCGTTGGCCACGTCGCCGGCTTCGGCGCGGGTCGGACGCGGGTTCTTGATCATGGAATCCAGCATCTGGGTGGCGGTGATAACCACTTTACGTGCCTTGTTGCACTTGGTGATGATCATCTTCTGGGCGAAGATCACTTCTTCAACCGGAATTTCCACGCCCATGTCGCCACGTGCAACCATGATGCCGTCAGAGACAGCCAGGATCTCGTCGAAGTTGTCCAGGCCTTCCTGGTTTTCGATCTTGGAGATGATCTGGATGTTCTCGCCACCGTGGGCCTTCAGGTGCTCACGGATTTCCAGCACGTCTTCTTTCTTGCGAATGAAGGAGGCAGCAACGAAATCAACGCCTTGCTCGCAACCGAAGATGAGGTCGCGCTTGTCTTTCTCGGCCAGGGCCGGCAGCTTGATGGAGACGCCCGGCAGGTTGATGCCCTTGTTCTCGCCCAGATCACCGTTGTTCAGCACTTTACAGACAACTTCACGCTCGGTGATTTCGATCACGTCCAGGCCGATCAGGCCGTCATCCACCAGGATGCGGTTGCCGACGCGCAGGTCGTTGGCGAAACCGGCATAGGTCACGGCCACTTTGTCTTTGTTGCCAACAACAGTCTGGTCGGTGGTGAAGGTGAAGGTCTGGCCAGCGACCAGGGCAACGTCGTTGCCGCCTTCCAGCTTGATGGTACGGATTTCCGGACCCTTGGTGTCAAGCAGGATAGCTGCGTGCTTGCCGGTTTCGGCCATGACAGCGCGCAGGTTGTTGATACGACCGCCGTGCTCGGCGTAGTCGCCGTGGGAGAAGTTCAGGCGCATGACGTTCATGCCGGCATCCAGCATTTTAGCCAGCATTTCTTTGGATTCGGTCTTGGGACCGATGGTGCAGACGATTTTGGTCTTTTTCATGTCAGTCTTCATGGTTAAGGAGTTTCCGCCGTGCAATATACACCAGTTTTTGGATACTTTTTATGATCCAGAAACAACGTTTTGACCAGATAACGTTTTCTTTTCAGGGATAACGTTTTCCTCCCGGCTACTTTTTAGGGCATAAATTAACTGGTCC
The DNA here is from genome assembly GCF_002587065.1 of Aeromonas sp. CA23. Classification (NCBI taxonomy): domain Bacteria; kingdom Pseudomonadati; phylum Pseudomonadota; class Gammaproteobacteria; order Aeromonadales; family Aeromonadaceae; genus Aeromonas; species Aeromonas sp. CA23. Next base: position 2,488,287 of record NZ_CP023818.1, read on the forward strand.
GCGCAGATTTGGCATAAATGTTGCCATATGTATCCAGGCGCCGGCCTGCCTCGTCAGATGTTGTAAAATGACGATCCCGCCCTGTCATCAAGCCGTCATCAGTCCCGACAAGAATAGACCCGGTGACGGAACATGAGAGCCCCAGGATGACGCCCTATCTGTTGATACTCTCCCTCGCCCTGCTGGCCGTGCAGGCCCTGCCTGCCGCCTGCTGGCCGGACGATCCTGCCCCGCGGGCTGCCAGCGCCCTTGAGCTTGTCGAATTGCAGCAGATGCTGGCGGCCAGCGAACCCGGCCTCTCCCGTGACGCCTGGCGGCAGCTGCGCCAGGACAGTCTGCACGGCTGGCAACACGGGCCGCACTGAACGGGAGACGTTAAAAGAGAGGGAGGCCAAGCCTCCCTCTCTTTTTATCCTGTTTTCAACGGCATCTGGCTCAGTTGATCTTGCCCATCTCGATGGCGAAGCTGGTGGCCAGCTGGGCGAACTTGAGGGCATGACCGGCGGAGGCGTCCGAATTTGACAGGGTATCCTGCGCCGTGTGGATGTTGGGGTTGTAGTCGTTGAAGCGCGACTCGAACGGCATGGCGGCGGGATAGCCCTGATTGTGCCAGGAGGCGTGATCCGAGCAGCCGTAGCCGCAGCTGTCATAGCCATAGCTTATCTGCGGCAGGTAGGCATCGAGCAACTGGGCGAGATAGCCGGTCAGTCCCTGGTCCGTGTAGTCGGTCATGAAGACGATGTCTTCCGCCGATCCCTGATAGTTGGTCATGTCCAGCTGCAACGCGGCCAGCACCCTGGTGTTGGCCGCCTTGTAGCGACTGGCGATGTCCTTGGAGCCGCGCAGGCCCACCTCTTCCGCCGCATAGCCGATAAATTGCAGGGTGCGTTCCGGTTGGCGCCCCTGCTCGGCGATGACCCTCAGCACCTCGGTCAGGGTGGCGATGCCGGAGGCGTCATCGTCGGCGCCGGGGGCCAGGGTGCGGCTGTTGGGAGCCGAGCCTGCGGTGGAGTCGAGATGACCGCCGATCACCACCACCTCATCCGGATAGCGGCTGCCCTTGAGGGTCAGCACCACGGATTGCTGCGGGTAGCCGCTGTGCTTGACCCGGCTGACGCTGGCCCAGGGCAGGGTTGCGCTCAGGCTCTGCCACTGGCTGGCCACCCAGTCGGCGGATTGCACCCCTGTGGTGGTGGTGTAGTAGCGGTTGCGCCAGCTGGCGAGCTTGCTGATGGTGCCGACTATGTTGCCCTGATCCAGATAGGGCAGCAGTCGGTTGACGCTGCCGCCCTGGGTCAGCGGCGGTGCGCTGAACAGGTTCTGGGTGAGGGGCTGGGCCATGCTCTGCAGGGCGTCGGCCAGGGTGCTGTGCACCACATAGCCGCCGCAGCGCTGATGGCCTTCGTGCATCAGGTGGGAGAGGGTGCCGAGCTCGCTCGCCTCGACCTGAGCCAGCTGGACGGGGGCGCCGCTGGCACTGAACAGGGGGGCCAGCTTGGCCTTGACCTGCTTGAGTTCGACGCCGCTGTCGGCTCCGACCGTGATCCAGACTGGGTCGGCGGCCTGCACGGCGAGGGGCAGCAGGGGGAGCAAGAGGGCGGTCAGCAAGGGTTTCATATCGGATCCTTCCGGGTAGCGTGACAGATGAATGGCATAAGTGGGTGTCATAAGACGACCTGCCCAGTCTAGTCAGGGGAGTGCACGCCGGATCTGCCCATCTGGCGGGCTGGCTGCCCCATCCGGTGGGGGTCACTGCAGGATCTGCTGTTTACCCGGGGGGTTGGGCCGGGCTGGTCAGCGCTTTGTGCTGATGAGAAGGGGAGTGGCAGTCTGGTTGCCGTGCCCTGGCCATTGTGCCCCGGCTGGGGGGCTGACGCAGGGACCCAAAGTGTGCCATGTCGGCGATATTGCACCACTATGGCAGGGGCTGGCCGCTGCGCGCGGCCCAAACGAAAGGGGCCTGGGGCCCCTCTCTGTCGGTTTGCTCCGTGCCAATGGCGTTCAGCCCGTGGTTTCGGCCAGCATGCCGAGCGCTATCTCCCGCTCCCCCATGATCACCTTGTCTGCCCCCTGCCGGGTGAGGAAGTTGACTTCGTCATCGCTGTGGGCGCGGGCTATGACCCGGATGGCCGGATTGATCAGCCTGGCCTGGGCGATGGCCTCGCCGGCCTCGAAGCTGTTGGGGATGGCCACCAGCAGCCAGCTGGCATCGGCGATGGCGGCGCGACACAGCACCTCATCGCTTGCCACGTTGCCATTGATATGAGGGATCCCGGCCTGGTGCAGGCTCTCCAGCCGGTGCGGATCCTGCTCTATCACCACCAGCGGCCGCTCTGCGGCTTGCAGCCCTTCCACCAGCAGGCGGCCGACCCGGCCAAAGCCCACCAGCACAGTGTGCTCCTTCATCTCGACGGCCGGGCACTTGCACTCGGCCAGCGCCTGGGTGTTGTCGGCATCCGGGTGTTTCTCCAGATAGCGCTCGACGGCGTTGAACACCAGCGGATTGAGCATGATGGAGAGGCTGGCACCCACCAGGATCAGATCCCGGGCCGCTTCCGGCACCAGCTTGAGCACGATGGCCAGGCCAATCAGGATGAAGGAGAACTCGCCGATCTGGGCCAGGCTGGCGGAGATGGTGAGCGCGGTGCGCTGGCTGTAGCGAAACAGCCGCACTATGGCGTAGGCCGCCACCGACTTGCCGAACATGATGATGAACAGGGTGGCCAGCACCGCCAGCGGATCCGTCAGCAGCACAGCGGGGTTGAACAGCATGCCCACCGAGACGAAGAAGAGCACGGCGAAGGCATCCTGCAGCGGCAAGGTGTTGTTGGCGGCGCGATGGCTCAGCTCGGAGCTGTTCATGACGATGCCGGCGAAGAAGGCGCCGAGGGCGAAGGAGACGCCGAACAGCTTGACCGCGCCGAAGGCGATGCCGAGGGAGCCGGTCAATACCGCCAGGGTGAACAGCTCGCGGGAGCCCGTGCTGGCGGTGTGAGCCAGCAACCAGGGGATGAAGCGGCTGCCCACCACCATCATCAGCGCCACGAACAGGGCGACCTTGCCGAGGGTCCAGCCCAGATCCAGCGTTATGCTCTGCCAGCTCATGCTCTGATCGCCGTGCTGGATATTGGCGAGTATGGGCAGCATCACCAGCGCCAGCACCATCACCAGATCCTCGACGATGAGCCAGCCGATGGCGATGCGCCCCTGCAGGGTCTCCAGGTTCTGGCGGCTCTCCAGCGCCCGCAGCAGCACCACTGTACTGGCGGTGGAGAGGGCGAGGCCGAACATCAGACCGGCGGTGAGATCCCACCCCATAAGGGAGGAGAGCCCCATGCCGAGCAAGGTGGCGACCGCTATCTGGACGATGGCGCCCGGAATGGCGATCTTCTTCACCGACATCAGGTCGCTGAAGGAGAAGTGCAGGCCCACCCCGAACATCAACAGGATAACGCCCAGTTCCGCCAGCTCGGGCACCAGCGCCATGTCGGCCACATAGCCAGGCGTGAAGGGGCCCGAGATCACCCCGGCCGCCAGATAACCCACCATGGGCGAGATCTTGAGGCGATGGGCAAGCATGCCGAGCACGTAGGCGAGCACGAAGCCGCCAACCAGGGTGGTAATCAGGGGAAGGGAGTGGTCCATGTCGTCACCTCGCTAATGGCAGTCAGGGGGCTACCAGATCACCGCGCGGGATGAACAGGGCAGCTGTCAATGAGCAGGGGGCGAAAGAGACAGATGTTGGCCGCGACAAACACTGGATATTGGGGACAACAGTTGTCGTTTCTGTTGAAAAATAATACATTTTTTGCCTAAAAGCAATATTTATCCACATTTCAACGCTTATTTGCGATTAAAAGTGCATAAGTATCGAAATGCAGGGGGGAAGGGGCGCCTTTCTCCATTTTGTTGGCAGGAGTAATTAATCTGCGATGATTTTGGTCTGCAAAGTGTGCGCCCCGGGGCGGCGCCAGGATGCAACAAGCAACAAGGCGACCCTGAGGTCGCCTTGTTGCATAGACGCGGGCACTTATTCGCCCTTGGCAATCCCCTCGCGCCTCGGATCGGCGGCGCCGAACCAGCCGCCGGCATTGCGCTCGACCCCCTGCAGGCCCGAGGTCTGCTCGCTCAGCACCACCTCGTGTCCCCTCGCCTTGAGCCCCTCGACCACTGCCTCGGGGGTGCGTCCCGCCTCCAGCTCGGTGGGGCCGTTGCGGCTGCCGAAGTTGGGCAGGTTGATGGCCTGCTGCAGGTTCAGCCCCCAATCCTGGGTGCCGAGCAGCGTCTTGCCCACGTAGTTGATGATGGCGGAGCCCCCCGGAGAGCCCAGGCTCATTTCGAGCTCGCCACTGTGCTTGTCAAACACCAGCAGGGGGGACATGGAGGAGCGCGGCCGTTTGCCGGGCGCGACCCGGTTCGCCACCGGCAGACCGGCGGCATCCACCGAGGTGAAGGAAAAATCGGTGAGCTGGTTGTTGAGCAGGTAGCCGTTGACCATCAGTCGCGAACCGAAGCCATCCTCGATGGAGCTGGTCATGGAGACTGCCATGCCCGCCTTGTCGACGATGGAGACGTGGCTGGTGGAAGGCAGCTCGGGGGTAGCATCCTTGCCGCGAGCCAGTGCCAGCGGCGGCGTGCCCGGTTGGGCCAGGCCCATGGAACGCTCGCCGATAAGCTTGCTCCGCTCGGCCAGATAGCCCTTGTCCAGCAGCCCCTTCACCGGCACGCTGACAAGATCGCCGTCCGCCACATACTGGTTGCGATCGGCAAAGGCGAGCCGCGCCGCCTCGCTGTAGAGGTGAATGGCCTCGCTTGATGCGGCCAGTCCCCCTTCCGTCGTGGCGATCGGCTTGAGGGCCGCCATGTCGCGGCTCTCCAGCATGCCGAAGATCTGGCCCAGGGCTATGGTGCCGGAGGAGGGGGTGGGAAAGCCGCAGATCTGGCTCTGGCGATAGTCAAAGCAGAGACCGTCCCGCAGCTTGGCCCGGTAGCTGGCCAGATCCGCCGCCGCCAGCACGCCGGGATTGGTGGGATGCTGGCGCACCTTGGCCACCATGGCCTGGGCCAGCGGTCCCTGATAGAAGGCATCCGCCCCCTGTGTGGCCAGGGTGCGCAGCACCTTGGCCAGCGCCGGGTTGCTGAGCGTGCTGCCGGCGGGCCTGGGGTGTGCCATCCGGCAGATAGAAGTAGGCACGGGCATCCGGGTCCCTGGCGAGGTAGGGATCTTTTGCCAGCAGGGTGGCCAGCCGCGGGCTTATCACAAAACCCTGCTCCGCGAGCGTGATGGCGGGCTCGAACAACGTGGCCCAGGGCAGCTTGCCATAGCGCTGATGGGCCAGCGCCAGTGCCCGCACCGTGCCCGGCGCGCCGACCGAGCGGCCACCCACCACGCCGTCATAGAAGGCCATCGGCTTGCCATCCTTCATGAACAGCTGATCCGTGGCGGCGGCAGGGGCCGTCTCGCGACCATCCACAGCCGCGACCTTGCTGCCATCCCACACCAGCAGCAGGGAGCCACCGCCGATGCCGGAGGATTGCGGCTCCACCAGGGTCAGCACCAGTTGCACCGCGATGGCGGCATCCACGGCGCTGCCACCCGCCCGGATGATCTGGTAGCCCGCATCCACCGCCAGCGGGTTGGCGGCCGCCACCATGAAGTCATGGCCCTGCCAGCCCTGTTTGTCGATCCAGCCGCTGGCCGCCTCGGGGGCAAGCAGGGTCTGGGGCGGCGGGGCATAGTGAAAGCCCTTGTCGCTGGCGCAACCGGCCAGCAGGGCGAGGGCAAGGGTCAGCCCCAGGGGTTTGAGCAACATGACACTCTCCTTGTCTGTTTTATGACCATGAGGGGCGACTATGTCACGATTGGCACTGGTTACTCAAGTTGTTGAACAGGATCAATGCCTTACTCATTTATCAATAGGCCCCACCCGTCAGCGCCGGCCATAAAAAAACCGCCCTGGGGCGGTTTTTGCAATTTGGTGAAGCAGGCCGGGCTAGATGGACTGCTCTTCGCCACCCAGGGCGGCAAACAGCGCCGGGATGAACTGGGCCAGCTCGGCGGTCACCAGGGCGAAGTCGGCATCCAGACGGGCGGCGGGATCTTCGCTGGTCACGTCGTCGTTCTGCTCGCGCAGCTCTTCGCTGAACTTGAGGCGCTTGATGGAGATGTCGTCTCCCAGCACGAAGCTCAGGGTCTCGCCCCAGTTGAGGGCCAGCTTGGTCACCAGCTTGTCGTTGGCCAGGTGGTTCTTGATCTCGTCGGTCATCAGATCCTGCTGCTTGCAGCGGATGATGCCGCCGTGCTCCATGGCACTGCGCAGCTCGGCTTCGTCTTCCAGCGCGAAGGAGGCGGGCAGATTGCCCTCGCTCAGCCACTCGGTCATGGTGATCTCGGGCGGATTCTTGAGGGCCACGGGCACCACGGGCAGGGTGCCTATGCTCTTGCGCAGCAGGGCCAGCAGATCGTCCGCCTTCTTGGCGGAGCCCGCGTCCACCACCATCAGATTGTCGGCCGGATTGATCCAGGCGAAGGTCTGGCTGGTACGACTGAAGGCACGGGGCAGCAGGGTGTGGAGTATCTCCTCCTTCAGCGCTTCCTTCTCTTTCTTCTTGAGGGCGCGGCCCTGCTCGAATTCGATCGCTTCTACCTTCTCCGCCAGCATCTCCTTGACGACGGAGCCCGGCAGCATCTTCTCTTCCTTGCGGGCACAGAGCAGGATGTGGCCGGCGGCCGAGTGGGTCAGGGTCGAGCCGAATTTGCCAAGGGGCTTGACCCAACCGAACCGGGAGATGTCCTGACTGCCACAAGGGGTGAAGGCGCAGGCCTCGAGCTGGGTTTCCAGCTGATCCACTGTCAGGTCAAAGGGGCGGGTAAAGCGATAAATCTGCAGGTTTTTAAACCACATGGCGTCCTCGGTCTCATAGATTGTCCGGCGGGCATTGTACTAGAGAGGCGCTTTGTGATCAGCCAATCATTCTCGCTAAATAAAGGGCGATCGAGTTCACAGGGAGCCATGTTCGCCCCCAACCCTGTCATCAAACTCCCCTAGACTGCGGGTGTTCAAGTTGTTAACAAGGATGCAGATATGTTGAGGCCGAGTCGGTCAGAGGACATGGAAGAGATCGTCGAAATCTGGTTGCTGGCCTCCCTGCAGGCCCACGATTTCGTCGATGCCTCCTGCTGGTGGCAGGCCCAGGAAGATCTGCGCACCCGCTATCTCGACCACGCCCGCATCTGGGTATTCGAGGAGCGCGGCGAGCTGCTCGGCTTCATGGCGCTGGTGGATGACTACCTCGCCGCCCTGTTCGTGCGCCCCGACCGGCAGGGACGCGGCGTGGGCCATGCCCTGCTGCAGGAGGCCAAGTCGCAGGGGGCCAGGCTGCATGCGCGGGTGTTCGTGGAAAACGATCAGGCGGTGCGCTTCTACCGCCGCCACGGCTTTGTGATCGAGGGGGAGGAGTTCGATCCCCTCACCGGCCATCCTCAGTACAAGATGTGTTGCGAGCCCGCCTGAATCTGACGCCACCGGCCTGTTTTGCTTGAAAAAAGGGTGGCGTATCCTCATCTTGTCTGCATTGGGTGCCGTGGGCACCACTCCTCCATTTCGAGCCGTTTTCTCATGAAGATCCTGCACACAGCCGACTGGCACCTTGGCCATCAACTCCATGGCCATGAACGCCGTTTCGAACACGACGCCTTTCTCGACTGGTTGACCGATACCATCAAGCAGCGGCAGATCGACGCCCTGCTGGTGGCGGGCGATCTGTTCGACACCGCCAACCCTCCCGCCAGCGCCTGGCAGCAGCTCTATCGCTTCCTGGCGAGGCTGCGGGCCGAGATGCCCCGCCTCAACATGGTGCTGATCGGCGGCAATCACGATTCTCCCTCCAAGCTGGATGCGCCCCACGAGCTGCTGCGGGCCTTCGACCTGCATCTGGTGGGCAGCATCAGCCGGGACAGTGATGGCAGGCTTGAGACAGATCGCCTGCTGGTGCCGCTGCAAGACAAGGAGGGCAAGATAGCCGCTTGGTGCGCCGCCGTTCCCTTCCTGCGCAGCAGCGACCTGAGGGTCGAGCAGCTTGAAGAGGGGCAGGATCGGCTGATCGAGGGGGTTCGTCAGGTCTATGAAGAGGTGCTGAGTGCCGGGCGGGCGCGCTGCGAGCCCGATCAGGCGCTGATCGCTATGGGTCACGCCTATCTGGCGGCGGGCCAGCTCTCCGAGCTCTCCGAGCGGCGGGTGCTTGGCGGCAACCAGCATGCCCTGCCGGCCGACATCTTCGCCGCCGCCGACTATACGGCGCTCGGGCACCTGCATCTGGCCCAGAGCCCGGCCCCCGGCGTGCACTACAGCGGCTCGCCGTTGCCGCTCTCGCTCGCCGAGGCCAACTACAACCATCAGGTGCTGGAAGTGACATTTGAGGGGGGCCAATTGGTGGGGCTGGAGCGGCTCCCTGTGCCCCGCGCGGTGGAGATGATCCGGCTGCCAGAGAGCGAACTGGAAGGGGCGCTCAAGGCCATCGAGGCGCTGGCGCTACCCGCTTGCCAACAAGAAGCACAGCCCTTCCTCGAAGTACGACTATTGTTGCCCAGACCTGAGGCCCGCATCCGCGAGCGCATTCTGGCGGCCATGGCCGGCAAGCCGGTGCGCCTGGCCCGCATCAGCACCCGTTATCTGGGATCCGGGCAGGGGCTGGCCGATGGCCAGAACCAGCGCAGGCTGGATGAGCTCTCCCCCACGGAGGTGTTCCGGCTCTGCTATCAGCGCCAGTTTGACGGTGAACCCGGGGCCGAACTGGTGGCCTCGTTTGAAGAGATATTGCAACAGGTGAAGGAGTCCGGCGCATGAAGATCCTGTCCCTCAGCGGTGAGAACCTGGCCAGTCTGACCGGGGCCTTCACCATCGACTTTACCAAGGGGGCGCTCGGCGCCGCCGGTCTGTTTGCCATCACGGGCAACACGGGCGCCGGCAAGAGCACCTTGCTCGATGCCATCTGTCTGGCGCTGTACGACGAGATGCCGCGCTTTATCGCCAACCGCAAGAATGTTGAGAAAATTGGCCGAGCGGATGAAGACGAAAAAGAAAAGTTAACCGCCAATGATGTGAAAAACATCCTCAGCCGTGGCCACGCCAGCGGCTGTGCCGAGGTGCAGTTTCGCGGCTGTGACGGTCGCATCTGGCTGGCGCGCTGGGCGGTGCGGCGGGCCCGCAACCGCTCCGAGGGGCGCTTTCAGGCTCAGGAGCGCAGCCTGACTGACGTGGCGTCGGGCCAGGTCTTCTCCGGCAGCAAGCGGGAGCTGCAGGATCGCATCGACGAGCTGGTGGGGCTCTCCTGGGAGCAGTTCCGCCGCGCCGTGATCCTGCCCCAGGGGGAGTTTGCCGCCTTTCTCAAATCGAGTGCCGACGAGCGATCCGCCCTGCTCGAGCGCATGACGGGCACCGAGCTCTATTCCGCCATCTCCATCCAGACCCATGAGCGGGCGCGGGAGGAGCAGCAAAAGTTGGCCGCCATAGGGCAACGGCTCGGCGACGTGGCGCTGATGGACGAGGCGACCCGCGAGCAGTGGGTCACCCAACAGTTGAGTCTCTCCACCGGCCTCAAGCACGAGCAGCAGCAGCGCCAGCTGTTGCAGGACTTGCGCGATCTCAACGATCGCATCGCCGCCCAGTTGCTGGCCTGTCAGGAGGGGCAGGCGGCACTGGCCGCCGCCGAAGCGGCTCACGCCCAGGCAGCGCCCGAGCGGGAGGAGTTTGCCCGCGCCGAGCAGGCCCAGGTGGCCCGCGCCGATCACGACGAGCTGGCGCGTCTCACCCTGGAGGTGCAGCAGCAGGAGCAGCTAATCGGCCAGTTGGGGCCCGAATTGGCACAGGTTGAACTGGCACAGCAGCAGGCCGCGCTGCGCGAGCAGCAACTGCTGGCCGACAAGATAGCCGCCGAGCGTGAATGGGGGGCGCTGCAACCCGAGCTCAAGCGGGCGCAGGAGCTGGATACCCGCATCAGGGAGAAGGGCAGCCAGTTGCAGGACGTCCAGCAGCAGGGGGCGCAGGCGCGCACCCTGCAACTGGCGCTGCAGCAGGAGTGGCAACAGCAGGCGGGCCGGGTGCAGGCACTCGAGACACGCCGCCAGCAATGGGCACTCTGGCTGGACGAGCGCAAGGCGCTGGCACCCCTGGCGCGCCAGTGGCAACCCTTGCTGGCGGCCATGCAGGATTGGGCCGAGGGTCGGGATCAGCTGCAACATCTGCTGCAGAGTCGTGAGCACAAGGGCCATGCCCTGCGGGATCTCAACAGCCGGCTGGAGCAGGGTCAGCAGGAGCGGGACTACTGGCTGCAGGAGCGCACGCGGCTGCAACAGCAGCACGATCAGTTGCAGGCGCAGGAGTGGGACGGCCAGGTCGCCAGGGCGCAGGAGCAGCGGCAGGCCCAGACCGAGCAGCTGGCGCGGGTGCGGCAACTGCTGGAGCTGGCGGAGGCGGGCCGCAATCACAGCGAGCAACAGGAGCGCTTGCTGCAAGAGATGGCGCTGCTCGAGCAACATCTGCACCGCCTGGCCGGTCAGCGCGATGAGCTGGTGCCGGCGCTGGAACGGCTCGCCACCCAGCGTGGCGAGGCGCGCCATGCCCTGGAGCAGGCTCGCGCCGTGGCCAGCTTGGAGCAGTACCGTCACGTGCTCAGCGATGGCTCTCCCTGCCCGCTCTGCGGCGCCGAGGAGCACCCCTATAGCCAGAGCCAGCCGCAGGTGGCCGGCATACTGGCGCAACTGGCCGAGCGTGCCCGTCAGCTGGAACTGGAGTGGGAGCGGCTCAATCATCAACATATTCAGGGGGAGAGCGAGCGGGTGGAACTGGCCCGTCAGCTGGCCGCCCGTCAGCAGCGCCAGCCTGAGCTTGAGGCGAGATCCGAACAGCTGACCCAGCGCTGGTTGCAACTGGGCGGCAATACCCTGCTGGGGCATGAGCTGCCCTTGCGCCAGAGTCCGGCTGAGTGGGCGGATCTGCTGGCGCATCTCTTGGCACAGGGAGAGACCCTGGAGCTGGGTCTGGTGGCCGGCCAGCGCCAACTGCAGCAGGCCCAGCAGGGGCAACAGCTGTTGATGGGGCTGCGCAATCAGCTGACCCAGTTGACTGCCCGTCATCAGCAGTTTGAACAGCAGTGGCAGGAGGCCGAGCGGCAGAAGATAGAGTGGGAGGCCGAACTCAAGGCGCTGGCTGAGCAGGAGGCCGCACTGCGCCAGCGTCTGATGCAGGGAGAGGCTCGACTCGATGAACAGATGGGGGCCGAACCCTGGCGCCAGTGGCTCGGCAGCCGGCAGTGGCTCGAATGGCAGCAGACCTGCGAGGCCTATCTGCAGGGGCAGCGCGAGTGGGAGCAGCTTGGCAGTGAACTCGCCAGCCTGACGCCGGGCGTGAGCGCGCAGGAGGCGCGGGTGCAGAGCCAGAACGCGTTGCTGCACAAGCTGGAGCGCGACTACAAGGAGGCCGAGTTGCAGCGCCACGGCTTGCTCGCCAGCCGCGAGGCCTGCCTCGGAGGCCGCCCTGTCGCCGAGGTCGAAGGCGAATGGCAACGGCGGCTGTCACATGCCGCCAGCCAGCTCGAGGAGGCGGTGGCCGCCTTGCGGATTGCCCGGGAGAAACAGACCGAGCTCAAGGCCAGGCTGACTCACCTTGAGCAGGACAAGCAGGTGAGCAGCCGTCGCCGGCGCGAGGTGCTGGGACGCTGGGCGGCGCACGCCAGCACCCTGGGCATCGCCGAATATGATCTGCGGCGGCTGCTGGCCATGGGGCCGGATGAGCTCAAGGCTCGCCGTGTCGCCTTGCAGCAGCTGGACGACGCCCTGGCCGAGGCCCGTACCCGGCTGGCCGAACGCCAGCGGGCGCTGGCGTTGGAGGAGGTCAAGCTGGCGCGTTATCGCGAGCATCACGGCGAGCTGACCGCCCTCTCTGCACAGGATCTTGGCCTGCGCCTGGGGGCCAGCGAGGCCCATTGCCGCGAGCTGGAAGAGCAACTGTTCCAGTGCAAGAGCACCCTGGCCCAGGCCGAGGCGGCTGCCCTCAAGGCGGGCTCCCTGCAAGAGGAGTTGAGCCGCCAGCAGGCGGTGGCGGATCACTGGCAGCAGCTGTCCGAGCTTGTCGGTTCCGCCAGCGGCGCCAAGCTGCGCACCTTCGCCCAGAGCCTTACGCTCGAACGTCTATTGTTGGAGGCCAATGCCCAGCTCGGTGAGCTGTCGCCGCGCTACCGGCTGGAGCGGGTACCCGGCACGGATCTGGCGCTGCAGGTGGTGGATCTCGACATGGGGGACGAGGTGCGATCCGTGGACTCCCTCTCAGGTGGCGAGAGCTTCCTGGTGTCGCTGGCGCTGGCGCTGGCCCTCTCCAGCCTCTCGTCGCGCCAGACCCAGGTAGAGTCGCTGTTTATCGACGAGGGCTTTGGCACCCTGGATCCGGACAGCCTGGATCTCGCGCTCTCCAGCCTGGACTCGCTGCAGGCGGCCGGCCGCCAGATAGGCGTCATCTCCCACGTGCAGACCCTGGTGGAGCGGATCGGTGTGCAGATCCGGGTCGAGGCCCTCGGCGGCGGCGAGAGCCGGGTGGTGCTGCCCTGATGGTGATGTTTCAGCCATGGCAAAAGGCCCCTGTCAAAGGGGCCTTTTTGTTGGCGTGTTCCAGACATGTGCTTATTTCCGCTCGGGCAACATATTGGTCAGTGTGTTGTCCTTGAGCACATGGTGGTGATAGATGGCGGCAACGGCGTGCAGGGCGATCAGGGCATAGCCTATGTTGGCCAGCGTCTCGTGCAGCTCCTTTATCGTTCCCTTAATGCCATCATCCGGCGCAATCAGGGCGGGCAGTTCGAACCCGAAGAAGGGGATGGGCTTGCCGCCTGCGCTCAGCAGCAGCCAGCCCAGCAGCGGGGTGAGGATCAGAAAACCATACAGCGCCAGATGGGCGAGCTGAGCCAGCTTGAGCATCAGGGGAGACTGTTCGGGCACTATACGGGGTGAGGGGCTGCTGAAACGCACCAGCAACCGCGCCACGACCAGTGCCAGGATCAGCAAGCCCGCCATGAAGTGAAACTCCTTCATCAGGTCGCGCCCGGCCGAGCCCTTGGGAAAGATGTCCCTGAATTCCATCAGGGCGTAGACGGCGATCATCAGCAGCAGGGTCAGCCAGTGCAGGCCGATACTCAGGCTGCCGTAACGTTGTTCGGTATTCTTCAACATGTTCATGTCCTTCTCTGGGCACTCATTGCATCACTTTTTATTCATCCGGGCTGCTTCCTGTGCCCGGACCTCCTTGCATCCATCTCCATGTTACAAGTCCTGTTCGACCAAACTTTGATCTCGATAACTTTTTAACATTTTATTCTCATCTCTCAGGCGGTGCCCGGCGAGGCTCCTCTCTGCGCAGGGCTATGCTTCTGGTAACGGCAGTGCTGATGAGGATCTGGTCATGAAACATCTTGGGTTGGGCGCTGTGCTGCTGCTCATGCTGGGCGCAATTCTGCTTGGCGTGGCGGGCAGTGGCAGCGATCGCCTCTCTGCGGCAGAGCCTGAGCATCCATCGCACTTTTCCGCCTATCTGGGGCTCTTGCCTGGGCTCATCGATTCCGATGGGAGCGGCCCCTTCGTCGATCTGGTCAAGGCCATAGCCGCGCTGGATGACGGGGTTGAGGTGAGCGTGATGGTCTACCCCATGTCGCGTGCGACGCGCAGCGTGGTGGTGGGGGAGGCGGACTTCAATCTGCCCGCCCTGCGCAATCCCTATATCGACGAGTCCATGCTGCCCTATCGCTTCAGTTCGGTGACCTTCGGCAAGGTGACCCATGTGCTCTACAGCAACAGCGCCGCTCCCATCACTCCGGCCATGGTGCTCGGTTACGAGTACACCAAGCGCGACCTGCTCATCGAGGGGGTGAGCGACTTCTGGCCCTTCTCGGTCAAGCGTTCCCTCTCTATCGAGCAGTCCCTCGGCAAGTTGAGCAGGGGCCGTATCGATGCCTTCCTCTGGGCGCAGGAGGAGGCGGATTTTGCACTCAAGAAGATGGGACTGACCAATATCCATCGAGTCTATTTTGGCGAGTTTGACGATGTGTTCATCATCCCCAAGGGGGAGAGAGGCGACGCGGTGGACCGCTTCCTGACGCAGTCCATCGAAAGGCTCAGGGCCACCGGCCAGCTGGGCCAGATCTACTCCGGCATCCATGGTCCCTATCAGGAGTGGCAGCCGGGAGAAAGCGCTGCGACCAAGGCGGTCCGAACGACGCCATGATCCAGTTTACCGAGTCGGCAGACTCACTTACTTTTGAGTGAAATATTGGTAAGGGAATGGCCTTGAACATATCCGAGTCGGCGATATTGACCGAATTGCAGCAGATCCTGTTTCGATCCTTTGACGTGATCCCGTTTCCAATCCTCATTTCGGAAGCGATTTGTGGTGACACCCTTGGCACCATACCGACCACGCTGTCGGACATCCCCGTGCGTCATCACAGGTTTGTGAACCAGGCCTTCTCGGCGCAACTGGGTTACACCCTGGCCGACCTGCCCGACATGACCGCCTGGTTTGCGACTGTGTATCACGACGAGCAGAGCAGAACCCAGGCCATCCAGGACTGGAATCAGGCTGTCATGACCAGTCTGGCCAATGGCTCGTCCGTGGCTGAGATGGCCATCCAGATCTATTGCAAGAGTGGCCAGCGGCGCTGGTTCACCATCACGGCCCAGCTTACTGCCGATGCCATGCCCGGCTGGCACATAGTGACGTTTCGCGACATTCACGATCTGCACTGCATGATAGAGGAGGTGAGTCGCCTTTCCTGTACAGACCCGCTGACAGAGCTCGGCAACCGGCGCGGTGCCGAGCAGCAGTTGCAGGCGCTCTGGCTGCAGGGCCACATGTTCTCGGTGATCCTGTGCGATATCGATCACTTCAAGCAGGTCAATGACAGGTATGGCCATCCCGCCGGGGATGCTGCCCTGTGTGGCGTTGCCCGCATCATGGAAGAGCAGCTGCAGGGGGCCGAGTGTCTGGCTCGCTGGGGAGGGGAGGAGTTCCTGCTGATCCTGCCGGGAGCGGACACCACGCAGGTGCTTGCCAGGGCGGAGCAGCTGCGTCAGCTGTTGTCTGCCAGCCCCATGAGTTGGCACCATCACCATTTCTCGCTGACGATGAGTTTTGGCTGCGCCACCCTGGCTGCCGGGCAGAGCCTGGACAACCTGTTGCTGGTGGCCGATCGGGCCCTGTATCAGGCCAAGGCGCAGGGGCGCAATCGGGTGGTATTTGGCAAGACCTAGCCCGGCGTCAATGGTCAGCACGGCCCATAAAAAAACCGAAGCGCTTGGCTTCGGTTTTTTGTTGCAGTCACTGGCACCAGCCAGAGCGCATTATTTCTTGATGCGGATCACCGGGGTCTCGCCCACGGTCACGGCGCCAGTCATCTTGATCAGCTCTTTGATCTCGTCCATGTTGGAGATGACCACAGGCGTCAGGGTAGACTTGGCTTTCGCTTCCAGGATGGCCAGATCGAACTCGATGATGGTATCACCGCGCTTGACCTTCTGACCTTCCTGAGCGATGCGCTTGAAGCCTTCACCTTTCAGTTCAACGGTGTCGATACCGAAGTGAACGAACAGCTCGATACCTGAGTCGGATTCCAGCGAGAACGCATGGTTGGTCTCGAAGATCTTGCCGATGGTGCCATCGCACGGTGCAACCATCTTGTTGCCAGCCGGCTTGATGGCGATACCGTCGCCGACGATCTTCTCGGCGAAGACAACGTCAGGCACATCTTCGATCGGCACGATTTCCCCTGACAGCGGGGCAAAAATTTCGATGCCGCCGGTATCAGAGCTATCGTCGGAAACCAGTTTCTTCAGTTTATCAAACAGACCCATAGTAAAAGCTCCTAGAGATGATTGTCGCTGTTTGCAGCCGATCTTAGCAGACTGCCTTCTGCTTAATAAAGTTATCTACACAGGCTTCGATTTCGGCGGCGGTTGCATAGCTCAGAGCCTGGTCAGCCATTGCCTTCACATCTTCGAAGTTGGTGTTGCGGATAAGCTTCTTGATACGCGGTACAGAGATGGAGCTCATGGAGAACTCATCCAGACCCATACCCAGCAGCAGCAGTGTGGCGCGTTCGTCACCAGCCAGCTCACCACACATACCGGTCCACTTGCCATTGTCATGGGAAGCGTCGATAACCATCTTGATCAGCGTCAGGACGGAGGGTGACAGCGGGTTGTACATGGCGGAGATCATCTCGTTACCACGGTCGACGGCCAGGGTGTACTGGGTCAGGTCGTTGGTACCGATACTGAAGAAATCCACTTCTTTAGCCAGATGATGAGCCATCACGGCAGCAGCCGGAGTCTCGATCATGATACCCACTTCGATGGATTCATCAAAGGCTTTGCCTTCGGTGCGCAGTTCGGCTTTCAGCTTCTCTACGGTGGCCTTCAGGCTACGGAACTCTTCGACGGAGATGATCATCGGGAACATGATGCGCAGTTTGCCGAAGGCAGACGCACGCAATATGGCCCGCAGCTGGGCATGCATGATGTCTTCGCGATCGAAGAAAATACGCACGGCACGCCAGCCCAGGAAGGGGTTCATCTCTTTCGGGAAATTCATGTAAGGCAGTTCTTTGTCGCCGCCAATGTCCATGGTACGGACTATGATCGGCTGATCCGGCATGGCCTCTGCCACTTCTTTGTAGGCCTTGAACTGCTCATCTTCGGTCGGCAGCGCATCACGGTCCATGAACAGGAACTCGGTACGGTACAGACCCACGCCTTCGGCGCCATTGCGGATGGCACCTTCGGTATCCTTGACGGTACCTATGTTGGCGCAGACTTCAACCTGATGACCATCCAGTGTGATGGCAGGCAGGTCTTTCAGCTTGGCCAGCTCGTCCTTCTCGGCCTGGAACTGGGCCTGGAACTGCTTGGCTTCAGTCAGCTGCTCGGCGGTCGGGTTGATGATGATCTGGTTGTTGATCGCATCCAGTATCAGCATCTCGCCATTGTTGACGCGCTCGGTGATGTCGTTGGTGCCCACTATGGCCGGCAGCTCCAGGGAGCGCGCCATGATGGAGGTGTGAGAGGTACGGCCACCGATGTCGGTAACGAAACCCAGCACATATTTCAGGTTGATCTGGGCAGTCTCGGACGGGGTCAGGTCTTTGGCGACCAGGATGACCTCTTCGTCTATGGTGCTCAGGTTGACAACGGCGATGCCCAGCACGTTCTTCACCAGACGGGTTCCGATGTCACGGAAGTCGGTGGCGCGCTCGCGCAGGTAGGGATCGTCCAGATCGGCCATCATCTTGGCGTATTGCTCGATGACCTCGTAGACGGCCTTATCAGCGGTGGCCTTGTTGTCTTTGATGAAGGATCTGATATCCCCTTCCAGCTCCTCATCTTCGAGCAGCATGATGTGGCCTTCGAAGATGGCCTCTTTTTCCTCACCGAAGGTGCGACCAGCCATGGCTTTGATGGCTTCCAGCTGGGCAGCTGACTTGGTGCGGGCTTCGAGGAAGCGGTTGATCTCGGCGTCAATCTGGTCAGCAGAAATCTTGCCCTGATTGATAACGATTTCATCTTCTTTCAGAAGAAGCGCCTTACCGAATGCGATACCGGGGGACGCAAGAATGCCAGATATCATAATCCTTCCTATTAAAACGACTGTGGGGGAGGAGTAAAGCTGGATTACTCCAGCTCGTCCATCAGGGCAACCAGCTTCTCAACGGCTTTCTGAGCGTCCGGGCCGTCGGCCTGGATGGTCACGTTGGTGCCTTTGGTCAGGCCCAGAGTCTGCAGCTTGAACAGGCTCTTGGCGCTGGCGGATTTGCCACCGGAGACCACAGTGATCTCGCTTTGGAATTCTTTGGCTTCTTTCACGAACTGAGCTGCCGGACGGGTGTGCAGACCGTTTTCAGCAGTGATAACAACAGACTTCTCGTACATGGTTTCACCCCATATTATTGATATTTTTTGGAGAGATGGATGCTTTTGACGCTTCCTTATCTCACCGTGTCAGTATGGATATGTTGTAAAGTAACGAAATCAGACCTGCAATGGTTTAATCCAGGTCAATTTTCTGTGCAGTATTCGGTGTCTGCCCAAACTCTTTTCCGTTATCGCGCTACAAGCCGCATAAATACTGGCTTGAAATTATTTTATAACGAAAAATAACACTTTGTTACTTTGTGATACCTAGTCGGCAAACACCTCGTGACGCCGCACAGGATATGAGATTTATCACGGAATGTCTGCTTTTTTTGTCGCCCGCCAGCTTGTTATTTTACCCCAAAAAATAAGGGGCCGAGTGGCGCTGCCAAGTGCTCAGTCTAGCTCATAAAGAAACGGCGCTCCTGGGAGCGCCGTTGTTTTGAAAGAATCCGATCACCTATTGCTGCAGTTCCTGCTCGCTGAACACCCCGGCAAACAGGGCGCTGGAGAGATAACGCTCGGCGGCGCTCGGCAGTATGACGACGATTGTCTTGTCGGCAAACTCCGGCAACTCGGCCAGACGGGCGGCGGCCACCACGGCGGCCCCCGAGCTTATCCCGGCCAGGATCCCTTCTTCTTCCATCAGGCGACGGGCCATCTCGATGGCATCATCGCTGCTTACCTGCTCGACGCGGTCCAGCAGGGTCAGGTCCAGGTTGCCCGGGATGAAACCGGCGCCAATGCCCTGGATCTTGTGAGGGCCCGGCTTGATCTCGAGACCGGCCAGACGCTGGCTGATCACGGGTGACTCGCTCGGCTCGACGGCGACCGAGACCACAGCCTTGCCCTTGGTCTGTTTCAGATAGCGGGAGACACCGGTAATGGTGCCACCCGTGCCGACGCCCGCCACGAACACGTCCACCTGACCATCGGTGGCATCCCAGATCTCGGGGCCCGTGGTCTTCTCGTGGATTTCCGGGTTGGCGGGGTTTTCAAACTGTTGCAGCAGGACATATTTGCCCGGCTCGGATTCGAGGATCTCGTTGGCCTTGGCGATGGCGCCCTTCATGCCGAGCGGCCCTTCGGTCAGCACCAGATTGGCGCCGAGCGCCTTGAGCAGCTTGCGGCGTTCCAGGCTCATGGTGGCGGGCATGGTCAATGTGATGGGATAGCCGCGAGCGGCGGCCACGAAAGCCAGAGCAATACCTGTGTTACCGCTGGTGGGTTCGATGATCTCCTTGCCCTTGGTCAGGACGCCGCGTTTCTCGGCATCCCAGATCAGGTTGGCGCCGATGCGGCACTTGACGCTGAAGCTCGGGTTACGGCTCTCAATCTTGGCCAGTACGCGGCCCTTGGTAACACGGTTGAGTCGAACCAGCGGGGTGTGACCTATGGTCTGGCTGTTGTCCTCAAAAATTTTGCTCATGGTGCTATCCCTGTTTGTTACGGCGATGAAACAAGATTACCCTGTGGTTTCTGAATGAGAAGTGACGATTTGTTATAACAATATGTTATTACAAGATATAGAGCTTATTCTTTCTTACTGAGGCCTCGATCTCAAAAAGGTCTCTTGTCGTCAAAGGAATGGACGTTATGGGATTTGCAGGAAGCGATCGCTATCTCGCCTCAGAGGCGCTGAAGATGGCGGTCAATGCGGCAATAGTGCTGGAAAAACCGTTACTGATCAAAGGTGAACCCGGCACAGGCAAGACGGAGCTGGCCGAAGCCGTGGCCCGCCATCTGGGCACCGAGCTGATCGCCTGGCATATCAAATCCACCACCAAGGCCCAGCAGGGGCTGTATGAGTATGATGCTGTGGCGCGGCTGCGGGACTCCCAGCTCGGCGATCCTAAAGTGGGGGACATCAGCCACTACATTCGCCAGGGCAAGCTGTGGCAGGCCTTCACCGCCGAGCAGCGGCCCGTGCTGCTCATCGACGAAATCGACAAGGCGGACATCGAATTTCCCAACGACCTGCTGCTGGAACTGGATCGGATGGAGTTCGACGTCTATGAGACCGGCGAGCGCATCAAGGCCCGCCAGCGCCCCGTGGTCATCATCACCTCCAACAATGAAAAAGAGCTGCCGGATGCCTTCCTGCGCCGCTGTTTCTTCCACTACATCCGTTTCCCTGACAAGGCCGAGATGCAGGCCATCGTCAATCTGCACTATCCGAACCTGAAAGCGGCGCTGCTGGACGAGGCCATGGCGCTCTTCTTCGAACTGCGGGGCGTGGACGGGCTGCGCAAGAAGCCCTCCACCTCTGAGCTGCTGGACTGGATCCGGCTGCTGCTGGCCGACGACATCTCCCCCGAGGTGATGCGCACCCGTGAGCCTGGCAAGCTGGTGCCTGCCCTCTACGGCGCCCTGCTCAAGACAGAGCAGGACCTGCATCTGTTCGAAAAGCTCGCCTTCCTGGCGCGTCGCGGTAGCTGAATGCTGATCGACTTCTTCCTCCATCTGCGTCGCTACAAGCTGCCCTGCAGCCTGCGGGAATTGCTGGATCTGCACGGGGCCTTGTCGGCCGGGCTTGCCACGGTCGACATGAACGATTTTTACCAGATCTCCCGCTGCTTGCTGGTGAAAGACGAGGCCCATTACGATCGCTTCGATCGCGCCTTTGCCGAATATTACGACGGCCTGCAGGCCACTCCCCTGTTGCCCGAGACCCTGCCGGATGAGTGGCTGCGCCAGGAGTTCGAGCGACTGCTGAGCCCCGAGGAGAAGGCATTGCTCACCTCCCTCGGCGGGCTCGACAAGCTGCTGGAGACCCTCAACCAGCGCTTGAGCGAACAGAAAGAGCGCCACGCCGGTGGCAACAAGTGGGTGGGTACGGGGGGCAGCAGTCCGTTCGGCCACGGCGGTTTTCACCCGGAAGGGATCCGCATGGGGGGCGAAGGCCAGCATGGCAAGGCGGTCAAGGTGTGGGAGCTGCATCACTATCGCAACTTCAGCGACGACTCGCCGCTGGGGCAGCGTGCCATCCAGCTGGCGCTGCGCAAGCTCAGGCGCTGGGTGCGCCAGGGCAACCCGGACGAGCTGGATCTCGACGGCACCATCCAGAGCACGGCCCGTCAGGGCTGGCTCGATGTGAAGCTGAGGCCGGAGCGCCACAACGGCGTCAAGCTGCTGGTCTTCTTCGATGTGGGGGGCTCCATGGATGCCCACGTGGCCGAGGTGCAGCGGCTCTTCTCGGCGCTGCGCCACGAGTTCAAGCATCTGGAGTACTTCTATTTTCACAACTGTCTCTACGACTTCGTCTGGCAGGACAACAACCGCCGGGCCGAGGAGCGTTTTGATACCTTGCGGCTGCTGCGCACCTACGGCAGCGACTACAGGGTGATCTTGGTGGGGGACGCCAAGATGGGCCCCTATGAGATCACCTGGCCCGGTGGCAGTGTCGAGTACTGGAACGAGGAGGCGGGTCAGGTGTGGCTCGCCCGCCTGCAGCAGCACTATGCCAAACTGGTGTGGCTCAACCCTGTCCCGCGCCGGGAGTGGCTCTGGCACCCCTCCATCAAGTTGATGAATGAACTGGTTGGCGGGCGCATGCATCCGCTGACTCTGGCCGGTCTCGCCGCGGCGATCGATCAGCTGTAATGACCTCTCTACCCTAAAAAGCCAACAAGCCGGGAACGAACCCGGCCAGGAGCAAAGATGACTTCTATCGTGATCAGTGGATCAGGCCTCTATACCCCGCCTTTTGCCGTCAGCAACGAAGCGCTGGTGGCCGCCTTCAACCAGTATGTGGATCTCTACAACGAGGAGAATGCCTCCGCCATCGATGCGGGCCAGCTGCCCGCCAAGCAGCACTCCAGCTGCGAGTTCATCGAGAAGGCCTCCGGCATCAAGAGCCGCTATCTGGTGAGCAAGGAAGGGGTGCTGGATCCGGACATCATGCAGCCGCTGATGGCAGAGCGCCCGGATGACAAACCCTCCATCATGGTGGAGATGGCGGTGGCCGCCGCCGAGCAGGCGCTGATCGCCGCTGGCCGCGAGCCGGGTGAGATCGATCTGGTCATAGTCGCCGCCTCCAACATGCCGCGTCCCTATCCGGCGCTCTCCATCGAGCTGCAGCACTACCTGGGAGCAGGTGGCATGGCGTTCGACATGAATGTGGCCTGCTCCTCCGCCACCTTCGGCATCAAGGCGGCAGCCGACATGCTGGCGGCCGGCAGCGCCAAACTGGCGCTGGTGGTGAACCCGGAGATCTGCTCCGGCCACCTCAATTTCAGGGACAGAGACAGCCACTTTATCTTCGGCGACGCCTGCACCGCCGTGCTGCTGGAGCGGGAGGCCGATTGCAAGGTGGCCAATCCCTGGCAACTGGTGGCCAGCAAGCTGGTGACCCAGTACTCCAACAACATTCGCAACAACTTCGGCTTCCTGAACCGGCTCAGCCCGCGCACCCGTTATGGCGATGACAAGCTGTTCTGCCAGCAGGGGCGCAAGGTGTTCAAGGAGGTGCTGCCGCTGGTGTGCGATCAGATAGCCAGCCAGCTCGACGAGCAGGGCTGGCCGGCGGATACCCTGAGCCGGCTCTGGCTGCATCAGGCCAACCTCACCATGAACCAGTTCATCGGCCGCAAGCTGCTGGGTCACGATGCCAGCCAGCAGGAGGCGCCGGTGATCCTCGACAGTTACGGCAACACCAGCTCGGCGGGTTCCATTATCGCGTTCCATCTGTACAATCGCGACCTTCCTGCGGGGGCCCGCGGCGTGCTCTGCTCGTTTGGCGCCGGCTATTCGATAGGGAGCCTGCTGCTGCGGCGCCTGTGAGGGGCGGGGGCATATCCCCGCCGTCATAACAATAAACAGCGGTCAGGGTGGAATCATGCAGAAAATCACGGGGCGCTGCGCCCTGCACTACGGGGTGACGCTGTCGCTCTTTTGCCTCTATGGGTTGCAGGTCTGTCCGTTTCTGGAGAGCCTGACCCTGCCCCAGCTGCTGGGGCCCACCCTGCTGGTCTTCGCCATCATGTTCGCCGTGCGCGATCGGGTGTTGCACCGGCTGGTGCTGCCCGGCAGCGGGCTCGGTGGCTTCGCGCTGGAGGTGGGCTTCTACCTGCTGGGGGCCCTGCTGCTCTCGGGCTACAACGGCCTCATGTACCATTTTCCGCTGGAGAGTCACCTGAAGATTCTATTGGGGATGAGCACCCTGGGCTTTCTGGTGGCGGCGGATCTGTCGCTGGTGCGGGACTGGAACCTGGCCAAACTGCGGGAGCATCAGGGCTCGCTGGTGCTGACCCGGCCGCTGGCCATGCCGGTTTCCCGCAAGTTCTCCCTGTTTACCTTCACCACGCTCGCACTGCTGGGGGGCGTCTTCTTCCTGCTGTTCAACAAGGATCTGGAGTGGCTGGCGACGGTGGACAGAAGCCTGTCGCGGCTCGATGCCCAGCACTACATATTGCTGGAAATCGCCTTCGTGATGGCGGTGACCTTCTGTTACCTCTGGCTCATCATTCGTGGCTATGGCCGCAATCTGACCCTCTCCCTGATGCACCAGACACGCACCATGGCACAGGTGCAGTGCGGCGATCTGGATGCGCGGGTGCCGGTGACCCGGGATGACGAATTCGGCCTGATCGCCGCCAGCACCAACCAGATGATCGGCGAGCTGAAGGCGCGTAGCGACGAACTCAACCTGACCCGGGACGTGGCCATCCTCGGCCTCGCCTCGCTGGCGGAGACCCGGGACAACGAGACAGGCGCCCACATCATCCGCACCCAGCACTACGTCAAGGTGCTGGCCGAACACCTGAGCCGCCACGACGCCGAGCATTATCCCCTCGATGACGCCACCATAGACCTGCTGTTCAAGTCGGCGCCGCTGCACGACGTGGGCAAGGTGGGCATTCCCGATGCGATCCTGCTCAAGCCGGGCAAGCTGACCGACGAAGAGTTCGCCATCATGAAGCGCCATCCCCAGATAGGGGCCGATGCGCTGGCCAGCGCCGAGGCCCAGCTCGGTTCCAACTCCTTCCTGCGACTGGCCCGCGAAATCTCCCTCACCCATCACGAGAAGTGGGATGGCAGCGGTTATCCGGCCGGCATGGCGGGGGAGGCGATCCCGCTCTCGGGCCGCTTGATGGCGGTGGCGGATGTCTACGATGCCCTTATCTCAAAACGGGTCTACAAGCCCGCCTTCACCCACGAAGAGGCGAAAGCCATCATAGTGCAGGGGCGCGGCAGCCATTTCGATCCCGGCATGGTCGATGCCTTCCTCGCCTGCGAGGGGGCTTTCAGGCAGATTGCCGCCGAGCACAGGGATCAGGAGTGATAAAAAAACCACCTTCGGGTGGTTTTTTTATTGCTCGCATCGCCTGGCGATCAGGCGGGTTCTATGGCCTGCACCAGGCAGTCGGGTTCGTTGATGCGAAAGCGCACGTTGAGATCGAACAAGCGTACCCCGTACTCCTTGTCGTCCGGCTTGCCCTTCTTGTAGGCGGGACGGGGATCCTGGGCCAGTACCTCGCTCACCAGCAGGCGCAGCTCGGGATGGGCCTTGAGCCAGGGTTGCAGCTGTTGCTCCGCCTCCGGGCTGAAACTCACCGCCAGCGGCGGGGTGGGGGCGTCGGGGGCGAAGCCGCCACGGGCGTCCGGCAGGCTGTCGGCATAGGGGATATAGGGCTTGATGTCGACTATGGGGGTGCCATCGAGCAGATCGACCGCGCCAAGATCCAGCCACAGCTTGCCCCGCTCGCGACCCACCCCGTGCAGCTCGACCACCGACAGACCGAGCGGGTTGGGGCGGAAGGTGGAGCGGGTGGCAAAGACGCCGACCCGTTCGTTGCCGCCGAGCCGCGGCGGACGCACCGTCGGGTGCCAGCCCTGCTCCATGGTCTGGTGAAACACGAAGCTGAGCCAGAGATGAGAGAACTGCTCAATGCCGCGCAGCACATCCGGTTGATCGTAAGGGGGCAGCAGCTCGAGGCGGGCACGGGCCGACTTGACCAGACCGGGCTGGCGGGGGATGGCGAACTTCTCCTTGTAGGGAGAGCGGATGATACCCAGGGTGTCGATTTCGAACTTCATGGCGGATCCTGACTGAAAACCCCGGCAATTTAGCACAGGCGGCGCCAAAACGCAGGCCTCGCTTCCCTTGCCTGGCCGGGCTCCCTGCCTCCCTTTCCCAGACTATTTTCCTCATGCCTTGCCGTGATCACAGTCTCATCCCCGCGCCATGGAGGCTGTACCCCGCCACCAACTTGGGTAGGGTGGGGGCACTATGAATACCGGCATGCAAGGCGCGTCATACCCGAGACAGCCAATAGTGCCGGACAGGAGGGACATGGATGAAACTGCTGATCATCGGCGGCACAGGTTTTCTGGGCCGCCACCTCACCTCGCTGGCGCTGGATTGGGGCCACGAGGTGACCCTGTTCAATCGGGGTCATCGCCAGCACCCGGACTGGCGCGATCTGGTTCAGCTCATCGGTGACAGGGACAAGGATCTGCACGCCCTGCACGGGGAAGGGCCCGGCTGGGATCTGGCCATCGACACCTGTTGCTACCGGCCCGAGCAGGCGGCCAGCCTCTCGGCGGCCCTGCTCGGGCGCTGCGAGCGGCTGATCTTCATCTCCACCATCAGCGTCTATCGCGACTTCGCCCTGCGGGGGATGGATGAGTCGGCGCCGCTGCACCAGACAGGGGCCGGGGAGACGCCCACCGACTATGGCCCCCTGAAGGTGTTGTGCGAGGCCGAATATCGGGCTCGCTGGGGCGAGCGGCTCTGCATTCTGCGCCCCGGCGTGTTGTGCGGCCCCTATGATCCGACCGGCCGTCTGGCCTGGTGGGTGAAGCGGATACAGCAAGGGGGGCCCTGGCTGCTGCCGGGGGAGGGGCAGGATCGATTGCAATACCTGGACGTGCGCGACTGCGCCGAGTTCGTGCTGCGGGCCGCCGAGCAGCAGCTGGGGGGCATCTTCAACCTGCTCAAGCCCGGCATAGCGCTGGCGGACTGGGTGGATCGCATCGCCGCCCGACTCGCGCCCGCCATGGCGCCGCAACCTGAGTGGGTGCCCTGGCCCGCGCTGCTGGCGGCCGGTGTCGAGCCCTGGCAGAGCTACCCGACCCTGTTGCCCAACGAGCAGCCTGAGTATGCCGGCTATGGCCGCATCAGCGCCGAGGCGGCCATAGTACAGGGGCTCAACTTTCGGCCGCTGGAGGAGACGGTGGCCGATCTGGCCCAGTGGCTGGCGGATAACGATCAGGCCCTGGTGGCCGGGATGACGGTCGAGCAGGAGCGGGCGTTGCAGCAAGTGTTGCGGGTGGGCAGTCTGCAATAGGGTCGGGGTGTCCCCCCTGCCTTGATGGCCAGCATATGAAAGAGGGCGTCCTGCGGGACGCCCTCTTTCATTCACCGGCGGTGCGGGTCAGCGCAGCCTGGCGCCGCACTGGATCAGCAGCTCTTTCAGCAGGGTGCGATGACAACGTTCGGCCTGCTCACAGTAGCAACCCACCGACAGGTTGGTGGTGTGAGAGAGGGCGGCCAGCAGCGCCAGATCGTGGCGGGCGCAGGGGCTGGCCATCTCGGCCTTGTACTGCTTGCAGAAGGCCGCCCATTGGGCCGGGGTCTCGGCAGCCTGGCCCAGCTTCATGGTCTCGCTGCTGGGGGCCAGGTTGGGGAACCAGACGTCGTACCAATCCTGACTGGCAAATTCGCTCTTGGGCACGCCACGGGGCGGGCGCCGCACAGTGCCGATGCGCAGCCCCTCATCGGGGAGGCGGGGGCTGCCGAGCCGGACTATGGCCAGTGCCATTGGGTCTTTACTTCTCTTGCGCCACTTTCAGCGCCTGCCCGTAGCAGATCACCTGTTTCAGGCAGCCCGGGGTGTCGCTGAACTCGGCGCACTTGTCGAAGGTGACACCGTTGCCACCCATGTCGGCCACGCGGCGGCGCGCCAGGGTGCGGGCTTCACCTGCGTTGGGGATGGGCTGCTTGGCATCGCTCTGGCAGGATTCCCCCTCGACTGTGCCGAGGTAGAGGTAGTTGAGGTCAGCCAGCTGACCCTGCTCATAGATCTGGACGCCGCCCGGCTTGAAGTACTCGTCGAAATTTTCCTTGTCCAGGTTGCTGTTGAAAGAGAAGTCGGCGCAACCGGAGGCGATCAGGGGCATCATCAGGATAAGGCGTTTCATGTCGGTATCTTGTTGAACTGTGAGGGGGTCATTATAGGGGTCAGTCGCTGCCTGCGACCAGCCCCATTTTCAGCCATGGAGACGGGGTGTGACGGGGATCAGACAGGTTATTGCACGCTGATACCGGCTGCGGTAGTCATCATCGGCCGGCAACTCATGATGTGAGAAGGGCGCAGGTGCGCCCCTCTGCCGTGCTTGCGATCAGACCGGTGCCAGCCGCTGATGCAGACTGCGGTAGTAATCATCGGCCAGCAACTCGTGGTGTGAGAAGGGCGCAGGTGCGGCCCTCTGCCGTGCTTGCGATCAGGCCGGTGCCAGCCGTTGATGCAGGCTGCGATAGTCATCATCAGCCGGCAACTCATGATGTGAGAAGGGCGCAGGTGCGCCCCTCTGCCGAGCTTGCGATCAGGCCGGTGCCAGCCGTTGATGCAGGCTGCGGTAGTCATCATCAGCCGGCAACTCATGATGTGAGAAGGGCGCAGGTGCGCCCCTCTGCCGTGCTTGCGATCAGGCCGGTGCCAGCCGTTGATGCAGGCTGCGGTAGTAATCATCGGCCAGCAATTCATGATGTGAGAAGGGCGCAGGTGCGCCCCTCTGCCGTGCTTGCGATCATGCCGGTGCCAGCCGCTGATGCAGGCTGCGGTAGTAATCATCGGCCAGCAACTCGTGATGGGGAGCGCAGAGGCGGATCTGCCCCTCTTCCATCAGGGCAATACGGTCCATCTGTTCCAGCCCCAGCAGGCGGTGGGAGATGAGCAGCAAGGAGCGATCCGCCCCCAGTCTGAACAACAGGTCCATGATCTCCCGTTCGGTCTGGCTGTCGAGCCCCTCGGTCGGCTCATCCAGCAGCCAGAGCGGGGCATCGTGCAGCAGGGCGCGGGCGATGCCGATGCGGCGTCGCTCACCACCGGAGAGCGGACGACCGCCGTCTCCCAGCCAGGCGTTCAGTCCGCTGTCGCTGTGGCCGTTGTCATCCTCCAGCAGATTGGCCAGACCGACCTGGGTCAGCACCTCGGTCAACCGCTCGTCAGACGCCATCGGGGCCGCCAGCCTGAGGTTGTCGCGCAAGGTGGCGGCAAACAGGTGAACCCGCTGGCTCACCACCGACAGCGAGGCGCGCAGCGCCCCTTCGCTGTAGTCGGTGAGCGGCTTGCCATCGAGCAGGATCTTGCCCGCCTGCGGGCTCCACTCCCGGGTCAACAGCCCCATCAGGGTGGACTTGCCGCAACCTGTCTGGCCCAGCAGCGCCAGCTTCTCGCCCGCCTGCAGTTGCAGGGTGCAACCGCGCAGCACAGGATGCGGGTTGCCGGGATAGCCGAAATAGAGGTCGCTTATCTGCAGGGTGCCGACGCTGGCGTGTTGCTGCTCGGCTCCCCACTCGGGGGCCTTGGCCTCCTGCAGTATCTCGTTGAGACGGCGGGCCGAGGTGAGGCTGGTGGAGAGGTGCTGGAAGGCACCCGCCAGCGGCAGCAAGGCCTCGAAGCTCGCCAGGGTGGCAAACACCATCAGCGCCGTGATGGGATCCGGCCCGGCACCTGCCACACCGTGGCCGGCCAGCCAGAGCATCAGAGTCAGGGTCCAGCCGCTGAGCAGCTGCACCGAGAAGTTGGCAAGGCCGCTCACCCTGGCCATGCGGGCCTGGGCGGTCAGCAGCGCCTGTTCAGCCTGTTTCAGCTCGGTCAGCGCCTTGGGGGCGGCGGCAAACATCTGCAGCTCGGCCTGACCGTCCAGATAGTCCACCATGCGGGTACGCATGGCCGATTTCTCGGCGATCAGCCGACGACCGGGTTGGCGCCCGAGGAAGTAGAACACCAGCGGCAGGGCTATCATGCCAAACAGCAGTATGGCGCCCAGAGTCAGGGCGAGACGGCCGTCGAAGAAGGAGAGGAAGAACACCAGGCCGGCGCAGCTGAGCAGGGCCGCGCCTATGGGGGTGACCAGACGCAGATAGACGTGATCCATGGCGTCTATGTCGGCTACCAGCCGGTTGAGCAGATCCGCCTGGCGAAAGCCGGCCAGGGTGCCGGTGGAGAGCGGCGAGAGCTTTTGCCAGAACCAGACCCGCAACCGGGTCAGCACCCGGAAGGTGGCGTCGTGGCTCACCACTCGCTCGCCCCAGCGACCCGCGGTACGGATGATGGAGAAGAAACGTACCCCGCCAGCCGGGGTCATGTAGTTGAAGGTGTCGCGGCTGGCGACAGCCAGCCCCGCCACGGCGGCGGCGGAGAGGAACCAGCCGGAGAGCGACAGCAGTCCCATGCCGGCCACCAGGGTCACCAGGGCCAGTAGCAGGCCCAGCGAGAGGCTCAGCCAGTGCTGACGATAGAGGCGCAGAAACGGCAATAGATCAGTCATCGAGAGAATCCCCCGGGTGTTGGGACAAGAGGCGGGCGAACGGGCCCTGCGCCCTGCTCAGTTGCTGGAAGTTGCCTTGCTCCACCAGCTGGCCGCGCGCCAGCACCAGTATCTTGTCCATCTTGGTCAATTGATCGAGGCGGTGGGTGATCATCAGCAGGGTCTGGCCCGCCATCGCCTGCTCCAGCGTGGTCATGATGGCGCGCTCCGAGTGGCGGTCCAGGCTGGCGGTGGGCTCATCCAGTACCATCAGCTGGGTGGACTTGAGCAGGGTACGGGCCAGGGCGAGACGCTGGGCCTGACCGACCGAGAGGCCGCCCGCCTGATCCCCGACCGGATAGTCGAGCCCCTTCTCCATGGCAAATTCCCAGGCTTGTGCCCGTTTCAGGGCGGCTTCCAGCTCGGCATCGCTGGCTGACGGCTTGGCCAGCAGCAGGTTGTCGCGCAAGGAGGCGTGGAACAGCTGCGGGTTCTGGGAGAGCCAGCCCAGCTGCAGCCGCCACTGGCTCATGTCGAGGCTGGCCAGCTCCTGGCCGTTGACCTTGAGCTCACCACGATAGGGGGCAAAGCCGAGCAGGGCGTTGACGAGCGAGCTCTTGCCGGCGCCGCTGACACCGATGAGCGCCGTGCGTGAACCCGCCTCCAGGGTGAAGTCGATGGGGCCGACCAGCACCTTGCCTTCGGCACTCAGTACTTCAAGGTCTTTGGCTTCGACCTTGATGGGGGTGTCGGCATGGAAAGGGGCCTTGCCAGAGGCTGGCTCGCTCACGTCGGCCTCAAGGAATTCCAGCAACTGCTCGGCCGCGCCTATGGCCTGCGCCTTGGCGTGGTAGTGGGCGCCAAGCTCGCGCAGCGGGGCGTAGAACTCGGGGGCGAGGAAGAGCACGAACAGGCCGGTAAACAGGGTGACCTTGGTGCCATAGTGGCCGAAGTTCAGGTGATCTATGTAGGAGAAACCGAAGTAGACAGCCACCAGCGCCACCGAGATGGCGGCGAAGAATTCCAGCACGGCCGTGCTCAGGAAAGCGAGGCGCAGCACCTCCATGGTGCGCTCGCGAAAATCTTCCGAGGCATCGCGAATGGCATCCCCTTCCGCCTGGGTGCGCATGAAGAGTTGCAAAGTGCGCAGCCCCTTGAGGCGATCGAGGAAGTGGCCGGAGAGGCGCGCCAGCGCCTGGAAGTTGCGGCGGTTGGCATCGGCGGCGCCCACCCCCACCAGGATCATGAACAGCGGAATGAGGGGCGCCGTGCCCAGCAGGATCAGACCCGCCGCCCAGTTGACCGGGAACACGGCCACCAGGATCACCACGGGAATAAAGACGGCAATGGCCATCTGCGGCAGGTAACGGGAGAAGAAATCCTGCATGTTTTCAATTTGTTCCAGCAGCAGGCTGGCCCAGCTGCCGGCCGGGCGTCGCTGGATATAGGCGGGGCCGAGCCGGCCGAGGCGAGTGAGCACCAGCTCGCGAATGGCCTGGCGCACCGCGCTGCCCGCCTTGAAGCTGGTCACTTCACGGCCATAGGCCAGCGCCGCCTTGGTCAGGGTGACCAGCAGCAGGGTAATGAAGAGGGGAATGGATTGTTCCGGAGTGGCTCCCTCTATGATGAAGCCATGCAACAGGGTCGCCAGCAACCAGGCCTGTGCCACCATCAGTATGCCCTGACCCAGACCAAAGCCGATGGAGAGACCGATCCAGCGTCGGCCGTGGCTCGACTGGTTGCGCAACCAGCCATAGAGATGTTTCTGAGTTTTCTTGTCCATTACCACCATCCTCGCGTCGAGTGGCGCAAGACTATCCTCGGCCCCCGGCATTGGCAACCTTGTAAATTCCCGGTGTTGAAAATGTTTGATGGAAAAAACAGCTTGCTGCTCATTAGTTGGTCGAACAGCTTGATTTATGGTAAAAAACAGCACTGCGGTGATTGCGCTCGGCGGCAAAATGCATATAGTAGAGGCCCTGACGCGGGTGTAGTTCAATGGTAGAACGGTAGCTTCCCAAGCTGCATACGTGGGTTCGATTCCCATCACCCGCTCCACATTCTGATCCCCGGTAACCAAGCCGTCTTGTTATTAGCGCACTGCTTCTCGACGTTCGTTTGATGCCTGGTATCTGCTGCGATTTTGATGCCTAGCGGGCATCGTATAATGGCTATTACCTCAGCCTTCCAAGCTGATGATGCGGGTTCGATTCCCGCTGCCCGCTCCAGCTTTCATGCAAAAAGCCCACTCCTGCGAGTGGGCTTTTTGTTTTCTGGCTCATCGGGTGTTGCCCGCTGTGCTTGCCTCGATCGCCGTAAACGAAAGAGGCGCCAACGGCGCCTCTCTTACCACACTGGGATCCGACG
Source organism: Aeromonas sp. CA23 (assembly GCF_002587065.1). NCBI lineage: Bacteria > Pseudomonadati > Pseudomonadota > Gammaproteobacteria > Aeromonadales > Aeromonadaceae > Aeromonas > Aeromonas sp. CA23. The sequence goes on from NZ_CP023818.1 coordinate 2,520,079, forward strand.
AGCAGGGATTATTCCTGTTCCAGCTCGCCACAGAAGCGGTAGCCTTCGCCATGTATGGTGGCGATGATCTCCGGGGTGTCATTGACGCTTTCGAAGTGCTTGCGAATACGGCGTATGGTGACATCCACGGTACGGTCGTGAGGCTTGAGCTCGCGGCCTGTCATCTTCTTGAGCAGCTCGGCACGGGTCTGGATCTGGCCCGGGTTTTCGCAGAAGTGCAGCATGGCACGGAATTCGGAGCGCGGCAGCTTGAACATGTCGCCAGCCGGGCTGACCAGTGCGCGGCTGTTGATGTCCAGTGCCCAGCCGTTGAACAGGTAACGTTCAACCAGCTTCTTCTCTTCGCCACCGGCGGCCACATTCATGGTGCGGCTCAGCAGGTTGCGGGCACGGATAGTCAGTTCACGGGGGTTGAACGGCTTGGTGATGTAATCATCGGCGCCGATTTCCAGACCCAGGATCTTGTCCACTTCATTGTCACGGCCGGTCAGGAACATCAGGGCTATGTTGTCATCTTCACGCAGCTCGCGTGCCAGCAGCAGGCCATTCTTGCCCGGCAGGTTGATGTCCATGATCACCAGATTGATGGTGTGGGCGGTCAGGGCTTGATGCATCTCGTCGCCATTGTTGGCTTCGAGCACTATGTAGCCTTCGGCCTCGAAGATGCTTTTCAGGGTATTGCGGGTGACCAGTTCGTCTTCGACGATCAGAATGTGTGGTGTTTGCATGAGTATTCCCAGATTCTTATCAGTTAGTTATCTAAATTTTAACACTCTTTGGCGTTACCCGACCGGTCCTGAAAATTTATTACGTCATCCTGGGTATGAATGTCAGGTCGGATTATCGCGAATTTGGCATCAGCGTTGGCAAACATCCCTGTGCCACACATAGGCTCTCAACAAGTCTGATCGAGAGAAGCCTGGAAAGGTAGTCCATTACAAAAGTGGCTGCATTTTATCAGTTAACAGGCGCATAACAACACTCTTTGCCGTCAGATAGCAACTTTTTAACTCTGGTTTGATATAGGTCAAACCCTGAGTTCACAGCATGATACTTGGGGTTGCCCCCATTTTCGCCCTTATAAAATGTAATGGAATGTAACATGTGGTTGACATGAATTTGTGGGAAAACTACAGAAAAATTTGTTTTATTGCACCCTTTGCGGCGCCGCAATGGCCCGCCTACGCCATAGTGACGGCCTGGAATCCGGCCAGTCGCGAGGTGGGAATGCGTCGTAATACCCGGCGCCAGCGGGCTCTCTGGCGGGTGATCGCGGCATCTCCCCGCATGATGGCCATGGGGCCCTGCTGGGGGAGCTCGCCCGATGAAAGTTGGCGTGAATCGTCGCTGTTGCTGGCTTCCTCCCGCGCTGAGGCCATCGATCTGGCAGCCCGTTTCGGCCAGAACGCCCTCTATTGGGTGGAGCGGGGGGAGCTCTGGTTGTTGCCGGTATTGATGAAAGGCATACCTCTCCATCTGGGCAGAATTGAATCCCACTGGATTGTCAGAGACCCGGCTTGATGAAAGAATGAGCGAATTCATGTCCATGGAAGGAAGCTTATGATGCTGGATCTACTGCCCGACCTCTGCGATCAACACGGCGATGCCCTGCAAGTGGCCGATCCGCTGTTCCACAATTTTGGTGGCAAGCCGCTGTTTTATGGCCAGGCGGTTACCCTCTCCTGCTATGAAGACAACAGCCTGGTGCGGGAGCTGGTCACTCGGCCCGGCCAGGGGCGGGTGATGGTGATCGATGGCGGTGGTTCGTTGCGCCGCGCCCTGCTCGGTGATCAGCTGGCCATCAAGGCGGCGGAGCAGGGATGGGAGGGGATCCTGATCCACGGCGCCGTACGCGACGTGGGCACCTTGGCGACGCTGGCGCTGGGGGTCAAGGCGCTGGCGGCCTGCCCGGTCAAGACCGAGAAGCGGGGTCAGGGTGAGCTGGATGCCGTGGTGTCGTTTGCCGGGATGACCATACATCCGGGTGACTACGTCTACGCCGACCTCAACGGCGTACTGGTGAGCGCCACCCGGCTCATCTGAGCGGTCAGAAGTTGAGGCCGACGCCTATGCTGAGGGACTGTTCCGTGCTGAAGGCGCTGACGCCATAGTTGGCCGTGATGGCCAGCTGCGGGGTGAGCAGCAGGCTGGTGTTGAGCTCCAGCAGTGTGCTGGCCTTGTTCACTTCCAGCTGCTTGAGCTGGCTGCCGATGTTCAGCGAGGGGGAGAGCTGATAACGCACCCCCGAGCTGATATTGAAGCCAGTCTGCTCGCTGTGGGTACCCACAGCCGGCCCGGCTTCCATGTAGAGGCTGACATCATCCTGTACCGGATACTGGTAGCCGGTGTTGATGAGCCAGAGATCGAAATTGTCGCTGTGATGGGACTGGCTGCCGAGCAGCACGCCGGAATAGCTTTTTACGTAGAGCTGGCTGTTTGCCTCGCTCTTGAGGAAATCCCAGTCGGCGGCCTGGGCACCGAGGCTGAGGCATGAAGCGAGTGCGATGATGAGTGGTTTGACCATTCTTTTCCCCTCCCTGGGTCCGGAACAGGAATACAAGCATGGCACATGCCAGCTGCTAGTAAAGGCAACCCAGATCACAATAAAACAGTTTTAATCTGCCGCCGACTCATGATAAACAGGCCACCATCATCACTTTCCTTCCCCTATTTCTCTCACATCAAGAGGTGAACCCATGAACAAGAAACTGACCCTGCTGGCCGCACTGGCACTGGGAGGCTGCGCCATGGCAACTGGTTCCAATCTGGCTCAACTGCAAGCCTCCACCTGGCAGCTGCAGGGGGCGAGCGGCGATACCTTCACCCTGCAGGTTGCGGGTGACAAGGTGGCGGGCAAGGGCGGCTGCAACCGCTATTTTGGCGGCATCACCCAGCAGGGTGACGGTGTATTGACGCTGGGGGCCATGGGCTCGACCCGCATGATGTGCATGGGCGATCTGGCCGGCAAGGAGATGCTCTATCTGCAGAAACTGGAGAAGGTGGCAACCTTCAAGGTCAGCGGCCAACAGCTGGTGCTGAGTGATGCCAACAAGGTGGCGCTGCTCACCTTCGATGCCATGCCGGCCGCCAAGTAACTGATATTCCTGTCAGAGGCTGTCGTAGCGCGAGCAGGCAGCCGCGATCAGCAAGGGACGCCGCGGCGTCCCTTTTTCAATGCCGTTTTGCGGCTTGTGCCAGCAAGCATCGCAAGATGCATCGCATCTTGAGTCACCGGCAAGGCGCCACGAGCTAATCCTCATCCCCCCCGCTGGAACTTGAAGCGCTTCTTGCGTCGATAGGGATAGACATCCTCGAACACCCCCACCTTGATGTTGCTCTGCAGCATCTTCCAGTAGTTGGCGTCGAACATCTCCTTGTGCAGTTGCATCATGATCTCCCGCACCTGGGGCTTTTGCAGCAGGAAGGTGGCGAACTCCTCGGGGAAGATGTCGTTGGGGGCCACCGAATACCAGGGCTCGGCGCTCCATTCATCTTCCGGGTAGCGCGGTGGCGGGATCTGGCGGAAGTTGCACTCCGTCATGTAGCAGATCTCGTCGTAGTCGTAGAAGACCACCCGGCCGTGGCGGGTGACGCCGAAGTTCTTGAACAGCATGTCGCCGGGGAAGATGTTGGCCGCCGCCAGCTGTTTGATGGCGTTGCCGTACTCCTCCAGAGCGAGCCGGGTCTGCTGCTCGTCCGCCTTGTCCAGATAGAGGTTGAGCGGGATCATCTTGCGCTCTGTGTAGAGGTGTTTTATCACCAGCTTGTCGCTGGTGATGGTGAGCGCCGAGGGGGCCACCGTTTTCAGCTCGGTGAGCAGCTCGGGGGAGATGCGATCCAGGGGAAACTCGAAGTTGGTGAACTCCTGGGTGTCGGCCATGCGACCGACCCTATCGTGCTGCTTTACCAGCCGGTACTTGGCCTTCACCTGCTCGTGGCTCACGTCCTTGGGCGGGGTGAACTCGTCTTTTATCACCTTGAACACAACGTCATAGGAGGGGAGGGTGAACACGCTCATCACCATCCCCTTGATGCCGGGGGCTATGACGAACTGCTCCCGGCTCTGGGCCAGGTGCTGCTGATAGTGACGATAGAGTTCTGTCTTGCCGTGCTTCTGGCAGCCGATGGCGTTGTAGATCTCGTAATCGGGCTTGTGGGGCATGATCTGGCGCAGAAACACCACAAACAGCGCCGGCACGGGGGCGTAGACCATGAAGTAGGCGCGGGCGAAACCGAATACGATGGAAGCCAGCTCAGGCTCGAAGATGACGGTATCCACATAGATGCTCTGGCCTGTGCTGAGCAGCGGCAGAATGAAGGGGAATACCTGTCCCTTCACCCGAATAAGCCCCACCAGATAAGCCCCCTTGTTGCGGTAGAACACCTCCTTGAGCAGCTCGATGGCGAACGGCTCTTCATGCAGGATCTGCGGGCCGTTCTCGGCAAGATGGCGGTGGATGTCGACAATGTCGCGCTGCTTGTCCTCGTAGGGGAGGGTGAAGCTGTAATCCCCCAGCATCTGGCTCAGGGTCTGCGGCAGGTGGGCCAGATCGGTGCGATAGACCCGCAGCAGGGCGCTCAAGTCGGGATGCTCTCCCCGGCTGCGAAACGGGTGGATGTAGAGGTTCTCGTCGCGAATGTTGCGATGGCGGAAGATGCGGCGATAGACGGAGTTGAAGAAGGACTCCGCTACCTCGAAGTTGTCACAGCGGGGCAGCAGATCGCTGAAGGCGCCCTTTACCCGCTTGAGCAGCTCCTGAGTGGCGTGATGCTCCCCCATCATCTGCTTGATCAGGGCCGTGGTGGCGCCGACGTGGTGATCGTAGAGGCGAATGCGCTCACGCCCGGCGAGCTGCACTCCCAGCCAGTCGCTGTTCTCGAAGCGGCTCTTGCTGCCCTGGGTTATCTCGAGAAACCGGCTGTAAAACGACTCGAAGCGTTGCAAGATAGTCTCGGCGACGGCCTGTTCCAATGGCTGCTGCATCTCTCTCTTCCTTGTGATGTGTCGGCCGGTATGGCGGCTGAGTCCGGGGCTGGTCTGTCGTCCTGTCCTTGCCCTGCAAGCGCTCAATCAATCGCGGCATTCATGCCGAGAATGGCTGGCAGTTTGTTCACACGTCTGGCCACTATGGCAACATTCAAACGTCTGTTCAAGTGGCAATTTCGGGGGATAAACGGTAGATTGCGCCCCTGTTTTGCCGACCACTTGCCGCCTGTTCGAGCGGTCGGCCTGCCCAAGAGGAAACCCAATGAAACTCTATTTTGTGCTGGTGGCGCCTGCCCGGGCACCCAACGTCGGGGCCGCTGCCCGCGCCATGAAAACCATGGGCTTCGATGCCATGCGACTGGTGGCGAGCCGGGTACACGAAGAGGAGGAGGCGAGCTGGGTAGCCCACGGGGCGCAGGACATTTTGACCAACGCAGAGGCATTCGACACCCTGCCGGAGGCGCTTGCCGACATGGATCTGGTGATCGCCACCACGGCCCGTCAGCGCGGCCGCTATCAGCACTACCTCACGCCGGGGGAGATCCGCGAGCAGATCCGCGCCAAGCCCTCACTCGGCAAGGTCGCCATCGTCTTCGGCTGTGAGGAGTCCGGCCTCTCCAATGAGCAGCTGGCCCACGCCGACCTGCTGAGCTACCTGCCGCTCAAGGTGAGCTACCCGTCGCTGAACCTGGGGCAGGCGATCATGCTGTATGCCTACGAGATGAGCCAGTTGCTGGATGAGCCGCAGGCTATAGCAGAAAATTTTGATAACGCCGGGCAGGTTCGGGTACTGAAACACAAAACAGCAGAAATACTTGGTGAACTCGGAGTTTCTCAGGATGAAAAACTACATCAATGGGTAATGGACCGAGTGCCCATGCTGCCGCAGCGGGATTTGAATATGCTGCATCTGCTCTGTAAAGACCTCGCCCGCAAACTCGGCAAAGAGGTTTAGGTTGACAGCCCTGCGCCCGGCGCGGTATTGCTAAAAGCCAGCTTCGTTCAAGAGTGTTCGTCATGCAGTCATTCACCAACGTCATCATCACCACCACCATTATTACCGGTACCACCACAGGTGGCACTGGGGCCGGTTGATGCGCTGACGAACAAGCACAGAAATCAAAAAAGGCCCGTACCCACCCAGTACGGGCCTTTTTGTTGAGTTGTTTTTAGACCGTTTTCAGATCAATTTGCAGGGTTCACAGGGAGATAAGCGATGAGAGTGTTGAAGTTTGGCGGGTCGTCACTGGCCGACGCAGAGCGTTTTTTACGGGTAGCCGATATCGCGGTCAATACCCACGGCCAATCCCAGGTTGCCCTGGTGCTGTCGGCACCAGCCAAGGTGACCAATCACCTGGTCGCCCTGGTGGAGCAGACCAGTCGCGGCATGGATGCCAGTTCCACCCTGTTTGAAATCAACGGCATCTTCTCTCGCCTGCTGGCCGGCTTGAAGGCAGCCTATCCGGCGCTGGACGACAAGGCGCTGCAGGCTCGTCTCACCGCCGAGCTGGATCAGGTAGAGCGACTGATGCAGGGCATAAGGCTGCTGGGGCTCTGCCCGGACAACGTACAGGCCCGCATCCTGAGCCGTGGCGAGAACCTCTCCATCGCCTTCATGCACGAGTTGCTGCGAGTGCGCGGCCTCGAGCTGGATATCATAGTACCGGAGCAACTGTTGGCCACCGACGGCGGCTACCTCGAAGCTCACGTCGACATCGAGGCCTCCCGCCTGCGCTTTGCCGCCAAGGGGCTGCGTTCCGATTGTCTCTACCTGATGCCGGGCTTCACCGGTGGCAGCGACAAGGGTGAGACCGTGCTGCTGGGTCGTAACGGCTCGGATTACTCAGCCGCCGTGCTGGCCGCCTGCGTCGATGCCGAGTGTTGCGAGATCTGGACTGACGTGGAGGGTTGCTACAACTGCGACCCGCGCCTGGTGCCGGATGCCTACCTGCTGAAAACCCTCTCCTATAAAGAGGCGATGGAGCTCTCGTATTTTGGCGCCAAGGTGCTGCACCCGAAAACTATCGCGCCGGTGGCCCAGTTCCACATTCCCTGCCTCATAAAGAACAGCTTCAACCCGCAGGGGCCGGGGACGCTTATCGGTGTCGAGCAGGGGGATGACGACCTGAAGGTGAAAGCCATCTCGGACTTGTCCGGCATGTGCATGTTCAACGTCTCCGGCCCCGGCATGAAGGGCATGGTGGGCATGGCCGGCCGCATCTTCTCCGCCGTCTCCCGCGCCGGGGTCAGTATAGTCCTCATCACCCAGTCATCCTCTGAATACAGCGTCAGCTTCTGTATCCACAGCTATGACAGCGACAAGACTCGCAAGGTGCTGGAGCGCGAGTTCGAGCTGGAGTTCAAGAACCAGCTGCTGGATCCGCTCGAGATCATGAGCGATCTCGCCATCATCTCCCTGATCGGTGACGGCATGCGCACCAGCAAGGGGATGGCGGCTCGCTTCTTCACCTCGCTGGCTCAGGCCTCCATCAACATCGTCGCCATCGCGCAAGGGTCGAGCGAGCGCTCCATCTCCGCCGTGGTGCGGGATCGCAAGGTGGCGGAAGCCATCAAGGCCTGCCACCAGAACTTCTTCGGCAGCCAGCAGTTCATCGACCTGTTCGTGGTCGGTGTCGGTGGCGTCGGTGCGGCCCTGGTGGATCAGATCGCCCGCCAGCAACCCGTGCTGGCCGAGCAGGGTACAGGCCTGCGGGTAGTCGGCATCGCCAACAGCCGCCAGATGGCGGTCAACAAGGATGGGCTGAATCTCGCCAACTGGCGTGAACAGCTGGTGGAGGCGCGCGACAGCTTCAGTCTGGAAGCGGTGCAAAAGCTGGTGGAGGAGAGCCACCTCATCAACCCGGTGATCGTGGATTGCACCTCGAGCGAGGCGGTCGCCGTCCAGTACGCCGACTTCCTGGCCGCCGGTTTCCACGTGGTCACCCCGAACAAGAAGGCCAACACAGGGTCGCTCGATTACTACAAGGCGCTGCGCCGCACTGCCCGCCAGACTCGCCGCAAGTTCCTGTACGAGACCAACGTCGGCGCCGGTCTGCCGGTCATCGAGAACCTGCAGAACCTCATCAAGGCCGGCGACAAGCTGCGCGCCTTCGACGGCGTGCTGTCCGGTTCACTCTCTTTCATCTTCGGCAAGCTGGACGAGGACATGGCCTTCTCCGATGCCACCAAGATTGCCCGTGGCAACGGCTTTACCGAGCCGGATCCGCGCGACGATCTCAACGGCATGGACGTGGCCCGCAAGCTGCTCATTCTGGCCCGCGAGGCCGGCATGGCGCTGGAGCTCTCCGATGTCGAGGTAGAGCAGGCTCTGCCGCCGGGCTTTGACGTGAGCGGCGACGTGGAAGCCTTCATGGCCCGCCTGCCGGAGGCTGACGGTTGGTTCCGCGACCAGTTCGCGGCGGCCCAACGTGACGGCAAGGTGCTTCGCTACGTGGGTTCCATCGAGGGTGGCAAGTGCAAGGTCGCCATCAAGGCGGTCGGCGCTGACGAGCCGCTGTTCAAGGTGAAAGACGGGGAGAACGCGCTCGCCTTCTTCTCCACCTACTACCAGCCGATCCCGCTGGTGCTGCGCGGCTATGGCGCCGGTACCGAAGTGACCGCCGCCGGCGTCTTTGCCGACGTGCTGCGCACCCAGAACTGGAAGCAGGAGTTGTAAGCATGAGTTCAGACATGTACCAGAGCGGTAGCGTGGTGGCCTATGCCCCGGCCTCCAGCGCCAACCTGAGCGTGGGATTCGATGTGTTGGGGGCGGCGCTCGCCCCCGTGGATGGCTCCCTGTTGGGGGATCGGGTCCAGGTGAAGGCGGCTGACGTGGCGTTCGCCCTCTCTTCCGTGGGCCGCTATGCCCACAAGCTGCCCGACGATCCGAAAAAGAACATCCTCTATGATTGCTGGCTCGCCTATGGCGAGGCGCTGGAGAAGCGCGGCATCAAACTCAAGCCCCTCGAAATGGTGCTGGAGAAGAACCTGCCGGTGGGCTCGGGTCTGGGCTCCAGCGCCTGCAGCGTGGTGGCGGCACTCGAAGGCCTCAACGCCTTCCACGGCGCGCCGCTCAATGAGCACGACCTGCTGCTGCTGATGGGGGAGATGGAAGGCAAGATTTCCGGCTCGGTCCATTACGACAACGTGGCCCCCTGCTATCTCGGCGGCATGCAGCTGGTGCTGGAAGAGCACGGCGTCATCAGCCAGGGCATACCTGTGTTCGAGCAGTGGTACTGGGTGGTCTGCTATCCGGGTACTGTGGTGTCGACCGCCGCTGCCCGCGCCATACTGCCTGCGCAATATCGCCGTCAGGATTGCCTCACCTACGGTCGTCGGCTGGCTGCCTTTGTGCACGCCAGCTACACAGGGCAGGAGGGGTTGGCCGCGAGCGTATTGAAAGACGTGATTGCCGAACCTTACCGCGCGGCGCTGATCGAAGGTTTCAACGAGGTGCGGGCCCAGGCCGCCCAGAACGGGGCGCTGGCCACCGGCATCTCCGGCTCGGGCCCCAGCGTCTTCGTGGTGATGAAGGATCTGGCCCAGGCCGAGCGCATGAAGGATTGGATGGACGCACATTTTGTGCACAACGAAGATGGATTTGCCCGGGTCTGCAAACTGGACATGACCGGGGCACGGGTAACAGGAAGCGAGCTATGAATCTTTACAATATCAAGGACAAGAGTGAACAGGTGAGCTTCGCGCAGGCGGTGCGTCAGGGGCTGGGCCGCGATCAGGGTCTCTTCTTCCCCGAGGTGATTGCGCCGCTGGCCGATGTGGACGCCCTGCTGGCGCTGCCACTCGTGCCTCGCTCGGCACGCATCATCAGCCACCTGCTGGGGGACGAGGTGCCTGCGGCCAAGGTCAGCGAGCTGATCGACGCCGCCTTCACCTTCCCGGCACCCCTGGTGAAGCTCAAAGATGGCACTTATGCCCTTGAGCTGTTCCACGGCCCGACCCTGGCTTTCAAGGACTTCGGCGGCCGCTTTATGGCCCAGTGTTTGGCCGCGTTCAGAACCAACGACAAGATCACCATACTCACCGCCACTTCCGGTGACACAGGCGCCGCCGTGGCCCACGCCTTCTATGGCCTGGAGGGGATTGAGGTGGTCATTCTCTATCCCAAGGGCAAGATCAGCCCCCTGCAGGAGGCGCTGTTCTGCACCCTGGGCGGCAACATCCGCACCATCGCCATCGATGGCGACTTCGACGCCTGTCAGGCGCTGGTGAAGGATGCGTTCGATGACGAGGCGCTGAAAAAGGCCATCGGCCTCAACTCCGCCAACTCCATCAACATCAGCCGCCTGCTGGCCCAGGTCTGCTACTATTTCGAGGCCTTGGCCCAACTGCCAAAAGCGGATCGCGCCAAGGCGGTCATCAGCGTGCCGTCCGGCAACTTCGGCAACCTGACTGCGGGCCTCATCGCCAAGGCGCTGGGGCTGCCGGTGAAGCGCTTTATCGCTGCCACCAACGCCAACGACACAGTGCCGCGCTACCTCAAATCCGGTCAGTGGGAGCCGCACCAGACGGTCGCGACCCTCTCCAACGCCATGGATGTGAGCCGCCCCAACAACTGGCCTAGGCCCCCCCCCCCTAGGGTAGAGGAGCTGTGCCGCCGCAACGGCTGGGCGCTGGAAACCCTGGGGTCAGGCATGCGTGACGACGCTCAGACCCGCGATGCGCTCAAACGCCTGCACCAGTTGGATTACCTGTGCGAGCCCCACGGCGCCATCGCCTGGGATCTGCTGAACGAGCAGCTCGGTGAAGATGAGGTGGGGGTCTTCCTCTGCACCGCCCATCCTGCCAAGTTCAAGGAGTCGGTGGACGAGATCCTGGGGCTGGATGTGCCGCTGCCGGGCCCGCTGGCCAAGCATGCCGTGCTGCCGCTCTTGTCCCACAACCTGCCGGCGGAGTTTGCTCGCCTAAGGGCCTTCCTGCTCGGTTAAGTTGATTGCCAATCCCCCGACCTCGGGGGATTTTTCTATCCGTTGTTTTCTATCCGTGACAGGGCGGTCAAGCCGCCCCATATAAGGAGTGAAGATGAGTCAGCATCCCCTTCGAACTCTCATCGAGACCTGCGATGCCGCCATCTCCCGGCGCGATTTCGACGCCTTGATGGCCTTCTACGCCGAGGACGCCGCCCTGGTGGTCAAGCCCGGTATGGTGGTGCGCGGCATTCCCGCCATCCGCCGCGCCTTCACCGCAATCTCGGATTACTTTCAGGGGCAGCTCAAGGTGGAGCAGGGCGCCATGGAGGTGATCGAGGGGGCCGACAATGCGCTGGTGATCATGGAGACCCGGCTCGATTACCCGGATGGTCAGGGGGGCCTGACTGATGAAACCCGCCGCGCCACCTATGTGTTTCGCAAAGAGGCCGATGGGCAGTGACGCTGCACCATAGATAGCGCCTACGGGACCTCGTTGTTGGATGTAATCCTATAAGTTACAGCATCCTGCTGATGGCGATGGTCCAACAGCCCGAGTTGCGGTTGCTAGATGAGCTGGACAGCCACCAGGATAACGCCTCTCGCCAGTTGCTCACACAGGTGCTGGCTGATTACCCGGACACATTGCTGCTGCTGCTCTCCCACGATCCCGAGTTTGTTACGGGAGTGGGGATTGGGCGGGAATATACCCTGGGTAGGGAAACTGGGGAATCGATAGTTTAGAAAATTAAGTGCCCGAAATTTTTCCCTAATATTCTGGATTATCCCCCCATATGGTTACGAAAAAATAGCTATTGGTTGACATACAAAGCATGGGTGAATACTATCCATGCAAAATGAAAATGATTATCATTTGCGTGGTCGTATGATTATGAATATACTTAGATTCATCCTTATTTTTTTATTTTCAATCAGTGTTCATGCTTTTCCATTGACGGAGGAACAGCGTGCAAAACTACATCATGAGATAAGGATAAGCCCTATCAAAATAGCAATAGATCCTTTGCGATGTGGTTGGGTGGGGAAACCATACTTTATTTTGAAAGCTGGTAGTAAACGCTGTAAAATTTTTAACAGGCCACAAAATGATCATGTTCAGCCTGAAGTATATACACTGGTAAATATGACATCGGAGACTATAAAATTCGCATCTATTGCTGGCGCTGCATATTTAGAACCCAATGATATGACAGTATCATATGGCCGTTTTATTTTAGATTCAGAGCGTGACCATGCAGTTTACAATATTTTTCCTAAGCTCAAGGAAAAGTTAATTTTGATTGGAGAAACATCATTTAAAGATGGTGATAGAGTAGCATATGAGGATAATAAAAACTTAACACTATCATACTTCCATGATGCTGTTAGGAGAAAAGAGTTGATGTATATAGAACCGAGTGGCATGCATCCTTCTGGGTATAGTAATGCATATGGTTATATTATTAGAGGCGCTGGCATGGTATTTGTTGCTGCTGCACAAGGAGCTTCGCTAGCAGCATTTGGGGCAATTGCAGAGTCGTATGCCTTTGGAGAAGATTTGGACATGTATAAACTATCCGTTTTAGCTACAGGAGGAGCTGCTGCCGGTGTAGTTGAAAAGTTCACAAATAACCCTAAGCTTGCCGCTGCTATTGGTGCCTCTGTTGTCGGTGGATGTGCATCTTGCCATCTAAAAAGTAATGAATGGCCAGAGTAGTATATTCTCCTATGGTCTTTCTATATTTTATGGTGGAGTGAGAATTGCTGGTTGCGCTATTTATTTTTGCTATTTACCTTGTCGTGAGCTGTATACTGAAATTTGTGTGTGTTCATCTTTTTAAAATGATGATGACAAGACAGTTGCAAGTGTATATATTTTACTTTTCAATCATTACTGGCTTTATTCTTGGGCTTCGAGTAGAGGCGTTCGTATGTTGTTTAGTGGGGGCTGGATAGTAATAGTTTCTGGGATAAATTGGGTCACCCACCTTTTTGGCAGCGGCGTAACCCTGTACTTGGCTTGAGATGAGAGGTCACTGTCGAGGGGTGAGCCATGACCATTGCCCGTTTACGTCAGATCAGCTTGCAGGATACGCCTTACTACCATGTGGTCAGCCGCTGTGTGCGGCGTGCTTTCCTGTGTGGGGAAGATGTTCATTCTGGCCAGAGTTACGAGCACAGGCGCCAGTGGGTGGTTGACAAGCTGGGCCAGCTGTCGCGTCTGTTCGCCATCAGCGTCTGCGCCTATGCGGTGATGAGCAACCACTACCATCTGGTGCTCAAGGTGGAACCCGATACAGCTGCCAGCTGGAGCGAGCGGGAGGTGGCCGAGCGCTGGGCTGCCCTGTTTCAATGGCCGCTGCAGGTACGGCGCTGGTACCAGGGGGAATCCCTGATTGAGCCCGAGCTGGTTGTGGTGCAGCAGCTGATAGGGGAGTGGCGCGAGCGGCTTCACTCCATTAGCTGGTTTGTGCGGCTGCTCAATGAAACCCTGGCACGGCAGGCCAATCGGGAAGATGGCTGCAAGGGCCATTTCTGGGAAGGGCGCTTCAAAAGCCAGGCTTTGCTGACCGAGTCGGCCCTGCTCGCCTGCATGGCGTATGTGGACCTCAACCCGATACGGGCTGGATTGGCTGACCGGCCCGAGCAGAGCGATTACACCAGTATCAAACAGCGTCTCGAGAAAGATCCCGGCACCGATGTTTTGCCACCACTATTGCTGCCGTTTGCCAGTAAGTGCGAACCTGACGGCCTGCCCTATGCCTTTTCTGACTATCTGATGCTGGTTGACTGGACCGGCCGTGCAATTCGGACCGACAAGCGGGGTTATATTCCGGTCCGCCTGGCCCCAATCTTGGTGCGGTTGAACCTGGATGGTACCCGATGGCTGAAACAGGTGACCCTGTTTCGGCGACAAGGGCTCAGAGTTGTGGGAGACAAGGCGCATTGTCGGCAGTTCGCCCACCACTGTGGTCAACAACGATGTCACCAGCCACCGTACTAATCCGCTAGACCCTGTCTTCTCCTCGTTCTGGCCTATGTTCCGGTGTCAGGCATTGCCACGTTTGTACAAGTGATCTGTCAGGCAAAAACTGCTCGTTTGCCCGATTTTTACTGTTTTCTTGGAGTCAGTATTCATGATTGCAGAGATAGCCAGCCGAGCAGTGGCTGGCTCAGAAAGGTGGGTGTCCTAGATTTTCCATCCTAGATTTTCACTCGGCTCACCAGTCAAAAATTGACGTAACTATCAGGAATATCTGCGTTTTATGCGCCAGCTCAAGAAATGGCAGATACAGAGGGCTGGATTCCCATGGCCCTTGATTTTATTGGGGTTGGCAGGCGTGGCGGAGAAGAGGGGTCTGGCTTGCTGTTGAGGCGGAGCTGGTCGGGGAGAATCCCGCTTAGCCAATCGGCGCTATAGTGCGGCTATGGTGCCCTGCTCCTTGCGGACCTGACTGGCAATGCAGGGGATCTGTGGCAACAATCAGCAGTTGCAAACACATCACAATAAGGAACGTCATATGAAGCGTATTGCCATCCTGTTCGGCCTGCTCTGCGGCAGCGTGCTGCTGGCCAATCCGGCCTTTGCCAACGACGCTGCCCAGTTGCAGTGCGAGGCGCAGGCCGCGGCCAAAAAACTGGCGGGCGCCGCCAAGACCAGCTTTGTGGGCAAGTGCGTGAAAGATGCCGCCGGCGCTGCGAGCGGCGAGTGCGAGAAGGCGGCGGCTGACAAGAAGCTGGCCGGTGCGGCCAAGAACAGCTTTATCCAGAAGTGCGTGAAGACGGGCGCGGCTATGGATCCGGCGGCCAAGTGCGAGAAGGCGGCTGCTGACAAGAAGCTGGCTGGCGCGGCCAAGAACAGCTTTGTCCAGAAGTGTGTGAAGGATAGCGCCGCCAAGTAAGGCGTTTTCTTATCCGGTGTGTTTGCGGGGGGCCTGATGGCCCCCCGCGCTATTTTGTGCGCAGGGGCGTTATCGCTGAGCGAGTGATGGGGCGCTTGCCGCAAGGGCAGGGCTGATTGAGAGCAGATAAGCGGCGGCGAAGGCGAGCAACCGGGGGTGGCCTTGGAGAAGTTGCCGGAACTGGGATCTCGATCGGCGCAACAGGACTTTTGTCCTGCAAGGGGAGGCGGGGCGGGGACTAGGATGGCCACATCAAAACAAAAAACGAGTCAAACTGGAGCACAACAACAATGACAGCTCATATCAATGCCAACCCGGGCGATTTCGCCGAGACCGTCATCATGCCGGGGGACCCGCTGCGGGCCCGCTATATCGCCGAGACCTTTATGACCGATGCGCGCGAGGTGACCAATGTGCGCAATATGCTGGGCTACACCGGCTACTACAACGGCCAGCGTATCTCTGTGATGGGCCACGGCATGGGGATCCCCTCCATGGTGCTCTACGCCCACGAGCTGGTGAACGACTTCGGGGTCAAGCGTATCATCCGCATCGGCAGTCTGGGGGCGACCCAGCGCCACGTGCAGATGCGTGACGTCATTCTGGCGCAGGCGGCGGGCACCGACTCCCCGACCAATGCCAAGCGCAGCGCCGGTTACCAGATGGCCACTTCGGCCGATTTCGCCCTGCTGCACAAGGCGTTCACCAAGGCGCAGGAGAAGGGCATTCCGGTCAAGGTGGGCAATATCTTCACCGGCGATCTCTATTACGATCCGGACGAAAACCTGATCCCGGCGCTGGAGAAGTTCGGTGTGCTCGGCATCGACATGGAGGTAGCCGGTCTCTACGGGCTGGCCCATCAGCAGGGGATAGAGGCGCTCGCCATACTGACTGTCTCAGACCACTGCCTGACCGGTGAAGAGACCAGCGCCTCCGAGCGGCAGCTCTCCTTCAACCAGATGATCGAGCTGGCGCTGCACACAGCGCTGTAGCGCCGCCACCCCGCTGTACCCTGCACGCACCCTGACCCTTATGAGAGATCCAATATGAACAATAAGCTCTCCCTCACGGCCATCAGCTTCCTGGCCAACTTCGTGATGGCCGGTTTTGCGACCCAGTTCGGCATGCTGATCGACCCCATAGCCGCCAAGTTCGGCGCCGACGTCAATCAGGTGGCCTCCATCTTCTCCCTGCTCAACGGCGGGGCGCTGGCGGGCACCATAGCGGCCTTCTTCCTCATCGAGAAGGTGGGTCTCAAGCGGATGACGCTGCTCTGCTACGGCCTGATCGCGCTGGCGGCGGCATCGCTTCACCTGACCGGTTCCCTCTATGTGGTGATGGCTGCGATGACGGTGATTGGTCTGTGTGGCGGGGTGGGGCTCTGCATTGCGGGGACCCTGGTGGTGAGCGTCTGGAAGGCGCGGATGCAGAGCACCATGCTGGTGGTGCAGGATGCGACCTTCAACGTGGCCGGGGTGGTCTTTCCACTCATCACCACCTACACCCTGACCCACGCCATGGCGTGGAGCTGGAGTTATCTGGCGGTGGGTGTGGTGGCGCTGGCGACCATGCTGGTGGCGGTGCTGACCAACTTTCGCAGTTGCGAGGCGGGGGGCGAGAGCGCCGGCAACGAGCACTCGGAGTGGAACCTTGGCATCATCAGCGGCGGCCTGGGGCTCTTTCTCGGCATGCTGGCGCTCTACACCTTCCTCACCTGGGCACCCATGTTCGTGAAGAACAAGTTCGGCATTCCGTTTGAGGAGGCGGGCAATATCATCACCCAGTACTGGACTGCGGCCCTGCTCGGCGCCCTGGTGTCGACCGCCATCGTCACCCGCATTCCGATCCGCACCTTCCTGCTGGTGATCATCACATTGGCGATGGGGATGACGACGCTCATCGTCACCACCGACAGCCTGAGCCAGCTGCCCTATCTCACCTATGGCTACGGCTTCGTCTGCGCGGCCCTCTACAACGCCTTTATTGCCTATGGGGTGTCGTTCGTGCGCCAGGCGTCGAGCAAGAACGTCTCCTACATCCTCATCAGCGGCAGCGCCGGGGCCATGTTCAGCCCGGCCATCAGCGCCCTGTTCGAGCAGGTGATAGGTCTGCAGGCGGTGATGTATGCCATCCCGATGATCTACGGCCTGATCCTCGCCATGCTGGTGGCGTCGCTGAAAATGGCTCGGCCCCAGTCCTGTCTGGCCTGAGCGGGAGAGTAAACAGCAAGAGGGGCGGTATCGACCGCCCCTCTTTTTATCTTGTTATTGCACCCTGTCGGCGGGCGTTGCCCGCTTTGTTTATGGTTGCTCCAGAAACGCCTTGAGCCCCGTCAGATCGCGGATCTGCAACCCTTCCTCGCCGCGCACCACCAGCCCCTTGTCCATCAACTCCTTCACCGCTCGCCGGTAGACCCTGTCCGTGGTGCCGAAGCGCTCCGCCTCCTGATACCCCTTGCGAAAGCCGCTCACCGGGTTGTCGTGGCAGTGGCTGTGATAGAGGTCGAGGGCGATGTTGTAGCTGATGGGGTAGAGCATGCGGCAGGTGAAGATATCCACAGTGTCCTGATAGTCGATGGCGATGGCGGTGGCGAAGAAGAGCGCCACCTTGGGATGGGCGACCAGCGCCTGCTCCAGCTGCTCGCCGTCGATGCGGGCCACTTCGAGCGGCTCCTCGGCCATGATGTCGAGCTGGCAGCGGTAGCCGGTGAAGAACTCCATCTCGCCAAACAGCTGGTTGTCGCACTCCAGGGTGCCGAGCTGAAAGCGGCGGCCATTCATGGCTGTGTGGCCCATGGCGATGCGGCCGCTCTTCACCAGCACCAGATCCCGCAACGGCTCCCCCTGGCGCATCAGGGGCTCCCCTTCCGGGATAAGCCGCCGCTCCGTGATGCAGGAGCTGACTACCTGTTCGATGAGATCGTGGCCGGCCTGCCAGTGGGGCTGAAAGCGCCCCTTGAGAAGCGGTTTGAGTTGCATGAAGTGTGCGCGCCTGCTGAAAACAAACGGCTATTACACACGCTTGCGGGCGGATACTCCAGCCCTTAAGCCCGCTCGCCTGTCCGGGGCCGGGCCTCAAGCTGGTTGAGGCTGGCGAGCGCGGTGCGCAGGCGGGCCAGCCCTCGATGGATGTGGTAGAGGCAGTCATCCATGCAGGGTTAAACCCGCTCGCCTGTCCGGGGCCGGGTCTCAAGCTGGTTGAGGCTGGCGAGCGCGGTGCGCAGGCGGGCAAGACCTATGGGCTTGTAGAGGCAATCATCCATGCCGGCGGCCAGACAGAGCGCCCGCTCGCGGGGCAGGGCATGGGCGGTGAAGCCCCAGATCGGCAGCTCATGGCCGCGGGCGCGGATGCGGCGAGTCAGCTCGAAACCATCCATCAGCGGCATCTGGCAGTCGGTGATGACCAGATCGAAGGGGTGGCTCTGGATGGCCCGCAGCGCCTCGACTCCGTTGCCGCGCACGCTCACCTCGTGACCCAGGTGCTTGAGCTGCTGGCGCAACAGTATCTGGTTGGCGTGGTTGTCATCCACCACCAGGATCTGCAGTTGCGCCGCGCCACCCGGTGCCGGGGATCTGACCCCGTCGCCGTGTCGGGGCGAGGGCGGCTGCGCGGCGGCATCGTCCAGCGGGGTCAGCGGCAGGCGGATCCTGAGTTCTGTGCCCACCCCGAGCTGGCTGCTGACCTCTATCTTGCCCCCCATCATCTGGCACAGGATCCGGGCAATGTTGAGGCCAAGGCCTGTGCCCGCGTACTGATAAGGGTCGTGGGCGCGATAGAAGGGGTTGAACAGCAGGGGCAGCTTGTCGGGTGCTATGCCCACCCCGCTGTCGGCTATGGTGAGCAGCAGCAGGGGGCGAGTGGCGTCCCCGCCGAGTGTGGCCCTGAGGCTCACCTCCCCCTGTTCGGTGAACTTGATGGCGTTGCCGAGCAGATTGAAGATGATCTGGCGCAGCCGCAGCGGATCGATCAGCACCCGCGGCAGGGCGTCCAGGGTGACGAGGTAATTCAGCCCCTTCTGCTCGGCCATGCCCCTGAACACCTGGGCCACGGATTGCAGCAGCGGCGCCAGCTCGCAGGGGGCGGGGGAGAGCGTCATCTGGCCCGACTCTATGCTGGAGATGTCGAGCACGTCGCCGATGAGATCCAGCAGGCCGTTGGCGGACTCGGAGGCGATGCGCAACTGCTCGCCTGTGTGGGGCGCGAGCGCCGGATCCTGAATGGCGAGCTCCAGCATGCCGAGAATGGCGTTCATGGGGGTGCGGATCTCGTGGCTCATGGTGGCGAGAAAATCGCTCTTGGCCCGGCTGGCGTTGTCGGCCTGCTCCTTGGCGTGGCGCAGCGCCTCCTCCATGGTCTTGCGCTCCGTGATATCGATCCAGCCGTTGATCACCCCGCTGATGGCCCCCTGGCCGTCGAAGTAGGGCACCATCCAGTGGTAGACGAACTGGCGCCGCTCCGTGTTGCTGAAGATGCGATCCGAGAGGATGGGGCTGCCGCTTCGCAGCGCCTGCTGGAAATCCTGCTCCAGCGCGGCGATGGCATCGGCATTGATGTGCCCCCGAAGCCCTTCGACGAAGGATTTGCCCAGCACCTGCTCCAGCCGGGCGTCCAGTATGGCCAGGTACTTGCTGTTGCAGAGGATCACCTTGCCGCCCGTGTCACGCACCACTATGGGGTGGGGCAGACTCTCCCCCAGCGCCTCGATGAAACGCACATGCTCCTCCAGCTGGCGGCGGGAGGCCTGCTCCGCTTGTGCCAGCCGGTTGAGCATGCGGTTGCGGTAAAACAGCAGCAAGGCCAGGCCGAACAGGGCCGCAAACAGCAGGTAGAAGTAGTGGGCGTTGCGCTCCATGAAGGTGGGCGCCGGTAGTTTCCGGTTGCGCCACTCGTAGCTCATCATGGCCAGCTCGTTGGGGGAGATGGAGAGTATGGTCTTGTCTATGATGCGCATCAGCATGTCGTGGCCCGGCATGCTGGCAAAGCCCATCTTGATGGGCATGCTGTCGGCGGGCCCGGCGATGCGGATCCTGGCCAGCCGGCCGCAGTCCACCGCGTTCTGGGCAAAGTAGAGCGGCACTATGGCGGCATCGAGCTGGCCACTGTCGACGGCCCGCATCGCCTCGTCCGCACTCTCCATGAAGCTCACCTGGCTGGCGGTCAGGCCCCTGGCTATGGGGTTGTAGTCAGTCGAACCCACCCGTTTGCCCGCCAGCTCCTCCAGGGTGCCATGCAACTCATCCCCCTTGCGCGCGACTATCACATAGATATCGTCGGTGGAGTAGGGGATGGAGGCGTGCAGCCGGTAGCTCTCGGCCACCGGCTTGGAGATGGCGCCTATGAGATCGAGCTCGCCACTGCGCAGGGCCTCGTTGCGGGCCTGCTCCGAGCGAAATGACACGAATTCGAACGTCAGGCCGGAGCGCTTGCTCAGCTTGGCCAGCATGTCCACCGACATGCCGGTGAGCTGGTTGTCGTAATCCCGCACACCATAGGGATAGAGATCGTCCACCAGCCACACCTTGACGGGCTTGGCCCTGGCCAGCCAGGCCAGCTCGGCGGCGTCATAGATGTCGGCCGGGTTGTCGACTATGTCGCGGATGGGCCCGTTCCACTGGCTGAAGATGAGGCTGCGGGTCACGTCGTTGACCTCTTGCAGTGTGCGGTTGAGCAAGGCCAGCAGGTGCGGGCTGCGCATCGAGACCGCGAAGCGAAAGCCGTCC
Organism: Aeromonas sp. CA23; assembly: GCF_002587065.1. NCBI lineage: Bacteria > Pseudomonadati > Pseudomonadota > Gammaproteobacteria > Aeromonadales > Aeromonadaceae > Aeromonas > Aeromonas sp. CA23. Next base: position 2,540,612 of record NZ_CP023818.1, read on the forward strand.
GGGGCCAGGCTGGGTTGTGCCTCGCGGCGCTGGATGAGTTTGTCGAAGCGCTCGCTGTTGAGGTAGTGCATGGAGTGGATGTCGCTCAGCAGCAGCTGATCCCGCCCGAAGAAAACGGCATCGAAGGCCGCCACGTTGGAGGGGTAGCTGACCAGGGTGAGCTGCGGGTAGTCGCGCTTGAACTCGGCCGGATCGACGTACCCCTGCACTGTGGCAACGCGCTGGCCCGGCAGCAGCAGGGGGCCGGATTCAGATTTCAAGGCCGAGAAGATGGGGGTGTTGCTGAAGTAACGCTGGCTGAGGGCGATGCCGCTCAGCTGGCGCTTGCTCAGGCTGAGGTTGCCGAGATTGACCAGGTCGAGCTTGCCCGCCCGCAAGGCGGCCAGCGCGCTCTGCTTGTCATCGAACGCCTGCAGCACGATCGGCTTTTGCAGCGTCTTGGCCACTATGTTCAGGTAATCGGCGGAGATCCCCTCGAAGCGGCTGTCCGAGACTATCATGGCGAACGGACGATAGTCGTGGCGCAGCACGCCGACCCGCAGCGCCTTGACCTGCCTGAGCCAGTGCTGCTCGGCCGGCACCTGGGAGGCGTAGCTGCTCTGTATGTAGTGGCGGCTGTGCAGGGTCAGCGCCTGCAGCGGCAGGGAGATCAGCAGGCCGAGGAGGAACAGGGATCTTGTAAGCTTCATCATGCTACCTGGGTTGCGACAACCATCCCTGCCTGTCAGAAAACGCCCGAAAGGGGCGATTCTACCGCAAAGTCCCGCGCCATGAGTCCCTATTTACCTGTTTGTCAGTGCTAGCACCATGAAAAATGGCGGGACAGGCCCGCCATATCGACTCGATTTGCACGGCGTCAGCCGAAGCGGTAGGAGCCCATGTAGAGGCTACCGCCATCCCAGCTGTCGTGCAGCTTGAGGGGCTTGTCCTGGCCGGCGGCGCCGAGCGCCACGAACAGCGGGCGCAGGTGATCGTCGTGAGGATGGGATTCCACCGCCCCCGGCGCGCGTGCCCGGTAATCCTCCAGCGCGGGCCTGTCACCCTCGCTCATGGTCTGCTCCAGCCAGTTGACGAAGGCGCTTGCCCAGCCGGGGACGGGCGAGTTTTCCGGCCCGAGCGCCCGCAGGTTGTGGGTGATGGCGCCGGAGGCCAGTATGCCTATCCCCTGCTCGCGCAGGCTCTGCAGCGCCTCGCCCAGCTGCCACAGCTGGCTCGGGTCGAAGTTGGCCGGGATGGAGATCTGCACCAGCGGGATCTCGCTGGCCGGATCCATCAGGGAGAGCGGCGACCAGACGCCGTGATCCAGTTCGCGCCGCACCGGCGTGGCCGGCAAGCCCGCCAGCATCAGCTGATCGCCCACCGCCTCCTGCAGCCACTGCGGGCTCTGCGCCGGCCAGCGAATATGGTAGAGCGGCTCCGGAAAACCGTAGAAGTCGTACATGAGCGCCGGGTTGGGCTCGACGTTGATCTGCAGCTCGGTGCGGCTGAACCAGTGGGCCGAGATCACCACCAGCCCCTTGATATCCCCAAGGCGCAGGGTCTTGAGGAAGTGGGTCGCCGGCTGGTCGCGCAGAACCAGATCCGGGGCACCGTGAGAGATGAACCATACAGGGGCGATAGACATGACAAGACTCCATATAAGCTGTGTCGGTACGCGCGGCGTACCAGAAACCCGGGTCAGGGCGTGTTGCCACTGACGATGAGCTCATTATCTGCCCAGGATTGATGGTTAACAATCCAGTGTCATGTATAAGCACTGTTCACTATAGGTTGATAGTTGTGGCGAAAACCGGGGGATTGATCCCATAAACGACAAGGCCGGCGCATGGCGCTGGCCTTGTCTGATTATCACGGCATCAGGCTTATTGAATGCCCGGCAGCGCCATGTCGAAGAGGAGCGCGGGCGTTCAGCGGGATCTTGCCGATGGCACAGTCGGTTTATTGAATGCCCAGCAATTCCACGTCGAAGATCAGCACGGATCCCGGTGGTATCTTGCCGGCGGCACGATCGCCATAGGCCAGGTTGGCGGGGATGTAGAAGCGGGTCTTCTCCCCTTCCACCATCAGCTGTACCCCTTCGGTCCAGCCGGCGATCACCTGATTGAGGCCAAACTCGATGGGCTCGCCACGGGAGACCGAGCTGTCGAACACTGTGCCGTCCAGCAGCTTGCCCTCGTAGTGCACCTTCACCTTGCTGGTGGCGGTGGGGTGGACCGTGCCGCTGCCCGGGGTCAGCACCTCGTACTGCAGGCCGGAGGCCGTGGTGGTCACCAGGGGTTTGTCCTTGTTGCCGGCGAGGAACTCGGCGCCTTTGCGCACATTGTCTTGCGCCAACTTTTTGTTGTTGCTGCTCGAGTAGAAGTAGTAGGCGACACCGGCAACCAGCAGCGCGATCAGAATGAATTTCATCAGTTTTTCCTTAAATGCAATGAAGGCGGCATCTTATCCCAGTCGGGGAGGGAGGGCGAGTCGGGACGCGGGAGGATGTGACGCAGCAGACAGACGACGAGGGGGCCAGGAACCGGCCCCCTCGCCTGATGAGGGCGGATTACTTCGCCGCCACCATCATCAGGGCGGGCAGGGCGAAGAAGAGGCCCGCCACGTAACCCAGCGCCAGCAGCTTGTTCTCGCTGCCCACCCGGGCCAGCCCCTCGGCTGCCCGGATGGGCAACTCGCGCAGGAAGGGCACGCCATAGATGAGCGCCACGGCGAACAGGTTGAACAGCACGTGCACCAGGGCTATGGTCAGCGCCAGCTTGGCCCCGGCGCCGCTGATGGCGGTGGCCGCCAGCAGGGCCGTGATGGTGGTGCCTATATTGGCGCCCAGGGTGAAGGGGTAGAGCTGACGGGTGCTGAACAGGCCGCTCCCCGCCAGCGGTATCATCAGGCTGGTGGTGGTGGAGGAGGATTGCACCATGACGGTGACCAGGGTGCCGGAGGCGATGCCGGTCAGCGGACCACGGCCCAGCGCCTTGTGCAGCAGATCCCGGGCACGCCCCACCAGCACCCGTTGCAGCACCTTGCCGAGCCAGGTGACACAGCCGAGGATCAGCAGTATGCCGATGAGGATGGTGGCGATGGCGGGGCCCTTGCCCGGCAGGAAGGCGACCAGGTCGTCGATGAAGGTGAGGGCGGGGGAGATGAGGGGCTTCATGAAATCCATCCCCTGCATCGAGATGTCGGCGGAGCCCACCAGCAGGTTGGCCAGCGCCTCGGCGCTCTTTTGCAGCAGGCCGAACATCAGCTCCAGCGGCAGGAAGATGAACACCGCCAGCAGGTTGAAGAAGTCGTGGACTGTGGCGGCGGCGAAGGCGCGACGAAACTCGGCCCTGTCCCGGATATGGCCCATGGAGACTATGGTGTTGGTGATGGTGGTGCCCAGGTTCGCCCCCATCACCATGGGGATGGCCATGCCGATGGGCAGGCCGCCCGCCACCAGACCGACGATCACCGAGGTGACCGTGCTGGACGATTGCACCAGCGCCGTGGCCAGTATGCCGAGCAGCAGGGCGACGAAGGGGTTGCTCGCGAAGGCGAAGATCTGGGCCGCGCCCTCGGCGCCGCCGGAGAAGCCCTTGAAGCCGTGGGAGACGGCGCCGACGGCCACCAGGATCAGGTAGATAAGGGTGATGACAGCGAGCCAGTTGAACAGTGGGCCGGGACGACGGGTCTGCTGTTGTGCGAAAGATGGGGTGCTGTGCATGAAGCCTCTTGGGACAGTCTGCGTGAAAATGGACGGGCGCATTAGACCAAGGCTCCATGACAGAAATATGACAAGGTGACACTTTTATGATGGTTTGATGACATGGCGGCAGGGGGCCGTGCGCGGGGTAACGAGGGGCGTGCCGCCGTCCATGGCGGACAACCGGTGTCGGAGCCGGAGCCGATTTCGGCCCGTTTGGTGGCGCGCGGGCCCAGGTGCTTGCACCTGGGAGTCAGGGTTATATGCTGGCCTCCTTTCCTTCCCTCAACGAGAGTGATGTTGTTATGCGAGCATGGGTACTGTGTCTTTCCCTGGGTCTGCTGTCTGCCGGTGCGCAGGCCAGCGTGTTCAAGTCCGAGTGCAACCTCGACAAGGCCGTCAAGAACGAGGCGCTCAATGCGACCCTGGGGGTCAAGGGCAACTGTGACACCGACAAGCTGGTGCGCCAGCAGAAAGAGAAAGCCAAGGCGGAAGTGAAGAAGAACACCACTGACGTGCTGGACAAGAAGACCGCCGGCCTCAAAGAGGGCAAGAGCGATATGAAGGCGACCCAGCACAAGGTCAACCAGGCCGGGCAGCAGCTCAAGCAGACCCAGCAGGATGTGAAGGCGGTAGCCAAGGATCCGCTCAAGGCGGCCGCCACCGCCGTGATCAACCAGGGCTGATCAGCAGGCCAGCTGCGGGCATGGCAGGCCGGCGCTGGCTGGGTGCAAAACAAGAAGGGGAGCCATGGCTCCCCTTCTGCTTTCTTGCTGTGTGTCACGGTCCCTTATTGGGAGTCGGCAGTCTCTTCGTACTGACGGAAGGGAATGCGGAACACGGCGAGGCGCAGGAACAGGTAGGTGACCCCGAGCCCCGCCCAGATCAGGCCCAGCTCCAGCGAGCTCTGCTCCAGGTTGATCCAGAGCGCACCGATAGTGGCGGCACCGAGCAGCGGCAGCAGCAGGTAGAGCAGGTGATCCTTGATGCTCTTGTTGCGCTTCTCGCGTACCCAGAACTGGCCTATGACCGACAGGTTGACGAAGGTGAAGGCCACCAGGGCACCGAAGTTCACCAGCGCCAGCGCGGTATCCAGATCGAACGATACGGCGGAGAGGGCCAGACCGCCCACCATCAGCACGTTGATGGCCGGAGTCCGGTATTTCGGGTGTATGTAACCAAACACCCGCTCCGGGATCATGCGATCGCGCCCCATCACGTAGAGGATGCGGGACACGCCTGCGTGCGCCGCCATGCCGGAGGCCAGTACCGCGACCGTGGTGCACACCAGCACCACGCTCTGGAAGAAGGCGCCGCCGACGTAGAGGGCGATCTCGGGCAACACGGCATCGGGCTCCTTGAAACGGGCCAGATCCGGGAAGTAGAGCTGCAGGCAGTAGGAGACCACCACGAAGATGACGCCGCCGATGAGCGCGGTCAGCACTATGGCGCGCGGTATCACCTTGCCGGCGTTCGGGGTCTCTTCACTGAGCGAGCTCAGACCGTCGAAGCCGAGGAACGAGAAGCAGAGGATGGTGGCGCCGGTAAACAGTGGCACCATGCTGGCGGATTCGAAGTGGAACGGCCGGCTGCTCATCAGGGTTGCCGCGCCTTCGCCGTGATAGATGCCCCAGCCCATCAGACCGATGAAGAGGGTGATGATGGCCAGCTGGATCACCACTATCAGGCCATTGAAGTTGGCCACCAGGTTGATGCCGCGCAGGTTGAGGAAGGTCATCACAGTCACCAGACCGAAGATGAAGATCCAGGGATCGACACCCGGGAACATGGCGGTGAGGTAGATCTTGGCCAAGAGGATGTTGATCATCGGCATGAACATGTAGTCGAGCAGGGAAGACCAGCCCACCATGAAACCGACGTAGGGGTTAAACACCTTCTGGGCATAGGTATAGGCAGAGCCCGCAGAGGGGAACTTGCGCACCAGATGGCCATAGCTGAACGCGGTCAGCAGTATGCCGCCCAGCGCCAGCAGATAGGCGGTGGCGACCCGGCCCTCGGTGATGTCACCGACGATGGCGAAGGTATCGAATACGGCCATGGGGGTCAGATAGGCGAGGCCCATCACCACCACCTGCCACATGCTGAGGGTTTTCTTCAGACGAACGGGTTGCTGCTGGCTCATTCAGGCTTCCTCCTTGCACGGACGGCAGGAAGTGGAATGGCTTGAGGCCATGGGACCGGGTTCTCGCGTACTCACAACATCGGTATGCAAACCACAGACGTTGGTCGCGTGGCGACCAAAGCAGGTTCCGGTGGCGACCGGAGACAAAGCAAACAAGAGCCCCATGTTTTTCCTCATTGCGGCATTAGGTTCATCTGAACCTTGATATCATTTCCGGAATGGTTCCGGCCTCGAGTGGTATTGATTTTTTTTCAAAATGAAAATAACCGATGTGGGATCACATCGGTTATGAAAGCGGCGGGATTTTGCCCCAGATGGGGGGGGAAGACAAGCCACTAAGGCCATTCCAGGCAAGAGAATTATCAATGACCTGGTTTATATCAATAAATGGCGTCCGGTCCCGGGTGCGGGAGATGGACGCCAGCCCAGATGTGGCAGGGGTTGCGGCTCAATAGGTCGGCAAGGATACGCGCCAGAAGGTGGTGCGCAAAAACAGATAAATTCCCCCTATGGCAGCCCAGATAAGGCCGAGGATAAGGGAGGTTTGTTCCAGATTGAACCAGAGAACCGCGACAGTCCCTGCCCCGCACAGGGGCAGCACCAGATATTGCAGGTGATCCCTGAGGGTCTTGTTGCGCCCCTGACGCACGTAATAGCAGGCGATCACCGACAGATTGACCACGGTAAAGGCCACCAGGGCGCCGAAGTTGATCAGGGCCAGGGCGATTTCCAGATCGAAGCTGATGGCCGACAGCGCCAGCAGGCCCACCAGCAAGATGTTGAACACCGGGGTCTGCCACTTGGGGTGTATGTAGCCGAAGGTGCGCTGGGGCAGCACCTTGTCCCGCCCCATCACGTAGAGGATGCGGGATACCCCGGCGTGGGAGGAGAGCCCGGAGGCCAGCACGGCCACGCAGGCACACACCAGCACCACGCTCTGGAACAGCTTGCCGCCCACGTAGAGGGCTATCTCGGGCAGCACGGCATCCGGCTCCTTGAAGCGGGAGGCATCCGGGAAGTAGAGCTGCAGGGCATAGGCCACCACCACGAAGATGAGGCCCCCCAGCAGCGCGGTCAGGAAGATGGCCTTGGGGATCACCTTGCCCGCCTCCGGCGTTTCTTCGCACAGGGCGCTCAGACTGTCAAAACCCAGGAAGGAGAAACAGAGGATGGTGGCGCCGGTCAGCAGCGGCAGCACCTCGGCGTTGGCGCTGTAGACGGGTTGCAGGCTGACGGCACCGACCCCTTCACCCTGGGCTATGCCATAGCCAATCAGGGCCAGGAACACCACTATGATGGCGATCTGGATCAGTATGATGATGCCGTTGAGGTTGGCCACCAGATCGATGCCGCGCAGGTTGATGAGGGTCATCAGGGCCGTCATGGCGCAGATGAAGATCCAGGGCTCGACGCCGGGGAAGAGGGCGCTTAGATAGATCTTGGCCAGCAGCATGTTGATCATCGGCAGGAAGACATAGTCCAGCAGGGACGACCAGCCCACCATGAAGCCCACCACGGGGGAGAACTCCTTCTGGGCATAGGTGTAGGCCGAGCCCGCCGAGGGGTAGTGACGCACCATCTGGCTGTAGCTGGTGGCGGTAAAGAGCACGCCGACCAGGGCCAGCAGGTAGGCGGTGGTGACATGACCGTGGGTGATGTCGGTGACGATGCCGAAGGTATCGAACACTACCATGGGGGTCATGTAGGCCAATCCCATCACCACCACTTGCCACAGGGTGAGGGTTTGCTTCAATCGAGCCGGGCGTGGAGCCATTGGCCTATCTCCTTGAATTCGGTGCAGGTTTCCCGCGCAGCGGGCAGGCGCAGGATCCGTGACAGGGGGGCCTCGGCCTTGGAGGGAGCCAAGCGCTCCTGTCATCATTTTTTGGGGCGGCGATGATACCGTATGAGCAGGCCGTCCGCGATGGGCGGCCTGCGGTTATCTGACGGTATTTTTCGCACCGACTGGCAAAACGGCGCGGATCTAGCCTTGACTGGCGGCCGTGAGTGCCTGTTCCAGCAGACCCAACCCTTCCTCGATCAAGGCCGGGGAGGCGGTGAGGGGCGCCAGGAAGCGGATGACGTTGGCCCGCACGCCACAGGAGAGCAGCACCAGCCCGCGCTTGCCCGCCTCGGCCACCAGCCGTTTGGTGAGATCCGGATCGGGTTGGCCGGCATCGCGTCCCTTGACCAGCTCCATGGCCACCATGGCGCCGGGGCCGCGGATGTCGCCGATGCAGTCGAAGCGTTCCGCCAGCTGGTGCAGGCGGGCCTTGATCTGCTCACCCTGGGTCAGGGCTTGCTGGTTGAGCCGCTCCTCCTCGATCACCTCCAGCACCGCCAGGGCGGCGGCGCAGGCGATGGGTGAGCCCGCATAGGTGCCCCCCAGACCGCCCGGCTTGGCGGCGTTCATGATGGTCGCCTTGCCCACCACGGCCGACAGCGGGAAGCCGCCGGCCAGGCTCTTGGCGAGCGTCATTATGTCCGGCTCTATGTCGCTGTACTCGGTGGCAAAGGTCTTGCCGGTGCGACAGAAACCGCTCTGGATCTCGTCGCAGATGAGCACTATGCCGTGCTGATCGCACAGCTTGCGCAGGCTTTGCATGAAGCTTGGGGAGGCGGCATAGAAGCCACCCTCACCCTGCACGGGTTCGAGAATGATGGCCGCGACCCGGGCCGGCTCTATGTCCGAGCTGAAGCAGAGATCCAGCGCGGCCAGGGCGTCGGCCTCGCTCACCCCCAGGTAGTCGCTCGGGAAGGGCAGGTGATAGACCTCCCCCGGGAAGGGGCCGAAGCCGGTCTTGTAGGGCACTACCTTGCCGGTCAGCGCCATGCCCATCATGGTGCGGCCGTGAAAGCCCCCCTTGAAGGCGATGGTGCCGCTGCGACCCGTGTGGGCGCGGGCTATCTTGATGGCGTTTTCCACCGCCTCGGCGCCGGTGGAGAGAAACAGGGTGCGCTTGGGGGTGGATCCTGGTACCAGGGCGTTGAGCTTCTCGGCAAGCTCTATATAGCCGGGGTAGGGGGTGACCTGGAAGCAGGTGTGGCTGAACTTTTCGAGCTGCTCACGCACCGCCGCCACCACTTTCGGGTGGTTGTGGCCTGTGTTGAGCACGGCGATGCCGGAGGCAAAGTCGATGTAGCGGTTGCCCTCCACATCCCACAGCTCGGCGTTCTTCGCCCGCTCGATAAACACCGGCAGCAGGGTGCCGACGCCGTTGACCACGGCGGCTTCACGGCGGGCTTGCCAGGCCTGGTTGTTGTTTGCATGACTCATGTTTTCCTCCATGAGGGGCCAGGGGCCCCTGTCTCAATGATGGCGAGCCTCCCCGGCGGGGAGCACTCACTTCGTCCTTGTCTTGCTGTCTGTCTGCGCTGGCACTATCCCGCCCTGCAGGGCGGGCCCGGTTTGCTCTCCCCCTCAAGAAGGGGGAGACCGGGAGGGCCGGTATAAAACCGCCCCTAGCGAATGCCGCCAAAGCAGAGGTATTTGGTTTCGAGGTACTCCTCCAGCCCCTCGGCCGCGCCTTCGCGACCCAGGCCCGACTCCTTGATGCCACCAAAGGGAGCCAGTTCGGTGGAGATGATCCCCTCGTTGATGCCCACCATGCCGTATTCCAGCTGCTCGGCCACGCGCCACACCCTGGCTATGTCGCGGCCATAGAAGTAGGCGGCGAGACCATAGGGGGTGTCGTTGGCAATGGCGATGGCCTCGGCTTCGGTCTCGAAACGCACCAGCGGGGCGACCGGGCCGAAGATCTCCTCCTGCAAAATGGGGTTGCTCTTGTCGACCTTGCCCAAAATGGTGGGCTGATAGAAGAGCGGGCCGGCGGGATGGGCTTCCCCCCCCAGCAGCAGCTCGGCACCGGCAGCAGTGGCCTGCTTGACCAGCTCGGCCACCTTGCTGGCGGCGGCCGGGTTGATCAGCGGGCCAATCTGGGTGCCCTCCGCCATGCCATCTCCCACCTTGAAGGCCTTGACTGCGGCGGTGAGCTTCTCGGCGAAGGCGTCATAGACGCTGTCCTGCACCAGGATGCGGTTGGCACAGACGCAGGTCTGCCCGGCGTTGCGGTATTTGGAGGCGAGCGCCCCGGCGATGGCGGCATCGAGATCGGCGTCGTCAAATACTATGAAGGGGGCGTTGCCACCCAGCTCCAGCGACAGCTTCTTCATGGTGTCGGCGCACTGGCGCATCAATAGCTTGCCGATGCGGGTGGAGCCGGTGAAGGAGAGCTTGCGCACCGTCTTGTTGTTGCACAGCTCGTTGCCCACCGCGGCCGCCTGATGGCTGGTCACTATGTTGATGACCCCGGCAGGAATGCCTGCCTGCTCCGCCAGTGCCGCCAGCGCCAGCGCACACAGCGGTGTCTCGGCGGCAGGCTTGATGACTATGGTGCAACCGGCGGCCAGCGCCGGGCCCGCCTTGCGGGTGATCATGGCGATGGGGAAGTTCCAGGGGGTGATGGCGGCGACCACCCCCACCGGCTGCTTGATGGTGGCCAGACGCCGGTCGCTGGAGAAACCCGGAATGGTGCGGCCATAGGCGCGCTTGCCCTCTTCCGCGAACCACTGGATGAAGCTGGCGCCATAGGCCACTTCCCCCTTGGCTTCGGCCAGCGGCTTGCCCTGCTCGCAGGTCATGATGCGGGCCAGTTCATCCTGGTTGGCCAGGATGAGCTCGAACCAGGCGTAGAGTTTGTTGCTGCGCTCCTTGGCGGTGAGCGCCGCCCAGGCCGGTTGGGCCGCGTGGGCGGCCTCGATGGCGCGGCGGGTGTCTGCCTCGTCCATGTCGGGCACCTGGGTGATGACCTGACCGGTGGCCGGGTTGTGCACCTCGAAGCGCTGCCCGCCATGGGCCTCGCACCAGCGGCCACCTATATAGGCAAGGGATTTGATCAAGGAGAGAGCAGGTTGTGATGCTGACATGAGAAGCCTCGATTGTGGGTCAGGGTGGTCACGTCATCCCGTGCTGCCACCGTATAGAATAATAAGCACAGGAAGACCATAAATTGAGCTGAAATGTTTTTCAAGTGTTAAATATATTTGAGTAAACTGGGTTGCGCATGCTAGAAATGGAGCTGTCAGGGCGATTTTACCGGTTTTTGCGGTGCTGGGTGTGCAAAATAATGAACGGCGTGCGCCGTGCAGGATAACGAACACACCCGACAGATTGACCCGTTATTTTAACCGGGTGCGCCATCGAATCGAACGGATCGGCCGCCACATATGTTCGCAGGCACACAAGGAGGTGGGCGATGCAGCAACCACAAGGAGAGGCAAGGTGGCAGACCATGACGGATAACCCGTTGATGGGCAAGAGCATGGGGGAGCGCCTCGCCGCCACCCGCCGTCGTCTCGGGCTCTCCCAGCGGCGAGTCGCCGAGCTGAGCGGGCTGACCCATGGCGCCATCTGCATGATAGAGCAGGACAAGGTGAGCCCGTCGGTGGCCTCCCTGCAAAAATTGCTCAACGTCTATGAGTTGCCGCTGTCGCGCTTCTTCGCCGAGGAGGAGGGACGCGCGCCGAGCGTGGTGATCAAGGCCGATCAGCTGATCGAGCTGGGCAGTCAGGGGGTTTCCATGAAGCTGGTGCACAACGGCAACAACCGTCGCCAGCTCGGCTTCATGCTGGAGACCTATGCCCCCGGCACCGACACCGGCGGTCAGGTCAAGCATCTGGGGGAGGAGGTCGGAACCGTGCTGGAAGGGGCCGTGACCCTGACGGTGGCCGGCCAGGCCTATCAACTCAGTGCCGGGGACAGCTACGTGATCGACACGGGCGAGCCCCACAGTTTCAGCAATCCGTCGGGGCAGGTCTGCCGCATCGTCAGCGCCCATACCCCGGCCAACTTCTAGTGTTGAGACTATGTCTCGTTTGGGAAAAGAACCGGTAAGGAAACAGGATCATGACCGAGCATGTAAACAGTTACTACGCAGCCAGTGCCAACAAACACGCACCCTATCCGACCCTGACCGAGCAGCTTGAGTGCGATGTCTGCGTCATAGGTGCGGGTTACACCGGCCTCTCCAGCGCGCTGCATCTGGTGGAAAAGGGCTATTCGGTGGTGGTGCTGGAGGCGGCCCGGGTGGGTTTTGGCGCCAGCGGTCGCAACGGCGGCCAGATAGTCAACTCCTACAGCCGCGACATCGACACCATAGAAGCGAACTGCCCGCCGGATCAGGCCAGGCTGCTCGGCTCCATGTTGTTTGAGGGGGGCCAGATCATTCGCGATCGCATCCAGCGCTACAACATCCAGTGCGACCTGCAGGAGGGCGGGGTCTTTGCCGCCGAGACGGATCGCCAGCTGCATGAGCTCAAGGCCCAGCAGGCCCGTTGGCAGAAGTGGGGCAACGACAAGCTGGAGCTGCTGGACGGGGACGGGATCCGCGAGGTGGTAGCGAGTGATCGCTACGTCGGCGGCCTGCTCGACAAGAGCGGTGGTCATATCCACCCCCTCAACCTGGCGCTGGGGGAGGCGGAAGCCATCCGCATGCAGGGCGGCAGGATCTTCGAGCAATCCGCCGTCACCAGCATCACCCCGGGCCAGCCCGCCCTGGTCAAGACCGCCAAGGGAGCGGTGAAGGCGCGCTTCGTGGTGGTGGCCGGCAACGCCTATCTCGGCAACCTGGTGCCCGAGCTCGCCGGCAAGAGCATGCCCTGCGGCACTCAGGTGGTCGCCACCGAGGTGCTGGGGGAGGAGCGGGCCCGCGCCCTGTTGCCGCAAAACTACTGCCTGGAAGATTGCAACTACCTGCTCGACTACTACCGTACCTCGGGCGATCACCGGCTGATCTACGGCGGCGGCGTTGTCTATGGCGCGCGGGATCCGGCGGATATCGAGCGGCTGATCATCCCCAAGATGCTGAAAACCTTCCCGCAGCTGGCGGACGTCAAGGTGGAGTACACCTGGACCGGCAACTTCCTGCTGACCCTGTCGCGCCTGCCGCAGTTTGGCCGCATCGGCCCCAACATCTATTACATGCAGGGTTACAGCGGCCACGGCGTCACCTGTACCCATCTGGCGGGCAAGCTGCTCTCCGAGGTATTGAGTGGTCAGGCGGAGCGCTTCGATGCCTTCGCCAAGCTGCCGCACTACCCCTTCCCCGGCGGCCGCCTGTTCCGCATCCCCTTCACCGCCGCCGGCGCCGCCTGGTATACCCTGCGCGACCGCTTGGGGGTGTAAGCGCCGCCGATTCTGCCGCAACTTATTGGTGTGGGCAGAATCCAGAAACGACAAGGCCACCGAATGGTGGCCTTGTTTTTTTACCCTGTTGGCGACAGGCGCCTGACTCACTTAGAGATAAAAGGCCTCAACGGTACCTTTCAGGGTGATCAGAATGGGCTGACCGCGACGATCCAGCGCCTTGGGGGAGGGGATTTTTACCCAGCCTTCGCTGATGCAATACTCTTCGACGTTGGTGCGCTCTTTGCCATTGAGTCGAATACCAATCTGGTGTTCGAAACAGGCGGCGACATGGTGCGGGCTGCGCGGGTTGCCTGCAAGGCGATCCGGCAGTGCCGGCTTGGTGTTGGTATCGCTCATCAATATGACCTGAAATGGATAAAAAGTGCGTCATTGTAGAGAATGCCGCCATGGCATTCAAGGTGGCCAAAACGTGTGCAACTATCCCCTCTTCCATGCTGGATGAAGCTGATCCCATATATTAATGGACGATGAGGTCGCTCTCTTCTGTTACCGCCAAGTCGCAGGCAGGCCGGCTTTTGGCGACTGTTTCATGCCTGCGATCATGCTTCGCTGCGTATCACCTGAGCCGTGCTTCGCTCTGTTTTCTGAAGGCGCTGGGGGTCAGGCCGGCGATGCGGGAAAACTCGCGATTAAAGTTGGATTTGGTCTGAAAGCCTGCATTCATCAATATGTGGGTAATGGTCTCATCCGTGGTGAGCAACGCCTGTTTTGCATGCTCGATGCGATATTCATTGACCACTCTGGAGATGCTCTTCTGGTGTACCTGGTTGACCGCCATCGAGATTTGCTTGGCGGGAATACCCAGTTTGCGTGACAGCGCTGCCAGGGTCAGATCCGGGTCAAGGTAGCTGGCTTTTTCTCGCATCAATCTATCCACTCTTGCCACGATCTCGTCGGCCCGCTCTTGTGTCAATAATGACTCCGAGCTTGGTGCCCTGGGAATCTCCGGTATTTGCGGCTGGGCAATATCTTCGACAGCGGGGGTATTTACGCTCACCATGATGACGGCAATTGCCAGCACGGGCAGCAGCACCAGGTGAGCGAGCGTCAAAATATAAAGGGAATATCCGCCCTGATTAACCGCAAAGTCGAGTGAGATAGCCGCATCTATCATGGCAGAGAACAACAGCATCCAGCCCGCCACCTGCTCTGCCCTTTTCACGCCTTCCCAATGGCTGAATGAGACATGGATAAGCAGCGGCTCTTTGGCGGAGTAGCGTACCAGCGCGATGCCATAAAACAGATAAATGGCTGTAATGATCCCATCCAGTGGCAAGGCGAGAAAGGGGTGAGTGCAGAGACTGACGGCAACCAATATCGGTCCCGCAACATGGTGATAAGCGACCCTGTGGGTGTCGGTGGCTGCATGGGTAAAAATGAGCCAGGCGGCCACAGGGATCAGTGAGGCAAGTAGTGGCTGGGCCATGCTGAAGAGCGCAACATCGAATGTCCAGCGCAGCCCAACCAGCCCGGTGGTAGCCGCACAGAGCGCCAAAAACAGGCAAGCCGCTTTTGCTTGGTCGGCCAATCGCACATACAGGATCACCGCCAGCAAGACCAGCAGCAAAGAGACAACAAAGGGTACGGGAATTGCGAGCATAACCGATCCGGATCCCAGTCATGGTGGTGAAAAGATAACGTCATGCCAGCATAACGATTTGCATCCAGGTAAAGAAGAATGTCGCGGACCAAGACGGGTTTTAGCACGTCCTAAAACCGGTTTCAGGACGTCTACCGCTGCGTTAGCCCCCAGGATGGGTGACCAAATAACGCTGGAGATAGCCTGAATGTGCTCTTTTTATTTACTCGTGTGGCGCCGCTATGCTGATTTTTCCGGTCGCTCCTCCAGAAAGGAGTTCTGGATGTTCATGCTGGTTCATGTGCTGGTTACCCTGATGTGCATCGCATTGGATGTGGGCATCAATGGTCTGAGCGGCTTGGAGGTTGGTTATAGCGTGGTGAGCACCATCCCCATGGTCGCTGTCATGGTCCGCCGGCTGCACGATATTGATCGCTCGGGATGGTGGGGATGGATCTTTTTTGTCCCTGGCGTGGGTCCCTTTGTGTTGATCTATTTGCTTGCTCGGCAAGCTTGTTCAGGCCGCCCCTCCGTGAGGGAGGCATCATGAAACATTGCCTCTTGTTGCTCATGCTGATAAGTCCGGTCGCACTCGCTGACGCCGTCAATATTCACCCATTCCCCAAGGGGGCGCAGGGTATATTGTCGGTAGAGCGTCTGACCCAGGGGAAACTGTTGTGGCTGCAGGGCCGGGTTGGTGAGGGAAGCTATACCCGTGTTGATGGCGAAGGGCGTCACTGTACCATCAGGGTGCCGGTTGCAGTGGGTCGTGTTGCGAATACCGGGTTGGGGATAGACGCTGTGGAGGGACTGTCAATCATTGTGATGAATAAACGGTTAAGCGAAGCCTTAATCAAGGGGGAGCGCATTAATAGCAACGAATGGCAGTTTGTTGCGCTGGCGGAACGTCGCGCTGCAGATGGTTACATAGTAAAAGGCATAGCGGCAGATGAAGGATTCGTGCTCAATTCAAAACGGCGCTGGATTTCCTGGCTATTGGATGAGGCGCCCATGCTGCATTGCCAGTAACCCCATTGAAAAACACCGCCTGTGGGCGGTGTTTTACTATGGGCCTTATTGGGCCAGGGATTTCAGTTGCTGCTTGTCCGGCGGGTTATTCCAGTCGATGGGACCATGGGTGAAGCGGTACTGCAGGCGGGGCAGGCTGGTCTCCAGCCACTCTTCCCGAAAATAGGCATAGCCCTGATCCCAGTCAGGATCGTTCGCCCAGCCGGTTTGCAGGAAGTAGAGCCGGGTGCCCTGACCTTCCGGCACGAACCGCAGGCTGACCTGGGTCTTTTGCAGGCGAATGTGGGGCAGGGAGGGCGGGAAATTCCAGCTGAAGCTGAGCAGGTCGTGGGGCATGACGGCCATCACCCGGCAGCCTTCGCTGCCACGTTCACCCAGTGGGGCATCGGGTCTGAAATAGATTTCGAACGGACCATTCGGTTCGGGCACCATCAGACATTCCGGCGCCAGGAAGCTGCGCAGGCCGCTCTCGGTTGTCCAGGCGCGCCAGACATCGTCGATATGGGCCGGAACAAAGATGTTACCTTCTATCTGCTTGTTATCCATAAATCAGCGAGCCTCAAACCATCCATACATGGGACTCAGGCAGTATAGCCCCACGGGCGATAAAATGGACAGAGGTGTGTCACATCCGTGCCATCCATCGGTCAGTCATACTGGCCTGGCAATTTGACATGATGTGGCGATCCATCGACAGTGGTGCCAGGTGATCATAGTGACGAGGAAGGCTTGATGATCAGAGTCATGCGAGAGACAGACACTCCCTACTTGGCGCAGTTGTTTCTGAAAGGGCGGCGTCAGACCTTTCACTGGGTCGATCCTTCCCACTTTCGGCTGGAGGATTTCGACGAACAGACCCGGGGCGAGCAGATCTGGGTGGCCGAACAGGGCGGTGCCCCCTGCGGGTTTGTCTCCATCTGGGGGGAGGAGAGCTTCGTGCATCATCTCTATGTATCGGCCGACTGGCATGGTCAGGGGCTGGGGCGAGCCCTGCTTGCCCAGGGATTGGCGGCGTTCCAGAAACCGGCCTCGCTCAAGGTGGCGACCCATAATACGGCTGCCCTGGCCTTCTACCATCGCCTGGGCTGGCAGAACACGGAGGAGACGGGTCACTGCGAGATCACCGGCCCCTGGCGTCGGCTCAGCCTCGAATAGTGCTCGTCAGCGGCAGGTAAAAATGAGGATGAAAAATGTCAGGGGCTATGGGCCCCTGACGACAATATATAGCGCCAATCGTCTACCTTGAGTCTCGTGTGGGTGGCATGGGTTTTAACAGCCGTGGCCAATTGTAAAAATAGCTGACGCAAGTGTGATGAGAAATATACCTGGGCGGTCCATGCCTATTTGCTAGGCCGGTATGGGGGAATTGTGCCGAGCGTGATCAGCTGGCCTTGCGCAATGACCAATGGGTGAATAAAGTTGCTGACATATTCAGCCAATAGTTTTTGTTAAGAAAGTGACAGCAGCTATAAAATCATTATGTTGTTATCAGACAGGCATGCTATTCTCAAGCTGTGTTATCCCTGTGACAAACAAAAATAATTCTGTGAGGAAGTAATGAACGAGTTTCTGAAAGTTCTGCTGAACATTCGCAGCCTGCGCGCTGCCATCCGTGAATTGCCGTTTGAACAGCTGCAAGAAGCAAAAGAAAAGTTTGAGCTGGTATATAACGAGCGTGCCGAGTCCGTTGAACAAGAGCGTGCCGAACAGGAAGAGCGTCAGCGCAAGCTGAGCGAGTTCACTGAAATGCTGCAGCAAGCCGGTATCGACCCGCGCGAGCTGATCAACAGCGCCGCTGCTCCGGCCGCCGCTGCTGGCGCGACCAAGAGCAAGCGTGCTCCGCGTCCTGCCAAGTACAAGTACCAGGAAGACGGCCAGGAGAAGACCTGGACCGGTCAGGGCCGTATGCCGAAAGCCATTGCCGAGCAAGTTGCGCTGGGCAAGGATCTGAATGATTTCCTGATCTGATCCATTGGATCTGTCATGAATGATGCCGCCCGCGAGGCGGCATTATTATTGGTGCTCACCGAAACTCTCTCCTGTCAATTCCCCACTCATTTTGTACCACCCCGTTTGTCGTCGTATGACGCATCGGTTCAGTCCATGTGTTTGCCTCCTTTATTGGCCGATTAATTGTGATCCGTCTGCATCTGGGTGGTGATGTTGCGCTCTATTTTATTGCAGCGCGCTTGTCGACTACTCGTGAGAGTCAATCTGTTGGACTCATATAGCCCGGTACATATTCTTCTCTGCCATTCCCCAGAAAATTAGGGGGCATTAAGCTGCCCGCAAGCAAGCCGTGCTTCTTTTTCACTCATTGGGCTTGTCTGTGCCATTAAGCCAGCTGTTTTTCAGTTTTATCTGGCGCAGCATAATGGGGCGCCGCTATACCGTTGTTTATCATGGCTAGGGATATTTTCTTTATCCCCTGCGGACTCGGATATCCAGAATATTCAACCTGAACGGATCACCCGGGTCGTGCGGGCGTGGCGAGGGAGCTGCATTGCAGGGGGGAGAGACAGGGGAAATCAGGCTCCCGCGGGGGGAGCCTTCCCGGGTTCAACTGGCCAGCTGGGCATCCCAGATCGCCTTGCCAGGCTGGACCTTGACGCTGTGCTGGCGGCGGGCCTCCACGGCATCGGCCAGCATGGCGAGCAGGGTCTGGGTATCGTCCCAGCACAGGCAGGCGTCGGTGACCGATTGGCCGTAGGCGAGCTGGTTCAAGGGCGCAGGCTTCTGGCTGCCCCCTTGCAGGAAGCTTTCGACCATGACGGCGGCGATGGCGTCGCTGCCTTCTCCCAGTTGACGACAGAGCTCCCCCGCCACCCGGATCTGGTTCTTGTGCAGCTTCTGGCTGTTGCCGTGGCTGCAGTCCACCATCAGGCGGTGGCTGAGCCCCTGTCGCGTCAGTCGTTCGGCGGCATCCTCCACGTCGCTCTGGTGGTAATTGGGGCGCGTACCACCGCGCAATATGATGTGGCCGGCCGGGTTGCCTTCGCTCTTGATCACCACAATGCCGCCCTGACTGCCCGGCGCGGTAAACAGGTGGGAGGCTTCACTGGCCTGGATGGCATCGATGGCCACCCGGATATTGCCGTCCGTGCCGTTCTTGAAGCCGACGGGGCAGGGCAGGGCCGAGGCCAGCTGCCGGTGCACCTGGGACTCGGTGGTACGGGCGCCTATCGCCCCCCAGCTGATGAGATCGGCCAGATAGAGGAAGCTGGTGGTATCGAGAAACTCGGTGGCGGTGGCCAGCCCCAGCCGGTTGATATCGAGCAGCAGCTGGCGCGCCAGCCGCAGGCCATGGCCTATGTCGTTGCTGCCGTCCAGATGGGGGTCGAACACCAGTCCCTTCCAGCCGACCGTGGTGCGGGGCTTCTCGAAGTAGGTGCGCATCACTATCTGCAATCTGTCTTGATAGGCGTCGGCAAGTCGCGCCAGCCGTTGGGCGTAATCGAGGGCGGCGAGCGGATCATGGATGGAGCAGGGGCCTATCACCACCAGCAGACGATCGTCCTCTCCTGTCAGGATCTGGCGAACCTGCTGGCGATGGTGTGCGATCAGCGCCGTGGTCGGGGCGGGACAGGGATGAAGTGCCAACAGGTCGGCAGGAGTGGGGAGAGCCTCCACCGCGAAGGCGCGCATTACCGAGTTCAAAACTGCCATCTGGATTACCTTGCTGTGCAAACGGGAGTGAATGACGTGCGCGCCACGCCTGACCCATGAGGTCATGGCGAGGGTGCTGCAATGGGGCATCATCACTGTTTATTGTTGAGAGTGATTATCATTATCTTGTTGTCTGTCTCAAATGCAAGCACAACCGAGCGGATCACCAGAATGGGGGGAGAGGGGTCAAAACGGGGGAGGGCAGATAGCCATCACGCCCATGACCGGCAGGCCATGAGCTTGATAATGGGAGGAAAAATGTGGGGGATCAGCTGTCCATCACGTCGTGACGGGCGTGGTGATAGGCCTCTTCATCCTTGCCTTGACGCCAGTAGGGCACGGCGTAGACGCGCGTGCGATCCACCTCCAGGGTGCGCCTGACGTGACGGCGCAAGGGCACCACCAGCCCCTCTTCGCCGCCGAACCAGAAGTAGCTCGCCTGCTCCTGCATCGGCAGGGCGGTGAAATAGGCCACCAGCGGTTCTGTCTGTTCGGGGGTGCCGATAAACCAGCGCAGGCTGACGCCAGCCGGCAGCGACAGATCCTGCACATCTTCCTGATAGGGCACCAGCAGGGCGATATGGCCCTGGGCGTCGGCGGGCATCACCTCCGCCATGGCGCTGATGGCGGGCAGGGAAGTGAGATCCCCCGCCATGTAGTAGTGCCGGGCGGGTTGCAGCATGGGATCCGGGCCGCCCGGGCCCGAGATGGCCAGCAGATCGCCGGGCTGGGCCTCAAGGGCAAAGCGGCTGGCGGGGCCGGCATCGCCGTGCAGGGCGAAGTCGATGTCCAGCTCCAGCGCCTCGCGGCGAAACGCCCGTATGGTGAAGGTGCGCATGATGGGGCGCTGGCTCGGGTCTTCCCAGCGCGGCCCTTGCGGGGTGGGCGTGGGCAGCACGGCATGGGCCTGGCCTGGCTGGGGCAGCATGATCTTGATATGGGCGCCGCCGCAGGTGAAGGGGTAGTCAGCGAGTTCCGGGCTGGTCAGGCAGACTCGGCGCAGATGCGGGCTCACATCCCGGATGTGTTTGACCGTGAGCAGACGAGGACGATTGACCGGGGCGGGCTGAGACATATGGATACTCCTGACTGATAATGGCGCCCATTTTTCATTAAATGAAAACTATTATCAATTGCTTTGTGTGGCAGTCCGTCAGGAAGGGGGCATGAAAAGGGGAAAAAAACACCGCCTCTCATGGCATGAGTGGCGACGTCGCCAGGCCTTGGGTTAGCTGCGATCGCTGCCCCCCAACGCCTTGTAGATCCTGGCCATGGTGTTGAGCTGCTCCTTCTGCTGACCGAGCAGGGCGAGCTCGGCATCCCACAGCCGGTTCTGCTCATCCAGCCAGGCCTGCACCCCGGTGGCACCGGCCTGGAAACGGGCCTTGGCCAGCCGCTCCGCCTCTTTGGCAAACGCCAGCTGTTCGGCCAGATAGCTCAGGCGCTGCTCGCCATGATGGCGGGCGGCCAGGCCATCTTCCACCTCCACCAGGGCGGTGTAGAGCTGCTTGCGAAACTCGGACTCGGCGATCTGGTAGTCAAGCTCTGAGCCCGCGATGGCGAGCCGGGTCTTGTTGTATTCGAGGAAGGGCAGCGCCAGGGTGGCGCCCAGGGTGCCTACCGGGTTTTGCAGCACCTGGGTCAGGGTATCCGAGCTGGTGCTGGCCCCGCCGGTGAGGCTCAAGCTGGGGTAGAAACCTGTGCGGATCTCGTCCCCTTTCGCCAGTGTCTTGCGCAGCCGCAGCTCGGCGGCGCGCACGTCGGGGCGCCGTGCCAGCACATCCGCCGGTATGCCGACCGCCAGCGACGGCGCGGGCGTCGTCGTCAGTGCGCTCGGGGCAAATGGCAGTGGACCACTGCTGCGACCGAGCAACAGCCGCAGGGCGTTGCGGGCCTGTTCCTGCTGCATCAGGAGCGAGCTGAGTTCCGCTTGCTTGCCCGCCTTCTGCTGGCTGGCCTGCACCAGATCGAGCCGGGTGACGGCGCCGGCCTGGTATTTGGCCCGGGTCAGCTGCTCGGCGCGGGCATAGTTGGCCAGTTGCCGCTCACCCAGGCTGACGGCCGAGCCGAGATAGGCCAGTTGCCAGTACTGCTCCAGCGCCTTGCCGATCAGCATCAGACGGGTGGCTGCCAGATCCTGGGCGGAGGCTTGGGCTTCCCAGCTCGCCTGATCCCGCACCGAGGCGAGCCGGCCCCACAGATCCACCTCGTAGCCGAGGGTCAGGGTGGGGCCCATGCTGCCGCTGGCCTTGCCACTCTTCAGATCCTTGGTGCCGTTGGCGCCCAGGCTGGCATTGACCGAGGGGGTCAGGTTGGTATCGGCGAGATCCGCACCCAGCAGTGCGCTTCTGAGCCTCAGTCCGGCGACCTGCATGTCGGGGTTGGCGGCCAGCACGGCCTCCACCAGCTGATCCAGCGCCGGATCATGAAACCCTTGCCACCAGAGGCCGGCTTGCTGCCGGGTGAGACCCTCGTCCGGCTGCTGCCAGCTCGGGGCCAGCGCCAGATCTTGTCTGTGATAGCTGCTCTGCTGGCTGCAGGCGCTCACGCCTGCGGCAAGGGCGAGGCAGAGCCCCAGTCTGGATAAGTTGTGCATCGTCATTCCCTCGCCAGCGCCTCGACCGGATCGAGCCGGGCGGCATTGCGGGCGGGCAGGTAACCAAACAGGATCCCGATGAGCGAGGAGCAGCCAAACGCCATCAGGATGGAAAAGAGAGAGAACTGCATCTGTATGCTCTCCACGAACAGGGAGAAGAGCAGGCCGATGAGCAGGGAGACGCCGACCCCGAGCATGCCGCCGAGCAGGCTGACCATCACCGCCTCGATCAGAAACTGCTGCAAGATGTCGGACTGGCGGGCGCCGACCGCGATGCGGATCCCGATTTCGCGGGTGCGCTCCACCACCGAGACCAGCATGATGTTCATCACCCCGACCCCGCCGACGATGAGGGAGATCACCGCGATGGCGGAGACCAGCAGCGTCATGGTGGCCGTGGTCTTCTCCACCGATTTTATGATGCTGTCGCTGCTGAAGGTGAAGAAGTCCTTCACCCCGTGGCGCTGGGTCAGCAGCTCGATGGCGGCCTGTTCGGCAAGGGCGGGTTGCACCCCGTCCTTGACCCGGATGGTGAGCTGGCTGAAGTGGTTCTGGGAGATAAGGCGGCTCATCACGGCGCTGTAGGGCAGCCAGACATTGACCGACTGGCTGCTGCGGCCAAACCCCGTCTCCTCTTCCACCACGCCTATGATGCGCACCGGCAGGGTGCCGACCAGCACCACCTGGCCGACGGGATCTTCCTCGCCGAGCAGGCTCTTTATGGTCTTGCCATCCACCACGGCCACCGCGGCCCGGTTCTGGATGTCGCGCTCGTCAAACAGGCGGCCGCTGGTGAGTTTCATCCCCTTGACCCGGAAGAAGTCGCTGCCGACTCCCACTATGCTGCCACTGCTGGTTTTGTTGCGATAACGCAGCTGACCCGACGAGGCAATCTGGGGGCTGGCCCCTTCCAGATAGGGCTGGCCGAGCAGGGCATCGAGATCCCGCTTGTTGAGGGTCTGGATGCTGGCGGCCTTCTCGTCCCCCCAATCCTTGCCGGGGAAGATGTCTATGGTGTTGGTGCCCATGGCGTTGATCTGATCGATCACCTTGGCACGGGCGCCCTGACCGAGTGCGACCACGCTCACCACGGCGGCTATGCCTATGATGATGCCGAGCATGGTGAGGAAGGTGCGCATGCGGTGGGCCAGCATGGCGTGCAGCGCCATGCGCCCCGCCTCGCGATAGCGATCCCAGTCGTTGCCACCGGCCCTGGCGGCGGGTGGGGCGGGCTGAAGGGGGGCTGTGGCCGTGGCCGGTTTACCGCTGTCTTCCAGTACCCGGCCATCGCGCAGCGTGATGATACGATCCGCGTGGCTGGCCACCGCCATGTCGTGGGTCACCAGTATGATGGTGTGGCCCTGAGCGTGCAGCTCCTTGAGGATGGCCATCACCTCCTTGCCGCTCTGGCTGTCGAGGGCCCCCGTGGGTTCGTCCGCCAGGATCACCTCGCCGCCGTTGGCCAGCGCCCGGGCGATACTGACCCTCTGCTGCTGGCCGCCGGAGAGCTGGCCCGGGGTGTGATGGCTGCGATCGCTCAAGCCCAGCCGTGCCAGCAGGGCTTGGGAGCGCACCTGCCGTTCGGGACGGGAGGCGCCGGCATAGACGGCCGGGATCTCCACGTTGGCGGCGGCATTGAGGTGCGGCAGCAGGTGGTAGCGCTGAAAGATGAAACCAAAGTGGTGGCAGCGCAACCGGGCCAGGGAGAGGGCGTCCAGGGTGGCTGTGTCCTGGCCCCGGAACAGGTACTGGCCCGCGCTTGGACGATCGAGGCAGCCGAGCAGGTTCATCAGGGTGGATTTGCCGGAGCCGGAGGCGCCGACGATGGCGATCATCTCCCCCGCCTCTATGGTCAGATCCAGCGGATGCAGGACGGTAACCTCCTGCTCCCCGCTCTGATAGCGTCGCTCTATGCCCTTGAGCTGGATCAGCGGCTCGCTCACAGCATTATCTCCATGTCACCGTCGCTGACCGGCTTGCCCTGGCCCAGGGTGACCTTCTCCTGCTCGCTCAGGCCGCTGACCACTTCTACCTTGATGTCATCCTTCATGCCGGTCTTGATACGGCGCGTCTCTTTCTGATCGTCATCCTTGAGCAGGGTGACCTCGTACTCGTTCTCCCCCAGCTTCTTGCCAAGGGCCGTCTGTGGAATGGTCAGCACCTGCTTGCGCTCGCCGAGCACTATGGTGACTTGCGTGGTCATGGCGACCCGCAGGGTGTGATCCAGGTTGGGCACGTCGAACAGGGCGTAGTAGTAGACGGCGGCATTGCTGGTGGCCGTGGTGCTGGTGGCCTGCTCGTTGATGTTGGTGGGGGCCAGCTCGACCGTGCGCAGAGTGCCGTGATAGCGGGTGTCCGCATCCCCCATCAGGGTGAAATAGACCGGCATGCCGGCCTTGACCCGGGTGACATCTGCCTCGGAGATCTGCGCCTTCACCGTCATTGTCTCCAGGTTGGCGAGCTTGAGCAGGGTCGGCACCGTCTGGCTGGCGGCCAGGGTCTGGCCCTGGCGGGTCACTATGCTGACGACTGTGCCATCCATGGGGGCCAGGATGCGGTTATAGCCCAGCTCCGTCTTGGTGCGATCCACCTTGATCAGCGCATTCTCGATCTCGGCCTGGGCGCTCTGCAGCTCGGCCCGGGTGACCGCCAGCTGGGCTTCGGCGCTCTCCAGATCGGCGCGGGAGCTGGCTTCCTGCCTGAACATCTGCTGCTGACGACGCCAGGCCAGCTCGTTTTGCTTGAGCTGTGCCTGCTTGATCTTGAGCTGGGCGCGGCGACTGGCGAGATCCGCCTCGGCGGTCTTGAGGTTGTTCTGGGCGAGCAGCGGGTCTATCTCGGCCAGCAGCTCCCCCTGCTTGACGTTCTGCCCTGCCTCGACCGCCAGATAGGTCACCTGACCCGAGACCTGGGCACCCACATCCACCTGCTCTATGGCCTGCAGTACGCCGCTGGCCAGCACAGTCTGCTCCACATCCTGACGAGTCACTGGCGCGCTCAGCACGGGCTCGGGGGCCTTGTTCGGCCAGGCCAGCCAGGAGATGGCAGCCAGCGGGAGCAGGATGAGCAGGGCGAATTTTCGCTGCTTGGGGGTTATGTTCATTTATCACCTGAAAGAAACGTGCGAAGGCGTGCAAGGGCAATATCCTGCAGCAAACGAGGCTTAAAAAACAGCGATGAATATGTAAGGAAACATGTAGATAGCCTTGTCATTACCGGCCTTGCCTGCCGTCAGGACTGTGGCTGGGCGGCGGCCTGGATGGACAGGGTGGCGAGGTGCGAGGGCGTGCGCGAGAGGGAGTAACGCGAGGCGATGCCGTGTTGGCAAGCGGCGCCCACCCGTGGGGTGGGCGCCAGGCAGATCAGCCGACGGCCTTGAGCTGTTCGGCGTAGGGTTCGTGGCAGATCTGGATATCGATCGGCAGCTTGTAGATGAGCAGGCGGGCCAGTGACCCTTCCATCCAGTGGTGGCGGCTGCCCACCAGCAACAGATCCGCCGGGTGCGCGTCCAGCCAGCGCTTCAGATCGGGCACCACGTCATCGACCACCAGACACTGGTAATCCACCGGGTGCTGCAGGGTGGTGATGAGCTCGCTGATGATGGCCTTGGCATCCAGGGTACCCTGGGCACTGCGTTCCTCCTCGGACAGTGACAGGCTCTTGCGGCGCATCTTGCTGCTGTGGGTCAGGTGCAGCAGGGTCAATTCACCGCCCATTCCCTGTACCAACCGGCTTGCTTTGGCCAGTGTCTCCTGCTCGTAATCCTTGCCTTCCAGCAACAGCACAATATGGGTTGAGGTCATAAGCAGTTCTCCTTGGCATGGCGCGGGGCACCGGGGACAAATTGTCTGTCCCCTACCACTGTGTTCCCGCTATGTGTCGCATAGAACGAACCGGTTTCGCACGTCTGGCGTCACTCTTTGTCGGTGATGCATCGCAAAGCCATGTTCGTTCACATCATCATAACAGACTGAGTTGAATGGAAAATGAAGGGAACCCTGCTTTTTGACGGTTCATTGGTCTGTTGGCAGTGAAAAACCTGACAGGGCAGCATGTTTGCGCTGTGGATGGGCGTCAAAAACCAGGATCCTGTGGTTTGGCATCGATGAGATCGCGGGCGGGAGCTGTTTGGGGCGTGGGGGTGGCGGTGGTAAGAGTGGGCGACGAAGAGTGGAGAGGGAGCCGGCCCTGGGCCGGCCCCTCTCCACTGAACTCAAGCCGGGTCTGAGGAGAGATACTGGGTCAACCAGGGCAGCCCCTCTTTCTTGCGGCTGACGGCGCCGGCCAGATGAGTCGGCTGCTCGGGCAGTATGCCCTTGCTGGCGAAGTAGAGCAGGCTGCCGCCCTTGGCCAGATCGGTCAGCATCAGCACATAGGCATCCAGCTCATCTTGCTCCAGCCGGTCTTGCATGGCCTGCGCCAGCTCGGCCTGGCGGGTGTGGATCTGCGCCGGATCCATCACGCAGATCTGGCTGACATAGAGCTTGTAACCGGCGATCTGGTACGCCTTCTCGTCGGCGACGAGCAGCTCTGTCATAGGAGCGTCACCGAGCTGGGTACGCCGCTCCAGCAGGGTCTGGGCGAAGGGCTCCAGCGCCAGATCGGCCAGGGGCAGCAGCGCATTGACGGCGGCGCGATCACGGGCCGTGGTGGTCGGCGAGGTGAGGCTGAAGGTGTCGCTGATGATGGCCCCTAGCAGCAGGCGAGCCTGGGTGCGAGAGAGGGTGTCATAGCCCATCAGCTCCAGCAGGACGGTGGCGCTGCAACCCACGGCCCGGATCCAGGCATCGAGCGGGCCCCGGGTGATGAGTGTGCCTATCCTGTGGTGATCGATCAGCCCCTGCACGT
This sequence comes from Aeromonas sp. CA23, assembly GCF_002587065.1. Taxonomy (NCBI): domain Bacteria; kingdom Pseudomonadati; phylum Pseudomonadota; class Gammaproteobacteria; order Aeromonadales; family Aeromonadaceae; genus Aeromonas; species Aeromonas sp. CA23. The sequence continues at coordinate 2,567,362 of NZ_CP023818.1, forward strand.
CGGCCTCGGCCAGCCCCTCTGGCCCCTGCTCCAGCTCGCTGAAATCCACTAGAAACACAGATTTGTTGGCCACGCTGCCCTGCAGCAGGGGCGGGGCATCGACCCCGGCAGTTTCCAGAATGAAGCGGGTTTCGGCTATGGGTTCACCCAGGGCATAGGCCTGGGCCTGCCGGCCCTGTCGATTGAGCCAGTCGGCGGTGACCAGGGCGGTACAGATGCTGTCGCTATCGGGGTTCTTGTGGCCAAACACATGGAGCATAAAGACATTCCTGACGTTGGAGGCTCGCCTGGCCGAGATCGCGATGACGCAGATCGGGCAGGGGGCGCGGATAAGATGGCTAAACGGAGTGAGGGCTTGCCCCCAGTCTGGTTTCACTCTATGCAGCTGTGCTAGTTCTGGCAACCAGGCTGATCCTATAGTCCCTTGCTGCCCCCTGCCGTGTGGGTGGAGCAGGCCATGGCGAGTACCATATTGCAGACCCAGACCCAGACCCAGACCCAGACCCAGACCCAGACCCAGACCCAGACCCAGACCCAGACCCAGACCCAGACCCAGACCCAGACCCAGATCCTGCCTCAGGAATTTGGCTGCAGCTCAGGTGTTGTCCTGTCTACCGCCAGCGCCAGGTCCGGGTCAGAGAGGCTTCTCTGATATTGGCTGGCCAGCCAGAGGAGGGGATTGTGGGAGAGGAAAAGAGCATGAGGCAATGAGGGGAGAGCAACAAAAAAGGAGAGCCCAACCCTGCGGGTCTGGCGCTCCCTTTTACTGCCTGCCTGGAGATGCTTGCTCAGGAGGCCAGCAGCTCGCGGGCGTTGGCCAGGGTATTGTCGGTGATATGGTCGCCGCCCAGCAGACGAGCCAGCTCCTTGAGGCGGGCTCCCTGATCCAGTGCCTGCATCTGGGTCTCAGTTGTCTTGCCGTCCGTGTGCTTGCTCACCACCATGTGCTGGTGGCCCTTGCCTGCCACCTGCGGCAGGTGAGTCACCACCATGACCTGAGTGGATTCACCGAGCTGGCGCAGCAGACGACCCACCACGGCGGCGGTGGGGCCGCTGATCCCCACGTCCACCTCATCGAAAATCAGGGTCGGGGTCGAGACCTTGCGGGCGCTGATCACCACTATGGCGAGGCTGATCCGCGACAGTTCACCCCCCGAGGCCACCTTGCCGAGCGGCTGGATCGGTTGCCCCGGGTTGGTGGTGACCATAAATTCCACCCGATCGATGCCGAGTGGTGACAGGCTGCTCTGGGCATCCGGTCGCACCTCGATGGCGAAGCGGCCGTCCGGCATCGCCAGCTCGTGCATGCTGGCGGTCACCTTGGTGCCTAGCTCCTGGGCGTAACGCTGACGGCTCTGGCTCAGGGCCTCGGCGGCCTGCACGAAGGCAAGGCGGGCCTCGGCCAGTTCATCTTCCATGCCCTCGAGGCGCTCTTCATCAGAGTTGAGGCGGGCGAGATCACTGGCCAGATCCTGATGATGCAGGGCCAGCTCGGCCGGTTTGACATGGTGCTTGCGGGCCAGATTGATGGCTTTGGAGAGGCGGGCTTCCAGCTCGTTGAAGCGCTCGGGATCCAGTTCAAGCCGATCCAGATAGCTGCGCAGCTCGCTGTGGCTCTCCTGCACGCCTATCATCGCCTCGTTCAACATCTCCAGCACAGGGGTGAGCCGGCTGTCCATGCCCACCAGACCCTCGGCCTTGTCGACGGCAACCTGCAACAGGCCGGCGATGGTGGTCTCTTCGTTGTCATAGAGCAGATCGAGACAGGCGCCGCACTCCTGCATCAGCTCGGTGCCGTTGGCGAGCCGCTGATGCTCTTCTTCGATCGCCTCGAACTCCCCCGGTTGCAGGGCAAACTCGTCCAGCTCCTGCACCTGATATTCGATGAGCTGACGGCGGGCCTCCCGCTGTTGCTGTTCGGCCTTGAGGCGATTGAGCTCGTTTTGCAGCTGGCGCCACAGCTGATAATGCTGGCGCACTTCGTCCAGCAGCAGGTGATGGCCGGCGTAGCCATCCAGCAAGCTGAGCTGGTAGTCGGGCTTGAGCAGGAGCTGGTGGGCGTGCTGGCCGTGGACGTTGACCAGCAGTTGACCCAGGTTCTTGAGCTGGGTCAGGGGGACGGGCACCCCGTTGATGTAGCTGCGGGAACGCCCCTCGGCGGAGAGTACCCGCCGCACTATGCATTCGCCTTCGTTGTCCAGCTCGTTGGCGGCGAGCCAGGCGCGGGCGGCCGGGTTGCCGTCCAGCAGGAAACGGGCGCTGACCTCTGTCTTGTCGCTATCGGGGCGCACCATGCTGGCTTCGGCCCGCTCGCCGAGGCAGAGGCCGAGCGCGTCTATGGCGATGGATTTACCGGCACCCGTCTCACCCGTGATGCAGGTCATGCCGGGTTGCAGATCGAGTTCGAGAAACTTGACGATGGCGAAGTTGTTGACGGTCAGCTGGGTCAGCATGGTCTCATCCTGTATGGGCCAACATTACTGTGTATGCATCCAGTATATACTGGTTTTACATACAGTAAAGAGTCGGCCCGCAACAGGATGGACAAGGAAGGGTTGAAAAGCGGCTTAGAACAGCTTGCTGCCCCAGCCGAGCTTGTTGCGCAGCACGTGGAAGTAGCTGTAATCAAGGGGATGCACCAGGTGCAGCTTGTGGCTGCTCTTCTTGATGAGGATCTCGTCACCCGGGTGGACCGCCAGGGTCACCTGACCGTCACAGCTCACCTGCATGGCATCGTCCTGATTGTCGGGCGAGACCAGCAACCGCACCTCGCTGTCCGCATCCAGCACTATGGGGCGGCTGCTGAGGGTGTGCGGGAACATGGGCACCAGGGTGATGGCGTTGAGCTTGGGGGTGAGGATGGCGCCGCCCGCCGATAGCGAATAGGCGGTGGAGCCGGTCGGGGTGGCGACTATGATGCCGTCCGAGCGCTGGCTGTACATGAAGCTGCCATCGATATAGACCTCGAACTCGATCATGTGGGCTATCTTGCCCGGGTGCAGCACGGCTTCGTTCACCGCCAGGTTGCTCGATTTACGCTCCCCGTGACGATAGACGGCGGCCTCCAGCAGGAAGCGGTGTTCACTCTTGTAGTGGCCTGAGAGCACCTGTTCCAGCGGCAGCAGGTAATCCTGCGGCGACAGGTCGGTCAAAAAGCCGAGATTGCCCCGGTTGACGCCGATCACCGCCACGTCGAACCGTGACAGCACCCGGGCCGCCCCCAGCATGTTGCCGTCCCCGCCGACGACTATGGCCAGATCCGCCTGCTCACCGAGCTGGACCAGATCCATCACGTTCTCATCCATGATGCCGAGGGTGTGGGCCACCCGGCTCTCCACCAGCACCCGAAAACCTCGGGTAGTGAGATATTGATGCAGACCGGTCAGGGTCTGGTTGGCCCCTTCGTGGTGGGGTTTGCCAATCAGGGCAATGGTTTTGAACGGAGAATCCATATGCTGTCGGGTCTGGGATGAGTATTGGGGGGAGTATACCGCGCTTTGTGGGGGATTTGTCTGCTGCCGGCGTCGACTGGTGGGCATAGCGCCATGAAAAGTGGCAATTTGGCCGTTGGCTCGGCTCATTGGCGACGATAGCGCCCTTTTCCCCTTGAAAGCCGGGGCTGCGTCCCCATAATAGCGCCATTACAGGGTCTGTTAGCGACTTGTCGCGCACCCGAACGTCAACAGACCCTAACAAGCAACCCTGAAATTGGAGATGTCATGAACCACGAAGAACAAAAGGTTGAAGCGATGGAGCAAGTGGAAGTCCAGCCAGTCGAGCCGACCGATGTAGACAGTGAAGTGACAGCCGAGCAGGCCCGCATTGCCGAGCTGGAGGCCCAACTGGACGCCGCCCGGCTGGCGTCCAATGAAGAGCGCGAGCGTGCCATTCGTGCCGTCGCCGAGATGGAAAACCTGCGTCGCCGCGCCGCCCAGGACGTGGAGAAGGCTCACAAGTTTGCGCTGGAGAAATTCGCCGCCGAACTGCTGCCGGTACTGGACAACCTGGAGCGCGCCATTGAGCTGGCGGACAAAGAGAACGATGCCCTCAAGCCCATGATCGAAGGGGTCGAGCTGACCCTCAAATCCATGCAGAGCTCGGTGGGCAAGTTTGGTCTGAATCCGCTGGATCCGCTCAATCAGCCGTTCGATCCCAACGCCCATCAGGCGATGAGCATGATCGAAAATGGCGAGCTGGCACCGAACACCGTCATCGCCGTGATGCAGAAGGGCTACGAGCTCAACGGTCGGGTGATCCGTCCGGCCATGGTGATGGTCTCCAAGGCGCCGGCCTGAGAGTCATCGCTGTGCTGAGCCCGCCGCTCGGCGGGCTTTTTATTGATAGCGGCGCCATTCTGCGTATTCAGTGGCGCCATTTGGCAAGCATTCAGCCGTAAACAGGGCAAGAATGCGCGGTTTTTTGAGGGCGGGGCTTGAAGCGACAACTTGAGACCCCATATAGGTTGCAAGGCCGCGGCGGCACAAAAAATTTGATGCCGGGAGCTTGAAAGCCACTCTGGCTGCCCCCACCTAGCCGTTAACGCATTAAGGCGAGTTCCTCGCCAGTTTATTCAAAGTATTTGGAGATTCGTCAAATGGGTAAAATCATCGGTATTGACCTGGGTACTACCAACTCCTGCGTCGCTATTCTGGATGGCGACACCGCTCGCGTGATCGAGAACGCAGAAGGCGATCGTACTACTCCGTCCATCATTGCCTATGCCGATGATGGCGAGATCCTGGTTGGTCAGCCGGCCAAGCGTCAGGCCATCACCAACCCGAAGAACACCCTGTTCGCCATCAAGCGTCTGATCGGTCGCCGTTTCGAAGATGAAGAAGTGCAGCGTGACCTGAAGATCATGCCGTACGCCATCGCCAAGGCTGACAACGGTGATGCCTGGGTTGAAGTGAAGGGCAAGAAAATGGCACCGCCGCAGATCTCTGCCGAAGTGCTCAAAAAAATGAAGAAGACCGCCGAGGATTACCTGGGCGAGCCGGTGACCGAAGCCGTCATCACAGTACCGGCCTACTTCAACGATGCCCAGCGTCAGGCTACCAAGGATGCCGGTCGCATCGCGGGTCTGGATGTAAAACGCATCATCAACGAACCGACTGCCGCGGCTTTCGCCTACGGCGTGAACAAGGTCAAGGGCGAGCGCAAGGTTGCCGTGTATGACTTAGGGGGCGGTACTTTCGATATCTCCATCATCGAGATCGACGAAGTCGAAGGGGAAACCACCTTCGAAGTACTGGCGACCAACGGTAACACCCACCTGGGTGGTGAAGACTTCGACAACCGTGTCATCAACTATCTGGTAGACGAGTTCAAGCGTGAGCAGGGCATCGACCTGCGCAACGACCAGCTGGCCCTGCAGCGTCTGAAAGATGCCGCCGAGAAAGCCAAGATCGAGCTCTCTTCCGCCCAGCAGACCGACGTGAACCTGCCGTACATCACTGCAGATGCCACAGGTCCCAAGCACATGAACATCAAGGTGACCCGCGCCAAGCTGGAATCCCTGGTGGAAGACATGGTGAAAGACTCGCTCGAGCCGGTTCGTACCGCCCTGAAAGACTCTGGTCTGGCCGTTGGCGAGATCGACGACGTCATCCTGGTAGGCGGTCAGACCCGCATGCCTATGGTGCAGAAGACTGTTGCCGAGTTCTTTGGCAAAGAGCCGCGCAAAGACGTCAACCCGGACGAAGCCGTGGCCATGGGGGCAGCCATCCAGGGCGCCGTACTGTCCGGTGACAAGACCGACGTACTGCTGCTGGACGTCACTCCGCTCTCTCTGGGTATCGAAACCATGGGCAGCGTGATGACGGCGCTGATCGAGAAGAACACCACCATCCCGACCAAGAAGTCCCAGGTGTTCTCCACCGCCGAAGACAACCAGTCTGCCGTGACCATTCACGTGCTGCAGGGTGAGCGCAAGCGCGCCAGCGACAACAAGTCCCTGGGCCAGTTCAACCTGGAAGGCATCCGTCCGGCTCAGCGTGGCCTGCCGCAGATCGAAGTGACCTTCGACATCGATGCCAACGGTATCCTGCACGTCTCTGCCAAAGACAAGGAGACCAACAAGGAGCAGAAGATCACCATCCAGGCTTCCTCCGGTCTGTCTGATGAAGAGATCGAACGCATGGTACGCGAGGCGGAAGCCAACGCGGCCGAAGACAAGAAGTTTGAAGAGCTGGTGCAGACCCGCAACCAGGCTGACGGTCTGGTCCACTCGGTCCGCAAGCAGGTAGCCGAAGCCGGTGAAGCCCTGCCTGCCGACGACAAGACCAAGATCGAAACCGCATTGAGCGAGCTGGAAGCCGTCATCAAGGGTGACGACAAGGCGGTCATCGAAGCCAAGCAACAGGCGCTGATGGAAGCCTCCCAGAAGCTGATGGAGATTGCCCAGCAGCAAGCCCAGGCTCAGGGTGCTGGCGCCGATGCCGGCCAGTCCTCTTCTTCCGCCAAGGCTGACGACGACGTGGTCGATGCCGAGTTCGAAGAAGTGAAAGACGACAAGAAATAAGCCACACCCAGATGGGCAGAGTCCGCTCTGCCCATCGGCTTGAACGATGAATTTACGGGCGTTGGGTGACCAACGCCCGTCTGCATAACTGTTTACGTAGCAACAGGATCAGTATGTCAAAGCGCGATTTCTATGAAGTGCTCGGGGTATCGAAAGATGCCGACGAGCGCGAGATCAAGAAGGCGTACAAGCGTCTGGCGATGAAGTTTCACCCGGATCGCAACCAGGGTGATGCCGCCTCCGAAGAGAAGTTCAAAGAGGTCAAGGAAGCCTATGAGGTCCTGACCGATGCCAACTTGCGCGCCCGTTATGACCAGTACGGTCATGCCGGCGTGGATCAGAGCCAGGGTGGCGGTGGCCACGGTGGCTTTGGCGGCGGAGCCGATTTCGGTGATGCGTTCGGCGACATCTTTGGCGACATCTTTGGCGGTCGCAACGGCGGCGGTCGTCGTGGTCCGGCCCGGGGTTCCGACCTGCGCTACACCATGGAGCTGACCCTGGAAGAAGCGGTGCGCGGCGTCTCCAAGGAGATCAAGGTGCCGACCCTGGTCCACTGCGAGGTCTGCAACGGCTCCGGCGCCCACACCGGCAGCAGTGCCCAGACCTGCCCGACCTGCCACGGTGCCGGTCAGGTGCAGATGCGCCAGGGCTTCTTCGCGGTGCAGCAAGCCTGTCCGCACTGTCACGGTCGCGGCAAGATCATCAAGGATCCGTGCCGCAAGTGCCATGGCGAGGGTCGCTACCAGAAGACCAAGACACTGTCGGTGAAAATTCCGGCGGGCGTCGATACCGGCGATCGCATCCGTCTCTCCGGCGAAGGGGAAGCGGGGGAAGCCGGGGCTCCGGCCGGGGATCTCTACGTACAGGTGCACGTCAAGGAGCACGAGATCTTCGTGCGTGACGGCAACAACCTCTACTGCGAAGTGCCCATCAGCTTCACCGCCGCCGCACTCGGTGGCGAGATCGAAGTGCCGACCCTGGATGGCCGCGTCAAGCTCAAGGTCACTCCCGAGACCCAGACCGGCAAGATGTTCCGCATGCGGGGCAAGGGCGTCAAGTCCGTGCGCTCCGGCCAGGTGGGGGATCTGATGTGCAAGGTGGTGGTCGAGACCCCGGTCAAGCTGACCGAGTCCCAGAAAGAGCTGCTGCGCCAGCTGGACGAGTCGTTCAGCGGTGCCGCCGCCAAGACCCACAAGCCGAGATCGGAAGGCTTCTTCGAAGGGGTGAAACGCTTCTTCGACGACCTGACCCGCTGATGGCAGCCGGTCCGGCACCAAGATAGAAAGAGGGAGGCATGATGCCTCCCTCTTTTTTGTCGTCTTGATCCGAGCGCTATCGCGACCCGTCATCCCGATGTGCAGAGCTGTCCATATCAGGCGCCGACCAGCGTGCTGCCGAGGAAGGCATAGGCGAAGCCAAAATAGATCAACACACCCAGCAGATCCATGATCGAGGTGAGCATGGGGGAGCTGAGGGTGGCCGGGTCAGTGCCTATCTTGCGCGCCACGAATGGCAGAGCCAAACCGAGCAGGCTGCCAACGACGGTCACCGTCATGGCCGACAGGCTGACGATCAGCACTATGTCCCAACCTATGCTCTTGCTCCAGAATGCCATCACGCCTTCCAGCACGGCGACACCCACCCCCAGCGCCACGGCCACGGGCAGATCGCGACGCAGTACGAAGAAGAAGTCACGCAAGCTCAGCTTGAGCTGCCCCATGCCCATAGAGCGGATCACCAGGGTGGCAGACTGGCTGCCCGCGTTGCCGCCCATGTCGATGATGGGGGCAATGAAGGCGGCGAGGATCAGGACCTCGCTGAGCAGATCCTCCTGGGCCGCGACCAGATTGCTGGTGAGAATGCCAAAGATGGTCAGTACCGCCAGCCAGAAGAAACGGGCATTGAACATGCTCAGTGTGCTGGATGCGCGAAGATCGAGTTCGGGACCACCCAGAGCCGCCGTGCCACCGAAACGGGCAATGCGGTTGGCATCCTCTTCCTCGGCCACATCCATCGCATCATCCACTGTGACCATGCCGAGCAGCTGTCGGTCATTATTCAACACCGGCAGGGCCAGCAGGTTATAGCGGGCTATCATGTCCGCAGCGGCTCCCTTGTGGGCATCTGCCTGAATACTCACCAGCTCCCGCTGCATGATGCTTGATATGGGGGCCTTGCTGTCGGCCAGAAAGAGCTCTCGCAGCGAGACAACCCCGATGAGGCGGCGCATTTCATCCACGACATACAGGGTGTAGATGCTTTCTCTGTCAGCGGCAGTGCTGCGCAGGCGCTGCAGCCCCTCGCCCACCGTGATGTCGGCCGGCAGGCTGGCACAATCCGAGCTCATGATGGAGCCGACCAGGCTGTCGGAGTAAGAGGCCAGTCGTTGGGTATCCTCCCGCTCTTCCTCCGTCATCGCATCGAGCAGGATCTGGCGCAAGGCGGCGGGCAGACGATTGTAGAGGTCGGCCCTGTCATCGGGGGAGAGGCGGGTGCACAGCTCCTCCAGCTGGGTCTTGGCCATGGAGCGCACCAGACTGGCCTGAATGTCGCTGGGCAGATGGCGGAAGATGCGAGCGGCCCGCAATGCAGGCACCAGGCTGAGGAAGGTGTGAATATGCTTGTCTGTCAGGCGCTTTATCGCTTGAGCCAAATCGACTTCATGAATATTCAGGCTCAGGCTCTGGATCCCCATGCGATCCTTGTTTTGCAGCAGTACGTACAGCTGTTGGTGAATATCTTGGTATTGCATTTATATATCCTTTAATACATCAGCCGGAAAAATGGCAAATAGAGTCCCGACTGACATCACATCAGCAAAAATAGATAAAGAAATAACACCCGAAAATTAACTCGGGCTAGTCGCCAGTACTGGCTCCAGGGTCAGGGTCCATAAGGCACCTCCTGATTGATGTAGAAAACGGCCATATTCTTGCCCGTCATGGGCAACGAAAGGGGAACTGAACTGGTGCAACGCTCGGCAAGCGTGCAGCAAGGGAGACCGGATGGCGAGACGGACGCAACCCGGTGATCGGCGGCTGCCATGTCCCCTGCGGTTTCGCCGGCAAGCCGCATGGCCACTGACCCTCGGCAAACCGGGCTCGCCATTGGCAACTCGCGCCATGGGCGGAGCAACATGGGTTGATGGGTAGACAGCGGTAATGACATGCGGGTCCTGATATCAGGAGAAGATCCATGCAGGCATGATTGACGTCATCCAGCGGGTGACCCTGGATGGCGCAAGTAATAGACATCGAGTGAATACAGGGAAGGGGTGCACTCAGGTGCAAATAAACCGCTCTCCGCATAGCGCGAGATAGCGGCAGAAGACTCTGCGGGATCTCGCGACTCAGGTATTGGCTGACGAGCTCAACAACCTACTGTCATCTGATGAATTGCCCACTGATGGTCTCCGTTATTAATCAATGCGGCGATGCTACTGGAATGACACTTATTGGTAAATAATTAATCCGCAGCCAGAAACATTTAGAAACATCTTTATTGATATGTTTCGTGATTGAACGACAGGATCATCGGGTACGCGGCCATATTACGCGCCGGGCTCGGCATCATTATCTGCCGCTTCGCCGCCGACCCAGATGGTGCACTGCGTGTGTCAACGCCCACTCACAGGATGGCGCATGCCGCAGGGGATGCCAATGCCCGGCAGGCCCATCGTCTGCACCTGGCCCATATTGCCGGCGAGATGCGGCCCTTCATCCACACCGCCAGCCGGGATCGCCGGTCTGCGGATGTGGATCCGCCCTATTGAGTGGATCCCGATGAGGGATCCACCTCACAAGTTCAGCCAATTCATTCTGTACAAATGTTATCCCGCTCACAGAGTGGCTGAAACGGTTTAGCTGCTGTATTGAGTTAGCTAAAGCGGTTTAGCTATGCTCTCTTCGCCGATAAAAACAGAGCCCGACCGGGCAACACACGACAGGTGAGGAAGATGATGATGTTCAAGAGCAGATTGGCGCTGGCGGTAGCGCTGGGATTGGGGATGAGCGGCCCGCTGTGGGCGGCCGAGGGTGGTATCGAAGCCAGGCTGGCAGCGCTGGAGGCGCGGGTACAGGCGGCCGAAGCGCGAGCTGAGGCGGCGGAAAGTCGTGCCAGTCAGGCCGAGGTGAAGGCGAGTGCGGCCAGTGAGCAGGCCCAGGTCGCCAACAGCCGCAGCCAGAAGGTGGATGAGAAGACGGCGGGGGCGCAGGGCTTCGAGTTTCACGGCTATGCCCGCTCGGGCTTGCTGGTCAACGGCAATGGCAACGGCGGGCGCGGTGGGCCCTACATCACGCCGGCCGGATCGGTGGGCGGGGCTGTTGGCCGGCTTGGCAACGAGGATGACACCTACATGGAGGCCAATCTGCTGAAGACCCAGACCTTCGACGACGGCAGCTGGGCCCGCTACAAGCTGATGCTGGCCGATGGCGTGGAGACCAGCAACGACTGGACCGCCAGCGATTCGAGCCTCAATACCCGCCAGGTGTTTGCCGAAATCGGCAATCTGGCGAGCTTCGACGGCCCCTTCAAGCATGCGGTGTTGTGGGCGGGCAAGCGCTTCGATCGGGACAACTTCGACATCCACTGGCTCGACTCGGACGTGGTGTTCCTGGCCGGGACCGGCGGTGGCGTCTACGACGTGCAGCTGGCCGACAGCTGGAAGGCGAACTTCTCCCTCTATGGGCGCGACTATGGCGACATCAGCGCCAGCGGCCTGTCGGACATAGAGAGCCATATCCTCACCATGAACAACCGCGTCGGCAACTGGCAGTGGATGCTGAACGGCCTCTCCGCCAAGGACAACGAGGCGCGCATCAACGACGGTGGCAAGGGAAGCGAGGCGGCGAACAAGGGGGCGCACACCCTGCTGGCTTATCACGCCGACAGCTTCTTTGGCATCAACCCCGGCTTCTCCAAGGCGGCGATCCTCTACGGTCATGGCCTGGGGGCTGAGCTCAAGGGGCTGGGTTCCGACAGCGAGTTGCTGCCGGATGCCGATGCGGTGCGAGTGGCGGTGTTTGGCTCCACGGATCTCAACCCGCGCTGGCGTTTCGCGCCGGCCCTGCTGGCAGAGCAGAGTCAGGACCGTTACGTAAAGGGGGATGAATACCAGTGGCTGACCCTCAATACCCGGGTGGCCCAGGTGCTGAGCCAGAACGTCGAGCTGGTCTACGAGGCGGCTTGGCAGTACATGGATCTGGATCCCAAGGGCTACAAGGGCCGCCAGGCGGTGAGCGGCAACTTCACCAAGCTCACCTTCGCCCCCACCTTCAAGGCGCAGACCGCCGGTTTCTTCGAACGTCCCGAACTGCGGGTGTTCGCCAGCTGGATGGACTGGTCATCCGAGCTCGACAACTACGCCAGCGACGATGCCATGGGCCAGAGCAACTTCACCGCCGGTGGCGAGTGGAACTTTGGCGTGCAGATGGAAACCTGGTTCTAGTTCGTTATCCCGATCACAAAAATGGCAGCCAGTGCCGAGATCTGTTGGTTGGCTAAATCGGTTTAGCTGATAATGAAAGCCAAGAGATGAGGGCCTGGCCCCGTCAATGAATCCTGTGCAGCAGTGGAGTAGCAAGGTGACGAATCGTGTGTGGGTAATGGGGGATGCTGTGGTGGACTTGATCCCGGAAGGGGAATTGCACTACCTCAAGTGTCCGGGCGGCGCCCCCGCCAATGTGGCGGTCGGGGTGGCACGGCTTGGCGGTGATGCGGCCTTTATCGGCCGGGTCGGCGCCGATCCCTTCGGCCGCTTTATGGCCGAGACCCTGAGCGGGGAGGGGGTGGATATCGCCGCGCTGCGGCTCGATCCTGACCATAACACCAGCACTGTGCTGGTGGCACTTGATGACGAGGGGGAGCGCAGCTTCACCTTCATGGTGCGCCCCAGTGCCGACCAGTTCCTCACTCCGGCGGATTTGCCGAGCTTTGGCGCCGGTCAGTGGCTGCTCACCTGCTCCATCGCGCTCGCCAACGAGCCGGTGCGCAGCAGTTGCCTGCAAGCCATGGCAGCCATCAAGGCCGCAGGCGGACGGGTCTGCTTCGACCCCAACCTGAGGCCCGAGGTGTGGGGCAAGCCCGCCGAGATGCTGCCGCAGGTAAGCGCGGCCATCGCCCTGGCGGACGTGGTCAAGCTCTCCGGCGAGGAGCTGCAACTGCTGAGTGGCGAGGATGAGCTGGCCGCGGGGCTCGCCACCCTCTCGGGCCCGGCGCTGGTGCTGGTGACCCGAGGGGCGGCCGGAGTGGTGGCCCGCCTGGATGGCGAGTTGCTGGAGTGGGTGGGGCAAAAAGTGACCCCGCTCGACACCACGGGGGCGGGGGATGCTTTCGTCGCCGGTCTCCTGGCCGCGCTGGCGCAGGGTGAGCGATTGCCCACGCTGGCCGAGCTGCCCGCCATCCTGGCTCAGGCCCACGGCTGCGGGGCGCTCGCCACCACCGCCAAAGGGGCCATGACGGCGCTGCCGACCCGCACAGAACTGGATGCCTTTTTGCGATCAGGCACAAGCGGCTGTTGATCTGCGGCTAGAAGCCCGGGTCGACAGCCCCTACTCTCATGTGACAAGGACCCGCCAGCGCGGCGGGTCATAAGAGGAAGAATATGAATATCAGTGCGATAGCCAAGGATCTGGTGCCCCTGCTCGGGGGCAGGGAGAACATCGTCAGCGCCGCTCACTGTGCCACCCGGCTGCGGCTGGTGCTGGCCGACGACAGCAAGGTGAACAAGGCCGCCATCGACAAGCTGGACGGGGTAAAAGGCTGCTTCAGCAATGCGGGTCAAATTCAGGTGATCTTCGGCACAGGTCTGGTCAACAAGGTCTATGCGGAGTTCGTCGCCCTGACCGGTACCGGTACCGCCAGCAAGTCGGAGCTGACCGACATGGCGACGGCCAAGCTTAATGTGGCCCAGCGCCTGGCGCGGACGCTGTCCAACATCTTCGTGCCCATCATTCCGGCAATCGTCGCGTCCGGCCTGCTGATGGGGCTGCTCGGCATGGTGCGCACCTACGGCTGGGTCAATGCCGACAGCGCCCTCTTCGTCATGCTCGACATGTTCAGCTCGGCGGCCTTTATCATTTTGCCGATCCTGATCGGATTCACGGCCGCGCGTGAGTTTGGCGGCAACCCCTATCTGGGGGCCACCATGGGGGGCATCCTCACCCATCCGGCGCTGACCAACGCCTGGGGCGTGGCCGGTGGTTTCAAGACCATGGATTTCTTCGGTCTCGATGTCGCCATGATCGGCTATCAGGGCACAGTCTTCCCTGTGCTGCTGGCGGTCTGGTTCATGTCCCATCTGGAGAAGCAGTTGCGCAAGCGCATTCCGGACGCGCTGGATCTGATCCTCACGCCGTTTCTCACCGTCATCATCACCGGTTTCGTGGCGCTGCTGTTTATCGGCCCGGCGGGTCGGGTGCTGGGGGACGGCATCTCCTTCGGCCTGAGTGCGCTTTATGAGCAGGCAGGCTGGCTGGCGGGGCTGGTGTTTGGCGGCACCTATTCCCTCATCGTCATCACCGGCATCCACCACAGCTTCCACGCCATAGAGGCGGGGCTGCTCACCAATCCGGCCATAGGCGTCAACTTCCTGTTGCCCATCTGGGCCATGGCCAACGTGGCGCAGGGGGGGGCCTGTCTGGCTGTCTACTTCAAGACCCGGGATCCGAAAATCAAGGCGATCACAGTGCCGGCGGCCATGTCCTGCCTGCTCGGCATCACGGAGGCGGCCATCTTCGGCGTCAACCTGCGTTACATCAAGCCCTTCCTGGCCGGTCTGCTCGGCGGTGCCCTGGGCGGTGCCTACGTGGTGGCGGCCAAGGTGGGCATGACGGCGGTGGGGCTGACCGGCATTCCGGGCATGGCCATAGTCCAGCCCATGAGCCTCATACACTACGTCATCGGGCTGGTGATCGCCTTTGGCGCCGCCTTTGCCGCCTCCTGGCTGCTCAAGTACAAGGTGGAGTGATGAAGGAAAGCCATCTTTTTAACCAGATTGTCCGGTCGCTATTGGCCGGACAGCTCAAGGCGGCGGCCGATCCCCATAGGCCCCGCTGGCATCTGGCAGCCCCGGTGGGGCTGCTCAACGACCCCAACGGCTTTATCGAGCACGACGGGCGCTACCACCTCTTCTACCAGTGGAATCCGCTCGGCTGCGAGCACAGCAACAAGGGGTGGGGCCATGTCAGCTCGACCGATCTGCTGCACTGGCAGCACGAGCCGGTGGCGCTGCTGCCCACCGAAGTCTATGAGAGCCACGGCTGCTACTCGGGCTCGGCGGTGAGCGACGAGCAGGGGTGCCTGACCCTTATCTACACAGGCAACGTCAAATACCCGGATGGCAGCCGTACCGCCTACCAGTGTCTGGCTCGCGCCGATGGTGAGGGTGGCTTTGTCAAGCTGGGGCCTGTGCTGGAACTGCCCGCAGGCTACAGCGGCCATGTGCGCGACCCCAAGGTGTGGCACGACGGCCAGCAGTGGCTCATGGTGCTGGGGGCCCGCACTCTGGATGACAGGGGCGAAGTGCTGCTCTATCGCGGCGAGACGCTGGACAAGTGGCAGCTGCTGGGCTCCATCGCCGGCAGCGGGCATGGCGGTCTCGGCGACTTTGGCTATATGTGGGAGTGCCCGGATCTCTTCCCGCTAGGGGGTCGCCACGTGCTGATAAGTTGCCCGCAAGGGATTGCCCCGGTGGGGGAGGATTATCGCAATCTCTACCAGTGTGGCTGGCTGGCGGGCCATTTTGACGGCGAGCACTTCAAGCACGGGGCTTTCCACGAGTTGGACAGGGGCTTCGAGTTCTATGCGCCACAGACCACCCAGGACAGTCAGGGGCGGCGCCTCTTGTTCGGCTGGCTGGGGCTGCCGGAGGAGAACGAGATGAGCCAGCCCACTATCCCCTATGGCTGGATCCATCAGATGAGCTGCCCGCGGGAGCTGTTCTGGCAGGGGGAGTGGCTCTGCCAGCGGCCGGTGGCGGAGCTGGCGGCATTGAAGGGGGAGTTGACCCGGTTCGAGGGGACGCCAGGCGAATTTGCGGGGCTGGCCATCGACTCGGCCTGGCTCGATCTGGATCTGTGCGGTGAGGGAAGCCTCTGGTTCGGCGCCGTGGCCGAGCTGGTGTGGCAGCCTGGGCGCATCACCTTGCGGCGCCAGAACTGGCAGAGCGGGGAATGGGAGACGCGATCCGCCCCCTGGCTGGGTGGGCGGATCACTGTGCTGTGCGATCGTTCCAGTCTGGAGTGTTTCATCGATGGCGGTCGCCACAGCCTGTCGGCCCGCTACTTCCCCGGTGAAAAGCCGCAGCTATCGGCAGGGAACGCGGGTGGGGGCTGCAAAATTTGCCTCAATCACTGGCCGCTGTCGGCTTGCCTAGTACAATAGCCCGGTGCTAGTCAGCCGGGAGGCCAGGTGGAGAAGAAGAAACGGATCACGATTGCCCAGATAGCCGAGTTGGCGGGGGTGTCCAAGGCGACCGCCAGTCTGGTGCTCAACGGCAAGAGTGCTGAGTACCGGATTGCCGATCAGACCCAAAAGCGCATCCAGGCGGTGGCGGATGAGTGCCACTACCAGCCGAGCTTTCATGCCCGCGCCCTGCGCGAGACCCGCAGTTACACCTGGGGTCTGGTGATCCCCGATCTCACCAACTTCGGTTTTGCCCGCATCGCCCGCGCCCTCGAGGCTCACTGCCGGGAGGCGGGCATCCAGCTGCTGATCGCCTGCTCCGAGGATGATCCCACTCTGGAGCAGACGGTGGTGGACAACCTCATCAGCCGTCAGGTGGATGGCCTCATCGTCGCCTCCAGCGGCCACAGCGACGACATCTATGCCCGCATTCACGACCGCCTGCCGGTGGTGCAGCTGGATCGCCACATAGGCGAGTCGCGCCTGCCCATGGTGATCTCGGACGCCTGCAAGGCCACCGCCGAGCTGGTGCGGGACATGGCTGGCGAATGCGGCGAGGAAATTTACTATTTCGGCGGTCTGCTGGATCTCTCCCCCAGCCGCCATCGGCTTGCCGGGTATGAGCTGGGGCTGCATCGAGCCGGGCTTGAGGCGGACGCCATCCGGGTGCGCCATCGTGACTATCAGCCGAGCTCGGGCTATCAGCTGATGGCCGAGCTGGTGGCCGAGCTGGGGGCGCCGCCCCGCGGGCTCTTCACCGCCTCTTTTACCCTGCTGGAAGGGGTGCTGCGCTATCTCAACGAGGCTGGGCTGATGGAGACGGGCATGCGGCTGTGCACCTTCGATGATCACGATCTGCTCGACTGCATACCGATGCGCATCGACTCGGTGGCGCAGGATTGTCCGGCGCTGGCCCGCGCCGCCTTCGAGCTGATGCAGCAACTGATCGCGGGCAATCCCCCCGCGCAGACCGCCCAGGTGATCAGCCCCAGGGTACGCTGGCGCACCCGCCGCTAGTCGCGCAGGTTTGCTCCCATACAAAAGCCCCGCCAGAATTGGCGGGGCTTTTTTGTTTATCGGGGAGGGCACACAGACATGCCCAGCCGGTTCAATCCGTGGTGCTGGCGCGCCAGAACACCTGCTTGATATGGGGATGAATGGCCAGCTTCACCATCAGGGCATCCAGCTCGTCGCCGTCGATGGAGGTAGCCAGCAGCACGGCGGAGATCTCCAGATCCTGTTCACCGAACGGCTCTATGTCCAGCTCGCTCAAAGGGTAGTTGGCCTGCTCCATCATCTCTTCGAGCCAGTGCAGCACCTCCTTCTGATACTCGCGCTGGGCGAGGGCCGTGACCCTGTAGGTCACCTCGGTATCTGTATTGTCCACCGGGCGGCGGTTGATCTGGTTGACCAGCGGTCGCAGCAGGGTGTTGGCGGCCAGCACGAACAGGGCGCCGAGCACTGCCTCCATGGCGAGCCCGGCCCCGCTGGCCGCGCCCACAGCCGCCACGCCCCACAGGGTGGCGGCCGTGTTGATGCCGCGGATATTGCCAGACTCGCGCATGATGACACCGGCGCCGAGAAAGCCGATGCCGGAGACGATATAGGCCACCACATGGACCACGTTGTAGTTGCCGCCGTGCAGGTCATAGATGCGCTGGGCCAGGCTGACGAACAGGGCGGCCCCCACTGCGACCAGCACGTTGGTGCGAAGACCGGCGGTACGCTGGCGGTACTGGCGCTCCAGCCCGACCAGGCTGCCCAGCACGAAGGCCAGCAACAGGCTGGCCAGGGTGTCGAGCAGGGAAATCATGTCAAATTGCTGCCACATTCTCATGGCGTACTCCTTCTGGTTTGAGATGGCCTTCGGGATACAGGATAGAAGGCCCAGTGAGCATTCCTGATGAATCGCAGAGGTGCGCGCGGTGAAGGCCATCATGGGAAAT
Organism: Aeromonas sp. CA23; assembly: GCF_002587065.1. Classification (NCBI taxonomy): domain Bacteria; kingdom Pseudomonadati; phylum Pseudomonadota; class Gammaproteobacteria; order Aeromonadales; family Aeromonadaceae; genus Aeromonas; species Aeromonas sp. CA23. The sequence goes on from NZ_CP023818.1 coordinate 2,585,230, forward strand.
GAAAGCGGGCGCACGGTCAAACGGGCCCGCGCACTCAGAATGGCGAGCAGATTGTCGGGCCAGATGGAAAGGGGCCAGCATGGCTGGCCCCCGATCTACGCGATACCGGTTAGTTGAGCAGCGGCTCGGCGTCGCGACGGGGACGCAGCTCCCAGCGAACCGGGTGGGCGACCCCGACCTGATGCACGAACTGCACCAGATAACGGCGCTGTGGCGGGGTGCAGTGCAGATTGAGCACCAGCTCCCGACCTCCGCTGCGTCCTGGCCTCAGGGACTGCATGGGACGCAGCCCGGCCGGTTGCAGGGTATGAGTCACCATGTCGAGCACCTGCTCCATGTCGGCGCGATCCTGGCAACGGATCTGCAACCTGTAGTGGTGCTGACTCGGCTTGGCGCGCAGCCAGAGTGGCAACAAACCACGGCCCAGCTTGCTCAGCAGGGGGTGAGCCTGGGTGGATCCGGACTTGGTTGAAATAAAACGCATAGCAGCCTCCTTGTGGGAAGCAGAAACTATGCAGGCAAGGTGTCCAGGCCTGGGCTTGGGTCACCTGACGTCAAGTGTAAAAAGAGAAGAGGGGAGTGGATTTCCGCTTCTCGCAGGGTTGCGAGAACGCGGCAGAGGAAGACCTGCGGCTATCTCGCGACCTGGGTGCCGACTGACTGGGTCGGCCTACAACTGTCACTTGATGAATTGCCCACTGATGGTCTCCGCTGTTGATGAACGGCCAGATGGTACTCATCCAGAGCGATGAGGTAAAGCCTTATCCGCGTTCAGCAACATTTAGATACAAGTTTGTCAATAACCTGAGCCACTTGGCTACATCCATACCAGCCCGGCCAAGGCCTGCGCCATCCCAGGCGCCGGGCCCGTGACAGCGGCAGCCTGCGCCGTGATCCACGGCCATGCTTAGGGTTCACTCCCATATAAAATTAGATATTGCTAATTTAGGTTTTATTTATATAATGAAGCTTAATATAAGCAACTGCTAATTTATACCTATGGCCCCTTTCGATGAGATGACCCGGCATGCCAGCGAGGCGGCCGCCCTGCTCAAGGCGCTGGCCCATCCCGAGCGGTTGCTGGTGCTCTGCCAGCTGCTTGATGGCGAGAAGGGTGTTGGTGAACTGCTGGCGCACAGTGCGCTGGGGCAGTCGGCGTTCTCCCAGCAGCTGGCGGTGCTCAGGCGCAGCGGCCTGATCCGGTCGCGCAAGGTTGCCCAGCAGATCTACTGCTCGCTGGCGAACGAGGCGGCGGCGGATGTACTGGCCGTGTTGCGTACCCATTTTTGCCACTCCCAAGATGACGAGGTGTCCTGATGTTTGAAACCCAATGGTTGCTTGCCCTGGCCGGGGGCATGCTGGTGGGGCTCTCCGCCCTGATGCTGATGCTGTTCAACGGCAAGGTGGCCGGGATCAGCGGTATTCTGGCGGGCGCCATGCAACACAGGCACGCCTGGCGCTGGCTGTTTCTGCTGGGACTGGGGGCGGGTGCCTGGCTGGCATTTTTCCTGGACTGGGCCAGGCTGCCGAGCTTCGACACCCTGCCGGCCTGGCCGCTGGTGTTGCTGGCTGGGCTGCTGGTCGGGATCGGTACCCGTCTTGGCAATGGCTGCACCAGCGGTCACGGCATCTGCGGCATGGGTCGGCTTTCTGTGCGCTCCATCCTTGCTACCCTCACCTTCATGGCAACCGGTGCCCTCACCGTGTTTGTCACCCTGCATCTGTTGTAACGAGGCGATGAGATGAAACTCTTTATCAGTCTGTTGGCCGGCCTCTTGTTCGGGAGCGGCCTTGCCATCTCCGGCATGGTGGATCCGGCCCGGGTCATCGGCTTTCTCGACGTGGCGGGGGCCTGGGATCCCAGCCTGGCCTTCGTGATGGGGGGGCCTTGCTGGTGTTCATGCCGGGCTACTTTCTGCTGGTCAAACCGAGCCGCCAGAGCCTGCTCGGTGAGCCATATTCGTTCAGCCAGGCCCGGCAGGTGGACGGTCGCCTCCTCGGTGGCTCGGCCCTGTTCGGCATCGGCTGGGGCCTGGTGGGCATCTGCCCAGGGCCTGCCTTGAGCCTCATCTCCAGCGGTCAGCCCATGATACTGCTGTTCGTGGCGGCCATGGTGAGCGGGATCTTGCTGGTGGACAGGGTATGGCCGACGCTGTGGCCCGCCCGCAGCACCTGATCCCCCGGCGCCATGATGCCGCAGTCCCGGCATCCGTGCCGGAGTCAGGCAGGCGCAATAGCGAGAGGGCCACCTGGGTGGCCCTCCTCTTTTCACACGTTCAGGTGGCTGGCGCGCTGAGTCAGCGTCCTTTCATCAGCGGGAAGTAGCGTCGGTCGGCCTGGCTCATGTGGCCGACAACCAGCTCCTGAATGATGAAGTTGAGCAATTCGTCGTTGCCAAGCTCGCCGGCCCTGGCGGCGGTCATCAGCTGGCTTGCCCTGTGCAGCAGCCGCTGGTGGTCCTGCTGGTGGCTGGCCAGCTCGGCATAGTCCAGCTCGGCCAGCATCTGCTCCTCGAAGGCGAAGTGGTGGCGCGCCATCTCGAACAAGCCTTCCAGACTCTCCAGATAGAGGGCAGGGTGTTCACTGTTGTCTTTCATGCGCTCCAGCAGCCGGTTGGTCAGCACGAAGAGCTGACGATGCTCGGCATCGATGCGGGGGTGGCCGCACTCGTGGCTGTTTTGCCACAGCAGTGAGCCCAGCTCGGGATCCAGCCCGGCGGTAAACAGGCAGACCCGGCCACGGCCCCGTCCCTTGGCCTGATACATGGCCTGATCGGCATGGTGCATCAGGGTCTTGGGATCCGTGCCATGTTCCGGGTAGAGCGCCACCCCTATGCTGCTGGAGATCCGCAACTCCTGCTCTTCATCCACCCGGAACGGATGACGCAGGCTCTGGTGCAGATGATCCGCCACCGCCAGCGCCTCGTCACTGGTATCGGGCAGCAGGATCACGAACTCATCGCCCCCGAGGCGGGCCACCAGATCCTGTTCCCGCACGCAGTGGCGCATGCGCTCGGCCACCATGTTGAGCAGCACATCGCCGGTTTCATGGCCGAAGGTGTCGTTGATCGGCTTGAAGTGATCCAGATCGATGAACATCAGCGCCAGCTCTCTCCCCTCGTCGGCCATGGCCTCCTTCAGCCGCAGTTGCAGCAGGCGACGGTTGGGCAGGTTGGTGAGCGGATCATAGAAGGCGAGGCGGTGCATCATCTCCTCGCTGGCGGCGCGTTCCGTGATGTCGCGGGTGACCCCCAGGATGGCGTCTGGCTGGCCTTTCTCGTTGCCGTGCAAGGTGGTGATGGTCTCGGTCGCGACCAGATGCCCCTCCCTGTGCCGCAACTGGGTGCGGATCACGCAGCGGGTCTGCTCGTGGTCGCCCCGTTGCCAGGCGGCGAGGGAGTCACTGAGCTCATCGCGCAGCTGTTTTCTGGAGGTTTCCGGGATCAGCTGCTTGAGGGGCAGGCTGAGGATGTCGATCGCCTCGTAACCGCTGAGCGGCAGAATGGCCGGGCTGACGTAGCGAAAGCGCAGGGTGGCGGTATCCATGGTCCAGATGACGTCAGCGCTGTTCTCCGCCACGAACCGGTAGTGCTGTTCGCTCTGGGCCAGTTCACGGGTGAGCCGCAGCCGATCCCGGGCCTCCTGACGCAGGCGCAGGTAGAGATGGCAGAAGATGCCGAGCAGGGTCAGCAGGGTGAAGGTGATCAGCATGGCGACGGCCACGCTCTTGTCGAACAGCTGCCGCTGCTGGCGCATCCGCTCCCGGTCCGGGTTGTAGAGGAAGCGCTCCAGATCGGGCAGGGAGCTGAGCAAGCCCGCCTCCAGGTAGGTTCTGGCGATCTGCTGCCAGCGCTCGGGTTGCATGTAGCCGGGCTCGATAAGATCCGGCTGCATCAGCTCCCTGGTTTCACGGGCCTCGAACTCCAGCTGCTCACGGCCATAACCGCTGGGATAGTTCTCCATGATCCAGCTGATCATCTCCTCCGGGTTTTCCATGGCATAGCGCCATCCCTTGAGGCTGGCCTGCTGGAACGCATAGACCCGCTCCGGCCTGCCCGCCAGCTCACGCTCAGAGGTAAACAGATTGTCACCGTAGAAGTCGAAGTCGATGTCGCGGGGGGAGAATACCCGGTAGGGGATCCCCAGCTGGGCCAGATAGAAGGGCTCGGTGGTGCTGTAGGCGCTGATGGCATCCACCTGTCCGGTCAGCAAGGCCTGCAGCCCCTGTTCATAGGGCAGTTTGGTCCAGCTCTGTGGCTGGGCATGGCGGCCGAGATAGACCTGCAACTCCCTGGAGCCTGGTTCCAGCATCAGGCGTTTGCCCGCCAGATCAGAGGGGTGCAGTATGTCGGGCCGTTCCAGCGAGAGCAGGACCAGCGGCGAGTGCTGCAGCATGGCCGCCAGTACCACGACCGGACGGCCTGCGGCACGGGCGAGCAGCAAGTCGCTGCCGCTGATCCCGAACTGGGCATTGCCCGACACCACCTCGTTGACCACATTGGTCTGCGGAGTGGCGGCGCGCAGCGCGACATTCAGACCGGCATCACGATAAAAGCCCTTGAACTGGGCGGCGTAATAACCGGCGAATTGGAACTGATGTTGCCATGGCAGTTGCACCACTATCTGATCTGCCGCCCTCAGGGGCAGAGAGGTGACGCTGTAGCAGATCGCCATACCCAGCATTGGCAGATACCAGAGCAAGCGATGAAGGGAGGAATTTACGCCTGTCATATACATTCCTCTCGGGAGACGGGTTCGATCCTAGAGTCAAACAATTCCTTGTTGCCCGCAAGGGGGCGAAAGGCCGCTGGAATGGGGGATGGGTGACAAAAAAAGTGATTTCTGTGTCGTTTATCACATTTGGCTTTCATGCTCGGTATTTTTGTCAATTATGCGAATAATTAAGGAGCCATATGGCCTATAAAAACGGTCGCATTTTAGTCGTATTTACCTGTTGTTTACCTCAGTAATAGTGAGTGATTGCTTTTTTCACGGTGCAATGCGTCAACCTGTGTCGCCGTATCAAAAGATACTTTTCTGATGCTGTGGGAATGTATCCGGATTGATTCTATTAGGTTGTTAATCGGTAACGATGGAGCCCAGCTGGCAAGGGCCCAAATCCGGTCGCCAGCGGTGGTATGATAGCGGCTCTTCCTTCTCGTTGAGGCTCTCTCATGTCCCGATTGCGTCTGTTGTTGTCCGACTCTCACGATCCCCTGTTCAACCTGGCGGTGGAGGAGTGCATCTTTCGCCAGATGGACCCGAACCAGCGGGTGCTCTTCCTGTGGCGCAACGCCAATACGGTAGTGATTGGCCGCGCCCAGAACCCCTGGAAGGAGTGCAACACCCGTCGTATGGAAGAGGATGGAATAACCCTGGCCCGGCGCAGCAGCGGGGGCGGCGCCGTGTTTCACGACCTTGGCAACAGCTGCTTCACCTTCATGGCGGGCAAGCCCGGCTATGACAAGAGCATCTCCACCGCCATAGTGCTGGATGCGCTCAAGCGGCTCGGGGTGAGCGCCTTCGCCTCCGGGCGCAACGATCTGCTGGTGGCGACCCCGGATGGGGAGCGCAAGGTGTCGGGCTCGGCCTATCGGGAAACCCATGATCGCGGCTTTCATCACGGCACCCTGCTGCTGGACGCCGATCTGGGCCGGCTCGCCAACTACCTCAATCCGGATCCCAAGAAGCTGGCGGCCAAGGGCATCAGCTCGGTGCGCAGCCGGGTGGCCAACCTGTGCGAGTTGCTGCCTGGCATTGACCACAACCAGCTGAGCCACGCCCTCTGCGAGGCCTTCTTTGCCCATTACGGCGAGCGGGTTCTGCCCGAGCACATCTCTCCGAGCCAACTGCCCGACCTGCCCGGCTTTGCTGACACCTTCGCCCGCCAGCGCAGCTGGGAGTGGAACTTCGGCCATGCGCCTGCGTTCAGCCATCAGTTGGACGAGCGCTTCGGCTGGGGCGGGGTCGAGCTGCACTTCGATGTGGAGAAGGGGGTCATAGGCCGGGCGCAGATCTTCAGCGACAGCCTGGATCCGGCGCCGCTGGATGCGCTGGCCGAACGGCTGGTTGGCCTCGCCTATCGCCGCGAGGCCATAGCTGCGGGGCTGTCACAACTGCGGGCCGATTTCCCGGCCCAGCAAGCCGAGCTGGACGAGCTTTCCCGCTGGTTGCTGGCCGCCCTGCGCTGAGGTTTTTTCCTGTCCGATCACGAAATCAAAAGAGGCGCCCAAAAGGCGCCTTTTTGCCAGCCCACGCCACGGCTCATCATGACAAAAAGTAGGGGAGGCCATTAGATATTGTCGCTGTTTCAAACAGCGGCTCAGGGGTATAAGGGCAGCACACTTGCTGTACTAATGGTATAAAAATGAGTGACTTAGTTTATCTGAAAGATGAAGGCGTCAACGCCGTTCACCCCGAGTTCTCCGCCCGTTTCGCCACAGTCAAAGCCAACTTTTTCTCGCGCAATCCCGATCTCTGGCCGGTGTTTCGCGAGCCCGGTTTCGCCACCCTCAACGAGTTTCGTGCCCGTGGCCTGGCGCCGGATGCCCGCCTGAACGCCTGGCCAGATGGCCGTGCCCGCCTCGCCGATCTCTGCGAGACCATGCCGGTGCCCGCGCAGATGCGCACCCCGGGCGAGCCCATGACCGAGCTGCTGTTTGCCGGGGCCCTGTCGAAAGACTGGGAGAACCCCTCCAGCGTCGAGAACGTCATCACAATGTCGGCGGATCCCGCCATCTACGGCGCCCAGATGGGCATATTGGCCAACCCCAACCTGGTCTACTCCGAGTATGCCGGGGTGGCCGAGGAGCTGGAGAAGAAGGTGGTGCGCCAGATAGCCCTGCTGGCGGGCTATGATCCGGCCCGCGCCACCGGCATCTTCACCCAGGGGGGGACCTTCTGTAACCTTTACGGCTACCTGCTCGGCATTCGCAAGAGCCTGCCGGAGGCCAAGCACAAGGGGCTCGGCCACTATCAGGATTACCGCATCATCAACTCCCAGGGCGGCCACTACTCCAACATCACCAACCTCTCCCTGCTCGGGGTCGACATAGAGAACAAGACCATCCGCATTCAGGTCGGCGAGAACAACGACATCGATCTCGATCACCTGGAACGCACCCTGACCGCCTGTTTTGCCCTCAAACATGTGGTGCCCACCATCATGCTCACCATGGGGACCACGGACACCTTCGGGGTGGACCGGGTCAAACCCGTGGTCGAGCTGCGGGATCGCCTCTGCGAGCGGTTCGAGGTGTCGGTCAAGCCCCACATCCACGTGGATGCCGCCATCGGCTGGTCGATGATTTTCTTCCTGGATTACGACTTTGGCGCCAACCCGCTCGCCATCAACGGCGCTACCCTGGCGGGGATCGAGCGCAACGTGGCCCGCTTCGCCGAGCTGAAATACGCCGACTCCTTCACCGTCGATTTCCAGAAGTGGGGCTATGTGCCCTACACCTCCAGCCTGGTGATGATCAAGGAGCAGGATGACCTCAAGGCGATGGAGAACGACCCGGAGAACTTCTCCTATTTTGAGCGGGACATTCAGGGCCAGACCCACCTGCAGTCCACCATAGAGTGCTCCCGTGGCGCCAGCGGTCTGTTCGGTGCCTATGCGGCGCTCAACTACCTGGGGGTCGAGGGTTATCGCACCGTGCTGGCCCACTGCCTGCAAAATGCCAACTACTTCCGCTTCCGGTTAAGCCAGCTCGGCAACGTCAAGCTGGTGGCCCAGGAGAATCAGGGGCCGAGCGTGGGCTTCAAGATCTACAACCCCGAGTGGGTGCAGGATCCGGACGCCGAGTTCGCCTTTGAGCTGGCACGCAGCCCGGATGCGGCCTACAAGGCGCGGCTGCAGCGCAACACCGACTATCACCGCGGGCTCTTTACCGGGCGTGGCAAGGTGGGGCTCTACACCAACTGGGTGGAGGCCATAGCCCACTCCGACTACGATGCCCGCGGCAAATACTCCTACATCGCAGGGGAAAAAGCGGTCTTTATGAACCCCGCCTGCGGTCGTGAGCAGATCGATGCCTTCATCGCACACATTCGCGGCTGATGGCGGATGAATGACGGGGCGCAGGCGGGTCTCCCCCTGCGCTCTGCTTTTTTGATACGTCAATCAATTGAATCAAAAGGGATTGCTTGCGAATCCCCCGGGAAATGTGAAGCTCTGCACGTTACGCCCCTCTGCATCCCTTTCTGACTTTTCTCGCCCTGTTTTTTCCGTACGGTATGGACTCCAACGGGCTGACGTTCAGCCTTGGATATCAACAAAAGGAGCCGTTATGGACAAGCATAGACGCAGAGTCACCCTGGGATTGTTGAGTGCCCCCCTGGTCGCCACCCTGGCCGGGTGCAACAGCAGCAACGACAGCGAAGGGAGCCCGGTCGACTTTAGCACCACCCTGACAGACCGGCTGAGCGCCGAATTGCACGACGAGCAGACGGCCCGCCGGCTGGCCCCCTTCATCGAGGAGGCCTGCTTCAACATGACGCCGTCCCGGGTCGTCATCGACAGCGTCAACTGCGTAATAGCCTTTGCCTTTGGCAACCGCCCCAACGCCTCGGGCAACCCGGATGAGCTGGCCGAACCCGGCCCCATGAACGAGGCCCTGGCCGCCTGTTGCGCCGCCCTCTATCGGCAAAAACCGGTACCCATGTATGTGCAGTGGGAGATAGCCCGCTTCCTCGATTCGGACCGCTATCCCGATATCCCGGCCCGGGATGTCATCTCCATCGAGCCTTACTGGGATGATGAGGGCAAGCTGATCTACCTCAGCACGGACGGAGTGGTGGAGGCTATCGTCAGGGATTATGCAGGCGGAGATGCCGCCACTCTCGGCATGGCGGCCGTTATAGGTCACCGCGACCACGTCAAACGCTGCATCATCACCTGCCGTGCCCGCAAGGTGGCGAGCCATGCTCCGGAGGGGATCGAACTGCCCGTCTGGTATGACGAGCAATCCGATCAACCCTGGACCCGCCGCCGCGACCTCTATGTGCTGCAGGATATCTCGGCCCAGCTGATGGGGGTGGCGCAGGCCAACATAGCCCAGGCTTATCCGAACGGGTGAGCCGCGCTGATGGCGCAGTGCAAGCCGGGTCAGGGGGCCGGCCTGTTTGTCATCATGACGGGCGAGGCGCCAAGGCATCGGATGGATTGCCTCTGCGGGCTCACACCGGCCTGGATAATATCGTCTTGTGCCCGAGTGTGGCGTCATTAGTGCGGCGTAATAGAGACATGCCGGTGCAAGGTGCACCGGCATGATGTGATCAAGGTATATTGAAGGTGATGGGATCAGGGAGTCGGCACTGTACTGGCGCAATCATATTGTTCGCCACTTAATCCCATGATATGACAGGTCGCTGTCAACACATCATTGGGACGAGCCCATGCAGGATCCCAGCCACCCATAGGTTCATCATGGCGTTTGTCTTTATACAGATCCCACATGATCATGCCGGAGGGGGAATATCTGGCCGTGCGCGTGGCGATATCCGTGAGGAGATCCTTGCTCAGCAGTAAATTGCCTGTCGCCGGTCTGCCAACTTCAAATCCGACCGTGATGGCTGGACTTATCAGCAATTTTTGCGGTTGAATGGCGGCGCTGGCATAACTCGGCGATCCTTTTACCACTGCGTGTCCAGGTCGTATGGTGTCACCGGATTTCAGCCAGCTGAAGAAGGCCCCGTAATAATAATCAACCTGTCCTGCCAGATCGCACGGAATATTGGTGTCGCCCCCACAGTCTGTTTCGCTCAGGTCATATGACATTATGCCAATGGTACTGAGCCGATCGACCAGATCCGGATATTGCAGCGCGGTATTGTAAATCAGGCCATATAAATTACCGCCCCACCAGGCGCCACCATAGGTATTGCTGGTATAGGCATTGCTGCCCCAGTTGGCCGACATGTTTGGGATACCGCCGGTTGCGGGGGCCGCCGTGCTCAGTGCCAGCTCGGGGTTGATGGCATCGATGGCCTGGTAGAGGGAGCGCATGATGGCCGCAAACTTGTCGACCGTGTCCGGCATGATCCTGGGATAGGGCTGCTCGGCGGGATTGAGTTGCATGCTGTCGTTGTAGACCCGCACTCCCTTGCCTCTGCTCATCAGGGTAGCCGTGTCCAGGTATTCCACGTTGCTGGCCGGCGGCTGCACCGAATCCGGCGTTAGCCGCCAGCTGTAGGCGTTGAGATCCGCGTGCCAGAACTCCTCGTAGTCCAGATCAATGCCTGCCACGCCGAGGTCATTGGCCAGCTGCACCACGTTGCGATACGCCTGATCCGCGGCCTGGCCGGATATCGGATTGTCGAAGCGGTTGCGGGGGCCCGGGTTGGGGAAGGAGTCGTATTGCTCTCCGGCCGGGCCACAGGCATCCACCTTGCCCGCCGTGACATCGTAGTATTCCGGGATGCAGCTGAAGTTCCAGCCCCCGACGGCAATATAGGTCTCGACGCCATGGAGTTTGAAGGTGTTGATAATATCCCTGAGCTGGGAAAAGTCGGCGATGGATTTATTATTATCAGCCAGATTGTTTTGGGTTGTGGTATCGCAGATATATCCAAACAATCCGGTGCAGGCCAGGTCATTTTGCGTGTAATTGACCAGGCTGGGTTGGACAAATGACAGTACCAGCTTGTTGAAATTGCTCTTTTGACTGGCCACCTGATTGCTCAAGGTTGCCAGATTGTCCAGTGATGCATAGTAGCCAGGTGTATTGGCCGGGGCATCCGAGCCACTCAGATAGTAGGCGGTTATTTCTGGTGTTTGTGCCATGGCAGCGCCGGCAAACAGCAGCGGGATCGCGCCGAACAGGGTGTGATGTTTCATATAATATCCTTATTGATCTCTACAAGAGCGCAGTAGAGCCGAAAGCAACATCCTTGCTCTCATACAGGGTTGTCTTGGATGACATTATCGGTTGTTTATTTTATTGGTCTGATGTGACTCCGGTTATGAATAAGGAGCCCTGATAATAAGGTGAGATGACTGGTTTTTGCTGAATATAAACTGAATGGCTGTCAAGCTTGTTTTATTAACTTTGTTGTCAGTGTTTCATCATTGTTTTAAATGCAAATAACAGCTCGTGGTTATATATCCAGCCTGCTTGCCGAGGTCTTTGTTGAATTATATTTGGATGTTTGACCATAATCCGGCTGGGGTGGCATCAAGAATAAAGAAAGGGAATATGAAAGGCGGAGGGTATCCGCCTTCCATATTCCAGTTTCACGGCGGTCGTTTTACCGCTTCTGCAACTGGGTGACCGTCAGCTTGCCGGCCGGGTTTTCGGCGTGAAAACTCACCGCATCTCCCACCTTGAGCCCCTTGGTCAGGGCGGGATCGGCCAGCAGGAACACCATTGTCATGGGGGGCATCTTGAGGTTGTCGATGGCCTCGTGTTTGATCCCCACCTTGCCGCTGGCCTCGTCGATACGGCTGATGACCCCCTTGGTCATCACGCTCTCTCCCATCGCCTGCATATCCATCCCCTCCATCTGGGCCATATCGTGCCCCTCGTGGCTCATGGTCATTTCGGCCCAGGTCTGGAGAGAGGCGAGGCCAAGCAGCAATGTCAGGGTCAGCGTCTTGTAATTCATGATGTTTTCCTTCAGTCGTTTATTCAAAATCGGTTGTAAATTCGGGTTATTCGGCTTCCTGGTGCGCGCTCTTGCCAAGGCTTCGGCTGCGCCACAGGTAGTAGGCGGCGGGCAGCACCAGCAGGGTCAGCACCAGAGCGCTCACCATGCCGCCTATCATGGGGGCGGCGATGCGCTGCATCACCTCCGAGCCCGTGCCCTGGCTCCACATGATGGGCAAGAGACCCGCGATGATGGTCACTACCGTCATCATCTTGGGGCGCAGGCGCAGGGCGGCGCCGTGGATCACGGCCTGGTGCAGGCCCGCCTTGTCCGGTTTGCCCTGGGCTACCAGGTCATCCCAGGCGTGGTTGAGGTAGACCAGCATCAGCACGCCCGTCTCCACCGCCACCCCGGCCAGGGCGATAAAGCCCACCCCCACCGCCACCGAGAGGTTGAAATCCAGCAGCCATATGGTCCAGATCCCGCCCACCACGGCGAGCGGCAGCGTGGTGAGGATGAGCAACACCTCCTGCATGCGGCGAAACGCCAGATAGAGCAGCAGCACGATAATGGCGATGGTTAACGGCACCACGTAGGCGAGGCGCGCCTTGGCCCGCTCCATGTATTCGTACTGACCCGACCAGGTGAGGGCGTAGCCCGCCGGCAGCACCAGCTGCTTGCCTACCTCGGCCTTGGCCTCGGCGACGAAGGTGCCGATGTCGCGACCGCGAATATCCACGTAGACCCAGCCGTTCAGGCGCGCATTCTCGCTGCGCAGCATGGGGGCCTCGTCACTGATGTAGACGCGGGCCACGTCCGCCAGCGCGATGCGCGCACCGCTCGGGGTGATCAGCGGCAGCAGCTCCAGGCTTGCCACGGAATCGCGATAGCTCTGGGGATAGCGCAGGTTGATGGGGTAGCGCTCGCGTCCCTCTATGGTCTGGCCCACGTCCATGCCGCCCACTGCGGTGGCGAGCACCGCCTGCACGTCGGCGATGTTGAGGCCATAACGGGCGGCATTGAGCCGGTCTATATCCACCTTGACGTAGCGGCCACCGGCCACCCGTTCGGCGTAGACAGACGCTGCCCCCGCCACCTTGCCGACGATCTGCTCGAGCTGCTGGCCGACTTGCTGGATCACCTTGAGGTCGGGCCCGGCTATCTTGATGCCGACCGGGGTCTTGATGCCGGTGGCCAGCATGTCGATGCGGGTCTTGATGGGAGGCACCCAGGCGTTGGTGAGGCCGGGGAAGCGGATGAGGGAGTCGAGCTCCTCCTTCAGCTTCTCCGGCGTCATGCCGGGGCGCCACTGGTCGCGAGGCTTGAGCTGTATGCTGGTCTCCATCATTACCAGGTCGGCGGGGTCTGTGGCCGAATCGGCGCGGCCCGCCTTGCCGAACACGTTCTGCACCTCGGGCACGGTACGGATCAGCTTGTCGGTCTGCTGCAATATTTCCCGCGCCTTGCCCACCGAGATGTTGGCCGCCGTGGTGGGCATGTACATTATGTCCCCCTCATCGAGCGGCGGTATGAACTCCGAGCCCAGATACTGGAGTGGCCAGAAGCCCGCCACCGTCACCAGCAGTGCGGCGGCCAGCGTGGTTTTCGGGCGCGCCAGCACGGCCTTGAGCAGCGGGATATAGGCCTGGCTCAAGCCACGGTTGAGGGGGTTGGCTTGTTCGGCCAGTACCCTGCCACGGATGAAATACCCCATGATCACCGGTACCAGCGTGATGGAGAGCCCGGCCGCCGCCGCCATGGCGTAGGTCTTGGTGTAGGCCAGCGGATGGAACATGCGTCCCTCCTGCGCCTCCAGCGCAAACACCGGCAAGAAGCTCATGGTGATGATGAGCAGGGAGAAGAAGATGGCAGGCCCCACTTCGATGCTCGCCTCCGTGATGATGCGCCAGCGGTTCTTGTCGGTGAGCGCCTCTCGCTCCATATGCTTGTGCACGTTTTCGATCATCACTATGGCGCCGTCCACCATGGCGCCGATGGCGATGGCGATGCCGCCAAGGGACATAATGTTGGCGTTGATCCCTTGCAGGTGCATGACGATGAAGGCGGTCAGGATGGCGATGGGTAAGGTGATGACCACCACCAGAGACGAGCGCAGGTGGAACAGGAAGGCCAGACAGACCAGCACCACTACGGCGAACTCCTCCAGCAGCTTGCCGGAGAGGTTGTCGATGGCGCGCTGGATAAGATCGGATCTGTCGTAGACGGTGACGATTTCCACTCCCTGTGGCAGGCTGCTTTTCAGCTCCGCCAGCCGCGCCTTGACCCCGTCTATGGTGTGCTGGGCATTCTCGCCGTAGCGCATGACTATGATGCCGCCCACCACTTCCCCTTCGCCGTTGAGCTCGGCGATACCGCGCCGGCTCTGGGGGCCCGTGACCACATCCGCCACATCGCCGAGCAGCAGGGGCGCGCCCCTGACCTGGGTACCGAGCGGGATCTGCTTGAGGTCTTCGACGCTCTTCAGGTAGCCGTTGGAGCGCACCATGTATTCCGCTTCCGCCATCTCGATGACGGAGGCGCCAGTCTCCTGGTTGCCCTGCTCGATGGCGGTCTGGATGAGGGAGAGGGGGATGCCGTAGGCGCGCAGCTTGTCCGGATCGACCCGCACCTGATACTGGCGCACCATGCCGCCGACGGTGGCGACTTCGGAGACGCCGTTGACGGTCTGCAGCTCGTATTTCAGGAACCAGTTCTGCAACGAGGTGAGCTCGCTGAGATCGTGCTTGCCGCTTCTGTCTACCAGAGCGTACTGATAGACCCAGCCCACCCCGGTGGCATCCGGGCCCAGCTGGGGTTTCGCCTCGGCCGGCAGATTGGGGGCGACCTGGCTCAGATACTCAAGCACCCGGGCGCGGGCCCAGTAGAGATCCGTGTTGTCGTCAAACAGCACGTAGACGAAGGAGTCGCCGAAGAAGGAGTAGCCGCGTACCGTGGTGGAGCCCGGCACCGCCAGCATGGCGGTGGTGAGCGGGTAGGTGACCTGATCCTCCACCACCTGGGGCGCCTGACCCGGGTAGGAGGTCTTGATGATCACCTGCACGTCGGAGAGATCCGGCAGGGCATCCACCGGGGTCTGTTTGACCGACCAGAGCCCCCAGGCGGTGAGCATGACGGTCAGCAGCAACACCAGAAAGCGGTTACCCACCGACCAGCGAATGATGGAAGGGATCATTGCTTGGCTCCCATATCATGCTGGCTATGGTCCATGCCTTCCATGTCCGTCATGTCATCGTTGGCAGGCGCGGCCTTGTTGGCGGGGGCATCCTCGACATGGATGTTGGTGATGCGGTACTCGTCCCCCTGCTGTTCCACCTGCAGATGCAGGGTCTGGCCCGATGCGAGCTTGGTCATGTCGACGCCGTCCGCCACGGTGAAATCCATCTCCATGGCGGGCCACTGCCACTCGGGGATAGGCTGGTGGGAGACCGTCAGGGTGCGGTTGGCAAGAGTGATCCCCTGCACCTCGCCCTGGGTCCACACCTGGGTGGGGCGCACCGCCGTCATGCGCTGGAAGTCCGAGTCGATGGCCGATTCGGAGTCGAGCAGGAACTGGGCCGAGCTGACTATGCTGTCACCCGTTTCCACCCCCTCCTCGATGGCGACCTTGTCACCAAACTGGGCGCCCAGGGTGACGGCCACCGACTTGAAGCTGCCATCCCCCAGTGCCAGCACCAGCCGGTTCTGGTTGCCGGTGCGGATCACGGCTTCGCTCGGTACCACCATTTGGGGTTCACCCTTGCCGGTGCGGATGCTCACCTTGGCGAACATGTTGGGTTTCAGGAACTCGTCCGGGTTGTCAAAGCGCAGCCGCACCTTGAGGGTGCGGGTGGCGGCATCCAGGGTCGGATAGAGGTAATCCACCCGGCCCTGCCAGCTGCGACCGGGGGCGTAATCCAGGGTCATGGTGACAGGATCCCCCACCTTCAGCTGGGCCGCCTGGCGTTCGAACACCTCGGCGCTCACCCACACCTGCTGCAGGGTACTGATGTTGAACAGGGCGGCGGCGGGCTCCACGTACTGGCCCTCGCGCACCTTCAGCTCGGAGACATAACCGCTGCTGGGGGCATAAATACTGATGGTCTCACGCACCTGGCGGCTGCGCTTGAGGGCGGCTATCTGGTCCGCCGGTACCTGCAGGGACTTGAGCTTGCCCTCGGCGGCGCGCAGCAGCAGCGGGTTGGCGGTGCCTTTTGTATTGCTTACGCCGAGCGCCAGCAGGTATTCGTGCTGGGCGTTGACCAGATCCGGGGCGTAGAGCTCGTAAATCAGGCTTCCCTTGGTCACCTTCTGCCCCTCGCTCTTGATGGCGAGGGTGCGGATCCAGCCCGCCATGCGGGCGTTGACCGCCTCCAGCCTGTCTTCGTCATAACCGACGTAACCCACGGTCTCGATCTGCTGGTGGATGGGGAGCTTCTCCACCTTGGCGAGCCGCACCCCCAGGTTCTGCTGGATCTCGGGGCTGATGGTGATGGTGCCCGGCGAGCCGCCCTGTTTCTCCTCATAGACGGGGATGAAGTCCATCCCCATGTTGTCCTTGGCGGGGGCATCGCGCTTGTCGCGGGGATCCATGGGGTTGACCCAGTAGAGCGGCGTCTTCTCCTTGGCGCTGGCGCCGTCGGTCGTCTGTTTGGCTACCCAGTAGCCGCCACCGGCCCCGAGGGCGAGCAGCAGGGCAGCGACCAGCAGTTTCTGGCTCATCGCACACCTCCTGTCTGCGGGAGGCGGGTGGCACTTGGTTCGACGCAGCGCTTGGCGCTGTGTCCGGGAATGCGGGCAGATGACATCATATATCTTCTCTTCTGTCAGGCCGCCGGGCTGTCGTGGTGACAAGTGCGCCAGAGTGGCACCTGGCTGTCGTTATCACGGCAGCACACACGGGCAGGGCGGCAAACGGGGCGCAGCTGTGTCAGCGCGCACGGCTCCCTGTGGTGACTGGCATGGCCAGTCGTGACAGGGTCAGGCAAGGGCGTGCATAGGCGACAAGATGAGCCTTGCCGCGAGCACGCGAGAGAAGTGCTTTCTAATGGCGCAGCACCGACAGCATCAGATGTCGGCGGGGCCAGGAGGGGGGGTGAGTACCGCGAGATCGCAGGAAGGGATCTCGCAGCCAGTGATCGAACAGATGGCTGGCGATCCCCAGATGGGGCAGCAGCAACAAAGGGAGAACGAGCAGAGTCAGCAGCGCGGCCAGCAGTGGCAGGCCGGCACCGGTTGGCGAGGTGAGGCCGCCGTGCATCTGGCACTCCCCCTGGCTCATGGCATCGCCCTGCGCGCCATCATCGGGTGCCATTGTGTGGCAGGCGAGCCCCTGCATGGCGGTCGCGCTCATGGTTGCGTCGTCGCTGCCGGTCGCCATGGCGGGGGAGATGATCTCGGCCCCGTGCCAGCTGATGCAGAGGGTGAGATTGCAGACGAGCATGAGCGCCAGCAACAGCCGGGCAATGCGCTCAGTGGGCAATCTCGATGACAGCATGGACATGTCCTGATGATGATTGGGGTCACTGTAAACCTTACCTTGAGAGTAAGGTCAAGGTGAGTACAAGCCAATCGGCGTGGTTGTGATCCCGCCTGCGCTTTGCCTGAAGAGGTAAGGGGTTGCCTGGATGGGAGGCGCAGATGGAAGCGCAAGGAGGGGGCGACAGATGAGCCGCGTAGGTATAGAAAAGCCCCCGCATCGGCGGGGGCTTGTGTCACTGTTTCTGCTGGGGCGCGGGGGCGCGGGGTCGCTCCGATCGCTTCATGATGAGGCGGAAGAAGAGCGGGATGAAGAAGATGGCGATGAAGGTCGCCGCCAGCATGCCGCCGATGACCGGCCAGCCGAGGGCGTGACGGCTCGCCGCGCCGGCACCGCTCGAAGTCACCAGCGGCACACAGCCGAGGATGAAGGCGAGCGAGGTCATGACGATGGGGCGAAAACGCAGCCGCGCCGCCTCCAGCGCCGACTCGATGAGGCTCATTCCCTCCTCGTGCTTCATCACCGCAAACTCCACGATCAGGATGGCGTTCTTGGCCGCCAGCCCGACGAGCGTCACCAGCCCTATCTGGAAGTAGACGTTGTTGGTGAGCCCCACCAGCCAGGTCGCCAGCAGGGCGCCGAACAGGGCGAACGGCACGGCGGTGATCACCGCAAACGGCAGGCTCCAGCGTTCGTACTGGGCCGCCAGGATGAGGAAGATCATCACTATGCCGAAGCCGAAGGCGGTGCCGGCGCTGCCGGCGGCCGCTTTCTCCTGATAGGCGGAGCCAGTCCACTCCAGCTTGGCGTCGTTGCCGAGGGACTCGTCGGCCACGGCCTCCAGCGCCGCTATGGCCTGGCCGGAGCTGTAGCCCGGCGCCGGCTGCGCCATGATCTTGGCCGCCTGGAAGATGTTGAAGCGCTCCACCAGTTCGGGGCCTGTGGCATCGCGCACCGTCACCAGGCTGCTGAGCGGTATCATCTCCCCCTTGTCGGAGCGCACATAGACGTTGCGGATGTCGCTCTTCTTGGCTCGGTAGTCCGCCTCTGACTGCAACTGCACCCGGTAGGTACGACCAAACTGGTTGAAGTCGTTGACATAGACCTGACCGAAGGTGGCCTGCATGGTGTCAAACACCGCATTGATGGGCAGCCCCAGCGCCTTGGCCTTCTCGCGATCCAGATCCAGGTAGACCTGGGGCACGTTGGCGCGATAGGTGGAGGTGACGCTGGCGAACTCGGGACGCTCTTTGGCCGCCTCCAGGAAGCGCTGCACCTCGGCCGAGAAGGCCTGGGCGTTGCCGGTGCTGCGGTTTTGCAGATAGGCCTCAAGCCCGCCTGTGGTGGACATGCCGGTAATGGGCGGCGGGTTGAAGGAGGCGACGAAGCCATCCGCCAGCCCCATCAGGCTCATGCCCTGGAAGGTCTTGGCCAGGGAGAAGGAGTCCTGCCCCGCGCCCTGGCGCTCGCTCCAGTCCTTGAGGGTGATGAAGCTGATGCCGCTGTTGCTGATGATGGCGTTGGAGAGGATGTCAAAGCCCGAGAAGGTGATGACGTCCTTGACGTTGGGGTTGGCCATCGCCATCCGGTCGAAGTCGTTCGCCACCGCCTGGGTGCGGGTGAGGGAGGCCGCATCCGGCAGCATGACGGCGGAGAGCAGGTAGCCCTGATCTTCGTTCGGTACCAGCTCCCCGGGTACCTTCAGCAGCAAGCCGTAGATGGAGACCAGGATGAAGGCGATGATGGTGAACGCCACCCCGACCCGACGGTTGAGGAAGGCGACCCCGCGCACGTAGCGACGGGTCAGGCCATCGAAGGCGTTGTTGAACCAGACGAAGAAGCGGGCCGGTTTGTGGTGCCCCTCTTTCAGCAGCACGGCGCAGAGGGCCGGTGACAGGGTCAGCGCCACCAGGCCTGAGATGGCCACCGACACCGCGACCGTGATGGCGAACTGCTTGTACATGACCCCCGTCATGCCGCCCATGAAGGCGACCGGCAGGAAGACGGCGCACAGCACCAGCACGATGGCGATGACGGGGCCCGATACCTCCTGCATGGCGAGGATGGCGGCCTCCTTGGGCGAGCACTTCTTCTCCTGCATGATCCGCTCGACGTTCTCCAGCACTACTATGGCGTCATCCACCACGATACCGATGGCGAGCACCATGCCAAACAGGGTCAGCAGGTTGATGGAGAAGCCCAGCACCAGCATGCCGGCGAAGGTGCCGATCAGCGATACCGGCACCGCGATGCAGGGGATCAGGGTGGCACGGAAGTTCTGCAGGAAGAGGTAGACCACCACGAACACCAGCAGGATCGCCTCGAACAGGGTGTGTACCACCTCCTCGATGGAGATCTTCACGAACTCTGTGGTGTCGTAGGGGATCTGGTACTCGATGTCCTGCGGGAAGCGCTCCTTGAGGCGCAGCATGGTGGCATGCACCTGATCGGCCACCGCCACGGCGTTGGCGCCCGGTTGCAGGTAGGTGGCGATACCGATGGCGGGCTTGCCGTTGGCCTTGGCCAGCAGGTCGTAATCCTTGCCGCCGAGCTCGACCCGGGCCACGTCCTTGACCCGGATTTTCGAGCCGTCCGGCATGGAGCGGATGATGATGTTCTGGAACTCTTTCACATCCTCGAGGCGCCCCTTGGTCTGCACCGTGTAGGTGAAGTCGATGGGGGCCGTGGTGGGCTGGGCGCCTATCTTGCCGGCCGCGAACTGGGTGTTCTGCTCGCGGATGGCGCCGATCACGTCGCTCGGGGTGAGCTCGAGCTGGGCCAGCCGGTCCGGCCGCAGCCAGATGCGCATGGCGTAGTCGGTGCCGCCGAACAATGTGGTGTCGCCGACTCCGGGAATCCGCTTGAGCTCATCTATGATGTTGAGCAGGGCGTAGTTCGACAGATAGGTGGTGTCAAAGGTGCCGCCCGGGGATTGCAGGGTCACTACCTGCAGGATCGAGGTCGATTTCTTCTTGACCGTCACCCCCTGCTTTTTGACCTCTTCCGGCAGCTGGGCCATGGCGGCCGAGACCCGGTTGTTGACGTTGATGGTGGCCTGATCCGGATCGGTGCCGATCTCGAAATAGATGTTGAGGTTCATCTGGCCGTTGGAGGCCGAACCGGACTGCATGTAGAGCATCCGCTCCACGCCGTTGATCTGCTGCTCCAGTGGCGCGGCCACCGTCTGGGAGATCACCTCGGGGGTGGCGCCCGGGTAGAAGGCAGTCACCGACACCACTGGCGGGGTGATCTGCGGGTACTGCTCTATGGGCAGGGATCGCATCGCCGCCAATCCAGCCAGCACTATGATGATGGAGATCACGCTGGCGAAGATGGGGCGTTCGATGAAGAACTTGGAAAACATACGAACTCCTTACTTGGCCGCGGCCTGGCTGACCATATTGGCGCTGATGGCCTTCATCTCGGCGGCCGAAACCGGCTTGACCACGGAACCGGGACGGGCCTTCATCAACCCCTCGACTATGTAGCGTTCGCCGGGCGCGAGCCCGCTGTCGATCAGCACGCCGCTGTCGACCACGGAGCCCAGCTTGACCGGCCTTGGCACCACCTTGTTGTCGGCATCCACCACCATCACCATGCGGTCGGCCTGGGACTGGACTATGGCCCGCGGCGGTACCAGGATGGCGTTCTTGCGCAGCCCCAGGTCGATGGTCATGCGCACGAACTGGCCGGGCAGCAGGGCGCCCTTCTTGTTGTCGAAGATGGCGCGGGCACGTATGGTGCCGGTCTGGGGATCGACCCGGCTGTCGGAGAAGTTGAGCTTGCCCGCCTCTGGATAGACGGAGCCGTCGGCCAGCCGGATGTGGGTGCGCCAGTTGGTGGCATCCTTGGCCTCAATCAATCCCTTTTTCACCGAGTTCTCGAAGTTGAGACGATCCTGCTCCGAGTAGGAGAAGTTGACGTAGAGCGGGTCGAACTGGGTGATGGTGGTGAGCAGGCCATTTTCGCCGCTGGTGGAGATGAGGCTGCCTTCGGACTGGGAGCTCTTGCTCGCCATGCCGTTGATGGGGGCCGTGACCTGGGTGTAGCTGAGGTTGAGATCCGCCTCCTTCACCTTGGCCTGGGCCGCCTGATGGCTGGCGATGGCGGCCTCGTAGTTGGCTATGGTGTCGTCATAGTCCTTGCGACTCACCACCTGGCGTTTGAACAGGGGGATGATGCGATCCCGATCGGCGCGGGCCTTGTTGAGACGGGCCTGCTCCTGGGCAAGTGTGCCTCTGGATTGCTCCAGCGCCACCTTGTAGGGCTCGGGGTCGATCAGGAACAGCTCCTGGCCGGCGCTGACCGGCTGGCCTTCCACATAGGTACGTTTGAGCAGTATGCCGCTCACCCGGGAGCGGACATCGATCTCGCGAAAACCGGCGGTTTCACCCACCATCTCGGCGGTCAGGGGCACATCGGTCAGCTTGACCTCGGCCACCACCACGGGCACGGGAGGCAGCGCCTGGGCACCGGCGGTCGGCTCGTCGCCACAGGCGGTCAACAGGCTGGCCAGTGCCAGGGCAATACCACAACGCTTGAACCTATCTTCCCTGACGTTTTGCACCTTCATCATCACACTCCTGTTGGATGGATCGCGATCGCCGTGCACACCTTTCTTCTGAACTGACATCATCAACAGCATGGTTACAAATTCAACTCATTGGATTACTGACAATTTTTCATGATAGAGCACGAATATTGAACCCAAGCTGCTCGGGGATGGAAGTTATCAGTGCCAATGGCGGCAGAGAGGCGAGCCAGCGACAACTTGTGTCCCGGTGACGGACGCACTCACTATAAGCGTTGCGCGCGGCACGGGTGGTCTGGTGGGCATTATAAGAAGGAAAAGGGCGGGGAAGTGGGGGCCGGGTCACAGTGGGGGCGTCAAACGTCCCCACTGTGTGTCGTCATCAGGCGAAGCAGGCCCAGATGGGGGCGTGGTCCGAGGGTTTCTCGATGCCGCGCAGTTCGTAGTCGATGCCGGTCTCGGTCACAGCGTCCTTGAGGGCGTTGGAGGCCATGATGAGGTCGATGCGCAGGCCGCGGTTCTCGTCAAAGCCCTTTGAACGGTAATCAAACCAGGAGAAACGCTCGCACTCGGTGGGGTTGGCGGCGCGGAAGGTGTCGGTCAGGCCAAACCCTTTGAGGCGCTCCATCCATTCCCGCTCTATGGGCAGGAAGGAGCATTTGCCATCCCGCAGCCAGCGCTTGCGGTTCGCTTCGCCGATACCGATGTCGAGATCTGTGGGGGAGATGTTCACGTCGCCGATCAGCACCAGTTGATCGTCCGGGGTGTGATGGGTCTCCAGATAGTGCTGCAGATCCTCGTAGAACTTCTGCTTGGCCGGGAACTTGGTCTCGTGGTCCTGGCTCTCGCCCTGGGGGAAGTAGCCGTTCATCACCTTGATGAGGGAGCCATCTTCCCGTTTGAAGGTGGCCATGATCATGCGGCGCTGGGCATCTTCCGGATCCGTGGGGAAGCCTTTTTGCACCTCGACCGGTTTCTGCTTGCTCATGATGGCCACCCCGTAGTGGGCCTTCTGGCCGTGGAACTCCACGTGATACCCCATGGCCTCCACATCCGCCAGCGGGAAGGCCTCGTCGTGCACCTTGATCTCCTGCAGGCCGATCACATCCGGCTGGTGTTTGTCGATGATGGCTTGCAGCTGATGAAGACGGGCGCGCAGGCCATTGATATTGAAAGAGATGATCTTCATGTCCGGGATGCTCATGTCATTTTTATAAGTCGCTATTGGACTAGGAATCCGCCCTGGATGCAAGTTCAGGTGCCGGGCTATCGGTAACCTGTTCACGAGCTGTCACGAGAGGCTGTCAGCAAGGTGAAGCGCAGCGCAGGAACCGGAGCGTATAGATATACATGAGGATTCCGAGCAGCACATGAGCCTTGATCACGGCCTCGCAGCAAGATCGTGGATAGGTTTTTAGCGAGTCATCTTCTTGACGAACACCACCACGAACAGTGCCAGCGTGAAGCTGCCGGTGAAGGCCTCGAAGGCGGCGAAGAGCCGTGACAGGCCTATGGGGGTGAAGTCCCCGTAACCCAGGGTGGTGAAGGTCACCACGCTGTAATAGAGGCACTCGAGCAGGAAGATGGCGTTCTGCTCCAGGGGGGCGTCTGGCCGGTAGATGAGGTGGTTGCCGTTGAAGCTGAGGCCAAAGAAGAAGTAGAAGATGCTGCAGATGAAGATGAGCAGCAGGGAGAAGAGCACCACCCGCATGGGCGCCTCGCCGTAGCCGCAGAAGAGATCGACGATCCAGGAGGTGAAGCGCTGGGTCGACCAGAGCGGCAACTGCAGCCGGCGCATGGTGAGCTCCTGCTGTATGTAGCGGCCGGACATGGTGAAGATGCCCTGGGCCTCCGAAGCCTTGCGCAAATCCCGGTAGGTCTCCTCGGCCTCTTTCAGCCAGATGCGGGCCTGCACGGGATCGCGCTCCTTGCGGCCGCGCCGCTCCTGCATCAGCCGTTTGCCTGTGTTGAGGTTGTCGAGCCGGGTGTTGTGCCAGCGAATGCCGAGCAGGTTGACGTCGTCGAGCTCGGCGCAGTGCAGATTGGCTTCGCTGAGATCCGCCTTCATCAGGCTGCCGCCCTTGATGCGGATGCCGTAGAGGTGAGCTCCCTGCAGGTTGGCGCGATAGAAGTTGCACTGTTCCAGCAAGAAGCCCTGCGGGGCCCCCTTCTTCACCAGGTTGAGGCCGGCCAGGTTGGCGCGGGCCAGTTGCAGGCCGTGGCACAGACCCCCTTGCTGGATGTAGTGCTCCAGCTCGCGAGCGGTATGGGGACTCTGATGATCGGCGTGGGGATCGTGCCAGCGGCACAGTTCGTGCTCCTCCGCCTCCTCGCTGCAGTGGCGCCCGTCCGCCACCAGATATCGACACATGGCCATCGTCTGTTTCCTCCCCTCGCCGAGTCTGTATCAGCATAGGCGAGCGGGCCGTGGCCGGGGTCAACTGAGCTGGGTAAACTCCTGACGCAGTTTGCGAAAACGATCCTGCTGTGCCGGGTTCAGGGGAATGCCGTCCAGCACCTCCAGGGTCTCCTTGCACTCGGCGCCAAACTCCGGGCTCTTGCGGTTCTTCTGCATCAGTTGCAGCAGCACCTGGATCTTGTTGAGGGCGGCACCTGTATTGGCGGGGGCTCGGCGCAGCGCCTCGCGAAAGTGGCCCAGGGCCTGCTCCAGCTCGCCGCTCTGGTAGGCCTTGATGCCCAGTTCGTTGAGCTGCTGATAACGCTGGCGGCGCTCGAGCACAGTCTTGTCGTCGCGGGTGGCCTGGATGCAGGTGGTGAGCAGCCTGTCTTCATCCTCCGCCAGCAGCGCCTGCAGCGTCTCGGCATATTCGAATTCGCCGAGCTGGTAGAGGGCGAGTATGGTCTCGCCCAGCAGGCTGGGGGGCATGGTACCCGGCTGATCGAGCCAGTTCTGGTTGGCGCGATAGAGCATCTTCTTGCCCTTGAGCAACTCGCCCAGGGCGATCTGCACCCGGGCCTGGCAGATCTGCTCGAACACCGGGTAGTTGAACTCCGACATCATCAGCGAATCGCGAATGCGCGAGAGGGCCGAATTCACCTGCTTTTGCAGGTTGGCTATGTGGTAGATGTCGTTGCTGTTGAGGGCGTACAGGGTCAGCGCCTGGATATAGGCCCCCAGATAGTGGGGGGTGCGATGGATGGAGTTGCGCGACAGGTCGATGAGCGACAGCAGCACGTCCTTGGCCTGGGCGTAGTCGTGGCGCAGCAGGCACACCTCCGCCAGCCGGCGGGAGAGCTGTACCGACTGGGGGGAGATGTCCACCGCCCGTCTGAGCTCCTGCTGGGCCTGCTCGTCATTGCCGAGTGCCAGCTGGGATTCCGCCAGCCAGAGGTGGGCCTCCACCATCAGCGGGGTATTCTTGAGGGTCGCCTGCAGGTGGCTCACCGCCTCCTCATTAAGTCCGAGCGTATGGCACGCCTTGCCCAGGGTCAGTCGGGCCCAGCTGTTCTCCTGCCCGGCCAGCAGCTGGCGCATCAGGCTGCGCGCCTCCTTGGCCTGCCCCAGCTTGAGCTGGGTATCGGCCTGCAGGCAGCGGCAGAAGTTGGCAAAGCGCGGCACCGCATCGGCCCGTTCGGCGCAGGCGGCCAGCAGGGTGGGCAGATCGTCCTGGGCGAGGGCGATGAAGACGCTCTCCAGCGCCAGGCGACGGGCGAGGGCGCGTTTGAGACGAAACGAGAACTGCTCCTGGGAGAAGGGCTTCATCAGGTATTCGTCGGGCTCGGCCTCCAGCGCGCTCAACACCATGGCGCGGGAGCTGTCGCCGCTCACCATGATCACCACGCTCTGGGGGGGAATGAGCTTCTGATCCCGCAGGCTCTCCAGCAACTGGCGGCCGTTCTCGCCGACCCCCAGTTCGTAATCGAGCAGGTAGATGTCAAAGGTCTCTTTCTGACAGCGACGTCTGGCCTCCTCGGCCGAATTGACATAGGTGATGCGACTGATGCCGATGTTGATCAGCATCGCCTTCATCATCACCTGAAAGGATCGCTGTTCGTTGACCAGCAGAATGCGCTTGGGCTTGGGCGGGGCTTTTTTTTCTGGCTCGGGTTCCGGTGTCTGCATCTGTCTGGGTCAGGGCGCTACGGGCGGATAACAGAAGTGTGCCACCAAAGCGCGCAGACAGGCAATTGAACATGGGGTGGCCCTGCTGTTTTTCGGCAAAGCCCCGTTATTCATGGCTTTTTCTGCACCAGATAGGGGGCAAATTGCGGGCTGTAGTCGGCCCGAAAGCCCTGTTCCGTCTTGATGATGAGGTAGACGGCCAGTTGGTGTTCCCTGGCGAAGGCCATCGCCTGCTCGGGGCCCATCACCATGAGCGCCGTGTCGAGGGCATCGGCTTCCAGTGCGGTCGGGGTGATCACGCTGGCGGAGACCAGCTTGTGGGTCACAGGTGCGCCCGTGGCGGGATCTATGATGTGGGAGTAGCGCTGGCCATCGAGCTCGTAATAGTTGCGATAACTGCCGGCGGTGCTGAGCGCCATGCCGTTCGGGCTCACCACGTCCGAGAAGGCCCCCGGTTGATCGGACGGCTCGACTATGGCCACCCGCCAGGGGTTGCCCTTGCCGTTGTTGCCCTTGCTGCGCACGGCACCGGCCACTTCGATCAGGTAGTTGTGTACCCCCTTGCTCTCGAGCAGGCCGGCTATCTCGTCCGAGGCGGCCCCCTCACCCAGGGTGGAGAGATCGAGGTAGAGCGCCGGGATTGTCTTGCCGAGCAGGAAGTGATCCCCCTCCGGCGTCAGGCTCAGCTTGTCTATGCCTACCTTGAGGCGAGCTGCGGCAATTTGCCCGGCATCTGGCCGCTTGAGCGGGCGCTTGTCCGGGCCGAATCCCCACAGGTTGACCAGCGGCCCCACAGTCACGTCCAGCTTGCCCTGGGTGAGGTGCCCGGCGTCGATACCCTGCTGCACTATCCTGGCCATGGCCGCTGGAATGACAGTGAGCTGCTTGCCCGTGCTCTGATTGAAGCGTGAGATAAGGGAATTCGGATCATAGGTGGAGATCTCGTGGTTCATGCGCGCCAGCAGGGAATCGACCTCCTGTTGCAGCGCAAGCTCGCCCCCCGGGAAGGGATGGCTCACAGTCACCACGTAATAGGTACCCATTGTCTTGCCCTGAATGCGGGTCTGGGTCGGTGCAGGCTGGCAGGCGGTCAGCGCCAGTACCAGGGTCAGCAGGAGGCCGCGCAGGGCCAATACCGGGGGAAACGACATAAGCAATATCTCTATATCTTGAACAGGGCCTGGTGCCATGGGCCGCCAGCTTAGCCAAGCGGCTGGCGGCTGGCGAGTGGCCGTGTGGAAAATGGCGGGAGAAAATTAAACAGGGGTGGGCCGGGAGAGGGGTTGATGCGTATCCATTCAGGTTCAGCGTCTGTTGTGAACAAGGTCAATCTGGTGACCTGACCCGCAGCTTTGCGCTAAAGCCATAGCCGATTGACAACATTTGAGTAGAATAAGGTCGATTTTGACAGCATCTTTGCCAGTCCGGGCGCTCGCCTGCAGGCAATCGTGTTGCCATCTATTGCCAATCAAAGGAGAGGATGATGAAAAAGGCGATTACCCTGCTGTTTCTGAGTACCCTGGCTGCCCCGGCTCTGGCCGATGAGTGCGCGTTGGTCATCGAAGGCAATGATGCCATGCAGTACAACCTCAAGGAGATGAGCGTACCTGCCACCTGCAAAGAGGTGACCGTGACCCTCAATCACACCGGCAAGATGCCGGTGACCGCCATGGGCCACAACTGGGCGCTGGCGAATACCGCCGACTATCAGGCCGTGGCCACCGCAGGCATGAGTGCCGGTGCCGACAACAACTACCTGCCCAAGGATGATCCGCGCGTGCTGGCCCACACCAAGCTGGTGGGCGGTGGCGAGAGCACCAGCGTTACCTTCAAGACCGACGGCCTGGCCGGCAAAGACCTCACCTTCTTCTGCTCCTTCCCCGGCCACTTCGCCATGATGAAGGGCACCTTCAAGATCGGTTAAGCCGCTTGTCGAGTGGTCATGAAGAAAAAAGCCGGGCTGCCCCGGCTTTTTTTATGGTGCGGATACCTGGTGTCGATCGCGCGGTGCAGAGGAGCCAAGCAATTGAATGAATGGTGCATTTCGTGATCTGGCGAGGAGTGGCCGCGTCCTGGACGGGATAGAATGGGCCGCAATCGGGGCCTTCCTCCCCAGACTCAGAATGGATGTGGGTGATGAGAGCAGTCAAATGGGTGGTCAGCTGTTGCCTGCTGCTGGTGTGCGCCCTGGCGCTGGCGGCAGAGCCCCCGGTCAAGAAGAGCAGGAACGGCATCTGCCACCCCCAGGGTGGCACCTACTACAGCCGCACCAAGCATTATGTTCCCTACGACAGCATGCAGGCCTGTCTCGACAGCGGGGGCCGCGCCCCCAAACGTTGAGCCCGACACCAGGGCCTGCGCGGGCCTCTTCCTTATCGGGCTTGCAGGGTAAAGAAGGCGATGGCCGTCTTCTTCTGGCACTCCAGTCGTATGCTCTCTTCCCCCGTGACCACCAGCGTCTCGTTGACCGCGACGGTTTGGCCCCCGACTTCGAGCTGGCCGCTCAGCAGGTGGCAGAGGTAGGTCTTGTCTGTATCCAGACTGAGGCTAAGCGGGAAGGGCAGATTGAGCACCCGCACGTTGGCGCCGATGCGCGCGGGATCGTAGATGAGCCCCAGATCCGTCACCTCTTTTTTCAGCAGCTCGCAGTGGGTTTCATCGTCTCCGCTGAAGTGGGCCGCCTCTAAGGTGGCATAGGGGTGGCCGTTGAGCACGAAGCCGGTGCCGCTGATGGGCAGCAGGATGCGTTGATAGCCGGGAAATTTGGAGAAGGGGCCGGCGGCCTTGATGGGGGCCGAGCTCAGCCGGTAGTCAAAGTCGAGCTTGTCCAGGGTGGCGCCCTTGGGGGCGATGAGGATCTGGGCTGTGGTGCCCTGCTTGTTCTTCCAGGGCATCTTCAGCTGGTCAGACTCTTTAATCAGGGTGATCACTATGGCGCCTCGGCAGTGGAGTGAGAGAAGGGGCAATGAGGCCAAGTGATACCATCCCCCAGGCCGGCTCACAAGGCGGCGGCGCTTCGCGTTCGTCCGGTTGGCCACTATTTAGGCGCATTGGCCCGTCTGCCACCCGGCCTGCTCAAAATGCCGCCACTCGACGGGGCCGGGTCGGGCGAAACCCTCAGGCTGTGATCCCTGCGCTGTTAAACGGGCGGGAGGTCGCTACACTGGCAACTCTCTTGCTGTCTGGAGGCCCCATGGCCCACAAAATCATTCTGGATACGGATCCCGGTATCGACGACGCCATGGCAATACTGTTTGCCGAGGCGCACCCCGCCATCGAGCTGCTCGCCATCACCACAGTGTTTGGCAATGCCACCATAGACAACGGCACCCGCAACGCGCTCTGGCTCAAGCAGAAATATGGCATGAAGGCGGATGTGGCCAAGGGAGCCGTGGCCCCGCTGCGCCGCGAGCCGGTGGGGCCGACCACGGTCGTGCACGGCCCGAGTGGACTGGGGGACGTGGAGGCGGGGGAGGTGACCATCACGGCGGATCCCAGACCCGCCTGGCAATATATCGTCGAGGCGGTGAAGGCTGCGCCTGGCGAGATCACCCTGGTCACCATAGGCCCGCTCACCAACCTGGCGCTGGCACTGCAGGAGGCGCCGGAGATCACCAGCCTGGTGAAGCAGGTGGTGGTGATGGGGGGCGCCTTTGGCGTCAACGGCCATCGCGGCAACGTGACCCCCTATGCCGAGGCCAACATTCACGACGATCCCGATGCCGCCGACCGGGTGTTTACCGCCGACTGGCCCGTGGTGATCATAGGGCTGGACGTGACCCAGCAGAGCTTCTTCAGCAGCGCCTATCTGGATGCGCTGCGCGATGACGCGGGGGAGCCGGGCCGCTTCCTGTGGGATGTGAGCCGCTTCTATCTGCGCTTCTACTCGGAGCGGATCGGGCTCGACGGCTGCCACGTGCACGACCCGTCCGCCATCGCCTACGTGATAGATCCGACCCTGTTCACCCTGCGGGAAGGGCCGGTGCGGGTCATCAACGAGGGCCCGGCCATCGGCCATACCCTGCAAAAATTCGATGGCAAGTCCCATCCCCACGACGGCTGGGCCGACTATCGTGCCCAGCAGGTCGGGGTGGCGGTGCGGGATCAGGCGCTGCTGGCGCTCTATCGCGAGACGCTGGTGGCCTGGGGCAAGGATTGCTGAGTGGCGCTCAAATGACGCTGCGGCTGTGATCCCCGCCAAACAATCGGGGGCAATGGCGGCTTATACTGGCAGCCATGGCGCGACCGGGAGGGCACGAGATGGCCTGATCTGCGCGCGGATATCGAGTCGTTAGGAGGGAAATAGATGGCCTGGTTATCCTTGTTGGTGGCGATTGCCCTGATCTGGTGGTTGATGAAGCTGGGACGGGGCGCCCTGTTCGAGATCCGGCTTGCGCCGGGCAAGCTGGTGGTCAAGCGGGGCAAGGTGTCTCCCGCGTTCATTGAGCATGCCAAGCAGATACTGCGCCACGAGACGGTGCGGGGCCGCATTCTGGGTCAGCGTGACGAAGACGGCGTCAAGCTGGTCTTCTCCCGCTCCATCCCCGAGCCGGTGGCCCAGCGTTTTCGCAATGTCTTCCCCTATGCCGATTACCGCCAGCCGGCGGCGCCCCTGCCGGGCTCAAAACCGCGCAAGGGTTGACGCCGCGCTCGCACACGGCAAACGGGCCTCCACTGGAGGCCCGTTTTTTTTATGGCAGAGATGGTGCGGCGAAGGCTTATTCGTGCAGCGCGCGCTGGGCCTTGACGGTGGCCGGCTTGATGGCCACCCCTTCATTGCCCCAGGAGGCGCGCAATGTGTTGACCAGCCCGGCCACCTGTTCGTCGTTGAGGGTCCAGCCATAACCCGGCATGCGGTAGCCGATATGACCCTGGGTAATGGGGGTCTCGGCGCCGTACAGCAGCACATTGAGCAGGCTGCTCGGATCCTCGGCCAGCACTGTCTGGTTGCCCACCAGCGATGGAATCACTCCATCATTGCCCTGACCGTTGACGCCGTGGCAGGTGGAGCAGTACATGGCATAGTCCGCCTTGCCGCCCGCGTTGGCGTAGGCCCGGTTGCCCTGGGCTGGCGGCGTATGGTCTCCGATCTCGATAAGATAGGTGGCTATGCCGGCCAGATCCGCGTCGCTGAAGTACTGGCTGCTGTGAGTGATCACTTCCGCCATGGGGCCGGAGACGGCCTGATGCTGGCTGCGACCGGTTTTCAGCAGATCGATCAGCGCCTGCTTGTCGTAGCGGGTGCCGCGGATGTCGGGGGCATACCAGCCATCCAGGGTGGCGCCGCTCAGATAGAGGGGGTCTGCCTCGGTCAGGGCTTTTTCCTGCATGCCGAGTCCGCGCGGGGTATGGCAACTGCCGCAGTGACCGGCACCCTGCACCAGATAGGCACCGCGATTCCACTGCTCGCTCTTGCCCGCTACCGGGGTGAAGCGGCTGTCATCGTGATAGACCCAGTTCCAGCCCATCAGCGGCCAGCGCATGTTGAGCGGCCAGGGGATGTCGCTCTCCTTGTTGACCACCGCCAGCGGCTGCACCTCCTTCATCAGATGCTGGTAGAGATCCCCGAGATCTGTGTCGCTCATCTTGGCGTAGGCGGTGTAGGGCATGGCCGGATAGAGCCGATGACCATCCCGGGCCACCCCTTCGCGCATCACCTTGATGAACTCCGGCAGGCTGTAGTTGCCGATGCCGTGGCTCTTGTCCGGGGTGATGTTGGTGGAAAAGACTGTGCCGATCGGGGTCGGGAAGCCCTTGCCGCCAGCCAGCGGCTGGCTGGTTTCGCTGGTGTGACAGGCGGCGCAATCCCCCAGCTTGGCCACGTATTCCCCCGCCGACATGGCAGGCGTTGCCTGTGCAGCCAGGGCGGGCAGGGCCAGCAGCAGGGCGCTGGCGGTCAGTGACAGGGCGCGGTTCATTGGGCACCTCCCTTCTGCATGGCGACCAGCTCGTTGACCGCACGCCAGGCCTGATCGATGGCGGAGTGGGCGTAGGGGCTCCAGTCCGAGTCGGAGTTGGCTATGGTGATGTTGCCGATGGGCTGACGACCCAGCTCAATCCATTTTTCGCACTGCGCCTCGTCATCGAACAGGGTGTTGGTGATGTAGGAGTAGCCGTGGGACCAGCGGTTGACCGTGATGGCGAGGATATCCTGCTGGTGGTTGAAACCGGCGCTGCCCAGCATCCCCTGCAGCTGCTCGCGGATCATCTGCTCGTGCTGCTCGAACGGCATGCCGAGGATCATGGCGCGCCCCTTGCGGGACTGCTCGCGGGACGAGAGGCCGCTGCCCGGCAGGGTCGGCACATAGACCATGTGCAGGCACATGGGCTGATCCGGGCTCTTGGGATGCTCGTAGCCGCCGAGGTTGACCGGATAGTCCAGCTTGACCCGGCTGTAGGGGGCCGCCGGTGAATAGACCTCGTGCACACCGAGTTTGACGAAGGCGTGCCAGTTCTTGATAACCACCTTGGTGTAGACCAGCGGCGCCTTGGCATTCTGGCGCAGCGCCTCCTTCTGGGGCTCCGGCAGCTCGGGCACCATGTAGGGGATCATCATGTTGTAACCGGCCATGACGGACTGCTTGGCCCGCACCCGATGCAGTTTCCCCTCCTTGATGTAGGTGACATCCACCGCCGATTTGCCATCGGCGAGGGACAGGTTCTTCGCCTGCAGCGCCGTGCTGCCAAGGCGCAGCCGCACCTTGTGCTCCGCCACGTCGAGCTTGCCGTAGTCAAACTTGGCCAGCACCACGTCCTGCATGGTGTGGCCGGGGGCCACCTGCGGAATGAGCTTGCGCACCATCAAGCGGGTCAGCCCGGCGTTGCCGTCCGGAAAGTGGAAGATGTAAGGATCGTCCAGCTCCGCCTGCTCCTCGGCATCGAGGGGAGTGAGATCCAGCCCGTCGAAGCCCGGCAGGGCACAGAGACGCGCATCGGCGCAGGCGGTGGCGTCTATGCCGACCGCCTGGAAGTCGTTGGTGCGCTGCTGGAAGTAAGTGATCGCCCGCTCGCTGAGCCCCACCTTGTCGCGCAGGAAGCTGGTGTAGCTGTTGCGGGTCATCCAGAGGTCTTTCTCCTCCCGGCTCATGCCGCTCAGGTAGTCGATCTTCTCTTCGTGCAGGGCCAGCAGGGCTGCACGGTCGCTCTCATCGAGCGGGAAGTCACCGATGAACTGTGCCAGCGGGCGGCCGTTCAAGCGATCGCGGGGGATGTCGTCGGCCACGTTGTGGCCCGGATCGCCGCTCACTACCTTGTTGACGCCAAAGTGTTGCTCGTCGAAATAGACGCCGCGGCTGAGCCCCAGATCCGGGTAGAAGGTCTGCTGGAAGCCCTTGGCCAGCTCGTCGATGTTGACCTCGAGCGCCTTGAGCAGCCCGAGCGCAATGGGGCTGTAGACGGAGCGCGGCGATTGCAGGGATTCGCTGCCGCCGTAGCCCAGCCGCAGCCCATCGGGGGTGGTGAACTCGTTGCGCTTGGCGTGGCCGCCAAAATCGTCGTGGTTGTCGAGCAGCAGGATCTTTTTGTCCGCGCCGAGCAACTGCTGATAGAAGCAGGCGGCCGCCAGGCCGCTGATGCCGGCGCCGACGATCACCAGATCGTACTCCCCCTCGAGGGGGACATTGGCGAAGTCATACTGCTTGCCGTCGCGGGCTATGCTGTGGGCTGGCTCGAAGGAGCCCGGATGGTTGCCGCGCAGGCCGGTGAGGGCGGGCGGATAGGCCAGCGTCTTGTCGGCCAGCGCGTTGCCGCCTTGCGCCGCTTGCAGCAGATTGATGGGGGCGACACCGGCCGCAATCGCTATGGCTACGCCGTTGAGAAAGTCTCTGCGTGTGATACTCATGGCAATCCCTGTTGTATGAAGAGTCAAATGGGAAATGGGATAAGGTTGAATTCGTGACTGGCTTGGTAACGAAGGGGCGCAACCTAACGCCATATCCGGATGGAGTCCATGGCTTTGATAATAACTTATTAAACAAAATGATGAGTCCTGTGATGGATTCGGCCCCTGGAAATGCATGCAATAGGCATCTTTGCGGACTATGGCCCCATCAAATTCATGGAATTAATTAGAGTTTAATTTGATTAATTATGGTCCGGATTGAGTTCCACTCAATGATCTGTCTGTTCGGCGGCGGCGCCGAAAATAGCGTCGATATTTTATACAAATAGCAACGAACGGGGCGATTTAACCCTGCCAAATATAGGGTGAAGCAGCTATCTGTCTATTCAATCAACAACAATTGGATGAAATAAAGCCTGTTAATGATGAATTTGTGATTTGTGGGGTTTGATAAATGCCTTGCCGTCAAGCCATTAACATGCTTCACAGGGAAATCCCAAACCGCACACAAGTTCGGGATTAATTTTTCATGTTGTTCACATCCCCCCCGATGCAATAGAATGATGCGTTTTTATTACAACTTTACGCCTTGCGAAGATGAGGAAACGGCATGAGACCTGATGTAAAAAGGGGCTTGGGCGCCTTGCTGTTGCTCGCGACAACCGGCTTGCTCAGTGGTTGCGACATGGCTCTAATGAGCCCCAAAGGGCAGATTGGTCTGGAACAGAAATCACTGATATTAACGGCCATCGGGCTGATGTTAATTGTAGTGATCCCTGTGATTATTATGGCAGTGGTATTCTCTCGTAAATACAGAGCATCCAATACCAATGCCAAATACACCCCGGATTGGTCTCACTCCAACAAGATTGAAGCGGTCGTCTGGACCGTACCCGTCATTATTGTCGCCATCCTGGCGGTCATTACCTGGAAAACATCCCACTCGCTGGATCCTTATAAACCGCTGGAATCGGACGTCAAACCGATCCGGGTCGATGTTATTTCCCTCGACTGGAAGTGGTTGTTCGTCTATCCGGAACTGGGTATCGCCTCGGTCAATGAACTGGCCTTCCCGGTCAATACCCCCATCAACTTCCGGGTGACCTCGGATACCGTGATGAACTCCTTCTTCATTCCCCAGCTGGGCGGTCAGATCTACGCCATGGCGGGCATGCAGACCAAGTTGCATCTCATCGCCAACGAGGCGGGCCAGTACAAGGGGATCTCCGGCAGTTACAGCGGCGCCGGTTTCTCCGGCATGAAGTTCCAGGCCATCGCCACGCGGGATCAGGCCGACTTCGATGCCTGGGTCGCCAAGGTAAAACAGTCACCCAAGATGCTCGCCACCATGTCCGAGTTCGAGGCCCTGGCCAAGCAGAGCCAGAACAATCCGGTGGAGTATTTCGCCAGTGCCGACCCGGCCCTGTTCGTCAACGTGATCAACAAGTTCATGGGTGACATGAAACCGGGTGAGCACCAGGGCATGGCCCACGAAGGTGCCATGCAGCATGGCGACACCCTGGATCATCAAGCAATGGACCATGACGAGATGACCCATGATGCACAAATGGATCATGCCGGGCATATGGCCATGCCGATGGATGACAAGAGTGTGAAAGCAGGATCCGAGGAATAATTGATGTTTGGAAAATTAACGCTCGACGCTGTCCCGTACCATGAACCCATTATCATGGTCACGATAGCCGCAATCTTATTGGGCGGGCTGGCCATCGCCGGGCTGATCACCTATTTCGGCAAGTGGCAGTATCTGTGGCAAGAGTGGTTCACCTCTGTGGATCACAAGCGTCTCGGTATCATGTATCTCATCCTGGGCATGGTCATGCTGCTGCGCGGCTTTGCCGATGCGGTCATGATGCGTACCCAGCAGGTGATGGCCTCGGCCGGTGGCGAAGGCATATTGCCGCCCCACCACTACGACCAGATCTTCACCGCCCACGGCGTCATCATGATCTTCTTCGTGGCCATGCCACTGGTGATCGGCCTGATGAACATAGTGGTACCGCTGCAGATCGGTGCCCGTGACGTGGCTTTCCCCTTCCTCAACAACCTGAGCTTCTGGTTTACCGCCGCCGCCGTGGTGCTGATCAACGTCTCCCTCGGGGTCGGTGAATTTGCCCAGACCGGCTGGCTGGCCTATCCGCCCTTGTCGGGCAAGGAGTTCAGTCCCGGGGTCGGGGTCGATTACTGGATCTGGAGTCTGCAGATCTCAGGATTGGGCACCTTGCTGACCGGCGTGAACTTCTTTGCCACCATCATCCGGATGCGTGCCCCCGGCATGACCATGATGCGGCTGCCGGTGTTCACCTGGACCGCGCTGTGCGCCAACATACTGATCATCGCCTCCTTCCCGATCCTGACCGTCACCATAGCCCTGCTCACCGCAGACCGTTACCTGGGTACCCATTTCTTTACCAATGACATGGGTGGCAACATGATGATGTACATCAACCTGATCTGGGCCTGGGGTCACCCCGAGGTGTATATCCTGGTGCTGCCGGTGTTCGGGATCTTCTCCGAAGTGGTGGCGACCTTCTGCAAGAAGAAGCTGTTCGGCTACACCTCTCTGGTGTGGGCGACCATTGCCATTACCGTGCTCTCCTTCGTGGTCTGGCTGCACCACTTCTTCACCATGGGATCGGGTGCCAACGTGAATGCCTTCTTCGGCATCACCACCATGATCATCTCGATCCCGACCGGGGTGAAGATCTTCAACTGGCTGTTCACCATGTACCGCGGTCGCATCGAGTTCACCTCGCCCATGTTGTGGACCGTCGGCTTCATCATCACCTTCACCGTGGGTGGCATGACGGGGGTACTGCTCTCCGTGCCGGCCGCCAACTTCGTGCTGCACAACAGCCTGTTCCTGATCGCCCACTTCCACAACGTCATCATCGGCGGCGTGGTGTTCGGCTGCTTCGCCGGTATCACCTACTGGTTCCCGAAGGCGTTCGGCTTCAAGCTGGATGAGGTCTGGGGCAAGCGTGCCTTCTGGTTCTGGATCACCGGCTTCTTCGTGGCCTTCATGCCGCTCTACGTGCTGGGCTTCATGGGCATGACCCGTCGGGTCAGCCAGAACATAGATCCCGAGTTCCACGGCTGGCTGGTAGTGGCTGCCTGCGGTGCCGGCCTGATCGCCATCGGCGTCCTGTGCCAGGTTATCCAGGTGGTGGTGAGTATTC
This sequence comes from Aeromonas sp. CA23, assembly GCF_002587065.1. NCBI lineage: Bacteria > Pseudomonadati > Pseudomonadota > Gammaproteobacteria > Aeromonadales > Aeromonadaceae > Aeromonas > Aeromonas sp. CA23. Next base: position 2,621,949 of record NZ_CP023818.1, read on the forward strand.
GTGACCGCGAGAAGAACCGCGATCTGACTGGCGATCCCTGGGGTGGCCGTACCCTGGAGTGGTCGACCTCTTCCCCGCCGCCCTTCTACAACTTCGCTATCGAGCCAAAGATCACCGGTCTGGATGCCTTCTGGGAAGCCAAGCAGGATGGTTCTGCTTATCAGCAACCCAAACACTATGACCCGATCCACATGCCGAAAAACTCCGGTGCCGGTGTCATCATCGCTGCCTTCAGCGTGGTGTTCGGTTTCGCCATGATCTGGCACATCTGGTGGATGGCCATCGCCGGCTTCGTCGGCATGATAGCCACCTGGATCATCCACAGCTTCAATGAGGACGTGGATTACTACGTGCAGGTTGACGAGATCGAGCGGATCGAGCGTCAGCATTTTGAAAATCTCAACAAGGTGGCTTAATTCCATGGCGACTGACGTTCTACATCACACTCACGGCGCCCATGACGATCATGGGCACCATGATGCCGGTGCCACCAAGGTGTTCGGTTTCTGGATCTACCTGATGAGCGACTGCATCCTGTTTGCGACCCTGTTCGCAACCTATGCAGTCCTGGTCAACGGCACCGCCGGCGGCCCGAGCGGCAAGGACATCTTCGAACTGCCGTTCGTGTTCGCTGAAACCATGCTGCTGCTGCTGAGCTCCATCACCTTCGGGTTCGGCATGCTGGCCATGAACAAGAACAAGGTTTCCGCGGTCAATACCTGGCTGCTGGTGACTTTCCTGCTTGGCGCCGGCTTCATCGCCATGGAGATCTACGAGTTCCATCACCTGATCGCCGAAGGCTTCGGCCCGCAGCGCAGCGGTTTCCTCTCCGCCTTCTTCACCCTGGTCGGCACCCACGGGATCCACGTGACCAGTGGCCTGGTCTGGATCATCGTGATGATGGTGCTGGTGAGCAAGAAGGGGCTGACCGAGCGCAACCGTACTCGCCTGATGTGCCTGAGCTTGTTCTGGCACTTCCTGGACGTGGTGTGGATCTGCGTCTTCACCGTGGTCTATCTGATGGGGGCAATGTAAAAATGAGCAATCATACCGTTGACAATCACGGCGCCAGCCACGGCAGCGTCAAGTCCTACATGACAGGGTTCGTGCTGTCACTCATCCTGACCGCGATCCCGTTCTGGATGGTGATGGATGGCTCCGCCTCCCACGCCGTGGTGCTGGGTACAGTGGTGGCCATGGCGGTGGTGCAGATCTTCGTGCATCTGATCTACTTCCTGCACATGAACACCTCGTCAGAGGAGCGCTGGAACCTGGTGGCACTGGTGTTTACCGTGCTCATCATCGCCATCGTAGTCGTGGGTTCCCTGTGGATCATGTACAACCTCAACATCAACATGATGGTTCACTGAGCGGCTTGATGTGATGATGAAGCAATACCTGCAAGTGACCAAGCCAGGCATCATCTTCGGTAACCTCATCTCGGTTATCGGGGGATTCCTGCTGGCCTCCAAGGGGAGCCTGGACGTGCCCCTGTTCATCCTGACCATGGTGGGTGTCTCCCTGGTGGTGGCCTCCGGTTGTGTGTTCAACAACTACATCGACCGGGACATCGACTGCATCATGGAGCGCACCAAGAACCGCGCCCTGGTGAAGGGGCTGATCGCCCCTGGTGTGTCGCTCTGGTATGCGAGTGCGCTGGGCGTTGCGGGCATTGCACTGCTCTACTTTGCGGCCAATCCGTTGGCCGCCTTGCTGGCAGTGCTGGGCTTCCTGGTCTATGTGGGGGTCTACAGCCTCTACATGAAGCGTCACTCCGTCTATGGCACCCTGGTCGGCAGCCTCTCCGGCGCCGCGCCACCCGTCATCGGCTACTGCGCCGTGAGCGGTCAGTTCGACTCGGGCGCCTTGATCCTGCTGGCGATCTTCAGCCTGTGGCAGATGCCGCACTCCTATGCGATTGCCATCTTCCGCTTCAAGGATTATCAGGCCGCCAACATACCCGTGCTGCCGGTGGTGAAGGGAATTGTCGTGGCCAAGCACCACATCACCCTCTACATATTGGCCTTCATGGTGCCGACCCTGATGCTGTTCCTCGGCGGTTACGCCGGTTACAAGTATCTGATCGTGGCGACGGCGGTCAGCGTCTGGTGGCTGGGCATGGCGCTGTCGGGTTACAAGCAGGCGGTCGATGACTCCCTCTGGGCCCGCAAGCTGTTTATGTTCTCCATCGTCACCATTACCTGCCTGAGCGTGATGATGTCGGTGGATTTCCAGCCGGACGCAACTCCTGTGCTGGTGAGCATGCTGCCGTGACCCTGACGCGGCATGTTCTCCCTCGTCGTCATCACTTTCACCTGTCTGAGCGTGATGATGTCGGTGGACTTCCAGCCGGATGCAACTCCCGTGCTGGTGAGCATGCTGCCCTGATAGTGTGAACTGCACCCCTAAATGCATGAAATCCAGAGCCGGGAACCTTCCCGGCTCTGTTATTATGGGGCCGCCCTGCGGGGCACTTTTCCCGTTGTTCGGGTGTGACGCGCCTTGCGTCATCCACCCCTTGCGTCTCCCTTCTCTTTGACCTATCGAGGCCATCATGAATGATTTCACCATGACGAGGGGCGAGCGCCGCGCGACCTGGGCGCTCGGCTCCGTCTTCTCCCTGCGCATGCTCGGCATGTTTATGGTGCTGCCGGTGCTGACCACCTATGGCATGTCTCTGGCGGGCGCCTCCGAAGCCCTGATCGGCCTTGCCATCGGTATCTATGGCATGACCCAGGCGCTGTTCCAGATCCCGTTCGGCCTGCTCTCCGATCGCATCGGCAGAAAGCCCTTGATCGTCGGCGGCCTGCTGATGTTTGCGCTGGGCAGCGTGATCGCGGCGCTGACCCACTCCATCTGGGGCGTCATCCTCGGCCGTGCCCTGCAGGGCAGCGGCGCCATCTCGGCGGCCGTCATGGCGCTGCTCTCGGATCTCACCCGCGAGCAGAACCGCACCAAGGCGATGGCCTTCATCGGGGTGAGCTTTGGCATCACCTTCGCCATCGCCATGGTGACTGGCCCCCTCATCACCCGTGTGCTGGGGCTGTCCGGCCTGTTCTGGCTCATCGCCCTGCTGGCGCTGGGGGGCATAGCCATCACCCTCTGGCTGGTGCCGACCCCGACCGGTCACCTGCTCAATCGCGAGTCCAGCATGGTCAGGGGCGGGATGCGCACCGTGCTCACCAACCCGCGCCTGCTCAAACTCAACCTCGGCATCCTCTGCGTGCACACCTTGCTGATGTCGAGCTTCGTGGCGCTGCCGCCGCTGCTGGAGCAGGCCGGTTTGCCCCGTGACAGCCAGTGGCAGGCCTATTTGGTCACCATGCTGGTCGCCTTTGTCAGCGTGGTGCCCTTCATCATCTATGCCGAAAAACGCCGCCAGATGAAGCGGGTATTCCAGGCTTGCGTGCTGGTGATGCTCATCGCCGAAGTGGTGCTGTGGCAGGCCGGGTTGCAGCTGTGGGGCCTGCTCGCCGGGCTGCAGCTCTTCTTCATCGGTTTCAACGTGATGGAGGCGCTGCTGCCGTCGCTCATCAGCAAGGAGTCGCCACCGGGTTACAAGGGCACCGCCATGGGGGTCTACTCCACCAGCCAGTTCATCGGGGTGGCCATAGGCGGCAGCCTGGGTGGTTTGCTCTACAGCCTGGGTGGCGGCGTGCTGGTGTTTGGCAGTTGCGCCCTGCTGGCCCTGGCCTGGCTGGGGGTCAGCCTCACCATGCAGGAGCCCCCCTATGTGAGCAGCCTGCGCATAGTGCTGCCGGCAGGGGTCGAAGCGAGTCCGGCGCTGGAGCAGAAGATCCGCGCCTGTGACGGGGTGAGCGATGTGCTGCTGGCGCCAGCCGAGCATTCGCTCTATGTGAAGGTGGACAGCAAGCGCCTCACGCGCAGCGATCTGGAGCGGCTGGTCGCCGTCTGACGGCGTCTGCCAGCATGTAAAAGCCCGCCAATTCGGCGGGCTTTTTGTTGGACTGTGCTCAGTTGGGTTGGGTTCAGTCGGCCAAGCAGGGCTGCTCGGCGGGCAGGCTCGCGGCATCCCCCAGCAGCAGGGTGCTGAGGGCCTCTCTGGCGCACTGTGAGGAGTGCAGCTGGCCGTGCCGGTTGCTCTGCTCCACCCGCACCAGGCGGGCGGCGCTGCCAAAGGCGGCCTGCATCTGGCGGGCACCGGCAAAGGGCGTATTGGGATCGTACTCGGCGCCGAGCACCAGGGCCCTGGCATCATCCGGGAGCTTGATCTCGCCGGCGCCAGCAGTCGTGATGGGCTGGCGAGGATAAGGCCAGTCGGCGCAGGTGTTGAAGCTCTTGGCCAGCAGCAGGGCGCCGGCCCCCTGGAAGGCGGCATCTTCCGGATCCAGCGCCTGCCAGCCATAGGGCTCGCTGTTGTCGGTGCAATGGATGGCGCTGAAGAAGGGCATTTCCAGCAGATCCTGGTAGGGGGTCTCGTCGGCCTGCTCCTTGGCGAGGCGAGCCAGCAGGGGGCCGGCATCATCCTGCTGCCAGAAGGCGAGCTGATCATAGTGCTGGCTGCCGCTGATGGCATCGCTCATCACAGCTTCCCAGTGTGCGCGGTCGAGCACGTTGCCCATGTTGTCCACATAGCGGCCGTTGTCGCGCACCTGGCGAGTCACCGCCATGCTGCGCTGCAGTGCCTCGGCCCCGAAGCGCCAGGCAAGGATGCGATTGGCATTCTCGGCATCGCCGCGGAAGATGGCCGGGTAGCGGCTCTCGGCAGGGGACATCGGCGAGTCGACCACCAGGTTGGCCACGTGGCTCGGGTAGCGAGCTGCATAGAGGGCGGCGAGGCGGGTGCCGTAGGAGAAGGTGATGGGGGTGATGCGGTCGCGCCCCAGATGCTGGCGCAGTCGCTCCATGTCCTCGACCACGGCCCGCGAGCCCAGGTACGGCGCATGCAGCTTCAACGGCTCGTCGCAACGCTCCCGCAGCGCAGTGCCGAAGGCCTTGCCCTGATCGTCACCGCTCTCGAGCGCCGGCAGGGCGCCCTTGTCCCGGCTGGCAAAGATCTGGGCGAGCTGCGCCGGGGTCATGTCCGGCCGGATGCCGCTCTTGTCCGTCAGCAGGCAGCTGCGCAGTTCATGCCCGAGCGCGCTGTAACCGGCCCCGCGAGGATCCAGGGTGACTATGTCGTAGTGCGCCAGGATGGCGGGGTTGGCACTGCGCAGCATGTCGAGCAGGATACCCAGATCCGGGGTGGCCGAGGTGGGGCCGCCCGGGTTGTAGAAGAGGGTGCCGCGATAGTCGCCGGTGGCGCGATAGTGCACATAGAAGAGGTCTATGGTGTCTCCCTTGACCGTGCGGGTCTCCTGCTTGATCTCGCCCCGGATGGGGTTGCCTGACCAGGAGGGGGTCGAGAAGCGGCTTGTGTTGCCAGAGAGGAAAGTGGCAGCCGGGGCGGGGGCAGGGCGTTTCTCCCATTTGGTCTCCTTGATCTGGACCCACTCCTTGTCGTAATCGAGCGGCACCGTCAGGTAGTGGCAACTGACCTGGCTGGCGGGTACGGCGACGCCATCCTCCTGCCACCCCTGCTGCAATTGGCGGCAGATGTTGCCCGTGTCATAAGCGGCGGTGATATGCCGCGCCTTGAAGGGAGCTTCCTCTTTCTTTTCCAGATCGCAGCCCGCCAGAAGAGCCGGCGCCAGCAAAGATATCATCAGCGTGTATTTCATTTTTTTGTTTCCATCATATTGCCTGAACCCGGGCATGTTACGTGATGGACTCAAAAAAATAGCAGTGGGTAATTGTATGGAAATATTTCAATGTATGTCGGTGAAAATAATTTGGCGTCATTAACTGGGTTGTTTGAAAATAATGGCCCGCATAGCGCCCCGTTATTTTTATCGGGATCAATAAATGTCGCTAAACAGGCCATGTGGCATGAAGGGAGTGCCGGTTATACCCGCGTGCTCACCAGGCCCGCCAGAAGGGTTTGTCTCCCAGTATGGTGGCCCTGTGCATCACCCGCCGGGCCGGCAGATAGTCGGCGTTGGCATAGTGCTGGGTGACCCGGTTGTCCCAGATGGCGATGTCGTTCTCCTGCCAGCGCCAGCGCACCTGATACTCGGGTTTGGTGATGTGGGCGAACAGGAAGGCCAGCAGCGCCTCGCTCTCCCGCGCAGGCAGATCGGGCAGGCGGGTGGTGAAGCCTTCGTTGACGAACAGCGCCTGCCGGCCGCTCACCGGATGGGTGCGGATCACAGGGTGGCGCAGGGGTGGGTGGCGGGCCGCCGCCTCCTGCCAGCGTCCATATTCCGCCGGGCTGCCGTTGTGGCGATGGGCCGGGAACGACTTGCTGAAGTCGTGCTCGGCTTCCAGTCCCGCCAGCAGCTGTTGCAGCCTGGGGGAGAGCCCCTCGAAGGCGGCGATGCCGCTGGCCCACAGGGTGTCCCCGCCGACCGGCGGCAACTGCTTGGCGGCCAGGATGGCCAGCGCCGGTGGCGTCTCTATGAAGGTCACATCGGTATGCCAGTTGTCATTGTCCGGCGGATTCTCGTGGTGGGTGTCGAGCACTATGATCTCTTCGGCCTCCGGCGCATGGGGATAGACGGGGTGGATGTGCAGATCGCCGAAGCGGTTGGCCAGCGCCCGCTGAGCCAGGGGGGTGATGGGCTGATCCCGAAAGAACAGCACCTGATGGATCAACAGGGCCTGATGGAGCTGTTCGAAGTGGATCTCGCTCAAGGTTCCGGCCAGACGGATGCCGCTGACTTCGGCGCCGATATGGGGGCCAAGGGGGGTGATGTGCAGGGTATTGCTCATAGTCCTTCTCCATGCCACGGCGTCAGGCGACGCTGCAGCGCACGTAAACCAAGTTCCAGAATGAAGGCGATCAGGGCGATCACCAGAATGCCCGCCAGCACCACGTCGGTGGCGAGAAACTCGCCGGCGGCTTGCACCATGAAGCCCACGCCGCGGGTGGCGGCGATGAGCTCGGCCGCCACCAGGGTGGACCAGCCGACCCGAGCCCGATGCGCAGCCCGGTCAAGATTTCCGGCAGGGCGCCGGGCAGGATGACGTGCCACAGCACCTGCCAGCGGGTGGCGCCGAGCGCCCGGGCGGCCCGCAGCCGCACCTGCTGGGCGCTCTGTACCCCCGCCAGGGTTGCCATGGCGACCGGCGCGAAGATGGCGAGATAGATGAGCAGTACCTTGGAGGTCTCGCCTATGCCAAACCAGATCACCATGAGCGGCAGATAGGCGAGCGGCGGTACCGGTCGGTAGAGTTCGATCAGCGGATCCAGCATGCCGCGCACCGTGGGGCTCAGCCCCATGGCAATCCCCACAGTCACCCCGCACAGGGCTGCCGCCGTCAGCGCGATCAGGATGCGCTGCAGGCTGGCCGCGAGGTGTTGCCAGAGGGTGGCATCCATGAAGCCCTGCGGCCCGGCTATGGTGATGAACTGGTGCAGCACCTGCTCGGGGGGCGGCAAAAACAGCGGGCTTATCAGCCCGAGCCGGGCCACCAGCCACCAGAGGGCCAGCAGGGCGGTCAGGCTAAGCAGGCTCAAGCCAAGCCTGCGTGGCAGGGGCCAGCGCAGGCGCACCTTGGCGGGGACCGCCGAGGAGGAGAGGGCGGCCGTCATGCAAACACCTCCCGCTCGGCGAAGACCCGGTCGAGCACGTATTCGCGCCGCTCGATGAAGGCCGGATCCGACTTGATGCTGCGGCACGACTCACCGGCGGCGAAGCGGCGGCCAAAATCCAGGGTCAGCCGCTCTGTGATCCGGCCCGGGGCGGGGGAGAGCAGTACCAGCTCGGTGGCCATGAATACCGCTTCCTCTATGTCGTGGGTGATGAGCAGCACCTGGCGACGCTGCTCGTGCCACAGGCGCAGCAGCAGGGTCTGCATCTGCTCGCGAGTGAAGGCATCGAGGGCGCCGAAGGGTTCGTCGAGCAGCAGCAGTTGCGGCTGGGTGGCAAGGGCGCGGGCTATGCCGACCCGCTGGCGCTGGCCGCCGGAGAGCTGCCAGATGGGCTTGGCGTGGGTCTCCTCCAGCCCGACCTTGCGCAGCATGGCCCGCGCCCTGGCCTCGCGCTCGGGGCGGGGCAGGCCGGCCAGCTGCAGCCCGAAGGCCACGTTGTCCAGCACGTTGCGCCAGGGCAGCAGCCCCTCGTGCTGGAACACCACACCCCGCTCGGCGCCGGGGCCGGTCACCGGCCTGCCCAGCAGGCTGATCTGGCCCTGATGATGGGTGAGAAAGCCCGCGATCAGGTTGAGCAGGGTGGTCTTGCCACAGCCGGAAGGGCCGAGTACCACCATCAGCTCCCCCGCTTCCAGCGTCAGGTTGATGTTGTCGAGCACCCGTCTGCCGTCGTAGTCGGCGCAAAGGTGAGTGAGTTGCAGCATGGCGGCCTCCTGGTCATTTGGGGTCGTTCAGCGGGCCTGGGCCTTGACGAAGCGGTCGGTCACGTACTGGCTGTAATCGCTGCCGGCGGTCTGCACCTTGCCCTGCTCCTTGAGGAAGCGGGCCGTGTCCACTATGGTCCGGTTCACCAGCGCGGCGAGCTCGTCGCTCTGCTGGCGGGCAGTCAGGTAGGTGTTGCCTTTGACCAGCCCGGGTACCTCTGCTGCGGGGATGCCGCTCAGCTTTGCCAGCTTGGCGAGGTTGTCCGGCTGTGCCAGCCAGCCTGCCGGGTTTTCCAGATAGCCGCGCTGGGCCGCCAGGGTACTGTTGACGAAGGCCTGCACCACCTCGGGGTGAGCCTTGGCGAACTCCTTGCGCACTACCCATACATCGAGCGTGGGGGCGCCCCATTCACCCACCTGAGCCGAGTCGGTCAGTACCTTGCCCTCCCTGGTCAGTTCATTGAGGGCCGGTGCCCAGACGTAGGCGCCATCTATGTCACCCCGTTGCCAGGCGGCTATGATGGCCGGTGGCTGCAGATTCACTATCTGCAGGCTGGCCGGATCCAGGCCCCAGTGTCTGAGGGCGGCCAGCAGGCTGTAGTGGGTGGTGGAGGTAAAGGGCACGGCGATGCGTTTGCCGGCCAGTGCCTGGGGGGAGGAGAGATCCGGTTTCACCACCAGCGCCTCCGAGTTGCCGAGCCTGGAGGCGAGCAGGAACACCTCTATGGGCACCTGCTGGCTGGCGGTCACCGCCAGCGGGCTGGAGCCTATGTTGCCTATCTGCACGTCGCCGGAGGCGAGCGCCCGCACCACGCTGGCGCCACTGTCAAACTTGAGCCACTTCACCTCGGCGCCGCTGTCGCGGGCAAAGGTGTTGTCGGCCTGGGCCACCTTGGCCGGCTCGGCGGAGGTCTGATAGGCCACCGTCACCTCGACGGCGTTGGCCTGCAAACTGATGATGGCGAGGGCCGCCAGCCAGAGGGAATATCCTTTTCCTGTCATGGTACTGCTCCGTATCGGGGTAATGGAGCCGCAGTATTTCCATTTATTCGGGCGACAATGAAAGAATAAAAATATATGGGTGATGAGTTATGGTTCTTAGAAAAAGAACGGTAACGCAATGCGGTTGTTTATATATCTCAATATGAGAAATTGATATTCGCTGCTTGGCAATGGCAGGCTGATATTGTCAGCATCCAATACAGGTTTATGGCTATGCTTGCCCGGTTTATGAATATTGAAGGAGTCATATTGCTGGCAATAATAAAAACCCGCCATATTGGCGGGTCTGATGTTCGGTGAAGGCTCTGGTACGCTAATCAGCGCTCGATCAGCGGGGCCGAGCGATAGCTCCACAGCCCATAGGTGCGCAGCGCATCGCGGTAGATGCCGAGCAACTCGCTGTCGCTCACCTTGGCCAGGGTCGAGAGCGACTTGTCCGGGTAGCTGACACTGTCTATCTGGATCCCGGCCGGGCCGCTCTGCCAGCAGGCGATCTCCAGCAATGTCTGGCCCCGGCGCACATGGCTGGCCGAGCTCACCAGGGTGGCGTACTGGATCTGGTGGCGGGCGAGGGCGTAGCCGCTGTAGAGGGCGTTCTCCACCGTACTGGTGGCGTAGTTCTCCTCTATGATGCGCGAGCGATCTATGCCCTTCTTCACCAGCCAGTCCGCCATCAGCTTGCCCTCGGTCTGGCGGTTCTGGGGCACGCCGCCGGTCAGTATGATGAGCGCCGCCGGGTTGGCCTGGGCCAGGGAGCGGGTAGTCTCCAGTCGGCCCAGCAAGATGTCGTGCATGCTGCCATCGGGGTTGAGGGCATAGCCCAGGGTGACGATGGCCCGGTTGCCCGGCTTGGGTGAACGCTCCCCCTGCTCTTTCAGCGGGGTGGCGTTGACGCGGGACACCGTATCCAGGATGCGCTGCAGATCGGCGGCGCGGCCGGGATTGAGGGTCGCCAGCTTGCTCTGGTATGCCTGGGCGGCGCCGGGGTTTTGCTTGAAGGTCTGCCAGGTGGCCAGGTAGGTGAGCAGATCTATGTCGTCCGGCGCCGTGCTGAGCGCCTGCTCGAACAGGCCTATGGCCTTGTCCACGTTGCCGTTGTAGATCTGGGCGTTGGCTGCCGAGATCAGCAGGTCGGTGCGGTAGGGTTCGAGCTGATAGGCCTGCAGCAGCAGCTCTGTGACCTGCTCCATGTTGCTCGGCATCTTGGCGGTGAAGCCGGCGGTGGAGATGCGGGCCGGCGACTTGAAGATCTGCCAGGCATCCGCCAGCAGCTGATCCACCACCTGGCGCTTGCTGATGTACTGGTCGTAGTTTTGCTCCTTTTGCAGGGAGCGCACCGGAGCAGCCCAGGCATTGGTGGAGACAAACACTGGCAGCGCCAACAGGCTGGCCAGGGTCAGGGCAATCGCGGTTTTCTTCATCATGGCGTTCCACTTGGGGTTAAGGGCGTTATGCCATTGCATGACCCGTAGGGGCTTTTCCAATAAAAACATAAACTTGGTGATTGCCTACTCTACTCCTTTTCAGATGAAAAAAACGTGAACCGATTCGGTTATCCGGGGATGGGGTCTGTGCCTCGCTCCTGTGCCGTCTGCCGAGCTGCTGGGCCCTGCTGGCTGGCGCTCATTGGGCTTGTGCTCACTTGCGGGTCAATCCTGCCGCGTTTTCGGGCGAGCCCCTGTCCGGGGTGAAAAAGTTGCCTAAGCCAATCGTTTTACCGCTTTTTCTGTGACGGCGATCACTGTAGCATCGCCGCCCGACCTGCCACCCGGCCGCATCTCCCCCTGCGACGGCGCTGGCGTCACCCGATACATGCTGTCACCCGGAACGTGAATGACCCCAGGATGGGACCCGCCACTAACCTGTAGGTTTGTGGTCTGCGTGTCGCGTGGGTCGGCACCTCTCCCGCCGGATCTCCCGCGACGCCTGTCTGCAGACTTGCCATATGAAACTCCTCTCTTCATAGGTGCAAGATGACACTGTTATTGAGTCTGGTCGGTATGCTGGCCCTGATGTTTATCGCCTGGCTGGCCAGTGAAAACCGCCGAGCCATCCGCTGGCGAACCGTGCTGGGTGCGCTCGCCCTGCAAACCGGCTTTGCCGCCCTGGTGCTCTATTTCCCCCCTGGTCAAATCATGCTCGGTGCCATGAGCAACGGCGTCTCCGCCCTGCTCGGCTTTGCCGACAGCGGCATCCGCTTCGTGTTTGGCGATCTCGCCAGCAACGGTTTCATCTTCGCCGTGCGGGTGCTGCCGCTGGTGATCTTTATCAGTGCGCTGATCGCCGTGCTCTACCACTTCGGCATCATGCAGTGGGTGATCCGGGTGCTGGGTGGCGCCGTGCACCGCCTGCTCGGCACCAGCCGCGCCGAATCCCTGGTGGCCACCGGCAATATCTTCCTCTCGCAGGGGGAGTCGCCGCTGCTGATTCGCCCCTTCCTCGCTGGCATGACCCGCTCCGAGCTGTTCGCTGTGATGACCTGCGGCATGGCTTCGGTAGCAGGCTCCGTGCTGGGTGGCTACGCCGGTCTGGGGGTGGATCTTAAATACCTGATCGCCGCCTCCTTTATGGCCGCGCCGGGTGGCCTCTTGATGGCCAAACTGCTGGTGCCGGAGCAGCAGCAGGTGAGCGATCAGGCCGAGATCACCCTGGACAAGAGCGACTACAGCAACGCCATTGATGCGCTGGCGGGTGGCGCCATGAGCGGCATGAAGATCGCCGTGGCCATCGGCACCATCCTGCTGGCCTTTGTCAGCGTGATCACCATGATCAACGCCGGTCTCACCACTGTAGGCGAGTGGTTCGGCTGGGCCCATCTCTCCCTGCAGCAGCTGCTGGGCTATCTGTTTGCCCCTGTCGCCTGGCTTATCGGTGTGCCCGCCAGCGAGATGATGGCGGCAGGATCCTTGATTGGTCAGAAGGTGATCATGAACGAGTTCGTCGCCTATCTGGACTTTGCCAACATCAAGGAGGGCTTGAGCGCCCACACCCAGATCATCATCACCTTCGCCCTCTGTGGTTTTGCCAATCTGGGCTCCATTGCGGTGCAGCTTGGCTCCATCGGCACCATGGCGCCGGAGCGCCGTCACGATGTGGCCAATATGGGCTTCAAGGCTGTGCTGGCGGCGACCCTGGCCAACCTGATGAGCGCCACCCTAGCCGGGATCTTTGTCTCGCTGGCCTGATAGCTTGATGCAATAGCCGGTTAGTCGGCGGCTCAAACGAAAAACCCCCTCTTGCCGCTGGGCAAGAGGGGGTTTTTTCGTGGGAGGTTACATCTGCAGATCGGGCAACAGCGCAGCCTGTTCCTGAAAATGGCGACAGCGGCGCTCAACGTCATGTCGGTAGCGTGCCAGATAAGCCAGCTCGGCGGGATTGTCTGTCTCAACCATGGCGATGGCGGCATCCAGATGAAGGAGGATGTCGTTGGCCATCTTGTGCAGGGTCTGCTGCAACAGGCGTTTGGGCAGGTCACATGCCTCGGCCATCTCCAGCAACTGCCATGCGTTGACCGCCTCGGGGGTAAACTCGTCGCCTATGGCCATGGCCAGATGCTGGTTGAACTCGGGGTAAAGCCCCACATTGACCAGATCGTACCAGGGGGTGGGCGTCAGCCCTGCCCGCGAGACGAAGAAGCTGTAGTTCTTGCCGTGGGCATCATGGTTGTTGACGCAGAGGTTGAAGAGCAGCCATTGCAGCATGTTCAATCTGGCTTGCGCCGGATTGACACAAAGGGCGCTGAGGCTGAACAGTCGTGGCAGGCTCACCCCTTCCCTAATATGGGCCACATCCCGCCCGTCACCGAAGTTGCGTTCATATTTTCGCGTGACGGGGAACCCTAGCCCCTGACAGGCGTCGATCATGTGGCGACGGCGAACCCTCAAGCCATCTTCATCAAGACGCCGATCAAACCGTTCCACCAGCAAGCCTCGGTGGGACTTCTCATCTTGACCAAATGTGTGCAGTTCAACCTGTGCGACCGGCATGCCCAGCAACGCGGCCAGCCGCATGGTCACAAATTCATTGATCACAAGATGAGGATGATGCTCGAACTTGAGGAGGTGGGTGGAACAGAGTTCGCCCTCGCCAAATCCCAGCGCCCCCTCGAGTCGCAGCACGTTGAGCTTGGCCTGCACACCCGCAACCGAGAGTCGGGGGCGACCATCCCAGACTTCCAGTGGCCAGATCTCGGGCTGATCGAGTCGCAGCATCAACTCCTCTGGGGTGATGGGGCGAAAGTGGGTGGGAATGTCGGACTCTGCGGACAGGGTAAAGGTGACAGCTCCGGATACATCGCGGCCAATGCCGTGGATCAGGGCAAAGAGATTGCTGCGCGAAACGGATAGCGCCTCAATCAGGTGCTCCAGCCCGCGATTTTCTGGCAGCAAGTTGCCGAGATATGCCCGGATCTGGGCGCTGCTGGCCGAGCCATCCAGCGCCAGCGGTGGTGAAAGCGGGAATCCATGTGCTTGCCACTCTGGCAGATAGCCGAGCTGAAACGCATCCCGGCTGGAGTCATATTCGAGATGGCCGATCAGTTGGTTACCCAGCCGAAGTTCAAGCCGATGGTGCTCAGAACCACTCATCATCACCGACCTCTGGTTGGCTGTTGCCGCTCGTTACCTGTGAACCCACTTCCTGCACCAGTTGCAAGCACAGCCCCAGCGCCTTCATCACCTGCAATAGGGTAGAGAGGTAGACATCCCCACCCTTCTCAATTTTGATCAGGGTCTTTTTGGATATGCCGCACAGTGAAGCCGTCACCTCCTGCGTCATCCTGGCGGCCTTGCGCCTATCGCGTATCGCCAGCCCCAGCGAGGCGGGATCCAGTTCTTTCGGGCCGGTTTGCAACGATGTGTCTGCCATCATGATCACGGAAAAAGTGTAGGTTATTACACCTTAACCCATGGTAAGAGCAAACAGCAACAAAAAGTGTACGATGGTGCACTTTTTACGGTCTAGGTGCTGTTTGCGAGAGAAAAGTGTAGAGAGGTTCACTTTTTAGAACAGAAGAGGTGGTTAGGGATGGTCTGGGGGATGACTGAGGGGCCGGGAGGGTGTTGCTTGCAGAGCAGCCTTGCACTTCACGTCCACTTCACTGAGCGGGGATAGGGTAGGCAACAGTTTTCAGTTGGAGCTTTTCGATATGCCTACCATAGTCACCCACGCCGCCGTGCCCCTCTGCCTTGGGCTCGGGTTTGGTAGCCGGATCATCCCGCCGCGCCTGCTGCTGGCTGGGGTTGCCATCGCCATGCTGCCCGATGCCGATGTGCTCGCCTTCAAGCTGGGGGTCGCCTACGGCCATGTCTTTGGCCACCGTGGCTTTACCCACTCATTGCTGTTCGCCTTTGTCCTGCCCACTCTGGCCATGTTGTTTCATCGCCAGTTAAGGGCCAGCGCCACCACCATCTGGTCGTTTCTGCTGGTCTCTCTGCTCTCCCACAGCCTGCTCGATTCGCTCACCACTGGCGGCAAGGGGGTTGGCTGGCTCTGGCCGTGGCGTGACGAGCGTTTCTTCGCCCCCTGGCAGGTGATCCGGGTCGCCCCCTTCAAGCTGGAGGCCTATCTCACCGCCCGGGGCGAGGCGGTGATCCTCTCCGAGCTCTACTGGGTCTGGCTGCCGGGAATTGTATTGATGCTGGTGTTGATGGGATGGCGGGTGTGGAGCAGGGGGCGGTAGTTGTGGGGTTGGAAAGGTTTGTTTGATATATGCTGGCTGAGCAAAAAAATCAAAAAGTGGAGACATCTCTCTTGTGTTCTGGCTATGCAACGTCGTGCTCAGAAAGATGGGAGCCCTGATTTTTTGTTTGTTAGGGTGCTTTCGGCATTCCCTTTTGCCAGTTAACGCCAGCATTTGCGGCTGTATTTGGAGCGCAGCGGAAAAGTAGTCCGGCAACATGCGCTTGTTAGCTGCATTTAACTTGAATTAGATGCAAATCCCATCTATTATGCGCATATATATGCGGAGGTTACTATGAACTATGAACTCGATGTTCTAGCAGCTCTAACTCAGTTATCTGAGCCCACAACACAAGATATAGTTGCGGCGACAGGGATATCTGAGCGCAAGGTTCAGAATGTCATGAAAGCACTTCAATCTGACTTGAAGATTGCAATAAAGAAAACGAAGGATGGGCGAAATATTCGTTACTCCATAACAAGCTGGGGCGTATTTGAGTCAGGAAAAGTATTAGAAAAGGAATTAGTAGCTAGACCTCTAAAAAAATCTGCTCTCAAGTTTAGCAAAGCTGCCTTTTATGAATCAGTAAAAATGATTAACTATAAAGAAAGCTCACGGCTTGAAGGAATCGCGATTCATTTTTCTATATCAACGAAGAATCTAAAGAAATATAGCTCTACAAAAAAACGCTCTCTTATCGCAAAATACTCAAGCTATAAAATATGAGCAATAATCATGGTTGATAAATATGGAACGGGTGACGATCCGTACACCTACAAGAGCTCTGATGTACTAATAAATAAGTTTGATATACAAGACCCTATGATTCTAGAGGAAGCTGAGAAGGAGTTTACCGAGCTGGCAGCTTTATCTATTAACTTTAAAGAGCCACCTTATACTTTTGAAACACTATGTGACATTCATAGAACTCTCTTTTCAGACCTTTTTGAATGGGCTGGGGTAATAAGAACTATCGATATATCAAAAGGAACTAGCCGATTTTGCAGCTGCGAATTTATCGAGCGAGAATCTAATAAATTATTCAGTAGCCTTGCTAAAGATAGTTTTCTAGAAGGTCTTGAAAGAGCTCTCTTTATCAAAAAACTCGCTGAATATTACTGTGATATCAATGTTCTACATCCTTTTAGAGAAGGAAACGGAAGAGCCCAAAGGATTCTTTTTGAACACATCTGTATAAACTCTGGCTACAACTTAAATCTATCTGGAATTTCTGTAAAAGAGTGGACGGATGCAAATATTCTTGGCTATCACTGTGACTATAGCGCTATGGAAAAAATCTTTGACAGGTGCGTCTCAACTATAGAAGCATGATTACAGCTAATGTCCTGTTAAGGTGTGAGCAACGCTACCAGGCATCTAAACCATTGCACATCTCGTATGTTGGGCTAAAAATCGTAGGTTGGTGCTGAACGAAGTGAAGCCCAACGTTTACCGCGAATATATCTGTAGATCTGTTTTACGGGTCTGCCACATCCTTGTTTACCCCGAACTGGTTGGCGTAATAATGCTCCCCTGTTGGGCTTCGCTACACGCTGCGCCAACCTACAAAAAACCACGCTACCGCCCCTGAGTGACAGCTCCCAGTTCTCTGCTTTTAACCTGCGAGATAGCAACAATCGCTGTCATGGCGTTCTTCCGAGAGGTTGATTGTCATTCGGGTATCTTAAGGGGGCGGGTGGTGCGTTGAGAAGCGTGTTTTGGTGGGAATCTGTGTTGGATCAATAAATTAGTCATTAAGGCGTGGGCTGAGTGAGCATCTTGCTTGGCTGGAAATGCACCATCCCCTCACCCCAGCCCTCTCCCAAGGGGAGAGGGGGCTTGTTCACTGTTGTACGGTAGCCTCAGGCGGGCACGGTTTTGATCCCCCTCTTATTCGCTGAGGCGGTCCTCTTGTCCAGGCCGCGAGGCAGGACGCCGAGCGAGCGGCGTTGGGCCATGGACGGCCCATCGGCGTGTGCCGTTGGACAAGAGGGTGAGCCGAAGGTACCCGACGCAGTCGGGCGAATAAACGGGGGAGAAGACCTTTGGTGACTTTGGGTCTTTCCAAAGTCACTCGCCCCAGCCGCGAAGCGGCGGGCGAAACCCCGTCGAGGGCGGAGCCCTCGTGTCCTGCGTGGCGAAGCCGCGCCATAGCATCAGCATCAATTCCGCGAACGTCTGATTACGCTTCGCTAATCAGACCTACAAGGGTGGCACCAACTAGGGATGGTGGATAACAAAAGGGAGCCCGCTTGGGCTCCCTTGCTTGTCATGGGGGTGGGCGTTTGACTGAACGCTTAGCGCAGGGTCGCGGCCTTCATCCCTTCCACAAACTCTTTCAGACGAGTGAGCATATGCTCCGGGTTCTTGTGGTGGGTCTCGATGATCTTCACCACGGCTGAGCCTGAGATGGCACCGGCGGCGCCAGCGGCAATGGCCTCACGCACCTGAGCCGGTTCGCTGATGCCAAAGCCGAGCAGGGCGGGGGGAGCCTTGTACTCGCGCAGGGTATTGATCAGCCCCTCCACCGGCATGCCAGCCTTGGTCTCGGCACCGGTGACGCCTGCGCGGCTCACCAAATAGGTGTAACCACTGCCCAGCTCCGCCACCTGTTTCAGGGTCTCGGCATCGCCATTGGGCGGGGCGATAAAGATGCTGTCGATACCGAACTTGTCGGCGGCCGCCTTGTAGGGGGCACACATCTGCACCGGTACGTCGGCGACCAGCACCGAATCCACGCCCGCCTGCTGGCACTTCTCGTAAAAACCGTCGATCTGGCGCACATAGACCAGGTTGGCGTAGACCAGCAGGCCAATGGGCAGCTGCGGATACTTGGCGCGGATGCGGCCGAGCAGCTCGAAGCAGTCGTCCGGGGTGGTGTGGCTGGCAAAGGCGCGCAGGGCGGCGCCCTGAATGGTGGGGCCGTCCGCGACCGGATCGGAGAAGGGAATGCCGAGCTCCAGGGCATCGGCGCCCCCTTCGACCAGCGCATCGACGATGGCCAGCGAGAGTTCGGGGGTGGGGTCACCCAGCATCACGAACGGCACGAAGGCGCCCTGATTGACGGCGTCCAGACGGGAGAAGAGTTGTGCGTAGCGATTCATGACAAGGTTCCTTCTTTCTCGAAAATGTCGGCGACGGTGAAGATATCCTTGTCGCCACGGCCGGAGAGGTTGACGATCAGCACCTGCTCTTTCTCCGGTTCACTGCGGGCCATCTTGAGGGCATGAGCCAGCGCGTGAGAGGACTCCAGCGCCGGGATGATGCCTTCGGATTTGGCCAGCTCCTGGAAGGCGTCCAGCGCCTCCTTGTCGGTGATGGAGACATACTCGGCGCGGCCGATGGAGGCCAGATGGGCGTGCTGCGGGCCGACGGAGGGGAAGTCGAGCCCCGCCGAGACGGAGTAGGACTCCTGAATTTGCCCCTGCTTGTCCTGCATCAGGTAGGAGTGCATGCCAAAGAAGACCCCCTTGCTGCCGTGACCCAGCGGCGCACCGTGCTCGCCGCTCTCGATGCCGTGACCACCGGGCTCGACCCCGATCAGGCGCACCTCAGGGTTGTCGATGAAGTCGGCAAACATGCCGATGGCGTTGGAGCCGCCGCCGACGCAGGCGATCACCGCATCGGGCAGCCGCTCCTCTTTCTTGAAGCACTGGGCCTTGGCCTCTTCGCCGATCATCTTCTGGAATTCCCGCACTATGGTGGGGAAGGGGTGCGGGCCGGCGGCCGTGCCCAGCAGATAGTGGGCATTGTCGTAGTTGGCAGCCCAGTCACGCAGCGCCTCGTTGCAGGCATCTTTGAGGGTGCTGGAGCCGGAGTGCACCGGAATGACGGTGGCGCCCATCAACTTCATGCGAAACACGTTGGGCTTCTGGCGCTCGCAATCCTTGGCACCCATGTAGACCCGGCACTTGAGGCCGAGCAGGGCGCAGGCCAGCGCGGTAGCAACGCCATGCTGACCGGCGCCGGTCTCGGCGATGATCTCGGTTTTGCCCATGCGCTTGGCCAGCAGCGCCTGACCCAGCACCTGATTGGTCTTGTGGGCGCCGCCGTGCAGCAGGTCTTCACGCTTCAGGTAGAGGCGGGTCTTGGTGCCTTTGGTCAGGTTGCGGGTCAGGGTAAGCGGGGTCGGGCGACCGGCATACTCGGTCAGCAGCTCCTGAAATTCGGCGATAAAGGCCGGATCCTCCTTGGCATCGACAAAGGCCTTCTCCAGCTGGAGCAGCGCGGGGATGAGGATTTGGGGCACATACATGCCGCCAAATTCACCAAAAAACGGGTTAAGCAGGGTCATGGCTTCTTCCTTGTATTAGCTAAATCGAAACATCAAAAAGGGTTGCGTTACAGGTTGCGCAGGGCGGCAAAGGCGGCCGCCAGCTTGTGTGCGTCCTTCTGGCCCGGGGCACTCTCTACCCCGGAGTTGAAATCAAGGCCGAGGCAGCCGACCTGAGCCGCCTGCAAGGCGTTGTCGGGATTGAGCCCGCCTGCCAGCATCAGCCTGGCTTTATCGAGATTGGCCAGCATGGCCCAGTCGAACGCCTGACCGGTACCGCCGCTCTGGCTGCCGACTTTTGTATCCAGCAACAGGCGATCCACCGGATAGTCGAGGGCGGGCAGCGGCTCGCCACTCGTGACTCCTATGGCTTTCCAGATCTGGCAACTTGCAGGTAGCAGCGGGCGCAGCGCCTCGATATAGGTGGCATCTTCATCCCCATGCAGTTGCACCGCGGCCAGTCCCAGCGCCTCCACCGTCTTGGCAATGGTCTCTTGCTGGGCATTGCGAAATACCCCGACGTAAGAGAGCGGCGCGCCAGCCATCACGGTGCGGGCGGCGGGAATATCCACGTAGCGCGGGCTTTTCGCCACAAAGATGAGGCCGCCGAACACGGCGCCAGCCTGATGGGCGGCGGCGGCATCGTCGGCACGGGTCAGGCCGCACACCTTGTTCTGACCGAGCACCAGCTTGCGTACCGCGGCCTCCAGATCCGCTTCCTCCATCAGGGAGGAGCCTACCAGGAAGCCCTTGGCATGGTGGCGAAGCTCGGCCACCTGGGTGCGATCCTTGATGCCGGATTCGCTGATCACGACTCGATCGGCCGGGATGCGGGCGGCCAGCTGCTTGGTGCGGTTGAGATCCACGCTCAAGTCCCGCAGATCCCGGTTGTTGATGCCAATCACGGGGGCGCCAAGCGCGATGGCGCGGGTCAGCTCCTCTTCATTGCTCACCTCGGTCAGCACGCCCAGGCCGAGCTCCCTGGCCACCGCAAACAGGACGCGATAGCCCTCGTCGGTGAGCACAGAGAGCATCAGCAGTATGGCGTCCGCCTGATAGTGGCGGGCCAGATAGAGCTGATAGGGGTCAATCATGAAATCCTTGCACAGCACCGGCTGGCTGACCCTGGCCCGCACTCGCGGCAGGAAGGCGAAATCCCCCTGAAAGAACTTCTCGTCGGTCAGTACCGAGATGGCGGTGGCGTATTTGCCGTAGATGTCGGCGATGGCCTCCGGGCTGAAATCGTCGCGGATCAGGCCCTTGGAGGGGGAGGCCTTCTTGCACTCCAGAATAAAGCGGGTGGAACCGGCCTTGAGCGCACCGACAAAATCCCGATCGCTTGCTACCAGTTCACTCTGGAAGCTCTCCAGCGGCTGGGCCAGCTTGCGGGCGGCGACCCATTCCTGCTTGGCCGCCACTATCTTGCCGAGAATGGTCTGGTTGATGGAGGCCATGTTCAGGAAGGCATGGGGGGCAATAAGGTCTGACATCTCGTTATCCTTGCGAAACTGGGTACTGCCCTGCGGGCGATCTGAGCTAGTGCCTGAGTGAGTGCCGTGCTGGTTAGTGGCTGACATCATGCCTCCTGATGGCTCAGGGTGGCGAGCCGGGCGGCGAGCTCGGCTGCCTTGCCGCTCGCCAGCACCGCCAGCACCTGGGCCGCCGCGCTCTTGAGATCCTGCGCCTTGCCCGCCATCAGCAGCAGGGGGGCCACGTTGGCGGCGATGGCGGCGTTGTGGGCCGGGGTGCCTTTCCCTGCCAGAATGGCGGCCGTGATGGCGCGGTTCTCTTCAGGCTCGCCCCCTTGAATGGCGCTGACCGGATAGGTCTCCAGGCCAAAGTCAGCCGGGGTGATCATGAATTCGCGGATCTCGCCGTCACGGATCTGGGCCACCTGGGTCGGGCCGTGGATGGCAATCTCGTCGAGCCCGGCACCGTGAACCACCATACCGGTTTTCAGACCCAGTGCCAGCAGGGTTTCGGCGATGGGGCGCACCAGCTCGGGGGCATAGACCCCCATCAGCTGATAAGTGGGGCGGGCCGGATTGATGAGCGGCCCCAGCACGTTGAACAGGGTGCGGGTCTTGAGGGCCTGGCGCACCGGCATGGCGTGGCGCACTCCTGCGTGGTACTGGGGGGCGAACAGGAAGCAGATGCCGAGCTCGTCCAGACAATGGCGCGCCTGCGCCGGGCTCATGTCGAGCTTGATGCCCATCTTGTCGAGCAAGTCGCTCGAACCCGACTTGCTCGATACCGAGCGGTTGCCGTGCTTGGCCACTTTCAGGCCGCAGGCGGCGGCCACCAGCGCCGAGGTGGTGGAGACGTTGATGGTGTTGAGGCCATCGCCACCGGTACCGACTATGTCGCAAAACTCGTAGTCCGGACGCGGGAAGTCGCGCGCCTCCGCCAGCAGGGCTTCGGCGGCGCCGGCGATCTCCTCCGGTGTCTCCCCCTTGATCTTGAGGGCGGTCAGAAGGCTCGCCAGCACTATGGGATCCACTTCGCCACGTACCACCTGGCCGAAGGCGTCGCGGGTACTTTCACGGCTCAGAGACTGACCCTGATAGAGGGTGTTGAGATGATGATGCATAGGGTCTTCCTTACCGCACACTGCTTACAGGACGGGTGATATGGGCGAGCGCCTGAGTCAGCAGGCGGGCCCCTTCCGAGGTCATGATGGATTCGGGATGGAACTGGAAGCCCAGCACCCTGTCGTCCTGCTGCTCTATGGCCATGGGCATGCCCTGATAGTGGGCAATCACAGTCAGCTCTTCCGGTACATAGGTGGCCACCAGCGAGTGGTAGCGCGCCACCGGCAGCGGGCTCGGCAGACCGGCGAAGGCGCCGTGGCCGTTGTGCTCAATCAGGGAACGCTTGCCGTGGACGATTTCACCCGCCGCGCCGACTGTGCCGCCGTAGGCTTCGCACAGGGCCTGATGGCCGAGGCAGATGCCGAGGATGGGCACCTGACCACGAGCCAGCTTGATCAGATCAATCAGGCAACCCGCCTCGTGAGGCGCGCCCGGCCCCGGCGAGAGCACCAGCACGGCATCCCCTTCGCAGGCGGCGATCTCGCTCATGATGCGGCTCGCTGGCAGGCTGTTGCGGTAGATCCGCACCGGATAACCGAGGGAGCGGAACTGATCCACCAGGTTGTAAGTAAATGAATCGAAGTTATCGAGCAGGAAGATATTAGTCATGATGCTGCTCCTTCGAAGTGCGGAACTGGTCGGCTTGGGTGCTGTAGGTAAACGAGTCGAAGTTATCGAGCAGGAAGATGTTAGTCATGGCTCACGTCCTTATGTTGCTCCTGCTGGGCGCTCAGGGCTTGCAGTGAGGTGCCATGGCTGGCGGCGATGGCGGCCAGCACGGCGGCCGCCTTGGCGCGGGTCTCGTCCGCTTCGGCCTGGGGTTTGGAGTCATACACCACACCGGCGCCGGCCTGCACATGGGCCATCCCATCTTTGACAAAGGCGGAGCGAATGACGATGCAGGTGTCCATCTCGCCTGCGCCGTTGATGTAGCCGACGGCGCCGCCGTAGCTGCCGCGGCGCTTGCCTTCCACCATGCGGATCAGCTCGCTGGCGCGGATCTTGGGGGCTCCGGTGAGGGTGCCCATGTTCATGCAGGCCTGATAGGCGTGCAAGGCGTCAAGGTCTGAACGCAATGTGCCCACCACCTTGGAGACCAGGTGCATCACGTGGCTGTAGCGATCAACTTTCAGCAGCTCCTTGACGTAGCGGGTGCCGGGCTCGGAGATGCGGGCTATGTCGTTGCGGCCCAAATCCACCAGCATCAGGTGCTCGGCCACCTCTTTTTCATCCTGGCGCAGCTCCAGTTCGATGCGGCCATCCAGATCCCGGTTGATGCTGCCATCCGGGTTCAAGCCACGGCGACGGGTGCCGGCGATGGGATACATCTCGACGTCGCGGCTGGCGGCACAGAACTTGACCGCGCTCTCCGGCGAGGCGCCAAACAGGGTGAAGCCCTCATCCTGCACGTAGAACATGTAGGGGCTGGGGTTGGTCTGCTTGAGGCGGCGATAGGCGGCCAGCGGGTTCGGGCAGGGCAGGGAGAAGCAGCGGGACGGCACCACCTGGAAGATGTCGCCACGGCGGATGAAGCCTTTGAGCTTCTCCACCTCGGCGCAGAACTGCTTGTCGCCCTTGTCCACGCTCATGCCGCCGGTGAGGGGCTGGGTGGCCAGCTCGGCGCTCAGGGTTTGTTGGCAAATCTGTTTGAAGTCGGTGAGCCGATCGCTCAGGCGGCTATATCTGTCTTCCACCTGGCTCTCGTCGCTGTCGCCACCAAAGATGCAGGCCAGCAGTTGAGTGGTGCGCTCGATATGATCGATGGTGATCAGGGTCTCGGCCACATAGAAGCAGTAGTCGGGGCAGTTGTTGCTCCCCTCCGGCACCTGCGGCAAATCTTCAAAGGAGGCGATCAGGTCGTAGGCGAAGCTGCCCGCCATAAACAATGCTTCTTTGCCCAACTGGCACTGCAGCTCCTGTTGCAGGGTGCGCAGCACGTCCAGCACGCTGCTCCCCTTGAGGCGAGAGTCTTCATCCTGCTCCCGATCGGAGGCCGGGAAGTCGAGCTGCAGCTCGCCATCCACCAGGGTCTGGCTGATAACGGCGGGCAAGCGTTTGGCCAGCAGGCTCTGCAACTGGGCGCCGTTGTCGTTGAGGGTGCGCACTCGTACTGTGCGGCCCCGGCATTCGATGCGCAGGCAGGCATCGACCAGCAGCAGGCTCTGCTTGCCCGCCTTGGAGTCGATCTCCACTGATTCCAGCAGCAGGTTGTTGGGGCGACCCTGGCAGAGTCGGGTGTAGAGCGCCAGCGGGTCGGCCACATAGGGGGCGTTGAGCTTGAGGGTATCGAATTCACCCAGGGGCAAGCGAGTCGTATTGACGGTCATAGTGCGTTCCCTTGCGTGTGATGCTTTTTACCGATGTTCATGACATTGAATTCCTTGGAAATTAAA
Organism: Aeromonas sp. CA23; assembly: GCF_002587065.1. Taxonomy (NCBI): domain Bacteria; kingdom Pseudomonadati; phylum Pseudomonadota; class Gammaproteobacteria; order Aeromonadales; family Aeromonadaceae; genus Aeromonas; species Aeromonas sp. CA23. The sequence goes on from NZ_CP023818.1 coordinate 2,646,246, forward strand.
TTGGTTTAGGCGGTTTCAGTAGGGTCGCCATCGCCAGGTCAGTGTTCTTGTCTGAATTCTCGGTTTCATCACAGGTCCATTTGCCGGATAATAAAAAAGCCCGCTGGGGTCAGCGGGCTTTTTCTTTGGGTTCTTAATTTGCTGTCAGATTACAGATACAGCAACGACCACACGCCCGCATGTCAGGGAGTGTGCCACCACCAGATGGTCAGGATGGAAGTCGTTTGCATGATAGAGTCCTGTAAAATTTTGTTTGCAATGAAGTGCCTACAGAAAACGATAAAGCCGCGGCCAAGTCAAGTCGCTTTTTAGCCTTCTTTCACCGATGGTGACCTGATCATGAGAGCGGAATAACCTGATGAGATTCGATCTTCACTGTCATACCACTGCCTCCGACGGTGTGTTGAGCCCGGCCGAACTGGTGCGCCGCGCCGCCGAAAAACAGGTCGAGGTGTTAGCAGTCACTGACCACGACACCCTTGACGGGCTTGATGAGGTGCGCCGCACCATAGCATCCGAGCAGCTGCCGCTGCGGCTGGTGAGCGGGGTCGAGATCTCCACCGGCTGGGAGCATCACGAGATCCACATAGTGGCGCTGGGGGTGGATGAAAAAAATCCGCAGCTGGTGGCGTTTTTGGCGGGGCAACGTGCTCGCCGCGAGGCGCGCGCGCTGGAAATAGGGCGCCGTCTGGAGAAGTGCCTGATCCCCGGCACCTATGAAGAGGCCAAGGCGCTGGCCGGTGATGCCGCCGTGACCCGGGCCCACTTTGCCCGTGTGCTGGTGGCGCGCGGGGTGGCGGACAACATGCGGAAGGTATTCAAAAAGTACCTGAGCCGAGGCAACAAGGGTTATGCCCCGGCCGAGTGGCCCGAGATGAGCGAGGCCATTATTGCCATTCACGCCGCCGGTGGGCTGGCGGTACTGGCCCATCCCAGCCGTTATGATCTCACCGCCAAGTGGATCAAGCGGTTGCTGGTGGCCTTCAAGGCGGCCGGTGGCGATGCCATGGAGGTGTCACTGCCCCAGCAGAGCCCGCAGGAGCGAGCCAACCTGGGCCAGTGGGCGAAGGATCACGACCTCTATATCTCGGTGGGATCGGATTTTCACTTTCCGTCCAACTGGACCGAGCTGGGCCGCCACCTCTGGCTGCCCAAGGAAGGCATGCCGGTCTGGCTGGCCTATCCCGGCCACTTCGGGCTCACCACCGAGCAGCATGCCGCCCTGCTGGCCAGTCGCTAGCACGGGGTCGGCCGCCGGCCCTCTGCTGCATGGGAGGGCAAACCGGCGTCAAACAGGTTAAGGTAGCGTCATGGGTCTGGAACCCGTGACCATGAAGCGGGCACCGCGCGTGCCCCTATCGCGAGAAGAGCATATGAGTCAGCATTTTTACGTACATCCGGAAAATCCCCAGGCCCGTCTGATCGGTCAGGCGGTGCAGATCATCCAGAACGGTGGCGTCATCGCCTACCCGACCGATTCCGGCTATGCGCTCGGTTGCCAGATGGGTGACAAGGGCGCGCTGGAGCGCATCTGCCGCATCCGTCGCATCGATCCCACCCACGACTTCACCCTGGTGTGCCGGGATCTCTCCGAGATCTCCACCTATGCCAAGGTGGACAACACGGCGTTTCGCCTGGTCAAGGGCAACACGCCCGGGCCTTACACCTTCATCTTCAAGGCGACCAAGGAAGTGCCGCGCCGCCTGATGAACGAGAAGAAGAAGACCATCGGCATCCGGGTACCCGCCAACAACATAGCGCTGGCCCTGCTGGAAGCCCTCGGTGAGCCGCTGCTCTCCACCACCCTGATCCTGCCGGGTTCGGAGATGGCGGAGTTTGACCCGGAAGAGATCTTCGACAAGCTGGGCAAGCAGCTGGATCTGGTGGTCAACGGTGGCTATCTGGGCGAGCAGCCCACCACTGTGGTGGATTTCTCCGATGACGAGCCCGTTCTGCGTCGTCGTGGCGCCGGAGACCCGACCCCGTTTGAGTGATGACTCTGTGCCCGTGATGGCCCCGCCTGCGTTGGGCGCAACCGGGGAGGGCGTCCTCCCCCAGGCCATCCCATCCCCCATAGCGCGGGTGCTGGGGCAGCCCTATCATGAGCTGCCCCAGGACTTGTTCATTCCGCCCGATGCGCTGGAAGTCTTCCTCGATACCTTCGAGGGGCCGCTCGATCTGCTGCTCTATCTCATCCGGCGCCAGCAGCTGGATATCCTGAACCTGCCGATCCTGCAGATCACCGCCCAGTACATGGAGTACGTGGAGCTGATGCAGGGGCTCAATCTGGAGCTGGCTGCGGAATATCTGCTGATGGCGGCCTGGCTGGCGGAGATAAAATCTCGCCTGCTGCTGCCCAAGGCCCCCGAGCTGGAGGACGAAGAGGAGGGGGAGGATCCCCGCGTCACCCTCATTCGCCGGTTGCAGGAGTATGAGCGCTTCAAGGTGGGGGGCGAGCGTCTCAATGCCTTGCCACGGGTGGAGCGGGAGATCTTTATCGCCGCCGCCCTGCCGCCGGATTTTGGCTCTCTCAAGCCATTGACTCCCGATGTTTCGCTGGTTGAGCTCGCCCTTTACATGCAAAGTGTGGTAAAACGCGCGACTCATTTCGAACATCATCAGATCCGCCGCGAGCAGATCCCGACCCGGGTGCGCATGGCGGAGATCCTCGCCATGCTCTCGCTGGGCCGGACCTTGCGGCTGGAACAGGTGCTCAGAGCCGAAGAGGGGCGCATGGGGGTGCTGGTGACGTTTCTGGCCCTGCTGGAGCTGTGCAAGGAGTCCCTGATCTGGATCCTGCAGGCCGAGCCGCTGGGGCCGATCCACTTTGCCCTGGCGAGCCAAGATGAAAGCGGGGAGCGTGAACATGCACACTGAGTTGTTTTCTTTGTCCCGAGCCTGTTGCCCGCCTGCCGGGGTCTGTGTGCCTCTCCCGTTGGCCGGCCAGCCTGACGCCATGAGCGGGGAGGGCAACCGTGGCGCTGCCCGCTGAACGGCTCAAGACGCTGGTCGAGGCCGCGATCTTCGTGGCCGGACGGCCATTAACCGTGAGCGAGCTGAAAAGCGGCGTGCTGGCGGATTACCCCGTCACCGGCCGCTATATTCAACTCTTGCTGGCAGAACTGCGGCAGGATTACAGCGAGCGGGGGGTGGAGCTCAAAGAGGTTGCCTCCGGCTGGCGCTTTCAGGCGCGCCAGGAGTATGCCGAGGAGCTCTCCAGGCTCTGGAGCGAGCGGGCACCCCGCTATTCCCGCGCCGTGATGGAGACGCTGACGCTGATTGCGTATCGGCAGCCCATCACCCGGGCCGAGATCGAAGCCATCCGCGGGGTGGCGGTGTCGAGCCAGATAGTGAATACCCTGAAAGAGCGTGGCTGGGTGCGCAGCGTCGGTCACAAGGAGGTGGTGGGTCGCCCCGAGCTGCTCGCCACCACCCGGGAATTTCTGGATTATTTTAATCTGCAGAGCCTGGATCAGCTCCCCGAGCTGGATCCTGAATTGCAACATCCCTTGCCCGGTTTGCCGGTCGAGGGCAGCTAGGCCCGGTTCCGGTCGCTGGCCTGTGCCGGCTGACCTGGCCTCTTGAACATCAGGGCGTGTCGGATGACCCATGCGGGATCCTGCACTGCCATCCCCTTGCCCGGCATGCCGGGCGAGGGCCGCGAGATCGGGTCCACTGTGCTGGCATGTGCCGGCTGACCCGATCTTTGAGTATTGAAGCGTGTCGGATTGCCCGTACTGGGTTCGACACAGTAATAACCGTTGCCCGTTATGCTGGCGGGCAGCGATCAACAATCAGGTAACCCCGATGAGTGAAAAACTGCAAAAAGTGTTGGCCCGCGCGGGTCACGGCTCCCGTCGTGAGATGGAGGCCCTGATCACCGCAGGTCGGGTCAGTGTGGATGGCAAGGTGGCCACACTGGGAGATCGCGTCGAAGTGAACGCCGTGATCCGTGTCGATGGCCATACGGTCAAGACCCGTGCCGAGGAAGAGATGATCTGCCGCGTGCTGGCGTATCACAAGCCCGAAGGGGAGATGTGTACCCGTCACGATCCGGAAGGTCGTCCCACCGTGTTCGATCGTCTGCCCAAGCTGGAGAGCGCCCGCTGGATCGCGGTAGGCCGTCTCGACGTCAACACCTCCGGCTTGCTGCTGTTCACCACTGACGGTGAGCTGGCCAACCGCCTGATGCACCCGAGCCACGAAGTGGAGCGTGAATACGCGGTGCGTGTGTTCGGCGAGATCACCGAAGCCATGCTGCAGCGCCTGCGCAAGGGGGTGCAGCTGGAAGATGGCATGGCCAAGTTCAACAAGATCAAACCGGCCGGCGGTGAAGGCCTGAACCAGTGGTTCAACGTCACCCTGACCGAGGGCCGCAACCGTGAAGTGCGCCGCCTGTGGGAATCCCAGGAAGTGCAGGTGAGCCGTCTGATGCGGGTGCGCTACGGCGACGTCACCCTGGATCGTGGCATCCCCCGCGGTGGCTGGCAGGAGCTGAAACTGCCGGAAGTGAACTACCTGCGCGGTCTGGTCAACATGCCGCCGGAGACCGAATCCAAGGTCGATCTGCAGCAGGATGGCAAGAGCACCCGTCACAAGCAGGCCGCCCAGATCCGTCGCGCCGTCAAGCGTCACAAGGACATGCAGGGCATGGAGCCGCGCGCCCGCAGCACCACGGCCCGCCGCAAGCCGACCTCCTCTACCCGCAACTCGGGTACCGGCAGCAAGTAAGCGTTGCGCTGAGCCTCATGGGTTCGCGCATGGAAAGGCCCGCCTCTCAGGCGGGCCTTTTTGTTGCTGCCGTCTGCCGTTTATTATTCCAATTCCTTCCTTGCTGAATTAAACCACCCGGCGGATCCACTGCGGGGGAGGGGCAAGGTTGCTCTGCCAGAGCGGGCTTGTTAGCCTTTGCGGCACTGATACAGGAGATAATAATGAGCAAGGTACTTGATGAGCTGCTGGCACTGCTGGCGCTCGAGAAAATCGAGGAGGGCCTGTTTCGGGGCCAGAGCCAGGATCTCGGTCTGCGGGCCGTGTTTGGCGGACAGGTAATGGGGCAGGCCTTGTCAGCCGCCAAACAGACGGTGGCCGCCGATCGTCAGGTGCACAGTTTCCACTCCTACTTCCTGCGCCCCGGTGATGCCAATCGTCCCATCATCTACGACGTGGAGAATATCCGTGACGGCCAGACCGTCTCCACCCGCCGGGTCAAGGCCATTCAGGGCGGCAAGCCCATCTTCTATCTCAACGCCTCCTTCCAGGTCGAGGCCGAGGGGTTCGAGCATCAGATCGCCATGCCGGCGGGGATCACCCCGCCCGAGCAGCTCAAGAGCGAGCTGGAGCTGGTGCGCCCCTACGAGCAGCAGATCCCGTCCGCCCTGCGCGACAAGATCATGTGCGAGAAGCCCATCGAAATTCGCCCCGTGACCCTGGTCGACCCGATCCGCCCCGATGTGCACGAGCCGCTGCGCCACGTCTGGTTCAGGGCCAACGGCCAGATGCCGGACGATCAGCGGGTCCATAAATACCTGCTGGCCTACGCCTCCGATTTCCACTTCCTGTTTACCGCCCTGCAGCCCCATGGCGTCTCGTACTGGGAGCCAGACATGCAGGTGGCCACCATAGATCACTCCATGTGGTTCCACCGGGACTTCCGGCTGGATGACTGGCTGCTCTACGTGGTGGACAGCCCGAGCGCCAGCGCAGGTCGCGGTCTGGTGCGCGGCCAGTTCTTCACCCGCGATGGGGTGCTGGTGGCGAGCACGGCGCAGGAGGGGGTGATCCGCCGGCGCGGTTGACCTCAGATGCCAGCCATAAAAAACGGGAGCCGATGGCTCCCGTTTTTTATGTGTTTGCTCGCCGTATCAGGCTGCGTCCTGCTCGGCGCCGAGGGCTGTCTCGCCGCGCTGGGCGAAGCGGTCGGCCCACAGGGCAATGACGCCGTCACCGGTGACGTTGCAGGCGGTGCCAAAGCTGTCCTGCGCCAGGTAGAGGGCGATCATCAGGGCGATGGAGGCCTCACCGAAGCCGAGCATGGAGGTGAGCAGGCCCAGGGCGGACATGACACCGCCACCCGGGGCACCCGGCGCGGCTATCATGATGACGCCCAGCATCATGATGAAGGGCAGCATGGTGTCTATGCCTGGAATGGCCAGGTGCTCGGAGAGGAACATCACCGCGGTTGCGCAGGTCACCAGCGTGATGGTGGAGCCACACAGGTGGATGGTGGCGCACAGGGGCACGGTGAAGTTGGCGATGTCGTCGCTCACCCCGTTGTTCTTGCTGGCCTGCAGGGCAACCGGGATGGTGGCGGCGCTGGACATGGTGCCGAGAGCGGTGAAGTAGGCGGGCAGCATGTTCTTGATGAGCATGGCGGGTGAGCGACCCAGCGCCAGACCCGTGCCGATGAACAGCACCGAGAGCCAGAGCCAGTGCATGACGATGGCCATTACCAGCACCACGCCGAAGGTCTTCAGGGTGGCGAAGACGGTGCCCTCGACCGTCATCTCGACGAAGACGCCGGCGATGTAGAAGGGCAGCAGCGGGATGATCACGCGGGCCAGCAGGCGGTCTATGATGTCGCGGCCCTGATCGGCGACGCGGCGCAGATCGGTGGCCTGGGTGGCGCTGATGCCGATGCCGAACACGAAGGCGGCGGCCAGGGCCGACATGACCCCGAACAGCGGTGGTATCTCCAGGTTGACGTAGGAGCTGAGCTTGATGGCGGCAGCAGCCGTGGGCTCGGCGGCGGTGGTCAGGCGCGGGATCAGGTTGCTGGCCACGGCAAAGGCGAACAGGCCCGCCAGTATGGTGGAGCAGTAAGAGAGGGCAACCGTCTTGCCCAGCAGCTTGCCGGAGTTCTTCGGCAGGCTGGCGATGCCGCTCATGATGAAGAACAGGATGATGAGCGGAATGGTGAAAGTGATCAGCTGACCTATGACTGTCTTGGCCGTAAACAGCACGCGTGCGACCCATTCGGGGGCGTAGAGACCGAGCAAGAGACCGGCCAGGATGCCGGCAACCAGTTTGAGGACAAGTTTCATAAGTAAATCCAGGTGTTAGTGTCTGATTTGTTATTTAATTTTGATTTTAATGCCGCTTTTTAACACAAAGTCCGCATCTTGTCTGCCATCACCTGGTTAACTCAGAGTTAAATATTGTTAGCTGGATGATGAATTGCGGGGGATGGGCCCCTTGAAGCGGCGACGGCGATATTGATGCCTGGTGGGGGCGAGCTCGGGGAGGCGGATCAACAGGGCATGCAGCCAGCGACCGTGCACGGCATCCTCGCTGCACCAGCTCTGATGCAGGTCAAATGGCAGGGTGGCGATCAGTTGTTGCAGGCGGGCCTCATCGAGCCGGGTCTGCAGCGGGTATTCGTCTTGTGAGGAGGCCACGGCGCAGCTGTGCTCACCCTCGTCATAAGGGAAGGAGCAGTAGAGCGGCGCCCGGGGTTTGAGCAGGCCGGCGAGATGCATCAGAGCGGGGGCAAGCTCTTCCTCGGCCAGGCAGGGCAGCGAGCCGCTGGCCCAGATGGCGTCAAAGGGCAAGGCGCTGTGCATCTGCTCGAGGCGGCAGACCCGGACAGGCTGGCCGCTGCGGCGCGAGGCCAGCTTCGCCTGGACCAAGCTGGCATCAAAGGCGGTGACCATGAGACCTTGCTGCCGGAAAAAGAGCAGATCCTCGCCCGCTCCGCAGCCCGCTTCCAGCAGATGGGCGCCTGCCGCCAGCTGTTTCAGAAAGCGCTGACGGGCTGACAGGGTGCCTGGATCCGCCACAGAAGGCAGACTGCAGGAGGCATCATGACTGGGCAGTGGCGATGCAGATGGCTGACCGGGGGAGGCATCATGATTGGGCAGTGGCGATGCAGATGGCTGACTGGGGGAGGCATCGTGGTCGGGCAGTGGAGATATGGACATGGCAGGCACCTTCTTTCGGGGGCGCTACTCTAGCAAATTTGGCGATGGGCTACCAAAGCGTCGTGCCGTGAACCTGTACTGCCAGGCTGGGGAGCGGTTCTGTGGTGGCGTGCAGGAAGCAAGGTGCGGGGCCAGCGGCGGGCTGGCCCTGGGCTATCAGGTGCGGCGGACGGCCGGGCCGGTTGGCAGGGCTATCAGGGCAAACAGGCTGTCGAGCAGGAAGTCGGCCTCCCGGGTCAGGTCGATGCGCTCCGGGAAGTGCAGCCAGTTGATGATGTAGCCATCCAGGGTGCAGTGCAGCAGGGTGGCGGCCCGCTGCAGATCCAGTCCCCGGGGCAGCTGGCCGAGGCGCACCGCATTGGCCAGGGTGGTCTCCAGATCCCGGAAGAAGTTGGCGGACTGGCTGCGCATGTGCTCGCGCAGCGAGATGGCTTCCCCTTCCAGCGACTCGAGATTGAACATGATGGTGAACATCTGCTGGTGGGCAGGATTGGTGCTGATCTTCACCAGCACCTCCTTGAGGAAGCTGCGCAGCTTGCCGAGGGGGTCCGGCTCCTGTTCGGCGACACAGGCGTCGAGCTGATGGGAGAGCGGTTGGCACAGCTCCTCCCACAGGGAGACGAACAGCTCCTCCTTGTTCTTGAAGTGCCAATAGATGGCGCCACGGGTCAGATCGGCGGCCCTGGCAATATCGGTCAGGCTGGTCTTGGCCAATCCTTGCGAACAGAACAGATTCAGGGCCGTACTCATGATGTGGCAGCGGGTCTGCTGCGCCTCTTCTTTGGTTCTTCTGGCCATCGACATCTGCGCCTTGTAAAAGTAAAAAAAGTCACTTACATACATTTATGAATGTATGTATATTGCCTCATCTTTCCGATTTTACCAACAGGGTCATATAAAACCTGTGGTTATTCATTGATTGACAGAGGCTCAGGTTCTTCATGCATAAACATATTCTCGCACGTTCGGTCGGCCTTGCCCTGCTGGCAAGCGGTCTGCTGACAGCTTGTGGCGAACAGGGCAGTGCCCAGCAAGGGCCGGGTGAGATGCCACCCGCCGCCGTGGATGTCGTCACCCTGCACACAATGCCGTTGCAGCTCACCTCGGAGCTGACCGGCCGCAGCGCCCCGCTGCGGGTCGCCGAGGTGCGTCCCCAGGTGAGCGGTATCATTCTCAAGCGCCTCTTTACCGAAGGCAGCGACGTCAAGGCCGGCCAACTGCTGTACCAGATAGACCCCGCCGTCTATCAGGCCAATGTGGCCAGTGCCAAGGCCAATCTGGCCAAGGCGCAGGCCAACGAGCAGAGCGCCCGCCTCAAGGCCAAGCGTTATGCCGAGCTGGTGAAGGTGAAGGCCATCAGCAGCCAGGAGTACGACGACGCCGATGCCGCCTGGAAGCAGCAGCTGGCCGAGATAGGTGCCGCCAAGGCCGCAGTGCAGAGCGCCAACATCAATCTGGCCTATACCCGCATCACGGCCCCCATCAGCGGTCGCATCGGCAAGTCTGCGGTGACCGAGGGTGCCCTGGTGACGGCCCAGCAGGCCGACAGCCTCACCTCCATCCAGCAGCTCGACCCCATGTATGTGGATGTGCGTCAGTCCACCGCCGATCTGCTGCGTCTCAAGCGTCAGGTCGCCGCCGGCAAGCTGACCCAGGGCCAGCAGGATGGCGCCAAGGTGCGCTTCCAGCTGGAAGATGGCAGCAGCTACAGCGAAGAGGGCTCGTTGCAGTTCTCCGACGTGACCGTGGATGAGACCACCGGCATGGTGACCCTGCGGGTGATAGTCCCCAACCCTCACCAGCTGTTGCTGCCCGGCATGTTCATGCGCGCCACCCTGCAAGAGGGTGAGCGGGCCGAGGGGCTGCTGGTGCCGCAAACTGCCGTGACCCGCACCCCGAAAGGTGGTGCCACCGTCATGGTGGTGACCGCGGACAACAAGGTCGAGCTGCGGGAAGTGCAGCTGAGCCGCATCGTCGGCAGCGACTGGGTGGTGGAATCCGGTCTCAAGACGGGCGAGCGGGTGATCGTCGCCGGTCTGCAAAAGGTAAAACCCGGGGTTGTCGTGGCGCCCACTGAACAGACTGCCACCGAGCTGTCTGCCCAGACCCCGGCCAACAAGTAGGATGGAGTAGTCGCCTCATGGCACGATTTTTCATAGACAGACCCATTTTCGCCTGGGTGATCGCCCTGGTGATCATGCTGGCGGGGAGCCTGGCCATCATAGGCCTGCCGATCGCCCAGTATCCCAGCATAGCGCCACCCGCCGTCGGCATCTCCGCCAGCTATCCGGGCGCCTCCGCCAAGACGGTGGAAGACTCGGTGACCCAGATCATCGAGCAGAACATGACGGGGCTGGATCACCTGCTCTACATGTCTTCCCAGTCTGATTCGTCCGGCAATGTGTCGGTGACCCTCACCTTCCAGGCCGGTACCGATCCCGATATCGCCCAGGTACAGGTGCAGAACAAGCTGCAGCAGGCGATGTCGTTGCTGCCGCAGGAAGTACAACAGCAGGGGATCCGGGTTCAGAAGACCTCCAGCAGCTTCCTGATGGTGGCGGCCTTCATCTCCAGCGATGGCTCCATGAACAACGATGACCTGGCCGACTACGTGGTGGCCAACATCAAGGAGCCGCTGAGCCGTCTGGACGGGGTCGGGGACATCACCTTGTTCGGCAGCCAGTACTCCATGCGGGTCTGGCTCGATCCGAACAAGCTCAACCGGGTACAGATGACCCCGATTGATGTGCAGACCGCCATCAAGGCGCAGAATGCCCAGGTGGCGTTCGGCAAGCTGGGCGGTACGCCTTCCGTGACCGATCAGCAGTTCACCGCCACCATCATGGGGCAGACCCGTCTCTCCAGCGTGGCCGAGTTCAACAATATCTTGCTGCGGGTGAATCAGGACGGCTCCAAGGTACGGCTGCAGGATGTGGCCCGGGTTGAGCTGGCGGGCGAAAACTACGACGCCGATGCGCTCTATAACGGCCAGTCCACCGCGGCTGTCGCCATCAAGCTGGCGACCGGTGCCAACGCGCTGGATACCGCCGAGAAGATCCGCGGCAAGCTGGATGAGCTCTCCGCCTACTTCCCGGCCAACATGGAAATCGTCTATCCGTACGACACCACGCCGTTCGTGAAGATCTCCATCGAGGAGGTGGCGCAGACCCTGATCGAGGCGATCTTCCTGGTGTTCTGCGTCATGTATCTGTTCCTGCAGAACTTCCGCGCCACCCTGATCCCGACCATAGCCGTGCCCGTGGTGCTGCTGGGGACCTTCGGCGTCATGTCGGCGTTTGGCTTCTCCATCAACACCCTGACCATGTTCGGTCTGGTGCTGGCCATAGGCCTGCTGGTGGATGACGCCATCGTGGTGGTGGAGAACGTGGAGCGGCTGATGAGCGAGGAGGATCTCTCCCCGCTGGAAGCGACCCGCAAGTCCATGACCCAGATCACGGGTGCCCTGGTGGGGATAGCCCTGGTGCTGTCCGCCGTGTTCGTGCCCATGGCCTTCTTCGGCGGCTCGACCGGTGCCATCTATCGCCAGTTCTCGCTCACCATAGTCTCGGCCATGGTGCTGTCGGTGCTGGTGGCCCTGATCCTGACCCCGGCGCTCTGCGCCACCCTGCTCAAGCCGATCAAGCACGGCGAGTTCGGTGCCCAGCGCGGCTTCTTCGGCTGGTTCAACCGGGCCTTCGATGCTGGCGCCAACCGTTACCAGAATGGCGTGCGCAAGGTGGTCAAGCAGGGGGTGCGTTACGGCATCATCTATGCCGCCATGCTGGCGGTGCTGGCCATCCTGTTCATGCGCATGCCCACCTCCTTCCTGCCGGAAGAGGATCAGGGGGTCATCATGTCCATGGTGCAACTGCCGGTCGGTGCTACCAAGCAGCGTACCGAGGTGGTGCTGGCGGACATGCGCGACTACTTCCTGAAGAACGAGAAGGATAACGTCGAGGCCGTGCTGACGGTGGCGGGCTTCAGCTTCGCCGGTAGTGGTCAGAACAGCGGCATGGCGTTTATCAAGCTGAAAGACTGGAAAGAGCGCGACACGCCGGAGCGCAGTGCCAATGCCATCATAGGCCGCGCCATGGGCTACCTGTTCAGCATCAAGGAAGCCCAGGTGTTTGCCTTCAACCTGCCTCCCATTCCTGAGCTCGGAACGGCCACCGGTTTTGACTTCTACCTGCAGGATCGCGGCGGGCTGGGGCACGAGAAGCTGATGGCGGCGCGCAACCAGCTGCTCGGCATGGCGGCGCAGGATCCCAACCTGGTGCGGGTGCGCCCGAACGGGATGGAAGATACACCGCAGCTCGACGTCAAGATCGACTACGAGAAGGCGCTGGCGCAGGGGCTCTCCATCAGCGACATCAACAACACGCTGGCGGCGGCCTGGGGCTCTTCCTACGTGAACGACTTCGTCGATCGCGGTCGGGTCAAGAAGGTCTACCTGCAGGCGGATGCGCCGTTCCGGATGAACCCGGAAGATCTCAAGCTCTGGTATGTGCGCAACAGCGCGGGCCAGATGGTGCCCTTCTCCGCCTTTGCCAGCACGGAGTGGAGCTTTGGCTCGCCCCGTCTGGAACGCTACAACGGTGTCTCCGCCATGGAGATAGTGGGTGAAGCTGCGCCCGGCAAGAGTACCGGTGATGCCATGGCGGCCATAGAGCAGATGGTGAAACAGCTGCCGGAAGGCATCGGTATCGAGTGGACAGGTCTCTCCCTGCAGGAGCGCCAGGCGGGCTCCCAGGCGCCGGCCTTGTACGCCATCTCCCTGCTGGTGGTATTCCTCTGTCTGGCGGCCCTGTACGAGAGCTGGAGCATTCCCTTCTCGGTGATGCTGGTAGTGCCGCTCGGGGTGTTGGGTGCCATTCTGGCGGCGACCATGCGCGGGCTGGAGAACGACGTCTACTTCCAGGTGGGCTTGCTCACCACCATAGGGCTGTCGGCCAAGAACGCGATCCTGATCGTCGAATTTGCCAAGGAGCTGTATGACAAGGGGATGGGCGTCAGCGAAGCCGTGGTGGAGGCAGCCCGGTTGCGGTTGCGTCCGATCCTGATGACCTCGCTCGCCTTCATCCTCGGCGTGCTGCCGCTGGCCATCAGCTCGGGCGCGGGTGCCAGCAGCCGCAACGCCATAGGTACAGGCGTGATGGGGGGCATGATCAGCGCGACCGTGCTGGCCATCTTCTTCGTGCCGCTGTTCTTCGTGCTGGTGACGCGCTACTTCACCAAACACAGTACACGGGAAGAGCGAGCTGCCCTTGCCAAGGAGACTCATCATGACTAAGACGATCGTCGCCTTGAGCGTGACACTGCTGCTGGGGGCCTGTTCCATGGCCCCCGACTATCAAAGACCCGCGCTGCCGCAAGGCGCCTCCTGGCAGAGCAATCAGGTGGAAGGGGAGGCGGTTGCCTCCCCCTGGCAGCAGCAGTTCCTCGATCCGGCCCTGCAGAAACTGATCGCCACGGCGCTGGAGAACAACCGGGATCTGCGTATCGCGGCCCTCAACGTCGAGGCCTATGAGGCCAGATACCACATCCAGCGGGCGGCCCAGTTGCCGACCCTGGCGGCGAATGGCTCAGGCACCCGCCAGCAGGGATCCGATGATCTCAGCAGCACGGGGCAGGGGACTATCAGCAGCCAGTACGATGCCAACATCGGCATCACAGCCTATGAGCTGGACCTGTTCGGCCGGATCCAGAGCCTGAAGGATCAGGCGCTGGAGACCTATCTTGGTCAGATCGAGACCCAGCGCAGCACCCAGATTGCGCTGGTCGCCTCGGTGGCCAACGCCTATCTCACTCTGCTGGCGGATCAGGAGTTGCTGGCGCTGAGCGAGGCAACTCTGTCGACCGAGCAGGAGAGCTATGGCCTGACCGAGCACAAGTATCGCCTGGGCTCGGCCTCCGAGATGGAGCTGGCGCAGGGGCGTACCGCGCTGGAGAGTGCCCGGGTCAGCCTGGCCCAGTACCAGCGCCAGGTGAAGCAGGACAGAAATGGCCTGGCCCTGCTGCTTGGCAGCCAGGTACCGGCACTGGACGGTCAGCCGGCGAGCCTGGCCGAGGTGCAACTGGCGGCAATCCCGGTCGGCGCACCTTCCAGCCTGCTGCAGCAGCGCCCGGATATTCTGGCCGCCGAGCACAGTCTGAAGGCGGCCAATGCCAATATAGGTGCGGCGCGCGCGGCCTTCTTCCCCTCCATCTCGCTCACCGCGACGGCGGGCACTGCCAGCAATCAGCTGAGTGGCCTGTTTGATGGCGGGACCGGGACCTGGTCGTTTATCCCCCAGATCAACCTGCCCATCTTCGATGGCGGCAAGCGCATGGCCGATCTCGACGTGGCCGAGGTGAGCACCAGGCAGGCGGTGGCCAGCTACGAGAAGAGCATCCAGACCGCCTTCAAGGAGGTTGCGGATACGCTCGGCACCCAGGCTGACTACCAGCAGCAGTTGCAGGCGCAGCAGGCACTGGTCGAGGCTAACCAGACCTACTTCAAGCTGGCGGAGTTCCGCTATGAGCAAGGAGTGGACAGCTACCTGACCAGGCTCGATGCCCAGCGTTCGTTGTTCAGTGCCAAGCAGGGACTGATTAGCACCCGTCTGGCCCAGCTGACCAACCAGGTGGCGCTTTACAAGGCCGTGGGTGGTGGTTGGCAAGCCCCTGACGCAAGCACGACGGCGAGTGTTCAGCAGCAGTAGCCATCACCTCCTAGCTTGCGTTATCGTATAGCCACAGGGCGAACCATCCGGTTCGCCCTGTTTGTTTTCAGCAAAAACATACACATATGAAACCTTGATGACATAATACGTCGTGCGGGTGTTGCCGCTGCCAAGTGCCGAGTGGGCAGGAACGCCGGCAAGCAAGGTAAATGGATCTGTAGTCGTTACTGTAAAAACGATGGCACACTTGCCATAAACCCCGAGGTACGGATCGACATCATGACCTGAATTAGTGCTAACGTTCCGTTTGCCATTAGTTTTACTTCAGTATTGATGGGACCAAGGCTAAGGTGGGTAACTTATGAATCCGATCTGTAGGCTGAAGCAGGACATTTCCTACCAGGGTTCACCCTGGTTGATTAACGAACAGATGGCAGATCCGACACTTTTAGGAGTGCTGTTTTGACTGTTCAAGCTGCCGGGAAAGGCGCTAGAATCCAGACTTTGCCCTAGTGGTACTGTGATATTGCACGGCTGCTTCTGGCAAGACCGCCAGACTGAATTTGTAAAACAAATCGAGATCTTGTCATCAGGGACGGTGGCAGACTTATCCCACGCTGGAGGGCATCATGGCCAACAGCAGACACAATCTGGTTAAAAGCAGCAAACTGGGGGCTGTAACTCAGGGGCGGTAGCCAATGTGATTTTCCTGATTAACGTGAGATATCTGCCTGTCGGACAGACTCAGTTTTGCCTTCATCCTTTTTTTCGCTAGCTGAAAAAAACAATTTTTTCTATTAATTTTCAAGAGCATACCTATGAAAATCCTTGTCACTGGTGGCGCTGGCTTTATCGGCTCGGCGGTTGTTCGTCATATCATTGGGCATACCCAGGATTCAGTCATCAACCTCGATAAACTCACTTATGCAGGTAACCTGGAATCGCTGGCTGATGTGGCAGCGAGTGCTCGCTATGCCTTTGAACAGGTGGATATCTGCAACCGTGGCGAACTGGATCGGGTGTTTGCTCTGCATCAACCGGATGCCGTGATGCACCTGGCGGCCGAGAGCCATGTCGATCGCTCCATCACAGGGCCCGCTGATTTCATCGAGACCAATATCGTCGGCACCTATGTGTTGCTGGAAGCCGCCCGCGCCTATTGGAACGATCTGGACGAGACGCGCAAAGCGGCTTTCCGCTTCCATCATATCTCCACCGATGAGGTGTATGGCGATCTACCCCACCCGGATGAGGTGAGTGCCGGTGAGGCGCTGCCGCTCTTTACCGAAACCACCCCCTATGCCCCCAGCAGTCCCTATTCTGCCTCCAAGGCATCCAGCGACCACCTGGTGCGCGCCTGGCGCCGTACTTACGGTCTGCCGACCATAGTCACCAACTGCTCCAACAACTACGGCCCTTATCACTTCCCCGAGAAGTTGATCCCGCTGGTGATCCTCAACGCCCTAGATGGCAAGCCGCTGCCTGTCTATGGCAAGGGCGACCAGATCCGTGACTGGCTCTATGTGGAAGATCACGCGCGCGCACTCTACAAGGTGGTGACCACCGGTGTGGTGGGGGAGACCTATAACATTGGCGGTCACAACGAGAAGCAGAACCTGGACGTGGTGCATACCGTGTGTGATCTGCTCGATGATATGGTGCCCAAGGCCGGGTCTTATCGCGATCAAATCACCTATGTGGCGGATCGTCCCGGTCACGATCGCCGCTATGCCATCGATGCCAGCAAGATGAGTGCCGAGCTTGATTGGCAGCCGCAAGAGACCTTCGAATCCGGTATCCGCAAGACGGTACAGTGGTATCTGGATAACCAGCAGTGGGTGAACAACGTCAAGAGTGGTGCTTACCAATCCTGGATTGAACAGAACTACGGGGAACGTGCCTGATGCATATCCTGCTGTTTGGTAAAAATGGCCAGGTAGGTTGGGAGCTGCAGCGTGCACTGGCTCCGCTGGGGCATATTACCGCCGTCGATTTTGATTCTGCGGATTATTGTGGCGATTTCAGCAATCCGGCGGGCGTGGCTGAAACGGTACGGCTGGTCAAGCCGGATGTGATTGTCAATGCGGCTGCCCATACGGCAGTCGACAAGGCGGAGAGTGAGCGGGAGTTTGCCGAACTGCTTAATGCTACCAGTGTGGCCGCCATCGCCAAAGAAGCCGAGGCCTTGGGTGCCTGGCTGGTGCACTACTCTACCGACTACGTATTCGATGGCAGTGGTGAGCGTCCCTGGCTCGAGAGTGATCAGACTGCACCGCTCAACGTCTATGGTGAGACCAAGCTGGCGGGGGAACAGGCGGCAGCGCTTTGTACTCGCCATCTTATCTTCCGGACCAGCTGGGTCTACGCCGCCCGCGGCGCTAACTTCGCCAAGACCATGCTACGCGTTGGCAAGGAGCGCAGCGAGATGTCGGTCATCAATGACCAGTTTGGTGCGCCGACCGGCGCCGAGTTACTGGCTGATTGTACGGCCCATGCCATTCGGGTTGCGCAACGCAAGCCGGAAGTCGCTGGGCTCTACCATCTGATCGCCTCTGGCACCACCACCTGGTTTGATTATGCCCAGCGGGTGTTTGCCAAAGCCCGAGAGGCAGGGATTGAACTGGCGGTCACGCAACTCAATGCGGTGCCGACCAGTGCCTTCCCGACCCCAGCCAGACGGCCCCATAACTCGCGCCTCAATACCAGCAAGTTTCAGCGTACCTTTGATCTGGTACTGCCGGACTGGACAGTGGGCGTCGAGCGAATGCTAACCGAGATCCTCGGCAAATAAATATGATGGCCAGCGGTGTTAATCAATACATCGCCGGCCGACAGGGATAAAATGCAAACTGAGTGGCGTTTGGACACACTCTTTTTGATGGTGACATCATTCAATTATAAGAAATGAAGCATGATGATAAAACGTAAAGGTATTATTCTGGCCGGTGGGTCAGGCACTCGTCTCTACCCCGTCACCATGGCTGTCAGCAAGCAACTGCTGCCCATCTATGACAAGCCGATGATCTATTACCCGCTCAGCACCCTGATGCTGGCAGGGATCCGCGATATCTTGATCATCAGTACACCGCAAGATACTCCCCGTTTTGAACAACTGCTGGGTGATGGCAGCCAATGGGGTTTGAACCTGCAATACAAGGTGCAACCAAGCCCGGATGGATTGGCCCAAGCCTTTATTCTGGGTGAAGAGTTTATCGGTAACGACGACTGTGCGTTGGTGCTGGGTGACAACATCTTCTACGGTCACGATTTGCAGAAACAGCTGGAAGGCGCGGCGGCCAAATCCAGTGGCGCCACCGTGTTTGCCTATCACGTTCATGATCCAGAGCGTTATGGTGTAGTGGAATTTGATGATGATGGGCTTGCCATTTCTCTGGAAGAAAAACCGCAAGAGCCGAAGAGTAACTATGCTGTGACTGGCCTCTATTTCTATGACAACAGCGTGGTGAAGATAGCCAAGAGTCTGAAACCATCTCCACGTGGTGAACTGGAAATCACAGACGTTAACCGCATCTATCTTGAACAAGGTAATCTGTCGGTAGCCATGATGGGTCGTGGTTATGCCTGGCTCGACACCGGTACTCATGAGAGCCTGATTGAGGCGAGCAACTTTATTCAGACCATTGAAACCAGGCAGGGATTAAAGGTTTCTTGCCCGGAAGAAATTGCCTATCGAAAAGGGTTTATTGACGCGGAACAGATCAGGAATTTGGCTGCGCCGCTTGCCAAAAATGCATACGGTCAGTACTTGCTCAAGATGATCAAAGGGAAATAATGTCCATGAAGGGTATTCAAACTGAAATTCCTGAGGTTTTGCTCTTTGAACCTAAGGTGTTTGGCGATGAGCGTGGCTTTTTCTTTGAAAGTTTCAACCATCTACAGTTTGAGAAGGCTGTAGGGTATCCAGTCACATTTGTACAAGATAATCACTCCAAATCGAGTCAAGGCGTTTTGCGTGGGTTGCATTATCAGGCTGCTCCCCATGCTCAAGGTAAACTGGTACGTTGTATTTCCGGTGAAGTATTTGATGTCGCGGTAGATATCCGTCTTGGTTCCTCAAGTTTTGGGCAGTGGGTTGGTGTGCACCTATCAGCCGAAAATAAAAGACAGTTATGGATACCGGCAGGGTTTGCTCATGGCTTTGTAACTTTAAGCGAAACAGCAGAGTTTTTGTATAAAACAACAGATTATTATCATCCTGAAAGCGAGGGTGCTATTAGTTGGAATGACACTGATTTAAATATTTCATGGCCAGTATCAAATATAAAGTTATCGAAAAAAGATCAGGTAGCACTGCCACTATCAAGCTATGTTGAGGCAATGAATCTATGCAAGTGAAATTAATCCCGCTGCAAACACATGGCGATGAACGTGGTTCATTAGTAGCACTGGAAGAGGGAAAAAATATTCCCTTTGAGATCAAACGTGTTTATTACATGTTCAAGACAAACCAAGGGGTGAGACGTGGCTTTCACGCCCATCGGACGTTGAAACAGGTTGCAATAGCAGTCCGTGGGTCTTGTCGCTTTTTGCTTGATGATGGTCGTGAGCGAGTTGAGATCTTACTGGATAATCCGGCTCAGGGACTTCTTATTGAGTCATTTATGTGGCGCGAAATGTATGATTTTTCTGATGACTGTGTACTGATGGTCCTGGCAGACCAGCTATATGATGAAAATGATTATGTACGAGATTATCAGGTGTTTATAGAGGCATCAAAGAAATGATTCACCCAACATCTATTATTTCTGATAAGGCCGTGCTTGGTAACAATGTTACAATCGGCGCATACACAATTATTTATGATAATGTTTTGATCGAAGATGACACTATCATTGAGGCATTTTGTGAGATCGGGGTTAGTAATAGTCTATCTGGTGGTGAGCGACTACATATAGGCAAAAAATCGCATATTCGTTCTCATAGTATATTCTATGAAGGGTCTGTTTTTGGACCAGCATTAGTGACTGGTCATCGAGTGACTGTTCGCGAGAAAACCATTGCTGGAAAAAACCTGCAAATAGGTACTCTTTCTGATATTCAAGGTCATTGTCATATCGGTGACTATGTTAGAACACACAGTAATGTACATATAGGTCAGCATAGTAAAATTGGTAATTTTGTATGGATATTTCCATATGTTGTGCTCACTAATGATCCCCATCCGCCAAGCAATGTAATGCAAGGCGTGACAGTGAGTGACTATGCAGTTATTGCAACAATGTCAGTTATCTTGCCAGGTGCTTATATTGCGGAAGGTTGTTTGATCGGTGCTCATTCATCTCTTTCTGGGATAACTGAAGTTGATACTATTTACGCAGGAACTCCGGCAAAAGCAGTTGGTGCTACATCTAAATTAAAGTTAAAGGATGGCTCCAGAAAACCGGCTTATCCATGGAGAACTCATTTTACTCGTGGTTATCCTGAGGATGTGGTTCAACAGTGGGTGAAGGAGTTTTCACAAGATGTATAAATTAGAAGAAATTAAAATAGGTATGAGTGAGTCATACTCTCAAACGATTACCGATGCCGATGTAAAAGATTTTTCAGGGATATCTGGGGATAAAAACCCAGTACATATGGATGACGAATACGCAAAAGAATCTAGATTTGGCAAGCGAATTGCGCATGGAATGTTAAGTTCTAGCTTTTTTTCTGCACTATTTGGTACTAAATTGCCCGGTCAGGGGTGTGTGTACGTTGCGCAAAGCTTGAAATTTAGAAAGCCTGTATATATTGGCGATACTGTTACCGCCACAGTAGAAGTCACGTCCATTGATATAGATAAGCGCAGAGTTTTTTTTGATACCTATTGCAAAGTAGGAAAATCAAAAGTAATTACTGGTGTTGCAGAAATTTATATTCCAGAGTGAGAAAAATGATTAACTTCCTCGATCTTAAAAATGTGAACTCTCGTTATCAGCAAGAATTGAAAGAGGCATGTGCTCGTGTCATCGATTCTGGTTGGTATATTATGGGTAATGAACTCTCTCAGTTTGAAACCGAGTTTTCAGACTACTGTGGCGTAAAACATGTTCTGGGCGTCGCAAATGGCTTGGATGCACTTATTCTCGTTCTGGATGCTTGGAAAGAGCAGGGTAAGTTGAAGGCCGGTGATGAAGTTATTGTTCAGGCAAATACCTATATTGCATCTGTTCTCGCCATCACTCAGAATGACTTGATTCCAGTATTAGTTGAACCTAATCCAAACACTTACAATTTATGTCCAGAAATAGTCCGTGCGGCTATTACGAAAAAAACTAAAGCCATTTTGCCAGTCCATCTTTATGGCCAGCTTTCTCCAATGCGTGAGATTATGAATATTGCGAAAGAGCATAATCTGCTGGTGCTCGAAGATTGCGCCCAAGCCCATGGAGCCATGATTGATGGGCGTAAGGCCGGTAACTGGGGTGATGCAGCCGCATTCAGCTTCTACCCGGGTAAAAACTTGGGCGCCTTGGGGGATGCTGGTGCCATTGCTACCAATGATGACTCTTTAGCTGAGGTTGTATGTGCATTGCGTAACTATGGTTCCCATAAAAAATATGAAAATCTATATCAAGGGGTAAATAGCCGTTTGGATGAAATTCAGGCAGCCATGCTAAGGGTAAAGCTTGGTTATCTGGAGAGCGATACCAAACGGCGCCAAGAAATCGCTGCACGTTACTGTACTGAAATTACTCATCCAGCAGTTCAATTACCTATTTTTGATAATCCAGAAAGTCATGTATGGCATCTTTTTGTCGTCCAAAGTGCTACTCGTGAGGCACTACAATCACATTTACAGTCCTGTGATATCCAAACCCTTATTCATTATCCCATACCACCTCACAAGCAAAAAGCATATAACACATTTAACCATATGACGTTACCGGTGACAGAGCTGTTACATAGGCAAGTTTTATCTCTGCCGATGGATCCCACAATGTCTGAAGAGGCTGTGACTCGAGTCATTGCTGCGGTGAATGGATTTACTGAATGAGACGTTTGTTAACAGTAACAGCATTTACAGCATTGTTAACCCTGCTGAGAATGGTTGCTGGGTTTATTATTGCCAAGGTGGTGGCCGTGTATACCGGCCCCACCGGTATGGCTATGCTGGGACAAGTTCAAAGCATGGTGGGCATGTTAAATGGTCTGGTTACTGCTCCCGCAGGAAATGGCGTTGTGCGGTTTACCGCAGAACATCAAGCTAATGGTTATGAGGCATGTGCACCTTGGTGGAAGGCTGCCATTCAGTGGATTGGTATATTATTATGTGTAGTCATTCCATTAGGTTTTTTACTGGCTAAGCCCCTGTCTATATGGCTTTTCGGTAATCCTGATTATATTTGGTTAGTCGTTATATCTTGTTGTGTACTTCCCTTTTCCGCAGCGAATACATTAATAGCTTCAGTTATTAATGGTCAGCAGCAGTATCGGCGTTACGTCATGGCGGGCATGATTTCAGTATGTGTGGCGACTGTAGTCATGATCGGATTGATACTGCAGTCCAATCTACATGGCGCATTAATCGCTGCTGCTATAAATAGCAGCATTTCAGGCCTGGTTATGCTAATTATATCCCTGCGGCAACCTTGGTTTAAAGCACGTTACTGGTGGGGTAAAACTGAGCATGCACACCGCAAGGCGATAGGCGGTTATGTGCTGATGGCCGTGACGTCTGCTCTGACAGCCCCTGTAGCGTTGATTTTAATTAGAAACATTCTGGTGGCTAATGTTGGTTGGGAGGTTGCTGGTTATTGGCAGGCTGTGTGGAAAATATCGGAAGCATATTTAGCTGTAATTACTATGGCTCTTGGTACTTACTATTTACCTAGATTGTCGTCACTAAATAACGTGGCAGCCATCAAGGCTGAAATTATTGGTACAGCTAGAATTATTATGCCACTGGTTGCTATTAGTGCGGGGGGGGTTTATCTCTTTAGAGATATAGCAATATCTCTTTTATTTACATCAAGTTTTTCACCTGCACGTGAACTTTTTTCTATTCAACTCGTTGGTGATGTAATAAAGATTGCAAGCTGGCTTGTTGCATATCCTATGTTATCTCGTGGTGCAGTGAAATGGTTTGTTAGTACAGAAATAATATTTT
This sequence comes from Aeromonas sp. CA23, assembly GCF_002587065.1. Classification (NCBI taxonomy): domain Bacteria; kingdom Pseudomonadati; phylum Pseudomonadota; class Gammaproteobacteria; order Aeromonadales; family Aeromonadaceae; genus Aeromonas; species Aeromonas sp. CA23. The sequence continues at coordinate 2,668,940 of NZ_CP023818.1, forward strand.
CGCTGTCATTTGTGCTTCTATCTTGGTTATTTATTGTTAGCGTTGGAGTTAACGGCGTCAACATCGCATATGCCTTAAATTATGCATTATATTTTTTATTTTTTGTCATAAATTTTAATAAAATAGCTAAATAAGGCAGTTGAATGAATTCTTCATGCAGTAAAATAATTTTAGAGTTTAAAAATAAGATTACTTCTACTGATGATCTTGAATATGCAATTTCCTTGGCAGAAGTGTTGGCCAAGTTGCTGTGGTCAAATAATGTTGGGGTTTATAGTTTTCCCGATATAGAAACATACCTTCGATTTAAGGTAATAGATTCCATCGGTTCATCAGGATGTGTTCACAATAAAAGTAATGATATATTGTTTGTTATTAGTGAACCATATCTTGCTGGCGGACATACCAGGTTGATGGAGCGCCTCTCCGAAATGTTGGATGAAGAAGTGGATTTATTGATCACTCGGCGTTCAGGTGATCGAGAAAAAAATAGAATGTCATCTTTCTTTTCCAGCGTAATTACAATACCCAGTTCATTATCAGCCTTGAACAAGATAGATCATATCTCAGATATATATGCAAAGTATAATAAGTTGATCTTAAATATTCATCCAGATGATATAATATCTGTATTGTCATGTGGATTAGCCAAGAAGAAAAATCCGGATCTTAAGTGTTTCTTTATAAATCATGCAGACCATGTTTTCAATGTAGGTGTAACTGTTGCTGATATATGGTTTGAAATCAGCAATTTTGGGCGGAAAATAGATAAGCTTAGAGGAATTACCTGCCCTACTTCATTCTTAGGCATCCCGTTAGATAAAAATACAAAATTTAATAGTGAGAATATAAGATATCCACAGTCAAAAAATGAGATAAAGAAAATAGTTTCTGCGGCTTCAGGTGCAAAGTTCAAACCAATAAAAGGTGTTTCTATATTCCCTACAATATCAGCGTTATTGGTGGATTATCCACATGCTATTATCTATATAATCGGTGTTAATTTCTACACTGATTATTGGTGGTGGCCAGTGAAAATTAAAAACCTAAAACGTTTGAAAATAATAAAATCCTTACCATATTCTGAATATTTATCTTTGACGAAGGATTGTGACTTATATATTGATAGTCACCCGATGCCTGGTGGGACTGCATTTGTTGAGCAGTGTTTAAATGGCGTTTATTGCACTGGCATTGAAAGCCCGCTCCAAGGTTATACTCCCTTGGAGGAAAATAAGCGTAAAGTCGGACACTCTGGGGTTAGCATTAATAATCTAAAGATGACAATGGAGAGAATAGAAGCTGTTCATTCCTTTTACAATGTAAGGGAGCGTTTTCTGAATGTGATCCGCCATATGGCATGTTCTAGCAATCTTCTCGAGTCATATGAAGGGTGGAGTGGGAATGAGCACTTCTTAGAGAAACAGGATTTAGATATATTCCCCAGTGAAATGTTATCTCTGGCTGTAAAGGATTCTAAGCTAATTACCATTATGATTAAAACACATCCGTTGGTTTTTATAAAGAGCGTGCTCGTTTTTCTTGTTAGAAAAATTATGAAAAAATAATATCTCACGTTAATTGTTAGCGTAGACTGAATAGAGCAATCATAATGGAATTCATGGTTTTTTTCATAGCATTAGTATTTGCATCTTTAAGCCATTATAAAACATGGCCTATTTTTGGATATTCAGCCCATCCGATCGGATTTGTCATAGCATTTCAAATTTTAATACTGACTCTCCCCGGCGTACTTATCATAAGCTATGGTTCGGATTGCCTTGGGTCTATAACGTGTAGCCTTGTATCCGAGAGTGTAAAAAGCAAGGTGCTTATAGACTATTTTATAGTTATTATTGCACTATTTATTTCAATATCTATTTCCTTTCTGATCGGTGGTTGTCGCTATGAGTTTACACCGGTTTCAAATGACCGTGGACTGTATTTAGTTTCTAGCATTATCTTGGTATTCCTAATTCTAATTGCAAAGATTGTTTTTACAAAAAATATACCGCTTTTCACTGCTATCAGTGGTAATGTCGTTGATGCAGAAATCCAGAAGGCTAGCATATTGCGTGGTGAAGATGGGATATCACTTCCAATCATAAACTTCTTTATTAAGTATTTTCCGTTGTATGCTTACTATAGCTGTTTGATTGCATTCTTGAACAAAACTTGTACTAAAAAATTAGTATTTATTTCTTTTTTCATTACCTCATTATGTATATTGTATGATCTGCAGAAAGGTCCTCTTGTTATGATGGTAATAGGCTCGTTCTGGTTATACTGGGCTCGCTATGGAAAAATAAAGAGTATTATTGTTGGCGGTCTGTTCACTCTTCTTATAATTAGTTTTCTATTTTATATTTCTTTTGATTTCGGTGGTGACTCATCATATTTTTTTGATGCGATATTGAATCGTCTTTTTGTCGCTCAAGCTGATGGTATGTTCTGGGTATATAATTTTTCAAAGCCAAGTGATACTTATTTATATTGGGGGTTACCGTTTGCAAGCCTACTAGATATCAAACAAGTAGATCCATTGAGTGACATCATAAGGCATGTATTTCCTGATGCAAATGCCTCATGGGTTAATGCAACATCGTTCTTGATTGGTGAAGCTAAAGCGATATTTGGTGATTATTCTATGGGAGTTGTTATTTTAACGGTGGCAGTTAATACAATATTGCTCTGTATTATTAGCACTTGGTTAATGAGGGTGAACAAAGCGATTTTTTATCCAGCGATTTTTGTAATGACTCAAACATTACCTCTGGCTAACAATATTACAGATTTGCTATACGGAAGATTCTTATTAGGATTCATTTTATTCATGCTATTTCCATTGTTTGCTCTTCAGTTTGAAAAATGCATAAAATTTATTTTGTGTCCTTATATGGGAAAGATCAAGCAGGATAACATATGACTCATTCAAGGAAGCAAATTCTGTCTATTGTCGTCACCTATGAGCCAGATTGGCATCTAGTGTTTGATAATGTCATTAAGATATCAGAAAACATGGATGTATTTATTTCTGATAATAGTGCAGAAAAACTCTCATTAGATGAGATAAAAATTGCCAATATTTTTTACTGGCATAATGGTGGTAATATAGGAATAGCTGCCGCCCAGAATATAGGTATCAAATTCGCTGAAAGTAATGAATATGAATATGTCATATTTATAGATGACGATAGTACTATTTCCTTTTTTAAAATAAAGGAATTGCTAGCCAGTTATAAATATTTAGATAGTTTTGGGCACAAGATATCTGCATTATGTGCAATGCCTGATCAAACTGGTGGATTAGATTCAAAGAAAAATATTCCTGGTCAAGAGAGATTTTTCTTTGCAGAAAATCTTATGAGCTCGTGCTCAGTTACAGCTGTAAAAACATTCACTGATGTGGGTGTCTTTGATGCTGATCTATTTATCGACTATGTTGATTATGAATGGGGCTGGCGTGCTCGTGGAATGGGTTATTCCATCGTCATTGACTCTTCAGTTGAATTTTCTCATCATCTGGGGGAGGGGGTATTAGATTTCAAGCTATTCAAGCTGGGAATACCATCGCCGATAAGACACTACTTTCAGACTAGAAACTTATTAAAAATGCTAACGTTGAGTTATGTACCACTTCGATGGAAAATATCCCAATGCTGTTTGTTCCCGCTTAGATTCTTGATCTTTTCATTTTTTTATCAAGAGAGCAAGAAGCGAAGACAATTCTTTATAAATGGTATTCGAGATTTTTTCAAGTAGGTGTATGATAAAATATCAGCAAAGATAATGCTAAACATTAATTATTTTACTATTCGGGTCTATCATGTCTTTTAGCGTTTTGATGTCTCTATACTTTAAAGAAAACCCATATTTTTTGGATCAATGTTTAGATAGCTTATTCAATCAAACAGTCCAGGCAAATGAAATTATACTTGTTTATGATGGCCCCATAACTAATGAGTTAAATCTTGTTGTTGCCAAATGGAGTAATAAATTACCAATTATTACTTTGCCATTAGAGAAAAATATTGGTCTTGGTCAAGCTCTAAATAAAGGCCTTGATATATGTAGTAATGATATCGTATTTAGAATGGACACAGATGATATCTGCACTCCTAATAGGTTTGAAATTCAAATTTCACATTTTAAAAAAAGCCCAGATATAAAATTATTGGGGGCCTATGTTGCCGAGTTTGATGAACGCATTGAACAATGCCATGCAATAAAGACTGTACCTTGTCTTTATGATGAGATCAGGAGTTATGCAAAGTACCGTAATCCAATGAATCATATGTCAGTTGCTTTTAGAAGATCGGCTGTTATGGCGGCAGGTGGCTACCAAGATGATTACTTATATGAAGATTATGCCCTATGGGTCAGAATGATAACTAAAGGTTTTATTGTGTTGAACATCCCCGAGGTTCTTGTTTATGCCAGGACAGGAAATGGGATGGAGGTACGTAGAGGTGGGGTGAAGTATGCACTTTCAGAAATATCTGTTCAGAAACGTTTTTATGACATAGGCTTCATATCATGTTTTGAGTTTATAAGAAATTTAGTGATTAGGCTTCCAATCAGATTACTACCTGGCGAGTTTAGAAAAAAAATATATCGTGTTTTTTTAAGAAAATAGTTAAATTTTAGAGATCTGGGGACTAATGTGACTATTATAAGCTATCAAAGACGCCATTCCCGTTGGTATGAAAGGTTTTTTTTCAGCTCTCCTGCCCTCTTTTTGATGGGAGCTTTCTTCTCTGTATTGATTCCCGGTCTTGAGCGTTGGGGATGGGGATTTTGGGAACATCTTGATTCTGTACGAATAAATACACTTGCTGGTGCATTTCTTGCCTTCATCTTGACAGGGATTATTTTGCACCGAATACTTCGTTATCCTGGTGCCAGCCCTGTCTCATATATGATTCCAACAGTTACGGGTGTATATGGCGTTCTCGTTGGCATGTTGTTTTTTATTCGCTTGGAATATAGTCGGCAAGTTTTATTTGAATCATATATATTAGCGCTATTGTGTTGCTGGGCTGTCTATTTTATTGGCCGTAGATATAGAATACCAAAGTATGCATTGCTACCATTTGGTGATTATCATTCATTGCTAAAAAACAATGCAGCCGAATGGCGGATCCTAGAGCATCCGGACTTGGGGGCGATCCGGTATGATGCGGTAGTGGCTGATCTCCATGATAATAGTTTGGCTGGTGATTGGGAGCGTTTTCTGGCGCGTTGTGCACTGGCGCACATTCCAGTTTACCATATCAAGCAAATTAGTGAGAGTTTGACTGGTAGAGTGAAGATAGATCATATGCATGAGAATCAGCTGGGTTCTCTGTTGCCTTCGCCCATGTATACCCCAATAAAACGTTGTTTTGATATTATTATTGCACTTATAGCAATCCCGGCTCTCTCTCCAGTAATGCTGATCACGGCAATTCTAATAAAATTGGAAAGTCCTGGATCGATCTTGTTTTTGCAGAATCGTGTTGGAATGGGTAATAAAGACTTTTGCATTTATAAATTTAGAAGCATGTGTCGTGATTCTGAGAAAAATGGTGCCCAGTTTGCACAGAGTGATGACATGCGCGTTACACGTGTAGGAAAAATAATTAGAAAATTAAGGATTGATGAACTACCACAGTTTTTCAATGTATTAAAAGGTGATATGAGTCTAATAGGTCCCAGACCAGAGCAGAGGACGTTCGTTGATCAATTCGATCGGGAGATCCCATTTTATATGTATCGGCACATAGTGCGGCCAGGCATCAGTGGATGGGCTCAGGTAGTACATGGGTATGCTGCTGATGCGGATGATACAAGAATTAAAATTGAACATGACTTTTATTATATCAAGCACTTTTCATTATGGTTGGATGTACTTATTGTGTTTAAAACCATACGAACTATTTTGACCGGTTTTGGTGCTCGATAATTATCAGCTGATGACACATTCATGTGTATAAATATAATTTCACATGAGATGGATTCTTTAAAGTATATTATATGAGAGAATGACTTATGACTTCAGTCTCACATCCAGAGCGAGAGACTTTGAATGCTTCTGTCTCGCTGGACTTGAATGCGATAATCTTGGTTTTATGGAAAAACAAAATAACTATATTTCTAATCACATTGGTGTCATGTATATTAGGGGTTATATATGCATATACAGCTGTACAAGTATGGACTAGTCAAGCCTTGATTGATCAGCCAGCCTCAAAAGAGATTAATCACCTACGACTTGTAGTCAATAAGCTTGTAAATAATAATATTGAACCTAAAAGCCTTTCCTCTTTTGAAAAAGAAGTCATCTTTAAAGATTTTATCAAGAGTTTTAATAGCGCTGATAACAAAGTAAACTTCTTAATTAGTGAAGGTATTGTTGATACGTCTCAAAACCTACAACAAAATGATTCAGCTCAAAATCAGAAAGTACAGTTGAAAAAACTGACGAAAAATATTGATGCCAGAGCTTTGGATAAGCTAAGTGATGAAGTCACACTCTCGTTCTCAGGTGCAACCTCAGGCGAAGCCAAGCTCTGGCTTGAAAAATATATTGCATTCATTCAAGCCAAGCAAGTGGAGGCCAAGAATAATGAGCTGTATAGCATCTGGCAAAATAGAATAAAGACACTGGATGCTCAATATAAGAGTGTGGTTGCTGATACTTTACAGAGACAAAAAGATGAAATTATCAGAACCGGATATAGCCTGAAGATCAGTAAGGCCGCTGGATTAGATAAGCCGGTTGAGAACTTGAATAACCGTGACGTATTTTATATTGAGCTAGGCTCCAAGGCGTTAGCGGAAAAACTGGAAGTGCTACGTTCAATGAAGGATCCAGAAGTCATGAATCCAGAGTTAAGCTCATTACGGTTGCAGATTAATAGCTTGAAATCCCTTGATATTAAAAATGTATTGTTTCAATCATTTTCATATCTTTCATCTCCAGATGAACCTATTTCAAGAGATAAACCACGCAGGCCTCTCATCATCATCCTATCTACTCTGTTAGGTGGTATTTTTGGGGCCGGGTTGGTATTGATCAGACATTCATTCAAGTATCGCCGGCAAGGGATTTGAAATAAAGGAGGCATAGCCCTCCTTTATTTTTATCTTGGGTTTTGGATGGTACTTACTGCAACCTTACATATCAGGAGCATACGACATGACAAAAGTCTCATTCAGCTTCTGGGGCGTTTGCTTTTTCTATCTGTTATTGGCCATGCATTTCTTCATGCACAACCCCGGCGGGGCCGGGCTCTATCTGCCGTTCAATGCCTGGGGCTGGATCTTTGCCAGCCTCGTCATAGGCCTGGGGTTGTGGCAGGTGACGCTGCAACAGCGACTGGTGTTCTCGCCATTGCAGGCCTGGCTATGGCTCGGTGGATGCTTGCTGTTGCTGCCCATGGCCTATCCCGGTTTCGAATTCAAAGACTATGCCATTCCCCGGCTGTTGGGGCTGTTTGCCGGTCTGCTGTTTCTATTTTGTCTGTACCAATGGCAGCTGGCTCGTCAGGCCCGTGACAAGCTGCTCTATTTGCTGTTGGGGGCTGTAGCCATAGAGGCGCTGCTTGGCTTGGTGCAGTACTACCTGCTGACCCCCGGCAACTGGCTCGGTTATGACACCCGGGTCAATCGCCCCTACGGCATCTTTCAGCAACCCAATGTGATGGCGACCTTCATGGCGACCGGGCTTGCGCTGGCCACCTGGCTGGAGCTGCGCGGCAATGCCAATGCCTGGCTACGAGGGCTGCGTTATGGGGTGATCCTGGCGGCCAGCCTGTTGTTGGTGGGGTTGCAATCCCGGGTGGGGCAGTTGGGAGGGCTGCTGGCGCTGCTCCTGCTCGTGCCCGCATTGCATCGTCAGCAACGGCTGGCGCAGGTACTGGGTCTGGTTGCTCTCGGTGTCGGGCTGGGGATCGCCTCCCAATACGGGATCAGCGGCGTCAAACGCGGGCTCGAGGCCTATCAGTCCGGCGGCATGCGTTCCATCTACTGGCCCTACGCCGCCAAGCTGATTGCCCAGTCTCCCTGGGCTGGCTGGGGCTATGGCAGCTTTGAAACCACCTTTCTGCACCACTATATGGCCGACAAGGCGCTGAACCCGGCCATGGTACAGATTGAATACAACCTCGATCACCCCCACAACGAGTTTCTCTACTGGGCGGTGGAAGGGGGGTTGGCCCCCATGATCGGCATGGCGCTGATGGGCGGTGCTTTGTTGTGGCGCTTGACCAAGGCCGGTTGGGTCAAGGGGGCGGCGCTGCTGGCGCTGGTGACCCCCATACTGCTGCACACCCAGACCGAGTATCCGCTCTATCATGCCATCGCCCTCTGGTGGGCCCTGCTGCTGCTGATCCATGTACTGGATGCGGAGGTGGAGGAGGAGCTGCAGGCCTCGGGCCGTGCCAGCTGGCGCGAATATGTCTATCGCCCCTGGCTGTTGCTGCGCTTCGTGGCCATCACGATTCCTCTGCTGGTCGTGCCCTTCATGCTTACCGCCATTCATACCGCCTGGGTGGTGACCAAGTATGAGCGTGGCGGCTACAAGGAGCCGACCCTGTTGCTCGACATCGTCAATCCCATGGCCTGGTTGACCCGGGTGGAGTTTGACGTGAACTCGGTGCGACTCATGGTGGGCTTGCAGGCCGACAACAAGGCGGAGCTTGAAGCTTATCTCGACTGGGGTCAGGCCTTTGTGCGCCACACCCCCAGATCCAATATCTACGCGAACATGGTGCTCGCGCTCGGCGCGCTGGGGCGGCAGGAGGAGGCAAGGGCGCTGCGAGCGCAGGCCCTGATGCTCTATCCGGGTGATCCCTTGCTGACCGGCTCGGCCGCCAGCTCAGTGGCCACGGCGCTTGAGCGCAAGCCCTCCTCCTGATATTGGCTGTCGTGGAGCGGCCAGGTTGTGCGATGTTTCATCAACCGCCTCACGGCTTCGCAAAAATGGTTGCCTCTGCTGGACGGCAGAGGCGCCATGGCTAAGATAGTGGCCTCAACGTCTTGTTTTAGAAAGGGAGTATGAAATGGAGTTAGTGCTAGGCCCATTGGAGGCCCGAGTGATCGGCGCTCTGATCGAGAAAGAGATCTGCACGCCGGATCAATACCCCCTCTCCCTCAATGCCCTGGTCAATGCCTGCAACCAGAAGAGCAACCGCGAGCCGGTACTGGAGCTCTGTGAGCTGGATATCCGCGCCGTGGTCGATGAGCTGATCCGCAAGCGTCTGGTGGTCAACACCGCCGGTTTCAACGCCCGGGTGCCCCGTTACCAGCACCGTTTCTGCAATACCGAGTTCGGCACTCTCAAGTTCAGCGAGCAGGAGCTCGGCATCGTCTGCGAGTTGCTGTTGCGCGGCCCGCAGACACCGGGCGAACTGCGCTCTCGTACCAACCGCCTGTGCAGCTTCGATGATGTCACTCAGGTGGATGCGGCGCTGGCCGCCCTGATTGAGCAGGGGCCCTATGTGGTCAAGTTGCCCCGTGAACCGGGCAAGCGTGAATCCCGCTATGCCCATCTGTTCAGCGGCGAGGTGGATCTGCAGGCGCTGGCCGAGGCATCCCCAGCCAGCAGCTATGCGTCCCCGGCGGCGGACAGGTTGAGCGCGCTGGAGGAAGAGGTCGAAACCCTCAAGTCACAGTTGCAGGCTCTGGAAGCCCGTCTGGCGCAGCTGGAAGGCTGACACGTCGGCACGTTTACCCCCAAAGAGGCGCTGCGGCGCCTTTTTTATTGCCATTTCGCCGAGGTTGCCGCCTCTTGCCATCCCTCGGCGCTCACCCCTGCTCGCCGCGTTCTATGAGCCAGTCGGCTTTTTTTGAGTTATTTCACGGTTAAGGGTCGAGCCGCCGCCGCTTTCCCGTTAAAATTCCGCTTTTGCACCTGCCCGTGAGTCTTGATGTCTGCGTTCACCCTCTCTTCCGATTGTTATGCCCTGCTCAGTGAGCTGCAGTTGCAGCGCACCGCCAGTACCCGCTATTTGCAAGAACAACTGCAAGCACAGCAGCCGCTCGGGCGGGCCTTGATCGACAAGCTGAGCCAGTTGCAGTTGCAGGGGCTGGTGCGGCTGCGCGGGGAGCAGCAGTGGAGTCTGACGGCAGAGGGAACCCTGGCGCTGATCCTGGCGGTGCGCTCGGGAGCCTGCCCCATGCCGAACTGGGCACGGGTGCCCTCGGTGACCGGCCAGGAGATGGCCCAGGCCCTGGTGCGCGAGCTCTGCCTTGGGGAGGAGGGTCAGGTGCCGACTTACTACCTCGCGGCCGATCTGCTGAGCCTGCTCGACGTGCCCGAGGCCCATCGCCTGCTGCCGGGATCCAGCCCGCAATGGCAGCAACTGATGCTGATGCACTTCGCCCTGCAAACCCTGCTCGATGCCGAACCGGGTGAGCAGTGGCCGCTGGCATCGGTCGCCAGCGCCTGTGCCCCCGAGCTGACCCGCCTGAGCGAGGGGTTCGCATCCGAGTGGCAATGGCTCTGTGGCGACCTGGCAGGCGAGGTAACCACTCACTGGCCCGCCTTGCAGCAGTTGGCGGAGCAGGGGGCGGAACAACCTCTTGCCGAGCGGTTGCTCGGTGCCCTCGGGCAGTGGCAGGCGCAAGGTGGTCAGGGTCAGTGGCCGCTGATGTTCGGCGGCCTGCTCTGGCTCGGCTGGCTGCAACAAGCCGACCCCGTGATCGCCAGCGAGCAGCGCAAGAAGTGGCAGCGCAGCCTGGGCAACCAGTTTCCGCTGCTGGCGGATCTGCTGGGGCAGTGGGCCGGCGATCGCCACGGCCAGGCGGTCGGTCTGTTCGATACCCTGCAACTGCCGCTGGAGGAGTTGCACTGGGGTTATCTCTGGCTCGATCTCTGCGCCCTTGCCCGGCATGGTGAGCAGAGCCCCCAGGTTGCCATACTGCACAAGTGGGATCTCTCCCACGTGCTGGAGGCCGACCCCCATCACAGGCTGATGGCCTTCTGTCAGGATCTGCTGCGGCTCCTGCTGGGGCAGGGGGCGCAGCGTGCACCGCTGCAACAGCTGCGCGCCGCCAACGGGGAGGAAGAGACTGACGAACAGGACGGGGAGGACAAGACGCCCGCCTCGGCCAGCTGGCTCAACTGGCTGCAGGGGCTGGGGCGCTCCAGCGGCGTGCGCAAGGCACAGGAGCGGCTGGTGTGGCTGCTGCATGCCGAAGGGCCCGAGCTGGAGTGCAAGATCCAGAAGCAGAGCACCAAGGGGGAGTGGACCGCCGGTCGCCGGGTCGATCCCGCGCTGCTCTCCACCCAGTATGCCGCCCTGCTCGACGAAGAGGACTGGGCGCTGGTGCGTACCCTGCCCCGGGTCATGGGCCACTTGCCGCGAGAGGCCTGGGCACCGCTGGCCAACCATCCGCGCCTGTTCAATGCCAAGGGACAAAAGCTGCAACTGGCGATCAGTGCGCCCCTGTTGCAGATCGTCACCCTGGAGCAGGGCATGGGCGCGGTACTGAGCCCGGCCGCCGCCGCGCGCGGGGCCCACATACTGCCGCTGGCGCAGGACTTGTGGCAGCTCATCCTCACCCCCCAGGCGCTGCTCGATCGCCTGCCCGCGCTGGAATCCATTCCCCCCTTGTCGGCCGAGGGCTTAAGCGAATTGCAGCGTACCCTGGATGCCATCCCGGGCCTGCCCTGGCACAGCCAGGTAGCCGGCCTGACAGGCAATGCCGAACTGGCACCCTGGCCTGGCGTTCCCTCGGTCCAGCTGGATTGGCAGGATGGCCAGCTGGCGGTCAGGCTGGTGACCCGTCAGGGCGAGTTGCCGCCACTGCCCCTTGGCAAGGGGGAGGCCATAGTGCGGCAGGGGATCAAGGATTATCACTACTGGCAGCGGGACCTGGCCGCCGAGAAGGTACAGGCCCAGCAGCTGCGCAATTCGCTGCCCATCGGCCTGCCCGGCAGTGAGTGGCTACTTCAGGGGGAGCAGGCGCTGGCACTGGTCAACGCCCTGCCCGAGCTGGTGGATGCCGGCGTAGTCATTCACTGGCACCAGGACAGCGCCCGCCTCAAGAGTCTGGATGAAGCGGCCCTGAGCCTGCGCATCGAGCGGCGCCAAGACTGGTTCCAGGTGGAGGGGGCACTGGCCCTCGATGAGCACCAGATCCTCGACCTGCGCCTGATCCTGCGCCAGATGACGCCGGGTCAGCGCACCGTCCAGCTCGATGAAAAAACCAGCCTGATGCTGAGCGACAAGCTGGTGGAGCGGCTCACCATGCTGGGCGCCATGCTGGATGAAGAGCAACGCATCAACAACAAGCTGGCCTATCCGCTCACCCGCCTGCTTTCCGTCATCACCACTGAGGGGGATGACGCCTGGCACTCCCTGCAACAGGAGTGGCAGCAGGAGGTGGAGTGTCCGGCCGAGCTGTTGACCCCGCTGCGGGATTATCAGAAGGACGGGGTACGCTGGCTGGCGACCCTGGCCCATCATGGCTTCGGCGCCTGTCTGGCCGATGACATGGGTCTGGGCAAGACCCTGCAGGCGCTCATAGTGCTGCGCATGCGCCAGCACCTGGGCCCGGCGCTGGTGGTGGTGCCAAAGTCAGTGGTCACCAACTGGCAGGAAGAGGTGGCGCGCTTCGCCCCCGAACTCGAGGTGGTGGTGTTCGAGAGCCCCTCCGAGCGGGAAGGGGTGATCCGCGATGCCAGGGCCGGCCAGGTGATCCTGATCAACTACGGCATGCTCGGCAGCCTGGCGGAGGCGCTCAAGTCTCGCCGCTGGTCGAGCATGGTGCTGGACGAGGCGCAGCAGATCAAGAATGCCGGCACCCAGCGTGCCAAGCTGCTGTTCCAGCTTGAGGGGGATTTTCGCCTTGCGCTCTCCGGCACCCCCATCGAGAACCACCTGGGGGAGCTGTGGAGCCTGTTTACCTTTATCAACCCGGGTCTGCTCGGCAGCCTGGGCGAGTTCAAGCGCCGCTTCGGCAAGGCGGTGAAGGATCCCCAGCACATGGCGCTGCTGCGGGCTGTGATCAGCCCCTTCATACTGCGCCGCCTCAAGCAGCAGGTGCTGACCGAGCTGCCGGACAAGACAGAGATCATTCATCACATCAGCCTCTCCCCCGAGGAGCGCCAGCTCTATGAGGCAACCCGGCGCGAGGTGGTGCAGCAGGTGCAAAGTGCCGATGGCCGCGCCCTGATGCACGTGCTGAGCGGCCTGACCCGGCTGCGTCGGCTCTGCTGCTCCCCCGAGCTGGTGATGCCCGAGTGGTCCCAGACCAGCAGCAAGCTGGACGAGGCGATGGCCCTGCTGGACGAGGCGATCGGCAACGGTCATCGGGTACTGGTGTTCAGCCAGTTCGTCGATCTGCTGAGCCTGCTGCGTGCGCGCATTGAACAGAAGAAGTGGGATTACTGCTATCTGGATGGCGGCTGCTCCGCGAAGTCCCGCCAGGACTCCATACTGCGCTTCCGGCACGAGCCGGTGCCGCTGTTCCTCATCAGCCTCAAGGCGGGGGGCACGGGCCTCAACCTGACCCAGGCCGATACAGTGCTGCACCTGGATCCCTGGTGGAACCCGGCGGTGGAGGATCAGGCGAGCGATCGGGCCCACCGCATGGGGCAGACCCAGCCGGTGACGGTTTATCGGCTGGTGTGCGAGCAGACGGTGGAGGAGAAGATAGTCGCCCTGCATGACGAGAAGCGCGCGCTGGCCGATGGCCTGCTGAGCGGCCAGTCCGAAGTGCGCGGGCTGGATGTGGAGAGCCTGCGCGCCCTGCTGATGGGCTGATCAGGCGGAGGTTGTGCACAAGGGGGGATCGCCGGCAGGCGATCCCCCCTTTGTTTATGTTTGTGGCTGTGCAGGAGCTCCTGTCGAAGAGGCGGACCGCTCAGCCAGGCCCGCTGGCATCTTGCCGCGCCATCTGCAGAGGCTGGGCAAGGGGAGTCTGCCGGCTTGCAGCTACCCCTGATAGAGGTAGAGGTGCAGCCGCTCTATGATGGGCTCACCGCCAATCTTGCGATCCCGCCGCGCCTGCCGCAGCTTGGGCGGGTAGTGGCCAAGGTGGGTGACGGCGGGCTGGGTGTCCGAGCAGAGCAGCAGGGGCAGGCTCGCCTTGAGCTGCTGCTTGCGGGGTTCCCTGTCCTGCCAGAGCAGGTTGATCATGGGATGGGTCTTGACCGGTCGCCGGATCCTGAGCTCGGCATCGGCAGGCAGGCGGCGAAGGTCATAGACCTCCTGATCCACCATCTTGCTCCACTCCTCGTTGTTGGAGAGCGCCGGAATGTAGCGGCGGCTGCGCTCCAGCATCTCCAGCACCTGCTCCCGGCTGAGGCGGTTGATGCTCTGCTTGTCGGCCCAGGTAAAGCCGAGGGAATGCAGCTCTCCTTCCAGCAGGGTCAGCTTGCGGTAGACCTGCAGGGTGATCACCCCGGGCAGGGCCCTGTGCACCAGCTCGAACTTCTCATCCCGCCCACCGGCCTGTTGCACCAGTTCCTTGAAGGCGAGCTTGCGGGTGTTGATCTCTTCGATCAGCGGGCGCAGCTGGCTGGCACTGGCGGCAGAAAAGCGCAGCCAGCCCGGCAGGCGGTGGGTGGCCTTGGTGGAGCAGCCGGGGCGAGCACTGTGATCCCGGTAGGCCGCCAGGGTGGCCGCCAGCGCCTCCTCACCGCCCAGATAACCCACCTCTATCTGTTCGATGGGCTCGTGCTCCTGCCCCTGGGGCACGGCGGGGAGGGGATAAACGTGGGCCTCCAGCAAGGGGAGCTGCGCCAGTTGTCGGGCCAGGCGGGCCAACGCCTCTTCGAGCGCGTCCATCTGTTGACGCAGGGCGGCAGTCGGGGTAAATGTGTCCATCGGCGTGTCCTGTGGTCGCCCCTGTCACCCCCTCCACAGGGGCTGGCAGAGACGTGGCTAAACTACTGTATAAATAACCATACCAGTATGCCGAAAGCGCGCCAAGCATCTCCTTCGCAGTGCGCCTGGCGAGGGTCAAAAGCGATAGCCATTTGAGTGTGTTTATTTTGTATCTATCTGTTAAATAAGGATCAATAAAAGATCTCTTGATTAACAACTGGATGTAAACCCCAGGTTGCCAGCCTCGCCTTGAGATCCCGTGACTGCATAGCCAAGACAAGAAACTGCATAGTTAGAGGTGCGCCATGCAGGAGAATATGCTGCCGGTCTTTCAGACGGAATAAAATGATTATTTAATAGTTTAAAATCAATCTGTTAGGTTTTACAGATTGACGATATTCACCATTAGTTTTACTAATGTCTTGTATCAAAATTCGTCAATTGAGTCGGTCGTCCCTCCTGACTAAGCTTTGCGCAACAAATTCGCACCCCGCGCAGACATCATCAAGAGGAGCCACATCATGGCCAACATGACTTATACCGAGACCGGTTACCAGCATTCCAGCCAATCGAATCTGGTTGCTCGCGTCAAAATGACAGTGCTGACCTGGCTGGAACGCAGCCGCAGCCGTCGCCAGCTCTCCGAGCTGCCCGAGTACCTGCTCAAGGACATCGGCCTGAACGAATCTGATCGCTATCAAGAGACCACCAAGCCGTTCTGGCGTGGTTGATCAGCCGGGCATGGATGCCTCGTTTTTCTGCTGATCCCGATCTTGCTGTGTCAACCGGCCTGACGTCGGCGCTTGAATGATTGCCCGATACTTTCTCGTCCCTGTCGCTTCATTTCCCCTTCTCGCCGCTCCCTCGTTCACCCCATGCCCGCCGACTTGTCATTAACTGTCGCCACATTTGTATCCTTACTGTTTGAATTTGTTTAAAAACTGATTTTAAGCCCTCTCGCGTTGCGTATAATCCGCCCATAGCGTTCCTGACAAAAGGGTGAGATGGATGATTCCCCAGCATGACTTTTTGGCCCTGACTCGTCGCCATGAGTGGCAGCTTGAGCCCTTCACATTTGACCTGCCCGGTGGCTCACGGGTGAGCGTGTGGGATACAGGCGTGCTCTGCCTGGAACCCGCGAAAGGGGCCGATGATAGGCCGGGGGGGCGCAAGGACATAGTGCTCTCCTGCGGCATTCACGGTAATGAAACCGCCCCCATCGAGATCTGCAACCAGCTGCTGACCCGGCTGCTCAGCGGTGAGCTCAGCGCCCGTCATCGGGTGCTGTTTCTGTTTGGCAACCCGGCCGCCATGAACCTGGGGTTGCGGGAGGTGGAGGAGAACATGAACCGGCTCTTCTCCGGTGCCCACAGCAAGGGGGAGGGGCTGTGCAATCAGGAGCGCATTCGCGCCATGCGCCTGGAGCAGTATGTGAGCCGCTTCTTTGCCGATCCGGCCCGACCCCGTTATCACTACGACTTGCACACCGCCATTCGCGGTTCGCGCCACGAGAAGTTTGCTGTCTACCCCTTCCCCCATGAGCTGCCGCACTGCAAGGAGCAGGTGCAGTTCCTCGGTGCCTGCGGGGTACGCACCATTTTGCTCTCCAGCGGCCCCACTACCACCTTCAGCTATTACAGCTCGCACAGCCACGGTGCCCATGCCTTCACGGTGGAGCTGGGCAAGGTGCGTCCGTTTGGTGAAAACGACATGACCCGCTTCATCGAGACCCGTCAGGCGTTGCAGGAGCTGGTGACCCAGGATGAGGTGGTGCTAGAGCCCTGGCAGGCGGATGACTTCACCATTTTTGCCATCGACCGGGTGATCAACAAGCGTTCGGAGCAGTTTCGCTTCCTGTTTGCCAGCGATGTGGACAACTTCACCGAGTTTCCCCAGGGATTCGTGCTGGCCGAGGATGGGGAGCTGCGCTACACGGTAGAAAAGACGCGGGAGGCTGTGGTCTTCCCCAACGCCAATGTGGCCATAGGTCAGCGCACCGTGCTGCTGGTGGTGCCGACCCGCTTGTGGGAGTGAGCTGAGCCCTTTTTGGGCCCTCCACCAGCGCGCCGTGCGGCTGGTGGCGCCCCTTCATCCTCGTGGGATTGATCCCGCAACCGCCCGAACAGGGAGCCCGAAGCGGCTCCCTTTTTCGTCTCTGCTCAGCCGAAAAGTTCAATGTCTTTCTGAAATTAAAGAAGTTTCTACTGGTCTTACCTGGTTAAATCACATTGCTCTTTAGTTAACATCTTATTTACATTCTAAGGGTCACCTCATGGTGGTGACGTTGACAACGGCAAGGAGCCAGTTATGACCCATGTCGACATCCCTTTCCTTCGTTACCTCGATGAGGAAGGGCGCCCGGTCGCGACACTGCCGACCTGGCTGGACAAGGCGATACTGCACACTTTCTACCGCAACATGGTGATGGTGCGCAGCTATGACAAGAAAGCAATCGCGCTGCAGCGAACCGGCAAACTCGGCACCTTTCCCTCCCATCTGGGAGCAGAGGCGGTCGGGATAGGCGTCGGTCTCGCCATGCAGGCGCAGGATGTCTATGTGCCCTACTACCGGGACATGCCCACCCTCTACGTGCGGGGCGTGCCCATGGAGAAAAACCTGCAATATTGGGGCGGGGATGAACGGGGCTGTGTCTTTTACAAGGCCGATGGCGAGCTGTCGGAGGACCTGCCCATCTGCGTGCCCATCGCCACCCAGATCACCCATGCCGCCGGCATAGCGGCGGCCTTCAAGTTGCGCAACCAGCCTCGCGTCGCCGTGGTCACCATAGGCGACGGCGGCACCTCCAAGGGCGACTTTCTGGAGGGGCTCAACTGTGCCGGAGTCTGGCATCTGCCCATGGTGATGATCATCAACAACAACCAGTGGGCCATCTCGGTGCCGCGCAAGTTGCAGTCGAGTGCGCCCACCCTGGCCCAGAAAGGGATAGGGGCCGGGGTACGCAGCATTCAGGTCGACGGCAACGATGTGGTGGCCGTCTATGATGCCACCCGCATCGCCGTGGAGCGGGCGCGCACCGGCAAGGGCCCGACCCTCATAGAGGCGATCAGCTATCGACTGGGGGATCACACCACGGCCGACGATGCGACCCGCTATCGCGATGCCGCCGAAGTGGAAGCCGCCTGGGCCAGGGAGCCGGTCAAGCGGCTGCGCCAGTTCATGGCCGGACAGGGCTGGTGGGACGAACATCAGGAGCAGGCGCTGCTGGCCGAGGCGAGCCGGGAGGTCGATCGCGCCGTGGCTGCCTATGAAGGCACGGCCCCGCAGGCACCGGAAACCCTGCTCGACTATCAGTTTGCCGAGTTGCCCAAGGATTATCGCGGCCAGCGCCAGCGCATCATCGCCAAGGGCATGCAGCGTCACGCCGGGGAGGAACGCTCATGATCGATGTGATGATACTGCAGGATGCCGTCAAGCCAGCGTGGCGGGATGACATGACATGCAATGGGAATGGGGTGATTGATGACGCCGCGTCGGGGAGGCTGCATGAGTGAAATGACACTGCTCGAGGCGATCAATCTGGCGCTGCATCATGAGATGGAGCACGACCCCGATGTGGTGGTGCTCGGTGAGGACGTGGGGGTCAACGGCGGGGTGTTTCGCGCCACCGTCGGTCTGCGCGACAAGTTTGGTTTCAAGCGGGTGATCGACACGCCGCTGGCCGAGGGACTGATCGCCGGGGTAGCGGTCGGCATGGCGACCCAGGGGCTCAAGCCGGTGGCCGAGTTCCAGTTTCAGGGCTTCATCTTCCCCGGCATGGAGCAGATCATCTGCCAGGCGGCGCGGATGCGTAACCGCACCCGTGGCCGTCTCTCCTGTCCCATCGTTTACCGCTCCCCCTATGGCGCCGGTATCCACTCGCCGGAGCACCACAGCGAAAGCGTCGAGGCCCTGTTTGCCCATATTCCGGGCCTGCGGGTGGTGATCCCCTCCAGTCCGAGACGGGCCTATGGCTTGCTGCTCTCGGCCATTCGCGACCCGGATCCCGTGATGTTCTTCGAGCCTGATCGCATCTATCGCTCCATGAAGTCGGACGTGGTGGATGACGGTGTCGGCCTGCCGCTGGACGTCTGCTTCACCCTGCGGCCAGGACGGGACATCACAGTGGTCGCCTGGGGGGCCTGCATCCAGGAGGTGATGCGAGCGGCTAGCCTGCTGGCTGAGCAGGATATCCAGTGTGAAGTGCTGGATCTTGCCACCATCAAGCCGCTGGACATGGAGAGCATTCTGGCCTCGGTGCGCAAGACGGGCCGTCTGCTGGTGGTGCATGAGGCGTGCGGCAGCTTCGGGGTGGGCGCCGAGATAGTGGCGCGGGTGACCGAGGAGGCGTTGACCTCCCTCAAAGCGCCGCCAAAGCGCCTCACCGGGGTGGATGCCGCCGTGCCCTACTACCGCAACGAAGAGTATTACCTCATCACCGAGCAGGATATCGCGGACGCGGCTCATCAGCTGATGGAGAAGTGGCTATGAAATTTTTCAAATTACCGGATCTGGGCGAAGGCTTGGCCGAGGCCGAGATAGTCGAATGGAAGGTGAGCGCCGGCGATACGGTGAGTGTCGATCAGGTGTTGCTGTCGGTAGAAACCGCCAAGGCTCTGGTGGATGTGCCCTCGCCGGTGGCGGGGGTGATCGCCAGGTTGTGCGGGCAGGAGGGCGACATACTCCACATAGGCGCGCCGCTGGTGGAGTTTGAAGGGGGTGAGGATGACGGCACAGTAGTGGGCAAGGTCAGTGCCCATCAGCAGCATATCGAGGATCACTTCGTGGTGGGTGCCATAGCCCCAGGTGGCAGCCTGGTACAGGCCATGCCTGCCGTGCGTCTGCTGGCGCAAAAATTGGGGCTGGACATAGACCGGATCAAGGGCAGTGGCAGCGCTGGCATGGTGACAGAGCAGGATGTGCAGGCGGCATTCGAGGCCCAGCAAAGCAGCGGCAACGAATTCCTCAAGGGCTCGCGCCGGGCCATGGCCAAGGCGATGGAGCTTTCCCATCAGACTGTGGTGCCGGTCAGCATCACCGACGAGGTGGATCTGCGTCACTGGCGGCCGGATGAGGATGTGACGGTACGCCTCATCAAGGCCATCGGCGTCGCCTGTCGTGCCGAGCCCTCCATGAACGCCTGGTTTGACGGCGATACGCTCTCAAGGCGGCTGTTCAGCGAGGTCAACGTCGCCATTGCGGTGGACTCCCGGCATGGGCTCTATGTGCCCGTGATGGAGAACGTGGCAGAGCGGGAGGGGGCCGACATCCGGCAGGGGCTGGATCGCATGATCGCCGATGTGAAGGCGCGCGCCGTGCCGCGGGAGATGCTGCAGGGGGCGACCATCACCCTCACCAACTTCGGTGCCATCGCCGGTCGCTATGCCAGTCCGATAGTGACGCCACCTCAGGTGGCCATCATAGGCGCCGGCAAGTTGTTCGAGAAGGTGGTGTTCATCCACGGAGAGGCTCGTCCGGTCAGGGCACTGCCATTGTCGATGACGTTTGACCACAGAGCCTGCACCGGCGGCGAGGCTGCACGCTTCCTCAAGGTACTGGTTCAGGCACTGGAAGCACCCGCGCTATAAACCCTTGTGCCCTGCCGTCGGCAGGGCACAAATTTGTTTGCGTAATCCCCAAAGCCACGTATAATCTAAACCAGCTTGAAAGGGCGAAAGTTATGTCAATGAATATGATGTTTTACATCTTTTCCTGTTGTTCATAAGTTAATCCCGTTTTTGAGCTTTATCCGCTGAAAAGCATAAGTAATTATTTTGAATACAGGTTATAGATATGTCTAACATGATCACCGGTACCGTTAAGTTTTTCAACGAAACCAAAGGTTTTGGCTTCATCCAGCAAGAAAACGGCCCGGACGTTTTCGTTCACTTCAGCGCTATCAGCGGTAACGGTTTCCGTACCCTGGCTGAAGGTCAGCGCGTACAGTTCTCCGTGACCCAAGGTCAGAAAGGCCCGCAGGCTGAGAACGTAACTGCTCTGTAATTCTTACAGAATTTAAGAAAGCCGTGGTACCTCTGGTTCCACGGCTTTTTGTTTATGGGTGCTTTTTAGACTTGTCTCGACTTCACTTTCGCCGCCGTATCTCACCATGACCCCATCACTCCTGCTGGCCGCCAGCCTGCTCATCTCCACCAATACTCAGGCACAGAATGCTTTTGCTACGGAAGCGAAAGCCGTGTGTCAGCAGTTTGTACAAGTTCGCCTGGGAAGTACAATTGTGCCCGATGAGATCAAGGCGCAGCCTTTGCCGAAACGGGAAGGCGAATGGATGGTCGATGGCAAAGTAAAAGGACCCGAAGGTCCTTTGCTGTTTGCCTGTTTGCTGCGGCAGGGCTCGCGCTGGGAGTTGCTCAACTTTTCACTCTGGGCCCCGCAGGCGATCAAAGCGGTTTGAGTGCGACTATCAGATGCTGCAGATGCTCAACCATGGTCATGCCAAAAGGAGTCAGGTAGCCGCCATCTTCTGCGCTGATGAGACCTTGCTGATGCAGGCGTACTGCCGCCTGGCACAGCTCGTCGGACATGTCACTGCGCAACTTGATCCCCAGGCTCATGTTGGCCGGATCAAAGCATGCCAGTATTTTCAAGTCGTTTACAAAGTCGTTAGAAATCTGGTCGATCCCAATCATGAATGCACTCCTTACGCTAAAGATGTATGCAAACTAGCATTCCCGGATCCACTTTAGTGGGCGCTGGTTCAAACTATTGGGCTTTCTCTGGCGCCACCCTGCCTGAACGCTGTTTTTTTGGGCATTGCCCTCCGATTTGAGCCGTGAAAATGTGAGTCCGCTCGCTAGCCTTCAAACATGATAGGATAGGGCCCTCCTTTGTCTTTCTGGCCGAGCACAGTATATCGGCCTTCCAGTTCAAGGCGCCCCTCATGGTAAAGATCACGCTAGTATCACTGCTCCACTCTCTTGGCCCCCGTTTCCCTGTTTATCCCACCTCCCTGTTGCTGCCGCTGCTCGACCAGCATCAGGGCGATGTCTGGCTGCCTGCGATCAAGGGCGCTGATGTGGCTGCCTTGCGTCAGCATGACAAGGGGGCGGCTGCGCAAACCCTGGCGCCGTTGACGGCGGGCTGGTGTGACTTTGCCGCCAGCGATGTCGGGGCGACCCCCGAGCTGGATGCCCTTGCCAACTATGACACCGAGATGATGGACAACCTGCTGATGTACTGGCATAGCCCGGCCAAGATAAACAGCCCGATCACCGATAACCTGTTCGAGCTGCGCCGCGAGGTGGTGGACGAGGCCCATGGCAGCAAACTGGCCAGCGCCTGGGAGCAGCAACAGCAGTTGCGGTTCGAGCAGCTCATGCAGGGCGTGCAGGCGGGACGGGATCAACTCTGCTTCGTCGAGGTGGAATCTGCCTACTGGTTGCGCCAGCGTTGCTGCGAGACAGTGGAGATCACCCTGGTGACGCCTGAACTGGGTTGATATCGGCGAAAAATAGGTGACCGATCTCTCATACTGGACAAGCCGCCAGCAAGATGTGAACATGGCGCCCTTTATTGAAAGAGAGACTTGGCCAATGAGCTATGAATTGAGCGAAACCGAGCGCAATGCTGCGCTGCAACTGAACGCCGACTACCGCTACGAGCACTTCATCAGCAAGCTGGTCGAGCACGAAGAGCTGTTCGTCCTGACCGACGAGCACGGCGTCATGATGCTGACCACAGACGATGAAGATTGCATCCCGGTATGGCCACACCCCGAGTACGCCCAGGCGTGGGCCGAGGGTGAGTGGGCCGAGTGCAAGCCGCAGTCCATCACCCTCAAGGTGTGGCTGGAGCGCTGGGTCGACGGCATGGAGCAGGACGAGCTGTGTGTTGCCGTGTTCCCGACCCCGGATCAGGAAGGCATAGTGCTGGAACCGGCCGACGTGGCCGACGCCATTGCCGAGAAGCAGGCCAAGCGCGCCTGATCGCTCCTGAGCTTCCTTTGCAACCCTGGTTGCAATAAAAAGACCCCGCCAACGTGCGGGGTCTTTTGTTTTCGGCCCCGATGGGCTGTGCCCTTTTGGGGACTAGGCCATGACAGGGCGAGCCGCCTCAGCGCTGCTGGTAGCTTGTGTCTGTCAGGGTGACGGCGGGGAAGGTCTTGCCGCTCTCGATGGCCGTCCTGGTTTCTGCCTTCGCCTGCTCGTCAATCCAGAACAGGCCGCCATAGCTGTAGCCGCTATTTCCGCCATCGAGCGGCCAGTAGAGCAGCTCGCTCTTGGGGGTCGCCGGCACCTTGGGCAGTTTTATCCAGCGCCAGGCCCCTTCCCGGGTATAGGGCACCTGATAGGTGGGCACGAAGCTGGCCAGCTCATAGAGCCGCTGCTGGATCTGCCGTGAGAGGGCCGCCTTTTTGGCAAAATCGAACTCCTTGTCGTACTGCTCCACCAGTGCCGTGATGGCCTCGTCATCTATGTTCATGATGTTGTTGGTCTGGGGCTTGTTGGCATTGACCTTGTGAAAATGCTCCCAATAGGCGGGGTAGCGGCCGGAGCTCCAGCCCATCCAGGCACTCTGGTGCTTCTTCTCCAGCATGGACTTGAAGCCGGCGGAGGCATCCATCAGGTTGAGTTCGAGATTGAGCCCCGCCTTCTTGGCCTCTTCTCGCAGCAGGGTGAGGCGTTGGGCATGCTCCGCAATGGTGTAGGTGATGCTCAGGGTCAACGGCTGCCCCCGCTCGTTTTGCAGGGTGCCATCCGGTCCAGCGTTGGTGAAACCGGCCTTGGCGAAGTAGTTGCGCGCAAGTTGGGGATCGAACGGGCGAGCCTTGAGCTCAGTGTTGGTGAAGGCGCCCTGGCCAGATCCATAGCTGTTGAGGCGCTGGTAATCCCCCCGCAGCAGGGTGGCGAGCATCTTGTCGAGGTTGAGGGCATGCTGGATGCCGAGCCGCACATTGATATCCTTCAGCAGCGGGTCGGCTGTGTTGAGATAGAGTCCCATGGGGGATTGGGGAGTCTGGTTGTAGAACCAGCGCCGCTCGATATAACCCTTCTCGAATTCGGCGGTTTTGGTCTTGTCGTGCCACCAGTTGGGCATGACCAGCGGGAAGGTATCCAGCTCGCCGCGCAAGAAATGCTGCCAGGCGATGTTCTGATCCCGCAGTACCTTGATTTCTATCTTGTCCGGATTGAAGCGGTGCTGGAGGTAGCGTTCATCGTTGCCCCACCAATCCTGGATCCGCACCAAGCTGACCGACTTGCCCTTCTTCACCTCGCCGAGCTGATAGGGGCCCGTGACCGGCAATATCTTCCAGTTGTACTCCTTGACCCAGTTGGCGGTGAGCTTGATGGCGTGGCTCGGCTCAGGGCTGAACGGCAAGGACTCCAGCAGATCCTGGCGGCTCTTCTCGCTGCCGCTGGTGATGGCCAGGGTGCGGTCATCGAAGCGGGTCACCCCGGTTATCTGGGTGCTGTAGTAGTTGTTGTACCAGGGGTCGCTTATCTCCTTGCTGCGCATCATCTTGAGGGTAAACACCCAGTCATCGGCGGTGACGGGCTGGCCATCCGACCAGCGCGCCTTGGGGTTGATGCGAAAGTAGAGCGTCTTGTTGTCGGCACCGAAGGCCCACTCGTCTGCCAGCATGGGCATGGGGTTGCCGGTGACTGGATGGGTGCTCAGCAGCGGCAGGTTGGTCTCCCTGACATAACCGGCAAATCCGCCGTTGGAGTCGGGGCCGAATTTGCGCAGGGTCAGGGGAAAGCTGGTCATAAAGGTGTGGAAGGTGCCGCCCCGTTTGGCGGCCGGGTCGGCGTAGACAGGATCCGCGTTGTTGCTCTCCCACTTGAGATCCGCAGGCAGGCTGGCGCTCCAGCCAAGCGGGCTCCAGCACAGGATCAGGGTGATGGCGGCAGTACGAATAAGGGATGGGACCGGGCTCACCCCGGCTGAGGCTGTCGATGGCATATCCATGCTCTCTCCTGATGGTCTGCTTCCTGCAGGTCACGCTCTGGTGACGCCAGTCCCGATGGGGACTGGCTCATGATGGAAATTTTCCCCAGCCGGGTCAATGGCGGGTGGAAAATAACCGGGTGCCCATCAAGGCGCCGTCTCTTGCTTGAACCAGCGTAGCCGGCCACCCAGCAGATGGACCACGAAGCCGAGCAGCACCAGGCCGGAACCCAGCCACTGCAAGGGGGTCGGGTGTTCGTCGAGCAGCAGGGCGGCCGCCACCATGCCGACACAGGGCACCAGCAGGGAGAGCGGCGCCACCTGCGCCACCGGATAGCGCATCAGCAGACGCCCCCACAGGCCATAGCCGAGCCAGGTGGCGACAAAGGAGAGATAGAGCACGCACAAGAGCCCCTGCCAGCTGAAGTTGAGCAGGCTGCTGGCAATCAGCGCCGGCCCTTCGAACAACCAGGAGAGCGCGAAGAAGGGCGCTATGGGCACCAGACCACCCCAGGCGATAAGGCTTGGTAATGGTGTTTGATAACGCAGCCCAATCTGGCGGTTGATGACGTTGCCAAGGCCCCAGCAGGCGGCCGCGCACAGCGTCAGCACGAAGCCGAGCAGGGTCAGGTTACCTTCACCGTGAGTGGCGATGAGATAGAGGCCTGCCCCCGCCAGCGGCAGCGCCACCCAGTGGTGGGGCTGCCAGCGCTCCCCCAGCCAGAGCATGGCGAACAGCAGGGTGAACACCACCTGGGATTGCAGTACCAGCGAGGCCATGCCCGCCGGCATGCCGAACTTCATGGCGCAAAACAGGAAGGCAAACTGGCCCAGGCTGATGGCGCCGCCATAGGCCAGCAGCCAGCGCCAGGGCATGGCGGGCCTTGGCACCAGCAAGATGGCGGGAAAGACCACGCCTACGAAGCGCAGTGCCCCCAGCAGCAGCGGGGGTATCCCCTCCAGCCCCCACTTGATCGCCACGAAGTTGAGTCCCCAGCAGAGGATGACCAGGGCGGCCAGACACTTGTCCTTGGTTTGCATTCAGCTTCCTTGTCATCAGAGAAATGGCGATCCGCATTGCACGGGCGGATCGGCAAGGGGACGAGCATACCCTTGAGAGGGTGGCTGGCGTCAAGCCGCCAGGCGGGGCATGGCTTTAGGCTGCAAGCCGCAATGACAGGTTCAGGCGGTAACGCAATGCAGGGTTATGCCGCGAGCCGCGATGGCGGCCCGCATGGGGGCGGACAGGGCATCGTCGGTGACCAGCACGCCGATCTGACCCGGCGCGCCAAGCTGGCTGGGGTGGATGGCGCCAAACTTGCTGCTGTCGGTGATGACCACATTGGTCATCCCCTTGGCCAGCACGCTGTTGACCACGTCGGCCCGCATCATGTCGCGGCTGGTAAAGCCCACCTCGGGGTGAAAACCATCGACCCCGATGAAGGCCTTGGAGAAGTGCACCTGCTCGATACACAGGCGCGTCAGCGGCCCCACCACGCTCTCGCTCTGATGCTGGAACAGACCGCCGAGCAGCACCACCTGGGCCGGCGTGTCCTTGAGCAGATGGGCGATATAGCTGCTGATGGTGATGATGGTGACCCGTTTGTGCAGGGCCAGGTGGCGGGCCAGCATGGCGTTGGCACTGCCCCCTTCGATAAAGACAGTCTCGCCGTCTTCCACCAGCTGGGCGGCCCGCTCGGCGAGGCGCTCCTTGAGCAGGTAGTTGATGTTCATCCGGGCATCCGGATCATCGGTCTCCAGCGCCATGGCCGAGCCGTGCACCCGTCTGAGCAGCCCCTGTTTCTCCAGTGCCGTGAGATCGTTGCGCACCGTCACCTCTGACACCCCCGTGTGGCGGGACAGCTCGGCCACGCTCATCTTGCGAGCCTGATGGACCAGAGTGAGGATCAGTTGGTGGCGTGGATTCATGGTGCGCTCGCATGCAAGGTGGTGGATAGCGGCAAGCCACCCGTGGGGTGGCTTGCCAATCATATGACGTCACAGGCGCCATGGGGAGGGCCCCGTCAGAGACTGTGCTCGGTGCGGGCGATGATATCATCTTGCGCATCCGGGGATAAGGCGGTGAAGAAGGCCGAATAGCCCGCCACCCGCACCACCAGATCCCGGTACTGGTCGGGATGGGCCTTGGCCGCCAGCAGCGTCTCCCGCGAGACTATGTTGTACTGCACGTGCCACCCCTTGTGCACCTCGAAGAAGGTGCGCAGCAGGCTCATCAGCTTGGTTTTGTCCCGCTCGTTTTCAAGGCTGGCCGGACTCAGCTTCTGGTTGAGCAGCACGCCACCGAGAATGGCCGCCGTGGGCAGCTTGCCGATGGAGTTGAATACCGCCGTGGGCCCGAGGCGATCCGAGCCCGAGGAGGGACTGGCCCCTTCCGCCAGCGGGGTGCGGGCGTGGCGGCCATCCGGGGTGGCCAGGGTGGCCGCACCAAACGGCACGTTGGCCGAGATGGAGGAGGTGCCTGCATAGTAGGTGCCGCCGATGGGGCCACGGCCGAAGCGGGTGTTGTGCAATCCCTTCAGCTCGTCGATGTAGCTCTGGTAAGCCTGCACCAGCAGCATGTCCACCTCGTCCAGATCGTTGCCATATTTGGGGGCCGCATGGGTGAGGCGCTGGCGCAGCTGCTCCCCTGCCAGTCCTGCAAAGTCCTGCTCCAGCGCGGCAGCCAGCTCGCGCTGATCCACTACGCCCTGCTCGAACACCAATTTTTTAAGGGCTGCCAGACTGTTGCCCAGGTTGGCTACCCCCACCTGCAGGCCGGAGACCCAGTCATAGACGGCACCCCCCTCCTTGATGGTCTTGCCGCGCTCGATGCAGTCATCCACTAGCGTGCTGCAGAGGATGTCGTGGGCCTGCGCCTCCAGCACGCTGTCGACCACGCAGTCGATCTCGATGGATTTGCGGGTGAAGTAGCGCACCTGCTCGTCCCAGCGGGCCATCACCTCGTCAAAGTGGCCAAAGGTCCCTTCCCGCAGCGACTGGGATTGGGACAGGAATACTTGGCCTGTGGTGGCATCGCGGCCGCCATCGAGGGCCGCCAGCAGGATGCGGGCGAAGTTGATGAAACTCATGCCGGTGCAGCGGTAGCCCCACTTGCCGGGCACTGCGGTCTCGATGCAGCCGATGGCGGCGTAGTGGTGGGCATCCTCCACGCTCACCCCGAGCTTGATGAACTCGGGGATCACCACCTCGTCGTTGTTGAAGGCGGGCATGCCAAAGCCGCAGCGGATCACCTGAATGCAGGCGTCGAGGAAGTCTTCGCTCATTCGTGCGTGGTAGCGCACCGAGAGGTTGGGCTGGGTAGAGCGCAGCTGGCCGCAGGACTCCAGAATCGCGTAAGAGAGACCGTTGACTGCGTCGTGGGCTTTCCCATCGCGCCAGTTCTGGCCGCCTATGGTGACGTTCTGGTAGAGGGGGCTGCCGGCGGAGGCCTTGGAGTGGGTGCCTGAGCGGATCTTGTTCACCTCCAGCAACTTCAGCCAGCACCCTTGCAGCAGTTCGATGGCGCGGGGGCGTGACAGGGATCCTGACAGTTCCACCTCGCGGCGATACCAAGGGTAGAGGTATTGATCCATCCGGCCAAACGACACCGAGTGGCCGTTGGATTCGATCTGCAGGATGAGCTGGATGAAGTAGCAGAGCTGCAGCGCCTGCCAGAAAGTCTCGGGGGGCTGGTGGGCTATGTGGGCGCAGTTCAGCGCCATGGTTTCAAGCTCGCTTCGGCGCTCGGGGCCCGGCTCTATCGTGGCCATGTCACGGGCAAGAGTGGCGTAGCGCCCGATGTGATCGCTGACCGCATCCAGGGTGATGGCGACGGCATGCAGGAACTGCTCGCGCTGCAGATCGGCCCAATCCGCCAGATCCAGCCGACTGCGCCGCTCGGCCACCTTGGCCTTGAAGCCATCGAGACCCAGCGTGAGCAACTCGTCGTAGTTGACCGCGAGGTGGGCATCCCCCGAGGTCATGTTGCCCTCGGCCTTGATGATGCCGCTCTCCAGCAGTGCTTTCTGCTCGTCGGTAAAGAGGCCGAAGCAGCGATCCTGCACCGTCTGGCCGCGCCAGAAGGGGGTGAGGGCGTGGATGATCTCCTTGTCGGTTTCGCTCACCGCAAAACCGGCGCCGGGTCTGTCTGCCAGCTCGTCGATCTCCTTCTCAATCCAGCCCACAGTGTATTCGGGGAAGAGCGGCGCCGCCCGCACCTGACTGGCCTGATTGCCGACGATAAGCTCCTCGTGCTTGATCCAGATGGTGCGTTCCTTGAGGTGATGGGCCAGCGCCAGGGCGCGGCGCACCGGCAGCGGCCGGGCGAGGTGAGCCTGATAGGCTTGCGTGTAGTGGCGGGCACGCTCGGTGCAGACCGGCGGCTGAACGATGTGGATCAGGCTCTCTTTGTGGGCGCGGATCCGCAGGCTGAGGCTATTGAGGTCGAGCTGGGTCATGATCTTATCCTCTGGTCACAGGGGTCAGTCCCTGACGTTGGGCGTATGCGTGGGCAAAGCTGAGTAAATCGGGGTTGTCGAGCGGCGCGTCCGGCGCCAGATAGGGCAGATCCAGCAGGGCATATTTGCCCATCCCCAGAGTGTGGTAGGGGAGGAAGTGGATCTCCTGCACAGTGCCGAGGCTGGCGGCCGTGTCTGTGATGGCTTCGATGGATTCGCGGTCGGCATTGAAGCCGGGAATGAGCGGCACCCGGATCTGCATGGGCACGCCGTATTCGGCGAGGCGTTTGAGGTTAGCGATGGGCAGCTCCACCTTGCCGCGAGTCCAGTCGAAGAAGCGCTTCTCATCCACATGCTTGAGATCCGCCAGCAGCAGATCCAGCGAGGGGAGGCTTGGCTCAATATGATGCCAGGGCACATGCAGGCAGCTCTCGACCGCAGTGTGCAGCCCTTGTGCCTTGCAGCGGGCCAGCAGGGCGGCGGCAAAGTCGGGCTGCATAAAAGGCTCGCCGCCGGAGAGGGTGACGCCACCGCCGCTGCGCTCGAAGAAGGGACGATCCCGCAGTATGGTGTCCATCAGGGTGTCCAGCGTTTCATCCCGGCCACACACCTGCAGCGCTTCGCTCGGGCAGAGGCCGCGCAGCCGTTCCATGTCCTCGGCATTGAGGGCTGAACGGGTGAGCTGGATGCCCTCGCTGTCACGCAAGATTGCCGGACAGGTCTGGCTGCAGAGCCGGCATCCCTCGATGCACTGGCGCCGGTCGAGTAGTATGTCCGGCTTGGGAGAGCGGCTTTCCGGGTTTTGACACCACAGACAGGCCAGCGAGCACCCCTTGAGAAACACCAGGGTGCGAATGCCGGGGCCATCGTGAGTTGAATATCGTTGCAGGTCGAAAATCATACCGCCTCCTTTTGTTTTTTCATTCTATTTACTTTCATTCGAAAGTTGATTTGATTTCGATCAAGCAATTCGCAGATGTTTTGTCGCTAGAATGGCGACATATTGAACATCCCGTTAAGGAGTTAGAGATGGAGCTGTATCTCGATACCGCCGATGTGGCGGCAGTGCGTCGCTGGTCACGGATCCTGCCGTTGGCCGGTGTGACCACCAATCCTTCCATTACTGCCGCCGGGGGATTGCCGCTCAAGGCGCTGCTGCCCGCCCTGCGTGACGTGCTGGGCCCCAAGGCGCGACTGTTTGCCCAGGTGATGGCCAAAACCGAGACAGAGATGGTGCGCGAGGCGTTCGCCCTGCGTGAGCTGGACCCGGATCTGGTGATCAAGATCCCGGTATGTGAGGAGGGGCTGGCGGCGATCAAGAGCCTGACCGCCAACGGCGTGCCGACTCTGGGCACGGCTGTCTACACCCCGCTGCAGGGTTGGCTGGCGGCTGTGGCTGGCGCTGAATATGTCGCCCCTTATGTCAACCGGCTGGATGCTCAGGGTGGCGATGGCATAGCCACGGTGCAGGAATTGCAACAGCTGCTGGCGCTGCATGCACCGAACAGCAAGGTGCTGGCGGCCTCCTTCCGTACCCCGCGCCAGGCGCTCGATTGCCTGCTGGCTGGTTGCCAATCCATCACACTGCCGCTCGACGTGGCCGAGCAGTTGCTGAAGGTACCCGCGGTGGATGCGGCATTGGCGAAGTTTGATCAGGATTGGCAGCGGGCCTTTGCCTGAGGTCAGCGGCCGGCTTGAGGGAGCCTAGAGGAGGGGCGACGGGCGGACTAAGCTATAAGAGACAACCCGGTGTGACGGGCTGATGTCGATGGCTAACCGGAGGTGCCTCATGAGCGACCATACCCTGCTGCCCCATGGTGAAGATCTGCGCCGCGCCGTGCGCTGGCTCAGCGAGCACCATCAACACGACATCCGGGCCATCGAAGAGGCCTGCATCCGCTTTGACCTGTCACCGCTGGATGAGGAGTTTCTCATCCAGCATTGTGTCGAGCGGTCCCGGGAGGGGGGAACCAACTAGACGAAGTTGGCGAGGCTGATGCCGAACTCCTTGGGATCGACCGTGCTTTCTATGCTCTCCTGCACTCCCGACTTCGCCAGATCCAGCCACTGCACCTCGAGGTAGTGGCGCTGGGTGGCGTGATAGATCACCTTCACCACCGGCTTGAGCGGCTCATGAGGATTGCGCTGCATGACGATGGCCAGCCGCTGGTTGGAGAGTTGAACCAGAGTTCCCACCGGATAGACCCCCATGCACTTGATGAACTTGGTCACCAGCCCCCGATCGAAATGGTGGTCGGCCCCCTTGAGCAGGATCCGGAATGCCTGGGTCGGCTGCATCCCCTGTTTGTAGACCCGATCCGCCGTCACGGCGTCGTAGACATCGACAATGCCGCTCATGCGGGTATGGAGGGAGAGCTGATCTCCCTTGAGGTGGCGGGGGTAACCCGTGCCATCGAGCCGCTCGTGGTGATTGGCGGCGACTTCCAGCATGGTGGCCGTGATGCCGGGGGTATGGCTGAGGATGTCGTAACTGTGCACCACATGCTGGCGCATCACGGTGAACTCTGCATCGGTCAGCTTGCCCGGTTTGTTGAGCACCTCGTCCGGGGTCATGATCTTGCCCACATCGTGCAGCAGGCCCCCCAGCGTCAGCTCTTTGAGCACGCTGCGATCCAGGTCCAGATAGCGGCCGAAGTTGGCCAGCAGTATGGCCACGTTCATGGAGTGCTCCATCAGGTAGGCATCCTTGGCGCGGATCCGGGCCAGGCAGAGCATGGCATCGCCGTGGGTGAACATGGTGTCTACCATCTCTTCGGCCACCGCCGCCAGCGGCGTGATGTCGATGGGCTCACCCGCCTTGAGCTGACGGATGAACTTGCCTTGCAGCTCGCGGGCTTCCTGATAGAGGCGGCGGATCTTGAGTTCACGGCCCTCGCCGTTGGCACTGCCTGCCGGGCGTTGGGAAGACGCGGACAAGGCGGCCGGGTCGGGGGAGATGATCTGCTCTATGCCGGCCAGCTTGCTGCGGGCGAGATCCACGCGCACCGTGAGCACACCGCGCCGGACCAGATCATCGATCTGCTGACGGGTGGTCACCAGCCCCATCTGGGCAATCTCCATGCCGCCTGTCTGGCTGATGATGGCGATCACATACATGCCGGCTTGCAGCTGGTTGACGGGAATGACGGGATGAGGAGTGTGCGACTTCATACGGCTTCCTGACTTTATTATTATGCGTAACGTTAGGCCCTCTGCAGGCAGTCTAACACCCGCGCCGGGCTTCGTCATGACGACATGGTCTGCATCGCCACCGCTTAGTGCTGGAGTTGTTGGCCTCGGCCTATATAATGGCGCCCCTTTATTGATGGACTCTGAGGTTGTGCATGCGGCTCGATAAATTTCTTTGCGATTGTTCCGATTTGACCCGGTCCCTGGCGGGCAAGCTGATCCGGCAGGGAGAGGTCACGGTGGACGGCATAGTGGTCAAACAACCCGCTTTTCACATCAACGAGCAGAGCCAGGTCGAATTTGACGGCGTCACGCTGACGCTGGATCAGCGCAATCGCTACTTCATGCTGCACAAACCGGAAGGGTACGTCTGCTCCAACGAAGACCCGGATCACCCGACCGTCTTCTTCCTGATGGACGAGCCCGCCATGGGCAAGCTGCACGTGGTTGGCCGACTGGATCTCGACACCACGGGTCTGGTGCTGGTCACCGACGATGGCAAATGGTCCCACCGCATCACCTCGCCGCGCCATGAGTGTGCCAAGACCTATCACGTCTGGCTGGCCGACCCCGTGCACCAGGATGCCATCTCCTTGTTTGCCGATGGTGTCTTCCTGCGCAACGAATCCGAGAAGACCCGTCCCGCCCAGCTGGAAATTCTGGGTGAGTGCGAGGCCCGCCTTACCATCCATGAAGGCAAGTATCATCAGGTGAAGCGGATGTTTGCCTCCATCGGCAACAAGGTGGTGGGACTGCATCGGGAGCAGATCGGTACACTGGTGCTGGATGACGCGCTGGCACCGGGCGAATACCGCGAGCTGACGGCCGAGGAAATCGCCCAGTTCTAGTCACCCGACCCGGCCATCAAGAGTCGATTATGGCGCCATGGGGTTAATCGAACCCACGGGCAGAACTTGGTCGCAGGCTCGATTGGCTAAGCCTATTTGGACGAGAGTGTTCAACCCCAGCGTTGACGTCGGGCCGTCTTACCCGGCTCCCAGCACCATGGTTGTCCCCAGGGTGGCCAGCAGGGCGCCTGCCCAGGCCGCCAGCGAAGGGCGCTGGCCCGAGTGCCACCACAGCAGGGGCAGCAGAATGACAGGGGTGGTGGAGGAGAGGATCGCCACCATGCCGACGTCCCCCTGACGCAAGGCGACCAGGATCAGCGTCATCCCCATGGCCATCGCCAGGAAGCCGTTGATGCCAATCATCCCCAACACCTGACGGTTGATGGGGTTGTGCGGCAGTGACAGCGGCACCCGCAGTGCCCGCAAGGTGCAGTGGGCCAACAGGGCGCTGCCCATGCGGATGCCGGAGGCGCTCACCGCATCCACATTGCCGCCCATCATCACGGGCTTGGCGATGATGGCGCCCAGACTCTGGCAGAAGGCGGCCGTCAGACCCAGACCTATGCCGATGGCGAGATGCCCGCGCACCTGTTCCCACTCGTTGTGCTGATTGCCGCCACGGCGGCCGAACAAAATGGCGAGCATGACGCCGGCAAACACCAGCAAGGCCCCCACCAGTCGCCAGCCACCGAGCTGCTCGCCAAACAACCAGAGGCCGAGCAGGGCGGAGAAGAGGGCATGGCAGGAGAACAACAGGCCGCTGCGCCTGGGGCCCAGTCGGTTCATGCAGGCAAACAGGGCGGTATCGCCGACGAAGATGCCGATAAGGCCCGACAATGCCAGCAGGGGTAGGGCGCTCTCGGTGAGAGATTGCCAGCCGCCGGTGGCGAGGCTGACGGAGCCCAGCATCAGGCTGACCAGAAACATGCGCCAGCGACTGTAGGCAAACGCCCCCAGGTGACGGGCCGGTTTGACGGAGATAAGGGCCGCCACTGCCCACAAACTGGCCGCCGCCAGCGCCAGCCACTCATACCCCATAACAACTCCTGAAAATGTAGCTAAATCGAAAGACGCATCAGGCCGTTACCGGCGACAGCCATTCGCACTTCATAAAAAACTACAGAAAAAAATAGCCCGAAAGACTCCATCTCTTGAGCAAGCCCGATACAATACGGGGCGTCTTCGGGGATAACAAGCGCAGCATCATGCATTCGTATTCAGGCGCGCTGCCGGCCTTCCCCCTTCTTGAAATAAAGTGAATTGAACGAGGTTTATGTCATGGTTTTGTGCCCCGCTTCCCGGCCAGCCCGTCGCTGGCTCTCTCCCTTGCTGCTGGGTCTGTTGATGGCCCCTGCAGTGCAGGCCACCACTGTGTCCCAGGAGCCCGCGTTGTCTGACCGCCAGACCCTGGTCAAGGGCAACGGCGCCGAGCCGGAATCCCTCGACCCGGCCCAGATCCGCTCCGGCTTTCCGGGCGAGGTCGTGCTGGTGGACTTGTTCGAGGGGCTGGTGAGCGAAGATGGCCAGGGCAAGATAGTGCCGGCCCAGGCCCAGCGCTGGGAGACCAGTGAAGATGGGCTGGTGTGGCGCTTCTTCCTGCGCCCGCAGCTCAAGTGGTCCAACGGCGAGCCGCTCGGCGCGCAGGACTTTGTCTATGCCTGGCGGCGACTGCTGGATCCGGCGCAGGGCTCACCTTCCGCCGGGCTGCTGCTGGCGACCGGCATCAACAATGCCCAGTCCATCTACGCAGGGGCGCTGGATCTCAATACCCTGGGGGTGGAGGCCGAGAGCGAGCAGATCCTGAAAGTGACCCTGGAGCGGCCTGTGCCCTATTTCCTGCAACTGATAAGCCAGCGTCCCTTCGTGCCGGTCAACGAGAAGGCCATCAACCAGTTTGGCAAGCAGTGGACCCAGCCAGGCAAGCTGGTCAGCAATGGCGCCTACAAGCTGGTGAACTGGGTGCCCAACGAGCGCATCGAGGCGGAGCGCAACGTCCAGTATTGGGACGATGCCCACACCCGGATCCAGCGGGTCACCTATCTGCCGCTTGCCTCCCAGCACGCCGAGCGGCTGCGTTACGAGGCGGGGGAGATCCAGCTCACCAACAAGGTGGCGCTGGAGTATTACCAGAAGACCAGGGAGGCGACCCCTGAGCGGATCTGGGGCCTGCCGCTGCTCGGCACCTATCTCTATACCTTCAACCTGCGTCGCCCCGAGCTGCAGGATGTGCGGGTGCGCCAGGCGCTGGCCATGACCATAGACCGACATTTGCTGACCGAGAAGGTCAGCGGCCAGGGCGAACAAGCCGCCTGGTCACTGCTGCCCGGCATGCCTGGCTATGAGGCGCTGAGTTCGCCGCTGGCCTTGCAGGATCAGCCGACCCGGCTGGCCAGGGCGAGTGCCCTGCTGGCACAGGCAGGGTACAACAGCGCGCATCCCCTCAAGCTGACACTGACCTACAACACCTCGGAGAATCACAAGAAGCTGGCACTGGCGGTGGCGGCCATGTGGAAGCCGCTGGGGGTGGAGGTGGCGCTCAACAACATGGAGTGGAACGCCTATCAGGTGGCCAAAGACAGCGGGGACTTCATGCTGGCCCGCTCCTTCCTGTTCGGGGATTACGTGGAGCCCTCGTCCATGCTCAACAGTTTCCGTTGCCAGGATCCCCAGAACGAGAGCGGCTACTGCAATCCGGCCTTTGACGGCCTGTTGCAACAGGCCTCGGAGACCCTGGATGGTAACGTCAGGACCGGGCTCTACCGTCAGGCCGAGCAGTTGCTGATGGACGAGATGCCCGCCATTCCCGTCTATCACTACAACCAGATGCGGTTGGTGGATCCCACCCTGCGTGGCCTGCCCGTTCAGAATCTCAAGGGGGCGATCGCCACCAAGGATCTCTATTTCAGCCAGCCGTGAGGAGCGTGTGATGAAGATTGCCATTATTTCGGACCTGCACGGCAGCCTGAGTGCCCTGGAGCAGGTACTTGACCAGCTTGCCGCCTGGCAGCCGGATCACTACCTGTTGCTTGGCGACGTGCTCAACCACGGCCCGCGCAACCCGGTCCCGCCGGGTTATGCCCCTGCCGCCGTGGCCGAGCGGCTCAATCAGCTGGCGCCGCAGATCATGGCGGTGCGTGGCAATTGCGACTCGGAAGTGGATCAGATGCTGCTGGATTTTCCCATGATGGCCCCCTACAACCAGTTGCTGGTGGATGGCCGGCGCTGGTTTGTCAGCCATGGTCATCTCTATCGCCCGGAAGCGGTGGCGCTGCCGGCAGGCAGTCTGTTCATCAGCGGCCATACCCATATGCCCGTGTTGCAGCGGGAAGGGGAGCTGGTGCTGATGAATCCGGGATCCATCTGTTTTCCACGGGGAGAGCTGGCGGCAACCTATGGCCGCTATGAAGACAGGGTATTGAGCATCCATGCCTGTGCAGATAGCGAGGCCTTGCTGCGTCTGACCTTGTAAGGTGTGACGAAGGCGCGGATCAGGGATGACAGTGAGGAAAAACTGGAAGCGGAAAGAGAAAGAATAGAGAGCTCAGGCCTTGATGCCGAATGAGCGGGTACCGGAGCGGGTATTGCCCTTGGCGTCATAGGTCAAGGAGTTGCGATCGCGCAGCTTGCTGAGGAAGCTTGCCAGGCGGCGGTTGGAGACGATGCTGAGCTCGAGCAGGCGACCATTGAGATCATTTTGTTCCTGGCAGGCATCGAGCTTTTCACGCAGAAGATGCATCTGCTCGGGAAAGGCATTCAGCTGTTGTTGCAGCTCGGGCAACTGGGCCAGGGTCTGATCCAGCACTTCAATA
This sequence comes from Aeromonas sp. CA23, assembly GCF_002587065.1. NCBI lineage: Bacteria > Pseudomonadati > Pseudomonadota > Gammaproteobacteria > Aeromonadales > Aeromonadaceae > Aeromonas > Aeromonas sp. CA23. The sequence continues at coordinate 2,705,968 of NZ_CP023818.1, forward strand.
TCGGCAAGCAGTTTCTGCTTGCGCTCTGCCAGCTCAGGCAGCGCCAGTGCCTGGTGCTGCCTGAGCAGGTTGAATTCCTCCTCCAGCAAACCTTGCATCTGGGAGAGGTATTCGTCTTGGGTATGCAGCAGCGAAGGTAAATCCATCATCCCAGCAGCTTGTCCAGATTGGATTCAAAGCTGAACATCTTCTTGGCCACAGCCTCGCTATTGACCTGATATTCACCATTGGCCACGGCTTTCTTCAAGCTCTCGACCCGGCTTTCATTACCGGTAGAGGCTGAGTTGAGGTTTTTCTGCATCTGTTGCAATTGCTGCGCCTCATTGGTCAAGGAGACGGAGTCGGTCTTGACGGTCGCCGCACGGTTGTCGGGGGACGAGGTCGCTGGTTTGGTATTGGCACCCTGGCTGCTACCGGTGTTTTGCAACCGATTGTTCGCTAGGTTGTTGATATTGTTGATAGCCATAGTGTTTACCTTCGTCTGCTTTGCTGTTCGCTTACCTGTTTATCGGTGACGGTCGTCAGAACTTTAGAAAAAAGTAACCTAAAACATTCAGAAGGTGACCACCACGGCGCCGACTGCGCTGACTTTTCCCTGCACCGTTTTTCCTGAACGAATATTGACGAGTCTGATCATGTCTCCGAAGCTGCCATCTTGCAAGGCTCGGGCCATGGTTTTGATTTGCATGCTGCTATTTTCTGCACTGAGTGTGACCTGATCGCCTTTGCACACCACGCAGACCTGGGTGAGCCGTATGGGCTGACCCGGTTTGAGCTCCCGCTTGCTGCGCACGCCTATGAGGGGGGTCGGGTCGCTGAGATAGTCACCACGGATCAGCGTCTGATCCTGATAGGCCAGCGTCAGCATGCCTTCGTTGAGGATGTCGCCCTTGGCCACCGGCGCCGAAACGGTCACATAGGGCTTCTGTATGCTGACCCGAACCGGCAGATAGAGATCCCAGGGTTTATCCTCCTCGCATTTGAGGTAGACGGTAGTGTTGCGACGCACCTCCATCCTGGCGGGGAAACTGATGGTGAGATGCTCTTCGCAGCGGGTCAGGGGCAGGCGTTCCTCGATGGAGGCGGCTTGTACCTGTGCCTGGGCATCGAGCGGAATATCGAGCTGGCCGAGCACAAACTCTTGTGCCATTTCTTGCAGATAGCTGGTCACCTCGGATGCCGTGGCGTGAGAAATGCCGCAAAACAGCAGTAAGGTGAGGAAAAGTCTACTAATCATTTTCGCTCGCAGGCCGATAAGTTGTTCACGCATATCACCATATTTAACTATGCTTGCTTCAGAATTCGTTTGTAGTGACATCGATAGTCTGACGCAAGCCAACACGCATGCATGATCAGTGCCAAGCGTTTTTAGGGAGTGTTTATGGCCAGTATTCTGGACTCGGTCAACCAACGTACCCAGCTGGTGGGACAAAACCGGTTGGAGTTATTGTTGTTTCGTCTCAATGGACGTCAAAGATTTGGCATCAACGTATTCAAAGTGCGTGAAGTGTTGCAATGTCCCCCCTTGACCGTCATGCCCAAGCTGAACTCCTGCATTCGCGGGGTTGCCCATATTCGCGGCCAGACCATCTCGGTGATCGATCTCAGCATGGCGATGGGCAAGCGTCCTATCGAGGACCTGACCAAGTGCTTCATCATCATCTCCGAGTACAACCGTTCCATCCAGGGCTTCTTGGTGCATTCTGTCGAGCGCATCATCAACATGAACTGGGAATCCATTCTGCCACCCCCCAAGGGGGCTGGTCGCATCAACTACATGACGGCGGTCACCGAGGTGGATGGCGAGTTGGTGGAGATCCTGGACGTTGAACGCATCCTCAACGAGATCTCGCCGGTATCGACCGAGGTTAGCAAAGAGCTGGTGGAAGCCAGCGTGGATCACCCGACCCTAGGGGGGGGGGGGGGGGGGAGGACGTCCCGTGCTGGTGGCAGATGACTCTTCCGTGGCTCGCAAGCAGGTACAACGGGCCCTCGAGGCTATCGGCGTGCAGTGCGTGCTGGCCAAGGATGGGCGTGAGGCGCTCAACATGTTGCTGGAGATGGCCAAGAATGGCCCCATCAAGGATCAGATTGCCCTGGTGATCTCGGACATCGAGATGCCGGAAATGGACGGTTATACTTTTACCGCCGAGATCCGCAACAATCCCAATCTCAAGGACTTACATGTTATTCTGCACACATCCCTCAGTGGGGTGTTCAATCAGGCCATGGTGCAGAAAGTCGGTGCGAACAATTTCATTGCCAAATTCCAGCCGGATGAATTGGCCAAGGCCGTACAAGGCGCACTCTAATCAAGAAGAACAAACTGCATGAAGACACTTTCGGACGACTTATACAAACAATTCAGCAACTTTCTGGCAGTACAGAGCGGGATCGTGCTGGGTGACAACAAACAGTATCTGGTCAAGAGTCGGCTTTCGCCCTTGATGACTCAGTTTGGTATTGAGAGTCTGTCTGATCTGGTTACGCGAGCGATGAGTGTGCGTGAGCGCGACCTGAAAATGGCAGTGGTTGATGCCATGACCACCAACGAAACCCTGTGGTTTCGGGATACCTATCCATTCCAGTTGCTGACGGACAAGATCTTTCCTGAACTCGGCAAGAGCGGCCGCCCGATCAAGATATGGTCGGCAGCGTCTTCGTCCGGCCAGGAACCCTATTCCATCGCCATGACGGCGCTGGAGCAGCAGGTCAAGAAGCCAGGCACCTTGCCCGGTGGCGTGCAGATCGTGGGCACGGACATTTCCAGCACCATGCTCAACCAGTGCAAGGAAGGGGTGTACGACAGTCTGGCGCTGGCCCGCGGCCTGTCGCCCGAGCGCAAGAAGCTGTTCTTCGAAGCGTATGGCGACAACAAGATGCGGGTGGTGGAGCGTGTCAGAAAATTGACCACCTTCCGGCCGCTGAACCTGCTGGAGAGCTACAGCCTGCTCGGCAAGTTCGACATCATCTTCTGCCGCAACGTACTCATCTATTTTGCGCCGGAAGTGAAGTCCAAGATCCTCAACCAGTTCGCAACCAGTCTCAATCCCGGCGGTTATCTGATGCTGGGGGCTTCCGAGTCACTGGCCGGTCTGACCGACAGGTTCGAAATGGTCCGCTGCAATCCCGGCATCGTCTACAAAGTCAAATAATCCCCGCCTAAATCCCCTTTGGCACACCTCTTGCTAATAATTTATCAAGCAGGAGGTGTGCTATGGCAATTTCATTCGACAAGGCATTTGGTATTCATCAATACGCGCTGAGCGTTCGCTCCAAGCGTGCAGAGGTGTTGTCCAGCAACATTGCCAACGCGGATACCCCGGGTTTCAAAGCCAGGGATATCAACTTCTCACAGGCACTGGAAGAGGCCCAGCATCAGCAGGGGTTCGGTCTGGCGACGACCAGTGAGAAGCACTTTGCCTTGCAGTCGGATGCCCCTGGCCTGACGCAGTACCGCAATCCTCTGCAGCCCGACACCGGTGATGGCAACACGGTGGACGTGCAGCAGGAGCGCAGCGAGTTCTTGCGCAACAGCCTTGAGTACCAGACCTCCCTCGAATTTATGAATAGCAAGATCAGTGGCCTGCTGAAGGCGCTGAAAGGAGAACAGTAATGAGTTTGTTCAAGGTCTTTGACATTGCAGGCTCGGCCATGAGTGCACAGTCTGTTCGACTCAACACGGTGGCCAGCAATATGGCCAACGCCGACAGCGTCAGCTCCAGTGTGGAAAATACTTACCATGCCAGGCGGCCAATCTTTGCCGCTCAGCTGGATCAGGCCATGTCAGACAAGCAGGCATCCGTCGGGGTCGAGGTGAAGGGGATTGTCGAGAGCGAGGCCCCCTTGCTCAAGGAGTACAACCCGGGCCACCCCATGGCTGACAAGGATGGCTTTATTTTCAAGCCCAACGTCAACATGGTGGAGGAGATGGCAGACATGATCAACGCCTCACGCAGTTATCAGACCAATGTGCAGGTTGCCGATTCTGCCAAGAAGATGCTGCAGCAGACGCTTCAGCTTGGCAAGTCCTGATAGGGGTAAGCACAGATGGTAGATACAACCAATAATGTGAACGGCATCAGCCGTACCACATCCCAGACCACTGGTACGACGACGCCCAAGAAAGAGCTGGATCAGGCGTCGTTTCTGAAGCTGCTGACCATGCAGCTCTCTTATCAGGATCCGTTCAAGCCGGTGGACAACGCCCAGATGCTGTCCCAGATGACATCGATGTCGACCTCGGAAGGGATCACGAGTCTGTCGACCCAGATGGGCAATCTGAATACCTTGATGACCTCCAGCCAGGCGCTGCAGGCTTCCGCTCTGGTGGGTCAGAACGTACTCATTCCCTCCAACACCGGCTATCTGGAAAAAGATGGCAAGATCTCCGGAGTGGCTGCCGTCGGCGACAAGACAATGTCGAACGTGAAAATCACGGTGGAAGATGAAAAAGGGCAGGTTGTCAAGACCTTCTCCCTTGATGGAGAACATCAGGGTAACGTGGCCTTCAGCTGGGATGGGACCGACAAGGACGGCAAGCCCGTCAAAGAGGGCAAGTACCAGATTAAAGCGACCGGCACAGTGGCCGGCAAATCAGAGAGCATTTCGGCCTTGACCTATGGGCGAGTAGAAAGCGTCACCCTGGGTAATGGCACCTCTCCCACCCTGGTTAAATTGAAAGGACTCGGGGCCATTTCTCTGGGGGATATCCTGGAGATTGCCGGTACCAATTCCAACCAGACCACACCACCAACGACCAAGCCTACAGCATCGATCTAAGGAGCTGGATATGTCATTTAACAATGCCTTGAGCGGTGTCAACGCGGCACAAAAAGATCTGAACGTCACCGCCAACAACATTGCCAACGTCAACTCGATCGGCTTCAAGGAGTCGCGAGCCGAATTTGCCGATGTGTATGCGAACTCGATCTTCGTCAATGCCAAGACGCAAGTCGGTAATGGTGTGGCCACGGGGGCTGTTGCACAGCAGTTTCATCAGGGGGCGCTGCAATTTACTAACAACTCGCTGGACCTTGCCATTCAGGGCAATGGTTTCTTCGTGACCTCGGACGGTCTGACCAATCTGGATCGCACCTATACCCGGGCCGGGGCCTTCAAGCTCGACGAAAACAGTTACATGGTCAACAACCAGGGCCATTACCTGCAGGGGTATGAAGTCAACGTGGATGGCACGCCGAAGGCGGTGAGCATCAACGCCACCAAGCCTATCCAGATCCCCGACAAGGCCGGTGTGCCGACCAAGACCAGTACAATTGAAGCAAGCTTCAACTTTCCGTCAGATGCCAAGCCCCTTGCCGCCGGGAATGCGGCTGCAGACGCCTCCATCTTCGATCCGACCAATGACAAGAGTTACTCTGCGTCGACCTCGGTCACCATCTATGACTCGTTGGGCTCACCCCATGTCATTACTCAATATTTTGTCAAGGAGGCGGACCCGGCGAACGTGACCCAGCCTGCGAGCCCGACCGCCTGGCGCATGTACATGTATGAAGGTAACAAACCGATTGATGTGGCCGGTGGTGTACCCACGACAATGGCCGCGAGCGTGACCACGACTCCTCCGTTGGCGGCGCGCGTCACCTTCGATGCCGATGGCAAGATGATCACGCCGACTACGCCGGCCACCATCAAGACCATAGCACTGGGGACACCGGGGGCCGGTATCATCACCAATGGTGCCGATGGTACCCAGCAGGTGGAGCTCAAGCTCACCAATGTGACCCAGTTCTCCTCCCCGTTTGAGGTGAACAAACTGACTCAGGACGGTTCCACAGTCGGTCGTCTGACCAAGGTCGAGATCACCGCCGATGGCATCGTCTCCGCCACCTACAGCAACGCTACCACCTTGAAAGTGGCCATGGTCGCCATGGCCAAGTTCGCCAACTCGCAAGGGTTGACTCAGGTGGGGGATACCTCCTGGCGCCAGTCCCTGCTCTCCGGCGATGCTTTGCCGGGTACCCCTAATTCGGGCACCTTTGGCAGCATCAAGTCCTCCTCGCTGGAGCAATCCAACGTGGACTTGACCTCCCAGCTGGTGAACCTGATCACGGCGCAGCGCAACTTCCAGGCCAACTCCCGTTCGCTGGAAGTGAACAGCTCGCTGCAGCAGACCATACTGCAGATCCGTTAAGTCATAACATGATGACAAGGGCGCCTCGGCGCCCTTTTTCTCGGCATTTCCCGCCTGTTTTATCTCCCCCCTTGTATTCCTGAGCCGGTATTGGCACTCAAATTGCAGTTCTCTCTCCAGAGTCATCAGTTTGACGGAGGATCCCATGGATCACCTGCTTTACATCGCCATGTCCGGGGCCAAGGAGAACATGAACAGCCTGGCTGTGCGTGGCAACAACCTGGCCAACGCCAACACCATAGGCTTCAAGTCTGACTTCGAGCAGGCGCGCAGCATGCAGGCGTTCGGCGAAGGGTTGCCCTCCCGGGTGTTCGCCATGACGGAGCGGCCGGGTCAGAATCTGCAGCATGGCATGCTGATGACCACGGGTCGGGATCTTGACGTGGCCGTTGATGGTCAGGGCTGGATCGCGGTGCAGGATCCCAAGGGGGGCGAAGCCTATACCCGCATGGGTAACCTGCAGCTGAGTGCGACCGGCAACCTGCAGACCTCTACCGGCCTCAATGTCGTGGACGATGGTGGCCAACCCATAGTGCTGCCGTTGCCGATGGAAAAGATCGAGATCAATCGGGATGGCACCATCAGCGGTCGTCCCGAAGGCGCCGCGGCCAACCTGCCCGAGGATTTCCAGCGTATCAAGCTGGTAAAGCCTGCTGCCGATGCGGTGGAGAAGGGGCAGGACGGCTTGTTTCGTCGCAAGGATGGCCAGACTGAAGCCGCCTCGGCCAATGTCGGCCTCATCGCCGGCTCGCTCGAGGGCAGCAACGTCAACGTGGTCGATGAGATGACCAACCTTATCCGGTTGCAACGTCAGTTCGAAACCCAGGTCAAAATAATGAAGACCGCGGAAGAGAATGACGAAGCCCAAACCCAGCTGCTGCGTATCAGCTAATCAAGGAGTTTTAAATGAACCCTGCACTCTGGATCAGCAAGACCGGCTTGGATGCACAGCAGACCAACATCGCGGTCACCTCGAACAACCTGGCGAACGCCAGCACCGTGGGTTTCAAAAAATCACGGGCCATCTTCGAGGATCTGCTTTACCAAAATATCAACCAGCCCGGTGGCCGCTCGTCGGCGGATACCGAGCTCCCGTCCGGCTTGATGCTGGGTGCCGGTGCCAAGGTCGTTGCCACCCAGAAGAACCACAGCCAGGGCAACGTGCAGACCACGGACAACTCGCTGGATCTGATGATCAGCGGCCGCGGCTACTTCGAAATCCAGTTGCCCGATGGCAGCGCCGCCTATACCCGCAACGGTCAGTTCACCCTCAATGATGAAGGGACCATAGTCACCCCGGGCAACGGCTATCCGCTGCAACCGGAAATCCAGATCCCCGAAAACGCCCAGAGTGTAACGGTGGGAGAGGATGGTCAGGTATCCGTACAGCTCAAGGGGGACGGGGCATCCCAGGTGGTGGGCCAGATCAACACCTCTGACTTCGTCAACGCCTCCGGCCTGCAACCCATGGGTGAAAACATGTTTGTCGAGACCCAGTCCAGTGGAGCCCCCATTCAGGGAACTGCCGGTGCGGACGGACTCGGCGTCATCAAGCAGGGCATGCTGGAAACGTCCAACGTCAACGTGACCGAAGAGCTGGTGAACCTGATCCAGGCCCAGCGGGTCTACGAGATGAACTCCAAGGTTCTCTCGGCGGTGGACGGCATGATGTCCTTCCTGATCCAGCGTACCTAAGCGGGTGATGGGCACCATGACCTCGTTTTTGATCTCGCGCACATCGGTAGGAGGCGCATGATGAAAGCCATATGGATGCTGGGGCTGCTGGCGCTGGGGGGCTGCAGCAGCACCCCCAACACGGCCAAGCCAGATGACCCCGAATTCTCCCCTGTGTACGGGGAATCTGAGCCTGTCTCCGTCAGACCGACCGGGGCCATTTTTCAACCGGATCAGGTCAACGGCATCTATTCGGACATCAAGGCGCACAGGGTGGGCGACATCATCACCATCGAGCTGGCCGAGTCTACCTCTGCCTCCAAGAAGGCCAATACCCAGAGCGGCAAGGACAACAAGCTGAGCCTGGATCAGGTCTCCCTGGGCGGTGTGCCGGTCACGGCAGGCCCTTATGATCTGTCGGCGTCGCTGGGCCAGAACAGTGCCTTCAAGGGGCAGGCCAAGGCGGATCAGAGCAACAGCCTGCAGGGCAATATCTCGGTCAGCGTGGCCAAGGTGCTGCCCAACGGCAACCTGATAGTGCGCGGCGAGAAGTGGATCATGCTCAACAATGGCAACGAATATATCCGGATCACCGGCATGATCCGCCCCGAAGATGTGACGTCCGAGAACAGCGTGTCGTCACAGCGGGTTGCCAATGCCCGCATCCATTACGGCGGTACCGGCGATCTGGCCAACAGTCAGGAGCAGGGGTGGCTTACCAGCTTTTTCAATGGCCCCTGGTGGCCGCTCTAGGAGATGTTATGAAGTCACTCCGTCTTGTGACCCTGTTCTGCTGCCTGATGCCCTTGGGAGTGGCCCACGCCTCCCGTATCAAGGACATCAGCTCGGTGGAAGGGGTACGTAACAACCAGCTGATCGGCTACGGTCTGGTCGTCGGCTTGCCCGGTACCGGCGAGAAGAACAACGCCTTCACCGAGCAGACCTTTCGCACCATGCTCAACAACTTCGGCATCAAGGTGCCGGACAACATCAAGCCCAAGATCAAGGACGTGGCGCCTGTGGCCATCCATGCCGATCTTCCCCCCTTCTCCAAGCCGGGCCAGACCATAGACGTGACGGTATCGGCCATCGGCGAGTCCAAGAGCCTGCGCGGCGGCACTCTGCTGCAAAGCTTCCTGAAAGGGCTGGACGGGCGTGTTTATGCGGTGGCGCAGGGCAGCCTGGTGGTAGGCGGTCTGGGCGCCGAAGGGGCCGATGGTTCCAAGGTGGTGGTGAATACGCCGACCGTGGGCCGCATTGCCAACGGCGCGACCGTGGAACGGGAAGTGCCGAACTCCTTCAGCCAGGGCGATACCATCACCTTCAACCTCAATCGACCCGATTTCACCACGGCCCGCCGGCTGGCGGACGTGGTCAACGATCTGGTGGGCCCCAACACGGCGCAGGCGCTTGATGCGACCTCGGTCAAGGTCTATGCGCCACGGGATCCGGGGCAGCGGGTCTCCTACCTCGCCACCATCGAAAATCTGGAAGTCGACCCGGCCAGCGAGGCCGCCAAGATCATAGTCAACTCCCGTACCGGCACCATAGTCATCGGCAGCCAGGTGCGGCTCAAGCCGGCGGCCATCAGCCACGGCGGGCTGACGGTCACCATCGCGGAAAATCAGCAGGTGTCCCAGCCCAATCCGCTCTCGGGCGGCCAGACGGCGGTCACCAACAACTCCACCATCAACGTGCAGCAGGAGCAGGGGCGCATGTTCAAACTCGATACCGGCGCGACCCTGGATGATTTGGTGCGGGCGGTGAATCAGGTCGGGGTGGCACCCGGCGATCTGATGGCGATCCTGGAGGCGTTGCAACAGGCGGGCGCCATCGAAGGTCAGCTGGTCATATTGTAACAAGCGGCAAGGGGTTGCCACGGGCGGCAATGAGGTAAGCAAAATGGCAGAGTTTGACACCAACAGCGGCGTGAATATGGGCATGGTGCAGGATATCCAGAATCTGGATCGCCTGCGCCAGCTGAGCCAGAGCAAAGAGGGCAAGGCCGATGCGCTCATGGCCGCCTCTCGCCAGTTCGAGTCCATCTTCACCCAGACCCTGTTTCAGGGCATGCGTCAGGCCAACCAGGCACTGACCCAGGACAACCCCATGAACAGCAGCTACACCCAGTTCTACGAGGGCATGCTGGATGAACAGCGGGTCGCCGACATGACCAGCAAGGGAGGCATGGGGCTGGCCGAGATGGTGGCCAAGCAGCTCTCACCCGAGACCTTTACCCGTCATGATGGACGTGTGCTCAAGATGCCGCAACGCACCGAACGGGTCTATAAACCCTACCAGCCGCCCACCTCTGCCCCTAACGATCTCATCTCCGCCTCAAAAGTTGGCAAAGATTTTGCTGACAAAGAGATGAGTGCCGATGCCCAGCCACTGGCCGTGCCGCATCGCCCCCGTCGCACGGTTCCCCCCATGGGGTCCGCGCAGGGGGGGCAGGCTGCACAGGGAACCAAGGCGCTGGACAAGACGGCGCAAGTGTTTGAAACCCCGGAAGAGTTCGTCAATCGGTTGATGCCGCTTGCCAAGAAGGCGGCGGACAAGCTGGGGTTGAGCCCGGCGGTGCTGGTGGCCCAGGCGGCGCTGGAAAGCGGCTGGGGCAAGCGGGTGATCAAGGACGGGGAAGGGCAGGTGACTCACAACCTGTTCGGCATCAAGGCCGATCCGCGTTGGGAAGGTCCCAAGGCGGTGGTCAGCACCCTGGAATATGAGCAAGGGATGGCCTCGCGTCAGAAGGCATCGTTTCGCTCTTACGAGTCGTTCGAGGAGAGCTTCAACGACTATGTCGATTTCCTGACCTCGGGCTCCCGTTACAAGGGCGCCCTGGCCAAGGTGGACAACCCGGATCGTTACTTCGAAGCCCTGCAACAGGCCGGATACGCCACGGATCCCCAGTACGCCAGGAAACTGAAACAAGTATTGCGCAGTGATGCCATTGCCCAGTACACCGAAATGGAGCTGTAAGTCATGGCAAGCGATCTGCTTGGAATTGGTACCTCGGGTGTGATGGCCCAGCAGCGACTGCTGCAGACCACCAGTAACAACATAGTGAACGTCAATAGCCAGGGCTATGTGCGTGAACGTACCCTGATCTATACCAATTCCGTCGGTCTGGGCACGGGCGACATGCTGACCGAGCGGGTCATCAATGCCTATGCCCAGGGCGAAGTGCGGCGCGATACCTCCGCCTATTTTGCCTCGGCCACCCACTACGAGCAGCTCTCCAATACCGATACCCTGCTGGGGGATACCAGCAACAGCGTCGGTGCCGCCATTACCTCCTATTTCAAGGCGTTTCACACCGCCAACGAAGCGCCGGCCGACATTGCCGGCCGCAAGACCACCCTGAGCGAGCTCAGCGGCATGGTCAACCGCTTTCATACCCTGTCGGCCCAGCTGGACAAGCAGACCGACACCATCAACACCACCATAGGTGACGAGACCAAGCGGGTGAACGGCCTCATCAACAGCATCAATGATCTGAATCAGGCCATCATCCGAACCCAGGGCTCGCCGGAAGAGAACCTGATGCTGTTCGATCAGCGGGATGAAGCCATCCGCCAGCTCTCCGAGAAGATGGAGATCCGCACTGTGCCCCAGGCCAATGGCAGCATGCTGGTCAACATGAGCACGGGTCACTCCCTGGTACTCAATGGCGGGGTGGCCCAGTTCAGCGTCGTGCCGGGTAATCCTGATTCCCGCGAGTCCGAGCTGCAGCTGATTGCAGGAACCAACAAGACCAGTATTAACGAAAGCACCATGGGTGGCGGTGTGGGGGGCTTGTTCTCCGCCCGCCGCGATCTGGAGCCGGCAAAGCGCGAACTGGGTCAGTTGGCCGCGGCCATGGCCGATGCCATGAACCAGCAGAACCGGCTGGGCATGGATCTGGATAACGAGCTGGGGGGGGATCTCTTTTCCCTCGGCGTCAGCGATGGCCTGCCTTATGACCAGAACACAGGTACGGGCGCCGCCAAGGTCAATTTCGTGCCCGGCAAGGGCAGTGAAGTGACCACCTTCGATTACGAGGTGCAGTTCAGCAGCGCCACGGGTTACGAGGTGTTTTCGCTGGACAAGGATGGCAATCGTACCTCGCTGGCGACGGGCACCACGCCCCCGGCCAAGTTCCAGCTCCCGGGCCATGGCATCGAGATTGACCTGTCCGGCACGCCGGCGGCAGGGGATCGCATCCTGCTGCAGCCGACCAAGCGGGCGGCCGCCGGCTTGGGGCAGCTTGCCACCCGCCCCGAGGATCTGGCGCTGGCATCGCCCCTCAAGGCGGACAAGAGCAAGAACAACTTCGGCTCTGCCGAGATCAAGCTCAACGGCATCTTCAACACCAGCACTGGCTCGGGGTTTGGTACCAATACCCTGGATCCGACGGCTCCCCAGGTGGTGAAGGTCGACAACAGCGGCAACTACGAAGTCTATGCGGCGAATGGCACCACTCTGATAGGAGTGGCACCGGCCTCGAGCAAGGGCCAGAACCTGATGTCGGCCATCGTGAATCCCTTCCCGGCCGGGGCGAATGTCTACGCCAATCCGCAGCAGACACCCGGCTACGAGTTCAGTATCACCGGGACCGTGGAGCCCAAAGACAGCTTCACCCTGAGCTACAATCAGGATGGTTTCGCCGATAACGCCAATGGCTTGGCACTGGCCGAGCTGCAGAACAAGGATCTGGTGCGCAAGAGCACCAATACGGGCACCAGCAATGACAAGATGACCTTCAACGAGGCCTATTCCGGCCTGGTGACAGGGGTGGGCAACAACACCAGCCAGGCCAAGACGCTGCTCAAGGCCAACGAGGCCAAGCTGACCCAGAGCACCAGTATTTTCGAGAGCGTCTCCGGGGTGAGTCTCGAGGAAGAGGCGGCCAACCTGATCCGCTACCAGCAGTCTTATGCGGCATCGGCCCAGGTGGTCAGCACGGCCAAGACCATCTTCGACACCCTGTTGTCATCAGTGAGGTAAGTTCATGCGTATCACCACCAACATGGTCTATAACCGGAATATCTCTTCCCTGAACAACGCCAATGAAAGACTGAGCACGGCTTATGAACAGCTGCAGAGTGGCGATAAATTCAAGACGTCGGGAGAAGACCCCTCCGGCATGAGCCAGAAGATGGCGCTGACCAAGGAGATAGACCTGTTCAAGCAGTATGGCGTCAATGGCAGCCTGCTTGAGAACAGCCTGGGCCATGAAGAAACGGTGCTGACTGCACTCAATACCGCCATGACCAGCGCCCAGACCCTGATCCAGAAGGCGAACGACTCGGCGGTGGGGTCCGATGATCGCAAGGCGATCGCCAGCGAGCTGGAAGGCTTGCAAAAGCAGATGTTCGATCTGATGAACAGCAAGAACTCCCAGGGCGAATTCATTTTTGGTGGCAACCAGAGCAAGACCCAGCCCTTCGTCAAGGATGCCAGCGGCAATTACCTCTTCCAGGGGGATACGGGCCAACGCAATATCCAGGTCTCTCCGACGGTGCAAATCGCGGCCAATGACTCCGGCTTCAATCTGTTTGAAATCGTGCCGACCCGCAGGACCAGCAGTGCGGGCAGCGCCAATATTCAGGTCGGAGTGGCTGATCAGGGCAACTTCGACAGCTTTTATCGCAACAACTATGACCCTGCCCTGGCCAGCAACCAATATACGGTGACCACGGCGGCGGGCGCACCGGATACCTATGAGATACGGGATGGCGGCGGCACCCTGCTGCAAAGCGGTGACTATGTGGCAGGCAACAAGATCCCCTTCAATGGCCTGGAGTTGACCCTGGATCTGCCCGCAGGGGGCGCCGCGCAAAACTTTGTGCTGGACCCGCCCCAGAACAACAACATTCTGGATGGCATGTCCGACTTCATTACGGCGCTGCAGGATCCCAACATCACCCCGGACACCTTTCAGGTGAAGGTGGCGGATGCCACCTCCCACATGAAAAATGCCCGGCTGAATGTCGATCAGGGGCTGGGTGAGATTGGCGGCAGAATGAACAGCCTGGAGCAGGTACTGGGCTCGAACGAGGGGCTGAGTACCCTCAATCAGCAGGCCAGGGCCAAGGTTTCCGAGGCGGACTTGTATGAAGTCATTGCCGCCTTGTCCAAAGAGGATGCGGCCTTGAGCGCCTCCCAGCTCTCCTTCAGCAAAATAAGCAAACTGACCCTGTTTGACTATATTCGCTGATATTTTCCACCCCTGTTCAGCGCATTTCGGGACGCAATGAACAGGGGGGCCATCCGTATCTGGTTTGCCCCGCCCCGATATATCCTCGTTTAAATCCTCTTTTTCTCCAATTGTAACAAGCTGTTGCAGTGGGCCATTTAGCCCTCCCTGTCGGGTTGACTCACACAGCGCATTCGATAATCATTCAGCCCGCACAACAGAGGGTTGTGCTGATTTTTTGTTGCAGCATCTCGTTAGGCGAGGCTCCTGTATAAACAAAGGCCACTGATCTCACGACGTCGAGAGACGCCCAAGCTCAGGACAGTTTTCATCGGATTAAGGTGTAAACCCAAGTGGCTTCCGGCATGCCGGATACGTTATACAGTGCTAAAGCTGGTACGTGGGGATGATGACACGCCGGACGGCGTCATTTCCTGCCTATTACTCGTCAATCAAATTGCTGTTTTCTTTCAGACAGCGACCGGATATCCGATCGCGCTCAGGCTTAGCCTGAAATCACATGAGGTCATTTGTGATGAAGAAAACACAGACTCTACTCAATCGTCATCAACTGCTCGATCTGGCCGCCCTGCAGGGCTGGCTGGAGAATAATCTGGATCCGGTTCAGCGTGCCGATCAACTGCTGACCCTGCGTCCGGAAGAGCTCAACTGCATCTTCGATACCCTGCCCATTGCCGAAGGTGCGGCGCTGCTCAGCTCGTTGTCGGCCGATTGTGCCGGACGTCTGCTGATGCGGCTGCACGCCAGCATAGTCGGCCTGTTGCAAGGGGCCATGCCCCGTCGCGACATGCTGGCCATACTGCGCCGGCTCGGTAGCAGTGATCGCACCATGCTGCTCTCCCGCTTCCCGGAGCCGGTGCAGTCCACCTTCTACTCCCTGCTCGACTGGCCGACCGAATCGGTCGGTGCCAACATGCGCCATGAATTTTTGGCCATCGGCGATCAGGAGACGGTGGGCAGTGCCAAGCAGCTGATCCACGATGCCTGGGACAACGCCCAGTTGTTCCAGCACCTCTATGTGGTCAACACCGAGAATCGCCTGCTCGGCAGCATAGCGCTCAAATCCTTGCTGATAGCGGATCCTCTGCTGCCGGTCAGCGAGCTGATGGACAGGGATGCGGTACGCATCAATGCCCGGGCGGATCAGGAGCTGGCGGCACGCCTGCTGATCGACCGCGACATCTCGACCTTGCCGGTGGAGGAGCAGGGCAAGCTGGTGGGTATCTTCCATGTGGATGATGCCGCCGACATCCTGGAACTCGAATCCACCGAGGATGCCGAGATGCAGGGTGGTTCCTCGCCGCTCGATACTCCCTATCTGCAGGCGACCCCCTGGCAGTTGTGGCGCAAGCGGATCGGCTGGCTGTTGATCCTGTTCGTGGCCGAAGCCTATACGGGTACTGTGCTGCGGGCGTTCGAGGAGCAGTTGGAAGCCGCCATCGCGCTGGCCTTCTTCATCCCGTTGCTCATAGGTACCGGCGGTAACAGTGGTACCCAGATCACCACCACCATAGTGCGCGCCATGGCGGTTGGCGAAGTGAGCATGCGCAACCTGGGGACTGTCTTGAAGAAGGAGCTCTCCACCGGTCTGCTCATCTCTGCGGCGATTGCAGTGGCAGCCTGGATCCGGGCCTGGAGCCTGGGCGTCGGTCCCGAGATCGGCATGGTTGTGACCTTTACCATCATCGCCATCGTGCTGTGGAGCGCCACTGTGGCATCCATTATTCCCATGGTGCTGCGTCGCTTCCGGATTGACCCGGCCGTGGTGTCTGCCCCCTTCATCGCCACCCTGGTGGACGGTACCGGCCTCATCATCTACTTCGAGATGGCCAAGTTGTTGCTGCCCGAGTTGCAGTAACCCGCACCTGACGCGGATGAGTCAAACAGCAAAAAGGCAGCCTGGGCTGCCTTTTTGCTTGTCTGCCTGCCGAACAGGCGGGATCAGCTGAGCTGAAACAGCAGTGGCCAGCCCTGCTCCTGACAATAACGGTGCTCTTTTTCCAGGTTCTGGATCAGCAGGCGGTTCTCGTCGCACCAATCGATCGGCAGGGTGACCACCAGCTGATCTTCGGCGGCCTGTACCTTCCATTCCGGCAACAGGTTGTCCTGGCGCCTGTGGTGCGCCGCCACGGCGAGGCGCAGGATGCGAATGCAACGCAGCACAGTCTGCTCGTCGTGGTTGGGCAGGGGAGGGAGCTCGGAGAGCTTGAGCCCCTTGCGCTGAAACCGCACCAGAGCCGCCAGCAGGGCCTGATCGTCCTGGTTGAAGCCGGGCAGATCCGTGTTCTGCAAGATGTAAGCGGAGTGGCGATGGATGCCGCTGTAGTTGATGGCCAGACCAATCTCGTGCAGTCGCGCCGCCCAGCCGAGGATGGCGCGGTAGGGCTCCTCCGGCATCTCCCAGGGACCGCTCAGCGCATCGAACAGGGTCAACACGCTCTGCTCGACCCGGTTGGCCTGACGCTTGTCGATGCGATAGTGGGTGGACAGCGCCAGTGCGGTACGCTCGCGAATGTCGTGGTGCTGCAAGCGCTCCTCGAATTCGTACAGCAGCCCTTCGCGCAGGGCGCCGTCCGAATACTCCATCCGATCGATCGGCAGGGAGGTAAAGAGCCCGAGCAGTATGGCCACTGCGGCGGCAAACACCTCCTGGCGTTCCTCGGTCAGGCCGGCAAGCTTCAACTGATCGACCCGCTTGTGGTCGAGCATCTCCCGCTTGAGCCGCTCCAGCCCCGCCAGCGTGATGGCGCCATCGGTCCAGCCTTCCCCTTGCAGCACGTCGCGCACGGTGCGGATCGAGCCGGAGCTGCCGAGGCAACTCTGCCAACCCAGCTTGCGATACTGGTTGATGATGGGGGCGAGCTGATGCTGGGCCTCCAGTACGGCATTGTTGAAGGCCTTCTCGCTCAGCTTGCCGTTGGCAAAGAAGCTCTGGGTGAAACTGACACAGCCCATCTTGCGGCTGGTGAGTGCCTTGTGATCGAACCCCTCACCTATGATGAGCTCTGTGCTGCCACCGCCTATGTCCACCACCAGTACCTGGCCTTCGATATGCTGGGTATGGGCAACCCCCTGATAGATGAGGCGCGCCTCTTCCTGACCACTGATGATCTCGATGGGATGGTTCAGCACCTTGGTCGCCTCGCTCACGAATTCGCGGGCGTTGCTGGCGCGGCGCAGGGTATAGGTGCCGGCAATGCGGATCTGATCCGGCTTGATGTTGGTCAGTCGTTCGGCAAACAGGGCGAGGCACTCGAGCCCCCGGCCCATGGCTTCCACCGACATGCGGCGCTGTGCATCCATTCCTTCCGCCAGCCGGACCCGCTCCTTGATGCGATCGACGATCTGCAGACGTCCCTCGTTGAGGCGGGCGATCACCATGTGAAAACTGTTCGAGCCAAGATCCACGGCGGCGTACAGGCTATTGTCCATTGTTTGACTCTATGCGTTTGAGGTAGTCGTAAATCGCGACCTGAGAACGGATCTTGCGGCGGTTGCCCCGTTTCACATACGCGTTTTGCTGGTCTGCATCTATGACCCTTGCCTTGCAGGTGTCGCTGAGCTGCAGCTGCAAGATATCCAGGATGCGCTGCTTGAGGCGCTCGTCGTAGATGGGGGTCCCCACCTCGATCCGGCCATCTATGTTGCGGCTCATCCAGTCGGCACTGGAGATATAGAGCTGGAGGTTGCCCTTGTTGTGGAACACCATGACCCGCGGGTGCTCGAGGAAGCGGTCTATGATGCTGATCACCTGGATGTTGTCGCTCAGACCCGGCACTCCGGGGCGCAGGGCACACATGCCGCGGATGATCATCTGGATCGGCACCCCGGCCTGGCCGGCGGCATAGAGCCGGTTGATGAGGTCCCTGTCCACCAGGTTGTTGATCTTGAGGGTGATGCCGCTGGGCTGGCCCGCCTTGGCGTTGGAGAGCTCGTTGTCGATGAGTCGATAGAGCTGACGGCGGCTGTTGATGGGGGAGACCAGCAGGTGGTTGAACTTGTAACGTTTATAGGGGTACTCGATGTATTCGAATACCCCCTCCACCTCGGCTGTGATGTCCGGGTGTCGGGTCAGCAGGGAGAAGTCGGTGTAGATCTTCGCCGTCTTCTCGTTGAAGTTGCCGGTGCCGATATGGGCGTAGCGCACCGCCTCGCCATGTTCGTGGCGAGTGATGAGGCAGAGCTTGGAGTGGATCTTGAGGCTCGGCACCCCGAACACCACCTTGACCCCGGCGTCGGTGAGAATGTTGGCCCAGTCGATGTTGGCCGCCTCGTCGAAACGGGCGCGCAACTCCACCACTACAGTCACCTTCTTGCCGTTGTTGGCGGCATCGATGAGGGAGTGGATGATGCGCGACTTCTTGGCGACCCGGTAGATGTTGATGCGAATGGCGCTGACCGCCGGATCGAACGCCGCCTGGCGCACCAGCTCGGTGAAGTGGTGGAACTTGTGGTACGGGTAGTAGAGCAGTATGTCCTGCTTGGCGATGGCATCGAAGGCGTTGACGAAGCCGTCAAAGTCGCGGCAATCGAGGGCCGGCAGCTTGGGGTTTTCCAGATAATCCCGGCCCACGTTGGGAAAGCCGATGAAATCCTTGAAGTTGTGATAGCGCCCACCCGGCATGATGGCGTCGTAGGAGCTGATCTGCAGCTTGAGCTTCAGGAAGCTTATCATGGCGGCGGGCATCTCCCGCTCGTAGACGAAGCGCACCGGCATGGCGGTGAGGCGCTGCTTCAAGCCGTCACTCATCTTGTCCACCAGGCTGAGATCCAGCTGGTCGGAGAGATCATATTCGGCATCCCGGGTCAGCTTGACCGCGTAGGCGGCTATCTCGTCATAGTCGAAGAAGCCCTTGAAGATCTCGTCGAGACAGAAGCGGATGACGTTGTCCAGAATGATGATCTGCTTCTTGCGGCGAGTGCCCTCCGGCGGCAGCTGGAAGAAGCGGGGCAGATCGTCGGTCGGCACTTCCACCAGGGCGTACTGGATCACCTGGCCATTTTTCTTCATCTCTATGGCCAGATAGGTGTACTCGTCCTTGAGGAACTTGACCGGGTTGACCTCCTTGTTGAGCAGGATAGGGATGATGTGGCGCAGCACCTTCTCCCTGAAAAAGACCCGCAGCCACTGCTGGATCGACTCGGAGATCTGGCTCTCGTTGACCAGGAAGATGTTGTGGCGGGCGAGCGCTATCAACAGCTCCTTGTAGGTGTTGTCGAACGCTTCGCCGAGCGCCATTACCTTCTGCTGGATGGCGCGCAGCAGCACCTTGGCCTCGTCGTCGCCGCCGTGCACCTCGTTGATCAGGATGCGGCGCTTGACGTCCGACACCCGCACCTTGAAGAACTCATCCTGGTTGGAGGAGAAGATCCCCAGGAAACGGACCCGCTCTATGAGGGGCACCGTCTTGTCCATTGCCTCTTGCAACACCCGTTCATTGAATGAGAGCCAGCTCAGCTCTTTCTCTTCATACTGCTTGTCGGTGCTCATGTGATGCCTCTGTGGTCGGGTCGCGTCTGCGCGGCAGTAATGGCGTGAAAATATGACAGTGTGATGACCAGCCGCTCAGTCGGCGAACGCCTGGTCTATGTCGACCACCAGATCGTCGGAGAGAGACTCCAGCGCAGTGATCAGATCGTCGAGTTCGAGCTGGGGCGGCAGGGCCACCAGGGCATGGGCGTAGAAGAGCGGGGCGCCGGAGTGGGGGGCCGGCTCGCAACCCGTGGTGAGGTCGGACACGTTGATGTTGAGCTGGCGCAATATGCTGGCCACTTCGTGGACTATGCCGGCCCTGTCGTTGCCGGTGACGCTGAGCATCACCTGACGCTCCGGCTCCTGGCCGGGCTGGCCTTCGGCAAAGCTGACGGTGAGGCCGGGCAGCATCACCAGCGCCTCGCACAGGCTGCGGTAGTGCTCGTCGGGTACTGTCACGTGCAGGATGCCGGCAAATTGCCCCGCCAGCTCGCTCATGGAGCTGCCCAGCCAGTTGCCCTGCTGCTGAGTGATGACATCCGCCAGACTCTCGACTATGCCGGGTTTGTCTGTGCCTATCACTGTCACGACCAATTGCTTTTGCATCCTGCTCTCCTTGGAATTGGGTTTCTGTAGCATTGTGCCTGCTGTGACAGGCCATATGAAGCCCCGCCCGGCGTAAATAGGGTGAAAAAGCGCAGAAGGGAGGGGAAGGGCCATGTTTCAGCGCTGCCTGCCACTGGGCCCCTGTGGTAGAGTGATGCCCCTCTTTTGTTTTGTGAACTGGATAGTGCGCTCATGAATACCCTTGTCGTATCGGGATTGGTGTTGTTGGTGCTGCTCCTGCTGGCGGTCTTCTGGACCCGAGGCAAGAAAGGCAAGCCGTTGCCCTATGATGTGCAGGAGACCCTGTTCAGTCCGGCCGAGCGCTCCTTCCTCGGCGTGCTGGATCTCGCGGTCGGTGACAAGGCCCGGGTGTTTGCCAAGGTGCGGGTGGCCGATGTGCTCACCCCTGAGGCGGGTATGGGCAAGAGCAAGTGGCAGCAGGCGTTCAACAAGATCAGCGCCAAGCACCTGGATTACCTGCTCTGCCACCCGGCCGATCTCTCCTTCATCTGCGCCATCGAACTCGATGACAGCTCCCACCGCCAGCAGAAGCGCAGAGCCAGGGACAGCTTCCTCAAGGCTGCCTTCGACAGCGCCGGTTTGCCGCTGCTGCAGATCCCGGCAAGCAGCCACTATCAGGTGGAAGAGTTGCGGGATCTGATCCTGCCGCTGTTGATCAAGACGACCGCGCCGCTGGCCGACGATCTTATGCCGGGCGAGCGTCGCGAGCCGACCTTCAGTCCCCTGTTGCTGGATGGCGTCGACACGGAAGAGACCCGTCATGGCGGCCGCTCGCCTTCCAGTTCCTCGACCATGTCGACCGTCACGACCCCGGTCAGGAGTGCCCTGGTCTCTGCCACAGACAGCGAACTGGTGGACAACCTGTTTGCCGAGGTGGACGACGAAGAGGACGATCACCCGCACCAGGCGCCTCATTGCCCTCGCTGCGATGCCCCGCTGGTCGAGCGGGAGGCCAAAAAAGGGCCTCATGCCGGCCGCCTGTTCATGGCCTGCAGCCGCTTCCCCGAGTGCCGCTACGCCGCGCCTCACACGAACGCCCGTCACTGACCCCCTGTCGCCGTTCCCGGCCTCGTCATGGTGCCGGGAACGGGTGGCTGCTCGTCCCGTCTCTTGCGCTTGTTTGCGCCTCTCATCAAAAAAAGAGGCGACAAAATTTATCTTATTCCGCAGTTGCGTCGATAAACTTAGGTTAAATGCGACAATTTTTGACAATGCGTCGGAATTTTGGCACTTTGTGCCTCCTGCATAAAGTGCGTGGCTAGACCACATAAGCACAATAAAACAATAAGTTACGTCGATTATAAGAGGGATGTATATGATGGCGATGGGAGTATTGATTGTTGATGCCGATGCGCAGCGGCGCCAACAGTTGGGCACTGTGCTCTCGTTCATGGGGATCCCGTGGCAGGAGATAGTCGAGAACGAGCTGGATGTGGCCATCGAGTCGTCCGGCCCGCTGCAAGGGGTGCTGGCGGGAACCTTGACCGGCCGCTCGCTGGATGAGCTGCTGACCAGCTTTCCCCGGGTACCCTTCCTGTCTCTGGTAGAGGCGGATTTCCCCAACAGCAACTTCATCGGCGTCGCCGAAGCTCCCTTCACCTACGAATCCCTCACTCGCCATCTGCACTTTTGTCAGGCGTTTGTCTCCCTGCATCCCCGTCAACAGACTCACGACAAGGGCCAGGCGCTGCTGCGTCTGCTGGTGGGCAAGGGGCGGGGTATCCAGGAGGTGCGCCGTCTCATCAGCCAGGTGGCGGAGACAGAGGCCAACGTGCTGATCCTGGGGGAATCCGGGACCGGCAAGGAGGTGGTGGCCCGCGCCATTCACGAGCTCTCTCCCCGCAGCGGGGGTCCCTTCGTGCCCATCAACTGCGGTGCCATCCCGGCCGAATTGCTGGAAAGCGAGCTGTTTGGCCACGAGAAGGGCGCCTTCACCGGCGCCATCGCCGCCCGCCGGGGCCGCTTCGAGTTGGCCCAGGGTGGCACCCTGTTCCTCGACGAGATCGGTGACATGCCCTTGCCGATGCAGGTCAAGTTGTTGCGGGTATTGCAGGAGCGGCTGTTCGATCGGGTGGGGGGTGGCAAGCCGATCCAGGCGGACGTGCGCATCATCGCGGCCACCCACAGAGATCTGGAGGCCATGATCCGCACCCAGGGCTTTCGTGAAGATCTCTACTACCGCCTCAACGTCTTCCCGATTGAGACGCCGCCGCTGCGGGATCGCATCGACGACATTCCCCTGCTGCTGCAGGAGCTGCTCAACCGCCATGCCGAGCAGCATCAGGGCATCATTCGCCTGACCCAGCGGGCCCTGGAGTCCCTGATGCAGTACCCCTGGCCCGGCAACGTGCGCGAGCTCTCCAACCTGCTGGAGCGACTGCTCATCCTCTACCCGCAGCAGATAGTCGACGTGGCCGACCTGCCGAGCCGCTATCGTCTGCTGCCGTGTGAGCCGAGGGATGAACGGCTGACCGAGATGGACGAGCGCGACGCGCTGGCCGCCGTGTTCCAGGATCCTCCCGAGCTGGAGCACAGTGCCAGCCACTCCCGTGCCATGCAGCTGCCGGAGGAGGGGGTCAATCTCAAGGAGATGCTGGCCGACCTCGAGGTGGAGCTGATCCGCCAGGCCCTGGAGTCCCAGGACGGGGTGGTGGCCCGCGCCGCCGACTTGCTCGGCATGCGTCGTACCACCCTGGTGGAGAAGATGAAAAAATACGGGATGAGCAAGGAAGTATAAGGGTCAAAGCCTTGACGCCTTTGTTCAAGGCTTTGATTTTTAGTGATAATTTTAGTGGCATGGAAATTGAATAACCTGACCCAATAGCCAGTTTGAGGTCAGCTTTATGACAGCCCAGCAGCAAGACAATCCACTCCAGTCTCACGAGGTGAGCCAGCTCTACGCCATCTTCCAGGCGCTGCCGACCGGTGTATTGCTGCTCGATGGCGAGGGGCGCATCACCCGTGCCAACCCCGCCGCTCTGGCGCTGCTGGGGGAGCCGCTGGAAGGCCAGGCCTGGCGCCAGATCATCGCTCGCTGTTTCCAGCCCCGTGAGGATGACGGTCACGAGATCTCCCTGCGCGACGGCCGTCGGGTGCAGCTCTCGACCCAGCCGCTGCCGGATCAACCCGGTCAGCTGGTGTTCATCACGGATCTCACCGAAACCCGCAAACTGCAGGACAGAGTCAACCACATGAAGCGGCTGTCTGCCCTGGGCAACATGGCCGCCTCGCTGGCACACCAGATCCGCACACCGCTCTCCGCCGCCATGCTCTATGCGGCCAACCTGGCCAACCGCACCCTCAAGCCCGAGTCGCGCAGCCAGTTCCAGCAAAAGTTGATGGATCGGCTCAAGGATCTGGAGAAACAGATCAACGACATACTGCTGTTCGCCCGCAACGGTGACAATCAGGTGGTGACGCCCATCTCGGTCCAGGGATTGCTGGCGGAGGTGCAGGCCGGTGCCGAGGCATTTTGCAACCAGCAGGGCTGTGAGCTGCACATGGAGGCGCCCGAGCCGGATCTCTGCCTGCTCGCCAACAGCAATGCGCTGGCGGGGGCCATCAACAACCTGATTGCCAACGCCCAGCAGGCGGGGGCTACCTCACTGCTGGTGAGTGCGGTGCGCAGCGGCGCCCGGGTGGAGATGCGCATCCTCGACAATGGCAAGGGGATGCCCGCTCACCTGCTCAACCAGATTTTCGAACCCTTCTTCACCACCCGCTCCCAGGGCACAGGCCTGGGTCTGGCTGTGGTGCAATCCGTGGTACGTGCCCATCAGGGGGAGGTCAGCGTGGCCTCAGTGCCCGCTGAAGGCACCTGCTTTACCCTGTCGTTCCCCCTGCATCAGCAAGCGGTGCAGCTTGGAGGTGTCGCATGACTCAGGCCCGTATTCTGGTCGTGGAAGATGACAATGGCCTGCGCGAGGCGCTGGTGGATACCCTGTTGCTCGGCGGCTACGAGTGCCGAGAAGCGGACAGCGGCGAGCGCGCCCTGCTGACGTTGTCGCGCCAGAGCTTTGACATGGTGATCTCGGATATCCAGATGGGGGGCATGGATGGCCTGACCCTGCTGGCCAACATTCGCCAGCAATATCCCCAGGTGCCTGTGCTCTTGATGACCGCCTACGCCAACATAGACGGGGCCGTGCGCGCCATGCGCGAAGGGGCCATCGACTACCTCGCCAAGCCGTTTTCGCCCGAAGTGCTGCTCAACCAGGTCAGCCGTTATGTACCGGCCCAGAAGGTGGAGAAGCGCGCCGTGGTCTACGGGGATCCCAAGACCGCCGAGCTGTTCCAGCTGGCGACCCGGGTGGCCCGAAGCGAGGCTACCGTCATGGTGACAGGCCCGAGCGGGACGGGGAAAGAGGTGCTGGCCCGCTACATTCACGACAACTCCAGCCGTGCCGAGCAGACCTTCGTCGCCATCAACTGCGCCGCCATCCCGGAAAACATGCTGGAGGCGACCCTGTTTGGCTACGAGAAGGGGGCCTTCACCGGCGCCGTGCAGGGGTGCCCAGGCAAGTTCGAACAGGCCCAGGGCGGCACCTTGCTGCTCGACGAGATCACCGAGATGGATCTGGGGCTGCAGGCCAAGCTGCTGCGGGTCTTGCAGGAGAAAGAGGTGGAGCGGCTCGGCAGCCGCAAGCTGATCCCGCTGGATGTGCGGGTCATCGCCACCAGCAACCGGGATCTCAAGAAGGCGGTGCAGGACGGCCTGTTCCGCGAGGATCTCTACTACCGTCTCAACGTCTTCCCGCTGCGCTGGACCTCGCTCTGGGAGCGGCCCGGCGACATACTGCCGCTGGCGGAGCACCTGCTGGCGCTGCATGCCAGCCAGCAGGGGTTGCCGACGCCACAGCTGACAGACGCAGCGCGCGAACGCCTGCTGGCCCACCCCTGGCCCGGCAACGTGCGGGAGCTGGACAACGTGGTGCAGCGTGCCCTGATCCTGAGCCCGGATGGGCTCATCGGCTGCGAGCACCTCATCCTGGAAGAGGTGGACGAGGAGGAGATCCGCTTCACCGGCGGCGAGCGCAGCAGTGGCAGCGAGCATCTGGGCAGCGAGCTCAAGCAGCAGGAGCACCAGATCATCCTCGATACCCTGCAAGACTGCAACGGCAGCCGCAAGGCGGTGGCCGACCGGCTCGGCATCAGCCCGCGCACCCTGCGCTACAAGCTGGCCCAGATGCGGGAGGCGGGAATCGATCTGCCCGCCTGAGTTCGAAGTGGGTATCGCCTGGAGCCTGGCGACCCGGTGCCTTTATCCGCGCGGCTGGCGTGTCCTGCCAGGGAACTGTCATGGTCTTGGCGGTCTGGCTCGATTATCATGGGGTCCTCGGCGCTTTGTGCCTGGACCCTGTTTTTATTGGTAGAGCAGGGGAGCCTGGCCTCAACAAGGGACCCTTATGATCTCTCATCGGAAACTCGAAACCCTACTCAACCATCTGCTCGAACCCCACGCCATCAAAGACTATTGCCCCAATGGCCTGCAGGTGGAGGGGCGCGAGCGCATTCGCAAGGTGGTGACCGGGGTCACCGCCAGCCAGGCCCTGATCGACGCGGCCGTGGCCGCCGATGCCGATGCCATCCTGGTGCATCACGGCTACTTCTGGAGCGGCGAACCGGCCCAGATCACCGGCATGAAGCAGCGCCGCCTCAAGACCCTGTTGACCCACGACATCAACCTGTTTGCCTACCATCTGCCGCTCGATGTGCATCCCGAGGTGGGCAACAACGCGCAACTCGCCAGGCTGCTGGACATCAAGGTACGCCGCGGCCTGGAGCCCTGGAACAGCAAGAGTGTCGCCATGGTGGGCAAGCTGGAAGAGCCCATGAGCGGCAGCGACTTTGCGAAGCTCATCGCAGAGCGGCTCGGCCGTGAACCGCTGTATTGCGGTGACAGCGGTCCCGAGCTTATCCGCTCCGTGGCCTGGTGCACCGGCGGTGGTCAGAGTTATATCAATCTGGCGGCGGAGCAGGGGATTGATGCCTTCATCTCGGGCGAAGCCTCCGAGCAGACCATCCACACAGCCCGCGAGATGGGCATGCACTTCTACGCCGCCGGCCATCACGCCACCGAGCGTTACGGCATCAAGGCGTTGGGGGAGTGGCTTGCCACGGTGCACGGGCTGGAGGTGACCTTTATCGACATCGACAATCCGGTTTAAGTCCTGCGCCGGCCGATGGCTGCTGTACTGCAAAGGACAAAAAAGGGAGGCCACAGGCCTCCCTTTTCACATCTCGGTGTTTCCGCTACTCGCTGGCATAACCTGCCGGGCCAAGCGCGGCACCGTCCAGCAGGACGGCTTCACCTTGCATTCTCAGCCTTCCCTCGCAGAACCACTGCACCACCAGCGGGTAGATGCTGTGCTCCTGCACTTGCACCCGGGCTGCCACCTCGTCCGCGTCATCCCCTTCGAAGATGGGGACGCGGGCCTGCAGGATCACCGGGCCGCCATCCAGCTCTTCGGTGACGAAGTGGACGCTGGCGCCGTGCTCACTGTCACCGGCGTCGATGGCGCGCTGGTGGGTGTGCAGCCCCTGATACCTGGGCAGCAGGGAGGGATGGATGTTGATCATGCGTCCGGCGAAGTGGCGCACCAAGGGGGCGCTCAGGATCCGCATAAAGCCGGCCAATACCACCAGGTCCGGCTTATAGTCCGCCATCAACGCCTGCAGGGCGAGGTCGTAGTCATCCCGGCTGGCAAACTGCTGCTGGGCCAGAATGGAGGTCGCCACCCCGGCCTCTTTGGCGCGAATCAGACCATAGGCATCGGCCTTGTTGCTGATGACGCCGACCACTTCGCCGGCAATCTTGCCGCTGGCGCAACTGTCGAGGATGGCCTGCAGGTTGCTGCCGCTGCCGGAGATCAGCACCAAGATGCGTGTCATCGGGCTCATCGGATGATGACCTGCTCCTCGCCATCGGCAGCCTTGGCGATATGACCGATGTGCCAGGCGTTCTCGCCTTCCGCCTTGAGCAGGGTCAGGGCCTTCTCCAGCTGGGAGGCAGGCAGGGCTATGATCATGCCGACGCCGCAGTTGAAGGTACGGTACATCTCGTGGCGGGTGACGTTGCCGGCCTGCTGCAGCCAGCTGAACACCGCCGGCCACTGCCAGCTCTGCTCGTCGATCACCGCCTGGGTGTTGGCGGGCAGCACGCGGGGGATGTTCTCCCAGAAGCCGCCACCCGTGATGTGGGACAGGGCGTGGATCTCGCACTCCTTGATGAGCTTGAGTACCGGTTTCACATAGATGCGGGTCGGCTCCAGCAGGGCGTTGGCCAAAGTGGTATCACCGAGTGGCTGATGCACGTCTGCCTTGGAGACTTCCAGGATCTTGCGCACCAGGGAGAAGCCGTTGGAGTGGGGGCCGCTGGCGGCCAGGGCGATCAGGGCATCGCCGTCACCGACCTTGCTGCCGTCGATGATCTCGCTCTTCTCCACCACGCCGACGCAGAAACCGGCGATGTCGTAGTCTTCCCCTTCATACATGCCCGGCATCTCGGCGGTTTCGCCGCCCACCAGGGCGCAGCCGGACTGCTCGCAGCCCGCACCTATGCCGGTGACCACGGCGGCGGCCGTGTCTACATCCAGCTTGCCGGTGGCATAGTAGTCGAGGAAGAACAGTGGCTCGGCGCCTTGCACTATCAGGTCATTGACGCACATGGCCACCAGGTCGATGCCGACGGTATCGTGCTTTTTCAGATCGATGGCGAGACGCAGCTTGGTGCCCACACCGTCGGTGCCGGAGACCAGTACCGGCTCCTTGTAGCCCGCAGGGATTTGACACAGGGCCCCAAAGCCGCCAAGACCACCAAGGACTTCAGGACGACGAGTGCGCTTTGACACGCCCTTGATACGTTCAACCAGTGCATTGCCGGCATCGATATCTACGCCGGCATCCTTGTAGCTCAGTGAGGTTTTGTCAGTCACGCGTATTCCCCGTCATATAAAGAAGTGGAGGGTAAAATTCGGGGCGTATTCTAACAGTGGCCGGGTAAAAGCAGAAAGGAAATCGTTTGCGCGTTTTTGCGTGGAAAAGCTCTACAAGCGTCGGCTTTTGTTGTATGATTCCGCGATTTTTTTGCGGCAGTTAGAGGAGATAATAATGAAAGTCGTTGAAGTCAAACACCCCCTGGTCAAACACAAGATCGGGCTGATGCGTGAAGGCGATATCAGCACCAAGCGTTTCCGTGAACTGGCCAAAGAAGTGGGCAGTTTGTTGACCTACGAAGCGACCTCTGACTTCGAAACCGAGAAGGTTACCATCGATGGCTGGAACGGGCCAGTGGAAGTTGACCAGATCAAGGGCAAGAAGGTCACGGTCGTGCCTATCCTGCGTGCCGGTCTGGGCATGATGGATGGCGTGCTGGAGCACATGCCGAGCGCCCGCGTCAGCGTGGTCGGTATCTACCGTGATGAAGAGACCCTGCAACCGGTTCCCTACTTCGAGAAGATCGTCAGCAACATCGAAGAGCGTCTGGCACTGGTCATCGACCCCATGCTGGCCACCGGCGGCTCCATGATCGCCACCATAGACCTGCTGAAAAAGAAAGGCTGCCAGTCCATCAAGGTGCTGGTGCTGGTTGCTGCGCCGGAAGGGATCAAGGCGCTGGAAGCCGCTCACCCCGATGTAGAGCTCTACTGCGCCTCCGTCGACAAAGGCCTGAACGAAAAGGGCTACATAGTCCCGGGTCTGGGCGATGCCGGCGACAAGATCTTCGGTACCAAGTAAGTTGATGCATTGACCCGCTTCCCACGTGGAAGGGGTGATCGGAGCCGGCGCCTCGCCGGCTCTGCTGTTTATCCCCCTCCAGCTTGCTGCAATGCGCGCCTTGCCGCTACCATAAGCACCATCTCCCATTTCGAGACTCCTCTCATGTTCAAACGTGTTGTGACCGCCCTCTGCTGCGGCTTGTCATTCATGGTCTCGGCCGCTCAGGTGACCGATCTCTATCAGGGCAAGGCGCCCACCAGCGGCGACATGGTGGCGGCCCAGTCCCAGGCGTTGGGGGATGTGCTGGTCAAGGTGACCGGCAAGCGGGATATCCTCACCCAACCGGCCGTGGTCAAGGCGCTGGCCGCCCCTGGCGACTATGTGCAGCACTACGGCTATCAGGACGTGGGGCCGGTCAAGTTTCTCAAGGCCGACTTTGACGTCGCCAAGGTCAACGCCCTGATCTCCCAGAGCAAATTTGCCCTGCTTGGGCCGGCCCGGCCTCAGGTGGCCATCTGGCTGGTGATCAATGAGGGAGAGCGCCGCGTCCTGCCGGATCAGTCCAGCGATGGCTGGGCCTCCGCGCTGCGAACCCAGAGCCAGGCCATGGGCCTGCCGGTCAGCATTCCCTTGATGGATCTCGATGACAACATGGCGGTCAATGCCACCGATGTCTGGGGCCGCTTCGCCGATCCCATCCTCAAGGCGAGCCAGCGTTATGGCGCCGAGATGGTGGTGCTGGGCAAGCTGACCCCGGAAGGGGAGAAGTGGAGCATAGACTGGGGCCTCTATGGACCCAAGGCCGGTGGCGAGCTGGCCGAGCTGACCCGCGGCAGTGGCAGCGGCACCCAGGCCGAGGTGGCACAGGGGTTTGCCGATGGGCTGGCGGCTTGGCTGGTACAAAACTATGGCGCGCGCATCTCGGGTGTCGCCTCCAGCCAGACCCTGGTGGTGGAAGGCTTGTCCGGCATAGACGGCATGATCACGGTGCAGAAGATGCTGCAGGGCATGGCTAGCGTCACCAAGGTGGAGATAGGCAAGCTGGAGGGGGACAAGGTCACCTTCAACCTCGCATTGCAGGGGGACAAGGCCGAGCTCATCCGTGGCTTGCAACTGGAGAGCCGGCTGCGCCAGATTGATGATAATGACAGCGGTTTGCGCTACCAATGGTCGCAGCCCTGATCATTTCTGCCTTGTACCAACCGCCCGGCCAAGTCCGGGCGGTTCTCTATCTGCCTTTGCGATGATACACTCAGCCACAAATGTCACAGTCAAAGCCCAACGAGTGAAGCAACCGGCCCAACTGTCTTTAGCCGTACAATTACCGGATGATGAAACCTTCGTCAGTTTTTATCCCGGCAACAATGCTCATCTGATCACCGCCCTCAAGAATGCGGCCATCGGTCAGGGATCACCTTTCCTCTATTTCTGGGGCGCCAAGGGATCGGGACGCTCCCACCTGCTGCACGCCACCTGCGCCGAGGTCAATGCCCGCGATGCGGCGGCGGCCTATCTCTCCCTCGATCAGTTCGAACAGCTGGATCCCAGTATGCTCGATGCCCTCGAAAGCCTGCCGCTGGTCTGTCTGGACAGTCTGGAAGCCATCGCCGGCAATGCGCTGTGGGAGCGGGCCCTGTTCGATTTTTACAATCGCTGGCAGGAGAAGGGTGAGGGGACCCTGGTGGTCACGGGTTGCAGCGCACCGCGCAAGCTGGGGCTGCAGTTGCCGGATCTCGCCTCCCGCCTCGACTGGGGGGTGAGTTTCCATCTCGACGAGCTGGATGATGAAGGCAAGCTCAGTGCCCTGCAGCTGCGTGCCGAGCTGCGGGGCTTCAAATTGCCCATCGATGTGGGCCGCTTCCTGCTCAACCGACTCTCCCGCGACATGCGCACCCTGCTTACCACCCTCAATCAGCTCGATAACGCCTCATTTCGCGCCAAGCGCAAGCTCACCATCCCCTTCGTCAAAGAGATCCTCGAACTCTGAGCCGACGGTGACCGCCTGTCTGCGCTGCATCCTTGAGCTGCGAGCAAAAAGAAACCCCGGCACCTGGCCGGGGTTTTTGTTCGAGCTCGGTGGCTCGCATGCAGTTATCAGTGGAACTGATCTTCTTCGGTGGAACCTGTCAGCGCTGTCACTGACGATTGGCCACCCTGGATGACGGTGGTCACCTTGTCGAAGTAACCCGTGCCCACTTCCTGCTGGTGTGCCACGAAGGTGTAACCACGGCTGGCGGCGGCAAATTCCGGCTCCTGCACCATCTCGACGTAGTGCTTCATCCCCTCGCCACGGGCGTACTGGTAGGCCAGTTCGTACATGTGGAACCACATGTTGTGGATGCCCGCGAGGGTGATGAACTGGTACTTGTAACCCATGTCGGACAGCTCCTGCTGGAAGCGGGCGATGGTGACATCGTCCAGGTTCTTCTTCCAGTTGAAGCTGGGGGAGCAGTTGTAGGCCAGTATGGTGTCCGGGTACTGCGCCTTGATGGCTTCGGCAAACTTGCGCGCCTCGTCCAGATCCGGCTTGGCGGTTTCGCACCACACCATGTCGGCGTAAGGGGCATAGGCCAGACCACGGGAGATGGCCTGCTCGATCCCCGCCTGCACCTTGTAGAAGCCTTCTGCGGTGCGCTCACCGGTCAGGAAACCGGCATCGTAAGGGTCTGCATCCGTGGTCAGCAGGTCGGCCGCGTTGGCGTCGGTACGGGCAATCACCAGGGTAGTGGTGCCGCAGACGTCGGCTGCCAGACGGGCGGCGACCAGCTTTTGTACCGCTTCCTGGGTGGGGACCAGCACCTTGCCGCCCATGTGGCCGCATTTCTTCACCGAGGCCAGCTGATCTTCGAAGTGTACGCCGGCGGCGCCCGCTTCAATCATCCCCTTCATCAGTTCGAAGGCGTTCAGCACGCCGCCGAAACCGGCTTCGGCATCCGCCACGATAGGCAGGAAGTAGTCGATGAAACCGGCATCCTGCGGACCCACCTTGTTGGCCCACTGGATCTGGTCGGCACGGGCAAACGAGTTGTTGATGCGCTCCACCACGGACGGGACAGAGTTGGCCGGGTAGAGGGACTGATCCGGGTACATGGTGGAGGACAAGTTGTTGTCCGCCGCCACTTGCCAGCCGGAGAGGTAGATCGCCTCTATACCCGCCTTGGCCTGCTGCACCGCCTGGCCGCCGGTCAGGGCGCCGAGACAGTTGACGTAGCCTTTCTTGGCGCTGCCGTGGATCAGTTCCCACAGTTTGTCGGCGCCGCGCTGAGCCAGGGTGTGCGCCGGCTGCAAGCTGCCGCGCAGGTTCACCACGTCTTCGGCGCTGTAGCCGCGCTTGATCCCTTTCCAGCGGGGGTTTTCTGCCCAGTCTTTCTCGATAGCCTGGATCTGTTGCTCACGGGTCAGTGCCATATCAGTTCCCTCTTTCATTGATTTCACGTTTCCATTGACTTGTTATTGGCGGGCTCCGCTGGGGAGGCCCGGAGTTCAGAGCCGCTCGTAACCGGGCAGCGTCAGAAAATCGATCAGGGTGTCGGCGCAGGTGATCTGTTCCATCAGCTCGCTCGCCTCGGCAAAGCGCCCCGCTTGCCAGCGGGCGTCGCCCAGTTCGTGTTTGACCACCTGCTGCTCCTCGGCCAGCATCTGGCGGAACAGCGCCTTGGTCACCACCTGGCCGTTCGACAGGCTCTTACCGTGGCGGATCCACTGCCAGATGGAGGTGCGGGAGATCTCGGCGGTAGCCGCATCTTCCATCAGGCCATAGA
Source organism: Aeromonas sp. CA23 (assembly GCF_002587065.1). Classification (NCBI taxonomy): domain Bacteria; kingdom Pseudomonadati; phylum Pseudomonadota; class Gammaproteobacteria; order Aeromonadales; family Aeromonadaceae; genus Aeromonas; species Aeromonas sp. CA23. The sequence continues at coordinate 2,738,574 of NZ_CP023818.1, forward strand.
TGGGCACGCAGCCGTTGCCGTTGATCCAGGCTTCCAGGTATTGCAGGGCGACCCGGATGTTGGTGCGCATGCCCGCCTCGGTGCGCTCACCCTCGCAGGGGGCCAGCAGCTCGGCGGCCGTGATGGGGGCATCCTGCTCGCGCAGCACGCCGATCTGGTTCTTGGCGCCAACGGGAATGGTGGCGTTGAACACCGCCATGGCGGTGTCGGCGAGGCCGGGGTGGGCCACCCAGGTGCCGTCGTGGCCGTTGTGGGCTTCGCGTTCCTTGTCCGCCTTGACCTTGGCAAACACCTGCTCGTTGACGGCCGCATCCTTGGCCGGGATGAAGGCCGCCATACCACCCATGGCCAGCGCGCCGCGCTTGTGGCAGGTCTTGATCAGCAGCCGCGAATAGGCGGAGAGGAAAGGTTTGTCCATGGTGACTACCTGACGGTCCGGCAGGACCCGATCAGGGTGGTTCTTCAAGGTCTTGATGTAGCTGAAGATGTAGTCCCAGCGGCCGCAGTTGAGTGCGACTATGTGATCCTGCATCTGATAGAGCAGCTCATCCATCTCGAACACCGCAGGCAGGGTTTCGATCAGTACTGTGGCCTTGATGGTGCCGCGGGGCAGGCCGAACTTGTCTTCGGTCCAGGCGAACACTTCGCTCCACCAGCGCCCTTCCAGATGGCTCTGCAGCTTGGGCACATAGAAGTAGGGGCCCGAGCCCTTGGCCAGCAGCGCCTGATGGTTGTGCAGGAAATAGAGGGCGAAGTCGAACAGACCGCCTGGGATGGGGGCGCCATCGAAGGTCACATGTTTTTCAGGCAGATGCAGGCCACGCACCCGGCAGATGAGCACGGCCGGATCCGGGTTCAGGGTATAGGCCTTGCCCTCGGGGCTGGTGTAGGAGACGGTGCCATTGACCGCATCGCGCAGGTTGATCTGCCCCTCGATCACCTTGTTCCAGGCGGGAGCCAGCGAATCCTCGAAGTCCGCCATGAATACCTTGACGTTGGCATTGAGGGCGTTGATCACCATCTTGCGCTCGACCGGACCGGTGATCTCCACACGGCGGTCCTGCAGATCGGCGGGGATGCCGCGAATGGTCCAGTCACCGGCACGGATGTGGGCGGTTTCCGGCAGGAAGTCCGGCAGCTCGCCGCCATCGATGCGGGCTTGGCGTGCCACACGTTGTTTCAGCAATTCCCCTCTTTGGGGCGCGAAGCGTTCCACCAGTTCGGAGACCAGAGCCACCGCGTCCGGCGTCAGAATTTGCGCGTATTCGGGCAGCATCTCGCCCTGGATGCGAAGGCGGGCGCTGCAGTGGGTCTGAGCCGGTGCCGACATAAGGTTCACTCCTTTGAGAACTACATTTTGAACTTACTAACTACGACTAAAGTCGATCCCTGTTCTTTCAAACTTCCCGTAACAACGGGATAACACGATTCATAAGGTGCGAAATATTGCCCTGTTCGTCAACCACTTTTTTAAAACGCCTGTTTTTGACTGGTGGTTAAGATGATGTTTTTAATGAACTTATGTGATTAGCGCAAAAGCTCTATGCAGATGGTTATGCGCTTGTTTTCCGACCCCTGATGGTGGTGTGATCCAGTGGAGGGAATACGGCTTGGGATGTAACTTATTACGTAATAAAATTACAAATGCAAAAACAAATCCCGACCTAACTCCAAGCTTTCAAAAAACAGCTGTATGAAATGAGATCGGCGATCCCAGTGAATATCCAGCTCCTGCCAACATTGGCTAGTGAACGTTTGTTTAAAACTTGGATGGCGAATGGGGGCCGAATGGGATTTACCCCACCAGCGAGGGGAAAGTGACGAGCAATAACGTAGGTTTGTATCACCTTGGCCTGACAACTAGCAGAGGGAGGGGAGGGTGATGAGTAGTGAATGCAACTGGTTATGTTCAGTTTTTCAGCATTTTATTGTTATTTGTATCAGCGAGCCTTCCTGGCCCCTCGGGAGGATGAAAGGGTGGCGAAATTCACGGCTCAGCGGCCACACTCTCCTGTTGCGTGCGGGGGATCCCTTGAGGGGCGGGATCAGTAATCGTCGTCCGGCGCCGCCAGATCGACCACGTCAAGACGCACTATGGTGCCGTATTCGTTATCACCGAGCTCGACGTTCGGTAGTGGCAGGGGGGCCTGGTCGGGTTGTGCGTCAACTGCTTGCGTCATGGGTGCTTGCCTCGTTGGATTGCAAGCCGGTTGGTGACTCCATCACCCGGATTTCCACCTCCCTGTATCCATTGCCGGCGGAAAAGTGGCGTATCCTAGCGATACTCGCCAGAGGTTTCAAGTGGTTCTGTATAAAAAACATGCCGTCGATAGTGATGGCTCTGTGGGCAAGGCGTTTGGCAGGAGAATAAAGATGGGAAGCGGGCAACGAGGCAAAAAAATAGCCCAGTCGCGAGACTGGGCTATTTTCGGGGAAAATGGTCGGTGTGAGAGGATTCGAACCTCCGACCCTCTACACCCCATGCAGATGCGCTACCTGGCTGCGCTACACACCGACGAGGTCAGTCTGAGCTGACGGAAAGGAGTCTAATGATATGGATCGTTTGGTGCAACTCCTTTTTTATCAGGGAGATGCCGACTGCTTCTTTATTGCGCAACCAAGATGTAGCTTGGGCCTGCAGGTGAGATTTGGCATAATCGCCGCCCCGTGTTGCGGTGCGTGCATCCACTGCCAGGCGAGCAGCCTTGCCGGGTGATCGCGTATGTCGTCATCAGCCGGCGGGCAGGGGCCGGTTCGGGATAAGCGCATCCAGGTAAAGAAGAGACGGATGAGCGATCAGTCAGGCCGGGAAGCAGGACAAATCGTCATGAACAAGCTGTCGAGAGAGGACAAGGGCCTGGAACCATCAGAAATAGCACCGTGCTTGGGGCATGGCGAGCAAGACGAGCGCTGGATGCGCCACGCCATGGTACTGGCTGCCAGGGCCGAGGGGGAAACGGGTGAGATCCCGGTCGGCACGGCGCCAATGTTCAAGGCACAAAGGCAATATAAAGAGGTAAGGGCGTGACGCCATCAGAGAATGCTGACTCCTTTGAGCAAGCGCAGCAGGATGAACGCTGGATGCACCATGCCATGGCACTGGCCGCCAGGGCTGAGGGGGAAACGGGTGAGATCCCGGTCGGCACGGCGCCAATGTTCAAGGCGCGCAGGCAATATAATGACAAATAGAGGTAAGGGCGTGACGCCATCAGAGAATGCTGACTCCTTTGAGCAAGCGCAGCAAGACGAGCGCTGGATGCGCCACGCCATGGCACTGGCCGCCAGGGCCGAGGGGATAGGCGAGATCCCGGTCGGTGCCGTGCTGGTGCTGGGGGACGAGGTGATCGGTGAGGGGTGGAATCGCTCCATCAGCGCCCATGACGCCTGTGCCCATGCGGAAATCATGGCGATCCGCGCCGCCGGTGTCCGGCTGGAAAACTACCGGCTGCTCGACACCACCCTCTATGTGACGCTGGAGCCCTGCTGCATGTGCGCCGGCGCCCTGATCCACAGCCGGGTCAAGCGGGTGGTGTACGGGGCGCAGGATCTCAAGACAGGGGCGGCGGGGTCAGTGTTCGAGATATTGCAGGACCCGCGCCATAACCACAGGGTCGAGTTGACCGGCGGTGTGCTGGCGGAAGCCTGCTCGGCCCAGCTGTCGGCCTTCTTCAAGCGTCGCCGCGCCGAGAAAAAGGCAGCCAGACAGGCGCTGCAACAAAGCGGCGGCTCCGCCGTCTGACACCAAGGGGGGGCCGCCTAGCCCCCTCGTTTGATGCCTTCATATATCTTCATATAAAACAGATGGTTGGCTCTGCTGCTTGCCGACAACGTCCTGCCTGAATGCCTCCCAAAATAACCTCTTCACCGAGGGCCTCGATGTAACAAAACTGTCATGCAACCGCCATATAATGCCGCCAAGCCTAGCTCACATTGAGGTCTTGCATGTCATCGGAATCGATAAACTTGGGTATGGCGGGCAGTAGAAAGCGCCGTATCAAGGATAAGTTGGCCAAGTACGGGGTCACCACGGGTGGTGCCCTGGTGCTGGTGGCCCTGTTGCTCATTTTCTTCTACCTGCTCTATGTGGTGAAACCCATCTTCAATGGCGCCACGATGGAGCCGACCGCGTCGTTCACGCTGCCCGTTGCGGGCAAGACCGCCTGGCTCGGGATGGAGGAGCAGAACGAGATTGGCTACCGCTTCAGCGACAAGGGGCTGGTCAACTTCTTCGCCGTCCAGGGGGATGGCAAGGTCAAGGTGGGTCAGGCGCTGGGTCAGGCCCAGGTCGCGGGTGACATCACCACGGTCGCGCCGCCGGCACCGGGTCAGAAGCTCATCGCCTACGGTTTTGCCGATGGCAAGGCGCTGGTGATGCAGCCCTACTTCAAGGTCTCCTATCCCAACGATGTGCGGGTCATAGAACCCAGCCTGCAATATCCCTTCGGCGAAGCGCCCGTGGTGATAGATCCGCAAGGGAAAGCGTTGCAGCTGATGGTGTTCGAGGCGACCAAGGAGAAGATGGCCACCGCCGCCGTGACCGAGGATGGCCGCGGCGTGATGACGGTCATGAGCGGCGAGGAGAACTTCCTCTCCGGCGAGGTGGAGTGGAGCGCCCAGAACTACAGCATCCCTTCCCTGCCGCGCCATGTGGATCAGCTGTTGCTGACCCCCAACTTGCGCATCCTGTTCGTGCGTGAGGGCAACCGTCTTTCCGTCTACGACATTCACAACCTCAATGACATCTCCCTGCGCAACGTCATGGAGATCAATGCCCCCAACGCCAACGTGACCCGGGTCGAGCTGCTCTCCGGTGCCTCATCCCTGCTGGTGGGCAATGACAACGGCGTCATCTCCCAGTGGTTCGAAGTGGCCAAGGACGGCAAGCGCCAGTTCACCCCCATTCGTGACTTCAAGGGCGATGGCCCGGTCGACTTGCTGACCCCGGAGCACTTTCGCAAGGGCTTCATCAGCGCAGGCAAGGATGGCACCGTCAGCTTCTTCCACGCCACCGGCGAGACCAAGCTGCTGAGCGAGAAGGTCGAGGGCGGCGCCCTGTCGGCCCTGGCCATCTCGCCACGCCACAACGTGCTGCTGATGCAGCAGGGGGATGGCTTCAAACTGTTCGCGGTGGAGAATGAGCACCCCGAGGTGACTTGGTCTGCCCTGTGGCAGGAGGTGTGGTACGAAGGCTACCCTGAGCCCCAGTATGTGTGGCAATCCACCTCCGCCAGCAATGACTTCGAAGCCAAGCTGAGCCTGGTGCCGCTGGTGTTCGGCACCCTGAAAGCCTCCTTCTACGCCATGATGTTTGCGGTGCCGCTCGGCGTTGCCGGCGCCATCTACACCGCCTACTTCATGTCGGCCGGGCTGCGCAAATACGTCAAGCCGACGGTCGAGATCATGGCGGCGCTGCCGACCGTTATCCTGGGCTTCCTGGCGGGTCTCTGGCTTGCTCCCATCATAGAGGGGGCGCTGCCCGGGGTGATCCTGCTGCTGATCCTGCTGCCGATGGGGATGCTGCTGACCGCGCTGGTGTGGAACTACCTGCCGGAGCGTGGCCGGTCGTGGTTGCCTGAGGGCTGGCACGCCATCCTGCTGATTCCCGTGCTGCTGCTGATCGGCTGGGGCGCCTTCGCGGTGAGCCCGCTCATCGAGAACGCCTTCATGCACGGCGACTCGCGCATCTGGCTGACCCACGAGATGGGTATCAAGTTTGACCAGCGCAACTCCCTGGTGGTCGGTATCGCCATGGGCTTTGCCGTCATACCCACCATCTTCTCCATCGCCGAGGACGCTGTCTTCTCCGTGCCCAAGCATCTCACCCAGGGTTCGCTGGCGCTGGGGGCGACCCCCTGGCAGACCCTGAGCCGGGTGGTGATCCTCACCGCCAGCCCGGGCATCTTCTCGGCGGTGATGATGGGCCTTGGCCGCGCCGTTGGCGAGACCATGATAGTGCTGATGGCCACCGGCAACACCCCCATCATGGACTTCTCCATGTTCCAGGGATTGCGCACCCTGGCCGCCAATATCGCGGTGGAGATGCCGGAATCGGAAGTGGGCAGCTCTCACTATCGGGTGTTGTTCCTCGCGGCCTTCGTCCTGTTTGTGTTCACCTTTATGTTCAACACCCTGGCCGAGTTCATTCGTCAGCGGTTGCGTGAAAAATACAGCTCTCTGTAATGAGCCGTTCCATCAAAAGCGGCGTTCTGTATATGAACAAGGAATCGATAATGGGTAAGTGGTTTAAATCAGGGGCCCCCTGGATCTGGATGACCGGCGGTGCCGTCAGCCTGAGTCTGGTCGCGGTACTGGGTCTGCTGCTGCTGATCGGCTGGCGCGGTCTGGTCTACTTCTGGCCTCACCCCATCTATGAGTGGCAGCTCGAAGATGCAAACGGCAACAAGAGCGTGCTGATCGGCGAAATCAACGACCGTGAACTGGTGCCGGTGGAGCGGCTGCGCGCCGCAGGCTTGCCGCTGGAGGGGGAGGAGCGCGAGCTGCTGACCCGCTACCTGGTCAAGACCGGCAACCGCGAGTTCGTCGACCTCGATTTTCGCTGGGTGCTGGAGACCGACATCAAGTCCCAGAGCCTGCCGACCGAGTTGGCCATGGTGGAGCGTGCCACCAACGGCAACTTCTACGGCTACATAGTCGGGGTCAAGGAGGACGGCCGCGAGCTGAGCCAGGATCTGCATCCCGCGCTGCAACGGGTGCTGGCCCGTGCCAACGATCTCTCCGAACAGGCTGACGATCTGCAAAAAGGGGACATAGGCAGCATCAACTATCAGCTGGAACGGCTGCGCCTGAAAGAGCGCAAGGCCGAGCTGGACGACAAGCTGACCGATCAGCTTAAAACCCAGCTGGCCGAGCAGCGTCAGGCCCTCAATGACAACTATCAGGTGCTGGAGAAGCAGCTCTTCTCCCTGCGTGCCCAGGCGGACAGAGACTCCATCACGGTCAAGGACATGCGTGGCGAGCTGGTGGTCATGCCCATGTCCAAGGTGCTGGACGTGGTGTGGCCCAACGACATGAGCCTGCTGGCCAAGGTGGGCTACTGGTTCCACCAGATCGGCAAGTTCGTCTCCGACGATCCCCGCGAGGCCAACACCGAGGGCGGCGTATTCCCGGCCATCTTCGGCACCGTCTTCATGGTGTTCCTGATGGCTATCATAGTCACGCCGCTCGGCGTGGTGGCGGCTGTCTACCTGCACGAGTACGCGGGCAAGAACAGCCTGACCAAGATCATCCGCATCGCCGTGATCAACCTGGCGGGTGTGCCCTCCATCGTGTACGGCGTGTTCGGTCTGGGCTTCTTCGTCTACACCCTCGGCGGCTCGCTGGATCAGCTGTTCTACCCGGAAGCGCTGCCGAGCCCGACCTTTGGCTCCCCCGGCGTCATCTGGTCGGCGCTGACCCTGGCCATCCTGACCCTGCCTGTGGTGATCGTCTCCACCGAAGAGGGGCTGGCCCGGATCCCGAGCACCATTCGCCAGGGTTCGCTGGCGCTCGGCGCCACCCAGGCAGAGACCCTGTGGCGCATCGTGCTGCCCATGGCGAGCCCGGCCATCATGACAGGTCTTATCCTGGCGATCGCCCGCGCCGCCGGTGAAGTGGCGCCGCTGATGCTGGTGGGGGTGGTGAAGCTGGCGCCGACCCTGCCGATGGATGGCAACTTCCCGTACCTGCACGTGGAGCGCAAGTTCATGCACCTGGGCTTCCACATATACGATGTGGGCTTCCAGAGCCCCAACGTCGAGGCGGCGCGGCCACTGGTGTATGCCACCTCCTTCCTGCTGGTGACGGTGATCGTCGGTCTCAACCTGACGGCCATCGGCATTCGTAACCATTTACGCGAGAAGTTCCGTTCTTTGGAGCATTGATGATGAACCTGACGGGCATCACAGGCATTCGTAACCACCTGCGTGAAAAATTCCGGTCGCTGGAACATTAATCCAGCCACCCCAGACTGATATTGAGGCAAGGGACGGGCGGCTGCCCCCCTTGCCAGTCAAGTGTTCCGGCCGCTGGCACATCAAGATGCCCGCCGCCATCGACTGATTTGAGGTAACAGATGATCAACGTAACGACAGCTTCCACCCAGCACACAGCGCTGGATCTGCTCAACCTGAGCCCGGAGCAGACCGCGCTGGAGGTCAAGGATCTCAACCTGTACTACGGCAACAAGCAGGCGCTGTTCAACGTCAACATGAAGATCCCCAAGGGGCAGGTGACGGCCTTTATCGGCCCGTCCGGTTGCGGCAAATCGACCCTGCTGCGCTGCATCAACCGGATGAACGATCTGGTGGAGATCTGCCGCATCGAGGGGGAGATCCAGCTGCACGGCCACAATATCTACGACAAGGGGGTGGATGTCTCCGCCCTGCGTCGCCAGGTGGGCATGGTGTTCCAGCGTCCCAACCCCTTCCCAAAGTCCATCTATGAGAACGTGGTCTACGGCCTGCGCCTGCAGGGCATCAACGACAGACGCACTCTGGATGAGGCGGCCGAGCGTTCACTGCGCGGCGCGGCGCTGTGGGACGAGGTGAAGGATCGCCTGCACGACAATGCGTTCGGCCTCTCCGGTGGTCAGCAGCAGCGTCTGGTGATCGCCCGGGCCATCGCCATCGAGCCGGAAGTGCTGCTGCTGGATGAACCGACCTCGGCGCTCGACCCGATCTCGACCCTCACCATCGAGGAGCTGATCAACGAGCTCAAGAGCCAGTTCACTGTGGTGATCGTCACCCACAACATGCAACAGGCGGCGCGGGTCTCGGATCAGACCGCCTTCATGTACATGGGCGAGCTCATCGAGTACTCGAACACCAACACCATCTTCACCACCCCGGCCAAGAAGAAGACCGAGGACTACATCACCGGTCGTTACGGCTAATAGTGTGAGTGGCAGAGCAGGGGTGATAGATATGAACAGCAAGAAACAGATTACCGGTCAGTTCAACGGCTAAGGCATGCTTGGTGCAATAAGGGTTATTGGTATGAGCAAGATGAGCATCAAGAAACAGATTACCGGTCAGTTCAACGGCTAGGGCATACTCGGAGCATAAGGATTATTTGTATGGACAATATGAACCTCAATAAACACATCTCCGGTCAGTTCAATGCCGAACTTGAGAGCGTGCGCAATCAGGTGCTGGTGATGGGCGGCCTGGTGGAGCAGCAACTGACCGACGCCATCGCGGCCATCCACGATCAGGATCTGGATGCGGCGCGCAAGATAGTGGCGAACGATCACAAGGTCAACGCCATGGAAGTGGCGATCGACGAGGAGTGCACCCGCATCATCGCCAAGCGTCAGCCCACCGCGTCCGACCTGCGGCTGGTGATGGCCATCATCAAGACCATCACGGACTTGGAGCGCATCGGCGACGTGGCGGACAAGATTGCCCGCATGCTGACCGACAACGCCAACAAGCCGCAACCGCCGCTGGTATCGCTCGAGAACATGGGCCGGCGTACCATCAAGATGCTGCACGACGTGCTAGACGCCTTTGCCCGCATGGATCTGGAGGCGGCCATCGCCGTCTACAAGGAAGATGACAAGGTGGACAGGGAGTACGAGTCCATCATTCGCGAGCTGATGACCTACATGATGGAAGATCCGCGCACCATACCCCAGGTGCTGAACGTGCTGTGGGCGGCGCGGGCCATAGAGCGGGTCGGCGATCGCTGCCAGCACATCTGCGAGTACATAGTCTATTACGTCAAAGGCAAGGACGTGCGCCACACCAAGGCGGACGAGCTCAATGAGCTGCTCGGCAAGCACTGACCGCAAAATGAATAAAAAGGCGCTTTGGGCGCCTTTTTTGTTGCACTGGGTGCCAGAGTAAGATATCGCCACCCAACAGGCGCTTTTCTGCTAGAATATGCCCCCTGTGTGAGTCTCGGATGGACTCACGGTCTGGTCTCCCAGGCCCAGTTTGCCGTCTTGTGCTAAGACGGGTGTAGCAATAGGTTAATCATGAGTTTTGCCGATAGTTTATTTTTTCTGATGTTGCTGGTTGCCGGCAGCGTGTTCTTCTCTCTTTCCGAGATATCCCTTGCCGCCTCCCGCAAGATCAAGTTGCAGGTGATGGCCGATGAGGGAAATCGCCATGCCGCCAAGGTGTTGGCGCTGCAGGCCCAGCCGGGTAATTTCTTTACCGTGGTGCAAATCGGCCTCAATACCGTCGCCATCCTGGGCGGTATCCTGGGTGAGTCTGCCCTGAATCCTGCCATCAAGGGGTTCATCTCCGGCTTCTATCAAGGCCCCTGGCTCAGCCAGATAAGTTCCGCCGCCTCCTTCGTGTTCGTCACCGGCATGTTCATCCTGATCGCCGACCTGATGCCCAAGCGCCTGGCCATGACCATGCCGGAGCGGATCGCCGTGGTGGTGGTACGCCCCATGCTGCTGTGCGTGACCCTGCTGATGCCGCTGGTGTGGTTCTTCAATGGCATGGCGAATGCGTTGTTCCGTCTGCTGCGGGTCTCCATGATACGCAACGACGAGATCACCTCTGACGACATCTATGCGGTGATGGATGCAGGCGCCGAGGCCGGCGTCATCCAGCGTGAAGAGCATCAGCTGATCGAGAACGTGTTCGAGTTGCAGTCCCTCGGCGTGACTTCCGCCATGACGGCCCGCGAGAGCCTCATCTACTTCACCCTGCAAGAGGGCGAGGAGAGCATCAAGGCCAAGATCGCCGAACACCCGCACAACAAGTTTCTGGTCTGTGACCACAACCTCGACAGCATCAAGGGCTTCGTCGATGCGAAAGAGCTGCTGATCCGCGTCATCAGCGGCCAGAGCATAGACCTCAACAGCGGCTCCCTGGTGCAGAACGTCATCATCATTCCCGACACCCTCAACCTCTACGAGGCGATGGAGTACTTCAAGAACCACAGGGGCGACTTCGCCGTGGTGATGAACGAATACGCCCTTGTGGTGGGGATAGTCACCATGAACGACCTGATGAGTACCGTCATGGGCGAGTGGGCCACCCACGTGGTGGAAGAGCAGATAGTGCAGCGGGACGAAAACTCCTGGCTGGTGGATGGAGTGACCCCCATCTCGGACGTGATGCGGGCCTTCGACATCGAAGAGTTTCCGGATAGCCAGAACTACGAGACCATAGCCGGTTTCATCATGTTCATGCTGCGCAAGATCCCCAAGCGAACCGACTCGGTGAAATACGCGGGTTACAAGTTCGAAGTGGTCGACATCGACAGCTACAAGATCGACCAGCTGCTGGTGACCCGGGTCGAACCCGTGGTGGCCGAGAAGCCTGCTCAGGAATCGTAAAGGAGCTATCAAGGAGTCATGAAGATGCAGTCTCATTCCCGTGCGCTGGCCTGTGTGGCGCTCGCCCTCGCGCTGGGCGCTTGCAGCCAGAGCGCACCCCGCAAGGCCACAGCCGTTGCCAAACCTGTCGCTCCCAAGGCGGTGGTGGTGCCGCAGCCGGATCCCGATGCCGTGGTGCAAAGTGGCGTGGCAGAGCCGAGCCCTGTGTTCGATGAAGAGTATCACGGCCCGGATCAGGGGTCCCTCGAGTCGGTGACCGCCCTGTTTGCCCGCGGCTACATAGAGTCGGCCATGCGCGAGACCATGCTGGCGGCGGTGCACAATGACTATCCGCTGCTCGGCATGCGGGATGTGCGGCTGACCGATCCTGTATCCAAGTTCCTCACCTCCGCCCATGCTGCCACCACGGCCCACGATTATCTCTATGCCGGGGTGCAGCGTCGACTGGGTCGTCCACTGAGCCCGGCTCAGTGGGAGCAGATCTGGCGTGGTCTGCCCCAGCAGGGTCGGGTTTCCGACTGGACCAAACAGATAAAACGGGTGCTGGCAGGGCGTTAAGCCACCTGTTCATCCTGTTGCAATGAGGCCACCCTTGGGTGGCCTCACGCTTTTCTACCTTCTACCTTCTACCTTCTGCCGCTTTCGCTGTTTTCCCGTCTCTGCTGTCTGCTGATGCCCTGTGATACCGATTGCCGTCGGCTCGGCTTTGTTCTATCTTGTTTTGGCCATCTAAACATCCATATGTTTTTATGGCCGTTTTGGCGGTTCACCCTGAATGAGCAAGGCGACGCACAGCCACGCCAGCCAGGAGAACAGCCACAGATGAAACATGCAGACAAACACAACAACAAAGAGACAGGACAGATGGAAACACAGGCATTGTGGGTACTGGACGGTGGCATGGGGCGTGAGCTGGCACGGCGGGGCGCGCCATTTCGCCAGCCCGAGTGGTCGGCGCTGGCGCTGATGGAGGCGCCGCAGACGGTGCGCGAGGTGCATCAGGCCTATGTGGCCAGCGGTGCCCGCGTTATCACCACCAACAGCTATGCGCTGGTGCCGTTTCATATCGGTGCCGAGCGTTTTGCCGCCGAAGGGGAAGCGTTGGCGGCGCTGGCTGGCCAGCTGGCCCGCGAGGTGGCCGATGAACAGGGCGGTGCCGTGCAGGTGGCGGGATCCTTGCCGCCGCTGTTTGGCTCCTACCGCGCTGACCTGTTCGAGGCGGACAGAGTGGGCGAGCTGGCAACGCCGCTTATCCGGGCGCTGGCGCCCCATGTGGACATCTGGCTGGCCGAGACCATGAGCCTGATCGCCGAGCCGCTGGCGCTCAAGGCGCTGTTGCCGGCGGATGGCAAGCCGTTCTGGGTCTCCTTCACCCTGGAGGACGAGGCGCCGGGCAGCGAGCCGACCCTGCGCTCCGGCGAGCGGGTAGTCGATGCCGTCACGGCGCTGGTCGCGGTCGGGGTGGATGCCATCCTGTTCAACTGCTGCCAGCCCGAGGTGATTGAGGCCGCGTTGACGGTGGCTGGCGCCAGATTGCAGGCGCTGGGTCGAGGGGATATTCGCCTCGGCGCCTATGCCAATGCCTTTCCGCCCCAGCCAAAAGAGGCGACCGCCAACGACGGGCTGGACGAGATCCGCGCCGATCTGGGGCCGCTGGATTACCTCGGCTGGGCCGATCGCTGGCGCACCGTCGGGGCCTCTCTCATCGGCGGGTGCTGCGGCATAGGCCCCGAGCATATTCAGACCCTGGCCAGCCGGCTGCGCTAAGGAGATCACATGAAAGAGAGCAAAATAGGCCTCTGGTCCCTCACCGCCCTGGTGTTCAGCTCCATGGTGGGGGCGGGCATCTTCAGCCTGCCCCAGAACATGGCCGAGGTGGCCGGCGCCCGCGCCGTGCTGATCGGCTGGGGCGTGACCGGGGTGGGCATAGTGGCGCTGGCCATGAGCTTCCTCTACCTGTCGCGGCTCAGACCGGATCTCGATGGGGGCATCTACAGCTATGCCAGCGCCGGCTTTGGCGATCTGGTGGGTTTCTTCTCCGCCTGGGGTTACTGGCTGTGCGCCACCATAGGCGTGGTGGGCTATCTGGTGATCGCCTTCGCCGCGCTGGGCAGCTTCGTCGATACGCCAACCGAAATCTGGTTTGGCGAGGGCAACACCCTGGCGGCCTTCATCGGCGAATCCTGCATCCTCTGGGCCGTGCACTTGCTGGTGGCCCATGGCGTGCAGCAGGCTGCCCTGTTCAATCTGGTGGCTACCCTGGCCAAGAGCCTGCCGCTGCTGCTGTTCATCCTGTTCGCCTGCTACTGGTTCGACCCTGTGACCTTCGCGGCGGATCAGGGGGGCAGCACGCTGGCGGTGCCGGTCTCCGAGCAGGTGCGCAACACCATGCTGATCACCCTCTGGGTCTTCACCGGCATCGAAGGGGCGGCCGTGCTGTCGGCCCGTGCCAGAAACAAGCGGGATGTGGGCACGGCCACAGTGCTGGGGGTGGTGCTGGCACTGCTGCTCTATGTGCTCATCTCTGTGCTGGCGCTGGGGATATTGAGCCGCCCTGAGCTCGCGGCCCTGCCCAACCCCTCCATGGCGGGGCTGATGGGCCAGATGACAGGTTCCTGGGGCAAGCTGCTCATCAGCGTCGGCCTCATCGTCTCCGTGCTCGCCTCTTACGTGAGCTGGACCCTGTTCTCGGCCGAGGTGCCCTTCAGTGCGGCGCGCCACGGCGCCTTTCCGGCCATCTTCCGGCGCCAGAATCGCAACGGCACTCCCATAGCGTCGCTGTGGCTCACCAGCCTGACGGTGCAGGGCTGCCTACTGCTGGTGTGGTTGCTTGGCAAGGGGTATACCAGCCTGCTGCTCATCTCCACCTCCATGATCTTGGTGCCCTACCTGCTGATCGGCCTCTTCCTGCTCAAACTGTCCTTGAGTGGTGAGGGCAACGGCCTGATGCGGACTGTAGCGCTGGTGTCGAGCGGCTACGGCCTCTGGCTGCTCTATGCCGCCGGGGTGGAATACCTGCTGCTCTCCTTGCTGCTGTACGGGCCGGGCCTGCTGCTGTTTCTCTACAGCCGCCGTCAGCTGGCTGGCGCCGAACGACTCAGTGGCCGCGAGCGACTGCTGGCCGGGATAACCCTGGTGAGCCTGATTCCCGCACTCTGGTCATTTGCCCATGTCTGATCCGGGGCTGTGACTGGCAATGAAAGAGAGCGCCCCGGTGGCGCTCTCTTTTTTTACTCTGCGGCAAGATTCTGATTCAGACGCTGCCGGGGCCGGCCGGCTTGCCAAACAGCACGCCGAGTTTCCGCTGCCAGGGGAGGCCACGGGCCTCGCGCAGCATGTCGCGCCACTCGTGGAAGGTGAGGGTGAGCGGGTTGAAGCTGCGGATGGGCTTGGTGATGCCGAAACGGCAGGGCTCGGCGGGGTCCTCTTCCACGAAGGTGCCAAACAGCCTGTCCCAGATAATGAGCACCCCGGCGAAGTTGCGGTCTATGTATTTGGCATTGCTGGCGTGGTGCACCCTGTGGTGGGAGGGGGTGTTGAAGACCCACTCAAGCCGGCCCAGCTTGCCCACCACCTGAGTGTGAACGAAGAACTGAAAACCCAGGCTGAGCAGCACGGTCGCCACCACGGCCTGGGGCGGGAAGCCGATGAGGATCATGGGGATCCAGAACAGCCACATGCCGGAGATTGGGTACATCAGACTCTGGCGAAAGGCGGTGGAGAGGTTGAGCCGCTCCGAGCTGTGATGCACCACGTGGGAGGCCCACAGCCAGCGCACATGGTGGCTGGCAAAGTGGAACAGCCAGTAACAGAGATCCTGCAGCAAAAAGAGCAACAAGATGCTCCAGAGATTGAGTTCTATGTCGAACAGGCGCCAGCCCCAGAGAGCGTCATACAGGTAGGCGATGGCGATGGCCGTCAGTGCATCGCCCCCCTGATGCATCAGGGCCAGGGTGGCGTTGGCGAACAAGTCTCGCCACTGGTAGGTGGCGGTGGGAAAGGCCGTACCATGCTTGCGCAGATAGAGCATCTCCCAGCCGATAAAGGCCAGAAAGATCGGGGAGAGATAAAGCAGCAGCAGTTGCACATCCATGTCGGGCATCCGGTTTGACCAGTTGGGTTCCAGCATACCGAATGGATTTAAAATTTCATTAACATTTCATGTCCCAAGCCGTGCAGGCCCTACCGGGGCACAGATTCAACGGTTTGTTTTTACTGACAAATAGTGGCCGTTGATGACATGTCCTTGGATGTACCATCCCGAGGCCGGTGCCCTGTCGTCTGGGTCCTCGCTTACACTGGAACAATGAGCGTCCCGGTTGGGGGCGCCATGGGTGGCAAGGTGCCGGCAATGGAGGGGGGGATGAGAACGATCCATTTATATGTCATGTTCGGCCTGCTGAGTGCGAGTGCGCAGGCCAATGACAGCTTCAACAGCGAGCTGAGCCATTTCATCGGTGGCGCGGCCATGGGGGCGGGCTTTACGGCGATCGCCGATCATTACGGCTATCGGGAACAGAGAGGCTGGATCGGGTTCGGGGTTTCCACCGGGATCGGGGTGGTGGGAGAGCTGGCGTCGAGAAACGGCAAGTTCTCTGTCCTCGACGCGGGTGCCAATGCGCTGGGGGCGGTGATTGGCGCCTTTGCCACCGAGCGCTGGATCCTGGCCCCCGTAGTGCTGCCCGAGCAGCACTACGCAGGACTGATGACCCGTTATCGCTTCTAAGAACCAGCCGCGCTGGCAACTTCACTGATGGGCATCAATAACAGAGGGAGCCATGGGCTCCCTCTTCTGCTTTCTACGACTGTCAGCGTCAGAGCACCTGACTCAGGAACTGGCGCAGGCGCGGGGAGGGGGGATTGTCAAAGAAGTCGGTCGGCTTCTCATCCACCAGCAGCTCACCGTTTTCCATGAAGAGCACCCGATCCGCCACCTCGCGGGCGAAACCCATCTCGTGGGTCACCACCACCATGGTCATGCCCTCGCGGGCCAGCCCCTTCATGACGTCCAGCACCTCACCCACCATCTCGGGGTCCAGCGCACTGGTGGGCTCATCGAACAGCATGATGCGCGGCTGCATGGCGAGTGCCCGGGCTATGGCCACCCGCTGTTGCTGGCCGCCGGAGAGCTGGGAGGGATAGCTCTCGGCCTTGTTCGACAATCCCACTTTCAGCAGCAGGGCCTTGGCCCTGTCCCGCGCATCGTTGCGCGACAGCCCGCGCACTTTCTGCGGTGCCAGGCAGATGTTGTCCAGCACGTTCAGGTGGGGGAAGAGGTTGAAGGACTGGAACACCATGCCCACCTCTTCCCGCAGTTTGTTGACGTCCCCCGGTTCGGTCAGGCTGATGCCATCGACCACTATGTTGCCGTCGTTGATGGTCTCCAGCTGGTTGAGGGTGCGCAGGAAGGTGGATTTGCCCGAGCCGCTGGGGCCCACTATCACCACCACTTCCCCTTCGGCCACCTGGGTGCTGACATTTTTCAGGGCGTGTACCTCGGTGCCATAGAATTTTTCGACACCTGTCGCCTTGATGATGGGATCAGTTGCTGCACGCATGTTTCACCTCCAGACGACGTACCGGGAAGGCGCGGGGCGTGCCTGTGATGGCAGCACTTCTCGACTCCTGTTGAGCCTTGATGATGGGATCAGTTGCTGCGCGCATATTTCACCTCCAGACGACGTACCATAAAGGAGAGGGTGCCGGTCAGCACCAGATAGAGCAGGGCCACGGTGAACCACACCTCGAACGGGCTGAAGGTGGAGCTGACCACCTCGCGCCCCGCCTTGGTGAGATCCGTGATGGAGATGACAGACACCAGAGAGGAGTCCTTGATGAGGTTGATGAACTGGCCCGCCAGCGGCGGCAGTACCCGCTTGAAGGCTTGTGGCAGGATGACGTAACGCATGGTCTGGGCCGAGGTGAGCCCCAGGCTGCGACCGGCCTCCATCTGCCCCTTGTGAATGGAGCTGATGCCGGCGCGCACGATTTCAGCCACATAGGCGCCGGTAAAGACGGCCAGTGCCGCGACCCCGGCGGTGAACCTGTCCAGGTTCAGCACGGTACCGATGAAGAAGTAGACGATGAAGATCTGCACCAGCAGCGGCGTGCCGCGAATGAGCTCCACATAGGTGACCGCCAGATTGCGCAGGGCCGGGTTGGGGGAGAGGCGAGCCAGGCCTGCCAGGGTGCCGAGCAGGATGGCGAACACGCCCGCCACCAGAGAGAGCTTGACCGTAACCCAGACGCCCCAGGCGATGGGGCCTGCGGTCCAGGTGAGTTCGGTATCCAGGGTATCGCCCCGGAATATGGTGTCCCCTTCGGCGACCTTCACCCCTGTGCTGGCGATGGCTTGGCGTTGATTGGGGTCGAGATCGTTTTGCAGGAATAGCTTGCCCTGTTCGGCGCTGGTGGTACCGGCGACCACTGTGCCGTCAAATTCGGCCAGGTTGTTCTGCTCCGCCTGATAGGCGATGTATTGGGGGATCCGCTCCCAGCGCCAGGTGTAATCCACGGACTGAACCGCTTTATAGATGCCGAATACGGCAGCCAGCAGCATCAGCAGGAAGACGCCGTGCCAGAGCAGCTTATTGGGTTGTTTTTCCATCTGTCTTGTTGGGTTGTGCACTGTCGCAACCTCGTTGTAGTTATTTATTGTGTGGGGATCTGCGTGAAGGGGCGGCAGGCCGCCCCTTGCGAGGTTACTTGAGCTGATTCAGCCAGGCGTTGGATTCGAACCACTTCTTGTAGAGGCGGTCGTAGCTGCCATCACCCTTGATCTGGCGCAGGTAGTTGTTGAACCAGTTGAGGGTGTCCTGGTCGCCCTTGCGGATGGCCCAGGCCAGGGGTTCGAAGGTGAACGGCTTGTCCAGGTGCACCACGGCGCCTGTGTTCTGGGAGGCGAAGATGGCGTTGTAGGGCAGGTCGTAGACGAAGGCATCGACCTTGCCATTGATCACTTCCAGCTTGGCGTCGTCCTGGGTTTCAAACTGCAGCAGGGTGGCTTTGGGGATCAGACGCTTGACCGCCTGCTCGCCCGTGGTGCCGAGCTTGACCGCGATCTTGTACTTGGGATCGTTGAGATCGCTGAAGGACTTGATCTCGCCAACCTTCTCCTTGCGCAGCACTATGGTCTGGCCCACGACTATGTAGGGATCGGCGAAGTTGACGCGCAGGTTGCGCTGGGGGGTGACTGTCATGCCGCCCATGATGACGTCGAACTTGTCGGTCAGCAGCGCCGGAATGATGCCATCCCAGGCTGTGTTGACGAACTCGACCTTCACGCCCATCTCCTTGGCGACCATCTTGGCAAGATCCACATCGAAACCTATGTACTGGCCCTGTTTGTTGGTCATTTCGAAGGGTTGATAGCCGGCGTCGAAGCCGACCCGCAGCACACCGCGCTCCAGCACGGCGTCCAGAGTGGAACTAGGGGCGGCACTGGCCAGCCCGCAAAACAGCAAGGTAGATAGAATGAGTTTTTTGATCATAAGTGACGTCTCTGTCGATGTTGTGTTCAGCCTTGAACCTGCTCCCGTGCGACTCCGTGGCACAAGAGACTGCTGCATCCGGCAACAGGCAAGACAGGATTATTGTCTTGGTTGAGGCAAAAGCCCCATATGAGATTCCATTTCCTGTGTGCTGAGTGAAAAATGTACCAAATTCCGATTGTGCCAGATGACTCAATAGGTTAGTGGCGCTTTTTCCCCGTGACTGCACTCATAAAATCACACGAAAACAACATATCTATCTAATGGAGCGGGTTCAAGTCCAAAATGTCCGCGGGACACTTTGTTACACCGAGTCCTCTCATCAGCAGTGTCAAACGTTACTCACTTTCCGGTGGGTAGCAGGAGAGGGATTCTTATGGGGCATTTTTAGCGGAATTTTATGCAACAGGTGAACTTTTATTGAGGATTTACTCAGACGCCACTGGGTCTTGTTTTGCGCTTCAAATATACTCAGTTACCTTCGTTTAGTGGCACGGGTATGGACGCCTCAATACTGCTCAAGCTGGATGTATTCACCCTGATGATCATGGCCCTGGGTGGCTACAGCCTCGGTTTTATCACCCTCTCCATCATATGGTCGACCCACAGGGAGATCCCCGGACTCGGACTCTGGTGGTGGTCGAGCCTGTGCGCCCTGGCGGCCCAGAGTCTGTTCACCCTGCAGGCTTTCATGCCCAATCTGGCGGGGATCTGGCTGGCCAACCTGCTGATCACCGTCTGCCTCGCCCTGATGCCGCTGGCGCTGCAGCGCTTCTTCGGCAAACCCCTCAGCTGGCGTGCCACCGCCCTGTTCATGCTGATCTATGTGCTGATCCTGAGCTGGAGCATCTTGTTCAACGAACAGATGGCGCCCCGGGTATTGCTGGCCTGCCTGAGCTACATGGTGCTGGGGGCCGTGATAGTGCTGCTCATCTGGCGGCACGGCTATCCCGCCTACCTGCCCGCCGTGCTGGTGTTCACCGTGGTCAATATCCTGCTATACGGCTTCAACCTGATGCGGATGGGGTTTCTGCTGCAGGGGGATGCCCGTGTGCTGATGGATCAGAGCGGCGTCAATGTGCTGCCCTTTCTCTCCATGCTGATGGGCAGTTACCTCTCCACCTTCGGGGTGCTGCTGCTCTGTACCCAGTATCGGGCGCTGGCGCTGCGCCAGCAGGCCAGTCACGACGCCCTGACCGGTCTGCTGAACCGGCGCGGTTTCATGGAGCGGATGGCGGCGCGACGGGTGAGCGAGTTTGGCGCCCTGGCCGTGCTGGATCTGGATGACTTCAAGCAGATCAACGATCGCCACGGCCACGAGGCGGGGGACAGGGTGCTGGCGGCCGTCGGCGCCTACCTGGGCGGACGGCCCGAGCTGGTGGCCAGCCGCTTTGGCGGCGAGGAGTTTGTCGTGCTGCTGCCGCAGGAGGGTGAGCAAGCCCAGCAGGCGCGCTGCGAGCAGATATTGCAGGATCTGGCGGCGCTGGAGCTGGATGGCATCGGCATCACGGTCAGCATGGGGCTGGCGCGCTGCCAGCACGGCTGGCATTTCGACACCCTGTTCAGCCAGGCCGACGGCGCCCTCTATCAGGCCAAGCGGGAGGGCAAGAACCGGATCTGCCGCCTGGCCTGACGCCTCAAGGCGCCAACTCAGCTTCCGGGGCCTGGGTGCGCGGCGCCTGAGCCTTGAGGAAGGGAAGCAGCAACAGGGCCGAGACCCCGGCCGCCACCGAAATTACCACGAAGAAGCCGTTCCAGTGCCAGATCTCCATCACCTTGGCCAGCGGATAACCCGACAGCGCCGCCCCCATGTAGGCGAACAGGCCGACGAAGCCGGTGGCGGCCCCCGCCGAGTTTTTGTGGGAGCACTCGGCCGCCGCCATGCCGATCAGCATCTGGGGGCCGAACACGAAGAAGCCGATGGTGAAGAAGCAGGCCGCCTGCATCACATAGCTGAAGAAGGGCATCAGCCACAGCGACCCCACCGCCAGCAGTATCCCCACCGCGAAGATGAGGTTCATGGGCCCCCGGTTGCCGTTGAACAGCTTGTCCGATCCCCAGCCCGCCACCAGGGCGCCGATAAAGCCCCCCACCTCGAACATCGAAATGGCCGAGTTGGCGCTCATCAGATTGAAGCCGCGCTGCTCCGTCATGTAGAGATTGCCCCAGTCGTTGATGGCGGTGCGCACCACGTAGACCAGCACGTAGCAGCAGGCCAGCAGCCAGATGTAGGGGTTGCCGAGCACGTATTTGCGCAGGATCTGGCGAGGAGAGAGGCCCGCATCCTGGGTCTGCTGGGCGATCTCCAGCGCATCCTGGCGCCACTCGCCGACCGTGGGCAGCCCCATGGCACTCGGGGTGTCCCGCAGCCGCCAGCAGAGGAACAAGCCGGTCAGAATGGCGATAACGCCGGGCACTATCATGCCGTAGCGCCAGCCGTGTTGCAGGGCAATGGTGCTGACGATGAGCGGGATCAGGGCCCCGCCCACGTTGTGGGCCGTGTTCCAGGCCGACCACCAGAAGCCGCGCTCGGTGCGCGAATACCAGCTGGTGAGCAGCTTGGAGCAGGGGGGCCAGCCCCAGCCCTGGAAGAAGGCGTTGGCGACCCAGAGTGCCGCAAACAGCCACAGCGACGAGGAGAGGCCGAACAAGATGTTGATGACCCCGGTGGCCATCAGCCCCAGCCCCATGAAGTAGCGGGGGTTGGCGCGGTCGCTGATGATGCCTGAGAAGAACTTGGAGCAGCCGTAGGTGATGTAGAACAGGGTCCACAGCATGCCGATGTCGGACTTGTCCAGCATGCCGTCCGCCAGCATGTCCGGCATGGCGAAGTTGAAGCTCTTGCGGGTGAAGTAGAAGACCGCATAGCCCAGGTACATGGTCAGCAGAATGTGGAGGCGCCAGTGACGGTAGCTGGCATCGATCTCGGCCTGATCGCGGATGAGCGGCTGGGGCGGCGCGCTTCTCATGAAGCTCAGCATGCAGGGCCTCGCTGGATAAGGGGGTCAGCCATGAGGCTCCTCCCGTTTGCGATTGGGCAGGGCCACGGTCAGCTGGGTGCCGTGGATGCAGGAGAGTTGCAGGCTGCCGCCGAGGGCCTGCACCCGCTCGCGAATGCCGAGCAGGCCATACCCCTGTGGCGTGCGGTGCTCCGGCAGGCCGCAGCCGTCATCCTCCAGCAACAGCAGCAGGCGCTCTGCCTGGCGATGGGCGCGAATGGTGACCGAGCTGGCGTTGGCGTGTTTGACCACGTTGTTGAGCCCCTCCTGACAGACCCTAAACAGGGTGACCCGCTGGGCGTCGGAGAGCCCCTCGTCCGCCAGCTGCCACTCGAGCCGGGTGACGATACCGCGGCGCTCCAGCTCCAGTTCCCGCAGCAGGCCGCGCACCGCCTGCTCCAGACTCATGTCGTCGAGCTGACGAGGGCGAAGGCGGCCGAGCAGGCCGCGCACTGCATCGTAGATACCGAGCGACAGGGTTTCGATGAGGGCGCTGCTCTGGCCGACTCCGGCGTTGTCCGGCGCGAGACGCCGCACTATGCCGGCCTGGGTGCGGATGGCGGTGATGGTCTGGCCTATGTCGTCGTGCAGCTCGCGAGCCACCTCCTTGCGAATGCTCTCTTCTGTCTCCAGCAGCCGCTCTGTGAGCTGGCGGTTGTGGGCGAGCTGGCGGGTCAGCGCCTGATTGAGTTCGCGCTGGCGCTGGATGCCCGCCCCCAGCAGCAGGCCGGTCAGGCTCTGGGCCAGCAGGGAGAGCAGCAGATCCAGCGGGTGTTCGTGCCAGGCCTGGCCCGCCATCAGGGCGACCGTGTTCATCAGGGTGGCGAGCAGAGCCCCCTGCCAGCCGTAGCGCCAGGCCATGGCCATGATGGGAATGGCGAGGCAAAACGGGGTGAAGCGCACCAGCGAGTCAGGCAGGCCGAGCTGTAGCCAGAGGCTCAGCACGAACAGCAGCAGATACCAGACCAGATGACGAAAGCGCCAGTCCACCGGTTGATCCACCAGTGCCGGCCCGAGCGGCACCCAGGTGGCGCGGGTAAGGTAGTGCCAGATCAGCATGCAGGTGGAGGTGAGGGTCAGGCCGCCGGTCAGGGTGAGCAGCAGGGCGGTAAGGCCATCTTCCCCGGCCAGATGCCAGAGCAGGGATTGCAGCAGCGCCGCCACAGTGACGGTGGCGAGCAGCACCAGCAGCTGTTGCCAGTCGTTGCGCACCTGCTGGCGGCGGGCGATGAGCAGCGGCAGCAGGGTGAGCAGGCTGCCCGCCTGGATCAGCTGCCACAGCGGCAGCCCTACCTCCTGATTGAGCCAGTAGAGCAGCAGGGATTCACACAGCAGCAGCGGCGGCCAGTAGGCGATCGGGCTTTGCAGCAACAGGCCCAGGCGCAGGCCAAACGGGAACAGCAGCGCCGCCAGTATGGGGGATCCCGCCAGATGCAGGCTGATACTCCACAGGCAAAACCAGCCGGCGGCAAAGATGAAGCAGGCCGCCAGCGAGATGGCGACATAGCTGGCAAGGCGGGGGATCACCAGCTGTCCAGCATGCGGTGGGCCAGCTCCACGTTGTTGCTGACTTTCAGTTTGTCCATCAGGTTGGCGCGGTGCACGTGCACCGTCTTGGGGGAGAGGCCGAGCTGTTCGGCGATGGCTTTGACTTCGAGGCCCCGCGCCAGCAGCTGCGCCACTTCCCGCTCCCGGTTGGTGAGGGGATCCTGGCTGTTGCAGGCCAGCTTGTGGGCTATGTCCGGGGTCAGATAACAACCACCGTGGGCGGCGGTGCGCACCGCGGCGATCAGCTCGTCAGGGCTGCAACGCTTGGAGAGAAAGCCCTTGGCACCGGCCTGCAAGGCCTGTTCGATCAACGCCGGACTGTCGTGCACCGACAGCATCACCACGGCGAGGCCGGAGGGGAGGCGCTTGAGCAGGTCCAGCCCGGATTGATCCGGCATTGAGATGTCGCACACGCACAGCTGCACGCCGCTGCCCGGCAAACCGGCCAGGGCGTCGGCGGCCGAGCCGAATTCGGCCACGACCTTGAGGTCTGGCTCGAGATTGAGCAATTGGGCAAAACCGGAGCGGACGATCTGGTGATCGTCGATGAGGGCAATCTTTATCATGATGTCAGCCTGAAATCTGCGGCCAGGGTGCTGGCGCGGCCAACAAGATACCTGCCACCTCGCTCGGGCTCAAGAGGAAGGGCGCATTGTGGTCAGTATGGTGGGCGCTTCTGCCCCAAAGCTTGATCGGGATCAGGAAGGGGGCGGCTTGGGGCGGGGCAGGGAGAACACGCGCCGTCCCC
The DNA here is from genome assembly GCF_002587065.1 of Aeromonas sp. CA23. Taxonomy (NCBI): domain Bacteria; kingdom Pseudomonadati; phylum Pseudomonadota; class Gammaproteobacteria; order Aeromonadales; family Aeromonadaceae; genus Aeromonas; species Aeromonas sp. CA23. Next base: position 2,762,655 of record NZ_CP023818.1, read on the forward strand.
CGTGGTGCTCGGGTCGGCGCGTGCCCGTGGCGGCTAGCGGTGCAGCTCGCCCGCCCGTTCCGGCTGATAGACCACTTCCAGGATCTCGACCTGGATGGTGCGACCGGCGGGTCCCGGCCAGGCGATGCTGTCGCCCACCTTCAGCCCCAGCAGGGCGCTGCCGACCGGTGCCAGCACGGAGATTTTGGACTCATCCCCCTGCACATCCTTCGGATAGACCAGGGTCAGGCAGAAGTCGTTGCCGCTGCTCTGCATCTTGAAGCGCACAGTGCTGTTCATGGTCACCACGTCCGGTGGCATGTCGGCCGGCTCGCGCATCTCGGCGCGGTCCAGCTCCTCCTGCAATGCCAGGTGCTGCGGGTGGTTGCCGAGTAGTTGTTCGATGCGATCGAGATCCAGGCTGGAAATCACGAGATTAGGTCTTTGCATAAGATATTCCTTATCAATGGGTCATATGACCAGGATGGCGGGCAAGCTGGTCGCAAAAGGGGGTCGATACGAAAAAACAGATCGGGAACGCATGCCCCCGAACGACTCGCTGTCAGGGGCGAGGGCGGGGGCTCAACGGGGTGTGAGCTGGCTTGGAAAAATCATGAACGCTTTCATGGGGATACCATAACCATTCTGGACTGTTTTGGCAATTATCCTGATAGGCTTGTCAGGGGGCCTGATAATCGTACTGCTTGATGATGCGCGCCAGGCTGCCATCGTCGCGCATGGCCATAATGGTCTTGCGCCAGCGCAGCGCGTCGGCAGGGGGAAAGTGGGGGCTGGCGGCAAGGTAGAGGGCCGTCTGTTGCAGGGTGTCGCCGCGCACCAGATCCGCCAGCGGCAAGCCGGCCTGCTGCTGATTGTAACGGGCGCTGTTCCAGGCCACGGCCCAGCCCTGAATACGATCCAGCGCCAGCTTGCTGGCATTGCTGACCTCCTCGGCTACCACATCCTGTTTCACCTGGCCAAGCGGCTGGATCAGGCTCTGGCCATAGGATCCGCGCATCACCCCTATGGTCAGGCCGGGCAGCGCCTTGACCGAAAGTGGCTCGGGGTGGTGTTGGCGATGGCTGACCAGCACGAAGGCTTCGTCCAGCAGGGGGGCGATCCAGAGAAACAGGGGCTCGCGCTGGGGGCTTTTGACCGGTGGTACCAGCAATACGTTCTGGCGATGACGGGTCTGGCTGAGGGCGCGGGCCAGCGGCATCAGCTCTATGGTCAGCGGCTCCTTGAGGCGGCGGGCTGCTTCCTCCAGCACTTCTATTGCCATGCCGCTCGGGGCGCCCTGATAGGAGCGGATTACATAAGGGGGGATCTCGGCCGCGATGACCACAACGGCATGGGCCTGAATGGCCGGAAAGAGAAAGCTGCAGCACAGCAGCATGAGAACGGGAATGCGCATAGGAGACCGGATCAGGGATGAGTACACAGAGTGTAACATCCCGTTACCGCAAGTCAGCTCACCCCATTCAGGGTGGCGCGTCAGTCGAAGAAATCCCTCAGATCCAGCGTCTGGTAGCCTTCCAGCTGCTGCCAGGGCAGCTGTTTTGGCAAGGGCTTGAGGGTCACCTCCATCCGGTAGCTGCGATAGCCATCCAGGCTTGCCGACTCCACCACCAGCGGCAACTGCCAGCGGCTCGACCAGAGGATGCGGGTACGCTGTTTGCCCTCGCGCCCTTCATACCAGCGCGCCTGCTCGGGGGCGGCCTCATCAAGGGGCGTCATCCCTTGCAGCAGGGCCGGGTTGACGAGGTAGCGGATCCGCTCCCAATCCGGTTTGAATGCCACCTGGCCATACTCTTCCTCCGGCACCTCCACCAGCTGGTTGTGCCAGCTGTCGGCGTAGCGCAGTTGCAGCTCCCCCTGTGCATCGCGGGTCACCCAGCGCGCCGCCATCTGATGGGTGAAGTGCTTGTGGCCCGGGTTGGCATCGTGGGTGGCGTGATAGGCGCGTGCCAGCGGCAGCGGGATGAGCCGCTGGCTCCACACCTGGTTGCCGACTCGCATCCACTTCTCCTGCCAGCTGTTTTCCTTGGCGATGCCATCGCTGCTGGTGACCCTGTCGTGATAGCTGATCCGGGCGGCCAGATCGGGGGTCTCCTCGGCATGAGCCTGAAAGGAGAGGGCGCTGCCAAGCAGCCATAACGGAAGTAACAGTCGCATCATGCTTGATCGCTCGAAAGAGCAGGGGCCCGGGTTCAGGAACCCGGGCCCCTGCAGCTTACAGGCCGAGCGCCTCCCGCAGTTTGCCGAACACCTTGGTGTTGTCCAGCGTGCCCTTGAAGCGGCTGCTGCCGGCGCCGTCCGCGAACAGCATCACATCGCCGCCGCCGTGGGTTTCGGAGCCCAGCTTGACGCCGGTCTCCTGCAGGTAGTCGTCGCTCATCACCTCATCGCTGGTGAGGGTGGGGCGCACCGCCGGGCGGTTGGGGCCGTTGCCGAACACCAGCGTCGTGAAGGGCTTGCCATCCACGTCGTTCTGGGTCGAGCCGTCGGCGTTCTTGACCAGATCCAGCACCTTGTTGCCCTTGGCGGAGTAGCCGTTGATGGTCATGGTGTGGTCGTGGTCGGCGGTGACCACAATCAGGGTATCTTTCAAGTCCACCTTGCCGAGCGCCGTCTTGACCGCTTCATCCAGCGCCACCGCATCGGTGAGGGAACGCTTGGCATTGGTACCGTGCAGGGCGTGGTCTATGCGCCCCCCTTCCACCATCAGGAAGTAGCCCTGGCTGTTCTGGCTCAGCAGATCGATCGCCTTGGCGGTCATCTCCGACAGGGACGGCTGGGTATTGGCCGCCCCCTTGGCGACGCGGTCCAGTTCGTAGTCGAGGTGGGACTTGGGACTGAACAGGCCGAGCAGCTTGCCACTGCTGACCTTGGCCAGATCGCTCTGGGTGGTGACATAACTGTACCCCTGGGCGGTCAGCTCGGCGGTGAGATCCCGGCCATCGGCGCGGCCGCCCTTGTTGCTGGCGCTGTAGGGGGTCCAGTGGTTGGCTCCGCCCCCCATCAGCACGTCTACCCCGTCCCCTAGCGCGGCGTTGAAGCCGGCCCCGCCCGGCACCGCCTGCTCGGCGATGGCATAGGCGGCATCCCGGTGGCAGATGTGGGCGTAGGTCGCGGCCGGGGTAGCGTGGGTCAGCTCTGTGGTGGTGACGGCGCCGACCGACTTGCCCGCCGCCTTGGCCAGCTCCAGTATGCTGGGCACAGGCGTGCCGTTGTCGCTACTGCAGTTGTTGATGCCCTTGTTGCCGTTGGCATCCTTGCCCGGAGCGACCGCCTTGGTGTCGCTGCTCATGGCGATCACCTCGTTGTTCATCTTGACGCCTGTGGTGTAGGCCGCCATGGAAGGGGCCGAATCCGTGGTCTGGGCATCATTGGAGAAGGTCTTGATACGGGCGCTGCGTGGCAGCTTCATCATCTCCAGGTTGCCCTCTTCACCCACCTTGAACAGGCGGGTGGCGGTGAGCACCGTGGGGCCCATGCCGTCACCGATAAACAGGATGACGTTTTTGGCATCGCTGGCCTGGGCCTGGGCAAAGGAGCCGAGGGCGGTGAGCAGGGCGGTGCAGACGAGGGTTCTGTGCAGGTTGTTTTTCATGGTTCTTTTCATGGCTCCTTTCATGGGAATGCTCCTTACAGCCCGGCTGCAGCCTTGACCTTGCCAAAGACGGCGGTGTTGTCGAGTGAGCCGTGGAAGCTGTCCGCTCCCTGGCCGATGGCGCCGAGGAAGACATCGGTGCCGCCGTGGGTCTCGTTGCCGATCTCGCCCACCTTGACCACCACCTCCTGGTGATAGTCGTTGGCGGAGACGGTGGCGTCATCCAGCGCGGCAACGTTGCTGCGCGGGCCATCCACCCGGTTGTAGCCGTTGCCAAAGCCGATGATGGTGTAGGGCATGCCATCGCTATCCTTGCTCGGTTCGCCTGTCTCGTAGTTCCTCACCAGCCCGAGCACGCCCGGGTTGTCGGCCGTGGTCTTGCCGGTGCGCTTGGCATAGCCGTTGAGCACCAGCGTGTGGTCATGGTCGGCGGTGACCACGATCAGGGTGTTTTTCAGCTCGGGGTCGGTCTTCTTCACCTCGTCGATGGCGGCCTTGATGGCGTTGTCGAAGGCGAGGGTATCTTGCAGGGCACGCTTGGCGTTGGTGTCGTGCAGGGCGTGATCGATGCGTCCCCCTTCCACCATCAGGAAGTAGCCCTTCTCTTTATCCTTGAGCTGCTTGATGGCAGCCAGGGTCATCTGGGTAAGGGAGGGCTCGCTGGCCGGTCTGTCCAGGTCATATTTCATGTGGCTCGCCCCAAACAGCCCCAGCAGCGGTTTGCCCGCCTCGGCCTTGTTCAGCTCGTCCAGGTTGCTGGCGAACTGGTAGCCCTTGGCCTGCATCTCGCTGATGAGGTTGCGGCCATCCTCCCGCTTGCCCTTGTCGGCTTTTGGCAGGAAGAAGCCGCTGCCACCGCCGAGCACCACATCCAGCCCCTCTTTCAGGGCGCCGTTGTAACCGGTGCCGCCTGGCACCATCTGGGCGGCGATGTCATTTTCCAGATCCCGGTTGCAGATGTGGGCATAGGTGGCTGCCGGGGTGGCGTGGGTAACCCGGGTGCTGGTGACGATACCGGTTCCGCGGCCATCAGCCTTGGCAAGCTCCAGCAGTGTGGTGACCGGCTTGCCGGCACTCTTGCTGCAGTCGCTCTCATAGGTGGCATCGCCGTCCATGCTGATGACACCGTTGTTGCTCTTGACCCCTGTCATGTAGGCCGCCATGGAAGGGGCGGAGTCTGTGACCTGGGAGTCGTGGGAGAAGGTCTTGATGAAGGCCGTCTCCGGCAGGGTGTCTATGGTGAGACTGCCCTCTTCCCCGACGCCATAGATGCGGGCCGCGGTCAGGGTGTTGAGACCCATGCCGTCACCGAGGAAGAAGATGACGTTCTTGGCGCCTGGCGCCGGGCTGTCGCTGTCGTTGTTGGAGTTGCAGCCGGCGGCCAGGGCGGCGCCGATCATCAATGCAAGTCCTGCCATTTTTCTCATTGGGGTTCGCTCCTTGTAAAACCTGAGCGAAGCCTAGAGGGATCAGATGACACTTTTAGTGGTTATCGATGACAATCCGGTGAAGGCAGGGTTTGAATGTGATGTTGTATCAATCAGTTATCTGCAAATCTCGGTCGAGTGACGCCAAGGTCTTCGCTGGCGGCAAGGGGGCGCGATCCTTGGTGGTTTGCGCTCATGAGGCTAGAATGGCCTGTCAAATCCGGGCATCCACAGGTAAAATACGCCCCCTTGCGACGCCTGACGTCCGCCATTGCCCGCCGCTCGTTCCATAGCAAGCCAGCGCCCGCAGCCCCTACAGAGAGTAACGGATATGTCCATCAACTGGTTCCCCGGCCACATGCACAAGGCCCGCAAAGAGATTGCCGAGGTCATGCCCCAGGTCGATGTCATCATAGAGATGCTCGATGCCCGCATCCCCTTCTCCAGCGAAAACCCGCTGGTGCCCGAGTTGCGCGGTGATACCCCTGTTATCAAGGTGCTGAACAAGGCCGATCTCGCTGACCCCGAGATCACGGCGCTGTGGGTGGCCCACATGGAAAAAGAGAAGGGGATCAAGGCACTGCCGCTGACCCAGCAGGAGCCGGAGAAGATCAAGCAACTGCTGACCCTGTGCCACGAGATGCTGCCGGAGCGCAACTTCGACCTGCGCGGGGTGCGCGCCATGATCATGGGCATTCCCAACGTGGGCAAATCCACCCTGATCAATACCCTGGCCGGGCGCATCATCGCCAAGACAGGCAACGAGGCGGGGGTGACCAAGTCCCAGCAGCGGATCAAGCTCGACAACAACGTCATCCTGACCGATACCCCGGGCTTCTTGTGGCCCAAGCTCAACCCGCCCTCCTGCGGCTATCGGCTGGCGATCACCGCCGCCATCAAGGACACGGTATTCGACTACGCCGACATCGCCATGTTTGCCGCCGACTACTTCATCAAGGCCTATCCGGAGCGCGTCAAGGCGCGCTACCAGATAACCGATCTGCCGGAGACGGAGATCGAGCTGCTGGAGCTGATCGCCCGCCAGCGCGCCTTTATGCGCAAAGGGGGCCTGGCCGATCTGCACAAGGCGTCCGAGATCCTGGTGAACGAGTTCCGCGCAGGCTTCTTGGGTCGCATCTCGCTGGAAACCCCCGAGATGGTGAGCGCCGAGATAGTGGCGGCCGAAGAGGACGCGGCGCAGAAGGCCAAGGAGAAGGCCGAACGGGAAGACGAGCGTCAGGCGCGCGCCCGTCGCAAGTACGCCAGGAAGCGTCAGAAATAGCCGCTATTGTGCTTTATATAAAGAAGAGGCGACCCCGGGGTCGCCTCTTCTTTTAGGGCGTTCAGGGTCAGAACAGGCGTCAGGCAAGCCAGTGGTGCACCCATGGTCGACATGATGGTGTGTCCCCTCGAACCGGTAGCCGTTACCGACCACTGTTTGTTTTTCCCGTCTGCTCTTGAGCGCCAGCAGCCTGCCGTCACACTCACGGCGTCGCTAAAGGTTGATGACGATGATCGACCGACCATGGCTCGCCAAGGCGGCCAAAGATCCCGTTAATCAAGGGGATAAGCCTGATGTCGAGAGGGTGTCGTGCGGTGCCGATCAACGCGGCAACGCCTGCGCGGAGAAAAACATCGCCTGCGCGATTTCAGGCCGATTGACAATGCCGTTGGCGGTGGCATGATGCGCTCGCATTTTGACTCTCCTCACGGTTTTATCCATGACCACATACACCCGGCCAGTGCTGTTGTTGCTCTGCGGCCTGCTGCTGCTGACCCTGGCCATCGCGGTGTTGAACACGCTGGTACCGCTCTGGCTTGCCCATGACCATCTGCCGACCTGGCAGGTGGGGATGGTCGGCTCCTCCTATTTCAGCGGCAACCTGTTGGGAACCCTGCTGGCGGGGGCGCTGATCAAGCACTGCGGGTTCAACCGCAGCTACTACCTGGCATCTGTTCTCTTTGCCGCAGGCTGTGTCGGCTTGGGGCTCACCCTTGGCTTCTGGAGCTGGCTTATCTGGCGATTCATCGCCGGCATTGGCTGCGCCATGATCTGGGTGGTGGTGGAGAGCGCGCTGATGTGCAGCGGCAATGCGCGCAATCGCGGACGGCTGCTGGCCGCTTACATGATGGTCTATTACCTGGGAACCGTGCTCGGGCAACTGCTGGTCAGCAAGCTGTCGACCGCGCTGATGGATGTGCTGCCCTGGGTGACCGGTCTGGTATTGGCGGCCATCCTGCCGCTGCTGTTCACCCGCATCGTCAGTGAGCGCAGCGAACAGCAGGGGGCAACCCGGGTCTGGCCTATGCTGCGCCTGCGTCAGGCGCGGCTCGGCGTCAACGGCTGCATCGTCTCCGGCATGGTATTGGGGTCGCTGTATGGCCTGATGCCGCTTTATCTGAACCACCGGGGGGTGAGTGATGCCGGCATTGGCTACTGGATGGCGGTGATGGTCAGTGCCGGCATCCTGGGGCAGTGGCCGATCGGCCGCCTGGCGGATCGGTTCGGGCGCCTGCAGGTGCTGCGGGTTCAGGTGTCGGTGGTGATCCTGGGCTCTGTGGCCATGCTCGGCACAGTGGCGATGGGCCCGGCGCTGTTCATCCTGGGGGCTGCGGGTTTTACGCTCTATCCGGTCGCCATGGCGTGGGCCTGCGAGAAGGTCGAGCACCATCAGCTGGTGGCGATGAACCAGGCGCTGCTGCTGAGCTACACCATAGGCAGTCTGCTCGGCCCGGCCTGTACCGCACTCTTGATGCAACACTACTCGGATAATCTGCTGTTCATCGTGATCGCCTGTGTGTCGTGCATTTATCTGCTGATGTTGCTGCGCAAGCTGGGTGAACATCCGACGCCGGTGGCCCACGCCTGATGCTGCTCGCGCGTCGATGTGCAGTGCATGACGCGTTCACGGGTCGGCCTTGCTCATGGTGACCTCGGCACGGCGCAGTCGTGCTGCACATTAAAGAAGAGGCGGCCCCGGGGCCGCCTCTTCTTTTACGGGAACCCAGATTTGGTCAGCAAGCGGACCCTTTATGGCGCGTCCTGACCGAAGCGACGGCGCGCCTCCTCGAACAGGGAGAGGTGCAGCGGGATCAACTGCTGCCAGTCGCGCCGATAACCGCCGCCCGGTACGGCCGCAATGGGCAGTCCGTGCCGGTACGCGCAGTCAAATACCATGGCATCGCGCTGGCGTACCCCCTCGTCGCTCAAGGCGAGATAGCCGAGTTCGTCGCCCTGGTGCACATCGACCCCGGCCTGATAGAGGATGAGGTCGGGGGCATAGAGCCGCAGCGCCAGGTTGAGCGCCTCTGTCAGCGTGGTGAGGTAGGCATCGTCCGCCATGCCGCTTGGCAGGGCAAAGTCCATGTGGGAGGCGGGCTTGTGGCGGGGGAAGTTGTGCTCCCCGTGCAGGGAGAGGGTGATGATATCGCGCCGGCCCTGGCACAGGGCTGCACTGCCATCCCCTTGATGTACATCGAGATCGACGATCAGTACCTGCTCGCAGCGCCCTTCGTCCAGACAAACCTGGGCGGCGATCACCAGATCGTTGAACAGGCAGAAGCCGCTGCCAAAATCCCGGTGGGCATGGTGATAGCCGCCGGAGATCTGCAGGCCGCAACCCTGTTCGAGGGCATGGCGGCTGGCGGCAAGGGTGGCGCCCACCGAGCGCAAGGTGCGTTCAATGAGCATGGGGGACCAGGGGAAGCCGAGCTGGCGGATGGCGCCCGTATCGAGGGTGCCGGCGAGGGCAGCATCCACATAGGCGGCATGGTGCACTCTTTTTATCTGCTCAGGGGTGGCTGCCGCGGCTTCTGTCAGCGGATAGCCGAGGTTGCCGAGGCGCTCAAACAGCGCCTGATACTTGGCCAGCGGGAAGCGGTGGCGCTCGGGCAGGGTCAGGGCGGAGTAGAGAGGGTGATAAAAGATGCGCAGTGACATGAAAGCAGGGCCTTGGCGGATATGAAGAAGGGGAGCCAGGCTCCCCTTCTTGCACCAGATGGCATTCAATACGCCATTACTGCTGCTGAATAACCCAGATCTGGAAGGCTTTGCGGGTTTCTGCATCGGCCTTGTTGTACCAGCTCTGCAGCTGGGTCAGGGCTTCCGGGTTGCTCTGAGCCTTGCTCGGGGCAACCTGGACCGGCGCGCTGGCGGCGGCCATGACGGCGGCGCTGGAGACGGCGACCGTGGCCGGCTGGTTGAAAGCCTTGCCCATGCCCAGCAGCTCTTGCTGATAGTCACGGGTCAGCTGGAAGCCTTCGACTTTTGGCAGCACGAATTGCTCGCTGGAAACGACTTGGCTGTTGCTTTTGTCTTTCAGGACCACTTTTTGATCCTTGATGAACTGCTTGGCTTCGGTTTCGTTGCGCGGCTTCTTGTAATCCAGCACCAGCTTCTGGTTGTCGGCGGCGGTGAAGTTGATCACCAGCGGCTCGGCGGTCACCAGTTTGGTGTCGCTGCGGCTGGAATAGTTGCCTTCGAAGGCGACGACCAGCTGATGCTCACCCGCCTTGATGGGGAAGGTGTTGGTCTTGTCGAGCAGCTTGGGATTGATGGACTGGCCATCGATCAGCTGGACGACATAGGGGTTGGTGACTTCCAATTGGGCATCGGCCAGGGCACTACCTGCCCACAACAGACCAGCCAGGGCCGGCACCAGAACAGTCAGTTTCATTTCATCTCCTTGAACAGTCAGGCGAGTGCCCACTGAAAAACAGGGGCTCATTTTTACAGGTTTGCCCAAGGGCAGCAATAGGCGTTTATGACGCCATGGATTGGCCCGGCTGCCCATCTTTCTATCAAAAGCGATATGTGCCAGTCGGCCTTGCTCCCGCCGGGTGCCAGGACCCTATTCAATCCGGCGGCTAAACGGTGGCAGCGCATCGAGCAACCCCTTGCCATAGCGCTTGGTCAGCAGGCGCCGGTCGAGTATGGTGACCCGGCCCCTGTCCGCTTCCTTGCGAATGAGGCGGCCGCAGGCCTGAATGAGTTTGCGGGAGGCCTCCGGCACCGTCAGTTGCAGGAAGGGGTTGCCGCCCCGTTTCTCGACCCACTCGGCGGTGGCTTCCTCCACCGGCGAGTTGGGCACCGCGAAGGGCAGCTTGGTGATCACCAGGTTGGTGAGGTAGTGGCCGGGCAGGTCCAGCCCCTCCGAGAAGCTGCCGGTGCCAAACAGTATGCTGGCCTGGCCGCCGTCGCACTTTTGCTTGTGCAGGGTGAGCAGGGCATTGCGGGAGGCTTCTCCCTGTACCAGCAAGGAGAGCCCCTTGGCTCTCAGCCCCACCGCCACCTCGTTCATCTGCCGGTAGGAGGAGAAGAGCACCAGGCTTGCCTCCTTGCCGGCCAGCAATCGGGGCAGGGCGCTGATGAGTTCCTGGGTGAAGGCGGGGGAGCTGGGCTCATGTTCCATCCTTGGCAGATAGAGTTCGGCTTTCTGGTAATCAAACGGGGATCTCAGACGCAGATAACGGGTGCCGTCGTGCTCTTTCAGCCCTACCTGATGGCGAAAATAGCTGAATGAAGAGAGGGCCGTGAGGGTGGCCGACACCAGCACTGCGCCCAGACAGCGGGACCAGAGCCACTCCTCTAGTAGATACCCTACTTCGATGGGGGAGGCGTGCAACCAGATGTCGCCGTCATCGCTCTTGGCCATCCAGCGGGCGAGCGGTGTCTTGCCCTCGGGCACATGGCGCCCCAGCATCTCCCACAGGGCGCAGAAACTCTCCAGCCGCTGCAGGTGAAAACCGGTTTCCGCCAGCAGGGGCTCGGCCTCCTTGCGCCGGATCTCGCCATCCTTCAACGCCTCGCCGATGGCGCCCTGCATCCGGTCCAGTGCCCGCAGCGCCTTCTTGCTCGCCTCCTTCAGGTTTTCCGCCAGCATGGGCAGGGGATCTGGCAGCACACCTTCGGTGAATCGATAGTGTGCCTCGCCATTGAACAGCCGGTCGTTGGCGCCGAGCCACTGCTCCAGTGCCTTGAGATCCGGTTGCAGGGAAGCCAGCGCATCCTGCAGCTTCAACTGGGGGTCGAGCAAGCTGTCCTTGTTCAGCGTCCTGGCCAGCTTGCCGGCACTCTGTACCAGCTTCTCCAGCCAGCGACGGGAGCCCTTGACGCTGGCCGAGGCGGCGCCGTGATCCCGGGCTATGGTGGGCAGGTGATGGGCCTCGTCCAGCACATAGAGGCACTCGTCGGGGGGCGGCAATATGATGCCCCCGCCCATGGTGAGATCGGAGAGCAGCAGGGCATGGTTCACCACCAGCACATCGGCGGCATCCATGTCGTTGCGGGCGCGGTGGAAGGGACAGTGCTGATGATGGCTGAGCGCCTTGTTGCAGGTGTGGCGGTCGGCGGCGATGCGATCCCAGCACAGGTCCGGGATGGGCTTGGGCCAGTTGTCCCGGTCGCCATCCCATTTCCCGTCCGTGTAGGCCTGCCACAGCGCCTGATAGCGCTCTTTGTCAGAATCTGACGGCTTGTGCTTGCTTAAGCTACCGAAATCGAGCTCGAAGTTGGCCATCTCGGTGCCGCTTGCCGCTTGTTCAAGCAGATGTTCGCAGCAGTAGCGCTGGCGCCCCTTGACCAGCATGAAACGAAACGGCAGCTCGCTGTGGCGGTGATAAAAGGGCAGGTCCTTGTGGATCAGCTGCTCCTGCAACGCGACGGTTGCGGTGGAGATCACCAGCTTCTTCTGGGTCAGGCGTGCCACCGGGATGGCACCCTGGGCATAGGAGAGGGATTTGCCGATGCCGGTGCCGGCTTCGGCCACCAGGATGCGACGCTGCTTGTCATACTCCCCCGTCAGGGTCTTGGCTATCTCCGCCACCAGAAAATTCTGCTCCTTGCGTGGCACAAAACCGGGTAAACCATCGGCGATTTGGCGATAGGTATTGCGAATGGCGGCTTTGAGGCGGGTAGACAGCATGAAAGAAAAGACCGTTGCGGGGGGTGAAGAAGGACAGGATACCCGTAACTGCCAACCCGGGTCGAGGCATGGTGCAACGCACAGATCAGACCTCTTCTTCTATTTATAAGGCGGGCCCTCGTTACTGTGCGATAAATCACCAGCATGGGCCGCTAAAGCCAGCCATTATCGCTGTAAACGTTTTCCCAAGAGGTGCAAACAATGTGGGATTCAGGTCACAAATTTTCCGCTATGACTATGCTTTTCGTAAAAAGTTCCAAGTTTTTTCATTGCGGATTGGAAAACCCGGTGCTAGTCTCGGGCCCCATAGTGATGCAAAGAACATCGCTAACACAGGGAATAACAACAACTTAGTGTTTAATTACAGTAGGCATTGGAAACTATGAAAAAGACAATTCTGGCTATTGCTATCCCGGCTCTGTTTGCATCCGCCGCTAACGCTGCAGTGATCTATGACAAAGACGGTACCACTTTTGACGTATACGGCCGTGTTCAGGCTAACTACTACGGTGACACCAACGAAGCTGACTCTACCGCTGCTTCTGGTTACAAAGATGTTGATGGTGAGCTGAAAGGTTCCTCCCGTCTGGGTTGGTCCGGCAAGATTGCTCTGAACAACACCTGGTCCGGTATCGCCAAGACCGAGTGGCAAGTTTCTGCTGAAAACTCCGCCAACAAGTTTGATTCCCGTCACATCTACGTTGGTTTCGACGGCACCCAGTACGGCAAGGTTATCTTCGGTCAGACCGATACCGCCTTCTACGACGTACTGGAGCCGACCGATATCTTCAACGAGTGGGGCAGCGAAGGTAACTTCTATGACGGTCGTCAAGAAGGCCAGATCATCTACTCCAACGCCATCGGCGGTTTCAAGGGTAAAGTGTCCTATCAGACCAACGATGACCAAGCTGTGAAAGTGGCTGACGTTGCTGGTGGCATCAAGACTACCGTTTTCCCGGACGTGAAGCGTAAGTATGCTTACGCCGCTGCTGTCGGTTATGACTTCGACTTCGGCTTGGGCTTCAACGGTGGTTATGCTTACTCCGACCTGGAAGGCAAAACCACAGACGCTACCGGCAAGAAATCCGAGTGGGCTCTGGGCGCACACTACGCCATCAACGGCTTCAACTTCGCCGGTGTTTACACCCAGGCTGACGTGAAGAACGACACCACTGGCTACAAAGATGAAGGCCGTGGTTACGAGCTGGCTGCTACCTACAACGTTGATGCCTGGACCTTCCTGGCTGGCTACAACTTCAAAGAAGGCAAAGAGAATGCCAACCTGAGCGGTTCTTCCTACAAAGACCTGATGGATGCCACTCTGCTGGGCGTACAGTACTCCTTCACTTCCAAGCTGAAAGCCTACACCGAATACAAGATCAACGGTGTTAGCGGCAAGGATGACGACTTCACTGTTGCCCTGCAATACAACTTCTAATCCAGCCTCTGCGCTGATTTAGTTGGTAAACGGCCAAGCTTGCTTGGCCGTTTTGTTTTATCTGTCGTCTGTCATTTTATTGCCCGCTTTCACCCGCGTTAATCACTTCCCCTTGACCTCTTTGACCTGCGCCAGCTCACGTTGTCTCTTTTTTGTCCTTGGCTCCCAGCCGCTGAATCGCTAGATTATTCGACTCGTTGAAGGATGCTCGACAAACAGGGAAGGATGACGCTTGATTGACTTCAGTCACCCGCAATGGCGGGAACTGGCCCGCCAGCTACTGGATCACTCCCCCCTGGTGATCCGGGCTCGCCAGTATCTGCCACTGGTAGGCCTGCTCAAGGACAACCAGTTGCTGCTCGCCCTTGGCAATCACAGCTATGAACTGACCCCGGCCGGGCGGCGCTATCTGACCCGCGAACTGACGCTGGCCGAAATTGCCACTGCGCCGCCAACCCCCGAAGAGTGGCTGCAGGCCCATGGCTGGCAGCTTGGTGAGCGGGTCAATGAGCGAGTACTGGCGGCGCTCTATCGCAAACCGGAGGCAACCTTCAGCCCCAACGAGCAGATCGATTTCGAGGACAAGGGCGTTCGGCTCTGCGCCGATCAGCTGCTGCGCTTGCGTGCGCCGCAACCCTTCAGCCTGTTTTTCAGCGGCGGAACCCTGCTCGATGCGGCCCCCTGGTTGCAGGCACTGGGGGAGTTGGCCTTGCCTGAGCGTACCCTGGCCGGGCTTGGCAAGATCCTGTGGGGAGAGGGGAATATCGAGCGGGTGATCACCACCGACAGCGTCGGTACCTTTGCCGAGCTGGCGCTCTGTGACGGCTCCCTGCTGGTATGGGCGCCCACGACGGCACAAGTCGCCTTGCAACAGGTCGTGGCCGCTCTGCCGCCCAATGTACAGTGGAGCCACCTCACTTCACTCGATCCCGCTGGTGTGGATCGGACACTGGCGCTGGCCCAGCGGCTGGGCCGTCCGGCCAGCTGGTGGCTGCCAACTGCCTTCTCCCCCATAGTGTCGGCCTATGCCCAGCCGTTGGGTGATGGCCGCCCCTGGGAGCCGAGTCGGATCCCCAAGCCATTGTTAGCAGTTTGTAGCGGTTTGGTTGAGTCCAATGGTGGCTTGTCCGCCGAGGTGTGCGCGCTGGCGCCAGAGTGGCATGCGGTCGGTTGATATTGCCGCAGATGTCGTTGAGAAAGCGGTTTTCCCCCATTGAGCGCGATGATATAAAGAGTTGACGAAGCGCTCGCCAAACGGGCGCTTTCGTGTGTCACAGACGGTTTGCCGACACGCTTTGCCACCCAACGAACTCAACGGAATACAGGGAATACCATGTTTGAAAAGGTTGTTGCCGCCCCAGCGGATCCGATCCTGGGCCTGACCGAAGCCTTCCGCGCTGACTCTCGCAGCCACAAGATCAATCTGGGGGTCGGGATCTACAAGGATGAGACCGGTGCCACCCCTATCCTTCACTGCGTCAAGAAAGCCGAGCAGAAGCTGCTCACCGACGAGAAGACCAAGAATTACCTCGGTATCGAAGGCAATATCGAATACGGCCGCATAGTGCAGCAACTGCTGTTCGGACAGGCGTCCGCCTTGATCGCCAGCGGCCGCGCCAAGACAGCTCAAGCGCCGGGCGGTACCGGTGCCCTGCGCATCGCCGCCGAGTTCGTGGTGCGCAACGGGCTGGCCAAGACCATCTGGATTTCCGATCCCACCTGGGCCAACCACGTCAGCGTGTTCCAGGCTGCCGGTTTGACCGTCAAGTGGTACAAGTACTACGACGCCGCCACCAAGGGGCTCGACTTTGTCGCCATGCAGGCGTCGCTCAGTGACGTACAGGCCGGTGAGCTGGTACTGCTGCACGGCTGCTGCCACAACCCGACCGGTATCGATCCGACGACCGAGCAGTGGCGCGCCCTGGCCAAACAGAGTGCCGCCGCCGGCTGGCTGCCGCTGTTTGACTTTGCCTATCAGGGTTTTGCCCGTGGTATCGAAGAGGATGCCGAGGGCCTTCGCATCTTCGCCGAGTGCCACGACGAGCTGCTGGTGGCGAGCTCTTTTTCCAAGAACTTCGGCCTCTACAACGAGCGGGTCGGCGCCTTCACCCTGGTCAGCGCGACCAAGGCGATCGCCGACGTGGCCTTCACCCAGGTCAAGACCGTCATCCGTGCCAACTACTCCAACCCGCCGTCACACGGCGCTGCCGTGGTGACCACCATCGTCAGTGACCCGGCCCTCTATGCCGAGTGGGTGGAAGAGGTGGCGGCCATGCGGGTGCGCATTCGCGAGATGCGCGAGCTGCTGGTGGAGAAGTTGTCTGCCCTCGGTGTGAGCCAGGACTTCAGCTTCATCCGCGAACAGAACGGCATGTTCTCCTTCTCCGGTCTCTCCAAGGATCAGGTTGAGCGCCTCAAGAGCGAGTTTGCCATCTACATAGTCGGTTCAGGCCGGATCAGCGTGGCCGGGATCACCCGCGCCAACATAGATCCCCTGTGCGACGCCATCGCCAAGGTGCTGTAACAGAGGCGAACAGGCTGCACTTGACATCACCCGCGTCAGATAGCATTGATCCTCTGTATGACGCGATCGCCAAGGTGCTGTGATGCTTCAGCCGTGATGGCTGAGTGTTTGCGTAGGTGATGTTGCCTGAGCAGTAAAAAGCCCGCCGGGGAGACCCGGCGGGCTTTTTCGTTCCTGCGGTTTTCACCTCAGCGGCGTCGCTTGTTTCCCCCCAGTAGGGAGCCGAGTACCCCGCGTACCAGCTGGCGCCCCACCTCGCTGCCTATGGTGCGGGCCACGCTCCTGGCGGCGGTCTGCACCACGCCGTCGTGCTGGCCACCGCGCGGGCCTGTGCGGCCAAACAGGATGCCATTGAGGGCATCGAGCAGACCGCCTTCGGCGTCGGTCTTGGTTTCGCCATCCGCTGTGGCGGCAGCCTTGCCGCCATTGAGCCGCTCGAAGGCGGAATCCCGGTCCTCGGTCTTTTCATATCTGCCGTACAGCAGGGAGCCCCGGATCAGGGCCAGCCGCTCGGCCTCGCTCAAGGGCCCGATACGGCTGGCTGGCGGTGCTATAAAGGCGCGCTCCACCACGTTCGGGCGTCCCTTCTCATCGAGCAAAGAGACCAGGGCCTCGCCCACCCCGAGCTCGGTGATGGCGCCGGCCGCATCGAAGGCCGGGTTGGCGCGCAGTGTGTTGGCGGCGATCCGTACCGCTTTTTGATCGCTCGGGGTGAAGGCGCGTAGCGCGTGCTGTACCCGGTTGCCGAGCTGCCCCAGCACGCTGTCGGGAATATCGGCCGGGCTCTGGGTCACGAAGTAGACGCCGACCCCTTTCGAGCGGATGAGGCGCACCACCAGCTCTATCTTCTCCAGCAGCGCCCTGGGGGCATCGTTGAACAACAGATGAGCCTCGTCGAAGAAGAACACCAGCACCGGCTTGTCCGGGTCGCCCACCTCGGGCAGTTGTTCGAACAGCTCAGACAACAGCCAGAGCAGGAAGCAGGCATAGAGCCGGCTGGACTGGGTCAGCTTGCTCGCCGCCAGCACATTGATGTGACCGTGACCGGCTTCGTCGGTCTGCAACAGATCCTGAATGTCCAGCATGGGCTCGCCGAAGAAGTGATCGCCCCCCGCGCTCTCCAGGGTGAGCAGGTTGCGCAGTATGGCGCCGATGGAGGCGGTCGACACATTGCCATAGCGGGTGGTCAGGGATTTGGCGTTCTCCCCGGCAAACTGCACCATGGCGCGCAGATCTTTGAGGTCGAGCAGCAGCAGGCCCTCGTCGTCCGCCACCTTGAACACCAGCTCCAGCACCCCGCTCTGGGTGTCGTTGAGGCCGAGCAGCCGGGCCAGCAGCAGGGGGCCCATGTCGGAGACGGTGGCCCGCACCGGGTGCCCCTGCTCGGCAAACAGATCCCAGAACAGGGCGGGACTGGCGGCAAAGACGGGAACCGGCATGGCGAGCTGGGCCAGACGGGCATCCAGCTTGCTGGATGGGGTGCCGGCGGCGCCCAGTCCACTCAAGTCCCCCTTCACATCCGCCAGAAAAACCGGTACCCCGAGGCGGGAGAAGCCCTCTGCCAGCACCTGCAGGGTGACGGTTTTGCCCGTGCCTGTGGCGCCCGTGATGAGGCCGTGGCGATTGGCCATGGCGGGCAGCAGGGAGAGGGGTTGGCCATTGGCATAGGCCAGCGTCAGCGGTTCTGTCATGGTGGGCTCCTTGTCCTGGCAGGTGGCGCGCAGCAGTTAGCTACAAGGAGTGTGGCGGCAGAGCCAAATGATGGCAAGAGAGGGGGATATGAGGGGCACCCCCTTGTCAGGACAAGAGCTGTCCTGACAAGGGGCCAATCAGCGTGCGCGTGCCAGCTTGGCCAGTTGCAACAGCAGCAGGGTGAGGAGGCCGCCGCAGGCGGCGGTCAGCACCGCCAGCAAGAGGCTGCCGAGCAGGAAGGGCGGCACCAGGGTCGCCGCCTCCTGTTCCAGCCAGTGCAGGGACCAGGTGAGATGAAACGGCTCCGGCGTCTTGTGCAGCACCAGACAGCCGGTGCGGTAGGCATAGAGATACATGAAGGGGAGCGTCACCGGGTTGTTGAACCAGACCGCCAGCAGGGCCAGCGGCAGGTTGAGGCTGAAGGCCAGCGCCAGCGCGACGGCGATCAGCGAATGCATGGGGACCGGGATCCAGCAGGCGAAGAGGCCGGCTGCCACGGCGCCACTCAGGGCCCGTGCTCCCCCCTGCCAGAGTGCGGGTGCCAGCAGGCGTTCACCAAACAGGGCGAACCACTTCTGTTGGCGCAAGGTGTCCGGATCTATCTTGAAACGGGCAAACCAGCGGCTCAGCATGCCCGCGCCTCCTTGCGCTTTTGCCACTGGCGTACCGTGCTGATGCGCCAGAAGGTGCGGATCAGGGCATAGCCGATCAGCGAGCTCAGCAGGGCGAGCACCAGGGAGCCCAGCAGCAGGGGCGGGGCCAGCGTCTCGAATACCGACACCAGCCAGGCCCAGGTGAACTCGATGTCGATGTGCTGGGAAGGTTGTCCCAGCAGCTGGCAGCCGGTCAGGTAGGCGCCGTAAAACAGGGGCGGCATGGTAAAGGGGTTGGAGAGCCAGACCAGGGCGACCGAGAGGGGTAGATTGACCCGACAGGCGATGGCGCCACCGGCTGCCAGCAGCATCTGGCAGGGGAGGGGGATCCAGGCCATGAAGAGGCCGACCGCGAACGCGCCGGCGGCGGAGCGCCGGTTGAGATGCCACAGATTGGCATCGAGCAGCAGCTTGCCGAACAGCCGCAAGTGCTTGTGTTCCTTGAGTCTCTCTTGATCAGGCATCCAGCGTTTTATGAGTCGTTTGGGCATATTGAAACCTTGCTAAATACTTGCACCATGGATCTGCGCTTGTTGTCGTTTGCCCTGGGGGCAAGCTCCTCGCTACTCTGGCCATGGTTACCTTCATGGGAATGGGGGGGCCTGATGCTGCTGATCGCGTTCCCCCTTGCCTGTTGTCGCTGCTGGCGTCTGCTGTTTCTGCTGTTCGGCATCCTCTGGATGCAGGCCAGTCTGCAGTACCGGCTCGCCTGGCTGGATCAGCTGGAGGCGCAGGCGAGCCACATCATAACCGCACGCCTGCAAAGTGCAGAGCCCGAGGGCGATAAATTTGTCCGGCTGCTGCTGCGGGTGGCATCCCTCGATGGTCAGGCGCTGACCCCGGCGCCGCTGGTGCGGATCAATGCCTACCAGACCCTGCCCGCGCTGCCGGCGGGCAGCCAGGTGACGCTGGTGGTCTCTCTCAAACCGGCCCATGGGCTGGCCAACGAGGCGGGCATGGATGGACGGCGCCTGTTGCTGGGCAAGGGCATCACAGCCACCGGCAACCTGCGCCGCATCATGAAGACGCAGGCCGCCGCGCCGGGCTGGCGGGATCGCTGGCTGGCTGAGGCCGCCGCCAGCTGGCAGGGGCTGACCCATGCTCCCCTGTTGTCGGCACTCACCTTTGGCGAGCAGAGCGGCATCACGGATGAGCAGTGGACGCTGTTTCGCGGCAGCGGACTGACCCATATCATCGCCATCTCGGGTCAGCACATAGCGCTGGTGGCCGTGCTGGGTTGGTGGCTCGGACGGTTGTTCGGGCTGCGCGGGGCCATACTGGTCGCCCTGTTGTTTGCCGCCGTTTACAGCTGGCTGGCAGGGTTTGCGGTGGCCACAGAGCGGGCCCTCATCATGGTGCTGGTGTGGAGCCTGCTGCGCTGGCGCCGGCGCGAGTGGCCCGCTTATCGCATCTGGCTGTGGGCCTTCGTAGTGCTGGTGTTGTGGGATCCCTTCGCCCTCTACTCGGCCGGCTTCTGGCTCTCGTTTCTGGCGGTGGCCCTGCTGCTGGCGGCGGGTTATCTGGAGGCCAAACCCGGTCTGGTGCGGCTGCAGGGCTTGCTGCTGCTCGGCTTGCTGCCACTGCAACTGGCCTTGTTCGAGGGCATAGCGCCGCTGGCGCTGCTGCTCAATCTGCTGGCGTTGCCGCTGTTTTGCATCGGGATCATTCCGCTGGCGCTGATCGGCGTCCTGCTGGCACCGCTCTGGGGCTGGCTGGCTCACGGCTTGTTCTGGCTGGCGGATCTGGGGTTGCAGTGGGTGTTGTGGGGGCTGACGCAGCTGGCCAGCCAGTGGCAGCTCTGGTGGCCCGTGCCGGGCTGGGTGGTGCCGGTCAGCGCAGTGCTGACCCTGCTCTGGTGCGCCTGGCACGTGCCGGGGGCTCGCCCGCTATGTATTCCCGTGGTCGCGGCCCTCTTGCTTGCCGCCTGGCCCACGCCAACGAGCTGGCAAGTGAGGGTGCTGGATGTGGGACAGGGTTTGTCCGTGCTGATCACCCGAGGGGAGCGTGGCATCCTCTACGACACCGGGGATCGTTATCCCGGCGGCTACAACATGGCGGATGCCGCCATCCTGCCGCTGCTCAACCGGCTCGATGTGCAGGTGCTGGATTATTTCGTCATCAGCCACAAGGACAGGGATCACGCCGGCAACCGTCGGGCCATATTGCGGGCGCTGCCGGTGCGCCATGAGCTCTCCTCGTTTGCGTTTGGCAAGCTCACCACTCTGTGCCGGCGTGGCCAGCGCTGGCGCTGGCAGGGGCTCGACTTTGCCGTGCTCTGGCCCGAGCAGCCTGGGCGCGGCCACAACAACGACGGCTGCGTGCTGCAGATAAGCGACGGCAACCGGCGCATCCTGCTCAGCGCGGACATAGAGCAGGAGACGGAACGCCGCCTGCTGGCGCTGGATCGGGGCGAGTTGGCCAGCACCCTGCTGGTGAGCCCTCATCATGGCAGTCGCACCTCGTCCACCCCGGCTTTCGTCGCGGCCGTGAATGCACGGTATGTGGTGCACAGTGCGGGATTTATTAATCAGTGGGGCTTTCCTCGTCCCGAGGTGGTGGCCCGCTATCGGCAGGCCAGCCAGTGGGTCACCGGGCTGGATGGCGCCATCCTGATTGAACTCCAGGCTGACGGGGTCGGCATCCGCGCCGAACGCGACCATGGCCCCTGGTATCGCCGGGGCGGCGCCTGGTGGCGTCCCGCGGGCTGGCCGAGCTTGCCTTCTGCCATTTCCCGCCAGGATCTGCTGTGGCGAGGGGCCGCCGGCCCGGAGCCGGCCAGGAAATAATCCATCATCTCCTTCTGTCGAATGCCGGGTTTTGGCTATCAAGATGGCGGCGCCTGGTGGATGCGCAGGCGTTGGCTTGGGCATTAATCCGTCATTTCCGGTGTGGACTCTGGCTATCAAGATGGCGGCGCCTGGTGGATGCGCAGGCGTTGGCTTGGGCATTAATCCGTCATTTCCGGTTCGGACTCTGGCTATCAAGATGGCGGCGCTTGGTGGATGCGCAAGCTTTGGCTAGAATACCCCGTCATTTCCCTTATTAACGGCTATTCATGCAACAAGAAACCTCACAAGACAGCTGGCCCGTCTTCAAGCGTCTGCTCGGTTATGTCCGGGATCGCAAGCTGGGTCTGGTCGGCGGCATCATAGGGATGCTGGGCTATGCCGCCGTGGATACCACCTTCGTCTACTCCATCAAGCCACTGATCGATCAGGGCCTCAATGGCAATGACAGCGGCGTGCTGAAATGGATGCCTTTCTTCGTACTCGGCATCGTTGCCCTGCGTGGCTGCGCCACCTTCCTCTCCAACTATTGCATGGCCTGGGTCGGCAACCATGTGGTGATGCGGCTGCAACAGCAGGTGTTCAGCCACCTGATGGCCATGCCCATGAGCTTCTTCGATCGCCAGAATACCGGCAACCTGCTGGCCAAGGTGACCTATGATGCCGGTCAGGTCTCCTCTGCCGCCAGCTCCACTCTGGTCTCGCTGGTGCGGGAAGGGGCGACCGTGGTCGGCCTGCTCGGCCTGATGTTCTGGCACTCCTGGCAGCTGTCGGTGATCTTCCTGGTGGTGGGCCCTGTGGTGGGCATACTGATTGGCCTCATCAGCCGTCGTTTTCGCAAGATCAGCCGCCACATCCAGCAGGCGGTGGGCGACATCACCACCTCGACCGAGCAGATGCTCAAGGGTCATAAAGAGGTGCTGATGTTCGGTGGCCAGCAGGTCGAAGAGAAACGCTTCTTCCGCGTCAGCAACCACATGCGCCAGCAGACCATGAAGATGGTCGCCGCCGATGCCATCGGCAGCCCCATAGTGCAGATGGTGGCCTCGGTCGCCCTGGCCGTGTTCCTCTACGTGGCCACCATAGACTCGGTCAAGGCGACCCTGACCGCCGGTACCTTCACCGTCATGGTCACCTCCATGATGATGCTGCTCAAGCCGCTCAAGAGCCTGACCGACGTGAACAACCAGTTCCAGCGCGGCATCACCGCCTGTCAGAGCCTGTTCGGTCTGCTCGATTCCACCCCGGAAGAGGACACAGGTACCCGTACCCTGGATCGCGCCCGTGGCGAGATCGAGTTTCGCAACGTCACCTTCACCTACCCGACCAAGGACACCCCTGCGCTGCACAACGTCAGCTTCAAGGTGGAAGCGGGTAAATCCGTGGCCCTGGTGGGGCGCTCCGGCTCAGGCAAGAGCACCATCGCCAGCCTGCTGACCCGTTTCTACGACGTGGAGCAGGGCGAGATCCTGCTGGATGGCGTCAATATTCGCGAGTACCGCCTGAGCGAGCTGCGCAAGCAGTACGCCCTGGTCTCCCAGCACGTGCACCTGTTCAACGACACTGTCGCCAGCAACATCGCCTATGCGGCGGAAGAGAAATACAGCCGGGAAGAGATCCAGCAGGCGGCCCGCATCGCCCATGCCGACGAGTTCGTCAGCAAGATGACCCAGGGGTACGATACCGTGGTCGGCGAGAACGGGGCCTCACTGTCCGGTGGTCAGCGTCAGCGTATCGCCATCGCCCGCGCCCTGCTGCGCGATGCCCCCGTGTTGCTGCTGGATGAGGCGACCTCTGCGCTCGATACCGAGTCCGAGCGTCACATCCAGGCTGCCATCGACGAGCTGTGCAAGGCGCGCACCTCGCTGGTGATCGCCCATCGCCTCTCCACCATAGAGAAGGCGGACGAGATCCTGGTGATCGACGAGGGTCATATCGTCGAACGCGGCAACCATGAAGCCTTGATGGCCAATCAGGGCACCTATGCCCAGTTGCGCGCCATCCAGTTCGGCAACGTAGCTGCGGGTAACAAGGGCTAATGCTGCAGCAACTCTGGTATGGGCAGAGCCGCTGGCACTGGTTGCTGGCGCCCTTTGCCCTGCTGTTTGCCATCATCAGCGGCGCCCGTCGCATCGCCTATCGACGCGGCTGGTTCAGGGCCTATCGGGCCAGCCTGCCGGTGATCGTGGTGGGCAATATCTCGGTGGGCGGCAACGGCAAGACCCCGGTCGTGGTCTGGCTGGTGGAACAGCTGCAAGCCCGCGGGTTCAGGCCCGGGGTGGTGAGCCGCGGCTATGGCGGCAAGGCGCCCCATTATCCCTACCGGCTCGATGCCAATAGCGGCACGGCGCAGGCGGGTGACGAACCCGTGCTCATCGCCCGTCGCTGCGGCTGCCCCGTGGTGGTCGCCCCGAAACGGGCCGATGCGGTGCGTCTGCTGGAGCAAGGTGGCGAGGTGGACATCATCATCACAGACGACGGTCTGCAGCACTATGGGCTGGCCCGCGACATCGAGCTGGTGGTGGTGGACGGAGTGCGTCGTTTTGGCAACGCCTGCCTGCTGCCCATGGGGCCGCTGCGCGAGCCCGTGACCCGGCTCAAGCGGGTGGATGCCATCATCTGCAACGGCGGCACGCCAGCCCGAGGGGAGTACCCCATGGCGCTGGTGGCCGATGCGCCGCGCCGGGTGCGCGATGACGAGCCCGCCAGCGAGCCCTTGCCCCGCAGCGTGGATGCCCTGGCCGGCATAGGCCATCCCCCCCGTTTCTTCGCCACCCTGACCAGCCTCGGTTATGAGCTGCAGCAGAGCGTCGGTTATGCGGATCATCAGGCGTTTGAGCGGGATGAACTGCTCGCCCGCTTCGGCGAACGGCCGTTGGTGATGACCGAAAAAGACGCGGTCAAGTGTCGGGGGTTTGCGCCGGATAACTGGTGGTATCTGCCGGTCAGTGCCGAGTTGCCGGCCTCCTTGCTCGACAGCCTGTTGCAGAAATTGCATCCGGCAAAGGCGCCCGTTTCCGACACTGAACACTGAAGAATGGCATGCCGGCTGGTCCGGCATCCTGGCCCGCTCGATAGAGTGGAAGGAGCCGCGATTTGGCTCCGGGTTTTAGAATATCAATGGCTCGACATCATAGCGTGCCCGGCATTTTGGCACGCTCGAGATAGTCGCTTGCTCGACATCGTTGAAGGAGTTTCGTTTTGGCACTGGATATCAAATTGCTCGACATCATCGCCTGCCCGGTTTGCAAGGGGAAGCTGCACTACAACAAGGCCGTACACGAGCTGGTCTGCCGTTTCGACAAGCTGGCCTATCCGCTGGAGGAGGGGATCCCTGTGCTGCTGGAGAACCGCGCCCGTCACCTCAATAGCGACGAGATGCCGTCATGAGTTTCGTGGTGATCATTCCTGCCCGCTACGCCTCCACCCGCTTGCCGGGCAAGCCACTGGCGGACATCCATGGCAAGCCCATGGTGCAGCACGTGGTGGAAAAGGCCCTGCAATCCGGCGCGGATCGGGTGATCGTCGCCACCGATGACGAGCGGGTACGCAGCGCGCTGGCCTCCTGTGCCGCGCTCGCGGGCTTTGAGGTGTGCATGACCTCGCAGGATCACCAGTCCGGCACCGAGCGTCTGGCGGAAGTGTGCCGTCACTACGGCTTTGCCAGCGATACCATCATCGTCAATGTGCAGGGGGATGAGCCGCTCATTCCGCCCGCCATCATACGTCAGGTGGCCGACAATCTGGCCGCGGCGACGGCGCCCATGGCCACCCTCTCTGTGCCCATTGTGGATGCGGAGGAGGCGTTCAACCCCAACGCGGTCAAGGTCGTGACCGACAAGGATGGCTACGCTCTCTACTTCAGCCGGGCCAGCATTCCCTGGGACAGGGATCGCTTTGCCAAGGGCCACGAGCAGATTGGCGATCACTACCAGCGTCACATCGGCATCTACGCCTATCGCGCCGGTTTCATCCAGCGTTACGTGGACTGGGCGCCGAGCGTGCTGGAGCAGGTCGAGGCCCTGGAGCAGCTGCGGGTGCTCTGGTACGGGGAGAAGATCCACGTGGCCCAGGCGCTGCAAGCGCCGCCGGTCGGGGTGGATACCCAGGCCGATCTGGACAAGGTGCGTGCGCTGCTGGCGAACTGATGCCAGCACCACCGACATGACTCTGAACGGTGCCTGCGGGCGCCGTTTTTTGTGTTGAATCCTTGCATAATTATTTGATTACAAACGTCATTTATGAGCACTTTCAAACTTTTCCCGCCCATGGTTTGCCAAACCAGCGAGTTTGGTTATGATGCAAGACGCCGTGTTAACCCTAACTGGCATATAACGAGATAAAAAAACGGGGTGTTTGGGTGATAAATGTATTCCTGGTCGATGATCATGAGTTGGTGCGTACAGGGATAAGACGCATTTTGGAAGATGTCCGCGGGATCAAGGTGGTGGGCGAGGCGCAGAGCGGGGAAACCGCAGTCACTTTCTGTCGTCAGCACCATCCAGACGTGATCCTGATGGACATGAACATGCCGGGCATCGGCGGCCTGGAGGCGACCCGCAAGATACTGCGGATCCGGCCCGATGTGCGCATCATAGTGCTGACCATTCATTCAGAAAATCCGTTCCCCACCAAGGTGATGCAGGCGGGCGCCGCCGGTTATCTCACCAAGGGCGCCGCCCCGGACGAGATGATCCACGCCATTCGCCTGGTGCACTCGGGCCAGCGTTACATCTCCCCCGAGATCGCCCAGCAGATGGCGCTCAGCCAGTTTGCGTCGGCGGATGAAAATCCCTTCAAGTCCCTCTCCGAGCGCGAGTTGCAGATCATGATGATGATCACCAAGGGGCAGAAGGTGACCGACATCTCCGAGCAGTTGAACCTGAGCCCGAAGACGGTCAACAGCTACCGTTACCGCCTGTTCAGCAAGCTCAACATCAACGGCGATGTGGAGCTGACCCATCTGGCCATTCGCTATGGCATGCTGGACGCCGACACCCTGTAAGCGGGTGACGGGGAGTCAAAAAGGCGGCGGGTGCCGCCTTTTTGCATTTCGCCGGCCTGGCGCAGTATGCTCTCCCCGTTGATGCCGACTTCTATCGTTTTCGCCCCTTTGTGTTGAGCCGAGTAGCCGATGACCCTTTCTCCCGAGCCCCTTTTTGACAGCAAGGCCTTTCTGAGCGCCGTGACTCACCAGAGCGGCGTCTACCGCATGTATGACAGCGGTGGCACCGTCATCTATGTGGGCAAGGCCAAGGATCTTAAAAAACGGCTTTCCTCCTACTTTCGCACCAAGGTCGATAGCATCAAGACCCACACCCTGGTGCGTCAGATCGCCGATATCCAGGTGATGGTGACCCACACCGAAACAGAGGCGCTGATCCTCGAGCACAACCTCATCAAGCAGTATCAGCCGCGCTACAACGTGCTGCTGCGCGATGACAAATCCTACCCCTGGATCATCATCACAGGGCACCGGCATCCCCGCATCGGCGTCCATCGCGGCGCCCGCAAGGTGAAGGGGGAGTACTTCGGCCCTTACCCCTCCGGCGGCGCCGTGCGCGAGAGCCTGCACCTGATGCAGAAGATCTTCCCGGTGCGCCAGTGCGAGGATGCCGTCTATGCCAACCGTACCCGTCCCTGCCTGCTCTATCAGCTCAAGCGCTGCGCCGGCCCTTGCGTGGCGGGGCTGGTGAGCGAGGCGGAATATGCCCAGCAGGTGGAGCTGGCCAAGCTGTTTCTGGCGGGCAAGAACCAGCAGGTGATAGGGGAGCTGGTGGGCAAGATGGAGTCTGCCAGCGGCGATCTGCGCTTCGAGGATGCGGCCCGCTATCGGGATCAGATCCAGGCCCTGCGCCGGGTGACCGAGCAGCAGTCGGTGAGCGGCAACGTGCTCGATGAACTGGATGTGGTGGGGGTGGCGTTCGAGCAAGGCGCCGCCTGCATCCATGTGCTCTTCATTCGTCAGGGCAAGGTGCTGGGTTCCCGCAGCTACTTCCCCAAGGTGCCGAGCGATACGCCGCTGGAGGAGGTGGTGCAATCCTTCCTGCTGCAGTTTTATCTGTCGGGGCAGGGAGGCAGGCAGATCCCGAGCGAGGTGTTGCTGGACGTGGCCCTCGAGGATGAGAGCGTGATTGCCGAGACCCTGAGCCAGACCGCAGGTTACAAGGTGCGGGTGGTGAGCCGTACTCGTAGTGAACGAGCGCGCTTTATCAAGCTCGCCTCCATCAATGCGCAGACGGCGCTGCGCTCGCGCCTCGCCCACAAGAGCACAACCCAGGCCCGCTTCAGCCAGCTGGAAGAGTTGCTGGAGCTGGAGCAGCCCATCGCCCGCATGGAGTGTTACGACATCTCCCATACCATGGGGGAGCGCACCGTGGCTTCCTGCGTGGTGTTCAACCGGGAGGGGCCGCTCTCCTCGGAATACCGCCGTTTCAATATCGACGGCATCACGGGGGGGGATGACTACGCCGCCATGGAGCAGGTGCTGGAGCGGCGCTTTGGCAAGCTGCAGGAGCCGGACAAGGTGCCGGACGTGCTGTTTATCGACGGCGGCCTGGGTCAGCTGCGCCGCGCCGAGGAGATCCTGGCCCGTCAGCTGGAGTTCCTCGGTGGCAAATACCCGCTGCTGGTGGGCATCGCCAAGGGAGTGACCCGCAAGGCGGGGCTGGAGACCCTGATCCTGGGGGAGAGCCACGAAGAGCTGCACTTGCCGGCAGATATGCCCGCTTTGCACCTTATTCAGCATATTCGCGACGAATCTCACCGTTTTGCCATCACGGGCCACCGGGCGCGGCGCGCCAAGGCCCGCACCACCAGCACTCTGGAGGATATTCCGGGGGTGGGGCCCAAGCGTCGTCAGGCTCTGCTCAAGTACCTGGGCGGGTTGCAGGAGGTGAAAAAGGCAGGGGTGGACGAGCTCGCCAAGGTGCCCGGCATCAGCCAGGAGCTGGCCCAGGCCATTCATGATGCCTTGCACTCGCTTTGAGCCGGCAGGGTACTGGGCATCAGCCCGGCGTGGCCCAGTTTGTTCCATTCACGATGCCCTGCGCTCGCTCTGAGGCGGCAGAGTGCTCGGCATCAGCCAGGCGCAGGTCTGATCCACGCCATTCACTATGCCTTGCGCTCGCTCTGAGCCGGCAGAGTGCTCGGCATCAGCCAGGCGCAGGTCTGATCCACGCCATTCACTATGCCTTGCACTCGCTTTGAGCCGGCAGAGCGCTCGGCATCAGCCAGGTGCTGGTCTGATCCACGGCATTCACGATGCCTTGCATTCGATCTGAGCCAGGGGTCAGGGCTCGTCGCGCTCGGCATTCAACCCAGTCCATCCTGGATGCCTTGCATTCGCTCTGAATCGTGGCCACCATCCCGCCTCTGGGTGCACAAGAGCCGTGACGCAGGGGGCCCGTAAATGCCATAATGGCACGCATCCTGAGGTTGTTGATGGATTAATAGACCAAGGCGGGCGCCTGTCCGGTTGCATCCGTGATCGGCTTGGGGCTACCATGTAGCGGCATACAAGAAGTGGCTGAAAATAATGACAAATATTCCTAACCTGCTGACGTTTTTTCGGATCTTGCTCATCCCCGTCTTCGTCATCCTGTTCTATGTACCCTATCAGTGGTCCTATCTGGCGGCGGCCCTCGTCTTCATTCTGGCGGCCGCGACCGACTGGTTTGATGGCTACCTCGCCCGCAAGCTGAACCAGTCCACCGCCTTCGGCGCCTTCCTCGATCCGGTCGCCGACAAGATCATGGTGGCGGCGGCGCTGGTGGTCATAGTCGAACACTACAACACCATCTGGGTCACCATACCCGCCATGACCATGATTGGCCGCGAGATCATCATCTCCGCCCTGCGTGAATGGATGGCCGAGCTCGGCAAACGCTCCTCGGTGGCGGTCAGCTGGATTGGCAAGTGGAAGACCATGATCCAGATGGTGTCGCTCACCGGCCTCATCTGGCAGTACGACATCTGGATGGTATGGCTCGCCTACGTGCTGCTTTATGTCGCCACCGTGCTCACCTTCTGGTCCATGTTCCAGTACATGAAGGCCGCCTGGGGCGATCTGACCTACCACTCCCGCTTCTAGTTCCTGCCTTGGCATAAAGCATCGTTTCCCCGCCATTGGGGCAGGGAAATGGTCATGAGTGGTAAAAGCGCAGGAAAAGGGTAAAAAACACTCGAACGATCAGGGTATTAAACATTTTTTGGTTGACTGGGCGAGGAACATCGCTAGAATGCGTCCTCGTAGTCAGGCAGTCAGCCAGACCAATGCGGGAATAGCTCAGTTGGTAGAGCACGACCTTGCCAAGGTCGGGGTCGCGAGTTCGAGTCTCGTTTCCCGCTCCAAATTCAGACAATAGAGAGCCAACTCTCTTTTGCATGGCGCGTTAGCAAAGCGGTTATGCAGCGGATTGCAAATCCGTTTAGTCCGGTTCGACTCCGGAACGTGCCTCCATATTGACAAGCCCGCCGCGCGGACTTGATACCGATTGCGGTGCCCGAGTGGTGAAATCGGTAGACACAAGGGATTTAAAATCCCTCGACGTTCGCGTCGTGCCGGTTCGATTCCGGCCTCGGGCACCATTAAAATCAAAGACTTACGAAGGCCACTAGCAATAGTGGCCTTTTTGTTTTCGGCCAAGTGGCGACAGAGTGGCGACAGAGAATGCCAGCGGTTGTCGTTATTTTTCTTGAGGTGTACTATGTACA
This sequence comes from Aeromonas sp. CA23, assembly GCF_002587065.1. NCBI lineage: Bacteria > Pseudomonadati > Pseudomonadota > Gammaproteobacteria > Aeromonadales > Aeromonadaceae > Aeromonas > Aeromonas sp. CA23. The sequence continues at coordinate 2,792,405 of NZ_CP023818.1, forward strand.
CCATTAGATTGATTGGCTAGAGTGAGTGATGGGTGAGTAACGCCATTGAGTTTATTGAGACATCGATCTTTACCAAGCAGATAAAAGCGCTCGCAACAGATGATGAGCTCAGAGCACTGCAAACAGAATTGATTGCCCAGCCGGAAAAGGGTGATTTGATCCAGGGCACGGGGGGTCTGCGAAAAATTCGCATGGCAACTGGCCAGCAGGGGAAGAGTGGCAGCGCGAGAGTTATCTACTTTCTAGCGACAGCTGAGATGATTTACTTAGTGCTTGCCTATGCCAAGAGTGAGAAAGAAAGCCTGACATCGGCAGAAAAGGCCGAGTTAAAGCGCTTGACCACGTTACTAAAAGGCGAGGTTTAACATGAACATGTTTGACGAATTGAAGGCTTCCCTTGAGGAGGCTGTTGAAATTAAGCAGGGCCTTCTTGAGCCTGCCGTGCGGACTCGCTATGAAGTGGCGGACGTAAAGGCTATTCGCCTCGCACTGAATGTTTCTCAGCAAGAGTTTGCCCAGGCTCTTGGGACGAGTGTTGATACGGTCAAAAGTTGGGAGACCCGGCGCCGCAACCCGACTGGATTGGCAGCGAAGGTCTTGACGCTTATGCAAGAAAAACCAGATCTCTACAGTGAGCTAGCTGCTCACTAATGTGGACTGAGACGATAGATCGAGAAGAGGCCCCATAGTGTGGGCCTCTTCTGCTTTTGAGTGCGGAGAACGCCAAGATGAACCTCATTTGCTATGACCACCTCGGTTAACCATCACAGCTCATGCTTTTTCAAAATTTCAGTTATCAGATCAGCCCTCATCACACCTAACCAGTTGAAACAAAACGCCTTCGCGTTACTCCCCCGCAGAAAATGAGATCCTTCCCGAGCATTCAAATTCTCACGGAAAGTACGACCATCCCAATACATTCAACAACTTACGTTTTCGACACCGCGAGCCAGACCCCTTTCAAACTGTAAAACCCTGCAATTTCTTTCGATCCTTTCAGATCCTTACCTCGCCCGAGATCCTTTATCTGGCGCGGTCTGGGCCTATGGTTTTGCGGTAATCCACTTTTGCAAAAAATTTTATTGATGCGGCGCGCAGGCGGGAGCGGAAGAGCGCGGTTTCCGTGACGCAGACGCGGCGGTGTGCGTCGTCACGGTGTGTTGGGAGGCTGTGAGCACGTGTAGGCTTCACGTATGATGCAGCGCTGCCCGATGGCTGCCTCTTCATGCGGCGCCATTCCCTGGCCATGCTCAGGCACTGTCAGGCAGATAGAAGAAGGCCCCACAGTGTGGGGCCTTCTTTGCTTGGTGGCCTACTCGATGATGGGGGATAGCTGGCCGGCCAGCTGCTTGGCCTGTTGGCTATGTCCCGTCATGGCCCCGCTGTTACCTGGGGCTGGCCCACTGCCGTGGGTGTGGCTGGCAGTGGCAGCTGCCAGCTGCTCCACCACGTTCATCAGCTGCAACAGTAGCCGGAAGATGTTCATGCTGTCGGTCCCCATCCACGAACGGGGCGCCTCCAGGTGTTGCAGTTCGCCGGCAACAGCCCGGCGCAGCTGGCCCACCACCTCGACCAGATCCCCCGCCGTGGTCTGGCTCATGTTGCCCAGACTCCCCAGGGTGAGGTCATCTCCGGCCAACAGCTCGATGGCGCCCAGCGCCTCGATGAGCTTGAACCCGCCCACCTCCTCGATGCTGTGCTGGGCTATCTGCTGCTGATGCTGGCCATGTTCCCCCAGGTAGTCGTCACTCTGGTGGTGCATCTGCAGGGCCTGGTCATGCAGGCGCCGGTCGGTGTGGTGGCAGAGGTTGCCCACGGTGTCGATGCGGCTGAACACCTCGGCCCGCTGTTGCTGCAGCTGCTCGCCCGGGGTGATATCCGGCAGGGCCCAGCCGCTGCCGAGCACGGTGCGGATAAAGGGCCGGTCGGCCCGCCCAAAGGCGAACCCCAGTTCAACCAGTGCCCCCTCGGTAGGGAACTGCAGCAGCCCTTGCTCCTGCCCGCCGAACTGCACCGGCAGCGGCACCGCCCGATAAAGCGGGGCGGCTTTGTCTGGTTGGCCATCTTCGCCTAGCAGTTGCACGTCCACCGCATAGCGGGGGCGAAAGGGGTCATTGAGCTGGCCGGCGCTGGCCTGATCGCTGATGGCCTCGACCCGCCCGAACTTGGGCAGGTGCATCTTGTCGGCCAGCTCCGGGAACTCCCCCTCTATCTTGCGCCGCTCTGGTGACTTGGTGACCTTGCCCGGGGTGGCCGTGGTCAGGGTCATTTCGTCACCCTTGAGCCGCACCCGCATCACCCGCTTGCCGTTGAGGATGGTGCCGGGGCGGATGGCCGGCACTGGTGACAGGGTCAGGGTGTCGCCTGCCTGGCGGCCTGACCAGGCGGGATCAAGCATGACCTCCTTGTCATGCCAGCGGCTGTCGGCGTGGCTGCCGACGAAGATGGCGCCATCGGGTTGCGGGTACCAGACAAAGTCAGGCACCTCAAAGGCGCGGCCAGCGTTATCGAGCAGCTGATAGCCGGTACCCGCGCTGGTGAAGTTGGGGATCGGCCGGTCGGTGTAATCGCGGCCCTTGGGCAGCAAGAAGGTCAGCCCGGTTTGGTCGGTCAGCCAGGCCAGCAGGCCGCGCAGGGTGGCGTGTTGTTGGCTGACCGGCAGCCGAGAGCCCAGAGCACCGGCCAGCTCGCGGCACAGCAGCTTGCTGGCGCCATTGGCGGCAGGCTGCACGTCGTACACATAACCGGTAAACCAACGGCGTAGATGGCCGTTGTAACCGGTGTCCAGGGTGAAGGTCTGCCCTTTGCTGGCCGTTCCTTCGATGGTCAGGGCGGCGCGGCCGCCGGCGTTGATGTCCAGCACCAGATCATGGTCGACCAGGTGCACAGGCTGGCCGGCGAGGGTCAGTGAAGTGGATAGTTTCATGCCAGTATGTCATCCATCGGTTTGAGCACATAGCGCTCGAAGCTGCTGAGATCCGGTTCTCCATCCCCCTTGCTACTGTCCTTGGCGGCGCTGGTGTTGTCGGTGCCCTGGCCCACGGTCGGGGCTTGTTTGGGCAGACGCTGTTCGCGTTTCTCCGGTACCGAGTTGAACTCCTTCAAGGTGAACTGCACCTGCCAGGCCAGCAGCCCCTCCTGTTCGCTCGCAGTGATGCGGCCGGCAAACTTGGCCTGGCGCACCTTCACCGACTTGGCCAGGAGCGAGCCGACCCGGTAGACGTGGCGCTTGCCGCCATTGCCCTTGGCATCAGCCAGCTCAAACAGCCGGCTTAGCATGCGTTCCTCCTTGAACGGGATGAGGCCGGAGACATCGAGCTCCTTGCCCTTGGCGCCCTGTTCGGCGCTGCTGGTCGAGCTGGTCTGGCCGCTCTGGTCCTTGTCCTGAAACTGCATCGACGCAGAGACCCGCATCGACTTCATGATGATGGGCTCGCCATCGAGGGTCAGCATGGCTTGGCTCATGGGGTTAACTCCTGCCAGAAAGTGAGCGGGGAAGGGGAGATCAGCAGGGCCGCGACCGTCATGCTCTGGCTGTGGTCGGGTGGCGTGCTCTGCCCGAGCTGGGTGGCGAGGCTGGCCACATCCCCCTGCCCTTGCCAGTGCCAGAGCGTGCCGGACAGTTGGCCCAACTGGGCCAAGGTCTCTGTCAGCGCATCCAGGTGCGCGGCGCGGCGGGTCGCCAGTGCTTGCAGCTTGGCGATCGGGGTCTGGCTATCCTGGGCCAGGCTCTCCAGCTGAGCCAGCTCTACCCCCAGCGCCATACGGGCCGGGCGCAGCGGTGCCCAAGTCAGCGGCTCATCGGCGCGCCAGCGCGGCACCTTGGCTGCGGTGGGTTGGCTCATGGTGTCGTTGTTGGCAGTGAGGCGCCGCAGGGTGGCGCACCACTCCGGCAGTGGCAGCAGGGCACAGAGGACGGCCAGCTGCTTGGCCAGGTCCTCGGCGCTGTTACCGGTGACCAGCCAAGCGAGGGCATGCAGTTGCCCGCTGGGCAGGAGGGGATCGGCCCCGTCCTGTAGCTTGGCGGCCAGGGTGGCCACCGCATTGGGGGCGGCCAGGCTGAACTGTTGCCCCTGCTGTTGGCCGACCCCGTGCTGGTAGGGGGTGACGGTCAGACAACGGCCAGTGACCAGCAACTGGTCGAGCTCGGCGCGCAGACCCGCCAGCGCGGTGGCCGCATCGCTTAACGGGTGGCGGCGGTACTGGGCGCGGGCTGCGAGCGTTTGCAGGCGGCCCGTGGCGCTGGTTTGGGTGGCCGGGATCTGTGCCAGTACGCTCTGGGCATTGGCCTGCAGGCTGGCTGCACTGGCCGGCCAGTGCAGCGCCCCTTGTGACCAACTCATTGCGGCATCTCTGGCCAGTTGACCTCGGTTGGCCAGCCGTCGCTTTGCGGCAGGCGGTAGAGGGTGACCCGGTAGCGCTGCCAGGCGGTGAGTCGCTGGCGTTCAGCATCACTGATGATGCCAAGGGTGTCAGCATCCTCCAGCGGCGCCATGGCAGTGGCCGCCTGTTTTAGCTTCTCATTCAGGCGGGCCTGCTGCTGTGTCTCGGTCGGCTGCGCAGGGGTGATCACCTCGATATCGCCAAACTCGCCAAATACGGCCCGGCTGTAGAGCTCGCGGCCATGTTCCTCCGGGTCATCCTTGCGGGCGGCGAACTGGACCTGCTCAGGCAGGTGGGCAAACAGCACATCCAAGGTGATGCTGTCGGGATCCGCTGCGTAATGGCGTGGGCGCGCGGCGCTGAGCACTTCAATACGTTCCATCAGGTTATCCTCTCTTTATGCAACCCGGATCCACAGGGTGGCCCGGTCGTCATAGCGTTCATCGTTGTTCGCACCCATGATGTCGCCCATACACTGCCAGGTGCCCGGCAGGCTGTATCCGGCATAGCCCCACTCAGAGGCCGAGCAAGGCCGCAGGTATGCCCCCGCCGCGCGCTGGCCGTGGCTGGTTTTGCCACCGGCCGGGATCAGTGCTGCAAACACATAGACCCCGATGGCGTGATAAGACCCGGCCACCACATCAGCGTTTCCCTGTGCCGCGTTATGGTTGTGGGTGTAGTGGGGTTGGTTCCCCGGGCTGTAGCAGCGGCCTGAACCATCGCTAACCGTGCCAGGAAATGAGACGTTACCGGCCGAATCAAGCGCCATTCGGCCTAAATGGGCACCGCCTGAACCGTTGGAGGTTGCGATGCGGTAAACCGCGTCAGTGGTTAGGTAAGACATGATTGCCGTTTTACCCGGGATGTGGAGCTCAAGCCCCGGGTTGCTTGGGTCTTCAACCATCAGGCGCCGCGCCACATTCCACGGACTTGATTCGGTGTTGAGCCAGTTCCTGAAAGCCTGTGGACTCGCGCAGTAGCGCAGATAGCTGTCGTTGCCGTAGTCGACCCGAAAGGCCACGGCGCCGACCATGCGTTGTTCATTGATCAGGTTGGTACGCAGGGTGCGGACTAGCAGGTCGCCTGACCCGTCGCGCAGGGCATAGGTGTTGGCCGAGGGGTCGTAACTGGGGGCAATGTTGGCGAGCTTGCCCAGACCCACATCGTCTGCACTTGGCTTGTTCAGGGTGTTGTAGTCCCTGGCCCAGGGGGTGAAGGCGCCCGTGCTGTACTGGGCACGGGTATAGACCCGGCTGGTGTTGTAGACGTGGTAGCGCTGCTGAGGGCCTGCTGCCACCGTGACGGTCAGTGTGCCGGCAAGATTTTCTGGGTAGTTCAGCGCGGCGGAGGTGTTGGCGTTCGCGTTCTGGGCATACACACCGGGCGTGACGATGGTGTTGAGATCTTCCTTGGCCAGGTTTATCGGATTGAGCAGGCTGCCGCGGTGGGTATGGTTGGCCGCCGCCAGATCCGGTTTGTTGGTCACCTCGCTATAGGTTGGCCAGCGGCTGGCAGTGGCCGGTACCTGGTCGAGCTCATTCCACCGGTGGCGGTGACTGCCGTCTTTTATCTCCACCGCGATGGTGACGCCCTGGGCATCTTCCAGGATGCCCTTGCCGGTCACATCCCCGGTCAGCTCGATGGTGCGCTTGCGGCGAACGTCGGTGACGCTGCCATTGGCATTGATGATGGCCACCTTGGCCACGTGGTGCTGATAGCCGTTGGCGTCCAGATAGTCGGTGAGCTCTGGCACGCTCAGGGTCAGGGAGAAGTGGTTCACCCAGGCATCGAGCAAGGAGCCCGCCCGGTAGATGTCGAGCCAGAGCCCCACCGGCTTGGCGCCTGGGGTCACCTTCTTGACCTCGTTCAGTTCCGCCCGCAGGCCGCCCACGTAGGCCACCCCGGGCTGTATCTTGTAGACCCCCGATGCGTTGACCAGGTTAAAGCCATCCCCGTAGAAGGTGGCCGGCCCGAAGAACTGCAGCGCCTGCAGGCGCAGGTCGTCATCCATCCCGCGCAGGCGGGCGGCATAGTCGATTTGCCAGGTGCTGGCGTCCACGTGGGTGGCTGTGGCCTCGCTGGCGCGGTCGTACTCCATCAGCATGGATTTGACCAGGCTGTTACCGGTCTGGCCGGTGGCCTCATTGGTCTTGAGTTTGGTCTCCAGCCCCTTGTGGACAATCATCCCTACCATGCCGCTGGCCTTGTTGATGAGGTACATGGCGTTGAAGCTGAAATCGCCGACCGTGGTGTCCATGACTATGGTGTAAGCCACCGCGTCGTTGTTGATGCGCCCGCGCTGGTCCACCGCGTGGCGGTGCACAATCTGGCCCGCCGGCGGCAGGCCGCTGTCCGGGTTGATGGGAGCCTCGGGATCGAGCCCCGGTACGTTGGCCAGCACGAACTCATCGAGCACCACTGGCACTTGGGTCGCGAGGCACTCCTGCCAGTAGCGGGAGAAAGCGTTGGTAATGATGGTGCTCATGCTGTCCTCTTAAGTGATGCGCCAAACACCTGCTGGCTCATGTCGATGCGACCAAGCCGCAGGGTGCCGGTGACCGGGTAAACCACCTGGAAGCGATAGCGGCGGCAGGTGCGGCCATAGTGTTGAATAAGGGTTTCCATCAGTTGCTGGTTGCCTGCAAGCGCGCTGTCGGTCACCTCGATGGTGATGACGTCCCAGGGCGCGCCGGCTTGGCGTTCGTGGATGTCACACCAGCCGATGCCCAGGCGCTCGAAGATGCGCTTAAAGCCGGCCACCTCGCCTGCGTCCCGGGCGTTCACAAAGGCGAACTTGACCCGCTTGCGAAAGAGCGGCAGCGGCTCGCCGTTGAAGCGGGCGATGTCCCGCTCCCAGGCCAGCAGTGCCAGCAGGGATTCGGAGCAGGTCAGCGGGTCTTGCTGGGCCAGCGGCAGCAGTAGCCAGCCCTTGAGCCGCTGCCAAAAGGCGTTGATGCCCCGGGCCAGAAACCCGGGCTCGGCGTGGGCCGGGCTGATGGTGTAGCCGTCTTCCCACCAGGGGGCGCTGGCATCGGGCAGCACCGGCGCCTGCCGGCCGTGTTCGAGCGGGGTCGGGTTACTCATGCAGGGTCACCGCCAGCTTGTCGAGGCGGGGGATGGCCAGCCCCGACACGATGTCATCCTGTGCAAACTTAAGGCTCTGCAGCTGCGGGAACTGGCTGTGCAGTTCGCGGCCGAGCTGGGAGAGCGAGAAGCGCGAGCGCGGCCAGGTGCGGGTGACGGCCGGAAAGTCCGCTGACTGGCGAAACGCCGCCTTGACCAGGCTCTCGGCGCCCGCCTTGAGCGCCGCCCGTTGCTCGGCGCTGAGGTTGGCTTGTGGCCACAGTGCAAGGGTGAGGCTGTGCTGGGTTTCGGGCATGCTCATCACGAACAGGTCATCGCCGTGGCCATGGTTGCCCTGGCGGCCCACGTAGTCGTTGAGCTGCTCAATCAGGCTGGCCGGGGTCGCGCCCACCTCCAGCAGGATGTAGGCATTGGCGGTACCCGGACCCCGCGGGGCTTCGTGTTCGAAGAAGATGTGATCGGCCCGAATGCCGGCGACGCTGGCCAGCATGGAGCGGTAAATCGCGTCGATGTGATAACGCCCCACCGCCGAAAACTGGTTCTGGATGCGCAGGCCCAGGGCGTCATTGCCCTCGGCATCGGCGCCCTGGGTGGTGATCCACTCCTTGTCATCGTTGCGGGCCGACAGAATGCCGGTCACCGGTTCACTGAGCAGGTTGTAATAGCCCGGCGCCAGATTCCAGGCTGCGCCGGCGTGCTCGGCTTCGCAGACAACCTTGGCCACCGCTTCGCCGGCAGGACTCACTACTGCCTGCAGGGGTTTGAGGCGGTAGATGGTGCCGTTGATGCGCTCGGTGGCTACCCAGATATCGGCCGGGATGGTGGCAGCTTCGCTCGGGTTGGCTTTGACAAAGTTGACCAGGCCCCGGGTGGTCTGGGCCGCCTTGCGGGTCAAGTCCACATCCCAGGCCTTGAGGTCGAGATAGGCATCGGTGGCGGTGGCCGCAAAGGTGTTGGGCAGCACATGGCCGGCCAGCAGGGTGCGGATAAGCCAGAGCGCCGGGGTGATAACTACCCCGCGCACCAGCCGCCAGAACGGGCTCACATCGCTGTCATTGGTGATCAGGGAGCCGGCGGCCACCACCTCTTTTTTGAGCTCGGTCTCCATGGCCTGCTCGGTGGTCGGGACGCCGGTCTCGGCCAGCAGGGCCATAAAGTCCACGGTCGGGCGCAGGTTCACAGGGTTACCTCCAGTTCGCCGAATTCATAGGTGCGAGCGGTGACCAGCACCCGGTCGGGGGCCTCTTCACGGATGAGGATGGTGCCAGGCACCAGCCGCTCGTCGTCTTCTACCAGCAATTCAATCTCGGTCATCACGTCACTGCGCAGGGTCGGGCTGCGCTCGCCGATGAGCTTGCGGGCGAGCCCCGACTCCATGATGCGGTGCTTGATGTCCTGACCGATGCTGTGCCGGTCCTGGGTGTAGCGTGGCTGGCCGCCGGCATCGAGTTGCCAGGCGCCATTGACCACAAGGAGATCGATGTACTTGGGGTCGCGGATCAGGGGGGCGCTCATCACTTGGTCTCCAGCCAGACGTTCTCGGCCATCTGCTCTGGGGTCATGGGGTTTTGGTTGTGCATGTGCACCTCGCCGATGTGCAGGGCCTTGGTTGGCTTCAGGTTGGTTGAGCTGGCCGCGGCGTTGGCCTGGATCAGTTGTTGGCCCAGGCCACCCGCTGGTACTGCGCTTTGGCCTTGCTGGCGGTAGCGCTCAAGCGGGGCGTTGATGCGTTCCGTCTGCGGCTGGGCCAGCAGTTGGGCGCTCATGGGCAGGCTCAGATCCGGCATCACCAGCTTGCTGGTGTCGATGTCGATGCCCGGGATCATCCCCATCAGGTCAAGGGCGTAGCGAATGGCTTTGATGATCCACTGCCAGGGGGTGAGCAGGGCCTCAAACACGGCGCCGAGGACAGTGCCCAGGCGTCGGCCTGCATCGGTCACCCCATCGACCCCGAGGCTGGCCTGCTCGGTGGCACCGAAGAAGGAACCGAGCCAGTCCCAGGCTTGGCCGAGCAAGGTCACGATGATCCCCAAAGTGTCAGCAATGGGGACCAGTGCCTGCGAGGCAAGGGGGCCGAATGTCTCAGCCAGCCCACTGAAGAAGGCGCCCAGCAGCTCAAAGCTGGTCAGCACCGAGAAGGCGGTATAGAGCTCGTCCCAGTAGACGATGGCCAGCGCCACGGCCGCGACCAGAGCGAGGATACCGCCCACGATCAGCAGCACCGGGTTGGCGTACATGGCGAGGTTGACCAGCAACACAGTGGTGCGCATCAGCGCCATGGCGCCCCGCAGCAGCTTGAGCGGGGCGAGCAGCCCCATCATGACAATGCCCCAGCCCAGGGTCACCAGCTTGGCGAGGCCCGCCAGCAGCAACCAGACACCGGTAACCATGCCGAGCCCGACGATGGCCAGGGTGGCGTAACTGACTGCCTTGGTCAGGTGTGGAAACAGGCGGGTCCAGCGCAGCACGGTATCCGCGCCATCGGCAAAGGCGCCCACCACTTGATTGATGGCCGGGAGCACTGCGCCGAACGCTGCAGCTCGGATCGCAAACCAGGCCGACTCGACCCGCTGCCACTGGTCGGTCATGGCGGCGGCCATCTGCTCGGCCTTGCCCATGCCGTGGGTGTTGCCCAGGGCGTTGATACTGGTGGCCAGTCCCTTGGTGTTGCTCATGAGCAGCTTTATCATTGAGACCGCTTGACTCGAGCCAAACGCCTTTTTCAGCTCATCGCTGCCGGCAACACTGAGAGTCTCGCCATAGCGAGTCTTGAGCTTGTCCAGAATATCGAGCACCGGCAGCATGTTGCCCGCCGAGTCGGTGAACTGCAGGCCGAGCGCCTTCTGAGCACTGCCGACCCCGGCCAGAAACGACTTGAACTTGGTGCCCGCTTCGCCGCCGCCCATGGTGGCCTGCAGGTGACCGAGCACGGCAAACTGTTCATCCATCGAGATCCCGGCGGCGGTGGCGTTGGCGCCGATGCCCTTGAAGGCGTCGGTCATGCCCTGGCCGGTGGTCTTAAACATCTGCACCGCGAGCGCGGTCTTGCCGGCGACATCCTCGACCCAGTTGGCCTTGCCCATCTTCTTGGCCTGCTGCTCGAAGATGCCGTACATGGTGCCCATGTAGTTGGTGATGGTGGCGGTGTCGGCCTTGGTGGCTTTGGCCAGCACGCCGGAGGCGCGGGCAAAGGCGGGCAACTCGTTCCCCTCAAGCCCCGCGATGGCGGATTGGATATCGTAGGAGGCGCTGACAAACGCGCTGGCCGATTCGCCGTACTTGACGGAGAACATCAACGCGGTGTCGGAGAGCTGTTTGAGGGTCTTCTCATGGACATCGAGCGAGGCCACCTCGGCTAGCGCCCGATCCATTTCGATAGCCGGGCCCAGCACGTTCTGGATCGCCATGGCACCGGCCACCACGGTGGTGGTCCCCATGGCCATGTTGGCCCACCCCTGCCGACCGGCTTTGCTGATCTGGTCGATCTGGGTGTTGATGCCCGCCAGCGGCTTGGTGGCATTGTCCACCAGTGCCACCTGCATCATCAGTTTTTCCATCCAGGCCATAGGGGTCTCTTATCCGTTGAAGGCTTTCGCTATCCCCTGCGTGACGGCAAAGGCGAGCGTGTCCCGGGAGTGCTTATCAAACCAGAGGGCGCGGGCCAGGCTGTCGAGGTCATCCTCTTCATGGGGCAGGTAGTGGCGCCGCAGCGCCAGTACCTGTTCCAGCTGGTTGTGCTCGATGGCCTCGGCGCGCCCGGTCAGTTTTTTACGGTGATATCCAGCGCCGGCGCGAACTCCTCGTTGATCTTGGCGGTCAGCTGTAAGGCGGCGCCTGGCAGGGCGAGCAGGTCGCTCAGGGCCTCTTTGTGCTCGGCGCTGACAATCTTGCGCAGGTAGTTGTGCGCCGGCGCCACCTTGTCGTTCATGGCCAGGTCGTTGATGTAGCTGTTGTAGGCCACCAGGGTGGGCTCAAAGCAGATGTCGGTGCCGGCAATGGTCAGGGTGATGGTTTGCTTGCTCATGGGGTGGTTTCCTCTTGGGTTATCCAGTCGTCTAGGGTGTCGAGTTGGGTTTGGCAGCGGCGCAGCGCGCCCTGCAGGGTGGGGATAAAGGCCACGGCCTCGCCCCAGGTAGTGCCGTTAAATTCAGGTTCCGGGCAGTGGGGCACCAGCCCCGGCGGTGGCAGGCGTTTCACCACCTGGGTTTGCACCACGGCCCTTGGCTGGCTGGAGCAGGCGCAAAGCGCCAACAGGCAAAGGCTCGCGAGCGCAGTCCGGGCGGCCCGCCGGCGGTGTGGCCAGGGCGTGTTGCAGGTCATCGGCAGTCTTCCTCTGTTGTTGGTCGAGCTCGGTCAGGGCGGCGTTCTGGTGAGTGAGCAGCTTGCGCAGCCCAATCTCTTCGCGCTGCAGCGTCTTGAACTCGGTGGCCATCTGGTCGTTGGCGCGCTGCAGGGTGGTGATGGTCTCGTTGGCGGCGGCCAGCGCCTGGGCGCGACGGGTGAGCAGCTCCCCCTGGACATACAGCACGGTGCCAATCACCAGCCCGATAAGGGTTGGCAACAGCCGGATGAGCGTGCTCATGCCAGCACCCCGCCGAACTCGATGAACTTGGCCAGCAGGTCAGCAAGCTTGTGTTCGCGCTGGCCATAGCCGGCGCCAGGCAAGCTGGCCCAAATGTTGGCGCATTTGGCGATCGCCTGGGGGATGCGGCCATCGACCACATCGGCCAGCGCTTTGCGCTCGCGGATAAGCTGAATAGCCCAAGTGTCTTGCGACTCAGGACCAAAGTCCGGCAGGCCGAGCTGGTCACGGTAGTGGGGCCAGTGTTTGGACAGGAACTGATAGCGCCCGGCGGCGGTGCTGACCAGGCGCGGGTTCACCTGCACTTTGACGTTCGGGTGGGTGCGGTAGTCGGTGAACAAACCCGCCGGATTGACCAGCTTGTTGTACCCGTCATCTCCCCGGCCCTTGGTGCCCTCGGCAAAGGCCAGCAGGTCGAGAAAGGCGGCCATTTGCGGGTGGCAGTTACTGCGCGGCATCGTTGCCACCTTTGGTATTGATGAGTCGGGTGGCCTTGTCTCGCAGGATGTCGATCCCGATAAGGCCCACCACACCGCCCAGGAACGGGGTCGCCTCTGGCGGGATCCCGAGTAATTGGGTGCCGGTGGCCGCAGCCAACGTGATAAGCCCGCACAGCAGGGATTCGATCAGTCGGCGACGGCCCCGCCCGCCGGTGTAGGTAATGCGCAGGAAGGCGATGGCCAGCGCCAGCAGTGCCCCATAGACGGCGGGCCAGTTGTCCATCAGCCAGGCCAGAATGGCGGCGCCGATGATGGGGTCTTTGTTTGGCATAGGGTTCATGTCCGTTGCTCGGGTTAGCGGGCCAGCTGCTCAATGCGGGTTTGGCAGGGGACGCACAGGCGCACCCCCGGCACATGGTGGCGACGCGCCTCGGGGATAGGGTCGTCGCACTCCTCGCAGTGATGCAGGCTCATGCCCTGGTAGTGCCCCTTGCCCACCTGGCGGGCCAGATTGGTGATCAGCATGCGGGCGGCGTGTTGGTTGGCGCGGTCGATGTCGTCCACAGCGTCCCCTTAACCCAGCAGGTGGCGGGTGTCGTCCTTGGAGAGGTACGGCACGCCATTGAGGTGAACAAAATCGGGGGAGGTCACAAAGCCTTTCACCTTGTGCACGCTCTTGCTGCCGCCCTTGGGATCGATGTCGAGCAAGTCAGAGACCAGCAACTTCACGCCGAAGGCTTCCACCTTCATCTGCTCGCTGCCGGTGTCGGCGTAGAACAGCACATCGTCCGGCTCCATTCCGCGCCAGCTGCCGGCCCGCTTGGCAGCCTCGGCCAGCAGCTTGAGGTTCTTGGTATCGAGCTCGAATTCGAGCTCCGCCGAGACGTCCCCATCCACATAACCATCCGGGACGCCTCGGGTCTGGGCCACGGCGCTGTTGTCGGTGATGGAGAGGCTGGCCTTTTCAACGTGGACCATGGCCCCCATCAGGGTGGTATCAAAGCTGGTACCGGAAACACGACGGGTCATTGCTTAGCCCTCCCCGTTGTTGAGGCTCAAATCGAGCATGATGTTGACGGTGATCCCCTTGGGGCAGTCCACGGTGCGCACCACCACATAGACAGAGACCAGGTTCTTGGCAATCCACTGGATGCTGATGTCGCCATCCTGGGGGGAGGCGATATCGCCCGGGAACGGCTGGCCATTGATGGTGGCGGCCTTGGCCATCTCGCGCAGATCCTTGCCAAAGTAGGTCACCGCGGCGGCGGTGCTGCCCGGGGTGGAGTTGAACGAGCGATCCCCGATGCGGGCGATGGCACGAATACGGACCCAGCGCGCCACCTTGTAGGCGACCCGCAGGTTCTCGATCGCCTGGTAGTCGCCGCCCTCGGCATCGAGCTGGCGGCCATCGGCCCAATAGAGGCCGTCATAATCCGGGTACCACATCGGCACCGAGTAGCGGCTCTTCTCCAGGGTCTGCAGGGTGGCCAACGACAGCGGGATCCCGTCTTTGTCCACCGGCTTGTTGCCAAGCCCGACCAGGGCGCCGGTCTTCACCCGGCAGGGGCTGTCGGCGATGCTCACTGCCCGGTTGCACAGGCGGCCCGCATAGGCGCCGATGAGGTTGGGCCAAAGCTGTGGCACCAGGCCAACCGAATCGGCCTTGATGCCATCTTGCAAGGCAGCCAGGGCGGCCTCGTACTCGCTCCAGTCTTGGGCGGTGCCGTTTTTGCCGGCGGCCTTGGCGACAATGCCGGGGACGGCCAGCAGCATGAATTGCCAGCGCCCCCACTTGGTGATCAGCTCCTGGTTGAGGGCGTGGGCGGCGTTAATGCTCACCTGATCCCACACCTGACCCAGCACCAGGACGCCTTCAAAGGACTGGGTCTGCTGCGCCTCGCGGGCGGCATCGAGCCAGGGCTTGTCGGTGGGCAGCACATAGGCGGCCGCGGTCCAGTTCTGGCCTGCGTTATCGCGGGCGGCCAGCAGGTTGGCTTTGAGCTCGCTGTCACCGGTTCCCAGCAACTGGTCGAGGTCTGACTGGGTGTTGAGGGAGAGCAGCTTGCCGGTGTTACTGGATGCGCTGCCGATGAACAGCAGGTGGCGCTCGACTTCGGTCACGGGCCCCTGCATCTGGTTTAAGTTGTTGATCTGTACATAAGGCCACATGGCGTTAGTTCCCCTTCAGGTCTTGTTTGTTGACGTCCCAGCCGTAGTCGATGCTCTGCAGGGCGCGGGCAAAGGCTTGTTCCCGCTGCCGGGTGTTGGCGCCCAGAAACGGGCGGGCAGGGAGCTTTATCTCCCAATGCTCTTTCACCGGTTCATCCTTGAGCTTCTTGATGAGCAGGCCGGCCTGGGCGTAGTTGAGGCTGCTGGTGATCCAACCGAGTGAGGCCGAGCGGTATGAGCGCTTGCGCTTGCCCGGGCGTTTGAACCCCAACTCCCGCAGCTTGCGGGCCTGCGCCTTAGTGGCCGGCTTGTTCTTGCCGCCTTCACTGGGCGCAATGCGGCGCCGGCTGGCCGCGCTCACCTGGTAGGTGTGCCCCTTCTGGTGGGTGTTGGCGATAACCCCAGCGTGGGCACTCATGGGGCCTTTCTTGAAACCCACTTCTGCCACGTCCTGGCGGGGGGCGCGGATCTCCAACAGCTTGGGCAGGCCGCGCAGCATCTTGCGCTTGCCCCGTTTGCGCGGAGCCCAGGCACTGCCGTTAGGGTCTTGCTGTTGGCGCACGTTGCGGGCGGCCAGCTTCTTGAGCTCAGCCGCTGCCCGCCACACCAAGCGCTTGCGCTGCTTGGGCGACAGGGCCAGCAGCTTGAGCTGCTCCTGGGTGCGGCGACTGTCCAGGGTGATGCTGATCATGCTTAGGCCCCGACACTGTGGTGGCCGGTGTTCCCCACATTCAGGTCAATCTGCTCGGCGACCCAAATGTCATAGGGGGCCACGTTCCAGCGCTTGCCGAGCCAGTTGATGGGGCCTTGCGGGTGCTCCACCAGGCGCAGTGGTTCGGTGAAGGGGAGCTGGATCTCAAGGTCGGCCGTCTTCTCATCGTTCGGGGTGACGGCGTATTCGGGATCGGGCAGCGCAAACTGCTCGCGGACTTCGTCATGCTCCTGCACCCAGGCGGCGACAGTGGCCAGCACAATGGCCGGATCCAGCTCGCGAAACGGCAACTGCTCGATGGTGAACACCGCCTGATAGGTGAGCCAGGCCACGTCCACCCCGGTGGGGCCCATGTTTTTGGGCTCCAGTCGGATGGTGCCGTTCTCCATCCAGCTATCCAGGTGGGTGTGGCACTTGGCCGGCAGCACTCGCAGCAGCTCAGCGTGGAGCGCTTGCAGGAAGTAGCCCTGGGCTTGTTGCTCGTGCAGATCGTTGCTCATATCAGCGAGACCCCCGTCCTGTGCTTGCCCTTGATGCTGCGCACCCGTTGCTGACTCTCGGCCAGTAGCTGGGCACATTGGTCTGGCGATCGCTCCAGCTGGTTGTTTGCGGTGGCCCGCTCGGTGACGCTGGCGAATTCGGGCAGCAGCGCCGCCTTGGCACGGGCAAACACCGCGGCCAGGTACTGCTCGGTCAGCGCATTGCTGCCGCCTTCCAGACTGGGCCCGGGTACCTCGGCGGCGGTGGGGTAGCCCTTGCCCTGCAGCGCGGCTTGGTGGCTGGTGAGCTGCAGGTTGATTTCAGAGACGGCGGCTAACAGGGCGGCGCCAGTTGTCTGGGCATCCAGGTCAGCAGGCAGGGCGCGGCGGCGCTCAAAATCGGCCACGGCTACATCCGGCCAGAACCCGTCATTGCGGATAGTGGCGGCGCTGTAGTCGATGTTCTTGCCTGCAAACATGGCGTGCCTCGCTGGTTGGTTGAAATGGAGCACCCCTGAAGCCACGCAATTGCCGCTGGGTTAGCCATAGGCTGCCCATGGCATTCGCGCCGGGGTGCGGTGGCGCGGATAGTCGTTATTGCTCTGGGTTAAGCACCCGCAGGCGCATGGCAATCTTTTGGCGCAAGGTGCCGACGCCCACCTTGCCGTGCAGTTGGTCGGCCTGGGCCAGCCAGTGATCGGCTTGCTCCAGGGTGGCGCTGTCGCCCACGGCGCTCGGGCGGGGTTGGCCGTCGTGGTCACGCAGCAGCAGACAACCTGCCGCTTTGAACCACTTGGCGGTCAGCCGTTCGTTGAGGCGCCAGTCATTGCGTACCTTGTCGAATACCCGGGAGAACCAGGGCTCGACGGCATGGCCCTCGGCCGCTTGTTTCTCGGCCCACTCCAGCACGGTGTCGGCCACAAAGTGGGCCCAGTCGCGTTTGATGTTGTTCGGGGTGCGCTGGCCCTGGGCAATGGCGAGCTCTGCCCAGGCAATGCCTGCATCAAAATCCCCGACGTCAAAGGCCCAGATGATGAGGCGCTGAAACAGCTCGTTCTGGTAGGGTTGGCCCGACTCCGTGACCGTTGCCAGATAGCGCTCCACATAGGGGCGGTACTTGGGCATCAGCTCATCGCGTTTCATGTTCACCCGATCCCCAATGCGCGCCAGCTTGCGCAGCCGAACGATGTCCTGCTCCAGGGCAATCATCTGCAGGTGCAGGCTGTCAGCCACCGCACCGGTAGCGATGCCAGAGCTGGCGGCTTGCTGCGTCCCCTGCATGGCTTGGACGCGTTGCTTGTGACGTTGACCGGGTGAGCTCATGGCTTAGGCCTCGGGTACTGCCGGCGCGGCGCCGATCTCGATGTCGGCCTCTTCAAAGCCGCCATAGGCCAGGTGCTCGCCCAGGGCATAGCCTTCCATGCGCCAGTACTGGTTATCGAAGCACTTACGATCCTGGTTATCCTCGGCCTTGCGGTTACGCGTGCCGCGCTGGGTGTAGCAGTGCAGGTTGTCCAGGGTGGTGACCACCATCCGCTTGCCCGGGAAGAAGGGCGGGATGTAGGCCTTGCGCCCGGCGATGGACTCGGCCAGCTTCTGGGCGGCGATCTGCTCGCTCGGCTTGGTGGCTTCGCTGTAGAGCTTGGCTTGGGCCGCCGCCACCAGTTCGGTACCGACCAGCACCACCAAGCGCGGGTCTTGGCGAAACAGGGGATCGATGGTGGTGTTGATAAGGTCGGAGGCCATCTCGTCCAGGGTCTTGTAATCGCCCTTGCCGTCCGGGTCGAAGCGGATCTTCTCGCCGGCTTTGGCCGTGATGATCTGGCTGCCTTCGTTCCACTCACGGGCTATCTGGTGCCACCCCTTGTTGACGTCTTCACCCAGCGGGTTTTTCTCCGGGTCGGTAGTCTCTTCGGCAGAAACGCCATTCCAGCCGACCCGCACAATGTCGAGGGCGAATGCCGTGTTGATGAACTCACCGACCAGGCGGATGAACTCGCCCTCGTTGCCGGCGTTGGCCCAGACGCACAGGGTTGCCCAGTCGAGCGAGGCACACGAATCGGTCTCGCTCAGTTCGTAGGTGTTGCCATCGACGCCGATCTTGCCGTTGAAGCGGCCATTTTTCTTGCGGCCGGTGAATAGCTTGCCGATGCCGACTTGCACCACCTGGCCCTTGATCTGATCCACATCCATGCAGGTGATGAGGTTCAGGAACTCGACAGAGGCGAGCAGGCCCGCGCGCAGACCGGTTTCCACCGGGCCACTGATGACGCTGAACTGTTTGTCCAGCACGTTAACGGGGATGCCATAGGTCTTGGCCAGGGCAGCACTGTATTTTTCGAGGCGCTGACGGGCCTGGACGGTTAGGGTCTGACTCACGGTCGCTCCTTAATATGCGGTGGGGGTATCGTCACCGCCGAGCGCGCCCGGGCGTTGGCCCGGCTTCTCGACAGAGAACTGGTCGATCTTGCCGTTCAGCTCGCTGAACTTGTCGGTCAGGCCGGTCAGGGTCTGCTCCAACTTGGTGAACTGCTCGGCGGTGATACCTGGCTTGTCGTCAACGGTGGCGGGATCGGTGACCAGGGCGGTGGGCTGCTCGGGGGCCGGTTTGGTTTCCAGCTTGACGCTGAAAGAATCGATCTTGTCGCCAAGGCCGGTCAGGGCCCCCAGCATCTGATCGAACTGTTCTGGTTTCATTTCCTCATCCTCGGGGTGGCTGGGGGTAGGTTTGGGTGCAGGTTCACCATGGCTGGCCATAAAGCTGAAAAACTTGGCCATGAAGCCATCGGTCTTTTCGTGCTTGGGCAGTGTGAACATGGAGAGATCCAGCGGCTCGCTGGTGCCGACGGTCTGGCCCTTGTTGCTGTTGCTGAACTTGAGGTAGGTGGTGCCGGTACTGGCGGGTTGGTCGGTGACGCCCAGGCCAATCAAGTAGGTGCGGCCGAGATCGGCAAATTGCTCGAATGGCTCGATGGAGCAGAACTGATATTGGCCGCTCTGGTTCCAGTAGATGAGATCCCGGTTGGGGCAGAGGATGGCGAACAGCTTGAATTTGCCATCGACCGCTTCGGTCTTGAGCGCCTGCACGGTGCCATAGCTGGACCAGCGATCGTGCTCGGGCCAGATGACGGCGGTGTAATAGGTCGGGTCGTAGGTCTCGGCCATGTCGGTGAGCCAGTCGCGGGTAATATCCCGCCCGTCCACCGCTTTGCCTTCGGTGGCGATACAGACCCAGCCAGTTCTCAAGGTTGATTCGTTCATGCCTGCTCCCAATAAGATGCGGGCTCAGGCTATCGGGTCGGCGAGGGGGTTTCATCCAGTTGTGTTCGGGGGGATTCGGATCCAGTGGGATATCCGAATTGCTCAGAACATCAGTGGGATAAGTGGGGGTAATGGGCTGGCTATGATGGCGCCATCATTCATATCGATGGAGGCGCCATGGCGTATCCCGAAGAGATCCGCAAGGCCGCGAAGGGACTCTACCTTAAGCGATGGACCCCCCAGGAGATCAAGGACGAACTGGGGCTCAACTCCTGCCGCATTGTCTACTACTGGGCCGAGAAGCTCGGCTGGCGGGAGTTGCTCACGGATGAGGCGGTGGAGGATGCCATCGCCCGCCGGGTCAATGTACTGCTGGATCGCGAGAAGAAAACCCCGGGCGAGCAGGATGAGCTGGACCGGCTCATCGGCCACCATGTCAGCCTCAAAGAGAAAGCCCTCAAGTGGGCGGAACGCCAGCAGGCGCTCACCGCCAGCCGCGAGAGTGGCGATGAACCCGCTGCCGAGCGGCCGCGCCGTGGCCGAGGCGGCCAAGATGGCGGCAGTAGTAAGGGCAGGGGCGGCAAGAAAGGCAAGAACCAGATCGGCCACTTGAGCTCCGACGATTTCAGCGAGTGGCTGGGTACCCTGTTTGGCTATCAGTTGCGCTGCCGGGAGGCCAAGAACGACCCGGCCTTGCCACGCACCCGCAATATCCTCAAGTCTCGCCAGATCGGCATGACCTACTACTTCGCCGGCGAGGCGCTTGAAGATGCCATTCTGACCGGTGGCAACCAGATATTCCTGTCGGCCACCCGGGCCCAGGCGGAGGTGTTCCGCTCCTATATCTGCAAGATTGCCCAGACCTTCCTTGGCGTCACCCTGACCGGCAACCCCATCGTTTTGTCGAACGGGGCCGAGCTTATCTTTTGCTCCACCAACTCCAATAGCGCCCAGTCTCGTTCGGGCAACGTATACATCGATGAGTATTTCTGGATCCCCAACTTCGAGCGGCTCTCCGATGTCTCCAGTGCCATGGCCACCCAGAGCCACTGGCGTAAAACCTACTTCTCGACCCCGTCCAGCAAGGTACACGAAGCGTACCGGTTCTGGACGGGGGATCGCTGGAAGGGTACTCGCCCAAGTCGGCAGGCTGTTGACTTCCCTGGTGAAGACGACCTGCGCGACGGGGGCCGCATCTGTCCCGATCGGCAGTGGCGCTACGTCATCACCATCGAGGATGCCATACGCCTGGGCTGTAACCTCATCGACATCGAGGAGCTCAAAGACGAATACCCGGAGGAGGTGTTCGATCGCCTCTACCTGTGCCGGTTTATCGACGATGCCCTGTCGGTGTTCAAGTTCCAGGACATGGAGCGGGCAGGGGTGGATCCGACCCGGTGGGAGGACTACAAGCCCGGGCGCCCCGACCCGTTTGGCCGGCGGGAGGTGTGGATGGGCTACGACCCGAGCCGCACCCGTGACAATGCCACCCTAGTGGTGGTTGCCCCGCCTGCGGTCGCCGGCGAGCGGTTCAGGGTGCTGGAAAAGCACTACTGGCGCGGGCTTAACTTCCAGTACCAGGCGCAGGAGATCACGCGGATCGCCAAGAAGTTTCGGGTCACCTATCTGGGGGTCGATGTCTCAGGCATCGGCGTCGGGGTGTATGACCTGTTAAAACCCGTGTTCAAAGGGATATGCCACCCCATCAACTACAGCGTCGAGAGCAAGTCGCGGCTGGTGCTCAAGATGATCGACGTGGTGGAGGCCAACCGCATCGAGTGGGACAGCTCGGATAGAGATATACCGCTGGCGTTCCTTGCCATCAAACGCAGCACCACCGGCGGCGGCCAGATGACGTTTCGGGCCGCCCGCGACAACGTGACTGGCCACGCAGACGTGTTCTTTGCTATCGCCCACGCCGTGGCCAACGAGCCACTCGATACAAACCATAAACGCAAATCCAGCTGGGTCACCAGCCAGGAGAGAAAGGTAGCATGACCAAACGACAGCAAGCACTGGCCAAGGCGGCCACCCCTTCTACTCTCCCCTCCGTGGTGTTCAGCATGCCGGAAGAGATAGACCCCACCGCCTGGATGACCGACTACACCGGGGTGTTCTATAACCCCTACGGCGAGTATTACCAGCCGCCCATCGAGCGCAAGGGGCTGGCCAAGGTGGCCCGGGCCAACGCCCACCACGGAGCCATCTTGATGGCTCGGCGCAACATGGTGGCGGGGCGCTTTACCAACCAGCGCGCCACCATCACGGCGTTCGTGCACAACTATCTGCAGTTCGGGGATGCGGGCATGCTCAAGCTGCGCAACGGCTTCGGTCAGGTGGTGGGGCTGCACCCGCTATCGAGCGTCTACCTGCGCCGGCGTGAGGATGGCTGCTTTGTTTACCTGCAGCAGCAGGGTAAGCCGAACCTGATTTACCGGCCGGAGGATGTGATCTGGCTGGCGCAGTACGACCCCGAGCAGCAGGTCTATGGTATGCCCGATTACCTGGGTGGTTTGCAGTCGGCACTGCTCAACCAGGACGCCACCCTGTTTCGGCGCAAATACTTCCTCAACGGCGCCCACATGGGGTTCATCTTCTACGCCACCGATCCGAACATGGACGATGACACCGAGCAGGAGATGAAAGACAAGATCGCCAACAGCAAGGGGGTGGGGAACTTTCGCTCCATGTTCGTCAACATCCCGGACGGCAAGCCCGACGGCATAAAGCTTATTCCGGTGGGGGACATCGCCACCAAGGACGAGTTTGCGGCCATCAAGGGGATCACTGCCCAGGACGTATTGACCTCCCACCGCTTCCCGGCGGCGCTGGCCGGCATTATTCCGACCAATGGCGGGGGCGGGCTCGGGGATCCCGAGAAGTACGATGCCACCTATGCGAGGAACGAGGTGCTGCCACTGTGCGAGCTTATCCAGGATGCCATTAACAGTGCGGGACTCCCTCGCTCCCTCTGGGTCGATTTTCGGGAGAATATCGGTTCGGCTGTATAAACAAACAGTGTTTGCTGTGGCAATATAGGCTGTTGATTTGGATAGAAAAGGGGGCGTAATGCGGGTTTATTGCAAAGTGTGTGGCCAGCGGGGCCGCATTACCAAGACCAACCGACTGAGCGATGATGTCTCGGATCTCTATTGCCAGTGCACCGATGCAGAGTGTGGCCACAGCTGGGTGGCTACACTCTCATTCAGTCATACCCTGAGCCCATCTTCTCGCACTACCAGCCAGTTAGCATTGAGTCTGATTAGTTCACTGACTCCGGAGGCGCGTCGGATGGTTTTTAGCAATTTAGGAATAGAATAATGATGTATCACCCACGACTAACAATTGCATCATTGAGAGAGTTAATAACTGTTCTAATGTAGGATTCATCCGGGCTTGCTAGTGCTTGGTTTTCACCCGATGATGTATGTAGGAGGACAGTATATCGCTTTTTATTACCCATCCATGAAAGGACTGCGATGGCTAAAAGGACAAGTCCACCTATTAGCACGCCGCCGCTTCCACTCAGGACCATCGCAAGGCCTATGAGCCCAATAATAATTGAACCGAGTCTATTTGGTTTGACAACTCCGGACTTTACGGAGGTAACATTGTTCATTGCGTAGGTTTGCCCATCTACAATGAATCTGCTGTTACTAACACTGACATTTCCTTGATTGAAAAAGATTTTTTCTTCCATTTTCTCACCCATAACTTGTGACAATATTGTTTCCCGCTCTAAAACGGATTTTTTTGAAATAGTTGAGTAGACGCGATTAGCAATCATTAGATTGCATATTTTAGTGAGGGTGGTCAATTGAGTTATGTAAAAACCACGGGTTAAACGCTGTTTTTGCGTTCGGTCATACTTGGTATACAGCTATGACGCCGTTCTGGACTGGGGCCTATTGTCTTATTTCATGCCGCCCTAAATCGTGTTTACTGGTGGTGCCATGTTTGGGGGCTTTGAGTGGGTCAGTGTTGGCAGGCTCCGTCAGGGGGATGGCCTGTTCCCCCTTTCCATCATGCTGCCGCTTATCCATAAAGCCGCCCTCCACCGGCTCCCCTTTCACCTGGTACGTTGGCGAACCGAACATAACCCCCGCCCCATGGCTGGGGGTGTTGGTACTTGACTCGCCCTTTTTCGGTCGGTCTGGCTCGGAGTTGCCAAAGGTGGCCATGACAAAAAAACCTATTACCGCCGCGAGTGCGATAGTCCCGCGAGCTCTCATTTATCTACACCTACCGCCCCGCTTGGCTCATCCTCATTGGGCACTACTTCCCCATATTTGTTGAGAGTGATCTTTTCCCAGCGTTTCTCTGGAATCGTCAGTTTAAAGTCCGGGCTATCAACTATTGTGCCAGGTGGTGTGTAGTTGGGGTCTGGCTTGCCAAAAATGACGCCAAGCCCATGAGCCGGCTCACTGATCACTTGCTCCTCTGGTGTCTTATGGCGCAGCTTCTCCTTGGACTTGAGTCCATGAGCTACGCAGTCACGAGAGAGAATGCCTTTGCTGAACTTCCATGTGCCTTGGCGTACCTCGCATGATTGCCAGCCCAAACGCTCTGTTGCAGAACTGGCGAGCCACCAGCCAAACAACCCAGCAAGGATGGTCAGTCCAGCGCACACCATGACAATGCGGCTGTTACGTTGAACGGTACTTGCTGATGTGTCGGGCGCTGGCCGGTACTTCCCAAGTGTCAGCCTGGCGCCTAGATATAGGCAGAAAGGTACACCAGCCGCGGCGAATGCGGTTGCAATCCATCCTCGCCAGTCCTGGGTCGCCAAAGGGTCTGGTGGGGTGCCTGTGACTAATGCCAGTAGTTCACAAGTAGCGTTTCCAGCCGACCATGCAAGCAAGGCGCTGGTGCCTAACATGAAAAGGCCGCCAACCCTTAAAGTTAGCGGCATTGGTTCGCGTGTCATTCCTTAACGTTCTCTCTGATCGTGTCGGTCAGTTTTTCCGTGAGTTTGAACTGGTCATCGAGTTGGTCTATCGCCCAGCCTGCACCAATGGAGCCGGCAACGAAGTAGATCCCACTAGCCATGACTGTGACCGGCAAAACTGACATGGCAAATCCAGTCAGGGCCAGCGCTATGCCAGATGCAATCAGCCCCTTTGTAATGTCGGCCCCAATGTTACCGAATAGCGCCACAGTGTCGCGCTCATCGCTGGCCCAGTATTGGATCAGATTCACCGAGACGGTGAAGTAAATGTCGGCAACGATCCCCATCTTAACCAGGTGTGTGTTTGCCCTGACCCCAATCCCCAGCCTCAATATGTTCGGATTGCCGGCCTTCCAGATGTTGCCTGGGATGGTTTTTCTTACTAGCTGGTAGTTCTTGACGATGGTGTAAGGCTCACCATTTATCACTTTGGTGTATGCAAGAACCCCAAGGCCGCCCAGTCCTTTGGCGGTGTCATGGGCCAATTTTACGCGATCGGCGGAGTCTTTGACTGTCTTGATGTTGCCAGCGACCTCTTTGCCGTTGAGCTGGTTCCAGAGCTCCCTGGCCTCATCCAGAGTTAGGAAGGCGATGACCTGCTCTTTGTGGGTATAGGTAACATCAAGTTGTTTGCCGGTGATCGGGTTGTACGGCGGCCAGAACCCTGGTGCGTTGGCGGGCAACTCAACGGGTACTTGGGTGCTAGCGGGGGCCGCTGCTGCTCTGGCACTTGCTCCACCGCCCTGATTGTCACCGACGGTTGTCCCCTGGGCGGGCTGAATGGTGTTGCTCATTGGTGGGCAGCCGCAAGCCACATAATCGCCCTGCAGTGTTACCGGCCCGCCCGGACCGATGATGGAGCGGGGGCCAACGGCGACGATAGGGCCCTGTCCGACTTTGCAAGCTGGGCAGGTCGCTATCATCCCGATGTAGGTTGTTGGGGAGCCCTCGCTGAGCCAGCTGCTGTCCCCGTCTTGGATCGCGCCGCCCGTGCTAGTGGGATCCCCTTTCCTTGCAATATTTCTCATCTCATTCCTCCATACTGGGGTATCTATCGTATCTCAAATGAGGACTTTTTATGCTGAATGAAGGCTGAGTTATGAGCTTTATCCGTCTATTTTCGACACATCAAGTTTAGGTTTATGAGGAAGGAGCTTACTGAATCGCCGTTGAAGGCGGCGTTACTCTTCCCGACTGACGGTCTGTTTTTTGTTCATGTTCATACCCATTCCTCGCTGTAGTCGTTCTGTTCTTGCAGCCACTCTGGCGTATCCAGCCTCTCCAATACCCCCCACATCTCTGACTGGTAGGGCTCGGGCAGTATCTCTATCCAACTGCTGGTACTTGTATGGCCCTGTGCCTGGTACACCTCGCCGCAGAGCTGGACCAGCATCGGCCAATACTGGTCATCTGCGAGGATCGCGTATTCATCTGCTTCGGCTTGGTCGGTTAGCGGCTGGCCGTCGGCTAGCCAATCCAGCTCGCTTGGTATCGCTTGGCACGACTGCAGCTGGCCGTTCTCAAGCCAGAGGGTGAAACCGTCAGCTATGACGCTGCCGCCTGCCCGCAAACGGCTTATAGAGAAGGGAGATAGCCCCCATTGCTCCGTCATTAACTGATCCGCGAACGCCGCTGGATCCGGCTGCGTACAGTTATTGTCAGAGCTCCAAGGAGCCGGGCTGTCGCCCGACTTAACCCCAACCCCCAAACCTGACCCCCCTGCGGCCTTGGTGGCCTGGTAGGTGCCTTCGGGTACCACTTCCCACCCTTGCAGGCGGGTCTTGATACCCAAGCGGGCGGTGTGCAGTCCCATCAGGCGCTTGATGTCTTCACCGTAGCAGTTGGCCTGCTCCTCGATGAGGTGGGCCAGCTTGATGGGGTGCTCGGCACGAGTGGCCAGTGCCCCGCCCATAGCGTGGAGGTAGCAGCGAAAAATGCCGTTATCAGCGGCATAGCGGGCAGCCTCAAAGCGCGGGTCTTGCAGCACGGGTTTGGGTGGCCCCACCAGATCGCCGTGCTTCTTGGCGTTGCTGATGCGGCGCAGCTCGCGCCATACCCCGACTGGGGCACCGCCGATCTGCTGGAAGGTACGGATCCCCCACCAACTCGCCCAGGCGCAGGCATGCTGGGCACCTATGTCTGCTTTGGTGCCAGCTTCGTCATCCCCATCGACGTGTTCGCCATCGATGTTTTTGGCGATATAGGCGGCGATGTAGCCGGTGGCATCTCCTTTGGTTGGGTCGATCTCCTTCCAGTCAAAGCGGGGGGTGATGTCGGTGAAGGGGATCCCCAGGTTATTGCGCTCCAGCTCCTGGAGGTTATGGCTCAGGGCGTAATGCTGGAGGGCGCTTATCACCCGCCATTTGTCGGCCGGGCGCATAAACAACAGCAGGTGCCAGTGAGGGGTCCCGTCATGGTGAGGCTCGCAGACCCGAAAGCCATAGAGCGGCATGCCCCAACGTTTCAAATATGAGCGGGCACGGCTCCACAGCTTTCCCATATAGGCGCAGGTTTCGCGCGGAGTGGCGCCTTCATACTTCTCGTTTTCGATGGTCTTGCCGTTGCGGCCTGTCTTCCAGGAATGGAAGCGGCTCGGGGTTGTCCAGGTGAAGAACACCCCCACATGACCCTGCTCCTCGGCGTAGTCCTCAAAGCCGCGCATGCGGGTCATCATTTCATTGCGGCGGTTGACCGGGTTGGAGGTGCTGGCTTCCCAGCAATCCTTCATCGACACCACCAGATCGTGCTGGGCGTTCATCACCTCCGACTCTGCCAACCAGCGCAGCATGGCCCGCTTGCGCTCGCGCACCACCTTCATGGTGGCGTTCGAGATATAGGCGGATACCCCTTTGCGCACCTTGCCGAGCAAAATGGCGATGTGCTCCTGCAGCCTGTCCCAGCAACGGTTAACCCTGCGTTCCCACCACTTGGCAGACAGCAGGCGCACCATCACCCGGATAATCCATTCATCCTGGTTTTCCTGGCGCTTGAACTTGGGCATCCTAGGGGGGGTGAACTTCCACTGATCGGCCGGTTGGCGGATGGCTTCCCAGGTCAGCAGCAGATCCGGCTCCTCGCCGGCTTTGATACCCTGTTCGATGTGGCGCCAGATCGCGGCCGTCTGGTTGGCGAACAGGTGGGCGACACGCTTGCGCCCCTCTTTTCATCGCGCATGGCCTGCGGGTCGACCGGGATCGCCTGGATCAGACCGCGCACCCATTTAGTGCGCTCACGTAACCAGATGTTGGCGCTGCGGCAGTTCCGGCTTGTGCCATCTTTACGGCGGCGCATGTACTGTTTGAACAGAGTCAGGGTGAGCTGTGATGACAGTCCATCGAGCAGTTGAATGGCCCAGACCAGATCACTCTGGCCTGGGGTGCCGGTAAAGACGGGGCCAAGGGCGCTGGTGTCGATGCCGGGCAGGGAGTTGGAAAGAGTATCGATGCGCTGCCGCAGTGTCCTCTTGGACAGCGGCAGCTTGGTGGTGTGGTGGTTCATTGGGTAGCGATACCTAGCAAGGAGTTGAGGGCACAGCGGTGGCCCTTGATCACCAGGGAGGAGTGGTCACAGATGCGACGAGTCACCGCGCACTGGCGCAGGGTCAGTGCGATGGTGGCCCTTGGCCTTGGCGAGAGCTGGCGGCACTCGATGAGCAGGTGCTGGTACCCACGCAGGCGCGCACTGGCGCCCCGCAGGTCTTCCCACCACCAACCCAAGTCCCGCTCCATCATTGATATCAGGCGGTAGTTCATTTGATGGTCGCCCCCAGTCCGTGCATGGGCGACACATCCGCCCACCAGTTTGCAATGGTGGTTGCCAGCGCGGTTTCAGCACTGCCCAGCGCCAGCCAGTACAAGGCGCGGATCGCGCCCAGTACCAGCAGCTCATCTACTTCTGTTCGAGGGCAGTCACTTGTTCTCTCGAACTCTGCGTGTGCCGCTTGCCAGTGTTTGGTCAATTGGCTGACCGATGCCGGCGGCTGCATATGAGCTGGGCCGGTTTCGCTGCCTAGCTCATCAGTCGGGGCCTCCAGTTCAAACAGCTCATCTGTCATGCCTCGTCCCCCATCACTGAATCGTCATCCAGCAGATCTTCTGGCCTGCTGGTCACAATCAGCTGCACCTGGATGTACTGGCCGCCCGAGTAGAGAGCCCCAAGGGCGATGCGGTTCTCCTGTTCGCCGCTTGCCAGGAGCTCGGTCAGCAGCGGCAACAGGGTCAGCTCAGCCCGTTGGGCGATATGAATGGCGTCAATGCTCATGCTGGCTCCCTCCGATTTATCGCGCGGAGCCGCTGATGTGCGGTGTGGCGAGTGATAACGATGGACATCGTCATGCCTTTGCTATCTGGCTGGGGGCTTGCCCGGTCAGCAGCCAGTCGATGTGCTGTTTCAGGTCCGGATGGTTGGCAATCAACAGGAACAGGCCGCCGCCAATCTCGCGGTACCCCAGTTCGTAGTTCTTAATCGTGGTGGGCGGAATGCCCAGCAGATCGGCAAACTTGGGGCGGCTCAAGGCCAACTGTTCCCGCAACTGGCGCAGGCGTTTGGCAGCATGATGGTTCAGCAAATTGATCTGGGTCGGTTGTGCGGTCATGGTCAGGTTCCTTGTTAAGCGGTGCAGGTGGGGATGCGGTGAAACAGAGAGGCCCAAGCCAGCGCTGTGGAGCGCTCGATAACCGCAATGCCGTCGGGATATTGGCTAAGACGGGCGCCATACCGGCCCGTCAGCTTGCGTTGCTGGATACGAAGGTTGCGCAGGGCGCAGGGGATCGCTAAAGTTGTCATATCGACTTCCTGGGTAGGTTGTTGATGAAGGCCCGCTTGGAGTTACAGCTCCGTAATGCGGGCTTTTTTATTGCCCGATGGCACACGGACCATGCCTGCTCATCTCACTGGCGGCCAGCACGGCCCGCTTCATGCGCAGCTTGGCGGCTCGCTCTTTCTTCTCTCTCTCGATATCTCCCATCGGTCTGGTGGTTGGTGCCGGGTGCCACAGCTTGGTGTCACAGCCGCAGCGGAATCCGCCCTGATAATCCAACGCAATCACGGCCAGCCGGATGGCTTCTCGCTGCTGGTGTGGCAGTGCAGACAGGGTGGCGCTCATCAGTTCGCCGCGTGGTTGATGGGCAATGGCGCAAATAGCAGCCTTCTTGGCTGAGCTGATCGCTAGCCAGTCGGTATCCAGACTTGAGCGCGTCATGCCGAACAGTTCGCGCAGTAGCAGGCAGCCTGCTGTATTCATTTCGATTTGCTCTAGGGGCGTCAGGCCAGCCAGATTGCGTTGCTCGGTATTTGGTTGTTGCACGGTGGGTTACTCCTTTTCACATGGTCATGCTTTGGATCAGGATGTCTGATGCGCATGCCAGGGCTGGTACCGCCTGAAAGCGGGTTTCAACGTCATGGATCAAGATGGCGAGTGAGCCCATGGCCGACGTGGCCACGCTCACCAGGGTGTTGCGTTCAGAGCGGGTTATCCGGCCGCGTTCAGTCAGCTCCAGTGCCCGCTGGCCAATGCTGGCGATCTTGGCGTTCAGGTCGATCGCCTGATGGGGGAGGGAAGGTGCGCGCTCTGCCTTGGGTATCGCCACGGCAGTGAGGCCACACTCGAGCAGCATGCCGTCGAACAGGGTCTCGTCTCCCTCGGTGGCGTGATAGAGAGCAATCAGCTCCCGAGCAGTCAGCTGATGTGGTTGCTCTGGATTCAGTTTGTTGCGCAGCATCTGCTCACCGATACCGGCGGAGCGGGCTACCTTTGCCAATGAATGACCTGCGGTAAAACGCGAGCAGGCCGAATCTAAGTGCTGTAGAAAATGCGGCTGTTTGGTGGTGCTTTGTTCAAACATGGTCTTAAGCCTCTGGTTTGCGCGACACTTTGGGTGTGCGCACAGACTTGACGGCTGGTACGGTTCCTTGCTGATTCATGGCTTGCTGGGTGTAGAGCACTAGGTTAATCAGCACTTTTTCAGACCGCCCCATCTTGGGCATGATGGGGATACGCCCAGCCCGCACGTAGTTCTGCACTGTGCGTTGGGTCAACCCAGTACGCTCAGAAAAGCTTTCGACCGTGCAAACCGGGGCATCGATATGGATGGGGGCTATGATCATGGTGTTGCCTCCTGCGGCTTAAGTTACGCGCAGCCTTGCGCGGCTTGGGGCTGAGCGGCTTTTAACTTGCCACCAGTCAGCGACTCGATCTTGTAAGCGCTACTTTCCGGAACGATGTCGTCCCACTGGGATACTGCAGACCTGGTAATTCCGAGCGCATTGGCTGCTTTGCTCACACCACCGAAGTACTCAAGGACATCATTTTTTTTCACCGAACCTCCAATGTCAGATAGCTTAACTTTGTTAAACATGCTTACGTTTTATGATGGTAAGACCGCTTAACATTGGTGGCAAGCACTTTTGACATCCTTTTGTTTAGAGTGCTAAACATGAAAAGTGAACGCATTAAAGAACTAAGGAAGAAACAAGGACTTACCCAGCAAAAGCTGGGTGATCTTGTTGGGGCTAGCAGAGCCTCGGTATCGCAATGGGAAAGTGGTGAACATTCACCCAGCGGTGACTATCTGATCGCACTTGCAAAAGCGTTTGGGGTATCCCCTCACTGGCTTTCTACAGGGAAAGGTTCGCCCGAGATTTCGAATGTCGAGCCAGCCGTCATTCCGCAGGGGACTCGGATACCGATTCTGAGTTATGTCCAAGCAGGTAACTGGCGGGAGATGTGTGAGCAGGCCAGTTCCTTCGATGGCAATGTCGAATATGTGTCGGTAGGTGGGGATATCGGACCTTACGGCTTTGGCCTTTGGTTACGTGGCGACTCTATGTTACCGCTGTTCAAAGAAGGGGATCTCATCATCTTTGATCCCGACGAGTCTCCCCAACCAGGGGATTTTGTCGTGGCCAAAAATGGTACTGATGGAGCAACTTTCAAAAAATACCGACCCCGTGGCATTGATGAGAACGGGCAAGAGGTGTTTGAACTTGTTCCCCTCAACGACGATTACCCCTCCATGCACTCCGACCGGCAGCACATCCAGATCATCGGCGTGATGGTAGAACACAGATCATTTAGAAATAGACGTGCGGGCTTCTAACTGAGCTTTTGATGTAGCTTAAGACATGAAAAGTAATTTGGCATTGTAGGTCTCTAGGTATTTAGCTATTGAATTATGTGAAAAAGGATACTCATGGTGGCTGAGCAACAAGGTGAATCAAGGAGTGGTGCCCAGGGATTTGATTCATGTTTGATTAAAGGCAATAGGGAAGAAATCAAAGACAAGTACATCAGTAGTGGGTTTGTTGGACATAATGTCGAATTTAAATATAAGGTTTTTATACGCCTTAATGCTACAGCCAAGACAAGAGTCGTTGGCGTGAATTTTGAACATAGCATATTTGATAGCTGTTATTTTAATAAATGTGTTTTTGACTCATGTACATTTGATGGATGTAAGTTTGTTGGTTGTAATATGAGAGGGACCACATTTCCTGGGTCTTCATTCAAATATACAACGTTTGAAAGATGCATTGTAGATGATGATATTCTTTCCCATGCACCGGAAGAAGAAAATTTAAAAGCAGCCTTTGCTCGTAGTTTGAAAGTTAACTATCAGCAAATCGGTGCTGCTGAGTTGGTTAATAAAGCAGTTGAGTTAGAACTAGAAGCTACCGGTGCTCATTTATTGAATTCATGGATATCGAGCAAAAAATATTATAGAGATAAATATCAGGGGTATAATAGGTTCAGCCAGTTCAAACAATGGATTAAATTCAAGGCTCTTGATTACCTTTGGGGTAATGGTGAAAAACCCAGTCGTCCAGTATACATATTACTAGCACTGATATTTTTACTAGGGATTGGAGATAATATTATCTACCATCACACCCCAGATAGTATTAGTGGATATTTTTATGGTGTGCTTCATGCATTTGCCGAAGTATTTGGAGTGACACTTCATGATATTGGTCACGAACCATATCCTAATATTGTAAAATGTGCGTTAGTGGTTAGTAGATTGATTTTGTTTGCATTTTTTACAGCATTGTTAGTTAGAAGGTTTAGCAAGCGATGAGCCTACACATATATGCCTTTGGATCTATTTGTCGTGGAGAGTATGAATCCAATTCGGATGTGGATTTACTTGTATGTACATCTGGTGAGAATGAAAACTATGATAAAAATAAATTTTCTATATATGACTATCATCGGTTGAAAGAGCTTTGGAAAGAAGGTAATCCATTCGCATGGCATTTAGCATTAGAAGCTAAAATGATATATTCTTCTGATGGTGTTGATTTCGTTCGGGAACTCGGTAGACCAGCTCGTTATTCAAATGGGGAACAGGATTGTCTAAAATTTAAGGCTCTTTTTGATGATGCCTGTGAGCAACTAATTACATATAATACAAGTCAAACATTTCAAATCTCATGTGTTTTTTTAGCTATTAGGAATTTTGCTACATGTTATTCATTGCATGAGCAGAAGCCAGTTTTTTCTAGATACTCACCATTTAAAATATCGCCAATATTACAGCTGACACCAGATATCTATTCAATTCTCCTCAGAGCTCGTGTTTTATCAACTAGAGGGGTGGGTGATAGATTACGTTCAGATGAAATTGAAATTGTTAAAGATAATTTAAATGTGGTAAGATCATGGATGAATGAGATATTAGGAGGGTTTTGTAATGAGTGAATTTCTTAATAGAATCAAGGCTCAAAGCGAAATGCTACGCGTGGTAAACTCATATCCATTCACTGAAGAATTATATGGTCTGTCATCTGGGGCAATCGAGCGGTGGGTTATATCAAATTCTTTGGTAGAGTCATCGGCACTGGTTTTATTGGTTAAAGAGGTAGCAGGGAAGCTTTTCTTCTTGGCAAATAAAAGTCAGGAGCAAGTAACTAACGACTATAGAGATATGTCAAATGAGGTTATGTCTTTAATTGAAAAGACAAGAGCCACTCTAGAGTTAGATGATAGTCTGAAGTCAGAAAAATAAATATCACGTTTTTCATCGCCATATGCTGATTTTGGCATCGGGTAGGGGATGCCAGCTATAGCTGGCATCCCCTCGACTTCATTGGACTAATTCATGCCGTTGCTAGCACCGTATCCCTGTTTGGGGAAGAGCCCACGCCCCCTGGAGGCCAGAGGTAGTCAGTAACAGATGGGCTGCAATAAGGCACAATTTCCATATGCTCATCGCGGCCTTACCAAACAGGTCTGTTGAATTTGATGAGGCAACGTTGAGTTTAGTTACACTTCACCATGTATGTCTCAACCTCAACCAAACACTGCCAATAGCCGTTGATAGCTGTATATAATGACAGTTGTTTGGTGAGGTGACTATGGCAGTAAGAAAACAGACATCCGGCAAGTGGCTGGCCGAGGTTTACCCTGAAGGGCGACCGAGCAAGGCCAATCCCACCGCGCCACGTTTGCGTAAGCAGTTTGCCACCAAGGGCGAGGCGCTGGCGTTCGAGCGCTTTGTGCTGGATCCGGACAAGGGCAAGCTCTGGTTGGAAGGGCGGGGAGAGCCGACCGATGGCCGGCACCTTTCCGGTCTGGTCGAACTCTGGTTTGGTCGCCATGGGCAGAGCCTGCGCGATGGCGAGGCCCGTAAATCCAAGCTGTTGACCGTCTGCCACTCCCTCGGTGATCCGCTAGCGGTCAATTTCACCGCCCGTGACTTTGGCGCTTACCGTGAAGCCCGCCTCTCGGGGGATATTACCGATCGGCGGGCCATCAGTCAGGAGAAGCAGGGAGTCACCCCCAACACGGTAAACCGTGAACACGCTTACCTGCGCGCGGTGTTTAACGAGCTGAAAAGGCTAGGAGAGTGGCAGGGGAAAAACCCACTCGATGGCCTGCGGGCCTACAAGGTGGCCGAGGTCGAGCTCGCTTTTCTCTATCCCGATGAACTCAAGCGCCTGTTGGCCGCCTGTGGCGAGAGCCCCAATAACGATTTGCTGATGGTGGTGAAACTCTGTCTTGCCACCGGTGCACGCTGGTCTGAAGTGGAAGAACTGGCTCAGTCCCAAGTATCCCCAAACCGAGTGACCTTCACTCGCACCAAGAGCAAGAAGAGTCGCAGCGTGCCTATTAGCCCCGAGATCTACGCCCAGTTGCCCAGAAAGCGCGGCCGCTTGTTTGGCGACTGCTATCGTGCCTTCGAGATGGTGGTTGAACGGGCAGGGCTGGAGCTGCCATTTGGGCAGAACACCCACGTACTGCGCCACACCTTCGCCAGCCACTTTATGATGAACGGCGGTAACATTCTGGTACTACAGAAGATCTTGGGCCACTCCACCATCGCCATGACCATGCGCTATGCCCACTTCGCCCCCGATCACCTGGAAGATGCGGTGAGGTTGAACCCGCTTGCCGTCTGTGGTTTAAATTGAAGTCACCTAGGGGGGGGGGGGGGGGGGGGGGGGGGGGCTAGGTCATCGGATGTTTTGAATGGATAAGTCATTGTCAGACATTGACCTGTGCGAAGCGCTGTCCGATCTCTTTGTCGATAGCGAGGTCGACTTCGAGTACATCGCTCGGGTTGCACGAACCTTTCCCATTCTCCATGTGGAGAAAGCTTTGTTCGAGTGGGTGGCACCAGTCTGCCACACCAACACCCTGACTCCAGTACCATCGATCTGGACCGGCTTTGAACGCGACTTACTTTGGACGGAAATTCAGAGCTTGTTGGCGGAGGGGGCCAAGGCCGGTTTTGCTAGGAAACTCAGCATCACACTCAGGCAGTTTTATCTGAGGCGGAAGTTTGCCGATGAGTGGCGCAAGCTGTCGGCGCTGCTGGCAGAGAAGGGATAAAAGTGGCGACAGAGTGGCGACAAAATTTTAAATGGGTGGTCATTTTTGGCCGTCATTGGTTTACTAACTCATTGATTTTTATGTAAGTGCTTGTTTTATCACAGGGCAAAATCAGATTTAAAATCCCTCGACGTTCGCGTCGTGCCGGTTCGATTCCGGCCTCGGGCACCATTAAAATCAAAGACTTACGAAGGCCACTAGCGATAGTGGCCTTTTTGTTTTTGGCCCAGTGTCCACATTTGATCCACACAGATTTATTCCGGTAGATCTTCCAGCTTCACTTCGAGTTGTACGCGGTTGGTGTAACCCTGGTTGGTGAGGCCGTGCACCACCTGAGTGAGCAGCCAGGGGGCGGCGTCGATGTCGGGTTTGAATCCCCTGACGGTGGTGGGCTGTTCGGGGTAAAGCTCGGGGCGGCCCTTGGCCAGGGTGATGTCGAACTCGGCCACCCCGCGCTGGGTTCCCATTCTGCGCGGGCGGCCTGCATGGCGTTGATCTGGTTGGCGTAAACATGGCACAGCTCTTTGACGTTCTCGCTGTAGCCGACCAGCAGTTCGTGTTCCTTCTTGTTGACGCCCACGCCCGGCGGTAGGGGCCGTTCCGGCTTCGGCTTGGTCTTCTTCTTGCGCTTCACCTCGATTTTCTTCTTCTCGGCTGCCTTGTTGTCTTGCCAGTAGGCCGTCACGCCGGTGTAAGCGTCGCGGTCAGCCACCGAGAAGCGGTGCTGATAGCCATCTTGGCGGGTGATGGCAGGCCATCAAGCCACACGGGAAGAGGGCATCGTTGAGGTCGATGAGACCTTCTTCCTTGAATCGTTCAAGGGGCAACGGGGACTGCCGCGTCCGCCACGTCGTCGCGGTGGTAAAGGGCGAACTCGTGGCACAGGGCCGGATTACATCCCAGTGATGGTGGTGCAAGACCGGGCAGGCCACCATGCAGATTTTCAGCTGGAGTAGATGAATGCCAAGACGGTGATAGAGCTCTTGAAGCCGCTGGTGTCACCGGAGGCGGTGCTGTGTAGCGATGGTGCGGGCGTGTATGCCAGTTTCAGCCAGGCACAGGGAGTAACCCATCAGGTAGTGCACAATCGTCAGGGCGAGCGAGTGGTTAGTGCGTATCACATCCAGCATGTAAACGGGTATCACCATCGGTTGAAAACGTGGATGGATCGATTTCATGGTGTGGCGACCCACTACCTGAAGAACTATCTGGGTTGGCGCAGGATGCTGGAGCGTTACGGCAGGGGTGTGAATATCAAAGCGTGTTTGCATGAGGCGCCCCATGCAACACGTAATTGGGACATAGCCATTGTTTTGGGCAATGGCGGGGAAGGCGAGGGGAGGCCATTGTGTAATGGTGTTTCACAATGGCCAAGAGACAGTTCGGTCAGCTACCCTTCATTGTTTTGAATAGAGACGCCAGTTGTTCCACTCCATCAAAAGTCGCAGGGAGATCACTGTCATTACTTACAAGGCCAGAGAAAATCACAGTTTCAAAGCGGTCTAGTGTTACATCACTATTTTTCTTTATGGCAGCTGCGTGTTCTGAATAATGCTGAATAAATCTACACAGAGTCATCCTTAATTCAATTTGTAAAACTTGAGCGCAAACTGACTTGTAGTTAAAAAGGAGGACTCGAAAAAAGTATAACAATATAGCTGCAAATGAAATTACTGGTAATAAGTTGAATAATTTATTTGATATATTGCCTTCATCTTTTTTGCTAGATGTCTCATTTTTTTCTTCACTAACCGATGTGTCTTGTTTATCTTCTTTTGTTGGTTGGTGCTTTCCATTACCTTCAAGTGAGGTAGTAACAGGTGTGCTTGGAAAGTATATGTCACATATTTTTGCTGCAAAAGGTGATATTGTCAAAATAGCCAAAAAAAAACATCAACCCAATCAGCCTGTTTTTCTCTTCTACCTTTCTTTTGTGGAGCTTATCAAACCCTTGGTGTAGACCAACAAAATTGAATGCATCAGTATAGCCTTCAATAGATTTTTTTAGATTGTCAGCTTTCTCGATTTTTTCAGCTAATTTATCATTCCATTCTTGTGTTAATGAATTAGCACTGGATACTGTGCCTGAAATTTCTTTTATAACTTTAACTTCAGGACTGCTCATTAACTTTCTAAATAAATGCGTTGAGAGATCTCTCATGGTGAAATTAATATACTCTTGCGCATTCTCACTAAAGTTACCAGTGTTATCTTTTGATAATTTAATCACGTTGTTATAATCAGAGGATAGTTCAATGCCACTTGTTAAATATCCCTCATAAAATAATCTAAATGATGAGATATAAAGTGCTTCAACTTTCCCCCCTTCATCTGAAATACTATTGTTAAATTTATTTAAGCGAGTAAGAAAACTATCCCCAATGTCAGAAATACCGAATGAGCAATGCTCATCCCAGAAGGCGGGCTCTTTGATAAATGCACTTAGCATTATATAGATGCCATTAATTAAACTTCGATCAAAATCTAAAACCTTCCCGTTATTTACATTTCTTTCGCAATACTTGATAGTATTCTTGATGATTAGTTCATTCTCTTCTTTAGAAAAAAACACAATGCAATCCTTCTCTTTAATTATTTTATACAACAGAATTAATTTATCTTTTTGAGAGCCTGATTATCTGTTACTTAACTTTGTTACATCTTTGTCTGATACGTCTTCTGATTTATGTCTTAGGTACCTATAGATTGGTCTTGGAGTGTTCATTGTAACTCTTGGTGTGAAGTATTTTACGCTTGAGATAAACCAAAGGCCCGTATGGGCCTTTGGTTTTGTGACTGTTGTATCAACAAGTTACCAGCCGATAGCCTTGGGCTCGCGGCGCAGGTGGGGGAGCAGCTTGGGCCAGTCGCTGTCGCCGTGGGTGTTGGGTTGGATATGGCGGGTGCGGTCGGCCAGGATCTTGCGGGCCTGGTTCAGGGTGTAGGGGGACTCGTGGATGAAGGAGTAGTAGCGGCCGGCGTCGCGGTGTTCGGCGACCTCGAGCAGGGGGTAGAAGCTGCGGGCGGCCTCCATCATCCGGTCGGCGGCGCGCCAGCACCAGGTCAGTGTACAGAGTTCGTCATCGGTCAGGCTGATTGTCGGTTGCGGGCGCTGGGTGGCGGCAAGCTGTTCGGCCATCCAGTTGAAGGCGTTGATATAGGCCTCTTTGGTTGCCGCAGCCTTGGCGCCGGTGAAACCCATCACCACAAAGATAAAGCCGTCCTTGGTCATCTCATACGCTGGCCGTGCCTCGCCTTTGCCATCCATATAACTAATGGCCGCAAAATTGCGGGCGTTGAATTTTGTGGAGCATTCGAGGTTACGGATCTTCTTCAACACGTCGTCATGACGCTTGCCAAAGAGCTCTGCCACTTTCAGTGACGTGGTGACAGGTTGGCCTTGTTGCAGGCTGATAATCTCGGCAGGGGTAAGGTTGGTGATGTTGCCCATGATGTGATTCTCCGGTTCTGGTTAATCGTCACCATCGACGCCAATCTCTGGTGACGAACTGGACAAGGTTGGCGTACCGGCGAACCAAAGGAAACCGGCGCCCCGAAGGTCCCCTGCCCAGCCCGCCATAACTGAAATTGCGGGTACTGCTGGGCCGCACAAAAAAACACGCAGGCGCGTGTTATGCGCTTTAGTTCAAGTCGGGACGCCAATCCCGGCAACGGATTTTGCCGTTGCCCACGCAGTATCGCGCAACCAACCGCAACCAACCGCAACCAATCAACCACCAATCGACACAAACCCGCCCGACCGCACACAACACCAGTAGCAGGGTAGCGATTTCGGTCAGGGGATGTCTGTTTTTTGAAGAAGTACACACAGAATGGCAAGCTAAGGATGGCACTCATGCCAACTGGTCTCTTGAGCGTTTCATGTTAGGTCATTTCTTCTTCTCATTTTCTTCAGGTGCAAAATGGATCTTTTGTACTTGGTCATGTCGTAGCAATATGGTGCCATCTTTGTTCCAGAATGCGCAATGTGTTGTGTTACAGACTACACGCATGTATGGGGGATTCAGTAGCTGTGGGGATTCATAGATATTATGCGTTGTTGAAGATAGAAATTCTTGCTGATGTTGATTAGCCTCTTCATTCCCTTGCTGCATAGATAAATAGCCAATTAATATTGGGGTAAACATAATAAATAAGCATAAAAATGATTGAATGATATAAATTAAGGCAGAGTCTACTTGAGAAACTATACCTTTAATTGTTGCTAGTTCTCCATTAGAGGGTTTTTTAGGTCTGGGTATTTTAGATACTGCTTTCGTTAGCCAGTTAACGGCACGCAGCCTTGGTTTATTGGCGAACAACGCCAAAACGAGTAAAATCAAATATGCAGTCAATAATATTTGTAGCCAAAGCCAATATTTCAGCCCTGGGACAAGTGCTAACACACCCCAGAATATAGCTGTGTCAACAGGTATCGGAAACTCGACAGAGTCAAGTTTATATACGTCCATAAAACCTACATATTTCATAAATCCAATTATATAGATTACAACGTATATTAGTGGTAAAAAGAAAACCACACCCTTAACAATTCCTTTTACATTGAATGGCTTTACAGGATGGAAACTAGGTTTTCTCTTATTTCTGAATGACTTTATTCTTTCTCGTAGCTCGGTTAGTTCTTCTGCAGTTTTCATTTCTTCAATATTCGCCATATTGTATGTGAATCACGAAATACCCAGCTTTTAACCATTCCCTTGGGGGTTCTGAATGCATCCTAATGGTTTTTATTCTTGAATGCTATCCCTTGATTGTTTGGGTATGGTCTTTGATTTCCTCGAGATTCATATTGCGATGTGGATCAACAACAACTCCTCCAACCGCTCCACCTCATGATGGGTGATGCCCAGCAGCTCCCGCGCCGGATAGCGGATCTCGCGGCCCTTGATGCGGTCTTTGAGGCCGTATTGGTGAATGGTGGCGAGGCGGTTGGCCGAGCCAACAAACTCGACTACAGCCTGATGCTCGGTGCTGGTTGCCTTGAGCCAGCGGGGGCTGACCAGATGCTGAAACATCTTGCGGCGTGTGGCGCCGCGTTTTTCGCCAGCTTCTTGAGTGGTTTGCGCGGGGGCATGGGGTTGCCATCTGGCTGGATGTTTGCCCGGATCCGCTGAGTCTGGCTGGCGCGCAAGGTGCGGGCCATTTCGCCAGCCAACTGGCGTCGTGCAGCAGGCTCCATACTGGCCAGCAGGCCATCGGCCCAGCTGGTCAGGCGGCTCAGGTCGTCGGTGGCCATGGCTGATGCTCCCCGTTGATGAAGAGTTCCCAGGTGATGCCGTCGTATGGGTCTTCCGGCGGCTCCGGCAGGTGCTCCCAGCCTATCCCCTGTTCGTTCTGCCAGACCCTGACCCGCTCGGTCAGCTTGACGGTGATGATGAGGTCCATCAGGTCGTTTGCGAGGTATTCGGCCTCGAAGGTGATGCCATCCTTGCGCCGTTCATCGTTGGTTATCAGCTCGGGCTGGTGTTGGCGCAGCCAGGCCAGCAGCGGCACCATGATCTGATCCGGATGGCCGGCGAAATCTTCAATCCCGATAGAGAGCGGGTATTGCCACTCGAACGAGAGCGAGCGGGCACCGGTGCTTTCGACGTTACCAGGGGCGATGAAGATGTGCAGTTTGTCCGGATTGGTCTTGAGGTGCGGCACGCAGTTGGTCAGCACTTCACGGATCTGTTTTGGCTTTTCCATCTCCACTCCTTTGTTGTTGCTGCCGTTGCTGGCAGGTGATGAGACTGTCTACCTTGGCGGCGTAGCTGGCCCAGGCTGCCTCGGTCTGGGTCAACTGGTCGAGCAGGTCGCCGTTATTGGCCGGGCTGGCCGGTGACAGTTGGCAGGGGGTCAGCCCCTGACAGGTGAGCCTGATAATCTGCGGCGCCGGTGATGGCGGTGCGCTGGAGCAACCTGATAACAGGATCAGGCAGAGGGCTATCAGCCCAAGACCTAAGTTCAGCATTTTCACGTTTGAGCCTCTTGATGGTATCGGCGCGGGTGGCAGCGGTCATCGACAGTTCGCCCAGCTGGCTTTGCAGTTTGGCGGCGGTTTCTGCCTGGGCGTTCAGTTCGCCAGTAAGGGTGTTGATGGTGGTGTCTTTGAGCCGTTCCCGCCGCTCGGCCTCTTTGGCCTTGTCGTCGGCGGCCTTGAGGTCACTTTGCAGGGTGGTGACCTGGCCCTCTGCCGTGGCGGCCGAGGTGGCAGACCAGCCCCAGCCGCCCAAGGCGATGGCCAAGGCGATCAGCAACCAGGTGAGGGGTGTAGTGGTCTAATCATCCCGGACACCGTTTTAGGTGGTACAGTCGTCACCATGACTAGAGGTGTTCAATGACAAGATTACGTCGCTCATTCACTGCCGAGTTCAAGCTGGAAGCCGCATGCCTAGTGCTCGACCAAGGCTATTTCGTCCCCGAAGCCAGCCGTTCACTGGATGTCGGCACAACAGTGCTGCGTCGATGGGTTCAGCAACTTCAATCAGAATGAACTGGCACAACCCCTATCAGCAAGGCCCTGATCCCAGAGCAACAGAAAATCCAGGAGCTGGAAGCCCGCACCAACCGGCTTGAACGCGAAAAGGTCATTCTAAAAAATCTACTGCTCTCTTGATGGCGGACGCACTCGAACGTACGCGCTGATAGACCGATTAAGGGAGCAAGCCTCTATCACCCTGGCCTGTTGCGCTTTCGGTATACCAACCTCCTGCTTTTACGACTATCTGGCTCGCAGGCGTACAATTGACCGTGAACGGGTGCAGCAGAGAAGTGAGTTACGGCGTCTGTTCAACGAGAGCAGAGGCTCAGCTGGCAGCCGGGCCTTAATGTCGATGATGCGGGAGTTGGGGCATCAGATTGGCCGGTTCAAGGTGAGTCGACTGATGAAGGAAGCGGGACTGGCCGTCCAAGCAACCTGGCTCTCATACCTACAAGGTCGCCCGGGCTGAACGACCAGACATCCCGAATCTGCTGGCGTATGAATTTGCTGCCCCGTAGCCCAACTAGGTGTGGCGATATCACTTACGTGTGGGCCGGTGGTCGTTGGCATTACCTGGCGGCGGTGCTCGACCTCCATACCCGGCGGGTCGTGGGCTGGTCAATGTCTGACAGACCTGATGTTGACTTGGTCGTGAAAGCGCTCGAGATGGCGTATTAGCAGCGAGGTTGTCCGTCCGGTGTGCTGTTTCACTCCGATCAGGGGATCCAATACGGCAGTCGGGTATTTCAGCAACGGCTGTGGCGCTATCGCATGACCCAGAGCATGAGTCGGCGTGGCAACTGCTGGGATAACGCGCCGATGGAGCGGCTGTTCAGGAGCCTCAAGACTGAATGGTTTCCGACCACGGGGTACATGAGCCTGCGGGAAG
Organism: Aeromonas sp. CA23; assembly: GCF_002587065.1. Classification (NCBI taxonomy): domain Bacteria; kingdom Pseudomonadati; phylum Pseudomonadota; class Gammaproteobacteria; order Aeromonadales; family Aeromonadaceae; genus Aeromonas; species Aeromonas sp. CA23. The sequence goes on from NZ_CP023818.1 coordinate 2,834,667, forward strand.
CGAAGCGGGATGTCAGCAACTACCTAATGAAATATTACAACTGGCGGCGCCCGCATCAACACAATGATGGGATACCGCCAGCAGAAGCCGAAAAACGGCTTAACTGTGTGTCCGGATTTAGTTGACCACTACAATCCCCTGGTTGTTGCGCTCCAGCTCCTGATGGTCATGGCTCAGGGCGTAATGCTGCAGGGTGCTGATCACCCGCCACTTATCGGTCGGGCGCATAAACAACAGCAGGTGCCAGTGCGGTGTCCCGTCATGGTGCGGTTCGCAGACCCGAAAGCCATAGACGGGGGTATTGCTCCGCTTGAGGGCGGCTCGGGTCAGGCTCCACAGTTTGGCCAGGTAGACGCAGGTTTCACGCGGGGTGGCACCTGCATACCGTTTGTTCTCAATGGCCTGGCCGTTGCGCTGCTGTGTCCAGGAGTGAAATTTGCTCGGGGCTGTCCAGGTAAAGAAGACCCCCACATGGCCTTGCTCCTCGGCGTAGTCCTCAAAGCCGCGCATGCGGGTCATCATTTCATTGCGGCGGTTGACCGGGTGCCCAATGGCGCGGCGGTACGTCAGCGGTGCTAGAACGAAGCGGTTCTTCAGAGACAGGTTATCTAGTCTGGATCGGGTTGCATGGCAACAAGGATGCCTTTCCCGGCCATGGTCAGAGGGGAAGGAGCCTGGGTGCAGGCTGACTGGTCTGCATCGCGTCAAACAGTTCAGCGCGCGCAGTGTCGAATCGCTCCCACAGGCCTGTGTCTGCCAGCGACGGTAACGTGACCGACTCGCCTTGGTCGAAACCGGCGAGGGCGGCGTCGACAAGATGCTCGGCAGACATCACAGTTTCTTGCGGCAATGCTGCCAGTGGTACCCCGGAAATATCCCAAAGATCGGTGGCTGTGGCCGCAGGTAGTACCACTTGAACCCTGATATTGGTATTGACCAGTTCTTGCTGCAGACCCCGGCTGAAGTTGAGAACAAAGCCCTTGGTGCCGCTGTATACGGCGCTGACCGGCAACGCATGAAGCGCCAATGCCGAGGCAATGTTGATAATGACTCCCTCGTTACGTGCCTTGAACGCCGGCAGCACGGCCTGCGTCAGGCGCGTCAGTGCTGTGATGTTCAATGTGATCTGCGCCAGTGAGTCTTTCAGCTGGGCGTCGGCAACTTGGCCCAGCTTGGCAATACCGGCGTTGTTCACCAGTACCCTGATGGCGGAATGACCCGCGAGGATGCTTTCCAGGGCAGCGAGGTCGGTTTCTTTCTCAAGGTCGGCCACCAGGGTGTCAGCCTTGATGCGGTATGTCTGTTCAAGCCGAGCAGCGAGACGCTGCAAGCGGTCACCGCGCCGTGCGACGAGCAATAGGTCATAGCCACGTTGGGCAAAACGATCCGCGTAGATGGCGCCAATACCGGATGACGCACCGGTGACAACCGCGATTTTTCGAGATGAGTTCATGGTATTCCTCTATCAATCAGGTGATTAACGTCTTGATATTCAGTTGGTTTTTTACGTCATTTTGATGACGACTTTACCCTTGGCATGGCCTTGGGCCAGATAGGCCAGCGCCTCTTTTGCCTGCTCGAACGGGAACACCCTGTCGATCACGGGTCGGATATGTCCCTGCTCGAGGAGTTTGCCGATTTCGGCAAGTTGAGCACCATCGGGGCGCGCAAAGAGAAAGGAGTAGGTAACGTCCCGCTTCTTCGCAAGGCGCATGATCTTGCGGCTCATCAACCGGAACAGGCAGGTCAGCACTATGTTCAGCCGTCGATCACGCGCGAATGCGGCGTCCAGCGGCCCAACGAGCGAGACGATCTTGCTCCCTGGCGTGAGGATGCCAATGGACTTCTCTAGCGCATCCCCCCTGATGGTGCCGAGTACGGCGTCGTAACCGCGCAGCACGTTCTCGAATTCCTGTTTCTTGTAGTCGACCACCTCGTCGGCGCCCAGGCTGCGCACCAGTGCAACGTTGCCCGTGCTGGTGGTGGTGCCCACCTTGGCGCCAAGGTGTTTTGCCAGCTGGATAGCGAACGTGCCGATGCCGCCAGCTCCCGCGGGAATGAACACCTTCTGGCCAGCCCGAAGATGTGCTCGCTCCTTCAGCGCTTGCCACGAGGTGAGCCCGACCATGGGGATAGATGCCGCCTGCACGAAGTCCAGATTGGCCGGTTTCAATGCGGCTGCGCTTTCCGGCACCACCGCGAACTCAGCGATCGACCCCGTACCCAGGTCGAAGATGTTTGCGAAGATGGCATCGCCTGGCTTGAAGCGCGTCACGCTGCTGCCGACCTCAGTCACCACTCCGGCCAGATCGCTCCCTACAGTGGCCGGAAATTGGAAATCCAGTATTGGTTTGAATATCCCGGTCAGGATCATGTTGTCGATCGGGTTCACGGCCGCAGCGTGGACTTCAACGAGTAGCTCGTCGGGCTTAAGCGTGGGACGGGGCAGGTCGGTGAGCCCGATGTCGGGCGACTTGCCATAGCGTTTGAAGGTGAGTGCTTTCATTGTTTGGCTTTTCATCTTTGGCCTTTCATTCATGTCGGATCACTGGAGTCAGTCAGAAAATCCAGCACAGCTGGCACAAAGGCTTGGTAGTGCTGGAAGATGCCCCCATGCCCGGCATTCGGGTAGATAGTCAGCTTGGCATTCGGCAGACGGCGAGCCATGTCGGCCGAATGGCGGCTGTCGACCATCAGATCACGGTCACCGTTGGCGACGAACACCGGTTGTGTGATGACAGATAGGTCATCTGGCTCACTCAATCCTGCAGTTCTGATGGCCTTGAGTTGTGCCTGTCTGGCCTGCAGGGAAATGGGTTTGTCACGGTTATGAGTGCGCTCCTTCAGCCAGGAGAAGTAGTCTTTTGCAGCGCGCTTGCCATCCGGCGTGCGGGGGAAAAACAAGAAATTCCTCGGATCGCTCAGCGTGAGCGCCGCTTTGAGGTAAGCGATGACGGCAATGCTGGTGATCCCATCGATACCGCCACCCCCCCGTGGTCCAGTGCCAGCCAGGACAATCCGACGCACCAGGTCAGGAGCCTGCAAGGCCACCATCTGGGCTACGCCACCGCCCAATGAGAAGCCGAGCAGATCGACGCTGCGAAGTCCCAAGGCACGGATGAAGGCGATGGCATCGCGCCCCATTTCCTCGATAGTCTGTGGCACCACTCCCCCCGAGGCACCCACACCGCGATTGTCAAAGGCGATAACCCGACGCTGCGCGGCGATGCCGTCGATGACACGGGGATCCCAGTCGTCGAGCACGGCCATCAGGTGGTGCAGAAAGATCACAGGTACGCCGGAGTCGGGACCGAGGGCCCGGTAGGCGAAAGGCACACCGCCAACGTCAATCGTGCGGGTCGGTACATCTTTCCATGTCACATTGCCTATCTGTGGTACCGCAGTCGCTGCGTCGGTACCTGAAGATGCTCCGGTTGCCGGGGCGATGCTTCTGGCGTTCGTGCTCATCAATGAAACCTCAGTGCCGGGTGGATTGCACATAGTCAAAGTGTTAGTATCAAATTAGTACTCACGATACGATCGATTCACCAACAAGTCACTATCAAAATAGTATGAACATGGAAAATAATTGCAATCTCTCCTGCCCGATCGCGCGCAGCTTGGCTGTCGCGGGCGATTCGTGGAGCATATTGATCCTGCGAGATGCCCATGCGGGCCTTACCCGCTTTGACCAATTCAGAAAAAGTCTGGGTATTGCCCCGACTATGCTGACCCGCCGGCTGGCGACCCTGACGGAGGAGGGGCTGCTAGAGAAGCGGCGCTACTCGGAGCATCCGCCACGAGAGGAATATCTGCTGACCGCTGCCGGTCACGACTTTATGCCGGTGCTCTTCATGATTGGCGCGTGGGGACGCCAGCACAGGGGCGGTGGCAAGCTGGTTCGTTTCCTCGATGCTGAAACGGGCACAGAAATCAAAGCCATCGCGGTGGATGAGGTCACAGGGGCCAAGATAGGGACTCGCCCTATGCGTATGGTCATGCCGGATGAAGTCTGACGGGGTATGTGAGCAAACGGATAGATGGAGAGGGTATGTGGTGGCGACTTCCTGGATCTGCTCGCACTGACACCGGCAGTGCCATTGTGAGTGGCTGACGGGGGGCAATCTTCATTGGCCTGCTTGTGACCTCTTCATGCGGCATGCCGGTGGGAAATGGATGTTGTTGCTCCACCAGGTTCATCCGCTGCAGCACTAGCCCGAAGAGATTAGCGATGTCGGTCTGGGCGCAGCCGGGTGTTTCAGCCATCTCTTTGAATGCAAAAGCCCCGCGGGTGGGGCTTGTTGTCAGGTGATGTTTATCCGGCCTCTATTTTTTGAGGTGCTTTCTGATGGCCTTGCCCGAGGTGCCGACGGCTTTCACCGCTCTTTTCAGCTGGACTTCGGTGCACTCGAACGTCTTGATCCACAGCTTCATCTCATAGGGGTCGTTGACGTTGATGCTCTTGGCATCGAGGGGATGGGCGATGGTATTGTTGTCAGGCATAGGAACCTCAACTTGTTGAAATGGTTGGCGAGACAGCTGTCCCGACTCGCTGCTCATGTTCCTCTATATAAGCCGTGGGCGTGGTGATGGGGCTCACACAACGCGGGTAGCGGGTGAAACAACGCACCCTCATGACCCCCGTCATCGGGCGTGGTGCCAGGATGATGCGCATTGCGCGCAAAGAGGTTGCCATATCAGGTGGCTGGTGGGGTCATTCATCCCGAGCATCCCGAGCATCCCGAGCATCCCGAGCATCCCGAGCATCCCGAGCATCCCGAGCATCCCGAGCATCCCGAGCATCCCGAGCATCCCGAGCATCCCGAATACCCCAAAGCATCTTGATGGTTACGGGAGGCTTGAGCCCGCAAGCGCCATGGCCAGATCAGCGAGCCTCAGGCCGGGGCGGCGAGTATGGGGCCCTTCATCAGGCAAGAAAAAGGGGAGCCAGGCTCCCCCTTTGGTTTGTTGCACAGCGGTCAGAACTTGTAGAGCCAGGAGACGGCGGTGAAGTAGCCGTTGTAGTCCTGATTCAGGTTGCCGAGGTTGCGCTCTTCGCCTGTGTAGAGGTAATCCACATCCTGGAAGTACTCGTAGCGCACATCCCAGCGCAGCGAGTGCTGCTTGGTGAGCTGATAGAGGGCATAGCCTTCCAGCCGGTGCTGCTTGCTGGTCAGATCCGGGTAGTCATAGCCCTTGCTGGCGTCCGTCTTGCCGCGGCCATAGGCGAAGCTGTAGTCGAACCCAAGCTCGAGATCCCGGTCAAACGCCTTCTTCTGGGTCAGTCCCAGCCCCAGGGTGGTGATCTCGTCGCGCACCGCCGTGCTGTAGGGATCCCAGTCCGGCGCGCCTGTGTAGGCATGGTTCTGGGCTGAGCTTATCCACTGCAGGTTGCTGAACAGATGCCCGCTCAGGTTGTCGTCAAACTGCTGGTTGAGGGTCAAGTCGAGGCCATAGTCCTTGCCCTCGCTGCGCCCTATGTCCGGCTCCTTGTAATCATCCTTGGCCCACCAGCCTTCCAGGCTTGCATCCAGCCCCTCGCTGAACTGGTAGCCGAGATCGGTTCTGAGCTCCACCCGGCCCCGATCGGCCAGGTAGAACTGGCGCAGGGTCGGGCTACCGTTGCCACCGTCGCTGTCATGGCGCCAGTCAGAGCCGTTGCGGGTGCTCCAGGCGAGCTTGCCACCCAGTTGCAAGGCTCCGACCGGGCGATAGCGCCCCTTGAGAAACAGGGTGTGTTCGTCGGTGTCGCGCCGATCGGCCTGTTCCCGCTGATCGGCCTTGTACTGGTAGCCGGTGGTGAGCTTGACGGAGCGACTGAGCCTGTAGTCGGCCTCCAGATCCGCCTTGCTGCGGGTGCGCTCACTCTTGCTGCGCTGCTTGCCGACCACTGCGTATTCGTCCGACTTGTCCTTGCGATCCCGATATTCCCCACCGGCGCGCAGGGTGAGATCCCGGCCAAAGCGGCCCACCCACTTGGCGTCAGCCTGCAAGGTGCTTACCTCGCCGTGGAAGTCATCCTGGGCGACGGGGGCATTGCGAAAGGCGGTCAGGCTACCGTTGGAGCTGGCCTGGCTGCTGAGGACGCGGCCGGTCAGGCTCTGCCTGTCCCAGTTGTACTGGCCGGAGAGGCTCAGCTGGTGGAAGTTGTTGTCCGGCTCATAGGCGCGTTCATTGGCGTAAGGGTCGGTGACGCTGCCGTAATAGAGGGCCGTGTCATCGGTGCGGTAGAGAGAGCCGTTGTAGGCGAGATCGACCAGCCAGCCCTTGCCCAGATAACTGACGCCGCTCTTGACCAGGGTGGTCGAGGTGCCGTCGACGGGCTTGGGCAAGAGGCCAGGTACGCCGCCGACCCCGGGTACGGTCGGCTGGTAGTAGGCGAGGGTGGCCTCTTTTTTCTCGTGAGAAAAATCGGCATAGGGGCGCCACGGGCTTTTCGGCGTATAGGCGAGCCCGGCGGTCAGCTTCTTGCGCACCACCTCCTTGTCAAATTCGGCCAGCTGGCTCTGGGTCAGCGGGCTCTCTCCCGGTTGATAGACGCTGCGGCCATGGGAATTCCAGTAGAAGGGGGACTCCGAGTAGCCCATCTTGGCGCGAACGCCATCATAGTGGCCCTGCTCCAGCGCCAGGCTGAAGCGCTCCATGCCGAGGTTTTTCGCCTCGAGGGAGCCGTAGCGGGAGCCTTCCCCCCGGTATTGCAGATCGGCGTTGAAGATGCCGAGCATGCCGCTGTCCTGCTGGCTGGGCACCCAGTTGCGAAAGCGGGTGGCGCCGTCATCGTTGGCATAGCCGGCCCCCAGCGCCACCTCGCCAAACCAGCCGCTGTCGCCCTCGCATGACTTGCAACTCCAGCGCTCTGTCTTGGCCGGTTTGGCCTGCTGCAGGGAATAGTCCCCGACTGCCAGCGGCTGCTCGGCCGCCTGGGCCGAACAGACCGCCAGCAGGGAGAGCCAAAGTGTTGAATATTTCATGACTTCTCTCCTCAGCGTTGCAGGGATTGACCATTGGGGTGGTTGGTCCCGTGGATCTGGTTATGACAATTCAGGCAACTGCCGCCACGCACCTTGAGATCCCCCTCGGGGATGGAGACGTTGGCATGGGGCACGCTGTGGCACTCCTGACACAGTTGCGGTACCCGCTTGTTGAGCAGCGCCTGGTTGATGGAACCGTGCGGGCTGTGGCAGAGGGAGCAATCCTCGGTCACCGGTTCGTGTTCCCACAGGAAGGGGCCCCGTTTCTCGGCATGGCACTCGTAGCAGCTCTCGTTGAGGCTGGGCTGCTTCAGGCTGGCCTCGTTCTGCGACTGGTGCGGGTTGTGGCAGCTGGAGCAGGGCAGTTCGCCATTGAGGATGGGGTGGCTGGTGCGCTTGTGCAGATCGGCCTTCTGCTGGGCGTGGCAGCTGGTACAGGTCTCGACCTGCTGCTTGCTGTCCATCACAGGATCCTTGGCCTGGTGCAGGCTGTGGCAGCTGGTGCAGGAGAGATCCTCCACCGCGTGGGCGCTGGCATGCCAGCCCATCCGCTTGGCGTCTGTGTGGCAGGAGAGGCAGACGCTGTTCTGCTTCTCCACCGGGACCGGCGAGTCGGGGCCGAAGGTGATCATGGGTTCCCGCTGCTGCCCCTTGCGGGGGTTGCGCGGGTGGTTGCCGGCGGGGCCGTGGCAGGCTTCGCACTGCTTGTCCGCCATGGGGCCATTCTGGTTGCCAAGGTTGCCGTGCACATTGTGGAAGATTCCGGTGGCGGGCTTGCGCGAGTCGGCATCGTGACACTTGAGGCAGGTATCGGCGCCCTTGGGGGAGTATTTTCCCTGATCGAATTTCTGGTCTAGGGTGGCCTCGACCTGCAGGCGGGGATCGGCATCGGCCGCCGCCGGCCGGGCATCACTCTTGGCCCAGACAGGCAGGCAACTGAGTGCCAGCAAACCCGCCAGGAGCCACTGCGGGGTGGTTATTTTCATATCGTGTCCTTCAACGGCAGAGGGCCAGGGGCAAGTCCCCTGGCCTGGTGGTCTCAACGGAAGTCATACACCTTGTGAACCTTGTCGACGCCCTGCTCCTGCCCGACGGCATGGCAAGACGCGCACTGTTCAACCCCGGTGGCGGCTTCTATCGTGTCTGCACCAAAGATGGCGCCGTTGTTCTTCATGTGGGTTGCCCACTCGTCCCCGGCGACCGGGGTGTCCGGCTTGACCAGACCCAGCGGCGACTTGAGGTGGCAGCTGGCACAGACCACCAGGGTCGGGCTGAAGAACTTGGGTTGCTTGTTGTCTGCCGTGGTGCTCACCAGGGAGGGACGCTCGTTCTGCTGGTTGGGCAGGTTGTATTGCGCCTTGGTGTGGCAGGACTCGCAGTTGTTCAGCTTGCCCGGGAAGGTGGCGTCCCCGCTGCGGTGGGAACCGTAGGCGTGGAAGGAGTGCACGTGGTACTTGAGGTCGCCCGGCACGCCCGCGTAGAAGGAGCTGCGGGTGGCGTTGTGACAGCTGGTGCACTGGGCAAAGTCCTTGGAGGCGTGGGCCGAGCCCGCGTTCCCCTTGGTGTGGATGGCCAGATCCTTGTGACAGCCGTTGCAGGAGGTCAGATCCGCGCCCGCCTTGAGCACATAGCTGCCGTCGACCCCGCCCTCGACCCGGAAGTAGGCCTTGGCCGGGTTGATGGCCACGTAGGAGAGGGCGCTGGCGGTGCTGCTGCAGGGGAGCAGATCCCCGGCGGCGAAGGCGCCGTTGCGATCCGCCTTGCGGGCCACGCACACCTGCAACTCGGCGACCGTGGCCGCCAGGGTGCCGGTGACCTCGTTGCCCACCTCTTTGCGGCACAGGAAGCTGCCGCCGCCCTGGCTCTCGCACTTGGTGAAGTCAATCTTGTTGCCGGTGACGAAGGTTTGCGGGTTGGTGTAGGCCAGCTCGAAGCCGCTGCCCTGATCCCAGTTGACCAGGATGTAGGGGGCCTTGGCCAGATCGCCGTACTTGATGTACTTGAGCACCCCGTCCATGGTCTCGACCGGGCTGCCATCGGCAGTCACTGTCAGCTCGACCTCTATGTTGGGCGCCGCGTAGCGCACGTCATCGAATTTGAACACCAGCTTGTCGCGACCGGCGGCTTCATTGGCGAGATAGCCCATGTGCACGCTGCTGGGGGACTTGGTGTTGCCCGGCTCTTCCGCATGGCACTGGGTACAGAGGGTGCCGCTGTTGATCTTGCCGTTGATGTGGCTGACGTAACCGGTCGCCGTGGTGGAGTCCGCGTGGCAGGCGCCGCAGGGTTTCTCCTGGGCATGTTGCCAGTTGTTGGCGTTCGGCGTGGTCGGGGTGACCTCCTTGTGGCAGGTGTCGCAGTTGCGCGGATCCTGCGGGAAGTGGCTCACCAGCTTGGTGGCGGTCGGGTCCAGATTGCCGTGCAGCTTGTGCACCAGAGTGGTCAGATCGCCGCGCCCGCTGCCGGGCACGCTCTCGTTGTGGCAGGTGACGCAGAGCTTGGGATCGGCGCGGTTGCTGTGGTGGATTGGCTGCTTCATGTGGCAGCTGTCGCAGCTCTGCTGCTCCAGGATGTCGCGGGTCAGCAGTGGCGCCGTGCCGGCGGGCACCCAGTCCAGCACATAGTCGGTGACCGGAATGTCGTTGCTGCCACCGAAGTAGATGCCGAGGCGGTGAGTCGCTGCCTCATCCCAGCGGATCAAGCCGTTGTTGTCCAGCGAATCGCTCGGATAAGGGTCGCGCACCGTGGTGGCATTGAAGGAGAAGGTGTAGCGGTACTGGCCATTGCCAAGGGGTTCCAGCTTGCCGCTGTTTTCACCGGTCGGCCGGTTGTTCTTGGTGCTGTAGATGAAGCTCTTCCAGACGACAGGGTCTTGCCGCGCGGCGTCACGGCCGGGGATCACCTTGGTCAGGGTGAAGGAGGGGAGTGTGGTTCCCAGTTCATAACCCTTGCCTTGCTTGTCGGTGACGCTGAACTGCACCGAGAGTTGGCCGCTTTCGTTTAACTGGGGAGTGGATGCCGAGATGATCAGCGAGTCCGGGGTACCGGGCGGGGGGGGCGGTGGATCTGTCTTGTCGTTTCCGTCGCCACCGCCACCACAGGACGACAGGGCGAACACCATTGCTGCAGCCACCAATACTTTCCAGTATTTCATTGTTTTATCCTTTTTTATCGGACTTATTGTTCCATGTATGAGCCAAGTCAAAAAATTCCCAAAAACATACTACTTAAGGGTCAAACGAGGACTTAATACGGTATAAATAATTTCCATCTTAATTGTAAGGTTTATATATTAACCGGCGTTGACCGAAGTCTCAAAAACGGATCTCAAAGTAAGCTGAGAGAAAAAAATGTCTGTTTCGATTGAGATTTTTAGGTCTTTTCTGCACGAGGGATGAGAAATGAAACGCAGTATGAAACTGGAAATGCTGGGATTGTCGTTACTGTTGGGCTCCATTGGCACCGCACATGCCAGCATGGATTCCTTGGTGGAGACATGTAATTCATGTCATGGAAGTCAGGGGATCAGCACCCATAACGACATCCCGACCATCGCCGGGCTGGCAGAGGCCAACCTCAGCGAGCAGCTGCGCACCTACCTGGATGGGCGCCCTGCCAAGACCGTTAATCATGTCACCGGTGACACCAGCGAGCAGGGGAACATGACCGACATAGTTAAGGGCCTTAGCGACGAGCAGATCGACGAGCTGGCGGCCCACTATGCCGAGCTGCCTTACAAGCCGATGAAGCAGCCCTTCGATGCGGCGCTGGCCAAGGCGGGGCAGAAGCTTCATGAAGAGTCCGGCTGCAAGAAGTGCCACTCGGAAGGGGGCTCGGTGGTGGAAGACGAAGCCTCCATCCTCTCCGGTCAGCCCAAGGGCTACCTGCTGACCTCGCTGCAGGAGTTCAAGGCCGGCAAGCGCAGCAACGACGAGAAGATGAACAAGGCCATCATCGCCATGAGCGATGCGGACCTCAAGGCCCTGGCCGAGTACTACGCGAGCCAGCAGTAACCGTCGCTGCACCCACTCCCATTGACGCAGCCACCCTGCCGCCCGCCGGCGGGGTGTGCTCCTGCTACCCGGTCATGACCGTCAAAGGAGCTGTTGTCAGCTCCTTTTTTGCGCACTGGGGGAGATGACACCCGCCGGGTGTCCCTGATCCGGAGTTTCCTATGAAAGATGTCATCAAGTGGCTGCTGCTCGGCTGCCTCTGCCTGGGCACCACCCAGTTTGCCAGGGCCGAGGTGGCCCCGGCTACCGACACCCAGACCACCAACACACAGGCTACCAATACTCAGGCCGCGCCGGCCGATCAGCCGACTCTGGCCGAACGTCAGGCCAAGGCGGAGAAGAAAAAGGCCGCCGCCAGGAAAGCGGCTGCCCGTTTTGCCAAGTGCGACAAGTGTCACGACGGGGAGGAGGGGATGCACGGCAAGCACGGCAGCGTCACCAACCCCAACACGGGTGAACAGGTCACCTGCACCAACTGTCACGGCAATGCGTCGGCCGATCACCGCAAACAGCGCGGCGGCATGGTCGATGTGATGCGCTTTGGCAACGAGGCGTTTCCCCTCAGCCAGCAGAACGGCGTCTGCATGAGTTGCCATGAGCCGGACGATCTGCGCAAGGCATTGTGGGCCCACGATGTGCACGCCACCCGGGTGAGCTGCACCAGTTGCCACCAGCTGCACCCGGCCAGGGAGCCCATGGTCGGCATCCCCGAGAAGTCCCGCATCAAGCTGTGCGTCGACTGCCACAGCAAGCAGCATGAGGCCAGGCAGCAGGCTGCCGTCAAGGAGGGCGCATGAGCACGACCCGTCGCGAATTCATGGTGGGCATGAGTGCCGGCGCCCTGATCCTGATGACAGGTTCGCACCGTGCCCTCGCCAACAGCATGACCATAGAGGGGGTACGCTACGGCATGATCCACGACGAGACGGCCTGCATCGGCTGTACCGTCTGCATGGACGCCTGCCGCGAGGTGAACCAGGTGCCAGCAGGGGTCGCCCGGCTGCAGATCCTGCGCAGCGGCCCCGTGGGGGCGTATCCGGTGCAGGCGTACCGCTTCTTTCGCAAATCCTGCCAGCACTGCGACAACGCCCCCTGCGTGCACGTCTGTCCGACCGGTGCCTCCCACATCCGGGCCGAGGATGGCATAGTCGACATCAATCCCGATCTCTGCGTCGGCTGTCGCTATTGCCTCGCGGCCTGCCCCTATCAGGTGCGTTTCATCAACCCGGTCACCCGCGTCGCCGACAAGTGTGATTTTTGCCGCAAGACCAACCTGGCCAACGGCAAGCAGCCGGCCTGCGTGGAGTCATGTCCCACCAGGGCGCTGGTGTTCGGCAATCTGGACGATCCCCAAAGCCCCATCGCCAGGCGGCTGGTGCAGGAGACCACTTATCGCTACAAACAGTTCCTCGGCACCTCGCCCAAGATGTACCGGGTGCCGAAAGGGGAGGTGAAGTCATGATCCCATTTCATCCGTATGACGCAGACCGGCTGACGGGAGGGAAGCACCATGTGGCATGACGCATTCCATTTCGACTCCCTGGTGTGGGATGGTCCCATCGCCATCTACCTGTTCCTGCTCGGTATCTCGGCAGGCTCGGCGACCCTCTCGGTGCTGCTGCGGCGCCAGGGGGCCGGCAGCGAGAGCGGCATCATCAGGGCGACCGCCATACTGGCACCGCTCTCGGTGATCCTGGGGCTCCTGATCCTTATCTTCCATCTGGCCCGGCCCTGGACCTTCTGGAAGCTGATGTTCCACTACCAGTTCGACTCCGTCATGTCGATGGGGGTCATGCTGTTCCAGATCTACATGGCCGTGCTGTTCGCCTGGCTGGCGGTGGTGTTCAGAGTCGAGATCGCGGCGCTGCGTCGGCAGCTGCTGGCGGACAAGTTCGCCTTTGTCGATACCCTGATTGGCTGGCTCGCCCGCATCGAGCGCTTGCTGGCACCGCTGTTGTTGCTGCTGGCGGTGTTGCTCGGGGCCTACACCGGCTTTCTGCTCTCCGCCCTCAAGACCTACCCCATGCTCAACAACCCGATCCTGCCGGCGCTGTTTCTGGTCTCCGGCATCAGCTCGGGGGTGGCCTCTACCATCTTGCTGGCGGTGACCCTGTTTCGGGAGGACGGCCACAGCCAGGGGGTGAGTTTCGTGCACAGGTTCGAGCGGCCCATAGTGGCCATCGAAATCTTCCTGCTGGTCTGCTTCTTCATCGGCCTCTACTTCGGTGGTGGTCAGCGAGAGGTCGCCATGTGGGCGGCGATCGGCGGTGGTTTCTGGTCCCAGGTGTTCTGGTTCGGGGTGATAGGCCTTGGCATAGTGCTGCCCCAGTCGCTGGGGCTGCTTGGCGGCAAGAAGCGGGCGCACCAGCCAGCCCGCTTGGCGCTCATCTGCAGCCTGAGTCTGGTGGGGATACTGCTGCTGCGTTACTTCATCCTCTATGCCGGCCAGATGAATGTGATGTAAGGCGCACGATGCTCGAAAGGCGCTTGGCTGGGCGCAGAGAAAAAGCAAAAAGGCGGGATGATCCCGCCTTTTTCATGGCCGTTTGCCGCTGTTGTTCGCCAACGGTCGCTCAGGCATCAGCCCCTTGCAGGGCCCGCACTTCGAGGCGTTGCTCGCCGGGGCGGCACACCAGCACGGATCCCTGCTCGAACCAGTCTCCCAGCACGATGCGGCGGGCGGGTTGACCGTCGAGGCTGAAGTCGTGGATGGCGGGCCTGTGGGTGTGGCCGTGGATCATGGTGTTGCAGCCATGCTGGCGCAGCATCTCGTCGACGGCGGCCGGGGTGACATCCATGATGGTCTGGCGTTTGACGGTTTTCTCCATCCGGCTTTGGCCACGGATCTTGTGGGCGATGGCCTGACGGCGGCTCAGCGGCAACCGCAAGAACAGCCAGCGCAGCCACTTGAACTGGGTGATGCGGCGATACTTCTGATATCCCTCATCCTGGGTGCAGAGCAGATCGCCGTGGCTCAGCAGCACCCGCTCCCCATAGAGCTCGATGACACAAGGGTCGCCGAGCAGGGTCATGCCAGCTCGCTTGGCAAACTGCTGGCCCAACATAAAGTCACGGTTGCCGTGAATGAAATAGAGGGGCACCCCCTGCTGGCTCAGGGCCGCAAAGGCCTCTGCGATCTGCTGGTGGAGCGGATTGGGATCGTCGTCACCAATCCAGAATTCAAACAGATCTCCCAACACATAGAGGGCGTCGGCACCGGGTGCGTCGTGCTCCAGAAAGTGCACCAGCGCGGCCGTCATGTCGGGCCGATCGCTGCACAGGTGAATGTCACTGATAAAGAGGGTGCTCATGATGGCGTGCGAGGTGCCCCGATTCTGGCTGTATGGGTCATAGGGTGAGGGTGCCAGTCAAACTGGTCAAGGTTGCGGCCTTCCAGGGTTAACAGCGCCTGATAGGGATCGCCGGACAATTTCAGCAGGCGGCAGATGGCCGCTTCCCCTTTCAGCCCTTGCTGCAGGCGCAGGGCGAGCAGAGTGCGGTAAAAAGCGTGGCCAAAGTGCTCGATCAGGGCGGCCATCAGGCTGAGGTGGCGCCAGCCGTTGAGGGTCTCGACCCGCGCCGGGGTGACATAGAGCTCGATGGGCCAGCTGCGGCCATCGGCATCGGTCAGGGTCTGCTCCAGCAGCCAGATGTCGCTGCCCAGCGCGCGGCGCTGCCAGCCCAGTTCGGCAAATTGGGTGGCTAGTACCGAAGGCGTTGCATGCTGGCAGAGGATGTCGAGATCGCTGCCGGGCCGGTCGAGCCCGATGGCCAGGGTGCTCACCAGCGCCACATCCAGACACTGGCTTTGCAACTCGCGCCACAGGGGCGTGCCGGTGAGCAGGGCGTGGGCCGCGCGCTGGCGCCCGTTGCCGTGGGCCAGATAGTCGAGGCGGCGCCAGTTCGGGCCCGTGGCAAGTGCAGATGGAAAAACTGCGGCCGGGGCCGCAGTCAGTTCATCTCGCAGAAGGCAGAGATCAGTCAGCAAGGGTCACCTTGGTGATCACCACGTCCTCTACCGGTACATCCTGGTGCATGCGGCCGGCGTTGCCGGTCTTGACGCCCTTGATCTTGTTGACCACGTCCATGCCGGCGGTCACTTCACCGAAGACGCAGTAGCCGAAGCCCTGGGTGGTGGCGGATTTGAAATCGAGGAAGTCGTTGTTGTTCACGTTGATGAAGAACTGGGCGCTGGCAGAGTGCGGCTCCATGGTGCGGGCCATGGCGACGGTACCAATCTTGTTGGACAGACCGTTTGCCGCTTCGTTCTTGATGGAGGCGCGGGTCTCTTTCTCTTCAAAGCCAGGGGCATAGCCGCCGCCCTGGATCATGAAGCCGTCGATGACGCGGTGGAAGATGGTGTTGTCGTAGTGACCGTCACGGCAGTATTGCAGGAAGTTGGCCACGGTTTCCGGGGCTTTTTCCGCGTTCAGGGTCAGAGTGATGTCGCCGTGATTGGTGTGCAGAGTAACCATGATATGTCCTTTCATTCTTTGGGCAAAAGTTGCGCGGGCAGATAAGCGGCTCGCAGCTTGTTGCATGGGCTATGGCATAAAGTGGTGGCAATTCTAGCCCATAGTGGTCGTCTGGCATAGCGTTGACATGGCTGTGAGGCCGGATCCGCCCTGTTTTCTGCCTCGTTTTCTCCACCGGATGCGGGTAGAATGGCAGGCCATTTTACTCACAGGCAGTGGTCATAAGATGCTGAAGATATACAACACACTCACTCGTCAAAAAGAAGAATTCAAACCTATCCACCCGGGCAAGGTGGGCATGTATGTGTGTGGCGTCACTATCTACGATCACTGTCATATCGGCCACGGTCGCACCTTCGTCGCCTTCGACGTGGTGGCCCGTTACCTGCGTTACTGCGGTTATCAGCTCAACTACGTGCGCAACGTCACCGACGTGGATGACAAGATCATCAAGCGCGCCGCCGAGACCGGCGTCACCTGTGACGATCTGACCGAGCGCCTGATCGGCGACATGCACCAGGATTTTGATGCCCTCGGCATGGTGCGCCCGGACGTCGAGCCCCGCGCCACCCAGCACATCAGTGAAATCATCGAGCTGGTTGAGAGCCTGATCGCGCAGGATCACGCCTACGTGGCCGACAACGGTGACGTCATGTTCATCGTCGACTCCTACGCCGATTACGGCAAGCTCTCGGGCCAGGATCTGGAGCAGCTGCAAGCCGGTGCCCGCGTGGGCGTGGTGGATGCCAAGCGCAACCCGCTCGACTTCGTGCTGTGGAAGATGTCCAAGCCCGGCGAGCCGACCTGGGAAAGCCCCTGGGGCCCGGGCCGTCCTGGCTGGCACATAGAGTGCTCCGCCATGAACTCCAAGCACCTTGGCAACCACTTCGACATCCACGGCGGCGGCTCGGATCTGCAGTTCCCGCACCACGAGAACGAAATTGCCCAGTCCTGCTGCGCCCACGGTGGTGACTACGTCAACACCTGGATGCACAGCGGCATGGTGATGGTGGATAAAGAGAAGATGTCCAAATCCCTTGGCAACTTCTTCACCATCCGAGACGTCCTGGCTCACTACGATGCCGAGAGCGTGCGTTACTTCCTGATGTCCGGCCACTACCGCAGCCAGCTCAACTACTCGGAAGATAACCTCAAGCAAGCCCGCGCCGCGCTGGAGCGCATGTACACAGCCCTGCGCGACCTGCCGGTGGCTGCCGCCGCCGGTGGTGACGAGCAGGTGGCCCGCTTCAAGGAAGCCATGGACGACGACTTCAACACCCCGGAAGCCTACTCGGCCCTGTTCGATCTGGTGCGCGAGATCAACCGCCAGAAGGCCGAAGACATCACCGTCGCCGCTGGCCTGGGTGCCCGTCTGCGCGAACTGGGCGCCGTGCTCGGCATCCTGCAGCAAGACCCGGACGCCTTCCTCAAGGGCAATGACGCCGATGACGAAGTGGCCGAAATTGAGCAGCTGATCGCCCAGCGCAATCAGGCCCGCGCCGACAAAAACTGGGCCGCCGCCGACGCCGCCAGAGCCCGTCTCACCGAGATGGGTATCGTGCTGGAAGACAGCGCCGGCAAAACCAGCTGGCGCCGCGCCTAAGGCCGGTTGCTCTGTTGGTGCCGACGGGTTGAGCCAATAAAAAAACCGCAGCCTTTGGGCTGCGGTTTTTGTTTGTGGCCTTTCCCGCTAAGCCTCGGTGGCATTCGGTCTGATCCCCTCTCCCCTTGGGGGAGAGGGTCAGGGTGAGGGGATCTAATGTCATTCCCCGGCTGAATGCCATCCAACGCCTTGGATAGCATGGCTTCGCCATGCAGGATGCGAGGGCGCTGCCCTCGACGGGGTTTCGCCCGCCCTTCGGGCTGGGGCGAGTGACTTTTGAAAGACCAAAAGTCACCAAAAGTCTTTTCCCCCGGCAAACCGCCCGCTTCGCGGGTTCCCTCGTCTCGTCCAACGGGTCGGACGGAGCGCCGCAGACGGCACATCCCTGTGCCGACTGCGACTGCGCCATCATCCCTGATGGCGCTCCTGACCCGTTGAACTCGACTCGGCGGTTTGCAGGGGGAACAATACCATGCCTGCCCGTAGCCTTAATTGTTAACTGACAGCCTATCTCGCAGTAGATGCCAAGCCGTTGGCCGAATCGGGTACTGGTTTGAGTGGAAGAAAATTTGAAAAATAGAAAAACTGCAGCTTAAGGCTGCATTTTTTACTGGAAAAATTGTTTTATTTCTTTAATCCATTCAGGAGTAACATCTGCACCATCGAAATCTTCTTCATAGTTGGTGGATGCTTCAATATACTTTTCTGCGAAAATAATCTTATTTTCACCATCATTTGAATGGAAAAACTCTTCGAGTTTAAGGTTTTTTAAGTTTTTTATAAAGTCTGTATTTCCATTGCGGTTGATTGCTTGTATGTCCCTTAGGTCTTCGGTTGCCTGCATGGTCTTTAAAGTAATGGAGAAAATGATAGGGTTAAGGGCTTGCTCTATATCTGTTTTATATGTATCGGAGTGCACTAACGGCAATAAATGAGTTTTTTCTATTTCGCCCTTGTTGCTTAGGCGTCTTATTTTTAAGGTTTTACTGCCGGCATTGATTTCTTCGCATCTTGTGTTGTCTGTATCGATTAAACAGAAAACTTTTCCATTGGTATTTTCTTCTGCCATGGGAATTTCTAAATATTTATACAATCTAATTACTTTTGATTGCCCTCCCATTGGTAATATTCTAAGGTTTTTGTTTTCAATTTCTTCTTTAAAAAAACTTTCAAAGTAAATTTTTTCACTTACACCTTCACAAACAATCCAGTTATATGGTGTGGACATTTTCAATGAATAAAATATAGATTGAACTAAATCATATGTACTTTTAAGGGTGCAGTCTTTGGGGAGTGTATTTCTAGATGCTTCAATTTCTTTTTTTAGTTGTGATCTATAGTCATATAGGTCAAAGCTTTCAAAAAGTATCTTTTTATCGACCTGAGTAAGAAAGTGGCTATGGCCCTTACTTATAATTGGCAGAAAACCATACCAGTGAGTTGTCACTAAAATTTGATTGCTGGTGGATATTTCCTTTAATTTTTCAAATTGTTCATAGCATAATGATGTGTGTAGTGAGTTTTCGGGTTCATCTATCCCTATAATGACCATTCTATCTCTTTCAGAGTTTCTTTTTAGAAAAGCATAAACTAAATTTATTAATGCTTGCCTTTTTTCACCTGCGCTTAGTTCATTAACTTTTGTTAACGAATCCCCGCTTCTTCTATGCAGAACTCTTTTTTGAAAATAAACTTCTAAGATCTTATTTACTAGATCCGCCTTGGTTACTGAATTGTTTCGATCTTGCCCTGTATGATAGCAATATTCTTTTTCTAGTATTACTTCAATTTCAGATACAAAATTACCTAGTGTTTTATTAATCCCCCCTTGATTATTGAAGTTAACCGTGTTTAATGATTTTTCTATTTCAGCCTTTAACTTTTTATCAAAAACCTTCTGCATTTCTGTAGTTTCAATTTTTGTAAAGCTTTCAACCTCTATTTCTACAGGGAAATATATGAAGGAATAAAGACCTTTTAACTCACCATGAAATTTCTTCCAATCAGAATTAGATAGTAGTTTAGATAGTTTTTCTTTTCTATTGCTTGTTGTTTCTCGTTTTTCATGGGGATCGCTATTGACTTTTTCTTCATCCAGCATATATGAAAGGAAACTTTCCTCACCATGGAAACTGGCAAAATATAACCGTGGTACGTTAGACTGTATCTCCGACTCACCAGCAACTATTAGGTAATGAGAGTCAATGGATATTCCTTTCTGCTCTAATAACTGACTCCTGATTTCAAAGAAGTCATTCATGGAGCCTCTAACCCCACTATGTAATGTATTTTTCTGTACCTCCCAGAAGTATTTGCTTATCTTCTCAAACTCCTTCTTTTGTCGTGGCACTTTAGTCTTTTTGATTAAAAATATAGGCGATATAAATGGTTCGTTTCCGGCTGTGGTTAATCCATCTCGTTTTCCATCCTTATTTATAGGATATGGTTTGTCGTTAAAGAATGAATTTAGTGCTTCTAGGATGGAACTTTTACCAACACCATTTTCTCCCACATATGAAACGAAACCATACTTTGAACCAATCGGAATGAATGAGATTCCTTTGTATGCTTTAATGTGCTTCAAAAATACACCAATAATCATTTTGTAATCTCTTAACTTAAGTGCAAATTGTAAGTTCGATTAGCGAAGCGTAATCGGGCGATCGAGAAATAAAGTGTTACCACAGTGAAATCCTCACTATCTGGTCTTAAAAATAAGACCATGCCCCAATAGGGCGGTGTGCTGCTTGTTGCTGTATTCAAATTCACTTTTCACCCATGGAACTAAGCTGATTTCACTTATTGCATCGGTGAGACAGTCTGGTCTCGGGGTCTCGGGGTCTCGGGTTGCCCCCTGTTGTTCGCCGAGGTGAGCCCGTTTGTCCAGGCCGCGAGGCAGGATGCCGAGCGAGCGCCGCTGGGCCAGGGATGGCCCATCGGCGCGTGCCGTAGGACAAACGGGTGAACCGAGGGAACCCGACGCAGGAGGGCGAACAAGTGGGGGTGGCCTTTCTTTTGGTGACTTTTCTTTGGCCACGCAAAGAAAAGTCACTCGCCAAGCCGCGCAGCGGCGGCGAAACCCCGTCGAGGGCAGCGCCCTCGTGTCCTGCATGGCGAAGCCATGCCATTCAGGCGTTGGGCGACATTGCACCAAGCAATGACGTTACCCAACCCCTCACCCTAACCCTCTCCCGCAAGGGGAGAGGGTACTGTTGCCGCGGACGATTACGCTTCGCTAATCGACCCTACACGCTTATTGGCACCCTACCTTTCTCCCGCAAGGGAAGAGGGGATTGTTGCCGCGGACGATTACGCTTCGCTAATCGACCCTACAGGCTTATTGCACCCTGCGCCTCGTCCAGTGGTGGGAGAGGCGCACTCCCGTTGCTTGGTGCCCCGTCCCCCTAGATGCTAGGATGCCGAACTTTCCTCTTATCCAACCCTTATCAGTTATGGCAAACCGGCTAGTCGACAGTAAAAACAGGATCACTCGGGCAGGGCGCTGGCTCGCGACCCGCGGGGCCGCGCTCTTTGCCGAACTCTCGGAGTTTCAGCAGCGCATCTGGGTGGTCAGCATAGTGAACGACACCTACACGGATACCTTTATCGTCAATGAAGGCAGTTTCGAGGAGCCCATGCAGTGGATGCGGCGCAAGCAGTACAACGCCGACATGCTGCAGCGGGTCGATGCCATGCAGCGCGCTCAGGTGATCCAGTTCGAGCTGGGTGACATCCGCCATCGCCTGATGCGGGTCAAATAACCTGATAGCCCCGAGTCGTATCGGGCGTTGGGCCAAACGGGGCGGCTTGCAGGCACACACTCCCTCTCTATCCGCGACAGTTGCTACCGCCCCTGGCTGTCGCTACCACAATGCGCTGTTGACCATCAGAGGCAACCAGGGGGCCAACAGGCACCTTGGTTATCTTACGGAGCCGTCTCGGCCCGATCCATGGAATTCCATTGAATTAGTGATGCAAGTGTCAGAATTAAATAGTTTTTTGAGCCGGCTCAAGGTTGCTGTGCAGCCTTGGCCACAGGGCGGCGAGTGACGTGAGTGTTGGCGCTTCGCCAAGTGTGGTGCTGGGCTGGTGGCCGTGCGCTGCCGGGGTGCGCCAGATCTGCACCACCATCCGTGCCAAGCCAAGCCAAGCCAAGCCAAGCCAAGCCAAGCTGCGGGCTGGGCAAGGGGGCAGGAGAGGGCATCTGGTGCATTGGCCCCTCGGCGGTCTGTTGCTCACCCCATGGCAAGGCAGCGGGCTCTTATGCAGCCGGTCTGGCTGCCCGCTGGCGCCGTCTGGCGACGACTGCGAGCAGGGTGGCACATTTAGTCGGCATCAGGCCCCGGCCTTGCTTGTGAAGGGGCCCAGGGGTTGGCTATCGTTTCAGTAATCGACATGCAAGCAGGGAGGTGTGCATGGACAGAATATTGCAGACGTTGTCGCTGCAGGTGACCGAGGCGCGGGATCTGGAGAGTCTGACCCGCCCGCTGCTGGAGATGCTAGAGACGGTCACCGGGCTCGAGTCCACCTATCTGACCGAGATAGACCTGGGTCACGACATCCAACATATCCGCTATGCCCACAACACGGCCGAGCTGCAGATCCCCGAGGGGGGCTCGGTGGCCTGGGGGGATGCCCTCTGCCGCCGGGCCCTCGATGAGGGGCGCTTCTATACCGACGATGTGGCGAGCTGCTGGGGGGATTCCCAGGCGGCGCGGGCGCTCGGCATTCGCACCTATCTGAGCTGTCCCGTGCTGACCCCCTCCGGCTCCCTCTATGGCACTCTGTGCGCCGCCAGCGCCGAGCACAAGCCGCTGGTCGCAGGCTCGGATCATCTGCTTGCCTTCTTTGCCCGGCTGATCGCCGAGCTGGTGGAGCGGGAGCAACTGCTCTTGCAGTTGCAGCGGGCCAACAAGGAGCTGTCGAGCCAGGCGCTGAGCGATCCCCTGACCGGTCTGCCCAACCGGCGGGCACTGATGCACGAGCTCAACCGCCTGTTTTCCCTCGCGGAGCGGGTCGAACATCCGCTGCTGCTCGCCTTTATCGATCTCGACGGCTTCAAGGCCATCAACGACACCCACGGCCATGCTGCCGGCGATCTGCTGTTGCAGACAGTGGCGAGGGCGCTCTCGAGCGTGCTGCGCGACGGCGATCTGCTGGCGCGGGTGGGGGGCGACGAATTTGTTGCCGTGGGCGTGGGGCCGCTGTGCGGTGAAGAGACGCTGGAGGCGGCGGTGCAGGGCTTTCAGCGCCGCTTGTGCGAGTGCAGCCAGGTGCAGCTGCCATTGCCTTCCCGCGTGCTGCACTATCCCGGTGCCAGCGTGGGAGTCGTGGCCATAGAGCCGGCCAATACCTCGATCGACGAGGCCCTGCGGCTGGCCGATGCCAGCATGTATGCGGTCAAGCGTCTGCGCCGCACACAGATCTGACGGCGCCAACCGGCAAAAACAAGGGGCCCCGCTGGGCCCCTTGTCTTGCTCAACCCGGTTAGCGGGCGGGGAAGTACTTGCCCTGGATCTGCTGAAATTCGCTGCTGGCCAGCACCTGGGTCAGACCGTTCTGGAACTCCTTGACCAGCTCGTCGCTGACCGGGTGGCTGAAGGCGAAGCAGAATTGCTCCGAGCTCAGCATCCAGGCCACCTTGAATTGAGCGGGATCCAGCTGCTGGGTGGCGATGAGATCCATCATGGTGGTCTTGTTGGTGGAGATGAGGTCGACCCGGCCGGAGGTGAGCATCTTGAGCGCCTGGGGCAGGCGGTTGGCGGTCATGATCTTCTGCTCGTCAAAGCCGTTGTTGAGCAGCAGCTGCTCCCCCACGTCGGCCCGTACCGCCCCTATGTTGTACTGCTGGGCATCTTCCAGCTTGGTGAGGGTGAGCGGGCTCTTGGCCAGCCCCATCAGCACTATCTCGGCATAGCCGATGGGGCAGGCCCACTTGAACAGCGGATCCCGCGCCTCGGTGCGAGCGGTGGAGAAGAGCACCACATTGGGTTTCTGGGTCAGCAGGTAGTAGCCCCGCGCCCAGGGCATGATGGTGATGGTCTGGGCCGGGGTGTTGGTCTTCTGCCACACCTGATGCAGCAGCTCGACGGCGAGGCCGGTGGGGGCGCCGGCTTCGTTGGAGAAGTTGTAGGGTTTGTACTCTTCGGTGAGGTAGTGCAGCTTGCCAAGTTCAGGGCTGGCCTGGGTGATGGCGGTAAACATGAGCGCGGCTATTCCAATCCATTTTTTCATCTTGGCCATCCTGATGGGGTGTTGCTTCATCCTCAAGTGTTACCAAATCGTGATAATTCGCCAATCAGATCAGGGTTTAAATCAAGGAGATGCGAACCCAGGCCGCGTTGGGTTCAGGGGGCGGGCAGGTATTGGAGCCGCAGGCGCTGAAACTCCGGCGAGGCCAGTGCCTGGGTCAGGGCGTGCTGGAACTGCTTGATCACGCCGTCGTCCACCTGACGGCTGAAGGCGTAGCAGAGCTCCTCGGCATCCAGCACCAGGGCCACATTGAAGTCGTCGGCCTTGAGCTGCAGCGCCTTGATGGCGTCATAGCCCGCCAGCTTGCTGGTGGCCAGCAGATCGGCGCGGCCCGACACCAGCATGCGCAGGGCCTGGCTCAGCCGGTTGGCCGGTATGATGCGGGTCTCATCCATGCCCCGGTTGAGCAGCAACTGCTCGGAGGCATCGGCCCGCACCGCGCTGATCCGGTAGGCGTTCATCTGCTCGGCAGAGCTCAGGCTGATGTGGCGCTGCTTGTGGGCCAGCAATATGTATTCGGAGTAGCCGATGGGGCAGGCCCATTTGAACAGGGGGTCGCGGGTGTCGGTGCGGGCGGTGGAGAAGAGCACCACATTGGGTTTCTGGGTCAGCAGGTAGTAGCCCCGCGCCCAGGGCAGGATGCGGATGGGCTGGGCAGGCGTGCCGCTGCGTTGCCAGACCATCTGCAGCAACTCGACCGCCAGCCCGCTGGGCTGGCCGGCCTCATCGCTGAAGTTGTAGGGGGGATACTCCTCGGTCAGGTACTCCAGCCTGGCGAGATCTGCCTGCGCCGAACCCAGGCACGACATCAGCAGCAGATAACAGCACAACCTTATCCTCATGAGCCCATCCTTGGCGTGAAACCGGCGATCCTCTGCGCAAGTGTGGGTAAAAAAGCCTGAGATTGCCAGTACTTACCAACGATCCCTGCTGGTTCCCATCAGCTTGAACTCTTCATCACGCAGCCCGACCAGCAGCGCCTTTCCATCCGCTTGCAGCCGAAACTCGCCGTAGCGCGCCGTCTCGTACTGCTCGCCGGTGCCCTCTTCGAAGAAGAAGGCGTCGGGGCCGATCAGCCACTGGTTGTCGCTTAGGCGCACCTGCAGCAGCCGCTCATTCGGTGCCAGTTGCGCGGGCTTGCCGCCTTCGACCCAGCTGGCTACCTGCTGCCCGTCGAGGCGGATCACCAGGGTATCGCCGCCATTGGCGCGCTCGCTGTCGCGACGGGCGCCGAGCTGGCGGGCAATGTCGTAGTTCAGCCGCATGTAATCCCCTTGCATCAGGGAACGGGGGTCGACCGGCGCCAGCCTGAGCAGCACCACCTCGCCGCTGCTGATGGCGTGCTCGTAACGCCAGACGGTGAAGTTGATGCCCGCCAGTATGGCGAGGCCGGTCAGCAGTAGTCCAAGCCGTCTCATGATGGCGTCCTCCCATTGAGGATCTTCAGTAGCTGGCGGGTGCCGAGCAACAGGGCGCCCGAGCCCAGCAGCAGCCAGGATTTGGTCATCAGGGTCAGCCCCAGATCGTAGTAATAGAGGGAGCCAAAGCCGAGCAGCAGCAGGCCCGCCAGCGTCATCAGCCCCAGGCTGCCGGCATAAAAGCCGAGCACCAGCACCAGGGCGCCGGCCCCCATGCCGGGGATGAGGGCGCTGATCAGCACCAGCGGCAGCCCATACAGCAGCGGCAGCTTGAGCCGGATCATGACCCCGAGCAGCAGGGCGGCGCAGAGCAGGGGATTGAGCCAGAGCGGCAGGCGGGAGTGGCCCAGCTCGTCGAGCATGCTGGCGCCCCCGTCCCACAGCGGGTGGTGCAGGCGCCCCAGCACCAGCAGGGAGAGCGCCAGCCCCAGAGTGAGGGATTCGTAGAGTTGATGGTGGACGGGCTGACGCTCCGCCTGCAGCCAGCAGAGGGTGACGGCCGCCATCACCAGCGGCAGGGCCAGCAGTTGCAGGCCGAGACAAGCCAGCCCAAGGGTGAGCAGTATGGCGGCGGCGAAGCTGTGAAACAGCCGGATCAGCCAGTGTTCGAACAGGGCGGCGATGGCCAGCGACAGCAGAGCCAGCCCCAGCCAGAGCGGCGCCGAGTGCGGGTCAATCTGATCGATGAGGCCATAGAGCAGCCAGGCATCGGCGGCCAGCGCCAGCGCCAGCACGAACTGGTCCCACAAATCGCTGCGCTGGGCGAAGCGGTTGAGGCCATAGGCGATGGTCATCAGCACGCTGCCCATCACCAGGGCGCTGTTGGCATCCCGGGTGAGCTGCGAGAACGACATGAACAGGAAGAACAGCAGGAAGAGGGCGGCGATCCAGCCCACCATGCCGAGCAGGAAGCGGCTCGACCAGT
Source organism: Aeromonas sp. CA23 (assembly GCF_002587065.1). Taxonomy (NCBI): domain Bacteria; kingdom Pseudomonadati; phylum Pseudomonadota; class Gammaproteobacteria; order Aeromonadales; family Aeromonadaceae; genus Aeromonas; species Aeromonas sp. CA23. The sequence goes on from NZ_CP023818.1 coordinate 2,860,324, forward strand.
GGGGCTGGGTATCATTGGGGACGTCCCCTTCCACCAGTTCGGCCTGTTGCAGCCGCTGCCAGGGGGTCAGATCAGCCATGTTGCCTCCTCCTGGCGGACTTGCCAGATGCCTTGCTTATGCATAGGACCTCCGTTGCTGTTGCAGCCAGCGGCTGGCCGCGACCGAGAGGCCGATGGCAATCAGGCTCAGCAGCAGGAAGCCGTCCACGTCGGGCTCCATCCACTTGCCAAGGGCCGCCAGGATCACGGCGATCAGGCTCAGGCAGCCCATGGCGAGCCCGGCGACAAATCTGTGGTGCCAGCGCAGATAGGCGGCGCCAAGCCATGCGATCCAGGCGGGCCAGACCCAGGGGGAGGCGGCATCAAACAGCGCCAGCAACGCCAGCAGGGTGACGCCGAGGCCGGCGGCCAGACCCGGCAGCCAGCTTGACATCAAGCGCCAGCGGGCCGGTGCCAGCAACAGCAGGCCCCAGAGGGCGGCGTTGAGCAGGGTCAGACACCAGCCCAGCCCCTCTTCATCGAAGGCAAAGAAGAAGTTGAACAGCCCGAGTCGCCAGTAGAGCACCAGCGCCAGCTGGCCGAGCAGCCAGCTCAGGGTCCACAGCAAGGGGCTCATGCCGAGCGCCGCCAGCGGCAGCAGCATCAGGGCCCAGGTGGCGAACAGCTGCCAGGGATCGGCGCCGGTCTGGTAGGTCTGGCCCACCAGGGCCAGCAGGGCACCGATATTGAGCGCGGCGGCCAGCAGCAGCGCCTGGTGAGGCGTATCGGCCAGGGGCTTGCGCCACAGCAGCACCAGCATGGCGAGCAGGGGCAGCTCCAGCAGGGCGAGGCGTTCGATCCGACCCAGCTCCTGCCAGTTGAAGGCGACGAAGAACACCAGACCGGCGCCCAGGCACAGGCTGCCGAGCCAGAGCAGCAGGCGATCGAACAACCATTGCCAGCGGGCGGGGCCGGGTGGCAGCTCGCACAGGGCGAGGGCGGCGGGCAGGTGCGCCTGGGCGAGGCGTCCGCGTCTGACCCAGTCGAGCAGCGTCTGTCTTGAGGTGAAGTGCATGGGATGCTCCATGAGGTTTGCCGCATTATGCCACCGTCATGGCACTGCGGGACACTCCCCGTGTGCGGGCGTGCGACAGCCGGCAGGGGGCCGCAGGCATCGGCCGCTGGCGGGCAACAAAAAGCCCCGCCTGTTCGAATAGAGGCGGGGCTGGCTTGGGATGACGCGACATGGGTACCGGCACTGGGCGGGGTAGGCAAGTGCTCACGCTTGCCTCGCCGCCTTCCGGGCCGGTTTGTGTCAGGCGAAGATCAGGGTGCTGACCCCCCCCCTAAGGCCCACAAACAGGATGGCGCAGGCGATGCGGATCCCCTTGAGCGGCAGCTTGTCGGCGCCCAGCTTGCCGAGCAGCACCACGGGCACGTTGGCCAGCATCATGCCGAGGGTGGTGCCTGTGATGACCTGCACCAGAGAGTCATATTTGGCCGCCAGCAAGACGGTGGCTATCTGGGTCTTGTCGCCTATCTCGGCGATGAAGAAGAGCACGAAGGTGGCCATGAAGGGGCCGTACTTGTCGAGCGGGCTCTCCTCGTCGTCCATCTTGTCCGGCACCAGGATCCAGGCCGCCATGGCAATGAAGGAGCCGGCGACCAGATAGGTCATCACCTTGGGATCCAGCCAGCGGCTGATGAACTCGCCAAGCCAGGCGGCGCCGGCGTGGTTGAGCAGGGTCGCCGCCAGCATGCCGGCTATGATGGGCCAGGGCTTGCGAAAACGACAGATGAGCAGCAACGCCAGCAGCTGGGTCTTGTCGCCGATCTCGGCGATAGCCACGCTCAGGGTTGAGGTTAACAGGGCTTCCATAAAAATGACCGGGGGACGGAATTGTTATACCTGAGACAAGCCTGCGCCATCCGTCCCCGGTATTGGCACTGGCCCGTCAAAGGTCTTGTCAAATCCACGGATTAGATGGATCACCCTGACCATGGTGAGTTGGCACCAAGCATGTTGATCAGGGTCGCAAACCGGTTTGGGATCGGGCTGCGAGACTACTCCCCCTCGATGGGAGCGGGCATTCTAGGGAAAAATCATCCGCCAGACAAGTGGGTCAGCCGCCCACCAGCTTGACGCTGAAACCGGCCTTCTCCAGCTCGGCCTTGATCAGGTCCCGTTTATCCCCCTGGATCTCGATGATCCCCTCTTTCAGGCCGCCGCCGGTACCGCACTTCTTCTTGAGCAGGGTGGCGATGGCCTTCTGCTGTTCGGCCGGTACGCCGTGGATGCTGATGACGCCGGCGCCCTTGCGCCCCTTGGTCTCGCGCCGGATGCGCACCACGCCGTCGGCGGGGAAGGGGGAAGCGGATGGGGACTGGGTCTGTTCCTTGATGATGCCGCCGTCCGTGCTGTAGACCAGGCGGCTGTTGTTGTCGTGACTCATGGCAGTTATTTGTGAGTTAGCTAAGCGGAGTTTGATTTTACTCAAATTAGCGTGGGAAACACGGATTATAATGCCCCGAGTGAAAGCGAATTATTATTGTTTAACTTCAGGAGTCAGTCATGGTACTCGCGCAGTTGTCACCGGGACAGAGTGCTCGCATCAAGAACATGAATCAGTTGACCCGTCCCCTGCGGCGCAAGCTGATGGTGATGGGCTTGCTGCCTCAGACCGAAGTCATCTACCTGCGCGCGGCACCGCTGGGTGATCCGCTCCAGATCCAGTGTCAGGGGATCTGTCTCTCCATGCAAAAAAGCCTTGCCCTGCAAATCGAGGTCGAACCGGTATGAATTATTCCCTGGTAACCGTCGGCAATCCCAATAGCGGCAAGACTTCCCTGTTCAACGCCCTGACCGGGGCCCGCCAGCAGGTGGGCAACTGGAGCGGCGTCACGGTCGACAAGAAGATGGGCGAGTTCTCCGCCCAGGGGCACGACTACAAGCTGATGGACCTGCCCGGCATCTATAGCCTGGCCAATCAGGAAGGGAGCCTGGACGAGCAGATCGCCAGCCGCTTCGTTCAGGGCCAGCAGCCGGATCTGCTGCTCAACGTCATCGATGCCGCCAACCTGGAACGCTCTCTCTATCTCACGCTGCAACTGCGCGAACTGGGGCTGCCCATGGTGGTGGTGCTCAACAAGATGGACATACTGCAAAAGCGGCGGCTGGTCATAGATGAAGCCCTGCTGGCCAAGGCGCTCGGCTGCCCGGTAGTGGCCCTGTCGGCCCACAACCGTCAGCAGGTCGCCGCCTTCAAGCGCCAGATCCAGCAGTTCATCGGCCAGCCCCAGCCCGCGCTGCTGCTCGATTACGGCACAGATCTTGAAAAAGATCTGGCGGAGCTGGAGACCCTGCTCGCCCCGCACCACCTCACCGCCCGTGGCCGCGCCCTGCGCCTGCTGGAAGAGGATGCCGTGATGCAGGAGACCCTGCTGCCTGGCCAGCAGGCCGCCGCCGCCAACGTGGTGGCCCGCGCCCATCATGCCCAGGACATAGATCTGCAACTGGCGGATATCCGCTATGGCCACATTCACCAGTGGGCCAGCCAGGCATGTCAGCAGAAGGGCAAGCTCACCATAGCCCAGAGCGAATGGCTGGATCGGGTGCTGCTCAACCGCTGGGTCGGCATCCCCTTCTTCCTGCTGGTGATGTACCTGATGTTCATGTTCGCCATCAAGGTGGGCAGCGCCTTCATCGACTTCTTCGACATCATGGGCGGCGCCCTGTTCGTGGATGGCGTGCACCACCTGCTGGGGCTGATCCATGCCCCGGACTGGCTGGGGGCCATACTGGCGGACGGCTTCGGGGTCGGCTTGCAGACGGTGGCCACCTTTATCCCGGTGATCGGCTGTCTTTACCTGTTCCTGGCGGTGCTGGAGAGCTCAGGCTACCTGGCCCGTGCCGCCTTCGTGGTGGATGCCCTGATGCGTCGCCTCGGGCTGCCGGGCAAGGCATTCGTGCCCATGCTGATGGGCTTTGGCTGTACGGTGCCGTCTGTGATGGCGACCCGCACCCTCAACTCGGAGCGGGAGCGGCTGATGACCTCCGCCATGGCCCCCTTCATGTCGTGCGGTGCCCGCCTGCCGGTCTACGCCCTGTTTGCGGTGGCCTTCTTCCCCGAATCGGGTCAGAACCTGGTGTTCGGTCTCTACCTCATCGGTATTCTGGTGGCCGTGCTCACCGGCCTGCTGCTGCGCAGCACCCTGCTGCCGGGCAAGAGCGACTCCATGCTGATGGAGATGCCGGATTACGAGTGGCCGCGTCCCATCAACGTGGGGATCAAGACCTGGCAGAAGCTCAAATCCTTCGTGTTCGGCGCCGGTAAAACCATAGTGCTGGTGGTCGCCGTGCTGAGCGTGCTCAACTCGCTGGGCACGGATGGCAGCTTCGGCCACCAAGACCAAGAAAGCTCTGTGCTGAGCAAGATAAGCCAGGCCGTGACCCCTGTGCTGCACCCCATAGGTGTGCGCGATGACAACTGGCAGGCCACTGTCGGTATCGTCACCGGCATCTTCGCCAAGGAGGCGGTAGTGGGTACCCTCAACAGCCTCTACGCCGGCAGCAACGGGGATGAGGAGGAGAAGGAATTCTCCCTACTTGCCAGCTTCAACGAGGCCATTGCCGCCGTCGCCACCAACCTGGCCGACATAGACCCGTCCGATCCCATGGGGATCCAGGTCGGCAATCTGGATGACCAGCAGGCCGCCGCCGAGGCGCAGGAGGTGGATGTCTCCACCTACGGCAACATGCAGACCCACTTCGACGGTGCCGCCGGTGCCTTTGCCTACCTGCTGTTCGTGCTGCTTTACATGCCGTGCGCCGCCGCCATGGGTGCCCTGGTGCGGGAAACCGGTCGCCAGTGGGCGCTGCTGACCGCCGCCTGGTGCAACTACACGGCCTTCCTGTGTGCCACCGTCTTCTATCAGGCGGCCACCTTTGCCGCCCACCCCGAGCAGAGCTTGCTCTGGATCGGCAGCTATGGCCTCTCCCTGCTGCTGCTCTGGTGGCTGGGCCGTCGTCACGGCGACATAGTCGCCCGCAAGGTGGTGGCCCTGTGATCCTGCGGGAGCTCGGCGCCTATCTCGCCGCACAACAGAAGGTGAGCCGGCGGGATCTGGCGCGCCACTTCCGCACCTCGGAAGATGCGGTGGAGGCCATGCTCGGCGTCTGGATGCGCAAGGGCCGGGTCGCCAAGCGGGAGACCCAGGTGTGCGGCGGCAGCTGCTGCGGCAAGAGCCAGGAGGTGATGTTCGAGTGGTGCGAGCCGGGCCAGATAGGCCTGGTGCAAAAGGGCTGAACCAGCGCGTTCGTCCGCTTCATTCGTCCATAAAAAAAGACCCGCCACTGGCGGGTCTTTTTTATGGCTGGCAGCGATGGGGCTGCCTGGCGGAGGAGGGGATCAGTGCCCCGGCCAGCGCTGGCCCACCTCGGCGTGGCGATACCAGGCCATCAGGGCCTGCTGGCCCTCGATGTCATCCACGGCTGGTGACCAGGGGGCGAAGTCCTCTTCCCGAAAGGGGGCATAGGGGCCGTGTTTCACCTCGAAGATGACGGCGCCGGGATCCAGAGATAGCACCGCATGCCAGGTGGCGACCGGGGTCTCCAGCACCGAGGTCTCTTCCCCCAGCAGGGCGCGGGCAATGACGGTGCCCTCGTCGTCGAAGTTGAGCACCACGAAGCGCCCGCACAGGGCGGTGAGCAGCTCCCAGGTCTGCAGGTGGCGATGGGGGCGGATATAGGTGCCCGGCTCCATGGCGATGGCGAGGCGCTGGATGGGGTCGGCCAGCTGGTCGTGCAGATTGTGGTTCATGCGCTGGCGCGGGGAGTGGGCGGCCTCGTCGGCGAGGCTGGCAAGGCGGGCAACATCCAGTTTTTTCATATGCAGTTCCATGATGAGACGAAGGCAGGCTTGGGTCGGCAGAGTAGCATGCTCGCGTGCCTGCCAGGCAAGGGGTGAGCGGTAAGCAAATGTAAAAAGGGAGCCGCGCGGGCTCCCTGTTGGCATCAGAGGCTGGCACTCACAGCTTGGCCAGCATCTCCTTGGTGACCAGCACTATGCCCTGCTCGGAGCGGTGGAAGCGGCGGGCGTCTTCGCAGGCGTTTTCCCCCACCACCAGGCCTTCCGGCAGTTTGCAGCCCTTGTCGACCACGACCCGGCGCAACCGGCAGCCGGCCCCTATCTCGACCCCGGGGAAGATCACCGCCTGATCCAGGGTACAGAAGGAGTCGACCCGCACATTGGTGAACAGCACTGAGCTCACTATGAAGGAGCCGCTGACTATGGTGCCGCCGGCGAACATGGAGTTGATGGTCATGCCGTGCTGGCCGTTTCTGTCCTGCACGAACTTGGCGGGGGGTGTCATGTTCTGGCTGGTCCAGATGGGCCACTCCTGATCATAGATGTCGAGCTCTGGCGTCACCGAGGCGAGATCCATGTTGGCTTCCCAGAACGAATCCACAGTCCCTACATCGCGCCAGTAGGGGCGCTTTTGCGGGCAGCAGCCGACGCAGGATAGGCTGAACGGATGGGCGTAGGCTGTGCCCTCCTTGACCACCCGCGGGATCACGTCCATGCCGAAGTCGTGGTGGGAATCCTGGTTGGCCAGATCCTCTTCCAGCAACTGGTAGAGATACTCGGCCTCGAAGATGTAGACCCCCATGGAGGCCAGCGCCGTATCGGCCTTGCCCGGCATGGCCGGCGGATTGGCGGGCTTCTCGACGAAGGCGTTGATCTTGCGATCCTCATCTACCGCCATCACGCCAAAGGCGCTTGCCTCGGTACGCGGTACCTCTATGCAGGCCACAGTGACTTTGGCGCCCATGTTGACGTGGTCGAGCAGCATGGCGGCGTAATCCATCTTGTAGATGTGATCCCCCGCCAGCACCACCACGTACTTGGGGCCATGATCGCGAATGATGTCCAGATTCTGATAGACGGCATCGGCGGTGCCGCGATACCAGTTGACCTCGTCCACCCGTTGCTGGGCTGGCAGCAAGTCGATGAACTCGTTCATCTGGTAGCGCAGGAATGACCAGCCTGATTGCAGGTGGCGCAGCAGGCTGTGGGACTTGTACTGGGTGACCACGCCGACCCGGCGGATCCCCGAGTTGATGCAATTGGAGAGCACGAAGTCGATGATGCGGAACTTGCCGCCGAAATGTACTGCCGGTTTCGCCCTGTTGTCCGTCAACTGCTTGAGGCGACTGCCCCGCCCTCCTGCGAGAACCAAGGCCATGGTCTCGTTCAGCAACTGTCTGGATTTTGCTGTATTGGCAGGTTGTAACAACATTGAATACCCCTTTATTGATACATCCCCTTGATAGTGCCTCCTTTGAAGCTGGTTTGAAAGTGCTTTCAGTCACACTTCGCACAGGGTTTTTGGGCGAAGTGATGATTTTGTCATTTGTGGTGACAGAAACTGTCGCAGACAGCGCGATAGTTCACCAGATGTCAGGTTGTCAACGGGTTGAGAGGGCGAAGATGATATTGAATAAACAGCACTTTTTTTAAACAGACACCCGCCGAAGCGGGTGTCTGTTTAACGGGGGAGGGAGTGACCTGCACTAGAAGAGTTCGTCTTTCTCATCCTTGGTGGGCTCCAGACTCCAACCCGTGGCATCGCTGCTGCTGGCTATCTGGCCCTTCTCCTTCCACAGCTTGATCTTGAGGCGCAGGTTGTTGGCCGAGTCGGCGTTTTTCACCGCCTCTTCCTCCTCTATCACCCCTTCCACCACCAGATCGAACAGGGCGCTGTCGAAGGTGACCATGCCGAGGGCCTTGGATTTCTCCATCACCTCCTTGAGGCCGCCAAATTCGCCGCGCTTGATCATGTCGCGGATGGTATGGGTGCCCAGCATGATCTCCACCGCCGCCCGGCGGCCGCCGTCCGTGGTTTTGACCAGCCGCTGGGAGACAAAGGCCTTGAGGTTGTTGCCCAGATCGTTGAGCAGCTGCGGGCGACGCTCCTCCGGGAAGAAGTTGATGATGCGATCCAGCGCCTGGTTGGCGTTGTTGGCGTGCAGGGTGGAGATGGCGAGGTGGCCGGTTTCGGAGAAGGCCAGCGCATGCTCCATGGTTTCGCGATCGCGAATTTCGCCGATGAGGATCACGTCCGGCGCCTGGCGCAGGGTATTCTTGAGCGCGGCGTGGAAGCTGCGGGTATCCACCCCCACCTCCCGCTGGTTGATGATGCTCTTGCGGTGGCGGTGAACGAACTCCACCGGATCCTCTATGGTGATGATGTGGCCGCCGCTGTTGCGGTTGCGATGGTCGATGAGGGCCGCCAGCGAGGTGGACTTGCCCGAGCCGGTCCCCCCGACGAACAGCACAAGGCCGCGTTTCTCCATGATGGTGTCGAGCAGCACGGGGGGCAGTTTCAGATCCTCGAAGCGGGGGATCTCGGTCTTGATGTTGCGGGCCACCAGGGACACTTCGTTGCGCTGCTTGAAGATGTTGATCCGAAAGCGCCCTATCTGGGGCAAGGAGATGGCGAGGTTCATCTCCAGCTCCCGTTCGAACTGCAGCTTCTGCTCGCCGTCCATGATGTCGGCGGCAATCTTCGCCACCTCGCCCGGCTCGAGCGGCGTCTCCAGCAGGGGACGCAATCCGCCATTGAACTTGGCGCAGGGGGGGGCGCCGGTCGACAGATAGAGGTCGGAGCCGTCCTGCTGGGCCAGGATCTGTAGCATGTCTCGCAATTCCATGGTTTTGCCTCGTCTATCAAGCAGATGCCATTACATTGAATGTCATAGAGTGTACAGCCTCAGGCGCCGGTGAGTTTCTCGCGAAACACAAAAAACACAGCGCCCATGATGCACAGGCCAGCCCAGAGGTAATCCCACTTCAGATCCTCTTTCAGATAGAAGACCGAGAAGGGGACGAACACGGTCAGGGTGATCACCTCCTGCAATATCTTGAGCTGACCGACCGAGAGTACCGTATGGCCGATGCGGTTGGCGGGCACCTGCAACAGATATTCGAACAGGGCTATGCCCCAGCTCACCAGGGCGGCGATGATCCAGGGTTTGTGGTTCATGCTCTTGAGATGGGCATACCAGGCGAAGGTCATGAAGACGTTGCTGCACACCAACAGACCGATACTGGCAATGATAGGGTTCATTAGGTTCTCCTTTAAAATCAATCGCATTTTATCTCTGAACCACGGGTTTCCATAAGTGGGGCAGCAGGGTATTTTTAACCCATCAAGGATGGGGTAACACGAGGTTCAACGGGATGGGCAAGACAAGCTGGGGTGTGCTTGGTCTGCTGTTTGCCTGCCTGGCGCACGGGGCGCCGACCCTGACGGTGGCCACCGATGTCTGGCCACCCTTTCGGATCTCGCAACCGGACGGTCAGTTCCGGGGGCTGGACATGGACATTCTGCAACGGCTGCAGCGCCGCAGCGGCATACCGTTCGAGGTGAAACGCGTGCCCTGGGGACGGGCGCTCAAGCAGATGCAGACCGGCCAGGTCGACCTCATGATAGGCCTGGCCATGACGGCGGAGCGGGCACAGTTCATCGATTATCTGCAACCGGCCTATTACCAGTGCCGGCCTGCGTTTTATGGCAAGGCTGCGGCGGTATCGACCCTGCGCACCTACGCCGACCTGCGGGGGCAGAAGGTGGGCTATGTGCTCAATTCCGTCTATTTTGAACCGTTTGATACCGACAACCGGCTCGACAAGCACGGCGTGCCCACCGAGGATCAGCTGCTGCGCATGGTGCAGCGGGGCCACCTGCCGCTGATGATAGGCACAGACTGCCAGGTGGATTATGCCCTGAGCCTGCACAACGAGGCCGGCCTCATCAAGGCGGCCTACCAGCCGCCCCAGCCAGTGGTGCTCTATCTGGGCATGAGCAAGCACTCACCCCATCAGGCGCTCAGACAGCCGTTGGCGCTGGCGCTGCAGGAGCTGGTGGCCAGCGGCGAAATCCAGGCCCTGGCCAAGCCTTACCAGCCTTGACCTCGGGTGGTAACACGCTGTTATCATGCGTTTTTCATCCTTGTGCGCCGGGCTGCTCAATCCCGCATCGGCGCCGGGCCTTGTTCACGTTCGGGGATCCTCTGTGTATCTCTCTCTGCTCGCCCGCCAGCGCCGCTGGCAGCGGGGCTGGTTGCTCGGCCTGGCGCTGCTGACCCTCACGCTGTTTCTCTTCTCCCTCGCCTGGGGCGAATTCGTGCTGCTGCCCTGGCAACCCATGGGGGAGCTAGAGCAGCGCATCCTGCTGGAGCTGCGGCTGCCGCGCGCCCTGCTGGCCCTGCTGGCCGGGGCCGCGCTCGCCTGTGGCGGCGCCGTGCTGCAGGTAATGCTGCACAACCCTGTGGCCGAACCCGGCCTGCTCGGCGTCTCGAGCGGGGCTGGATTGGCTGCCATGGTGGCGATGGCGGTGGCCAAATCCCTCGGCGTCTATCTGCCGGGCTGGGGGCTGTCGCTGGCGGCCTTCGGTGGCGCCCTGCTGGTGACCATGCTGCTCATACGGTTGGCACGCCGGGCCCGGCTCGGCCATGCCCGCCTGCTGCTGTTCGGGGTGGCCATCGGCATCCTCACCAACGCCGCCATGACCTGGCTGATGTACTTTGCCGACGACGGCTCCCTGCGCGAATACATGTTCTGGATGATGGGCAGCCTCGCCTACGGCAGTCAGCAGCTCGGCTGGTGGTGGCTGGCGCTGCCGCTCACCCTGGGCTGGCTCTGCTGGCAGGGCAAGGCCTTGCAGCAGCTGCTGCTGGGGGAGACCCAGGCCCGCCTGATGGGACTGGACGTGGACAGGATGCGGGTGCGGCTGGTGCTGGCGGTCTGTCTGCTCACCGGCCTGGCGGTATCCCTGTGCGGTGTCATCGGCTTCGTCGGGCTGGTGGTGCCCCATCTGCTGCGCCTGTGCGGCGGCAGCGATCAGCGCTTTTTGCTGCCCGCCTCGGCGCTGGGAGGAGGCGCCCTGCTGCTCGGTGCCGATCTGGTGGCGCGCTCGGCCTTGAGCGCAGGCGAGCTGCCCATCGGTGTCATCACCGCCTCCGTGGGGGCGCCGCTCTTCATTTACCTGCTGCTGAGACAAGATGCCCATGCTACCGCATAAATACCGGCCCGAATGCCGACGTGCACAAGCTGTCTACCCGCTGCTGAGGCAAGGTGCTTATGCTGCCCGCTGATCCCTCTGCGCTTGAACCGGCTCCCCTGATCGAGGCGCAGGCCCTCGCCATCCCCGAGCGATTGGCCCCGCTCGATCTGTGCTGGCAGGGGGGCCAGCTGGTGGCCCTGCTCGGTCCCAACGGCAGCGGCAAATCCACCCTGCTCGGCGCCCTGGCCGGCATTCTGCCCGCAACGGGCAGGGTGCGGCTCTGCGGGGAGGCGGTCAGCGAGCTGAGCTGGCCCGAGCTGGCCCGGCGCCGCGCCATGCTGCCCCAGCGCCAGCCCCAGCTGTTTCATATTCCGGTGTTTCAGGTGCTGGCCATAGGGCTGGACGACGGGGTGGAGGCCGGCACGCAGCGCGATGTGAAGCAGGCCCAGAGCGAGGCCATCGACGCCCTGTGTGATGCACTGGAGCTGAGCTCGCTGCTGGCGCGCGATTTCAGCAGGCTCTCCGGCGGGGAGCAGCAGCGGGTGCTGATCGCCCGCACCCTGCTGCAGCTGTGGCCCAGTCTCAATCCGGCAGGCCGGGTACTGCTGCTGGACGAGCCGCTGGCGGGGCTGGATCTGCACCATCAGCTGGCGCTGTTGCGGCTGCTGAAGACGCTGGCCCGGCAGGGACTGCTGGTGGTGCTCGCCATCCACGACATCAACCTGGCCATCGACTGGGCGGATCGGATCCTCTGTCTGCAACAGGGGCGGGTGGTGAGCGAGGGGGGAACAGCGCTTATCGACGAAGCCTTGCTGGAGCGGGTGTTCCAGATAAAGACGGATCGCGTCGAGGCGGCTGGCCGGGTCTGGTTTATGCCCAGCTTGTGATAAACAGGAAAGGCCCCTGGCGTCAGCCAAGGGCCTTTTTGAAGAAAACCACCCGTTCGGTTTCGCTGAAACCCAGCTGCTGGTGCATCTGTTGTGAGGCGAGGTTTTCGATGGCGGTATCGGAGGCGAGCTCATGACAGCCATGCTCGATACCCCAGCGCTCCACATGGGAGATCAGGGCCCGGGCCACGCCCAGGCGGCGCTGCTGTGGCTGCACATAAATCCCCTCGAGATAGACCACAGGGCTGCTCTCGCAGCCGTTCACGTAATCCAGGCGCAAGGCTGCGTCGGCAAAGCCCACCGCTTGTCCATGCTCATCGAGGGCAAGGAAGGCACTCTGGCGTGCATTGGCCAGCATATCGATACCATCCTGCAGGTGAGCCGAGGCGTCATGATGGGGCCACAACAGCTGGCGCAGGGCTGCCCATTGCGCCAGTCGTGCCTGGCTCAGCGGCACTATCTGAAAGACGGCAGTGTGAGCCATTGTCACCGATTCAGACCGCGCAGCGTTGCAGACGCGCCTGAGCGGCTTCTGCCAGCATGGCCAGCAGGGTCTCGGTGTCGCTCCACGACAGGCAGGCATCCGTGATGCTCTGACCGAAGGTGGCGGCGCAGCCGTTCTCCACGTCCTGACGTCCTTCCACCAGGAAGCTCTCGGCCATGATGCCGGCGATGCCGGTGCGGCCGCGGCGCAGCTGATCGCAGATGTCTTGTGCCACCAGCAGCTGACGACGGTGATCCTTCATGCTGTTGCCGTGGCTGAAATCCACCACCAGCCGCTCGGGCAGACCCACGTCAGCCAGGGCCTCGCACGCCTCGTCGACACTGGCGGTGTCGTAGTTGGGCCTGTGGCCGCCACGCAGGATCACGTGGCCGAAGGGGTTGCCGGCGGTGCGGTAGATGGTCATCTTGCCGTCCTTGTCCGGGGAGTAGAAGATGTGGCTGTGACGGGCGGCGCGCACCGCATCGATGGCGATGCGGGTGTTGCCGTCGGTGCCGTTCTTGAAGCCGACCGGGCAGGAGAGGGCGGAGGCCATTTCGCGGTGCACCTGGGATTCGGTGGTGCGCGCCCCTATGGCACCCCAGGTGATGAGGTCGCTGATGTACTGGCCGGTCACCATGTCGAGGAACTCGGTGGCGGTGGGCATGCCGATCTCGTTGATGTCGACCAGGAGCTTGCGGGCCAGTTTCAGCCCTTCGTTGACGTCGAAGCTGCCATCGAGGCGCGGATCATTGATGAGCCCCTTCCAGCCGACTATGGTGCGCGGCTTCTCGAAGTAGGTGCGCATGACGATGCAGAGGCTCTCTTTGTACTGCTCGCGCAGGACGTTGAGGCGGCGGGCGTACTCGTGAGCGGCGGCCGGATCATGGATGGAGCAGGGACCGACGATGACCAGCAGGCGCTGATCCTCACCGGCCAGAATGGCTTCCACTTCGCGGCGGGCATCCAGCAGATTCTGGGCAATGGTGTCGTTGATAGGGAAGGCGTGCGCGAGCTCGCTCGGAGTGATCAGGGACTCCAGGCGACGGGTGCGCAATTCATCGGTGTGAATGGACATACGACTCAATTCTCGAGTGGGTGGCGTGGGCTGTTGCTCGACGGCGTGCCGAAAATGCAAGGGGATAAAATAAAGCAAAAACCCCCTGATTGAAACCTTGAGGGGCTCTGATAGGATGTGAGCCCCAAAACGATTCCAAATGAGGTAGATAGCGTGGCAAAGCCAGGGGCAACCGGGGTCACCCGCATCATCAACGCAACCGGTTACAGCATGAAGGGGCTCAAGTCAGCCTGGATCAACGAGGCGGCCTTCCGGCAGGAGCTGGTGCTGATCCTGTTGCTGATGCCGCTGGCCTTCTGGCTCGGGGATTCCCTCAATCAGATCCTGCTGCTCATCGTTATCAGCTGGCTGGTGGTGATCGTCGAGGTGCTCAACTCCGCCATCGAGGCCGTGGTGGACAGGGTGGGCTCGGAGCATCACGAGCTGTCGGGCCGCGCCAAGGATCTCGGCTCCGCCGCCGTCTTCATCGCATTGGCCCTCAACGCCCTGGTGTGGGGCGCCCTGGTGGGACGCAATCTGCTGGGCTGGTGGTAGCTTGCGAGAGCAAGCTTCTTTATTGGCATAAAAAAGCCCGTCAGATGACGGGCTTTTTGTTGGCCGAGCGCCGGGCTCAGGGCATCAGTGCAGGATCCGGGCACGTATGGTGCCGTTGATCTCCTTGAGCTTGGCGAGGGCCTTCTCGCTGTGCTCCGTCTCCACGTCGATCACCACGTAACCGATATGGCTGCTGGTCTGCAGATATTGACCGGCGATGTTGATCCCCTCTTCGGCGAAGATCTGGTTGATCTGGTTCATCACGCCCGGCTGGTTGCGGTGAATGTGCAGCAGGCGGCTGGAACCCTTGTGGCCCGGCAGTGAGACCTCCGGGAAGTTGACGGCGGAGAGGGTGGAGCCGTTGTCGGAATACTTGACCAGCTTGTTGGCCACCTCCAACCCTATGTTCTCCTGGGCCTCCTGGGTGGAGCCACCTATGTGCGGGGTCAGGAGCACGTTGTCCAGGCCGCGCAGCGGGGTCAGGAACTCCTCGTCGTTGGACTTGGGCTCGCTCGGGAAGACATCGATGGCGGCGCCCGAGAGGTGGCCGCTCTTGATGACGTCGGCCAGCGCATCTATGTCCACCACTGTACCGCGGGAGGCGTTGATGAAGATGGCGCCCGGCTTCATCATGCGCAGCTGCTCGGCACCGATCAGATCCTTGGTGGAGGCGGTTTCAGGGACGTGCAGGCTGATGATGTCAGACATGTTGAGCAGCTCGACCATGCTCGGCACCTGGATGGCGTTGCCAAGCGACAGCTTGTTCTCGATGTCGTAGTAGTAGACCTTGAGACCTATGCTCTCGGCTATGATGCCGAGCTGGGTGCCGATGTGGCCGTAGCCTATGATGCCAAGCTTCTTGCCACGGGCTTCGACCGAGCGGTTGGCCAGTTTTTCCCACACGCCGCGATGGCACTTGGCGTTCTTCTCCGGGATGCCGCGCAGCAGCAGCAGTATCTCGCCCAGCACCAGTTCGGCCACCGAGCGGGTGTTGGAGAAGGGGGCGTTGAACACAGGGATGCCACGCAGGTGGGCGGCATCGAGGTCGACCTGGTTGGTGCCGATGCAGAAGCAGCCGATGGCGACCAGCTTGCCGGCGGCATCCAGCACCTTCTCGGTGAGCTGGGTACGGGAGCGCAGGCCCACGAAATGCACGTCACGAATGCGTTCGATCAGATCCTCTTCCGACAGGGAGGTCTTGAGGTACTCCACGCTGGTGTAACCGGCGGCACGAAAGGTTTCCACCGTGTTGGGATGGACTCCCTCCAGCAGCAGCACCTTGATCTTATCCTTGTCCAGCGAAAACTTGGCAGTCATGACGATCCCTCTATGTATGCAAAGAATGAGTGCAGATATGGTGTGTGAAGAAAACCGTAAAGTAACAAAAACGGTTGGGAGAGGGAATATTTGTGACGAAAGTCAAATTCTTTGAAGTTTTCAACGATAGTTGTAAGCCACAGTTTGCAACTCATTGAGGGATAAATGAAAACGGCGCCATCAGGCGCCGTCTTTCATTGCGGGGGGATTACTGGATAACCACGCCATCCGGCGTGCCGATCAGCACAACGTCAGCACCGCGGTGGGCGAACAAGCCGTTGGTGACCACGCCGACGATGGCGTTGAGCTGCACTTCCAGCCCTTTGGCATCCTCGATGGCCATCCCCTTGACGTCCAGTATGATGTTGCCGTTGTCGGTGACCACACCTTCACGCCAGACTGGATTGCCGCCCAGCTTCTTGATCTCGCGGGCCACGTATTCGCGGGCCATGGGAATCACTTCCACCGGCAGCGGGAACTGGCCCAGCACGTCCACGGTTTTGGTGTTGTCTATGATGCAGATGAACTTGTCGGCCACGGCGGCGACTATCTTCTCGCGGGTCAGGGCGGCGCCACCGCCCTTGATCATGTCGCGGCTGGCGTTGATCTCATCGGCACCATCCACGTAGACGGAGAGGGCATTGATGTCGTTGAGGTCAAACACCTGGATGCCAAGGCCCTTGAGGCGCTCGGTGGAGGCCACTGAGCTGGATACGGCCCCCTTGATCTCGTCCTTCATGGTCGCCAGCGCGTCGATGAAGTGGTTGACGGTAGAGCCTGTGCCTACCCCGACTATGGTGCCGGGAACCACGTACTTGAGCGCAGCCCAACCGGCCGCCTTCTTCATTTCATCTTGAGTCATGATGGATCCTTTGGGAAAAAGCGGGCGCATTATATCCAAGCATCCCCCTCAGGGCGACCACAGCGCTCACGTTCCGGCCCAAAAATCCCCAAGATGTAAATCGTTTGCCTGTTTATTGAGCCCTGTCGCCCGGACGGGGCAGAGGTGTGTGAGAAAGTGGCGGTATCGCACGCAAAACGGAGCAGGCCAAGCCCAAGACAGAGAGGGGCAGGCAGTCAGTGCGGGCCGACTGCCTGATGGTCATGGAAATTGCCAGCAGCGGCTGGGGGTGATGATCTGCGGCAGCGGCACGTCCCACTCCTCCTGCGGCACCGCCTCCACCTGCTGGCAGTCGTGGGCGAGCCCCAGCGGTTTGGGGCCCAGTCTGTGTTCATGCCAGCAGGCGAGGGTGCGATCGTAATAGCCGCCGCCCATGCCGAGCCGGTTGCCCTCGGCATCGAACGCCACCAGCGGGGTGCAAATAAGGTCGAGCGTGCTGTGAGGCACCACCTGGGACATGTCCAGCTCAGGCTCGGCGATGCCGTAGCGATTGCGGGTCATGGGGCTGGTGGCGGTATAGCGCAAGAAGAGCAGGTGACCCGGGGTGAAGGGGTGCAGCACCGGCAGGTAGACCTCCTTTTGCTGGGCCCAGAGCCAGTGGATGGCGGGCAGGGGATTGAGTTCGCCGTCGTTGGCCAGATAGAGAGCGATGCGTCTGGCCGCCAGTATCTCCGGATGTTGCTTGAACTGGGCAACCAGCTGCTGGGCGGCTTCCTGCTGCTCGGTCTGGCTCAGGCTCTTTCTGCGCTGGCGGATGAGCTGGCGCAGGGATTGTCTTTCAGGCTGGGTATCATCCGGCATGGGGGCTCCTCTGGTGTGCACCCGTGTGGTGCAGATGGGTTGCCGCAACGGGCTGGGGTTACCTTAACAAGGCTGGCGGGGGATGAACAGCGCCACCAGCCCTGCTTGAATGGGCCGCCGGGCAGGACTCAATGCCCCGTCCGGCAGCGGATTGGGTTACTTGTCAGCAGTCTTGCCCATCTGATGCTTGACGAACACGGCCACCAGCGCTGCCAGCGCCAGGGCCATGGGATAGAAACTCATGCTCACCACCGCCAGCGGGGAGAGGGCGAAGATGGAGCCCAGCAGCAACGCCTGGGCGCCCCAGGGGATGAGGCCCTGTACCACGCAGGAGAAGATATCCAGCATGGAGGCGGCGCGGCGCGGGGTGACGCCGTGATGCTCCGCCAGCTCCCGTGCTACCTTGCTGGCGACGATAATGGCCACCGTATTGTTGGCTGTGCAGAGGTTGGTCAGCCCCACCACGCCGGCGATGCCGAGCTCGGCCGCCTTCTCGTTCTGTTCGCCATCGTGCTGGCGGGTGAAACGGGCGATCAGGGCGCTGATCCGCTCGCTGATCCAGGCCAGCCCGCCCTGGCGTTCCATCAGGGCGCCGAGACCGCCGATCAGCATGGAGAGCAGGAAGATCTCCTGCATGCCGGTAAAGCCCTGATAGATGTCCTTGCTGAACTGGCCCAGCGGATAATCGCTGACCATGCCCACGGCGCCGGCGGCCAGTATGCCAATGCCCAGCACCATGAAGACGTTCATGCCGGACAGAGCCAGCACCAGGATCAGCAGGTAGGGCATCACCTTGAACAGATCCGCATGGGCTGTCGTGGCGGGGGCTTCCCCGACGGATCCCAGGGTCAGATAGAGCAGGATCACCCCGATGGCGGCGGGGGCGGCAATCTTGAAGTTCTCGCGAAACTTGTCCTTCATCTCGCAGCCCTGGCTGCGGGTCGCGGCGATGGTGGTGTCGGAGATGATGGATAGGTTGTCGCCGAACATGGCGCCGGAGAGAATGGTGCCGGCCATCAGTACCGGATCTATACCGGCGGCCTGGGCCACGCCAAGGGCCACGGGGGCCACGGCACCGATCGTGCCCATGGAGGTGCCCATGGCTGTGGCAATAAAGGCAGAGATGAGGAACAGCCCCGGCAGCAGGAACCAGCCCGGGATCAGCGACAGGCCCATGGCGACTGTGGCATCCACCCCGCCGGTGGCCTTGGCCACGGTGGCAAAGGCGCCCGCCAGCAGATAGATGAGGCACATGGCCATTATGTTGCTGTCACCGACCCCCTTGAAGAAGGTCTCCAGGTTCTTGTTGAACCCCTCTTTCCCCAGCATCAGCGCCAGCATGACGGCGGGCAGGGCGGCGACGGGGGCGGGCAGCTGGTAGAAGGCGAACTCGACCCCCTGCAGGGTGAGCCAGGTGCCGGTACCGATAAAGAGAGCGAGAAAGACCAGAAGAGGCAGCAGGGCTCTGGCACTGGGTTGGGTCTGGATCATGTGTTCCTCTGTGGTTGAACATGACCTCCCTGTCGCAGCCAGCCCAGATAAATGGGGTGAACCTGGCGGGCATCCTGCCGCTATGGGGCGCCTACAGTAGTGAGTCGGGGCCATCCGGTCAAGATAGACGTCCAGATGGATAGGTGTTTTTGTTTGATGATTTCGCACATTTGATTAAATCCGTCAAATATTCGGATTTTTATAAATATGTCGTTGATTTATCGGGTGGCGGCGGGCGGCCACGCCGGGCTTTTCAAAGGGGGCGCGGGCTGGTAAAACGGTCTCTTTCCATAATAAACAGATGAGAGGGTGGAGATGGACAATCCGATCCGTGTGGCCGTGATGGGCTGTAATGGTCGTATGGGCAAGGTGCTGCTGGAAGCCATCACCAACGCCGAGGGCGTGGTGGTCGGGGCGGCGCTGGAGCGACCCGGCTCTGCCGTGATAGGCCTGGATGCCGGTGAGCTCAACGGGTTGGGCAAGCTTGGGGTGAGCATCAGCGACAGCCTGGACAAGGTGCGCGATGAGTTTGATCTCATCATCGACTTCACCCGTCCCGAGGTGACCCTGGCCAACCTGGCGTTTGCACTGGCTCATCAGAAGCAGATGGTGATCGGCACCACCGGCTTTGACGATGCAGGCAAGGCGTCGCTGAAAGAGGCGGGCAAGCAGATCGGCATCGTGTTCGCCTCCAACTACTCGGTCGGCGTCAACCTGGTGTTCAAGCTGCTGGAGCAGGCCGCCAAGGTGATGGGGGATTACACCGACATCGAGATCATCGAAGGACATCACAGACACAAGGTGGATGCACCGTCCGGCACCGCGCTTTCCATGGGGGAAGTGGTGGCCAAAACCCTGGGCCGCGATCTGAAAGAGTGCGCCGTCTACGGCCGCGAGGGGATCACCGGCGAGCGGGATCGCAACACCATCGGCTTTGCCACCATTCGTGCCGGCGATCTGGTGGGGGAGCACACTGTCATGTTTGCCGACATCGGCGAGCGGGTGGAGATCAGCCACAAGGCTTCCAGCCGCCTCACTTTCGCCAATGGTGCCGTGCGGGCCGGCAAGTGGCTTGGCCAGCAGGGTGCCGGTCTCTACGACATGCAGGATGTGCTCGACCTCAAGTGAGCGGCCAAGGTGGCGGCAGGCGGGCCGTAATGGGCCCCTCCTGACAATGTTGCCAAACCCCGGTTCGCCGGGGTTTTTCATATATTTTTGTATAAATGGCGCTTACACCCTGTTTTTTATGTGAAATGGCCTAAACCTCTTCTTTACCCAATTCATCCCATCCGGCTATGGCTCAAATGTCATCAAAGGGTAACGGGATTGAGCTTCAACACCCCCTGCACCCGCATTTTTTTACATGACATGAAAAAGACTAAAAATTCAAAACAAGAAAAACGTTTTCTATTTTTGTTTGGCACTCATCTGTCAATAAAAGGCTCGTTTAAGCCTTTTTGAGTTTTTTCTGTAAATTATAGTTTATTGTTTTTTAAGGTTTAAAAGTCATTTTTTGTGAGTTGAGTGGCATGAGTGCTCCCTTTTGTGTCGGGTTTTGGCTTT
The DNA here is from genome assembly GCF_002587065.1 of Aeromonas sp. CA23. Taxonomy (NCBI): domain Bacteria; kingdom Pseudomonadati; phylum Pseudomonadota; class Gammaproteobacteria; order Aeromonadales; family Aeromonadaceae; genus Aeromonas; species Aeromonas sp. CA23. The sequence goes on from NZ_CP023818.1 coordinate 2,880,423, forward strand.
TCTTTTGATGGCGGGGGTTGCAAAGCGATCGAGTGCATAGATAATGGGTAATGTTGCTTGTTTATTGAATTTAGATGCATTTAAAACGAGAAAAGACGTTGAAATGCGATCGTTTTTAAGTAGAATGCGCCCAATTTGCCAGAAATCTGCCGGGTTTGAGCCCTGTTTCAAACAGCGTCCGGACCCGCAACACCCAGGTAAATTGCTGAATTTAAAGCTAAATAACTGGAGGTTGTCTTGAATCACACTGCATTGCTAGTGCTGGAAGATGGAACTGTGTTCAAAGGCGTGTCGATAGGCGCCGAGGGATGTTCCGTTGGTGAAGTGGTTTTCAATACGTCGATGACGGGCTATCAGGAAATCCTTACCGATCCCTCTTATTCCCGTCAGATAGTCACCCTCACTTACCCCCATATAGGCAACACCGGCACCAACAGCGAAGATGAAGAGTCCAGTCAAATCCACGCGCAGGGATTGATCATCCGGGACCTTCCGATACTTGCCTCCAATTTCCGCAATCAGCAATCCCTCTCCGACTACCTCAAGTCTCACAACATCGTTGGCATCGCCGACATCGACACCCGCAAACTGACCCGCATCCTGCGCGAGAAAGGCGCCCAGGCTGGCTGCATTTATGCCGGCAAAGAGGTGGCGGGCAAACAGGTCGATGAGGCATATACCCTCGAACAGGCGCGCGCCTTCCCCGGTCTCAAGGGGATGGATCTGGCAAAGGAAGTGACGGTTGAGCAGCCCTACGCCTGGACCGAAGGTAGCTGGCAGCTCGGCAAGGGGCATGTCACCCCGGCGGCCGATGAACTCAAATACCACGTGGTGGCCTACGACTTTGGCGTCAAGCGCAACATTCTGCGCATGCTGGTGGACCGTGGCTGCCGCCTGACGGTGGTGCCGGCCAAGACCCCGGCCGCCGAGGTACTGGCGATGAACCCCGATGGCATCTTCCTCTCCAACGGCCCGGGTGACCCCGAGCCCTGCGACTACGCCATCGAGGCCATCAAGGCCTTCCTCAATACCAACACCCCTGTGTTTGGTATCTGCCTGGGTCACCAGCTGCTGGGTCTGGCCTCGGGTGCCAAGACGATGAAGATGAAGTTCGGCCACCACGGTGCCAACCACCCGGTGAAGAGTCTCGATGACAATACCGTCATGATCACCGCCCAGAACCACGGTTTCGCGGTCGATGAGCACAACCTGCCGGCTTGCCTGCGCGCCACCCACGTCTCCCTGTTTGACGGTTCCCTGCAAGGCATCCACCGCACCGACCGTCCGGCCTTCAGCTTCCAGGGTCACCCCGAGGCGAGCCCGGGCCCGCACGACTGTGCCGGTCTGTTCGACCACTTTATTGAATTGATCAAGCAGTATCGCGCTTAAGAGGAAAAGAGAAGCCATGCCAAAACGTAACGACCTACAGAGCATCCTGATCCTCGGCGCCGGCCCCATCGTCATCGGTCAGGCCTGCGAATTTGACTACTCCGGCGCCCAGGCCTGCAAGGCCCTGCGCGAGGAGGGCTACCGCGTCATCCTGGTGAACTCCAACCCGGCCACCATCATGACCGACCCCGAGATGGCGGATGCCACCTACATAGAGCCCATCACCTGGGAAGTGGTGCGCGAGATCATCAAGAAGGAGCGCCCGGATGCCGTGCTGCCTACCATGGGTGGCCAGACTGCATTGAACTGCGCGCTGGATCTGGAAAAACACGGGGTGCTGGCCGAGTTCGGTGTCGAGATGATAGGCGCCACCGCCGATGCCATCGACAAGGCCGAAGATCGCCGCCGCTTTGACATCGCCATGAAGAGCATTGGTCTGGAGTGCCCGCGCGCCGGCATCGCCCACAACATGGAAGAGGCGTGGGGCGTGCAGCAGATGGTCGGCTTCCCCTGCATCATCCGTCCCTCCTTTACCATGGGCGGCTCGGGCGGCGGCATCGCCTACAACACCGAAGAGTTCGTCGAGATCTGCGAGCGCGGTCTGGACTTGTCGCCGACCAAAGAGCTGCTCATCGATGAGTCGCTCATCGGCTGGAAAGAGTACGAGATGGAAGTGGTGCGGGATCGCAACGACAACTGCATCATCGTCTGCACCATCGAAAACTTCGATCCCATGGGCATCCACACCGGTGACTCCATCACGGTCGCGCCAGCCCAGACGCTGACCGACAAGGAGTTCCAGATCATGCGCAACGCCTCCATGGCGATACTGCGCGAGATCGGGGTCGAGACCGGCGGCTCCAACGTCCAGTTCGGTATCAACCCGAAAGATGGCCGTATGGTCATCATCGAGATGAACCCGCGGGTGTCCCGCTCCTCTGCGCTGGCCTCCAAGGCGACCGGTTTCCCCATCGCCAAGATCGCCGCCAAGCTCGCCATCGGTTACACCCTCGACGAGCTGATGAACGACATCACAGGCGGTCGCACTCCGGCCTCCTTCGAGCCGGCCATCGACTACGTGGTCACCAAGGTGCCGCGCTTCAACTTTGAAAAGTTCGCCGGTGCCAATGACCGCCTGACTACCCAGATGAAGTCGGTTGGTGAAGTGATGGCCATAGGCCGCAACTTCCAGGAGTCCCTGCACAAGGCGCTGCGCAGCCTCGAGACCGGCAAGACCGGCTTCGACCCCATGGTTGACCTCAATGCCCCTGACTCCCTGACCCGCATCCGCCACGAGCTGCAGGACGCTGGCTGCGACCGCATCTGGTACATCGCCGATGCGTTCCGCGCCGGTCTCTCCATGGACGGCATCTTCAAGCTGACCAAGATTGACCCCTGGTTCCTGGTGCAGATAGAAGATCTCATCAAGCTGGAAGAGCAGGTGAAAGAGCGCGGCATGGCCGGTCTTGACGCCGACTTCTTGCGCGCCTTGAAGCGCAAGGGCTTCGCCGACGCACGCCTGGCCAAGATCCTCGGCGTGGCCGAGGGCGAGGTGCGCAAACTGCGTGCCCGCCACAACATCTTCCCGATCTACAAGCGGGTCGATACTTGCGCGGCCGAGTTCGCCACCAACACCGCCTACATGTATTCGAGCTATGACGAAGAGTGCGAGGCCAACCCGACCAATCGTGACAAGATCATGATCATCGGCGGCGGCCCGAACCGTATCGGTCAGGGCATCGAGTTTGACTACTGCTGCGTGCACGCGGCACTGGCCCTGCGCGAAGACGGTTACGAGACCATCATGGTCAACTGCAACCCGGAAACCGTCTCCACCGACTACGACACTTCCGACCGCCTCTACTTTGAGCCGGTGACTCTGGAAGACGTGCTGGAAATCGTGCGCATCGAGAAGCCCAAGGGCGTCATCGTCCAGTACGGTGGCCAGACCCCGCTCAAGCTTGCACGGGCATTGGAAGCGAACGGCGTGCCGATCATCGGTACCAGCCCGGATGCCATCGACCGCGCCGAAGACCGCGAGCGCTTCCAGTCCGCCGTCGAGCGTCTGGGCCTCAAGCAGCCGGAAAACGGCACAGTCACCGCGTTGGAGCAGGCAGTGCTGACCGCCGAGCGGATCACCTACCCGCTGGTGGTGCGCCCCTCCTACGTGCTGGGTGGCCGCGCCATGGAGATCGTCTATGACGAGACCGACCTGCGTCGCTACTTCGCCGAGGCGGTGAGCGTTTCCAACGAATCGCCGGTGCTGCTGGACCGCTTCCTTGATGACGCTACCGAGCTGGACGTGGATGCCATCTGCGACGGCGTGGACGTGGTCATCGGCGGCATCATGGAGCACATAGAGCAGGCCGGTATCCACTCCGGTGACTCCGGCTGCTCCCTGCCACCTTATACCTTGTCCAAGAAAATTCAGGACGAGATCCGCGAGCAGGTGCGGAAATTGGCGCTGGAACTCGGTGTGGTGGGCCTGATGAACGTGCAGTTTGCGGTCAAGGGCGATGACATCTACCTCATCGAAGTGAACCCGCGTGCCGCCCGTACCGTGCCCTTCGTCTCCAAGGCGACCGGTGCGCCGCTTGCCAAGATTGCCGCCCGCGTCATGGCCGGCCAGAGCCTGAAAGATCAGGGCTTTACCACCGAAATCATCCCGCCTTACTACTCGGTGAAAGAGGTGGTGCTGCCCTTCGCCAAGTTCCCGGGCGTGGATCCGCTGCTGGGGCCAGAGATGCGCTCTACCGGTGAAGTAATGGGGGTAGGCAGCAGCTTTGCCGAGGCCTATGCCAAGGCCCAGCTGGGTGCCAGCCATGCGGTGCCGAAAGAGGGGCGCGCGCTCTTGTCTGTGCGTCACAGCGACAAGGCGCTGGTGGTCGATTTGGCCGCCAAGCTGCTGGAGCTGGGCTACGAGCTGGATGCCACTCACGGCACCGCAGTGGCGCTGGGTGAAGCGAGCATCAACCCGCGCCTGGTCAACAAGGTGCACGAGGGTCGCCCGCACATTCTCGACCGCATCAAGAATGGCGAGTACACCTACATCGTCAACACCGCCGAAGGGCGAGTGGCGATCCAGGACTCCAAGCAGTTGCGCCGCGCCGCCTTGCAGCACAAGGTGGCTTATACCACCACCATGAATGAGGCGTTTGCCACCTGCATGGCCATCAGCATGGATGCCACCGCCAACGTCAACTCGGTGCAGGAGCTGCATCAGAAGGTGAAAAACCGCTAAGGATTGCGCAATAAAGGCAGGGGAGTCTTTCTCTCCTTCTTTGCACAACACTTGCGAACCCTGAAAAACCCCGCCAGCGATGGCGGGGTTTCTGTTTTTTGGCGGATCCGGCCAGCCTCTGTCATAGGAGTGAGGTGCGCAGGGGAGAGGGAATAGGGTCAAGAGTGAGCGATATAATCCCTTTTAGTGGCGTAAATGTGACAATGATTGCGCCTTGGTGGCTTTTATTCGCAATCTTTGCAATCACTCACCCGAGCCGCCTCTATATACTGGTTTCTCATCACATAAGGTCGTCTGCGCCCGCAACAGCGGGGTGCGAGGATCAGGGCCAGTTGCTTATCCGGCAGCGAAGGCCGTCCCCTTTTACCCAGAGGGGCCACAGGAAACCGGTTGTGGGGCTACCACCCGCGCAACCGTCAGGGCCAGCGTTACCGCGCCAGCCTGCTTCCCCCTCCTTACCCCGTCTGCTGCCTGCCCAGTCGCGTCGTTGCTCATCTTCATAGCCCGCAACGGCGACGCACCTCAAGGACATCAGCCAAGGGAATCTGAATATGAGCTTCGATCATCGCAAATACCGCCCCGCACCCGTCATTGCGCTGACGGATCGCCAATGGCCCAACCGGGTGCTGGAACGCGCGCCGCTCTGGTGCGCCGTGGACCTGCGCGACGGCAATCAGGCGCTGGTCGAACCCATGACGGTGGCCCAGAAGCTGCAAATGTGGGCGCTGATGGTCCATGTCGGCTTCAAGCATATCGAGGTGGGGTTCCCGGCCGCCTCCCAGCCCGATTTTGACTTCGTGCGTGAGCTGATCGAGCGCAATCTCATTCCCGATGACGTCACCATTCAGGTGCTGGTGCAGGCCCGGGAAGATCTCATCATCCGCACCTTTGAATCCCTCAAGGGGGCCAAGCGCGCCATCGTTCACGTCTACAACTCGGTCAACCCGACCCAGCGCAACTATGTTTTCAACTCAGGGAAGGAGGGGGTCAAGGCCATCGCCGTGCAGGGGGCACGCTGGGTGCGGGAATATGCTGCGCGGAACCCGGGCACAGAGTGGAGTTTCCAATATTCCCCCGAGAGCTTCAGCAGCACAGAGGTGGAGTTCGCAGTGGAGGTGTGTGACGCCGTGATCGACGAGTGGCGTCCCGCCGCCCGCCCCATGATCCTGAACCTCCCGGCCACGGTGGAGGTGAGCACCCCCAACGTGTTTGCGGATCAGGTGGAGTGGTTCTGCCGCCACCTCAAGGCGCGCCCCGAGGTGAGCATCTCCATCCACACCCACAACGACAGAGGCTGCGGGGTGGCTGCCGCCGAGCTGGCTGTGCTGGCGGGGGCCGATCGCATCGAGGGCACCCTGCTCGGCAACGGCGAGCGCACCGGCAACATGGACATAGTCACCATGGCCATGAACCTCTACAGCCAGGGCATAGATCCCGAGCTGGACTTGTCTGACATGGATGCCATAGTCGCGACCGTGGGCGCCTGCACCCAGATAGCCCTGCACCCGCGTCACCCCTATGCGGGGGAGCTGGTCTACACGGCGTTTTCCGGCAGCCATCAGGATGCGATCCGCAAATCCCTGGCGGCCGAGAAGCCCGATGCCTATTGGGATGTGGCCTACCTGCCCATAGATCCCGCCGATCTTGGCCGCAGCTACGAGGCGGTGATCCGCATCAACAGCCAGTCCGGCAAGGGGGGCGTCACCTATCTGCTGGAGCGCGACCTTGGCCTGCAACTGCCGCGCTGGCTGCAGATCGACTTCAGCCGCCGGGTGCAGGCCCAGGCCGAGGCGAGCAGCAGCGAGATAAACCCGGCGCAGATCCGCGCCCTGTTTGAGCAACATTATCTTGAGCCGGTGCACGGCTATCGCATCGGCCGCTTCCAGCTTGGTCACGACGGCCAGGAGAGCCTGCACCTCGAGCTGCAGACTCCAGATGGCTCGCTGCAACTGCGGGGCGAGGGGGAGGGGGCCATCACGGCGCTGGTCAACGGCTGGGAGCGCCAGACCGGCATGCACATAGACGTGCTCGACTATTCGGAACATGCCCTGAGCGCGGGCACCGAGTCTCGCGCCGCCGCCTATGTGCTGCTCAGCGTCGATGGCCAGCGCATGTGCGGGGTCGCCATAGGCCGCGACGTGGTCAACGCCTCCTTGCAGGCGGTGATCAATGGCGCCGCCCAGATCCAGGCCCTGCGCCAAACGGCCTGATCCACCCCCAGCTCATCGGCCGGGCACTGTCTTTGCCCCTGGCCATGACCCGATACATCTGCAAGGCCCCCGTCCAACCGGCGGGGGCCTTGTCGTGTCCGCGGCGGATGCTTGCGGGCCGGCCATGCTCATGCCTTCTGATCCCCCGATCAATCCTCTACAATGCCCTGGCTGCCGGGGCCGGACTTGTCTGGCCAAGCCAGCGGCGCCTCATCCATCGGGAAGCTTTCATGCATCATCTCATTCGTTATCGTCATCATGTCGCGCCTCTGCTGGCCGCCTTGCTGCTGGCTGCCTGTGCCAGCGAACCGGCCAGCCAGGGCGATACCCGCCAACCTGGCAGTGCGGCCATCACGGGGCCGGCCATCACCAAACCCGCCCCCCTGCCCAAGGCCCAGATCCCCAGAGCCCCGGCCAGCATGCAGTCGCGCATAGTGCGGCTGTTGCCGGCCCGTACCGTGGATCGCAACGGCTGGGCGCAGGACATAGTCACGGCCCTCGCCAAACAGGAGCTGGCCGTGACCGACGAGAACGTCTGTTCCGTGCTGGCGGTGGCCGAGCAGGAGTCCACCTTTCAGGCCGATCCCGTGGTGCCAGGCCTTGGCAAGATCGCCTGGCAGGAGATCAACGCCCGCGCCGGCAAGCTGCTGATCCCCGAGTTCGTGGTGCGCACGGCGCTCAGCATCAATTCCCCCTCCGGCAAGAGCTATGCCGAGCGCATCGACAAGTTGCGCACCGAGCGGGAGATGAGCGAGATCTTCGAGGACATGATAGGGGAGGTGCCCATGGGCAAGACCCTGTTTGGCAACATGAACCCGGTGCGCACCGGCGGCCCCATGCAGGTGAGCATCGCCTTCGCCGAGGCCAACGCCCGTGGCTACCCTTATCCCGTCAAGGAGTCCATCCGCCACGAAGTCTTTACTCGCCGCGGCGGCATCTGGTTCGGCACCCGCCATCTGCTCAACTACCCGGCCCAGTATCCGGATCACCTCTACCGTTACGCCGACTTCAACGCCGGCTGGTACGCCAGTCGCAACGCCGCATTCCAGGCGGCGGTCAGCCGCGTGAGCGGCAAGCCGCTGGCACTGGATGGGGATCTCATTCGCTACGACTCAGATCTGCCGGGCAAGACAGAACTCGCTGTTCATGCCATCGCCGGCCGCCTCAGCATGAGCAAGCAGGCCATTCACCAGAGCCTGAAGCTCGGCGACACCAGCGATTTTGCCCAAAGCGATCTCTACCACAGGGTCTTTACCCTGGCCGACAAGCAGGCCGGCAAGCGGCAACCCCGCGCCGTGCTGCCGGGCATCTCCCTGAAGAGCCCCAAGATAACCCGCAACCTCACCACCGCCTGGTTTGCCAAACGGGTGCAGTGGCGCCAGCAGACCTGCCTGAAACGGCTGGGATCGCTGTGATTGCAATAATAAAGGCGGCCAATAGGCCGCCTTTGCTATGTACGGAGTCACACGAGGGATAGATATTTATCCTCTTTCGAATATATATTTTTTGTTAAAAAATCATCTGGTATAATTGGCCATTTCTGATAGGAATATAATTTGAAATAATTATACTCAATAGCCTCGTCTATCAATCGTTGAGCATCTTTATTATTATTTAGAATACAAAATGCACAAATTCTCACATCGCGACTTTGTGAGCTACTAGTTAGGTTTCTGATATATGTTTTATCTACTTGCTCTGGATTGATGTTTTTCATAGCAAAAAAGTAGTTGATAGAGAATGTTTCAAATCCTTTACCTTTAAGTAAGCCAGGGTGGCTTGTATTTAGTGATATAACATCTTGATATTTTTTATCACATAGGAGTATGTAAGAACGATGCGTAATATAGGAGTCAATAGACATTCCTTCTTTAAGGGCATCTTCTAAAGATTTTAATGCCAATGAATATTCTTTTCTTGCGGTGTAAATTTCAGATAAGCATTCATGATAGTATTCGTCATTCAGACGTTCTTTATTTTCATTGGCTATTTTTTCAAGACTGTCAATTTCATGGTTTTCTAGTATGGCAGAGATAGTTACTGCATCGTCAATGGACTTGAACATATCAGGGCGATTTATTAATGAGTCCAATGTTTTTTTAGCTTGTTCAGAATCGTGATGTTTGCTAGAAATATCAAGTTTTAGCTTTGATAAAGAGATGTTAGTGCTCTCTTGATAGTCGTTTTTACTCATGTGAATTTTATAGAAATCATCATAAATATCACGCACTTGTTGCATATTAAAACTGTCATTATTCATGCTGCTTTGTAGACAGTTATCGATTATGTTGTTTATGGTTGTTTTTTTTGAAAAGGATGATTTTTTGTAGGTGTTATATAATTCAGAAATGAAAAGGCGTAATGACTCTGCATTATAATCTATGGTGACAACTCTATTTTTCAACCTGAAGTAGTTAGAGTGCTCAGGGTTTATAGCTCTAGCTTTCTCCAAATGTTTATCTAATTTATCATCGATATCCCTTATGCACTCAACTGATAAATCAATCTTCTCTTTTGTTAATAAATAAATGGAAACCTTAAGGTTCCATGCTTCATTTGACAGACTTGGATCTAAATTTAAACTCTTATCTGAATATGTAAGTAACAGCGTGTAGTCTAACTTCTGATTCTTTGGTGACGTCTGAAATAGCTTGAGGTTAGCTTTTATCAATGAGTTGTAAATATCATAGCTATGTCCATATTGTAATAGAAGATCTGATAAGTATTTTGATTTTTCTAATTCTGACGGTAAAGCTTCTGCTTTTGATAGGTGGTAGCCTATATTATTCGAATCTAGTTCGACCAGCCTATCGGCCCAATATAACTTCTGGGTAGAATTATTTATTAACTCTGAAATGTTAATCATTTTTATAATATAGTGTGATTTATTTTTGCTGTCAGATGTCTTCTGATAAAAATCAAAACACAGATCATATGCTATCTCATACTCTTTACTTGATATCAACGCTTCTATTTGTAATATGTTTTTCAATTCAGTTGGACTTATTTTTAACGCATCTTCACCATCTTTTATTATTGAATTGAAGAAGGAGGAGAAATCATGGGATTCTCTACTTGATTTCAATTTACCTATCTGAGATGAAATTATAGGATTGGATGACAGGTTGAATTTATCATCAATTATATTGTTTATAGTGCTCTGAAGCTTTGAGTGCTTTATATTCACCTCAATACCTAGAGGCTTATTTGAAAGCTTCTCGTGCAGTTCCGCAAAGAGTGAGTCAAAGCCATCAATTATTACTGGGTATATTTTGTCCTTCCAAAGTAAGTCTCTAAGTGCATGTGGAACTTCGTCATCAGGTCTTAAACACCAATAAACGCCATTCTTGAGATAATTTTCTTGCTTGGAAATAAAATCTAGCACATCCATTATTGAGCGGTCTCTACCAGAATATCCAACTACGATAAGCCCATATTCTTTGCAGAACTCAATTAGCTTTTCTTTTGTGTTTTGTTCTAAGGATTCAGTTTCTCGCAGTGTGCTTTTTATGTCGTCAAATAAGTAATCGCCATGAAGCTTAATGACTTTTGGTCTCTTGGATGTTATAGATACGGAATGTATTGATGAGTCGTGCGCACATAGTATCGGTCTTTGGTTAGAGAACTGATAGAAGGCTTCATTGATTAGATCATCGAAGTTTGTTGTGAAAATAGAATTAAAATATGCATCATCAACCAAGGACGTTAAGTAAGCATATCCAATGGAGGGTAGCTTTTTATCAACTTGACTCTCAACGAATCTGCGGCGTTGAGATGGGAGATCATATTTTTTTTCAAATAGGGAGGAGTATGGATTTGCCGGGTTATACCAACTTGCATGTTCTTTTTCAAAATATATCCTGGCTTTATTTGCATCTTGTTCAATAGATGAATTAAATCGCTCGTAAAGTTCAATCAACCAAGTATCAATAAGGTCAACAGCAGATGAAATCCCCGAGGTTACTGATGCACCTGCACCGAGAAGAATGCTGTAATTAGCAGTTTTGTCCTCTCTAGTCCCAATATGCCTTACAATGTCATTAATTGTCCGTAACTTATGTGACAACTCACCTTTATCCCTTAGTAGTTCGGTCGCTTTCATTCTGTTAGCCTCATTGTATTTTAATTTAGGTAATCTATTTTATGGGGTAGTTACAGCGCTTATGTTGATAGGCCATTAAATAAAATAAATTTGAGCCTGAACTTGATCAAGTCTTATCAAATAACCCCTTTGAACCCCGGTGCCACTCCTTGGCTACAGAGGCTGATCTTCGGGGTGAGGTTTTTGGTGGCGTCATACGGGGGATGGGCGCCAAACTGAGCTACTGTAACGGATTGCCTAATGAGAAATTGTGACGGATGCCGCCCACTGCATATCCCGCAATTTTTATTTGCACCTATGGGTTCGGTACAAAAAACAGTGGCTGAAGGGAGGGAGGAGAGGCAGGGCTTGCTCACCGAGGTTGGACTAGAAACTCATCGCCAGCCCGACGCCGTAGCCACTGGTGTTGTGGCTGAACATATAGCGGGCCACCAGCCGGGTGCGGGTCACTATGATGTCGTACTTGCTGCTGTCGAGCTCGATCCCGAGCCCCAGCGAGTTGAGGGAGTTGAAACCGAGCAGGCCCCGTTGCTCGCCGAGGTATTCGGTGCGAGCCCCTTCCATCACGTAGCGCAGCGGCCGACTCAGCAGCGTCAGATCGCCGATGGGGGCACGGCGGCGCAGATAGAGGCCGAGATTTTCCGCGTTGGCCTGGCCGGTCACGCTGGCCGAGGTGCCGCCAAAGCTCTGCAGATGCTGGTAGGAGTAGCGCAGCTCGGCGTCTATGTCCTGAGTCGGGGAGAAGAGTTCATAGTCGAGCATCAGGGCGCCGCCCAGGCCATAGACATCGAGCCTGCCGCCATCGAGAAAGTCGAGGTTCTTGCCGGTGTACTGGCCCAGCAGCCAGTTGCCGATGCGCAGATCGCTGGCCACTGTGCCCAGGGTGACGTTGCCGAGGGGACGCAGCACCCAGTTGCCGCCGTGCCTGTCCCGGTGCAGTCCTATGTCCCAGCCAATCCCGCCGGTGGCCGTCAGACTGTTCCATTTGGTGGGAATGGTGCGGGTCTCGCTGCCGTTGCTCACCACGAACTGGGGATCGTAGCGGCTAAAGCCCAGCGTCCCCTCCAGATAGATGGGCACGCTCTCGCTCATGGTGGCGCCGCCGCCGACCTGGGTCATGTTGAGCGCCGCCGCCTGGTTGGTGCCGCTGCCGATATTGATGTTGCTGGCGGTGATGTCGGGCACGACTGTGAAGGTCATCAGCGACACCACAGCATTGGCGCGCTGCTGCACCAGCGAGTCCTCGTCGGCCATGGCGTTGGTGCCGAGCAGCAGGCTGATCAGCAGGGGCAGGTTGGTGTGAGAGGTGTATGAGGGCATGCCGGGTTCCCGTGAAGCCTCGTTGGCTGAGGCACGATTACACTGTAGCGATTTTTTCTCGGCTTGGCAGCCCGGATAATGAGCCGGATGGCACTCTTCTGGCGTACGCGATCCTCAGATCAGGGGCCGGCTTGCTGGCGATGCAACAGGCGGGGGCTGGCGGCGTTCTCTGCGCCTCTCTTGGTTGTGCCGCCCGTGTGCTCGTGGGGTGCGAGTGGATGCCACCGTTTGCCGATGCGGGCCACGGACGGCCGGGTCAGGTTTTTCGCACTGCGTCCGGGCGGATAATAAAAATCCATTAAACTCAATGGGTCACTTGTTCGGGAGTGTGAGTGGAGATGAAGATCAGCCGCAAGATTACGCTGACCATAGTGCTGACGCTGCTGCTGTTGCAGGGGGTTGGCTACGTCGGCCTGCATTATGTGGTGAGCAACAAGTTTGGCGAGCTGGAGCGCATGAGCGTGGAGCGCAACCGCGAGCGGGTCAGGGCCGTGGTGCAGGCCGAGCTGGGCCAGCTGACCATGCTGGGGCAGGATTGGTCCGAATGGGACGAGACTTATGCCTTCATGGCCCGCCGGGATCAGGCCTACCTGGATGCCAACTTCAACGTGCGCACATTCGAGACCCTGGGGATCGATCTGCTGGCGCTCTACGACAGGGAGAAGCAGCCGCAGGTGGCCTTTGCCTACCAGGCCGGCAAGCTGGTCTCGCAAACGCCGGCCCAGCTGGGGGCCTTGACCGATTACCTGATGCGCTACGGCACCCTCAAGCCCAACGCCGGCATCTGGTTCGACGGCGAGCGCTATTACCTGATGGCCGCCACCCAGATCCTGAGCAGCGAGGGGGAGGGGCCGAGTCGCGGCACCCTGTTGCTGTTCAAGGCCTTTACCCCGAAATTCATCCGCCAGCTGCAAAAACGCACCGCCCTATCGCTCACCTTCCTGAGCCCGGATCAGCTCGCCGCCAGCCTGGGGGCGCCGACCCTGACCCGACTCATGGCCAGCGACAGCCTGATCCTGCCGCAAGAGGATCGTCTGCTCACCCTGGCCCAGATCGATACCTTGCAGGAGACGTCACCCCTCATCTTTCGCTTCACCCTGCCACGGGATCTGATGCTGGAGGGCAAGGCCATCGAGCAGCGCATCTTCTGGTTGCTGAGCCTGGGTACCCTGCTGTTTGCCGCCCTGGTGCTGCTGATCCTCAACGGCTACATAGCCGCCCGCCTGCAGCGGCTGAGTGCCAATCTGCGCCTCATCGCTGACGATGGCGCCGTGCGTCGGCTGCTGGTGGAGGGCAAGGACGAGATCTCCCAGGTCGCCATCGACTGCAATCGCATGCTCGATCATCTGGACAGCCTGCGTCAGCAGCAGGCCGACAGCGGGACCCGGCAGCAGTTGCAGCACGGGGCCCTGATCCACCTGGCCAAGAGCGATCTGCTGACCGGCGAGGATCCGGGGCAGGCCGCCCGTCATATCAACGAGGCGGTGTGCGCCGGCACCGGGGCCGCCCGCGCCAGCGTCTGGTTCTGCGCCGAGGACAAGCAATCCATGTTCTGCCAGGATCTCTTCTTCCTGCCCAAGCGCCATCATCAGCAGGGTTTTCACCTGCCATATGCCTTGATCCAGGGCCGCTACGAGGTCTCCAAGCCCGAGCATGCCCCCTGCCTCATCATCCGCGAGCGCTATGATCTGTCACGGTTTGGCGCCATGCTGGCCCAGCTCGGGCTTGATGCCCTCTCGGGCGCCATACTGATGGCCCCCCTCAAGCAGGGGGATGAGCTGCTCGGTTTCATCATCGCCGAACGAGCCAGTTTGAAGGAGGAGTGGCACCCGGACGAGACGGCCTTCGTGCTCTCGGTGTGCGATCTCTCCGCCCAGACCCTGCTCACCCTCACCAAATTGCAGCAACTCAAGCGCAACTGAGGGCCGCCTCGCCAGGTGCCCTCCCTTGCGTTCAAGGCGCAACTTTCGTCGCGCCAGAGCGATTATCTCCACTATCCGTGACCTGCATTAATTTCTTGTTCACTTGGCAGGGTGTATAACGGGCCTCCCTCATGGAGAGAAGGGGCATGGCGACAGGGAGGGTCTGCCGCACCGGTGGCCCTCGGGTCACCCACTATGGATGCTCACTATGTTGATGGGAGTCACCAGATGCAGGAGATGCTGCTTGCCATATGGCAACAGGACTTTAACCAATTGATCCAGATGCAGGCGGTGGGCCTGCTCGTCACCTGTCTGGTGGTGATCCTCTTTCTCGAATCGAGCTTCGTCTTTTTGCCCCTGCCCGGTGACAGTCTGGTGCTGCTGGCCGGTGGCCTGGTGGGAATGGGGGTGCTCGGCCCCGAAGTCACACTGATTTACATGCCGCTTGCTGCCGGGCTTGGCAGCCTGATCGCCTATCTGCAGGGCCATGCGCTGCACGGCACCTCCTTCATGGGCCATGTGGAGCGGATGATCCCGGACGGCAGCCTGCCACGGGCCTCGCGTCTGCTGCACAGCTACGGCTTCTGGGCCATGTTCTCCTCCCGCTTCGTGCCCTTCGTCAGGGTGTTGACGCCCATGCTGATGGGGGTCTCGCGCCTGCATCTGCCGCGGGTGATGATGGCAAGCTTTGCCAGCGCCTTCCTCTGGGCCCTGCTGCTGAGTCTGGTGGGCAAGTTCGTGATGGCGGCCCCCGTGTTTGCCCAGTATCACGAGCTGATGACCAAGTGTCTGCTGGTGACCTCCCTCGGCCTGTTCGTCATCGCCATGGCGGCCATCGCCATCCGGCTGCTCAAGCGCCCGACCAACCGCATCCGCTGATCGGCTGCAGGCGGTCAAGGCCGCCCCGCGTATTTCTTGTGAATATTTACCTGGCCCAGGCGCGACCCAAATCGGGCCGCCAGGGTCGCCCCTCAACCTTCAAGCAGGTACCTTATGTCATGTCATGACACCCTGAGCCTTCGTCCCCTCGAGCGAGAGGATCTGAAATTCGTGCATCAGCTCAACAACAACGCCAGCATAATGCGCTACTGGTTCGAGGAGCCTTACGAGGCTTACATGGAGCTGGCCCAGCTCTATGACAAGCACATCCACGATCAGCACGAGCGCCGCTTCATCCTTGAGGTGGCCGGCACCCAGGTCGGGCTGGTGGAGCTGGTGGACATTCGCAGCATTCATCGCCGCGCCGAATTCCAGATCATCATAGCCCCCGCCTATCAGGGGTTGGGGTATGCCAGAACGGCGACCCTGAAGGGGATGAAGTACGCCTTCAACGTGTTGAACCTGCACAAGTTGTATCTCATCGTCGATCGGGACAACGCCAAGGCGATCCACGTCTATCAGGGGTTGGGGTTCGAGCCGGAGGGGGAGCTGAAAGAGGAGTTCTTCATCGATGGCAAATATCGCACCGCCATTCGCATGTGCCTGTTTCAGCGTGATTTCAAGGCAGATGATGCAAACCGGAACTAAGGTTGCCTGACGCCTGAGTGCCCAGGGGGGAGGGCGGCGCCGGCCTGTGTCAGCCTGGCCTCTCCCCCGGTCGGCGCGTTTTGGCCGCAGGATAAAAACTCAGGTCATTTGAGGCAGAATTTGTGATGCCTATCTGTTACACTTCGCGCCCGCCATTTTCCGGCTCACTTTCTGACTTGATGTCGGACGCAGCCACCGGTGGTATCAACCTCCGCCTCGCCTACGCCGAGCCGCAAGCCAAACACAGCCCAGCTGGAACACAGGAACCCAATTTATGAGATTTGAATCGTTCGATTTTGCCCCCGAGATTTTGCGTGCCGTCTCAGATTGCGGTTATCAGGAGATGACCCCTGTGCAGCGCCAGGCGATCCCGACCATACGTCGCGGTCTCGATGTGCTGGCCAGCGCCCAGACCGGGACCGGCAAGACTGCCGCCTTCGCCCTGCCGATACTGCAGCGCCTGGTGGACAAGCCGGCCGAGCTGCAACCGTCCAACGCCCGTGTGCTGATCCTGACCCCGACCCGCGAGCTGGCGGCCCAGGTGGCGAGCAACATCAATGACTTCGCCAAGTACCTGGATGTTACCGTGCTGACGCTCGTTGGCGGCGGCAAGCAGGATGTGCAGGCCAAGAAGCTGAAAGCGGGTGCTCACATCATAGTGGCGACCCCGGGTCGTCTGCTGGAGCACCTGACCGCCTGCAACCTCAGTCTCTCCGGCGTCGAGTGTCTGGTACTGGACGAAGCGGATCGCATCCTCGACATGGGCTTTAGCGCCGATGTGCAGCAGATCCTGCAAGCGGTCAACAAGGAGCGCCAGAACCTGCTGTTCTCCGCCACTTTCTCCGACGGGGTGAAGAAGCTGGCCAACGTCATGCTGGACAAGCCGCAGATCATTAGCGTCAACAAGCAGAACTCCACCGCCGACACCGTCACCCACACCGTCTATCCGGTGGAGCAGAAGCGCAAGCGCGAGCTGCTCTCCGAGCTCATCGGCAAGCAGAACTGGCCGCAGGTGCTGGTGTTTGCCAGTACCCGTGAAAGCTGTGACGAGCTGGTGGCCGAGCTGAACCTGGATGGCATCAAGTCCGCCGTGGTGCATGGCGACAAGGCCCAGGGCAGCCGTCGCCGCGCCCTGCGCGAATTCACCGAAGGCAAGGTGCGGGTGCTGGTGGCCACCGAAGTGGCCGCCCGTGGTCTGGACATCCCGGATCTGCAGTACGTGGTCAACTATGATCTGCCGTTCCTGGCCGAAGACTACGTGCACCGCATCGGTCGTACCGGCCGCGCCGGCAAGAGCGGCATGGCCATCTCCTTCGTCAGCCGCGAAGAAGAGCGTACCCTGCTCGAGATCGAGGCGCTGATCGGCCAGAAGATCCGCCGTGTCATGGTGCCGGGCTACCAGGTGGGCAACCGTGACGAGCTGATCAAGCAGTTGCAGGAGCGTCGTCGCTTCGGCAAGCGCCCCCAGCGCGATGACAACGCCGCCGCCCAGGCCATGGCCGAGGCCAAGCTGCAAGGCCAGCGTCTCAAGCGTCTGGCGGCAATGAAGAAGCCGCGTCAGCCGAAGTAAGCGCGCCCAACCCCGCCCCGGCCTTCCCCTTGTCAGGGCAGGCCGGGAGGGGCGATTTAGTACATAAAGGCGCCACTGGCGCCTTTATGCTGTTGATGACCCGGCCTCTGGCCCGCCCGTCTCTCTGAGGACTCGTGATGACACCTCCCAACTACAATCAGGCCCTGCTCGACATGGCCACCCAGAGCCTTGCCGAGCTGGCGCGCACCGCCGAGCAGAAAGCGGGCAAGCGCACCCCGGCCCAGGAGAGCCATTTTCTCTGCACCTGGATGGCGGACTCCCTCAAGGAGAAGCGCTTCTCCCGGCTGGTGATGGAGGATCTGAAAGGCTGGATCCAGCAGGGCCGCACCCTGGGAGCCGGCGCCGACCTCAAGGGCTTGCTGGAGCGCATCGCCTTCCAGTACGCCCGTGTGCAGGCCGACTCCCAGCAGCTCGGCACCAGGCTGGCCGCCATGCTGGCCGAGCTGGAAAGTGCGGGTTGGTTAGTGTTTACCGACAGCGAGGTGAGCGCCAAGCTGCGCCTGCAGGGGCAGGGCCAATCCAGCCTGGTGATCTCCAGCCGCGAATATGGCGAGCACCTGGTCCAGGGGGAGCTTGTCAAGCCGCTGACCCTCTATGCGCGCTGTGACGAAACCCAGCTGGCCGAGGCGGCCTTTCGCCATGGTCTGCTGCTGAGCCAGGGCAACAAGAAGACCACGCTGGTCAAACACCACAAGGCGTATTGTCTGGTGCCGGCCAACTTGCAGCCCGCGCTGGCGCTGCTGGCCGAGGCGAAAGCCTGACGGCGAGCCCCTTCCTCTGTCCTTCCCAAACCCCGGCCTGGCGCCGGGGTTTTTTATGCGCGGCGAGCGGCGATGGGAACGCCGGGGAGGCGAGGAGATCCAGGGGCAAGTGGGATGGGGAGCGAGACTGGCTCGCCCCGTTTTTGTCGCGGATGGTTTGTCGCATCGGGCTCTTTCCTCCTCTTTCCCCCTCTGATGGGGGGCGTCCCCCATATGGTGGGATGGTGGCGGAAAATTTCTGCTCTAGGGTGGGTTGGCCCCAAAGAGGGCCTTAAGGAAGCAAACCGCCTGATGGCGATACTCAATGAATGAGGAAACATGATGAAAGCGACTCCCATTGCCCTGCTGCTGGCCGGTGTGCTGGCCTCTCCGCTCTGCGCCGCAGGGCTCGATGCCCAACTTACCTTGGTGGATGGCAGCACAGACGATGTGCGCGTCAACCTGACGCTGACCAACACGGGCGACAAGCCGATCCGCCTGCTCAAGTGGCAACTGCCGGGCAGCGAAGATGCCCCCCTGTTCCTGGTGGAACGGGATGGTCAGCCGGTCAGCTACGAGGGGGCCCTGATCAAGCGGGCGGCGCCGACCGACAAGGACTTCCAGCTGCTCAAGGCCGGCCAGAGCCTGACGGTGCAGGCGGAGGTGTCGGGTCTCTATGACATGAGCGCCCAGGGTCAATACAGCATCCGTTATCAGCTGCCGACCCTGCCGCAGGAGGCGAAGGCTGCCAAGGCCAAACAGGCCCAGGCGAGCGAGTCCAACGCCATCACCCTGTGGGTGGAGGGGGTGAACGATGAGCGAGTTCAGGCCAAAGTGGCCGCCGCCGACCCTCAGGCCGTCACCGCCTCGGTCAGCTTCAGCGGCCGCTGCAGCAACACCCAGAAGAGCGACATTCTGGCCGCGCTCGATGCCGCCAGCGGCATCAGCAACAACTCCAGCAGCTATCTGGCGGTGGACAAGCCCGATGGCCAGCGTTATCGCAGCTGGTTTGGCGCCTATGACGCCTCCCGCTGGGATCAGGCCGAGGGGCACTTCAGCAAGATCAAGGATGCCATCGACAACAAGCCGCTCACCTTCGACTGCGGCTGCAAGCAGAGCTACTTTGCCTACGTCTACCCGGATCAGCCCTACAAGGTTTATCTGTGCAAGAGCTTCTGGACCGCGCCCGTCACCGGGACCGACTCCCGTGCCGGCACCATAGTTCATGAGCTGAGCCACTTTACCGTGGTGGCAGGCACCGACGATCTGGGTTACGGTCAGGCCAATGCCCGCAATCTGGCGAAGACGGATCCGGTCAAGGCGCTCAACAACGCCGACAACCACGAATACTTCGCCGAGAATACCCCGAGCGAAAATTGATCCGCTGACAGGGGCCGCGAGGCCCCTTTTTTGATGTTGAAGGAGGCGCCATGATGACACTCTTGCTCACGACTCTCGCACTCGCCCCCCTGCAGTGCGAGCTGTCGGTCAAGGCACAAAGCCGGGTGGACGAGCCCTTGCCCCTGGTGATGACCTTGACCAACAAGGGGGAGGGGCCGCTCGAGGTGCTGAGCTGGTTCACCCCGTTCGAGGGCTGGTTTGCCGATGCCATCGAACTCACCCTGGATAACCAGCCGCTGGCCTACAAGGGGCCGCTCGCCAAGCGTGGTGCTCCCGCGGCCGAGGATTTCTTCATACTGGGACCGGGCCAGCAGAGCCAGGCGGATGCGGATCTGACCCAGGTCTACGATTTGTCGCGCCCAGGCCTCTATCACCTCAGTTATCGCGCCCAGCCCTTGACCCTGACCCAGGGGGTTGCCCCGCGTTGCCCCGCCATCAGCTTCAATCGCCTGGCTGCGCCATAGGCGGGCTGACTCGCGCCTTGCCGCTGCTCGCATCCAGCAGCCCTACAGCGCGCGCCGCCACCGCCAGATAACGAGGCGATGTGTCCCGCTCCCGCCAGCAGCAGTGCACCAGCTTGATCACATGATCGTCCAGGCTGGTCAGTGCCAGTGGCAACACCCTCTGCCAATCCAGCCCCGTGGCGTCCGGCCAGTGCTGGGAACGCAACGCGGGCGCCCCGACCGTGATATAAGCCGCCGCCAC
Organism: Aeromonas sp. CA23; assembly: GCF_002587065.1. Taxonomy (NCBI): domain Bacteria; kingdom Pseudomonadati; phylum Pseudomonadota; class Gammaproteobacteria; order Aeromonadales; family Aeromonadaceae; genus Aeromonas; species Aeromonas sp. CA23. The sequence goes on from NZ_CP023818.1 coordinate 2,900,571, forward strand.
CGCCTGCCACATCAGGGTTTGCCACGGCGCTTGCCACTCGCCGGGCAACTGCTGCGCGACCAGGGCGGCGGCCCTACTGCCGGTCACCATGTGCAACACGGTGAAATTGCCGGTCTGCCAATAGAGCTGCAGGGCGATCTCGGCCAGCTGGGCGAATACTGCCGATGACTCGGCGAGTGAGCATGGCAGTGTGCCCGGCCAGCGCGGCGCCTCTGCCACCTGCTGCAATCGACCCGTGATCCACTCGCCCTGCCAGCTCGCCCCCTCCCACTGTCCGGAAAGCCCAGCCAGCAGGCTGGCGATATCCCGGCTGGGGGCGGCCTCTCCGGCAGGCAGTATCAGGGGACGGCACTGCCAGGCGGCCAGCGCGGCGGCCTGCTCCCCCAGATGGCCATTTTCCAGGGCGCAGGCGAAGCGGATCAGGGGGTGAAAGGCCCCTCCCGCCGGTGAGAGTCGGCGTGCCAGCAGTGTCTCAAAGGTGGGCTGCCAGCCTTGGGTAGCGAGCCGGTTTGCCAGCTGCTGACGCAGCCGAACGAAGCTGATTTCATCCTCCCCCTGACTTGGTTCCCCGCTCGGCAGCGCATGGGCTGCCTGCCAGTGATCGAAGAAATGCTGCAGCTGGCGGGGGCTGGCTCCCATCTCGTGCAGGGCATGCAGCGCCATCGGGCAGTGGTTGGTGGTGCCCCGGCCATTGAGGGCAAAAGCACGGTTGGCATCGAGCAGGCGATGAAGATGATGCATAATCGTTTGACTCCTTTCATTAAGGGAGACAGGATTGTGCAAGTTAAAGCTAACTTGAGGTCAAGGATGGATACGGATCGCAAGTGGTTAGCCATAGGCCAGATAGCCCGGCGCTCCGGCGTCAACGCCAGTGCCTTGCGTTTTTACGAGCAGAAGGGGCTGCTTCGCAGCGTGCGCAGCCATGGAGGTCAGCGCCTCTATCCGCAGGATGCGCTGCGCCGGATCGCCTTCATCCGGGTGGCGCAGGGAATGGGGTTGAGCCTTGGCGACATTGCCGATGCCCTCGCCGGTTTGCCCGATGGTCGCACACCGGATCGCCGCGACTGGGAGCAGATCGCCAGCCAGTGGCAGGGGCTGCTCGATCAGCGCATCGAGGCTCTGCTGCAGCTCAAGGGCAAGCTCACCTCCTGCATCGGCTGCGGTTGCCTGTCGCTCGAGCACTGCGCCCTTTACAACCCGGATGATCAGGCCGCAAGACAGGGCGCCGGCCCCCGCTATCTGCTGGGGGATGCGCCGCCGTCCGACGAGTGATCAGCAACATGATGAACATGAGTGTCGACCCAGCCATGCCATGCACAGGGCCGACTCGTTTAACCGTCAAGGAGGAGACATGGCACTGGAACAGCTTAAACGGGAATTGGAGCAGTTTGGCGAACACAACGACAGCCAGCAGCAGACCCGTGGCAGCAAGATGCTCAACATCACCCGCGATACCGGCGAGCTGCTGGCGGTACTGGTGCAGACCAGGGGGGCAGACGCCGTGCTGGAGATAGGCACCTCCAACGGTTACTCCACCCTTTGGCTGGCCGAGGCGGTACGCAGGCTAGATGGCCGGGTCACCACCATAGAGCTGGATGAGGGCAAACGGGTTATGGCCGCTGCCAACTTCCAGCGCGCCGGCCTGGGCCCCTGGATCAGCCAGCTGGCGGGCGAGGCGGGGGCCCTGCTGGCCGAGCTGCCGACGGAAGGTTATCAGCTGATCTTCCTGGATTCAGATCGTCAGCACTATCGGGCCTGGTGGTCGCAGATCCGGCGCCTGCTGGCCCCTCGCGGCTTGCTGGTGGTGGACAACGCCATCTCCCATCGGGACGAGATGGTCGAGTGGATGAGTGAGGTGCAGCGCGATCCGGCCTTCCAGAGCACGCTGGTGCCGGTGGGCAAGGGGGAGTGGCTGGTGGTGCGTCTGTAGGGAGAGTGAGCATGGAATTCAAGACCATGGAACCAAGAGCTGTGGTAGAGGCCTATTGGCAGGCCATGCAGAGCAACGATTTTGCCAAGGCGGCCAGGTGGCTGTGCGAGGATTATGTCTGTGACTGGCCGCAGTCGGGCGAGCGGATCGCGGGGCGCTGCAACTTCATCGAGATCAACCGCCGCTATCCGGCTGCGGGCCCCTGGAATTTTGAGGTGGTCCGGCTGCTGGAGCAGGGGCGGGAGGTGGTGACAGAGGTGTTGATCACCGATGGTCTGGTGCAGGCCCGCGCCATCACCTTTCACACTGTGCGCGGGGACGCCATCCTGCACCAGACCGAGTTCTGGCCCGATCTCTACGAGGCCCCCCACTGGCGTCGACCCTGGGTGACCCCTATCCCCCGGGAGTCGCAACTCGCCTGATCCCGGCCCCCAGGGTGAGCCATGCCACCCTGGGGGAATGCTTATGTTGTTTACCTTATCCTCGTTATCCATAATTTCGCTAAATATCCCCACATTTTATTGTTTGGCAATGGAATGGCCCGCGTTATGTTTTGTCCATGCCGATAGTCAGCCGGATTAATCTGTGATGTTGCAGCGAATGATATCAATCGGCCTGCTACGAATTCAGGTTCGGAAAATAATAATTGCATGGCGCCAATACATTTTATTTGGCAAGCGTTCTGGGTATTTATAAATATAACGAGGTGATTCATGAAAAAAGTACGTTCCCTGTTTTTGCTGGCGGCGCTTCCGCTGGCTCTGATGACATCGGCCGAGGCCCAATCCAGCCTCGCCGCCATTCAGAGTGCCGGGGTGATCAAGATAGGCACGGAAGGGGCCTATCCTCCGTTTACCTACCACGACAAGAGCGGCAAGCTGGTGGGTTTTGACGTTGAGATTGGCGAGCTGATCGCTCGCGGTCTCGGGGTGAAACCCGAGTTCGTCGAAGGCAAGTGGGACGGGCTCATCGCCGGGGTGGATGCCAAGCGTTACGATCTGGTGCTCAACGAAGTGGCCATCACCCCGGAGCGGCTGAAGAAGTACGACTTTTCAGACCCCTACATCACCTCCAAGGCAGTAGTGGTGGTACACAGCGACAACGGCACCATCAAGAGCTTCGCGGATCTGAAGGGCAAGAAATCCTCCCAGTCCCTGACCAGCAACTTCGCCCAGCTGGCCAAAACATCGGGGGCCGAGGTGGTGGCCACCGAGGGGTTCAACCAGTCCCTTGAGCTGGTGTTGACCGGGCGGGTGGATGCCACCATCAACGACAGCCTCTCCTACCTGGACTTCAAGAAGCAGAAGCCGGATGCCAAGTTGAAGGTGGCGGCGACCGAGCCGAAGGGGGATCAATCGGCCGCCCTGCTCGCCAAGGGACAACCGGAATTGCTGGCCGCCATCAATCAGACGCTGCGCACCGCCAAGCAAGACGGTGCCTATCAGAAGATATCGCTGAAATATTTTGGCACTGACGTCTCGAATTAATAACTTGGCCGAATAATAACAATAAAGGGGAATTAACGTGCCAGCCTGGTTGCAGTTAATGATCGACTCTTTTTGGCCCCTGCTCAGTGCGGGGCTTATTTTTACCGTGCCCTTGACCCTGATCACCTTCGTATTGGGAATATTGCTCGGTTTCCTGGTGGCACTGGCAAGATTATATGGTCCCGCTCCGCTGGTCGCCCTGGTCCGCTTCTATGTCTGGCTTATTCGGGGCACGCCGCTGCTGGTGCAGCTCTTTCTGATTTTTTATGGTTTGCCGAGTGCCGGCATAGTGCTGGATGCCTTTACCGCCGCCGTCATCGGTTTCACCCTCAACATAGGTGCCTACAGCTCGGAGATCATCCGCGCCACTTTGGCGGCGATCCCGAAAGGGCAATGGGAGGCGGCCTATTCCATCGGCATGAACTGGCCCCAGGTGATGTGGCGGGTGATCCTGCCGCAGGCGGCGCGCATCGCTGTGCCACCTCTCTCCAACACCTTCATCTCGCTGGTCAAGGACACCTCGCTGGCGGCGGCTGTGACCGTGCCCGAGCTGTTTCAGGCGGCCCAGCGACTCGCCTCCGTCACCTATGAGCCGCTCATCCTCTACATAGAGACGGCCATCATCTACCTGATGTTCAGTTCGGTGCTCTCCGCCTTGCAAGACAGGCTGGAGCGCAAGTTGACCCACAAAGAGACCCGGGAGCTTGCCCTATGATCCGGTTGAGTGGCATCGAGAAGCAGTTTGGCGGCCAGCGGGTGCTCAAGGGGATAGACCTTGCCATGGCGGCGGGCAGCGTCACCGCCCTGATAGGCCCCTCCGGCAGCGGCAAGAGCACCTTGCTGCGCTGCGTGAACCTGCTGGAGCGACCGGACGCGGGGCAGCTGGTGCTGGGAGGGAGCGAGCTCGACTTTGCCCATCACCTGTCCCGCCAGAGCGTGCTGAGCCTGCGCCAGCAGACTGGCATGGTGTTTCAGAACTTCCAGCTGTTCCCGCACATGACGGTGCTGGAAAACGTGATTGAGGGGCTGGTGACCGTGTTGAAGTGGCCCAAGGCGAAAGCGCAGGTGCGCGGCTTGCAACTGCTCGACAAGGTGGGGCTCAGCCACAAGGCCGAGGCGGTGCCCGCCACCCTCTCCGGCGGCCAGCAGCAGAGAGTCGCCATAGCCCGGGCGCTGGCACCGGCGCCCAAGGTGCTGCTCTGTGACGAGCCCACCTCGGCGCTGGATCCCGAGCTCGCGCTCGAGGTGGTGGCCGTGCTGCGCCAGCTGGCGCGGGAAGGCACCACCATGCTGATCGCCACCCACGACTTGCGGTTGGCGTCCCAGATTGCCCAGCAGGTGATCTTCCTGGAGGCGGGGGAGGTGGTGGAGGCGGGCAGTGCGCGCCAGATGTTCACCACTCCCAGGCGGGCCCGCACCTTCGAGTACATCTCCACCCTGACCGAACGGTTGCCGGAGAGCTGGAGCATCTAGCGGCGCTTGTCCTGACGACTGTCCTATAAAGAAACAGCCCCGCATCTGCGGGGCTGTTTGCTTGGAACCTTGCTCGTCTGGACGGCAGCTTATACGGCCAGGTAGTCCATGATCCCTTCGGCGGCCTTGCGACCCTCGTAGATGGCGGTGACCACCAGATCCGAGCCACGCACGGCGTCGCCACCGGCGAACACCTTGGGGTTGCTGGTCTGGAAGGCATGTTCGGCCTGCTCGGGGGCCTTGATCCTGTCCCGGCTGTCGAGCTCTATGCCGTACTCCGCCATCCAGGGCTGGGGGTTGGGCTGGAAGCCGAACGCCATCACTACGGCATCGGCGGCCAGCACCTGCTCGGAGCCTGTCACAACCACAGGATTGCGGCGGCCGTTGGCATCGGGCGCACTGAGCTCAGTGCTCACCACCTTGATGCCGCAGGTACGGCCATGGGCATCGAGTTCGACGCCGACCGGCTGCAGGTTGAACATGAATTCCACCCCTTCCTCCTGGGCGTTCTTCACCTCCCGCTTGGAGCCAGGCATGTTCTCGGCGTCGCGACGGTAGGCGCAGATCACCTTGTCGGCGCCCTGGCGGATGGCGGTACGGACGCAGTCCATGGCGGTATCGCCGCCACCGAGCACCACCACCTGCTTGCCGGCGAAGTCGATGTAATCGGCCTGTGCCTTCTCAAAGCCCAGCAGCCGGTTGGCGTTGGAGATGAGGTAGGGCAGGGCGTCGTACACCCCGGGGGCCGTCTCGTTGTCGAAGCCGCCCTTCATGTACTTGTAGGTGCCGACCCCGAGGAAGACGGCATCGAACTCGCCGAGCAGGTCGGCGAAGGTGACATCCTTGCCCACCTCGGTCTCGAGGCGGAACTCGATCCCCATGCCCTCGAAGATCTCGCGCCGACGCTGCATCACCTCTTTTTCCAGCTTGAAGGAGGGGATGCCGAAGGTGAGCAGGCCGCCGATCTCCGGATACTTGTCAAACACCACGGCGCTGACACCGCTGCGCGCCAGCACGTCGGCGCAGGCGAGCCCGGCCGGGCCCGCACCTATGACGGCGACCCGTTTGTCTGTCTTGATCACCTTGGAGAGATCCGGGCGCCAGCCCATCTCGAACGCCTTGTCGGTGATGTATTTCTCTATGTTGCCTATGGTGACGGCGCCGAAGCGATCGTTGAGGGTGCAGGCACCCTCGCACAGTCTGTCTTGCGGGCAGACCCGGCCGCACACTTCCGGCAGGCTGTTGGTCTGGTGGGAGAGCTCCACCGCCTCCAGGATGCGCCCCTCGTTGGCCAGTTTCAGCCAGTTGGGGATGTAGTTGTGCACCGGGCACTTCCACTCGCAATAGGGGTTGCCGCAGTCGAGGCAGCGATCCGCCTGCATGCCGACCTGGGCCTGGTTGAAGGGCTCGTAGATCTCCACAAACTGGATCTTGCGGATCTTGAGCGGCTTCTTGGGCGGGTCGACCCGCTGGACATCGATAAACTGGAATACGTTCTGGCTCATAGGGTTCCCTCCTTATTGCGCCTGGATTCTGAGTTCTGCACTGGAACGGCTGGTGTGGCCAAGCAGGGATTTGACGTCGCTGGACTTGGGTTTGATCAGCTTGAACTTGGGCACATAGGCGTCGAAATGGGCCAGGATCTCCTCGGCGCGCGAGCTGCCGGTCTCATTGAGGTGCGCCGTTATGATGCCGCGCAGGTGCTCCTGGTGGATGGCGAGATCCGCCACGTCCAGCAGTTCCACCAGCTCGGGGTTGGTGCGCTTGGCAAAGTTGCCGCACTCGTCGAGCACGTAGGCGAAGCCGCCGGTCATGCCCGCCGCGAAGTTGACGCCGGTGGTGCCGAGCACGGTGACGATGCCGCCTGTCATATATTCACAACCGTTGTCACCAATTCCCTCGACCACCGCCAGGGCGCCGGAGTTGCGCACCGCGAAGCGCTCGCCCGCCGTGCCTGCCGCGTAGAGCTTGCCGCCGGTGGCGCCATAGAGGCAGGTGTTGCCTATGATGGCCGCCTCGTGGGACTTGAACGCCACGCCGACGTGGGGTTTGACCACCAGCTTGCCGCCTGTCATGCCTTTGCCCACGTAGTCGTTGGCGTCACCCGTGAGTATCATCTCGAGGCCACCCGCGTTCCAGACGCCGAAGCTCTGGCCTGCGGTGCCGTTGAAGTGAACCCGCACCGGATCGGCCGCCATGCCCTGGTTGCCGTGCCGTTTGACTATCTCGCCGGAGAGACGGGCACCCACGGAGCGATCCGTGTTGCGGATGTCATAGCGGAATTCGCCGCCAGACTTGTGCTCGACCGCCTCCAGCAGGTCTTCCACCATCTTGAGGTTGAGCGGACCCTTGTCGAAGGTCGGGTTGTGCTGCTGGCTGAACAGGCTGGAGCCTGCCGGTGCCACCGGGCTCGCCAGCAGGCCGGAGAGATCCAGCTTGGCCTGACGGGCGGTGAGGCCGGGCAGGGCCTCAAGCAAATCGGTGCGACCGATCAGATCCGTCAGCTGGGTCACCCCCAGCTGAGCCATCAGCTCGCGAGTCTCCTCGGCGATGAACTGGAAGTAGTTCATCACCATCTCCGGCAGGCCGGTGAAGTGCTCGCGGCGCAGCTTCTCATCCTGAGTGGCGACGCCGGTGGCGCAGTTGTTCAGGTGACAGATACGCAGGTATTTGCAGCCGAGCGCCACCATGGGGCCTGTACCGAAACCGAAGCTCTCGGCGCCGAGGATGGCCGCCTTGATGATGTCCAGACCGGTCTTGAGACCGCCATCCACCTGCAGCCGCACCTTGTGGCGCAGACCGTTGGCCACCAGGGCCTGTTGGGTCTCGGCCAGGCCCAGCTCCCAGGGAGAGCCGGCATATTTGACCGAACTCAGCGGGCTGGCACCTGTGCCGCCGTCATAACCGGAGACCGTGATGAAGTCCGCATAGGCCTTGGCCACGCCGCAGGCGATGGTGCCGACACCGGGCTCGGACACCAGCTTGACCGACACCAGGCAGTCCGGGTTGATCTGCTTGATGTCGAAGATGAGCTGAGCCAGATCCTCGATGGAGTAGATGTCGTGGTGCGGCGGCGGTGAGATCAGGGTCACGCCGGGCACCGAATAACGCAGCTTGGCAATCTGGGCCGTCACCTTGTCACCGGGCAGCTGACCCCCTTCGCCTGGCTTGGCGCCCTGGGCCACCTTGATCTGCACCACGTCCGCGTTCATCAGGTAGTGGGGGGTGACGCCGAAGCGCCCCGAGGCCACCTGCTTGATGCGCGAATTCTTCTCGGTACCAAAGCGCTTGGGATCTTCACCGCCTTCGCCCGAGTTGCTCTGACCGCCGAGGCGGTTCATGGCCACCGCCAGTGCCTCGTGCGCCTCAGGGCCCAGCGCGCCTATGGACATGGCGGCGGAGTCGAAGCGGGGGAACAGCTTGGCGGCGGGCTCAACCTGCTCCAGCGCAACCGGCGTCGTTCCCTGCTTGAGGACGAGCAGATCTCGCAAGGTGGCGACGGGGCGCTCGTTCACCAGGCGGGCGTACTCCTTGTAATCGGCGTAGTTGCCGGAGCGCACCGCCACTTGCAGGGTTTGCACCACGTCCGGGTTGTAGGTGTGGTACTCGCCGCCGTGGACGAACTTGAGCAGCCCGCCCTGGGTCAGCGGCTTACGGCCGAGCCAGGCCTGGCGGGCCAGATTGACCTGATCCTGCTGGATGTCGGTGAAATCGGCGCCCTGAATGCGGCTCGATACGCCGCGGAAGCAGAGCTCGACCACGGAGCTGGACAGACCCACGGCTTCGAACAGCTGGGAGCAGCGGTAGCTTGCCACAGTGCTGATGCCCATCTTGGACATCACCTTGTAGAGGCCCTTGTTGATGCCGTTGCGGTAGTTGAGCATGGCCTGGCGCAGGCTCATCTTCAGCACCCCTTCCTCGACCTGTTTGGCCAGGGTCTCGTAGGCGAGATAGGGGTAGATGGCGGTGGCGCCAAAGCCCAGCAGCACGGCGAAGTGGTGCGGGTCGCGCACGCTGGCGGTCTCCACCAGTATGTTGGCGTCACAACGCAGGTTGTTGTCCACCAGGGTGCGTTGCACCGCCCCCACCGCCATGGCGGCCGGAATGGGCAGGGTGTCGGCACTGATGTCTCTGTCAGACAGCACCAGCAGCACAGTACCATTGCGGGCCTTGTCGGCCGCGTCGGCACAGAGCCGCTCCAGCGCCGCTTGCAGCCCCTCTTCGGGCTGGTAGTTCAGGCTCAGCACCGCATGACGATAGTGTTCCCCCTCCAGCGCCAGCAACTGGTGGAAGTCGGAGTAGAGCAGGATAGGCGACTGAAACAGCACCCGATGGGCGTGGCCGAAGGTCTCGTTGAACACGTTCTGCTCGCGACCTATACAGGTGGCCAGCGACATGACGTGATTTTCCCGCAGCGGATCTATGGGCGGGTTGGTCACCTGGGCGAACATCTGGCGGAAGTAGTCGTACAGGGTACGCTGGCTGGAGGAGAGCACCGCCATCGGGGTGTCATCCCCCATGGAGCCCACCGCCTCCTGGCCGTTCTCGCCGAGCACGCGGATGATCTGATCCAGCTCCTCGTAGGAGTAGCCGAACAGTTTCTGATAGGTCTTGAGCTGATCGTCAGGGAGCTCGCGGGCGCCTGTGCTGGCGTCATCCATCTGCTCGAACGGCACCAGTCGCTTGCAGTGCTTGTCCATCCACTGCTTGTAGGTGTGACGGCTCTTGAGATCGTCATCGATCTCGAAGCTGGTCCACACCTTGCCGTTACTGGTATCCACCACGAACAGCTCGCCCGGGCCGACCCGGCCCTTCTCCAGCACTTCGTCCGGGGTGTAGTCCCAGGTGCCAACCTCAGACGCGAGGGTGATGAACTTGTCCTTGGTGATGACGTAGCGGGCCGGGCGCAGGCCGTTACGGTCCAGCGCGCAGGTGGCGTAGCGACCATCGGTCATGACGATGCCGGCGGGGCCATCCCAGGGCTCCATGTGCATGGAGTTGAAGTCATAGAAGGCGCGCAGGTCGTCATCCATGTTCGGGTGCTTTTGCCATGCAGGCGGGATCAGCAGGCGCATGGCCCGGAACAGGTCCATGCCACCGGCCAGGAAGAGATCCAGCATGTTGTCGAGGCTGGAGGAATCCGATCCCGTGGTGTTGACGAAGGGGGCGGCCTCTTGCAGATCCGGGATCAGCGGGGTGGCGAACTTGTAGCTGCGCGCCTTGGCCCACTGGCGGTTGCCGGCGATAGTGTTGATCTCGCCGTTGTGGGCGAGATAACGGAAGGGTTGCGCCAGCGGCCAGCGTGGGCTGGTGTTGGTGGAGAAGCGCTGGTGGAACACGCAGATGGCGGCCTGCATGCGGATGTCGGCGAGATCCAGATAGAAGCGCGGCAAATCCACCGGCATGCACAGTCCTTTATAGACGGTGACCAGGTTGGAGAGGCTGACCACATAGAAGTAGTCGTCGCTGATGCGCTTCTCGATGCGGCGACGCACTATATAGAGGCGGCGCTCGAGATCCTTGTCGACCCAGCCGGGGGGCGCGTTGACAAAGACCTGTTCGATGCTGGGCAGGGAGGCTTTGGCGATGGGACCGAGCACATTGGTATCGATGGGCACCTTGCGCCAACCGACCAGACTCAGGGTCTCTCTTTCCAGCTCCTCGTCGATGATGTCGCGGGTCTGCTGGGCCAATACGGGGTCCGGGTTCAGGAACAGCATGCCGACCGCATAGTTGCGGCCCAGGTGCCATCCCTTCTCTTCGGCGACAGCGCGATAGAAGCTGTCCGGTTTTTGCAGCAGCAGACCACAGCCATCGCCGGTCTTGCCGTCGGCGGAGATGCCGCCGCGGTGCTGCATGCGAGCCAATGCTGACATCGCGAGACGGACAAGCTTGTGGCTGGCTTCACCTTCCATGTGGGCCAACAGGCCGAAGCCACAGTTATCCCTCTCCAGCTTTGGATCATATAGTGACATTGCATTTCTCCCTTGCTCGGCCTTGCATCGCAAACTGCATAAATTGCGATTGGCTCTTGTGGTTCCGTCCGCCTGACGTGGCGAATCTCCAAACTAATGGGATTTTTCGGCAAGGTCAATTGGACATCCCGGCTGTTTTCATTATTACAAAGTCATAACAAAATGTCGGGGTGCGGGTGTATATGGGGCTTGAAGTGGCTATTGCTCTGGCTGTTTTTATTTTTGCAGGATTTAATACTGATATCTTGGGTTTTGTTGGTTGACTCAGTGGGGACGGGGATTTGTAGTAATTTTACCAATCAATTCGGCCAGTGAGAGGTGGCGATCACAATTACGCACCCTGTGTCTTGCATTTGTCGCCAATGAGGCTATGAGGAAAATTTCATTGCTCAACAGGTGGTTAGCTGGTCGTTATTCGGTTGTGGCCTGGGCGCTGTTTTTAGCTGACGGGTTTCGAAAGCGTCAATAACTACCTACTTGCAGATATTTATCCAAATATTGGTGAATATTTATATGTTTTCTGACCCTCGCCTCCCTTGATCCAGCTCAGCGCCCTGTTTGTGCAAGCTCGTACAATGGCGCTCCTTTAGCGGAGGTGTCATGCAGTTACACGAACTCGTCAATACATTCGGTCAGGATCTCAAGCAACGCCACGGCCAGAAGATCCACAAGCTCTCCATTCACGGCGCTTTTACCTGCCCCAATCGGGACGGCACCCTGGGCCGCGGTGGCTGCACCTTCTGCAATGTCTCCTCTTTTGCCGACGAGTCGGCCCAGCAGCTTTCCGTGGTGCAACAACTGCTGGCGCGCCGGGATGAAGTGACCCGTGCCAAGCGCTACCTCGCCTACTTTCAGGCTTATACCAGCACCTATGCCGAGGTTGAATATCTGCAGCGCATGTATGAAGAGGCGCTGTCGGTCAGCGACATGGTGGGCTTGTGTGTCGGCACTCGCCCCGATTGCGTACCGGATGCTGTGCTGGACTTGCTGGCCGGCTATCAGGCCCGTGGCTATGAGGTATGGCTGGAGCTGGGGCTGCAGAGCGCCAATGACAAGACCTTGCAGCGTATCAACCGGGGTCATGGCTACGCGGCCTATGCCGATGCGGTCGAGCGGGCCCATCGGCGTGGCATCAAGGTCTGTGCCCACCTGATCGTCGGCCTGCCCGGTGAAGTGCCCATGGACAGCCTGAATACGTTGCACCGCATAGTGGAGACGGGCGTGGAGGGGATAAAGCTGCACCCGCTGCACGTGGTGGAGGGGAGTACCCTCGGCAAGGCCTGGCAGGCAGGGCGGCTGGAGGTGCTGACACTGGAACAATACGTGGAGGCGGCGGTGGCCATGATCCAGCATACGCCCCCCGAGGTGGTCTATCACCGCATCTCGGCCTCGGCTCGTCGTCCGACCCTGTTGGCGCCGGTCTGGTGCGAGAATCGCTGGACAGCCATGGCCGATATTGCTAGTGAACTGGCTCGCTCCGGCGCTCAGGGACACAGCCTGGGGCGACCTTTTTCCCTCGCAGGATGTATTGAGTGAGCAATCAAATTTCGTCAAAAAAACAGAGGGTTATTAGATGAAATTCAGTCTTTGCAGTATAGTTTCGGTAAAATTGTCTTGATATAGTATTGGGCTTGAAAAAGATATCATTATCAATAAGCTTGTGTTATTTCCAATTTAGGCGGGATATATCGGACATGGCGCCATCTTGTGTCGCTATCGAGTGCCGATCATGCCGTACCGTCTTTGGGCGTAATGCCTCTCAGGTCTGACGATGACATCCAGTGTCATTTACCTGTGCTTTAACGTTAATCAGGCTGTTGATCTCTTGCCGTGGAGTCCGGGTTATTTATTCCACGAGATCGCGTTCGCCGGACAGCGATGTGTGACCACCACAGTCGGCCTAATCATGCAGTGACAGGATGCTATGCAAGCAGAAACTAACCGTATTGATGAGTTGTTGGAGTGCCTGGTCTTCCTGACCCGCTTTTATGGCGTACCCAACAGCAGGGATGCCTTGACCACTGGATTGCCGCTGGTGTCCGGCCTGCTGACCCCGAACCTGTTCAGTCGCGCCGCCGAGCGGGGAGGGCTGTCTGCACGGGAAGTGATCCAGCCCCTTGCCGATATCTCCTCCCTGTTGTTGCCTTGCGTGCTGCAGATGCGCAACGGCGGTGCCTGCATACTGCTGGAGTGGAACGAAGACAGAACCCAGGGCAAGGTGATTTTTCCTCAGGCAGGGGATGCGGCCGAGTGGCTTGGCATAGCCCAGCTGGGTGATGAGTATCTGGGCCGGCTCTTCTTCGTCAAAAAACAGTTCAAGTTTGATGATCGTTCCCCCAAGGTGCTGGAGACCCGTGATGGACACTGGTTCTGGAGCACCTTGTTTGAATCCCGTGGCATCTATCGTGATGTGCTGATCGCCTCCATTTTGATCAACCTGTTTGCGGTGGCCAGCCCGCTGTTCACCATGAACGTCTATGACAAAATCGTGCCCAACCTGGCGTTCGAGTCGCTCTGGGTGCTGGCGGTGGGCGCCATGGTGGTGTTTACCTTCGATTTCGTGATGCGCCAGTTGCGCAGCTATTTTATCGATATTGCGGGCAAGAAATCGGACGTGCTGCTGTCGGCCAAGATCTTCGCCAAGGTGATGGGCATGCGGATGGAGTCAAGACCGGCCTCTACCGGCGCCTTTGCCAAACATCTGCAAGAGTTCGAGTCGGTGCGGGAATTTTTCACTTCCGCGACGGTTTCTACCCTTATCGATCTGCCCTTTGCGGTCTTCTTCCTTTTTATCATCTGGATGTTTGCCGGCGTCATGGTGGTGGTGCCCATCGTCGCCATGCTGATCCTGGTGGCCTACAGCTTCTATATCCAGGCGCCCCTCAAGCAGTCCATCGAAGAGGGCTCGCGGCTCGCTTCCCAAAAAAATGCCAACCTGATCGAGAGTATTTCCGGGCTGGAGACCGTCAAGATCTTTGGTGCCGAGAGCATGTTCCAGCACCGCTGGGAGCAGGCGGTATCCCATATATCGACCTGGGGCGTGCAGACGCGCCGCATCACCAACTCCATGTCGTCCCTGGCCAGCTACATCCAGCAGGTGGTGACAGTGGGCCTGGTGATCGTCGGTGTCTATCAGATATCGGAAGGGCTGGTTACCATGGGCGGCATGATCGCCGCCGTCATGCTGTCGAGCCGCGCCATCGCCCCCATGGTGCAACTCTCTGTGCTCTCCACCCGCTACAACCAGGCCAAATCCGCGCTGGAGATCCTGGAGAAGATCATGATGACGCCGGGCGAGCAGGAGGAGGGCAAGCAGTACATTCATCACCCTGTCATCGCCGGCCGGATCGAATTTGACAATGTGTCGTTCAAGTACCCAGGGATGGAAAGCAGCACACTGCACAACATCAATCTGCGGATTGAGCCGGGCGAGAAGGTGGCCATCATAGGCCGGATCGGGGCGGGCAAGACGACCCTCGAGAAGATCCTTATGGGCCTGTATCGGCCGACTGATGGCTCGGTGCGTATCGACGGGTTCGAGCTGGATCAGCTGCCGGCATCCGTGATCCGGCGCAACATAGGCTGTGTGCCACAAGACGTGACCCTGTTTTTTGGCTCGGTGCGCGACAACATAATGCTTGGCAACCCGCTGGTGGACGATGTGCGGGTCATGCGTGCGGCCAAACGGGCCGGGGTGACCAACTTCACTAACCGGGACCCGAACGGTCTGGACCGCCAGATAGGCGAAGGGGGGCGACAGCTCTCCGGCGGTCAGCGTCAGGCAATCCTGCTGGCCCGGGCCCTGCTCAACGATCCCCCCATTCTGGTGATGGACGAACCCACTTCCAACATGGATAACCAGTCAGAGATGCAGGTCAAGCATGAGCTGGCACGACTGGGACCGGAGACGACCCTGATCCTCATCACTCACAAGACCTCCATGCTCGATGTTGCATCGCGGGTCATCGTCGTGGAGCAGGGGCAGATAGTGGCAGATGGACCCAAAGAGGTGGTGTTGCAACAGTTGAAGGAAGGCAAGGTGCGAGTGCAGGAGGCGTCCAATGGCTAGATTTGGCCTGTTCAAGAAGTCGCCGTCCGATACTGTGTTGCCTGCCCCCGAGCATCTGGAGTTTGTCGACGATGGCGCCGCCGCCGTCCTGCTGACTACCCCGACTCGGGCCAGAGCCTTGCTATGGGTCTGCTTCTTGTTCTTCATGAGTGCCATCATCTGGGCCGCCTGGGCAGAGCTGGACGAGGTGACGGTCGGGCAGGGCAAGGTGATCCCGTCCCGTCAGTTGCAGGTGATCCAAAACCTCGAGGGTGGGATCGTCAAGGAGATCTTCGTCAAGGAGGGGGATATCGTCGAGAAAGGGCAGCCGCTGCTGCGCATCGATGACACCCGTTTCCGTTCCGATTTTCGGGAGCGTGAGCAGGAGCTGGTGATCCTCAAGGGCGATATCGCCCGGCTAAGGGCCGAGATCCAGAGTGTGGTGGTCAAGACCGCGCCCAATCTGAGCTGGCGTGAGCAAGTGGCCATCGACAAGCAGCCGATCGATTTTCCTGATGGATTCGAGAACGTGTTTGCCGAGTACGTTGCGCGTGAAAAGTCGGTACAGGATGAGCGACTCAACAACCTGAACAACCAGCTCTATATACTCGGCCAGCAGATCGAGCAAAAAGAGCAGGAGACCATAGAGCTCAACGCCAAGATAAGAACCGTCGGGCGCAGCGTGGATCTGGCTCGTCAGGAGCTGGATATCAGCCGCCCGCTGGCCAAGGAGGGGATAGTACCTCAGGTCGAGCTCATCAAGCTGGAGCGTCAGGTCAACGAGATGCAAGGGGAGCTGGAGAGCAACCGGCTGCTGATCCCCAAACTCAACTCAGTGCTGCGGGAGACCATCTCCAAGCGCAACGACATAGCGTTGAAGTTTCGGGCCGACTCACAGACGGAGCTCAACGAGCGGCAGGGGAAACTGAGCCAGCTCTCCGAGGGGCAGGTAGGGCTGCGGGACAGGGTCGATCGTACCAGCGTGATCGCACCGCTCAAAGGCACCATCAAGAAGCTCAAGATCAATACCCTTGGGGGTGTGGTGCAACCAGGGATGGATCTGATGGAGATAGTGCCGCTGGAAGACACCCTGCTGGTCGAGGCCAAGGTCTCCCCGAAAGACATTGCATTCTTGCGGCCAGGGCTCGAAGCCGTGGTCAAGATCACTGCCTATGACTTCACTATCTATGGAGGATTACATGGAAAGGTTGAACAGATAAGTGCCGACTCCATCCAGGATGAGGAGGGGAACTCCTTCTACCTGGTACGAGTTCGCACCGAGAAAAGTTACTTGGGCGATGAGCTTAACGCACTTCCCATCATCCCCGGTATGTTAGCCAGTGCAGATATTATTACTGGTAAAAAAAGTGTCCTAGACTATTTGCTTAAGCCGATATTACGGGCTAGGCAGTCGGCACTGAGAGAACGATAAGCCAACAATCTAAAAACAACATGACTGGAGATACCATGAAGAAGACGATTGTTGCCATGTTAGTAAGTGGCGCCGTGCTGTTCCCGGGCCTTACCCAGGCTCAAACGCTGGAACAGTCAGTGGCACAGTCACTGGCTACCCATCCGAAAATCAAGGAAGCTTTTGACCTCTATCAGGCTCGACTGTATCAGCATGATGGCGCCAAAGGCGGTTATTACCCCACCATAGATCTGCGCGGTGGTGTCGGTTATGAAAAGACCGACAGCCCGTCCACCCGTGCAGCAGGTACCAATTCGACCACCATAGATGACTCTATGACCCGTAAAGAGGCCGGGATCAGCCTGCGTCAGATGCTGTTTGACGGTTTCAATGTCAGCAGCAACGTGGCCCGGACCGATGCCGAAGCCAACGCTCAGCGTCTGGCCATGATCTCCGAGGCGGAGAACACGGCGCTGCGTGTGGCAGAGGTTTACCTCAACATGCTGCGCCAGCAGGAGATCCTGGAGCTGTCCAAGCAGAACCTGGAAACCCATGAGCAGATCCGCAGCGACATCAGCAAGCGGACCGACTCGGGCCTGGGCTCTACCGCAGACCAGACCCAGATCGATGGTCGTGTTGCCCGTGCCTATGCCAACCAGGCTGCCGCCGAGAACAACTACCGCGATGCCGAGAGTGAGTTCATTCGTGTCGTCAACGAGATGCCAAAGGATCTGGTACAACCCGTTCCCAATGGAGAACTTGTTCCCGCCAGTCTGGATGCCGCATTGAAAACGGCTACCGAAGTGCACCCGACTCTGCTCTCCTCTCTGCAGGATATCGAAGCGGCCAAGTACCAGCATGAGGGCTCCAAATCCGGTTTCTATCCGAATGTGTCGTTCGAAGTAGATCAGAACTGGAACGAGGATATAGATGCAGTCAAGGGACATAACGACGATCTGACCGCCATGGTGCGGATGCGTTACAACCTGTTCCGTGGTGGATCTGACCTGGCCGAAAGCAAGGCAACGTCGGCCCTTTACTCCCAGGCGAAAGACATTCACATGAATGCTTTCCGTCAGGTTGAAGAGGGAACACGCCTGGCCTGGAACGCCAAGGAGTCGCTGACCAAACAGAAGACCTTCCTGAAAGAGCACGTTGACGCCAGCTATGACACTGTACAGGCGTACAAGAAGCAGTTTGGTCTGGGCCAGCGTACCTTGCTTGACGTGTTGAACACCGAGAACGAACTGTTTGAGGCGCGCCGCAGCTACATCACCGCCGAGTATGACGCTCTGCTGGCTGACTATCGCATCCTCAACGCCACAGGCAGTTTGCTCAACGCGTTTAACGTCCAGCAGCCGGCTGACTGGCAAGCTAAACAGTAATGGAGATCGCATCAGGCTTGATGCGATTGAAAGGGATGGTTGCAGCCGTGCTGCCGCCATCCCTTGTCTCTCACTGTCACCCTAGACCGGGGCAGTGACTGTCATTGGATGCCAGAGGATGAGCGTGACTGTGTGGTGCAAGGCAAGCGGTTGCAGCAGGGTGTCAGCCTCAGGGTTGGGCCGGCGTTTACGCGCTCGCTGGTTGCGTTACTCGCTGTGGTTGCTGCTGGTTTCACTTCCGCTGCTGCTCTGTGCCAGTCAGCCTCTGACACCCGAAGATCTCAAATTGGTCCAGCGCGCCCAGGAAACCTATGGGGTCAGGGCGGGCAAGCGTGTGACGACCTGGCGTACGCTGGTCATGCAAAATCGTGCTGCAGGGCTGAACGAGCGCCAGAAGCTGGAGAAGGTAAACCAGTTCTTCAACCAGATGCGCTTCATCGATGACATCAAGTTGTGGCGCAAAAAAGATTACTGGGCCACCCCGCTGGAGTTTTTGGGGGCGGCTGGTGGTGATTGCGAAGACTTCAGCATTTCCAAGTATTTCACCCTGCTGGAGCTTGGCATTCCGGATGAAAAAATGCGGATGGTATATGTCAAGGCATTGGATTATAACCAGTTTCATATGGTTGTTGCCTACTATGACACGCCTTCCTCTGTGCCTGTGATTTTGGATAATTTGATCGGTTCGATCCGCCCTGCCAGTCAGCGTAGGGATCTGGTGCCGATATACAGCTTTAACGGTAGTCACTTGTGGTTGATGAAGGCGCGTGGCCAAGGGGAACTGGCCGGGCAGTCGTCACGCTTGGGATTATGGAGTGATTTACGCAATCGCATGACTTCAGGGCGATTGGCTCAGCCTGTGGTGAATTTGGATGATTAACCTATGACGCTCTACAGACAATTATTGGCAACCATGTTGATCCTGTTCGGATTGTTGTTTGCGGCCACTTATTGGGTGCAATTCAATTCGACTCGAACCTACCTGGCGCAGCAACAGGAAACCACCGTCATCAATACCGCCACTTCGCTGGGGTTGGCACTTACCCCGTATTTGGAAAACGGTGACAAGGTGGGGGCTGAATCAGTGATCCAGGCCATCTTTGATGGTGGTTATTACCGGTTGATCCGGCTGGATCTGCTGGCTTCCAAGGATGTCATCGAGCAGGAGAACACCAATAACATTCAGGGTGTGCCGCAATGGTTCATTGGTCTGGGTCTGTTTCCCGAGGTATCCAACGAGTCAATTCTTACGTCAGGCTGGCTGCAACTGGGCAAATTGAAAGTAGTGGGTCACCCGGGGCAGGCCTATTACGAGCTGTGGCGAGGGATGAGTGAACTGGCAAGCTGGTTCCTGATCGGTTTTTTGATCACCACCATTTTGTTGATGAGAGCATTGAATTATTTGCTCAAGCCGCTCAAACAGATCTGTGAGCAGGCGGTGGAGATTGAACTGCACCACTTTGGGCACGCCATTCCAGAACCCAAGACCCACGAGTTGAAACAGGTGGTACAGGCCATCAATACCCTCTCCAGCAAGCTAGCGCTGCAGTTTAAAGAGCAAGCGGAAGAGGCAGAAAAATTGCGGGAGCGTGTCTATGTGGATGCCGTTTCCGGCTTGGGTAACCGGGCCTATTTTGTCGGGCAGGTCAATGCATGGATTGCCGAAGCGGGGCAAGGTGGTGTCATGCTGGTGGCGGTCGATATGCTGGATGACCTGTACCGTGAAGAAGGCTTTGCCGCGCGGGACAACATGGTCAAGTCGATAGCACAGACCTTGAAAGAGCAGTTGAAGGGGTGGGATGGCTCGGCTTTGGCACGGATCTCCGCCACGGAATATGCGCTGCTGTGCCCTACCGATGACCTGGCTCAGCTGAAGGAGCTGGCCGAAGCCATCAACGCTCGTATTGCCGACTTGGTCGTGAATCCCATGGGAGAAGGGGATGCCCTCTCCGTCATCGGTATTGCGGGACGTGACGGTAATGACGATCTCTCGGCCTTGCTGACCAAGGCCGACAACGCCTTGGGCAAGGCGCGCAATGAGCGCCGTGGTGCCGTGGTGATGGAAGGCGGTACCGATCAGGGCTTGATGGGGCGTCTGGCCTGGCGCGATCTGGTGCAAGATGCCATTGTCCGGCACTTGTGGCGCTTCAAGGCCCAGCCGGCTTGCCGTTTCGACAATGGGGTTCGACTGCATGCCGAGTTGTTTGCTTCTATTTCACGCGACGGTACCGACTATTTTGCCGGCCAATTCTTGCCAGCCATCGAGCAGTTCAAGCTGGGCAGCGAGTTTGATCAGGCAGTACTGGATGCCTGCGTGCCCCTGTTTGAACGGCAATCAGATCTGGTGCTGGCCATCAATATCACGGCAGGCTCTCTCTGTTCTGATGAGTTTCTGACCTGGCTGACGGGGTATCTGTCGACTCACGCCGAATTGAAGGACAGGTTGCTGTTTGAGATACCTGAGGCCGCCATCATGAAGCACAAGGAACATGTGACCGCCTTGGTGAACACCTTGCAGGAGCACGGGTTCGAGTGGGGTGTCGATCATTATGGTCGTCACTTCCAGTCTCTGGGGTATCTGGAGGAGCTGGCGCCAGCCTATGTCAAGGTTGACCATGGTTATACCAGTCAGGTCATGGAGCCTGGGGCCGATACCTCTTTCCTGGCCGCAGTGTGCCGCGCCGCTCACAATGCGGGTGTGACTACCATCGCAACCCGTGTCGAGGATCAGCATCAGGTCGAGTTGCTCTCCAAGTTGCATATCGATGGTTATCAGGGCTTCGTACACCCTGCATTTCCTTTGTCCTGAGTCATTAGCGCTAAAAATGGGCCCCATGAGGGCCCTTTTTTTATGTGAATTAAAAATAAGTATTAAGACTTTTGGCTGAGGAATCGCATAAGGGCTTACTCGAATCCCTATCAAGTGACTGATTCAACAATATAAAAAAAGACCCTTCGATTTAATGCGCAGCATTGCTCCCGGTTTGAACCCATCTTGTACATTTTTGCAACGGAAGCGAGGCGGACAGGCATCTATGGTGTAGACATCAAGATCTGTCATGTTGGAGCAATGGATATGCGTACCCAAGTAATCGACAAAACCGTGGTGGTTTCTTCTGTTGAAGGCAACGTTCAAATATTGCTGGCCGATGGTAGCAGTCGCCCTCTGCAGAAAGGTGAAATCCTTCAGCCCGGCGCCAAACTCAATATTGCAGATGACGCCAAGCTGATACTGTCCCCCTATGACGATTCTCCTGCTTCCGCCACGCCAGATGCCGCAGCCCCGGATGCTCCGGTGCCGGGACAGCCACAGGCTCCGGATGCCGGGAGTGCGACCTCTCCCGATATTGCCGCATTGCAACAATCGATCTTGCAAGGGGTTGACCCGACGCAGAACTTTGAGGCATCTGCCGCCGGTGGGGCACCTGCTGCAGGTGGTGGTGGCGGTGGAATTGGTGGAGTCGCCGGCGCCAGTGGTAACGGCGGCTTTGTCACCATAGATAGAACCGGTGATGCAACGATTGCCGCAGCCGGGTTTGACACCACTTACCAGACCGAGCCAGTGGTCGATACTCAGCAGCTGGCAGAACCACTGCTGACCAACGAACTGGCGGATCAAGGTGAGCAGTTGACCGTTCCCGAAGATGGGGTACTGAATGGCAATGTTCTCACCAACACAGTCAACGCTGATGGCCCTGATGCGGCGTCTGTGCTGTTCTTCAGCTGGGGGGATAACGTCAACGTTGTTGTAGGTACCAGCGTCACAATTGATGGTGTCGGCAGCCTCGTCATTAACGCTGACGGCAGTTTCACTTTCACACCGGCCCCCAACTATGATGGCGCTGTACCTCCTGCCACTTATACCGTCACCGATGGCACTGACACGGTTCAGTCAACACTGGAACTGACAATTATTCCTGCCAATGATATCTCCGATCAGAATGAGAGTGTTGTTGCGACAGAAGACACCCTTATCTCCGGCAACTTGTTGGCCAATACCATCGACAATGATGGACCGCAGGCTCCGTCTGTTACCGGGTTTAGCTGGGGTTCCATCATCAATCCTGCATTGGGCACACCCGTAACCCTGACTGGGGTGGGAACCTTGGTGGTCAATGCCGATGGCAGCTATCTGTTCACGCCAGCACCTAATTACGATGGGCCGGTTCCGACAGTGAATTATACCGTCACAGACGGCACAGACACGGTTCAGTCCACGCTCTCTATTGCCATCACTTCGGTTGATGAGCCGGTTGGTCTGGCTGGTTTGCAGCTGGAAGGCGGTGAGCTGACGCTAAATGAAGCTGCATTGGCAGATGGCAGCAACCCGAATGCAACCGCTCTTACACAAAGTGGCGTGTTTACCTTCAATGCGGCAGATGGTGTACAGAGTTTGACTCTGGGCGGTGTCACTCTGATCAGTAATGGGCAAGCTATTACGGTGTTCCCTCAGGCGATTACCAGCCCACTGGGTAATCAGCTGGTAGTGACCGGCATTAATTACAACCCGGTCACCGGGTTAGGCAGCGTTAATTACAGCTACACCCTGAGTGACAATGAAAATCATACCAAGCCTGTCAATGATGCGGCTCTGGGTGAGAGTTTCGGTGTGGTACTGGTGGACACCGATGGCGATAGTACCAGTGGCAGTCTGGATGTGGTGATCTTGGATGATGTACCGAGCGTCACGCTCACCTCTGGATCTGAAGGTGTGGGCAGTGTGTTCGTGGACGAAAGCCTGGTCAGTCTGGGTGGGGCGGGCAACGACGGGGTGGCCAGTGCCAGCCTGAGTGCTGCCAGCGTGCAGGCCCAGTTCAACCCGGCCTTCGGGGCCGATGGGGCGGGCACGATTGGTTACAGCCTGGCGCTCACGGGGAGCAACGTGGTCAGCGGCCTGTTTGCGGTAGATCCGCAGGCTCCCGATGGACAGGGCGAGGCCATCGTGCTGAACCAGGTGGGCAACGTTATCACCGGCAGTGCCGGTGGGGTGGATTACTTCACCCTGACCATCAACCCGAGCACCGGGGAAGTGACGCTGGCCCTGCTGGACAACGTCTGGCACGGCGACAGCGGCAATGCGGATGACAGCGTGGCGCTGAGCCTGGGCAGCGGGGTACTGACCCTGGTGCAAACCGTGACGGACGCGGATGGCGACAGCGCCAGTGCCACCATTGATGTGGGCACTGGCGGGGTCTTCCAGTTTGAAGATGACGGTCCGAGTGCCGGGCTGGCGGTGGAAGCGCCGAGCCTGGGTGCCAGCGTGGACGAAAGCCTGGTTAGCCTGGGTGGGGCGGGCAACGACGGGGTGGCCAGTGCCAGCCTGAGTGCTGCCAGCGTGCAGGCCCAGTTCAACCCGGCCTTCGGGGCCGATGGGGCGGGCACGATTGGTTACAGCCTGGCGCTCACGGGGAGCAACGTGGTCAGCGGCCTGTTTGCGGTAGATCCGCAGGCTCCCGATGGACAGGGCGAGGCCATCGTGCTGAACCAGGTGGGCAACGTCATCACCGGCAGTGCCGGTGGAGTGGATTACTTCACCCTGACCATCAACCCGAGCACCGGGGAAGTGACGCTGGCCCTGTTGGACAACGTCTGGCACGGCGACAGCGGCAATGCGGATGACAGCGTGGCGCTGAGCCTGGGCAGCGGGGTACTGACCCTGGTGCAAACCGTGACGGACGCGGATGGCGACAGCGCCAGTGCCGCCATTGATGTGGGCACTGGCGGGGTCTTCCAGTTTGAAGATGACGGTCCGAGTGCCGGGCTGGCGGTGGAAGCGCCGAGCCTGGGTGCCAGCGTGGACGAAAGCCTGGTTAGCCTGGGTGGGGCGGGCAACGACGGGGTGGCCAGTGCCAGCCTGAGTGCTGCCAGCGTGCAGGCCCAGTTCAACCCGGCCTTCGGGGCCGATGGGGCGGGCACGATTGGTTACAGCCTGGCGCTCACGGGGAGCAACGTGGTCAGCGGCCTGTTTGCGGTAGATCCGCAGGCTCCCGATGGACAGGGCGAGGCCATCGTGCTGAACCAGGTGGGCAACGTTATCACCGGCAGTGCCGGTGGGGTGGATTACTTCACCCTGACCATCAACCCGAGCACCGGGGAAGTGACGCTGGCCCTGTTGGACAACGTCTGGCACGGCGACAGCGGCAATGCGGATGACAGCGTGGCGCTGAGCCTGGGCAGCGGGGTACTGACCCTGGTGCAAACCGTGACGGACGCGGATGGCGACAGCGCCAGTGCCGCCATTGATGTGGGCACTGGCGGGGTCTTCCAGTTTGAAGATGACGGTCCGAGTGCCGGGCTGGCGGTGGAAGCGCCGAGCCTGGGTGCCAGCGTGGACGAAAGCCTGGTTAGCCTGGGTGGGGCGGGCAACGACGGGGTGGCCAGTGCCAGCCTGAGTGCTGCCAGCGTGCAGGCCCAGTTCAACCCGGCCTTCGGGGCCGATGGGGCGGGCACGATTGGTTACAGCCTGGCGCTCACGGGGAGCAACGTGGTCAGCGGCCTGTTTGCGGTAGATCCGCAGGCTCCCGATGGACAGGGCGAGGCCATCGTGCTGAACCAGGTGGGCAACGTTATCACCGGCAGTGCCGGTGGGGTGGATTACTTCACCCTGACCATCAACCCGAGCACCGGGGAAGTGACGCTGGCCCTGCTGGACAACGTCTGGCACGGCGACAGCGGCAATGCGGATGACAGCGTGGCGCTGAGCCTGGGCAGCGGGGTACTGACCCTGGTGCAAACCGTGACGGACGCGGATGGCGACAGCGCCAGTGCCACCATTGATGTGGGCACTGGCGGGGTCTTCCAGTTTGAAGATGACGGTCCGAGTGCCGGGCTGGCGGTGGAAGCGCCGAGCCTGGGTGCCAGCGTGGACGAAAGCCTGGTTAGCCTGGGTGGGGCGGGCAACGACGGGGTGGCCAGTGCCAGCCTGAGTGCTGCCAGCGTGCAGGCCCAGTTCAACCCGGCCTTCGGGGCCGATGGGGCGGGCACGATTGGTTACAGCCTGGCGCTCACGGGGAGCAACGTGGTCAGCGGCCTGTTTGCGGTAGATCCGCAGGCTCCCGATGGACAGGGCGAGGCCATCGTGCTGAACCAGGTGGGCAACGTCATCACCGGCAGTGCCGGTGGAGTGGATTACTTCACCCTGACCATCAACCCGAGCACCGGGGAAGTGACGCTGGCCCTGTTGGACAACGTCTGGCACGGCGACAGCGGCAATGCGGATGACAGCGTGGCGCTGAGCCTGGGCAGCGGGGTACTGACCCTGGTGCAAACCGTGACGGACGCGGATGGCGACAGCGCCAGTGCCGCCATTGATGTGGGCACTGGCGGGGTCTTCCAGTTTGAAGATGACGGTCCGAGTGCCGGGCTGGCGGTGGAAGCGCCGAGCCTGGGTGCCAGCGTGGACGAAAGCCTGGTTAGCCTGGGTGGGGCGGGCAACGACGGGGTGGCCAGTGCCAGCCTGAGTGCTGCCAGCGTGCAGGCCCAGTTCAACCCGGCCTTCGGGGCCGATGGGGCGGGCACGATTGGTTACAGCCTGGCGCTCACGGGGAGCAACGTGGTCAGCGGCCTGTTTGCGGTAGATCCGCAGGCTCCCGATGGACAGGGCGAGGCCATCGTGCTGAACCAGGTGGGCAACGTCATCACCGGCAGTGCCGGTGGGGTGGATTACTTCACCCTGACCATCAACCCGAGCACCGGGGAAGTGACGCTGGCCCTGCTGGACAACGTCTGGCACGGCGACAGCGGCAATGCGGATGACAGCGTGGCGCTGAGCCTGGGCAGCGGGGTACTGACCCTGGTGCAAACCGTGACGGACGCGGATGGCGACAGCGCCAGTGCCACCATTGATGTGGGCACTGGCGGGGTCTTCCAGTTTGAAGATGACGGTCCGAGTGCCGGGCTGGCGGTGGAAGCGCCGAGCCTGGGTGCCAGCGTGGACGAAAGCCTGGTTAGCCTGGGTGGGGCGGGCAACGACGGGGTGGCCAGTGCCAGCCTGAGTGCTGCCAGCGTGCAGGCCCAGTTCAACCCGGCCTTCGGGGCCGATGGGGCGGGCACGATTGGTTACAGCCTGGCGCTCACGGGGAGCAACGTGGTCAGCGGCCTGTTTGCGGTAGATCCGCAGGCTCCCGATGGACAGGGCGAGGCCATCGTGCTGAACCAGGTGGGCAACGTTATCACCGGCAGTGCCGGTGGGGTGGATTACTTCACCCTGACCATCAACCCGAGCACCGGGGAAGTGACGCTGGCCCTGCTGGACAACGTCTGGCACGGCGACAGCGGCAATGCGGATGACAGCGTGGCGCTGAGCCTGGGCAGCGGGGTACTGACCCTGGTGCAAACCGTGACGGACGCGGATGGTGACAGCGCCAGTGCCGCCATTGATGTGGGTACTGGCGGGGTCTTCCAGTTTGAAGATGACGGTCCGAGTGCCGGGCTGGCGGTGGAAGCGCCGAGCCTGGGTGCCAGCGTGGACGAAAGCCTGGTTAGCCTGGGTGGGGCGGGCAACGACGGGGTGGCCAGTGCCAGCCTGAGTGCTGCCAGCGTGCAGGCCCAGTTCAACCCGGCCTTCGGGGCCGATGGGGCGGGCACGATTGGTTACAGCCTGGCGCTCACGGGGAGCAACGTGGTCAGCGGCCTGTTTGCGGTAGATCCGCAGGCTCCCGATGGACAGGGCGAGGCCATCGTGCTGAACCAGGTGGGCAACGTCATCACCGGCAGTGCCGGTGGAGTGGATTACTTCACCCTGACCATCAACCCGAGCACCGGGGAAGTGACGCTGGCCCTGTTGGACAACGTCTGGCACGGCGACAGCGGCAATGCGGATGACAGCGTGGCGCTGAGCCTGGGCAGCGGGGTACTGACCCTGGTGCAAACCGTGACGGACGCGGATGGCGACAGCGCCAGTGCCGCCATTGATGTGGGCACTGGCGGGGTCTTCCAGTTTGAAGATGACGGTCCGAGTGCCGGGCTGGCGGTGGAAGCGCCGAGCCTGGGTGCCAGCGTGGACGAAAGCCTGGTTAGCCTGGGTGGGGCGGGCAACGACGGGGTGGCCAGTGCCAGCCTGAGTGCTGCCAGCGTGCAGGCCCAGTTCAACCCGGCCTTCGGGGCCGATGGGGCGGGCACGATTGGTTACAGCCTGGCGCTCACGGGGAGCAACGTGGTCAGCGGCCTGTTTGCGGTAGATCCGCAGGCTCCCGATGGACAGGGCGAGGCCATCGTGCTGAACCAGGTGGGCAACGTTATCACCGGCAGTGCCGGTGGGGTGGATTACTTCACCCTGACCATCAACCCGAGCACCGGGGAAGTGACGCTGGCCCTGCTGGACAACGTCTGGCACGGCGACAGCGGCAATGCGGATGACAGCGTGGCGCTGAGCCTGGGCAGCGGGGTACTGACCCTGGTGCAAACCGTGACGGACGCGGATGGTGACAGCGCCAGTGCCGCCATTGATGTGGGTACTGGCGGGGTCTTCCAGTTTGAAGATGACGGTCCGAGTGCCGGGCTGGCGGTGGAAGCGCCGAGCCTGGGTGCCAGCGTGGACGAAAGCCTGGTTAGCCTGGGTGGGGCGGGCAACGACGGGGTGGCCAGTGCCAGCCTGAGTGCTGCCAGCGTGCAGGCCCAGTTCAACCCGGCCTTCGGGGCCGATGGGGCGGGCACGATTGGTTACAGCCTGGCGCTCACGGGGAGCAACGTGGTCAGCGGCCTGTTTGCGGTAGATCCGCAGGCTCCCGATGGACAGGGCGAGGCCATCGTGCTGAACCAGGTGGGCAACGTCATCACCGGCAGTGCCGGTGGAGTGGATTACTTCACCCTGACCATCAACCCGAGCACCGGGGAAGTGACGCTGGCCCTGTTGGACAACGTCTGGCACGGCGACAGCGGCAATGCGGATGACAGCGTGGCGCTGAGCCTGGGCAGCGGGGTACTGACCCTGGTGCAAACCGTGACGGACGCGGATGGCGACAGCGCCAGTGCCGCCATTGATGTGGGCACTGGCGGGGTATTCCGGTTTGAAGATGACGGCCCGAGCGTCACCATCAACGCGGTGGCGGACGGCAGCATCGTACTTACCACCCAGGATGCGCAGACCATCGGGTCGGCCAGTGACACGGCGACCGGCAGCTTTGCGGCGGCGTTCCTGGCAGCGGCGGTGCCGAGTTATGGCGCGGACGGTCCGGGCACCACCACAGTGGGCAGTTACAGCCTGAGCGTGACCGACAGCAACAGCGGGCTGACCAGCAACGGGCTGGCCATCACCCTGACCAAGGTGGGCAGCGACATCGTCGGTTCGACCACGGCCGGGGAGGTGTTCCGCATCAGCGTGGCGAGCAATGGTACCGTGACGCTGACCCAGTCGGCGGAGCTGGATCATCTGCCGGAGGACGTGGATAACAGCAACGACAACAACCTCATCAGCCTGGCCAGTGGCAAGGTGTTGCTGAGTGCAACGGTGACGGTGGTGGATGGCGACAACGACACCGCGACCGGCACGGTGAGTGCGGATCTGGGTGGCAACATCCGCTTCGAGGACGACGTGCCGAGTGTCACCATCAACGCGGTGGCGGACGGCAGCATCACCCTGACCACCCAGGATGCGCAGACCATCGGGTCGGCCAGTGACACGGCGACCGGCAGCTTTGCGGCGGCGTTCCTGGCAGCGGCGGTGCCGAGCTATGGCGCGGACGGTCCGGGCACCACCACGGTGGGCAGTTACAGCCTGAGCGTGACCGACAGCAACAGCGGGCTGACCAGCAACGGGCTGGCCATCACCCTGACCAAGGTGGGCAGCGACATTGTCGGTTCGACCACGGCCGGGGAGGTGTTCCGCATCAGCGTGGCGAGCAATGGTACCGTGACGTTGACCCAGTCGGCGGAGCTGGATCATCTGCCGGAGGACGTGGACAACAGCAACGACAACAACCTCATCAGCCTGGCCAGTGGCAAGGTGTTGCTGAGTGCAACGGTGACGGTGGTGGATGGCGACAACGACACCGCGACCGGCACGGTGAGTGCGGATCTGGGTGGCAACATCCGCTTCGAGGACGACGTGCCGAGTGTCACCATCAACGCGGTGGCGGACGGCAGCATCACCCTGACCACCCAGGATGCGCAGACCATCGGGTCGGCCAGTGACACGGCGACCGGCAGCTTTGCGGCGGCGTTCCTGGCAGCGGCGGTGCCGAGCTATGGCGCGGACGGTCCGGGCACCACCACGGTGGGCAGTTACAGCCTGAGCGTGACCGACAGCAACAGCGGGCTGACCAGCAACGGGCTGGCCATCACCCTGACCAAGGTGGGCAGCGACATTGTCGGTTCGACCACGGCCGGGGAGGTGTTCCGCATCAGCGTGGCGAGCAATGGTACCGTGACGTTGACCCAGTCGGCGGAGCTGGATCATCTGCCGGAGGACGTGGACAACAGCAATGACAACAACCTCATCAGCTTGGCCAATGGCAAGGTGCTGCTGAGTGCAGCGGTGACGGTGGTGGATGGTGACAACGACACCGCGACCGGCACGGTGAGTGCGGATCTGGGTGGCAACATCCACTTCGAGGACGACGTGCCGAGTGTCACCATCAACGCGGTGGCGGACGGCAGCATCGTACTGACCACCCAGGATGCGCAGACCATCGGGTCGGCCAGTGATACGGCGACCGGCAGCTTTGCGGCGGCGTTCCTGGCAGCGGCGGTGCCGAGTTATGGCGCGGACGGTCCGGGCACCACCACAGTGGGCAGTTACAGCCTGAGCGTGACCGACAGCAACAGCGGGCTGACCAGCAACGGGCTGGCCATCACCCTGACCAAGATGGGCAGCGACATCGTCGGTTCGACCACGGCCGGGGAGGTGTTCCGCATCAGCGTGGCGAGCAATGGTACCGTGACGCTGACCCAGTCGGCGGAGCTGGATCATCTGCCGGAGGACGTGGATAACAGCAATGACAACAACCTCATCAGCCTGGCCAATGGCAAGGTGCTGCTGAGTGCAACGGTGACGGTGGTGGATGGCGACAACGACACCGCGACCGGCACGGTGAGTGCGGATCTGGGTGGCAACATCCACTTCGAGGACGACGTGCCGAGTGTCACCATCAACGCGGTGGCGGACGGCAGCATCGTACTTACCACCCAGGATGCGCAGACCATCGGGTCGGCCAGTGACACGGCGACCGGCAGCTTTGCGGCGGCGTTCCTGGCAGCGGCGGTGCCGAGTTATGGCGCGGACGGTCCGGGCACCACCACAGTGGGCAGTTACAGCCTGAGCGTGACCGACAGCAACAGCGGGCTGACCAGCAACGGGCTGGCCATCACCCTGACCAAGGTGGGCAGCGACATCGTCGGTTCGACC
Organism: Aeromonas sp. CA23; assembly: GCF_002587065.1. Classification (NCBI taxonomy): domain Bacteria; kingdom Pseudomonadati; phylum Pseudomonadota; class Gammaproteobacteria; order Aeromonadales; family Aeromonadaceae; genus Aeromonas; species Aeromonas sp. CA23. Next base: position 2,930,623 of record NZ_CP023818.1, read on the forward strand.
ACGGCCGGGGAGGTGTTCCGCATCAGCGTGGCGAGCAATGGTACCGTGACGCTGACCCAGTCGGCGGAGCTGGATCATCTGCCGGAGGACGTGGACAACAGCAACGACAACAACCTCATCAGCCTGGCCAATGGCAAGGTGCTGCTGAGTGCAGCGGTGACGGTGGTGGATGGTGACAACGACACCGCGACCGGCACGGTGAGTGCGGATCTGGGTGGCAACATCCACTTCGAGGACGACGTGCCGAGTGTCACCATCAACGCGGTGGCGGACGGCAGCATCGTACTTACCACCCAGGATGCGCAGACCATCGGGTCGGCCAGTGACACGGCGACCGGCAGCTTTGCGGCGGCGTTCCTGGCAGCGGCGGTGCCGAGTTATGGCGCGGACGGTCCGGGCACCACCACAGTGGGCAGTTACAGCCTGAGCGTGACCGACAGCAACAGCGGGCTGACCAGCAACGGGCTGGCCATCACCCTGACCAAGGTGGGCAGCGACATCGTCGGTTCGACCACGGCCGGGGAGGTGTTCCGCATCAGCGTGGCGAGCAATGGTACCGTGACGTTGACCCAGTCGGCGGAGCTGGATCATCTGCCGGAGGACGTGGACAACAGCAACGACAACAACCTCATCAGCCTGGCCAGTGGCAAGGTGTTGCTGAGTGCAACGGTGACGGTGGTGGATGGCGACAACGACACCGCGACCGGCACGGTGAGTGCGGATCTGGGTGGCAACATCCACTTCGAGGACGACGTGCCGACAGCAAGCCCTGCAACTAATGCGGGTCAAGCAACTCAGGCTCAAAATACCAACCTGATGTTGATCCTCGATATTTCCGGCAGCATGGATTATGAATCCGGTTATCAAGGCATGACTCGAATGCAAGTCATGCAGAAATCAGCATTGGAGTTGCTCGACAAGTACAGTGCTTATGGCAATGTCATGGTCAATATCATCACATTTGCTACTTCAGCAACCAACCCGACTGGTGTGTGGGTCAATGTGGATACAGCCAAGGCAATTATCCTTGGTCTGGTATCGACAGATTCAACAAACTATGACGATGCACTTAACGAGGCGATCAAAGCATTCGGTGACACAGGCAAGCTCTCCAATGCTCAGAATGTCTCTTACTTCATGTCTGATGGCGAGCCTAATGACAATGCTCTGAGCGGTAGCTCCGCCACAGTACCCGATGGCAACAATAGCTTGGGTGGCGGGGATGGTATTGATGGTGACGGAACCACTCTCACCGGAGAGGCAAAAGACTGGGCTGATTTCCTGAAGGCGAATGACATCAACTCGTTTGCTCTCGGTATGGGAAGTGGCTCAACCGCCTCGGCACTGGATCCCATAGCCTATAACGGAGTCAGTGAGGTGAACACAACGTCTATTATTGTGACGGACTTCAGTCAGCTGGCTGCCACGTTGCTGAGCACTGTTGTGGCTCCGCCATTATCCGGGGTATTGCTCAACGGGGGGTTAACCGCAAGTGCCGGTGGTGATGGAGGATGGATTGGTTCTATTACTGTCGCAGGCGTCACCTATCATTACGACCAGAAAACAGACAGTTCTAGTGTTACTGGTGGTACCTCAGCGGGAACATTCAACACGACGACCAACGAATGGTCTATCTCGGTTGCTGGCGGCATCCTGAAGGTTGATATGGACAATGGTGTCTATACCTTTACTCCCCCATCGGTAATTCCGTCGGGCGGGATAAGCCAGGTGTTTGGCTACAACGTGATTGATCATGATGGAGATACAGCCTCAAGTACCCTGTCTCTCATTATCAATCCAGCCATCGGACCTACTGTGGTACGTGATGATTTTGTCATTACCAATCAAGATCCCTCGACTATTCCTGATTGGGCACTGCTTGCCAATGACACTGGGCCACTGGCTGCCACCCAGGCAATCACAGGTGTATCTGGTGCAGTTGGCGGCACGGTGACAGATGGTGTGGGTTCTGTAGTGTTTGATGACACATCTGGTAGTGCAACACCCAATATCTATGATGGTTCATTCAACTACACCAACAATACGACTGCTGATCCGGCCAAGGTATTCGTAGATGTGCAGAATGGCTCTACCCTCACGGGGAGTTATCTTGACGAAATCCTGATTGGTGGTTCCGGGAATGACACGCTCAACGGAAATGCTGGCAACGATATCCTGCTTGGGGGAGCAGGCAACGATAGCCTGAATGGCGGGGAGGGCAACGATATTCTTGTCGGTGGCGTGGGTAATGACACCCTGAATGGTGGCAATGGCAATGATACGGCGAGCTACCTTGATAGTTCTGCAGGAGTCTCGGTCATTGTGAATGGTAACAACCAGGCTACCGGTGGTGCAGGAATGGACAGCTTGAGCAACATGGAAAACCTGATTGGCTCCATGTTTAACGACTCTCTGACAGGTGATGGCAGTGCCAACGTCCTCAGTGGTCTTGCTGGCAATGATATCCTGAGTGGTGGTGGCGGTGACGACATGCTGATCGGTGGCTCTGGCAGTGACACCATGACAGGGGGAGCAGGTAAGGATACCTTCAAGTGGATGTCGGGTGATGCCGGTGGTATTGATACCATCAAGGATTTCACCACGGGAGCTAATGGCGATGTGCTGGATCTGAGCGATTTGCTGAGCGGGGAACATACAAATACAGCGACATTGGATCAGTATTTCAACTTTGCATCCGGTCCAGGTAGCAATAAGTCTACTCTGACGATCGACCTGGATGGCTCGAGCAGTGGGTCTACAACCCATACCATCTTCTTTGATAACGTGGACCTTACCCTTGGAGGAACAAGAACAGATCAACAGATCATTCAAGACTTGCTGGATCAAGGCAACCTCAAGGTTGATCCGTAATCGGGTGATGGGGCCGGGCTATGCCTGGCCCCTGTTTTTTGACTGAGGGGGCGGCTAAGATAGCGGCAGTACAGGAGAGGGTCACCATGCAGTCATTCAATTGGGTCGATATCGATGGCATTCGCTATAGCTGGGATGGGCAGGGCAGCATTACCTGCACCGGCCAGTTTGGCTATCAGGCCACGATGGCAGGTGATCGGATCGATGCACTGGATCTTGAAAGCCAAGATGGCGAAGTAGCGGGTTCCCTCAATGTGGACTTCGCGGCCGCGACCATTGCCTTCACGCCGGCAGTAGATGCAGAGCCACCTCATATGGTGGTGCTGGTTGGGCATGATCAGGGCGAGCAGGAGTATTCGCTGCAGAGTTTGAGCGATACCTGTCTGCAGGATCTGCTCATGCACTCCGACAGCATCGACTGTGTTCCACTCATAACATCCACGCTGGCAGACCCGGTGATCCCGCCGCAAGGACACGTTCTGTCGTGGGATTCCTTCCATTTTGATGATGACGTCGTGCTCGGTTCCCGCAGCGTCATACCGATGGCGACCAGCCATCAAGGGCTGATGGGCAACGAGATCAGCATCAACATCGACATGACCAATCAGGTGCTGGATCAGATACCGCCATTGCACGATATATGAATCCCATTGGGCCACGGGCATAATGACCTCACTCTAATTGACTGAGGTTTTTTTCTATGTGGCGTCCCCTTCTTACCCTTTCTGCTCTGGTCGTCAGTGCCCCGTTATTCGCGCTTGAAGTACCACAAGCTCCGCATCTGGTGGTGAGTGGCTATGCCGAGCAGAAGGCCGAACCCGATATGCTGACCCTCAATGTGTCGGTGACTGCGCTGGAAAAACAGGGCATCAAGGCCAAGCAGCAGGTGGATGGCAAGGTTGCAGCCTTTTTTGGCCAACTGGAAGGGTTGGGCATCAAGCGCAGTGACGTGGAGGCGGGTAACTTGGTGATCTCCCCCGAGTATCAGTATCCGCAGAACAAGAAGCCGGAACTGGTGGGCTACCGTGCCCAGCGTCAACTCGCGGTCAAACTCTACCAGCTCGACAAGCTGAGCGAGCTGATGGATACCGCCCTCAAGGCGGGTCTTGAGTCTGTATCCCAGATAGAGTACGGCCTCAAGTCGCCGCAGACCATCAAGGAGCAGGCGCGTGTCGGTGCGGTGGAAGATGCCAAGACCAAGGCGGAATCCCTGGCCAAGGCGTTCGGCATGAAGCTTGGCAAGGTTTACAGTGTCGAGTACCGCAACAACACCCCCATGCCCATCTATAGCCGTGCACTCAAGGCGGCCGCCATGGCTGCACCTGCCGCCGACATGATGGAAAACAGCTATCAACAGCAGCAGATCAGCATCACAGACAACGTGGAAGCCGTCTTCCTGCTGGAATAAGGCGTTGGCCATCCGGCCTTGTCGATCTATCCCAGGCCCGAGGCTCATCCCCTCGGGCTTGTCGTTTCTACCTGGCAAGCGGGACTTGAGTGTGCAGGCGAGAGCGCGGCAACCAGATGATGATGTGGCTGGCCGGATCCGGATCTATATGACGCAAAGACGGGTGGCGCGGTGCCCGGCCCGACGCTTTGGTGCCCGCGAGTGCAGATTACGGACAGAAAGATGCCGGTCGGTGACCGGCATCTGATGGCGTAACGAGGTGGCGCGGATCAACCCAGGTTGGCGGCAACCCGTGCACGACGCTTCTGTTTGAGCTGATAGCCGATGGCAAGCACGACGATCCAGACCGGAATGAGTAACACCGAGATCTGGATGCCCGGAGTCAGGTACATGATGACCAGGATACCTGCCATGAAGGCAAGGCAGAGGTAGTTACCGAACGGGTACCAGAATGCCTTGAACTTGGGCTCAACCCCTTCGGCCTGTTTGCTCTTGCGAAACTTCAGGTGCGCGAGGCTTATCATGGCCCAGTTGATGACCAGGGCCGAGACCACCAGCGCCATCAGCAGCTCGAACGCCTTGCCCGGCATCAGGTAGTTGATCAGCACGCACAAGAGGGTTGCTGCGGCGGAGACGGAGATGGCCACCACGGGCACACCGCTCTTGTTGGTCTTGAGCAGGCTGCGCGGGCCGTTGCCCTGCTTGGCCAGACCGAACAGCATGCGGCTGTTGCAGTAGACGCAGCTGTTGTAGACCGACAAGGCGGCGGTTAGCACCACCATGTTGAGCACGGTCGCCACCAGGTTGCTGTCCAGCGCGTGGAAGATCATCACGAAGGGGCTGCCGCCTTCCACGACCTTGCCCCAGGGGTAGAGGGACATCAGCACGGCCAGGGCACCAATGTAGAAAATGAGGATGCGGTAGATAACCTGATTGGTGGCCTTGGGAATGCTCTTCTCGGGGTCATCCGCCTCTGCGGCCGTGATCCCCACCAGCTCAAGACCGCCGAACGAGAACATGATCACCGCCATCGCCATCACCAGACCACTGATGCCGTTGGGGAAGAAACCGCCCTGGTCCCACAGGTTGGTGATGCTGGCATCCGGTCCACCGTTGCCGCTGGCGAGCAGGTAGCCGCCAAAACCAATCATGCCGACGATGGCGACCACCTTGATGATGGCAAACCAGAACTCCATCTCGCCGAACGCCTTGACGTTGGAGAGGTTGATGGCGTTGATCAGCACGAAGAAGACGGCAGCCGACATCCAGGTCGGGATCTCGGGCCACCAGTACTGGACATAGATGCCGACCGCCGTCAGCTCGGCCATGCTCACCAGTACGTAGAGTACCCAGTAGTTCCAGCCGGAGGCGAAACCGGCGAAGTCACCCCAGTATTTGTAGGCAAAGTGGCTGAACGAGCCTGCTACCGGCTCTTCCACCACCATTTCGCCCAGCTGGCGCATGATGAGGAAGGCGATAAAGCCGCCGATGGCATAGCCGAGCAGCACTGAGGGACCCGCCATCTTGATGGTCTGGGCAATGCCGAGAAACAGGCCGGTACCTATGGCACCGCCCAATGCGATGAGCTGGATATGGCGGTTTTTCAGGCCGCGCTTCAGCTCCTCGCCGTCTTGTTGAAGATCCATTCTTCCTTCCTTACGTCTCTGATGTCACTCGTCTGTCATCTCGCCCGTCGAGTCACTCCATGTGACCTTGCACGGCAAAGCGTGCTTGAAACGTGACGAAATCCGTATTTATTTCGTTACAGTAGGCCGCTTGTTGTTTTTTGTGGCGGCTACCAACGGAAGCAGAATAGTGATAATCGGTCGTCCACGCACCTGTTTTCCTCATCATTCGCCGGTTTTTTCGGCATCAAGCAGGTTTTTCAGGACTCTAAATACAAAAAGAGGAGTGGCTGGCTGCATTGTGAACAATCGAATGCTGTTCAGTTGACTCTTTGGTGGATTCCTGTTTTATGAAGCCTCCTCCGTAAAAAGGATGTGATTCATGCAACGTATTATTGGCAGCCTGCTGGCCGTCGTGCTTTGGTTGACTGTCTGGCTCTCTCCCTTGTTGCTGACCATGGCGGCGGGATGCATGCTGGTCTGGGCGGTGCAGGGTGATGACTATCTGGTGATGCACTTTCGAACCGTGCTGCTGACAGCTGGCGCAGTTGGTTTGCTGCCAGCGCTCTGGTTGACCGAACGGGTGCGCCGGCGTCATGGCGTGCTCAACTTCTATGCCATGCTGATGAACAACAAGGAGTTGAACAGCACAGCCTCCCGTTCCCGCCAATCATAAAAAACCGAGCCAGATGCGGCCGCATCTGGCTCGGTTTTCATTTCTGCCTGTCACTCCTGCTCGTCTGTCGCCCATGGACCATGCCGGGCTCAGCTCCGGACCCCAGCCCGGTTCAATAGAGCTGACGGCGCATGCCGGTTGCCTCCAGAATTTTCGCGCTTATCTCCTCCACCGAATGAGAGCTGGTATCGAGGAAGCGGATCGCCTCTTGGCGAAACAGCCGCTCCACGCTCGCCAGCTCCTGCTCGCACTGCTCCAGCGATGAATAGCGGCTGTTGGCGCGGCGCTGGTTGCGGATCTCGTGCAACCGCTGCGGCGCTATGGTGAGGCCGAACAGTTTGTGGCGGTTGGCCTTGAGGGCGCTCGGCAAGTCCAGCGTGCCCATGTCCTGCTCGATGAAGGGGTAGTTGGCGGCCCGGATGCCAAATTGCAGCGCCAGATAGAGGCTGGTCGGGGTCTTGCCGCAGCGGGAGACCCCGATGAGGATGATGTCCGCCTCCTCATACTCCTTGGTGGTGATGCCGTCGTCATTGGCCAGCGCGAAGTTCACTGCCTCGATGCGATCGTCATAGAGCTTGCGATTCTCCATGCCGTGAGTGCGATGCAGTCTGGGTTCGGCCTTGACCCCCAGTTCCTGTTCCAGCGGGCTGACGAAGGTGTTGAGAAAGTCGTGGCTGCTGGCCTGGGCCTTGAGCACCTCTTCCCGTACCAGGGGGTCGACTATGGTGTGAAACAATATGGGGCGTATCCCGGTCTGGCGGAATTGCTCGTCGATGCGGGCCCGCACCTGCCTGGCTTTTTCCTGGGTCTCCACGAAGGGGATGGTGACTTGCTCAAACACCAGCGGAAACTGGCTCAAGACGGCGTGGCCGAACACCTCGGCCGTGATGGCGGTGCCGTCGGATACATAGAATACGGTGTGCACGATGCGCTCCTGTGGTACGGGTTGGCGAGGTTGCGAGCAGTCAGTATCTCTCGAAACCATACCGATTTTGTCAACCGATCTGCTGTGCCCAAGTTGTGAAGTGGCTTGCAAACCTGAGTCGTTACCTTTTTGTGTTGGCATTGTAGAATGTCTGTGTCATTCGGCCATCCCCAAATCTTGCTCGGGGATTTTTTTGACAACAAGTAGAAAACGTTTTCATGGTCGTTGGCAACAGTAGAAACAGACAATAACGCATATAACTCACGCACATAATTTGGCGCAGAAGGTGCCCTGGCACCCGAGCCCACCAACCTGGAGACATGCAAGTGCAACAGTACGTACTCTGGTACGAACAACTCGGAATGCAAGATGTAGAACGAGTTGGCGGCAAGAACGCATCCCTTGGCGAGATGATCAGCAACCTCTCTGGTGCCGGCGTATCCGTGCCGGGCGGCTTTGCGACCACGGCCTTTGCGTTTAACGAGTTTCTGGAGTTAAGCGGCCTCAACGGCAAGATCCATGATCTGCTCGATACCCTGGATGTGGACGACATAGCCGCCCTCAACCGGGCCGGTCAGCAGATCCGTGACTGGGTGATCGATGCCCCGTTCCAGCCTGCACTGGAGCAGGCGATCTGCGCCGCCTACGACAAGCTGAGTGCGGGTCTGGATGCCTCTTTCGCGGTGCGCTCCTCCGCCACCGCCGAGGATATGCCGGACGCTTCCTTTGCCGGTCAGCAGGAGACCTTCCTCAACGTACGCGGCATAGACTCTGTCATGATTGCCGTCAAGCATGTGTTTGCTTCACTGTTCAACGATCGCGCCATCTCCTACCGGGTGCATCAAGGGTATGACCACAAGGGCGTGGCGCTCTCGGCCGGGGTGCAGCGCATGGTGCGCTCGGATCTGGCCGCCTCCGGTGTCATGTTCACCCTGGATACCGAGTCGGGTTTCAATGACGTTGTCTTCATCACGGGTGCCCAAGGCCTGGGCGAGATGGTGGTGCAGGGTGCCGTCAACCCGGACGAGTTTTATGTGCACAAACCAACCCTCAGGGGCGGGCGTCCTGCCGTGGTGCGCAAGACCCTCGGCTCCAAACTTATCAAAATGACCTACTCAGGCGATGCCGGTCACGGCCGTCAGGTGAAAATAGTCGACACCGATGAGGCCGAGCGCAGCCGCTTCTGCATCACGGATGAGGAAGTGATGGCGCTGGCGAAACAAGCGCTCATCATAGAGCAGCACTATGGTCGCCCCATGGATATCGAGTGGGCCAAGGATGGGCAGGATGGTCAGCTCTACATAGTGCAGGCTCGTCCCGAGACGGTGCGCAGCCGCCAGGAGGCCAACACGCTCGAACGTTTTGCCCTCAAACAGGCGGGCAAGGTGCTGATCGAGGGCCGTGCCATCGGCCACAAGATTGGCGCGGGCCCGGCGCGGGTCATCTCCTCCATCAGCCAGATGGACGAGGTACAGCCCGGCGATGTGCTGGTCACCGATATGACGGATCCGGATTGGGAGCCCATCATGAAGCGGGCCTCAGCCATCGTCACCAACCGTGGCGGGCGCACCTGTCACGCCGCCATCATAGCCCGCGAGCTGGGTATTCCGGCCGTGGTAGGTTGCGGCAACGCCACCGATCATATTGCCCCGGGTCAGCTCATTACCGTCTCCTGCGCGGAAGGGGATACCGGCTTCATCTATGACGGCGAACTCGATTTCGATGTGGCGGTCACCGAGGTGGGCAACATGCCGCGCCTGCCCATCAAGATCATGATGAACGTCGGCAATCCGGACCGGGCGTTTGATTTTGCCCAGTTGCCCAATGCCGGTGTGGGGCTGGCGCGGCTCGAATTCATCATCAACCGCATGATTGGCGTGCACCCCAAGGCCCTGCTGGAGTTCGACCAGCAGAACCCTGAACTGCAGGCCACCATCCGCAAGATGATCGCGGGTTACGACAGCCCCCGTGAGTTCTACGTGGCCAAGCTGACGGAAGGGATCGCCACCCTGGGCGCGGCCTTCTGGCCGGAGCGGGTCATAGTGCGGATGTCGGACTTCAAGTCCAACGAGTACGCCAACCTGGTGGGCGGCCGTGGCTACGAGCCTCACGAAGAGAACCCCATGATCGGCTTTCGTGGCGCATCCCGCTACATAGCCGACAGCTTCCGTCCCTGTTTTGCCCTCGAATGCGAGGCCATCAAGCGGGTGCGTGACGTCATGGGGCTGACCAACGTCGAGGTGATGATCCCCTTCGTGCGCACCGTGGGTGAAGTGGAGCAGGTGATCGACATCCTGGCCGAGAACGGACTGCGCCGTGGCGAGCGGGGGCTCAAGGTGATCATGATGTGCGAGATCCCCTCCAACGCCCTGCTGGCGGATCAGTTCCTGCAGCACGTGGATGGCTTCTCCATCGGCTCCAACGACATGACCCAGCTCGCACTCGGACTGGACCGGGACTCGGGCCTCATCGCCCACCTGTTCGACGAGCGCAACGAGGCGGTCAAGGCGCTGCTGTCGATGGCCATCCAGGCCGCGCGCAAGGCGGGCAAGTATGTCGGCATCTGTGGCCAGGGGCCATCCGATCACCCGGACTTCGCCGCCTGGCTGGTCGAGCAGGGCATAGACTCAGTGTCCCTCAACCCGGATACCGTGGTCGATACCTGGCTCTATCTGGCCGAGCAGCACAAGGCTGGCTGATCCTCGTCGGTTCCTGCCTGCGAATAATAAAAATGGCGCCCCCGCAGGGCGCCATTTTTATCGCGCAATAAACCCGATGGCATTATTTGTCCGGGATATTTTTATTCCTGCTCAAAATAGGCGCGCCAGATCTTGGTTTTACACTCCGTTACATCTGTTCACTTCATCACCACCCCATAATAAGCCTGCCATGTCATGACGAAGTGGGCGGATCACTATATTCACGTCATGTAGAGCAAGGCGGGATAAACAGGTTCCGCTCGCGTTCTATTTATCAATAAATATGTTGTTTGTTATTAATATGGCCAGGGTAGGCAGATGTCACAGAGCGTATCAAATCAAGTGATCAGAAGAATGCTGACGGCCTGTCAGCAGCAAGGGGGAGATACGGATGCCATCCTGATGGCTGCCGGTCTGACGCCATTCGATATTCATCGTGAGCATGGCCGGATCCTGGCCCATAGCCATTACCGCATGCTGGGCCTGATGCAGCGGCATCTGAGCGGCTTTCACGAGGGCATACTGTCTTACGATATCGCCGAGCTTTACCAGCACTATCCGGCGCTCATCAGCCTCTGCCTGAACCAGCCGTCCCCTCGCGCCGCCATCGAAGCCCTGCTGGCCTATCGCACCGTCATCGGCAACTGCGACGATTTTGTGGTGCGAAGAGGGGCGCTGTTTAGCCAATATGAGTATATCAATCAAGGACCTGCCGCCCTGGGCGCGAGTCAGGCCATCCCCAATTTCGTCATCCTCTACCGGATCCTGCGGGTCTATGCTCCCGGCCTTGGCGTCTCTGTGGGGTTCGTCGGCAAGCCGCCGGCCCATCACCGCCAGCTGGATCACTTCTTTGGTACCCACTGCCGCTGGGATCAGCCGGGCAACACCCTGACCATAGACAATGCCCTGCTGGATAGCCGCGCCGATAGCTACAACGGGCCGCTTTGCCGCCTGCAGACAAGTCAGCTCGCGCATATTTGCAGCGATATCGATGAGCGGGTGCCCTTTGCCAATCTGGTGGCGGACATGATCCGCCATAAAATCCGCGGTGGTGTCATGGAGAGCGATGACCATTTACTCAAGGATGTCTGTTCGGCCATGAATATCAGCCGCTGGACCCTGAACCGAAAATTGCAGGGGGAGGGCAGCAGCTTCTCCGCCATCTTGAAACGGGTCAAGATGATGGAGGCCTGCCGTTTATTGGGAGAGGGAGAGCAACCGTTGCAAAATATCAGCGATCTGGTGGGTTTTTCCTCCCAGAGTGCCTTCAATCGTTTCTTCAAGGCCAATACCAATATGACCCCGCTGGCCTATCGCAATACCCGCCAATAATAACGGGACCAGACCTGCGCCTGATCCCGTCAAGGCTGAAGGCAACAAAGGGGGGCGCCCCCTGGCGCTCCCCCCATCACCTTCATTTCTTACCTGGGCTCGCTTATTTTGTCACTGTGGTGACTGTGGCGGCATCCACGCCGCTGGGCAGGGCCAGGGCGCCCGGGGTCGTGCTGCTCACCACTATCTCCTTGCTCACGGTGAAGCTGACCGGCGTGGTGGCGGAGACATCGGAAGAGGGGCTGATGTAGGCGCTGTAGCTGCCCGGTTCCACTATCCACTGGTTGCTGGCCTCATCGAAGCTGGCGAGTATGCTGGCCGGAATGGTGAAGCTCAGCTGCTCGCTGGCGCCCGGTGCCAGCTGTTTGGTCTTGGCAAAGGCCTTGAGCTCTATGGTCGGTTTTTGCAGTTTGACCTCGGGGGCGCTGACATAGACCTGGGCCGCCTCCTTGCCCGCCACGGCGCCCGTGTTGGTGATGGTGGCCGTCAGCACCAGACTGCCGGCCGCGCCCTTGGCCAGGGTATTGTTGGCGATGGCGGGGCTGGTGTAGCCGAAGCTGGTGTAGGAGAGACCAAAGCCGAACGGGTAGGAAACCGCCTTGTCGAAGGTGCTGTAGTAGCGGTAGCCCACGTAGATCCCCTCGTTGTAGTAGAGATCGTCCGGCTCGCCGTCCCCGTCGGTATCCTCACCCGGGAAGGTGCCGGCGGAGGGCACGCTGGCGTAGCTGAGCGGGAAGCTCTGGGCCAGCTTGCCACTGGGGTTGACCGCCCCCGACAGCACATCCGCGACCGCATGGCCGGTTTCCTGCCCCGCCATGTAGGCCAGCAGTATGGCATCCACCTTGTGGCTCCACTGGGCTGTGTCGATGACGCCGTTGACGTTGAGCACCACCACCACCTTCTTGCCCTGGGCGTGGAAGGCGCTGCTCACCGCGTCGATGAGGGCGATTTCATCGTCGCCGAGCAGGTAGTCGCCCTTGCTGTCGGTGCGATCCGCTCCCTCACCGGCCTGACGACCCAGGCTGATGACGGCAACCTCCTGCTCGCTGGCGGCCGTGGTGATCAGGCTGGCGAGGGCCGGGCTGACGGCGGCCTCGTCGCAGGTGTAGTAGCCCTTGGCGCCGAATTGCCCCTCGTGATAGACCTTGTTGGCCTCATAAAAATCGCCGTAGTAAGCCTGCAGCGCCCCGTTGACCGGGAAACGGCTGGCCAGCCCCTGGGCTATGGTGGTGGTGCTGGCGGCGTTCACATCCCCGCTGCCGGTGCCCCCCTTGTAGGTGTTGATCTGGTTGATGCCAAAGCTGGCCACCTTGCTGGTCGCGGCTATGGGCAGGGCGCTGGCTTCGTTGCGCAGCAGCACCATGCTCTCGGCCCCGGCCTGGCGAGCCAGTTTGGCGTGGGCGGCCAGATCCGGGCTGTTGCTGACGGCCAGCTGGTTGTAGGAGGGGCTCTTCATCGCCTGGGTCAGGATATGGATGGCGGCCTCGGTCACCTTGGCCTCGTCGAGATCCCCCTGCTCGATGGATTGCTGCAGCTGTTCCTTGACGTTGCCAGGTTCGATCAAATCCTGCCCCGCCAGCACCTGCTTGTAGGCGTTGTTGGCCACATCGCCGGCAAACCAGTCGGACATCACCAGGCCATCGAATTGCCACTCACCGCGCAGCACATCGGTCACCGCGTCCTTGCGCTCGTTGACATAGGTGCCGTTGACCTTGTTGTAGGAGGTCATCACGGCCCAGGGCTGGGCCTCGTCCACCGCGATCTGGAAGCCGCGCAGATAGATTTCACGGAAGGTTCTCGGCTCACCTATGTCGTTGATCTGGTTGCGGTTGGTCTCAGAGTTGTTGCCAAAGTAGTGCTTGATGGTGGTGCCCACCCCATTGCTCTCCACCCCGTTGACCATGGCGGCGCCTATCTTGCCGGTGAGCAGCGGGTCTTCCGAGTAGTACTCGAAGTTGCGGCCATTGAGCGGGTTGCGCTGAATGTTCATGCCGGGGGCCAGCAGGATGTCGACCCCGTACTGGCGCACCTCGTCCCCCATGGCTTCCCCGACGGACTTGACCAGGTTGACGTCCCAGCTGGAGGCGAGCAGGGAGCCGATGGGCCAGGCGGTGGCGTAATAGGTGGCGCTGTCGCCGTCGCGGTTGGCGCTGATCCGCAGGCCCGCCGGGCCGTCGGCCAGTTTCAGGGCCGGAATGTCGATGCCGTCGGCACTGCGCGCCACCCCGTTGATGTAGCCCGCTACCCCGGCGACATCCTGCTTGACGTTGATGGCGCCGTTGGCGCTGCCATACCCTGGGCCGGAGAGCAGGCTCAGCTTCTCGTCCAGGGTGAGCTTGGCCACCATGGCTTCGGCCTGGCCGCGGTAATAGGCGTCGTCTTTTACCAGGGGATCCGAATCGTTCTGGTTGCAGCCAACCAGCAGCCCGGCCAGCGCCAGGCTGACGCCGAGTGAAACCGCTTTCATTTTTGTCGTGATAGGCATGAAGACTTCCTCGTAACTGTCTGAATAAAAAGGCAAGTGCGATATCGACACCGGCAGGTGATCGGGCCGGGCGGCCGCTCTGATGGCGGGTTCCCATGGATATCGATGACGGCTCAGGGTGGGCCAGGGTGCATGTGCAAGGGGGCAACCATGGCCGGAGCCGCAGGCAGGTTAGCAAGTTGGGCTGGCTGCGCCTTGCCTTGGCGGAGCGAGAAATGTGCAGTTGGGAGCAAGGGTGCCAAGTTGTGACAGGGGTCGCATCACAGGCTGCGCGGCAGGGAGGGGAAAGGGGAGGCTGGATGACCCACCATTGCGGATGGCGGCAACAGGGCGGTCAGGCTTGGGGTGCGATTTGCCCTGAGATGCGGGGCGCAGACGCTCGGGCAGAAGAGAGGGGGCCAGCGGCCCCCTCGGCGTGTGCAAGATACCTCGCGCTTGTCAGCGCAAGGGTTTGCTCACTTTGGCTGTTTCAGTGCACCGGCCAGTTCGATCTGCACCCTGACCCCTTGCTGCTTGAGCTGGGTGGCGATGGCGTTCAGATCCGTGCCTGGCTTGGCCTGCAGCAGGGCGATGCCACCGCTGCTCTGCTTGAACTGCAGGCCGTGGCGGTCCGCCAGCGCCTTGGCCTGATTGTCATCGGCCTCCACCAGCAGGGTGCCGCTGACGGTCAGCTTAGGGCTGGCGACCCCTTGCAGCAGGACGTCGCCGCTGCGCAGGGTCTGTTGTGGCACCTTGCCATCCAGGCTGCGGGCGACCCGTTTCTTGCTGCCGTTATCCGGCGTCAGGTAGGTCTTTCCATTCACCTCTACGGTGTTGTACTGCTTGCCATCGATCACCACCGATTCGTCGGCCGTTGCGTGTACGCAGACCGAGGCCAGCAGGCTTGCCAGGGCAAGGCTGAGTAAGCTGTGTTTCATGTTATGACTCCTCTGTGATCAGGAACGGGCTGCGTCGTGACCGAGAACCCGCAGGGACCAGTCGAGCAGTTGACCCGGCTGGCTATTGTTGCGCTCGGTCAGGGTGCTGCGGGTGTTGGTTCTGCGATCGAGCAGCGAGACCTGGCGGCTGCCATTGGCCACGTCGGTCACCTCCAGGCGCCACTCGCCCTGGGCCGGTTCGCCGTAGAACTTGTGGGAGAGCATGCGCATGTCACGCAGCCCCTTGGTGCGCACATAGCCCAGCTGCTGCCGGTCGAGGGATTGTCCCACCAGGCTGTTGTTGGGGTTGAGCAGCACGCTGCGGGTGCCGGATGGCGAGACCAGTTCGATCAGCAGGTCGGGCAGCCGCTGGTGATCCAGGCTCACCATCACCTGCACGGCCTCGACCGTCAATGGCTGATCGACCTGCGTGCTGGAGCGGGTCGGGCTGCTGCCCACGTCCGGGATGGCGCCGACGGCGCGATCCCGGACCGTCACCTTCTGCCAGGGCAACTGCACCAGTGGCGGCAGCGGATCATGGCTGGCGGCGCTGGCCAGGGTCTTGTTCACATCCACCAGGCCGAAACCATAGGTCGGGCTGTACCAGAGGCCGGCCGCGTTGCGCTCCCACCCCTCCAGACCCGTCACCTGGCGGCGCTGACCGTTGGCGGCCGTGTAACTTATCTGCACGGGCCCCTGATTGGCGTCGAGCCGGGTGGCGTTGCGGGCCAGCAGGTCGCGCAGATCCCGCACCGACAAGTCCGGATAGGCGGACATCAGCAGCGCCATGGCGCCTGTGGTGTTCGGGGTGGCCGAGGAGGTGCCGTTCATCACGCCGTTGTAGTCGCAGCTGGCATCCAGTTGCGGGTTGTTGTGCAACCGGTTGGTGCTGGGATCGTCCACCCGGTTGTACCCCATGTCGCAGCCGGGCAGATCCGTGGTCACCATGGCGGGCGCATCCGTGCCGTATTCCCCGCCGGGGGCGCTCAGGAAGACGTTGCTGCCGACGCTGGAGTAGGAAGAACGCACCCCGTCCGCGTTGATGGCGCTCACTACCAGGTTCCAGAAGTTGCTGTTGGAGGGATCTATGTTGCTGTTCTCGAACGGCAGCTTGGGCAGGTTGCCGGTGCGGTTGAGCACATAGTTGCCGGAGGCAATCCGGTTGAAGCCGTTGCCCGCCGCCTTGATATAGGCCGCCCCCTGCGCCTGCTGGGTCTGTTGCTCGAACAGGCGATCGAGCTGCACCTGATCCAGCCCGTTGGCCCCTTCTGGATCGACCAGGCTCATGCCGTAGCTCTGGTTGAAGACCCGGTTGTCTGCGGTGACGGCATTGCCACCAAGGGCGTAGAGCCAATCCTTCTGCAACTGCTGGCTGTTGTCATCGAGCAGGTTGAAGCCCTGCAACTGGGCGCGGGGGGCCACCCCCAGGGTGCCTATGGTGTTGTCCACCGCGGCTATGATGCCGGATACCGAGGTGCCGTGGGCACTGTCCGGATCGGTCGGGGTGGGATCGCTGCTGCCGGTCACCACGTTTTTGGAGCCGGGGCGCACGTTGTCGGCCAGATCCGGGTGCGCTATGGCCATGCCATCGTCCACCACGGCCACGTTGATGCCCTGACCCAATACCTCGGTGCGGTGTGCCCACCAGAGGTTGAGGTCATTGCCCGCCACGCCGCCGCGGGGGCTGAAGGCATTCTGGCCGCTGTTGAGCAGGTGCCACTGCTGGTCCTGCAGGGGGTTGATGCCGGGCAGACAACGGACTGCGCTGCTGCGACCGGTATCGAGTCCGGCCTCTTTGCCGGTGAGTGGGGTGCAACTCTCATTAGCCTGAACTGAAGCGATAGGCAGGGCCGAGAGCAGGGCCGAGATTGCCAACGCCAACGATGTTTTTCTCATTAATAAACTCCATCTTATATCGCACCGTCCTGGGTGCGACTGGCATCTATACACGGGAAAAACAGAGCCAAAAAGCGCTCATTTCTGATCTGAGATAAGGCTCAAAAAAATCCCATTACAAACCGGTTTTCAACCATATGGGGGTTCCGGCGAATCCCTTTATATGTTGTATTGAGAACTTTTCTCAGTTGGAGGCTGTTGATCTTTGTCTTTATAGATCAAGATGTTATTAACTCGCCGTTCACCCTGGCTGCGGCAGTGCCGAGGCAGGCGCGTTGGGCTGGCCCTGACCAGATATGACACATACCCAAGCGGGCGTTATGTGGCCGGCAAGCCTGCCATGCCGGGAGGCGGTTTTTGCGCCAGGCGGCAATGAAAACGGCGCCAGTGGCGCCGTGTTTATGTGAGGAATTGGCCGAGAGTGGCCGGCCGTTATTTGATCAAGGCCAGGATCGGGCGAAACGCCGGATGACGGCAATCCCCCAGCAGCTCATAGAGGCACATCTCCACCGAGGTGAGCCGCGCGCCACGGGCGGCCAGCTGAGCGATGGCCAAGTCGCGGTTGACGGCGCTGCGGGACGACACCGCATCCACCACCAGGGAGACATGGGCGCCGCTGTCGAGCAGTCCCAGCACAGTCTGGTAAACGCAGATATGGGCCTCTATGCCGCACACCAGCCAGTGACGCCTGCCCGTCCGGGCCAGCGTGGCGGCCACTGCCGGCTCCCCCAGCGCGCCGAAGCTGAACTTGGCCAGCACGGGGGCGCCGCTTTGCAGCGGCTGCAGCTCGGGCACAGTCGGCCCCAGCTTGTCCGGATTTTGTTCCAGCCAGACAACCGGCAAGCCCAGTGCCTGGGCCCCTTGTACCAGCCGTGCGCTGTTGGCAATCAGGGCAGGGCTTCCCTCGACGAGCCGTGCCAGCTTGCCCTGAATATCGACGACCAGCAGGCCTGTGGTAGAGACGGTCAACATGATGGCTCCCTGGGTCAGGTCAGTGGGTGGCGCCCAGTGGACGGATGACAGATGTACGCGACTGGTTCCACAGATAGATGAGGGTCAGCGCGATGGCGGTACCGATCGGCAAGGCAAACAGATGCAGCGCGATAAAGCACCAGAAGACAACTTTGAAGCCCTTCACCGGCTCGGTGAGCCCGCGATAGGCCACATAGTTGAATGCCATGACAAACAGCCCGATGGCCAGTGCTAGGCCGATGCTGACCCCCTGTGACGGGGCTGATCCGGCCGGGTGCAGCGGGCTGACCGTGACGACGGACCATGCAACAAACGCTATCATGGCCAAAGAAAAAAGCGTCGAAGCGATAAAGATGCCTTTGGCGATCAGCTGTTGTTTGGGGCTCATGAATACTCCTTGAATAGGGTGTGGTCTTGCTCCCTGCTCGTGATCTGGCGTGCCTTCCATGCCGTTCGCCATTGACATGGTGACGTATAAAATGTGAGTCACGGCACCCTGTCGATAAGGCCCATAAACCTACCCGCAATGCCAGCGCCGGTCAAAAATAAAGTAATTCAAATTGTAAATGTAGTGACAACTAAAGAGGTGGAACGCCTGTTGAAGTACTCAATATCGGTTTGTTAGCCAGCGGAGAATCATTAACCAAAACGACGATTAAATGCTTCCTTGCTAACTTTCCGCTCCATCTGTGAATTACATTTTGGACAAAGTGTTTGCTTCTTTTCATCGATTGTCCACTTATAATATGTCTTCTTTATAGACTGGCCACAAATACTGCAAGATGATGGTTTTCCAAAAACGACACCTATTATGACAAAAATAATTATTGCAACTATCCATTCCATTTGTTGACTCCTCAGTCAGGTTGAAAGCTGGTTTTGACGTTCGAAAGCAGTCGCATGGTGCAGATCAATCTTTTCATTGATATAACAGTCGGTAGACTTGACCAGATCTCTGATAAATCGGATCACTTTCTCTAGTTCATCACGTTTTATAAGATGAGGAGCGGCTACGCCAGTGTTGATAGGCTTTGAGCGATGCGCGGCTTCACCGCGCTTTTTGATCCATTGATTAAGTGTTGAGCGGGCTTTTTCTGGTTCGTAGTTAGACCAGTGCCACCCCTCTGTCACATCAAACCCAAAATAATCCATAAATATTTTTTTCGTTTTATCTGAGCTTGGATTATGAAAGGATTTTAAATCTGTATGTAATTTTTTCAGGATGAAATCACCCAAGTAACTGCCCTGCACTATGGCTAGCTTTTTATGCATTTCCTCAACCAGCCGGTCCTCCACATAGGTTTCCCAAGCGGTGAGTGCCATTACTAGCCCGGCTCGTTTTAAAACCTCACTGCTGGGTGGTGGTGGATTGGCATTGATACCATCAAAATGGGCTAGCAGCTCTTCAGCATCTTTAATTGAGTATTCAAATCCTTGAATCGCTTTTGACATATTCCTTGTCCCTGTTGGTAACGTTAGTTTCTTGTTCCTGTATTTAGAGCTGCTCGACATCGACCTGTATCATCATTAAATATATACCACTACCTCTACATTATTCCCATCCGGATCAAGCAAGAATGCGGCGTAATAATCAGGAGCATAGTGAGCACGAGGTCCTGGTTGTCCGTTACAGCGAAAGCCCGCTTGAATACCTGTCAAGTGAAAAGCATCGACTTGTGCCCGAGTCGTGGCGCTGAAGGCGAGATGGCAGGGGGTATTTTGCTCGAACCTTTCGATTAAAAAGCTCACCTTGTCACGACCGATCAGGCCAAAACCGGCAGCAGCATCATCTGTCCACTTGAGTTCCATATGCAATGGGCGGAGTACGGTTTGGTAGAAGCGCTTGCAGTCGTCAAAATGCACTGTCTTGATTTCAACGTGATCGATCACGGCAACTCCTTGGCTGGTTGAACAAGACGATCTCCTGTTAATTGCGAGTGATAAGGGGTCTGGTGCCAACATAGCCGCTACCGCCCCTGAATGACGCCTCCAGTGTGCACCTTCTTCCGCAGGGTGAGCCCGACAAAGCGCACCTGGCACCCTGACGAAAAAGGGTACCGAATGGCCACAATAAGCCAGTTGCGGCCGGTTTGGGGAGGGGGCAAAAACAATAACTGTGTGGTTTATCAAAGATTTTCTGCACGATAGCCCAACCGGGTTGAAAGCCGGGCTTAGCTGCCGCTCGGTTAAGCTTGCCCTGTTTTGTTGCTTGGCGACGGGAAGAGGCTCTGTTATGGTGGCATTAATTAGCCGTTTGGATGGCTAGATGGTTGTGGCGAATATATCCATGGTGGCAAGCGCCATCATAGGCCACCGTTTTGATCATGTTGACAGGGAGTTTCTTATGCAGCGTCGTTCCTTCTTCACCCTCTCCGCGCTGGCACTGCTGGCCAGCAGCCTGCCGTTTTCCGTTCTTGCCGCCGATCCGGCCAAGAAAGAGATAGTGATTGGCACGACAGTCGGGGACTTTGCCGACATGGTGACCGACTCCATCAAGCCGCAGCTGGAGGCCAAGGGCTACAAGGTCAAACTGGTGGAGTTCACCGACTACGTGACCCCCAATATCGCGCTGGCCGATGGCTCGCTCGACGTGAACTGCTTCCAGCACAAACCCTATCTGGAGAGTTTCTCAAAAGACAGGGGCCTGTCGCTGGCTCCCATCACCCAGGTGCCGACCGGTCCCATGGGGCTCTACGCCGGCAAGCTGGGCGAGCTGAAGGCTCTGAAAGAAGGGAGCACGGTCGCCATTCCCAACGATCCGACCAATCAGGCGCGGGCTCTGCTGATGCTGCAGGATCTGGGCTGGCTCACCCTCAAGGAGGGGATCAATCCGCTCAAGGCGAGCGAGTTTGATGTGGCGAAAAATCCGCACAATATCAAGCTGATCCAGCTGGAAGCAGCGCAACTGCCGCGTTCGCGGGAAGATGTGGACTTCTCCGTCATCAACGGCAACTTCGCCGCCTCCAGCGGCATTGCGTTCAGCGAGGGCCTGTTCCTCGAGCGCAGCTACAACTTCATCAACTGGGTGGTGGTGAAAAGCGCCGATGCCGGGCAGCCCTTTGCCAAGGACGTGGCGGCGGCCTACAACTCCCCCGAATTCAAGGCCTATGCCGCCAAGCGTTTCGTGGGTTACAAATATCCAGAGGGCTGGCAGGGGCAGAGCGCCAGCAACTGAGCATGGCCATGGGTATGTGACGCTATCGCATCAACAAAAACGGGCACCAGAAGGTGCCCGTTTTTGTTGGCGTCGTCACAGGCGTCAGTAGCGGTGCAGCCACCAGCGGGCGGCAACGAGTGCGGTCAGGCTGCCAAGCAGGGCGCTCGCCAGCACGTCCAGCGGCCAGTGCATGCCGATCAGCATGCGTGACAGGCCTATGCCCAGCGCCCACAGCGGCAGCAGCCAGACCCCGGCGGGGGCGCGGGCCAGCCAGATCAGGCCGAAGAACTGTGCCAGGCTCATGGCGGCGATGCTGTGGCCGGAGGGGAAGGCGTAGTTCACCTCCGCCTGCCAGTGGTTGCCGAGCCACTCGGGCAGGGCCAGCAAGAGGCTGGCCGCATGCACCTGCTCGCTGCGTACTTCCACCTTGCTGGCGTAGAACTGCTGGATGGCGGGGATCAGGTTCTGGCTCTCCAGCCAGATCAGATAGGGGCGCGGCTCCTGGGTCAGGTGTTTGACCAGGCTCTTGATGGCCCAGTCTCCCGCCAGCACGGCAAACAGGGCGCCACCGAGGGCCAGCGTGGCGGGCAGGCTCAGCGTCAGCTTGTGTCGGGTCAGCAGCAAGAGGGCGGCGATGCTGACGGCGAGGCCGGGCAGATCCACCATGCGGGTGAGGGCGTAGGGCCACCACAGCCAGCCCGATTGCAGAGCGTTGCTCATAAAGGGCTGCCAGGGAAGGCAGGTCAGCAGCAGCAGCGGTAGTATCAGGGCGGCGCTGAAACCAAGCACCTGGCGGCGCGGCAACGAAGAGGCATGAGTCGGCATAACAGGGCTCGTAACGGGTGCGTGTAACAGGGGCAGATAAAAAAGAGGCGCCATTGTGCCAGCCTCGGCTTGTCGGTCAAGTCGCACCGACCGGACTGTAACATGGGGTTACAAATGAGTGTGGCTCGGGCCGAGATGGCGATATGGGCATGGGGCGGCAGCATCTGAACATCTTGGCGGCTTGGGCCGGTCTGGTGGATCGACTGTGGTGAAGGGGCATGGGCGAACCCGCATCTGGGCATCTGGCCGCTTTGGGCCGGCTTGGTGGAGCGAGTGTGGTGAAAGGGCATGGGCGAACCCGCATCCGGGCATCTGACCGCTTTGGGCCGGCTGGGCGGATCGACTGTGGTGAAAGGACATGGGCGAACCCGCATCTGGGCATCTGGCCGCTTTGGGCCGGCCGGGCGGAGCGAGTGTGGTGAAAGGGCAGGGGCGAATAAGCATCTGAAAATTCGGTTGGTTTGGGCTAGAATGGCGCGCCTGTGGCCGGTTGCGAAGTGAGAGAGCCCGATGAAGATCGTCGTTGATGAAAATATGCCCCACGCCCTCGAGTTGTTTGCCGAATTTGGCGAGGTGATCCCCCTGCCAGGACGACAGATGCAGGCGGCGGATCTGCAAGATGCCGATGTGCTGCTGGTGCGCTCCGTGACCCGGGTCGATGCCGAGCTCCTCGCCACCAGCCCGCGGCTCGGGTTCGTCGGCACCGCCACCATAGGCACGGATCACGTAGACAAGGCGCTGCTGGCCGAGCGGGGCATTCCCTTCTTCAGTGCGCCCGGCTGCAACAAGTATTCGGTCGGTGACTATGTGCTGAGTGCCTTGCTGGTGCTGGCCGAGCGTCATGAGCTCAATTTGAGCGAGATGAGCCTCGCCGTCATAGGCGCCGGCAACACCGGTGAATGCGTGGCGGGCAAGGCCGAGGCCCTCGGCATGCGGGTGCTGCGCTGCGATCCGCCGCGCGCCCGGGCCGCCGCGCAGGCGGGTGAAGCGGGGGCGTTTGTCGACTACCAGAGCGCCCTTGGCGCCGACATCGTCAGCTTCCACGTGCCCATCACCCGCGAGGGGCCGGATGCCACTTTCCACCTGCTGGATGAGCGGGTGATCGCCGCGCGACCAGCCGGGCAGATCCTCGTCAACGCCTCCCGTGGCGAGGTGTGGGACAACCAGGCGCTGCTTGTTCGCCAACAAAGGCCTGAGCCCCTGCGGCTGGTGATGGATGTGTGGGAAGGGGAGCCAGAGCCACTGCGTGCCCTGGTGCCCCATACCGAGATAGCGACCCCTCACATCGCAGGCTACAGCCTGGAGGGCAAGGCGCGCGGCACCTGGATGCTCTATCAGGCTCTGTGCCAGCAGCTGGGCCGCCCGGCGCGCCAGGATCTGCAATCCTTGCTGCCAGCCCCCGAGGTGCGCGCACTGACACCGGGTCAACCGGCGGATCAGGCGTTGATCAAGCAGCTGGTGCACCTCATTTATGACGTGCGTCGCGACGATGCCCGCTTTCGCAACCGGATTGAGCTGCCCGGCAGTTTCGATGAACAGCGCAAACACTACCCGGAGCGGCGCGAGCTATCCTCCTTGCATGTCTGCGGCCCTTTCGCCGGCGATACCCTGGCCCGGCTCGGCTTTGGCATTCAGGCCGAGTGAGTCGGCTCAATCCCGAATTCAACACCAGAAAATGGGCGGATCCTGTGCCACACCCGGTTCCGCCCTTGTCCGGTTTGGCATGATGCCAAATCCCCTATCGGGCAGGTCAGCCTGCCAACTGTGATGCCAGCGTGCGTCAGCGACACCATGGATAGCGGCGGTTCACCGGCGCCATCCATGGGTAATTCCACAGGAGAGAACATCAGTGAGTCAGCAATTCAACGTAGCGGTATTGGGCGCCAGCGGCGCCGTGGGTCAGGCCATGATCGAAATTCTGGAGGAGCGCGCCTTCCCGGTCGGCACCCTCTATCCGCTGGCCTCCAGCCGCAGCGCCGGTGATACGGTGCGCTTTGGTGGCAAGAACCTCGAGATCAAGGACGTGGAAGAGTTTGACTGGAGCCAGGTGCAGATAGCGCTCTTCTCCGCCGGGGCCGAGGTCTCTGCCAAGTGGGCGCCCATCGCCGCCGAGCATGGCTGCATCGTCATCGACAACACCTCCTGCTTCCGTTACGACGCAGACATCCCGCTGGTGATCCCGGAAGTGAACCCGGACGCGCTGGCCGATTTTCGCAACCGCAACATCATCGCCAACCCGAACTGCTCCACCATCCAGATGCTGGTGGCGCTCAAGCCGCTGCACGACGAGGTGGGCATAGCCCGCATCAACGTGGCGACCTATCAGTCCGTCTCCGGCTCAGGCAAGGAGGGGGTGAGCGAGCTGGCCGGCCAGACCGCGCAGCTGCTCAACGGCCGTCCGGTGGAGCCGACCCTCTACCCGCAGCAGATCGCCTTCAACCTCATTCCGCAGATCGACAGCTTCACCGACAACGGCTACACCCGTGAAGAGATGAAGATGGTGTGGGAAACCCAGAAGATCCTGGGAGATGCCAGCATAGCCGTGAACCCCACCTGTGTGCGGGTGCCCGTGTTCTACGGTCACGCCGAGGCGGTCCACGTCGAGCTGCACCAGCCGCTGGATGCGGATCAGGTCAAGGAGCTGCTGCGCAATGCCCCCGGCGTCACCCTGTTCGATGACGAAGCTGACTATCCGACCCCGGTGCGCGACGCCACCGGCAAGGATGAGGTGCTGGTCGGCCGGGTCCGTCAGGATATTTCTCACCCGAGTGGTATCAATATGTGGATCGTGGCCGATAACGTTCGTAAGGGTGCCGCGACCAACAGCGTGCAGATTGCCGAGCTGCTGGTGCGCGATTACCTCTAATCCGCGGATCGGCTGGCCCGATGGGGAAGGAGCCCCATCGGGCGTGAAACCTGCCACCCGCATGCGGTGTGGATGTGACCGGGGCCGCACTCTATGGCCCCGAGAATTTTTCGCGATATCAACTGATTAAGTTTTTTCCTACACTCAGAAACAAGTTGGGTGCTAAATGTGTCGGACTGCTGGCTTGCAACCTGAGCCTGATTTATATTGAACCGACTGTTTTGGGGTAACTATCCAGATTTTTCAATGCGATAGGGCCGTCATACGAAGGAACGAATATGGGACATTCCCGCATAACATTGGCAACGCTACTCGCATTGGGTCTGCTGGGCACCGCCCAGGCTGAAGACTCGGCGCGGGAGCCTTTTTTTGTTGAGCTCAAGGGCCCGGACGAACCGGCTCCGCCTGCCGTCAATTCCCAGCCGCTGGCGCAACCCGTCGCCGCTCCCCGCGCCACGTCCCAACCCAGCCAGGCCAGGGCCCAGCCCATAGTGCGGCAGGTTGCGACCAGCAATGCCGGCAGTTATGGCCCGATCCGTCCCACCGATACCCTCTGGAGTCTGGCGAGCAAGTACCGCCCCTCCAACAAGGTGAGCGTCTACCAGACCATGGTGGCGATCTACGAGAAGAATCCCCGCAGTTTTGCCGATGGCAACATCAACCACATACTGGTGGGATCCCGCATTCAGCTGCCAAGCGCCGCCGAGGCCAGCGTCATCACGGATGCGCAGGCTCGTCAGCGTTTCAACAGCGACAACGCCAGCTGGAAAGGGCTGAGCCCGAAATACCTGGCCAACAAACATGCCCAGCCGGCCAAGCCGGCGGAGACCAAGGTTGCCGCCGCGCCTGCCAAGGCGACTGCGCCCAAGGCCGCCCCCATTCCTGCGCCCGTACCCAAGGTGACCACGCCACAACCGGCCACCGAGGTCAAAGAGGTTGCCAAGGCGGCCGAACCCGTACCAAGCCAGGCAGCAACAACCAGCGCCGCCAGTGCTAGCGCACCTGCTCCGCTGCCGGCCGATGTGGGCAAACCGGTCGGCAAGCCCTCCACCGAGATGGCGCTGGCGCTGGAAGATGCCAATGCCCAGCTCGGTCAGGTCACTGAGATGAACCACAGGCTCAAGCTGCGCCTGCAATCCCTGACCGAAGAGGTGGAGACCCTCAAGGCCCAGCTGCTGGATCAGACTGCGCTGCAAAAAGAGATTGCCGAGTTGAAAGCCAAGCCGGTACCGCCGGTGGCGGCGGCTCCCGAGCCCAAGCAGAACTGGCTGATGGACCTGCTCGCCTCGCCGCTCAACCTGGCGATGATCATACTGCTGCCCGTGTTGCTGGTGCTGGCGCTGGTCACGCTCTGGCTGCGGGCCCGTGCACGTCGCGAGCTGGAGGAGCAGGAGAAGAGCCTGTCCGAATCCACCGCCATGGTCATGGATCAGGAGAGCGGCGAATTTGACGAACTGATGACGGTCGGCATCGCGGACGAGGAGCCGATGCGGCCGAGACCGGATCTCAACACGCCTGATGGTTATATGGCGGTGGCCGAGCCAGAGGCGCCGGCCGATCTGGTGTTCAGCGACGATGGCGAGATGGATCTGGCCAGTTTCGAGCCGGAACCTGCCCCGGCCGCCAAGGCTGCCATCCGTGACCCGGATCTGGTGCCCGAGCTGGATCTCGCCCATGACGAGTCCATCGAGCTCGATGCCGGGCCGGATCTCGATCTCGCCAGCGAGTTCAACCCGCCCAAGGGCGGTCATGAGGTCATGAGTGAAGAGGAGCTGCAGGCCGCGCTGTTTGCCGAGCTGGACGCCGATCTCACCGCCGATCTGGATCTGGATGCCGACGATGACGGCCAGCCGGATGCCGAGCCCGTGGTCAGCGACGAGGAGCTGGCCTCCTTTGACCTGAGCGACTTCGAAAGCGCCTTTGCCGAGCCTGCCGCTGGCAAGGAGAGTGCGCAGCAGAGCGCCGCCGATACCAGCGCCGACGAGATGCTGGCGGAACTGGGGTTGGCACCGGCCAAGGGCAAGGCGGCCGAGCCGGATCTGGAGTGGGATCCCAACGAACTGGCGCTCTCCGATTTTGAGGATGCCTTCGCCGAGGTGGAATCCCATCAGGGCGACGTGAAGCCACGGGAACAGGCGCAGGAGAGCGGCTACGTCGAGATCGACAAGCTGCTGGCCGAGGCCGATGCCAGCACCATTGAGCAGGAGCCTTATCAGGGCTTCTCGCTGGATGTGGGGCTGGATGGTTTCCCCGAGGTGTTGCCGGAATCCACCGGGTTTGATGTGGATGCCGACGACGGCGGCGTGGGGGCCAAGCTGGATCTGGCCCGCGCTTACCTCGAGATCGATGACAAGGATAGCGCTCGCGAGCTGCTGCAAGAGGCGGCGGAGCAGGGCACGGATCACCAGCGCGCCGAGGCCGAGAAGTTGCTCAAGCGGCTGGGGTAACCCCTCGCATGATGTGATCAGGTAACGAAGGGCAGCCGGCAGGCTGCCCTTCTCTATTGGGGTCCTGTATCGAGCGGGATGTGGTTTTTGGGACTTTTCAGCCTGAGCGCGTATAATCCGCCCCGTTTCTTTTACCGCCCTTCTTTCACCATAAGACAAGTGTTATCCATGCGAATTGCCATAGGTATTGAATATGACGGCAGCCGGTATTTCGGCTGGCAGCGTCAGCGAGAAGTGATCAGCGTGCAGGCCGAGCTGGAGAAGGCCCTCAGCCGGATTGCCAACCACCCTGTCTCCATCCAGTGCGCCGGTCGCACCGATGCCGGCGTTCATGCCACAGGTCAGGTGATCCACTTCGATACCGAGGCGAACCGTGCCGAAGGGGCCTGGACCCTGGGGCTCAACTCCAACCTGCCGCCGGACATCGCCGTGCGCTGGGTCAAGCAGGTGGACGAGAGCTTCCACGCCCGCTTCAGCGCCACCGCCCGTCGCTACCGTTATGTCATCTACAACCACAACTACCGTCCGGCGATCCTCGGCAGCGGCGTCAGCCACTACCACGAGGCCATAGATGCCGAGCTGATGCACCAGGCGGGCCAGAGCCTGCTGGGGGAGCACGACTTCAGCACCTTCCGCGCCGTTGCCTGCCAGTCCAACACCCCGTGGCGCAATGTGACGCATCTGTGCGTCAGCCGCTCCGGCCCCTACATCGTGCTCGACATCAAGGCCAACGCCTTCTTGCACCACATGGTGCGCAACATCACCGGCTCCCTGCTGCTGGTGGGGCAGGGACTCAAACCTGTGGAGTGGATTGCCGAGGTGCTGGCCGCCAAGGATCGCAACCTGGCCGGGCCCACCGCCAAGGCCGGTGGCCTCTATCTGGTGGACGTGGATTACCCGGCTGAATTCGCCCTGCCGCAGTTGCCGCTCGGCCCGCTCTGGCTGCCGGACTCGGCACCGGGTACGACCAGTTTTTAGTAACTGGCCCCGAAAATTTGTGGTTTAATGATCCGTCATTTATTGCCATCGAGCTATTAAGTCATTGAACAATCTAGGCTCGATGCGTTTTGTCAGGCACAAAAGCATTAAGGAATTCCATGAGCTGGCTTGAGAAGATCCTTCCCAAGAGCAAGATCACTACACCTCGTCGTCACAACATTCCGGAAGGGGTGTGGACCAAGTGCAGTGCTTGTGAACAGGTGCTCTACCGGGCAGAGTTGGAGCGCAATCTCGAAGTGTGCCCCAAGTGTGATCATCATATGCGCATCAGCGCTCGTGCCCGTCTCGAGAGTTTTCTCGATGAGCAGGGCCGCACCGAGATCGGTGCCGAGCTGGAGCCGCAGGATGTCTTGAAATTCAAGGATTCCAAGCGCTACAAGGATCGTTTGTCTGCCGCTCAGAAAGAGACGGGAGAAAAAGATGCGCTGGTGGTGATGAAGGGGACCCTCAAGGGGGTGCCGGTCGTCGCCTGTTCATTCGAGTTCTCCTTCATCGGTGGCTCCATGTCCTCCGTGGTCGGTGCCCGTTTCGTGCGTGCCGTCGAGGAGAGCATCAAAGAAGGCCGCGGTCTGGTCTGCTTCTCCGCCTCCGGCGGTGCCCGCATGCAGGAAGCGCTCTTCTCCCTGATGCAGATGGCCAAGACCAGTGCTGCGTTGGACCGGCTTACCAAGGCGGGTCTGCCCTATATCTCTGTGCTGACCGACCCCACCATGGGGGGCGTCTCCGCCAGTCTGGCCATGCTGGGTGACATCAACGTGGGCGAGCCCAAGGCGCTGATCGGCTTTGCCGGCCCGCGCGTCATCGAGCAGACGGTGCGCGAGAAACTGCCGGAAGGCTTCCAGCGCTCCGAGTTCCTGCTGGAGAAGGGCGCCATCGATCTCATCATAGATCGCCGCGAGATGCGCAACCGTCTGGCCAGCCTGCTCGCCAAAATGCTGAATACTCACGTCATCGAAGAGTGAAGATGAGTTCAAACATGCAACAATCCCAAAGCCGGTCGCTGGTCGACTGGCTTTCTTATTTGGAGCAGATCCACCCGGTCAACATCGACATGGGGCTGGATCGGGTCGGTGCCGTCGCCCGGCGCATGGGTCTTACCCAACTGCCGTTCAAGGTGATTACTGTGGCGGGCACCAACGGCAAGGGCTCCAGCTGTGCCATGGCGGCCAGCATATTGATGGCCGCCGGCTACAAGGTCGGCGTCTACTCCTCCCCCCATCTGCTGCGCTTTACCGAGCGGGTGCGCATCGACGGCGCCGAGCTGGCTGACGGCGATCACTGCGCCGCCTTTGCCGAGGTGGAAGCGGCCCGCGGCGAGATAGCGCTCACCTTCTTCGAGTTCGCCACCCTGGCGGGCTTGTGGCTCTTCTGCCGCGCCGCGCCGGATGTGCTGCTGCTGGAAGTGGGGCTGGGCGGTCGGCTCGATGCCACCAATGTGGTGGAGTCCGATGTGGCCATGATCACCTCCATCGCGCTCGATCACTGCGACTGGCTGGGAGATACCCGCGAAGCGGTGGCAGTGGAGAAGGCCGGGGTGTACCGCGCCGGCAAACCCGCCATCAGCGGCGAGCCCAACCCGCCGGCGACCATAGCCTCAGAGGCGCAGCGCCTCGGCGCCTGCCTGCGTCAGGTTGGCCGCGACTTCCATGGCGATGAGCATGACACCGGCTGGGATTACCACGGCCTCAACCAGTGGCGGGATCTGCCCAAACCAGCCCTGCCGCTGATGAACGCTGTCACCGTGCTGGCGGCGCTGGAATCACTCGGCTTGCCGCTGCCGGAGTCTGCCATCCGGCAAGGTCTGGCGAATGCCAGGCTGGCGGGGCGAATGCAACGGCTGCAAAGCGAGCCCCTGGTCATCGTCGATGTGGCCCACAATCCCCATTCGGCGGCCTATCTGGCCAGCCAGCTGCGCCACATTCCCTGCGCAGGTGTGCGCCGCGCGGTGGTCGGCATGCTCAAAGACAAGGACATGGCGGGGTCGCTTGCCGAGCTCGACGGCCTGATTGGCGAGTGGTATCTGGCCAGCCTGACCGGCCCGCGCGCCGCCAGTGCCGAGCAGCTCGCTGCCGCGCTGGGGGAGGGCAAAGGCCTTGCTCAGCGTTTTGATAGCGTCACGGCCGCCTATCAGACCGCATTGGCCGCATCGAGTCCTGATGATATGGTCATTGTGTTTGGTTCGTTTTACACTGTCGCCGACATTCTGGCGGGCACTGCGTCCTGATCGGCACTGACAGGTTGAATGGCACGGCTTCGGGTCTGTTTTCCCGGGCCAGTCCCTCGTCTGCGTGTCATAGGCTAAGCAACATGGGTAGGAATTAACTTGGCTTCGAAGTTTCAGAACAGATTAGTGGGGACCGTCATCCTGGTGGCCCTGGTTGTCATTTTTCTGCCGGATCTGATGGACGGCCACAAGCTGGAGCAAAAGGAAGAGGCGTTTGCCAAGATCCCGCTGCGCCCCGAGCTGGAACCCGCCAAACCGGCGCTGCAGGTCTCAGCCGCCAGCGCCTTGCCGGCGGAACATCTGGCCAGCCAGCAGCAGGCCTCTGCTGCCGAGCAGTGGCAGGTCGAGGAGGTTGCGGATCCGGTCACGCTCGCGGCCAACAAGACCCCGGCGACGCAGACCCAGCCGCCTGCCACCAAGCCGGTGACTCAGCCGGTCGTCAAGCCCAAGCCCGAGGTGATCGCCAAGAAGCCGGTCGAGCCGCCCAAGCCAAAGCCGGTACCGCCCAAGCCGGTGGAAGTGAAAAAACCGGTGGAGACCAAGCCGCAGGCGGGTCAGATCAAGTCGATGGATGATCTCATTGCGAGCAAGATGACACCGCAGGCAGCCACCCCGGCACCCGCCGCGGCCGCGGCTGCTCAGGGCAGCTGGATCCTGCAGCTCGGCGCCTTCAAGAACGTCGACAGCGTCAATGCCCTGGTGGGCAAGTTGCGGGCGGCGGGCTACTCGGCCCACACCTCGCCGAGAACGCCGGTGCAGGGTCAGCTCAACCGCGTCTTCATCGGGCCGGATGTCTCCAAGGCCAAGCTGCAGGGCATGCAGGGTCGCATCGGCCAGATGACGGGGCTCAGCGGTTCAGTGGTGGCTTACAACCCCTGATGCGGGTTTGACGAACGCCGAATAAAAAATACCGCGCCTCGGCGCGGTATTTTTTTAGAACCTGTTCATGGTCTCTCAGCGAGAGGTCGGGCCGGTTTTTAGATGCATTTCACCGGTTTGGGCAGGCCGCCTATCTTGGTGGCCTGCTTGGCGGGCCCTTCCGGGAACAGCTTGTAGAGATAGCGGCTGTTGCCCTTCTCGGGGCCATACTGCTTCTCCATCGCCTTGACCAGGGCGCGAATGGCGGGGGAGGTGTTGAACTCCAGATAGAAGGCGCGCACGAAACGCACCACTTCCCAGTGGGGCTCCTCCAGCACTATCCCTTCCTGCTCGGCCAGCACCTGCGCCAGCTCCTCGCTCCAGTCGCTGCTGTTGAGCAGATAGCCCTTGGCATCGGTGTCGATGGTCTGGCCGTTGAATGCCAGCTGATGTTTTTCAGACATAAGGGGCTCCTCGCAAAGGGGCTATCAGGATTGGGCGGGCATGGTAGCGCCTTGATCCCCGGTGAGCAACCGGCTCTCGTTGGCCAGGGTAAGCAATTCGTCCGCCAGCTGGCTGATGAGGGTGAGCTGCTGGGTCAGCATCAGCTGCTCCTCGCTGCTGTCCGGGGTTATCACAGGGCACTGGCCCTCGATCTGCGCCGGCATCTCCCCCGCCAGGTGACCGGCGGCCCGCTCCAGGGTATGGCTCAGGTGGCGGCTGATCTCGTCGAGCTCGCCTATGGCTTCCAGCTTGTCGCGATGGGCGCCCAGCGCCGAGATGTAGGAGAGCAGGGCGTGATTGCGCCAGGTGAGGGTGAAGCAGAGATCGAGGAAGCGGCGACGCTTCTGCGGCTCCACCAGCATGCTCTGCCAGGCCATGGCCAGCTCGCTGTCCGCCAGATGGGCGCTCTTGCGGGCCACCCGGTAGTCGATGGATTCATCTCTTTGCTGCTGCAGGCTGGCGAGCACGGCCGCCAGATAGCGGGCGTTGGCTGACAGTGAGTTGGCGATCAGGGTCGGCAGCCGCTTGTACTGCCAGTCTGGCCAGAGCCAGGCCACCAGGGCATAGGAGAGCAGGCAGCCGAGGAAGGTATCTAGCATGCGCGGCCCCAGGATGGCAAACCCTATGCCGTCCAGCAGGTTGAACGCCATCAGCACATAGAGGGTGATGAAGCAGACGGCGGCGCTGTAGTTGCTGCGCACCTGGGTGAAGAACAGGAAGGCCGCCAGCCCCATCACCACCAGCTGGACATGCAGCTCGGGGAAGAGCCAGAGCACGGGGATCCCCACCAGCAGACCGGCGAAGGTGCCGAGCATGCGCTGCACCAGCCGGCGACGGGTGGCGCTGTAGCTCGGCTGGCAGACGAACAGTACCGTCAGCAGGATCCAGTAACCCTTGTCCAGATTGAAGGCCTGCAGTATGCCGTAACCCACCA
Organism: Aeromonas sp. CA23; assembly: GCF_002587065.1. Lineage (NCBI taxonomy): Bacteria > Pseudomonadati > Pseudomonadota > Gammaproteobacteria > Aeromonadales > Aeromonadaceae > Aeromonas > Aeromonas sp. CA23. The sequence continues at coordinate 2,963,243 of NZ_CP023818.1, forward strand.
CCAACCCGAGCGACAGGCGCAGGGCGTGGCGGAACACCATGGAGTTCGGGGTCAGGTGCTGCTTGAGCTGGGTCAGCAGCGGCAGGCGGGGCGGGCGTGCCAGGGCCGGCAGACTTGCCTGTGCCTGGGTCGGGTTTTGCAGCTCTTCGGCACTGCCCAGCAGCTGGTTGATGCTGGCCAGGTTGCGGCGCAGGAACTTCATCGGCGTCAGCAGCGTCTTGGGATAGTGCTGCTTGAGGTGGGTGAACTCCAGCTGATCGTCGAGGGCCTCCAGGGTCCAGTGGATGCGCTTGTTGTGGGCATAGGGCTTGTGCACCAGGATGGCGTAACCGAGCCGCTGGCACGCCTCCGACAGCTGCAGGAACACCTCCTGGAAGCCGTCGAGGACTATGCCCTGCTTGAGTTCTTCTTCCAGTTTGCTGTAGGGGTAGTGGCTGGAGGTGGCCCGCTCGTGGATCTCCAGCGCCAGCAGGTAGAGGCGCAGCAGGCTGGCAAGCTCGGGCGCCGCCTGATGGCGGGTGCTGAGGCGGGCGTTGAGTGCCGATTTGGTGAGGGTCAGCGCATTGACCAGATTGATGTTGAGCTGGGCCAGATTGTGGCGAATGGCCTGGGCGCCGTGTTCGTCCGCCGGAAAGAAGCGGGATTTCTCAAGCAGATAACGGCCGAGGGCAAAGTAGCTCTGGGCCAGCTGCTCGTGCAGGGTCTTGTAGGGCAGCAGCCAGAGCCAGATGAGGGAGACCAGGCCGTACCAGAGTGCGCCCGCGCCGAGCGCCAGCGGCTGGTAGAAGAGATCCGGCGCCTTGGCGGCCCCCAGCATGGTGTAGATGGCGATGAGCAGGGAGCCGAAGCTGATGGTGGCGTAGCGCTGGCCCAGCGCCCCCACCATCACGAAGATGAAGGTCGATCCCGCCAGTCCGAGGGCAAACAGCCAGGGCGTCGGGAAGAGGTACTGCACACAGAGCGAGGCAAACAGGAAGCAGAGCAGCGTCATACCGAGGTTCTTGACCCGGCCCCACAGGCTGTCGTCGGTTTCGGCGATGGCGCCGGCCACCACCCCGAGGGAGAGCAGCACAGTGAGCTGGATGTCGCCCGTCGCCAGAGTGAAGGCCAGCAGCCCCACCATGGCCAGCAACACCTTGAGGGCGAAATAGATATGACTGTCAGTCAGCAGTCGGCGTAACAAACCAGAGAAGTCCATGGGCATGCTAGGCACCACCCTTGAGCGAAGCAAAATTGATATGACTGTCAGTCAGCAGTCGGCGTAACAAACCAGAGAAGTCCATGGGCATGCTAGGCACCACCCTTGAGCGAAGCAAAATCGATGTGACAGTCAGTCAGCAGTCGGCGCAGCAGGCCAGAGAAATCCATCGGCATGAGACAAGAGCAACCCTTGAACGAAACGAGAACGGGATACTAACCCGCCAAGCGCGAAGCGGCCCTGATTTGGATCAGGGCCACTTGGCTTCATATCCTTGATTTACAACTTATCCTGACAGAAACAGGCATCAATAAAAACCCCGCCGAAGCGGGGTTGTTCATCAGTTGCGGTTGCCGCCAAGCAGGCTCAGCAGGCTCAGGAAGATGTTGTAGATGGAGACATACAGGGTCACGGTGGCGGAGATGTAGTTGGTCTCGCCGCCCCGGATGATCTGCTGGGTGGTCAGCAGTATGGCACCGGAGGAGAACAGCATGAACATGGCGGACAGGGCCAGGCTCAGGGCGCTCATCTGCAGGAAGATGTTGGCGATCATGGCTACCAGCAGCACCCAGAAACCGACGAATAGCATGCCGCCGATGAAGGAGAGGTCACGCTTGGTGGTCAGGGCATAGGCCGACAGACCGAAGAAGGTCAGCGCTGTGCCGCCCAGGGCAGTCATCACTATCTCGCCACCACCATTGTTCATGTACATGTTGATGATGGGGCCCAGGCTGTAGCCGAGCAGGCCGGTCAGGGCGAAGGTGAACACCAGCCCCATGCCGTTTTCGCGGTTCTTCTGAGTCAGGAACATCAGACCATACACACCGATAAGGAACACGGCCCAGTGCAGGGGCGGCATGTTCATCACGGTGGCGACCCCGGCCACAACGGCAGAGAAGCCAAGAGTGAGGGAGAGCAGCATATAGGTGTTGCGCAGCACCTTGTTGGTATCGCGCGCGGCACTCTGGGTGCCGGTGTAGATAGAACGGGTATCCATCTTGGGTGTCCTCTTGATTTCCGGTTGAGGCGGCAGATTCCGCTTCGTTATCGCATTGTATGCACTGAATGTGGGGATGACGAGCGCTGATTTCAAGCGCTACCCCAGCCTGTTGCCCCCTACTATCCCAGAACAAATATGTATTGCATATGAACAAGGGCTTGACGTAGTATGCACGCCGTTCGGAGGGGTGGCAGAGCGGCTGAATGCACCGGTCTTGAAAACCGGCGATGGGCGACCATCCGTGGGTTCAAATCCCACCTCCTCCGCCATCTATATAGCCCAACCGATTGATTCGGTTGGGCTTTTTTGTGTCTGTGATTTTTGGTATGCCAGTGAGTATGCCATTAGATGTTGGCTGCCTTTCTCCTCTATCGCATTCCTTTGGACAAGTATCGGCCCCACTTTCCGGTGGCTGCCCCTTGTGCTACTACCCGTAAAACGTAGCGCGTTACGAATGCCAGCGTTGCGTCGTATGCTTCATTGCATTGCCTATTCATATTTCGGATAGACAATGTGGCCAATAATCGAGCAGATCAAGCGAGAGTCACTGACATAAAACGTTTCTAGGTGGTCTGCGTTCTGTTCTCCAATAAAAAACACCCATGCTTTATCTTTCCTACCACCCCTTCTAGCCTGTTTGGCCTCTTCCTTTGCTGCATCTAACTCGTTAAGTAACATGGTTTTTTTGGCTTGTGACCAAGATTTCCACTCGACATGGAGCTGATAGTTTTTCGAGGGTTTCCGGTCTTCCCATTCTCCTGCTAGGGGGATAATTAACCGCTCCTCGCTCTGGGTGATCGGTAGCCACAACAACTCGGAATAAAAGATCTTCTTATCGGGGTACTTCTGAATTGGGCTACCTAACCTCTTGAACGCCGTCAGGTAATTGTCGGCTTCAATCCCAGGGATCTCCAAAGAGATGTTACGGTCGTGGGGGAAGTTGATGAACGCACGACAGATAGGGCGAATGCTTTGAGCTTTGCGTCTGGAAGTGCGTTGGGGGCCATTACCATGACCAGCAGCTACGGTTGGTGAATGTACCGAGGTTGAACCGTTTATTCCGTTTCCTTGATTAGTAGCTGTCCCTGGCCGTTTATCTATTAGCACTAGCCCTGAAGGCGACAACCCTGGCGATGAGTCCAATTGTTGACGCACGCTTTGTGTCTGTCCTTGGCTGATCACTTCCCGTTCAGCATCTGCATCACAATGGATGAGATGTTCCTTTCCCGGCATTTTGTTGAATGAGGGCCTCTTTTTGTTCTCTTTTTTCCAGGATGAGGGGTACATATCGATGCCGCATCCCCAGCACTCGTAACCATCCTTATCGACATGCACCAACATCCAAAGGGTCTCAGCCTCTATGATCTCACCGGTGCGTTTATCACGAGCAGATTCCATCGTTCTTATCCTTAGGCTTACCACGAAATTAATTGCTCCCATTACGACATGGGACGGATGAGATTGTCCACCAATACGACTCGATAGGAGCTTTCTATGGGAGCAGGAATGCCAAGTTAGAGAATGAACTCATGCCGATCTGCTGTGCCTTGGGTATGGTAAATCGCCAGGTAGACATAACCATGGTTTCCCAAGGTGTCAGCTTCACAGGTGAAACCGTCGTGTTGGACAGTGATACGTTGCTGGCATCGGGCATCCAGCTCACCGGTCAGCAGCTTGGCTTCCAGTTCCTTGATGATGGTTGGGAAAGCGGCTTCCAGCTGGTCTATTGCCACCTCTGCCCATTCGCCAACCAGTGAGGCCCGATCTGACAGAAAGTGCAGTCGGTGGTGCTCTTGGATAAGACGAGCGCCAAAGCGCGGGGTGACGGTATGGGGTAAACCCCACTGCGCAAAAATCCGCGTGGGCTGGTCTGGGGCTGCGGGTTGTTGGTCATTGGTGTTGGTAGCTGTCGCGGTCATGATTAGCGATACCTCAGTTGAATGTCGATGATGGTGCCGGGCACGTTGTGGCGCTGGCGCAATCTGGTCAGATGCTCCGAGAGTTCAGTCAGGCTGGCCAGTCGCCCCCGGTAGAGCCGGGAGAGATTGATGTAGTCAGGGTGACTCACGGTGATGGTTACCTGATGCCCTGGCTGCCAGCGGCCAAAAAGGTGGGCTTTGGCCTCTTTGATGGTGGTGATGCCGGGAGCGGGTAACGTCTGCCGGTTGCGCAGGTGCAGCTTGTTGAGCTCGGGGGCATAGCGATGCACCTCGAGTCCGGTGATAAGACGGGTCATGTTCGGTGACTCCAATGATGCAAAGGGCCAGCCTGTGAGGGCTGGCCCTTTATGCAGTGTGTAAATGAGCTGGGCTTGGGTGGTCTTGTCTGTTTGCCGGGCCGCAGTGACAGGCGCAGTGGCTAGCCGTTGTAAAACAGGATGTAGTTCACACCAGCCTGTTGGGCGGCAGTAATTAAGGGTTGCAGTGCTGGCGGGATAGCATCGAGCTCCATAGCCAGGTTCAGGGTGAACTCATAGGCGGAATCATCCTTCACACCGACATGTTCATGGGAGGCCATTTGCTTGACCCATTGCCACTCAGGCGCCAGGTCTGCGTCATCGTAATCACCGATGATGGAACTCATGGCGACATCCAGCATCTGCATAACCGAATGGCCTGCCAGTGGGTCAGGTGTTGCAGGGATGGTGTTGGTCATTGCATCGCTCCTTGTTGTCTGGGCTGTGCGTTACAGCTGATTGATAACCGGCTTGCAATTGAGCCGGTCCAGCAGGTGCCGCGAGCCGTACTGGGCTACCAGCAGGTCTATGGCCATCTGGGCGCAGGCCGCTCTGCTGGGCTTATTCTCAGGAATTGCGTAACGAGCGGTAAGCCAGCCGCCGAGCAGCGCGATGCGGTAGCCACTCGGAATATGGGTGAGCGACGTACCGATGCCGCTCCCATGAATGAGGAAGGGCACAGCCTGCCCGCCGATGTCGATATCCATGCGCTGGCCCTTGAGCTCGAAGGTGGTGAGCTCACCGGTTTGTGGATGTTTGCCGGGCACCTTGATGGCGATGTTCTTAGCCATTTCATACCTCCGGCTTGCTTTCAAAATGATGGGTCACAATGCCCGCCTCCGGGTCGATGCTGATAAATGCTGGGGCCTGCGGGTGGTACTGGTAGAGCCGCGCCAATTCAGAGCGAAACGCCTCGACGTTCGGCGCCATCACATGACTGATATCACCCTCGGCGTAGGTAAAGGTCTCCAGCTTCTCTGTGTGGATCCAGATGCCAAAGTACCAGGCGTCTTCCTCGGTATCGTATTGTTGCCAGCCCTGGGCCAGTAGCGTCCGGTCGTAGTAGTAACGGTCTGCCTGATGGCACCCCCGGTCGATGCGGCAACCCGTCACGGTGAGCTCAAGCGGGATACGCCCTGCCTTCATAGCCTTCTTGACCCGGCGCAATGTGTGCCGTGCCTTGGTCTTCTCTTTGCGCGGGTCGTAGGGGTTCAGCTTGCTGCCCACGTAGTTGAGGATCCCCTCGGCATTGCCGGCTGTATTGTGCGTCAGCGTGTGCAGCAGGGCGGTGACTTCACGGCGGGCCAGTGTGCCTACGTGATAGAACTTGTTCATGATATTTATCCTTGAAACAAACACCCCGCTAGTTAGCGGGGTGGTAGATGTCGAGGTAGAGGTAGCCGTAGCTGCGCCTCGGACTGGCTTCACACACCCAGCCCTTGTGTTCAAGGCGAAACACCGCGTCCATGTCGGTGCATATCTGGTATGCCTTGGCCATCTTGGTTAACTCACGCAGGAAGTGCGGCAGCACCGTGTCGCACTCGGCCCGCCACGCCTCGTCTGGCTCGCCGTACATACCGGCACGGTCGCCCAGGAAATCAACATAACCACGTTGCAGAATGGCTCGAGCCCCCAGCTTGGGCAGGTTCGGGGTGCCCAGTCCCCATGTCATGTGCTCGAAGATGCTCATGTGTGGCTGCTCCAGTTTGGGGTGTCGTTGGTGCCGTGGTTGAAGTAGGCACCCACAATGGTGCGTCGCCACTCCCCAACGGGATAGCCGAGGTCGTTGCACTCACGCTCCCACCACGCAAAATTAATCTCGCGGGGCAGGTTGTCCACCATGTCCAGTGGACTCACGAACAGCGAGGTCTTGTGCATCGTTGGCACGGGCTTGATCTTGTCGGGGCCAGTGCGCTTGCCGGTCTCGTCATAGTCGTGTGCCCACTTCGGGAAGGTGAGCTGATAGGTAATGAGCCGATGCAAATCGCTATGTGTGCTCATTGCCTGAGCGACTGCGACCTGGGTGAAGCTATCGTTGAATTCGATCATGGGTGTTTCTCTCTTTCTGCAGGTGAACGGTAAGCCGCAGCCAGCAGCGCAAACTGTTCGACCAGGTAACTGATGCTGATCCCCAGTTCATCACTGACCCCATCACCCAGACGATGATGCAGGTGTGCCATGTCATCGGCGATACGCTGGGCTATCTGGGCAGTTGAGCTCGGCGGTGAGCTTGTCACCGTCAGGGTGATGGAGAGAGGCATCACATCTCTCCCCAAGGTGCTTGCTCCCACAGTGACAGCCGGGTCAGCACGTCTTGCGCCAGTGCTTGCTGAAACTGCTGTATCACCTTCACCAGCCGGGGAGCCTGCTCAGGACTCCCACTCCATTCACTCGATTGGTACAGGGTGCAGCAGGTGAATTTGTAGAGCGCCACCAGTTCGCTATCGGTGAGAGGTCCCTGGTGGTAACGATGGGCAGGTTTAAACCGACTCAGTTTGGTCGAGCGGTGCTGGCGTGGTTCCTTACGGTCCTGCTGACGCCCTAGCTGATAGCGATGCCAGACTGCACGCCGATTAGCGAGCATCATCAGCCGTACCAGTCTGTCTACTCGCCACGTCCAGGTACTGGTGACATCCATTGGTGAGTTCCACCAGAGGGTGCGCAGCAGCTCAAGGGTGTAGTGCGGTGGCATGGGGGCATTGCAAAATGCGGTGTAACTGTACGGCAAAGGCCAGGTAGTCCTTGCGATCGATCATGAAGGCAGACATGGGGATGACTCCTTGAAATGCAAAAGGCCACCTGCAGTGAGGTGGCCTTGCTGAGTGATGTCGGAATATCCGGATCATGGTGTTGGCGCTGATGATCCGGGTTTGGGGATGCTGGCGTTATTCGTGCGCCTGCTCGGCTTCTGGGTGAGCTAGAGCGAACAGGATGGCGTAGAGCGCACAATCAATGCTATTGACGGCATCGTGGTGCGGGTAATAGGGCGGTGCGTCTCGGGATCGCTCGAAGTAGTCGTCAAAGCAGCTGAGGCACTCGCGGATCTCGATGGTGGATCCCCGTTGCAAGGTCTCTTCAAGCTGCTTGGCATAACCCTCGTCATCACGCGCCTTGGTTGCGGCCTTTCCCAGCAACGTCAGTGCATCTTCGTTGCAGGTGGCAGCCAGCCGATGGCGCAGCTTCTCGAGGGTTTCCTCCAGGGAATAGGGATTGGGTAATCGCATGGTGCTTGTTCCCTCGTGACGCGGCTAATGACGCAGCTGATGCAGCAGCGCATCAATGGCCTCGATGCAGTCAGCCTGGGTGAGCAGGTAGCCGTTAGGCATGTGAGCCACGATAGCGGGCTCGGCCTGCATCTCGACGTTGTCAGCAAGCCAGCAGCGCAATTCGAGGAGGATATCGAGGGTGGTGAGGTGTGACTTACCTGGGGTTAGAGTCATAGCTGACCTCGCTCAGCCAGCGAGGCCACGCCCTCAGCACCGACCACCAGATGGTCGAGTAGCCGGATATCGACCAGGGCCAGGGCCTCTTTGAGGGCTTGGGTAAAGACCCGGTCTGATTGGCTGGGCTCCGGGTCACCGCTGGGGTGATTGTGCACCGCGATGATGGCCCCACTGTTGAGTAGCAAGGCCCGCTTGACCACTTCCCGAGGGTAGATGCTGGCACTGTCGAGGGTGCCGCGAAACAGTTCCTCAAAAACCAGTACACGGTGTTGGGAGTCGAGGAATAGCGCACCAAACACTTCATGCTCCCGGTCCTGCAGCAGGGTTTGCAGCCGCTCGGCAGCCTCGGTGGTACTGGTAATGGCAGTGCCTTTGGCCAGGCGTTTGCGAGCAATCTGGTTGGCGATGTGCAGCAGGTCTTGCTCAGTCACGGGTTCAGTGACGACATAGGTGCCGGGGCATTCCCCGGCTTTGAGCTTGTGGTAACGCATGGTGGGTCTCCTGAAAAAGAAAGACCCCGGCAGCGCTAGGCATACCGGGGCTAAATGCAGAGGTGTTGTTGGTTCACTTTGAGGGTAGTTCAGTTGGCCTTGGTGGTGGCTTTTGCTTTTGCTCTTGCTCCGGCTGTGGGTCCCCACATCACCGGTATCAGCGATCCGGGGACCAGCACGGTGAGCGGGATAGCCAGCGCAATGCTTAGCCGTTCCGCCAGCTGGTAGGCTGGCCCTATGGTGCCATAGTCTGCGACCCAGGTAGCCAGGGCCAATCCGCTGGCCTCTACCGCTCGCAGGTAGACACGGTAGCCCTGTACGGTCAGGTCACTGTCACGCACCACCTGAGTCTCGCCATCCCGATTAATCGCTTCCAGCTCAACGGCTATCGGTTGTTTGGGCATCTTGTGTCTCCTCTTGTGGTAAGGGGTCACTCTCCACGCGATAACCGTGATGAGTGCAGGTACGCTGCAAGTCAGCCAGGAAACTTGCCAACACACGAGGTTGCTCGGTGAGAGACACCGGTCCTGCTTGGCTGCGCCAAAAACAACGACGTGTGGGGTCCACACAGATTTCATCCACTGGCTGGCTCATGGTGCGCCAATCCTCGGCATTGGTGAGGGAGAGCAGTTGCCACTGCCCCCCAGACCAGCGCAGGTGCAGGGTAACGGTGCGGGTATGTGGGCTATTAGGGGTCAGGTGCAGCAACCAGCGCTCACCTTGGCAGATTGGCTGCAGTTTGGCCTTGGTCGCAACCAGTCCCAGCCACTGGCGTGAATAGTGAGTTAGCGGCAGTTCGTTAGTCATCACACACCTCCTACTCCCCACTGACCTCAATGGTGAAGTACGCCATCCGGCAGTAGGCAACAAAGTTGGTCTGCCACAGGGTGAATAACTCATGGGCCTCTGAACGCTGGACAGGCCCCCATCCTTGCAAATAGTGTTCGTCATCCAGGAAGTTGAAATCGAGTTCTTTGCAAAGCTCTGCATCCTGGCCCAGTCCCTGATAGCTGAAGTCGGTGACGTAATCGAACAGCCAGCCATCAAGACCACGTATCAGACGGATCTCAACGGGGTGAGCCCCTCCTTGCTCGGGGCTGTAGGTGGGACTGCGAAAGTTGAAGGTGAGCTGGGTCAGGCGCTCGAGGTTGAGGCCGAGATGGGCGACCTCCTGACTGAGTAACGTGAGCAGCGCTTGGGCAACGGGCAGGGCAAAGCCGTCCCGGAAAAAGGGAATAGTCATGGAGTTCTCCTTGAAGGGGTTAAGTGTCGCCGAACAGCTCGCGCATTTTTCTGGCTGCACGGGCACGGATCTGGGCGTCAATAAAGGCTGTAATGCTGGCGAGTGCTGCACTTAGTACCGCGATGTCATCGGTGAGCCCCATCGGCAACACATCCGGGATGGCATCGATGGGCGAGATAAAGTAGGCCAGCGCACTGTAAATCAGGAGCTTGGCCCAAAGCGGCAGATCATCCTTCTGGCTGGTGTAGTAGAGCAACAGACAGGTCTCGATAAAGGGCCGACCGGCACGTTTGGCAAAGGCCCAGAGTTTGTGCCAAAAGCCAGAGTGATCGAAGGGCTCGCATTCGGGGGGAATGCAGGGTGGCATAGTGTTATTCCTTCATAGGTGAGCGGGTTGCAGAAATAAAAAGAGGAGGCTCATTGCCTCCTCTTGGTATCGTCGGGTCCAATCATTCATATTCGATGTCGTAGGTAACACTGCCCAGATTGGTATTAATCGATACCTCATAGACCTTGTCACAGTGACCGCTCCCTCTTACGATGGGAAACTGCGCCTTTTGACCATACTGCATGGCTAAAGGCAGTCTGGGTGATGGTACACCTTCGATTTCACTGTATTTAGCCAGCCTACATTGACCACGGTTACCCGTTACCGAGATAACGTTTACATGGTTATTTAAACTGACGAGCTCAATGGATTGAACGGATACTGGACGATAGTCTTTATCAAATTTGCCAACCGACACGTTAAAGCTGAGCGGCCCAGATGCGCCCCCCTCCTTCGCATCCTCTTGCGGTAGGCTGGCGTTGCTTTCGTCATCAGGGAATGTCAACGCGGTATCCGTCTTGCAAATGAAATTGCTGGCATCGGGGTCGGGCAAGACCGCCTTAGCGTTAGACATGTACAGGGTGTAGCTTTTCCCTATGCCATACACAATCTCAACAGCAGTCGCATTCCTTAGTGCTTTCATAAACCATTTAAACTGTTCGACCACCAAGGGGTCATTAAAATTAAACGGATTGTAGTAAGGTTTTCCATTGATGTTGAAAACCAGGTTGGTATATCGATTACCCCGAATGTTTAACTCCGCATTGGCAGCATGTTGATCACTGCACATAATCGTGAATGAAAGACCGTCAGCGGATTGCGTGAAGTGTTGCTCAGAACCAACCGACTCAAGCGTCCATGTCGGTAATGTCACTTTTGGTGGTTGCTCTTCAGACTCATACGCCCATGTCAGTAATGGAATAAACGATAACAAAAGACCTAATATTTTCATTTTCTATCTTCCTTATTATCCAACGTAGTAACCCAACACATTTTGTAAAAATCCCCCAGCTGCGATGTAGCCCACGATGCCCCCAATGAGCTGGGGGCCCATTTTCCAAAACAGTTTCTTCTTGAACATTTCCTGTGCACCGTCAGCTAGCAGCACATCGGGCTGAGTGAAGCGGCGAAAGAGCTCGCCAGCCATCATTCCGAGTGATGAGAACAGTGAGCCGAACACAAAGAACCAGAGATGCCCCCATACCCCGAGTTGGGGGGAACCTCCGGTCCAGAGAGAATGAATCGTGGCTGCCAGTAAAAAGAGGGTGGCAATGATGGGGTAACGGATCATGATTTTCTCCTTGGTTAATGTAGTGAGTGTGAAAAGGGCATGAGTAGTGGGGTATTAAACGAGGCATGAACCTCCGGCCATGGGCAACCTGTGTTGCCTGGATGACACACACGGGTTGTCTTGGCGGTCATCGCATTACACCGATTGAAGACCTTTTGGGGTGATATTCGCCTTTTTAGGTCCTTATCGTCAATGGGCTCATGATTGACCATGTGGGTCGATTGGAGGGGCTATGACGGACATCGACTTGAAACAACTGGCCAAAAATGTGGGTAAAGCGATTGGACGTCAGCGCAGCCAAGCTGGGTTGACCCAAGAGCAGGTGGCTGAACACCTCAATATCGGTATGGAAGCGGTCTCTAGGATGGAGCGTGGAATTGTGGTGCCGACCGTAGTGCGGCTGGCTGAACTCGCTCAACTGTTTGGTTGTGAGCTGGCGGACTTTCTGCGTGAGACCAGCAACCGTCCCACCGAGCAGGGCATTGTGTTGAGCCAGCAATTGGCACAACTTGATGATGCCGACCGGACCTTGCTGTTGGAAACCATTAATCGTCTTGTAACGCGATTTACCCAATCAAAGTAAATGAATGAGACAACGTCGATGGCATAAATCTCCGTACCCGGACTGGCATCAGCCAATCCGGGTAAGGATTGTTATGCCGGTTTATAAAGAGAAGCGAAATTATTGTAGTAACGTGAGTGCCTGTTCCAGGGCGTGGTATTTGAGCTGAGCTCCTTGGCCGAACCAGGCTGAATCAAGTCGCTTATCCTGACTGCGTGCACTACGATGATGAACGACATATTCCGTGACAGCATTAACTAAGCCCCAAGCAGTATTTTTGGCACTGGTAAGCTCTGACCCCATTCCTGCACATTGGTAGCGTTCTTGTAATTTCTTGGTAGGACGACTCAGAACAATGTTGCCGTCATCATCTGTCGGGTCATTAATAAAATCACTGAAGAAGAGAATAGCTTCAGCAGGAAAAACTGAGCGATGACTCAGCTCATGTATATTCCGTTGAAACAGGTCCCGGTTTGCCAAACCAAGCCCGAGCACATCTTTGACATGCTTCGGGTTGAATTTGGTTGAGGGAGCACTTTAATAGCGTCGGATTTATCATTGAGTGCCATCTGTAATGTGTTATTACAAACCACCCGCAGAGAGGTAAATTGAGCAGTGGTACAGAGAGTTCCATCACAACTGGTCGCCAACAATAAATAATATTTCACGATGTCGCCGCCGTTTAGTCTCATGTCCTGGCCCGTCTTGGCCAATGCCCACAACATTCTCCCTCCTTTTAATACGCCTGCTGTTTCTAATTCAAACCTACCTGCTTGCACCAAATCCTGATAGAAATGCAAAACCTCGTGAGGCTGTACCACATTATAACGTTTGGATACTACCGAGAGTGATGCCAGCGTATCGGAGCGGTAAAGCACTTTACTCATCACACAGGGACGGATATGCAGCACGTCCTCCCCTAGGTGACATTGTAGAGTACATCACTTTGTTCGATGGGCCAGTCCATCTCGGCTGCTTGCTGTCAGATATCTAAAGATTGTTTTTCTGGTAATTGATTACCCAAGCCATGCCAAGGGGTTTGGCCTGTGTAAGCCATCGTGTCGATAAGGTGAGCCATATTTAATTCCTCTATGTATAAATCTCACAAAGGTTATATAGGGATGAATATATTTGGAGATGGATGAACGCTCAGGTCTTTCATGCTTTTTTGAATAATGCAAGCCTAAATAAGATGTTTAATGACTTTGCTATCTGCTATTTTTGCTACAGTAGCAAGATAATGAGAAATATCATCGCAATTGGGGGCACTTTGTCGCGGTAAGGGTGGGGGTTAGGGGATAGAGGGGCGGTTTGTGCAAACGGCTATGTGTCTTCTCGATCTGGATTTACGGGTCAGAATGATGAGCCTATCATTCTGACCCGTATGTCTCATCAATATCACTCACTATAGGCAATTCATTTCGTTGTAATACTGGTCCCATTCATCAATAGCAGTGGAGATAAGCAAGAGCTTGTTTTTTAACGAGGTAAAGTCATTGCTGGTATAACCCTCTGGGAGAGCTGATGATATGGCTTTATTGGTCTCAATCCCATGTAGATTTATTTTTTCCCAGCAAATGAGTGCGAGAATAGGTTGTTCTATGTTGACTGTTCGCTTCACATACTTATTTTTATTGAAGTTTCTTTTTAGTAATGGCCTTAGCTTTTCAAGCTCTGTAGCCTCGATAAAGTCATTGCTGTTCATGTGATAATAATTTCTAAATTTTTCAAATTGGTATTCATATTCATCAAGCGCCTCTTGTATGTCATCCTTATTCGCTCCGTAATGACATGTTATTGCCAGTGTCGATAAATGGCGGAGTTCATCATTTTCTGGGTAAATGTAAAATATTCCAGGCCTTATTTTTTCTGGGTAAAATGATAAGGCATCGCTGACTGGCGCAAGCTCAGTATGACTTCTGTCGAAAGCGACACTGATAGATTGGGTCTCATAATCTGCTCTGATGCTACGTTGAATTCGTTGAAAATCATTTAGAGCATTTACCTTCTCTAAAAAATGCTCTGGTGTAACGATATTAACAATGTCAGCAATTCTTAACCAAAAGCGGTGTGGAAAATTAGCTAGAATTCCATTTATTTTGTTTATGAATTCAGGATTTGATTTGTAATTTACAATAAATGGCATTAATCGCTTGTGCCTTTCCTGTTCATATTTAGACAGCAGTTTTGGATTTAAAATTCGATCGTAAGAGAAATTAGATTGAACAGAGTCCCAGAACTCAGATGTTGCTTTTAACTTTTTGATGTTTTCATCGCTAAAGTTAATTTCGTAAAGTGTATTTATTATTTCTTTGTTTATTTTTACAAGCTCATCAATTTCGCGTTGATGATGTCTTTTAGCATGATTGTAAATAATGTGAAATTCAATAAATCGCTCAGCCACATGAGCCAATAGCGTATCTAATTGATTAAACAGTATCCGTGGTTTCATTATGCATTTCCTCTCATCATCATGAATGCGTGGAAAATATTATCATATGTCGCACGTGTTCTGCTTGGTAAAGGCATCACAATTCTTGGAGCGTATTCAACAGTGATCCTCGTTAGCCGTATGGAGATGACGCGTCATATTGCTTTGACTGGCTTTTGTTCATGGATAAAGAGATATGTCAACATTAAATTCTTTAAAAGAACCTCATGCTGCGTAAAAAAATGCGCTCCGTATGATGGCCTCGTACACATTAAACGGAGGACAACACATGGCGATGCAAACGAGTGAAACAGGTGCTGCGACTCAACTGATGCAGGATGTAGACAGAATTATCCGGCTGCCCGAGGTGAAACGCCTGACAGGGTACGGCCGTTCTACCATTTATAACCGCCTCAACCCCAAGTCCAAAGGCTACGACCCCGATTTTCCGCGCCCAGTCAGTCTCTCTCCCTTCGGTGCCGCTCGCGGGATAAAAGGGTGGCGCATGAGTGAGGTCATGCATTGGTGTGCGACGCGTCCTTATGTTGAGGCGCGCCATTCTTCGCTCGAGGGCTCAAAAAATGATTAATGATCAAGGGGATCTTGTCTTTCGCGACCTGCGATCATTTGCAGAGATCTTGGAATCTACCGCCCAACAAGAATTGGAAGCCCAACGCGCAGTACTTGCTCCTGTAGGGTTTCCTGTATCTGCGTTGTCTGAGCAATTGCAGGCGGTCATCCGTGGTGTGAAGAAGCAAACGCAAGCTTCAGAGGAACTCATCGGGTGCATGTTGATTGGCATGATGGTACCTGCAGTTCATGATCTGTTTGTCATCACGCCCTTGGACAACATGTCTTTCCCCCTTTCGGCCAGCATCATGGTCGTAGCCGGGTCTGGCGAGGGCAAGTCATCCGTTGCTAAATGTTTCCTGAAACCCATTCGTACACTCGAGAGTGATCTCGCCATGCAGTATCAAACAGAGATGGCCCAGTTTGCTGGCGAGCTGGAACATTGGGAGATCAAACATAAAGTACTGAAAAAAGGGTATCAGCGTGCCATTACACTGGGTGAGGAGGAAGGGGAATGCAAGCGTCGCCTGGATGAGCATATGGCGCGCAAACCAACCACGCCTGTCCAAAAACGCTTGCTGGTGAACGATCTGACGACGGCTGGGCTTTTGAAGCTCCTGGGGACGGGATGCCCCTCGCTCTTTTTATTCTCCGATGAGGCTGGCAGCATTCTGGATAACGAGCTATTCCACAAACCGCATTTACTCAACACGCTGTGGGATGAGCAGTGTATCAGGGTTGACCGCGGTGGTAGTCATGCTGCGTTCTCGATTGAGAATGCACGATTTAGCAGTTTGTTGATGACGCAGCCTGCATCGTTTAACCGCATGCTCAAACAACAGCGTGGCGTTGCCATCACATCAGGTCTGTGCGCGCGTCTACTCATCTGCGCGCCTAAATCGACAATGGGGGAGCGGCTCATCGGCGATGCACAAGAGCAGCAAGATGAGGTTGAGCGCGCGGCGCTGGAGTGGTTTTACCAACGACAAGCAGCGCTTTTGATGCAATCGATGGCGCGTCGGGAGACAGGCCACGAGTATATCAGTCTGCAACTTTGTGCAGAGGCTAGAACCTTGCTTCGTGAAACCGCCAATGCTGTCACGTTGAGACTTGGTCCTCAGGGTGACCTTCGTCAGTACAACATTTTTGGTGCCAAGTACTTTGAACATGTCGTACGCATAGCCGGGGTTCTGGCAGCTTTCTGTACAGAAAACGTGGTAGTTTCTGCCGAGACTGTACAAGCGGCGATTACCATTGTTGATTATTTCTTAAAACAACATATTCACCTGATTGGTAATGATGTTATGCCGAGTATGTGTACTCATGCAGAAGAGTTAGACGCTTGGTTGAAAAAACGTGCAGGGAGCCAGGTTTATTTTGAAATTCCTAAAAATGAAATTCTTCAAAAAGCGTTAGTAGAATTAAGAAGTGTGGCTGTACTGGACAAGGCCATTAGTACATTAATGGCAAAGGGCAAGGTAACTCTGCGCACTGAATATCGCCACCAGGGGCATAAGCCAATGACAATAGTCTGCTATTTTAATGGCAACAGCAAAACATAAAGTTATGGTCAGCATTTTGATAGATAGAGCTACAATCAATCTCTTGCCATTCATGCCAAATAAATCCTGGCTGACCATATGGAAAATTTTTAAGGGGTTGGTTGAAGAGTGTTTTGGGAGGTCTGCAGAAGAAGGACGGGCAACATTCAAATAAGGAAGAATTTGGTGCGTATGTATTTGCTCGACGAATGGTATCGTGATGGCGGCTTAAGGTTGGAGTAAAGTAATTAGTTATAATCTCATTCGCAGACGACATATTGAAGTAATTTTTAGTGGTTTTATGGTATTGATCAGGGGTGGAAAAAAAAGCTAAGTTCAGAGTAGCTTTCTTGCCTTGACATCCGGTGCTGCTGGGGTTTTATTCAAAATAATCGCGTATTTCCCGATGGTTTAGGTGGTCGCTAAGTTCGGTAATAGTAATATATACACCAAGGTCTATAACAAGGTAGAGGGTGTAGAAGATATATCGAGGGAGAGAGTGATACACCATCAGAGTGTATCACAGAGAATACCAACGAGAACATGTGATATATAGACGAAGTGTATACCAATCAGATACACATCTGACTTGTATCTGACGTACAAACGATTAGCTATATGCACAACAGGGAGTAATAATCTACGGTAAAATTTTACGTGTACATCTCATTCATGAGAGCTAAATACCACTCACTTTCATTTAATTGGCATGGGATAACCATGCCTTCCCAAGAATGACTATGCGTTTACAATATGAGTATTATTATGTCTGATAAGTTTGAGCAGTTGCTCGCCGAGGCTAATGCCAAGTATGGTGAAACTTCATCGGTACAGCTGAAAAGGGCGATAGAGGTTATTGATGACTTCTTGAGAGTATTTCCACGCGTTTTTGCTATTCGTGTTGATTTGCATTTCCCTCAGATGGTTTCAGTAGATGCGCCAGACATGCCAACTTGCTTTCCCAGAGCTGACGCCAAAGCGATTACGCGCTTCTTTGCGTCTCTTGAGAGTCAGTTGCTAGCAGAGCATCGCCGTAAAGGTAAGCAGGGTACTCCAGCGCCCTTTGGATATATCTGGGTAAAAGAGCAGGATGCAAGTGACTTTCCTCATTACCACTTGATTCTACTTTTTAATAAAGATGACTATGCCTTTCTTGGTAGTTATGCTACCTCGGATGCAAATAACATGGTAGGACGTATTCGTAAAGCCTGGTGCAGCGCCTTACAGCTTTCACCTTCTGCATACCAAGCCCTGGTACATTTCCCCGCTAATCAGTATTGGCTTACTCGTGTTGATGCTACGCTGGACAATGAAAATTATTATGCATTTTTGCTCAGAATTGCATATTTCTTTAAGCTGCATTCTAAATTGCTGAGTACACGTGGTTTCAGTTGTAGTCAAGCGATAGGTAATGTCAAGAAAGTAGAGCTTCAGCCTCTTGGGCAACGGGCCAGAATTCTGCACACAAGGTTGTTGCGGTTATTCATGCAGGAGGCATGACCAGTAGTGGGTCATACTACGATATCACTCGAGCGCAGCATTAGTGTAGGAAGGTGTTTGATAGTCAATAGTATGTTTTGGGTATCTCGCTTGATTTCATTGAAATGGCGTAATTTATTGCCAGGCTGCAGCCTGCATTGCAACACACAAAGAGTGACATCAAGTCATCTTTGCCAATCGTGCTGTAATGTGTGCAGGAGCATTGATGACATCGGCATCATAGGGAAGAACGAGGGGGATTGTCTGTTCGCGCTTGAGTGTATACAAGGCCTGTATCGGTAGGGACCTTGGTACAGCGTGATGGCATTGCTTCTGTACTATTTATCTAACAGGTGTATTGTTTACACAGCGGATAAAAATTCATTCGTGTGATTAAAATGTTATCTGCAGTATTGCTGGTTCTTATATCTGTAAGCTTGATATACTGTAGTATGGAAACTAATAGTATTTTCACGATTATCCGAACTATTGAACGAGAGGCTATTGATGAGTGAGTTTTTGAAAGTCTTGTTGAATATCCGCAGCCTGCGGGCTGCACTGCGTGAGCTGTCTCTGGAACAAGTCAAAGAAGCCCACGAGAAGATTGAAGCGATTTATCTGGAACGGTTGGAGCAGGCAGAGAAAGAACAAGCTGCCAATGCTGAGCGTCAGCAAAAGCTGGCCGAGTTTCAAGCGATGTTGGCTGATGCCGGGATTGACCCGAGTGAGTTGGTATGCAGTACTCCAGCAGCTGCAACTGCGACTAAAACCAAACGAGCACCGCGTCCCCCGAAATACCGTTATGTTGAAAATGGTGTAGAGAAAACCTGGACCGGTCAGGGCCGTACACCCAAGTTCCTAGCTGAGCAACTCGAGCAAGGTCACCAATTGGATGAATTCCTCATCTAACTAAATAGACAAGGCCATGCCCTCACGGTGTGGCCTTTCTCTTTGATGGGCCCGGTGGTTTAATTAATGACAGCTATACATACTCGGAATATTCTCTCGCATCACTGAGACCATTCCTAATCACATGTTTCACAATATCCTTTAGTATCCATTTGATGTTGGCTTAGCTCAGTAGGTAGAGCAACTGACTTGTAATCAGCCGGTCACCGGTTCTACTCCGGTAGCCAGTATCAGCGTCACTGCTTGCTGCATCCTTTTTGGATGAACAGCGGCGCTATTTCAAGCAGCGATAACCACACGGATAGCTACAGTCCTCTAGTCATATTCCGATGCAACAATATAAAGACACTGCACTGGTTCGCCTCGAGAGCGACAAAAAACTACGTGAAGCTATCTACACTGTGGTGCCCAGACCGTTCTCGGCGCTGGTTAGCAAAATATGGTAGTTGGCCTGCTGAGGGGCGTAGCCCACTGACAAAGCGATATCGTGCACTACGGTACGAGGCCGAAAGTCTATTGGTTCGACCTCGGGTTGATAGTGCAAACGGTATGCCCTCTCATACCCTTAACCTTGAGTAACCATACGTATATGGCAATCTTTACTAATCTGATGTTTACAGTCTTGAGCTTGCGGATGGAGCATTTGGTATGAGATACAAGCCCTTACCACGCTATTTACGCGTGGCTCATTGGCTATATGAGCAACGGCGTCCAATAAGCTCGCGAGAGGTGGCTGACGCATTTAGTGTCTCACCCAAGGTTATCAGTGATGATTTTGCCAAGATACGCAGAAGGGCTGACATCATGGATGTCCATGAACAGAAAATCCGAGACAAAGGTGTGCAGCAGTACCTGCTTCATGTATTAAATATTTATCCCTACATGCTGGATGCGCGCCAATGTCCGCACCGAAAAGAAGTTAAGCGGGATGGACTCGGCACCACACTCACATGGCATGACCTTGTCTGCCGCCCATGGTGTCAGCTTATAGAGATGCAACTGGGGCGCCTATGACTCTGTCTAGCACTTATCCTCAAATTTTAATATTGAATCGCCTCGGCCAATCCGGGCGAGCAGCAACACTATCAACCTCATACCCAATCCACACCTGCCCGCATCCGAGTAGGGCTGGAAGATTGATGCCGCAGGGCTGCGGCTCATTGGATCGCTACCAGAAGCCCCTCTTTATCGTCGAGAACGGTCTGGGTGCCAGGGACAAGGTTGAAGCTAATGGCACTGTCCGAGATCCGTACCGCATCCAGTACCTGCGTGAACACTTACTGCAAGTATCGAGGATGGCGTAGAGGTGAAAGGTTATACCAGCTGGGGCCCATCGCTCTAGTGAGCGCCGGTACCGCCCAGATGAGCAAGCGTTACGGCTTTATTCATGTCGATCGCGGTGATGAGAGGAAAGGTACTCTGGCTCGGACCCGTAAGCAGAGCTTTTTCTGAAATCGGGACGTCATTGTTAGCCAGGGGATACTCTGACACAACCTCTCTTGCAATGACCTGCTGTGCAAGTTAATCAACGCCTCCCGCATTGAGGCGTTGTTCTTTGAATAACTTAACCATTGCAGGCCTTATAATTAAAGATTCATTTGCCAACCAAGCTGTAATGCCAATTTCCTACCTGAAAACAGGATTGCACCTACATCCCGTTTTGTTTAAATCTATTAAGGTGATAAAAATATCAATGGTGCTTGCACCCTTATTCTGTAGTGTGAATTTTCCCGGCTTCGTGTCGGGGCTTTTTGTATATTCATGATGATTACAAGTTTCCGCATCGCCAACCAAATAAAAATCTCGTAAAAACATCTAAGATAATTAAGATAATATAGTTCGTTAGCACCTATGTGAGGGGAACGGTATGATATTGTTATCTTCATTTTTAATAATGCAGGTAATCATATTGGTCAACCAAGACCTACCTTTCGATGAGACCTATTTCGGCTTCGGTGGGTCGTGTCCAGTTATTGTATTGTTCTGGACGCTGTTTTAATTTATTTCAATGGTGATTTATGATGCAATGGAATCAAGGCAGGCTAATGTTCTTGCTTGTACACTCTAGCTATGTGTTAGCTGGCGTCATTTTTAATAGTGCACGAGTTGTTGATGATGTGGATGTCGAAGTAGAGCGTTATGAGTTGCATAAATACACTACCCTGCAATACACCCCCTATGGGTGTACATTCGAGAATGCCTCACCTTATAAACTTGCTCTTTCCGCTCTTAATATCAATGGAAGGAGCTTCGCAGAAGGAGATACTCCCAATCTGATTGCACCATTTTCTAGCAATCCACTTTCTGAATTACTCTGTCATTATGCACAAGAATATGTTGATGCTACAATGTTAATTGTTAATGATGAGGGGGAAGTGAGTGAGGAGCATATTGACATAGTGAAAGTTCAATACTGAATATTATTGGTGTGTATGAAGATGGTATTCACCCGACAGTTGGCCACAAAAGGAAGTGGTCATACGGCTTCAAACTGGATAACAAAACGGTATCCCTACCATGTTATCTGGTGTCACCGTATGACTACCAACGAGCAAATAGCACGTCGCAAACTCAGCCTGTTAGAGCTCGCCAAAGAGCTCAATAACGTCAGCAAAGCCTGCAAGCTCATCGGCTAAAGCCGTCAGCAGTTATACGAAATTCGCCGTAATTACCAGACCTATGGCGCCGAGGGCTTGCTCGACAAATTGCCTGGCTGTAAAGGGGCTCATCCCAACCGGGTCGCTCCCGAAATTGAGCCGGCCATCCTCGATTACTCCTTCACCAGGCCTACCCATGGCCCGCTGCGGGTCGCGCAGGCGCTCGCTCTACAAGGCATCAACGCCAGTACGGGCGGCGTGTGGCAACGTCACGAGTTGCTCTCCAAACACGGCCGCTTGTTGCGTCTGGAGAAAAACCACCGGGAACAGACGATTGAGCTCAATGATGAGCAAATTCACCTGTTCGAGTGTTTCAGCCCCGAGTACCGCGAACGTCAGATAGAGGTTCACTACACCGGGGAACTGGTGGCGGTCGACACCTGCTTCGTCGGTGCACTCAAGGGGGTGGGCAAGGTGTATCTGCAAACCGTGCTGGACTGCTACAGCCGCCACGCCTGGGTGCGGCTTGACACCAGCAAGCTGCCGGTGACTTCGGTCCATGTGTTCAACGAACGGTGCTGCCATTCTTCGAAGCCCATGAGGCGCGGGTCTATACCATCCTGTCGGATAACGGGCGCGAGTTCAGCGGACGACCAGACCATCATCCCTACGAGTTATTCCTGCAACTGGAGGGGATTGAGCACCAAACCACCAAAGTGAGCAGGCCGTAGAGCAACGGGTTTATCGAGCGGTTACACCGAACCCTGCTGGATGAACACTTCCGTATCAAGGAGAGGACGACCTGGTATGAGTCGGTGGAACAGATGCAGACAGATCTGGACAGCTACCTTGAGCGCTACAACAACCAGCAACCACATCCGGACAGGATGATGGAGGGACAGACCCCCTACAGCATGTTCAGAAGGGTCTGAAATTGATACCGATACCGAAGGAAGTGCGCACTAACGTAGGCGTTGTTTCCCAAATCAGAGTGACCTGAATTGAACTTATGGTGGAGACGCTGATCTGATCACCAAATCCCTCTTCAAATAAGCATCATGGGCAAGTCGCTTCACGCCATATCCAACTGGTCACAGTACAACCGTTCCCTGGTCAAACGCGGCTCGCTAACGTTCTGGGTTGATGAGAATGTCGTTCATAACTGGTCCCATCAAGAACATCATGGCCGACGTGGACGAAGCGCCCTCTACACCGACCAGACCATCTGTACCTTTCTCATGCTCAAAGGCATTTTCAACCTCTCCCTGCGGGCGACACAGGGCCTGCTCGACTCACTGTTCGAGCTGATGAATGTGCCGTTGTGTGCCCCGATTACAGTTGTGTCAGCAAGCAAGCACGCACGCACGCACGGTGACAGTGGCTTATCGACAGCCCCCAAAGGGACGCATTACCGACTTGGTTATCGACTCAACCGGGCTGAAGGTGTTTGGTGAAGGCGAGTGGAAGGTCAGAAAACACGGCGCCGAGCAGCGGCGAGTCTGGCGTAAGTTGCATCTGGCGGTGGACCCGGCGACCCACGACATCGTGGCAGCCGAGGCCTAGTTGGAAAATGTTCATGATGCCGAGGTGTTGCCGACCCTGTTCAATCCGCTACGCCGAGCACTTGGGACCGTGTATGCCGATGGCGCATATGACACCAAGGCCTGCCATGAACTGATAAAGCGCAAAGGAGCCAAGGCCTGTATTCCGCCGCGCAAGAATGCCGGTTTATGGGAAAAGGGGCATCCACGCAATGAAGCTGTTCTGGTGATGCGCAAGGAGGGGCTGACTCACTGGAAGCAGCAGTCCGGGGATCATCGGCGCTCATTGGCCGAGACGGCGATGTATAGGTTCAAACAATTGATGACGGGGAAAATCAGTCTACGTAACTACAACGGACAAGTGGGAGAAGTCATGGCGTATGTAAGCGCCATAAACAAGCTGAATACCCTGGGCCTACCTGTCAGAAAGCCCCGAGTGTAGCGGTCACCAGGGGCTGGGGAAGTCATGACTTGCTGGCTGATTTGGGAAACAACGCCACTAACCACAACAACCTGCAGCAAGAACAAGTAAGCACTGCGATACTGGAATAAAAAAATAGCAATAGGATAAAGACTGCACTCTTGCAGCACCTTTCCTTTAATTGTCACTTTGTCGCTAGTTTCACATTATCATTACGCCATGGATGCAAGAGGGTCCACATTGTGAAAGAGTGGCCTCACTTAAGAAACTCAAGAGAACAGAACAATTAATAAAGCTACAGCAGCATACTCACCAACTAAAAGCTATCTCTTCGGAAGATTAACCAATTTATTTAGTGCCAACACGGTATATGTGATGAATTTAAAGTTATCAACCCAAGAAAACAATTTTACCTACCCTGAATCCGAATCCATTTTCGTATCACTAAATATAAGTGAGGTGTAATATATAATAGCTAAGTGCCATTGTGTGACAAGTAAAACCCTTTAAATACTCCGCTTAAAGGAAGTAATGTTCAACATGAAGGAGTTCCATTTTGATTAAAATAAAAACCACAAAAGGAAAATATCACATGAATAAAATACTAACTGCAATTCTCATTGTATCTCCTATACCATCAATTGCTAATGACAACTTAGATGATATACTGAAAGGGATGCTAACGTGTCATGAGTTTGCCTTCGATACATACCTAAGTCACAAGGTTGATAACACCCTTCTCAAAGGTAGTGGCCTTACAGAAACCATGAGTGTTATAGATGATGTAATAACATTAGATGGTTATACATTAACAAACAATCTTCCTCATGATCAGGACATGTCTTTCCCAGGGTTTACATATTCTGCTTCACAAGAAAAATCCACCACTAACAGCACTGGCTGGAGCTTTAATTATGGATTAAACACCAGCGCGAGTTTCAATGTAAAGTTTATGTCGGGAGGCATAAGCCATACCCTTGGATTGCAATATGATATGTCTACTAGCGACACTAAAACCGAAAGCACTACCAAAACTTGGGATTCACCTGCATCTATTGTCACTGTCCCTGCGAATAGAATATATCGTATTGATTATAGATTTTACAAAACTACTGTTTCTGGTTATTCGAAGATAGATGCTGAGTTATATGGAGATGAAACCCGCAGGACCAATCGTCCCTCTCCCCACAATCCAACTCAAGAATATACGCGGTCACTTAATAGTGCTTTAGAAGTAAAGGAGCTTGATTGTAAAAAAGGATTTGCCAGTGTTAGTCATGAAAACTATGGATTAGGAATTTCCTATTCTGGCAAAGCCTATTTTAACGCAGTACAAGGCATGAAGGTTGAAGTTATAATCAGTGACATTACAGATGGGACTAGAAATAATATAGTAATTGAACGCCGGCCTGCAGTTCTTTTGACTAAAGAATAGACATAGAGATGATATCATAATTCTCATCATTATGATTCATTCTAAGGTTGGCGAAAATTAATTTTTACCCTCCCCCCAAAAAATACTTATTTTGTTAAAAACAACAAAGGTATAAAATATGAAGCCACTTAACACAATCACTTTTATTTCCATCTTGTGCCTTTTTACATCACTCTTTACTAATGCCTCACCTAAAAGCATGGCCGATGTTGGTGAGTATAATTTACTCACACAAAAATCCACTGTGAATAGCAACTATTTTTCATTAAAAATGGCATCCGTGGATGACTATATACAGCCTAGAAAACCTGGAGCATGCTATTCATCTAGAAACTGTACTGGCAAACGCATAGGGATACACCAACATGCTCACAATTGTAAAAATGCTGGCGGAAAGTCCTGGCAAAGCGGTGTGACAGAAAAATGCCATAACCTGTAAATTGTACAGATCTAGTTATCACCTGACACCGGCCTCAAATCGGTGTCTTTTTACGCTACGTTAGTGGCGTTGTTACCCAAATCAGCCATTAGGCCACAACTTCCCCAGCCCCTGGTGACCGCTACACTCGGGGCTTTCTGACAGGTAGGCCCAGGGTATTCAGCTTGTTTATGGCGCTTACATACGCCATGACTTCTCCCACTTGTCCGTTGTAGTTACGTAGACTGATTTTCCCCGTCATCAATTGTTTGAACCTATACATCGCCGTCTCGGCCAATGAGCGCCGATGATCCCCGGACTGCTGCTTCCAGTGAGTCAGCCCCTCCTTGCGCATCACCAGAACAGCTTCATTGCGTGGATGCCCCTTTTCCCATAAACCGGCATTCTTGCGCGGCGGAATACAGGCCTTGGCTCCTTTGCGCTTTATCAGTTCATGGCAGGCCTTGGTGTCATATGCGCCATCGGCATACACGGTCCCAAGTGCTCGGCGTAGCGGATTGAACAGGGTCGGCAACACCTCGGCATCATGAACATTTTCCAACTAGGCCTCGGCTGCCACGATGTCGTGGGTCGCCGGGTCCACCGCCAGATGCAACTTACGCCAGACTCGCCGCTGCTCGGCGCCGTGTTTTCTGACCTTCCACTCGCCTTCACCAAACACCTTCAGCCCGGTTGAGTCGATAACCAAGTCGGTAATGCGTCCCTTTGGGGGCTGTCGATAAGCCACTGTCACCGTGCGTGCGTGCGTGCTTGCTTGCTGACACAACTGTAATCGGGGCACAAAGCGGTACGTTCATCAACTCGAACAGGGAGTCGAGTAGTCCCTGAGTGGCCCGCAGAGTGAGGTTGAAAATCCCCTTGAGCATCAGGAAGGTAGAAATGGTCTGGTCAGTGTAAAGCTGGCTGCGGTCCCGCCGCCCATGATGGTCGTGGTGAAACGAGTTGCTCATGGCCTCGGCATCAACCCAGAAGGTGAGTGAGCCACGGTTAATCAAAGACTTGTTGTATTTAGGCCAGTTGGTGATGGGGTGAAGCGACGTGCCCATGATGCAGACTTGAAGAGGATGGTGGTGATCAGATCACCAAGTCCTCAGTTAGTTCCATTCAAGCTGCATCGATTTGGGCAACAACGCCCTCCCAAGCTAAACGTAGCCAGTCGAAGTATGAACCTGACAGCGATGGGGAGGAGCGTCCATTGATCACTACAATAACCCTCGTCTCACATCGCCGCGTTCTTTTTCAGCGGTATGATGGCGCTTTTGCAACAGTGCTGTGCTTCGGATGGCTGAAGAAGTTTCGCCGATCCTCAACGAGGTATGAAATTCTTGTGGGACGTTTTGTTGCTTTTATCAAGCTGGCTTTCTGCCTTCGTTACTTAGGGGAACTATTGGTGGACAGAAAACCAGTATTTTGAGAACGCAGCCTAGTCTTGTGCGGTCAAAATATAACTGCGGTGTAGGGTGTTGCCCTCTTAATTTTGGGGCTTTGCCTACATATTGGGGTGAGGGAATATGGATAATGCAAGGACATTAAATGTATACAGCGTGAGAAATTACTTTTATGAAAGCTAAACATACCAAATCTGCCCTTTTCGTGTTTATGATGTTGCTCGGTGCCGGTGGCGTAGCTCACGCAGCAACGGTTTCCCCGGCTACCCTGCTGCAGAAGGGGACTCATGAGCTGAACTTGCAAGGCTTGGTCGATTTTGATGCTGAGGATAAGTATAAAATTGATTTGAATGCCAAGTATGGTTACTTTGTCGCTCAGGGGTGGGAGGTCGGGACTAATATCGTTACTGATCTTAGTCGCCACTATAAGTCAGGTGGTATAGGGATTTTTACAGAGTATAACTTCGTAAATTCGACAAATTTTGTTCCATATGTAGGTATTGGCACTGAGTTAATGAGAGGGAATTACAGTGACAATAGAGATGACAAGTTCGAATCAGACTCTTTCAATGCCACGGCAATGAATTTTAAGACCAATCTCGGCGGCAAGTACTTTATTAGCCAAAATGTAGCATTAACTGCCGAAGTAAATTACAACATAGCGACCGATCGTTTTAAGGTAACCGGTGGTGATGCTAAAAGATCATTTACCAAATTTTTAATCGGCACTAGCTTCTATTTCTAAATTAGTCACTGTAATACCAAGTGTGACTATTGAGGGGGCATATATAAATTGCCCCTTTTTAGTTCGATCTTCTTTTGTTTAAAACATTTGTTAACTAATTTTATAATGTCTGCCTCTCGATGGTGAATAATGAAGCTGTCAATTCCATTCAAAATAACCGGTGACATGTTGATTCTGTCAGAAAGACCTAATGTAATTAGTTTTTTTAAACATTCTGGAATCTACAAGCTTTATGTTTTTAATGGTTCAATTGCTAGTCTTCAAAATTTTTATCGAGCACCATTAAAGGTATCTTTGCTAAAGTCTGGGGTTCTCTGCACTCTTATTTCAGAAGTTGATGTAGTCATTAAGTATGGGCATGTTTGGGGGCGATTGATTAAAACTGAATGGGGATGTGAACTACATCTGTAATGTAGGTTTTTATGCGAAAAGATAGTTTTTAGTTACATTTTTACTTAATGCTTGAGGTCATTTGTGAAATTATACTATGCTCCGGGAACTTGTACTCTTGCCTGTTGGATTGTACTCTAGTGGGTTGATGCAAGTGATATCGTTGAAAGGGTTGACCCTAAGTCAGTTGAATACAAAGCTATTAATCCGCTTGGAATGGTGCCTGCTCTGGATATTGGACTGGAAAAGCCAATAACTCAAGCAGGTACTATTCTTGTTTATATTGCTGAAATCTACTCAGGTAAGAGGCTCGGCCCTGCGCCAGGAGCATTATCTCAGTTGAAGTTTAATGAAATTATGAGTTTTCTAACGGGGGACTTTCACCCTGCTTTTGGGCCCGTTTTTGTTCCCCAGCGTTACGCTATATTGAATGCTAAAAATAGCGTCAATAAGATTAAATTAGCCGCATATGAACGTATAGATAGAGTGTTAGAACATCTTGATATATTGATTGGTAATGATGATTTTTTATAAAAATAAGCGAACAGTGATTGATGCGTACGCATTCGTAATGGCGAGGTGGTCAACTAATATGCCAAAGTCATGGATGGACTATCCTAACTTAGCAAGGTTTATGCAAAGAATGTCACTTGATCCCGCAGTATCGAAAGTATTTTCGTTAGAGAGGGATTTGCCGGCATAAGTTAAAAATTCGATTGTCAGATGATGCCTTATGGATGTTGGGAGTTTACTGATGTTCGGTGCGTGATTGGTTTGATTATACTTATAAAGTATCTACAGTGGTCAATGCCTATAGATATATTGACTCTTGTGTTCTCTGCTCTTTTGAAGGCAAAAAATGGACGTTTGCCTTCAGTTTTTTAAGTAGCATTCGAGCAATAAAAATTCTTAACTCTCTTAAGTTATTACCAATAACTCCTTTCCTGAATGCCTAACTATTTTTTCTATTAGGATAGATAATATATGCGTAAACGCATTCTGATGTGCTCAGTAGGTTTTGCCTTGCTTGCCGGTTGTGGCGAACAGGGCAGTGCCCAGCAAGGGCCGGGTGAGATGCCACCCGCCGCCGTGGATGTCGTCACCCTGCATACCATGCCGTTGCAGCTCACCTCGGAGCTGACTGGCCGCAGCGCCCCGCTGCGGGTCGCCGAGGTGCGTCCCCAGGTGAGCGGCATCATTCTCAAGCGCCTCTTTACCGAAGGCAGCGACGTCAAGGCCGGTCAACTGCTGTACCAGATAGACCCCGCCGTCTATCAGGCCAGTGTAGCCAGTGCCAAGGCCAATCTGGCCAAGGCGCAGGCCAACGAGCAGAGCGCCCGCCTCAAGGCCAAGCGTTATGCCGAGCTGGTGAAGGTTAAGGCCATCAGCAGCCAGGAGTATGACGACGCCGACGCCGCCTGGAAGCAACAGCTGGCCGAGATAGGGGCCGCCAAGGCCGCAGTGCAGAGCGCCAACATCAATCTGGCCTATACCCGCATCACGGCCCCCATCAGCGGTCGCATCGGCAAGTCTGCGGTGACCGAGGGTGCCCTGGTGACGGCCCAGCAGGCCGACAGCCTCACCTCCATCCAGCAGCTAGACCCCATGTATGTGGATGTGCGTCAGTCCACCCCGCTATGCTGGAGCCAGCATCAAGGAGGCTCATCATGACTCAAGCGCAGATTAACATTTATGGGATCGATTTAGGCAAAAATTGGTTTCACCTGGTGGCGATGGATCGCATGGGGCATGTATTAACCAAGCAAAAGCTCACTCGTTCACAATTGAAATAGTTCATTAGTACGACTCCACCCTGTCGGGTTGCCTTCGAGGCATGTCCTGGTTCGCAATACTGGGGACGCCTGTTCCAACACGCGGGGTTCGAGCCCAAGATTATTCCAGCTCAATTTGTTAAGCCCTACCTCAAATCGAACAAGAATGACTTCAACGAGGCCACCGCCATTGCCGAGGCTGGTAGCAGAGGCACTATGCGCTGTGTCCCGTTGAAATCTCATGAACAGTTGGCATTGCAGGCGACTCATCGCGTCCGTCAGCGTTTCATCGTCGAACGTACCGCCACTGTCAATCAGATGCGAGCGTTGCTGCTGGAATATGGGCTCACCGTGCCAGTCGGCAGAAAAGTCTTCGAGCGCACTCTGCCGACGATCCTTGAAGATGCCGAGAATGGCTTGCCTGACTTTATCCGCGCCCTGGTATTGCGCCTGAGAGAACGGTGGCAACAGCTGGATATTCAGATTGATGACATGAGCCTCATGCTCGGACAAGCCTCGAGCACATCGAGTTTGTGCCAAAAAATCAGTACCGTCCCCGGCATTGGACCCATTTTATCAACCGCGTTGATTGCCGCAATTGGCAATGGCTCACAATTCAAGAAAGCCCGCGACCTGTCAGCCTGGTTGGGGCTGGTCCCCAGGCAATATTCAACCGGCGGCAAATCTTCGCTCGGCGGGATCAGTAAGCGTGGTAATAGCTATTTAAGGCAAATGTTTATTCAGGGCGCCAAAGCGCTGAAAATTCACATGAAGCGTGACAAATCATCGCTCATGTACAGGATCTTTAGCGGCAACATATTAAAATAGATATAAAAAAGGCTTCGTTTGTGATCTGATTTTATCGCCAAACAAAATCAACACGCGCGAAGTCTATGACCATTATCAATGCTAATCACTATCTGGAGCAACTCCTGGCTCCCGCCGCACTCGAGCGCATTGCTCGGCTCTGCAAGTTTTGTCTGCGTCAGCGCGCCATTACCCCTGCCATGCTCGTCCCTGCACTGCTGCGGGCCATGGGGGGCGACCAGGTCAATGACATTGCCGGTTTACACCGTCATTTCAATGCCTTGCAACTGGTGAATGCGCATCAGGTTTCCTACAAACCATTTCACAATCAGCTGCGCAAAGAGAGCTTTGCCCTATTTATGAAAGCCCTGGTCGAACGGGCCATCGCCTTGCGTATCGACCATCAACTCAAAGCGGCTTCCCTCGGCGTATTCAAGCAGGTGTTACTGCACGATGGCACCTCCTTTGCGGTGCACCGGCGTCTGGCGGCTGACTTTCCTGGCCGGTTCAAGACCATCAGTCCGGCGGCTATCGAGTGCCATATGACCATGTCTTTGTCGGAGCAGAGCCCGCTGTGCATGAGTGTGTCTGCCGATACCGCAGGGGAGCGGCAATTTCTACCTGAAGCCCACAAGCTGGCCAACTGCCTGCTGCTGGCTGATGCGGGTTACATTGACAGGGCTTGGTTTGAACAAGTGAACGACGCTGGCGGATTTTATCTGGTGAGAGGAACGAAAAGCCTGAACCCCAAGATAATCCAAGCCTGGCGCGGTGATGGACGGAAAGTACCCAAGCTGGCGGGACTGTCTCTGAAAGAGGCCGGACGGCGACGCTGTCGGGCCGAGGTCCTGGATATGGTGGTGAAGTCCGGCCAGGTCGAGTACCGGTTGATCCGGCGCTGGTTTGCCGAGGAAAAGCGGTTCTGTCTGTGGATGACGAGCCTACCGCGAGCAGCATGGTCAGCAGAGCAGGTGATGAGCCTGTATCGCTGCCGTTGGCAGGTGGAGTTGTTATTTAAAGAGTGGAAATCGCACAACCGGCTCAAGGGGTTTGTGACGGGGGAGAAAGCGATTGCCGAGGGGTTGGTGTGGACGAGCCTGCTGTCGCTGGTGATGAAGAGACGGGTCGCGCCGAGTGTGATGAGTGGGGCGCTATCGATGCTGAAAGCGTCGAAGAACAGTGCGACGTGGTGGCTACCGCTATTGGAAGCAGTGGCCCATAGGGCGCTGACAGAAATAAGGGAAAGACTGGAATGGGCTGCCGATTATTTGGCCAAGAACGCTTGCCGAACCAAGCAGAGAAAATCGATACAGAACAGGACCTTGGAGGGCGTTTTAAAGGAACTCAATGCTTAAGGTCCTGTACATGAATCATCGCTAGGCTGTGTTCTTAAAGTGATGAAGATATAATCTCACATCTTCTCAACAGCTTAAGATCTATGCAGTGTCCCGTCGTTACCAGTTGACCGATGCACAATGGGGACTTATCGAGCCCCTTTTTCCATACCACCGCATAAGCGGACGTCCTACTCGCGAGCCACGACAAGTGCTCGATGGCATTCTCTGGATACTCCACACCGGTGCGCCTTGGCGAGATCTGCCAGAACGTTTCGGCCCATGGAGTTCGGTCTACAACACCTTTCGACGTTGGCAGAGTACAGGTCACATCGATGCCATCCTTGAAGCGCTGCAACTGCATCTCAATGAAGAAGGGCTTATCGACTTCGACCTGTGGTGCATTGACGGCTCCAATGTCAGGGCATCCAAAGATGCTGCCGGAGCGCGTAAAAAAACACTCCTGTGAATCAAGCGCTTGGTCGCTCGCGTGGAGGTTTTGGCAGCAAAATTCACTTGGTCACGGATGGTAATGGTTTACCGCTGGGGTTCTGCCTTTCAGCGGGGCAATCAGCGGAAATCAGATATGCGACAAGTGCGTTGGCCATGGCAAGGATACCGACCTCATCAGGCAGTTATCGCACGCGTCCAGCGCATCTTGCCGCAGATAAGGCCTATAGCAGCAGGGCTTTGCGGGCCGAACTTCGTCGCAGAAGGATAAAAGCAGTCATCCCGCAGCGCAGCGACCAGCAGCGGCGCCATAAGGGACGTCCACTGGTATTAGACAAAGCTCGTTATCGTCGGCGAAATGTGGTCGAGCGGTGCTTCGGATGGCTGAAGAAGTTTCGCCGATTCTCAACGAGATATGAAATGCTGGCGGGAAGTTTTGCTGCTTTTATCAAGCTGGCTTTCTGCCTTCGTTACTTACGGGAACTATTGGTGGACAGAAAACCAGCATTTTGAGAACACAGCCCCTGGCGAATGGGTCGCCAGGCTAGAGGTCGGCCATCACCACAATGTGGTACTTATCGCCCTGGCCAACAAGATAATGCGAATTTGTTGGAAAGTGCTGACATCCGGCAGGGATTACCAACCGTATCCCAACGCAGGTTCAGCCGTTAAACTGATAGAACTCATACTCGGTTTTGCGAGCCAAAAACAGATGACAGAAGTGTTTACCCCACGACGTTGCAGCCTGGCTAAAAAAGCAGTCTCTCGTGACTGGTAGCTTTATTAGAACAACGACGTGCGGATCCCATCAAGGCCAGAGCCGGAAAACGGCTCACAGACAGGCCGGATACATTGACGCAAACGACTTCTGGAAATCAGTCCACGCTTGAAGATAAGGAGCAGACCATACATTTTTTAGAATGGTCTTTTCGCGTTCAAGCCGGTTGATATGGGCTTCCAGTTCCTGGATTTTCTGTTGCTCTGGGGTCAGAGCCTTGCTGATAGGGGTTATGCCAGTTCGACCAGATGGAAGTTGCTGAACCCATCGGCGAAGCACGGTTTCGCCGACATCCAGTGAACGGCTGGCTTCGGGGACTGAATAGCCTTGGTCGAGCTCCAGGGATGCGGCTTCCAGCTTGAACTCGGCAGTAAATGAGCGACGTATTCTTGTCATTGAACACCTCAGGTCTGGGGGGCGACTGTAACACCTAAAACGGTGTCCGGGATGATTAGACCACTACAGTGAGCATCTGCATATCTTCTCGTAACAGGCTCAGTAGTCGGCGAAGAGCGAAGGTTATCGTATTGTCTCCGTCTTCAAGCACTTCTGGCAGTTGTTGTTGAAGACGTTGTAACCCGGCTGGAATAATGAATCCATACTTGGCAAGTAATCCCGTAGTTGGTTAGCCAGAGCGGTTCGCTGCTCAACTATGAGCTGGCCAGCACGCTCCTTCACCCCAACGGGTAACTGATGATTACTGGGCTTGCCAATATGCTGTGAACGCAGCCCCGGTGGCCCGGATAACTTATACCGATCGACTAATCAGTAAATTTGGCGAACGGACAGGTCCAGTCGCTGAGCCCCGATGCTTGCGGTTAGATGGCCATCCACGATGGCTTGGATAGTCTTGAGCCGGTCGATTTCTCTCATGCTAAACCAGATCTCGTTGCGTCTCATCAGGGAGGCCCTTGGCATGGTCGGTAACTAACCAGCGTAGCAACCCGGAGTGACATTTCAATTTGCCTGAAACATGACATTACTACTTAACGCTTACAATCAGTGTCCGTCCCCAGAAGTGAGATGTTGAGCAAGCTTCCATAGCAATCAGTGTTTGCGGTGGAAACTGGCGCAACGTGTGGAGCAGTTTCTGGCGAGATATTTTACGATTCCAGGCAACAGAACCATCAGCCATCCATACACACACCTGAAAAACAGACTTAGCAATATCGATTCCAACTATTTTTATCGTGTTCATGTGGTGCTCCCCCAAGTTGAACGCTGTCAGCCTGAGTATGAAACTGACCGCGCTGGGAGGGGCGTCCATCACTACACATGCACAACTGCAAAAGAAGGGGGCGAAAGCCACCATACCGCCAAGAAAGAACGCGGCGCCGTGGGAGGAGGGGCATCCCCGCAATGAGGTGGTGACAGCGCTCAAGGTTGGTGAGTTGAAGCAATGGAAGCAGAACTGTGGCTATCACCAGCGCTCGATAGCCGAGACCGCCATGTACCGGTTCAAGCAACTCATCGGGCCGAAGCTAAGCCTGCGCAGCTACAACGCCCAGGTGGGCGAAATTCTGGCTGGCGTGAAGGTGATGAACACGCTGATAGGGCTTGGTATGCCTGTTCGCCAACCAGTAAATTGAGTGGTCTCGAAGGGTTGGGGAACGACTATCCAACGACGGATTTGATCAACAACGCCTCGCATGTCACAAGACCATGTCCCTGCTGTAGCAAAAGCCGTCATGCAGCACTCTGCCGATACGGCAGTCAGAGCGCCAGTTCCGCTACGATGCGAAAAGCCTGACTGACACCCTGCCGATGGGTGACTGCGGATTGCATCGACCGCGACCTATGTTGCCGAGGATGACCAAGGCAGGCGGCTTTTCTCTGGTGCGGGGCAGCAAGAATTTAAACCCGGAGATCCTCCCTGCCTGGCTCGGTGATGGGGGCTTGGTCCCCAAGCTGACAGGCATGTCGCTCAAAGGGGTTGAATGGCGGCACCGCCTGGCAGAAGTGACGGATATGGCTGTGAAGTCGGGCAAGGACGAGTATCGACTGAGCCGGCGCTGGCTCGCCGAGGAGAAGCGATTCCGCGTCAGGGTGAATAACTTGCCGCGAGATACATGGCCAGGAGAGCGTGTAATGCGTCTGTATACCTGTCGCTGGCAGGGCTGCTGTTCAAGCACAACAACCTTCAGGGCTTTCTGTCGGGCCAGCAAATGATCGCGGAGGGATTGGTGTGGGCCTCAGTTTATTTGGCTAAAAATGCCCGTCGGACCAAGCAGGGAAAATCGATACAAAACAGTGCTTTAGCGTCTATTTTAACTAAGGTTTTTTATCAAGCTCCTGTACATGAAAGCTGCCATGGTCCCGTCCGTGGCCTGTTATTTAGGCCTGGGGAATTGAGGGCGAGCAGGAGTCAATGCTGGATGCTGAGTGATGTTGTGAAAAGCAATGTAGGAGCTATACTACATTCGGTTGGGAGAATTACACTTCCTCGGCCGCCGGGAGTCATACATAATTTTTACGCCATATATGCTTGAGCAGAGATTATCAGCATTGACTACTGGTAATGAAAACATTTCCATAGATGGCGCAGCCATGCTAGGTGGAGAGCTAAATGTTAAACGCACACTTTTTAATTAAAAGTTACGGGGTGGTGATTAAAAATGTTTAATAAATGTAGCAGTATTTGCATGTTGGAATAGATGCTGAAGTTTTTATCAATCTGGAGCTGTCTACGTTACCAAGTAATCGTGCGGGTTCTATTGTAACTATAAACAACTACGCCAGGAGCGATGATTTAACCTTAGCTAAGTATGCTGTTATTTCAATTACTGATGGTCAGCATATGCATTGACCTTATGTGCTACATTTTAATCTATTGCATGATATTAAAACACATAACCCTGGTTGCTACTCTTTAACATACACTGAACGACCATATTAAACATGGTGAATTATGGAACAAAAACTAAACTGTGTTATTGTCGATGACCATCCCGCAATCCTTTTTGCTATTCGTAAACTTTTGGAGAATACAGGTATTGACGTTGTTGCTGAATGCAATAATGGTATAGATGCAATTAAGTTATGTGAGTCGTATACTCCGAATATTGTTATTCTGGATATCGACATTCCTCTGTTAGATGGATTTGAGGTGATCAAAAGGCTAAAGATTGGGCGATACCCCGTAAAAATATTAGTAATGACCGCCTCCTCGAGCGACAGCTTCACAGCTCGCTGCTTCTATGCAGGTGCTAACGGTTATCTAAGCAAGGCTGATGTTTTTAACGAGCTTCCAAGTGTTGTGAAGCACATTTGTCGCGGTTACGACTTCTTTTCATCTCATATACATGAAATTGCAAGAGCGGGAAGGCAAAATAGTAATTGTAATGAGGAAAGTATATTCGAAAGATTAAGTGAACGAGAGCTTTCTGTTTTGAAGGGTCTTAGCCAAGGCAAGACAAATATGCAGATAGCAAATGAACTCATGTTGAGTAACAAAACTATAAGTACCTATAAGACCAGAATTTTTGAAAAATTGGGAATGAGCAATATGCAGGATATCATTGACATGTTTAAGCATGGGAGGGGGTAGCATGAATTTTCGCATTAAAATAGCATCTGTTTTTATGCTCTTGCTATCTCCATTCTCTGAAGCTGCCTGTCCTACTCCAGAGGTCTATCTTATTGCTATGGATGGCGATGCTACATTATTCTTTAAATATAAAGACATGCCTGTTGCTATGAAGTCAGATAAATCGCAAATGGATGTCAGAATGGGGGTGCTCACACCCGGTCATGCGCCATTTGAAGTATTTGGAGCAGAGGGGATTTCCGGGATAAGCATTGATGTCATGCGAGCCATGCGGAGGGTGACTAATGGTGATCTTTCTATCAAGGTATACAAGCAAGCTGAGTGTTTACTGGATGATATGGCTCTTGGTAGGCTTGACATATTAGCTATGGGAACGACAGCTCTGTTACATGATCGCTTAAGCAAGAGTGACAAAATCGGTAGCTTTAGTGATGTTTTTCTTGATTCCCCTATAATTGTATCAGGTATGAAGAGTTACTCTGGCATAGATGGTGCATCTAGAAATAATAAGCAAGTGTTGTATTCATCAAATGTCAAAATTGCACATACTGCGTTGGTTTCATCGAACTACATTAAAAGTACTACTGGCTATCGCCCATTATCCAGTGACTTTATGGATATACAATTCGCATTTGACAGTGTATTATTTGGTTCAAATGATTTATTGCTGTCAGATATATATTCGTTCAGGTTTTTAAATGAAGCGCGATATGGGGCGATGCAGCCTATGGATACCTTTGGTGACAGGAAAATAAATTTTTCCTTTTTTGTGAGTAAGAAGAATGAACCGTTGTTATCGCGGTTAAACTATTTCATGGGTGAATTTGAAAAAAATAGTAAATCATTCTTGATTTCAAGGTGGTTTGGTGGGATTCCTTATTCATACAGTATGTTCCCAATTTACTGGTCACCGAAGGAGCGGAGCTGGGTGGACAGTAAGAAGGTTATTGTTGGGGTTAATGTAAATGATTCTCCCTATACCTTCATTGATTATCGTGGTGATATTTCTGGTATCTCTATTGATATTCTAAATGCATTATCAGAGATATCTGGTATGAAATTTGATATAGTTAAGTTTGACGATGATAGTGCCATGAATAAAGCGTTGCATAATGGCACGATTGATGTTGTAGCTGCATTGCCTATGATACTGAATGATCGATATAAGGCTAAAGGTATCGCATATAACAGTGACGATGCTATGGTATTGCTTATACCATTTGATAAGTTAGATGCGGATGGTAATTTTGCAGGTGAGAGCATTGCTTTGGATCAAGATTATCCATTTCCTAGTGAAATATCTGAAGCTTTAGGTGGTCTTAATCTTAGGTTGACCAAATCAGGTGATTTATCCATTAAGAGTATGGTTGATGGGAAGGTTGATGGTGCAGCAGTCTCTTTACATCGAGCCCGATATTTTTTATCAGAAAGTCGCCACGTAGGGAAATATAGAGTTCTTAAAAGAATTGGTGAAAAAGGTATTGATGTAGGTTTTGCATTTAAGTCTGATAAATCGATGGTTTATTCTGTCTTTAAAAAGGCACTTAGCTCTATTCCACCAAGTCAGTTACTGAGATATTCCACTTCGTGGAAGATGTCACCATCATATCCATCATCTTCGATTATTCAGCGATATGATAATATTATTTTATACGTGTTACTATCACTTCTCATTGTTACGCTGCTTTATGCAGCGAAATTTATGTATTTGAAGAGACTCCTGCGAGAGCGGAATCAAGCTGTTAATGAACTTAACGAACAGCTTGTTTTTATTAGAGAGTTAATTAATAGCTTACCCTATCCATTACAAGTTAGAGATACCAACGGTATTTTGATATACTGCAACGATAGCTTTATTAGCATTATTGATGTCGACAAAGATAGGGTCATCGGTGAGTCTATTTCAGACTCTATTCGGTGGGTTTTATCAGAAGCAGTTGAACTTGAACAGACATATAGGCGAGTGATTAGAGGCAGGGAAAGTATAATTCGTGAACTGGTGCTTACTTTTTATGGTGAAAAGAAGTATATATATGAATGGACTATTCCTTACAAAGATATAAATGGCAATGTAAAAGGCATCATCAGTGGGTGGATTGATCTTACATCTAGAAAGGCTTTGGAAGATGAACTTCTTGATGCTAAAAATATGGCCGATAGAGCTAATTTGGCAAAGAGTATATTCTTGGCATCTATGAGCCATGAAATAAGAACTCCAATGAATTCCATCATTGGCTTCATTGAATTGGTATTAAATAGCGGAATAAATAGTGTCACTGACCGCGATTCTCTTAAAATGGCTATGCGGGCCTCTCATGGTTTACTAGATTTAATTGGTGACATATTAGACATATCCAGTATTGAGTCAGGAGCGATTAGAATTGTAGCTGAGGATGTATTTATAAAGGATTTTGTGTCTTCTGTTGTAGATATGACAATTTCTCTTGCAAAAAAGAAAGAGTTAAAATTGTCATTTATATCCGATCTCGATAATGGTGATGTTGCTTGTAAAGTTGATCCTGTAAGATTAAGACAAATTATTTTGAATGTTGTCAATAATGCATTGAAATTTACATTCAAGGGCTCTGTAACTGTAAGGCTAACCATTGTTGAGAGTATGATTTATATTCGAGTCAGGGATACTGGCATTGGTATCCCTTCTGACAAGATAAATGATGCATTTAAACCCTTCAGTCAGTTACATGATAATATTAATGCAGGGCATGAGGGGACTGGACTTGGGCTTGTCATTTCAAAGACATTGGCAGAGTTAATGGGGGGGGGTATTACTCTGTCAAGTATTGAAGGGCAAGGGACGGAGGTGTGTATTAACATACCTTTTATAAAGGCTGATAATCTTGATGCGGTTAAAGTATATGATTCCGTTCATCACGATATCGAAATTGCTCAACCTGAAGTTAAATTAACATTTTTAATAATTGATGACCACCCCTCCAATCGTATTTTGTTGAAGAAGCAATTGGAGTATTTACACCAGAAAGTGATTTTAGCTGAAAATGGACGTGATGGTTTTAATAAATGGATGGATGAATCTCCAGATATTATTATTACTGATTGTCAGATGCCAGAAATTGATGGATATCAATTTTCGAAAATGATCCGCTCCGCCGAGGCAGACCGCGGACTACCTAGTGTGGTGATCATTGGTTTCACAGCAAGTGGGTTAATGGATGACTATGATGCATGTCTTGCCGCTGGCATGAACGACTGCTTATTTAAGCCAATCGGGTTAGCTAGACTGACTGAAATTGTTAAGAAGTATTCAGCACTTCTACCTGAAGATCGTCATCTACAGCTTAATGATTTTAACTTGTCAGTGTTTGGTGACAGCGAAGAGGCTAATAAATTTATTGCTGAATTGATTTCAATTAATGATTCTGATTATTCTGAGTTGTGTGATGCAATATCAAAGAGTGATGTTGAGGTCGCCCTGTCAAGAGCGCATCGCATTAAAGGTATGGGTCAAATAATTGTTAATAGAGACATTGTTGATATTTGTGAGATGCTCGAATCTGGTCTTAAATTTAACAAGTTTGAGGTGGATATTAAAATAATGCTCGATAGATTAAGAATCATAATGGATAAAATGAAGAAGGAGTTAAGTGCAAAACTATAAATCTTCTCCATACCGACCTTGGAGCCTGTGCATGGGGATGGTATTCACCTGACAGTTGCCCACAAAAGGGAGTGGTCATACGGCTTCAAACTGGATAACAAAACGGTATCCCTACCATGTTATCTGGTGTCACCGTATGACCACCAACGAGCAAGTAGCGCGTCGGCAAACTCAGCCTGCTAGGGAAGGTGCGAACAAGTGGAGGAAATACCCTCACATCACTCATAGTAAGACAACTTTGAGTGCGTAAAAACTTACAAAGGCCGTTTTCACATCAAGAACCAGGTTGAATCGCCCCTACTTTCCTAGACACCTCAAGAGCCTCAAACTGAGGTCATTCAGGAGGCGTTATGAGCAAGCAGCAACGTTACACGGAAGAATTTAAACTGGCCGCCGTCAAGCAGGTGACTGAGCGCCATTACCCAGTGGCAGAGGTCGCCGAGCGACTTGGTGTTTCCAGCCATAGTCTTTACGCCTGGATCAAACGCTATAGCCAGCCCGACGTGCAGCAGTATGAGTCCAGCCAGCAAGCCGAGATCCGCCGCCTCAAGGCCGAATTACGCCGCATCACCGATGAGCGAGATATCTTAAAAAAGGCAGCTGCGTACTTTGCCAAGCTGTCAGGTTAAGGTACGCCTTCATCCGGGAACACGAGTCCACGCATCCTGTCCGCAGACTGTGCCGGATGATGAATGTCCACCCGAGCGGTTATTACGCTTGGCAGCGACAGCCCTTATCTACCCGAGCACAGGAGGATCAACGCCTCCTGGGCCAGATCAAGCAATGTTGGCTAGAAAGCGGGGGCGTCTATGGTTATCGCAAGATCCGGGATGACCTGCGAGAAATGGGCGAGACCTGTGGCAAGCACCGGGTGGCGCGATTAATGCGACATGAAGGGTTACGTTCACAAACCGGCTATCACCACCGTCCAGGCCATTATGGTGGCCGGCCAACGGTGGTTGCACCGAATCATTTGGAACGCCAGTTCGATGTGACCGAGCCCAATAAGGTCTGGGTAACGGACATCACCTACATTCGCACGCATGAAGGCTGGCTCTATCTGGCTGTGGTATTGGATTTGTTCTCACGACACGTCATTGGTTGGTCGATGGGGCCGCGGATCGACCGAGAGCTGGCCATCAGTGCGTTACTGATGGCGGTGTGGCGACGGCGACCCGAACAAGAAGTGCTGGTTCATTCCGACCAAGGGAGCCAGTTTAGCAGCTATGACTGGCAGGATTTTTTGCGGGAAAACCAGCTCAAGGCCAGCATGAGCAGGCGCGGCAATTGCCATGATAACGCGGTGGCGGAGAGTTTCTTCCAGCTCCTCAAACGCGAGCGAATCCGACGTCAAACCTATGCGGATCGCGAGGAGACCCGGCAGGATGTGTTCGATTACATTGAAATGTTTTACAACCCCAAGCGTCGGCACAGTTTCAACAATGGGCTATCGCCAGTAGAGTGTGAAAAGCAATATTTCGAACGGCTCAAAAGTGTCTAGAGAAGCCGGGGCGATTCAGGTTTTATCGCCATTTCGGCCCCATTTTCGGGCGTATTCCCACATTTCAGGTAGATCTCTCCCACTGTTTTATCATCTGGTCCACTCGGACCAGGTTGGCCAAAGCGAATAACATCGCCAACTGGTTGTCATTTTTCAGCAACCCCTTGTATCGGGCTTTCACAAAGCCAAACTGGCATTTGATGATCCGGAAGGGATGCTCCACCCGCATACAGTGGATACACAGCATGGTCTCCAGTGGGTAAGGTCGACGACAGTTGCCGACCTTGGGATAGACGGGGTCAATGACGTCGAGCATTATCTGCCAAGGGAGCAGTTGCGCCATGCGAGACAGGAAAATCTCTTTCCTAGTTTGACGACGTTTGCTGTAGAACTCGCTGTCGGCAAATGTCAATTGATGAGTCACGTTGAGCTTCGTTCCTGATACCAAAATGATGTGGCGATGATCTCACGTCGGGATGGGGGCTCATTCGAGCGCTTGTGGTGCCTGGAAAAAGGACATCCAAGAAATGAAGCAGCACTGGTGATGCGCAAGATTAGGAAACAATCATGTACAGGATCTTTAGCGGCAACATATTAAAATAGATATAAAAAAGGCTTCGTTTGTGATCTGATTTTATCGCCAAACAAAATCAACACGCGCGAAGCCTATGACCATTATCAATGCTTAAGGTCCTGTACATGAGGAAACAATACCGTGGAATAATAATGTTCTTCTTAAGTTTTTAATTCATTTCTAAATGAAATT
The DNA here is from genome assembly GCF_002587065.1 of Aeromonas sp. CA23. Lineage (NCBI taxonomy): Bacteria > Pseudomonadati > Pseudomonadota > Gammaproteobacteria > Aeromonadales > Aeromonadaceae > Aeromonas > Aeromonas sp. CA23. The sequence continues at coordinate 3,005,513 of NZ_CP023818.1, forward strand.
ATTTTACATTAAAAATGTGGATGAGGAGTTTAATAACTGAACACTTTACCTACGGGGGGGCAGTTATATACCCCCCCTCCACAAAATATTCTCAAATCCAAGTGAAAAGCCATTTAATTATAGCTAAGGTTATGACGTTTATATCAAAGCATTAATTGACTCAGTCTCATTTATCATAATCATAAAATTCAGTTCCTGTATTCACAGATGGAAAATCGGCGTCTCCTTCACTTTTTACGGCAAGTTTGCCATTAGGAGAGTGAGAGATATAGTTATTAGAGTAAATGTTTTTTAGTTTATCTGATTTTGGCGAGCTCTAGCAGGCTGAGTTTGCGACGTGCTACTTTCTCGTTGGTGGTCATACGGTGACTCCAGATAACACGGTAGGGGTACCGTTTTGTTATCCGGTTTGAAGCCGTATGACCACTCCCTTTTGTGGGCAACTGTCAGGTGAATACCATCTCCATACATCTAGTCCTGAAGTAGGTTTACACATTTTCGGCTAGCATTTCTCCACTCAGAGCCCTCGATGCACCGCATGATGCGGTCGTTCCACGTTGTAAATATCCACCGTCTCACCACCATCTTTCCCGTTTGCGCCAAGTCCTGCCGGGCTTTGCAACAACAACTCTCCTTTCAAAATCCCGTTCACTCGCTCTGCCAGCGCATTCTGGTCGGTCTTGAGCTTGCTGGCCGCTGAGCTCGCCTTTTTCAATCTGCTCGACCAAGACCAATTTAAAAGTCTGCGAGTCATCGCGCTGTGTTCGTTTCACAGCTTGTCCCATCGGGTGAATCGCCCGGGGTTTTCTGGATACTCTGTTGTTGAATATTCAACTGCTTTCAAACTCTACCGGCGACAGCGTTGTCGTGACTGTTACCAGGCCGGCTCATGCTGCAACTCAGGTTGTGAACCTTCAAAAGTCCTGCCATTCACCACCGGTAAACTGGCTGCCCTGATCCGAATGCACTAACACAGGCCGCTTGGATTTTGGGTGTCAAATGGGCTCAGGTGGTGCATCAACTGCCAAGTCTGCCGTCATGCGTGACTTCATCGCCCAGCCGACGATCTAGCGAGAGAACAGGTCCAGGTACAGCCACGCTTCTTGAGTTCGGATATAGGTAATGTTAGTCACCCAGATGGCAACTTAAACTGACGAGCCAGCGTGTTTGGAGCAACCTGCGGCTCTTACCCCCATAATGCCCCTTACTGCACTGATAGCCAGTTTGCGAACGCAGTCCTTCCCGCTTCATTAATTTGGCCACAGGGTGCTTGCCGCAGGCTTCCCCCAAGTCACGAAGATCGCGATGGATCTTGCGATAACCGTAGACTGCGCCACTTTCCAACAAGGATTGCTTGACCAAATCCGGTCTGTCGTTCGCCCTCCTGCTGCCGTGGTTCAGCCACAGGTAGAAGTCATCAAGGGTCTGGCAGGGTGATGACACTGTACCGATCGAGTCGGAAGGTTATGAAGGCGTACCTTTCCTTGAATCGCTGGCAAAGTACGCGGCTGTAAAATGTTGTGTTCCTCGGTGACTTTGGCGCAATTCGGATTTCAGGCTGCATCTCTCGGCTTGCAAGGTTGACTCTTCAGCGGGTTAACCGTACAGCTTGAGCGGTAATCCCCCCATTTTTAGGGGTATTCAAAAGTAGAGCTCATGCAGCCTGTGCCAGGCGCTGTTTTGGGGTGTACCCACCCAGCGCCATGTTGGGCCGCTCATGGCTATACGTCCACAATCAGTGCGTGGCAAACTTCTGTAGTTCATTCAGTGACTCAAACAGATAATGGTCCAGCCAGTCGTAGTGCGGTTAAACCGCTCGATGTAGGCATTCTGCTGCGGATTGCCGGGTTGGATGTGCCCAAGTCGGATCTCCTGCTTCTCAGCCCATCTCTTCAGCTCTTCGCTGATATATTCCGGGCCATTGTCACAGCGGATAACTGCGAGTTTGCCCCGCCATGCGATCACCTGCTCCAGCGCCCATTTGACTCGTGAGGTGGGTAAGAATAAATCCACCTCGATACATAGCGCTTTACGGTTGAAGCCATCGATCACATTAAACAGCCGCACCGAGCGGCCATCGCTGAGTTGGTCATGCATAAAGTCCATCGACCAGCACAGATTTGGCTGGTCGGGCACTGCCAACAGCTCCGGCTTGGCACGCACCAGTCGCTTCCTCGGTTTTATCCGTAGATTGAGTTCCAACTCCCGATAGATCCGGTACACCCGTTTGTGGTTCCAGCCAAAGCCTTTGACATTGCGCAGGTACAGGAAGCACAGCCCGAAGCCCCTGTTGTGCTGGCTGATGGTGAGGTTCAGCAACCAGTCGGCAATATCCTGATTTTCATCAGCCAGTATGGGCTGATAGCGATAGCAACCCTCGCTGACCTTGAACACCTGGCAAGCCAGACGGATGGATATGGCGTAATGTATAACGGCCTTGGTCGCCATCTCTCGGTGGGCAGATGGCGTCACCACTTTTTGCCATGGCCTCGGTGATGATCTCGGCCTTGAGGCGCTCCTCGGCATACATCTTCTTGAGACGGTGGTTTTCGTCCTCCAGCTCCTTGAGGCGCGCCATGAGCGAGGCGTCCATCCCCCCCGAATTTGGAACGCCACTTGTAGAAGGTGGTCGTGCTGATGCCATGCTCGCGGCAAAGCTCCGGGACGGGAGCGCCGGCCTCGACTTGTTTGAGGATGGTGATGATCTGGGTATCGCTAAAGCGTGATGTTTTCATGTAGAACCTCCTACGTTCAAGGTACGGGAAAATTCTACTTATGAGCACCCCGGTTTTTCGGGGGGATTACCGTGCTTGGGAACAAAACCGACGTCAACGATGTGCAATGGAGCCAGCGCTCGCGTGTTTGCGGCCTACTGCGTACAAGCTTCCATCCTGAGCTGAAGAGCGCTACTAGGTGAAAGGAGGTCTGATAAGCCTGATGCAGACATGGCAATAAAAGCGCTCTCAACGATTACCTGATGAATTACTATAAATAACGGCACCCACATCAATACAATGATGGAATACCGCCCGCAAAAGCCGAGACTCGGCCTAACCACGTGTCCGGATTTAGTTGACCACTACAGTCATCGGCACAAAAAAGAGAAGCAGCCTTCTGGCTGCTTCCTTCCTATTCAGTTGGTTCATTGCCGGAAACAAACTCAGCCCAGCTATCCATCATAGGTCGACGCTGGTCCAGCAAGTCTGTGCGATGGTATGCTGCTTCTACCTTGTTCTGCACTGTGTGGGCTAACGCCCGTTCTGCAAGATCCCGCCCATAACCTTGCTCGCTGCACCAGTCTCGAAAGCTGGAACGAAAGCCATGAGCAGTTGCCATTCGGCCAGGAGTACAGCTCGCAGCTTTGGCTCTTCTCAGAAACATCGTCAGCACTGTGTCTGAGAGCGGTACCTGGTCTCTTGGGGATGGGAATACCAATTCGTCATGTAATCCCCTTAACCCCATCAAGATTTCGACTGCACGAAGAGATAACGGAACACGATGTTGTTGCTTGGCTTTCATACGCTCGGCAGGCAAGGTCCAGATCTTTGCTTCCAGATCTACCTCTGACCATTTCATTGATCGGACTTCACCAGAACGACAAGCTGTCAGGATCAAGAACTCCAGCATAGAGCGGGTTACATCGTACTGTTGCGCTGTTCTCAGGTGCTTTTGCACAAATGCAGGGATATTACGCCAAGGCATCGCAGGCTGATGCTCTACTCGCACTGACTTGCTTGGCTGAGCCGGTAGTAAGTGGTTTACCACATCCACAGGGTTTGCAGAGGTATAGCCGTGAGCCCATGCCCAAGCCATCACTGCGTGTAGGCGCTGCTTAACACGGCTTGCTGTTTCCGGGATCGTCAGCCATATCGGTTGCAAAACGGAAGCGATATGGGCTGGGGTGATGGTATCAATGGAGATAGCGCCAATTGCAGGAAAGGCATATTGCTCCAAGGTGGTGATCCATTGTTTACCGTGTTTAGGGTTCTTCCAGCCTGGTAACAAGCTTTCGTAAACCAGTCTGGCAGATGCTTCCAAGGTCGGGATCTTCGGCTTGTTCTGCTCCTGCAGCCGGATCTCTAGTGGGTCCAGATTATTTGCCAGCTGTTCCCGCATTACCTGGGCGTCTCGAGCAGCGTCAGCGATAGAGATCTCAGGATAAGTCCCGAGGCCAGCGTTACGTCGTTTCTTCGTCAGTGGGCTGACATAGCGGAACACCCACTTTCCTCTGCCCTTGATGGTAGAGGGGTGTAGCGTCAACCCGGTGACGCCACCATGAGCAAGGGGCTTATCTTCAGGCTTGATGTTGCGGGCTTTGGTATCGGTGAGGATTGCCATCAGGTAACCTCCTTGAGAATTGAATATGCCACACAGTATGCCACCGAGCATGCGCAGTAGTAATATGTGATTGGGATGTATTGGACAGTGTTTATCTCTAATTCGCTGATAGTAAAGGGCTTGCTGGATTGGTGTGGAGTTGATTGGACTTGATTGCGGCGGGCACCTCCTCCGCCATCTTCAGAGAAGCCCCAGACAACCTCGTTGTCTGGGGCTTTTTGCTGCCTGTGATTGGGCTTTTCATCCGTTGTCAGGGATTGAGCCTGTTCGCCAGAGCAGTACCAGCAGGGTGAGCAGGCAGAAGGCCGCGCCCGTGTAGAAGGTAAAGGCCGCGCCCAGGCTATCCCACATCCAGCCCGCCACCAGGCTGGCCAGCAGCATGGCGAGGCCGCTGACCAGATTGAAGAGACCATAGGCGGTGCCGCGCAGATCAGCGGGCGCCGTGGCGGCCACCATGGCGGCCAGCAGCCCCTGGGTCATCCCCATGTGCACGCCCCACAGTGCCACCCCCGCCAGCATGACGGCCCAGTGGGTACTCGCGGCCAGGGTCAGGTCGGCTGCGATCAACACCAGCACTCCCCATATCAGCAGCCAGGTGTGAGGCAGGCGATCCGAGAGGCGACCGAACGGGTAGGCCGACAGGGCATAGACCAGGTTCATCGCCACCATGACCAGCGGCACCAGGGCCAGCGGTACGCCGGTCTGCTGGGCGCGCAGCACCAAAAAAGCTTCGCTGAAGCGGGCCAGGGTGAACAGGGCGCCGATGACGACAACCCACAGGTACCCCACTCCCAGCCGGCGCACATTGTCGCGCCGCAAGGGGTTGCTGCGCACGGCGGGCCCGGGCTGTGCGGGTTCACGCAGGCCGATGGCGAGCAGGGTGACCGAAGCCAGCCCGGGTATGACGGCCAGCCAGAAGATGGCGCGAAAGTCGTCGTGCCAGAGCAGCATCAATCCCACCGCCAGCAGGGGGCCGAGCAAGGCGCCGACCGTGTCGAGGGATTGGCGCAGGCCGAAGGCGGCGCCGCGCAGCGCCGCCGGGGTGAGGTCGGCCACCAGCGCATCGCGGGGCGCGCCCCGGATGCCCTTGCCGACTCGGTCCAGCAGTCGCGCCGCGAGCACGAGTCCGCTGCCGGATGCCATGGCAAACAGCGGCTTGGTGAAGGCGCCCAGCCCGTAGCCCAGCAGGGCCAGCCCCTTGCGTCGCCCCAGATAGTCGCTCAGGGGGCCGGAGAAGACCTTGACCATCAGCGCCGTGGCTTCCGCCGCCCCTTCGATGAGGCCGACTGTGAGGGCGCTGCTGCCGAGCACAGTCACCATGAAGAGTGGCAACAGGCTGTGGATCATCTCGGACGAGATATCCATCAGCATGCTGACGAAGCCCAATACCCAGACACCGCGCGGGATCTGGCTCAGGGGTGTGTGACGGGACGAGTGCGGGATCATGGAGATTTGCCTTGCACGGAAGCGGCTCTCTCAGAGCATAGTCAGCCGCGCTGCCCGCCGAAGGTTGAGGGCTGCACCGTCTGATCAGGAGCGCAGGCAAATGGGACAGGCTGGCGCAGCAGCCTGTCCCGGTGGCAGGGGTTATTGCTCTATATCGAGCTCGGCATTGGCCAGGCGTCTGTGCTGGATGGTCGAGATGAGCACCAGTACGGCGATGGCGGCCAGCAGGGTAAAGGAGGCGGAATAACGGCTCAGCTCCAGCCCTCCCTTGCTCAGCGGCTTGTCCAGGAAGTCGCCTACTACTGCGCCGAGCGGCCTGGTCAGGATGAAGGCTGCCCAGAACAGCAGGGTACGCGATACCCGGGTCAGGTAGTAGGTTGCCACTATGGCCACCAGCATGCCGCCAAACAGCACGGCACTGCCTGCATAGCCAAAGCCGGCTTCATCCGCGGTCCAGTCACCCAGTGCCGTCCCCAGAGTCTGGGAGAACATGATGGTGATCCAGTAGAACATCTCGGTACCGGGCGTGGTGACGCTGCCGGTGGAGATGTTGCCCTGAAACTTGTACCAGGTGAAGAAGGAACCCATCAGCAACAGGAACAGCAGGGTGGAGCCGCCGGCATAACCGAGCCCAAGCGAGCGATCGGCAAAGTCTGCGAGCGTGGTGCCGACCGTGGTGGTGGCTATGATGGTGGTCCAGTAAAGCAGGGGTTTATAGGAGGTCGCCGCGATTTGGGCGCTGACCGATACAAAGAAAATGACGGCAAAGATAGCCGTTCCTACCAGATAACCGAGATCCATCGACATGGAGACGGCGTCGCCACCGGTTTCTCCCAGCGTGGTTGCCAGAATTTTGATGACCCAGAATGCCAGGGTGATCTCTGGCACCTTGCTGATTGCTGCGTTGCTGTTGCTATGCATGTTAACCCTCTCTTGCTGATGCCGTTCGACGAGGACTCGTCAGGGCACAGCGTTGCCGAGAAGTCTTAAGCAAGTGTTAAGAGGCAGGGAGCGCATCACTATTTTTATGGCGCGCGGTGCAGCCCTCACTGAGGGCAGGGGGCCTTTTGGTATATCCATGGCGGTGGGCCGCTCTTTTTTTGAGCGGTCATTTATCATGGGCTGCTTAATTTTTCCTTAAGTATTGTGGGTTAGCCTGCATCTTTCTTGGCATTTATTGACATGACTCACATTATCAGGGGTGTCTGAAAATATCCTGCCCAGTGTCTTCATGGCTCTGTTACCATCCGGCGCCAAATATTTAAACACCAACATGAATAAGTGTTTTAAAGGTGTAATAAAGAAGTGTAATAGGGAGATATACATGCCTTCTTTTCTTAAAATAAGAATTGTTCCATTTGTTTTTCTGTTGGCATTCCTCTTTGCCTTTCTGCTCAACTGGTCAGTTTTGCTGCATTTCTATGAAATATTGACCCAACTTGAACACGTCAAGCTCGGGTTTGCCATTTCCATTCCCATCGTATTGGTTGCGGCTCTGAACTTTGTATTCATGCCCTTTTCCGTACGTTATTTCATCAAGCCTTTCTTTGCCTTCCTGTTTATCACGGGGGCCATCGCCAGCTACACCATGATGAAATATCGGGTGCTGTTTGATGGTGACATGATCCAGAACATCTTTGAAACCAACCAGAGCGAGGCTCACTCCTACCTGAGCATGCCTCTCGTCAGCTGGGTGCTGCTGGCCGGGGTCTTGCCCGCCGTGCTGCTGTTTTTCATCAAGATTGAGTATCCGGCGAAGTGGTATCAGGGTCTGCTGCAACGGGGACTCTCCATGCTGGTATCCCTGCTGGTATTGGGGCTGATAGCCGCAGCTTATTATCAGGATTACGCCTCGGTCGGTCGCAACAACCAGACCCTGAATCGGGAGATAGTCCCGGCCAACTACATGTACAGCACCACCAAATACCTCTACAAGCGCTATCTGGCCGAACCCATCCCCTTCAAGCGCATGGGGGATGATGCCAAACGGGTGAGCAAGGCTGACAAGCCGACCATGATGTTCCTGGTGGTGGGGGAGACGGCCCGCGGCAAGAACTTCTCCATGAACGGCTATCACAAGGAGACCAATCCCTTCACCAGCAAGCAGACGGGGATCATCTCCTTCAAGGATGTGCGCTCCTGCGGCACGGCGACGGCGGTCTCTGTGCCCTGCATGTTCTCCAACATGGGGCGCAACGAGTTTGATGGCAATGTGGCGCGCAACAGCGAAGGCTTGCTGGATGTGCTGCAAAAGAGCGGCATCTCCATCTTCTGGAAAGAAAACGACGGCGGTTGCAAGGGGGTCTGTGATCGGGTGCCCAACATGGTGGTGAAGCCGCAGGATCACCCCAAATTCTGTGACAAGAACACCTGCTATGACGAAGTGGTGCTGGAGGGGCTGGACGATGAACTGGCCGCCATGAAAGGGGACAAGCTGGTGGGTTTCCATCTGATTGGCAGCCATGGGCCTACCTATTACAAACGCTATCCGGGTTCCCATCGCCATTTCCTGCCGGACTGCCAGCGCAGCGATATCGAGAATTGCAGCGATCAGGAGCTGGAAAATACTTACGACAACACCATACGTTATACCGATTACGTGGTCGCCAGCATGATCGACAAGCTGAAGAAATACGAAGACAAGTACAATACTGTGCTGGTCTATATTTCGGACCATGGGGAATCATTGGGGGCCCTGGGTCTCTATCTACACGGCACGCCCTACAAATTTGCTCCGGACGATCAGACCCGGGTGCCCATGCAGGTGTGGATGTCGCCCGGTTTCTCCCGGGACAAGGGGGTCAATCTCGATTGCCTGCAGCAACATGCGGCCAGCACTCGCTACTCTCATGACAATTTATTCTCGTCCGTGCTGGGCATATGGGATGTCGATACGGCGGTATATGACAAGCAGTTGGATATGTTCAGCCAGTGTCGAACGGTTCAATAATGAGCCAATGATAAAAAGGGGAGCCAGGCTCCCCGTTTTATTTGGGGATTGCCGGGCCATGGCTGTTGTCTGGCTGATGTGTATTCCTGCTGGTCGTTTGTTGGACCGCGTGTATGATGAGCCTGCTGGCTATTTATTCGCCAGTGAAGGCGGTGTGATTCACGGGGAGCAAGCCACCTTATTGCAGGCGAATTAATCTGCCTGCGACTGAGTAATTTATTCTTCTGCCAAGGCTCGTCTTTTCCAAAAAAGTCGATATAAAGTGGGATGCCATGACAAGCCGGGTTCGGGTGACGGGGCAGGGTACATATTGCATGTGCCATATGCCGGTCGCGGGCTCGCAACATGGTCAATCAAAGGTCAAGGCACGGGGCATTCCCCGTCGCTGGCGGCAGTTTTCAGCAACATGATGCGGGCAGCCATGATCCGCGTCGGTAGGAATTGGCAATGCGGCGTCATCTGTTCACCTGGTTAGGCCCGTTATGTAGCTTGTTGTTGTTGGGGGCGGCACTGGCCGTCCTCTATCGTCTGACTCACCTCTGGCACTGGCACGATATCCGGCTGGCCATCTGGTCCTTGCCGATGCCGCTGCTGGGTGGGGCCCTGTTGCTGACGCTGCTCAGCTATGCCTGTCTCTGCTGCTATGACATGCTGGCGGTGCATGCCCTCGGCAAGCGCCTGCCCTGGCAGCAGGTGGGGGTCACCTCCTTCATCGCCTACACCTTCTCCAACACCCTGGGGTTTGCCCTGCTGACCGGCTCGTCGGTGCGCTATCGCATCTACTCCTCGCTCGGGCTCGGCACCGGGGAGGTGGCCCGGGTCATCGTCTTCTGCTCAGTCACCTTCTTCCTCGGCCTGCTGGCCTGGGGTGGCAGCGCCCTGCTGGTGGGGCAGGCCTCCACCCTGTTGCCGAGCTGGCCGCTGTGGGCCGATCGGCTGCTCAATCTGGCGGGGGGAATGGCGCTGCTGGTCGTGCTGGCCTACCTGTTCTGGCCAAAACCGGCGCTGACCTGGCGCGGCCACCAACTGGTGCTGCCTGTGTTCAGGACGCGACTGCTGCAACTGCTAGTGGCGCTGCTGGACTGGATGGCGGCGGCCGCCGTGCTCTATGTGTTGCTGCCGACGGACAGCGTTCCCTATCCCGTGCTGCTCAGCGCCTTCGTGCTGGCCAGCTTCCTCGGGGTACTGGCCCATGTGCCCGGCGGGATCGGGGTGTTCGAGGCGAGCATGAGCCTGCTGCTCGCCAAGTATCTGCCGGTGGACAAGCTGCTGGCCTCCCTGCTGCTCTATCGCTGCATCTATTACGTGCTGCCCTTCCTCTGTGCCCTGCTGCTGTTTACCAGCCAGGAGCTGTTGCAACAGCGGGCCCGCTGGAGCCGCCTGCAGGGCATAATGGCGGCGGTGCGCGAGTTTCTGCCGGCGCTGATCAGCCTGGGCGCCTTTGCAGCGGGCAGCCTGCTGCTCTGTTCGGGCATGATCCCCACCATGCGCGGGCGCATCGAGATCCTCTTGCAGGTATTGCCGCTGCACCTGCTGGAGCTCTCCCATGTGCTCGGCAGCGTCAGCGGCGCGCTGTTGATCCTGCTGGCGCGCAGCCTCTACCGGCGCCACGATGCCGCGTTTCGCATCACCCAGTTGCTGCTGGCGCTGGGGATGATCTTCTCCCTGCTCAAGGGGTTTGACTGGGAATCTGCCCTGCTGCTCGGGCTGTTTTTGCTCATCATCACCCCCTGTCGCGCCCTGTTCTATCGCAAGGGCTCCCTGCTCCACGCCCAGTTCACCCCGGGCTGGCTCATCTCGGTGGGCGCAGTGCTGCTGGGGGCGCTCTGGCTGCTGCTCTTCTCCTACCGCCAGGTGGAGTATGACCACGCCCTCTGGTTCCACTTCTCGCCCCATGGCGCCGCCTCCCGTGGCCTGCGGGCCATGGGCAGCGTGGTGGCCGTGCTGGCCGTGGTCGGGGTGGCGCAACTGCTGGCGCCGCTGCGGGTCTCGGGTCGCAAGCCGGAGCCGGAGGAGCTGGCCCGGGCCCAGGCGCTGGTGGTGCGCGAAGGGGGCTGTCATGGCTACCTGGCCCAGCTTGGTGACAAGTCGCTGCTGTTTCACCCCGGCGGCGAGGCGTTTCTCATGTATGGCGTCGAGGGGAATGGCTGGATCGTGATGGGGGATCCCATCGGCCAGCCCGAGCTTATCGAGGAGCTGCTGTGGCAGTTTCGCGAGTTGTGCGATCAGCACGATGCCAGCCCGGTGTTCTATCAGGTGTCGGCCCGCTACCTGCCGTTCTATCTCGAACTGGGGTTGATCCCGTTCAAGCTGGGGGAGGAGGCCATCGTCGATCTGCCGGGCTTCGATCTGGCCGGCAGCCGGCTGCGCAACCTGCGCCAGAGCCATGCCAAGGGCAAGCGGGAGGGGCTGTCGTTCGAGGTGGCGGCGGCAGAGCAGGTACCGGCGCTGCTGCCCAGGTTGAAGGAGGTCTCCGATACCTGGCTGCAGAGCAAGCAGGGCAAGGAGAAAGGCTTCTCGGTCGGCAGTTTCGAACCCGACTACCTCAGCCTGAGCCCGGCAGCTCTGGTGCGGCACAGCGGGCAGATAGTCGGTTTCGCCAACCTCTGGGTCAGCGACAACAAGGAGAGCCTCTCCATCGATCTGATGCGCTACAGCCTGGACACGGGCACGGCGCCCATCATGGACTTTCTGTTCGTCGAGCTGCTGCTGTGGGGCAAGGCCGAGGGCTATGCCAGCTTCAACCTCGGCATGGCGCCCATGTCCGGCTTCAACGACCACCCCTTGAGCGGTTACTGGACCCGGCTTGGCAACACCATCTTTACCCGTGGCAGCCGTTTCTACAATTTCCAGGGGCTCAGACGCTACAAGGAGAAGTTCTCCCCGCGCTGGGAGCCCCGTTATCTGCTCTGCACCGGCAAGCTGGTGCTGCCCAGAACCCTGACGAACTTGATTTCCCTGATAAGCCGAGGCCCGTTCGGGCTGATAAAGAAATAGGAGTCGGCCATGAGAGCCCTGTTATTGCTGTTGGTGTGCTGTGCATTTCCGCTCTTTGCCGCGTCGGTGAAAGAGGATCTGGGTCTGGTGGAGCTGCCGGTGGCGCAAGCCTCGGCGGCGCCCATGGTGGTGTTTCTCAGCGGGGATGGTGGCTGGGCGGCGCTCGACAAGGGGCTGAGTGCCCAGTTTCAGCAACACGGCATGCCGGTGGTGGGCTGGAGCTCGCTCACCTACTACTGGAAGAAGAAGGATCCGCAGCAGGTTACCGCCGATCTGGTGCGCGTGCTGGCGGATTACCAGTCCCGCTGGGGGCGCCAGCGCTGGCTGCTGGTGGGCTTCTCCTTCGGGGCCGAGATAGTGCCCTTCGTCATCAACCGGCTGCCCGAGCCCTATCGCAAGAGCCTGGTGGGGGCCGTGATGCTCTCCCCCTCGACCGCCTCCGATTTCGAGATCCATGTCAGCGACATGGTGACCCACGACAAGGCAGGCAGTTACCCCACCCAGCCCGAGGTCAATGCCATCCACTCTCTGCCCATGCTCTGCGTGCAGGGGGCGGATGACGACTCCTCCGTGCGGCTCTGCCCCCGGTTGCTGCAGCCCAACGTGACCACTGTGACCCTGCCCGGTTCACACCATTTCGAGGACGATTATCCGGTGCTGTTCAAGGCCATCACCAGTCACCTCTCCTGGCAGTAATGGTCTGACCTGACGGGGGCGCTAGCTCATGTTCGGCCACTCTTCCTGCTAAATGTTGTTTAGGTATCCCTTGTCACACTCTGCTCATGCCGCCCTTTACAGGGTCTGACCACTTCCCAACACTTTGTTGAGCAATGGCTCAGAAGGGAGTGCGACATGCGTGAACAAAAGACCCATCTTGTTGATCAGGAAGTGGATTTCCCTGCCGATGAACAGCTGGTCTCCACCACGGATCTGCAGGGCGTGATCACCTACGCCAACGATCATTTCTGCCGGGTGGCCGGTTACAGCCGCGCCGAACTGGTCGGCCAGCACCACAACATGGTGCGCCACCCCGACATGCCCAAGGCGGCGTTTGCCGATCTGTGGGGCAAGCTCAAGCAGGGCCAGCCGTGGCGCGGCATGGTGAAGAACCGCTGCCAGGATGGCCGCTACTATTGGGTGGATGCCTATGTCACCCCTATCTTCGAGCAGGGCAAGGTCAACGGTTACCAGTCGGTGCGCTGCCGCGCGGATCCGCAGATGAAGGCCATTGCCGCCCGCACCTATGCCCGCTTGCGCGCCGCCGAACAAGGGGGTCGCCAGCCCCGTCTCTCCCTGTCACGGCTGCGCCACGGGGTCGCCGGGGCTGGGCTGCTGGCGCTGGCCTGGCTGGGGGCCGTGCAGCTTGGCTCCTGGGCGCCGCTCTATATGGCGCTGCCGCTGGTGCTGCTGGGCCTGAGCTATCGCCACGAGCTCATCACCACCCCGCGTTACCTGCAGCAACTGGCCGAGGAGTATGACAGCCTGACCCGGCTCATCTATTCGGGGCAGGAGCCGAGCGCCATCGCCGATTTTCACATCAAGCTGCTGCAGGCCCGCATCCGGACCGTGCTGGGGCGGGTGGATGATGCCACCCACGCCCTGCAGGATCTGGCGGTGCACCTGAAGAGTGCCTCCAGCGAGGCCAGCTCGGACATTGCCGAGCAGGATGCCCAGACCCAGCAGATGGCGGCCGCCATCACGCAGATGGCGAGCACGGCGCAGGAGATAGCCCGCAACATCCAGGACACCAACAGCCAGATAGCCCAGGCCAAGACACATTGCCAGCACACGGATCGCCAACTCATCGACACGGAACGCAAGATCACCGAGCTGGCGACGGAGGCGGAGCACGCCTTTGCCTCGGCGGTGGCGCTGGCCAGCGAATCGGATCGCATCGGGGTACTGATGGGGGAGATCCAGGGCATAGCCGATCAGACCAACCTGCTGGCGCTCAACGCTGCCATCGAAGCGGCCAGGGCGGGTGAGCAGGGGCGGGGCTTTGCTGTGGTGGCGGACGAGGTGCGCACCCTGTCGACCCGTACCCACAAGGCGACCGAGCAGATCCAGAGCAGCATCAGCCAGATCCAGCGCACCCTGAATGGCTGGAAGGGGATGATGCAGAACAACCTGCAACAGACCCAGGCCTGCGTGGAGATGACCCGGCAGGGCTCCGGCAGCCTGCATCAGGTGCTGGCCGAAATCGAACTGGTGATGGACTTCTCGGCCCAGATCTCGGCGGCGGCGGAGCAGCAACAGGCGGTGGTCGAGGACATCAGCCAGAACGTCAACCTCATCTCCCAGCACTCCCACGCCAACAGCAACAAGATGCAGGATGTGGACGAGTCGAGCGAGATCCTGCTGACCAAGGCCAGACAGCTCAAATCCCTGGGGCAGACCTTCGGCTAAGCCTACCTGCGCCCTTGGTGTTGATAGCCACAAGGCCACCCCGCGGTGGCCTTGTGGCGTTGGAGCGGGTCTGACGCCATCAGTCAGGCAGAGCTTGACCCCTGGCCGGCATTAGCGGGGGCCAGCTCGATCCCCTTGTCGTTGTACATGGCGCGATCGGCGTGGATCAGCCACTGCTCGGCGCGCCACCCCGGCTGGTATTGGCTGATCCCGACGCTGATGCCGACCGCCAGCAGATGCTCGTTGACCTGAAAAGGCTGGGCCATGGCCATCCGGATCACCTCGGCTATGGTCTCGGCTTCGCCCAGATCCTGATCGGGCAGCAAGAGCACGAACTCGTCACCGGCCAGCCTGGCAAAGAAGCGCTGGTGGTTGAGGCTGCGGGTGATCCGCTCCGCCAGCTGGCAGAGGATGGCATCCCCGTGGCTGTGGCCAAAGCCGTCATTGACCTGTTTGAAGTTGTTGAGATCGCAAAACAGCAGACAACCTGGGCTGGGGCTCATGATCTGCGCCTCCAGCCGCTCCATCAGGCTCAGCCGGTTGGGCAGGCCGGTGAGGGGATCTCGCCGTGCCAGCTGCAATATCTCCTCTTCCCGCTGCTGGCGCAGGGCAATCTCGCGATTGAGGCGCTTGTTGCACACCAGCAGGTAGACTGCCAGCAGCAGGATCAGCGCGCAAGCCGTCAGACTCAGCAAAAACCAGGGGCGCCAGAAGACCCATTGCTCGGAGGGGGCCTGATAGAGAAAGCCGGTCAGCGGCACCGGCTTGGGAATGAGGCCGATCTCGGCCAGCTGCTGCATTATGTGGGTGACGCGATCCGGGTTCATATACCCGATCTCCACATAGAGCGGCTGGATCATCTCCTTGCTCACCTGCAGCTCGTACTCCAGGTGGGCCTGACTGCGGTTGACGCCATACTCTTTGCGCAGCAGGGCTATGGCCTCCTGGGGGTGGGCGAGGGCATAGCGCCACCCCTCGAGGCTGGCGGCGCGAAAACGCGCCACCCGGCCCGGGTGGGCCTGCTCCTGCGCCTGGGTGGTGAACAGTATGTCGCTGTAGAAGTCGATGCCGTAATTGCGGGGATTGATGACGGAGACGGGGATGCCGCGCTCTTCCAGATAGAAGGGCTCGTTGCTGAGGTAGGCGTTGAAGATATCGACCCGGCCCTCGATGAGATCCTCGATATTGACCGAGGTCTGGATCGGGGTGAGCTGGTGTTCATTGAGGCCCTGATAGTAAAGGGTGGCCAGCAACTCGGCGTCCTGATGGGCGGAAAACATCATGATCCGTTTGCCACGCATGCCATCAACGGTGAGAATGCCGCTGTCACGGCGGGCCAGGAAGATGGACGGGGAGTGTTGAAAGACGCAGGCGAGCGCCAGCAAGGGCGTGCCCTTGGCATAGGCGGTCAGCACCTCTGTGTTGCCCACGCCAAAGTCGGCGCGACCGCTTTGCACCTCCTCCACCGGGCTTATGCCCTTGCCACCCGGCCTTATCTCCACGTCCAGTCCGGCCATGGCATAGAAGCCCTTGGCCTTGGCCATGTGATAGCCAACGAACTGGGGCTGGTGCAGCCAGCGCAGCTGGAGCACCACATGTTCCGGCGCTTCAAGCGGGGATTCGCTGGCCCGTAGGGGCATGGCGTGACTGGCGCCAATCAGCAGCAACCAAAGCAAGCATCTCTTCATCCGTGCGAGTCTTGTTCTGAGTGTTCATGGGGTGCGACCCCTTGAGAGGGTCATATTCTTGTAATGAAACAGATTCTAAAGGGTTATTGATGTACCGGATACTAGCGCAGCACAAAGATTTCATGGTGATCAACAAGGGGCCCGGCCTTGGCATGCATGACGAGACCGATGAGTCCGGCCTGCTCAATCCGGGTCTGGTCAGCCGGGTCAAGGCCGACACCGGGTCTGTCCTCTATCCCGTCCATCGGCTCGACAAAATGACCTCAGGGCTGGTGTTGCTGGCGCGCACCACGGCGGCGAACCGGGCGCTCAGCATGGCGTTTGCGGATCGGCAGGTGAGCAAGCAGTATCTGGCCCTCTCCGATCGCAAGCCCAAGAAGAAGCAGGGCTGGGTCAAGGGGGATATGCAAAAAGGGCGTGGTGGCAGCTGGATGCTGGCGCGCAGCCTGGACAACCCCGCCATCAGCTGGTTTGACTCAGTGCCGGTGCGCGAGGGGTTGCGGCTCTACCGCATCAAGCCCCAGACCGGCAAGACCCATCAGATCCGGGTTGCCCTCAAAAGCATAGGGGCGCCCATTCTGGGGGATGAGCGCTACGGCGGCACGGCGGCCGAACGCGGCTACCTGCACGCCTGGCGCTTGAGTTTCACCCTGGCAGATGAGGCGTTTGATTTTATTTGCCCCCCTGATGAGGGGGAGATGTTTCTCCTGCCCGAGCTCAATGCCGCCATCGCGGGCTTGAGCGAATGAGCGGTGCTCAGACGGTGCCGGAGAGCCGGGTGCCCGCCAGCGGCTGGATCCTAGCGGATTTTGACGACACCCTGGCCCCGGGCGACAGCCACGCCGGCCTGCTGCGTTACATATTGCGTCGCCGCCTCTGGTCGTTGTTGTTGCTGCCGGTGATCGCGCTGGGCGGCCTGGTGTACCTTGTACCCAGCCAGCGCAGGCGGGGGATTTCGCTGATCTGGTGGGCCATCACCCTGGGGCTTTCGCCCCTTGGCTGGCGTAAGCTGGTGCGGGCCTATTGCCGTATCCGGCCAGGCCTGTTTCGCGAGGCGCGCACCTTGCTGGTGGACGTGCACGAGCGCTGCTGGGTGATCTCCGCCAGCCCTCGTGCCCTGGTACGAGGCCAGCTCTATCAGCAACTGCCCGGCACGCTGCCCCATCGTACCCTGGGCTCCCGGATGCACTACCGCTACGGCGGTCTGATACCGCGTTTTTACTGCCACGGCCGGCACAAGATACTGCCCGAGATCCGCGCCCTCACTGTGACGCTGGCCTTGAGCGACAGCCTGCACGATCTGCCGCTACTGGCGCAGGGCGCACAGGCCTGGCTCATCAATCCCACCCCGGGGCGCCTGCAAACAGCACGGGCTCACTTGCCCCACATAGTGCTCAAACAGTGGCGGCTGTAAGGGAAAGCTGACAGCCCGCCGGGTCGCCGTGGGGCGATCCGCAAGGCTGCGGCATCAATGTCACAATCTATTTACATTTTTTGGCGATGGAGTCGGGGAAACTATCTGGAACCCGCCTCTTCTCTTCTGCTACGCACCTGCTTCTAATGAAACAAGTTGTTAACAATGGATCGATTGACGGAGTGGCCGGCCTGGCCGTGCGTCGCTGCGTTAACCCGTTTTAACCACTTTCAGTCATCAGCCAACAGCAAGGAGCGCCTCATGACGACCACTTCTTCTTCCCGTTCCCATACCATCAATCCCCTCGGCACCGATGGTTTCGAATTCGTCGAATACACGGCACCGGATGCCAAAGGCATTGCCGCCCTCAAGACGTTGTTTGTCTCGCTGGGGTTCGCCGAGGTGGCAGAGCACAAGCACAAGCAGTGCTGGCTCTACCGTCAGGGCGATATCAACTTCGTGGTCAACGCCGAGCCCCACTCCCAGGCGGAGCAGTTCGCCAGCCTGCACGGGCCTAGCGTCTGCGGCATGGCGTTTCGGGTGAGCGATGCGGGCAAGGCCCAGCAGTTTGCCATCACCAAGGGCGCCAAGCCCTTCGTCGGCAAGATAGGGCCCATGGAGCTCAACATCCCCGCCATCTACGGCATAGGCGAGAGCACGCTGTCGTTTGTCGACCGCTACGGCGACAAGGGCTCCATCTATGACGTGGATTTCGTCTTCTACCCGGACTGGCAGGCACGCATGGCCGAGGTGGATGCCGGGCTTTACGAGATAGATCACCTGACCCACAACGTCCAGCGCGGCAACATGGATGTCTGGTCGAACTTCTATGAGCGGATCGGCAACTTCCGCGAAATTCGCTACTTCGACATCGAAGGCAAGCTGACCGGCCTCCATTCCCGTGCCATGACGGCCCCCTGCGGCAAAATTCGGATCCCCATCAACGAATCCTCCGACGACAAGTCCCAGATCGAGGAGTACCTGCGTCAGTACAAGGGGGAGGGGATCCAGCACATAGCCCTGGCCTCCAGCGACATCTACCAGACCATACGCACCCTGCGTGGCCGCGGTACCGGTTTTATGCCGACGCCGGACACCTACTACGAGAAGGTCAATAGCCGGGTCGAGGGCCATCAGGAGGATCTGGAGGCGCTCAAAGCGCTGCGGATCCTGATCGACGGCTCGCCGACGAAAGATGGCATCCTGTTGCAGATCTTCACCGACACCGTCATAGGCCCGGTGTTCTTCGAGATCATCCAGCGCAAGGGCAACGAGGGGTTCGGCGAGGGCAATTTCCAGGCACTGTTCGAATCCATTGAACTGGATCAGATCCGCCGTGGCGTCTTGAGCGGAGAGCCCAGCGATGCGTAACGGGATCCGACTTCATCGAACCGTGCTCCACTCATGCGAGGTATTTGGCGATGCGTAACTGGATAAGTTTTCCCCATCGGGAGGGGACCCACTCCCGCCAGGCTCATGCCGATCTGCCGGAGCAGGCCATCTACGAGCGTGAACTGGGGCGGGCCGGTTTCTTCGGCCCCGCCACCCACATGCACCACAAGCACGCTCCCACCGACTGGACCAACTGGGAGGGGCCGCTGCGGCCGAGGGCGTTTGACTTGAACGGTCTGCAGGAGGAGGTGAGCTCGCTCTCTCCCTGGGTGATGCCGGATATTCTGCACAATGCCCACTGCCGCTACCGGATGTGGCGCCTGCAGGAGGCGATGCCGTTTCTGGTGCGCAACGCCGACGGCGACGAGCTGCTGTTCATCCACGAGGGGAGCGGGGAGTTCTACTGCGACTACGGCCACCTGACCTTGCGGGACGGCGACTATGTGGTGATCCCCCGTGGCACCATGTGGCGCATCGAACCCACGGCGCCCCTGTTCATCCTGATGATAGAGGCGACCAACGACAGCTATCAGCTGCCGGACAAGGGGCTGGTGGGCAATCACGCCATCTTCGATCCGGCGGCGCTGGATGTACCCGCCATAGACCCGGCCTTTTTGGCCCAGCAGGATGAAAATCCCTGGTCGCTGCAGGTCAAGCGCCACAACCAGGTCTCCGTCATCACCTGGCCCTTCAACCCGCTGGATGCGCTGGGCTGGCACGGGGACTTGTGCGTGGTGCGACTCAACTGGCGCGACATTCGCCCGCTGATGAGCCACCGCTACCACTTGCCGCCCTCGGCCCACTCCACCTTCGTGGCGAGCCGGTTCGTCGTCTGCACCTTCGTGCCGCGCCCCATAGAGAGCGACCCCGGCGCCCTCAAGGTGCCCTTCTATCACAGCAATGACGACTACGACGAGGTGCTTTTCTACCACGCCGGGGACTTCTTCAGCCGGGACAATATCGAGCGGGGCATGGTCACCTTCCACCCAGCCGGTTTCACCCATGGCCCCCATCCCAAGGCGTTTGCGGCGGGGCAGGCCTATGCCAAGAAGTTCACCGATGAGGTGGCCGTGATGCTGGATACCCGCGATGCGCTCAATGTTGGCGGCCTGTGCGAAGGGGTGGAGAACCCGCGCTACGTCAGCAGCTGGCAGCGCCCGGACCTCATGACTGCTAACGGCAAATAAGGATTTTTATGAAACTTGCAACCTTGAACAACGGCAAGCGCGATGGCGCCCTGGTAGTGGTCAGTCGGGATTTGAGCCGTGCGGTGCGGGTGGCGTCCATCGCCCCCACCCTGCAGGCGGCCCTCGATGAGTGGGCCGAGACCGAGCCCAAGCTGGCCGCTGTCTATCAGACCCTCAACGATGGCTCCTGTGCCGATGCCTTCCCGTTTGATGAGAGTGAATGCCTCTCGCCCTTGCCCCGTGCCTACCAGTGGGCCGACGGCAGCGCCTACGTCAACCATGTGGAGCTGGTGCGCAAGGCCCGCGGCGCCGAGATGCCGGAAAGCTTCTGGCACGATCCCCTGATCTACCAGGGCGGCTCGGATTGCTTCCTGGCACCTCGCGGCCCAATCGTCATGGGTTCCGAGGAGTGGGGTATCGATTTCGAGTCGGAGGTGGCCATCATCACGGACGACGTGCCCATGGGGACGAGCCCGCAGGCGGCGGCCGCCCACGTCAAGCTGCTGATGCTGGTGAACGACGTGAGCCTGCGCAACCTGATCCCGGGCGAGCTTGCCAAGGGCTTTGGCTTCTTCCAGTCCAAACCGTCGAGCGCCTTCTCGCCGGTGGCCATCACCCCGGACGAGCTGGGGAGCGACTGGCAGGAGGGCAAGGTGCATCTGCCGCTGGAAACTTATCTCAACGGCGCCCTGTTTGGTGCCCCCAATGCCGGGGTGGACATGACCTTCAACTTCCACGAGCTGGTCGCCCACGCCGCCAAAACCCGGCCGCTCGGGGCGGGCTGCATCATAGGCTCGGGGACAGTCTCCAACTATGACCGCAGTGCCGGATCCTCCTGCCTCGCCGAGCTGCGCATGTTGGAAATTATCGAGTCAGGTCAAGCCACTACACCCTTTCTGCGCTTTGGTGATACAGTGTCCATCGCGATGCAGGATCGCAACGGGATGAGTCTGTTTGGCACCATTTTGCAAAAAGTCACGCAACAGGATGTCAGCCAGATGACGTGAAGGAGCCAGTGCGGGCACAGGGCCGACTGGTGAACGGCAGGTGCCCTTGCACCTGCCAACACAGGGACAGATTATGTTGCAGTTGTTTGGATATTGGCGTTCATCGGCAAGCTATCGGGTGCGGATCGTGATGCAGCTCAAGGGGCTCGATTACGAGCATCACCCAGTCAACCTGCGGCAGGGCGAGCAGCGCGAGAAGGCCTATCATCGCATCAACCCCCAGGGGCTGGTGCCCTTCCTCATCGACGGGGATGTGCAGTTCGGGCAGTCGGTTGCCATCATGGAGTACCTCGACGAGACCTATCCCGCCTATCCGCTGATGCCCTCGGCCGCCCAGGCGCGAGCCAGGGTGCGTCAGATAGTCAACATGATCGCCTGCGACACGCACCCGCTCGACAACCTGCGGGTGCTCAACTATCTGGAGCAGGAGCTGGGGCTGGGCAAGGCGCAGCGTGATGCCTGGTATCGCCACTGGATTGACGAGACCTTCAGGGTGCTCGAACCCTTGTTGATGACCACGGCAGGCGTCTATTGCGTCGGCAACGAGGTGACCCTGGCCGACTGCATGCTGGTGCCCCAGGTCTACAACGCCCGTCGCTACGACATGACTCTGGATGAGTACCCCACCATCGCCCGCATCGTCGCCAACTGCGAGCAACTGCAGGCCTTTATCAAGGCCGCCCCAGAGCAGCAGCCGGATGCGCAGGTCTGATATTGTGCATGCGGGTTGGGCTGCATGACACAGGCCCAACCCGCACTGCTCAACGCTGTTGTCCCCCTCCCGCTCGATTCACCTCATGGCGTCCCGTTGCATCCATACAGGCGAAAGCCGGGCCGTTCACTCAATCGCTGGTAGTAGTCATTCACTGCCTGCAGTGGTGGCCGGTCAAACGGTGTTTCCAGCCAGCGGTTGACCGACAGGCCGATGGGAATATCCGCGAGCGAGAAGCGGCGCCCAGCCACATAAGCACCGGTTGCCTGGAGATGCCGATCCAGGATCTGCATGTATCTGGACCAATCCGCACATCCCGCGCTGAGTGCCCGGCTGTCCTGATGCAAGGGCGAATGCCTGACCCGCGACAGGAATGCGTAGCGCCAGGCGGCGTTCAAATCCGATGCTTGCCAATCGATCCATTGATCGACCATGGCCCTCGCGCGTGCCTCGACTGGATAGAGAGCGGCTTCACCATAGCGCGCCGCCAGGTAGCGGATGATGGTATTTGATTCCCACAGTGTGAAGTCGCCATCCTGAATGACAGGCACCATGGCGTTCGGGTTCATTGCCAGGAATTCGGGGGTATCCGTAGGCTTGAAGCCTGTTCCCCACTCCTCCAGCTCGAAAGGGAGACCCGTCTCGGCGCAGGTCCACAGCACCTTGCGCACATTGATTGACGAGGCCTTGCCCAATATCCGTATCATCTCTTCGTCCTTGTGTGGTGAGTCTGGGCTTATCCATGACAGGATTTCATCGATTGGCGGGTCAGCTGCGGGCCGTCTTGGGCTGGAAGAAGGCGATAAACTTGCCGAATTTCGCCTCGTCGTAGCTCTTTCCCTTCTCCAGCAGCCCGGTGTTGAAAGACTCCAGCAGCTTGCCTTTGGCATCCAGCACGTAGAAGTGGGGCACCCCAAGATACTCGGGGTAGCGTTTTAGGAAGGGCTCGTTCTTGTTCGCCTTGCTGACGTTCACCTTGACCACCACGAAGGTCTGGTTGAACTGGCTGGCAAGGGCTGGCTCCCGGTCCAGGAAGTGGTTCATCTCCTGGCACCAGCTGCACCACTCACCGCCTACCAGCAGCAACACCTTCTTGCCCTCGCTCTGCGCCTTGGCGGTGGCGGCGGCCAGATCCTGCGCCGGATCCCGCCGCTCGTCATACCCCTGGCTGTAATCGGGCAGTGTGCTGGCCCAGAGATGGCCGGCGCTGTACGCCTCGCCATGGAACAGGGCCGTGCCCAGCAGCAGCGGCAATAGCAGTCGCTTCATCCTTTTCTCCTTGTGTTGTTGTTCGTTGCTTCCAAGCCGCAACAATGTGACACGAGCGAACCCCTTCGCCAAGCGGCAAGAGTGGCAGGGCATATGCGAAAAATGGGAATGATGGGTCAGAAAGGTGCCTTTGTCGGTGTGGCCGTGTTGGCCGCTGGCTGCTTCAGGGAATGAAATGAGGAGAGTGGAATACAGCTCCCGTCCCTTGGGATATTGATGCGGGAAAATGGCGAATAATACGCGGCCGTCATGTGCGCGCTGGTATTCAGTGCCATGGGACATAATACCCGTCACGCTGGCGATAAAGGTGGATTTCATATCTCTGTATATTTGACCGAACCCATATATAAAATATTGTTTTGCTGAGGTTCCATCTGTGTTGGTGATACAGCTGTGGTTCAGCTCACTCCTTGGCGAGCGCCGGGAAGTGTCATGCTTGCGCTGTGTTGGTTGTGCATATCGATACTTTAAATTGATATTTAATATTTTTTTGGTGTTTTGAGCCTGTTATCACGTTTGTGATAGTCGATAAAACCTAACATCGTCGCACCCATAATAGATGCGAACCGGTTGCGTATCGAGAATTAACCTTCCTTTGAAAATTGTCATGGGCATCAACAGTTAGCGGCATTGATAACCCGTCGACATGGCGCATGGCATTCAGGTTTATCGAGCGTGTCACCCTGTCAGCTATATCCATCACTAGATGGGAAGGGGCATTTCACGTTTATTTTGCAACAAGGAGATATCATGCATTCCTTCAAGAAGTGCGTCGTCGCACTCTCCATCAACCTTGCTCTCTTCTCGTCGGCGTTCGCCTGTACCACCTTGCTGGTCGGCAGCGAGGCCAGCGCCGATGGCTCCATGATGGTGGCCCGCAGCGCCGACAGCGATGCGCTGAAAGCCCAGCATTTCGTGATCCATCCGGCGAAACAGGGGCAGAGCGGTGTGCACAGTTCCAAAGCCCACAACGGCGCCAATGATTTCAGCTATCCCCTGCCGAAAAACTCCCTGCGTTACACCACTGTGCCGAACTGGAAGACCCAGCTGCACGGCGCAACAGGCTTCAACGAGAAAGGCGTCGGGGTGAGCGGCACCGAATCCATTTTCGCTTCACCCGAGGCGCTCGCCTTCGATCCCTATGTCGAGGACAAGGGCATCACCGAGGATGATATTCCCGATGTGCTGCTTTCGCGCGCCACCTCGGCCCGCGAGGCGGTCGCCCTGCTGGGCAACATCATAGAGACCCTGGGGGCGGGGGAGGGGTTTGGCGTCGCCGTGGTGGATGACAACGAGCTCTGGTATCTGGAGACAGCCACCGGTCACCACTGGATGGCGCAGCGCCTGCCCAAGGACCAGTATTTTGCTTCTGGCAATCAGGGTCGCCTGCAGCAGTACGATCCCAAGAGTGCCGACATGATGGGCTCGAAAAATCTGGTCGAGTTTGCCACCGAAAAGGGGCTCTACCAGCCACAAAGGGATGGGAAGTTCAATTTCTCGAAAGCCTATACCCGTGACGACGAGCGGGATCGCACCTATAACGATCCCCGGGTCTGGACCATACAGCAGATGTTCAACCCCTCGCTCAAGCAGGCGGTGGAGGCCGGTCGCCAGTTTCCGATCACCCTGACCCCCGAGAAGAAAATGACCCTGGATGAGGTCAAGGCGGTGCTGCGCAATCACTATGACGGCACCGAGCACGATCCTTACGGCAAAGGGTTGAATGGCCAGGAGCCGTGGCGCCCCATCAGCGTATTTCGCACCTACGAGGCCCATGTGATGCAGGTGCGCCCCTGGATGCCGCGCGAGGTGGGGGAGGTGACCTATGTGGGCCTCGGCATGGCGGACTTGACCGCCTTCGTTCCCTATTACAGCGGTCTGGAGGCCTATCCAGCCCACTATGCCCTGGGCAGCGACAAGGCGGACAGCGACTCCATCTACTGGAAATATCGCAAACTGCAGACCCTGGTGATGACGGATTACCCCAAGCTGGCGCCCATGGTGAAGCAGGCTTACCAGAGCTGGGAGGCGAAGATCGCCAACGAGCAGAAAGAGATGGAAGCCAGCTATCTGAAAACGGTCAAAGCAGACAAGGCCGCCGCCAACCGTATGCTCAACGACTTCAATCTGCGGGTGATGAAGGATGCGGAAGCACTGACCGACGATCTGACCAACCAGGTCTTCACCGTCCGCACTCAGGATATTCAGGCCGATATCTTCTTTGCCAACAAGGCGAAAAAGGATTGATGTCGCTCAACGCGGCAACATCGGCCAGCTGAGCTGACGAGCGCCATCGCCATGGCCAAAAAATAAAGCCCCTCGCGAGGGGCTTTGTTGTTGGCTGGTTGGCCAGGATATCCGTCAGCGGATCAGTAACTCTGCTGGTGGACGTCCATCACGGCGCGACCGGAGGGGTCTGCCATCTCCTTGAACTTGGCATCCCACTCAAGAGCAGTCGGAGTGGAGCAGGCGACCGACTTGCCGTAGGGCACGGTACGGGCGGCGGACTCCAGCGGGAAGTGCTCGTCGAAGATGGCGCGGTAGTAGTAGGCCTCCTTGGTGAGCGGTGTGTTGACGGGGAAGCGGAACGCCGCCGCCTCAAACATCTGATCCGTCACTTCGGTCTCGACCATGGCCTTGAGGCTGTCGATCCAGGAGTAGCCCACGCCGTCGGAGAACTGCTCCTTCTGGCGCCAGGCCACCTCGTGGGGCAACAGCTCCTCGAAGGCTTCCCGCAGTATGTGCTTCTCGATCTTGCCGTTGCCGCACATCTTGTCGGCAGGGTTGAGGCGCATCGCCACGTCCATGAACTCCTTGTCGAGGAAGGGCACGCGACCCTCCACGCCCCAGGCGGCCATGGACTTGTTGGCCCGCAGGCAGTCATAGAGATGCAGGGAGGCGAGCTTGCGCACGTTCTCCTCGTGGAACTCTTTGGCGTTCGGCGCCTTGTGGAAGTAGAGGTAGCCGCCGAACAGCTCGTCCGAGCCCTCGCCCGACAGCACCATCTTGATCCCCATCGCCTTGATGTAACGGGCCATCAGGTACATGGGGGTGGAGGCGCGGATGGTGGTGACGTCATAGGTCTCGAGGTGATAGATGACGTCGCGCAGGGCATCCAGCCCTTCTTGCACGGTGAAGTGGATCTGGTGGTGGATGGTGCCGAGGTGATCGGCCACCTTGCGGGCGGCGGCGAGATCCGGCGAGCCTTCCAGGCCGACTGCGAAGGAGTGCAGCTGGGGCCACCAGGCTTCGCTCTTGCCATCGTCTTCCACCCGGCGGGCGGCATAGATCTTGGTGATGGCGGAGATGACGGACGAATCCAGCCCGCCGGAGAGCAACACGCCATAGGGCACGTCACACATCAGCTGGCGCTTGACCGCCGCTTCCAGCGCGGCTTTCAGTTCAGCCCGGTCGCTGACCTTGTGCTCGACCGCGCCGTACTCCATCCAGTCACGCTTGTACCACTGTTTGAGCTCGCCATCCTTGCTCCACAGGTAATGTCCCGGCGGGAAGGTTTCGACGCTCTTGCACACGGGCACCAGGGCTTTCATCTCGGAGGCGACATAGAAGTTGCCGTGCTCGTCGCGACCGGTATAAAGGGGGATGATCCCCATGTGGTCACGACCAATCAGGTAGGCATCCTGCTCTGCGTCATAGAGGATGAAGGCGAAGATGCCGTTGAGATCGTCCAAAAAGGCGGGGCCCTTCTCCTTGTAGAGGGCCAGCAGCACCTCGCAATCAGAGTGGGTCTGGAACTTGAAGTCGACCTTGAGGTTCTTCTCGAGTTCCTTGTGGTTGTAGATCTCGCCGTTGACGGCCAATACGTGAGTGCGCTCCGGGTTGTAGAGCGGCTGGGCGCCATTGCCCGGATCGACGATGGCCAGGCGCTCGTGCACCAGTATGGCTTTGTCTGTGCTGTAGACGCCGGACCAGTCAGGACCGCGGTGACGCAATCGCTTGGACATCTCCAGGGCCGATTTGCGCAAGGCTGCTGCATCGGATTTGATGTCCAGAATGCCGAAAATAGAACACATTGGCGGTAATCCTCTTGATTTTTATAGGAGCCCCCCACGAACGGGCTCGAAATTCCATTTACATTCCTCGCCAATCACAATGCCTAGCGCAAAAACCTTTTGCAAGCGGGAAAACCGCACAAAATCATGCCGCAAACGTCAAGTCGACGGGGGCATCAAGCGGCGGGTTCCGAGGGGCGACTTGACGCGCGCGTCAAGCGGTGGCGGGCTCGAAGATCACATAGAGCTTGCGACAGGGGGTGAGTGTCTCCCACTGCCCGACAAAGCCTGCCGGAATAATGAACTGATCCCCTGGTTTGAGGGCAAGCTGGCCGCCCTGACTGTCGTGGATCACCACATCCCCTTCCTGCAGCTGGCAATACTCGTGCTCCGTGTAGTGGATGGCCCAGCGGCCGGGTTCGCAGGCCCAGAAGCCCACGTGAAACTGCTGGCTCGGATCCGAGTAGTGGTTCCAGACAGTTTGCGCCGGGTTGCCCGCTTTAATGCGCTCGGGGGCGGGTATCAGCGGGGCGGGGGCGGCCTGGTGGCTGCTGAGCAGGATCCAGTCGTTGAGGGTCTTCATGGTGCCTCCTTGGCAAGGATATAAAAGCGGGACCATACTGGTCCCGCGTTTGTTCGTTTTATTAAACACAGTTGTGCATAACGTAAACGATACGTCTCACCTTGCCAAGCGTCGTCAGCGTGGCTGCAACCGCTTGATGACGTGGCGGGCGAAGCCGCTGCCCGCCTCGTCGTAGACGTTGAACACAGCATCCACCCCCTGTTCGCGCAGGGAGGCTATGTCATCCTCGAAGCGTACTATGGCCGCTATCTTGCCGCCAAAGCCGTGGCTGCGCAGCTTCTCGATGGCGTAGAGATTGCCCGAGTGGTGGGGCATGGCCAGCAGCACCAGGTTGACCTGGTTGGAGAGCAGTACCTTGTCCCAGAAGTCGGTATCGGTGGCGTCTCCCTCGATGACGTTCATCCCCTGGGCGCGCAGGGTGGGCAGCTTCTCGCTGTCGTTCTCCACCCCGAGGATCACTGTGCCGTACTTGTTCTCCAGCTCGAAGTAGGCGCCCTGGCCGATGCGGCCCATGCCGAGGATGATCACCTCGGCATCGCCGAGTTCGATGGGCCTGTCCTCCGGGTGCAGGGTGTTGGCCTGGATCCCGCGCAGCCAGCTGCCGAGTCTGTGGTAGATCCGCTCGCTCTGGCTGTTGAGCGGTGCCGAGATCATGAAGCTTGCCGCCAGCGCCAGTGAAAGGGCGACCAGCCACTCGTGGGAGATCCACCCCGCCTTGGCGGCGATGGCGGCCACGATCAGGCCAAACTCCGAGAAGTTGGTGAGCGCCAGGGTGGAGAGCAGGGCGGTACGCACCCGCAGGTGGGCACCGCTGTAGACCAGGTAGTAGAGCGCGCTCTTGAGCGGCAGCGCCAGCACCAGTGCCAGCGCCAGCAGCATGGTATCGTGGGTCGGCAGGCCGTTGAGACCTATGGTCAGGAAGAAGCAGACGAGGAAGAGGTCTTTGAGGTTGAACAGCGCCTTGGCCAGCCCGGCGGCGGCCGGGTGCGAGGCCAGCATCATGCCGATGATGAGCGCCCCCAGATCGGGCTTGAGCCCCACCACCTCAAAACCGGCGGCGCCCACCACCAGCGCCAGGAAGATCCCGAACAGCACCTGCAGCTCGCCGTGGCCGGCCCGCTCCAGGAGTTTGAACAGCAAGGGGCGCAGCAGCGGCAAACCGAGCACCCAGAGCGCCCAGATGCTGGGCCACTGGCCGCTGGAAAACGCCAGAAAGGCCACCGCGAACACATCCTGCATAACCAGCACCCCGATGGCGAGCCGGGCGTAGAGGGCATTCATGTCGCTGCGATCCTCCAGCACCTTGACCGCAAAGACGGTGCTGGAGAAGGAGAGGGCAAAGCCGAGCAGCAGCGCCAGCTTCCAGTCCAGCGACAGGGCCAGCGCGAGCCCCAGCCCCTTGCACACCAGCAGAACCACGGCAAACAGCAGGGTGGAGCAGAGCAGATGGACGCTGGTGGTGCCCCACACATCGCGCCGCATCAGGGTCTTGACGTTGAGCTTGAGACCTATGGTGAACAGCAGCAGGGTGACCCCGAGATCGGCGACCTCGTTCAGTGCCAAGGTGTTGTGATAGCCCATGCCGTTGAGGAGGAAGCCGGCGGCCAGAAAGCCCAGCAGGGGTGGCAACCCTATGAGGTTGACCAGCATGCCGCACCCGAAGGCCACGGCGATCATCATTGGTTCCATTTCGCGTCCTTCGGGGGCTGCGGGTCAGCCCCGGCTAGATGCTGGTGACGGCCTGACGACGGGCATGGCGGCGCCATGCCCGGGCCGGCGATCAGACGATGTCTATGTCCACGACCGAGTCGAAGATGTGGTTCGGGCGAAACGGCATGCGATCGATATCCGCCACCTTGCTCACCCCGGAGAGCACCAGCACGGTTTCGAGACCGGCCTGGAAGCCAGCCAGAATATCGGTGCGCAGGTTGTCGCCTATGATGACGGTGTCATCGGAGTGGGCCTCCATCCGGTTGAGCGCCGCCCGTATGATCCAGGCGCTCGGTTTGCCCACGTAGAAGGGCTTCTTGCCGGTCATCCGTTCTATGGGGGCGCAGAGGGCGCCGCAGGCCGGGTGCATCATGGGGCCGTGGGTATCCGGGTTGGTGGCGATGAAGCGGGCCCCCTGATCGACGAACTTGGCCCCCAGCTGCATCATGGTCCAGTTGTAGTTGCGGGTCTCGCCCACCACCACGAAGTCGGGGTCTATGTCGGTGATGGTGAAGCCGGCCTTGTAGAGCTCGTGGGTCAGGGCCCCCTCGCCAATCACATAGGCCTTCTTGCCATCCTGGCGTTTGAGAAAATCGGCGGTGCCCATGGCGGAGGTGTAGAAGCACTCTTCCGGCACCTCGATCCCGGCGGAGCGGAAGCGGTTTTGCAGATCTTTCTGGGTCTGGGCCGGGTAGTTGGTGAGGAACAACAGCTTGCTGCCCTGCTCCAGCAGGCGATGGACGAAGCGGTCGGCACCGGGCACCAGATCGTTGTTGTGCAGTATGACGCCGTCGATGTCACAGATGACACTTTTCTTCATGGGGACTCCTTGTGTAGGCGCAAGAGGCGGCGGAAAGTTGCGCCAACTCTTAATATCTTCAATCAGTTATGTTGTTTTTGTGACGCCATTATAAGTCTGTTTGATGACAAGTCTCCCCCACAATCAGAGATAGGTGCACAATGAGCAGAAGAGGGGAGGGATCCGCTCTGCGAGTGGCAGATCCCGCGGTCTGTGTGTTGATGGAGCCATCATCATGGATAACTTTATTGCCGGTTTGCCCAAGCTGGAGTTGCACCTGCATATTGAAGGAACGCTCGAGCCCGAGCTGATGTTTGCCCTGGCCAAACGCAACGGGGTGGCCCTGCCCTGGCCCGATGTGGAGAGCGTGCGCGCCGCCTATGATTTTGACTGCCTGCAAACCTTCCTCGATCTCTACTACCTGGGCGCCAGCGTGCTCGTCACCGAGCAGGATTTCTTCGACCTCACCTGGGCCTATCTGGAACGTTGCGCCGCCGACAAGGTGGTGCATGTGGAGATCTTCTTCGACCCCCAGACGCATACCGCCCGCGGCGTGCCCTTTGCCATCGTGCTTGGCGGGATCGAACGCGCGCTGCAGGCGGGGGAGCGGGAGTTGGGCATCAGCTGGCGCCTTATCATGAGCTTTCTGCGCCACCTGAGCGAAGAGGCCGCCTTCGCCACCCTGGCTGAGGCGATGCCGTTCCTCGGCCGCATTCACGGTATCGGCCTCGACTCGGGGGAGAAGGGCAATCCGCCCAGCAAGTTTGCCCGGGTGTTTGCCCGCTGCCGCGAGCTGGGGCTGCCGGTGGTGGCCCACGCGGGTGAAGAGGGGCCCGCCGAGTACATCTGGCAGGCCATCAATGAGTTGCAGGTGCGGCGCATCGATCACGGGGTGCGCTCGGCAGAGGATCCCGAACTGTTGCGCTATCTGGCCGATACCCGGCTGCCGCTCACCGTCTGCCCCCTCTCCAACACCCGGCTCAAGGTGTTTGACCGCATGGCCCATCACAATGTGCTCACCCTGCTGGAGCAGGGGCTCTGCGTCACCATCAACTCCGACGATCCCGCCTACTTCGGCGGTTACATGGCGGCGAACTTCCACGCCCTGGCCCATGATCTTGGCGCCAGCATGAATCAGCTCTGCCGCTTGTCGCTCAATGCCGTCGAGGCGAGCTGGCTCAGCCTGGCGGACAAGGCACGGCTCACCCGGGAGATCAGGAGTTACGCCGCCTGTTACGGGGTCGCCCTCTATTAGTCTCGTGCGGCCGGTTGCGTCGGCGACACAAAACAGCAGGCCCGCCAGTGATGGCGGGCCTGCTGCGTTTCGACAGGCTGATGTGCCGACAGGGGCCGCTGGCCGGTATCAGGCCGATTGCGGCTCGGTGGCCTCTTGATAGGTCGGGTAGTCGGTCAGCCCCTGTTCGCCACCACCAAACAGGGTGGCCGGATCGTGGGGGGCGAACGGGTAGCCGTGGCGCAGCCGGTTCGGCAGATCCGGGTTGGCCACGAAGGGGCGACCAAAGCCAATCATGTCGGCCCAACCGGCCTGGAGGGCGGCCCGTGCTCGCTCGCCATCGTATTTGCCCGCATAGATGAGGGTGTTGGGGAAGGCGTCCCGCAGCCCCTGCTTGAAGTTTTCCGGCATCAGGGGGGCATCGTCCCAGTCCGCCTCGGCGATGTGCAGGTAGACGACATCAAGCTCCCCCAGCAAGCGGGCGGCGGCCAGATAGGTCTGCTGCGGGTTGGCATCCACTGTGCCGTTGAGGGTGGTGAGCGGCGCGAGGCGCACCCCGACGCGGTCTGCTCCGATTTCGGCACTGACCGCCTCTGTCACCTCTTTCAGGAAGCGCAGGCGATTTTCCAGCGAGCCGCCGTAGTTGTCGGTGCGGGTGTTGGACTCGGAGTCCAGGAACTGGTTGATGAGGTAGCCGTTGGCGGCGTGCAGCTCTATGCCGTCGAAGCCGGCCAGCATGGCGTTGCGGGCTGCCTGGCGGAACTGGCCCACCACTGCATCTATGTCTTGCTGGGTCATGGCGCGCGGGGTGACCGTTTCCACGAAGCCGGGTGCATCGCTGCCGTTATCGACGAACACCCTGACGCCCACGGCCTTGATGGCCGACGACGAGATGGGCTGGGCGCCGCCCAGGTTGTCGGTATGGGTGACCCGGCCCACGTGCCAGAGCTGGGCGAAGATGGTGCCGCCCTTGGCGTGTACCGCGTCTGTCACCCCCTTCCAGCCGGCCACTTGCTCGGCGCTGTGGATCCCCGGCGTCCAGGCATAGCCTTTGCCCATGGGGTCTACCTGGGTGCCTTCGCTGATGATGAGGCCCGCCTCGGCGCGCTGGGCGTAATAGGTGGCCATCATGGCATTGGCCACATCACCGGGTTGGCTGGCGCGGGAGCGGGTCATGGGGGGCATGACGATACGGTTGTTAAGGTGCAACTGGCCCAGACGCAGCGGGCAGAACAGGTGATCGTGGCTCATCTTGAGTTCCTCATGGTGGGAGTGAGGCCACTCTAGCCCTGCGGCTTGCTGTGAAAAAGGGGGGTAATTGCAGAAAAGAATTGCAGTAATGGCATCAATCCATCGGCACAGGGTCTGGATGGCGTTCGCTGGCTCGCCAGCGGGCAGCTGAGGGACTGGGAGGGGAAGATCTGGCTGCGGTGTCGTGCAATAAAAAGTGCAACAAACAGCGCCATAAAAAGAGGGCCTGCTCGGCCCTCCTTGTTCATGTGACCGGGGCTCAGGTCCCCAGCGGCATGACCCGTACCCGTTCGATACGGCGCTCGCTCACCTCGACCACCTCGAAGCAGAGCTGCTGCAGTTGCAACTGCTGGCCCGGGGTGGGCAAGGAGCCGAAGTGGGAGAGCAGCATGCCCGCCAGGGTCACGTATTCGTCGCTCTCGCTCACCAGCCCCTCGTGTTCCAGCACCTGTTCCACATGGTGGATGTTGGTGCTGCCGTTGATGAGCCAGCCTTCCCCGTCGCGCACCATGTCCGGGGTTTCGTCCTCGTCCGGCAGTTCGCCGACGATGGCCTCCAGCAGATCGTGCGTGGTGACCAGCCCCTGGATGACGCCAAACTCGTCGGAGACCAGGATCAGGCTGCCCTTGGCCTGGCGCAGCTCCGCCAGCAGCCGGATCACGTTGATGGTCTGCGGCACTATGATGGGGTCGTTCTGCTTGGCCAGCTCGCTCAACGGTTGCCCCTCGTTGAGGGCAAACAGCAGATCCCGCGCCTTGACCACGCCTATGATCTCGTCCAGATCGCCGTCACAGACCGGGAACAGGCTGTGAGGCTCTTGTTGCAGCAGGGCGCGGATCTCCTCGGGCGAGTCGTTGACGTCGATCCAGGCCATGTCGGAGCGCGGCGTCATTATGGTGCGGATGGAGCGCTCGGCCAGCGACAAGACCCCGGTCACCATGTAACGCTCCTCCTCGCCAAAGCTCAGCGGTGCAGGTGCCGGCGCATCCAGATCATCGTCCGGTCTGTCCTGATATGCCTTGCTGCCCATCAGCTTGAAGATGGCGGCCGTGGTGCGCTCGCGCAGGGGCTGCTTGGCCTCGTGGCGCTCGGCGCTGCGCTGGGAGAGCTGGTTGAAGAACTCGATCAGCACCGAGAAGCCGATGGCCGCGTAGAGGTAGCCCTTGGGAATATGGAAGCCAAACCCTTCCGCCACCAGGCTGAAGCCGATCATCAACAGGAAGCTCAGGCAGAGCACCACCACGGTCGGGTGGGCGTTGACGAACTGGGTCAGGGGCTTGGAGGCGAGCACCATCACCAGCATGGCGATGGTCACGGCCGCCATCATGACGCCCAGGTGTTCCACCATGCCCACCGCAGTGATGATGGAATCCAGCGAGAAGACGGCATCCAGCACCAGGATCTGCGCCACCACAACACCGAAACTGGCGTAGACGCCGCTGTGGCCGCCGGACTCGGGGTTGGCCTCAAGCCGCTCGTGCAGCTCTGTGGTGGCCTTGAACAGCAGGAACAAGCCGCCGCCCATCAGGATGAGATCCCGACCGGAGAAGACGAGCTCGCCGAGCTGAAGAATGGGGGCGGTCAGGGTCACCAGCCACGACATCACGGCCAGCAGGCCCAGACGCATCAGCAGGGCCAGCGACAGGCCTATGATGCGGGCCTTGTCCCGCTGGGCGGGGGGCAGTTTTTTCACCAGGATGGCGATGAAGACCAGGTTGTCGATCCCCAGCACGATTTCCAGAATGATCAGGGTAAACAGACCCACCCAGATGTGGGGATCCAGCAGCAATTCCATGTAATGACCTCAATAAAAAAACAGACAGAGCGGGTGTCAGTGACGGCGAACAATGGCCGTGGGAGCACGAAACTTGGGTGTTTTCAGAGGCGCTGGTGGAGCAATAACAGATACATTTTGACAGGGAGAAACGAAGGGCAACTTCGGGGATTGTCCATGATGGGCAATAAAACCTCGGGTTAAAAATGAGCCCTGATGATAGCGGGAATCGGCGCGTTGGCAAGCGCAGGGCGATTAATTTGACAAGCACAGAGCGATCAAGATGTGAGGACGCAGGGGGAGGCGACCGGGTCGCACTCCCCCGACCGGTCTTTACAACCAGCGCTTCTCGCGGGTGAAGCAGACCGAGAGCCAGGCATCCCCCAGGGTATCGCCGAGGCGGGACCAGAGCTCCTGGCGCAGGGCATCCTGGCGCTCTATGGGCCACTCCTGCCCCGGCGCCACCAGAATGTTCAATTCCAGATCGAAGCGGCGGCCGCTTTTCGCCAGATGGCTGTAGCACTCGATGCCATGGCGCAGGCGCAGGGCCTCGATCTCCTGCTCAACTTGCCGGGGCACATCGCCCTTGGGGGCTATCTTCAACACCTCCCGCAGGTTGCGACCCAGTACCTTGATGGGGATCAGGGTGGCGCACAGCGCCAGCAGGGTGACCAGCACGGGATCTATGTAGCGGTTGTAGTGGCCGTAGCCGAGGGCGTCGAGCCCGATGGCCACCACGAAACCGATCAGCAGGGTGGCGCTGAGCAGGGTATCCACCAGCCACTCCTTGGAGTCGACCCGCACCAGCTCGGAGTCAATCTGCTCGGCGACCCGGGCTTCGATGCGATAGATGATGGCGCAGAAGAAGGTGCAGACGGCGGCGTAGATGAGGGCGTGGCCGAGATCGATCTCCCGGCCTCCCGCCAGCAGGGAGGTGATGCCGCTGTAGAAGGCGCCGAGGCAGAGCAGCAGAATGATGGCGCCGTTGATGACGTTGGTGATGGGCTCGAAGTGGGCGTAGCCGTACTGGAAGCGATCATCGGAGGGGCGGGTAACGAGATAGGCTGTGATGAGCCCGAGCCCCGTCATGCCCATGCTGAACAGGGTGAAGATGCCATCGAGCATGATGGCGTTGGAGCCGACGAACAGGCCATAGCCGATGCCGAAGATGGCAAAGGTGATGCAACCGAACAGCGACAGGGTCAGCGCCTGTTTTTCGGTGCGGATCAGCGTACTGATAACATGGCTGTAATGAGCCATAAAAGTCCTCCTTTCAAATGGTGAAGATTGCGCGCGCAAGCGGTTTTCTAGCTGATATACTGCCCGCTCACATGTGAGCGGACTGGTTCGGGGGCCCGCGAAGAGGCTGGCCCGAACGGTCGTTGTCGCCGGAGTACCGGCATCAAGCAAAGGATGGGAACAAGGATTCATGATCCCGAGACTCGATTACCAGGACAGTTTGTCACCCGCAACCCTGCAGTTTCTTGAGTTGCTAGAGCGCAGCGCATTTCGTGGTGATATCGAAAAGTCTTATGCAAGCCGGTTGGCGATGGCGACGGATAACAGCGTCTATCAGGTTGTACCTCAGGCGGTTCTCTATCCGCGCAGTGCGGACGATATTGCGGTGATGCTCAAGCTGGCCCAGGGGCCCGAGTACGCAACCTTGAGTTTCTTCCCTCGCGGCGGCGGTACCGGCACCAATGGTCAATCCTTGGGCGGCGGCATTATCGTCGATCTCTCGCGCCATATGAACCAGATCATGGAAATTAATCTGGAAGAGGGCTGGGTGCGGGCCCAGGCCGGGGTGGTGAAAGACCAGCTCAACGCCTATCTCAAACCCCACGGTTACTTCTTCTCGCCGGATCTCTCCACCTCCAACCGCGCCACCCTGGGGGGCATGGTCAACACAGATGCCTCTGGGCAGGGGTCGCTGGTCTACGGCAAGACCTCGGATCACGTGCTTGGCCTGAAAGCAGTGCTGGAGAACGGCGACATCATGGCGACCGAGCCGGTCAATGGCGCGCGTCTCGCCGACAAGCTGGCGCTTGAGAGCCGGGAGGGGGATATCTATCGCACCCTCTATCGCATCGGCAAGGAACGGCGCGCTGACATAGAGGCGACCTTCCCCAAGCTCAACCGCTTTCTGACCGGTTACGATCTCAAGCATCTTTATATCCCCGAGACCGACACCCTGGACGTCAGTCGGGTGCTGTGCGGCTCGGAAGGATCCCTGGGCTTCATCACAGAAGCCAGACTCAACATCACGGCCATTCCGCGCTACCGCACCCTGGTCAACGTCAAGTACGACAGCTTCCCGTCAGCCCTCAGGAATGCCCCCTTTATGGTGGAGGCGCAGGCCCTGTCGGTGGAGACGGTGGACTCACGGGTGCTGGGGCTGGCTCGCGCCGACATCATCTGGCATTCGGTCAAGGCCTTCATTGAGGACGTGCCCGGCAAGGATCTGCAGGGGCTCAACATCGTCGAGTTTGCCGACACCGACGAGGGCGAGCACCAAGCCAAGGTGGCCGAGCTGTGCCGCCGTATCGACGATCTGTTGGCGCGTGGCGAGGCGGGCATCATCGGCTATCAGGTGTGCAACCACCTGGCCAGCATCGAGACCATCTACGCCATGCGCAAGAAGTCGGTAGGGCTGCTTGGCAACGCCGAGGGACGCAAGAAGCCGGTGGCCTTCACCGAAGACACGGCCGTGCCGCCGGAATCCCTGGCGGACTTCATCATGGAATTTCGCGCCCTGCTCGATGGCCACGGCCTCGACTACGGCATGTTTGGTCACGTCGATGCGGGCGTGCTGCACGTGCGCCCGGCGCTGGACTTGTGCGATCCCGAGCAGGAGGTGCTGCTGCGGCGCATCTCGGATCAGGTGGTGGCGCTCACCGCCAAATATGGCGGCCTGATGTGGGGCGAGCACGGCAAGGGTTTTCGCTCCGAATACAGCCCCGCCTTCTTCGGCGAGTTGTGGGAGGAGTTGCAGCGGGTGAAGGGAGCTTTCGACCCCGCTAACCGCATCAACCCGGGCAAGATCTGCATGCCTTATGGCAGTGGGGCCGAACTGGTGTCGGTGGATGGGCCCAAGCGCGGCAAGTTTGACCGCCAGATCCCGATTGCGGTGCGGGAAAGCTATACCCGCGCCATGGATTGCAACGGCAACGGTCTCTGTTTCACCTTCGAAACAGATTCTCCCATGTGCCCCTCGGTCAAGATCAGCCGCGACCGTCGCCACTCGCCGAAAGGCCGGGCCGGGTTGATGCGCGAATGGCTGCGCCAGCTGGCACAGCAGGGCTTCGATCCCCTGGCCGAGGAGGTGGCGCTGCAAAGTGGCGGTCTGCGCTTCAAGAGCATTGTCGACAAGTTTCGCAACACCCTGGCCCGCGCCCGCGGCCAGTATGACTTCTCCCACGAGGTGATGGAGGCGATGGAAGGCTGCCTGGCGTGCAAGGCCTGCACCAGCCAGTGCCCCATCAAGGTGGATGTGCCCACCTTCCGCGCCCGTTTCATGCAGCTTTATCACAGCCGCTACCTGCGGGGCCCCAAGGATTACTTCGTCGGCACCGTCGAAAGCTATGCCCCCCTGCTGGCCAAGGCGCCGAAACTGGTCAACTTCTTCCTGGAAAAAGAGTGGGCCCAGAAGGCGACCGAGAAGAGCATCGGCATG
Source organism: Aeromonas sp. CA23 (assembly GCF_002587065.1). Taxonomy (NCBI): domain Bacteria; kingdom Pseudomonadati; phylum Pseudomonadota; class Gammaproteobacteria; order Aeromonadales; family Aeromonadaceae; genus Aeromonas; species Aeromonas sp. CA23. The sequence continues at coordinate 3,043,356 of NZ_CP023818.1, forward strand.
GTGGACGTGCCCCTGCTCTCGGTGCCGACCCTGGCCGAATCCCTGCATGACAACAAGGCGCGCTATTTCGACCTGCCGGGCCTCGAAGCCATGAGCCCGGAGCAGCGTGCCAACGTGGTGCTCATAGTGCAGGATCCCTTCACCAGTTATTACGACGCCCCCGTGGTGCGGGACTTGGTGAAGCTTGCCAGCAAGCTTGGGCTGCAACCCTATCTGCTGCCATTCAAGCCCAACGGCAAGCCCCAGCACGTGAAGGGATTCCTGCGTGCCTTTGCCCGCACCGCGGCCAACAGTGCCCAGTTCCTCAACAAGATAGCGGCGCTGGGCATTCCCATGGTGGGGGTCGATCCTTCACTGGTGCTCTGCTATCGGGACGAGTATGCCAAGGCCCTGGGTTCGGCCCGTGGCGACTTCCAGGTGCTGCTGCCCCAGGAGTGGCTGCTCTCTTTACCCGCTCCTGAGAGCAGGGTGAGCGAGGGTGAGCAGGCCGAGCCCTGGTATCTGTTTGCCCACTGCACCGAGAAGACCGCCAAGCCCTCGACCCACGGCGACTGGGGCACCTTGTTCCAGCGTTTTGGGGCCCGCTTGCAGCCTGTGTCTGTGGGCTGCTGCGGCATGGCCGGCACCTATGGTCACGACGCCAAACAGGTGGAAAATTCCAAGGGGATCTACGGGCTTAGCTGGGCAGAGCCGCTTTCCCGCCTGCCCAAAGATCGCTGTCTGGCCACAGGTTACTCGTGCCGCAGCCAGGTCAAGCGGATGGAGGGGGAGAAACTCAAGCATCCGCTGCAGGCCCTGCTGGAACTGCTCTGATGCTGACGCTGCCCAAGCGATTTCGGGTGCCGCAAGCCTTTCGGCACCCGCACTTCCTGCTGTTGCCTGTCGCCCAGAGTCAGGCTGTGGTGGAGTTTGTGGCCATGCAGCGCGAGCGGGAGCAGCTGCATCAGTTGTTTCGCCCGGATGACGTCTGGCCCTCTGCCCAGTTCAGTCTGAGCCAGCACGAGGGGGATCTGGAGTGGCAGCGCTCCGAGTTTCTGGCCAAGCGCTCGTTCGCCTATGGCCTCTGGAGCCCGGATCGGGAGCCGCAATTTTGGGGCGGGGTCTATCTCTACCCCTCGCTCCTGCCGGAGGTGGCGGTGGAGCTCTTCTTCTGGAAGCTGGCCGAGGCCCCCCTCACCGAAGCCGAGCTGGAAGCCGAGCTGCGGCTCTGGCTGGGCAAGGTGTGGCACTGGCCCGAACCCTGCCTGCCGGGGCGGGAGCAGCCCTGGGCCGAGTGGCCCGGCGTGACCTATCCCTGGTGAGAGTCCGGCATCAGGAGCTGGCTTGGCAAGATGCCCCCTGATAGGGGCATCTTCTTTTCCAGCCCTTTTTCGCCGACACTGCTCATGTATAACCTGTTGATCACACAAGGAGTCTGCTCGCCATGAGTCAAGAGAACGGCGCCATCTGGCGCAAGCCCATGAGCCTGGAGGGGCTCAATGCCAGTTCCCGCAACACCCTGATGGCCCACCTCGACATCGTCTACACCGATTTTGGCCCTGACTGGCTGGCGGCCACCATGCCGGTGGATCACCGCACTCATCAGCCCCTTGGCATGCTGCACGGCGGTGCGTCCGTGGTGCTGGCGGAGACGCTGGGATCCCTGGCCGCCAACATGGCGGTGGGCGCGGACAGCTACTGCGTGGGACTGGAAGTGAATGCCAACCACCTGCGGGCCAAGCGGGAAGGGGTGGTGACGGGGCGTTGCTCGCCACTGCATCTGGGGGCAACGACTCAGGTGTGGCAGATTGAAATTCGGGACGAACGTGAGCGTTTATTGTGCACCAGTCGATTGACCATGGCGGTGCTCAAACACAAGCGGGGCAAGGACTCCAGCGAGGAGTGATCTGCAATAACGCACCATGAGTGCAAAATAAGCAAGCCATAGTCGCGAGATCCCTCTATAATTGCCAACGTCTTGAGAGGCTTATCACATTTTTCAAGACAGCAGAACAAAGTGGCGCTATAATCGCCGCCTTTTTGCTATTCCGCGGTGCTTAGCCGCCTGCCTTAATCTGGAAGAATCTATGTCTGATACCGAACAACTGCCCCTTTTTAGTGAGCTTGGACTGGCCGCGCCTGTATTGAAAGCGCTGCAGGACGTGGGCTATGAGCGCCCGTCACCGATCCAGGCCGCAGCAATTCCCCACCTGATGGCGGGACACGATCTGCTGGGGCAGGCGCAAACCGGTACAGGGAAGACCGCTGCTTTTGCCTTGCCTCTGTTGTCTCGTCTGGAAGCTGGTAACCGCAATACCCAGGTTTTGGTGCTGGCACCGACCCGTGAACTGGCGCTGCAGGTTGCCGAGGCGTGCCAACGTTACGCCAAGCACATGCCGGACTTCCATGTCCTGCCCATCTACGGTGGTTCCTCTTACGAAACCCAGACCCGCGCCCTGCGCCGTGGTGCCCAGGTTGTCGTGGGTACCCCTGGCCGTGTGATGGATCTGATCCGCCGCAAGAACCTGGACCTCTCCGGCCTGAAAGCCCTGGTTCTGGACGAAGCCGATGAAATGCTGCGTATGGGCTTCATCGACGACGTGGACTGGATCATGGAACAGTGCCCGAGCACTCGTCAGGTCGCGCTCTTCTCTGCCACCATGCCGGACCAGATCCGTCGTGTTGCCCAGAAGCACCTGAAGCAGCCGAAAGAGATCAAGATCATCACCAAGACGTCCACTGCACCGACTATCCGCCAGCGTTACTGGCAGGTAACCGGTCTGCACAAGCTGGACGCCATGACCCGTCTGCTGGAAGTCGAGCCGTACGAAGCCGTACTGGTCTTCGTGCGCACCAAGAACGCGGCCGAAGAGCTGGCTGGCAAACTGGCCGCCCGTGGTCACGCCTGTGAAGCGCTGCACGGTGACATCCCGCAGAAGCTGCGTGAGCGCACCGTCGACAAGCTGCGTCAAGGCCAGCTGGACATCCTGATCGCCACCGACGTTGTCGCCCGTGGTCTGGACGTTGAGCGCATCACTCACGTGGTGAACTACGACATTCCGTACGATACCGAATCCTACGTACACCGTATCGGCCGTACCGGCCGTGCTGGTCGCAAGGGTGAGGCCATCCTGTTTGTTGCTCCCCGTGAGCGCCGCATGCTGCGCGCCATCGAGCACGCCACTCGTCAGGCCATCGAGCCGATGAAGATGCCGAGCACCGAGGACATCAACCAGCACCGCATGACCAAGTTCAAAGAGCGCATCCGGGAAACCATGATGGGCGAAGAGCTTGAGATCTACCACAACCTGGTGAACGAGCTGATCGAAGAAGATTCTGCCGATCCGCTGGAGCTGGCTGCCGCACTGGCCAAGCTGGTGCAGGGTGACCAACCGCTGCTGCTGGATGAGTCCATCCCTGAGCCGCAGTTCAGCCCGAGCAACGATCGTGGTGGCCGTGACTTCGAACGCCGTGACGGTGGTCGTGACTTCGCCGACCGTGGTGATCGTCCTGCCCGTCGCATGCCGTCCCTCGAGCCGCGTCCGCTGAAAGACAATCCTGATGTAGAGATGGAGCGTTACCGCGTAGACGTGGGTGCCCATCACGGCGTCAAGCCGGGCCAGATCGTGGGCGCCATCGCCAACGAAGCGAACATCGAGAGCCGTTTCATCGGCAACATCGACATCGCCGATGACTTCTCCACCGTCGATCTGCCCAAGGGCATGACCGCCGACGTACTGGAAGTGATCAAGAAAGCCCGTGTTTGTCAGCGTCCGCTGATGATCACCCGCTACACCGAAGTGCCGGCCGGCAGCAACACTGCCCCCCGTCCTCCGCGCAGCGATCGTCCTTTCAACAAGGATCGCCGCCCCAGCGGTGACCGTCCGTTCAACAAGAGCGGGGAGCGCCGTGAAGGTGGCTTCAACAAGGATCGCAAGTTCGGTGGCAACAAGCGCCGCGACAGCTAAGTCCTGATAGTCTTGATAAAAAGGCCGCTCATCGAGCGGCCTTTTTGTTGCCTGTCATTTGGCTGGTCTGGGGACTGGCTCAGCTCAAGAGGCCGGGATTGTGTTGGTCAGGGAGCGCCAGCATACTGCCTCTGCCTCTGCCTCTGCCTCTGCCTCTGCCTCTGCCTCTGCCTCTGCCTCAGGGCTTGGCACGGGAGTCCTGCTGGCAGGCATCACGACGCTGCACGTTTGGCTCGGGATTGTCACCACCGACCGCTGGCTTGCCCCAACACTGGTGTCACAGACTGGAGGAAAGAGGCAGGAGGCAGAGGCTGGCTGGAGGATTGGCGCACATGACGGACAACAAAAAGGCGACCCTGAGGTCGCCTTTTGCGTGTCTGCATCTATCTTGTCCGGGGGCTCAGAGCACCATGGCGGCAATCCAGCCGAAGATGATGAGCGGTATGTTGTAGTGGATGAAGGTGGGCACCACGCTGTCCCAGATGTGGTCGTGCTGGCCGTCGGCGTTGAGGCCGGAGGTGGGGCCGAGCGTCGAGTCGGAGGCGGGAGAGCCCGCATCACCCAGCGCACCAGCCGCGCCCACCAGGGCTATGGTGGCCATGGGCGAGAAGCCGAGGTGGATGCACAGCGGTACATAGATGGTGGCTATGATGGGCACTGTGGAGAAGGAGGAGCCTATCCCCATGGTGATCAAGAGGCCGACCAGCAGCATCAGGAAGGCGGCGAGGCCTTTCTGGTCCCCGATCACCGCGGAGACGGACTGCACCAGGCTCTCCACCCCGTGGGTGGCCTTCATCACGGCGGCGAAGCCGGCGGCGGAAATCATGATGAAACCGATGAGGGACATCATGCGCACGCCCTGGGTGAAGGCGTCCTGGCTTTCGCGAAACTTGATGACGCCGCCGCAGGTGAAGATGACGAAACCGGCCAGCGCCCCCAGCACTATGCTGTTGGTCATCAGCTGCAGCCCCAGGGCCACGCCTATGGCCAGCAGGGCCACCCAGATGTGGTTGAGGTTGAGCTCCACCGCTTCCGGCTCGGCGGCCAGGATTTTTTCCAGATCATATTGGCGCGGCTTGCGGTAGCTGATGAAGACAGCGATCAAGAGACCGACGAACATGCCCAGCACAGGAATGGCCATCGCCAGCGGCAGCTGGCCGTGCTCGACCGGCACGCCGTTGTCGATCAGGTTCTTGGCCAGGATGTTGTTGAGGAAGATGCCGCCAAAACCGACCGGCAACAGCATATAGGTTGCGGTCAGGCCGAAGGTGATGACGCAGGCCACCTGACGGCGGTCGATCTGCATCTGGGCCATGACGTGCAGCAGCGGCGGGATCAGAATGGGAATGAAGGCGATGTGCACCGGGATCAGGTTCTGGGAGGAGATGGACACCGCCAGTACCGAGGTGAGCAGCAGGCTCTTGACCCAGAGGATGCGAGAGCTGCTGGCATCCTTGCCGAGCTGGCTGATCACCTTGCGGGCCAGCAGGTCGGTGATCCCGGAGCGGGAGATGGCGACCGCAAAGGCCCCCAGCATGGCATAGGAGAGGGCGATTTCGGCGCCGCCACCCAGACCACCGGTAAAGGTGCTGAGGGTCTCCTGCAGTGAGAGTCCGCCGATCAGGCCGCCGACGATGGCGCCGATGGAGAGGGAGACCACCACATTGATCCGCAGCAGGCTGAGCACCAGCATCAGCGCAACTGCGATAACAACAGGATTCATTTGATTTCCTTATAGATTGTGTTGCTGTCTGTCGTGTGAAAGGCCGTTAGTTTGCGAAAAACGTGACAAATGTCGAGTAAAAAATCAGGCAAAACGCCTGTTGGCAGCATTCCCGGCTGGGCTGGGGGAGCAAGACGGGCGTGGGGATGAAAAACGGCCTTGTATGGGCCTGTTTTCGCCATTCTGGTCAAACCAGCTTGATCTCGCCAACCCAATAGAAGAAGGCTGCCAGGGCAGCCTTCTTGCTCATTGCTCAAACCGGTTATTCGCTCGCATCGTCGGCGGGGGCCTCGTCCGGATGGGCCGGTGGCCAGCCACCCAGGCTCTTCCAGCGGTTGACGATATGACAGAACAGCTCGGTAGTGCGTTCTGTGTCATACAGGGCGGAGTGCGCCTCTTTATTGTCAAACGGGATGCGGGCGCTCTGACACGCCTTGGCCAGCACGGTTTGTCCCAGTGCCAGGCCGGAGAGGGCGGCGGTATCGAAGGTGGCAAACGGATGGAACGGATTGCGCTTAAGGCCGGCGCGTTCGGCGGCGGCCATCACGAAGCCGTGATCGAAGGTGGCGTTGTGGGCCACTATGATGGCGCGGCCGCAGTCGTGCTCCTTCATCCCCTTGCGAATGCCCTTGAAGATCTCGGTCAGCGCTTCTCTCTCGCTGACGGCACCGCGCAGCGGATTGAAGGGATCTATGCCGGTGAACTCCAGCGCCGCCTTCTCCAGGTTGGCGCCTTCGAATGGCTCGACGTGAAAATGAAAGATCTGGTCGGGCAGAAGCCAGCCATCCTCATCCATCTTGAGGGTATAGGCGGCGATTTCCAGCAAGGCGTCGGTTCTGGCATTGAACCCGGCGGTTTCAACATCGATGACGACGGGGTAAAAGCCACGAAAACGGCCCTTGAGGGTGTGAACAGCGTCGGTCATGGTATCTCGGTCGGCGTGAAATGAGGCGGCATTATGGCAAAAAAGCCGGCCCTTGTCCCTCATCCGCAGCCATGAGACAGGTGTCTGATTCTATTATCGACACTCGGGCTTATAATTGACCACTTCAACAATGGAATGGGGAGCGACGATGAATAAGCTGGGATTGGCGCACAAGATGTTGCTGGTGGTCTGCCTGCCGCTGCTGGCCTTGCTGTTTTTCTCCGGCCGATACGTGTATGAGCGTTATCGGGTCGAGCAGGAGATGGCGCAGGCGCAGGCCGCGCTCGAGGTGGTGCGGGAGGCGGCGCAACTGGCCCACGAATTGCAAAAGGAGCGCGGCATGTCGGCGGGCTTTTTGGGCTCCGGCGGCAACAAGTTCCGCGACGCTCTGCCCGCCCAGCGCAAGCTGGTCGATACCCTGCTGGCACGTTTTCACGGGGAGCCCGCCCTGCTGGCGCTGGGAGAGGTGCAACAGGCGCTGACCGGGCTTGTCGCCATGCGTGAACGGGTCAGTGCGCTGGGGGTCGAGGTGGCGGAGCAGGTCAGCTTCTACAGCCGTCTCATCAGTCAGCTGCTGGCCGTGGTGGACCAGGTCAGCCTCAACAGCCAGGATGCCGACATAGCGCTGCAGACCAATGCCTATGCCGCCTTCTTGCAGAGCAAGGAGCGCATGGGGCTGGAGCGGGCGACCCTGAGCAATGTGTTCGGTCGTGACGGCTTCACCCCCGCGCTGTTGCAGCAATTCATCTCCCTGCTGGCGGCCCAGAATACCTATCTCGAGCGCTTCCAGGCGGTGGCGAGCCCGTCACAGCGTCAGCTGCTGGCCGACAGCCTAGCCTCTCCCGTGGTGGCCAAGGTGGCGGCCATGGAAAAACTGGCGCTGGACAAGGCGGCCACCGGGGGCTTCGGGGTCGATGCCGAGGCCTGGTTTGCCTTGAGCACCGACAAAATTGGCCTGCTCAAGGAGAGTGAGGATCGCCTCTACCAGCAGCTGTCCGAGCGGGTCGGCCAGATGCGGGCCCAAAGTGCCAGCGACTTCTGGTGGGCGGCCATAGGTGTCTTGCTGTGCGTGGCGCTGACCACCTTCGTCTGCTGGCGGGTGGTGCGGGATCTGCATCTGGGCTTCATGGCCCTGCACCAGACCTTCAAACGGCTGGTGCAGGAGAATGACCTGACGGTGCGGGTCAACTGGCAATCCGGTGACGAGCTGGGCGCGCTGGCACGGGATCTGAACCATTTCCTCACACATCTCGAGGGGCTGTTGCTGGCGGTACGCCGCTCCTGCGAGGTGCTGGCTCGCAGCGCCGCCGCGTCGGCAGACGTGATAGCCGAGGTCAACGCCGGCGTGGTCCGGGGCTTTGGTCAGGTGGATCTGGTGGCGACCGCCGCCACCGAGATGGCTTCCACCGTGGCCGAGATTGCGCGCAACGCGACCCAGACCTCGCTGGCGACCCAGCAGGCCATAGGCCGGGCCCGTCAGGGTGATAAAGAGGTGGATCAGACCATAGACGCCATCCAGCAGGTGGCGGGCACCCTGATCGATACCCAGCAACTGGTGGACAGCCTGCATCAGGATACAGAGTCGGTCGGCGAGGCGCTCAACCTCATCAAGCAGATCTCGGATCGCACCAATTTGCTGGCCCTCAACGCCGCCATCGAAGCGGCCCGTGCCGGTGAGTCAGGCCGCGGTTTTGCGGTGGTGGCCGAAGAGGTGAGGGCGCTCGCCTCCCGCACCCAGCAGGCGGCGGATGACATAGCGCGTATGCTGGTCCGTTTGCGCCAGGGCGCCAATCAGGCGGTCACCGCCATGCACCTGGGCACAGAGCAGGCGGGCCTGAGCGTGACCGAGGCCAAGCGGGCGGGCAGTGAGCTGACCGACATAGTCAACGAGGTGCGCAAGGTGAGCGACATGACGGCCCAGGTGGCGACGGCCACCGAGGAGCAGCGCTACGTCACCGACGACATACAGCACAACGTGATGACCATACGCGAGGTGTACGAGGCCCATCGCCTGCATTCGGAAACCTTGCAGCAGAACAGCGCCGAGCTGGATCTGCTGGCTCGCGAGCTGGCGGGCCGCATCGCCAGTTTCAAGCTGATGGAGCGTCCTGCACCCCACTGAGTGGTTTGCCCTAAAGCTTGTCCTACCCTTGCCGATACCTAACGTGAGATCGTGTGGAGGGCAGGCAGTTGAACGCTTGGATGTTAGGGTTGGTCAGCATATCCGTGAGTATGCAGTTACAGGCGGGCGTCACCGAGTTTGGTGCCGGCCTGGATCAATCCGTCTGGCGCCTGACCTCGGACACGCAAGTGGAGTGCCGCCTCGAACACCCTATTCCCAACTGGGGTACGGGTGCCTTCGTCAGCCGGGCCGGCCGCAAGATCAATCTGGATTTTGAACTCAAGGGGCTGCGCCAGCAGGCCCAGACCCAGACGGTCAGTCTGGGGATCATGCCACCAGTCTGGCGCCCCGGCATCGCCGGACGGGAAGTGAGCCAGCTGCGTTTCTATCAGCAGTTCGATGGCCTGGTGGAGGGACAGACCGCCTGGACCATGCTGGACGAGCTGGAGGGGGGGCGCATGCCGACCTTCCAGTACCGCGACTGGTATCGCCAGAACCGGCCGGTGCGGGTGTCGCTCTCCTCGGTCAACTTCCGGGTCAAGTATCAGGCTTTCGTGGATTGCCTGAACGGCCTGCTGCCATACAGCTTCAACGACATCGCCTTCAGCGTGCTCACCTATGACAAGAACAGCGACCAGCTGTCGCTGGCCTCCAAACGGCGGCTGGCGATGATCGGCGAGTATGTGAAGGTCGACAAGAGTATCGATGTGGTGGTGATCGACGCCTACAGCGACAGCTATGGCGGTCGCTGGCCGAACCAGAAACTCTCCGAGAAACGGGCCGATGCCATCAAGAAGGTGTTCGTGGATCTGGGCATCGAACCCGGCAAGGTCTCGGTCGAGGGGCATGGCGAGAAGCAGCATGTGGCCTCCAACGAAACCGAAGATGGCCGCGCCAGGAACCGGCGTGTGGTGATCAACATGGGCCGCAATGGCACCATCTGATGGTCGGTTATCATTCAATGAAAAAGAGCGCCGTGGCGCTCTTTTTTTATGGGGATCTTGTCCTGACCATGCCTTAGAAGCTGTCACCCAGGCCTGTGCCTGCATCTTTCTTGGCGATCAGTTCAATCTTGTAACCATCCGGATCTTCCACGAAGGCGATGACCGTCTTGCCACCCTTGACCGGGCCCGGCTCGCGGGTGATCTTGGCACCGGCGGCACGCAGCGCATCGCAGGTGCCATAGATATCGTCCGCTTCCAGCGCGATGTGGCCGTAGGCCGATCCCAGCTCATACTCGCTCACGCCCCAGTTGTAGGTGAGCTCGATGACGGCCTCATCCTTCTCGTCGCCGTAACCGACGAAGGCCAGGGTGTACTTGTATTCGCTGTTCTCGCTCTTGCGCAACAGCTTCATCCCCAGCACCCGGGTGTAGAAGTCGATGGAGCGTTGCAGATCGCCGACGCGCAGCATGGTGTGCAGAATTCTCATGGCTTAATTCTCCCCTTGGTATTCACGATTCTGTAATCAGGCAGGAGGAGGCAATGGTTGCCTAGCTCTCCGGGTAGATCTTCTCTTTGTACTCGCAAAGGTCCTCGATGATACAGGAACCACAGCGGGGTTTGCGAGCCAGACAGGTGTAACGGCCGTGCAGGATCAACCAGTGGTGCACGTCCAGCTTGAACTCGGCGGGCACCACCTTCAGCAGTTTCTCTTCCACCTGACCCACGTTCTTGCCCACCGCGAAACCGGTGCGATTCGACACCCGAAAGATGTGGGTATCGACGGCGATGGTAGGCCAGCCGAAGGCGGTATTGAGCACCACGTTGGCGGTTTTGCGACCGACGCCGGGCAGGGCTTCCAGCGCCTCGCGGTTTTCCGGCACCTCGCCGCCATGGCGTTCCAGCAGGATGGCGCAGGTCTTGATGACGTTCTCGGCCTTGGTGTTGAACAGGCCTATGGTCTTGATGTATTGCTTCACACCGTCCACCCCCAGATCCAGCATGGCCTGGGGCGTGTTGGCCACCGGATAGAGCTTGTCGGTGGCCTTGTTGACGCTCACGTCTGTGGCCTGGGCCGACAACAGCACGGCGATCAGCAGCTCGAACGGTGTCTTGAAGTTGAGCTCTGTGGTCGGGTGGGGATTGTCGTCCCGCAGCCGCTCCAGGATCTGCCTGCGTTTCTGATTGTTCATGGCTCCCTCTTGGCTCAGAGCTGGGTCGCGCGGGCGCCCGCCGCCGGTACGGCGCAGTGGGCCTTCTCGGCGGCCTGCTTGCGGCCCAGTCGGTCGTTGATGGCGTTCTTGCCGGCGATCATCAGGCCCAGCCCGATGAAGCCGCCGGGAGGCAGGATCGCCAGCAGCAGGCTGGCGTCGGCGTGGAACAGCTCGATACGCAGGGACTTGGCCCAGTCCCCCAGCAGCAGGTCGGCGCCGTCGAACAGGGTGCCCATGCCGATGATCTCCCGCAGCCCCCCCAGCACCAGCAGCACCAGGGTGAAGCCCAGCCCCATCATGAAGCCGTCGAGGGCCGCCAGCAGAGGCGGGTTCTTGGAGGCATACGCCTCGGCCCGGCCTATGATGACGCAGTTGGTGACGATCAGGGCGATGAAGATGCCGAGCGCCTGATAGAGGCCATAGGTGTAGGCGTTCATCAACAGCTGCACGCTGGTCACCAGGGCGGCGATGATCATCACGTAGACCGGGATGCGGATATCCTTGGGCACCAGGTTGCGCACCAGGGAGATGGCGAGGTTGGAGCTGACCAATACCACCATGGTGGCCAATCCCAGCCCCAGCGCATTGGTGAAGGTGGAGGAGACCGCCAGGGTGGGGCAGAGCCCCAGCACCTGTACCAGGGAGGGGTTGTTCTTCCACAGCCCCTGCAGCATCAGCTCCTTGAGCTCTTCGCGGCGGCCATTGCCTTCGTTGGCGAGGCTCTGGCCGTCAATCACATCAACTTGTTCCATGGCTTGTGCTCCGGCGTTATGGGGTGGCGTCACAGGAGGGGGCATCCCGCAGCAATTCAGGGTGTTCCTGCTGCAACAGCAGCAGGTTCTTCACCGCCTTGACCACGGCGCGGGGTGTGATGGTGGCGCCGGTGAAGGCATCGAATTCACCACCGTCCTTCTTCACCGCCCAGTTGGCCTCGTTGTCGCGGTTGAGGAACTTGCCGACAAAACTGTTGATCCAGCTCGATTTCTTCAACTCTATCTTGTCACCCAGGCCCGGCGTCTCATTGTGGGCCAGCACCCGCACTGCACTGACGTTACCCTTGGCATCCGTGCCGACGATGAGGCGGATGGCCCCACTGTAGCCGTCGGGGGCCACGGTTTCCAGCGCATAGCCTGTGGTCTCGCCCTGCAGGGTCGCGGTGTAGAGCGGCATGGCCTGATCGCTGCCCAGATAGGTCTTGCTCTGCACCCGCTTGCAGCTGGCCACCAGATCATTGTCATAGCTCCCCTCCGGCAACAGGGCCGAGAGGGTGCGCAGCTTCTCCAGCTGCTGCTGATGGGCGATCCTGTCGCGGGTCAGCTCATTGGTCAGCACCACCACAGCGGTGCAGGCCAGGGCAAACAGCGCCAGGGTGACGCCGTTCTTGCGCATGCTCTTTAACATTGAATCTTTCCTGAGAGTGAGGTGTGCGCCGGGGTCATTTGCGGCGTGCTCCATAGACCTTGGGACGTGTCAGGCTGTCGATCAGCGGTACACACAAGTTGGCCAGCAGCACGGCGAAGGCGAAGGCGTCCGGGTAGCCGCCAAAGCGGCGGATGAGGTAGACCAGCACGCCGATCAGCACGCCATAGACCAGACGGCCACGGGGTGTGGTGCTGGCACTCACCGGATCGGTGGCGATGAAGAAGGCCCCCAGCATGGTGGCGCCGCTGAACAGGTGGAACATGGGGGTGGCGGTGGCATCCGGCGTCATCAGATAACCCAGGGTGGCCGCCAGCAGCAAGGCGCCCAGGATGGCTCCCGGAATGCGCCAGTTGATCACCTTCTGTTGCAGCAGGAACAGGCCGCCCAGCAGGTAGCCGAGGTTGACCCAGCTCCAGCCGATGCCGCCCCAGCCCTCGAACACGGCGTGGGTCATCACCTCGCCGGCGGTGAGGCCCTGGGTCAGCCCTGTCTTCAGGGTATCGAGCGGGGTGGCCATGGTGAGGCCATCCACCCCCTGCTTGAGCTGCGCCATGCTGTAGCCGTCGAGGCTGAAGCCGGTGAAGATGACGGATGCCGCATCGCCGAAGCCGATGTCATAGGCGGCTATGCTCGACGGCGGCAACCAGCTGGTCATCTGTACCGGGAAGGAGACCAGCAGCAGCACATAGGCCACCATGGCCGGGTTGAACAGGTTCTGACCCAGCCCGCCGTAGAGGTGTTTGGCGATGATGATGGCAAAGGCGGTGCCGAGTACCAGCATCCACCAGGGCAGCAGGGGCGGCAGGGAGAGGCCGATCAGCACGGCGGTCAGCGCCGCGCTGCCATCCATCAGGGCGGGCTTGATGGGACGGTGGCGCAACTTGAGTACCAAGGCCTCTGCACCCAGCGCCGTCACCAGCGCCAGCAGGATCTGGATCAGGGTGCCCCAGCCGAAGAACCAGGTCTGCGCCAGAAAACCGGGCAGACATGCCAGGATCACCAGCAACATCAGGGTCTGGGTCTGTTTGCGGTTATGGGCAAACGGCGCACTCGCGATATTGAACATGGATCAGTGGCTCTTGTCAGTCGATGGAGAAGGGGAAGCCTGGGCAGCCGCTTCGGCCGCCAGTTTCCGGGCCTTGGCGCGGGCCACGGCGGCGGCAATGGCTGCTTTCTTGGGGTCGGCGTCGGCAACGACTTGTACCGGTTCTGCGCTCTGCCGGGCATCCGCGTCAGCGATGACACTGGCGTCAGGTTCGGCGATGTTTCCACCCGCTGTTGCTTGCGCTGCCTTTTTGGCTTTGGCACGGGCGATGGCGGCGGCAATGGCTGCCTTTTTGGGATCGACGTCGGCGGCAGCCGAGGCGGATCCGACGGCCGGCTCTGCTTCGACAGAAGTAGTCTCGGGCTCGGCGACCTTGTCATCCGCCGCGTGCGCCGCCTTTTTGGCCTTGGCACGGGCGATGGCGGCGGCAATGGCTGCCTTTTTGGGGTCGACCTCGGCGGCAGCCGGGGCGGATCCTATGGCCGGCTCTGCTTCGACTGCGGTAGTTTCGGGCTCGGCGACCCTGTCATCCGCCGCGTGCGCCGCCTTCTTGGCCTTGGCACGGGCGATGGCGGCGGCAATGGCCGCCTTTTTGGGATCGGCCTCGGCGCTGGGCGCCGCTTCCGTCACAGGTGCCGCCGCAGTGGCCGATGTGTCAGCCGCTGCTTCGTCAGGGGCGGTTTGCGCCGCCTTCTTAGCCTTGGCTCGGGCCAAGGCAGCAGCTATGGCCGCTTTTTTCGGATCCTGTGCCGCGGATGTGGGCGCAACATCGGCGGGCTCATCACCGCTGGCCGTCTTGGCGGCGCGGCGGGCGATGGCCTCCTGCTTGCGTGCCTCGCGGGCGGCAATCATGGCGCTGTTGTCCGGTGCGAGCTCGCTGGCGCCGACCGGCGCAGCGTCCTGCTTGGCCTTGATGCGGGCCAGAGCGGCGGCGACCGGATCTTCGCCACCGGCGGCCGTCATGGCCTGGCGGCGCTGGGCGGCTGCCTCGGCGTGGCGAGCTTCGCGGGCCGCTTTTTCCCGCTCGAAGCGGGCCTGCTTGGCCTCGAAGCGCTGCTTGGCACGCTCGGCCTTCTCGGCCTCGGCGCGGGCCTCGCGAATGTCATCCTTGGCAATCTTGTAGTACTGCACCAGGGGGATCTCGCTCGGGCAGACCCAGGCGCAGGCGCCGCACTCGATGCAGTCGAACAGGTTGAACCCTTCGGCCTTGTCGTACTCCTTGGCCCGGCTGTACCAGTAAAGCTCCTGGGGCAGCAGGTTGGCCGGGCAGGCGTCGGCGCAGGCGCTGCAGCGAATGCAGGCCTGTTCCGGGCCGGGCGGTGGCAGCTCGGCCCGGGTGGGGGAGAGCAGGCAGTTGGTGGCCTTGACCACGGGCACCATGGCATGGGGCAGGGTGAAGCCCATCATGGGGCCGCCCATGATCACCCGCTGATCCACCTCGGGTTGCAGCTCGAAACGCTGCAACAGCCAGCGCACTGGAGTGCCCAGCAGTACCCAGGCGTTGCCCGGCTTCTTGAAGGCGTCGCCGGTGAGGGTGACGATGCGGGAGATGAGCGGTTCGCCGTCTATGATGGCGCGCTTGATGGCAAACACTGTGGCCACGTTGAGCACCATGATGCCCATGTCCACGGCGCGGCCCCCCTTGGGCACCTGACGGCCGGTGAGCAGCTCTATGGTCTGCTTGGCGCCGCCCGAGGGGTACTTGGTCGGCACCGTCTTGACCAGCACGTCTTCGTCGGTGGCGTGACGGGTCAGCTCGCCGATGGCGGCCGGCTTGTTGTCTTCCACCCCGATCAGGGTCAGCTTGGGCTTGAGCAGGTGCTTGAGCACCCGGATGCCGTCCATGATCTCGTCGGCATACTCCTGCATCAGCCGATCGTCGGTGCTGATGTAGGGCTCGCACTCCAGCCCGTTGACGATCAGGATCTCGGTCAGCTGACCGCGACCGTCCAGCTTGCTGTGGGTCGGGAACACGGCGCCGCCCAGACCCGCAATGCCAGCCTGCTGGATGCGTTCCAGCAGCTCGCCCCGCTCCAGATTCCAGTAGTCGCTGCGGCCCAGGCGCTCACCCCAGGCATCTTCCCCATCCGGGGTGAGGGTGATGCAGAGATCATCGAGGCCGGAGGGGTGGGCTACCGTGTGGTGGCCGATGGCGGTGATGATGCCCGAGGTGGAGGCGTGTACCGGCACTATGCGACCCTTGTCGTAGCGGGTCAGCGGCTGACCCTTCTTGACCTTGTCGCCGACCTGCACCAGCAGATCGCCGGCTGGGCCCGCATGCTGGCGCACCGGGATTATGAGCTGGGGCGGCAGGCCCGCGTCCACCACAGGGGTCAGACTGGATTGATCTTTGTTCTCGGGAGGATGAATGCCGCCGTGAAAATCCCACAGGGTGCCGGCTTTGATGCGTTCGAGTAAGGACTGCATGGTTACTCCGCTGTTTATTCCACTATCTTGACCGGAATGGCGACGCTGGCCAGATCCCACTTCCAGTTGTCGACCGTGGTCGGCACAGGGATCATTTCGATACAGTCGGTTGGGCAGGGATCGACACAGAGATCGCAGCCGGTGCACTCGTCGGCGATGACGGTGTGCATCGCCTTGGTGGCACCGACGATGGCATCGACCGGACAGGCCTGGATGCACTTGGTGCAGCCGATGCATTGATCTTCATGGATGAAGGCGACTCTCTTTACCGGGACGGCGGCTTCACCACCGCCCAGCGGCTGGGGCTCTACCCCCATGAGGTCGGCAATCTTGCGCATGGTGGCATCGCCACCGGGCACGCACTTGTTGATCTGATCGCCGTTGGCCAGGGCCTCGGCATAAGGCTTGCAACCCGGGTAGCCGCACTGGCCGCACTGGGTCTGCGGCAGCAGGGCATCGAGCTGATCGACGATGGGATCGGCTTCCACATGAAACTTGACGGCGGCAAAGCCCAGAATGATGCCGAAGGCCAGGGCCAGCAGAGCCAACACCAGAACGGCAAAGAGTATGTGAGTCATAGCGCTATATCTTGATGAGGCCGGTAAAGCCCATAAAGGCCAGCGACATCAGGCCGGCGGTGATCATGGCGATGGAGACGCCGCGAAACGGAGTGGGGACGTCGGCCGCCACCAGGCGCTCACGCATGGCGGCAAACAGGATCAACACCAGCGAGAAGCCACAGGCAGCCCCGAAACCGTAGATGATGCTCTGGATGAAGTTGTGATGCTCGTTGATGCTCAGCAGCGCTACCCCCAGCACGGCACAGTTGGTGGTGATGAGCGGCAGGAAGATGCCCAGCAGGCGATAGAGGGTCGGGCTGCTCTTGCGGATAACCATCTCGGTGAACTGAACCACGACGGCGATCACAAGAATGAAGGCGAGCGTGCGCAGGTAGGCGATGTTCAACGGGATCAGGATATAGTGTTCCATCAGATAGGAACAGGCGCTGGCCAGCGTCATCACGAAGGTGGTGGCCAGCCCCATGCCGATGGCGGTCTCCAGCTTGCCAGAGACGCCCATGAAGGGGCACAGGCCGAGAAACTTCACCAGCACGAAGTTGTTAATCAGCACTGTGCCGACCAATAAAAGAAGGTACTCAGTCATTGAAGGTTGGTTATCCGGTTTGAGGGCGGCAGTATTATCTGATTTTAGGTGCCTTTAAACAACCGCAAGGCCGCATGGTTATTATTCAAATGGCCAATTTCATGGAGGAAATGTGCGACCTTTACCTATCTTTACCCTCACCCTGGCGATGCTGCTCTGGTCCAGCTCCTTTATTGCGCTCAAGCATGTGCTGGGGATCTGGGGCTTCGGCCAGGTGCTCTTCATGCGCATGAGCGTGGCCGCGCTCTGCTGGCTGCTCTGCTACCGCTACCTGGGCAATTTTTGCTATCAAAAGGGAGACTGGCGCTGGCTGGCCCTGATGGGGGGACTGGAGCCCTGCCTCTACTTCCTGCTGGAGGTGAATGCCCTGCGCTACACCAGCGCCGGTCAGGCGGGCATGGTCTGCGCCTTGCTGCCGCTCATCGTGGCCCTGGTGGCCTTCGTGCTGCTCAGGGAACGGGTGAGTCGCCGCCAGTGGCTCGGGTTTGCCATCGCCATCTTCGGCATCGCCCTGTTGGGGCTGGGCGGCGGGGTGGACGAGTTTGCCCCCAACGCCCTGCTCGGCAACAGCCTGGAGATGGCTGCCATGTTCTGTGCCGCCACCTATTCGGTGGTATTCAAGAAGCTCTCCAGTCGCTACAGCGTGCTCACCCTGACCGCCCTGCAGGCCTTTGTTGGCACCCTCTTCTTTGCCCCCTTCGCCGTCAGCGAGCCCTGGCCAACGGCCTGGGCCTGGCAGGACATGGCGGTCATCGTCTTCCTCGGTACCTTCGTGACGCTCGGGGCTTACCTGCTCTACAACTGGTCTGTGACCCAGGTCAAGGTCACGCTGGCGGCGGCCTATGTGAACCTCATTCCTGTCTTTACCCTGTTGCTGGCTTATCTGCTGTTGGGGGAAACCTTGACATCGCTGCAGTGGCTCGCCTGTGGCGCCGTGCTGCTCGGCATAGTGGTGGGGCAACTGCCCGCGCGGCGCAAGGTTCGCGCGCCTGTCATTGCCGACAGCTGATTTGTCCTGCGCGACCGGGAAGCGCTGGCAGCCTGGCTGGCGCCGAGCGGCTTATCGGCTACAGTCTGCACAGACAGGTCAGGCAGGATCCGGGAGCTCACAGATGAACGGCATGATGTTATTGACCAGGGCGCAGGCCCTGCTGGCGCACAATCCCTTTACCCTGGCCGATGCCAGGGCGCTGGAGGCTTTGGAGGAAGCGGCCGTGGGAGAGGAAGGACTCTTGATCGCCGAGCTGTGGGAAACGGCCCTGGTTCTGGCCGATGAGGAGGCTCGCCGCTATATGGGCGAGGCCTGATGGCCGGGCTATGCCCGTGCTTCGTGCAATCTTGATGACGCCCAGCTTCCTGCCCGCCATCTCCGCTGCCACTCCTTTTTGCCCCTCGCATTTATTTCCTTCACATCACGGCAGGCTGCAAGGCTGGCCGCGCTTGCACATGGTCAGAATGAAACAAGCGACGGACTGGGCCGTCGCTTGTTTCATTGGTGCGCCCCTTCACCCCGAGTCAGATGGAGAGACCCTTGACGGTGTCGGAGACCGAGTTGGCATCTTCGATGATCTCCTTGATGACGGTGGCTATGATGCTGGCCTGCTCCTGTCCCGCCATCGCCTTGTCGGAGACCACGGAGACGGTCTGGGTGATCCTGGAGGTGATGTCGGAGTTGAGCTTGATGACGGAGACGATTTCCCCCGTGGAGGTGGAGGTTCTGGCGGCCAGTTGCCGCACTTCGTCCGCCACCACGGCAAAGCCGCGCCCCTGCTCGCCGGCCCGGGCCGCCTCTATGGCGGCATTGAGCGCCAGCAGATTGGTCTGATCCGCTATGCCACTGATGGTGGAGATGATGGACTCTATGTTCTTCGACTGCAGATTGAGATTTTCAATCTGCCGGGTCACCTCGTTGACCGAACTGTTGATGTGGGACGAGGTCTCCAGCACCTTGTCGATCACCTCGCGTCCCTTGGCGGCGCTCGACACGGTTTCACCTGCGATGGCGCAGGCCTTTTGTGCCGCCTCGCGTACCGAGATGGATTTCTCGACCCGTTCAGTGATGTCGCTCGCCAGCTTGATGATTTTGATCACCTTGCCTTCGTGGTTGAAGATGGGGTTGTAGGTGGCCTCCAGCCAGATCTTTTCACCGTGGCGGCCGAGGCGCATGAAGAGGCCGGACTGGATGCTGCCCGAGCCCAGATCCCGCCAGAAGTTGGGATTATTCTGGTAGAAAGCTTCATCGCAGAAGAGGCGGTGGGATTTGCCCACCACCTCGTCCAGCCGGTAGCCGAAGCAGTTGAGGAAGTTCTGGTTGGCTGTGATGACGGTGCCATCGGGCTGGAAGTCGATGACGGCAAGGGACTTGTCCAGCGCCGCCAGCAGGGCCTGGGTCCGCTCCAGCGACGACTGCTGCTCAGTCACGTTGGAAGCCACCTTGGCCACCCTGATGACCTTGCCATCGACAAGGATGGGGAAATAGGTGGCCTCCAGCCAGACAGCCTGGCCCGACTTGGCCTGCCGAATGAAACGCCCGTTACGAAATGCACCGCTGCGCAAGTCATGCCACAGCTGTTCGTATTCGCGGCGTTTGACATCCTCGGGGAAGCAGAGCGCGCTGTGGTGCTGACCCAGCACCTCATCCCGGCGGTAACCCATGATCGCCAGAAAGAGATCGTTGACGAAGGTGACCACGCCCTCCGGCGTGAACTGGATATAGGTGTAACCGACCACTGAGAATGAAAAAGCCGGGAGCAACCGAAAGTAAGTGGGAGATCGCGGGACAAACTCAAGGCTGATAAGGCTTGGAAGAGAGGCGGCAGGTGCCAGGGGCACGTGGTACCAAAATGAAAGACGGTGCCTGACTCTTGGTGTGAATGCGCTGGAAATGAAAAACAGGAGCTGGCGCTTCAAAACGGGGTTAAAGCTACTGTTTAGAGCCCGTTTTGAAGCGCGACAGTTTAAAAAAAGTCGTGTCCTGCCCAGACTACCTTGCCGATCACGGCCAGGTTCTCCAGTTGATTCGCAGGAACTACCTGTAGCGGGTAATCATCGCGGTTATCGCTGATGATAGTGATCCCGCCATCGAAGTTTTTCTGCAGGCGCTTGGCATAAAGCTCTTCGCCAAGGCGCAACACGAAGATGGATCCATCTTCGATCTGATTTTTGCTGATATCGACCAGGATAGAGTCACCAGAGTGGATGGTGGGCTCCATGCTGTCGCCTTTGGCAAAGACCACCACCAGATTATCCGGGTTTAACTTGCGAAACGTGAGCCACTTGCGGCGAAAGGCCAGCTTGCGTTTAACCTCGTGATCATCATTAAACGCACCATGGCCGGTACTGACGGTGACATGGTAGCCATCGATCAGCGCGTACTCCTCATCAAACTCATCACGTCGCACCATCAGCTCGGCATCTACATCTGGATGCTTGGGGCCTTGGCCAGTGGCCAGCCACTCCAGATTCACATTGAACACCCGCGCGATGCGCAGCGCCTTGTCTATGGTGGGCAGTGAATTGAACGGAGGGAAGTATTTACGCATCCCCGACTCACTCATCCCCACCAGTTCGGCAAATGCCTTGTAACTCAGATTTCCCCGCAGCTCATCCAGACGAGCGCTCAGAGTATCCATTCCCGTCGTCAGAAAAGATACCTCACCGTCTTTTTGTACTGTTTGTGGTTTTTCTTCATAACGCTCTGACATACAAGGAATTCTCGGCTAGTGGCTAATGCTGGTGAGTCGATAGACAAAAAATTCCGCACAAAAAGACTTGTCAATCTTTTTGGGGTGATCAATCATTCATATGTGACGCATCGCGACATAAAATCATTCTTTTATGAATGATAAAGATACGCGCCGCGACACTTGATGATACCGAAACGGGGTGAGTATGTCAGGGAAAACACCAGAGTGGATCAGGGCTGAGCTCATAAAACGCGGATATTCCCAAGCTGCTTGGGCCCGCGCCAAAGGGCTGCACCCCAGAGCCGTACAGCGCTGCATCAAACACTATGCCCCAGCCATGGGGGTCAGCCCCAAACGGCGAGAAAGCCGCACCATCATGACGCTGCTTTCCGAGTCGCTGGAGATCGATCTGCTGGGAGGTGACCAATGAGCACCTGGTACACCGCCCAGGCGCTGGCCGGGTTGGTCGGCATGCCTGCTTACCCCGATGGTGTGCGCAAAAAGGCCGAGCGAGAAGAGTGGCAAAGCCGCAGGCGCGAGAAAGGCAAAGGGGCCGAATACCACATCAGCTCGCTGCCGATAGAAACCCGCCGTTATTTGGCTGAGAGAGCCGTGGCTGAACAAGGTCAAGCCGTGACCGATCACGCTGCTGGCGGCAAGGCCATGGCCAAGTTGCTGGCGCGTGAGGTGCCGGTTAAACCGGGTGCGGGCCGCAAGTTGCTGACGCTGGGGGAGGGGGCTCGCCAGAAGGTCGATGCCAGGCTGCTGATCCTGCAGGCCGCAGATATTTTTCTGGCGTCCTATCAAGCTTGCCAGCAAGGGGAGGTGGGGCGCCGGGCGTTTATTGAGGCTTACCGTGCCCGCAGCCTGCCACTCCCTGCGAGCGTCTATGACCGGCAAAAACCGTTCAGCCTGATCACCTTGCGCCGTTGGCAGGGGACTCTGGCCGATGAAGGCCCCGCAGCCTTGGCCGGCAACTACCAGCGGGAGCGGCCATCGACTGTGGAGCAAAGCCCGGATCTGGCCCAGTTCCTGACGGCCCTGGTCACCGCCAAACCCCATCTGGCCAACAAGTGGGGCGCCCTGCACGAACTCGCCAGCCAATACAGCGAGATGAACCAGTTGGGATGGCATATCCCCAGCCAATCCTCCTTGCGCCGCTGGATGGTCAAATGGCTGAGTGACAACAAGGTGGCCTTTACCTATGCCACCAACCCGGATGCCTACAACAACAAATACCGCAGCGCGATCGAGGAGATGTATCCCTGGATGGCTCAGCCCAATGACGTGTGGGAGTTCGACAGCACGCCGGTCGATGCCATGTTGGTGGATGGTCGTCACAGCATTATCGCGGTGATCGACGTGTTTACCCGTAGGGTGCGCCTGCTGGTGGCCAAGACCTCATCGAGCGAGGGGATCTGCCTGCTGCTGCGCAAGACCCTGCTGGCCTGGGGCACTCTCAACGATAACGGCGTGATGCGCACCGATAACGGCTCTGACTACGTGAGCCAGCGGGTCATGTCCATCTGCACCCTGCTCGGCATGAATGTCAGCCGCTCCAACGCCTATTCGGGGTGGGAGAAACCGCACATAGAGCGCTTCTTTCGCACCATGAGCCACGGCCTTATCGAGTTGCTGCCCTCCTATATCGGGCACTGCGTGGCCGATCGGCAGGTGATCGAGGCGCGCAAGAGCTTTGCCCAGCGCCTGGAAGAAAAGCGCAAACCGGATGCCGAAAAGGAGATCTTCGAGCTGGCCATGACGGCCTGTGAGCTGCAGAGCCTGCTCGATAACTGGCTCGACGCCCGCTACCACAACCGCAAACACGGCTCCCTGGGGATGACCCCCAACGAGAAATATGGCCATGCCCGCTATCAGCGGCGAGCCATTGGCGATGAGTCGGCGCTGGATCTGCTGCTCAACCATGTCGGTGAGGCCACCGTCTCCAAGGGCTTCATCAAAGCGGGTGGACTCAAATACACGGCCCCTGAGCTGCTGGAGCACAACTGGAAGATCCAGCGGGTCAGCGTGTTCCTCGACCCCAGCGATGTGGGCCGCGCCATCTTGTATCGCGCCGGGGATTGGAACGAGCGGATCGAGGCCGTGAACATCGAACTGCTGGGCAATGGTGTCAGCCCGGATGCCTTCCGCGCCGCCAAACGTGCCGATGCCAAGGCGCTGGCCGGTTTTCGCCGCGAGATGCGCAATGTGGCCAAGACCTTTGGCATCGACCAGCTCCATCAGGATGTGGTGCGCCACTTCGTCTCCCAAGCGCGGGATATCGCCCAGTTCCAACGCAGCGATCTCACCCTCGATAACCCGGCCCTGGCCGCGCTCTCGGGCATCGCAGCTCCCGGTGAACCGGCTCAGTTCAGCGCTGCAGAACTTGCCGCCATTGAGGCCAGGCGAGAAGAGAAAGCCGCCCGCCAGCAAGCAACGGCAGGGCAAGAGTCCAGAGCACTCAAGACCGAGTACGAACAGGCCATTTACCTGGCAGAGAAGGAGTTG
Organism: Aeromonas sp. CA23; assembly: GCF_002587065.1. Classification (NCBI taxonomy): domain Bacteria; kingdom Pseudomonadati; phylum Pseudomonadota; class Gammaproteobacteria; order Aeromonadales; family Aeromonadaceae; genus Aeromonas; species Aeromonas sp. CA23. Next base: position 3,066,480 of record NZ_CP023818.1, read on the forward strand.
GATGCCCCGCTGACGGAGCGGGAGAAGGAGTGGCTGACCCGGTATCTCTATAGCCACAAGCTGATGGCGAAACGGATTCACCGCCATCTGGAAAGCATCAGGGCCACTCGCAACACCCTGGCAAAAGGTTAACGAGCGGCCCTGTAAAACCACAACATAAGGACAAAACCACTATGAAACACAAGATCGTCGAAGTCAAAAACATGATCAAGACCGAGCAGTTGCTCGACAACTTGCTCAACCGCTCCAGCATAGTGCCGGGGATTGGTCTGATCCACGGCCCCTCCGGGTTTGGCAAAACCACCGCCGTCGAGTGGCTGTTCAACCAGGACGAAGTGAACGGTATCTATGTGCGCTGCTACAAGGCCGACACCGTCACCAGTTTGCTGGAGCAGATAGCCAAAGAGATCGGTATTCCCCAGCGCCATAACCTGCGCGCTCAGGTCGATAGCATTATCGAATCCGTGCGGGCCGAAGAGCTGGCCATCTTCGTGGATGAGGCGGATTACGTGGTCGGCAATGCCCGCATCATGGAAACCCTGCGCGATATCTACGATGCCACCGAGCAGCCCCTGATCCTGGTGGGCATGGAAGAAATTGCCCGCCGCATCAGCCAGCGCAAGCAGCTGTTTAACCGCATCTCCCAGTGGATTGAATTCAAACCCGCCGACCTGGAGGACGTGTCCCTGATAGCCAGCGAAATGCTGGAGGTAGACGTGGAGATCGACGATGCCCTGCTGGATCTCATCCGCAAGCGCTCCAACGGTGTGGTGCGCACCATCGTCTCGGCGCTGGACAAGATCGAGAAGATGGCCATGGCCTCTGATGCCCGGATTATCCGGTTGGAGGATGTGGACGCCAGCGAACTGCTGCATGACGTGCGCCGCAACCGGTAGCCGCGAGGACCAGCAAATAACAACAAAGCACGGGAGGGATACCAGTGGTCGGTAAAAGCATAAACAGCAATGCAGAAGCGGCTTGGCGCTGGATGTGCCAACAAGACTCATTCGATCTATTGGAGGTAGCCGAAGGAAGTCCGCTAAAGCTGAGGAATATCTATCTGGTGGTGCGCAGTTGGTTAGCAAGTGGTCACCTGCGGTGTGTGTATCAGAAACCGTTTGGAAGCAGTGTTTCATTTCGAGGCAGCCGTTACCAAGTGGTAGAGACTGCAGGCGATCCTGAGTTTGGCTCTGGTAATCGTAAAACCAAGCAGCGCCAAAAACGCCGCATCCATCGAAAAACGGTGCAACAAAAGATGTGGAACACCATGAAGATCAGCCGGTTTTTCACCTTGAGCGATCTTGCTATCACCTCCGGCGTTGATGACAGCGGCGCAAGTACCTACACCACCTTCTTGGTCAGGGCTGGGTATGTGCGATTGGTGGACAAGATCGAAGGTTTCAAGGTGAAAGGTAACCAGAATCGTTACCAGTTGATCCGGGACTCCGGGCGTTTTGCTCCCATGGTCAGGGCAACACAGGGGGGATGCTGGGATCAGAATGAACAGCGCTTTTATCAATTTGATGTGAAGGAGGCGCCTCATGGACACGTGGCTTGAGGTGTTACAGGCCGAAGTCGCAGCCAGTTCGCTGGCCGTGGTGGCCGACAAGCTTGGTTTATCCAGAACCACTATCAGCCAGGTCTGTAACCAGAAATATCCCGGCGATATGGCAAGGGTGCAAACCCTGGTGGAAGGGGCCCTGATGGGCAGCAAGGTGATGTGTCCCATTTTGGGCGAAATACCGGTGCATCAATGTCTTGCCCATCAACGCCGTGGTCCCCGTGATGTGGGTAGCAGCCCGATGGACATCAAGCTCTGGAAGGCGTGCCGCAGCGGCTGCCCCCATAGCCAGCTCAGTGAGGAACAGCAACTGCGACGGCCAATGCGCATCTCGGTTGGGTCAAACAACAAAGGCATGGACAAGAGCGCCAGATATGACGCCGAGGCCACCCTCTCCCGGCTGCGCCGACAGGCCAAAAGCGATGGAGAGAATGCCAGTTCGTCCCTGCGCATCCTGACCGAACTGCTGGCGGAGGAGCTCAAGATCATGGGCATCAAGTACAACCGGCTGCTCGATCGGACCGAGAAGAACAACCAGTAAACCAGCGGGCTCGGGGTGTGCGGTGGGCCCAGTGATTGAGATCACAAGGAGAGCGGGATGAAGAAGCATCTGCACAACAATTTGAACAAGACGGCTGAGCAACTAAGCCATTGGCTGACGGCGAAAGGCTATGAAGTACGCACCAGCCAGATCTGCCATACCCCGCTGCTGGCGGTGAAGGGGCCACTGCCCAGTGAGATGAAAGCGCGTGCCGTGTTGAGCCGCGAGTGTCTGGCGGGCGTGGTGCGGGAGGTTGCCTTGGTGCGCTTTGGTGGCTGCGTGCTGCATTGGCGCCAGTAAGGAGACGGAAATGGTCAAGATCCAGATCGACATAGAGGACGAAGACCTGGCCAAGGTGGTGCTGCGCCAGTTACCCAAGTTCCTCGACTTTTGCGGCGCGACTCACCAGGAAGAACAGGCGAGCGCATCAGCCCCGGATCAGGCGGCCTATGTGGGCCATCAGATGCCTGGCAGTAACAAGATCCACTAAGGAGAAGCCCATGCTAGAAGCACAGACCGCCAGCACAACCCCGATGCGTCAGAACGCCCAGGGGCACTGGGTACCGGAAAATCTGATCGCTCCGGCTGACAAGCTGCGCGACGAGGTGGTGATGGCCATCATCGCGGCCGCTCGTGAAGAGCGCTCCCGTCTGGCGGCGTTCAAAATAAACGCCATGCAGCAGATAGCCGACTTTGTTGATCTGTCGGCCGAGCAGTACGGGGTGGCCTGGGGCGGTACCAAGGGCAACGTGACCCTGCTCAGTTTTGATGGCCGCTACAAGCTGATCCGGGCGGTGGGGGAGCACCGCAAATTTGATGAACGGATCCAGGCGGCCAAGACGCTGATCGACCAGTGCATCGCGCGCTGGAGCGATGGTGCCGATGCCAAGCTGCGGGCGCTGGTTGACCATGCCTTTCGGGTCTCCAAGGCGGGCCATATCGACGTTAATCAGGTGCTCTCCTTGCGTCAGCTCAACATCGAAGACGCCGACTGGGAGCAGGCCATGCAAGCGATCGCCGACGCCATTCAGGTGACCGGCACCAGTCAATATCTGCGGCTCTACGAGCGGGACGGCCAGGGCCGTTACATCCAGATGAGCCTGGATCTGGCCAAGTTGTAGGGAGGGAATGCGATGGAAAACGTAAAAGCTCTGTTGAACACCAGTGTGGCCGATGCCAAGAGCTCTCTGGAATGTCAGCTACGCAGCAATCCGCATCTTGCCCTGAGCGATGCGCAGCTCGCTTTGGACTTCATGGATTCGCAAGATGCCACCGGAGCGGCGCACAAGTCCCGCCGAGCCATGTTGCTCACTATTGTCAACAAGGCGAGAAAAGAACTATCCCACTAAGCGAAACGGGGGCTTGCTCCCGTCTATCCAGCGTGGTGGCTGGGTACTGATGAGCAACCGAACGATCTGGGCCCAGGTCTTCACCGCCTCGATAAAGGAGCACGGCGATGACCAAAGCAGAGATGGATATTCGGCTTACCAAGATTTTCAGCGCGGCAGCCATTGCACAGGCAGCCCCTGATAAACGAGCTGTGTGCAAACAGCTCAAGCAATTTGATAAAGAGGCTCGTCAGCTGGGCTTTCATGCCCTTGCTGGAGAAGCCTGCCAGATGCGCTGGCAACTGGTGGCCGAGCTGCTGCGGGATAGGACTGTCGCGGGGGAGGTCAGTCATGGCCATGTCTAACTGGCCGCAACTGCTGGCCTATGTGATGAAGTTTGGCCCCTTGAGTCAGCAGCAGGCAGAGCAGTGGCTCGATAGCCGTTGTCCTCAGTGGCGCAGCGGGCCGGACGTGATGGCGGCAGGGCAAATCTGGACGGCAAAGGCAGGAGGGAAAGGTGAGCGCAATCAAGAGCGATGAGCAGAGCAATAAGCCAAGCAGTGACCGCACCCGCCTGATCCGGCTGGTCCAGGTTGGCAGGCGCGCCCTGGGGCTCGATGAAGAGACCTATCGTGAGCTGCTGACACAGCAGAGCGGCAAGCGCTCGGCCGCCGAGCTGACCCTGCAGGAGCTGGAAAAGGTGCTGGTGGCCATGAAGGCCGCAGGCTTTAAACCGACCGTTAAACGTCCTGTTAAAGGGGTTACCAGCCAGCGTTTAAGTCCCGTCAGCGGTGCCCTGGTCAGGGCGGGTGAGATAGGCGTTATCCGGGCAGTCTGGATCACCATGCACCGCCATGGCCTGCTGCGCGATGGCAGCGAGACTGCGCTAAATCATTACGTCGAGCGCCAGACGGCGCGGATAAACAAGGGGATCGGGGTTGCTGAGGTGGCCTGGCTCAGTGAGGCACTGGCCTACCGGGTGCTGGAATCCCTCAAAAACTGGCACAAGCGGGAGATGGTCAAGGTGTTGCAGGCGGCCAAGAAAACTGTCCCCATCAATGAGAAGACCGGACGAGTGGCCGGTTATCAAACTGTGCTGGCGGCCTTCAAGCAGATAAAAGCGGAGACGCATGATGGACGCTAACACGAAAAATATGGACCTGTTTGCCGATGACCATGAATCTCTGGGTCAGCTGGTGGACCGGCTCGACCAGATCCCGGTCACTGAGCTGACGGCCAAGTGGCCCAAAGCGCTGGCCGAGCTGGTGGATGTGCTGGCTTGTGAACTGGGTCGCGGTGGTATGGCACCTGATCTTGCCCGTGCCCAGGCCCGTAAGTTGGCACTGGTGCAGGCCCATTATATGGGCGGCCGCGCCTACTACATCCCGACCGGGGATCACCTCAAGGCAGCCCTGCGTGACCGGGCCATCTGGGATGAGTTCAACGGCCGTAATATCGATCAACTGGCCCGCAGGCACGGGCTCTCTGTACCGCAGGTCTATGCAGTGGTAGCAGAGCAGCGGCGGTTAACAAGGCATAGGATACAAGGGGATTTTTTTGATCATTAGCTGGATTGACAAAAGGAGACATTCCCGAAGATAATGGGTTTACAAAATCCAAAAATACCGAAAAGGTGACGAATGGAAAGCCAGTACCCTGTGCCCCAACATGTACAACCCCTTCTTGACCAAGATACGGTAAACCAGCTTCTGGGTGAGATTGCATATGCTCTCAATGAGCATCAAGATTATTGCCATCCAGAGCTGGACTGGGCCTGGACAAAAGGCACGGGTCTTTATGGCCGGATCATGCAATACATTCGGATCATGCATCAGAAGAAAAAGCATGATTGGTTGAAGTTCGTCTCCCCAAGAATGGATTTTGTTTTTTCTGTTAATAATGTGCCAATGCAGTTTTCTAAAGATACAATTTCGAATCCATCCAAAAAGCATCGGCTATTGATGAATGCTCCTGAATATGAGCAATTTAAGCTTTTTGCTAACACTGAGCCAGAGCTTGAAATTAAATGGCGGGTTATGGTTGAACCTCATATTGAGGACGAGGAGTTAGCACCGTCGTGGACAATTGCATTGGTTGGATTTAATCAATTCCAGGCAATTGTTGCGATGCAAAGTATTGATAGCTCTATAGCTATCATCCCTGCAACATCTACACATGTTGAACTGCCAGAAGCAAAAGATATTGATGTCGCGCCTGTATTCAGACGCCGCACCGACGAGCAAAAAGATAATGGATCTGTTTAGTAATAAACCACTTGGTCAGGAGTCATATAGGGGCGATAAACTGAAAGTCGCCCGTATGGCAAAAGGATTTTCTTTAGAGGATATAGCTACCGCTATTGGTAAAACAAGGCAATCAATCAGTCTGTATGAGAAGGGAATGCAGCCAACCGAGGAAGCCTTAGATACAATTTGCTCGCTTCTAAGTATTGAGCGTAACTTTCTGTTCTCGCAGAGGGCGTATCCCATTGAGGCTGAGGTCTGTCATTTTAGGAGTTTGCGCTCTCGTACACAGACCATGACAAAGAGTGTTATGGCGCGTGCAGAGATATTTGAGGAAGTAGTTAGAAGCGTTGAGCGGGAGATTGTCTTCCCTGATGTAGTCATGCCAGATGTGTCTGCGTTTGACATAAGTAGTGTCAATGATATTGAGAGGACAGCAGAACTGTGCCGTAGAGAGTGGGAGTTAGGTCTTGGTCCCATATCATCTATGGTCAATCTTGTTGAAAAACTGGGCATTGTGGTAACTACAATTCGTGGTGTTGATGAAAAAGTTGATGCTTTTTCAGTCCCTCATCAGCGACCATTCATCATTCGAAATGACGCAAAAAAAAGTGTTTGTCGTTTCAGATTTGATATCGCCCATGAGTTAGGTCATCTAGTTTTACATGATGGGATTACCACTGGTGACACTATCACAGAAGGACAAGCTAATCGGTTTGCAAGCGCCTTCTTGATGCCGAGGGCATCATTCTCAAAAGAATTTCCTGCTCTTAGAGGTAGGCAATTTGATTGGAGTAAATTGGTCGAGTTTAAGTCACGTTGGAAGGTAAGCCTCAAAGCGATTATTTATCGCGCCTCCTCATTGGGACTGATTACGCCAGAAAAGGCTCGAAGTGGTTTTCTTTTTTTGAACACAAAAGGTTACACAAAGGAAGAGCCAGGTGATGACCTTATTGTGGCGGAGAAGCCGACGCTTCTAAACCGAGCAATCGAAGTGTTACCTCATAGAGAATGGCTAGCAATCCTGGCATCTATAGGGGTAACAGAAGAGATCATCAACGAACTCTTTGGAATTAAGCATCTTGGCGCAACAAAAAGTCCACTGCGGCTAGTGATGTAATACTTCTAACCCACCATAAACCCCTGCCATAGAGGCCCCTCGGTACGCTGCGGATAACGCAGTTAATCGAGGGGCCTTTATGTTGCCTGATACCTTTTCTTCCGCACTTGCCTGGTTGCTTCGTCCCGATGTGGAAGGAGGCGAGGTCAATCACCCGGCCGACCGGGGCGGCCATACCAAATACGGTATCGCCGATGCCGCCGATGGCAAGAAAGACGGCATGGCCGACCTCGATCGAGACGGCCAACCGGATATCGCCATTCGCGATCTGACACCTGCTCACACCGAATTGTTTTACCGAGCCAACTACTGGTTACCCGCCCGCTGTGATCGGGTCGATAGCGTTTGCCCGCTGATTGCGATTGCGCTATTCGATGGTGCAGTCCACCACGGCCCTGGCCGTTCGGTGCGCCAGCTGCAGCAGGCACTGGGCATCCTGGCCGATGGGGTGCTGGGCCCGCAAACCTTGCGGGTACTGGCCGCCAAGACGGGTCGGGATGGTGGCCGCGCCCTGTTGCTTGGCCTACTGGAAATCCGCGCCAGCTACATGCTGGGCATAGTGCGCAAAGACCCGAGTCAATGGGCCAACGCCTGGGGTTGGGTCAACCGCTTGCTGCGCCTGCAAAGCTATCTGCTCTCGATCCGGTTCGGGGAAGTGGCATGAGCAAACCCAGCTTGGTTAGCTCCAACCTCATCAAGAAGCGCCGCCAGGCGTTGCAAGGGATCCAGGCCGCTGGCTGCTTTGGCATTCCCGAGCTCAAGAACCCCCGTTATCTCGCCTGCTTCAAGGATGGGCGCCGCGCCCACCTCAAGGCGTACCTGGCCAACCAGAACACTACCAGTGCAGACCTGGAGACGATCCCGCTTTACAGCCACCACGCCACCCGTCAATCCCTGTTCGCTCAGGGCTGGCGTTCGGTCACCGAGTTGGATCGCCTGCGGGCCCGTGCCCGTCTTTCCCCCTGTCAGTTCCAACCCCCGCACAAGGAGCCTCAACATGGCTGATTCTCTGTTACCCCAAGCAAAGCCGGCGTTCAAGAGCCGCACTGTGATTGGCGGTCTGATTGCTGTCGGTGCCGGTATTGCCGGCCTGTTCGGTGTGCCGGTCGATGTCGGCACCCAAGCCAGTCTGGCCACCACCATAGTGGATCTGGCCAGTGCAGTCGGTGGTCTGGTTGCTATCTGGGGCCGTCTCAAAGCGACCCAGATTGTTAAATGAGCGTCAAGTAACTGGCCCGCAAGGAGACGACCTTGAGTGACCCCATAGACCGCGCCCAGCAGCTCGATGCCGAGCGAACCGGGCGCCTTATTCAATCCCATCAAACAAGGTCAAGGCCCCAGGGGGATGGCATCTGTTGCGATTGCGATGACGCCATCCCGCCCTCGCGCCTTGCTGCAGAACCGGGTGCCGAGCGCTGCATTGAGTGCCAGACCCTGTATGAGCGCAAGGAGGCAGTCCGTGTGGGAATTCATCGTTAAGAACTGGGGTCCCTTGTATGCCCTGGCCAGTTTGGTGGGGCTGGTGGTCATCATCCTGCTCTCCAAGACCTACGCCAAACGGGAAGATCTCACCGCCCTGGTGGCGCGGGTGCAACGGGTGGAGCAGGCGCTGATCGATCTGCCGAGCGAGCGGGAGCTGCACAAGCTGCAGCTGGAGATAAGCGAGCTGCGCGGTGAGCTGCGAGAGGTCAAGCCGGAGCTGCGCCAAGCCCGTCGTCTCGCCGACATGCTGCTGGAGAATGAACTCGCAGCGGCACAGAAGGAGAAAGCATGAGCATTCAAGCGATATTGGATTCCCAGCAGCGCCTGGTGATCTTGCGCTCCCTGCTGGATATCGGTGGCGCGGCCAACGAGTCGATCCTCAATGACTGCCTCGATCAGCTGGGTACCGGCCGGGTGACCCGGGATCGGGTGAAGACTCTGCTGGCCTGGCTGGAAGAGCAGGGGCTGGTGCGCATCGAACGCCTCGCCCAGGTGCAGGTGGCTCACCTCACCGGTCGGGGCCAGGACGTGGCAGAGGGGCGGGCAACCGTGCCGGGCATCAAGAAGCCCCGAGCTGAAGACTGAGGAGGATTAGCCATGGCCGAGAAACCGACCCACACCGTACCCGAATTGAAGCCGGCGGCTCACAACAGTGCATGGCTCGGCATCAAGAAGCCCAGGGCGGAGGATTAGCCATGGCCGAGAAACCGACCCGGGGTCGCGCCAGCAAGGTGTGGCTGCTGCCCGAGCCTATCCGCGATGCCCTCAACGCCATGCTGCGTGACAAGGGCAACAGCCAGGCCGCCATTCTGGATGAGATCAACGGTCTCATCGAAGAGGCCGGGTTGCCTGACGATCTCAAGCTCTCCCGTTCGGGGCTCAGTCGCCACGCCAGCCAGGTGGAGCAGGTGGGCCAGCACCTGCGCGACTTGCGAGAGACCACGGCGGCACTGACCTCCCAGCTCGGTGACAAGCCGATGGGGGAGACCACCAAGCTCATCCTGGAGCTCGGCCGTTCCCAGCTGTTCAAGGCGATGCTGGCCCAGGTACAGAACCCGGAAGAGGCGGTGGATATCGACATGCTGAAAAACGCCATGTTGGCGGCCCAGCGGCTCGAATCCACCGCCATGCAGAGTCACAAGCGGGAGAAGGAGATCCGCCAGGCCTTCGCCGAAGAGGTGGCCGCCAAGACAGAGGCCATCGTCACCCAGGCGGGATTGAGCTGTGAGGCTGCCGCGGCCATTCGCCGTGAAATTCTGGGGATTGCCTGATGAGCGAGAGCCCTATGGCGCAGACCGCCGTTGCCCGCTCCCAGCAGTTGGCCATGGAGCTCGGCACCGAGTACAGCCCCGACGAGGTGCTGCTGCCTTATCAGAAGATTTGGATCGCTGACGAGAGCCCGCTCAAGATTGCCGAGAAGAGCCGCCGTACCGGTATCACCTGGGCCGAGGCCGCCGATGCCACGCTCACTGCCTCTCGCGCAAAGGCGGCTGGCGGTGGTCATCACTTTTACGTGGGCAGCAACAAGGAGATGGCCCGCGAGTTTATCGACGCCGTGGCCATGTGGGCCAAGGCGTTCAACAAGGCGGCCGGTGAGATCCAGGAGGAGGTATTCACCGACGATGAGGATAAAGCCATCCTCACCTTCGTCGTCTATTTCGCCTCCGGTTTCAAGGTGCAGGCGCTTTCCAGTAACCCCTCCAACCTGCGGGGGATGCAGGGCAATGTGACCATCGATGAGGCAGCCTTCCACGACCGCCTGGCCGAGGTGCTGAAAGCCGCGCTGGCGCTGACCATGTGGGGGGCCAAGGTGCGCCTCATCAGCACCCACAACGGGGTGGATAACCTGTTCAACCAGCTCATCAACGACAGCCGCGCCGGCAAGAAGCGCTACTCCATCCACACCATCACCCTGGACGACGCCTGCCGGCAGGGGCTCTATCGCCGCATCTGCCAGGTCAAGGGAACGCCCTGGACACCGGAGGCAGAGGAAGCCTGGAAGGCGGGCCTGCTCAAGGACACCGCCACCGAAGAAGACGCCCTGGAGGAGTATTTCTGTGTGCCCAAGCAGAGCAGCGGTGCCTATATAAAGCGGGTGCTGATCGAGCGGGCCATGCAGCCGGATATCCCTATTCTGCGCTTCACTGCCCCCAAGGATTTCGAGCTGCAAAGCGAGGAGACCCGCAAGGCAGTGGCTGAGCTCTGGTGCGAGGAACACCTCAAGCCCTGCCTGGAGGCGCTCGATCGCAGTTGCCGCCATGTGCTGGGCGAAGACTTCGCCCGCAAGGGGGATCTCTCTGTGTTTGTGCCGCTCTCCATCGCTACCAACTTGCGCAAAGGGGTGCCCTTTGTGGTGGAGCTGGTCAATGCCCCCTATGAGACCCAACGCCAGATCCTGTTTTACCTGTTGCATGGGTTGTACCGCTTCACGGCTGCGGCCTTCGATGCCACCGGCAACGGCGGCTATCTGGCGGAGGCCGCTCGGCTGCGCTGGGGAGCCGGGATGATCGAATGCGTGATGCTCAATGACCCCTGGTATCGGGAATGGATGCCCAAGCTCAAGGCCGAGTTTGAGGATGGCAACCTGACGATCCCGCGCCATGCGGACGTGCAGGACGATCTGGGTAAGATCCAGGTCATCAACGGCATCCCCAAGATCGACAAGGGCAAAAACACTGGCCAGGGCGGCCAGCAGCGGCACGGCGACTTTGCGGTTGCCCTGGTCATGGCGGTGCGGGCCAGCTGGATGGAAGGGGGCGCCATCGAGTTCACCCCCTTGCCTGGCAAGCGTGACGCAGAGCGCAATGACGACTATCACCGATATGAACGAGGTGCCTGGTAATGAGCGGGATCATAGACATTCACGGCAATCCGCTGCGCCTGCAGAAAGAGCCGCAAAGTGAGAACGATGCCAAGTTGGCTCAGCTGCGCCGCCACTACAGCGAGCACCCGACCGTAGGGCTGACGCCGGGCAAGGCTGCGGCGGCTTTGAAAGAGGCGGAGGAGGGGAGCCTTATCGCCCAATGCGAACTGGCCGAAGACATGGAGGAGAAAGACGCCCATCTGCAGAGTGAGCTTGGCAAGCGCCGCCGCTCCCTGCTGGGGGTGAGCTGGACTATAGAGCCCCCCCGCAACGCTACCCCGGCCGAGAAGCGCGACAGCGAGATGATCCGCGAGCTGATTGAAGACTTCACCTGGTTCGACGATGCCATCTTTGATGCCACCGACGCCGTGCTCAAGGGGTTCAGTGCCCAGGAGTTCAGCGGCTGGGAACTGGTGGAGGGGCTGCAGCTCCCCAAGGGCATCGTCTGGCGTGATCCCGCCTGGTTCCAGACCCACCCGGACGACTGGAATCAGTTGCGGCTGCGCGATGGCAGCAAGGAGGGGGCGGGTCTTAATCCGTTCGGTTGGCTGGTTCACAAGGCCAAATCCAAATCGGGCTATCTGGCCCGCACCGGCCTGATCCGCACGCTGGTCTGGCCCTTCCTGTTCAAGAACTACAGCGTGCGCGACTTGGCCGAGTTTCTGGAGATCTATGGCCTGCCAGTGCGTCTGGGCAAATACCCGGAAGGGGCCACCGAGAAGGAGAAAGCGACCCTGTTGCAGGCGGTGCTCTCCATCGGCCACAACGCCGGGGGCATTATCCCTCCCTAGGGGGATGGAGATCGAGTTCCAGAACGCCGCCAGCGGTCAGGCCGATTCCTTCGTGGTGATGATGGAGTGGTGCGAGCGCTCCATCAGCAAGGCCGTGTTGGGGGGCACCCTGACGTCCCAGGCTGATGGCAAGAGCTCGACCAATGCGCTCGGCAACGTTCATAACGAGGTGCGGCAAGAGGTGCGCGATGCCGACTTGCGCCAGTTGGCCGCGAGCCTGACCCGGGATCTGGTCTATCCCCTCTATGCCTTGAACGGCAAGAGCTATCAGGGGCCCCGCCGCTGCCCCCGCTTGGAGTTCGACGTCACCGAGCCGGAGGATATGCGCGATCTGGCCTATCCGCTGCGCGCCCTGGTGGGGATGGGGATGCAGATCCCGGCACAGTGGGTGCGCGACAAGCTGCAGATCCCAGTACCCAAAGACGGAGAGGAGGTGCTGGTTATCGTCGATAATCAAGCCGCGCCGGGGGAAGCCGCGCTCAAGGCGCAGCTCGCCTCTCAGGCTGTCACCCCTGGGCTGGCTGCGCTTGTGGCCAGCAAGGCTCAGCCGCGAGGGGATAACAACGACGCCCAACTGGCCCGGCTGCAGGCCGAGGTGGCGCCCTTGCTGGTGGGCATGACAGATGCCGTCCAGGGGTTGGTGATGCAGGCCACCACCCTGGAGGAGATCCGGGATGGCCTGTTGGCACTGGAGCCGGCACTCAGTCATGACGAACTGGGTGCCCTGCTGGCCCAGGCCATCGCCGCCAGTGAACTGCTCGGCATGTTGGAAGTGGAGGAGGGCCGCTGATGCCGGTTCGCTCTTCGCCAGTCAGATATGGCTCGCTCCCCTTTGCCGAGGCGATCGCTTTCTTTCGCCAGAAGCTCGACATGCCGAGCGAGCGCTGGGCTGATGTGTGGTGCGATGCCCATAACCGCGCCTTTATGGTGGCGGGAGCGACCAAGACAGATTTGCTGGCTGATCTGCGTGGGGCGGTGGACAAGGCGATCAGTGAAGGCCAATCCATCGGCGCGTTTCAGAAGGCATTCAAGGAGATAGTGGCCCGTCACGGCTGGGATCATACCGGCCCCGCCTCCTGGCGTTCCCGCATTATCTTCGAGACCAACCTGCGCCAGAGTTATAACGCCGGGCGCGAAGATCAGATAGCGCGCATCAAACACCAGCGCCCCTATGCCCTTTATCGCCATGGGGACTCCGAGCACCCGAGGGAGTTGCACCTCAAGTGGAATAACCTGGTGCTGCCGGTGGATCACCCCTGGTGGGATACCCACTCCCCGAGCAACGGTTATGGCTGCAAGTGCAAGAAATTCCTGCTCTCGGCAGCCGACCTCAAGCGGCGCGGCCTTGAAGTCGGCAAAGCGCCGGACGATGGTGATTATGAATGGGTGGATAAGGCGACCGGGGAGCTACACAAGATCCCTAAAGGCATAGACCCCGGCTTTGATTATCGCCCCCAGACCCCGGCTGCCCTGACCAAGGCGGTGGCCAAGCGGGAGGCAGCCAAGCCAGCGCTGGCCGAGCGGCTGCCAGAACGCCTGGTGGAGAGTGCCTATTCCAGTGCCAAGGGGGTGAGTGCACAGGGCTTGAGTGACCTGCTGGCCCAGTTGCCAGCCCCTCAGCGCGAGCCCTTGTCGGCCTTCCTCAAGGCGCACCCGATCAAGACTCTGTTTATCAAGCAGGCCGAGATGGGCAAGGGGGCAGCCGGGCTCAAGGTTGCCCCGGCTATTGCCGAGTATCTGGGCAAAGATGCTTACAAAGTCCGTGCCTTCTATCATTCTCGCCGCGCCAGCATGACCAATGGCTTTACTGCCAAGAGCTGGGATCATCTGGTTATCAAGGTAAAGGGGGGCGATACTTTAAAGGTGGTCGATATCAAGGTGGTGCAAGCGGCGGCCACCGAGGTGGTGGCGGATGCCAAGGGCAACAGCGGTCCCCGGCAATGGCAGCCAAGAGGGACCAGCGGTGAGACCCTGCGCCGTCATTGGAGCGTCTCGGCCAATGTGGGAGTCAGGCAAGGTGAGTCGGCACAACGGGTATCGACTTGGTTGCACGAACTGGGGCATCAGGTCCACTTTTGGGCCGGTGAACCGGATTTGACTGGAGTTGGCTTGCTGACCGAGTATGCCAGCAAGACCAGGATGGAGGCCGCCGCCGAGGCGTTTGCCGCCTGGGTATTGGCCAGGGACGCCATGGTGGCGCATTTCCCCGAGCTGGCCAAACGGGTGGAGGCCATGTTGGCCCAGGCCACGGCTGCCAGTGGCAAAGGAGAGAGAGGATGACCTTGTTGGAACAAGCCAGCGCCATGCTGGCAAAGGATGGCCCCTTTACCTTGGCACAAGCCAAGGCGCTGGATGCGCTATGTGAGCAAGCCCGTGATGCGGAAGCCGACCTGATGGGGGATCTCTGGGAGGCAGCCATGGCTAATGCGGATGACGAAGCCTTGCACTATATGACCACTTTCGAGGATGAGATCTGATGGCAGGTAGCTTTATTGCCATCAGCCACCATGGTGTGGCCGATGCTCACGAGCTGTTGGCCCGTCTCTACCAACGCACCGGTGATCTCAGCGAACCCCTTGCCGATATCGGTGAAGGGTTGCAGCTGTCCCATCGGGATCGCTGGGATGCTCAGGAAACCCCGGAAGGGGAGCCCTGGATCCCGCTCTCGGACAAGTACCGCGCCCGCAAGCCACGCCATGCTGATGAGGTGCTGCGCCTCAACGACGACCTGCGCGATACTCTCACCTATCAGGCTGAGCCCCAGACCCTCTACTTCGGCACCCCGCTGGAATACGGTGCCGCTCACCAGTTTGGCCGTCCCGAGATCAAGCTGCCCGAGCGCCCCTATCTGGGGTTGTCGGAAGCGGACCAGCAAAGCGTGCTGGAAACACTGGAAGGGTATTTGAGGGGTACCCCGCCATAAGCGTCGGAGTGCGACTGCTGCGTACAGGTTGGTGCGGTGACATGGTCACTGTCTTGGCAGAACAGCCAAGGGACGTTTAAACAGCCTTAAACGCTATTGCCACCTTGATGGAGACCGTGTGTTTGGCATCCATGATTTAAACTGAGCCATCAGATGGTCATGTTCAGGCATAACTCGGCATATATAGAGAAGGCCCCACATTGTGGGGCCTTCTTTCGTTAAGAGGCTGCAGCGATTAAAGCGACTGCAGCGCGATGGTTGCACTCTGGGAGTTCTGCTGGCTGTTTCCTTGATAAAGGTAAAGGATACCGCGTAGCTACATCTCTCCTTCCGCTCCACGTGCAGATGAGACCAGTGATGAGGTTCAAATGAATTAGGTAAGGATCATTCTTTTTTTGATTAAGTTGTCATTACAGGTGGTGATGACTAGAGCGAGATGCATATCGTCTTTGATAAGTGCTCTAAAAAAGACCATAAATTCAATTGGATAAGCTTTCCAATATAGATACTTGCTCATGAAAATCGGGAAGCTGAGGGGGTAACACAAAAGGCTCCCACTGTAAAAAGACTCTGACGGGAGGGCGTTTACTCCAGACCAGCCCGCTCCGATAGAGGTTTGGGAACAGAGGGTCTGGTGCACATCTCACTACCTTGGCATGCATCAGATAGCCCTTCGGTGATGGAATAATCAGCCTATCCCCATTCTTGAGCTGTGTCTTCCCCATGAGTCCTATCCCGCGAATGTTGACGTCGCGAAGGTTCATTTTTAATGCGGGCCTCAATGCGTCAAACCAGATGTTATCCAAATTGCAGAGGACGACATAACCCCCGCCGGAAAGAACAAAGCGGGCATAGCGTCTAGAGTCATATCCAAGCGGAATAACGTCGTCGACGGACCAATCTATCTGTAGCTTCTCTCTCATACCATTATCCTCAAATGGCAACATGTACATGGTTGATGATAGATGTGTCATTTTGAATGTTAATTCTATTCTTTGGTTATAAAGAAAATCTTTTTTTGCTAACCGATTGATCGATATATCTTATTTTTTTGATAAATATCCCCAAATTGGTAATGCTTTAGCATGAGATCTTGTCCCGTAGAGATAATTACAGTTAAACCTGTTCCATCATGACTCGTTGCTGTGAAACGCGTTTCTTGTCGCCGAGTGTGTGGATTATTCTCACCATCAGACGTGCCCTGACGTGTCTTCAGGGGCACAGTTCGTCGTGTGACTGGCATCGTTTCCGGTCCGGCAATAAACCCAGTAACCCACCATAAACTCCCTCCCTCCTTGTGCTCCCTGAGAATGATCGCAGTGATTTTCTGCTGTGAACCGTTGGAGTGAGAGGATGCGCAAATCTGCCATTGCCGTGGCCATCTTGAATGCGAGACCAAACACGTTGGGGTTGGCCGTGCTTGATGCCGCGCTGAACAGTGGTGGTGATGGCTGGCAGCAGCTCCTGCCTCTGGGCCCTTTCAAGGCCCGCGATGGCCGCCCCTTTGATGTACCTGGTGGCCACTGGCAACTCGACAAATCCATTGCCACCACCCTCATCAATCGTGTGAGAGAGATAGGGCAAGACATCCTCATCGACTACGACCACCAGACCCTCAAGACCGACCAGAACGGCCAGCCAGCCCCGGCGGCTGGCTGGTACAACGCCGATGAAATTGAGTGGCGCGAAGGGGCGGGGCTCTTTATCAAGCCGCGCTGGACCGATCGCGCAGCCGCCTTGGTGGCCGCCAAAGAGTACCGTTTCCTGTCTGCCGTTTTCCCCTATGACGCCTTGGGTCGCCCGCTGGAGCTGCGCATGACCGCCATCACCAATGATCCGGGAGTGGTGGGGATGCAGGCACTGGCGGCCCTGAGTGCGCTACCCGCTTCAAGCCTTATGTCTACCCAACCCGGCCAGCTGGCCACCCCATCCCATGTTGTACAAAAGGAGAAATCCATGAACGAGCACTTGATCGCGCTGCTCGGCAAACTCGGCATCCAGCCGGGGGCCGATGGTCAGCTGACCGCCGAGCAGGGCACAGCCGCGCTGGCGGCCCTCGATACCCTGCAGGCCAGTGCCAAGAAGGCGCCGGAGCTGGAGGCGGCTCTCTCAGCAGAAAAGGCATCGCTGGCCGCTCTCAAGGCCCAGCCGCTGCAGCAGGGCGGCCAGATTGATCTGGCCCAATACGTGCCAGTGGCGACCTATAACGCCCTGGTTACCCAGGTGGCGGCCCTGACTGCCCAGGTGGATACCACTGATGCCGCGACCCTGATCAAGGAGGCCCGCAGCCAGGGCAAGGTGGTGGCCGCCGAAGAGGAGTACCTGACCGCCTACGCCGCACAGAAAGGGGTGGCTGCCCTCAAGGCGCTGCTGGATCCGCGTCCGGCCATCGCGGCCTTGGCCGCCAGTCAGACCACCGCCGTCACCCTGCCCGAGAAGAAGGGTGATGCCGTGCTCTCGGCCGAGGACAAGTACGCCGCCGATCAGCTTGGTATCGATCACGATGCGTTCGCCAAGGCAAAACTCGGCTGACCAGGCTAGATGCCAGGTGTTGAATAGGGACAGGTACGCCCCCCCAGCACCAGCTCGGTATCACCCATGGGGCGTTCGCCAAGGCCAAGCAGGCTTAAGCGCACGACTCGCCACCCCGTTTATCCAGAGAAGGAACACCGCTATGGCCATCATTACACCCGCGCTGCTACAGGCCCTGTTCACCGGCTTCAAGAAGAACTTTGAAGACGCCAAGGGGGAGGCACCGACTCAGTACACAGAGATCGCGACTGTGATCAAATCGACCACCAAATCCAATACCTATGGCTGGCTCGGCAAGTTTCCCAGCCTGCGCAAGTGGGTCGGGGATCGGGTGATCGAGTCGATGAAGGCGCACGGTTACCAGATCGTCAACGAAGACTTCGAGGCCACAGTGGGGGTCGATCGCAACGATATCGAGGACGACGAGCTGGGCATCTATGCCCCGCTGTTTGCCGAGATGGGGCGCTCGGCCGGGGTACATCCCGACGAGCTCTGCTTCGGCCTGCTCGGGGCTGGCTTCACCACGCCCTGCTACGACGCTCAGTATTTCTTCGACACCGATCACCCTGTCTATCCCAAGGCCGATGGCACAGGGACTCCGGTACTGAGTGCCAACCTGGTGGTGGATGGTGCCTATGCCGGTGAGCCCTGGTTCCTGCTAGATACCAGCCGCGCCCTCAAGCCCATCATCTTCCAGGAGCGCAAGGCGCCGCAGCTCATCGCCATGACCAAGATCGACGATGAGGCGGTGTTCACCCGCAAGGAGTTTCGCTACGGGGTGGACTGCCGCGATGCTGCCGGCTTTGGTTTCTGGCAGCTGGCGTTCGCCAACAAACGGGCACTCACCCCCGACAACCTGTGGGACGCCTTCTCCAGGATGCGGGAATTCCAGGCGGATGGCGGCCGCAAGCTCGGTGTGAAGCCGACCCTGCTGGTGGTACCGCCATCGCTGGAGAAGTTGGCGACCAAGATGCTGGAGCGGGAGCTGTCTGATAGCAGCAGCAACGAACTCAAGGGCAAGTTGAAGCTGGTAGTGGCGGACTACCTGTAAATCCCACCGTTACGCGCTGTTTAAGAACGGGGTTAAACGGCCACAGGATTGGCGTTTAACCCCCCGTTTAAACAGGCCTCGACCAGATATGAAAGAGGGAAACATGAGATGGAACACGAGATGGAACAGGCTATTCGAGTTGGCATCACCTCAACGCTTCGTCAGGTCTATTTCCGAGCGGGCCTGCCGATTGATCCAGGCAAGTCTGAGATGGCTGTGTCGCCTCTGCAGTGCGAGACCCTGGAGGCCGATCCGCGTCTGGTGGTCGTGCGGCTGGCTGAGGATGCCGAGCTTTCGCCAGCTGACCCACCGCAGACGAGCGGGGATCTGGACGCAGCAGTGGGTGGCCTGAGCACAGAGCCCGAAAGCCAGGTGACTGCCGCCAAGCCCGCCAGTAGCAAGGGTAAGGGCAAATGAGCTACGCCAGCGTCAATGACATGGTGATCCGGTTTGGCGAGGCGGAGCTGCTGCGCCTCGCCATGACACCGGCCGGCGAGCTGGATCAGCCCGCCATCACCATCGCCCTGCAAGATGCCAGTGCCTTGATCGATGGCTACCTGGCGGGGCGCTACCCCTTGCCGCTGGCCCATATTCCGAGTGCCCTTGTCCCCATTTGCGCCGATATTGCCCGTCACCGCCTCTATGGCGAGCAGGCGCCGGAGCAGATTGCCAAGCGTAATGAGGCCGCCCTGGCCTTCCTCAAGTTGGTGGGCAAGGGGGAACTGGCGCTTGGACTGACGGCCGATGGCGAGCAGGTGGAGAGCCAGAACCTGGCCCAGTTGCAGTCTGATGGCCGGGTCTTTGGCCGAAGCAGTGGGGGCTTTCTATGAGCACTCAGGCCAGCACTCCATCTCCCGAGCTCGACTACCTGGCGGCCGGTGAGCGGCTGCGCGAACTGCTGTTGCCATTGAAGGCGAAAGGGCTCAAGGAGGTGTTTGTGGCCACCGACCTGGATGCGGTGGCCAACCTGGGTCAGCACACCCCGGCCATTCATGTGATTTACCAGGGCGAGCGGGAGAACGACACCACCCAGTCCGGGCGGCAAAGCGCGTTCGATCAGGTTTGGCTGCTGGTGTTGGTGCACCGTGCCACTCCCAAGGAGGCCAGCGCCGGGGTGTGGCTCGGGCGCATGTTGCAGGCCGTTGCCGGGCGGGCCTGCGGAGACAGTACCTTTCGGCGTGAAACCGCACCGGTTCGGCCGAGTTACAAGGGCGGGGTGGCGTATCTGCCCCTTGCTTTCAAGACGACAGTGAAGTTCAAGGGAGAACGCTGATGAGCGAAACATTGCACCTGGAAGGGGATCTCTATATCGAGACCTTCACCAACAACGTGTCGAACGGGGTGATAGGCCCGGTGGACGTCAACAGCCTGGAGGTCAAACCGGACAGCGAGAAGATCAGCATTCCGAGCAAGCGCAAGGGCAAGCTGGGTCAGGCGCGGGAGACCTACTTCGTACCCAAGCCCGCCACTGTGACTATCAAGACCAGCGAGATCCCGCCCGTGCTGCTGGCCGCCGCCTTTATGGGTCTGGAGAGCCCCATTAATCAGGGGGCCGGAACGCTGACTGATCTGCAGGTCGTTCTGCCCGCTTGGCCGAAGTGGGCCCAGCTGGGCAAGAGCAATATTGCTTCGACTGGCCTGGCCATCAATGAAGGGGCCACGGCGCTGGTGATGGGTACCGATATCGAGGTCAACTATGCGCTCGGGCTGGTGCGGGCGGTGAAAGGTAGCTCGGTAGCCGATGGCGGCAGCCTGACGGTCAGCGGTACCTATAATGCGGTGACCGGTACCCGCATCGCGGGCAACATCCAGCCGGAGATCAAGGCGCGGCTGTTGCTCGATGGCCGCAGTATCGTTAGCGGCGAGGCCATCAAACTGACGGTGCCCCGTGCAAGTTTATCCCCCAAGAAGGCGGTGGACTTTATGAGCGACAAGCCCATCGAGATTGAGCTGGAGGGAGAGTTGCTGGCCGTGGATGGCGAGACAGCCCCCTTCTATGTGGATCGGCCGGTGACGGTGTGACGTTTGATTGCAGAACGGCGGGGAGACCCGCCGTTTTTGTATTTGTAAAAATGCTTATGAAGTGGTTCTATCAATCTTGAATTGAATTAACCAACGCATAACACTTGTATCACCATCTATATAAGCTTTAATTTTTTGTGCTGCTTCATAAGATCTTTCAACAGGAATAACATAATCAAAAACCTTGCTCATCACCTCCAGTGTCGTCTGAGTCCATGGGCCTTCTACGATCATGATACCGAGGCATTCTTTATGCTTTCCTTTCCAGTTTATTGCTGAAAACATTTTGTCTTTTGCATATAAACTTGCATGGCCTGCACTGCTTTTTCTTACTTCAATAAAGGCTTTTGGTGATGCGGGGTTAGGTACTACAAAGTCAGCTCTAAAATCATATACCACACCACTTATGCCATCGTATTCATCTTCTCGCAAAAAAGGCACATTCTCCTTTTTCAAAGCCTCAGCAACAAACTCCTCTAACAACAACCTACCGACTAAATCACGAACAATACCTTCTGTTGTTGCTTTGATTCTTTCTTTTATTTGTATTTGATTAGGTATGGATTGTTTGTCAACTCGCGCGATTAGATGTGCCAGTTTTTTACTAACCGGTTTGGAAATACCAGTGTCGCTTGCCGTGCCCGTACCAATTTCTTTTTGTAAATCTCTTTTGCTAAATGCGCCAATAGCGTGCATCAAAACAGGAAGAAAGTGAGGGTTTTCATAAATCCATTCCTCTGAAACTTTTGTAAAGTTATCTGTTTGTGAAAACGCATTTGAAACTAAAGAGTCAATAAATGGTTGTATGTTTTTATATAAAAGCCCAGTTGCTGCTCTCTCTATTCCAAATGAAAGAGCGCTTCTTGCCAACCAAGCATTTTTCCGGGATTGTAAATTATCAGGGATTTCATTAATGGTATAACCTTTTCCACAAAGTAAAATTGTGGAGTTATCTATATCAGACCAATGTTCTTCAGTCGGTGAATTAAAGTTCAGAGCCTCTTCAGATAGAGTAATCATTTTATTAATAATGAGTCTCATCTGAGCTGATGCATGCTGATAGAGGGTTTCGTTACTCATTGATTTCTCCAAGTTTTTTTTCTTTATCGATTTCAGCTCTAACTTCTCTGAATCGCGGGAGTTCTAGGTTGGAAAAAAAATGGCCAGATCGGTCAAATGTTGTGTTTTTTGAAAACCATTGAGAAGCTTTATCTTTTGATGTTTTCCTAGAAGTTAACCAAAACCTACAGTTATTTGCATACCGAACAGCGCGAATCACTTCAAATATAAAACCATTATCAGATGCGACTTTTGCTACGTGACCCAAGAAAAAGAAAGGAACTATCTCCAAATATTCTTTGTTATCACTATCCAAATCCAAAAAACCATATCTATTGGCTATCGATTGACGATTTGTTTTAATAAAACTACGTCTATATTCGCCACCAAAAGTAATAAAGAGTAGAGCATTTTCATTCAAATGCTGCCATACAAGTTGCAACTGTTCATGGCAGGTTACAAAAGGGTCTAAGTCTATGAGATCAAAGATACCAAGGGAGTTGCTTCCCATAATATTTAGATTGTCATCATGATAAATGCTAACTTTATTGCTATCTTTTGTTGTGTTTCTAAGTGCGTCTAAAGTAATTGGATCTTGTTCAATACAGATTATATCTTTTATGCTTTCGCATTTTATAAGGGTTTTTGTGAATCTACCTTCACCAGCAAATGGCTCAAAAGCCCTTAATGGCAAAAAGTTTGATGATTGTAGTATCTTCCTATTTACAAGTTGTTTGTGATCAGTGTTTATACCAAATGGATTCTTTTTGTTATGGCCATACTGAGAGCGTTTTACAAAAAGCTCTTTTTCAACATGCTCAAAATCAACTCTAAAAAGAGCTGCAATTTTCCACGCAGGAAGGCCTTGCTCAAAGAGTTCTTCGGCGCAATCCTTTACATTATCATTCCAAAATGCAGAACCTTCGGATCTATATTTCTGTGTAAAAATAATGCCTTTAGATTTGCAATGATCCAATAACTTATAGATCATGTCCTGTGGGTTTCTATTGAGGCAAGCCGCTACGAACGTAATGCTTTTTTGTTTATGCCAAGCATTTATTGCAGAATCGAGTTCATCTTCTGTCCAGCGCCGTCCTTTGGTATATCTACCTTTCAGTGGTACCACTAGACGTAACTGAGAAAAACCATGGCGTTTTAAGATGTCAATAAACTTAGCGTCATGAGAGGATGCCGGAAGTGTTGGTAGGTCTTCCCAATGTTCGTATATCAACTATTCACCTATTATGCTACATCTAAAAATATACACCATTAATGTGCGTGATAGTATTTGTAAAATAAATAAAACGTAATAACGGTCTCTTTCATTTATGTTTGCTATGACTGTTATCTTTATCTGCGCTCAACATAAAGTAAGTTTTGTTGTAAACATGTGTTACTTATATGTAAACGCAGTCTGTAATTTATAATAAATCCACCCTATTAAACCATCCTTTTACCATATGAGCCATCCTACTAGTTCAGGAATGCCTCATGTCCACCTCTACCACCCTCAAACTTGCCCTGGAGTTGGCGGCCAAGGTCACCGGTCGGGAAGACCTGGCCGCCTTGGCGAGTGAGGTGCAGGAGCTGGGCCCGATCTCGGACGAGACGGCCGCCGAAACGGTGCAATTGGCCGAGAGCCTCGAATCGTTAAGCCGCCAGCAGGCGCTAATCCAGCAGTTCAATGACTCCAAAGCAGCCCTGACCCAGCTCGAACTGGCGACAGTGCTCAGCCGTGACAAGCTGGAACAGTTGCGCCGTGAGCAACAAGCAGGCAGTGGCGATGCCAAGGCGCTGGCCGAACAAGAGCGCTTGTTGGCCTCCGAGGTCAAGCAGTTGGAGCGCCAGCTGGTCGCTCAATCCGCCAGTCATACCCGCCTGCACGCAGGGCTCAAGCAGTCCGGGCTCGACACCAAGAATCTTGCCCAGGAACAGCAGCGCCTGCAGCGTGAGCTGACCAAGAGTGTCGCCCAGACCGAGCGACTGGGACGCGAGTTTAGCCAGGGCAGTCAGCAGGCCGGTGGCTTGCAGGGGGCCATTGGCAGCCTGACTGGGCGCCTGGTGGCGCTGGCAGGTACCTGGTTCGGTATCCAGACCCTCACCACCCAACTGATGGCCATGTTCCAGACTGGCGACCAGGCCGAGCGCCTCGATGTGCAGCTCAAGGCTGTGATGGGATCGATTGCCGGTGGCAAAGAGGCGTCAGCCTGGATCCAGGACTTTGCCAAGAACACCCCCCTGCAGCTCAGTGAAGTCACCCAGGTATTCGTGCGGCTCAAGGCGTTCGGCATCGACCCCATGGCGGGGGCCATGCAGGGCATTGTCGATCAGGCGTTCAAGTTGGGCGGCGGTTTTGAAGAGGTGCAGGGCATCTCTCTGGCCCTTGGCCAAGCCTGGGCCAAGCAGAAGCTGCAGGGTGAGGAGATCCTGCAGCTGATTGAGCGGGGCGTGCCGGTCTGGCAGATGCTGGAGCAGGTGACGGGCAAGAATACTGCCGAACTGCAGAAGCTCTCAGAGGCGGGCAAGCTGGGCCGTGAGACCATCTCTGCCCTGATGAACGAGATTGCCAGCCAATCGCGCGGTGCCGCTGCCGACAACATGAGTCTGCTCTCCGGGCTTATCTCCAATGCCCAGGACAACCTCGCCAAGTTTTACCGCATGGTGGCCGAGAACGGGGCGCTGGCCTGGCTCAAAAACCAGCTGGCGAACCTTAATGCCGAATTTGAGGCGATGGCCAGGGATGGCCACCTGCAGGAGTGGGCCAAGCGCCTCTCCGATGGCTTTATCACCATGGGGGAAACCCTCAAGGCACTGATCCAGACCCTCTATGAGTGGCGCACCGCGCTGACCGTGCTGGCCCAGGCGTGGGTCGGCCTGAAAATCGCGGGCTGGATTGGTGATCTGCGCAGCCTCTATGCCCAGTTTATTGCCATGCCCATGGCGACCGCGACAGCAGCAGGCGGCATGACGACTGCGGGCACGGCTGCAGCTGGTGCGGCGATAGGGGTCAGGGTGCTGGGCGCTGCCGTCAAGGGGCTGCTGGCCGCCGTGGCGGTCGAGTCCATCATCCAGATCACCCAGTTCGCCGCTGCCCTGCGCCAACTGGTGCAGGCTGAGCTGGCACTCCGGGAGGCGCAAGCGCTGCGCTCCGAGACTCAGGCCCGCCTCAATGGTCAGTTTGCCGCCCTGTCAGGCGAGCTGGGTTTTGTCATCACCAGCATGGCGGACCTCGATCGTCTGGTGGCCGAGGGCAAGGTGCATTACGACGAGGCCACTGGAAGCTGGCGACAAGGCGCCGCAGCCGTTAAAGCGCTGGGTGATGAGGCAAAGAGTACCCGTGATTATCTGGCCGAGATCAATGCGGTGGCCAAGCAAACCGCCGCCGATGGCCCGGCCAAGTTGGCCAAGGCGTTTGAGGCGTTGGGGCTGGACTTTGAACGGGCCAATGGCCGTATCGGTGCGGGCTTCCAGAAGACCATCGGCGCCCTGGATGTATTGGTGGCGCACACGGGTGCCAGTAGTGCCGCCATCGAGGAGGCGTTGGCTGCCGCCTACAACAGCGCCAAGACCACCGCCGAGCTCGATGCGGTGATCGAGCGCCAGCAGCAGCTGGCCGCCCAGGGCAAGATCACCGGCGAGGCGCTGGCCCGCTCCATGGCCATCGCTGCCGACGCCATGAGCAAGGTGAAAGGGGGCAGCGGGGAGGCCAAGCAGGCGGTGGCGGCCATCGGCGATGGCTTTGACGAGGCTGCCGTGCGGGCTAAGGGGGCGACCGATGCCATGCGGGCAGGGCTCAAGGGCGTGCAGGACGAGGCCGAGCAGACCAACACCAGCCTCTCTGGCGGTGGAGGTGGCAACGGCAACACCCGCACCGTCAATGCCGGATCTTTCTATTACAAGAGCGTGGATATCAACAGCCTGCGCGGCAATGCCGATGGCCTGGCTAACACGCTTGCAGGCGTGGAAGAGGAGCTGGCCCGCTACAGCCAGAAGGTCAAAGATATTCCGGCCTATAGCGAGTGGAGCAAGTATTACGGCGAGAAGTTCCAAAAAGAGATGGAGGCCATGCGGGCCCAGCTCAAGGCCGAGCTCAGCAAGGCCCAGGCCAAGGAGTCAGAGCAGGCTCAAACCGCCAGTACATTGGCAGCAGGCCAGGCAGATCCCGGCTCGCCAACCCCCTCCGAAGCCCCGTTCAATCAGGGCCAACCCCAGCGGCACATCATCGAACTGCGTGGGCCAAGCGGCGCCAGAGCCGAGGTGCAGGCCGACGAGGCCAATGCCAACGCTTTTATCAGTCTCCTTAAACAGCAGGGATTGCGCTCATGAACGTGACCTTAAACAGCGAGCTGCTGCCCGATGATCTGGTCTGGCGCGACGAGTTCGACTGGTCGCCCGTCGAACAGGTGGTAACGCCGACCCTCTCCGGCGCGCTCCTGGTGGAGGAGACTCCAAGGCCGGAAGGCCGCCCCATCACGCTGGTGGGCCATTGCGCCCGCGCCACCGTGCAGCGCCTCAAGGCGTTGGAAGCGATACCAGGTCAGTTGCTGACCCTGACCCTGCTGGACGGGGTGGCCCGCACCGTCATCTGGCGCCGCCCCGGCGTGGTGGTAACGGCCTTGATCGAGATGGCTGACCCCGAGGCGGGTGAGCCCTATGCCCTGACCCTGAATTTCACCGAGGTAAGCCCATGACCATTCTTTCTGGCGATATCAAGCTGATGACCAGCCAGCGGATGACGGACACCCCGGATGGCGGTGGCCGTATCACTGGCAAGGAGGTAGTCAGCGGCGAGCACAATTCGATTTTCCCTGACGTGTCAGATCTGGACCGCACCTATGGGGTGGTCAACCTGCGCAAGGTATTCCTGGCCACCCAGACCGACAACGTGGATACCTACTTTGGTGCCAACGCCACCGTGCTGCTGCCACCGAGCGATCCCAACGTGGGCCTATGCCTGATGAGCACCAAAGACCACCACGACACCCGGGCTACCGCTCGCGACGTGCTGGAGCGCTATCTGGCGCGTGGGCCCAAGTGGCGGGGCTTTCTCTACGACACCCAGTTGGAAGGACAGCGGGCGATCCGCTTCTTCCAGCGGGTCGAGGTACGCCTGCCAGAGATTGGCGAGACCCTGGTGCTGGTCGGCAATGAGGGCAAGGCGGGCGAGTTCGAGCAGTATGTGCGCGTGCTTGAGGTCAACCAGGCGCTGGCCAAGTTCCAGATCCCTGGTGTACCCGAGTTCACCCGCAACATCGTCACCTGCGTACTGGCTGATCCGCTGCGCTACACCTTCGAGGGTGAGCAGCCGACCCCCTATGACGTGGTGACCAATGCCAAGACGGCGCTGCGTGAGACGGTAGTAGCCGATGCGGCCAACTACTACGCCAGCACCAAGATGGCGGAAGATGCGGCGTTCGGTGCCATGCAGGTGAAGGCCAAGACCATTTTCACCCAGCTGGTGCCGGCCGCCCGCAGCGAGACCCCCGCCGTGGATCTGACGGCAGCCGGCGAGCTGGCCAGCCTGGTGGATTCTGGTAAAGGGCTGGTGAGCTTCACCACTGCCGCCAGCATAGCCCCGAGCCGGGGCCTGTTCCTCGGCAGCGGCGCCAAGCCTGGCACGCTTAGCATCAGCATTGGCGCGGCCACCATCACCGACAAGGGCGGTGAGCTGGTTGTGGCGGGATCCGTAGTGGGGTCCATCGACTATGGCCGTGGTCATTGTGAGTTCAATGCCCAGTGCCCGAACTACGGCGCGGCCAGCAAAACAGTGAGCTTCTGGCCAGCCTCCCGCCCGGCTCGCATCGCCGACACTGCGCGGATCGAGGTTAAGGCCAACAACCGGGGCTATGCCTACACCATCACCCTGCAGCCGACCCCGGCGCCGGGCACCACCACCATCAGCTTTATGGCACAAGGCAAATGGTATGACTTGAAGGACAACGGCCGGGGTGAGCTGCGCGGTGCGGATCTCTCTTACGGATCCGGCACCCTCAACCTGGCCACCGGCTCGCTCATGCTGACCTTGGGGGCGCTGCCGGATGTGGACACCTCCATCATGTTCAGCTGGGCCACCCCGGTGAACTACACCAACCGCAGCGGGCAGGCGATCAGCATCAGCAAGAGCGCATGGCAGCTGCCCCACACCGGGGTCACCCCCAAGAGCCTGGTGCTGACCTGGGGCGCAGGCAAGACCGCCAACGACTCGGTGGGGGATGGCAAGATCCGTGGCGATATCACCGGCACCATCAACTATGCCGAGGGCATCATCGATCTGGAGCACATCACCCTGCCAGCGCTTGGCCAGGAGTATGCGGCCCAGTACCAGTATGGTGAGCCGGTGACCGAGCGCCACGTTGAACCGGGGCGCCTGAGCACCCCGGGGCAGGTGGGGCACCTCTCTATCACCCTGGATGGTTCGGGCGGTGGGGCGCACAACCTGACCCCGGGATCGGTACGGGTCAAGTTCAACGCCCTGTATCACAAGTTTGACGTGGATGATCAGGAGCTGGTGATCGCCACCCGCGATCCCATCATCACCCTGCGCGATGACGGGCTCGGCAAGCTGCTCGATGCCAGCGGCGTGGTACTGGGGGCCATCGACTACACGGCCGGCACCCTGCATTTCATGCCGGACGGCAGTGCGCCCTTGCCCAAGCCGACCTATGCCTGGGTGACCGTGGGCACCCGCTGGGAGGGCAGCAACCAGATCGCGGTGCAGCGCTGGACCATGACCGGGATCCAGTACCACACCACGGCCTATACCTTCCCGGATGGCGAGCAGGGCTGGGTGGAGGTGACCTACCGCAATAACAATAGCGCGCAGGCCCAGAATGCCACCCTGACGGCGCAGGCGCTGCGTATCGACGTGACCCCCGGCTTTGCCGAGGCGATCCTGGAGGGATCGATGCGCTTCACCTTGGGCGGGTCTACCTACGTTGACCGGCAGGGGCTGCTCTACCGCAACCCGGATCCCGAGACGGGCGCCGGCATCCAGGCGGGCACCATCGACTACTCCAACGGGTTGGCGGTGCTGGCCGACTGGGCGGCAGGGCAAGCGGCCCAGCCTGCGCTGCAATCGCTGGCCACCTCGTTCAGCGCCCAGTCGGTGGATGCGGTGACCTTCCGTACCCCGGGCGCCCCGCTGGCCCCGGGTAGCCTCTACATCAGCGCCAACACCGCCAGCGGACGCCGTATCGAGGCCACGGCAGACGGGGACGGCTATTTCACCACCGCCGATATGGACGGCCGGGTGAGCTACCAGACCGGCATCGTGCAGGTGCGCTTTGGCCGCAAGGTCACGGCAGCCGGCAACGAGAGCCAGCCCTGGTATGACGCCGAGGCCGTGGGGGAGGATGGCAAGATCTGGAAGCCGTTCAGCGTGGTGGCTGACACCATCCGGTTCAACTGCGTGGTGTTCAGCTATCTGCCGCTGGATGCCGACATCATAGGGCTGGATCCGGTGCGTCTGCCGTCTGATGGCCGGGTGCCCTTCATCCGCAAGGGCAATATCGTGGTGGTGCACAGCACCCAGCGCAGCGCCTTCCCGTTGGGGGTGACGGCAGGGCAGCAGCTCAACACCAACCGCACCCGATTGGCTTACGCCCATGTAGAGGACAAGGACGGCAAGCAACTGGCACCGGCGCTCTACAGCGTCAACCTGGACAGCGGGGTGGTTACCTTGGCCAGTCCGCTGAACCTGACCGGCTACGTTGAGCCGCTGGCCGTGGTGCACCGCATTGAGGACATGAGCCTGGTCACCGATGTGGAGATATCCGGCAGGCTAACCTTGGCCCGTCCGCTGTCCCATACCTACGCCGCCACCGACACCTATGTGTCGAGCGCGTTGATCATGGGGGATCTGTGGGTGCGCTACACCAGCCTGTTCGACCAGAGGACGTGGACCAACAAGTGGCAGGACTACGTAGACGGCGACCAGTCAACGGCCCAGTACAACGACACCGACTTTCCGTTGGTGGTGACGAACCGGGCCACCATAGAGGAGCGTTGGGCGATCATCTTCCAGTCCAGCACCTCCTTTGTGCTGGTCGGGGAGCATGTGGGCCAGATCGCGCTGGGGGATGTGAACACCGACTTTGCCCCTGCCAACCCCAACAACGGCCAGCCCTATTTTCGGCTGGACAAGCGGGGCTGGGGCACCGGCTGGGCGGCCGGCAACGTGCTGCGGTTCAACACCCAATCGGCCAATTTCCCGATCTGGGCGATCCGCACCGTGTTGCAGTCGGTGGCGGCCAACCAGAGCGACAAGTTTGAGCTGCAACTGCGCGGCAACGTCAACCGCTAACCGGTGGGGCAGTCTGCCCCACCCATTATTTTGCCGTGGGGCATGGTGCCCCACTGATGGAGATGGACAATATGACTTATCCGGTAAAGTGGTATTCGAGCAACATGCAGGGTGCAGGCAACCTTGGCGATACTACCGATGGCGCGCTGACTTCCCTGCTCAAATCAATTCTGGTTACCGGTTTCGGTACGCTGGCCATCAATGCCCTGGCTTGGGATACAGCTAAGGGCTGGGCGGTGGCGACCTTTACCGGTGGCCATGCCTATCTGCAAGATTCCGTGGTGCAGGTAGATGGGGTGAGCCCCGCCGCCTATAACGGTGAGCATCGAGTGATGCAGGTCACGGCCACTCAGGTCTGGTTCGAGCTGGCAGGCGGCAACCCGGGGGCGGCGGGCTCTGGCGCGGCCATGACCATGAAGGTGGCGCCGCTGGGCTGGACGCTGACCCATGAGAGCGGTGACGGCAAGGTGGCCATCTACCGGCCGGCCAACGTCAGCGAGTCGGGCAATGTATCTTGGCGCTTTGATAACACTGCCTTTAGCGGCTGGACAGGCTCTAATACGTGGGGGTACGGTTCCTATCTTGCCAAGGTGTCGCTGGTTGAGGATGTGGTAGATATCAACACTTTTACCACTATCTTTGAACACCGCTGGCCAGCAACCCAGCGCTATAGCGATAAAATCTGGGATCTGATAGGCGATGATCAGTTGCTCTACTGGCTGCCATCGCTCACCGCAGTCAGCTATCAGGCTGTGTTTTGTATGGGTTATATCAGGTCAATCAGACCCGGTGATCGCTATCATGCGGTGCTGTGCCACTACTCGACGACCAATGCGGGTGATAATAGCGTCGCTTGGGGTGTCAGAGAGAATCCAGGAGGAGTAAATAACTGCGGTACACCCTTAACCTCTTTTGACAACTCTTCGCAGCGGGTTATGGCTCGCGCTTATCATCAGTTATTCGGTTCGACCTCCTGGTGGACAAAAGGGATAGGTAGTCGCTTTGGTGCGGGGTTATCTGTGCCAAATGGCACAGATAATGGCTTTTACCTATCCACCGATCCCATCATGGTGGTGGAGAACGGCAGCCATCTGCGAGGTTACATGCCTGGACTGATCTGCCCTTTAGGGGATATCACCGCCTGGCATCGAAAAAACTTTGCTGATTTACCGGCGTTGCCAGGCAAGAAGATCCGCTTTATTCGCGGACTTTATCAGCCAAACATTCATAGCATTGACTCCAGATCATTGATTGGCTTCGATCTAAACGGCCCCTGGAGGTAACCATGGCAAGCGACCAAGCCTTGCGGGATCTCATCTTGGCCAGCAATCCAGTGGGGTATTTCCCACTGGATACTCCGGCAAATCTGGGACGAGACATATCCCCCTATGCCAATCATGGCAGTCAGAGTGGGTCATTCCGGCAGCGCCTCACGCAACTGGCAGGGATGGATATCGCCATGGCCCAGGGCGTCAGCGCTGCTCTGGTGGCGATCCCGGATAGGGCAGAGTACAAGGGCCGAACCTTCACCATGGAGTGCATCATTTTCCATCAGGAAGATGCCAACCTGGTGATCGCCGAACGGGGGGCAGATAACCAGAACTGGGGCCTGCAAAGCGCAGGCTCAGCAATGGGGATGCCGCTGTCTTCCTACCAATTCGCGTTGGGGGCCAGCACGGCCGCCGCAAATGGCCGTGCTAGCCAAGGCCGCTTTGCCCATATGATTTTTACCAGCGCCCTTGGCTTCACCAAGATTTACCAAAATGGTATCGCCTTACTGGAGGCTACTGCGGCAACGGGGAATGGAATACAGGGCAATCAGGGGACGCTGCCTGTCCACCTTTTTTCCCGTAATGGCAGCTTTGGCAGTTCTGCATCCATGGCCCACGTTGCTTTTTACAATCGTGAACTGACTGCCGCCGAGCGACTGGCTCGCTCCGACCTGTTCAATCAGCCCTATGACGTGAAGTTGCAAAAAATGACCGCGCTCCCTGCCAATCCAGAGCCGCGCAGCCTGTTCCAGCCGCAGGATGTGGCATGGCGTGGCACCCCACCGTTATATCCTGGCCCCATCAATATCCAGAACGTCACCTCGCTCCCCCTGCTCAAGGGGCGGGATTATTACTGGATCCGGGATGGGGTGCGCAACGTGGAGCAGGGTTACATCCGCAACAAGGTGACCATCGACGGGGAGGGGGTCAGACGGCGGGTGCTCTGCTTCAACCAGGACGGTGAACTGATCGGCGAGACCTATAGCCGCGCCTCAGATGGCGTCTATCAGTTTGACCTGCTGTGGCTGAACAAGCGTTACATGCTGGTCGCCCAGGATGACCCAGCGTTTGGCCCAGCCGATTACAACGCCGTGGCGGCTGACTACCAGGCGCCGCTCCCCTACCCAACAGATGGCAGTGTTGTTCCTGTCCAATTTCGCTAATAACCCAAGGAGCGCCGCATGCTCAAGTTCAGCGATACGGTGCGCACTGCCCGCGCCCAGGTGCTGGCCACGGCCATCGACACCGGCAGCGCAGGCCCTGCCACCTTCAAGGTCTACACCGGGCCACGGCCGGCACCCGGTGCGGCCATCACCAGCCAGCAGCTGCTGGTCACGCTCCAGTTCCCCAACCCTTGCGCCCAGTCGGTGACGGGCGGGGTGCTGACCCTCAAACCGCTGGCCGAGCAGATGGCCACCGGTAACGGCGCTCCCAACTGGGGGCGTTTTACCAACCGGGACGGCGACTTTGTGGCGGATCTCGATGTGGGGCCGCCGGCCAGCGGAGCAGATCTGGAGATCCCCACCGACGAGCTGTTTGCCGGCGCCCTGGTGCGCATCAACACCGCCACCATCACCGAACCTTAACCGGAGCCACCTATGGCCAGAAAGGACGCCTCCCTTGAGCTGCGCAAGGCGCGCCAGAACAATGGCAACCTGGAGCTTAACCAGGCCATGGTGGTGCGCTATGAGGCGGTGCTCAATGGCCACCCGCTGCCGCCCGTGCTGGCCTGTTCGCCCGGGCTGGTGTTGCCATCCGTGGTGCAGGGGCAGACCACCGCCCCGGCGCTGTCCGCCGATGCTGGTCTGATCTATCCCGCCACCTTGGCGGCGCCGTCACCGGCCGCCGTGGCCGAGATCCGGGGCACCATAGTTATCGAGTGCGTCATGGCGATGACCACCCAGGCCGCGATCCACGACTTCGACGCCGGCTATGACGTGAACGTGTTCAGGGGGCCGAGCCATGCCAGTGCCGGCGATTGGGACCGGGCTGCGCTGGTGAGCAGTGGGGTGGCCAGTGACTGGCAGCAGCCGGCCATTGAGCGTTCCAGCTGCGCCGCTGACTGGCAGGAAGCCGCGCCGCAGGCATCCGCTGTGGTTGAGCTTGGGGAGGTCATGCCCCAGCGCTATGAGCTGAATAAGGGGGTGTTTGAGGAGGCCGTGGCGGTGGGTATGGCCCATGGCCAGCCGTTCGACAACTTGCCGCCGGGTCACGCCGTCACCCGGGCGCTGTGGGTCGAGGCCGCGCCGGTCGATAGCTGGCAGGTGAGCGGGTATCGCAACCCGCCGCGCTTTGACCAGGTATGGCAGGCCGACCAGTGGCAGGAAGGGGGCAAGCTGGGCAAGGCCAGCGGCCAGCCGTTGAGCCATGGTCGCCCGCAGCACTGGCGCTGGCTTGACCGGTGGGAGGAGGCCAAGCAGCCGGACCGTGGCACCAGTCCTGATCCAAAGCCGCCGATCATCCCCGAGCGCCCGGACAAGCGCACCAAAGGGCTAGTCTTCGGCCGCAAGCGTGGCGATGCCTCGCTGGAGTTCGTCTGGTATGGGCAAGATGCCCGCATCGTTATCCCAACCCGGAGGGTTTATCTGGTGAGTAACACAGCAAGCATTGTGCGGGTGCGCGATGGGCTCGATATCCCGGCCACCTCGTTAAGCATCGAGCTCGATACCGATTCCTGGGCATGGCAGTTCAGCGCCCAGATCCCGCGCATCGCGACGGCGGCCCTGACCGATGAGGAAGAGGTGAGCATCCACATCAACGGACAGCAGTGGGAGTGCGTGTGCGATGGCTGGCAGTCGAGCCAGAGCTTTGCCCGCGAGTCGGCCACTCTGACCGGCCGCTCTCGAGCCGCTTATCTGTCGCCGACCCATGTGCTGGCGCAAGCGGTGAGCGCGAATGCGGCGGCCACCATGGCCCAGCTGGCAGCAGCTGTGCTGCCGTTTGGCTGGACACTGGAGTGGCAGGCGGCGGATTGGCTGGTACCAGCCGGATTTTTCAGCCTGGATAACCAGACCCCGATCGAGGCGGTCAAGTACCTGGCCGAGGCGGCTGGGGGCTTTGTGCTGCCGCATCAGCGCAATCAGCACCTGGTCATCAAGCCGCGCTATCCCACCGTGCCCTGGCAGCTTGAGACGGCGCTGGCCGATGTGGCCATCCCCCGCGCCATCATCACCACCCTGGGCAGTGACTTCCAGCCGGGGCAGGCGGCCAATGGTATCTGGGTCAGCGGTGGCCATCAGGGCATCAGTGCGCGGGTAGTGCGTCAAGGTACTGCGGGCGAGCAACTGGCCCAGAGCATCACCCATCCGCTGGTGTGCGATGTGGCTGCGGCCCGCGCTCAGGGTGTGGTGGGGCTGGCCAAGACCATGCCCAAGCGCACCCAGACCATTGAGCTGCCGCTCTCGGACGATACGGGTCTTATTATGCCGGGCGCACTACTCGCGATGGATGGCTGGAAGGGCTACAACCGGGGCGTCAGGGTCTCTGCTGAGCTGCAGAACAAGGCCATGACGGTGCGCCAGCGACTGAGCGTGGAGCGATTTGTATGAACCTGTTCAAGCGATTCCTGGAACTGGTACCCGGTGCCGACCCGTTGCTGGTCGGTACCGTGACAGCCATGACCAGTACCACTACCACCTTGGATACGTTGGCGGGGGGCACCATCACAGTGCGCGGCGTTGGGGTGGCCATCGGCAAGAAGGCGTTTTACAGGGGAGGGGGGCTGGCAGGAGAGGCGCCTGACTTACCGACCTATGAGATAGAGGTTTAATACCGGTTTAACGGGCTTATCAAACTCGGCGATTCCTGTGCCACCAAGTTTGATAAAAGTACCAAGGGCACGGTTTTTCGTTTTAGGCAGAAAGATTTTTCATTTTTCGCGGCGGGCTACAATAGGGCACCCGGGACTGAATGGCATGCTCGAAGGCGCCCAGTTCCGCCAGTGCAGCCTCTTGCTCACGTTTCTCATTGTCGTTTGCACGTTTCCAAAACATGGTGGAACTCCTCGTTGAGACCCTTGTGAGACTTCTCGTGACAATAGTCGACCGGCTGAATTCTAGTACAGAATATTTGGCCAATCGCGCAGATATGGGGGTAATTATCTGTTTTTATTTTATTTATTCTGGCTGCCCCCGGGGGGCCATACTCGGGTGTGCGGCCAGCACCGGCCTCATGCCCAGGCTTTTCCAACCGTCATTCCCCTGGCGCCGGCCCGGTTTTGACGGTGCGGATACCGTGAATCTGTTCGTTTTCCCCGCAGTTCAACACATCAGAGCACCCTAGGGGGGGGGGGGGGGCTAGGGCGGCAAGATGAGGTATCTTATGCCCCGATTTCATCCATTTAACGGATCCGAGACCCCCATATGATTATCAAACCCAAGGTTCGCGGCTTTATCTGCACCACCACTCACCCGGTTGGCTGTGAGGCCAATGTTCGTCGCCAGATCGCTTACACCCAGGAGCAGGGCATGATTGCCAATGGCCCCAAGCGGGTGCTGGTGATCGGCGCTTCCACCGGTTATGGTCTGGCTTCCCGGATTGCCACTGCCTTCGGTAGCGGCGCTGCCACCATAGGCGTCTTCTTCGAGAAAGCCGGCAGCGAAACCAAGACGGCGACTGCGGGCTGGTACAACTCCGCCGCCTTCGACAAGGCTGCCAAAGAGGCGGGTCTGTATGCGAAAAGCGTCAACGGCGATGCCTTCTCCAACGAGTGCCGCGCCAAGGTCATCGAGCTCATCAAGGCCGATCTGGGCCAGATCGATCTGGTGGTCTACTCCCTGGCCTCGCCGGTACGTAAGATGCCGGAGACAGGTGAAGTGGTGCGCTCTGCCCTGAAACCCATCGGCGAGACCTACACCACCACCGCCATCGATACCAACAAGGATCAGATCATCACAGCCACCGTCGAGCCGGCGAACGAGGAAGAGATCCAGAACACCATCACCGTCATGGGCGGCCAGGATTGGGAACTGTGGATGGCTGCCCTGCGTGATGCGGGCGTGCTGGCTGACGGCGCCAAGTCCGTGGCTTACTCCTATATCGGCACCGACCTGACCTGGCCCATCTACTGGCATGGCACCCTGGGCCGCGCCAAGGAAGATCTGGACCGCGCCGCCACCGCCATCCGTGGCGATTTGGCTGCCAAGGGCGGCACCGCTCACGTGGCCGTGCTCAAATCCGTGGTGACCCAGGCCTCTTCTGCCATTCCTGTGATGCCGCTCTACATCTCCATGGCCTTCAAGATCATGAAGGAGAAGGGGATTCACGAAGGTTGCATGGAGCAGGTCTATCGCATGATGCGCACCCGCCTCTATGGCGAGGAGCTGGCGCTGGACGAGCAGGCCCGCATCCGCATGGACGACTGGGAACTGCGTGAAGACGTGCAGCAGACCTGCCGCGATCTCTGGCCTTCCATCACTACCGAGAACCTCTCCGAGTTGACCGACTACACCGGCTACAAGCAGGAGTTCCTGCGCCTGTTCGGTTTCGGTCTGGCTGAGGTGGATTACGAGGCGGATGTGAACCCGGACGTGAAATTCGACGTGGTCGAGCTCTGATCCTGACTCAAGTGAAAACAGGGCCCCGCGGGGCCCTGTTTTTTTATCAAAAACTCCGCTAAGTTGCGGAATTTTATTATCCGCGATCACCTTTTTCCCATATCAAACCCGCTAGTCTTGCGCTGATCGGATCACAGACGGCATTGCCGAGGAACGGAAGCTATGACCACTCCAAACGAGGCGCCCAAGAAGCGCCAACTCCCCACTGTCTATACCCTGCTTTTCATCATCATCGCCCTGATGGCTGCTCTCACCTGGGTGCTGCCGGCGGGCAAATACAACTATGTGACGGCCAAGACCCAGCAGCCTGTCGCGGCGGCGGCCGTGGCCGACTACAGCGGCGATGAGCGATTGCTGCCTGTGCCCGGCAGCTACACCGAGCTGCCCTCCCACCCGCAGGGGGTGTTCGAGGTGCTCAAGGCCCCCATCCAGGGCTTCCACAAGGCGGCCGACGTGGCGCTGTTCGTGCTCATCATAGGCGGCTTTCTGGCGGTGACCATGCAGAGCGGGGCGCTGGATGCCGGGGTGGGGGCAATAGTGCGCGCCTTCGCCGGCCGCGAGCGGCTGCTGATCCCCGTGCTGATCGCCCTGTTCGCCCTCGGCGGCTCCACCTTCGGCATGGCGGAGGAGACGGTGGCCTTCTGGGCGCTGATCGTGCCTGTCATGATGGCGGCGGGCTTCGATCGCATGGTGGCGGCGGGGATCATACTGCTTGGCTCCGGCGTCGGTGTGCTTGCCTCCACCGTCAACCCCTTTGCCACCGGCATCGCCTCCGGCTTTGCCGGCATTCCCATCGGCGAGGGGATAGGCCTGCGGGTCATCCAGTGGCTGCTGCTGGTGATCTTCGCCTCCTGGTTCGTGATGCGTTATGCCAAGCAGGTGCAGCAGGACAAGTCCCGCTCCGTGCTGGCCGACATCCAATATGACGACGAATTCTCCCAGATGAAGCGCAGCGACTCGGCCTTCACCGGCAAGCAGAAGCTCACCATGCTGGTATTCTTTGGCACCTTCCTGCTGATGATCTATGCGGTGGTGCCCTGGTCGGATCTGGGGATCGATTTTCTGCCAACCCTTGGCTGGTGGTTTGACGAGCTCTCCACCCTGTTCTTCAGCGCCTCCATCCTGATCGCGCTGATCAACCGCATGCCTGAGTCCAACTACGTCGCGACCTTCCTGAGCGGGGCTCGGGATCTCATCGGGGTGGCGCTGGTGGTGGCGGTGGCGCGCGGCATCTATGTGGTGATGGAGCAAGGGGTCATCATAGACACCATCTTGCACTGGGCCGAAGGGCTGGTGACCGGCCTATCCTCGTCGGTCTTCATCCTGATGGCCTATCTGGTGCACATCATTCTGAGCTTTTTTATTCCCTCCACCTCGGGGCTGGCGACCGTCTCCATGCCGCTGATGGGGCCACTGGCGGACTTCTCCGGCATCTCCCGGGATCTGGTGATCACCGCCTATCAATCCGCCTCCGGCTGGATCAACCTGTTCGCTCCCACCGCCGCCCATCTGGTGGCGGGGCTGGCGCTGGCTAGGATCCCCTACGATCGCTTCGTGCGCTGGGTGCTGCCCTTCATCGTCGGGGTGGCCCTCATCACCATGGCGGTGCTGGTGGCGGGAACCCTGTTGCATGGCTGATGGCTTAAGTACCAAACGACAGACAGCAAAAAGGCTCCCGAGGGAGCCTTTTTCATGAGCCGTGCTTACTGCTTGTAGCCCTTGAGGAAGCGGGCGAGACGGCCTATGGCCTCTTCCAGCTCCTCTTCACGGGGCAGGAACACCAGCCGGAAGTGATCCGGCGCCGGCCAGTTGAAGCCTGTGCCCTGCACCAGCAGCAGTTTCTCTTGCTGCAACAGGTCGAACACCATCTTCTGGTCGTCGCGAATGTCGTACACCTTGGGATCCAGGCGCGGGAACATGTAGAGCGCCCCCTTGGGCTTGACGCAGGAGACGCCGGGGATCTCGTTCAAGAGCTCCCATGCCTTGTCCCGCTGCTTGCGCAGGCGGCCGCCCGGCAGGATCAGCTCGTTGATGCTCTGGTAGCCACCGAGCGCGGTCTGGATGGCGTGCTGCATCGGCACGTTGGCACACAGTCGCATGGAGGCCAGCATCTCCAGCCCCTCGATGTACCCCTTGGCGCGTCCCTTGGGCCCGGTGATGACCATCCAGCCCTGGCGGAAGCCGCAGGCGCGGTAGGCCTTGGAGAGGCCGTTGAAGGTCACCACCATCACATCGTCGCACAGGGTGCAGACGCTGGTGTGGGAGATGTCGTCGTAGAGGATCTTGTCGTAGATCTCGTCGGCGAAGATGATGAGGTTGTGCTGGCGGGCTATCTCGATCACCTCCAGCAGGAACTCGCTGCCGTAGACGGCGCCGGTCGGGTTGTTGGGGTTGATCAGCACCAGGCCGCGGGTGCGCGGTGTGATGCGGGCGCGGATGTCGTCGAGATCCGGATACCAGTCGGCCCCTTCGTCGCAGCGGTAGTGCACCGCATGGCCACCGGAGAGGGTGACGGCGGCGGTCCAGAGCGGATAGTCGGGGGAGGGCACCAGCATCTCGTCGCCGTTGTTGAGCAGCGCCTGCATGGCCATGACGATTAGTTCGCTGGCGCCATTGCCGATGTAGATGTCGTCGATGTCGACCTTGCGCATCCCTTTTTGCTGGTAGTACTGCATCACCGCCTTGCGGGCCGAGAAGAGCCCCTTGGAGTCGCAGTAGCCCTGGCTCAGCGGCATGTTGAGGATCACATCCTTGATGATCTCTTCCGGCGCATCGAAGCCGAACGGGGCCGGGTTGCCGATGTTGAGCTTGATGATGCGGTGGCCTTCGTCTTCGAGACGGCGAGCTTCTTTATGCACCGGGCCGCGGATGTCATAGCAGACATCGTCGAGCTTGTGCGACTTGTCGATAGTGAACATGGTGAGTGTGCTTCCTTCCCCGTGGGGACGCGTTGGCGAAAAAGGCGATTTTTAGTATCAAATTTCTTTTCCCCTATTCTTCACAGAATTGAATGCTAGAACAATCTTCTTTTTAGTAGAATTCCCTGATTTTTAGCCCTAAAACAGGGTTGCTGAAACGTTAAATTCAGCACGATCGTTTGTGTGAACCGAGGTTCACCAGTGAAAGATGAGGGGCTGATTAACAAAGCTACCCGACTGTGTTGAAATA
Organism: Aeromonas sp. CA23; assembly: GCF_002587065.1. Taxonomy (NCBI): domain Bacteria; kingdom Pseudomonadati; phylum Pseudomonadota; class Gammaproteobacteria; order Aeromonadales; family Aeromonadaceae; genus Aeromonas; species Aeromonas sp. CA23. The sequence goes on from NZ_CP023818.1 coordinate 3,106,292, forward strand.
TTCGCATCCAATGGCACGATTGGCTTGCGTAAAAAATCGTGGCCTGTCCCCCTTGCGGGGCCTTGGCACATCGTCGCCGGGCCCATTTTCATCATCTGTCGAGGTATCTCCATGCACGCACCCGCGCCCGGCCGTTATCGCCACTTCAAGGGAGGCCATTATCAGGTACTCACCCTGGCCCTGCACACCGAAACCCAGGAGCAGCTGGTGATCTATCAATCCGAGCAGGATGGAGCCGTCTATGCCCGCCCTGTGGCCATGTTCATGGAGTGGATCGAGCATCAGGGGCAGGTGGTGAGCCGCTTCACCCCGACAGCTGGCTGAGCGGCGGTTTGCACCATAAAAAAAGGCGCCATCAGGCGCCTTTTTTCCATGCGGGGGAGCTTACTGGTAGAGACCCAGGTTCTCTTTGGCATAGGCTTCGAAATCGGTGCAGCCACCGATGTGCTGCTCGTCCAGGAAGATTTGCGGCACTGTGTTGACCGGCTTGCCGGCGCTCTTGGCCAGATCTTCCTTGGTGATGCCTTCGGCGTGGATGTCCACGTAGCGGAATTTGAAATCGTCACGCTGCTCAACCAGCTGCTCGGCGATCTGCTTGGCACGGACACAATAGGGGCAACCGGGACGACCAAAAATCACTGCAAACATGTTCTCTCTCCGTTGATATGAAGCAGGGCACAGCATAGCCCCGCCTCGTGGCTAGTCAAAGTGGAAATTGTCGATACGGCCGTTCGCCATATCCGATAAGCCACCTTGCTGGCAACGTGGCTCCCCACATTACTGCTCGATGATCTGGATGGGTTGTTGCTGGTAGATGCTCTCCAGCACGCCCTTTTCGAACACTGTCCAGGGCCAGACAGCCTTGCTGGCACGGTAGCGCTCGTGGGTGGCGGGATCCTGCGACAGGCCGCGCTGGAACATCACGAAGGCCTTGCGCTGCCCCCCGGCGGTATCGATGAAGCCGGCCAGGTTGGAGGTGCCCGTGATGGTCCCTGTCTTGGCATGCACCTTGTTTTTCATCATGGGGGCGGTGACGCTGCGCCGCCAGGCCAGGGTGCCATCCACCTGAGAGCTGGGCAGCAGCTTGATGAAGCCGAGTTCGGCATCATTTTTCTGGATGAAGGTGAGCACAGACAGCATCTGGCGGGCGCTGATGAGGTTGTGGGCCGAGAGACCCGAGCCATCGGCCAGGGTGGCGTTGCCCAGATCGATACCGTTCTTGATCAGGATGGCGCGCACCGCCATGGTGCCGCTGCGATAGCTGCCCGGCTTGTTGTAGTAGTGGCGGCCCACCGTCTTCAGGAAGGTGTCGGCGTAGAGGTTGTCGGATTTTTTGAGCATCTTGGAGAGCATGATGGGCAATGAGACCGAATAGTGGGTGCCCAGGGTCTCGGCCCCCTCCGGTGCCTTGTGGGTCACTCGCAGCAGTCCCTCATGCTTGATGCCGGCTCTGTCCATGGCCCAGCGAATGTTGTCCCAGCCCCAGGCTTCCACGTCGTGAATGGCAAAACGCAGACCCTGCGGCTCCTTGTTCGGGGTGATGCAGCCCTTGAGCTCGTAGAAGTTGCCCTTGGCCATGTCCACTTCCAGGGCGCAGAACTGGCGGGCCATGTCGCCATAGCTCATCACTTCCACGTTGTCGGCGCCGATGCCGATGGGCACGCCTGTGGCCACGTTGCCGGTGGCGGGTTTGCCAATCTGGGTGGCCGTGATGGTGCCATAGGCGCAGTTCTTGTCGATGATGACGGAGGAGACGGGGGCGGCGAAGCAGAGAGTCTGATCCCCCCACGACCAGCCGTTGCCGCGCTCATAGCCGTTGTAGGCGCCTGTGTTGACGTAGACGTTGCCCTGGATGCGGTTGACCCCGAGCTGCTTGAACAGGGCCAGCAGATCCATCCGTGACAGGGTGGGATCGCCGACGAAGTTGATCCAGATGTCGCCCTTGATGGCGTCACCCTGCTTGGCGCCAGGCTGGGCCTGGATGTCGGTGGCGAAGCGGAAGTCGGCGCCGAGCTCGAGGCGGGCGGCCAGCGCGGTCAGCACCTTCATGGTGGAGGCGGGCGCTATCATGTCATCGGCGTGGCGGGCAAACTCCACCCCGCCATTGCCCTGTACTATGATGGCGTACTGGCCCCCCTTGGGTGGGGTCAGCGGGGCAGCCTGAGCCACCATGGAAAACAGAGCACAAAAACCAATCAACAGCCGCTGCATAGAATCCTCTAACTTGACGAAGGGTGTCGGCAGTGCGATACCGACCCTGATAACAAACAATTCTCTCTTTCACCGGCCGACCGCAGTGCCTGCCTCTAGCCAGAGGCGTTGGCGGTGCGATACCGGCCGTCATAATCAAAAATTTTCTCTTTCACCTGCCAAAAGCGACCCGACTTGCGGGCGATGACAAAATCCGGGTGACGAAACTGGCTTGATGCGGCCAGTACGCTCGCCAGAGTGGCAAATTCGGGCTCCAGGCCCGGGGCGGGCCAATGATGACGCACAAAGACCTGTTGAAACAAGCGCCGTGCGCCCTGGGAGTGAAAGCCGAAGTACTCCACCAGGGTGAGTCCGTCCTCGTCGTGATAGGTCACCTCCAGCCGTTCCCCTTGTTTGCCACGACCCGCAGCCAGGGTGAGGCCGGCGCAGCGAATGACCATGCAATCCTTGAGATTGAGCGCCTCCTTGAGTTTGTCGTCCGGATCCACCAGCAGCTGATCGCAGCTCTGGCAGCGGCGGGCGGCGATGTCATTTTCGGCGCCGCAGGCGGGGCAGATTTTTGACCGAAAGCGATAGTCGCACTCCTCGCGGTTGCCCTCGTCATCTTCAAACAAGCCCTGACAGCGGCGACCGTAGTGCTCGATCACCTTGCCATCCTCGTCGGTCTTGCCCCAGAAGGTGTTGGCAAAGCCGCAGGCGGGACAGGGCACCTGCACCGGCTCTGTGCCAGCGTGGGGTCTGGGCTCCCCCACCTCGGGAGCAAACAGATTGAAGTTGTTGCCCGCATAATCGAGCACCAGACAATCGGCCTTGCCCGGCGAGAGGCGCAGGCCGCGGCCGACGATCTGCTGATAGAGGGAGACCGACTCGGTGGGGCGCAGCATGACGATGAGATCCACGTGGGGGGCGTCAAAGCCGGTGGTGAGCACGGCCACGTTGACCAGAAACTTGAGCTCGCGCGCCTTGAAGGCGCTGATAAGGGCATCGCGCTCCGGCCCCGGCGTCTCGCCCGTGATCAGGGCTGCCTTCTCTCCTTTGGCGCCGAGCAGGCCGTGGATCTCGCGGGCATGCTCGACGGTAGCGGCGAATATCATCACCCCTTGCCGATCGGCGGCGTACTCCAGCACCTGGCTCAGGATGTGGGGGGTGACCCTCTGCTGGCGTTTGAGCTCGCCGTTGAGATCCGCCTCGCTGAACAGGCCGTTTTCGCGCGGCACCAGCTTGCTGAAGTCGTAGTGGACTATGGGGGCATCGACGAGACGGGGCGGCGTCAAATAGCCGTTTTTCACCATGAAGCGCAGGGGCAGCTCGAACACGCAGTCGCTAAACAGCCGCTCCCCGTGGCTCTTGACCATGCCGTGGTAGTGGCGCCGGTAAATCCAGCCAAGGCCCAGCCGGTACGGGGTGGCGGTGAGGCCGAGGATCTTGAGGGCCGGGTTGGCGGCCTTGAGATGGTCGATCACCTGATGGTACTGGCTGTCATCCTCAAGCGACACTCGATGACACTCGTCTATGATGAGCAGCGAGAAGGCACCATCGAAGGCGGCCAGATTGCGGGCCACCGACTGCACCGAGCCGAACACCACCTGGGCGCTCGCCTCCTTGCGATCGAGCCCGGCGGCGAAGATGTCCGCCTTGAGATCCCAGGCCTCGTACTTGGCGTGGTTCTGCTCCACCAGCTCCTTGACGTGAGCCAGCACCAGCACGCGGCCACGGGCCTTGCGGGCCAGCTCGGCGATCACCAGGCTCTTGCCGGCGCCAGTGGGCAGCACCACCACGGCGGGATCCGGGTGCTGGCGAAAGTGGCTGATCACGGCATTTACGGCGTCGGTTTGATAGGGTCTGAGAACGAACATGGGGAACGGCTGTGGTGCAGGATGGCGCCATTATAGGGATCTTGGGGCCACAAAAACAGCGGGCCGGCATGATGCCGGCCCGCTGGGACTCTTGCGTTGATTAATGGAAGGGGAAGACGTAGTTCATCCAGCTCGCCATGCGCAGCAGCACTTTGCGCATCACTGAGACGTGGTGGAAATGCTGGGTATAGATGGCAGCCTGGCCGCTGGCACCGGCGATCACCTGATATTTGGGCCACTCGGGATCGGTGATCTTGATGGTGACCGGCAGGCGGCCCGGGCGCTGGGCCGTACTCTGATCCAGCAGCCCCATATTGGCCTGCACGTTCCCGGCGGCGATGGCGGGCACCACTATGGTCACTTCTCCCTTGAAGATCTTGCCCGGGATGCCGTCTATCACCACCTCGGCCTCATCGCCGATGGCCAGACGCTGCATGCTGTTTTGCCAGAACCAGCCCACATAGTAGTTCTCGCTCTGGTGCACGAAGGTCATGACGGGACGGTAGAGGTAGGGGGTGGCAATCATGCCGGGACGCAGCGCCAGTTGCAGCACGAAGCCGTCCGAGGGGGCGCGCACCACTGTCTGCTCCAGGTCATACTGGGCCTTCTTAAGCTGGGCCTGCACATCGTTGAACAGGGCTTGCTGCTGATCCAGCTGGGAGACCAGATCGTCGACATTGGCCTGGCTCACGTCGAGATCCCGTTGCTTGCCGACGCCACGGCGCACCAGCTCCTGGGAGCGGCCGAGATCCAGCTTGGCGGATCTCAGCCTGGCCTGGATGGATTTGACGTGATCCTGATTGGACTGGAGCCGCGCCTGCAGGCTGGCAACCTGTTGCTCGAAGGGGTCTGCCTCGATACGAAACAGCACATCCCCCTGTTTCACCTTCTGGTTCGGCTTGACCGGCACCTCGACCACGCGACCCTTCACCAGCGGCACTATCGGGGTGGAGATATAGTAGTTGCGCGCCATCTCAGAGTAGGGGTGGTTGTAGTTCATCAATATGATCAGGGTACCTATGATGAGCACGCCGCCTAGCGCCGCCGTGGGCACTGTCCATTTGTTGAGAGGAATGCGGAAAATCTTGAACACGGCCACGCACAGTGCCGTGTAGGTCAGGATCAGTAGCAGGTCCATGAGTTATCCCTGTTGTTCAGTCTGTTCGATGGTATTGATGCGCGTCTTGAGATCGGCGAGTTCCTGCTTGAGCAGTTGTATCTCGTCCTCATCCTGCTGCAGGCGCTGGTTGAAGCCCCATCCCCGCTCGGGGCGATAGAGGGTGGCCCAGATCCAGAGGAAGGGCCAGAGTACGTGCAGGGTAAACAGACTGACCCATCCCGCCACGTGAATGGCGTCCTGATGGGGGTGCTGGCGGTGCTTGGCTATTTCATAAGGAATATCGTGGATCACTATGATCCCGTAGAACATGACCAGCCCGACGAAGAAGAGCAGGCCAAGGGCAAAATAATCAAGGAACATGGGGGTCTCCAGCGGTTTGATGTACAACCAATCATTGAGTTCAATTTTCTATAAAGCAATTGGGAATCACACATTTATCGTTTTTTAGCACGGCATCTTAAGCGATATTCTTGTACCGGAGCTTAAGTCAGCCTGAAGTCGTCAAAAATGATGGTATGCCATTCGTCACCAGTCCGAAAAGTCGTATCGATGACAAGGACTTACGGGGGAAGTATGGCATCACTGGCGTGAAATGAGCAGAGAAAAGGGAGCCGATGAGGCTCCCTTTTTCAATTTCTTGAGCAGATCAACTCTCGCTGGTGCTGCTCACCAGTGCCGGTCTGAATTTCACCAGGAAGGCCACCGTCGTCACCAGGGTGCAGGTGAGGCCTATGATGGTGGAGATGCCCATCTCCAGCCCGAAACCTATGGGGGCGTTGGCGAGATAGGTGAACACCACGGCTGTCATGAAGATGGCGGGAATGGTGCAGACCCAGTGCAGCTTGCCCTCTTTGGCCAGATAGGCCGCCGCAGTCCATAGCATGATGACGGCTGTGGTCTGGTTGGCCCAGCCAAAATAGCGCCAGATGATGCCAAATTCCGCCTTGGAGATGAGGAAGCCGAGGATGAACATGGGCACGGCGATCAGCAGGCGTTTGGCCATGGGTTTCTGGGTCAGGTGCAGGAAGTCGGCCACGATCAGGCGGGCACTGCGAAACGCCGTATCACCGGAGGTGATGGGCAGGATCACCACGCCGAGAATGGCCAGTATGCCGCCGACCGTGCCGAGCAGGCTGGTGGAGACTTCGTGCACCACGGCCGCCGGCCCGCCGTTGGCCATGGTGGCGTTGAGCGCTTCCGTGCTGTCGTAGAAGGAGAGCCCCAGGGTGCACCAGATGAGGGCGATGACCCCTTCACCTATCATGGCGCCGTAGAAGATGAAGCGGCCGGACTTCTCGTTTTGCATGCAGCGGGCCATCAGCGGGGACTGGGTGGCGTGAAAACCCGACACGGCGCCACAGGCGATGGTGATGAACAAGAGCGGCCAGAGCGGCAGCTCGGTCGGGTGCAGGTTGGAGAAATCCATCCCCGTGTTGTAGAAGCCCTTGCCGGAGACGATGAGCCCTATGATGAGGCCGACCGACATGAATACCAGCAGGGCGCCGAAGATGGGGTAGAAACGGCCGATGATCTTGTCGATGGGCACTATGGTGGCGAGTATGTAGTAGGCAAAGATGGCCACTATCCAGTAGACCAGATCGATGGAGGTGAGGTTGGCCAAGAGGCCCGCCGGGCTCAGCACGAACACCACGCCCACCAGCATCAAGAGCACCACGGCGAACAGGTTCATGAAGTGTCTGGCGGCTGTGCCCAGGTGCTCGCCGACCACGGTCGGCACCGAGGCGCCCTTGGCGCGCACCGACAGCATGCCGGAGAAGTAGTCGTGTACCGCACCGGCGAAGATGCAGCCGAACACGATCCAGAGCATGGCGACCGGGCCGTAGAGGGCACCCAGTATGGGGCCGAAGATGGGGCCGACGCCGGCGATGTTGAGCAGTTGCACCAGGTAGACTTTCTTGTCCGACATGGGCACATAGTCCACCCCGTCAGCCATGGTGATGGCGGGGGTGGCGCGCTCGGGTTTCGGGCCGAATATCCGCTCGATGAACTTGCCGTAGATAAAGTAGCCGGCGATCAGCAAGCCGACACAGAGGAAGAACCAGATCATTGTTACGCTCCATCATTGTTATTTTATGGTGTGCGTAGCGAGTCTAGAGGGGGGGCCCCCGAAGGGCAGGTGAAACGTGGCGAGCGGCGCCATGGCGACCCGAGCGGTCGCCGGCTGTGATCCCGCGCACAATCCCGCGCCGTTATTCGAGCCCCAGTTCGTCTTTGAGCTCCTTGAGGTAACGCCGGCTGACCGGCAACCGGGCATCGCTTGGCGTCACTATCTCCGCCAGCTGGTTTTCCAGCAGCTGGATCTCGAAGATGGCCCCCGGCGCCACCAGATATTGGCGGTGGCAGCGCAGCAGGGGCGTCTTCTCCTCCAATGATTTCAGGGTGAGCTGGGTGTGAAACAGCTCGCCCTGGCAGGCGACGTGTACCCCGCCGAGATCGGAGAAGGCGTACTCCACCTGCTCGATGGGCAGCAGCCGCACCCGGTTGTGCAGATAGCCGGGAATGTGGCGGATGGCCGGCGCCAGCGAGGCGATGGGCTGCGGGGTGAGATCCTGCTTGAGGCGAGCCAGCGTCTTGGCGAGGCGGGCCGGCTCCACCGGTTTGAGCAGGTAGTCGAAGGCGTTCTCCTCGAATGCCTGAATGGCGTAGTCGTCGAAGGCGGTGACAAACACGATGCGGGGCAGGGGATCGAGCATGGCCACCAGCGCCATGCCGCTCAGCTTGGGCATCTGGATATCGAGGAACACCACGTCCGGTTTGAGCCGCTGGATCAGAGGAAGCGCCTCGATGGCGTTGGCCGCCAGCCCCAGGATCTCGATGTCGGGATCGCCCGCCAGGTGCTGGGCCAGCTCCTCGCGGGCATAGGGTTCGTCATCGACTATGAGTGTGCGGATCATGCGCTCTCCTGAACATCGTGATGGTGCGTGAACGGCGCGGAATGGGAATGCAAGGGGTCGGCCGGGCGGATCATCAGGGGCGAGGGGGGATTTCTTGTCATAACGCCTCCCTGGGCAGGGTGAACGCGACCCGGGTCCAGCATTCGGGTTCGCAGCTGACGCGGATGCCATACCGGCTGCCGAAGGCGCTCTTGAGGCGCCGATCCACTATGGTCATGCCGAGCCCATCCCCCGCCGGTCCCTCCTGCCAGGTGCCGGCATTGTCCTCCACGCAGATGGTCACGCTCTCCTGGCTCTCTTCGGCATAAAGACGGATACGGCCCTGCTCCAGCAGGGTGGAGATGCCGTGCTTGATGGCATTCTCGATGAGGGGTTGCAGGGTAAAACTCGGCAGTGTCAGGCCAGCCAGATGGGGCGGGATATCGTTTATCACGGTCAGCCGATCGCCAAAGCGGGCCAGCTCTATCTCGAGATAGGATTGGCAGTGCTCCTGCTCCTCCTGCAGGCTGGCCAACCCGCTCTGGCGCTTGAGGTTCTTGCGAAAGAACAAGGAGAGGTGCAGCAGCAGCTGACGTGCCCGCTCGGGCTCCCGTCGGGTGATGGCGCTGATGGTGTTGAGGGTATTGAACAGGAAATGGGGGTTGATCTGGGCCTGGATGAGTTTGAGCTCGGATTGCACCAGCAGGCGCTGCTGCTGTTCCAGCCGGCCGGTCAGCAACTGCTGTGACAGCAGGTTGGCTATCCCTTCCCCCAGGGTGTGGTTGATCTTGAGGAACAAGCGCTTCTTGGGTTCATACAGCTTGATGGTGCCGATCACCCCCTCGTCGCCGTGCAGCGGGATCACCAGCACCGAGCCCAGCTGGCACTGGGGCGAGATGCTGCAGCGGTAGGGCTGGCTGTTGCCATCGGCAAACAGCACCTTGTTGCGGGCGATGGCCCGCAGGGTGATGGCCGAGGTGATGGGGGTACCCGGCTTGTGGTGATCTTCTCCGGTGCCGATGAAGGCGAGGATCTTGTCGGTATCCGTGATGGCGACGGCGCCGACCCCCGTCTCTTCCTGAATGATGTGGGCAATCTTGTTGCTGGCCTCGGGGGTGAAGCCCTGGCTCATGATGCCGACGGTACGATTGGCGATGGTGAGCGCCTTGGCGGAGAAGACCCGGGAGAACTTCTCATACATCTGCTGCTGATCGCGGATCATGCTGATGAACAGGGCCGCGCCGCAGGAGTTGGCCAGGATCATGGGGGTGGCTATGGTGCGCACCAGCAGCAGGGACTGATCGAACGGGGTCGCCACCAGCAGTATGATGATCATCTGCAATATCTCGGCGTAGAGGGTGGTGAAGAAGGCGATCCTGGGTTCGAACAGGGCGTTCATTCTGCCAGAGCGCATCAGGCGCCAGTGCACCAGCCCACCCAGCAGCCCCTCGCAGGTGGTCGAGATGGCGCAGGCCAGATCGGTGAATCCCCCCAGGCTGTAGCGGTGCACACCACCGGTCAGTCCCACCAGAAATCCCACCAGCGGCCCCCCCAGCAGTCCCCCCAGCACGGCCCCGACGGCCCGGGTATTGGCGATGGCATCGTCGATATCCAGCCCCACGTAGGTACCCAGGATGCAAAAACAAGAAAAAATGATGTATATCAGTATCTTGTGAGGAAGTCTGACGGAGTAGTTGGCCAGGGGGCGCAGCAGCGGACTCTTGGAGAAGAGATAGGCGATCACCAGACTGACGCTCATCTGTTGAAGCAGAGAGAGGACCAACTGCATAAAAAACGTTCCTCAGAGTCCGAGCCGAAAAAAGCGGCAGCCATGAATAAGTGTGATCAGGATCTTGTTCTGTGAGCGACGTGCGCTCGATTGCGGGCGAAGTTTGCCAGAAACGCGCCATAAAACCATATCAAATCAGCATGTTAAATTGATATTTGTGTAATCGCCCAAGGGTTGGTATTGCTGGATGGAGCATGAATGTATCCGCTGGATACGCCACACGGAGGTGGCATGCTCCGCCCAGCCCCCTGGCTGGGCGTTTTTTATCCATGGTCGGCAGTGGACCGTTTTGAGGGTAATTGGACAATTATTCAGGTTTGTCCAATGAGTTATCCCCAGCTTCTGGGGATAACTCAGAAGGCAAAATAGTAACAGAAGCGCCGGGTCAGGTTGAAAAACAGCCGCTGTCCCTCATCCAGGTCTTCTTGCTTGATAAATGACTTGATGGTGCGCTCATCCTCCCGCAGATCCAGCATGGCCACCCCTTCCGGTCGCTGTGCCTTGATGTAGGGCAGCACCTTGGGTTTGAGGGGCATGGTGGGCTCGGTGGAGAGCACCAGCGCCACGGAGTCGTCGGAGAGCTGCACCAGGGAACCGGGGGGATAGACACCCAGGACCTTTATCAGCAGCTTGACCAGATCCTGATCGAACTTCTTCTGGGACAGCTTGTAGAGCTGGCTGATGGCCTGGCTCGGTGCGGCCGGGGTCGCGCTGCTGCGCGGGTGCAGCAGCTCGTCATAGTAGTCCACCAGTCCGATGATCCGTGCCAGTGGCGGGATCTCGCCGCCCTTGATGCCGAGGGGAAAGCCGCTGCCATCGAGCCGCTCGTGGTGCAGATGGGCCACCTGGCGGATCTTGGGCTCAAATGCCTGCAACTGGGTCAGCATCTCCAGCCCGTACTGGGGATGCATTTTGAGAAAGTTCTGCTCTGACTTGTTGAGATCCCCCCGTTTCTGGGTGATCTGGCTCGGGATCTTCAGCTCTCCGATATCGTGTACCAGGCCTGCCAGTCCCGTCTCCTCGATCTCGATGGGGTTCATGCCGAGTTCCCGGGCCATCAGCATGGCGATGAAGGCCACGTTCAGGCTGTGCTGCAGCAGGATGTCGGTGTGCGGGCTGCGAATGAGATGCAGGCCGAGCGGCCCCTCATGCTCACTGATGCGGGCGGCGGCGTTGCGCACTATCTGCGCCGTGTTGGCCAGCCCCTCGTCAGGCTTGAGGTTGAGGGCCCCCAGCGCATCGCGCAGCTCGGACATGGATTGACCAAAGGCCTTGTCGGCGGCGCGCAGGGAGCGGCGGAAGGCTTTCTCGTCGAAGGGGGTCGGGCCCGTGTCTATGACCTCGTCGATGATCGACAGATCGGGGCCGGCGGAGGGAATATCGCCGCGCAAGATGGGCTCTATGGGCAGGTCGCTCTTGTCCGGATCCACCATCAACAGATTGAGGTCGAGATGGCGAATGATGTCGAGTTGCTGCTGATCCTTGATCTTGAAGGCATTGAACATAAAAGGGTGACTGGTCCATCCCGTGGGGAGATGGATGTAGTGGCCGATCCGTAACTGCTCTATCGAGGCTTGTATCAGCGCCATGTGCTAACTCGCATTTCATGAATGCCTACCAACAAGCTAGCAAAATTAGAGAGATAGACAAACAAAAAAGCCCGCGCATGTGCGCGGGCTCTCTACTTCAAGTCCGATTATCAGGCCTTGGATTTTTTCTTGTTGTCCACCTTGGTCTCAACCTTGGCTTCCACCTTGGTTGCTACTCGGGCTTCCTCAGTAAAGGGGCGGCCGTAGTAGGTGTCCATCAGTATGGCTTTGAGCTCGGTGATCAGCGGGTAGCGCGGGTTGGCGCCGGTGCACTGGTCATCGAAGGCTTCCAGCGCCAGCTGGTCAACCTTGGCCAGGAAGTCGGCTTCGTTCACGCCGGCTTCACGGATGGAGGCCGGGATGCCCAGAGTGGCTTTCAGCTCGTCCAGCCAGGTAAGCAGCTTCTCGATCTTGGCTGCGGTACGGTCACCGGCAGCGCTCAGGCCCAGGTGGTCAGCCACTTCCGCATAACGACGGCGAGCTTGCGGACGGTCGTACTGGGAGAACGCAGTCTGCTTGGTCGGGTTGTCGTTGGCGTTGTAGCGGATCACGTTGCTGATCAGCAGGGCGTTGGCCAGACCGTGCGGAATGTGGAATTCAGCACCCAGTTTGTGCGCCATGGAGTGGCACACACCCAGGAAGGCGTTGGCGAACGCGATACCGGCGATGGTGGCCGCGTTGTGTACTTTCTCACGAGCAACCGGGTCGTTGGCACCGTTCTGGTAGCTGGACGGCAGGTACTCTTTCAGCAGTTTCAGGGCTTGCAGCGCCTGACCGTCGGAGTACTCGTTGGCCAGTACGGAAACGTAGGCTTCCATGGCGTGAGTGACCGCATCCACACCACCGAAGGCGCACAGGGACTTGGGCATGTTCATGACCAGGTTGGCATCGACGATGGCCATGTTCGGGGTCAGCTCGTAGTCGGCCAGCGGGTACTTCATGCCGGTGGCGTCGTCGGTCACGACCGCAAACGGGGTGACTTCAGAACCGGTACCGGACGTGGTGGTGATACAGACCAGTTCGGCCTTCACACCCATTTTCGGGAACTTGTAGATACGCTTGCGGATGTCCATGAAGCGCATGGCCAGGTCTTCGAACGCAGTATCCGGGTGCTCGTACATGACCCACATGATCTTGGCCGCATCCATGGGTGAACCACCACCCAGCGCGATGATGACATCAGGCTTGAAGGAGTTCGCCATCTCGGCGCCCTTGCGGACGATGGACAGAGTCGGGTCAGCTTCTACTTCGTAGAATACTTCCACTTCCATGTTCAGCTTCTTGAGCAGACGAACCACGTCGTCGGCATAGCCGTTGTTGAACAGGAAGCGGTCGGTGACGACCATTGCACGCTTTTTACCTTCCAGATCACCGAGGGCGATCGGCAGGGAGCCACGACGGAAATAGATGGATTTCGGAAGTTTGTGCCACAGCATATTTTCTGCCCGTTTTGCGACTGTCTTCTTGTTGATCAGGTGCTTGGGACCGACGTTCTCGGAGATGGAGTTACCACTCCAGGAGCCGCAACCCAGGGTCAGGGAAGGAGCAAGAGCGAAGTTGTACAGGTCACCGATACCACCCTGGGTGGAGGGGGTGTTGATCAGGATACGGGCGGTCTTCATCTTGTCGCCGAAGTATCTGATACGGTCCTGGTTGCGATCCTGGTCGGTGTACAGACCAGAGGTGTGACCAATACCACCGATGTTGACCATGGTGCAGGCCATCTCGACGGCTTCTTCGAAGTTCTTGGCACGGAACATACCCAGAGTCGGAGAGAGCTTCTCGTGAGCGAACTCATCTTCAGCGCACAGTTCCAGACCTTCACCGATCAGGATCTTGGTGGTGGCAGGCACAGTCACGCCAGCCATGGCGGCGATCTTGGTGGCCGGCTGGCCAACGATATCTGCGTTCAGCGCGCCGTTGATCAGCAGCACTTTACGTACCTTGTCCGCTTCATCTTTGGACAGGATGTAGCCATCGTGGTTGGAGAAACGCTCTTTCACCTGGTTGTAGATGGCGTCAACGACGATGACGGCTTGCTCGGAAGCACAGACCACACCGTTGTCGAAGGTCTTGGACATCAGAATGGAGGCAACGGCACGTTTCACATCGGCGGTTTCGTCGATGACGATAGGCACGTTACCAGCACCTACACCGATGGCAGGCTTGCCGGAGGAGTAAGCGGCTTTCACCATGCCCGGGCCACCGGTGGCCAGGATCAGGTTGATGTCGTTGTGTTTCATCAGCGCGTTGGACAGCTCAACGGACGGTTGATCGATCCAGCCGATGATGTCTTTCGGTGCACCGGCGGCAACGGCGGCATCCAGTACCAGCTTGGCAGCGGTATTGGTGGAGTTCTTGGCGCGTGGGTGCGGGGAGAAGATGATGGCGTTGCGGGTCTTCAGGGAGATCAACGATTTGAAGATCGCGGTAGCGGTCGGGTTGGTGGTCGGAACGATACCGCAAATGATACCAACCGGCTCGGCGATGATCATGGTGCCCATCTCGTCATCCTGGCTCAGGACGCCGCAGGTCTTCTCGTCTTTGTATGCGTTGTAGATGTATTCGGAGGCGAAGTGGTTCTTGATAACCTTGTCTTCGATGATACCCATGCCTGACTCTTCCACGGCCATCTGGGCCAGGGGGATACGGGCATTGCTGGCGGCCAGGGCGGCGGCACGGAAAACCTTGTCTACCTGCTCTTGCGAGAAGCTGGCGAATTCACGCTGTGCTTCTTTGACGCGGGCGACCAGTGCATCCAGTTCAGCCAAATTGGTTACTGCCATGTTTATCTCCTGATGATTTGAAAACTGTTTAGTAAGAGTTTGGCAATGCCCGGCAATTATAGTCGCCCTGTCAAGGCGAGAATCACTACAAGGGGGTATTTACATGCCTTACTAAATTGCTTTCTGAGTCGATTATAGAGCGGGGCTGACTCAGAAAAACTTGATCTGGATCATGTGTAACAAAAGAACAAAAGAAATTTTGTTTCACAATACATGTTTTCCGGATGTTACACGAATGTAGAGTGGAGCAAAAGCGGGCTGAATAGTGCGTGAACAGGGCGCCACGCACCATTTTTCAAGCAGTTAGCACTATCACGTCCCAGTGTCCCCGGGTCGGGGCCAGGGGCAGTATGGGGGCCGCATTGTGATAGAAACGACGATCATCCAGGATCAGATACCCACCAGCGTTTAATTCTTGTTGAAAAAATGGTTGTTCTTTTAATCCATGATAGAGCTGAAGTGCGCCGCCACTGACGCCCTCGCTGCCGCAAAAGAACACGCCGATGAAGTCGAAACCATCCTGATGGACGCCTTCCGGTGCGGGGGGCACGCTCTCGCCCTGGCTCGTGGTGATCCGCATCTGGTGAATGCCGATCGCCTTGCCATCCGCCAACCGGATATGGCGGGCAAAGCGGGTCAGCATCAGCTGGAAGGCGGGGTGGGCGACGAAGGCGGGGTCCAGCTCGGCATAGGTTCTGGGCACATCCCCGAGGAACTTGTTGATGGCGGCGGCCTGAAAGAAGACGCCATTGTCGAGAGGGGAGAAGCGTGAGCCCTCTTTCTCGACGCGGCCATAGCGACGCTCCCGAAAGGTGCCCTGGATATAGGGATCGAGCGGCAGTCGGTCAAAAAAGCCGAGCAGGGGGTCGACCGTGCCTGCCGGCAGCGAATCCAGGTGCCATTGCAACTTGATGTCCGTATCAATCATTACAAAATCCTTGTTTGCTGAGAGGAAATGTTGTGCCAAAACTCCGTGGCCGCATAAAACTCGAAGCGATTTTACCAGAGTGTTAAATGGCGACAATGTTTATTAACAAATCAATGTGTTGAATTTTGTCGATACATTAGAGGAACTAACTGAAAAGCCACGGAAAGGGTGAGATTATTTGATTGGTGAAGGTTGAGGGCATGGTGTAAATTTACGCTCGGTTTATAGGGGTGGCCCGTGTGGCCTTGCTTACTTCTGGATGGCGCCTATGGCAGCAATTGACGTCTCTTTATATCTGAAGTTTTTCATCGGTTTGTTCGCGATCATCAATCCGTTGGGATTGCTGCCGGTTTTTGTCAGTCTGACCGGCCATCAAACGCCGGAAGAGCGGATGAAGACCAACACCACAGCCAATATTGCGGTGATGATCATCCTGCTGGTCTCCATGTACATGGGGCAGCTGATCCTGGACGGTTTTGGCATCTCGCTGGCGTCGTTTCGCATCGCCGGCGGCTCTCTCATCACCCTGATCGCCTGGTCCATGCTGCAGGGCAAGCTGGGGGAGGTGAAGCATAACAAGCAGGAGAAAGGGGAACTGGCCGCGCGGGAATCTGTCGCTGTGGTGCCGCTGGCACTGCCGCTGATGGCTGGCCCGGGAGCCATCTCTTCTTCTATTGTCTACGCCAGCCAGAGCACCTGGTCCCAGATGCTGGGCATGTCGCTGGTGGTGATGGTGTTTGCCTTCTGCTCCTGGCTCATCTTCCGCGCCGCCCCCTTGCTGTTCAAGCTGATGGGCAACACCGGCATCAACGTGGTCACCCGGATCATGGGTCTCATCATGATGTCGCTCGGCATCGAGATCATGGTGGCGGGGATCAAGGGGGTCTTCCCCGGATTGATGTGATTCAGGTCTGTTTTGTCGGAGCCGGTCCTCGTGACCGGCTTTTTATTGTTTCTTTTTTGTTGGTCATTTCCTAGAATCGAGCGGGTTTGTATAAAAAACGTCCGCAACGCTATATTTAAATGCTGAATAATTGGCTAAAAGTTGTTTTTTTAACCATGAAGCCCAGCCTTGCCTGACAATATCTATTGCATTATCAGAAATGTCAGGGAATTATGCTGGCAGCGAGGTACTTATCTCGTTGATGGACAAATGCATGGAATGTTCTTGTTGGAGTATGGAAATGACTCATAAAAAAACAATGATTAATACCCTCTTGGTGGCAGCTCTGTTTGGCGGTGTCAATGTGGCGCAAGCCGCTGATGTTCCCGCAGGCACCAAGCTGGCTGATGTTCAGCAGTTGGTGAAAGGCAATGGCTCCGAGCCGGCAACGCTCGATCCCCACAAAACCGAAGGAACGGTTGAATCCAATATTCTGCGTGACCTGTTCGAAGGTCTCGTGAGTTCAGGCCCCAAGGGGGAAGTGCTCCCTGCCGTGGCCGAGTCCTGGGAAACCAAGGACAACAAACACTTCGTGTTCCACCTGCGCAAAGATGCCAAGTGGTCCAACGGGGATCCCGTGACAGCCCACGATTTCGAGTTCGCCTTCAAGCGGGCCGTGGATCCCAAGACTGCGTCGCCCTACTCCTGGTATCTGGAGATCCCGACCATAGTCAATGCCAGCGAGATCATCGCCGGCAAGAAGCCGTCTGACACCCTGGGTGTGAAGGCGGTCGACGACTACACCTTCGAAGTGCAGCTGGAAAAAGCGATCCCTTACTTCGTCAGCATGCTCTCCCACACCACCACCTACCCTGTGCCCAAGAAAGTGGTAGAGAAGTTTGGTGACAAGTGGACCCAGCCCGGCAACATGGTATCCAACGGTGCCTATCAGCTGAAAGACTGGGTGGTGAACGAGCGCGTCGACGTCGAGCGCAACCCCAACTACTGGAACAACGCCAAGACGGTGATCAATACCGTCACCTACCTGCCGATCCAGTCCACCAACGCCGAGCTGAACCGCTATCTGGCGGGCGAAGTGGATCTCACCTACAACATGCCCATCGAACGCTTCAAGCAGATGAAGAAAGAGAAGCCCGATGAGCTGAAGGTGAGTGGTTACGTCGGTACCTACTACTACCAGTACAACTTCAAGAAGAAGCCGTTTGATGACGTGCGCGTGCGGACCGCACTCTCCTACGCCATCGACCGCAACGTGATCGCCGAGAAGGTGATGGGCAAGGGTGAGACCCCTGGCTACACACTCGTGCCTGACTTCGTGGACGGCTTCAAGCCGGTGGCCCCCGAGTGGTCCAAGATGACCCAGGCGGAGCGCGACACCAAGGCCAAGGCGCTGCTGGAAGAGGCCGGTTTCGATGCCAGCAAGCCGCTGAAATTCGAGCTGCTCTACAACACCGACGACAACCACAAGAAGGTGGCGGTCGCCGTTGCTTCCATGTGGAAGAAGCTGGGCGTGCAGGTGAGCCTGGTAAACCAGGAGTGGAAAACCTACCTGGAAACCAAGAAGCAGGGTCAGTTTGACGTGGGCCGTGCCGGCTGGATCGCCGACTACAACGAAGCTTCTTCCATGCTGGATCTGATGCAGACCACTCACGGCAACAACGACGGCAAGTACTCCAACCCGGTGTTTGACAAGCTGATGACAGAGTCTCGCGATCAGGTGGATGAAGCCTCGCGCAACAAGCTCTATGTCCAGGCCGAAGAGATCCTGGCCAAGGACATGCCAATTGCCCCCATCTATCAGTACGTGACCTCCCGCATGGTCAAGTCCTACGTGGGCGGCTACCCGGCCAACCCGCTGGACAACCTCTACAGCAAAGACATGTATATCATTGCTCACTGAGTAAAATAACAAGTCGCATAACAAGCAGGCCCGCCGGACGGCGGGCCTTTATTACAACCGCGACCCTTTGGAAGCAGTACAGGACAGGAATTGTCTATGTTGAAATTCATTCTTAAACGTCTACTGGAAGCGATCCCGACTCTGCTGGTCTTGATCACCGTCTCCTTCTTCATGATGCGTTTCGCACCGGGTAACCCCTTCACCAGCGAACGTTCCCTGCCGCCGGAAGTGTTGGCCAACATCGAGGCCAAGTACGGCCTGGACAAGCCCATAGGCGTGCAATACCTCACCTATCTTGGCAACCTGGTGCAGGGCGATCTGGGGCCTTCCTTCAAATACAAGGACTTCAGCGTCAACGATCTGGTGAGTCAGGCGCTGCCTGTTTCCGCCAAGATCGGGAGCGCGGCTTTCGTCTTTGCCGTCTTGCTGGGGGTGACCTTTGGCACCATAGCGGCCTTGAAACAGAACACCCTCATCGACTATCTCTTGATGTCGTCGGCCATGGCCGGGGTGGTGATCCCGGGCTTCGTGCTGGCACCCTTGCTGGTGCTCTTCTTCAGCATCTATCTGGGCTGGTTCCCGGCTGGTGGCTGGCAGGGGGGCGGGGTGCAATTCATGGTACTGCCGGTATTTGGCATGATGATGTACTACATCTCCGCCATCTCGCGCATCATGCGCGGCAGCATGATCGAGACCATGAACTCCAACTTCATCCGTACCGCCCGCGCCAAGGGCCTGCCGCTGCGTCACATCATCCTCAAGCACGCGCTGCGCCCGGCCATGCTGCCGGTGGTCTCCTATCTGGGCCCGGCCTTCGTCGGCATCATCACGGGTTCAGTGGTGATCGAGACCATCTTCGGCCTGCCGGGGATAGGCCAGCTGTTCGTCAACGGCGCCCTCAACCGTGATTACTCCATGGTGCTCGGGCTGACCATTCTGGTCGGCGCCCTCACCATCACCTTTAACGCCGTGGTCGATATTCTCTATGCCTTTATCGATCCCAAGATCCGTTACTAAGTCGGGAGTACATCATGGTTGTCACAACTGAGAAACGCGAAGCCATAGCGGCGTTCGCACAGCAAGTGGAAGTGGTGGAAGGGCGCTCCCTGTGGAAGGATGCCCGTCGCCGTTTCCTGCGCAACAAGGCGGCGCTGACCAGCCTTATCATACTGACCATTATCGGTCTGGCGGTGATAGTGGGGCCGCACCTGTCCCAATACACCTTCGACGATCCGGACTGGGGCGCCATGCAGGCCGCGCCTGACATGGAAACCGGCCACTGGTTCGGCACCGACAGTCTGGGGCGCGATCTGTTCGTGCGCACCCTGCTGGGCGGCCGCATCTCGCTGATGGTCGGTATCATGGGCGCCATGGTGGCCGTGGTCATCGGCACCCTCTACGGCGCAGCCTCCGGCTTCATCGGCGGGCGGATCGACAGCCTGATGATGCGCGTGCTGGAGATCCTCAACGCCTTCCCCTTCATGTTCTTCGTGATCATGCTGGTGACCTTCTTCGGCCGCAATCTGGCGCTCATCTTCATCGCCATCGGTGCGGTGAGCTGGCTCGACATGGCGCGGATCGTGCGAGGCCAGACCCTGAGCCTCAAGAGCAAGGAGTTTATCGAGGCGGCCCATGTCTGTGGCGTCTCCAAGTGGAAGATCATCACCCGTCACATAGTACCGAACGTGCTCGGTATCGTGGCCGTCTACGCCACCTTGCTGGTGCCGGGCATGATCATGTTTGAATCCTTCCTGAGTTTTCTGGGCCTCGGCGTCCAGGAACCCATGACCAGCTGGGGTGCCCTGCTGGATGAAGGCTCCAAGTCGATGGAAGTAGCCATCTGGCAACTCTTGTTCCCCGCCGGTTTCATGGTGGTGACCCTGTTTTGCTTCAACTTCCTCGGGGATGGTCTGCGTGACGCACTCGATCCGAAGGATCGATAACAAGAGCGGCTAAGGATCGATAAGGAGTTTTTATGAAATTACTGGATGTAAAAGATCTGCGGGTCGAGTTCAAGACCCCGGACGGCAATGTGGTGGCGGTCAACGACCTCAACTTCTCTCTCGCTGCTGGCGAGACCCTGGGGATCGTCGGCGAGTCCGGCTCCGGCAAGTCCCAGACGGCCTTTGCCATCATGGGGCTGCTGGCCAAGAACGGCATCATCACGGGCTCGGCCAAGTTTCAGGGCGACGAGATCCTGAACCTGCCGGAGCACAAGCTCAACAAGATCCGCTCCGAGAAGATCGCCATGATCTTCCAGGACCCCATGACGTCGCTGAACCCCTACATGAAGGTGAAGGATCAGCTGATGGAAGTGCTGATGCTGCACAAGGGAGTGAGCAAGGCCGAGGCGTTCGAAGAGTCGGTACGCATGCTGGATGCGGTCAAGATCCCAGAGTCGCGCAAGCGGATGAACATGTACCCCCACGAGTTCTCCGGTGGCATGCGTCAGCGGGTGATGATCGCCATGGCCCTCTTGTGCCGGCCACAGCTGCTGATCGCCGATGAGCCGACCACGGCGCTGGACGTGACGGTGCAGGCCCAGATCATGACGCTGATGAACGAGCTCAAGCGCGAGTTCAACACCTCCATCATCATGATCACCCACGACTTGGGCGTGGTGGCTGGCATCTGTGACAAGGTGCTGGTGATGTACGCCGGTCGGACCATGGAGTACGGCCGGGTGAACGACATCTTCTATCGCCCGAGCCATCCCTATACCGAAGGCTTGCTGCGCGCCATTCCCCGCCTCGACACCGAAGGGGAAGAGCTGCCCACCATTCCGGGCAATCCGCCCAACCTGCTGCGTCTGCCCACCGGCTGCCCCTTCCAGGAGCGCTGCCACCGGGTACACGAGATTTGTGGCCAGCAGTCACCTGTTCTGACGCCGTTCAACGACGGTCGTGAGCGGGCCTGTCATTGGGTATCTGATGCCATCAATGCCAAGGAGGTGAGCGTATGAATGCTGTTATATGCGGCCAGCAATCCTCCATGCTCCTGACGCCGTTCAATGACGGCCGTGAGCGGGCTTGCCATTGGGTATCGGATGCCATGATCAAGGGGGCGAATTAAATGGGTACTGACAAGAAACTGCTGCTGGAAGTGTCCGACCTCAAGGTCCACTTCAGCATCAAGAGTGACAGGGCCTGGCCCTGGGCCAAGCCCTCGGCGTTGAAGGCGGTAGACGGTGTGACCCTGCGCCTGTATGAAGGGGAAACCCTGGGGGTGGTGGGCGAGTCCGGCTGTGGCAAATCCACCTTCGCCCGTGCCCTGATAGGCCTGGTGCCTGCCACAGACGGCAAGGTGGTGTGGCTTGGCAACGATCTGACCAAGCTCGACCAGAAGGCGCTGCGGGAGAAACGCAAGGAGATCCAGATGATCTTCCAGGATCCGCTGGCCTCTCTGAATCCGCGCATGACCATAGGCGACATCATCGCCGAGCCGCTCATCACCTTCTATCCGAACCTCTCCAAAGAGCAGGTGAAGGAGAAGGTGCGCACCATGATGACCAAGGTGGGCCTCTTGCCCAACCTGGTAAACCGCTACCCGCACGAGTTCTCCGGCGGCCAGTGCCAGCGTATCGGCATCGCCCGGGCGCTGATCCTGGAGCCCAAGATGATCATCTGTGACGAGCCTGTCTCGGCGCTGGATGTCTCCATCCAGGCTCAGGTGGTGAACCTGCTCAAGGCTATCCAGAAGGAGATGGGGCTGTCGCTCATCTTCATCGCCCACGACTTGTCCGTGGTCAAGCACATCTCGGATCGGGTGCTGGTGATGTATCTGGGCAACGCGGTGGAGCTGGGCACGCGCAAGGAGATCTTCGCAAACCCTCTGCACCCCTATACCAAGGCGCTGATGTCGGCCGTGCCCATTCCGGATCCGGATCTGGAGCGCAGCAAGGTCATCCAGATCCTGGAAGGGGACTTGCCATCGCCGATGAACCCGCCGTCCGGCTGCGTGTTTCGCACCCGCTGCCCGGTGGCAGGCCCCGAGTGCGCCAAGACCCGCCCCATGCTTGAGGGCAACTTCGACCATGCGGTCTCCTGCCTCAAGGCCGATCCGCTTTGATGCCGGTTTGTTGAATGCGTTTGCGGGGCACCCTGGTGGTGCCCCGATTAATTTGGGCCAGAGGTGAAGATGTCTCTTGGCGTTATCTTTGGCCACTGTTACTATCCGCCCAACAAGGGGAGTAACTTCTCGCTGGTTTGTCGTCATTACGGTGCACCCATATCCTGCAGTGCACCCGGCAGCCGGGCAGTTGATGCAAATCAGCTGTAAGTGAGACCTTGCCGAGAGGCAAGGTGTATCTGCTCCAAACGCAAACCCACGCCTCTCGGTCGTGGGTTTTGTCGTTTTTGGGAGAAGTGAAAAATGGGTGAATGGTGGATGTGGACCGGTTTCTTCAGCATAGTGCTGGTCCTGTTATGGATTGACATACGCTTTGTCGGGGGTGGCAAGGCGCACAAGGTGTCCCTCAAAGAGGCGGGCATCTGGTCCCTTATCTGGATCAGCGTGGCCCTGCTGTTCAACCTGGCCATCTGGTTCTGGCTGGATCACAGCGCAGGGCGCGAGATTGCCAACCAGAAGGGGCTGGAGTTCCTCACCGGCTACCTCATCGAGAAGGCGCTGGCGGTGGACAACGTCTTCGTCTGGCTGATGCTGTTCGGCTACTTTGCCATTCCGGCCGAGCTGCAGCGCCGGGTGCTGCTGTACGGGGTGCTGGGCGCCATCGTGATGCGGGCCGGCATGGTGTTCGCGGGCAGCTGGCTCATCGAGCAGTTCCACTGGATCCTCTACCTGTTCGGCGCCTTCCTGCTGCTGACCGGGGTCAAGATGCTGTGGGTGGCCGACAAGGAGCCGGATCTGGCCAACAACCCGCTGCTGGGCTGGATGCGTCGTCGCTTCAAGGTGACGGAGACGCTGGAAGGGGAGAAGTTCTTCGTCTGGCGTGACGGTGTGCGCTATGCCACCCCGCTGCTGCTCATTCTGGTGCTGGTGGAGGTGAGCGATCTCATCTTCGCGGTGGACAGTATCCCGGCCATCTTCGCGGTGACCACGGATCCCTTCATCGTACTGACCTCCAACATCTTCGCCATCATGGGCCTGCGCGCCATGTACTTCCTGCTGGCGGGGGTGGCCGAGCGTTTTGCCCTGCTGAAATACGGCCTGGCGCTGATCCTGATGTTCATCGGGGTCAAGATGCTGCTGCTGGATGTGTTCAAGATCCCGACCGGCATTGCATTGGGCATCGTGGCCCTGATCCTGCTGGCCTCCATGGGGCTGAGCCTCTGGGTGACCCGCAAAAAGGCCGTTTGAACGCGGCAGACCATAAAGCACTGACAAAAAGGGCTCCCGCGGGAGCCCTTTTTCATAGCAGAGATTTGCTTAGCGCTTGATCTTCTTGGGGTTGGTGTAGCCCCAGATGGTGTACATGTCCGCCAGCAGGGCGCCGTTGTACTCCTCCAGATCCGCCTGCTTCACCTCGGCCTCGCCCTGACGGCCAAACAGCACCACCTCGTCGCCGGGTTTCACCCCTTTCAGATCGGTCACGTCCACCATGATGGTGTTCATGGAGGTCTTGCCGACCACGGGCACCTTCTGACCCTGGATCAGCACATAGGCCTTGTTGCTGAGTGCACGGCGGTAGCCGTCGGAGTAACCCAGCGGCAGGTTGGCGAGCCAGGAGTCGCGCTTGAGGGTGAAGGTGCGGTCATAACCGACGGTATTGCCGGCCGGGTAGTGGTTGACGGAGGCAACCTGGGTCTTGAACGCCATGACCCGCTTGTATTCGGTGTAGGAGGGGATGGAGTCGCCGTAGAGCAGGCCGCCCGGGCGCACCATGTCGAAGTAGGCATCCGGCACTTCCAGGGTGGCGAAGGAGTTGGCAGCGTGGATGGTGAGCTTGCTGCGATCCAGCTTGCCCGCCTCGATCAGCCACTGGGAGTCCAGCTTGAACTGTGCCAGCCCCAGCTTGACGTCCTCTTTCTCTTCCACCGGGAAGTGGGTCATGATGCCGACCGGGGTGATCCCCTTGAGCTTGAGCATGGCCAGCGCATCGGCCTTGGAGTCCGCCAGACGCAGGTCGATGCCGTTGCGGCTCATGCCGGCGGAGTTGAGACCTATGTGCACCGGGATATTGGTATGGTGACGCTGGGCGATGTCGGCTATGCCCTGGGCGCTCACTAGGCTGCCGATCAGCTCTTCCATCTTGTAGGGCAGGGCCTGTTCGACTTCGTCCGGGGTGGCAGAGCGCACCCGCATCAGGCGGCCGGTGAAGCCCTTCTCGCGGGCCACGCGGGCCTCTTCGTTGCTGGCGATGCCGATGCAGGGGATGTTGGCCTTGACCACTGAGGGCACCAGCAGGTCGATGCCATGACCATAGGCGTCCGCCTTCATGATGGCGCAGATCTGCGGGCCCTTGTCACCGAGGCGATCCTTGAGGGTCTGGATGTTGTGCTCGAAGGCGCCGAGATCAACTTCCAGCCAGGCATTGCTGGCGGTTTGCACTTCGCCGTTGCGATGATCGCTGGCCAGCGGCAGGTAAGGGGCCGCGACGGCCTGACCGGCCAGCAGGCCCAGGATCAGAGTGGCCAGCAGTGTCTTCTTGTGCATGGGGTGGTTCCTTTTTTATTGTTGGGGTTGAGGTGCATGACGACCCGATCTCGGCCTTTGCCATGCAGATGGGATAGAGTGTAGCCAAGGCATTGTTATTGTTATGAACTTTGTCAATTTCCTGCGGCATTATTCCCGTCGGGAAGTGTATCGCAAGGTGTCGATTGTGGCACCTGTCATGGGAGTCAATAGATGATAGATCTAGAGTGTCGTGTGCCGCCCGTGCTGTTGTTCGGCATAGTGGCGCTGGGCATGGTGGCGTGGGGCGGAACCGGGGAGGGGTGGCCCGTCCCGGCGCTGTTGCTGGTGCTGCTGGGAGGATTGTTCGGGTTTGGCGCCCTGCTGCGTTTTCGCCGCCAGGGCACCACCGTCAGTCCGATGCGGCCCGAGCAGGCCAGTGCGCTGGTGACGGGTGGGCTATACCGTCTCAGCCGCAACCCCATGTACCTGGGGCTGGTCTGCTGGATGATGGCACTGGCTTGCTATCTGGGGGGATCGGGCGTCTGGCTTGGGCCACTGCTGCTGTGGGGCTGGCTCGATCGCTTCCAAATCGTGCCGGAAGAGCGGGCGCTGCGGGCCCGTTTCGGCGAGGCGTATGCAGAGTACTGCCGGCGGGTACGCCGCTGGTGCTGAACTCGTCCGAGGGGCAGGCACAAGCCAAAAAAATGGCCCGCATCTGCGGGCCGTTTTGTATCTTGCTGGCGGGATAAATCACGCCTTGGCGGTATCTGCCTCACCCAGCGGCTCGGTTTCACCCAGGCTGTCTTCGGTCTTGGCCACCACGCTGGCGGCGATGGCGTTGCCCAGCACGTTGGTGGCGGAGCGACCCATGTCGAGGAAGTGGTCTATGCCGAGCAGCAGCAGGATGCCGGCTTCCGGAATATGGAACTGGTTCAGGGTGGCGGCTATGACCACCAGAGAGGCGCGCGGCACGCCGGCCATCCCCTTGGAGGTGACCATGAGCAACAGCAGCATGGTGATCTGCTGGGCCAGGGAGAGCTCTATGCCATAGGCCTGGGCGATGAACATGACCGCGAAGGTGCAGTACATCATGGAGCCGTCCAGGTTGAAGGAGTAGCCCATGGGCAGCACGAAGCTGGCTATGCGCTTGTCACAGCCGAACTTCTCCAGCCGATCCAGGGTCTTGGGATAGGCGGCCTCGGAGCTGGCGGTGGAGAAGGCCAGCAGTATGGGTTCGCGGATCATGGCCAGCAGGGTCAACACGCGGCGGCGAATGAACAGGCTGCCCATGGCGATGAGCAGCAGCCAGAGGCAGGCCAGGGCCAGATAGAACTGGGCCATGAAGGTGCCGTAGGTGGCGAGTATGCCGAGCCCTTCCTTGGCTACCATGGCGGCGATGGCACCGAACACGGCGAACGGCGCGAAGTTCATCACGTAACCGGTCACCTTCAGCATGATCTCGGCGGCGCTTGCCATCAGCTTGACCACGGGTTTGGCGGCATCGCCCAGCGCGGCGGCGGCCAGCCCGAAGAAGAGGGAGAACACCACTATCTGCAGGATCTCGTTGGTGGCCATGGCCTCAACCACGCTTTTCGGAATGGCGTGGGTGACGAAGTCCTTGAGGGAGATGGCACCGGCGACCACGCCGGAACTGGCGGCATCATCCGGCAGGGAGAGGGAGAGCCCCACGCCCGGTTGCATCAGGGTGACCATCACCAGACCCAGGGTCAGGGAGAGCAGGGAGGCCAGCATGAACCAGCCCAGGGTCTTGGCACCGATGCGGCCCACGGTGCGAGTATCGCCCATCTTGGCGATGCCGACCACCAGGGTGGTGAAGACAAGGGGAGCGATGATCATCTTGATCAGACGCAGGAAGATGTCGGTCAGTATGGTGATGTCACTGGCAAAGCCAGCGGCCTGATCCGGGGCAAACATGCGATAGCCCTGACCAGTCAGGATGCCAACCAGCATCGCGATGAGGATGGCAGCCGTCAATTTATTCATTTTCATGGGGGGGTCCCAGTTTTGATAAGTGCAAAGCGTTTAGGGTGGCAGGGGTGCCACTTCAGTCCGTTTTTGTGATCCGGGCCGTAGATTCCTGACAGCCGGTGTGCTGGCAGCATGCCTAATCCGGGGGGGTAAATCCAGAGCCTTGTAGCAGAATTTTATGTTGTCATTAGTTGTATGTGATATGGATCTTGCATTTAACCTATATTAATCGCCGTTTATTTTAATGTTTGCAAGATAATCAGCTTTCATGGTTCGGTCGTTTTTTGCGCTGCGGGTGAGGGTAAATATGAGCAATGCCGAGATGCGGTGCTCCACGGTGCGCTGATCCAGAAAGGGATCGGGCTCGTCGTCATCGAACCCGAACAGGGGGCGGCTTGGTGTCACCCTGACCGCATCCCGCTGCAGGGTCAATTCATTGACCTCAAGCCACTGATAACCTTCGGCTTGCGCCACTTCGCCCGCCCGTTTCAGCACATACTTGCGGGCGGTTTCCCGGCTCACCAGATCGTTGCCAATAAATTCCAGCTGCCATTTGTCGGGCGCAAGCCGGGTCTGGGAGAAGCCGGTCTGGCCGTTCCAGAACGATGGCTTGCTGTGATAGGGGGTGGCGCAGCCGAGCAGCAGGGCCGCGCCGAGGCCGAGCAACAGCAGACGATGGCAAAAGACGCGGAGAGGGGGCATCTCGAACACCGGTTGGCAAAACACGGCATCACTACAGCACAAACCGATCGGCGACACAATGCGGGCAGCGTTGTGCCGCTAGGGCTATGCCGCACCAAAAAGAAAAGGCCTTGTCATCTGACAAGGCCTTTCTCGGGGAATTTGGTCGGTGTGAGAGGATTCGAACCTCCGACCCTCTACACCCCATGCAGATGCGCTACCTGGCTGCGCTACACACCGACGGAGTCAGCTCGGCTGACGGGGGCTGAGTTTATGGAGATGACCCGACCCTGTCAACAGGGGAAATCCCACTCTGAGACTGTTTGCCTGCTTTGCGAGCAATTGGCGCTCAAAGTACCGCCAAAGCCGCTAAATCAGGCCATCGAGGGCCCATGTCAGGGGCCTTTTTCAACCTGCTGTTCAACCCACCATGCAAACGGCCGCCCGGAGGCGGCCGTTTGCATCGGCGATGAAGCGATCAGCGGTTGAAGGTCAGCCGCTTGCCCAGCACCTGATCGGTGACCTGACCGTTTTGCCAGGCGATCTGGCCGTTGACCAAGGTCATCTCCACAGTGCTGTGGAAGCGGTAGCCGTTGAAG
The DNA here is from genome assembly GCF_002587065.1 of Aeromonas sp. CA23. NCBI lineage: Bacteria > Pseudomonadati > Pseudomonadota > Gammaproteobacteria > Aeromonadales > Aeromonadaceae > Aeromonas > Aeromonas sp. CA23. The sequence continues at coordinate 3,134,111 of NZ_CP023818.1, forward strand.
GGTGACCAACCGCACAGGTAGAGCAGGTTGCTGTCGTTGACCACATAGGGCTTGCCCAGATCCAGCAGCACCAGATCCGCGAAGTAACCCTCGCGAATGTAGCCGCGATCCTGCACCTGGAAGCGCTCGGCCACCGCGTGGGAGGTTTTCTTGACGATGGTTTCCAGCGAAAACACGCCGTTGTGGTAGAGCTCCAGCAGGGCCAGCATGGAGTGCTGCACCAGGGGGATGCCGGACGGCGCCTTGAAGTAGCTGTTCTGCTTCTCTTCCCAGGTGTGGGGGGCGTGGTCTGTGGCTATGATATCCAGCACGTCGTTGCGTACCGCATCCAGCAGGGCGTGCTGGTCGGCGGCGCTCTTCACCGCCGGGTTGCACTTGATCTGGCTGCCCAGGGTGTCGTAATCCGCCTCGTTGAAGAAGAGGTGGTGGACGCATACCTCGGCGGTGATGTTCTTGTCTTTCAGCTCGCTGAGATCATGGCTGGCGGTAAACAGCGACAGCTCCTTGGCGGAGGTGAGGTGCAGCACGTGCAGCTTGGCACCGTATTTTTTCGCCAGACCCACCGCCATGCTGGAGGACTTGTAGCAGGCCTCGTCATTGCGAATGCGGCCGTGCTCGCGCATCGGCACATCCTCGCCCCACTTGGCGCGGGCCTCGTCTTCCAGCACCTTGATGGAGGGGGTGTCCTCGCAGTGGGTCACTATCATCACCGGGCTCTCGCGGAAAATCGCCGCCAGTGTCTCTTGGTTGTCCACCAGCATGTTGCCGGTGGAGGAGCCCATGAACACCTTGACCCCGCAGGACTGCTTGGGATCGAGGCGCTTGATCTCGTCGAGGTTGTCGTTGGTAGCGCCGAGATAGAAGCTGTAGTTGGCGGCGGAGGAGTTGGCGGCTATCTGGTATTTGGCTTCGAGAGCATCGAGGGTGGTGGTCTGGGGATTGACGTTGGGCATTTCCATGAAGCTGGTGGTGCCTCCTGCCACGGCGGCCCGGGATTCACTGGCGATGGTCCCCTTGTGGGTCAGGCCGGGTTCCCGGAAATGGACCTGATCGTCGATCATCCCCGGGATGAGGTGACGACCTGCTGCATCTATCACCACGGCATCGGGCGCCTCTATGTGAGGGGCGATCCGGGCGATCCGTTCCCCTTCAATCAATACATCCGAGGCATAGATGCGGCCTTCATTGACCAGGGTGGCATTCTTGATTAGCAATTTGTTCATGGGGGAGTCCGGTTCCTTTGTCAGTGATCGCGGGTCATAATATCGCAAACTGCACTTTCTCTGTAGCAAGGCCTGACTGATGAAGTTATTTGTAAGAGATTTGACCGTGATCGATTCCAGCTACCTGTGTGAACGCCGTGGCATGGTGGGGGAGAGCTGGCTGGTGGATGTCGAGATGAGCGGCGAGCTCAACGAGATGAGCATGCTGCTGGACTTTGGTCGGGTGAAAAAACTGATCAAGTCGATCATCGATGAAGAGGTGGATCACAAGCTGCTGGTGCCGGCCGAGTGCGCACTGGTCCATGTGGCCCATCTGGAGGGGGAGGAGAGCACGGTGGATCTGCTGCGCCCGGGTCGCTCCATTCACCTGCGTTGCCCCACTCAGGGCTTTGCCTTCATCCCGGCGCCCCAGATCGACAAGGAGTCCGTCACCCGCTATCTGCTGGCTGTGCTGGCCCAGCGGCTGCCCGGCAACATCAAGGATCTGTCGCTGACCCTGCGCCAGGAGCAGATCGATGGCGCCTTCTACCACTACAGCCACGGCCTGAAAAAGCACGATGGCAACTGCCAGCGCATCGCCCACGGCCATCGCTCTCCCATCGAGATCCACCTGGACGGTGAGCGCGACGCTGAGCAGGAGCTGAACTGGGCCGAGCGCTGGGCCGACATCTACCTCGGCACCGAAGAGGACAAGGTGGCCCTCGGCGAGCTGAGCCTGAGCGAGCTGGCCGAGGCGACCCTGAAGGATGCCGGCGAGCAGTATCTCGGCTTCAAGTACGTGGCGCCCCAGGGGTTGTTCCAGCTGGCCATGCCGGCGGGAGAGGTGGAGATGATCGATACCGACACCACCATAGAGCTGCTGGCCTGTTATATAGCCCGCGAGGTGAAGAAGCAGGTGGGCGACAAGTTCGTGAAAATCGTGGCCTATGAAGGGGTGGGCAAGGGCGCCATCGCCTACGCCTGATCCCGCGATTCTTGCCAGAATAAGCAAGGCCCCGCATCTGCGGGGCCTTGTCGTGTCAGGGCAATGGAAAAACAGACGACCTCATCAGGCGCTGAGCCGGAAGCGCTTGACCAGGCTCTCCTGCTGCTCGGCCAGGGAGTCGAGCTGCTGGCTGGTCTCGGCCACCCGGGCTATGCCCTGATAGTTGAGATCCGAGATATCCGAGATGCGGTTGAGGTTGGTGGCGATGTCGGCGCTGGTGGCCTGCTGCTGCTCGGCGGCGGAGGCTATCTGGCTCGACATGTCGCTGATCAGCACCACTATCCCCTGTACCTCCTCCATGGCGTTGTTGGCGTGGGAGCTCTGATCCACGCAGCTGTCCATCTCGCGGGAGCACTCCTGCATCACTGTCACCGCCTTGGCGACCCCCTGCTGCAGGTTCTCGATCATGGTCTGGATCTCGCTGGTGGACTGGGCGGTGCGCCCCGCCAGGCTGCGCACCTCGTCGGCCACCACCGCAAAGCCGCGGCCCTGCTCGCCGGCCCGGGCCGCCTCGATGGCGGCGTTGAGCGCCAGCAGGTTGGTCTGCTCGGCGATGCCGCGAATGACGTCGAGTATGTTGCCTATCTGGTTGCTCATGGCACTGACATCGCCGATCACCTTGCCGGTCTGCTGCAACTTGCCCGCCAGCTGATGGGTGGTGGTGATGTTGCCCGCCATCACCTTGCGGCCGGTCTCGGAGGCTTTCTCCACGTCCTGCACCCGCTCCAGGGTCTGGTTGGCCGCCTGGGCCACTTCACGCACCGAGGCTTCCATCTGGGTCATGGCGGCGGCGACCGAGGCGGTTTCCTGACGCTGTTTCTCCAGATCCGCCCGCACCGATTCCGTGGTGTGACGGTTGTCGTGGGCGGCGTTGTTGAGCTGGGTCGAGGCCTGGGATAGCTGGGTCAGCACGTCCCCCATCTGCTGGATCAGCAGGTTGATCTGGCTGCCGAGCTGGCCAAACTCGTTCTTGCTGCGAAAACCTATGCGCTGGGTCATGTCGCCCTGGGTCACCTCGGTCAGCACCCGCAGCAGCTCCTTGAGCGGGCGGCGAATGGCCTTGCCCAGGGTGTAGGCCACCAGAATGGCCACCAGGATGGCGATGGCGATGCTGATCCCCTGGGTGAGCGTGCTCTGGGCCTGCACCTTGCCGGAGGCGCGTATGCTGGCGTTCATCAGCTGCTGGCTCTGGTCGGTGATCCCCTCCAGCTTGCTCTGGATGCTGACGATGAGCTTGCTGGCCTGCTTGCTCTGCTCGCGCATTTGCTCCTGCTGCTGCATCAGCGCCAGGTACTGGGAGAGCACCCCCTCGCTGGCGGTGGTGTCGCGCACGAAGCCATGCACGTAGTGGCCCATGTCATTGTCGAAGTTCTTGAGCTCCCCCTGCAGATCCTTGATGGTGCTGTTGAACCCCTCGATCTGCATCTTGTTGCGCTTGAGCGCCCCCTCGATGGGAGCGGGTATGCTCTGGTTGAGCGCATCCATGGTGGAGAGCTCGATGGCGGAGAGCTTGGTGGTCAGGGTCTCGGACAGCATCTTGATGAAGCTGTCGTCTATGGTGACCATCATGTCGCCGAGGTTTTTCTTGAACTGGGGCAGGCTGACCTGGAACTGCCCCTTGGCCTGATTCACCTTGTGCAAGCGGGTGAGCAGGGCCTGATGCTCGGTGGGCAGGGTGCCGGTCAGCTGCAGATAGTCGCCGACCAGCTTGCTCAGTGCCGCCATTTCACCCTGCAGCTCAGGGTGTGCCGCCGCCTGCCGGCTGAGGGTGGCGAGCGTCTTGTCGACCTGGGCCTTGGCCTGTTGCAGCTCGGCCACCTCGGCCGGGATCTGCTTGGGATCCTGCTCGGTCAGCACGTCGGTGAGCCACTTGTTGGCGCTGAGCAGGCTGATCTGGGTCTGACTGCTGGCGATCACCAGCGGCATGGATTGCCGGGTGACCTGATCCAGCGCCTGATTGAGCTCGCTCTGGCTGCGAAAGGTGAGTACCGAGGTGGCCGCCATCACGGCCACCAGAATGGCAAAGCCTAAATAGACCCTCTGCAAGATGGAGAGGTCTGACATTGTTTGTTTCATTATTGTCCCGCTGTATATGCAAAAGTCCCTTGCCTGAATACCCCGTCCATTTGATACCCTGCTACCACCCTGGGCGAGCGACGCCATCTGACGTCTTCCGGCTATCGGTATTTTTAACAATAACTGAAGAGAATGGGACAACGGCTGTGTCAAATGTCGGCTTGTGTCACACTTGGCGGGCCCTGATGGCCACCTCGGGAGCCGCTTGAGGTTGGTGTTGAATTTTCTTTTTCATATAAAGGAGTTATCCATGGCGCAAGAAACCATTTTCAGCAAAATCATCCGTAAAGAGATCCCCGCCGACATCCTTTATCAAGACGATTTGGTGACCGCATTCCGGGACATCCAGCCCAAGGCCAAGACCCATATCCTGATCATTCCCAACGTGCTGATCCCCACGGTCAACGACGTGGAAGCCGAACATGAGCTGGCCCTAGGGAGGTCGCATGTTCACCGTGGCCCGCAAGCTGGCCAGCGAGGCCGGGATCGCCGAGGATGGTTATCGCCTGATCATGAACTGCAATCGCCACGGCGGGCAGGAGGTCTATCACATCCACATGCATCTGGTAGGGGGTCAATCCCTGGGGCCGCTGCTCTGCCTGTGATGCACCGCTTTCCCCGTCTGGCTGGCCTCCTGCTGGCCAGTGCCCTGCTGGGGGGCTGCGCCTCCCACTGGCAGGACATGTTCGTCTCCTATTCCGATCAGATGGTGCCGCTGCGCAACCAGCTGCTGCTGGGGCACGCCGCCGAGGCGCTGCCCGAGGTGCGCGAGTCCACCCTGGGGGACGACACCTATGTGCTGGACCGGCTCGAGCAGGGCCGCATCGCCTGGCTGGCCGGTCAGGATGCGGGCAGCAAGCAGGCCTTCGCCGCCGCCGACAGCCGCCTCGAGTGGGAAGACAATCAGGCCCAATACCGGCTGAGCCAGGGGCTGGGTCAGGCGGGCAGCCTGCTCACCAACGATCAGAGCATGGCCTACCTGACGCCGGATTATGAGCGCACCATGCTGCATCACTATCTGGCCCTCAACTACCTGCAGCGGGGGGACGCCGACGGCGCCCTGGTGGAGGTGCGCCGGGCCAATCAGGTGCAGGAGCGTGCCCTCAAGGCGCGGGCGGGGGAGGTAAGCAAGGCCAGAGAGAAAGGGGCCGAAGCCACTACAGAGCGGGAGATGCGCCAGCTGATGTCGCGCGGGGCACCGGATCTCGACCGGCTGATAGGCCAGGTGAAAAACGGTTTCCAGAACGCCTACACCTTCTATTTCTCCGGCGTGCTCTATGAGGCAGCCGGGGATCTCAACGATGCCTGGGTCGACTATCAGCGCGGCTACCAGATAGCGCCGGACAACCAGAGCCTGCAGGATGCCTTGCTGCGCCTGGCGCGGCTGCGCGGCTCCCCGGACGAGCTCAAGGAAACCGAGAAGAAGCTGGGTCGCAAGGCGCCGCCTTTAACCAAAAATCAGGGGCAGCTGGTGGTGCTGTTTGAAGATGGGCTGATCCCGGCGCGGCGCGAGCTGTTCCTGCCGCTGCCCATCTCCACCTCCAGCGGCGATTTTCGTACCTTTACCGTGGCAGTGCCCTATTACGACAACCGGGCCAGCAACACGGGCCCGCTGACGGTATCGGTGGGCAAGCGGGTTGAGCAGACCAGCGAGCTGGTGCGGCTGGAGGCGCTGGCCGCCAAGGATCTGCAGGAGCGGTTGCCGGGCATGCTGACCCGTCAGGCGCTGCGGCTGGTGACCAAGGAGCAGTTGAGGCGCACTGCCGCCAAGGAGGGGGGTGATGTGGGCAATATTCTGGTCGGCATCTTCAATACCCTCTCGGAGCGGGCCGATACCCGCAGCTGGCTGACGTTGCCGGCCCAGGCATCCAGCTGGCAGAGCATGCTGCCGGCAGGCGAGGTGCAGCTCACCCTGGGGGCGGGCAGCGCCATGCGTACCCTGCCGCTCACCGTTCACGGCGGGCGTACCACCCTGGTGTGGGTGCAGCGGCTCGGCGCCGGCCTGACGACCCGGGTGATGCCGCTCTAAGCGCGCCCGGACCATGACACCCATGACTGACGGTCGGGCCCAGATGGCCTGCCGGCTAAGGAGATCAAGATGAAAGCATACGGTTTGGCCCTGGTGATGCTGCTGACCGGCTGCGCCACCAATACGTCCGGCGTGGCGCTCTATGGCGCGGCGGGGGCGGCACCCGTGCAGGAGCAGCATCAGAACGTCAATGTGACCCTGACCGAGCTGAGCCGGCGCGAGCAAAACGGCCTGCTGCAGGTCAATGTGGCGGCGGCCAGCACCCAGCGCGGTGACAACAAGCTGCAATACCTGTTCTATTGGTATGATGAGGCGGGGCAGGAGGTGGCCAGCGATGGTCGCGGCTGGACCCCCATCAAGCTGCACGGCTATCAGACCCGCACCCTCTCTGCCCTGGCGCCGAGCCCGGCCGCCCGGGGATACCGGATTTACGTACGTGAAGTGATTGAGGAATCCTACTGATGAAAATGAATCATGCCCTGCTGATATTGACCGGCGCCCTGCTGCTTGGCGGCTGTTCCAGCACCACAGTCAGCTATGGCGATCCGACCGAAACCGAGACGGTGACAGTGGACTACGGTTCATCGGATCTGCAGGCCATCGCCGACAAGATGGCGGACTCCATGCTCGCCTCGCCGGCCACCAGCGAGATCACCGCGGGCGGTCGTCCCGTGATGTTCATGGACTCCATCCGCAACAAGACCTCTGAGCACATCGACACCGAGGCCATCACGGACACCATCCGTACCAAGCTGCTGCGAGCCGGCAAGTTCCGCTTCGTCGACATGAGCAAGGTGGCGGCGGTCAAGCAGCAGCTCGAATACCAGCAGAGCAGCGGCATGGTGGATCCCGCCTCCATGGTGCGTCTGGGCAAGCAGACCGGTGCCCGCTACATGGTCTATGGCAACCTCGCCAGCATCGTCAAGGACAACGGCAAGGTGAAGGATGTCTACTACCAGATGACCATGAACCTGATGGATCTGCAAAACGGCGAACTGCTGTGGGCCGATCAGAAAGAGATCCGCAAGCAGGCGAAGAAATCCACCTTTGGCTGGTGATCTGGCGGAGCTGGAGTTGCTGGCCAGCCTGCCGGCCCCCTGGCGTTCGGGGCGGCTGGAAGCGCTGGCCAGCGGCCTGACCAACTGCAACTATCGACTGCGCCTCCCCTCGGGGCGCAGTCATTTTTTGCGGCTCGGTCATCCGGATCCCTGTCGGCTCGGTATCGACAGGGCGACCGAGTGGCAGCTCTATCGGGGGGCCATGGGGCAGGGGCTGGCGCTGCCCTGTCATCACAGCGATCCCGCCAGCGGCCTGATGCTGCTGGATTGGTGCGATGAACCCAACTGGGCCGAGGCGCCCCCGCCCCCCGCCGAGCAGCCCGGTCTGCTGGCCGAGGTGCTGGTGCGACTGCACCGGCTGCCGGTGCCCGCCGTGGTGATGGCGGTGCGGGCTCATGCCGCCGGTTATCGCGGCCGCCTGGCCCGGATCCCTGACTGGCTGCCTGCGCTGGAGCGGGGACTGCTGGCCAGTCGCGAGCCGACCGATTGTTGGCTCCCTTGCCATCATGATCTCAATCCGGCTAACTTGTTGGGAACCCGGCCCTGGGTCATCGACTGGGAGTATGGCGCCGCCGGGCATCCCGGTTTCGAGGTGGCCAGCATACAGCGCACCCACGGCTGGGACGACGGCCAGCGAGAGGCGCTGGAGAGCGGCTATCTTGAGCGGGCAGGGGCGCGTTTGGGAAGCCGGGGCTTTCAGAGCCAGGCCTTCCTGCCCTGGGTCGACTACATAGGCTTGTTGTGGGCGCTGCTGATGGCCGAGCACACTCCCGGGCCCGATTACCAGGCCCTGATCGACACGAATCGTCAACGGCTGGAGTAGGGCCGGTGGCGGGGGGCAGGTGTTGCTCGACACGAATCGCTGCGTATCAACGCTGGCATAGGCAGGATCAGATCGATATGAATCATCAACTCGTCAATCTTTGGAGTAGTGCATGGTGACCTCCTTTTCCTGGCGTCAACCCCGCAGCTGGAGCCTGCTGCTGATCTGTCTGCTGCTGGTGGGCTGCTCCACCCGGGTGGTCTATTACTGGCTGGACGTGGCCATCGTCTGGCAGCTGGATGACTATTTCTCGCTGGATCGCAGCCAGAAGCGGCTGTTGGACAACGAAGTGAAGGGGCTGATGGCCTGGCACCGCCAGTACGAGGTACCCCGTTACGCCGATGATCTGGATGCGCTGGCCAGGGCGGTGGCGAGCCCCATGAGCCCGGCCCAGGTCTCGCTTCATCTGAATGCGGCCCAGCAGAGCCTGACCCGCACCCTGGAGAACACGGTTCCCCGCGCCGTGCGGCTGGCCCGTACCCTGACCGAGGAGCAGGTGGCCATGTTCATGAAGGACAGGCTCAGCCGGCAGACCGAGCGGGAGCAGGATTTTGCCCGCCAGCCCAAGGCCGAGCTGCTCAAGGAGTTCACCGGCAAGATGAACGAGCGGCTGGTGTTCTGGATTGGGGAGGTGAAGCCGGCCCAGGCGCCGCTGGTGGCCCAGTGGGTGGAGTGGCAATACGAGCTGCAGGCCCCCTGGCTGGAGTTTCAGACCGCCTGGACCAGGGAGCTGGACAGGCTGATGCAGCAGCGCCAGAGCCCGGACTTCGGTGCCCAGCTCACCGCCCTGTTGCAGCAGGGGGATGGACTCATGGATGGCCGTTTCACCGGCTACACGGATCAATCCCGCCAGCGCACCGTCAACTGGCTGAGTGCCCTGAGCCAGTCGCTGGACATCTCCCAGCGCGCCCATCTCTACACTCTGCTCAAGGGCTATGCCCGCGATTTCAGGCAGATGTCACAGGGGTGAGTTTCGTTTTCGGCAGGGCGCCGTGCGAGGCTTGACGGCCCTGCCGCCCTTGTCCTTGTTGGGTGCCTGTGGTAGTTTGCCCTTTCTATTATTTGGGAATTAACTTTTTGAGCCTGCTGGACAAAGTGAAACTGGCGTTGATGACACTGCTCATCTCGCTCACTCTGTTGCTCTCTACCGTCTCGGTGGAGGGGCTCAAGGTATCCGCGCCTCAGGCCGCTTCCCAGCCTGGCCAGGTGATGAGCGATGCCGGCACGGGCGATCAGTCCGATACCCTGCTGGTGATCCACAGCGCCAGCGACAGCGACGACGGTGTCGTCAAGTTTGTCGGCTCCCATCAGAATCATCTGCTGCGGCTCGAACACTCCCTGCGCAGCGATCATCAGCCCGGCAGCGTCGTCTACGAGCTGATCATGAGCTGGTCACAGCAGGCGATCCTGCTGCTGCTGTGCGGCCTGCTGCTCTATGCGGCGCTCTTCTATCCCAAAAACAGCTTCCGCGACCGCTTTGCCACCATTCACCGGCACAGGTTGCAACGCCAACACCTGCAATACCGCTTCTCCCAGAGTTATCTCGCCTGATCCCGATGGGGTCCGGCCTCGCCGCACTGCCTCATCGTCTCCTGTAAAGCCTGCTCACCGCGCGTGAACGGGCGCCCAGTCTCATTTGTATTTTCTTGCGTGCCGCCCCCGCCATGGGTGGCGAGTGCGCCGCCTTCTCCTGACAGAGGCTTTTGCCATGAGAAAAAAGAGTCGTACCACCCTGAATCGCATGAGCATGTGGCAGTATGCCCTGCTGCTGCTCATGCTGTTCACCTTCGCGTTTTACTCCCTGCCCACCTTCTTCGGTGAGCAGCCTTCCCTCGGCCTGCACGGCCAGACCAGCCTGACCGAGGCACAGCGCACCCTGCTGGCCGACAACCAGATAGCGCCGGTCAAACAGGTGCAACAGAAAGAGCGGGTCGAACTGGTGTTCAACAGCCAGTCCGAACAGCAGAGGGCCAAGCAGCTGCTGGAGCAGCAGGGCTATGACAGCGCGGCCCTGACCCTGGAGTTCTACTCCAATGCCCCGACCTGGATCAGCCAGCTCGGCGCCGCCCCCATCAAGCTCGGGCTGGATCTGCGCGGCGGCTCCCAGCTGCTGATCGGGGTCGATCTCAGCTTCGTGGTGGACAACCAGACCAGAAACCTGGTGGACATGCTGCGCACCCAGTTCCGCGAGGCGCGCCTGCGGGGTGCCAACGTGGCTCGGGTGAGCGAAGGGGAGGTGAGAGTTACCCTGCCAGAGGTGGCCGATCAGGCGCCCTGGCTCACCATCATCAAGGATTCCGCCGGCACCCGCCAGGATCAGTGGCAACTCAATCGCAGCGGCAACGAGCTGCGGCTGGTGATGAGCGAGGCCGAGCGCACCCTGCTGGCCAACAACGCCGTGACCCAGAACCTGTCAATCCTGAAAAAGCGGATCAACGAGCTCGGCATAGTCGAGGCCTCGGTCCAGCGTCAGGGCCAGGACGGTATCCGCATCGAGCTGCCCGGGGTGCACAATCCCAAGCAGGCCAAGGAAGTGATAGGCGCGACCGCATCGCTGGCCTTCTACGAGGCCCAGGCCGACAGCCGCTTCTTCATGGCGGATCGCAGCGGTCAGGCCGTCGGTCTGGCCCGCAAGCCGGTGCTGAGCGGTGAGCACATAGTCGATGCGCGCGCCAATATGGGCGAGATGGGCCAACCCCAGGTCAATATCGTGCTCGACAGCCTGGGTGGCAGCAAGATGAACCAGTTCAGCCGCCAGCACGTGGGCAAGCCGATGGCCACCGTCTTCACCGAATACAAGACCAACGCCCAGGGCAAGCTGCGCGCCCAGAGCGAGGTGATCAACGTCGCCACCATACAGACGGCGCTCGGCAACCAGTTCCGCATCACGGGTATTGGCAGTCTGCCAGAGGCCCAGGAGCTGGCCATGCTGCTGCGGGCCGGTGCCCTGACGGCGCCGCTGAAGATCCTGGAGGAGCGCTCAATCGGCCCGACCCTGGGCCTTCAGAACATAGAGGCGGGCTTCACCGCGCTGGCGTTCGGCATGGCGGGCATGATGCTATTCATGATGGCCTGGTATCGCAAGTTCGGCTGGGTCGCCATCACGGCGCTCATCGCCAACCTGCTGATGCAGGTGGGCATGCTGGCGGTGCTGCCGGGGGCCGTACTGACCCTGCCGGGGATCGCCGGTCTGGTGCTCACGGTCGGCATGGCGGTGGATACCCATGTGCTGATCTTTGAACGGATCAAGGACCGCCTGCGGGAGGGGGGGAGTCTTGCCAACGCCATCGACTTTGGCTATCGCTCGGCGTTTCGCACCATCTTCGATGCCAACATCACCACCCTGATCTGCGCCGTGGTGCTCTACTCCATCGGCTCGGGCCCGCTGCAGGGCTTCTCCATCACCCTGATCCTGGGTCTCATATCCAGCATGGTGACCGGCATCTGGGGCACCCGCGCCATCATCAACCCCCTGTGGGGCAAGAGCAGCGACAAGCTGCTGAGGGTGTGACCGTGACCCCTGCATTCACTCTGTGCCATAGCGCCGCGCGTTCGAGCCTGCTCCGCGCCTGCGCCACGCGCTTCCGGTTGGGAAGCCCGAGTCAGCTGTTGTCGAGGATAGAATTATGTTGAGAATGATCGTTGCCATGGGCCTGACCCGCTGGCGTTACATCGGGTTGTGGATCTCCGTGCTGCTGACGGTGGCGAGCATAGCCGTGCTGGCCATCAACGGGCTGTCGCTCGGGCTCGACTTCACCGGCGGCATACTGCTGGAGTTTCGCATCCAGACCCTGAAAGAGGCCCATGAACTGAACGCCCTGCTGAGCGCCCCGCTGGCAGGGGCGGTCGAGCTGAGCGGCGCCGGCATCCCGGGGGAGTGGCTCATCAAGCTGCCACCCCACGAGCTGCCCTGGCCGGCCGAGGAGTTGGCGGTCATGCTGGGTCAACAGCTCAACTTGCCGGTGGAGCTGCTGCGCACCACCATAGTCGGCCCTCAGGTGGGTGCCGAACTGTTCCAGCAGGGGATGCTGGCGGTGCTGGTAGCCTCCTTGGCCATCTCCGCCTACCTGGCGGTGCGCTTCGAGTGGCGTCAGGCCATCGGCATCCTGGTGTCTGTGCTGCACGATGGCCTGGTGGCCATGGGGCTGCTGGCGCTGTTCAACATCGAGTTTGACCTCAACGTGATCGCCGGTCTGATGGCGGTGATCGGCTATTCCCTCAACGACAGCATCGTCATCTCGGACCGGTTGCGGGACATCTTGAGCTCACGCACCAAGCTCTCCATCCACGACTGCTCGGACGTGGCGATCAAGGCCACCTTCAGCCGCACCATGATCACCTCGGGCACCACCCTCTTTACCGTGGGCGCCCTGCTGCTGTTCGGCGGCGATGCCCTCTACGGTTTCGCCTTCACCCTGTTCGCCGGCATCCTGGTGGGGACCATCTCCTCCATCACGGTCGCCTCCACAGTGCAGGAGCTGCTGGGTCTCTCGCCCCAGGCCTATCAGAAGAAAGAGGAGGAGCTGGCAGAGGCGGCGTGATGCCCCTTGTCCACTCCCTGCATGCAAAACGGGCCCATCGGGCCCGTTTTTTTGTCTCTGCGGCTGGCCTAGAAGCCGGAGCCAGGTTGCTGCAAAAATTCGGCCTCCTCCGGCGTGCTGGTGCGACCCAGGATGGCGTTGCGGTGAGGAAAGCGGCCGAAGCGTTCGATGATCAGCTGATGGCGGCGGGCAAAATCGGCGAAGCCCTCGAAGGTGGCCTGCGCCGGACTGCCGGCCTGCTCGGCCGCCAGCGCCTCGAACAGGGTCACGCTGCGGACTTGCTGCTCGCGCGATTCGGCGTGTTCCAGCGGCAGGTAGAAGAAGACCCGGGCCAGCGGCGAGAGCGCCTTGTCTGCCCCCAGCGACAAGCCCTTCAGACAGAGATCCCGGGCCAGCGGGTCCTGGGCAAAGGCGCCGGGCGTGGCGCGATGTATGTTGCGTGGCAGTTGATCCAGCAGCAGGATCAGCGTCAGCCGGCCGACGGGCACCTCGGCCCAGTGGGCCAGAGAGCCGGTGGCGGCGGCTTCGGCCAGCGCCCCAAAGCGGTCGGCTATCAGCGCATCGGTTTCGCTGCTTTTTCCCCACCAGAGCGGGGCTTGCCGTTTGGCGCGGGTGGCGTCATCGGCGTCATCGCCAAACCAGAAATCGAGCAGAGATTGCCAGGGTTGCATGGGAACTCCTTGAGCCGGGGGGACTCGGGGTGAAACAAGGCCAATTGACCCTGATGTGGTTGCTGCCTAACGGGCGGCTTCTCGTTACACTGTGCCATCTTTTGCCTGAAATAAGGACCCCCCTCTGCTCGGCACTCGCTTGTGGCGCCTGTCCGGCGAGATGGCCTGCGTGCCCGGGGGATGTTTCCACTGAGATGAGGAATGCCTGATATGGCCGGAACCAGTTTGTTGGCCCTGCTCGATGATATAGCCAGCGTGCTCGATGACGTGGCCCTGATGACCAAGGTGGCGGCCAAGAAGACCGCCGGTGTGCTGGGGGACGATCTCGCCCTCAACGCCGAGCAGGTCTCCGGCGTGCGGGCCGAGCGGGAGCTGCCCGTGGTGTGGGCCGTGGCCAAGGGGTCGTTTCGCAACAAGCTCATTCTGGTGCCTGCCGCCATCGCCATCAGCGCCCTGGTGCCCTGGCTCATCACCCCCTTGCTGATGCTGGGGGGCGCCTACCTCTGCTTCGAGGGGGCGGAGAAGCTGGCCCACAAGTTTCTGCCCCACGAGGCGGCAGAGAGCGAGCAACACAGGGGCCCGGTGCCGGACGATCTGGTGGCTTTCGAGCAGCAGAAGATAAAGGGGGCCATTCGCACCGACTTTATCCTCTCTGCCGAGATCATCGTCATCGCGCTCGGCACAGTACAGGGCAGCAGCCTGGGCCTGCAGATCTCTGTGGTGGCGGGCATAGCCCTGCTGATGACGGTAGGGGTCTATGGCCTGGTGGGCCTTATCGTCAAGCTCGACGATATCGGCCTGCACCTGCTGCAAAAGCCCGATGGCAGCCCCTTGCGCCGGGCCGTGGGTCGGGGCCTGCTGGTGACTGCGCCCCGTCTGATGCACCTGCTGGCGCTGGTGGGGACCATCGCCATGTTCATGGTGGGTGGCGGCATTCTGGTGCATGGCTGGCCCTTCGCCTACCACCTGGTTGAAGCTGCGGCCGCAGCCCTTGCCACCTTGCCATCCGTGGGCGCCGTGCTGGCCGCGGTGACGCCGACCCTGCTCAACGCCGTGGCCGGTGTGGTGGCGGGCATGGTGCTGGTGCTGGCCATGACCCTGGTGAGCAAACTCAAACCCGCCAAATAACGGCGGCCTGTCCACTGTTTGTGCTCGGCCGACAGAGGCCGTCGCACAGGTGATTGTTCGTCTTGTTTGCTGACTCGGATGGGGGCTGGGCAAGTGCCGGTCCCCTTCGTACTATCCGAACTGGCACCAGCCCACAGAGGCGGGGCCACATGACATGGATGCAAACAAACAAGGACTATCATGAACCCACCCGTTTGGCTGGATGATCACATCTATGCCGCCCCCGATTGCCCGGCGATCGACGCCGATTTCCAGCGTGCCCGCGAGACCCTGAACAGCCTGCAGCACTTGCTGGATGAACTGCCCAAGACCACCGACATCAATGCCTTGCGCCACCTGCTGCGGGCCATCAGATCCTGCTGGACCGACGTTTGCCGGCTGGCCTGGAACAGCCAGACCTATGCCTATAACCGGCTCAGTCGCAATGGTCGCGATGAGGCGGCGCGTGCGCTGCTCTCCCGTGGTCAGCAGTTGCAGGCGACCCTGGCCCAGCTCAGCAAACCCGTGACCCTGTTCTGGGCAAGCGCCCCCGAGGGGCAGGTGCGGGCCCTGTTGCAGGATCCCGAGCTGTTCGAGCTGGCCTATGCCATCCGTCACGACAGGCGTCAGCAGGATCAACGGCTCTCCTTGGAGAGCGAACAGCTGATCGCGGGGCTGGGGGTGGATGGACTGCAAGGCTGGGGGGATCTCTACGACGGCCTGGTGGGCCGGCTCAGGCCGGTCGTGGACGGAGAGCCCATGGGGCTGGCCCAGGCGGAAAATCTGCTGGCCCACCCGGATCGGGCGCGTCGTGCCAGCGCCTGGCACGGCATTCAGGCCGCCTGGCAGGCAGAGCAGGAGACGGTGGCCGCCATTCTCAACGCCATCAACGGCTGGCGCAACGAGCTCGCCGCCCAGCGTGGCAAGACGCGTCGGCTCGATGCGCTGGATGTCTCCTGTCATCAGAGCCATATCGAGCGCGCCACCCTGGATACCCTGATGGCCGAGGCTGACGCCCACAAGACGCTGGGACGGCGGGCCCTGTGCGCCATGGCCAGCGCCCGGCAGATCAGCGATTTTGCCCCCTGGGATCTCTATGCCCCGGCGCCCGCCGGGACTCCGGCCTCGCTCAGCTTCGAGCAGGCGCTGACCCTGGTGGCCGATGCCTTCGCCGGGTTTGACCCCGAGATGGGGGCCTTTACCCGCATGATGGCCGACAAGGGCTGGATTGACGCGGCCCCCAGCGCAAACCGGCGCAGCGGTGCCTACAGCACCGAATATGCCGATCCCCCCGAGCCTCGGGTGTTTCTCACCTTCGAGGGCACCATGGACAACCTCATCACCCTGGCTCACGAGCTTGGGCACGCCTGGCACAGCTGGTTGCTGCGGGACTTGCCGCTGGAGCAGCGCGACTACCCCAAGACGCTGGCCGAGACCGCCTCCCTGTTTGCCGAGGCCCTGGTGCGTGATGCCCTGTTGGCCGCCACTGACAAGATGGAGCCGCGCCGGGCCATCGCCTGGCTGGATGGGGAGCGCGCCGCCAGCCTGCTGCTCGACATCCCCGCCCGCTTCACCTTCGAGCGGGCGCTGGTGACGGCGCGGGAGCAGGGCTATGTGGGGGCAAGCCAGCTGCGGCAGATGATGAAATCCGCGCAGCAGCAGTGGTATGGTGACACCCTCAGCCAGTACGACGAGCTGTTCTGGGCCAGCAAGTGCCACTTCTCCATCGCTGATCTCGGGTTTTACAACTACCCCTACCTGTTCGGCTATCTGTTCAGCCTGGGGCTCTATGCCCAGAAGGAGCGGGCCGGGGGCGAGTTTGCCCAGGCCTATCGCGCGCTGCTCACCGACACGGGCCGCATGAGCGCCGAGGATCTGGTGGAGAAACACCTGGGGGTCGACATTCGCGAACCCGCCTTCTGGCAGGAGAGCCTGCGCTATGTGGAGGAGGCGGTCGACCGCCTCGAGCGACTGGTGTGACGGGCTGGCCCATCTGATCGCATCGGTTGATCAGACAGGCCGTTCGGGGTCGCCCCGGCGGCCCCTGTTTCTTTCGTAGCGAGCCCGCAGCGGCCCGGCCACGCGCATTTCACCCAGGGCAGCCTCTGCCCCCTGATATTGATGACGAGCGTTTGATGCAGCAACGAATCTACCCACAACAGTGGCACAACCAGCATATCTATCCCGCCCTCGACTGCCCCGAGCTGGAAGCGGACATGAGCCTGGCTCGTGCCAACCTCGCCGAGCTTGCCGGTTTTATCGACGGTCTTGATCAGGTGTTGGGCAACACCGACGCCTTGCCCGATTTTTTGCGCGAAGTGCGTCTGCGGGCCCAGCGGATCCGCAATATCGGCTGGAACGTCGCCATACTGGCGGCCTGCAAGGGCAGTCAGGATGCCCGCGATGTGCTCGCCAAGCAGCTGGCTTCCCGTGCCCGCGCCCTCAACGCCGATCTGTTCAAGACACTGGCGCCGGTGGAAGATCTGATGCTGGGACTGCCCGAGCCCGAGTTTGAACGGCTGATGCAGGATCCCTTGCTCGGAGAAGAGGATTACCGGCTGCGCCATGAGCGCCGGCTGCAGGATCAACGCCTGCCGGTGGAGGCAGAGCAGCTGGTGATTGGGCTTGGCACCGACGGGCTGCATGCCTGGGGCAACCTCTACAACGATCTGGTGGGCAAGATCCGCCTCGTGATCGACGGCCGCGAGATGGGGCTGGCCGAGGCCAGCAACCTGCTATCCAGCCCGGTGCGGGCCCTGCGCCGGGAAGCCTTCGACGCCATCAGTGCCGGCTGGGAAGGGGAGCAGGAGACGGTGGCGGCCATCCTCAACGCCCTCAATGGCTGGCGGCTGGAGCTTTCGCGCCAGCGCGGCAAGCAGCGAACGCTGGATGCGCTGGATCTCTCCTGCCATCAGAGCCACATAGAACGCACCACCCTGGATACCCTCATGACCGAGACCTATCACGCCCGGGGTCTGGGCCAGCGGGCGCTGGGGCTGATGGCGAAGCGACTCGGCATCGACGATCTGGGGCCGGAGGACTTGTTTGCACCGCCCCCGGCCGCCAGCAGCCGCGAGATCCCGTTCGAGGAGGCGATCGAGATCATCGCCGAGGCCTTTGCCCGCTTCGATCCCGAGATGGGGGAGTTTGCACGCATGATGGCCGAGAAGGGCTGGATCGATGCGGAGCCCACCCCGAACCGGCGTACCGGTGCCTACTGCACCAAATTTGCCGATCCGGTGGAGCCGCGGGTCTTCATCACCTACGCCGGCACCATGGACAACGTCATCACGCTCGCCCACGAGCTGGGTCACGCCTGGCACAACTGGCTCATTCGCGATCTGCCCATGAGCCAGCGCAGCTACCCCATGACGCTGGCGGAGACTGCCTCCATCTTCGCCGAGACCCTGGTGCGCAGCGCCCTGTTCGAACAGGCGCAGACACAGGAGCAGCAGCAGGCCATCGCCTGGGCCGAGGCCGACGGCGCCGCCACCTTCCTGGTCAATATTCCGGCCCGCTTCGACTTCGAACAGGCGCTGGTGACCGCCCGCGGACAGGGCTATGTGTCGGCTGAGCGGCTCAAGACCCTGACCGACGAGGCGTGGGGCCGCTGGTATGAGGGGAGCCTCTGCCGTTACCACCCCATGTTCTGGGCGGCCAAGGCGCACTTCTCCATCGCCGGGCTCGGGTTTTACAACTACCCCTATCTGTTTGGCTATCTGTTCAGCCTGGGGGTCTATCAGCAGTTGATGAGCCGTCAGGCGGCGGGGGAAACGAACGTGGCCGGGGCGTATCGCGCCCTGCTGCGCGATACCGGCCGCATGAGCGCCGAAGATCTGGTGGCAAAACACCTGGGTCAGGATATCCGCGAGGCTGCCTTCTGGCAGGGCAGCATGGCGCTGGTGGCGGCAGCGGTGGATCGCTTCGAGCAGACCTGCGGCTAAGGGGACTCTGGCACGTGAAGGCGCCGCCGGGCAGTGTATCTGCCCGGCGGCTTTTTTATGGCCGGGGGTCGACCGGCCGGACCGGGCCCACCAGCAGGGGGCGAGGCTGGTGGCTGAGATCCGGCTGGTAGCCGTTGAAGAAGAGATTCAGCAGCACCGAGCTCAGGGTCGCCAGCAGGATACCGCTGTGCAGCAGCGGCTGCAGTGCGGCGGGAAAGTGCTGAAAGAAGTGGCCGGAGACGGTGGGGATCATGCCTATTCCCAAGCTGATGGCGACTATGTAGAGGTTGTGACGGTTGCTGTTGTAATCGGCCCGCGCCAGGATGCGAATGCCGGTGGCCAGCACCATGCCGAACATGACGATGCCGGCGCCGCCGAGCACGAAGGGGGGAATGGAGGCGACCATCAGCGACATCTTGGGGATCAGGCCAAAGGCGAGCAGTATCCCGCCCGACATGACGCAGACCCAGCGGCTCGACACCCCGGTCACGCTCACCAGCCCGATATTCTGGGAAAACGAGGTGTGGGGGAAGCTGTTGAAGATGCCGCCAATCACGGTTCCTATGCCATCCACCCGCAGCCCCCGCACTATGTCGCCCCGGCTGGCCGGGTGACCGACTATGTCGCCGAGGGCCAGAAACATTCCCATGGATTCGATGAAGGTGATCAGCATGATGACGGTGAGGGTGGCGATGGAGATGGGATCGAAGGTGGGCCAGCCGAAGGCGAAGGGGACTATGGGGGCAAACCAGGCGGCCTCATCCAGGCCGGTCAGGTTCACCTCGCCCATACCGATGGCGATGACGAAGCCGAACAGTATGCCGAGCAGCACAGAGATGTTGCTGAAAAAGCCCTTGGTGAAGCGGGTCACCAGCAAGATGAAGGCCAGCACCAGGAAGCTGGTGCCTATGTAGCGCAGGCTGCCGTACTCGGGATTGCCCTTGCCCCCGGCCATCCAGTCGATCCCCACCTGCATGATGCTGATCCCGATGGAGGTGATCACCACACCCGTCACCACGGTCGGGAAGAGCGGCATCAGGCGACCGACCAGGGGCACCAGCAGGGTGGAGAGGATCCCGGCGGCTATGGTGGCACCGAAGATGCCGGTCAGCCCCAGATCCGGGTTGGCGCCTATGGCCAGCATGGGCATGACGGCGGCGAAGGTGACCGACATGATGACCGGCAGCCGGATCCCGGCAAACCGGCCTATCCCCAGACACTGCAGCAGGGTGACGATACCGCAGCAGAACAGATCCGAGCTGATGAGATAAGAGATTTGATCCTTGGGCAGCCCCAGGCTGCCGCCTATCACCAGCGGCACCGCCACGGCGCCGGCGTACATCACCAGCACATGTTGCAAGCCCAGGGTAAAGAGCTGGCCAGGGGGGAGCATGCGTTCCACTTCATCGACGGGACTGTGGGTGGTCGTCCCGGGGGGATTGGTCTGGTTCATGAATACCTCACTCCTTGCGGCCCGACCGGTACGGCCGGGCAAGATGGGCTGGCTGCCCCGCTCAGGGACCCGGGATGGGTTGGACAGGGGGACGGGCGCCGATCCTGTGCGCGCAGGCATGATCGGCGTGGATGGCCAGCCCGGCTGCGCACCCATGGAGACGGATACTGCACAAAACGTGCGCATTGGCTTGGTAGTGATGCGCCTGCCGGTGGTTTTGTGGACGGGATCACAGGGTTGGCAAGCTATGAAGGGCAATCGTTTGCTGGCCCGCGGGACGGGCTCTCACATTGGTAGCCGGCGTATCATTTCTGCCTTGCGGGCTCTCACTTTGATACTCGCGCGGGGGAAAGGCCCCCTCAATCTGGTTTCATCCGCAACCGGAGGCGTGATCCAAAGCAAGAAAGTGGGATGTTTTGGTGGCGCAGGGCCCCGCCGCTGGGGTAGGTTCGATAGAACCGACACAGTTTTTGAGGTCTTGTCCATGATCATCTATCTGCATGGTTTTGATGCCACCAGCCCCGGCAATCATGAAAAAGTGCTGCAGTTGCAGTTTATCGATGATGATGTGCGTTTCGTGCACTACAGCACGGTTCATCCCCGTCATGACATGAGCCACCTGCTCAAGGAAGTGAAGAAGCAGCTCGACATGAGCACGGACCCCAAGCCCCTCATCTGCGGAGTGGGGCTGGGAGGCTACTGGAGCGAGCGGATCGGCTTCCTGTGCGGCATCAAGCAGGTGATCTTCAATCCCAACCTGCACCCCGAGATCACCATGCAGGGCAAGATAGACAGACCGGAAGAGTACGAGGATATAGGCACCAAATGTGTGTCTGAATTTCGTAGTAAAAATTCAGGAAATTGCCTCTGCATCCTTTCCGTTCAGGATGAAATCCGCGATAATGGCGAAACTGAGCGTGAATTGAAGAATTATTACAACATCGTGTGGGATGAGCGAGAGACTCACAAGTTCAGGAACATCTCTCATCACCTGCAACAGATGAAGGCTTTCAAGGAAGCCTGATTGATCGTCACGTCATGGATTCAACTATCAAGGGAGCCGATGGCTCCCTTCGCTTTAATGGAACCGAGGTAATTAACCATGACCAATATTGTTGTCGTCGGCGGCGGGGCCGGCGGTCTGGAGCTGGCCACCAGCCTGGGTCGCAAGCTGGGCAAGAAGAACAAGGCGAAGATCACCCTGGTCGATCGCAACCGTACCCACCTGTGGAAACCCCTGCTGCACGAAGTGGCCACCGGCTCCATGGATGCGGGCATCGATGCCCTGAGCTACCAGTCCCATGCCAAGAACCATGGTTTCGATTTCCAGCTGGGCAGCCTGACCGACATCAAGCGCGACGAAAAGCGCATCGTACTGGCGAAGATCGTCGACGATAACGGTGACATAGTGGTCAACGAGCGGGAACTGCCCTACGACATCCTGGTGATGGCGATCGGTTCCGTGTCCAACGACTTCAACACCAAGGGCATCAAGGATCACTGCATCTTCCTGGACAGCCCCTCCCAGGCACACCGCTTCCACAACAGCATGATGAACCGCTTCCTGCAGTTCGCCACCGAATACCAGCCCGGTGACAAGGTGAAGATCGCCATCGTCGGCGGCGGTGCCACCGGCGTCGAGCTCTCTGCCGAGCTCTACAACGCGGTGGAGCAGCTCTATGCCTACGGCTTCAAGAACCTCACCACCGACAGCCTGAAGGTGAGCCTGGTGGAAGCGGGCCCCCGCATCCTGCCGGCACTGCCGGAGCGCATCAGTGGCGCCGCCCATCAGGAGCTGGTGAAGCTGGGGGTGGACGTGCGTACCGCCACCATGATCACCGAAGCGACCAGCGAGGGTCTGCACACCAAGGATGGCGAGCTCATCGAAGCGGATCTGATGGTGTGGGCCGCCGGCATCAAGGCGCCGGACTTCATGAAGGATATCGCCGGGCTCGAGACCAACCGCATCAACCAGCTGGTGGTGAAAGAGACGCTGCAGACCAGCCGTGACGAGAACATCTTCGTCATCGGTGACTGTGCCGCCTGCCCGCAGCCGGATGGCAAGTTTGTGCCGCCGCGCGCCCAGTCCGCCCACCAGATGGCGACCCAGGCGTGCAAGAACATCCTGGCCAAGCTGGAAGGGGGCGAGATGAAGCCCTACCTCTACCACGATCACGGCTCGCTGGTGTCGCTGAGCCGCTTCTCCACCGTGGGCAGCCTGATGGGCAACCTGATGCGTGGCTCCATGATGGTGGAAGGCTACATAGCCCGCATGGTGTACATCTCGCTCTATCGGATGCACCAAGTCGCCCTGCACGGCTACGTCAAGACCGGTCTCATCATGCTGGTGGGTCGCATCAACCGGGTGCTGCGCCCGACCCTGAAGCTGCACTAAGCCGCTTGGGGCAAACGTGCAGGGGCGGCAATGGCCCAGCGCACCATGAAAAAGGAGAGGCCAAGGCCTCTCCTTTTTTGTTTCAGGGATATCAGGAGGCGTCCACCTGCAGGGTGCGAACCTCGGTGAGGGCGGCGGTGAAGAAGAGCCGCGCCAGCTCAGGATCCCCTTGCCCGGCATCGCGGGCGACGTTGGCAATATCGCCGCCGAGCAGGGTGATGGTGTTGCCGACCTTGCTCACCCGATCGATGAGGGAACCGAATTGCTGGGAGAATGCCGTCGTCTGGCCGAGAAAGCCTTGCTGACGCTGGATCTGCCCCTCAATCTGGTTCACCTGTCCCTCCAGACTGTTCACCTTGTTCTGGGTTTGCGTCAGGGTGACGGCCAGGGCGATGAGGCCCGGCAACCCCAGCAATCCCAGCCCCAGCAGGTAGAGCTTTTTCTTGTTGAGGGAGTCCAGCTCCTGACGGGCCCCGGCCAGGTTGGATTGCAGCCCGGCTATGGTGGCTTGCAGCTCCACGCCGATCCGTTGCAACGCTATGTTGTCTTGCGTTATGCGATCGTTGGCCGTCTGGCTGGCGGTCAGGGTCTGGGCGGTCAGCGTCTGGATGGGGGCGATCTCCTGCTGGACCAGATCGACGAATGCCTTGAGCGCCTCTGGGTTGAAGGGGCCGGTATTGGCCAGCTGCTGCGTCAGTTGCACCTCCAGGCGCGCACCAAACGCCAGGACCTGCTGCTGCATGGTTTGCACCTGGGGCAGCAGCGCCGCGACCACCTCCTCGACGTTCTGCTGGATGTTGACGGCGTTTTGCGGCAGACCGGTGAAGGACTGAATGACGGCTTCGGCCTGCTGCATGTTGGCAATGGATTGAGAAAGAATACCGTTGCTCATGGGGTCTCCTTGATGGAAGAGGGCGGCCTGGCCGCCCTCCCGTGGTTTAGGCGGCCAGACGGCCGACGAAATCGGCTATGGTGGCGGTCGCGGGCACTTGCATGGGGCTGACGCCGGCCATCTGGGCCTTGATGGTGTTCACGTCGACGAGCACCGTCTTCACTGTGGTGTCGGCGGCGGTCAACCAGAGCTGGCGGATGTCGTCGCCGCTGGTGATGCCCTTGTCCAGATCCGTGATCAGGCTGCCGAGATCCGAGGTCAGGGCGTCCCAGGCATTGCTCATCTGGGTCGCGGCATTGACCGCGTTTTGGGCCTGTACCTGGAGCCCTTTATAACCATTGCCGATCTGGGTGGCGATCAGTACCTCGCTGTTGAGGTTGCTGCGCTTCTGGTACAGATCCTGGCGGGCGCCCAGCGAGTTGTGCAGCACTATGGAGCCTGCCGTGATACCGGCGGCGCCTGCCACCATCATGGCGACGCCACCTATTACCACAGGTGTCGAGGTGCCGGCGGTGACGAAGTCGGCCACTGCGCCTATGGCAGTGACGAAGGCGCCGCCAATCACCAGCAAGCCCCCAACCACTATGCCGGCGATGGCGCCGTCGATGGCCGCATTGACCTTGTCGATGTCACCGTTGAGCTGAGCCAGCACCCCGTTGTCACCCTGCACCTTGCTGTTGAGGTTCACCACTATGCCCTGGAAGTTGCGGGAGTCGGTGATCAGATTGTTGTTGAGATCCAGGATAATAAGGCGGGTGTCGGAGGATACCTTGTGGTACTCGGTGGCCTGTTCCTTGATGACGTTCAACTGCCTGAGCCACTGGGCCTTGGTGGAACCGGGAGGAAGCACGGTCGGGATGGCATTTTGCAGGGCGTAGTAGTTGGAGATGTTGCTGATGTTGGTGATGATCTGCGGCTGGATCTGGTTGAGGTACAGATCCGCATGCCCTTTGGCGACGTCCAGTCCCTGGTTGATCTGGGTCTGGTTGTCCTTGAGGTTCGGGAACTGGCTGAAATCCACGGACACCTGTTGCTTGACGCTGTTGCAATAGGTCTGGATCTGCAGCGCCTGACCGGCCTGACCGGCCATGCTCTGATCCATGGAGATGGTTGCGTTTATCATGTCTATCGTCCTTTTGTGGTGGGGTTAAGCATCGGGCAGGACGCCGTTGCCGGCGTAGGCGGTCTTGATGTCATTCACCTGATCGGAGAGCAGTTGCCAGGATTGGGTATCCAGCGCCAGGGTGCGCCTGAGCAGACGCACATCGCCGTCGTTGCTGAGGTCGGCCACTATGGGGACGGCGCTCTGATAGGCGTCGGCCACCTTCTGCCAGCCCGAGGGCAGGCCGGTGATCGCCCGGGCTACCGTCTCGTAGGTGCTGACAAACAGCTGGTTCTGGGCCTGCACCGACTTTGCGACCGTCAGCATGGCGTTGGTCTCGGCCAGCGCCTGGTAGGCCTGAGCCAGTTTCTGGGTATTGGCCTTGAGCTCCTTGGCCGCCAGGCTGGCACCGGCTATGCCGGATGACAGGGCCTGGATACCGGCGATCATGTATTGGGTCTGCTGGTCTGGCCCCTTGGCCGTGCCTTGGCTAGCGGCAGGCTTGGCGGCGGGTTTTTCCTCCAGCGCCAGCGAGGTCACGATAGCGTGGCCCAGTTGGCTGACACCCTCACCGGCCTTGCCACCCTCATCGACAATGGCCTGAATGTTTGCCGCTATGGCCTGGTTAAGTGCGTCTATGGCCTTGGCCTGGCGCTGGGCATCGGCGATCAGATCCTGCTCGAGCTGAGTGATCACCCCCAGGAAGTTCTCCATCAGGGGACGCAGTGAACCCCAGGCGACCTGAACCCGGGTGTTGAGCGTCTGGGCCAAGAGCCGGTAACTCCGGGCCTGATCGGCCAGCGAGGTCAGCTGCTCTGCCAGCTTGACTTGCCCGGCCAGCACGGCTGCATCGTCATCCTGGCCGAGCAAGCGGTTGAAGGCCGCGACCAGGGCGTAGAAATTCGAGCCATAGCTCATCAGATGGATAAGGCCAGGCAGGTTGTCTTGCTGGTAGTAGCGCGCCTGGTTGAGCATCTGGGCCTGGTAGGCCTCAATCTTGACTGCCAGGGATGAGTCGAGCTCACTCCTGGCCAGGGACTGCTGCATCAGCAGCAGATTGGCATAGCTCTGGTTGAGCAGGGCCGGCGAGGCCGCAGACAGGTAGGCTGCCAGCAGGCCTTGATCCCCGAGATCCAGCGTAGTGATTGTGGTCATGGTGTGGCCTCCGCACGGGCTTCGGCGAGGTGGCTTGCGTGGAAAGGTACCCGCGTTGAAGGGGTGGGATGAGGTGGTCGGGTGTCGAGCTGCATCATGATGCTGTCCTCGTGACGAAGTGGGTCAGTCTCCGGCGTCGGGCCGGGACAGACTCACCCTATGGAAAGGCGAAATGGGCCACAACTGACACTTCTATCACTTGATGTTTGGGCCAGATCGGCTATTGAGGGGCGCCTGGATGCTGATCGTGCGCTTGCTCAACCTTGTCTCCCGTTGCTTGATGCCGGCAGGATCCAACCGGTCGACTCTCTACGGAACCTGCCCCTCCAAACACAGACAGCACTGATCCACAGACACGTATCGAGTCTGTTTTCTTGCCTGGAAACTATCGCTGCTTTAGGCTGTCTACCCAGTGAATCGATAAGGAAACCAAGATGATCCTCTCAACCACCCCCACCCTGGAAGGCAAGACCATTCGTGAATATCGCGGCATAGTCGTGGGCGAAGCCATCCTCGGCGCCAACATCTTCAAGGATCTGTTTGCCGGGATCCGCGACATCATAGGCGGCCGCTCCGGCGCCTACGAAAAAGAGCTGGCCCGTGCCCGCGAGATTGCCTTCGATGAGCTCAAAGAACGTGCCTCCGCCCTGGGTGCCAATGCCGTGGTCGGCATCGACATCGACTACGAGGTGGTGGGGCAAAACGGCAGCATGCTGATGGTCAGCATCAGCGGCACCGCCGTGCTGGTCTGATCCCTTGAATACTCTGAAAAACCGGCAACCTTCTGCCGGTTTTTCAGTTTCTGCGTCCCGGCGTGGCGGGATGGCAGCCGATCAGATGCCTGTGCTTGACGGTCAGCCGCTATACGCAGTACGGCTCATGCCCGCCATACTTGACACAAGAGAGGACGGTCTGGAGGTCAATCATGTTCCATATTCGCTGGTTATTGTTGTGGTGCTGGCTGGGCAGTGCCATGGGGGCAAGCATTCAGGCGGTGACAGAGGAGCTTCCCCCTTACAACTACCGGGATAGGGATGGTCAGGTCACAGGGCTCTCGGTGGATATGCTGCACCGAATGCTGGAGGTCAGCGGCATCACGCTCGACAGCAAGGGGATACAACTGCTGCCCTGGGCGCGGGCCTACCAGATGGCGCAGTATGATCCCGATACCGTCATTTTCAGCATGATACGGCTCCCGGAGCGGGAGGCGCTCTTCCATTGGATTGGCCCAATCGGTCCTCGCGTCATCTGGTTTTATCGCCTGGCAAACCGTGACGATCTGGTGGCCAGCCAGCTAGCCGAGCTGGCTCCCTGGCGGATTGCCGTGGTGCGCGACTCGGCGATGGCCCGTGAGCTGTCGGGAAAAGGGCTCAATCTGGTATTGGTACACGACGAGGATGACAAGTTTCGCATGATGTTGCGCGGGAGGGCAGACGTGGCCCCTGCCATGCAGATGGGGGCCGCCTATCACATAGAGACATTGGGGCATCACTACTCGGATTTTGTCCCCATGTTCCAGTTCCAGGAGACAATGTTGTTCTACTTCGCCTTCAGCCGCAACACGGATGACGCCACCATACAGCAGCTTCAGAAGGCATTCGATCA
Organism: Aeromonas sp. CA23; assembly: GCF_002587065.1. Taxonomy (NCBI): domain Bacteria; kingdom Pseudomonadati; phylum Pseudomonadota; class Gammaproteobacteria; order Aeromonadales; family Aeromonadaceae; genus Aeromonas; species Aeromonas sp. CA23. Next base: position 3,161,170 of record NZ_CP023818.1, read on the forward strand.
GATGCGCAAGGATGGCTCCTACGAGAAGATCACCCAGAAATGGGTGCGCCGTTTCTGGGTTAAACCGACCAGCGAGTGAATCACTCCGCGTGCCCGTGCCCGGCCTCAATCCCCTGATCATCAACCGGCTGGAGCCGGGCAGCACCTTGGCACTGCCATCTTTTCCTGGTGTCTTTAGGGCCATGACATGGCTATTATGAGTCCTTTCTTGTGGGCGGCTATGCCCTGGATGGCCATAATCGGAACAGGACGTCTTGCGATGACATCACTCAAGCCGCCAGGGCTCAAACCTGGCGACACCATAGGTTTTTTCTCCCCCTCCAGCGCGGCCACGGCCTGGGCGCCACAGCGCTTTGCTCGCGCCAGGGCATTTTTGGAGGCACAGGGCTTCAGGCTCAAGGCGGGCAGCCTGACCGGCCAGCAGGATCACTGGCGATCCGGCTCCATAGCCGCGCGGGCAGCCGAGCTCAATGCACTCATTCGCGATCCAGAGGTGCGTTGCATCATGTCGGTGATCGGCGGCAGCAATTCCAACTCCCTGCTGCCGTATCTCGATTACGAGGCGCTGAAACGGGACCCCAAGATCATCATCGGCTACTCGGACGTGACGGCCCTGTTGCTCGGGATTTATGCCAAAACCGGCCTGGTTACCTTCTACGGGCCGGCGCTGGTGGCCTCGTTCGGTGAATTGCCGCCGCTGGTGGACGAGACCCTGTCGGGCTTTCGCCAGATCTGCCAGGCCGGTGGCGCCGTCGTGCCTCATACCTTGCCGACCCCGGCGCAATGGACCGACGAGCGGCTGGATTGGGAAAACCAGACCCGGGCCAAGCAGTGCCTGCCCAACCGGCTGATCTCGGTGGGATCGGGCAAGGTGCGGGGCAGGCTGATCGGCGGCAACCTCAATACCCTGGCGGGGATCTGGGGCTCCCCTTACATGCCGCCGATTGAAAGCGGGGATATTCTGTTGCTGGAAGACAGCCTGCTGTCCGCCGAAACCGTTGAGCGATCCTTTGCCCACCTCAAGCTGTGCGGGGTGTTCGAGCGCATCGGTGCTCTGGTGCTCGGCAAGCACGAGCTCTTCAACCAACAGGGCAGTGGCAAGCGGCCGCTCGATATTCTGCTGGAAGTAGTGGGGGAGCCGGCCTTTCCCATACTGGCGGAGTTTGACTGCGCCCACACCCACCCCATGCTGACCCTGCCTCTTGGCATAGAGGCTGAGCTAGATCTCGATGCCCAGACTCTCACCCTGTGCGAGCCCTGGCTGCGTTAGCGGCCGTGTCAGCTCAGGCTCGGCGTAGTAGCCGATCGCAATCCAGACCAGAATGCAAAGAGGCCGCAACAGCGGCCTCTTTTACGTTCTCAGATCCGGGATCAGGGCAGGGCATCCGGCCGGAAGCTGGCCCGGATCTGCGGCACCAGGGGCGAGACGTCGAATCCCTTCTCTTCACCCAGTACAGGGTGGAGCAGGGCCAGATCCGGGATCGGGGTCAGATCCCCCGCCAGCAGCTGGCGGGTGGCCTGGCCCATCTGGTAGAGCTGGCGCACCGGGGCAAACTGGGTCGCGAGGTTGAGGGCACCATCATCGCGGGCAAAGGCCATCATGGGGATCTGGTAGGTGGCATCGCGAGGCGGCTTGTCACCGTGAATCCCCTTGCCCGCCGACATCAGAAACGGCTGGTGATCGCCAAAGGCCACCACCAGATAGCGCTTGCCGGACTGGTCCAGGGTCTTGAGCAGTCGCTCCAGCGAAGCCATGGCATCCACCACCCCGGTGTAGTAGGTGTTGAGCAGCTGGCGCTCTGCCGCGCTCTGATCAGGACAGGCCTTGTCGAGTTGCTGGGCCTGATAGCGATCCCCGTCGAAGGGGCCGTGGCCCTGCATGGTGACCGCATAGGCAAACAGGGGCTGGCTATCCTGTTCGCTGCGCCTGAGCAGGTGATCGATCAGTGCATCATCCGAGATATAGAGCCCTTTATGTTCGAGCGTGGTGAAGCGGGTATCGAACCAGCGCTCCTCGTAGCCAAGGGCCGGGATCGCCTTGGCGCGGCCCCAGAACTTCTCCACATAGGGGTGGGCAAACAGGGTCTTGTAGCCACTTTGCCTGGCGCTTTGCGCAAGGCCGGGCACCTGCTCCGAGAGGTAGTAGTAGGGCACGACCCCCTGCTTGAGCAGGCCCACCGGCAGGCCCGTGTTCATCTCGAACTCGGCCAGTACCGTCATGCCGCCCGTGGTGGGGGAGTGGATGGTCTTGTGCCACTGCTGCACGCTGGCGGGCAGGCTAAGGGTCGGGGGCGGGGCGCAGATCTTGCCTTGCCAGCCGAGCCAGAGCGACTCGTACTGCAGCACTATCACCAGATCGAAGCGGGGGGCTTGCCCCTGGCTTGCATGGCTGAGCTGGGGAGTGAGCTCGTTGATCTGCAAGGGGTAGCGAAACACGCTGCCGTTTTGCAGCATCTCGTCCACCAGGTTGAACAGATAGAGGCCGGGGCCGGCCCGTATGATGTCCCTGTGATAGTTGACCACCCTGTCCACGTAGCGAATGTTGGCCCCCAGTAGCTTGTTGCCGGTCTGGGTGGCGAATACGCACAGGGCAAAGAAGGCGGCGGTGGCGGCCAGGGTGCGCAGGATCCAGCGCGACAGGGCGAAGCGCCAGCAGAGAAACAGCAGCAGGCCGGCGCCCAGCACTGGCAACACTGGATGTTGTTCCAGCAGGATGCGCAGCAGCGCCAGCAGGTTGCCGAGATCGTCCCCCCCCAGCGGCACCCCGTAGATGGCGATCTTCATGAAGTTGGCGAGCAGGCCTATGCCGGAGAGGGCGGTGAACACCAGCCCCATGTAGAGGTTGAAACCCGCCAGCGCGCAGAGGCTCCAGCCCAGCACCATGCTGCCCCAGGCGAGGTAGTAGTGCTCGGGCCTGAAACCGGACCAGAGCAGAAACTCCCCCAGTTTGAACACCACGAAGCCGTGCAGCAGCACGAAGGTGAGGTTGCCGAGCAGCAGGCTGCCGATGACTCGCCAGCGCAGGCTGCGTCTGAGGCGGGGCAGCACGGTTCTGAGCACGGCGGCGCTCAGGGCCAGCACCAGCACCAGGCTGGTGAAGAGGTAGCTGAGGTTGAAACCCTGTTCCGGCAGGGTCTGCAGGATCTGGCTGAACTCGGCGCTCTCGGGTCTCTCCTTGAGCAGCAGGCCGATCCGCAGCTGATAGCGGCTGGCGAGGGCATCGTCGGGCGCCCGCAGTGTGCTGTTGAGATCCAGGGTACAGCGGGTTTTGCGGCACACCTGGCGCTTGTCTACCGGCTGATTCAGTTGATCGATCCGCTCACCCCGTTCGTTGAGCAACTCCACCCGTACCTTGTCCCCCTCCTGCAACGGCTTGAGCAGTTGCCACTGGCTGCGCACCACCAGGTAGAGGCCACGGCTGTCGCTCTTGTAGAGCAGGGCATGACGGGTGAGGGTGGCGATCGGCTGATCGGCAGGCCCCAGTACCAGCGGCTGGGCCCGGCCGAGCCAGCTGCCAGGATTGATCTGCGGCAGTATCAGGGTCAGCAGCAGCAGCGCGGCCAGCAAGCCAAGCAGCAGGGAGGGCAGACTGGGTACCCTGGCTGACAAGCGTGCTGAAGAGGGGACTTTCATATGAGCTCATCCTTTGAGCGAGTGATGACGGCGACTGGTTGCTGCATTTAATTTGACCCGATGGTGAGGGGCTTGTTCCTTGTTGTCAATTTAATGACCAGACAATGAATATTTCATGACCATGGATCCATGCAAACTGTGATCCGGATCGGACGGCCACACTCATTCTGTGATGAAAGCGTCATCATGACGCTTTGCCTCTGGTCTGCGCCTGCCTTGCTGCTTAGTCTCTCAATAATGATGGAGGTGCATGTATGAATCCCAAAGTAGCGGCACGTCAGGCAAGATTGCTCCGCATGCTGGAGAGCAAGGAGGAGATCCGGATCGGACGCGAGCGGGATTGCCCCTTGCCACTGGCGCAGCTGGTGAGACTCAAGGAGGATCATCCCGCCGTGATCAAGGTGTATCGTCACGGCCTCACCGCCGAGGTGTTTCACCTCAAGGTGGAGGGACATCACTGGTGCCTGAAACGGCGCCGGCACGACTCCCTGGTGGCCAACGTCGACGGCAAGACTGCCTTCCTGACCGAGCTGGAGCGGCGGCGCGAGATAGAGGCCCTGCGCGAGCTGCACCCCACCATTCTCTCCAATGTGGTCTGTACCTGCTTCGGCTCGGCCCGGGCCGGGGTGCTCATCTCCCCCTGGCTGCGGGGCGTGCCTGTGCATGATCTCAACGAGCGCAATCTGGCGCAGATGCTGGCGGTGCAGGCCGAGCTTGCCCACTGGGGCTGGTTTGACTGGGATCCGAGCCCGGGCAACCTGCTCGACGATGGCCAGCAGATCGCCGTGTTCGACTTTGGTTACATGTGGCCGTTCGATCCCCGTCATGAATTCAACTCCAACGGCCTCTCCGATCCCCAGTTTCATGTGCCCGAGCGGCTGGAGACCCGCACCCTCTCCGGCCTCTGGCTCGATGAGCCGGATCCCCTTCCGCAGTTTCGCTACTGGCGCGGTCTGTGCCTGGCCTGGGTGCAGCGCGAGCTGCAATACCTGGCCCGGGAGGGTGCCAGCGCCCCCGTGCTGGCCCGCTTGCAGGGCTTGCAGGGGGAGTGGCGCTCGGCACTGGCCAGCGACGCGGCGCTGGCCGCCAACTGGTGGCGCGACATGTATCGCAGCCACAGGCTCGACATCCAGGATGATCTCAGCGGCAAGAGCTGCGGTCCGCTCACCCTGCGCCGGCTCGACTGGCTGGAGCGGGCTGTGACCGAGCACTTCGCCGAGCTGGCGGACAACCTGGGACCGGACGAAGCCGGGCTTGACCAGGCGGCGCTGCTGGCCCGACTCGCTGGCCTGCGCGAGGCGATCCGCGCCTGTCTGCTGCCGGTGCCCACTTTGGCGGGCTAGGCTGGCGCGGCTATCTGCGTCTATGACCTTGGCTGCAACGAAAAGAGGGGCACCCTGGGTGCCCCTCTTTCATGCAGTGTCAAACCTCGACTGGCTCAGTCGAGCAGCTCCTGGTGGAGGCGGTTGACTATGTGGCCCGCCTCCTCTTCCTTGACCAGGAAGCAGAGGTTATGGGCGCTGGCGCCGTAACAGATCATGCGGATGTTGTGCTCGCGGATGGCGTCAAAGACCTGACTGCCCACCCCGGCCGCCTCGCTCATGCGGTTGCCGATGAGCGCCACCAGCGCCAGCCCTGTCTCCACCTTCACCTTGCACAGCTGACCCAGCTCGGCCAGCACCTTGTCGCTCAAGATGGGCTCGCCGTTGCTCTGGCTGCCGGTGTGATCCAGGGTCAGCGACACGCTCACCTCCGAGGTGGTGATGAGATCCACCGAGATGCGGTGACGGGCCAGGATGCCGAACACCTCGGCCAGGAAGCCATAGGCGTGGAACATGTTGAGGCTGTGGAGGGTGACCAGCACCTGCTGGCGGCGCAGCGCCACGGCGCGAAACAGCGGGCTGGTGCGGGTGCTGGCGCGGATCCAGGTGCCGCCGGCCGCCGGATCCTTGCTGGAGCCGACAAACACGGGTATGTCCTGGCGTACCGCCGGCTGCAGGGTGGCCGGGTGCAGCACCTTGGCGCCGAAGGTGGCCATCTCGGCCGCCTCGACGAAGCTGATTTCGGGGATGGGGCGGGCGCGGGTGACTAGGCGCGGATCCGTGGTGTAGATGCCGGGCACGTCGGTCCAGATCTCTATGCTGCCCGCATCCAGCGCCTCGGCAAGCAGGGCGGCGCTGTAATCGGAGCCGCCCCGACCGAGCGTGGTGGTGCGGCCATCGGCATCCGAGCCGATGAAGCCCTGGGTGATGATGAGGCTGTCGCCGAGCAGGGGGCCCAGTGCCTGCTGGCAGAGGATGCGGGTGGCGGCGAGATCCACGGTCGCCTTGCCAAAGCGGCTGTCGGTGCGCATCAGCTGACGCACATCCTGCCAGTGGGCCTTGACGCCGCGCTGGCGCAGCAGCTCGGTAAAGAGGCGGGTGGACATCAGCTCGCCGCAGGCGATGAGGCGATCGGCCAGCTCGGCATCCGTATGCTGACTGGCCTGGCGCGCCATGGTGCGGATCTCGCCGAGGGTGGCATGGATCAGGGTGCTCAGATCGCTTGGGTCACCCAGCGCCGTCAGTATGGCCTGCTGGATCTCGGCCAGTTTGGCCAGCTGCGCCTCCTGGCCCGTCTCGTCCAGATCGCCTTGGGCCAAGGCCACCAGCAGGTTGGTGACGCCGGCACTGGCGCTCAGCACCACCACCCGGGTCGCCGGGTTGGCCAGCACCACATCGGCGCAGTTGTTCATGGCCGCAGCCGTGGCGACACTGGTTCCGCCAAACTTGGCGACATTGATCGGGCTCATTGCTTACTCCTGTCTTAATTTAAAAATCCGGATCCATCGGGCAAAAAGAGAGGAGGAGGCTGAAAATGGCAGGAATGAGAGAGGCTATCCCGGCCAGAAGCACTCCACCCGCAGAGCCCATCCCGTACCAGCCCCTTGTGGGGCTCGGTGGGGGATGACCACTACCGATGACAACCCGGGGGATTCAGCCCCCGCAGCCGACGTTGAGGTATCCAGTTGCCTCACTCGTCTCGGCGCTGCTCCCCCTGACCCAAGTTCATCGGACTCTGGCGTCCTCCCTCGGGCTGCCTGGGCAGCGCTCCTCTTCTGGCTCCACCGCAGGCGGTGGAGTGCAATTAGAAATACCCTGCGCTGGATTGCACTGTCAATCGAGATCGTGAAAAACTTAACAATCGGCGACAACCAGACACAAGATCAATAACTTACGAAATGGTTTTTGACAAAACCTTGGAGCGGCGCTGCCAGTTGTAGAAGCGCTGCCGTTCCACCGGCAGGTCTTCCACCTCCAGCGGCTCGAAGCCCCGCTCCCGGAACCAGTGAATGGAGCGGGTGGTGAGCACGAACAGGCGGCGAATGCCGAGCCGCTTGGCCCGCTCGGCCACCTTGGCCACCAGCTGATCCCCCCGGTTGGAGTTGCGATACTCGGGGTGAATGGCGACGCAGGCCATCTCCGCCATCGCCTCTTCCATGAAGCAGTAGAGCGCCGCGCAGCCGATGATGAGGCCGTCGCGCTCTATGATGGTGAACTTGTCTATTTCCATCTCCAGCTGCTCGCGGGAGCGGCGCACCAGTATGCCTTCCTCCTCCAGCGGGCGGATGAGATCCAGAATGCCACCGATATCTTCTATGGTGGCGGCACGGGCCTGTTCGGCACTTTCCCGCACTATCTGGGTGCCGAGACCATCGCGGCTGAACAGCTCCTGCAGCATGGCTCCGTCATCCTGATAGCTCACCAGGTGGGAGCGGGGTACGCCGCCGCGGCAGGAGGCAATCGCCGCCCGCAGGTAGCGGGCAGTGCCGGACATCTCTTCCCCCGCCTGCTCCAGCTCCACCAGCAGCTCCTCGGCCTGCTCGGGGAAGAGTTCGGAGATGGCCTCGCCGTGTCTGTCCATCACCCCCTGGGTGCTGCTGAAACAGATGAGCTTGTCGGCCTTGAGATCCACTGCCACCCGGCGGGCCACCTCTTCCGAGCTCAGGTTGAAGCTCTCGCCGGTGACCGAGCAGCCGATGGGGGAAATGAGCACCAGGCTCTTCTGATCCAGCTGGCGAGTGATCCCCTCCACGTCGATGCGGCGCACCCGACCGCTGTGGCAAAAGTCGATGCCGTCATCCACCCCGAGCGGCTGGGCGGTGACGAAGTTGCCGCTCACCACGCTGATGCGCGCCCCCTGCATGGGCGTATTGGCCAGCCCCATGGAGAGCTGGGCCGTGATGTCGTACTGCAGGCCGCCACACACCTGTTTGATGAGGGCGAAGCTGGCGTCATCGGTGACCCGGATCCGTCTGTGGTATTGCGCCTCGATGCCGGCCCGGGCCAGCGCCTCGTCGTTTTGCGGACGTGAGCCGAACACCAGCACCAGGCGTATCCCCAAGGTCTGCAGCAGGGCGATATCGCTGACGATGTTGGCAAAGTTGGGGTGGCAGAGGGCTTCCCCACCCATCATCAGCACGAAGGTGGCGCCTCTGTGCACGTTGACATAGGGGGTAGACTGCCGAAAGGCATAGACCAGGCTGGGTTCGCGTTCACGCACGTGATTCTTTCCATAAAAAAACAGCAATGGGCTCAATATATGAAAATAAATTCACAAATCAAGACTAAATATTGATTTTGCCGTTTTATGCCACCATTTGGGCTGACTGGGGATGAGGGACCCCGTCGGACGATGGCCGGGCGCGGAAGGATGCCACCATCCCAGCGTGGCTGCGGCCTTGGTTGATCCCGGCCCATAAACTGTTATCTTCGAGACTCCTTTTCGTCAGCTGTGCGATCGCACAGGTTTTTATACAAGGACAGGGTTCATGGAACAGATTATTTCACCGGCAGACGCGCTGCCGGGACGCCGCGAGACTATGGTGATTGGCCAGCAGCATGCGGTCAATGGCCACCCGACCCAGGGTCCCTGGCCTGAAGAGATGGCGGTAGCCTGGTTTGGTATGGGCTGTTTCTGGGGCGTGGAGCGCCTGTTCTGGCAACAGCCAGGGGTTTACTCCACCGCCGCCGGCTATCAGGGCGGGGTCACCCAGAATCCGACCTACAAGGAGGTGTGCAGCGGGCTGACCGGCCATGCCGAGACGGTGCAGGTGGTGTTTGATCCCAAGGTGATCGGCTACGGTGATCTGCTCAAGCTGTTCTGGGAGCAGCACGATCCGGCCCAGGGCATGCGCCAGGGCGGTGATGTCGGCACCCAGTACCGCTCGGTGATCTTCTATGCCGACGAGAGCCAGCAGGTCATCGCCCAGCAGAGCATGGCGGCCTATCAGCAGGCCATGATGGCCAGTGGCGACAGCCGCGCCATCAGTACCCGCATCTTGCCGCTGGCGCCCTTCTATTACGCCGAGGATTACCATCAGCAATATCTGGAGAAGAATCCGGAAGGGTATTGCGGACTGGGTGGCATAGGTGTCTGCCTGCCGCCGAGCCTCAATCGCTAAGAGGCAGAGCCGCGTTTGGCGACTCCCTGTTTGCACATGAAAAAGAGCCGCAGTTGCGGCTCTTTTTGACGGTCAGCATGCCGCTGAACAAGCTGAGTGTCAGCGTGATGAAAAAAATCGTAAAAAAATGTGTCATGGCCGGGAACTAAACCGGATCGACCTTGCCTAACTTGGTAGCTTCCAAGGATGGGAGCCAAGACCAGACACATTTCTTGCCTCGATATTCATTAAAAGTCATTGAAAAGCTTGATGAGTTGAAATGATAGCAAGCAGGGCTGCCCGTTGAAGGCGGCCCTTTTCATGTGTGTTGTTTGCGGGAATATTCGGGCGCTTGGGTCTGCGCCACGGCGACAAACTGTCTCGACGGGCTAGCTGATGGCGCCGTCAAACAGGTTCTTGATGAGATCGATGAACTCTTCGAGGAAGGCTTGCTGGGCCGGGGTCGGGGCGCGCAGCCAGACGGCGGAGAGCACCTCTTCCAGATCGGCGACCACGGCATCGGCTTCTTGCATGATCATGAAGCGCAACTTGGGATCGAGCTGCGGGTTCTGTTCGCAGATGGCCATCAGGTTGCCGGCCACCCGGCCGCTCACCAGATCTTCGATGGTCTGTTCACCACTGCTCTGTTGCTGGGTTTCAAACAGTCCCAGACTCTCCACCAGATACTCAATCAGGGCGATATAGCCTTCGCTTTCTACAACCATGGCGGCCTCAATCCTCAACAATACGGAAAAACTGTGCGTATTTTAGTGGCTGGACCTAGCTTGGCAAGCGCCAGTGCAGACGATAGCGGATAAAACCGACCCCGCCGCGCTCCACGCTTTCCAATCCGGTCAGCTCAAAGCCATACCGTAAAAATAGCCCATAGCTGAAGGCACTGGCCTCCGTTGTCAGGGTCTCGATGCCGAGCCGAGCGGCCTGGCTGAGGGCGGTGGCGAGCAAGAGGCCGCCAAGCCCTTGCCGTTGATGGTCAGGGCTCACATAAAGCAGACTCAGGTGACCATCGTCGCTGAGGGTGACGAAGCCGAGCACGGCGCCGGCTTGCTCCAGCACCCAGCCGTGGTGCTCACGCAACTGGCTGACAAAGCCGGGATGATGGGCGCCGAGGGCCCACTGCTCTACCTGCGCCTCGCTGTAGTGCTCGGGGCCGCGTTGGCGCACCGACTGCTCGAACAGGGCGATGAGGGTGGGGATATGCTGTTCGCTCAGCGGGACTATATCGGGCTGCTCTGGCATGGGATGGCTCACAGTGTCGGCGCTTGCGGCCGTTTGGCCTTGGGCAGACCGGCGACCACCCGCTCATAGGAGTGGTGCACCCAGCCTTGCCAGAGATCGCTGGCCAGGGTGTCGCTCAGGGTAACCGTGTTCCAGTGCTGCTTGTTCATGTGCCAGCCGGGTTTGACCTCGGGGTGGATCTCCCGCAGCAGCAGGGCGAGATCGGGCTCGCATTTGAGGTTGATGGTGAGCGGCGCTGCCTGCCAATCCACCAGTGCGAACATCTTGCCGGCGATGCGATAGACCAGGATCTCCGGGCCGAAGGGGGTGTCCTCCTGAGCGCCCGGCAGGGTCAGCAGAAAGGCTCTCAAACTCGTCAACTCCATGGTCATGCTCCTCGCCAGTTGCCATGCAAACGTATTTTTTAGGTGAAAATATCTGCTAAGATGCGCGCCTACTATACCCCAATGCCGTCGATGAGGGAGTCGCAAGATGCTGTATCACAAGACGTTCGAGCTTGGCCCCGACAGGGATTGGGTGGTATTCGTGCACGGCGCCGGTGGCAGCTCCTCCATCTGGTTCAAGCAGCTGCGCGCCTATCGCGAGCACTTCAACGTGCTGCTGCTGGACCTGCGTGGCCACGGTCAGTCCCACCAGTTGCAGCAGGTGGTCAAGGGTCACTACAGCTTCCGGGCCGTGACCGAAGACATAGTGCGCCTGCTCGATCACCTGCGCATTTCCTCCGCCCACTTCGTCGGTATCTCGCTCGGCACCATCCTCATTCGCCATCTGGCGGAGCTCTGCCCGGAGCGGGTCAAGAGCATGGTCTTGGGCGGCGCCATACTGCGCCTCGACATCCGCTCCCGGGTATTGGTGCAGCTGGGGCGCCTCGGCCAGCACATCCTGCCCTACATGTGGCTCTACCGCCTGTTCGCCTTCATCATAATGCCGCGCCAGCACCATCAGGAGTCGCGCAACCTGTTCGTGCGCGAGGCGCGCAAATTGTGCCAGAAGGAGTTCAAACGCTGGTTCCGCCTCGCCACCGAGGTCAACCCCCTGATGCGCTACTTCAAGGAGCGCGCCCTGCCGATCCCGACCCTCTACGTGATGGGGGAGGAGGATCATATGTTCCTGGCACCGGTGCGCGAGCAGGTGGCCCGCGATGCCAGCTCCTCGCTGGCGGTGATCGAACAGTGCGGCCATGTCTGCAATGTGGAGCAGCCTGAGCAGTTCAACCGCCGCACCCTGGCGTTTCTCAAATCTTTGGCCCGCGGCCGTAAATAATCCTTCGCCCAATCCCGATTCAAACAATGCAGGGGATATATCCGGGCCAGCGTTTATCCAGTTCTTCGATGTCATTGGCAACAATGGCTGATGACGGTGGATCTCGATGCTTGCGTATCCAGGCGCCAACCGATTGCCGCTAGGGGATCGGCAATAGCCACACCTGTGAAATGGGACTAATCCTACGTTCTCTATCACCGCATTCTCTATCTGGTCGATCAGGCAGCGAGATAAATAAAACCCCGGTAGAATCTTCTCTGTCGATCATTCCATCCGGCTCAAAATTTGCGTAAAGAAGACACCGGTCGAGGCCGGTGTCGGATAATAAAAAATATAGGCCTCAGAAATATCAACCTAAGTAAAAATATTAATGTACTTTACTGATAAAATAGATGCGCTTGGAGTTTGATTTTACATCCTAACCGCTCCTGTCATATCAATTTACTGACATGCACTCTTCGAAAGCAAAGGAGACGATGTATCAACAAACCATTTTGTTGCAGCTACAAAAGTGGTTTTTTCTTTTAATCTATCTCCATTAAGACTATAACGTTGTGTTACTATGCGACCAGAGCTATCTATAATGCTTTCTGCTTTATACATATCTGCTGCATTATTTGTATTTTGAAAGTCAATTAATCCTTGTTCATTGAATTTTTCAGAAAGACCAGGGGCAGCTCGGGCATAAACATAGTTATCTTTAAAAGCAATGCCGGAGGGATATATGGAAGAGCTCCAGTAGTTATTGTATGGTCCATTTCCAGAAATAATTACCTTTACATCATAACCATTTTCTATATATGTTTTTAATATACATAGCTCACCATAAATAATATTGCCTGAATTGTCCGTCTCATATGCTTTATGCCAGTCAGCTTGTGTAGGCAGAGAACATGCCATCATAATAAAGAATATTGATTTTTTCATACTTCCCCCGTTGTAATTAATTATTAAAAATAGAGTGGAGTTTTATTGAAAAATTTCTTTGTAGTGCCTTATAATCGTACTTAGCTTTAATTTAAATGGTCAGGAATTTTACAATGACTGTTTTTACCTACAGGAGAACAAGCTGTCGACATTTATTGAGGATATAGTAAATATATTTTAAACATTACATGATTCAATCATTTGCAGGCCTGCTAGTGATTCTGCCTATGGGTATTAAGAAGTGATCCTCATTATCCAATCATGTGCTCACATGGACTTCTTCTGATTGTACTGATAAGCCTCATATGGGAATCTTATCAAATCCTGATCTATTTAGTAAGCAAAAACTAATTAATATTTTTATTGAGTTTTTTGACATGAATCAGGATCGTAGTGCTGGGAAGAAAGGTAAGCGCGATAGGTCAGGTGACTACTGTGCAATAAAAAGCAAAGGCCGCTATGCCAATAGTGGCTAGCCCTATGTCATATCTGTCAACATTGGGTCGTTCATAAAACCTACTGGCTTAGTAGCTGGTCATCTCCAGATAGCCAACGCTGCTGCCGTCTCCCGGGACGGAAACGGCCACCTCCCGCTAGTCAGAGCGGCCGATCATGACCTGGCTGGGAGTTTGGATAAGCCAGTAATGACCCACAGTCATGCGATCCAATGGGACTCGCTATTCGGGTCTAATCATCACTTTATCAATCAATGCCTTGTAACAGCTGGTTACAGATCTTGAGTCGACCGGCGAACCCTCCCTCCAGTAAATTCAGCAGCGATTGAATGCACCTCACATAACAAAGCAATAGCAAGGAACAAGCGTCAATGAGAATGCACCACAAAGCCATACTGGCCATCGCCTGCACCGCCGCCCTGTCCGCCTGCGACAGCGAGAAGGCGGCCAACAGCATCGCCAAGCGCGCGCCGCTGCCACTGCCCGATGCCGGCGTCTATGAGGCGAACCTGCTCAGTCGCGACGGCGATCAGGGGCCGTTCAAGATGATCAAGGGGCCGAGCGGGTTGGCGCTGGTCTACCCCAAGGGCGACAGCGAGCAGCGCTGGGGCGTCTGGGTCGAGAACGACGGCAAGCCGGTCACCAGCTCCCAATGGACCGGTCAGGCGGCCCGGAAGGAGAACAAGGATGGCATCTATCCGGTGCTGCTGGAGCGCACCTCGGTGCGGGGCAAGCGGCTCGATGCCCAGAGCAACGACCACAACCTCATCAGCTTTCAAGACAAAGCGGTAACCGATCTGGCTGGCAAGGAGGTCAAGCGCTGGACCTTTGACTTCACCCGCGTCGGCACCCAGTTCCGGGATCCGGATCAGAGCACAGCCCTCTATCGCGACTGGAGTGGTCAGCTTGCCGTGAGCAAGCTGACCACCCGGGCGATCACCAGCGACAGCTGGCTGGTGGAAGATGACGCCGGCCTTGCCGATGCCATGGTGGGCCTGATCCGCAGCACCAACAATGGCGGTACCCTGACCCTGGATATCGAATTCCCCAAGGCCGGCTGCACCCTGACCGGCAAAGGCAAGGCCGATCAGCACAATGGTCTGAGCAAGCTCAGCCTGAGCGGGTTTGGCAAGTGCAGCTTCAAGGCGTCAAGCGATCTCAGCCCGCTCGAGAACAAGTGGGTGCTGGGTCTGGCCAAGGCCAGGGATGGGGCGCAGGCCTACGCTGCCGCGTTCGATATGCCGGGTACCCGCAAGGCGACCCTGGTGGTGGGCTTCCCCGAGCAAAACGACCTGATGGTGATGGGCGAAAAATTCTGACAGCATTACGTTTTTAATCAAGACCCTACCGGGGGTCTATTTGGCACAATCTTAAAAGATTTGAGGGAAGGATTTAGACTTTATCCAATGCCTTGGTGTCTGATGCGTATTTGCACATGACTGTTGTGTTATCAGCTGCATAGTTGTAGCTGGTTTCAATATAACTGCCACGATCGCCAGTCAAAATGATATTTACCTTGCTGCCTGGGTTAGGGTAGTGGTTATCACCATCGCCACCATACCAGTGTCCTTTATTAAGATCGTAATAATATATATTCCCCAGCACTCTAATTTTCAATATGAATCGTTCAAAATTGGTCGCTACGTTTGCAACCGCAGATTGGCCGTTCTTGATGGTCAGGGTCATGAATTGGTACGGACTTGCTTCGATAATTTCTACATCAACACCCAAGGCATTCACTATGGTTAAACTTCCCATATTATTACCCTCTCAAATTTAGTTATGATGCTATGTATTTTATTTCGCAGTGACCTGATGGAAACCTTAAATCACTATCAAAAAATCTGGTGAAATTAAAAATGCAAAAACCTAGCTATTTATCTAATGGCCGATAGATGTTCCACATTTTATATATAAGTATCAACTGCAAAGTTTGACACTTTGCATATTGGAAATCTCTGCTACTTTATCCCATGACTGAAAATAGCTTTGTTATCAGGCTATTGGCTATGGTGAAGCTAAAGTCATCCCAAAACCTGATGCACGATCGCAATGCTAAATATCTGCTCGACTCAATACCCCGTCATCTCCAGATAGCCCAGCCCCTTGGCATCCCCTGATACCGTCACTGCCCCCTCCCAGTAGTCAAAGCGGCCTGTCATGGCCTGATTGGGTTGGCGCGCCTGGATGGTTAGGTTGAGATCCCCGGCACTTAGCTGCCACTCGACGGGGTAGGGCTGCCCCTTGGGGCCGCGCCAGGTCTTGCCTGGAGTCAGTGTGATGGCGTCAGGGGAGAGCACCCGGCTGCTGCCGTCCTGTTCAATCAGGATGCCGTAGCGGTTTTCGGGCTCGGCGCGGCCCGATTTGGTGCGCAGGCGAAACAGCATCAGCTCGCGGCCATCGGCAAGTTGCAGCGAGAACCAGTCCCAACCTGACTGCCAGTCGGCCAACACCGAGCTGCTCCACTCGTGATCGAACCAGCCTTGGCCCGTGACGGTGCGGGCCTCGCCATCGAGGGTCAAAGTGCCGGTGAGCGTCAGGCGCGGGTAGGAGTAGTAAAACGAAGCGTTGCCCGGGCTCTTCTCGCTGTAACCCTGCTTGCCCTGCAGCACCACAGGTTTGGCGGCGCTCACCTTGAGATCAAGGTCCCCCGCCTTGCTATGCACCTTGAGGGTGGCGGGGAAGAGTGCCTTCCCCTGTGAGGTCAGCCCCCATTCCCGCAGCCAATATTCGCCGCCGCTGGCTCCGGCGAGCCCCGGTCCCTGGCGGCTGGTGCGCTCATCCTGTTGGTGGCTGCCTTTGCCGAGGTCAGTGATGGCAAACTGGGCCAGCCAGAGCTGAGGGGTGAGCCAGGGGTTGTTCGACGTTATCGCTTGCTCTATGCCT
Source organism: Aeromonas sp. CA23 (assembly GCF_002587065.1). Taxonomy (NCBI): domain Bacteria; kingdom Pseudomonadati; phylum Pseudomonadota; class Gammaproteobacteria; order Aeromonadales; family Aeromonadaceae; genus Aeromonas; species Aeromonas sp. CA23. The sequence goes on from NZ_CP023818.1 coordinate 3,177,013, forward strand.
TGCCGAAACAGGGTCCACTGCAGGCCATATTCGCGTCCCTGTTCATCCTTGAGGTTGCCGGTGAGATACCACCACTCGGATCTGTAGTCGGGGTGGGCGCTGTGATCGGCGGGCAAGCGGATGGGTTGGCCCGGCAGGGCTTTTTTGAACTGATCGCTGCCGCCGCCGAGGATGGCGCCCAGATCATTGGCCCAGGCCGCCCCGCCATAAAGGGTGCAGGTGAGCAGCAGTAGCCAGACATTGCGTTTTTTCATACCAGTTTCCTCGCGGCAAACCAGGACGCCAATGCGCCACACACAGGCGCCAGCAGCAGGGCCGTTATGGCATGCAAGGGGGCGGCCTCGAAGGCGAGGCGCCAGCCAAAGGCGCGGGGGTTGACCACCTCGATCAGCACCCAGGCCAGCCCATAGCCCACCGGTAGTGCCAGCAGTGCGGTGAGCAGCCCGAGGCCCGCACCTTGCCACACCAGCAGGCGGCGGCAGTGGCGCGGGCTCAATCCCAGACTCTGCAAGGTCTGCAACTCACTGCGCCGGGCCAGCCCCAGCACCATGAAGGCCGAGCCTATGCCGACGAAGGCGATGCCCAAAATCAGCAATTTAAGCAACTCGGTCACCACAAAGGTCTGATCGAACACCTTGAGGGCGGCGGCATGGATGGCGGGGGCGGGCAAGAGGTTGACCCCCTCGCCAAAACGGGCGCGCAGCCGGTCGGCCAGCTGCTCAGGATGGGCACTGAACAGGGCGAGGGATTGCACTGCCCCCTCTTCGAAGGCGTGCAGGAGTTGCCCCTTGTCGCTGCCGTAATCCTGATAGACGCCGGTGACGGTGAGCCGCCTTGGCCCCTGTTCGCTTGTGATGCTGAGCGTCTGGCCCACCTTGACCCCGAGCCGTACCGTCAGCGGTTCGCTTGCCAGTACCTCGTCGGGGCCCTCGGGCCAGCGCCCGGCCAGCAGGGGATAGGCGGCTTTAAGCTCGGGGATAAAGTCCATCTGCGCCCACTCGATGGGCTGGCCCTGCCAGCGGGCGGGGTGCACGACGCGGCGCGATGCTTGCGCCACCTCAGGTTCGGCCAGAATGGCGGCCAGGGTCGCCTCGCTCAGGGCGCCCTTGTTGCCTGCCACCCCCTTGGGGGCCGTGACATAGAGATCGGCGGCCAGACGCTGGCCCAGCCAGATCTCCACGCTTGAGCGAAAACTCGACACCATGACCCCTATGCCGATGGCTGCGGCTATGGCCAGCTGCAGCGCCATCACGGCGATGGCGGTGCGATCCAGATGGTATTGGGTCTCGGCGACCCCGAGCCGGGCGGTCAGGAGGTGGTGGCGATCCGGCGTCCCCATGGCGCGGCGCAGCCGCCCCAGCAGCCAGCGCAGGGCGTCCGGCAGCCAGAGCGCCATGGCCAGCAGCCAGCCACCGGCCACAAACAGGGCGCCATCCAGACCGGTTTGTGGCAACCAGAGGCAAAGCGCGCACAGCAGCAGTATGGCGCTGGCCAGCCCCCGGCGGCGCCAGGTATGTCGCGGCGGGTGGCTGTTGCCCTCACGAAGCTCAAGGGGGGATTGGCGCAGCAGTTGCCACCAGCCGGGCAGGTTGGCGGCAAGCGTCCCGGCAAGGCCGATCACCAGCGCCTTGAGCAGGCTCAGAGGGGAGAGGCGCAGCAGAACGATGGGATTGGGGCCATACAGATCGGCCAGCGCCTGGGTCAGCTGCCCCATGAGCGCCAGGGCCAGCAGGCTGCCGAGTAGCAGCCCGAGCAAGGTGCCCAGGGTGGCGAGGATCAGCAGTTCGAGCGCCAGCCAGCGCAGCAGCCGGCTCGGCGGCAGCCCCAGAATGATCAGCTGGGCCAGCTGGGGGCGACGCACGCTCTGCACGAAGCGCTGGGCGTTGAACACCAGAAACAGTCCCACCGCCATGGCGAGCAGGGAGAGGGCGGTGAGGTTGAGCGCCAGGGCATCGCCGAGCTGGCTGGCATCGAGCGCCGGGCTGATGGGCTCTAGCCAGAGCGGCTGATGGGGGCGATAGGTTTGCAGCAGAGCTTGCAGGGCGCGGGCCTCGGCGTCACTGAGCTGGAAGACGATGCGATCGAGTCGACCCTCTTTGCCAAGCAGGGGCTGGGCTAGGCCTATGTCGGTCACCAGCAGCCGCTCCATGGGCACGGCGCCTGGCTCGAAGGTGCCCGCCAGGGTCAGAGTCAGCGGGTGATCACCCTCGCCGCCCAGCACAAAGGTGCGGGACTGGCCCGGCTGCCAGTCGAGCCGTTTGGCCTCCGGCGCCGCCAGCCAGACGCTGTCGGCGCGGTTGAGCGAAAAGGCGGGTTCGCTGGATGGGCCTTCACCAAACAGCCGGCGAAGGGGGCCGGGGTTGAACAGATCCATCCCCAGCAGCTGAAAACTGCGCCCCTGCTCGTCTTTGAGCCAGGCGTGCAGCTGCGGCATGGCATTGAGGCTCGGCTGGCTGCGCACCAGTTTGACGTAAAGCTGCTCATCCAGACCGCCGCTCGGGGCCAGCCGGTAGTTGGCATCCCCCGCCAGCTGGCTGCGGGCGGCGACGAAGTTGGTGCTGGCGCTGTGGTTGAGCAGCTCTATGGCCACCACCAGCGAGACCCCCAGCATGAGCCCGGTCAGGCTCATCAGCAGCAGCCAGGGATGGGTGCGATAGAGGCGCAGCAGCGCCTTCAACGGCAGCATGAGGCGGCCTCGCGATCTCGGCTGGCGTCACTCATGGCGTGCGCCCTTGAGCTCGACAAGCTGGCCCCCTTCGAGGCGCAGCACTCTATCGGCCAGGGCGCCATAGGCGGGGTTGTGGCTCACCAGCAAGAGCCCGGCGCCGGTTTCGCGCACCGCCTCCATCATCAGCGCCATCACCTGCTCGGCGTTGTGCTCATCGAGACTGCCGGTGGGCTCATCGGCCAGCAGCCACCTGGGCTGGTGAATGAGGGCGCGTGCCAGGGCCACCCGCTGGCGCTGGCCGCCGGAGAGCTGCTCCGGCCAGGCGTGGCGTTTGTGGACGAGATCGAGCCGGGTGAGCAGGGCGTCAAGGGTTGTCTCATGGCGGGGCAGGCCGTTGATGGCGAGCGGCAGGCAGAGGTTCTCCTCCACGTTCAGGGTCGGCAGCAGATTGAAATCCTGATAGACGATGCCAAAATGCCGACCGCGCAGGCGGGCCCGATCGTCCGGGGACTGGTTGTCGAGCCGGGTCTGTCCCAGCCAGATCTCCCCCTCATCCGGGGGGATGAGGCCGGCGATCAGGTTGAGCAGGGTCGACTTGCCACAGCCGCTCTGCCCCAGCAGCAGGGTGATCTCGCCAGCGGCCAGGGTGAGATCCAGGTGATGGAACAGCGGCAGACATTCGCTGCCGTTATCGAAGCTCTTGCAGAGGTTGCGCAGGGTCAGCATGGGATAACCGCTTGATGGTCAATAGCTTTCATCATGCCATCTAGGCTACCACGGGCGGGAATGATCAACACGCCTCGCGACGGATCAAGAGGGCAAGTTAGTGATCAAGCCTGCAAAAGAGGTGAGGATCCTCGCTGGATCCCGCTTGCCAGAGGTGGTTAGAATAGGGGCTTCCATGGGTCACAGGATGAGCAAGGATGTTACACAAGCAAGTCAGTTTTATCATCGATAGCAAGGGCAACAAGCAGGCTGCCGTCGTCCCCATCGAGATTTATAACGAGCTGATGACCCTGCAAAAGGCGCTCTCCGACAACAAGCCGGGGGAGCGCGAGCTGTACCACTTCAACGGCAAGGGCGCCGAGGCCCACGGTTATCCGGTGGGCAAGCGGCAAAATCCCGGCTTCATGGTGCTGGCGGGCTCCACCGCCAATGGCGAGGATGCCGCCTCCCTGCGTGAAGCCGTGATCGAGCTGCGCCAGGAGCTGCTGGGCAAGGGGATCCTGGCCCCTCGCAGTGAAGGAGGGTTTGTGTTCACCGCCGATCAGCTGTTCAACAGCCCGAGCCTGGCCGCCAGCCTGGTGGCGGGCAACAACCGCAGCGGCCTGGATGCCTGGCAAAACAGCGCCGGCTACACCCTCAAGCAGTCGGGTTTCGGCAAGAAGTAATTCCCCGGCACGCCAGCTGCGCCTCCCTGCCGCTTGCGGGGACTGCACAACGGACATGAAAACGCCGCCCTCTTTGGTGATCAAGGAGGGCGGCGTTTTTTGTCAGGCGTTTATTTCTTGCCGGTCAGCAGCCAGTAGCTGATGGCCGAACCAAAGCCGCAGCCAGCGATGGCGATGGCCATGGGCAGCGGCGATTCGGGCGGATTGAGGTTGACCAGAATGCCCACCAGGGCGCCTATGCCAAAGCGCAAGGTACCGGCCAGGGCCGAGGCCGTGCCTGCCGACTGGGGGAAGTGACCCATCAGGCCCGTCATGGCGTTGGCCCCCACCAGGCTGATGTGGCCGACGAACAGCACCACAGGGATGACGATGCCCCACAGGCCCCCGGTCTGGCTCCAGGCGTTGTAGATGAGCAAGGCGCCGGCACAGGGCAGCATCAGCAGACCGTATTGCAACATGCGCTCGGCGCCCACTCCTTTCACCAGCCGGCTGTTGACGAAGGTGACCACCATCATCAGCAGTATGTTGAGGCCGAACAGCCAGCCGTAGTGCTCGGTCGGCACCTTGAAATACTCGATGTAGACGTAGGGCGAGGCGCTGATAAAGGCGAACATGCCCGAGCTCGACAGGGCGCCACACAGCACATAACCCATGGCGCCACGATGGGAGAGCACGCCCCAGTAGTTGCGCAGCACCTGCCCCAGCCTGAGCGGCTGCCTGTGTTCAGGCTTCAGGGTCTCCTGAATTTTCCACTGCATCACCACGCAGATGAGCAGGCTGATGCCCACCAGCAGCCAGAAGATCACCCGCCAGTCGCTGTGGGCGCTGATGTAACCGCCTATTACGGGGGCCACCAGGGGTGCCAGCGTCATCACCAGGATGACGAACGACATGGCCCGCGAAAACGCATCCTTCTCGAACAGGTCGCGCAGCAGGGCATTGACCACCACGGAGCCGGCCGCACCGCCCGCCGCCTGCAGCATGCGCCAGGCCAGCAGTTCGGGCAGGGAGTCCGCCATGGCGCAGCCCACCGAGGCAATGGCAAACATCACCAGCCCCGCCAGGATCACCGGCTTGCGGCCATAGCTGTCGGCGAGCGGCCCGTAGAACAGCTGGCCGATGGCGAAGCCGCCGAGGAAGGCGCTGATGGTGAGCTGGGCACCGTCTATGCTGGTGGCGAGATCCCGGGCGATGGCCGGAATGGCGGGCAGGTACATGTCCACCGCCAGCGGGGTCAGGCCCGCCAGGGCGCCGAGCAGGATAAACAGAAAACGGGGAGAGAGGGCTGCGGGTTGGGGCATAGGATGTCCGATCGTGAGCAAGTTCGCGTGAAAAAAAGTAACAAGTAGTCAGTCTATCAGTTTTGGCTGGTTTGGGCAGGGCTATGCCGTCCCCTGTCACGCTCTGGCTGTGATGCCAGGCGGCGAATTGCGGTCCGGACAGCCGGATCACTGCCGTTTCGGCGCCTGACAGCCTCGATAGGCGAGCAGTAGCCAGCAGAGCCAGCCCAGCAGGGAAATTCCGCCTCCCCATCGTTCTGGCCAGCGAGCCGTCAGCCTCAGGCTGAGCCTGTGCTGACCGGCAGGCACCCAGACTTGCAGCAGCCCCTGCCGGTTTGCGCTGACCGCCAGCGTCAGCGAGTCATCCAGTCTGGCCTGCCAGCCCGGGTAGTCATATTGGTGCAAGGTGAGCCTGGTGGGCCTCTGTGTCCTCACCGTCAGTTCCAGCCATCTGGGTTGCCAGCGTACCAGCGTCCACTCGGCGCCTTGCTGCTCAGTGGTGACCGGGGGTTGAAACTCCTCCTTCCAGGCGAGCAGAGTCGGGGTGAACCGGCCACTGGGCACCTGAATGGGGCGGTATTCCCGAGCACTGCGCTTGCTGTCGAACTCGGCATCGATCACCGTCTTGAGCGGTGCCTGGGTGAGGGGGGCGTAATAGACATAGGCGAGGCTGGAGATCAGGGTGATCAGCAGCAGGCACCACCAGATCCCTTGCCATGGCCGCTTGACCGGGGTTCCCAGCGCGACCACTGCCACCGTGGCCAGGGTGAGGATCAGATTGCACCGCCAGGGAAATTGCAGCCGCTGCAGCGGTGGCAGCAGGTGCCAGATTGGTTGGCTGAGGGGCAACATCATCAGGAAGGCACCGACTCCCAACACCCCCCAGCACAGGAACTCGGGGTGGCGTGGCTCACGGGCCGCTGCCCAGGCGAGCAGCAGCAACCCCATGGTCAGCAGGCTTTGCCAGGCCAGATGGCCGCGAAAACGCCAGTCGCCCCAGCCCGAGGGCAAGCGGTCGAGAAAGTTGCGCCTGAAGTCGAACATGCCGCCACGCATCAGCTCCATGGAGATGGCCCCCTGATCCAGCAGGGCGGGTAGCAGCAGGGCTGCGGCCATGGCCAGCCCCAGCACTTGCGCGGCCAGGGTGATCCGAAGCGGAAACGATGTGCGTGAGCGCCAGGTTTGCAGCAGTGCCCGCAGCGTGATCAGCGCCAGCATCAACAGCAGGCTGGGCAGGTGGGTGAATGCCAGCAAGGCCAGCGCCAGTGCCAGCAGGGGGAAGCCGCCTCGCCGGCGCTGGCCGGCGAGATCCTGCCCCAGCAGCACCAGCGGGGCCCAGACGAAGGCCCAGAATTCCGCCAGGGCGAAGCGGGCATAGAGATCCAGGGCCAGATGATAAGGCAGGGCGAGGTAGAGCAGGCTGGCGGCCAGGGCGCGACCGGGGGCGCTAAAGCGGCGCAGCCAGAGGTAGGCGAAGAGACCGGAGAGCAGCAGCGCCAGGCTGGCGCTCCATAGCAGGGGGTAGATGGCCTGATGGGCGAGCGGCTGGGGGCCGGCGAACAGAGCGCTGACGTAGTAGGGCAAGGGGGGATAAAAGAAGAAGGTGGGGCTGCCAAAGCCGCCGTTCATGGCCATCAGCCAGCGCGGGTAGAGTTCCCCCTGCCACAGTTGCAGCGCAAAATAGTGGCCGGAAAGCAGATGATGAAACAGATCATGCCCCTGGCTGCCCCCCCGCAGCCAGAGCGGCAGCAGCAAGACCCCGCAGGCCAGCACCAGCGTCAGAGGGATGAGATACCATTCGCCAGGCTTCTTCATAAACAGACTCACTTGTCACGGATGCGAAGTGAGTGTAGTCGACGCTGGCCGCCTGGCAGGCAAGTGGATCGAGTGGCTGACTAGGGGGCGACGGGTACCTGTAGCTCGAGCCAGCGGCCGGCTAGGGGGAGACAGGCTCTTGTATCCCGAGCCAGAGGCCCGGTTCGGCGTGAAAGCGGGGGGCAAACCAGATCTGCCGGTTTGGTGCGGGCAGATCGCCAGCCAGGATGGGCCGTCGGCTGAGGCGGCAAGCCCCTTGCGCCAGTGCGAGGCGGGCATCCCCCTGGTACCAGCCGTCGGTGACGGGCAGGGCCGTGGTCTCTCGCAGCAGCCTCACCCCCCACTGGGTCACCAGCGCCGGGCACACCCGCTCGGCCAGTCTGGCCGCCTTGACCATGGCGGGCGGCTGGGGCGGGGTGAGTGTGGTCATCAGCAGCGCCAGGGCCCCCAGCACGGCCGGCAGCTCGCCCCGGTGCGGCAGCATGCCCGCCAGCAGCACAAGGCCTAGCAGGATGAGGGGCGCCAGATGGCGAGGATTGTCCGGGTTCTGGCCAAACAGGGTCCAGAGCAGCAGGACCAGCCAGCCGAGATACCAGACCTGCTTGGCAGGTACGGCCTTGCACCGAACCGCAGGCCAGAGCGGTATCAGCAACAGTCCGATTGCCAAGGGCCAAAGCGGGGTCAGTTGATCATTGAAGGTGCGGGCCCAGCTCAAAAGCCGGTCGCCATGGGCCGCCGCCGTGTTGCCCCAGAGGGTAAAGTGGCCGTCGGTAAAGCGCCGCCCTTCGCTGAAATAGGCCAGGCCATCGGCCTGCCAGACAAACAGCAGGCTGGAAAATCCTACCAGCGCAATGGGGAGTATAAATCTGAGTCGTTCCCCCTTGTGTTGCATCCCGAGCCAAAGCGGCAGCAATGCCAGCACGAAATAGGAGGGGCGCAGGGCCAGCAGCAGCCCTACCAGCAGGCCGGCCAGCGTTATCTTGCGATGCTGCAAAGCCAAGAGAGCCCCGAGCCATGCCGCCAGCGCAGGTCCGTCCGAGAGGCCGGAGAGCGCCAGGGTCGGCGTCAGCGGCAGGGCCAATATCAGCAGCCAGACTGGCGTCAGCAGGCTCGGCCGCTGCCACAACCTGACCGCAAGCTGCGCAGCCAGTGGTGCCAGCAGCCCTGTGCCCATCAAGCTTGCCCACTGCACCGCGCGGGCCGGTTCGTCTACCAAAAGATTGATAAGCCGCGCCAGCCAGATAAAGGCGGGGTAGCCAGGAAAGTGGGGGGAGAACTCCAGCACGCTGAAGCGCGTTACCCCGTGGGCAAAGTTCAGGGCATCGTCGGAATCGAGCGCCACCGGAAAGGCAAACAACCAGCCAAGCCAGGCCAATTGCAGCAGCGCAAGCAGCCAGAGGGGGGGGGAGCCAGTGGAAGTCCAACGCCGAGACCTTGCCTTCCCCCTCATCCCCAACCCTTCTCCCGCCGGGGGAGAAGGGGGCAAATCGGCGTCCGGGTGCATTTATCGGCAGGCTGTGCGTAGGGTGGGTAGAGCGAAGCGAAACCCACGGTTTGTCACAGCGAGATGGCGCAATGATGGGCAGAGGGTCATCAGAGCGGAGCCAGCACGGCCATCAGGGCTTTTTCGGCGTCGGCGAAGGCGGTGGCATCGGCAGGCTTGGCACCCACCCCGAAGACGCCAGGGTTGCCGATGGCATCGAGCACCCTGGCCAGCGCCTGCTCGGCGGCCTTGCGATCCCCTTCACTGAGAGAGGGGAGGATCAAATCCAGGAAGCGCTTGCTCTTGACCACCAGCACCTTGGCGGTCTGGTAGTCGCCGAGGTTCTGGCTGGCCCCCTCGAGGCGACGCTCGATCTCGGCCTTGTAGGCGCGGTTGAGCAGGGCGGCGGTAGCTGCGGCATCTTTGGCCTTGATGGCGGCAGCCAGCGGCGCTTGCAGCTCGACCTTGTGGTGCTCTTCCAGATAGCTCAGCTCCTCGGCGATGTCGCTCAAGGTGGCGCTGGCATCCTTGCCGTCAGTGGCGGCGCCCAGCAGTGCCTCGCGTGCATCGATCAGCGGCTCCTTGCCGGCGGCGGCGTAGGAGTAAGCCTGGGCCTGTCCCATGCCGGTCAGCAGCGGGCCCGTCAGCAGGGCGAGGGCGAGTAAACCCGGGCGTATGGTCATCCTGTTCTCCTTGTTGTGCTTACGGCACGGCCCTCAGGCCACGCGCTGGGTCTCGATTCCGGTATTGTCGTTGCGATGGTTGAAGGTGTTGCGGCGTCGGTTTACCTGTTGAACACCTGTCACCATCCTCACGCCACGCTCTGGGTCTCGATCACTGTGTTTTCGTTGCGATGATTGAAGGTGTTGCGGCGTCTGTCTGCCTGTTGAACACCTGTCATCGTGCTCACGCCACGCTCTGGGTTTCAATCACGGTATTTTCGTTGCGATGATTGAAGATGGCGTGGCGTCTGTCCACCCCGTCGATCACCATGTCGGCGGCCATCATGCCCATCTCCATAGCGGTGTCGGTGAAGATGTAGCGGAATGTCCCCTGGCGGCCGGTCATGATGAGATTGCTAATCGGCATCAGCGCCTGGATGGCGGCATTGCGGCGGGCCTGATAGCCGAGATCCATCAGCGGATAGGCGTACTCGCTGCGCGCCTCGAAGGTTTCGTCCCCCAGCTTCTGTGTATCGACACCGAGGCTGGCGAGATCGGCGGTGACCCGGCCGCGCAGCTCGGCCAGCGGCGCCTGCCAGGTCTCGTCCCCCGGATTGCAGGGGATCTCCAGCATCACGGATGTTTTCCCCACCGGCGCCATAAAGGGGCTGCGCCGGCGCGGCTCCTGCAAGCGGGTGGCCAGGATATGGGGGTCCGAGAGGTACTGCCAGGTGTTGTCCGACAGGTTCTCCTGATTGAGCGGCATGTTGACGAAGCGCAAGGATCGGTAGTGCAGATCGCACGCCAAGCCCAGATGCTGACAGGTGAGCGGCAGCGGCAGGGTGGAGATCACCTGATCAAATTGCTCGCTCTGCTCCACGTTATCTTGTGACCAATAAACCCGTTCAATGCGGCCATCAGCCTGCTCAAGGCGAGTGATGGTGGCGCCGGTTTTGAGCTCGACGCCCTCAGTCACCAGCCGCTCACCCAGGGTGGCGAAGATCTGGCCGAAACCATATTTTGGATAGCGATACTTGCGGGCATAGGTACGCACCGATAGGTTGCCCTTGCGCCTTGGCAGCAGGCGGCGCGCCACGTCTTTGAGATCGATGAGGCTGATACGCTGACCGGCCCAGTCGGCGGAGAGCCGGTCCGGGTTGATGCCCCACAGCTTGCCGGTGTAGCCCTCGAAGAACTGGCGATAGAGGGTGCGGCCGAAGTGGCTCTGGATCCACTCGGCAAAGCTCGCCTTGTCAAAGTCGTCCGGCTTTTTGGCAAAGGGCAACAGCAGCAAGTCTTTCACCGCGCCAGCCATCAGCGGCAGGGGGGCTGTCTTGATCAGATTGGTGAGGTTCAAGGGGTAGTCATAGGTGCGCCCGCCAAAGCGGATCACGCTCTTGCGATCGGCGTGGAGCAGATCGTCCCCCATCAGCTCGTCGATAAAGGCGAGCAGCTCGGGGTTCTTGGTGATGAAGCGGTGACCGCCGTAATCGAAGCGATAGTCGCCATCCTTGCCGGCAAAGGTCTGGGTGGCGCACATGCCGCCCACCACGGGCTCCTGCTCGAACAGGGTGACCGCAAAACCGGCTTGGCAAAGACGCCAGGCGGCCATCAAACCGGCAGGGCCTGCGCCCAGTACTGCAATCTTCTTGCTGTCGCTCATGACTGTGTATCCGAAAAATCTGGCTGAAGAGAAAAGGGGAAGAGGGTGAAAAAAGCGGCCCATCCCGTGAGCCGCCTTGCCGTATTCATATCTCGCAAAGAGGCGGGCTTACCCCTGGACTTTGTGGCGATAGTTGCGATGCCAGATGGTGACGAAGATCACCAGGTAGCTGGCCCAGGTCAGCAACTGCAAGCCGGCCGGTGAGGCATTGTAGCCAAACAGGGCGCGCAGGAAGGTACCGAATACCCCCTGATCGTCGAGAATGTGACTGATGTTGAATACCGGCGTCGTCCAGAGGGTGATGACCCCCGCCGCCTGCAACATGTTGACGGCGGACGACAGCAGGCCTGCGGCTATGATGATGATGAGCAGGCCGGTCCAGCGGAAGAAAGGGGCCAGCGCCACCTTGCGGGTGGAGCGCAGCAGGCCCCAAACCAGCACCACAGAGATCAGCAGTCCGCCCAGCGCCCCCATCAGTCCCTCGTGCAGATCCACCCCTTGCCCTGAGTAGACCAGGGCCGAGAAGAAGAGCACGGTTTCAAAGCCCTCGCGCATCACGGCGAGGAAGGCGAGCAGCACCAGGCCAAAGAGGTTGCCGCCATCGATGGCCGCATCGATGCGCGCCGTCATGGCCCCGACCTGGGACTTGGCCTGCTTCTGCATCCAGACCGCCATGTAGGTGAGCACCAGAGTGGCGAAGATCAGGATCCCCGCCATCAGCAGGTGGTTGTAGCGCTCGCTCTCGAACTGGCTCACCACCACCTGGAACAGGAAGGCCACCACCAGAGAGGCGACGAGGCCCAACCCCACCCCCAGATAGATGAACTTGTTGTAACGGCTCGCCCCCAGCTTGGCGAGATAGGAGAGGCAGATGCCCACCAGCAGAAAGGCTTCCAGCCCCTCGCGCAGGGTAATGAGAAAACTTGCAAACATCAGGATTCAGGCTCCGTGTCAGGCGTAGGGGAGGTGGGTTGCAAGGTGAGTTGCAACCGGTTGAGCAGCACTATGGGTGGCTCCGGGAGGCTCGGCTCGGCGGCGCGCACCGCATCATTGACCCACTTGGGGTAGGTGCGGAAATTGAGTTTGATGTCGGCCTGGAAGGGCCCACGGGCATCCGCCGGCAGAGGCCAGGCTTCATCGCGCCAGCCATCGGCCGGGATGCGGGTATCCGCCAGCAGCTTGGCGTAACGCCAGAACTTGAGCCCCACCGGCTTGCCGTCGGCATCGCCGAACACCTTTCTGAACAGCCGCGCGTCCTCGGGCACGGCGCCAGCCACCGGCTGGCCGCTTTTGAGCACCCGCTTGCCGCTGGCGTCGGTGACGGTCAGCTCCAGCCAGAGCTCGCGAAAATCGGCGACCCCGGTGGGCAGGGCGTGGCCCGCGCCGGTATTGGCAACCCGCACCACCAGTTGGCGGCGATCGGCAGCCCCTTCGATGCGGGCGGAGAGCGTCGCGCTGGATCGCAACAGCGCCAGGCTCTCTTGCTCGAGTTCAGGGTTGCGCAGTCCCACCAGCTGATGCTGGGCGCCGGTGAAGTTGTGGCGATAGAGCCGCTCTTTCACTGTGCCGTTTTCGGTGGACTGGCCGGCCACCGGTGCGCCGCCATTCCCCGGCTCCGGGTTCATGTGACAGTCGATGCAGCTGCGCAGCTTGGCGGGATCGTCCGCCTTGGCGAAGCTGGAATTCTCCCACTCATCCCAGGTGTTGACGATATTGGCGCCTGTGCCCGGGGCAAACTCGTTGTGGCAGGATTTGCACAGGGCCGCATCGCGGTAGAAATCCTTCTGGTAGGAAGCCTTGTGCATGGCGGGGCGCGCGTTGATCTGCCGCTCGGCCAGCCAGTGCTTGAGGCTGCCGCCGGCGGCATCCTCGAACACATAGCTCTCGCGGTCTTTCAAATTCACGGTAAAGGCGCTGTTGCCACCGGCATCCTCGAGCCGGGTGATGCGATGGCAGAGCACGCAGCTTGTGCCTTCTTCCACCACGGGCTCGCCTTTCTGGTGGGCCGCGATCAGCGAGGCGCCGCCCTGCTCGAACATATGGGAGCCCTTGGGCAGATCCTGCTGGCCGTTCATCACCTGCTGGGGCATGTGGCAGCCCTGGCACCACTGGCCGAACGCTTCGCCCTCGGTCTGGCGGGCCAACGCCTGCACCACCTTGTAGTAGGGGTGGGAGTTGCCCATCAGCCTGTGGTTGCTCTCGCTCCAATCCTGGAACGCTTGCTGGTGGCAGTTCTGGCAGGAGGCGGAGTTGAGCCACTCCTTGGGATGGGTGGTCGGCGCCTTGGCCGGATCCGTGCGCGGGGCATCGAGCCGCAGCCAGTTGGCGAGATAGGGGAGGTTGCCATCGGCGGTCACGAAGGCGTGCAAGTCTTCCATCATGGCCTTCACCTCGGGCTGGGGCCTGGCGGGGTCAACTGCCTCGGCGCCATCGCGGGTGTCATGGCCCATGCCGCCCTGGGTCTGCTGGGTCATGCGCAGGTATTCGCCGATAAAGTCCCCCGCCACCATGTTGGCGAGGTTGGCGTGACCATTGATGGCGTTATCGCTGCTCTGCTGGCGATGGGCGGCCATCAGATAGCGGTTGGTGAAGTTGAACCCGTCCAGATGGCAGGAGTTGCAGCTCATCCAGTTGTCCCCCGCCATGGGGAAGCGTGAGTTGGAAGCTGTGTTGCCCAAGTTGAACAGCCGCTCGCCGCGCTTGAGCGCCTCGGGGCGGGGATCCGTCTCCACCAGTTTGGCGAAGTGCGGCTGATCGACGGTGACCCGGGCGAAGGGGCCGCTGCCGCCGGTGTTGAGACGGGTGAGATCCTGCCCCATGGCGTTGTGCACCAGTAGGTGGTCGCCATCGATCAGCAGATCCCGCGGATTCTGGCCCGGCAGATGGCGAAGGAGCTGGGTCGCCTTGGCGCCCCCCTGAAACTTCTTGCGGCGGTGGCGGTTGCTGTTCTGCTTGCCGCTGCGCGACAGGTCGAACACCAGCAGATCCTCCGAGCCCGCCAGGGTCAGGTAGATCCGCTTGCCGTCGGCGGCGAAGCGCGCCGCGAACGGGTTGGAGACGATCTGGCTGCGGTTGCCGACGCTCGGCAGGTTGATCTGCAAAAAGAGCTGCTTTCTTTCATCTACCCGCTCTTTCTCCTCATCGAGATTTATGATGGAGACGGCCGGAAAGACGGTGCTCTGAAACTGGAAGGGGTGGTCGAAACTCCACAGCACATGTGGCAGCCAGGCTTCGCTGCCATCGGGGGAGATAGTGATGCCATCGAGCAGGCGCGGCAAGCCCTGGGAGTCGCTCGGCGTATCGCTGTGGGTCTCGGCCAACGTGATCAGGTGCGGCTTGGGCAGGGTGGTGCCGTTGGCTCCGCTCTCGAGCTTGCCGAGATCATAGATGGCGAGCTGGCCCGTCATGGCGTGGGTGAGCAGCAGGCGGTCGTCGTTGGTCAGCGCCAGCCCGCGCGGGGTTTCGGCACTGGCCGCATCCAGCTGCAGTCTGCCTGAGGTGTCGTAGGCCTGCAGGCGGCCTGCCTCAAACAGCGTGACCCAGAACCACTGCCGCTTGGGATCGAAGATGACCCCATAGGGTCTATGGCCGGTGGGGATCACCTTCGCAAGGTCGAGATCCTCATCCAGCAGCAGCAACCGATCGCCGCTGTAATCGGTGACCAGCAGGGTGCCGTCGCCTGCGCGGGCCAACTGGCGCAGATCACCGCCAAAGCGGGCCTCTTTGAGCCGCTTGCCGTTGTCTCGTGCCAGCAGAGTGACAGATCCTGCGCTCAGGTTGGCGGTGACGAGGCGATGGGTCTCGCCCTCGTCATAGGCGATCATGGCCGCGCCCATCTGCTGGGCCGCGGCAGTATGGGTACCCAGCAGCAGTGCTGTGGTGAGCAGGCAGGAAAACAGCAACTTCAGCATGGGATCAGGAACGCCATTTCAGAATGGTCCAGCGCCAGGCGTGGCGCAGCACCAGAGGAGTCAACGCTAGAGCGCTCAGCCAGTGGGCCCAGCTGCTCAGCGAGCCCAGGGTGTCGCCCGGGGTGCCATGCAGGATCAGCAGCAAACCGCTGCCAAGACAAACCAGCAGCAGACCTTCGATGATGCGCCCCGTGGTGCGCAAGAAAGGTTTGCGGCTCTTGTTCAGCAGGCTGCGATGGGAGAGCCAGAAGGCGCCAAACAGCAGGGGGAACAGGGTGAGCGAGAGCATCACATGCAGAAACAGATTCCAGCGTGCCAGCGACCAGAGCGGGGTCAACGGTTCCCACAGCAGCAAGCCGGAGAAGAACATCAGATAGAGGGAGCCCTCGGCGGCCTGATGGTGATAGGCCAGCCACTGCCAGCAGTGTCGTGGTGAGAGGGAAAGGCTTGTCATAGGTGCTCCAGCGCCCGGGCAGTCCAGCCCGGGGGAGCAAGTTTACAATGCAGTAAAGGTAATGAAAAGAGTTATCAATTCCGCTCTTGATGAATAAATCCTGAATGAAAACAGGGTTGGGTCATTTGTGATCCGCCAGCCGTTCCGTGATGGCGTAGATGAGCGCCGCGGTGGAGAAGGCGAGAAACACTATCACAGACCACTTCATCTCCACCTCGTTGCCGACCCCGTCATCCAGGAAGGCCTTGAGTACCTCGATCCCGGCGATGGTGACCAGAGAGTTGATGACGATGAGTTTCAAGGAGGCGAAGTTGATCTTGCTGAGCCAGTTGTTGCCGAGTGCCTCGCGCTGCTCCTGGGTTTGAATGAACTGCACATAGCCGCAGATGGCCACCAGGATCAGCATCTGGGCTACCAGTATGAAGTCCACCAGGGTCAGCACCCCAGTGATGAGGTCCATGTAGTGAATGTCCACGATGTCGATGCACAGGGCATAAAGCTGCATGGCGAACTTCACCATCAACAGGGCCACGCAGACCAGAATGGACACATAAAAGGGAAACATCATCAAGCGGCTGCCATTGAGCATGAAGTTGAAACGGCGCATGAAAACTCCTGAAGAAGGTGAGGTTGCGCTGATTATGGCGCGAAATGGTGGTCAGGGGGATCCCCGTCGCTCACAACCCGTGATGGCGGGCAGCGCGAGCCGGACGGCAGAATGCAAAAAGCCCAGCCAAAAGGCTGGGCTTTAGAAGATGGCTCCCTCGACAGGACTTGAACCTGTGACATACGGATTAACAGTCCGCCGTTCTACCGACTGAACTACGAGGGAATTGGCTCCTCCTACTGGACTTGAACCAGTGACATACGGATTAACAGTCCGCCGTTCTACCGACTGAACTAAGGAGGAATTGCCTGTCTCGTTGAGACGGTGCGGATATTAATAGCCTGTCGGCCGGGTGTCAACCCGCGACCCGATGCAAAAAATGGAATTTCGGCCCGTTTGCCCAAAACTTGGTCGTTGTGGACTATTTTCAGCACAATCAGCAGCTTGAGACGGCGTTTTGCCTGTCACTTTTTCGTTTTGGCACATTAGCGGCTGGCCGGGAGCAGGCCGCCCTCGATGGCGAGTCACACGGCAGGCTTGCTGAACGGCGGGTGACAGTGGCGCCGCACGCCGGAGAACTGGAGCCCTGACTCAGGGAGAGGCGTGACGGATAAGGTGAGCGATGTGGATGCGTCAGGATTTAGTTAGCAGGCGAAGTGAAAGTTCGGCGTAATGGTGAGAAAAGGCGGCGATATGTGGACAATAAACGGCAATTTTGCGTGGTAACGGCCATTCATTGATCCCGCCCATCGAAATATTTCATCGGCTGGGGTATGGTTGCTCAGGATACCATCGCCGTGTCGACAGCTCTGCCGGCCCTTGATGATGATCGGGCGCCGGTTCAATCCGGCCTTTGTCTCCCTCTTCTGGTATTACGATATACATGCACAACCAAGCTCCTTTGCAAAGCGTGAAGCTGGCCATTGCTTTACGCCAATCCTGTATTGATGAACCCTACAGCCTTCCCCGCTTTGGCCGCGATCTGATCGCCGGCATCACGGTCGGCATCATCGCCATTCCGCTGGCCATGGCGCTGGCCATTGCCAGTGGCGTGCCGCCACAACACGGTCTCTACACCGCCATCATAGCCGGCATCGTCATCGCCGTGACCGGTGGCTCCCGCTTCTCCATCTCGGGGCCGACCGCCGCCTTCGTGGTGATCCTCTATCCGGTGGCCCAGCAATTTGGCGTGGGTGGCCTCTTGATGGCGACCCTGATCTCGGGTTTCTTTCTGGTGGCCATGGGCATGGCCCGGCTTGGACGCCTTATCGAGTACATTCCGCCCTCTGTGACTCTGGGCTTTACCGGTGGTATCGCCATCGTGATCGCCACTTTGCAGATCAAGGACTTCTTTGGCCTGCATGTGCCCGAGATGCCGGAAACCTACATAGGCAAGGTCGAGGCGCTGGCGTCAGCCCTGCCAAGCTGGCAATGGGGGGATACGCTGGTCGGGGTTGCGACCCTGGCCGTGCTGCTGCTCTGGCCACGGCTGCGGTTGCCGGTTCCAGGTCACCTGCCCGCCGTGCTGGTGGGGGTGGGGCTGGGGTTCGGTCTGCACTATTTCGGGGTCGATGTGGCCACCATCGGCAGCAAGTTCAGTTATACCCTTGCCGATGGTACTCAGGGCATGGGGATCCCGCCCATAGCCCCGACTCTGGTGATGCCATGGGCCCTGCCCGGGCCGGATGGGGCTCCGGTTGAGTGGAACCTGGCTGCCATTCAGCGGCTGCTGCCGGCAGCCTTCTCCATGGCCATGCTGGGAGCCATCGAATCCTTGCTCTGCGCCGTGGTGCTCGATGGCATGACGGGGCGCAAGCACAGCTCCAACGCCGAGCTGGTGGGGCAGGGGCTGGGCAACATACTGGCGCCCTTCTTCGGCGGCATCACGGCAACTGCCGCGATTGCCCGTTCCGCCGCCAACGTGCGGGCCGGGGCGACGTCGCCTGTCTCCGGCATCATCCATGCCCTGGTGGTGCTGGCGGCCATTCTGGTGCTGGCGCCCTGGCTCTCCTGGTTGCCGCTCTCGGCCATGGCCGCGCTGCTGCTGATCGTCGCCTGGAACATGAGCGAGGCGCACAAGGTGGTGGAGCTGGTGCGTCGCGCGCCCAAGTCCGATGTGCTGGTGTTGGTGGTCTGCCTCTCGCTCACAGTCATCTTCGACATGGTGATTGCCATCACCTTCGGGGTGATCCTGGCGTCACTCCTGTTCATGCGTGAAATCGCCAAGATGACCAGGCTGCACGATCTGGCGGATCACAAGCGCTATGCCCACGAAGTGCCGGCAGACGCCTTGCTCTACAAGATCAACGGTCCCCTGTTCTTCGCCGCCGCCGAGCGGGTCTTTGGCGAGCTGGTCGCCCAGGTCAAGGGACACAAGCTGCTGGTATTGCAGATGGAGGCCGTTTCCATTCTGGATGCGGGGGGCCTCTCCGCCTTCCTGCAGTTTGAGAAGCAGATGGCCAAGGCCGGGGTGCAATTGCGGGTCGCCGAATTGCAGTTTCAGCCGCTGAAGACCCTGGCGCGGGCCAAGGTGCGTCCCGTACCCGGTCAGCTGGAGTTTTATGGCTCGCTGGAAGAGGCATTGAAAGGCGAACACAGCCACGAACAGCCGGCAACCTGATCAAAGAAGGGCTGGGGTGACAAGATTTTGCGCAGTTGGCTCGGTTCTTGAGCAAACAGACTGAAAGCCGCAAAATTGCGTTGACCCCAGGACACCGCATCCCTTACATTACGCCCCGTCGCCGCGGCATGGTCCGCAAGCGATGGTGCAACTCAGGCACCTGAAAATGTGAGAGAAAATTTGGTGAGGTGTCCGAGTGGCTGAAGGAGCACGCCTGGAAAGTGTGTATACGGCAACGTATCGAGGGTTCGAATCCCTCCCTCACCGCCAAATAAAGCAAAAGGGCCTGTCGAAAGACAGGCCCTTTTGTTTTTCCAGTGCTTGCTGGTGCAACACGTCTCCGGGCTCGACAAGCAGATAGGCCCAGCCATGCCGCCGAAGCTGTCAGTTGGGCGAGATCCCGCTGATGGTGAGCGCATCCTGGCCGAATGCCACCAAAACCGACCCTATGGTCGGTTTTTTTGTTATCAGGCCAGCGTTTCCTCGCGGGCCGCATTCACCCAGAATCTTTCGTCAGGCGCAATGTCCTTCATCTGGCAGGGCACCACCCAGTGGCAAAGCGCCTTGTCATCTCATGCATGGCAACACCCCGAGCAATCCGAGTGCTCGGGGTGTTTGCTTTGACATGGCATCCATTGCTTTTCTTCCCACTCATCTCTCCTCCCGCCTGAACCCGGACGGCGGTCTTCGGGGGCGCCCATCTTGCTTCATCCTTCAATTCATTTGCGACACTGTGATGGATGAGTGTGCTCTATGGCAGGTGTAAGTTCTGTCATGAGCAACAAGTTGCGCCCTATTTAGCTATAAGTGCCAAGGGTGCAATATTTGGCAGGGATATATTCCAATCGCGCAACTAATTGCGCTTCGTCGGTGAGAATGGCGTGTAGCTTGTCTTTAACTATATGTTTTATAAGTTAAAAAATGTTTGGCATGGTCACTGCTAAGGGTTTGGTCGAGTGCTATCTCATTTCACCAATCTATCAGGAGCATACCCATGCCAACTCCATGTTATATCAGCATCGAAGGTAAGACTCAGGGCAACATCACCGCCGGTGCCTTCACCTCCGACTCCGTCGGCAACATCTTCGTGCAAGGCCACGAAGACGAGATGCTGGTGCAAGAGTTCCAACACGTCGTCACAGTGCCGACCGATCCGCAATCCGGTCAGCCTGCCGGCCAGCGCGTCCACAAGCCGTTCAAGTTCACCGTCGCCCTGAACAAGTCCGTGCCGCTGATGTACAACTCCCTGGCCTCCGGCGAGATGCTGCCGAAAGTAACCCTGAAGTGGTACCGCACCTCGGTTGAAGGCAAACAGGAGCACTTCTTCAGCACTGTGCTGACCGATGCCACCATAGTCGACATCGACTGCCAGATGCCGCACTGCCAGGATCCGGCGAAGTCCGACTTCACCCAGCTGATCCAGGTCTCCCTGGCCTATCGCAAGATTGACTGGGAACATACAGTGGCCGGCACCTCGGGTGCGGACGACTGGCGCGCTCCGATCGAAGCGTAACCGTATACACAAGGGCACTGCTTGCGGTGCCCTTTTGCCATCTGCGTGTTTGACGGGCATCTCCCGCGGCCTTCTATCCACGTTTCCATCCCAGCGATTTTTTCTTGTTTCCGTTTGCTCTGCAAAAGCGGGCACAAGAAAAAAGACGAGTTCACGTCTTGCCGCACGCCGTCAAGGGCGTGCGGTAGCCATGGTGTCAGCAACGCCGGGGCGATGGCGGATCTCTCACTCGGTTTGAATGGCTCCCGAATATGAGGGGCCGCATGACATCTCAGGGGCGCTCACCGATGGCAGACAGCACAGGATTACAATTTACCGTCAAGGTGGGGGCACTGCTCGAGAGCACCTTCGTTGTGGCCGAGTTTGTGCTGGAAGAGGCGCTGAACGGGCCTTTCCAGCTGCGTTTGGAATTGGCGAGCCCCGAGCCCGATGTCGACTTCGGTGCCGTGCTGGACCAGCCGTGCGAGCTGATAGTGTGGTACAACGGCGAGCTGCAGCGCCGGGTGTGCGGGGTAGTGAGTGATTTTGCACAAGGGGACAGCGGTTTTCGCCGTACCCGCTATCAGCTCATGGTACAGCCGGCGCTGTGGCGGCTCTCGCTTCGCCACAATTCGCGCATCTTCCAGGCGCAAAAGCCTGACGAAATCCTCTCCGTCCTGTTGCAAGAGCACGGCATCACAGACTACGCCTTTGCGCTGAAAAACGAGCACGCCCAGCGGGAATACTGCGTGCAGTACCGCGAGACCGACCTCGATTTCGTCAACCGGCTCGCCGCCGAAGAGGGGCTCTTCTACTTCCATGAATTCGACGCCGGCAAACACCGCATCGTCTTTGCCGACGATGCGGCGGCCCTGACCGCCGGCCCCGCGCTCTTCTTCAACCTCGGCAACCGCTCGCTGGAGCAGGGCCCCTATGTGCGCCAGTTTCACTACCGCGAGGCGGTGCGACCCAGCGACGTGGAGCTCAAAGACTACAGCTTCAAGACCCCGGCCTATGGCCTCTCCCACAAGAAGGTGGGGGCAGAGCTGGAACACCAGCGGGGCACCTATCAGCACTTCGACTTCCCGGGCCGTTACAAGCAGGACGGTAGTGGCAAGGCGTTTGCCCAGCACCGACTCGATGCCCTTCGCAATGATGCCGTGGCGGGCAGTGGCAAGTCCAACAGCGCAGCCCTGCTGCCAGGGCAGAGCTTCTCGCTGACCGAACATCCCAACGGCAGCCTCAACACCGACTGGCAAATCGTGCGTATCCAGCACACCGGCTTGCAGCCGCAGGCGCTGGAAGAGGAGGGGGGCAGCGGCCCGACCGTCTACCACAACGAATTTGCGGTGGTCAAAGCCAGCACCAGCTGGCGGGCGCGCATCGGCAGCCCACAGGCGCCTTACAAGCCGATGGTGGACGGCCCGCAAATCGCCGTGGTGGTCGGCCCCGAAGGGGAGGAGATTTACTGCGATGAACATGGCCGGGTCAAACTACAGTTCCCGTGGGACAGATACGGCAGCTCCAACGACCAGAGCTCCTGCTGGGTGCGTGTATCCCAAGGCTGGGCCGGCGGCCAATACGGCATGATGGCGATTCCGCGCATCGGCCATGAAGTTATCGTCTCATTTCTGGAAGGGGACCCGGACCAGCCCATCGTCACCGGTCGCACCTTCCACGCCACCAACCGGCCACCCTACGAGTTGCCGGTCAACAAGACCCGTACCGTGCTGCGCACCGAGACCCATCAGGGTGAAGGGTTCAACGAGCTGCGCTTCGAAGACCAGGCGGGCAAGGAAGAGATTTACATCCACGGTCAGAAAGATCTAAACGTACTCATCGAGAACGATGCGGCCTGGCACATCAAGCACGACCAGCACACCGATATCGACAATGAGCGGGTCACTCGCGTCAGAAAGGTGCCGGGTGAGGAGGGGGCACCGCCCAGTCTAGGCAACGACCATCTGACCGTTGAAGGGGAGAAGCGGGATCATATCAAGGCTGACTACTCGCTGACTGTGGATGCGTCCATGCATCAAAAACTCGGTCAGAGCTGGCTTACCCAGGCGGGGCAGGAGGTGCATGTCAAGGCGGGTGCCAAGGTGGTGCTGGAGGCGGGCTCTGAAATTACCGTCAAGGTCGGTGGCTGTTTCATCAAGGTCGATGGCGGTGGCGTCACTCTGGTCGGCCCCACCATCAAGATGAACTCGGGCGGCAGTCCAGGCTCCGGCTCCGGTTGGGCGGGCCAGATCCCCAAGAGTTTAGAGGAAATGTTGGATGCCCCAAATAAACACTGGATGAAGTTCTATCACCTCGACTCCGAACTGATGCCCTTGGCAGGGACCCCCTATAAAGCTGTGTTGAGCGATGGCTCTGTGAGGGAGGGCACTCTGGACGGTGAAGGTATGGCGCTGCTTGAGGAGGTGCCCGCTGGTACTGCTTCTGTGAGCTATGACGTGCAGGACAACTTTGTCGATTTGCCCCGTGAGCCCATCTCGGCCCTCACCGGCCATCTCGACAGTCTGAGTGACGAGGGCTGATATGTTCGGTAACGATCTGTTTGAGCAGCTCTATGACCACCTGGATAAAGCTGTGTCCGGCGGCGCTGCCTATGTCAAACAAAGTGCAGAGGCGGTAAAGAAGGGGGTTGCTTCCAGCCTGCAGTGGATTTGGGAGGCCCTCCAGGGGGATTTCAATCCCAACCAAAGTGCGGGACAAATCGCCGCCAATGCGGTGTTGGGTCTTATTCCCGTGGTCGATCAGGTGTTGGATTGTCGCGACCTTATTGCCAATGCCCGGGATATTTCCCGTGATCCCAAGCAGCCGGAGAAATGGGTTTTCCTCAGCTTTACCCTGATAGGTCTGATCCCGTCACTGGGTTCTGCGCTCAAGGGGGTGTTGAAAATCATCTTCCTGTTTGTCCGTAAGGCGGGCGGTGATGCCACCAAGGCGATCAGACCCGCCATGGTACCCGTGTTGACGTTTCTCAGTGACCCCAAGGTCAAGAAAGTGCTGGGTATCTCGCGCCTCGACAAGGTTCTGAAAGGATTTGCCGGTCAGATCAGGGGGTTGAGAGGGCAGATCGCTGTCAGCGTGCTGCTGGGCTATCTGGACGATGCCGTCAGATCGCTGACCAGTTTGATCGGCAAGGTAAAAGGATTGGCACCAGCATCGGTCAGGATCTGGCTGGAACAATCCCAGCGCCTGGTGCTGCAAATGCAGTCACAGGCAGGTCAGATGTTGCCTGCTGCCATGGGGCCCGTGCTCAAATCCCTCGATGAGATTGCCGCGGGATTGGAGAAAGAGGCGGTCAAGCATTCCCCTGGTTACAAGGCCGTGCCCGGTGGCACCGTTATCCACCCGCTGCCGGATGATGTCGTCAAAGTGGATCTCAAGATCCTGAGCCGCTCCAAGAAAGGGATTTATGGCGAGATCATCAGCGACAACTGGATGGCAAATCACAAGTTCGAGAACCTGTTGCCAGAACATCGCCGGGTACGTAGCCTGAATGACAAGCCCAGAGGGCGGGGCATCGATGGTATCTACAAGAACACCAATCCTCCGCCTCCCTACGTGGTGACCGAGACCAAGTTTCGGACGGCAGGGGGGGAGTATATCGACGAGGATGGCACCAAGAGCACCCAGTTGTTGTCGATGACCAAGGGGTCGGGCAAGCAGATGAGCAATTTGTGGATAGAAAGGCGATTACCGGATGAAATAGCAGATAAAAAGCTATTGGCGGATATCAGAAAACAAAAATATGAATCTTGGTTGATGATCGTCGATGAGTCTGGTGAGGTGATTCAGATCACCAAGTTGAATAAGAATGCCGATGCTATCGGTACTATCCCGGTCAAGTAGGAGTAGAAAATGAGTTCGTTTATTGAGCAGCGTCGAGATCCACTATTATCTGAGGATTTCTTCTTGGTTCAGCTAGAAGACTACAAAGAATCGCTCTATTTTGACCAGGAGTGGTGGAGCTGGATAAATGATCCTCACCATGAACGCTGGAGTGACCCAGCAGGATTGCCTACTCGCTCTGGTGCCAGTGCTGGCATGTTTATGGATAATCTTGAACATCTGATCTTGCTTTATTCTGGCGGGGTCTCTCATGAAGAGGTTATTGCTCAGCTAGGCGTCGTCACTAAAGAGTTTTTACGCCATAAAAAAGAGTTTCCAGATGAACAGTTTTATTACTGGGAGCAAGATGCCTATCAATATCTGCTCTGGATGTTTTCATTAAGCATCCTCTATGGCCAGGATGAGATGTTGCCCGAGTTGGTGCGTTATATCAGTAAGAATCCGGAAGGGGACGACGACCCACTGTGGAGCATGTTGTTGGCCCGCTTGGGTTATCCTGGCTTCCCTCGAGGCCCAGAATCCTATATTCCCGAGGTGTATCGCCCGCTATTTGATGCCATCAAGGGAGATGGTGTAAATCCCACCAAGGTTGAGCGTCAGGCGAGCATCAAACAATACCTCAAAGGATGGTACAAGGGGTGTAAAGAGTGCTATTGGCACGACAGGCACAAGGCAAAGCATGCCATCTACTTTGGCTATTGGGCTTTTGAAGCGGCGCTGGTCACCCTGCTTTATGAGCTGGATGACAGCAGCTATCGAGACATGCGCTATTACCCCAAGGATCTGGTGGATTATGCCAGAGCCAATGGTATTGCAGAGAAATGGCAGGCATTGCGAGTAGCCCAACATCCTATTGCCATGCCGGGTTCAATGGTGGAGCAGGATGGCAACTGGCGCTGCAACCTGACCGATGAGCAGTGGCAGCTTCGCAAAGGGCAGCGTTTACCTTCCCAAACCCATGTCAACAAGGACGACATGTTGTTCTGGGTACAGGAGTAGTTTGCTTTTATCGATCATGCGTTGCCTGCGTGATCGATACATCGCGAACCGAGCATCGTTTTGGTGCTGCGGCGGTGTTGCTTGGCACCCTTGGCTCTGTATGAAAAAATCGAGAAAGAAAGGTGAAGGCGATAAAAAAACTATTCCTGCTCCTCTCCGTCATTATCTTGTCGCCCCTGTTGATTCTCATGGTCTATGTCGAAAGACGAAGAAAGAAATGGCTTCTATCAATTTTACTATCCCCTCTGCCTGAAGAGATCAGAGCCAGCAGATTGAACGCGCTGATGAATACCCATGCCGATGAGCTACAGGGCGGCATTGTGTCAGCACTTGTTGAATTCAACTCTAATGAACATTGGGTGTGTCTCAATATTGACTGGCGAGACGTTGAGGAGGTTGAGTTACAGGGCAATGCATTGGCGGATATTCACGGCTTGAAGGATCACTTCACTTGTTCAGAGCCGGGTGAGGAGGCATCGGTTTGGAGCATGTTGGTGCTTTATGACTTGTGGCTGCAAGCGCGAGGATATGAAGTTGTGCTTTGGGATATAGATGCAGATCAATATACAGGATTTATTTGTCGAACCGATATTCTCGACAAACTGTTAAATGAGGGAAGCAAGCTGGGTCTGGACCTGGTCAAGCTGGATCATGTGAACGAGCAATAATATTCTTAGGCAGCACGGAAATTACCATAATAAGGTCTATTTAAAGAAAGTTGATGAGCAATAGAAAGTCTATCTGGTTGTAAGAAATAATTATGTACACAGCCACCCTACCATCTTAATTATTCGCAGATACAAACAATGACATACCGCACATTATGGTTGGTACTGGCGACCCATTGGCTCGCCGCTTGTACTACAACGACGTTACAGACCGAATCCGAACTGACTCAAGCCGCCCACCAGGGGCAGGGTAAGGCGCAATATGAACTGGCCAATCGCCTGGCCGCCAAGCCCGATTATCCCGAGGCGATGCACTGGATGAAGCAGGCCGCGGATCAAACAGGGCCTTTGGCTGCGGATGCCGACATTCGGGGAAAAGCGGCTCTGCAGGTAGGAAGCTGGTATCAGGTGGGTCTTGGCGAGCCAAAGAATCCTCAATTGGCCGAGAACTGGTGGCAGCGCTCGGCCAAGCTGGGCAACCGTGAAGCCAGTTATCAGCTGGGGAGGAATTGTCAGCAGCAGCACAAAGGCAAGCTGGTAAGCGAGTGCCTCGACTGGTTCGAGCAGGCAGCCAAACGGGATCATGCCGAAGCGCAACTGATCCTGGGGCAATGGTATGCCAAGCAGCCTGGAGCCGATGTGGATGCCGTCAAATGGTTGGAGAAAGCCGCCGAGCAAGGCAATCGCGACGCGCAATATCAGTTGGGATTGCGCTACGAGCAGGGGCAAGGGGTAAGTAAACGGAGCGATGTGGCGCTGCGCTGGTTTGAGAAGGCAGCTGCCCAGCAGCAACCGGATGCCTTGCTGATCCTGGCACGCAAGGCCGCACCTGAGGAGGCGTTCAGTTTCTATCAGCGGGCTGCCAATGCAGGGTCTGCGCCAGCTCAACTGTGGCTGGGGCAGGCTTATCTGGCAGGAGAAAAGGTCGTTCAGGATCTTGCCTTGGGTCGTTATTGGCTGGAGCTGGCTGCTGGCAATGGTTCTCATGAAGCCGAATATCAGTTGAGCCTGCAACAGAGCGATGCTGCGGCGCGAGAGCATTGGTTGACGCGTGCCGCAGAGGGCGGTTTTAGCCAGGCTCAGCTTGCATTGGCGCAATGGCTGCAAGAGCGCGGGGATCTCGCCGCCGCTCGCCAGCGTTTTTCGCAGGCGGCAGCGCAGGGCAATGTCGATGCCTACTATGCCTATGGTGAGATGCTGCGGTTGGGGCTGGGCGGCAAAGAGGATTATGCGCAAGCCCTCAAACAGTATCGATTGGCTGCCAACGCGCATCATAGATCTGCCCAGTATCGCATGGGGATCATGCGTGAGCAGGGATTGGGGGCACCTCGCAATCGACTGCATGCTTATGCGTGGTATCTGCTCGCGGCTACGGATGGCAATCATGATGCAACCAAGGCACGTGATGAGCTGGAAAAAGGCATGACGGAGAAGGAAAAGAGTGCCGGTCAGAAGCTGGCGCAGCACTGGTTTTCTCAGCAGCGGAAGCTGGCGCCAATAGGGTAGACCATCATGTTGATTTATATCATTAAATGATTGCCCCATGATTCATGAACTTGAATTTATCAAAAGAGTTTTTTGATTATTAACTTTTTTGTTTTTTTCGTGGATATGAAGCATACCCATCATGATTATTTATTATCAATGTCAGAGAGTTTTACTCTGTGCGCCAGTTATTGACGCCGGCAGCGCATCTGTCTTGTTGCGCCAACACTTGTCGTAGGTAGGTGCGAGTAAACTGATTTAGTTTTTAGCTCACTCATTGAATCGTATGTCATTTTTCCTTCCACATATGATGCATATATATTGGTTGTTTTTGTTTTATTCTTTGGTGTTTTTGTAACTAATTGTTTTTGTTGGTTTTTTATTATTATGGCATCTAATTTATTTAATGTTCTGTTGACGTGGGTAAATATATAAATATACCATTTGTCGCAAGTGGCTCTTAAGCCAATATGACCGCTGACAAAGAGCAGAGGCATGAGTGGAATAACAAGATGCATATTGTGTTTCTGATTATTAGAGTATCTGCTCTTTATGTATCAAAAACATATCAATCGGCCAATGGTTTTTCCTTTCGCTATCCAGCGATATCGTCAACTGTCATTTTTGACAGTTGTTGGTTAAGCCATCGGCTATAAGCTTTTGGGTCTGAGCTGATCCATAACTTGGTATTTAGAGCATGGGAAAAAGTATCGATGGCGCCACTGTTGCGCCCAAAGAACGTATCAATATCAAATATGTGCCGGCAACCGGTGGGCAGCAGGGAGAAGTTGAACTTCCGCTGACCATGATGGTGGTAGGCAATATGAAGGGACGTGCCGAAGAAACGCCTATCGAGGAGCGTCAGACCGTCTCCATCGACAAGAATAATTTTTCTTCCGTCATGAAAGAATCCGCACTGGAACTGAATTTTTCCGTTCCCAATCGCCTGGAAGAGAACAACCAGGAGGAGATGCCGGTTTCGATCAAGATCCAGTCTCTGGAAGACTTCACTCCTGATCGAGTGGCCCAGCAGGTACCCGAGCTGCGCAAGCTGCTGGAACTGCGCGAGGCGCTGGTTGCCCTGAAGGGACCACTGGGAAATATTCCCTCCTTCCGCAATCGTTTGCAGGATCTGCTGTCCAGTGATGAGGCTCGTGAGCAACTGCTCAAGGAGCTGGATTTGATTAAACCTGCCGAGTGATCGGCTGGTTGGATTGATTGACGAGAAAGGAATAAAACATGTCTTTGGTCGAAGAACAGGTTCAAGCGGGGGCGAGTACCGCTCCCTCGTCCTTGCTGGACGAAATCATGGCGCAGGCTCGCATCACCCCGGTCGATGAAGGCTACAGTGTCGCCAAGCAAGGCGTTGCCGCCTTGATCGCCAATATCCTTGATAACGGTACCACAAGCGATCCGGTCAACAAGGCGCTGGTAGACAGCATGATTGTCGAGCTCGACAAGAAGCTGAGCAAGCAGATGGACGTGATCCTGCATGCCAATGCCCTGCAGGAGATGGAGTCTTCCTGGCGTTCACTCAAGTTGCTGGTGGATCGCACCGATTTTCGTGAAAACATCAAGATCCAGGTGTTGCATGCGACCAAGGAAGAGTTGCTGGAGGATTTCGAGTTTTCTCCTGAAATCACCCAGTCTGGTCTCTACAAGCATGTTTATTCCAGCGGTTATGGCCAGTTTGGCGGTCAGCCCGTCGGTGCCGTGATAGGTGATTACGCCTTCACCCACAGCTCACCCGACATCAAGCTGATGCAGTATGTCAGTGCCGTTGGCGCCATGGCCCATGCCCCCTTCATCTCCTCGGTTGCCCCCGCCTTCTTCGGCGTCGACAATTTCACCGATCTCTCCTCCATCAAGGATCTCAAATCGGTTTTCGAAGGTCCGTCCTATACCAAGTGGCGCGCACTGCGCGAGTCGGAGGATGCCCGCTACCTGGGGCTGACCGCGCCGCGTTTCCTGGCCCGTCTGCCGTACGACCCGACCGAAAATCCCATCAAGGGTTTCAACTATCAGGAAGACATCAGCTCGGATCACGACCACTACCTGTGGGGCAACACCGCCTATCTGATGGGCACCTCCCTGACCGACAGCTTCGCCAAGTATCGCTGGTGCCCGAACATCATAGGTCCGCAGAGCGGTGGTGCCATCCACGATCTGCCGGTGCATGTCTACGAGGCCATGGGTCAGCTGCAAGCCAAGATCCCGACCGAAGTGCTCATCACCGACCGTCGTGAATATGAGCTGTCAGAAGAGGGTTTCATCACCCTGACCATGCGCAAAGACAGCGACAACGCCGCCTTCTTCTCTGCCAACTCGGTGCAAAAACCCAAGGTGTTCCCGAACACCAAGGAAGGCCGGGAAGCGGAAACCAACTACAAGCTGGGCACCCAGCTGCCCTACATGTTCATCATCAATCGCCTGGCACACTACATCAAGGTGCTGCAGCGCGAACAGATCGGCTCCTGGAAGGAGCGTCAGGATCTGGAGCGTGAACTGAACAGCTGGATCAAGCAGTTCGTTGCCGATCAGGAGAACCCGCCGGCAGAGGTACGCAGCCGTCGCCCGCTGCGTGCCGCCCAGATCAAGGTGCTGGACGTGGAAGGTGAGCCGGGTTGGTACCAGGTTGCCATGGCCGTGCGTCCGCACTTCAAGTACATGGGGGCCAGCTTCGAGCTGTCTCTGGTAGGTCGACTGGACAAGGAATAATGCCCGATGCCGTATCTCTCTTCCTGGGATAGAGGAAATGCGGCCAGTCTGTTTGATCGTATCCGGGGTGAGGGGTTTGGCTCCTCACCCCGCACGGAATCTGAGGAATTGATCGCATCTGTCAAACGGCAGCTCGAGCAGGTTCTCAATACCCGTCCCGGCAATTGCCGCAGTGCTCCCGAGCTGGGTGTCATCGATCTCAATGACGCCACGCAGGGCAGTGCGGACATCAAGGGGCGGATCCGTGAGGCGATCCGGCAATGCATCCGTCGTTATGAACCGCGGATAATTCATGTGGATGTGCGTTCACCCGACCATCAGGCGAGTCCGCTTGAGATGTCGTTTCAGGTGACGGCCCACGTGAGGCTGGAGCATATCGAGCAGGTTACCTCGTTCAATGTCCATATGGACAGTCACCGTCACTACCGCATGGTCTGATCAATGTCGCTGGAACATTACTTCAGGGATGAGTTGGCATTTTTGCGCCTGCAAGGGCGCGAATTTGCCGATGCCTATCCCGAACTCACCCGTTTCCTGTCGGAGCAGAATACCGACCCGGATGTGGAACGTCTGCTGGAAGGCTTTGCGTTTCTCACGGGCAATCTGCGCGCCAAGATCGAGGATGAGTTCCCCGAGCTGACCCATGGTCTGCTCAATATGCTCTGGCCCAACTATCTGCGTCCCGTACCCAGCATGACCATAATGCAGTTTTCGGTCATTCCGGGGGCCATCGCCCAACCGGCGCTGGTCAGGCAGGGTTGCCAGCTCGACAGCCTGCCCATCGACGAGCTGACCTGTCATTTTCAGACCTGTCACGATACCTGGGTCTATCCGGCAGATATCCATCATATTTCGGCGCAAAGTGGTAACGATCTCTCCACCATCTCGCTGGATATAGCACTACATGCCCCCCTGCCATTGAGCGAACTGCAGCTGGACAAGCTGCGTTTCTTCCTAGTAGGCGGCGACAGCTATACCGCCTATGAACTCTACTTCTGGCTCTCCAACCAGCTCTCCCACATAGAGCTGGAGATCGATGGCAAGCGCTTTCGCCAGGAGGCCAAGGCGCTGAAATCGGTCGGCTTCGAGCGTGATGATGCGCTCCTGCCTTACCCGAACAACGTCTATTCCGGCTACCGGATCCTGCAGGAGTACTTCTGCTTTCCGGAAAGCTTCCTCTTCTTTGAACTCTCGGGTGGCGAGTGGCCCAAACAGCCGTTGCCGGTGAGTGAATTCAAGATCCATTTCTGCTTCGATCGGCCCCTGCCGGCGGAGCTCAAGATCCGTCCCGACTCCTTCATGCTCAACTGCGTGCCGGCCATCAATTTGTTCCAGCACGACAGCGAGCCGGTCAATCTCAATGGCCGTCAGGCGGAGTATCCCCTCAAGGCGAGTTATCGCCATGCCGACAGTTTCGAGATCTTCTCGGTGGATCAGGTTGAGGGCTGGGTCGAGGGCAATCTGGGCCGCTCCCGCGGCACGCCGCGCATCTATCAGCCGTTCGAGAGTTTCCAGCACCAGATTGAGCGTGCCAAGCACAGGCTGGCGCTCTATTACCGGGTGCGGGTCAGAGAGTCGGTCAGCGGCGATGGTTTCGAGCACAGCCTTTCGTTCGTGCGGGGTGATGAAACCACCACGGTCGATCTGGATGAGTCGATCTCGGTCACGCTCACCTGCACCAATCGCTCCCGCGCTGCTCGTCTCAAGGTCGGCAGCATCTGCGTGCCGACCGGCAGCTCGCCCTCGTTTGCCACCTTTCGCAACCTGATCAGGCCGACCCGGCCACTGCGCCCGGCACTGGATGGCAGTCTGCACTGGACGCTGATTTCCAACCTGTCGCTCAACTATGTCTCCCTGCTGCGGCGGGATGCCCTGGTGCAGGTGCTGCGCACCTACGATTTCCCCGCGCTGCATGACAAGCAGGCGGAGCAGGCGTCACGCAAGCGGCTGGCGGGGATCGAGGAGATCGAAACCACCCCGGTCGACCGTCTGGTGCGGGGCATGCCGGTGCGCGGACTCAAGTCGGTGCTCTCCATTCGCCAGTCCGCTTTTGGCAGCGAAGGGGAGCTCTACCTGTTCAGCACAGTGCTGGCGCACTTCTTCTCGCTGTACGCCAGCGTCAACGCCTTCCACCTGCTTGAGGTGGTCAATCTCGACAACAAGGAGCGCTATCAATGGCCAGTCCAGATCGGTCAGCACTCCCTGATGTGACGTCCGCCAGGGACGCACCTCGCTTCAACTTCTTCCAGCTGGTTGAGCTGCTCAACCGGCTGGACGGTGCCGATCAGGAGCGCGGCCTCGACCATCTGCCGAGTGACGAGAACATCCGCTTCAAGGCGACCGCCTCTCTGGGCTTTCCCACCAGCGACGTGTTGCAGATCGGTAGAGATGGCAAGGGGCGCCACGAGCTGGAGGTGGCCTTCCTCGGCCTGCATGGCAGCCAGTCTCCCATGCCCGGTTATTACCTGGACTCGCTGGCGTGGGAGTACGCGCAGGGGGAGCCGAAGCTGGGTCTGTTTCTGGACTTCTTCCATCACCGCCTGCTGACGCTGCTGCACAGGATCTGGCGCAAGTATCGCTATCACGTCCGTTTTCAGGACAACGGCGAGGATGGATTTTCCCGCCTGATGTTCGCCCTGGTGGGGCTGGGTAACGAGGCAGTCTGCCAGAGCCTGCCGGTCAACCGCGCCAAGATGCTCTCTTATGCGGGCATGCTGGCCAGCCCCAGTCGCTCCCCCGAGGTGGTAGCGGGTCTGGTGGCGCACTGTTTCGATCTGGCGGATGTGGAGGTGAGTGCCTGGCAGTGGCGCAAGGTGCCCATCCAGCAGGATCAGCAAAACCGGCTGGGCGGCGCTTGCGCCACCCTGGGCAGCGACTTTGTCATAGGTGACAAGGTGAACGACTGCGCCGGCAAGTTTTTATTGAAGATCAACAACCTGAGTTTTGGCCAGTTTCTCGGGTTTCTCCCGAACGGGGAGCACTTTCACGCCCTGGTGACCTTTGTCTCCTTCATCCTGCGCGACCAGTTGGCCTGGGATCTGCGACTCGGCTTTGGCCAGGAGCAGGCCCGGGGGTTGCGATTGGGGGAGGAGCAGAGTGCGCGCCTGGGCTGGAGTACCTTTCTCGGCCAACCGCCGAGTGACCCGTTTGTGACTATCTGTGTACAGGAATAAGCGCAGGAAATTCAGTGTCGGAATCAGTGCAGGAGTGAATGTGGACGACTTTAACCAGCAACTTTCCCTGGTGGTGCTCAACAGCGAGCAGCTCGATGGCAGCCAGCAGGTGCAGTACCGCTTCGACGAGATGGGGGGCACTCTGGGCGCCTCCGAGCAGGACGACTGGCAACTGAGGGACAGGTTGGGGGCCGTCATGCCGGCCCACGCCCGCGTCGAGCTCAACGACGGTCGCTTTTGCCTGTGCGATCTGAGTGGCCAGACCTACATCAACGGTGCGACCTCGCCCATAGGGCGGGCCCGCAAGGTGCATCTCGAGCAGGGTGACGAACTGATCGTCGGCCCGTTCCGGATGCGGGCCTACCTGGGGGCCATCTCCCCCGAGCAGAGCCTGCAACAGGTGCTGGGCAACCGCCCCTCCGAGCAGCTCGATGAGTGGCTGGCCAGCGACGAGCTCGGTGCTCAGACCATGGCCGATCCGCACACCCTGGCAGTCGACCCCTTGTTGGCGTTGCAGCAGGAGCGCTCGGCGCCGTCCCCGCTGGCGGACTCCCGGCTGCAGGCACCCCTGCGTTCACAACCGGATATGGATGCCGTATCCCTAGCCCCTTTTTCTGCCGTCGAGAACACCATGAACCAAGAATTTCTGGATATGCCCACCATAGAGAATCACCCCGACTACCACCCTCCGCTGGATGGGGTGGATCACGTGGCGCTGACCCCCTTGATGCGCGGCCTGGGTCAGTCCCTGCAGCTGCAGGATACCCAGCAGGCCCACGACATGCTCGAAGAGATGGGCAAGACGGTGCGTGCCATGGTGGAAGGGCTGCTGCAGTTGCAGACCGATCAGGCAGCGCTGGCGGATCGGCACCTGCGCCCCATTGAGGACAACCCGCTGCGGCTCGGGCTCGACTATGACGAGACCCTGGCGGTGATGTTCGCCGAGCAGAAGAGCCCTGTGCATCTGACGGCGCCAGCGGCGGTGGCCGAGAGTCTGCGCAATGTGCGCATTCATCACGTCGCAAACCAGCAGGCCATAGGCGCGGCGCTGGACAGCATATTGCAGGCGTTTTCGCCAGAGGCGCTGCTCGGGCGGTTCGAACACTACCGTCGTACCGGTGCACCGGGTGTGGCCGACGAAGGCTGGGCCTGGAACATGTACCAGCACTACTACCGCGAGTTGACCTCTGCCCGTCAGCAGGGGTTCGACAAGCTGTTCCATCAGGTCTATGCCCAGGCGTATGACCAGGCCGTGCGTCAGCAACAGGGACTGATTTGATGATACGTGCGCTGATGCTGGGGGCCTGTCTGCTGGCCCTGGCCGGGTGTACCACCATGGGCAAGATGGCCGACGTGGCCATGGATCCGGATATCCAGGTGGGCAGCAATGGCGACCAGCCCTCCACCCTGGGGCTGAGCCTGCTGGCGGAGCCTGATGTCAATCCCAACGAGAGCGGGGAGGCGGCGCCCATCGAGTTTCAGGTGGTGGTGCTGGCCGAAGATTCCAAGCTGCTCGCCACCGACTATGACCAGGTGACGGCGGATGTGGAGAAGGCCCTTGGCAAGAACTACCTGGATCATCAGGACTACACATTGCTGCCCGGCCAGTTCAAGTATCTGCCGCCCATCAAACTCGATGAGAAGACCCGTTACATCGGGGTGATCGCACGTTACGCCGATCCGGACAGCGCCGAGTGGCGCAAGGTCATCAAGGTCAAGAGCATGGGCCGTGCCTATCAAATTCTGGTTCATCTGCGTCTGGATGAAGTGGAACTGCAAAAAGAAGAAGAATAACCATGTCGAGTCGAAATCGGGTTATCTGGCGTGAGGGGCTCTTCATCAAGCCCCAGCACTTCCAGCAACAACAAAGACATTCAGAATATGCGCTGCACGCTCGCCTGAGCGCGCTGTCCGACTATTTCTATGGCTTGCAGTCGCTGGCCATCAATGAGGATTACCTGGGGTTTGGCCGCATCGCCCTGGTGGGGGCCACCGGCATTTTGCCCGATGGCACCGTCTTCAACATTCCCAATGACGACATGCTGCCGGCGCCCCTGGAGATCACCGATGCCTCGGTCGCCAACCAGAAGGTCTATCTGGCGCTGCCGCTGTCGGTGAGCGGGGTCAACGAGGTCAATCAGGGAGGCCAGGTCGCTACCCGGTTGCAGGCCCATCGCCACGATGTGCGGGATCTGCACAGCGAGGGGGGCGATGTGGTCTCCCTGGAAGTGGGGCGGGTCAGCCTGCGCCTGATGCTGGAGCGCGAAGATCGCAGCGCCTATGCCTCGCTCGCCATCGCCCGCATTCTGGACAAGCGCCCGGACGGCGGTCTGGTGCTGGATCCCAACTTCATGTCCTGCAGCATCAGCGTCTCCGCCATCCCGACCCTCAAGCGCTTCCTCGGCGAATCGGCGGGGCTGGTGGCCGAGCGGGCCCGCAGCCTCTCCCAGCGCATCGCGGCGCCGGGTCAGCAGGGCGTCGCCGATGTGGCCGAGTTCATGATGCTGCAACTGCTCAACCGGGCCCAGCCCCAGCTGTCGCACCTCTCGCGTCTTGGCACCCTGCACCCGGAGCGGTTGCACGAGGCGCTGGTGCAGCTGTGTGGCGAGTTGATGACCTTCACCGACGAGTCCCGTCTGCCGCCCGAGTTTGCCGCCTATCGTCACGACGATCAGCAGGTGAGCTTCGAGCCCGTGATGCTGGCCCTGCGTCAGGCACTAAGTACAGTGCTGTCGCCGCGCGCCGTCTCCATCCAGCTGCGCAAGCACCAGTACGGCGTCATGGTGGCCATGGTCAACGAGAGCGAGCTGATGCAAAGCGCCGACTTCGTGCTGGCGGTGCGTGCCCGCATGCCGCAGGAGCAGCTGCGCAAGCAGTTGCTGCAGCAGACCAAGGTGGCTTCCAGCGACAAGATCCGCGAGCTCATCAGCCTGCAACTGCCCGGCATTCCACTGTTGCCGCTGCCGGTGGCGCCGCGTCAGTTGCCCTATCACGCCGGTTACAGCTACTTCCAGCTCGACCGTCAGAGCCCCGCCTGGCAGATGCTGGCGGTCAGCAACACGCTCGCCTTCCATATCGCCGGCGATTTCCCGGAGCTCGACATGCAGCTCTGGGCCATTCGCAGCCAGTGATCGCATCAAGGAATAAGCAGAGATGACCACGGACATTATCAAGAACGAGCAACTCAGCGACCTGCTGTTCGATCATGCCGAGCAGCTGGACATGGATTCGGACTACTGGTTCCGCCTGCGCGGCCAGAGCATCAACCCCATGATAGATGCGGTGACCCCCTTGCTGGGGCTGGTGCAGCGGGTGCGCCTGCTGTCGCGCTACGACAGGGTGCCCGAGCTCTATCAGCGGGTGGTGACCGAGATCCAGGCCATCGAACAGGAGCTGATGGCCCAGGGTTACGAGAACGGCGTCGTCCTCTCGTTTCGCTACATCCTCTGCACCTTCATCGATGAGGCCGTGATGGGCCGCGACTGGGGCAGCCAGAGCGAATGGTCTGAACACTCCTTGCTGACCCGCTTTCACAACGAAACCTGGGGCGGCGAGAAGGTGTTCGTACTGCTCACCCGTCTGCAGGAAGATCCGGTGCGCTACCGCGACATCCTGGAGTTCATCTACCTGTGCCTGTGCCTCGGTTTCGAGGGGCGCTACAAGGTGATGAGCAAGGGACAAGGGGAGTTCGAGCGCATCGTCAAACAGCTGCACAAGCAGCTTGCCCCCGAGGCGAGCGGTGAGGCACCCAGCGTGTTTCACCTCGACCTCGGCCGTCAGGCTTCCCGTTACCAGCTGCGCAAGCAGATTTCCCTGCGCAGCCTGTTCATGGGCGGGGCCCTGATCCTGGCCATCATCTTTGGCCTCTATCACCACCAACTCAATAACCAGACCCAGGACGTACTGCGTCAACTGGGCGAATTATTAAAATAATTATTCTGAGGAGAGCACGCCTTGATTCGTATAGAGCTACCCGTACTGGTGGAAAGACTCAACCCCATCTGCCGTCACATGCTGGAGGAGGCTGCGGCCCTCTGCGTCAACCATCAGGGAGCCGAGATCCGCATCGAGCACCTGCTGCTCAAGATGCTGGAAACCCCACTCAGTGATGTGCGCCAGATCCTGAAAGTGGCCGAGGTGGAGGTCGACGCACTCAGAACCCTGCTGCAACCCTCGGCGGCGGATACTGGCTATGGCCAGGCTTATCCCTCCTTCTCGCCACTGCTGGTGGAGTGGCTGCAAGACAGCTGGCTGCTGGCCTCGGCCGAGCTGCAACACGCCCAGCTTCGCAGCGGTGTCATGCTGCTGGTGCTCTTGATGACTCCGCAGCGCTACCTGCCGGGGTCCGTGACCCGGCTCTTGGCCAACGTCAATCGCGAGCTGCTGCGCCAGCAGTTCGATGAGTGGGTCAAAGAATCTGCCGAGACCCAAGTGACTGTTTCTGCAAACGGCACCTCGACCCAGGCCGCCTTGCCGGCCGATGCCAGCCTGCTGGCCCGCTTCACCGTCAACGTCACCGAACAGGCCCGTCAGGGCAGCCTGGATCCCGTGCTCTGCCGGGATCACGAGATCGATCTGATGATCGACATCCTCTCTCGTCGTCGCAAGAACAACCCCATAGTGGTGGGGGAGGCGGGCGTCGGTAAAAGTGCCCTCATCGAGGGGCTGGCCCTGCGCATCGTAGCGGGCCAGGTGCCCGAGAAATTGCGCGAGGTGGAGCTGATGACGCTGGACCTTGGCGCCATGCAGGCGGGCGCCTCGGTCAAGGGGGAGTTCGAGAAGCGTTTCAAGGGGGTGATGCAGGAGGTCAAGGATTCGGTGCGTCCTGTCATCCTCTTCATCGATGAGGCACACACCCTGATAGGTGCCGGCAATCAGGCCGGCGGGCTGGATGTTTCCAACCTTATCAAGCCTGCGCTGGCCCGGGGCGAGCTGCGTACCATAGCCGCCACCACCTGGGGCGAGTACAAGAAATACGTGGAGAAAGACGCAGCCCTGTCGCGCCGCTTCCAGCTGGTGAAGGTGGGTGAGCCCAATGCCGACGAGGCCACAGTGATACTGCGCGGCCTGCGCAGCATCTACGAGAAGGCCCATGGTGTGCTGATCGACGAGGAGGCGCTGCAAGCCGCCGCCCAGCTCTCCGCCCGTTACATCTCCGGTCGTCAGCTGCCGGACAAGGCGATCGACGTGCTCGATACCGCCTGTGCCCGGGTCGCCATCAACCTGACCACGCCGCCGCGCGCCGTCAGCCATTTGCAAAACGCGTTGCGCCAGCGCGAGCTGGAGATCCGTCAGCTGGAGCGCCAGAGCCTGATAGGTCTCGGTGACAATGACGAGCGCCTCGCCGAACTACAGGCCGCCCAGCAGAGCTGCCGCGAGTCGCTGGCCGAGCAGGAGGCCCAGTGGCAGCAGCAGCAGGGGCTGGTGCACCAGATTGTCGAACTGCGCGCCGCCCTGCTCGCCGACGAGCAGGATGAGCTGCTGACCAGAGAGGCGCTGGATCTGGCCGATGCGCCGCTGGATTCACAAGCCGCCGCCGAGAAGCTGGCCGAGCTGGAGCGCGAGCTGGCCGCCCTGCAACAGGGCGAGGTATTGGTTTCCGCCCACGTCGACAAGACCCAGGTGGCGGCCGTGATCGCCGAGTGGACCGGGGTGCCGCTCAATCGCATCTCTCAGGGGGAGCTGGACGTGGTGACCCGGTTGCCGGAGTACCTTGGCGAGCTTATCAAGGGGCAGGATGTGGCGGTGGCCCATTTGCACAAACACCTGCTGACCGCTCGCGCCGACTTGCGCCGCCCGGGCCGTCCGCTGGGTGCCTTCCTGCTGGTGGGGCCGAGCGGGGTCGGCAAGACAGAAACCGTGCTGCAGATTGCCGAGCTGATGTTCGGTGGCCGCCAGTACCTGACCACCATCAACATGTCCGAGTATCAGGAAAAACATACAGTCTCCCGCCTGATCGGGTCGCCTCCCGGCTATGTCGGCTTTGGCGAGGGGGGCGTGCTGACCGAGGCCATTCGTCAGAAGCCCTATTCGGTGGTGCTGCTGGATGAGGTGGAAAAAGCCCATCCGGACGTGCTCAACCTCTTCTATCAGGCGTTCGACAAGGGCGAGCTGGCCGACGGGGAAGGGCGCATCATCGACTGCAAGAACGTGGTCTTCTTCCTCACCTCCAACCTCGGCTTCCAGACCATAGTCGATCATGCCGAGCAGCCCGATGATCTGCTGGATGCGCTCTATCCCGAGCTCGCCGCCTTCTTCAAGCCGGCGCTGCTGGCACGGATGGAGGTGATCCCCTACCTGCCGCTGGGCCACGACACGCTAGTACAGATCGTCGGCGGCAAGCTCAACCGGCTGGTCAAGCTGCTCAAGGATCGCTTCGGCGCCGAGGTGGTGCTGGAAGACGAGGTGGCCGAGGAGATACTGCGCCGCGCCAATCGCAGCGAGAACGGCGCCCGCATGCTGGAATCCGTCATCGACGGTGCCCTGCTGCCGCCGGTTTCCCTGCAACTGCTGCAGCGCCTCTCGGCCGGTGAGCCCATCAAGCGGGTACGTTTCTCTGTGAGCGAGCGCCAGTTCGTGGCCGAGGTGGAGGGCTGAACATGGAACAAGCCCTCGCATTTGCCCTCGCCTTGACGCAGCAGCGCGATGAGCAGCACCTGTGTCACTGGTGGACCTCGACCCTCAACGCGAGCTTTCAGCCCAAGGGGATACTGCTCGGCATGCTGGACGTGAGCGGGCGCCAGCTCGAATGCACCGGCTGGGTCAAGGGGCAGAAGGTGGCGTTGGCGCTGGCGGTGGATGATTTCTCCCACCCGCTCGCCTATGTGCTGCACAAGGCCCAGTCCCGCACCTGGGACTCCCTGCACGGCGGTGCCCGCATCGAGCACGCCGCGTTTCGCACCCTGCTGGCCAACCTGGGTCAGCAGTGCGGCCTGCACGCCTTTCCCCTCAATGATGGCAACGGCAAGCCGTTTGCCGTGCTGGCCATGATGGACAGCGGCGATGTGCTGCAGGAGTGGACACAGCGACCCGAACTGGCCCTGTTGTCACAGGTATTCTGCAACCAGCTCACCCTGATCCGCGATCTGGGGCGCAGTCGGCGGGATCAGGGGATGCTGCGCGACTCTCTGCGCCAGATGAAGGGAGAGGGGGAGCGGCTGCGCCAGCATGAGAAGCTGCTCGGCGATCAGCTGATCGGCCAGTCGGCGGTGATCCGCGGGCTGCGCGAGCAGATAAGCCTGGCGGGTCAGCACAAGCTGACCGTGCTCATTCAGGGGGAAACCGGCAGCGGCAAGGAGGTGGTCGCCCGGCTGGTGCACCAGTGCTCGGATCGCGCGGCCAAGCCGTTTGTGGCCATCAACTGCGCCGCCATTCCGGAAAACCTCATCGAGAGCGAGCTGTTCGGTTATCAGAAGGGGGCCTTCTCCGGCGCCCTTGCCAACAAGACCGGGCTGGTGGCCCAGGCCAATGGGGGCACACTGTTTCTGGACGAGGTGGGCGACATGCCCGCCGCCATGCAGGCCAAGCTGCTCAGGGTGCTCGAAACCCGCAGTTACCGACCGCTCGGAGCCGAGCAGGAGTGCCACTCCGATTTTCGCCTCATCGCCGCGACCCATCAGCCACTCACCCGCCATGTGGAGGAGGGGCAGTTCCGGGCCGATCTCTATCACCGCCTCTGCCAGTGTCTGCTGCTCATCGCCCCCCTGCGGGAGCACATGGATGATATCCCCCTGCTGTGTCAGCACTTCATGGCCCAGTTTGCCGCCCAGGATGGCAAGACCCTGGCAGGGTTGCAGCGCAGGTTCTTGAAGCAACTGCAAAGTTATGACTTCCCCGGCAACGTGCGCGAGCTGCGCAATCTGCTGGAGGTCGCCTGCGCCCATACCCGTCACGGGGAAGAGGTGGGGCTGGAGGCGCTGCCGCCGGAGCTGCGCGAGCGGGTCTGTGTCGAGTTACCCGGCTCCATGGACGACTACAACCACATCCGGGATCTGCGCCGGGCCATGCAGCAGTACGAGGCCTCGGTCATCGAGGCGCGCCTGCGCTACTTCCAGGGCAATCGCATGCTGGTGGCCGAGAGCCTGAATATTCCCAAGCGCACTCTGGATCACAAGTGCCAGAAACTGGAGGTGAATTGATGAGCATCCTCGGCTTGTTGCCGCTGTTGCTGGCCACCAGCGGCGCAGTGGCCCCGCTGGACATGGCGTCTTGGCAGGCGTGCCGCCGCGAGCCATCGCCGCTGATCCGGCTCGCCTGTTACGACGCCATAGGCAATGGTCTGACCCAGACGAGTGAGGGGGGGGCTACCAAGTCTGCCGCCTGGCAGGCCATCTGGGCACAGGAGCAGGCCCGCACGCCGGACAGCCCTCCTTTCCTGTTGCAGCGCGATGAAGGCCGTGACAGCGAGACGCTCACCCGTCCCGCCTTGCGC
Source organism: Aeromonas sp. CA23 (assembly GCF_002587065.1). NCBI lineage: Bacteria > Pseudomonadati > Pseudomonadota > Gammaproteobacteria > Aeromonadales > Aeromonadaceae > Aeromonas > Aeromonas sp. CA23. The sequence continues at coordinate 3,218,394 of NZ_CP023818.1, forward strand.
GGGGCGACCCTGGCCATAGGCTGCGTCGATAGCATCACCCATATCCGGCTGCGGCTGGACAGCCCCTGGGCAGGGGAGAAGGTGCTGGTCGAGCTGGATGGTCAGCCGAGTGCCGGCTCCCAGAGCTGGTTTATCCGGGATCAGGGTCTGTTGCTCGAATATGGCCGCGGCCTGCCCGCCATCGAGGAGCTCAAGCGCTGGATTGGCCATCGCGAGCTGCAGGTTCGGGCCGACAACGGTACTCAGGCTCGGGCCGCGAACGGCGTCATGCTGCGGGTCGACTTGAGCGGGCTGAAAGAGGCGCTGGCGCCGCTGCGCCAGCAGTGTCGCTGGTAGGGGGCGCCATGAGCTATCAACACCCCTGGTGCGCCCGGCTGCTCACCAGCTTGCCGGATGAACAGACGAGAGGCGCCGTGCTGGCCGACGAGCCGCGCTGGGATTATGTGGAGACCGAGCTGGTCAAGCTGGGATCCCTCGCCCACAGCCAGGTCGATCTCAACGCGGTGGCCGAGGCGTGCCTCGGCCTGCTGGAGAGCCGCACCAAGGACATGCGGGTGCTGGCCCAGCTGCTGCGCTGTCTGCAACATCCGGCCAAGGCAACCCCTCTGGGGGCCGCGCTCAGTTTGCTGGAAGCCTGGATCCAGGCTTATTGGCTGCTGGCCTGGCCCGGCAATACCAGCCAGAAGCAGCGCTTGATGGTGCAGATCGTCAAGCGCTTCGAGGGGGCCCTGCCGCGGGTGAGTGAAAGTGCCTCGGCGGCCGAGCTGGTCCAACTGCTGGCCCAGGCCGAGCAGCTTGAGGCTTGCTGGCGGGCCCAGTGCCCGGACAAGGGCGAGCTGCTTGAGCCCTTGTTGATGGGGCTGAAGCGGGCCCAGCGCCAGCAGGTGGCGCAAGCCCAGGCCGATGCCAAACCAGAGAGCGGCGCGCCCGTGGCCACGGCGGCCAGCATGGCGGGATCCATGCTGCTCAGTGGCAGCGCCAAGGGATCTGGCATCGAGATCGACAGCTCCAATGACAGGGCCTGGCGACAGACCCAGCTCAAGGTGGCGGAGCTCTTGATCGAGCGCCAGCCGGAGGCGGCGGTGGGCTATCGCCTGCGCCGTCACGCCATCTGGGCCGGCATCACCACTCCGCCCATGAGTGCCCAGGGCCATAAAACCCAGTTGGCCCCCATGTCGACAGACATGGTGGATGAGTACCGTACCGCCCTGACCACGCTGGAGCGGGCCGCGCCGGATCTGGCGCTCTGGCAGCGCATCGAACAGAGCCTGACCCTGGCACCCTACTGGTTCGAGGGGCATAGGCTCTCGGCCGAGGTGGCACAGAAGCTGGGATTTGGCGCCGTGGCCCAGGCCATAGCGCAGGAACTCGACGGCTTCTTGCAGCGGCTGCCGGCCTTGCGGGATCTCACCTTCAGCGATGGCAGCCCGTTTCTGCCTCCCGAGTGCAGCCGCTGGTTGCAGCCAGCCAAGCTGGGGAGTGGGGGCGACGGGGAGTCCAGCCTGGCCGAAGAGGTGGCCTTGCGTCATGGGGAGCAGGGGGTGGCCGCGGCCCTCACCCTGCTGGATGAAAGGATGACGCAGTTGAAAGAGCCAAGAGCCCGCTTCCATGCCCAGTTGGTGCAGGCGGAGCTGTTGGCGCAGGAAGGCATGGAGGCGCTTGCGCGCCAGCACTATCAACACTTGTGGCAAGAGGCGAGTCGCCTGGGGTTGTCGCTCTGGGAGCCCGGGCTGGTCAGTCGCCTGGAAAGCCAGGCGGCTCCGTTGTCGAAATAAGTGCCGAAATGAGTCATTGAGTCGGAGTTGGATCACATTTTATGTTCAAAACCATCTTTACCTTTCTGCGGCAACAGCTGCCGAAACTGAAACCCTCCTGGCCCCTGCTCTGTGTGGTGCTCTGGGTCGTCGCCCTCATCCTGGTGTGGTGGCTGGGGCCCAGTATCGAGATCCGTGGCGCCAAGCCGTTCGAGCCGCTGTGGGGGCGGGTGGTATTCACCCTGCTCTGGCTCTGGCTGATGCTGGGAGTCCTCTCCTGGCGCGTCTGGCGCAAGATGCAGCAACTCAAGGCCGAGCGTCAGCACGAGGTGGTGCTGGAGCAGGATCCGGTCAAGGGGCTCATCGACAAGCAGGCGCTGTTCCTGGATCGCTGGCTGCAAGCGTTGAACACTCATCTGGGCAAGGGGGCACTCTACGCCATGCCCTGGTATCTGGTGCTGGGGCTGCCCGGCAGCGGCAAGAGCAGCCTTATTCACCGCGCCAACCCGGCCAACAAGCTCAACCCCAGGCTCGACACCGAACTGCGGGACGTGGCGCAGGATCAGCTTGTCGACTGCTGGCTGGGGGAGCAGGCGGTGATGCTGGATCCTGCCGGCGAGCTCTTGTCCCAATCCGAACCCGAGCTGGATCCGCAGGCGCGCAAGCATGAGCGGCTCTGGCTGCACCTGCTGAACTGGCTCAACGAACACCGTCGCCGCCAGCCTCTCAACGGCCTGGTGCTGACCGTGGATCTGGCCTGGCTCTCCCATGCCAGCGTGGCCGAGCGCAAGGCCTATGCCCAGCTGATGCGCTCCCGCCTGCAGGAGGTGTCGGCCACCATGAACACCCGGCTGCCGCTCTATGTCACCTTCACCAAGCTCGACTTGCTGCGCGGCTTTGACGTGGTGTATGAGCAGCTCGACAAGGAGGCTCGCGAGGCCGTGCTGGGGGTGACCTTCAACCCGGGCGACAGCCAGGGCAAATCCTGGCAGCAGGAGCTGGCCCTGTTCTGGGATCAGTGGGTGGACAACCTCAACCAGAACCTGCCCGAGCTGATGCTGGCCCGGCTCGATGCCGCCCAGCGCAATGCGCTGTTCTCGTTCGTGCGTCAACTGGCGGGGTTGAAGGATTACGTGACCAGCCTGCTCGACGAGACCCTGGCCATTGAGGAGAGCAAGCCGCTGTTGGTACGTGGCGTTTACATCAGCTCCGTCTATCAGCAGGGGGTGCCGTTCGATGCGTTTGCCCAGGCGGCGTCTCGTCGCTACAACCTGCCAGAGCCCATTTACTCGGCCCTGCGCGGGGAGTCCAACACCTATTTCGTGCGCAAGCTTTTCTCCACCATCATCTTCCCCGAGGCCCATCTGGCCGGGGAGAACCGGTTGCATACCCTCTATCGCCGTCGCCGCATGGCCATCGGTCTGAGCTGCCTGTCGCTCTTCTCGGCGGCCCTCATCGGCGGCTGGCACTACTTCTACCGGGTCAACGAGGAGGCGGGTCGCAACGTATTGACCAAGGCCCAGGCCTTCATGGAGACCAACGAGGTGGCCGATGCCCACGCCTTCGGGGTGAGCCAGCTGCCGCGCCTGAACCTCATCCGCGAGGCGACCCTCTCCTTTGGCAACTACCGTGAACGCACCCCGCTGGTGGCCGATCTGGGCCTCTATCAGGGGGACGAGATTGGCCCTTATGTGGAAGGCTCCTATCTGCAACTGCTGAGCCTGCGCTTCCTGCCGGCCCAGATGCAGGGGCTGCTGGCAGATCTCGAGCGGGCACCGGCCGGCAGTGAGGAGAAGCTCTCCATACTGCGGGTGATGCGGATGCTGGACGATGCGTCGGGTCGCAACAAGGAGCTGGTGGCGCAGTACATGGCTAGCCGCTGGCAGCAGGCCTTCCCGGGGCAGGGCGCTGTGCAGGAGCAACTGATGGGGCACCTGGATTACGCCCTCGACCACACCGACTGGCATGGTGCCCGGGCCGCCCGGGATCCGGCCGCCATCACCGCCTTCATACCGTTCAAGGAGCCTGTCTACGGCGCCCAGCGCGAGCTTGGCAAGCTGCCCATGTATCAGCGGGTGTATCAAAACCTGGTAGTGAAGGCGAACGACGTGCTGCCGCCGGATCTCAACGTGCGCGACGAGGTGGGTCCCACCTTCGACACAGTGTTTGCCCTGCGCAGCGACAACGCAGGTCAGGTGCCGCGGTTGCTGACCTGGCCCGGTTTCAACGACTTCTTCCTCAAGCAGGACAAGGCGCTGATCGATCTCACCGCCATGGATGCCTGGGTGCTGGGCCAGCGCAAGCTGAGCCAGCTGAGCGAGGCCGATCGCAAGGAGATCGCCCGTCAGGTCAACGATCGCTATGTCACCGACTACGTCAACCAGTGGCAAAAACTGCTGACCAACCTGGACGTGCAGACCCTGGAGAGCCCGGAGCAGGCGCTCGACGTGCTCTCTGCCATCACGGGCAACGATCAGCCGTTCCAGCGGGTGCTGGCCTCTTTGGATGACAACACCCGCATTCGCAAGATCTCCGATGTGGAAGGGGACCCGGCCCAGGCCATCACGGCCCGCATCGGGCGTCCCTTTATGGCCACTAATGGAGCATTGGCTGGCCGTGGTGAGCAGGGGCCGCTCATTCAGGAGGTCAACCAGAAACTGGTGGAGTTGCAGCACTATCTGGAGCTCATTGTCAACGCCACCGAGCCTGGCCAGTCGGCCCTCAAGGCGGTACAGCTGCGTCTGACCAACAAGTACGCAGATCCCGTGTTTGCCCTGCAGCAATATGCCCGCAGCCTGCCCGCTCCGCTGGATCGCTGGGTAGGTCAGCTCTCCGAGCAGAGCTCGCGGCTGGTGATCGACTTGGCCATGTCCTCCCTCAATCAGGAGTGGCAGGACAAGGTGCTGGCGCCCTTCAACAGCCAGCTGGCCGGTCGCTATCCGTTTGACCCGGGCTCAGCCAAGGACGTGCCGCTCTCCGAGATGGAGCGCTTCTTTGCACCGGGCGGCACCCTGGACAGCTTCTATCAGGTCAACCTCAAACCCATGGTGGAGAGCGGCCTGATGGAGGGAGAGTTCAGCTCGCCCATGCAGGCCGAGCTGGTCAAGCAGCTGGACAGAGCCGCCCGCATCCGCCAGATCTTCTTCAGCCAGCAGGGCAACCTGGAGGTGCAGTTCGCCCTCGAGCCCATCGAGCTCACCGCCAACAAGCGGCGCAGCGTGCTGAACCTGGATGGCCAGTTGCTGGAGTACGCCCATGGCCGCCGTACCAAGATCCCGCTGGTGTGGCCCAACACCATGCGTGACGGGGCCGAGAGCAAGATCACCCTGGTGCCGGCCGCCCGCGAGCGCTCGCCGCGCAGCGAAGGCTTCGTCGGCCCCTGGGCCATGTTCCGCCTGATGGACAAGGGGGAGCTGACCCAGGTCAATGAGGCCACCTTCGATGTGCGCTTCCCGGTGGATCAGGGGTCCATGACCTATCGCGTCTATACCGACAGCGCGCAGAACCCCTTCACCGGCGGCCTGTTCAGCCAGTTCAGATTGCCTGAATCCCTCTATTGATCATGTCGGGGGGACCCTGTGCCCCCCGCATTTTGGAAGCCGATATGTCACAGAATCAACAAGGTCAGCAGGCGCTGAAAGTGGGGCGCGACCCCAGGATGCTGCCGGAATACGAGGCTCTGCGGGCCGAAATCAACAAGCTCAGCCACGCCTCCCGCCCCGAGGTGGACTGGCGCAAGATCCATCAGCTTGCCAGCCTTATCTTCGAAAAGCACGGGGTGGATCTGCAGACCGCCATCTACTTCACCCTGGCGCGCTCTCGCTTGCAGGGACTGAGCGGCTTCACCGAAGGCTGCGAGTTTCTCGCCAACCTGATCGTGACCCAGTGGGAGAGTTTCTGGCCGCCGGTGCATCAGGAGCGGGCCCGCATCGAGATGCTGGACTGGTTCATCGCCCGCATCAGCGATGTCATTCGCCAGTACCAGATCAGCCACGAAGACAAGCGGCTGATCTATCGCTGCGAGCGGGCGCTGCAACTCATCAGCGAGAAGCTGCACAACGCGGGCTTAAGCCGCATTCCCCGGGTCGAGAATCTGGTGCACTTCATCGAGGGCTACACCCATCTGTTCGATGAGACCGAGATCGTCATCGTCTCCGATGAGCCCGGCCTCAAGGACGATCTGCAGATCCCGCCCATGGTGTTCTTCAAATCCGACATGGAGAGCGATCACGGCGCCTCTGCCGGGGCGGTGACCCCGCACCTGCCTCAGGGCAGCATTCTGGTGGGGCGCGAGAAGGGGCAGATGAAGCCGACCGTGCTCAAGATTGAACAGCACCGCAAGCAGCGGCCCGCCTGGTTCTGGTTTGGCTGCGGTCTGCTCAGCTGCGCCCTGCCGGTGATGGGCTGGCTTGGCTGGCAACATCAGCAGCAGGAGAAAACCGTGGCGGCCCAGCGTCTGGTACAGCCAGCCACCGAGCTGCCGCGAGCACTCAGTTATGACGATATTCGCCAGGCACGCATAGTGCTGGGGGAGCAGACCCTGCAGAGCATGGAGAGCGATCTGGTGGCCCGTTATCAGAGCCAGCTTGCCCGGCTGGAGCAGACGTCACCGCTCTACTGGTATCGCTACGGCGAGGGACTGCGCAACTCGTTGCAGATGCTCTATCCCGACTCGCTGGCGGTCAAGTCGCTCGACAAGCAGTGGCAGAGCGCGCTGGTCGGCCAGCAGGGGGACGCCATCAGCGTGCCCACTTACCTGGATGCCCGCGCCGGGGTGGATGCCCTGCTCGATCAGCTGCTGGAGCTGGAGCGCCAACGCAAGACGGTGACCATCTCCTACCTCAAATCCCAGCTCTACGAGGTGCAGAAGAACCTGATGCAGAACATCCCGTTCAGCCTGCGCCTCGGCGAGTTGGAGGCGAGAAAAGCCTCCCAGGAGCCCATCACGGCTGCCGAATTGAAGAGTCTGGAAAATGACCTGAAAGCGCTCAATATCCGGCTCTACCAGTTGCAACAGGGCGCTGCCGGCAGTTGATCATGCTGCATCGAGCAATGAGTTGCGCAAGCGGCAGCAAATTTGACTGGCAGAGCAAGGTTTGCCGTGTCGCTTGCCCTGTCTTGCGCAATTCGTTGCAGAAACGCAGCCCAACTGTGTGAGTCATCATCGCAATTCACTGATTTTAAACGTGATTAATGGTCGCTTAGTCATGGCATGGAGGCTGCTGGGTTGCTACCCCTGCTGTATCTGCGTCCCGGCTCATGATGGTGAGCCTGCGCCATGGCGGGAGCCCCAACGGTGGCTCCCTTGCCCACACGGAGAATTCATATGTGCCCTTCTATTGCATTGCTCGGTGACATAGGCACCGACCACGATGGGTTCCACCCATCCCCCGTGATTGCCGCGAGCCCCGATGTGTTCCTCGATGGCAAGCCGGTGGCCCGGCAGGGCGATCCGCTGGCCCCTCACGTCAAACCCAACAATCCTCCCCATCCGCGCAGCATCTCGGGGGGCGTTGGCTCCGTCCTGGTCAACGGCAAGCCTATCGCAGTGACCGGCACCGCCATAGGTTGCGGTGGCGTTGTTATTGGCTCGGGCAGCGGACAGGCAGGATAAGGAACAGCGTTATGGCAGACAGCACAGGATTACAATTTACCGTCAAGGTGGGGGCACTGCCCGAGAGCACCTTCGTGGTGGCCGAGTTTGCGTTGGAAGAGGCGCTGAACGGGCCTTTCCAGCTGCGCTTGGAATTGGCGAGCCCAGAGCCCGACGTCGACTTCGGTGCCGTGCTGGACCAGCCGTGCGAGCTGCTGGTGTGGTACAACGGCGAGCTGCAGCGGCGGGTGTGCGGGGTCGTGAGTGATTTTGCGCAAGGGGACAGCGGCTTTCGCCGCACCCGCTACCAGCTGCGGGTGCAGCCGGCGCTGTGGCGGCTCTCGCTTCGCCAGAATTCGCGCATCTTCCAGGCACAAAAGCCCGATGAAATCCTCTCCATCCTGCTGCAAGAGCACGGCATCACAGACTACGCCTTCGCCTTGAAAAACGAGCATGCCCAGCGGGAATACTGCGTGCAGTACCGGGAGACCGACCTCGATTTCGTCAACCGGCTCGCCGCCGAAGAGGGGCTGTTCTATTTCCATGAATTCGACGCGGGCAAACACCGCATCGTGTTTGCCGACGATGCGGCGGCCTTGACCGCCGGCCCCGCGCTCTTCTTCAACCTCGGTAACCGTTCGCTGGAGCAGGGAGCCTATGTGCGCCAGTTCCACTACCGCGAGGCGGTGCGCCCCAGCGATGTGGAGCTCAAAGACTACAGTTTCAAGACCCCGGCCTATGGCCTCTCGCACAAGAAGGTGGGAGCTGAGCTGGAACACCAGCGGGGCACCTACCAGCACTTCGATTTCCCAGGCCGCTACAAGCAGGACGGCAGCGGCAAGGCGTTTGCCCAGCACAGGCTCGATGCCCTTCGCAATGATGCCGTGGCCGGCAGTGGCAAGTCCAACAGCGCTGCCCTGCTGCCGGGTCAGTATTTTTCGCTGACCGAGCACCCGAACGGGACACTCAATACCGACTGGCAAATCGTACGCATCAGCCACACCGGCTTGCAGCCCCAGGCGCTGGAGGAAGAAGGCGGCAGCGGCCCGACCGTCTACCACAACGAATTTGATGTGGTCAAAGCCAGTACCAGCTGGCGGGCGCGCATAGGCAGCCCACAGGCCCCCCACAAGCCCATGGTGGATGGCCCGCAAATCGCCGTGGTGGTCGGCCCCGAGGGGGAGGAGATTTACTGCGACGAACACGGCCGGGTCAAACTGCAGTTCCCGTGGGACAGATACGGCTCGAGTAACGACCAGAGCTCCTGCTGGGTACGGGTAAGCCAGGGCTGGGCCGGCGGCCAATACGGCATGATGGCCATCCCGCGCATCGGCCATGAAGTTATCGTCTCCTTTCTGGAAGGGGACCCGGACCAGCCCATCGTCACTGGCCGCACCTTCCATGCCACCAACCGGCCACCGTACGAGCTGCCGGCCAATAAGACCCGTACCGTGCTGCGCACCGAAACCCATCAGGGTGAGGGCTTCAACGAGCTGCGCTTTGAAGACCAGGCCGGGCAGGAAGAGATTTATATCCACGGCCAGAAAGACCTGAACGTACTCATCGAAAATGATGCGGCCTGGCATATCAAACACGACCAGCACAGCGACATCGACAACGAGCGGGTGACCCGCATCAAGGCCAACGACCACCTGACGGTGGAAGGGGAGAAGCGCGACCAGATCAGGGCCGATTATTCCCTTACCGTCGATGCATCCATACACCAGAAGCTGGGGCAGTCCCTGCTGGTGGAAGCCGGTCAGGAGGTGCATATCAAGGTGGGCGACAAGCTGGTACTGGAGGCGGGTTCAGAAATCACCCTCAAGGGGGGGGGCAGCTTTGTGAAAGTTGACCCGAGTGGCATCAAGCTGGTGGGTCCCGCCATCAAGCTCAACGCCGGCGGTAGCGCAGGTTCAGGCTCCGGCTGGGCGGGTCAGGCCCCCGTTGTGCCCAAGGGGGTAGAAGTGGTCAAGGCTCCCGAACTGGTCGAACTCATCAAGGCCATTCCCACCGAGAAGGCGATGGAGGCACTCTTGAAAGAGCAAGATCCTGGACAGGTCTTCTTTGTGCCATCCCGCTAAGGGCAACAGTGTTGTGCGATCACGAGTGAAAAGAAGAAGATGAAAATCCTATATCCAATGCAAGTGGGAGGCGGTGACGCTCCCAAAGAAGTTGCTTCACTTGAAGAATTTATCGGCAAGCTCAATGGTGAGCCGGGTGGCACCTTCCTGCTCGGCGGCAATCGTATCTGGCATGGCGGAATTCATTTAAGCGACAAGGGAGGCTGGCATCCGCAAGGTACAGTGCGAGCTATTGCTAATGGAGAGATAGTGGCCTACCGCATCGCGTCCGATCCCGTTGCCGTGAAGCTGGAGCCGGAAGAGGGGAAGCCGGGTGAGGCAATCACCTTGCGTACCTCTCCTTCATTCTGCTTGGTCCGGCATCGTTATAAGGCCACAGAAGAAGTTTCCGGACAGCAGCCAAAACGAAATGCTCTAACCTTTTATTGCCTCTATATGCATATAGCCTGCAAGAACGCTTATCAGGGTGATCCTGAACGTCATGTTCTGACTGGGAGCGGTGTCGCTATATACAAGGCCACAGCGAATCTGCAATTTCAAAAAGAGGACCGGTTGGGTACGGCCCGCAAGGGGGCCGAAGTTACCTTGATTGGGGCACCATCAGAGCGGATGAATCTGAATAATGAGCCTTATTCTTATCAGCTAGTCAGCTATGCGACCCCAAAGAACGATGATCCGTCAGAGTTTTATGTAGCTTCACAATTTATCAAGGAAGAACGCAAGATTGAGCCCGGCTGGATGATGGCCAAGCAAGATATTCCTTGTCTCTATCCTGTCAGTCGCAACAGCTATCTGCGTAAAAGTAAAGATCAGGGTGAAGCTGTGACTGCAGGATTGCCAAAAACGAGCAAAGTAGCACGAACCACAGCTCAGCCAGTCGTATTTTCCAATATGAAGGAGTATCTCGAGATTGAGGTCTGGGAGGTTGCCCAAGGCAAGCTGACCGATGGTAAAGGGAAGGTTGTGCCCAATGCTTCGAAAGGTGATCGTTATTGGGTTGCCAAAGAGATGCTGGGTCAACCCAGCGATGCCATTCGGCATACTCCCATTATTTACGACAAAGTGGAGTTGCGACATACCAATCCCATTCCGGTCACGGCAGGCGAGGTTGTCGGCCATTGGGGGGAGCATGAGACACCGAAACCGACAGCCAATGGTTTTGTTCTCAATGAAGATCGTAAAGCAGTACATATGGAGATATTTGTTGCAGAGAGTGACAAGGAGGCTCTTGGTAAATGCATTAGCAATGAAGGAAAATTGGCCAAGGGACAAGAGTATTTGCTGCTCAAAGAGGGGGAGCAAGCAGATACTTATACGTTGACCAATGAGAGTAATAAAATCGGTTACAGCAAGGTGGGAGACTTTGGTCCGTTGGATGCTCCCAAACCGATAAATACTCAGGATATTGTGACCCATGGTGCCGACAAATTTGTGAAGGTGGCCGAAGATCAGCATGTGCTTATCAGTGGTGATACCCGATTGGTGAGCCAGCATGAGTGGGCCAGACTGGGTGTGACATTGGTTGATGGCGGCTCGGATCCCGACGGATTCCTGGACAAGGCTGATACTGACGGCAAGGAGGGGGGAGAGTTTTTCAGCTCCCTTTACGAAGAGCTGGTGACAGATCGGGATGGCGATGGCAGTATCAGTGCCGATGAAATTAAGACGGCGATGGCTGAAAAAATGGTCGCAGACAAAGTGCGAAAGCTGTTTATCAAGCACGAAAGTGAATGGGTAAAGCGCGATACGTGGCCAAGGCTCGAGCAAGAGCTGAAAAACATGCCCAACCTGTACAAATACGTACTGGAAGTGACCAATGAAATGGCCTGGATAGAAGAAACTGCTGCTGTGGTAGGTGATACAAAACCTTGGTTTATTCATCCGACTGGGATGATGGGGCTTATTGAAGATAAACATACTGGTTGTGCATGTAATCGCGATTTAACATTAGATGAACTTAAGTCGCTTAAACCAGCAAGAGGTATTTCAGATGAACGATTACAGTCTTATCTTGATACATTTAATAAATCATTTTGCGACTATTCAGTAACTACTTGCGTGGGGAAAGCACACTTTTTAGCACAAGTTTTTCATGAAAGTGGCAACCTTTATTATACCAAAGAGATCGGGGGGAATACAAAATCCTATAGTCCTTGGTATGGTCGAGGTCTTATACAAGTCACATTTAGAGATAATTATCAAGCATATGGTGATTATGTAGGTGAGGACTTTATCAGCTCAGATGAGTGCAGAGAAAAACTTAGTGTTGCTCCTCATGCGGTAAAATCAGCATATTGGTATATATATGTTGGTCGCCCTGCATGTCAAAAGGCGTTTGAAAAAGATGACCTGTTGCATAGTAGTTTCTTGGTGAATGGTGGTTTGACTCACTATATAGATAGACAGCTTAAAATCAACTTGGCCATTGGAAGTTTTGCGAATCCAAACGAATTTGTCAAAAATATAAATGGAGAGTATGAATTTGAAAGTAGTGAAATTTATAATATTAGAAAGGGAGCGTTGGCGTGGGGGCTGTGGAATGATGAAGGATCTGGTAAGGGTGGTGCGAATAATAGTTCTCAAAAAGCTCTGGCAGGATATAGACGCTTTTTGACCCTGCTAGATACTCAACCATTTACTCAGCAGGAGATGGGTAAAAAGTGGTATGGACGGCTTTGTCGAGATTGGCGAGGTTTTGTTGAGCAGCGTATTATAACTCTAGAGTAACTTAAATGAATAAATATTTGGTCTTGGTTTTTATTCTGTTGTCTTCTGTCTGCCGTGCTGAAGATGTCGGCGTAGACTATCGATGCTTTGTTAGTCCCAATGGTAAAATTAAAATGAGAATGATGTGGGCCTCCACTGTAGGTTGGGTTGGAGGATATGTTCAATATGGGAAAAATAAAGATAAAATAACTATAGTCCAAGTGAATTATGAAGAAGAGACGAATGACGAAGGTCGACCATATGCTGTTAATAGTGACTGGGTTGAAATAGTTGATGGCAAGGTAAATGGACGGTATCACTTTGGTTACCAAGGTGCTAACTTTGACAATGTGTTTTATATAAATGTTAAAGGAAAGAAATTTGATTTCTCTCAGGCATTAGAAAATTATGAGGATTGTTTTTGATTACGGTGGTTGTGAAATACTGAGGCACCTCATTCATCGGGTGTACAGATCTAGTTATCACCTGACGGCGTTGTTGCCCAAATCAACCATCAAGTCATCACTTCCCCAGCCCCGGGTGACCGCTACACTCGGGGCTTTCTGACAGGTAGACCCAGGGTATTCAGTTTGTTTATGGCACCTACATACGCCATGACTTCTCCCACTTGGCCGTTGTAGTTACGCAGACAGATTTTCCCCGCCAGCAACTGCTTGAACCGATATCACCCAGTAGGTATTGATAATAGTGAGTGCAAATTCGTGAGGTTATAATGAGGAAGTATGGTTTTTTAATTTTCATTTTAAATTTAATTTCCCCCACTTTGTTTGTGAGCGCGGCTGATATTATTCAAGGGCCCTATAGGATAAGTAATGATACAGCGAGCGTTCAAATTGAGAAAAAAGATGACATAAATTGTCCATTATCTATGGTCATTTATGATAAATCATCACATTATGAGCTGGATAAAATATGTGAGAACGGCGATTACCCAAATCTTAGGAGCGTTTTTTTCTTTACTCTGAAAGGTGTGAATCATATAGGAACTATAGTTTCATGGCATAGTAAGCATCAGGCAGAAGGGATTGATGAGACAAATTTTGAAGTTAATATTTATAAAAAGAACGCTGGTGGAGAATATACTTTTGATAAAGCAAAGACTTTGGATCCAGTTTTAAGTGGCACAGAGGATGGTGCCGGTGATGGAACATATAAGTTTAACAATGCAATATCGGTAAAGAAGTATATGAAAGAAAAATATGGTTAAGAGTTTGGTAAGGTGCAATAGACATCCAGTAAAAATATGGGGTGCACACCTTGTTCATAGCTGTTTAGCTGCATGTTAAAGATCATTGATGGCAGCTGATAAGCTGGTAGTAGCATGAACAAATATAGTTACCACCTGACACCGGTCTCAAACCGGTGTCTTGTTTACGCTACTTTAGTGCGCACTTCCTTCGGTATCAATTTCAGACCCTTCTTGAACATGGTATAGGGGGTCTGCCCCTCCATCATTCTGCCCTGATGTGGCTGCTGGGTGTTGTAAAGGTAGCTGTCCAGGCCTGTCTGCATCTGCCCCACTGACTCATACCAGGTCGTCCTCCCCTTGATACGGAAGTGTTCATCGAGCAAGGTTCGATGCAGCCGCTCGATAAACCCGTTGCTCTGCGGTCTGCGCGCCAGTAGAACTCACGACCGCTGTTCGACAGGACGGTATAAACCTGTGCTTGATGAGTTTCGAAGAACGACAGTATCGTTGCATTGAGCACATGGACTGAGGTGACTGGCAGCTTGCTGGTGTAGAGCTGTCCTCAGGCGTGGCGGCTGTAGCAGTCCAGCACGGTGTGCAGATACACCTTGCCAACCCCTTGAGCTTGCTGATGAAGAAGGTGTCGACCGTCACCAGTTCCTCGATGTAGTGGATTTCTAGCTGGCGTTCTCGAAACTACGGACTGAAGTGCTCAAGCAGGTGAATTTGCTCATCGTTAAGCCCAATCGCCTATTCTCGATGGTTTATGCGAGGTGTAACAAGCGGTTGAGTTTAGAGAGCAAATGCACGCCACAGAAATCGCCAGCACCAACGCTGATGCCTTTTAGGGTGAGTACCTGTGAGCCCCGCAGCGGGCATTTTTGCAGGCAACCGTCAGCACACAAGGAGGGGGTTTATTTCTACTGGATTTAAATAGGGTGTTTTTGAAAGGGGGAAATGGGGTGGCTGATGGGGCTCGAACCCACGACAACCGGAATCACAATCCGGGACTCTACCAACTGAGCTACAGCCACCACTGAAAATTTCCATTAATACCATCCATCCCGGGGAGGGAGGATTCATTAATGGTGCGCCCTGCAGGATTCGAACCTGCGACCCACGGCTTAGAAGGCCGTTGCTCTATCCGACTGAGCTAAGGGCGCTCTGTATCGATCAGCCAAGGTGGCTCATCGATGAACTTGGTCGGTGATAAAGGATTCGAACCTTTGACCCTCTGGTCCCAAACCAGATGCGCTACCGGGCTGCGCTAATCACCGAAAATTTCGTGTCCAGCATACCGATAGCGGCGGTACTGGGCAACGGGCGGGCATCATACCCAAGCGGGAAAGGCAGCGTCAACGTATTTTTCCGCTAGTAAATTCAAGTGCCTACTTATTGCCCGCCCAGCGAGCGCTGCTAACACCCGCGCCAAAAAAATGCGACAATGCGCGGCAGTTGAACACATGGTGAGTGAAGAACGATGTCTGCCAAAATCATTGATGGAAAACAGGTTGCGCAAACGATTCGCAATCAGGTCGCAGCGCAAGTCCAACAGCGGTTGGCACAAGGGAAACGGGCGCCAGGTCTGGCGGTGATCCTGGTCGGAGTGGATCCGGCATCTCAGGTCTATGTCGGCAGCAAGCGCCGCGCCTGTGAAGAGGTGGGGTTTATCTCCCGCTCTTACGATCTGAGCGCGACGGCGAGCCAGCAAGAGCTGCTGGCTCTGATCGATCGGCTCAATGATGATGCGGACGTAGACGGCATTCTGGTGCAACTGCCGCTGCCGGCCCATTGTGATACGACTCAGGTGTTGGAGCGTATCCGTCCCGACAAGGATGTGGATGGCTTCCACCCGTACAACGTGGGCCGTCTGGCGCAACGTATTCCGGCGCTGCGCCCCTGTACGCCCAAGGGCATCATGACGCTGATTGAGGCTACGGGTGTCAAGACACACGGCCTGCATGCGGTAGTGGTCGGGGCATCCAATATTGTGGGGCGCCCGATGACGCTGGAGCTGCTGCTGGCCGGTTGTACCACGACCACTTGTCACCGCTTCACTCAGGATCTGGAAGATCAGGTGCGTCGCGCCGACTTGCTGGTCGTGGCCGTGGGCAAGCCGAACTTCATTCCGGGGGAGTGGATCAAGCCGGGGGCCCTGGTGATCGACGTGGGCATCAATCGTCTGGCCGACGGTTCTCTGGTGGGGGATGTGGAGTTCGAGACGGCGCGTAATCACGCCTCCTTCATCACACCGGTTCCGGGGGGGGTTGGTCCCATGACGGTGGCTAGCCTGATGGAAAACACTCTGAGTGCCTGCCAGGACTACCACGACCAAGCCCTGTGATGGTCGATGAAGCCCACGTCTGACGGGCTTCACGCTCGCAATCGCGCAGCGCAATAAAAAACCCGGCGACCTTGCGGTTAGCCGGGTTTTTTATTTATCCAGTTCGACTCTTACATGTTCTGTGCTTCGTTTGGCACGATGACAGAGGCGTGATTTCCTTTCGGCCCCTGCTGCAGTTCGAAGTTGACTGCCTGACCTGCTTTCAAGGTCTTGTAACCTTCCATTTGTATCGTGGAGTAGTGGGCGAAGATATCTTCACCACCCCCTTCCGGACAGATAAACCCAAATCCTTTTGCGTTGTTAAACCACTTGACTGTTCCGGTTGCCATACATCTACATCCTTTTATTGATTACCCTGAAGTCGTTGAGTAACCTGCGCCAGCCCTTTATAACTAGTAGCATAAGCCCATAGCAGACGGGCGCCGATTAGCAAGTAACCAATCTAGTCTAACTTTTGAGCGAGTCAAGGAGTTGTTAACAACTGATGTGATCTGGTTAACAAGTCTATTGACAATCTTGTGTTAGACGGTAGTAATCTAGAGGTACCGAAGCGCGATTATGAGCAAGCAGAAAGAACTCTTTGCTAATGAAGAGATTGCACAAGCAGAGAAAACGAAGCTGCAACCGCCACCCATGTACAAGGTCGTCCTGAACAACGACGACTACACACCGATGGAGTTTGTGGTGGAGGTGCTGCAAAAGTTCTTTGGCATGGATTTGGACAAGGCCACCCAGGTGATGCTGAGTGTGCATTATAGTGGTAAGGGAGTCTGTGGCACGTTCACCGCCGAGATTGCCGAAACCAAAGTGGTCCAGGTCAACACCTATTCACGTAACAACGAACATCCACTGCTGTGTACCATGGAAAAGGCTTGAATCTGATGACTTGATGGCGATGACGACACCACATTGTTGCTGTACTGAGGGGAGGTGCCTATGTTGAATAAAGATCTAGAAAAGACGCTGAACGAGGCTTTCAAACTGGCCCGTGACGAGCGCCACGAATTCATGACCGTCGAGCACCTGTTGTTAGCCCTGTTGGATAACAGCTCAGCCCATGAGGCGCTGAGTTCATGTGGTGCTGATGTGGAACTGATGCGCAAAGAGATTAGCGCATTCATCAGTCAAACAACCCCGCTGATTCCCCGCGATGATGAAGACAGAGAAACCCAACCCACGCTTGGTTTCCAACGGGTGCTGCAGCGTGCCGTGTTCCATGTCCAGTCTTCTGGCAATACCGAAGTCAGCGGCGCCAACGTGTTGGTCGCCATCTTCAGCGAGCAGGAGTCCCAGGCTGCTTATTTCCTGAAGAAAGCCGAGATCAGCCGGCTGGATGTGGTCAATTTCCTCTCCCACGGGGTGCGTAAAGACAGCAAGCCGGATAACAGCGGTAACAACGCCGAGTCTGATGACGATGTCTCTGCCGCCCAGATTGAGAGCTTTGCGACCAACCTGAACCAGCTGGTGCTGGAGGGGCGTATCGACCCGCTCATCGGCCGCGATCAGGAGCTGAGCCGCACCATCCAGGTACTGTGCCGTCGCCGCAAGAACAACCCGCTGTTGGTGGGTGAGGCTGGCGTAGGCAAGACCGCCATCGCTGAGGGGCTGGCCTATCGCATCGTCAAGGGGGATGTGCCCGAGGTGATTGCCGGCAGCACCATCTATTCACTCGACATGGGCTCCCTGCTGGCGGGCACCAAATACCGTGGTGACTTTGAGAAGCGCCTCAAGGTGTTGCTCAAACAGATTGAGCGCCAGGAAGGTGCCATTCTGTTCATCGACGAGATCCACACCATCATAGGGGCCGGGGCCGCCTCAGGTGGCCAGCTTGATGCGGCCAACCTCATCAAGCCGTTGCTCTCCAATGGCTTGCTGCGCTGTGTCGGGTCGACGACTTACCAGGAATATTCCCAGATCTTCGAGAAAGACCGCGCGCTGGCCCGTCGCTTCCAGAAGATCGATATCGTAGAGCCGAGTGTGGATGACACCACTCGCATCCTGATGGGGCTCAAGAGTCGTTACGAATCGCACCATGGCGTGCGTTACACCGTCAAGGCGATCCGGGCTGCGGTCGAGCTGTCGGCCAAGTACATCAATGACCGTCATCTGCCTGACAAGGCCATCGACGTGATCGACGAGGCGGGGGCAGGGCAGCGTCTGCTGCCGGTGAGCAAGCGCAAGAAAGTGATCAATGTGCCGGAAATCGAAGCCATAGTCGCCAAGATAGCCCGCATCCCGGAGAAGTCAGTCTCTTCCTCCGACAAGGAAGTGCTGAAGAACCTGGAGCGCAACCTCAAGATGGTGGTGTTTGGCCAGGACAAGGCAATCTCTGTGCTGACCGACTCCATCCGCCTGTCACGCTCGGGTCTTGGCAATGAGCGGCGTCCTGTGGGTTGCTTCCTGTTTGCCGGTCCGACCGGGGTGGGCAAGACAGAGGTCACCCAGCAGCTTGGCAAGGCGCTCGGGGTGGAAGTACTGCGTTTCGACATGTCCGAGTACATGGAGCGACACACAGTCTCACGTCTGATTGGCGCGCCTCCCGGTTATGTCGGTTTTGAACAGGGTGGTTTGTTGACCGACTCGGTGCTCAAGCATCCGCACTCAGTGGTGCTGCTGGACGAGATCGAGAAGGCGCACCCGGATGTGTTCAACCTGCTGCTGCAGGTGATGGACAACGGGACCCTGACGGATAACAACGGGCGCAAGGCAGATTTTCGCAATGTGATCTTGGTGATGACCACCAACGCCGGCGTGCAGGAGACCCAGCGCAAGTCCATCGGCTTCCAGCAACAGGACATGAGCCACGATGCCATGGCGGTGATCAACAAGACGTTCAGCCCGGAATTCCGCAACCGGCTCGATCACACCATCTGGTTCAACCATCTGGACATGACGGTGATCCATCAGGTGGTCGACAAGTTCATTGTCGAGTTGCAGGTACAACTGGATGCCAAGGGAGTGTCTCTTGAAGTGTCCGAGGGTGTCCGCCACTGGTTGGCCGAGAAGGGATATGACAGGGCCATGGGAGCCAGACCCATGGGACGGGTCATCCAGGAACACCTCAAGAAACCCTTGGCCAATGAGATCCTGTTCGGATCACTGGTTGATGGGGGGGTAGTGAAGGTTGAGTTGGTAAATGACAGCCTCAGCTTTGATTTTCAGGTCAATATTGAAGCTGTCTCCCACTAGGCACCATAGTTAGAAAGCGACAAAAAACCCCAACCGAGAGGTTGGGGTTTTTTGCTGAATTCCTGGCTTAGCGAGAGCGGAAAACAATACGTCCCTTGGAGAGATCGTACGGAGTCAGAGCTACCGTTACTTTGTCCCCAGTCAGGATACGGATGTAGTTTTTGCGCATCTTGCCGGAAATATGAGCGATAACCACGTGACCATTTTCCAGTTCCACACGGAACATGGTATTGGGCAGGGTTTCGAGAATGGTGCCCTGCATCTCAATACTGTCTTCTTTAGCCATTGAATCCTCTTGATAAGCCACAACAAAAATCCGCTGGATCATGCCGGATTTAAGGCTATGTGTAAAGTTTACTCGGGCTTGGTGTCGATATTTTTCCATTCCCCCTGGATCAGGCGCTCGTGGGGCAGGTATTGGCGCTTGTAATTCATCTTGCGACACTCCTCCACCAGATAGCCGAGATACAACCAGGTACGACCCGTACGTCTGGCCAGTTCCAACTGACTCAGGATGGCGAAGGTGCCGAGGGAGCGATCGGCATGGGCCGGATCGAAGAAGGTATACATGGCACTCATGCTGTGGGGCAGCAGATCCGTGGTGGCGACCCCGATCAAGCGGTTGTCCTTGCGCATCTCCAGATAGAGGGGCGGCATCCAGTCACAGTGCAAAAAGCCCTTGTACTGGGTTCGGCTGGGGGGATACATGCTGCCATCATGGTGGCGCTGGCGAATGTAGCGCTCGTAGAGCTGATAATATTCGGGTTTGTCGTCGTAGCTGAGCACCAGTTCCAGGTCCTGATTCAACTGGCGGATCCGCTTCTGGCTGCGGCTCGGCACGAAACGCTCGCTGTGGATGCGCAGGGACTGGCAGGCACTGCAGGCGGGGCAGTGAGGTCGATAGATGTCGTTGCCGCTGCGCCGAAATCCCGCCGTCAGCAGCCGCTCATAGCCGCTGGCATTGAGCAGGTTGTGGTCCATCAATACCAGCAGTTGCTCCTGCTCATGGCCCAGATAGCTGCATTGATGCTTGGGGGTCAGCCCTACCTTGAGGATCACTTCTTCTGTCATAGGCTGATGCTCCCCGGTTGCCAGCAGTTTTCCGCCAATGGCTGTCGGCTCAGTTGGGCCAGGGCCATCAAGAAGGTGGCCCTCGGCCATTCCTGGATCCCCATGGTGGCCAGGAAGTCATTTTGCATCTGGCAGTCTATCAGCGCGCCACCGTGGCGGGCGAAGTGCTGGCAGAGTGCCATCATGGCCAGCTTGGCGCCGTTGTCGATGCGACTGAACATGGACTCGCCACAGAAGAGGCGGCCGAGGGAGAGACCATAGAGACCGGCTTGCAGTTGGCCATCCTGCCAGATCTCGACTGAGTGGGCATGGCCAAGGCGGTGAAGTTGTCGATAGGCGTCGATCATGGGCGTGCTTATCCAGGTTCCACTGGCACTGCGACGGGGGGCGGCGCAGGCCGCTATTACCTCATTAAAGGCGCGATTGATGGAAATATCGAATGAGGTACGGCGGATAAATTTGCGCAGGCTGCGATTGACGTGCAACTGTTCCGGAATGATGACCCCTCTGGGATCCGGTGACCACCACAGCAGCGGCTGGTGGGGTTCATTCCACGGGAAGATCCCCTTGTGGTAAGCTGCCAGCAATCGGTCAGGGGAGAGATCCCCCCCGATCGCCAGCAGGCCGTTGGGTTCTTCCAGGGCGTGCTCGGGGTCGGGAAACCAGCACTGCTCATCATCCAATTGGGTAAGATAGCGAGACATAAGGCGAAGAGGTTCACAGATGAAGGCCATTATCCTGATAGTATCCAGCTTGTTCTGCTTTGTCACTGCGCCCGCCTGGGCCCAGGTCTACGAGCGTAACACGGCGCGGCCCGTGGATCAGGTGGTGTTTGGCCAGGTCGAGACGGTGCGCAACATCACCCAGCGTCAGATCCTGGAGTCCGAGCACTCCGGCTGGAAAACCCTGGGGGGCGCCGTATTGGGCGGCTTGCTTGGCAACCAGTTTGGCGGCGGCCACGGCCGTGAAATAGCCACCGCCGTCGGCGCGCTGGCCGGGGCGGCTGCGGCGCAGCAGTATCAGTCTGGCGGCACCGTGGTGGAGAACAAGCTGGTGGAGCTGCTCATTCGCAACGAGCAGAACGGGCTCATCAATGTCATTCAGGATTATGATCCGGCCATGGTATTCATGAACGGCGACAAGGTGCGCATCCTCTATTTCAACGATGGGGTGCGGGTCGACAAGACCTATTGAGTGGAACCAGGAAGGAAGTAGGGGGAGAGGGGGAGCAACCCGACGACATCCACAGTGAGGATCCGTCGGGCGGTACTACACGGTGCTCATCTGCCGAGGTCTGCTCAGGCCGATGAGTCCTGAGACACTATCTTGTCGCGACCAGTGTTCTTCGCCTGATAGAGCAGGCGATCCGCCTCGCTCAGTGCCTCGTCCATGGAGACGCGCCCGACCTTGATCACCCCGAAACTGGCGCGAGCAAACAGCGGGATCTCCCGTGACAACGGCTGTTGACGCAGTTGCTGGCGCAGCCCCTCCAGCCGCTTGAGCAGCACAGGCACGGTGCAATGGGGCACCATCAGGGCAAACTCCTCGCCGCCAAAACGGGCGATCATGGCATCGGGGAAGAACTGGGTGAGCAACCGGGTCAGGTGACAAAGCAGCTGATCGCCGATGGCATGACCCCAGTGATCGTTGACCTGCTTGAAGTGATCCACGTCGAGCACGCAGAGGGCGAGCGGCGTCTCCTGGCGCTGATGATCCTCAAACCACTTCTGTCCCTCATTGAACCAGTAGCGCCGGTTATAGAGCCCGGTCAGGTAGTCGCGGTTGGCCGACTCCTGAATGCTGTTGAACTGCTCAAGAGCCTCCAGATTGTGGCTGACCCGGCACTGCAACTCTTCCGGTTCAAACGGCTGGTTGAGAAAGTCGTTGGCGCCCTGTTTGAGGTAGCGGGCGGAGAGGCCGCGCTTGTCCGACACCGAGATCCCTATGATGGCGAGCTGCTGCTTGCTGTAGCGCTCCCGCAGCATGCGCACCAGGCTGATGCCGTCGATCTCCGGCATGTAGTAGTCGACCAGCACCAGCCGGATGGCCGGGTTCTGTTCAAGCTGGGCCAGGGCATCGCGGGCATGGCTCGCCTCATGTACCTGCAGCAACTGCTTGCGCAGCTGGGCCATGGTGCGATGACGGGAGGTGCGTGAATCATCGACCACCAAGACCTCAATTTTCTGATTGAGATAGAGGCGATGCACCAGACTGACTGCGTATTGCAGTGAGTGGCGCGAATCCTTCATCACGTAATCCAGCACCCCGGCCTCCAGCCAGGCTTCCCGCTTGTCTTCACTGATGTCGGCGGTGAGGATCACCACCGGCAGGCCCAGTTCCAGCAGCACCTTGACGGCTTCCCCGCTGGGGGCATCCGGCAGGGTGAGATCGACCAGGGCCACCACATACTCTTCCCCCTGGCAATGACGGGCGCCCTCCAGGGTATCGAACGCATCGATTTCCAGACCTGTTTGTTGTGCTATGGCCTGGATCAACATGCGGCGGATCGTCAGACTGTCTTCGACAATCAATATTTTCTGTTTCATCCGGCTCCTTAAAATAAAAAGGCATGCCTCACGGCATGCCTTTTATATCCCTTGCGCTTATTGCGCGTCCAGATATCGCTCGGCGTCGAGGGCCGCCATGCAGCCGGTGCCGGCAGAGGTGATGGCCTGACGGTAGGTGTGGTCGGCCACGTCCCCGGCGGCAAAGACCCCTTCGATGCTGGTCTGGGTGGCAAAGCCGTCCAGCCCGCCGCGTACCTTCAGGTAGCCATTCTGCATCGCCAGCTGACCGTCGAAGATCTGGGTGTTGGGCTGGTGACCGATGGCGATGAAGACCCCCATCAGCGGCAGCTCTGAGGTGGTCTCATCCCGGGTGCTGCGCAGACGCACGCCGGTGACGCCCATCTGATCGCCCAGCACTTCGTCCAGGGTCTGGTGGGTGTGCAGCACTATGTTGCCGCTCGCCACCTTGTCGTGCAGACGCTTGATCAGGATCTTCTCGGCGCGGAACTCGTCGCGGCGGTGAATGAGGTGCACCTTCTTGGCGATGTTGGCCAGATAGAGCGCCTCTTCCACGGCTGTGTTGCCGCCGCCGATCACGGCCACTTCCTGGTTGCGATAGAAGAAGCCGTCACAGGTGGCGCAGGCGGAGACGCCGCGGCCCTTGAACGCCTCTTCGGAAGGCAGCCCCAGATACTTGGCGGAGGCACCGGTGGCGATGATCAGCGCATCACAGGTGTACTCGGCGCTGTCGCCCTTGAGGCGGAACGGACGCTGGGTCAGTTCCACTTCATTGATGTGATCAAACAGGATGCGGGTGTCGAACTTCTCCGCATGCTCTTTCATGCGATCCATCAGGGCCGGACCTGTCAGCCCCTCGGGGTCACCGGGCCAGTTTTCCACTTCGGTGGTGGTGGTCAGCTGACCGCCTTGCTGCATGCCGGTGATGAGCAGGGGATTGAGGTTGGCGCGGGCCGCATAGACGGCGGCGGTGTAACCGGCCGGGCCTGATCCCAGGATCAGCAGTTTGCTGTGAGTGACTTGGCTCATGATGTGATTTCCGAGACGTGATGAGTTTGCGCGATTGTAGGTAATTCGAGATCCGGGGTCAAAGGCCAGTGAGTCGATTGTGGCAATCGACTGTCGGTGCGGGCTGGCGTGCATTCGGGCATAAAAAAACCGCCCATCGCGGGCGGATTCTGACTCATCGACTCCCCGGGCGGGGCGGCGATCAGTTCAACAAGGTCAGCGGATCTGTGCAGGCCAGGCCATGGGCCTCGGCCACCTCTTTGCAGGTGACGTGACCGGCCATGATGTTGAGTCCGTGGCGCAGGTGGGCATCCTTGAGCAGTGCCTCCCGATAGCCTTGCTCCGCCAGCTTGATGATGAAGGGGAGGGTGGCGTTGTTGAGGGCCACGGTTGAGGTGCGGGCTACCGCCCCCGGCATGTTGGCGACACAGTAGTGCACCACTTCGTTGACCAGGTAGGTGGGATCTTCATGGGTGGTCGGGTGGGAGGTCTCCACGCAGCCGCCCTGATCGATGGCCACATCGACGATGGCAGAACCCGGTTTCATGCGGGCAATGTGGTCACGGCTGACAAGTTTTGGCGCAGTGGCGCCGGGCACCAGCACGCCACCGATGACCAGATCCGCCGCCAGCAGATGGAGCTCCAGGGTCTCGCGGTTGGAGTAGACCACCTTGGCGGCTCCCTGGAACTCGCTGTCGAGGCGGCGCAGGGTGTCGACATTGTTGTCGAGTATGGTCACATCGGCACGTAGGCCAATGGCCATGCGGGCTGCGTTCGAACCCACCACGCCACCCCCTATGATCACCACCTTGGCTGGCTCGACCCCGGGTACGCCGCCGAGCAGCATGCCGCTCCCGCCACGGGATTTTTCCAGCGCCTGGGCACCCGCCTGAATAGACATGCGTCCCGCCACTTCCGACATGGGGGCCAGCAGGGGCAGGCCGCCACGGCCGTCGGTGACGGTTTCGTAGGCGATGCAGATGGCTCCGCTCTTGATCAGCTCCAGGGTCTGGGGCAGATCGGGCGCCAGATGCAGGTAAGTAAAGAGGGTCTGGCCCGGGCGCAGCATGGCGCGTTCGACGGCCTGGGGCTCCTTCACCTTGACGATCATCTCGGCTTTGGCGAAAACCTCTGCGGCGGAGGCCAAAATTTCGGCACCGGCAGCGCGATAATCTGCATCACCGAAGCCAATGCCGTTTCCGGCGCCGCTTTGGACGAAAACAGTATGGTTTCGTGCTGTTAGTTCACGTACACTGGCCGGAACCATGCCTACGCGATATTCATGGTTTTTTATTTCTTTAGGTACACCGATAATCATGCTATCCCTCGTCTATCGATTGGTGTTTTATGTTGCAAAAATGTTAAGCAACATTTGCGCCTAGTATATTCAGGTATTGACAGGATTTGTGACCATAATTATAAAATGACTGGTGATTCTTACCAAAAAATAGCCAAAGGATGGAATAAAATGATGGAAGCTAAGAGTCGGCTAAAGGATTTGGACAGGATTGACCGCAACATTCTGAATGAGCTGCAAAAGGATGGCAGGATTTCGAACGTTGAGTTGTCCAAACGAGTTGGCCTGAGTCCTACACCGTGTCTGGAACGGGTTCGTCGCCTCGAGCGACAAGGTTATATCGAGGGATATGCCGCTATTCTGAACCCTCATTATCTGGACGCGTCTCTGCTGGTGTTCGTGGAAATTACCCTCAATCGCGGTGCACCGGATGTGTTTGAACAGTTCAACAAGGCTGTTCAGGTGCTCGAAGAGATCCAGGAGTGCCATCTGGTCTCCGGCGATTTCGACTATCTGCTCAAGACCCGCGTCAGCGACATGTCGGCCTATCGTCGCCTGCTGGGGGAAACCCTGCTGCGACTGCCCGGTGTCAATGACACCCGCACCTACGTGGTGATGGAAGAGGTCAAACAGAGCAGTCGTCTGGTGATCAGCACCCGTTGAGTTGGGTTATGCTGTGGCTTGCCAGGCTTATGACAAGTCACGACAGTCAGAAACGAGCGGCCGGTCCGCTCGTTTCTTCTTATCGCGTTGGTTGTGAATATGGCCCAGCCCATCAGGCACTGGCTGACAATCGGTGGGCTTTTCAGGGATACTAGGCCCCCTTATCCCCTGCATTACATGTTTTCAGAAAGGAGCCGGAGTTTGGCCGATAAAAAGCTGTTTACTCCTTTATCAGGTACACAACGGATCTTCGAAGCCGTCTTGATCGCCATCACCCTGATGGCTGCCTATCTCTTGCTTGCCCTGTTGTCCTATCACCCGGCCGATCCCGGTTGGTCCCAGACCTCCTGGCAAGGGGAGGTGAAGAACCTCGCCGGTAGCGCGGGGGCCTGGCTCGCCGACATCACCATGTTCACCTTTGGGGCCTTCTCCTATCTGGTTCCCCCCCTGGTCGTCCTGCTGGGCTGGAGCCTGTTCTGGCGCCCGAGCCGGCTGCTGGACGTGGACTACCTTACCCTGTCGGTACGGATAGTGGGTTTCGTGCTGACCGTGCTCGGCATGTCCGCCATCGCCAGCATGAACTTCAACGACATGCAGAATTTTTCCGCCGGCGGCCTGGTCGGGGATGTGATCTCCTCCGCCGTGGTGCCGCTGTTTGGTGGCGTCGGGGCCAACCTGATGCTGCTCTGCTTCGTGGCCACCGGCATCACACTGTTCACCGGCTGGTCCTGGCTCACCATAGTCGAGCGGATCGGTGCCACCTGCACTGGCTCGGTCAGCGCGGTTTACCACTTCCCCACCACCCTGGGTCGCTGGTTGACCGGCGGCTGGCGTCAGCCCCGTTTTGAGGGACCGGATCCCCTGCTGGAAGGGGGGCTGGGTGCCATCGAGCTGGAAGAGGATGAAGAGGACGATCCTCACACCAGCTGGACCCGCAATCCCAAGGGCAAGGCGGGCAAGGGCCAGAAGGCCAAGTCCGATGAGTGGCTGCCCGAGCTCGATGACGACACCTTCCAGTTCGATCCGCAATTTGATGATGAAGACGACGAGCCGGCGCCCGTGGCCAAGCCCAAGCGCGCCGCTGCTGCCACTGCCCGTCGCCAGCCAGCCCTGACCACGGCCGATGACGAGGATGAAGAGTTCGATCTGCCCTGGGCCGAGGGTGACGATGATGTGGCCGCACCGTTCGCTGTTGCGCCGAGCAAGCCCAAGCGTCGTCCACAGCCAGGCATGGCGCCCTTGCCGAGCCTGGAGCTGCTGGACAGGCCGCCTGCCAAGACCCAGATGATGAGCAAGGACGAGCTGGACCGCATGGGCCGTCTGGTGGAGGCAAAACTCGCCGACTACAACGTGCAGGCCAAAGTGGTCGGTGTCTATCCGGGCCCCGTCATCACCCGTTTCGAACTGGATCTGGCGCCGGGCATGAAGGCGAGCAAGATCACCAACCTGTCGCGCGATCTGGCTCGCTCCCTCTCCGCCAGCAGCGTGCGAGTGGTGGAAGTGATCCCGGGCAAGACCTTCGTCGGCATCGAGCTGCCCAACCGGGTGCGCCAGACCGTCTACCTGCGCGAGACCCTCGACTGCGAGGCCTTCCGTGACAGTCGCAACCCGCTCACCATGGGCCTGGGTCAGGACATTGCCGGCGAACCGGTGGTGGTGAATCTGGCCAAGATGCCGCACCTGCTGGTGGCCGGTACCACAGGTTCGGGCAAGTCGGTGGGGGTGAACACCATGATCATCTCCATGCTCTACAAGTCATCGCCGGACGATCTGCGCTTCATCATGATCGACCCCAAGATGCTGGAACTCTCGGTCTACGAAGGGATCCCCCATCTGCTGACCGAGGTGGTCACCGACATGAAGGATGCCGCCAACGCGCTGCGCTGGTGCGTGGGCGAGATGGAGCGTCGCTACAAGCTGATGTCGGCGGTCGGGGTGCGCAACCTCAAGGGTTACAACGACAAGGTGCTGGCCGCGGCTGCCGAGGGCGAGCCCCTGCGGGATCCGCTATGGCGTCCGGGCGACTCCATGGATCAGATGCCACCAGAGCTGGAGAAGCTGCCCCACATAGTGGTGGTGGTGGACGAATTCGCCGACATGATGATGATCGTCGGCAAGAAGGTGGAGGAGCTGATTGCCCGGATCGCCCAGAAGGCGCGGGCCGCCGGTATTCACCTCATTCTGGCGACCCAGCGTCCCTCGGTGGATGTGATCACCGGCCTCATCAAGGCCAACATTCCGACCCGCATCTCGTTCCAGGTGTCGAGCAAGATCGACTCGCGCACCATTCTGGATCAGGGCGGCGCCGAATCCCTGCTCGGCATGGGCGACATGCTCTACATGCCGGCCGGTACTTCCAACCCGACCCGGGTGCACGGCGCCTTCGTCGATGACCACGAGGTGCACAAGGTGGTGGCGGACTGGAAACTGCGCGGCGAGCCGAACTACATAGAGGAGATCCTCTCCGGCGAGTCGGGCGGCGAGGGTGGCAGCGGCGAATTTGGCGGGGGCGGCGATGAAGAGCTGGATCCCCTGTTCGACGAGGCGGTGGCCTTCGTGGTGGAGTCCCGCCGTGGTTCCACCTCCAGCGTGCAGCGCAAGTTCAAGATTGGTTACAACCGGGCCGCTCGTCTCATCGAGCAGATGGAAAACCAGGGCATCGTCAGTTCGCCAGGTGGCAATGGTCAGCGCGACGTGCTGGCACCGCCCCCGGTACGAGACTAAGCCTCATCCCACTATCCTGGCCATGCCCTCGCGGCGTGGCCTTTTATCGAGATCGTCGTTATGAAAAGCATGATGAAAAAACAACTGTTGATGGGAACCGTGCTGCTGGTCGCCAGCAGCCAGGTGTGGGCCGATGCGGCCAGCGACCTCAAGCAGAAGCTGGCGGGTGTCAGCCTCTTCTCCGCCAAGTTTGCCCAGACTGTCTATGACAGCAAGGGCAAGGAGCTGCAAAAGGCCGGCGGTGACCTGCTGGTGCAGCGCCCCAATCGCTTCAACTGGCACACCACCTCGCCGGACGAGAGCCTGATCGTGGCCGATGGCAAGGACGTCTGGGTCTACGATCCCTTCGTCGAGCAGGTGACCGCCCTCAAACTCAAGGATGCGGTGCTCAACACCCCCTTCATCCTGATCGCCGGCAACGACGACAAGTTCTGGAAAAACTATGACGTGACCCAGCAAGGTGACGTCTATACCGTCACCAGCCGCAACAAGGATGAGCTGATCGCCTCCTTCCGCGTCACCTTCGATCGCGACAACAACATCAGCCGCTTCGATGTGAAAGAGGCCCAGGGGCAGTGGAGCGAATTCACCCTGAGCAGCTTCAACCGCAAGCCGGTGCTCAAGGGCAATGAGTTTGTGTTCAAGATCCCGAAGGGGGTCGAGCTGGACGACCAGCGCTGATGAGCAATCTCTCTTTGGATGTCTCGTCGGGCCGTCTCCTGCTGGCGACCCCTATGACGCAGGATGGTCAATGCAGATGAGCAACTTGTCGCTGGATTTCTCGTCGGATTTTCGCCCGCTGGCGGCCCGGATGCGGCCGCAAAACCTCGACCAGTACATAGGTCAGCAGCATATCCTGGGGCCTGACAAGCCCCTGCGCAAAGCCATACTGGCCGGCCACTGCCACTCGATGATTTTGTGGGGCCCGCCCGGTACCGGCAAAACCACGCTGGCCGAGCTGATGGCGCACTACTGCCAGGCCGAGGTGGAGCGCCTCTCTGCGGTCACCTCCGGTATCAAGGAGATCCGCGCCGCCATCGACAAGGCGAAGGAGAACAGCTGGCGCGGGGTGCGCACCATCCTCTTCGTGGATGAGGTACACCGCTTCAACAAGAGCCAGCAGGATGTGTTTCTGCCCCACATCGAAGACGGCACCATCACCTTCATCGGCGCCACCACCGAAAACCCCTCGTTCGAACTCAACAACGCACTGCTCTCCCGGGCCCGGGTCTATCTGCTCAAGCGGCTGGAAGAGGAGGACATACTCGCCATGATCGATCAGGCGATGCAGGATCCGCGCGGTCTCAATGATCCGACCCTGGCCTTCGCCTCCGGGGTGAAGGCGGCGCTGGCCAAAGCCGTGGATGGCGACGGGCGCAAGTCCCTCAACTATCTGGAGCTGTTGGCCGACATGGCCGAGACCAATGGCGAAGGGAAGAGAGTGATCGACAGCGCCCTGCTCGCCGCCGTGGTGGGGGAGCACGTGGCGCGCTTCGACAAGGGTGGCGATCACTTCTACGACCTCATCTCGGCGGTGCACAAATCGATTCGCGGCTCCGCCCCCGATGCGGCCCTCTACTGGTACGCCCGCATGGTGAGCGCCGGTTGCGATCCCTTGTATATCGCCCGCCGCTTGCTGGCCATCGCCTCGGAAGACGTGGGCAACGCCGATCCGCGGGCCATGCAGGTGGCGCTGTCGGCCTGGGATTGCTTCCACCGCATCGGCCCGGCCGAAGGGGAGCGTGCCATCGCCCAGGCCATCGTCTACCTTGCCTGCGCCCCCAAGAGCAATGCGGTCTACACCGCCTGGAAGGCGGCGCTCAACGATGCCAAAAACCTGCCCGACTTCGAGGTGCCGCCGCACCTTCGCAACGCCCCCACCAAGCTGATGAGCGAGCTGGGCTATGGCGCCGAGTATCGCTATGCCCACGACGAACCGGGGGCCTATGCCGCCGGCGAGGCGTATTTGCCGCCGGAGTTGGCGGGCAAGCAGTACTACCAGCCCACGGATCGCGGTCTTGAGAAGCAGATAGCCCAGAAGCTTGACTACCTCCATGAGCTGGACCGGCAGAGCCCGCAACAAAGGGGCAAGTAGCAGGCCGTCGCCTGCGCCCTCGACCAGCCCTGTCGGCAGACCTGTGGCCCCTGAATGCACTTGTTCAAATGAGGCAGTTCAGGTACCGGTTTGCCGCTGTGGTCAGGAATGGGGAGTGAGGGAGTATCCCGAGCCTTGCCGACCGGCAAGGTCCGTGAAAACGACACAAATAGTCCCTGTTCGGGCGGGGGGGCGGTCTGATACACTGGCCCTCTGACCCCGCTTGTCTCGGCCTTGCGCCATCTTCTTGATTTCGAAGGCCTGTTTTTGAAGGCTCGATCCTGAAGACGATAGGGGTGCGCCAACCGATGTTAACTTCCGGATCTGTTCTCTCGCCCGGTCATGATGACCCAGGCCCAGATCCCATTTTAAAAAAGTAGGTAAACCATGCTGGATCCCAAATATCTGCGTAGCGAGATTGACGAAGCTGCCGCTCGTCTGGCGACACGTGGCTACGTTCTGGACGTAGCGGCTGTCAATGCTCTGGAAGAGAAACGCAAGGATCTGCAGTCCCGTACCCAGGAGCTGCAGGCCGAGCGCAACGCCCGCTCCAAGTCCATCGGTGAGGCTGCCCGTCGTGGTGAAGATGTGGCTCCGCTCAAGGCCGAGGTGACCAAGATCAACGACGAGCTTGAAACCAGCAAGGTTGAGCTCGAGGCGCTGCTGCGCGATCTCAAATCCATCTCCGACGCCATCCCCAACCTGCCGAGCGAGACCACGCCGGTGGGCCGCGACGAGAACGACAACGTGGAAGTGCGTCGCTGGGGTACCCCGCGCGAGTTCGACTTCCCGGTGCGCGATCACATCGATCTGGGTGAAGCGGCCAAGGGCGTGGATTTCAAGAACGGCGTCAAGCTGTCCGGTGCCCGCTTCGTGGTGATGAAGGGCCAGATTGCCCGTCTGCACCGCGCCCTGGCGCAGTTCATGCTGGACCTGCACACTCTGCAGCACGGCTACACCGAATGCTACGTGCCTTATCTGGTGAACCCGGACAGCCTGTACGGCACAGGTCAGCTGCCGAAATTCTCCGAAGACCTGTTCAACACGGGGATCGAGGGTGAAGGGGAAGAAGAGGGCAAGCTGCGCAAGTTCTCCCTGATCCCGACCTCCGAAGTGCCGCTCACCAACATGGCCCGCGACGAGATCTTCGACGAGCAGGAGCTGCCCATCAAGATGACGGCCCACAGCCCCTGCTTCCGTTCCGAAGCTGGTTCCTATGGTCGTGACACCCGCGGTCTCATCCGCATGCACCAGTTCGACAAGGTCGAGATGGTGCAGCTGGTTCACCCGGAAAAATCCTGGGAAGCGCTGGAAGAGATGGCCGGTCACGCCGAGAAGGTGCTGCAACTGCTGGAGCTGCCGTATCGCGTGATGGCGCTGGCCACCGGTGACATGGGCTTCTGCGCCGCCAAGACCTACGATCTGGAAGTCTGGCTGCCGGCCCAGAACACCTACCGTGAGATCTCCTCCGTCTCCAACTGCACCGATTTCCAGGCGCGCCGCATGCAGGCTCGCGTGCGTATCGACGGCAAGCCCCAGCTGCTGCACACCCTGAACGGCTCCGGCCTGGCAGTGGGTCGTACCCTGGTAGCCGTGATGGAGAACTACCAGCAGGAAGATGGCCGCATCGCCATCCCGGCTGCGCTGCAATCCTACATGGGTGGCCTGACCCACATAGGTTAAGCACACTCGCATCAACACAACGCCATGGCCATGCCATGGCGTTGTGCGTTTGGGCGCCGAATCCTGGTATCGGCGCCGAAAAAAGTGCTTCATCCGGCCCCCGGCTGAACATTTAACACATTTTTATCAAGCATTGCGCAATCGTTTTTGTTAGACTGCGCCGCAATTTCGCAGGACACTTTTTCCTATGGTCTGGATTGATTACGCCATCATCGGCATCGTCGGTTTCTCCGCCCTCATCAGCCTGGTGCGCGGCTTCGTCAAGGAAGCCATGTCGCTCGTCACCTGGTTTATCGCCTTCTTCATCGCCAGCCATTTCTATCCCGATCTCGCCATCTACTTCACCTCGTTCAGCGACCCTCTGGTACGCAACGGCCTGGCCATCGCAGCCCTGTTCGTGGCGACCCTGATCCTGGGCGGCGTGGTGAACTACGTGGTGGGTCTGCTGGTGGAAAAGACCGGCCTGTCAGGAACGGATCGGGTGCTCGGCATCTGCTTCGGCGCCATTCGCGGGGTACTGATCGTCAGTGCCCTGCTGTTTTTTATGGATACCTTCACCAGCCTCTCCCAGAGCGACTGGTGGGTGGCGTCCAAACTGGTTCCCGAGTTCAAGCCGGTGATCCAGTGGTTTTTCGGGTTCATGTTGAACTCGTCCAGTTTTCTTAAACAGGTATAGTGACTTCGAGGTAGCAAAGACATGTGTGGTATTGTCGGTATAGTTGGCACCACCCCCGTCAATCAGGCCCTCTACGACGCCTTGACGGTGTTGCAGCACAGGGGACAGGATGCCGCCGGGATCGTGACCATAGAGAGTGGAAACTTCCGGCAACGCAAGGCCAACGGCCTGGTGAAGGACGTGTTTGAAGTGCGCCACATGCAGCGTCTGCAAGGGAACATCGGCATAGGTCATGTCAGATATCCCACCGCAGGCAGCTCAAGTGCCGCTGAAGCCCAACCTTTTTACGTGAACTCCCCCTACGGCATGGTGCTGGCCCACAACGGCAACCTCACCAACGCCAAGGAGCTCAAGGAGCAGCAGTTCAAGGTGGCCCGTCGCCACATCAACACCACCTCGGATTCCGAAGTGCTGCTGAACGTGCTGGCCCACGAACTGGATCTGTGCGATAAGATGGCGCTGCGGCCGGAAGACATCTTCTCGGCGGTGCGCAAGGTGCACCAGCAGATCCGCGGTGCCTATGCCGTGGTCTCGCTGGTGATAGGTCACGGCCTCATCGGCTTTCGCGATCCCAACGGCATTCGCCCGCTGATCCTGGGTCGTCGGGCCGATGAGCAGGGCCAGGTGGAGTACATGCTCGCCTCCGAGAGCGTGGCGCTGGACGCCATAGGTTTCGAGACGGTGCGTGACGTCGCCCCCGGTGAAGCCATCTACATCACAGAGCAGGGCCAGCTCTTCTCCGAGCAGTGTGCGGAAAACCCGCAGATGAGCTCCTGCATCTTCGAATACGTCTACTTCGCCCGTCCCGATTCGTGCATCGACAAGGTCTCCGTCTACGCCGCCCGCCTCAACATGGGTCGCAAGCTGGGCCGGAAGATTGCGCGTGAGTGGGAAGATCTCGACGTGGATGTGGTCATCCCCATCCCGGAGACCTCCTGTGACGTGGCGCTGGAGATAGCCCATACCCTGGACCTGCCATACCGTCAGGGCTTCGTGAAGAACCGCTACATAGGCCGTACCTTCATCATGCCGGGCCAGACCCAGCGCAAGAAGTCGGTGCGTCGCAAGCTCAATGCCATCAGCTCCGAATTCAAGGGCAAGAAGGTGTTGCTGGTAGACGACTCCATAGTGCGCGGTACCACCTCGGAGCAGATCATCCAGATGGCCCGTGAGGCAGGGGCGGCCAAGGTCTACTTCGCCTCGGCGGCACCGGAAATTCGTTTCCCCAACGTCTACGGCATCGACATGCCCACCGCCAACGAGCTGATCGCCCACGGTCGGGAAGTGGAAGAGGTGTGCAAGCTGATCGGTGCCGATGGCCTGATTTTCCAGGATCTGGAAGATCTGGAAGAGGCGGTGCGGGAGATCAACCCCGAGCTGCGTCACTTCGAGACTTCGGTGTTCAACGGTCACTACGTCACCTCGGACGTGGATCAATCCTATCTGGATCACCTCAACGCCCTGCGCAGCGACGACAACAAGGCGGTGCGTGAGTGGCAGGAAGGCACCAGCAATCTGGAAATTTTTAACGAAGGCAGTTAAACGTTTTCGCTTGATATGACAGATATGAGATGGGGGCCCCGGCCCCCATTGTCGTGTCCGGGCGGCGGGGTAGGGCTGTTATCTGCTTTAAAAATAATCACTTATACCGCCGGGTGTGGGCAGCGGCGGCGGGATCCGCTAGCATGGGCAGCCGCGCGCCCATCGCGCCGCCGTATCAACCAGAACAGACGAGAATTCAGATGGATGACCTGCTAGCCCCCGTGCGCCAGTTTTTGCAGTGTGAGACCCCGGATGCCTGGGTGGAGATGGCGCGGGATCCCGCCTGGTTGCCGACCCTGCTCATCGATCACGCCAACTGCGAGAACAAGGCCGCCCTCACCGCCCACAGCCTGGTGCGGCGCTACTGCCTGCCCAAGGGCAAGCGCCATCTGTTGCCCAAGCTGGAGTTTTATCGGGAGCTGGATGCCATCCCGGAGAAGGCGGAGATCCTGGGCAAGCGCAGCATGGGGGAGTCCGATCGCACCGTGTTCGAGGAGCTGGCCCGCAATCCGCTGCTGTTTCCCATGGTGCGGCTCATCCAGGAGGAGCTGCACCACTTCGAGCAGGTACTGGAACTGATGGCCGCGCGCGGCATTCCCTATGGCCCCGTGACCGCCTCCCGCTATGCGCGCAACCTGATGCAGCATGTACGCACCCACGAGCCAGCTACCCTGGTCGACAAGCTGATCATCGGTGCCTACATAGAGGCGCGCTCCTGCGAGCGCTTTGCCAAGCTGGCGCCTCATCTGGATGAGGAGCTGGGTCGCTTCTATGTCTCCCTGCTGCGCTCGGAGGTGCGCCACTACCAGGACTATCTGGCGCTGGCCGAGCAATACGCGGGGGAGGATATCAGCGAGCGGGTGGCTTATTTTGGCAAACTCGAAGCCGAGCTTATCCGCTCGCCGGATCCGCAGTTCAGGTTCCATAGCGGGCTGCCTGTCAGATCTGACAGTTGTTGACGCAAGAGGCTCTGCCTACCATGGCCATGTTCCTACTACGAGCGACGCATTCACTTTTTGAGCGCAATTCCCGGCCCCTGAGCCGGGATTTTTTTTACGCTTTTTCCAGCAGATGACGAAGAGGGTTGGCCGGTGCCGGGGTCGGCACCGGCCCGGGGATCAGCGGCGATATTCGTTGTTGTAGTTCTGGATCAGACGGCGAGTCACCTCGTGC
Source organism: Aeromonas sp. CA23 (assembly GCF_002587065.1). Lineage (NCBI taxonomy): Bacteria > Pseudomonadati > Pseudomonadota > Gammaproteobacteria > Aeromonadales > Aeromonadaceae > Aeromonas > Aeromonas sp. CA23. The sequence goes on from NZ_CP023818.1 coordinate 3,253,728, forward strand.
TGAGGGTCGGCAAACACCTTGAGGGTCTTGCCACGTTCCACCACCCGTCCTTCGTGCATCACCAGCACCTCGTCGCTGATGTGGCTCACCACCCCCAGATCGTTGGCCACCAGCACATAGCTCAGCCCCATGGTCTCTTGCATCTCCAGCAGCAGGTTGATGATCTGGGAGCGCACCGAGATGTCCAGGGTGGAGAGTGCCTCGTCGGCTACCACTATTTTGGGGTTGAGAATGAGCGCCCGGGCCAGCGCCACCCGCTGCTGCTGACCGGCGGAGAGCATCTGCGGATAGAAGAGGGCGTGATCCGGCAGCATGCCCACCATGCGCAGGGTCTGTACCACCTTGTCGTGACGCTCCTCGTCGCTCATCTCGGTGTTGAGCCGCAGCGGCGTCTCCAGGATCTGGCCGACCCGGATCTTGCGATTGAGCGAGGAGTTGGGGTCCTGGAAGATCATCCGCAGCAACTTGCAGCGGGTCTGATAGTCGCCGTGGATCAGGGTCTGGCCCTCGATGGCGATATCGCCACCGCTCGGCTCTATCATGCCCGCCAGGATCCGCGCCAGCGTGCTCTTGCCTGAGCCGGCCTCGCCGACGATGGCCAGGGTCTGGCCGACCTCGAGGTCAAACGAGAGCGGCTTGATGGCTTCAACCGCCTGACGCCGAAACAGGCCGGTGCGGTTCTGGTAGGTCTTGCACAGGCCCCTGACCTGCAGCAGGGAGGGTTCGATCACTGTCCTGGCTCCTTGGTGGCAGAGCATGCGGCCACGGGCTGATAACGTCTTGGATTCATTTCTTCGGCTCTTCCATGTTCAGCGGGAAGTGGCAGCTGAACTGGTGACCCTTGACCTTGCTCATCAGCGGCGTTTGTACGCACTGCTTCTGGGCATAGGGACAGCGGGGGCCGAGCCGGCAACCTATGGGCAGGTGCTGCAGCGGCGGTATCACCCCGGGCAGGGTTTCGAGCCGCGACTTGTGGCGCACCAGCTTGTCAAAATCGGGAATGGACTTGAGCAGGGCATCGGTATAGGGGTGATGGGGCGAGGTCAGGATCTGCTCCCGGGTGCCCACCTCCACCATCTGGCCGCAGTACATCACGTTGATGGTGTCGGTCAGGTTGGCGATGGCCGCTATGTCGTTGCTGATGATGAGGATGGTGGTGTTGCCCAGCTTGTTCATCTTGTCCAGCAGCCGCAGGATCTGGGAGTGGGTGGTGGACTCCATGGCGCTGGTGGGTTCATCGGCGACCAGCAGACGCGGCTTGTTGGCAATGGCCATGGCGATCATCACCTTCTGGCACATGCCGTCCGACAGCTCGTGGGGATAGGCGCGCATCACCTTGCGGTGATCCTTGACGCCGACCCTGTGCAGCAGGGCGATGGCCTTCTTCTTGCGCCACTGGAAGCGCTGCCAGAACTGGCCCTCAAACGAATCGGTCGGGATCGCCTCTTCCAACTGGGTACCTATCTCTTCGGAAGGGTCCAGACAGCTGATGGGGTCCTGGAAGATCATGGCGATCTCGCGACCCATGATCCGGCGTCGCTCCTTGGGGGCCATGGTCAGCAGATCCATGTCGTTGAAGCGCATCCGGTCGGCACGCACAGTCCAGTTGTCCTTCTGGATGCCGACGATCACCTTGGCCACCAGGCTCTTGCCGGAGCCCGACTCACCCACCAGGCCGCGGATCTCCCCCTCGGTCAGGGTCAGGCTCACCCTGTCCACCGCCTTGACCTTGCCCTGGGGCGTGTCGATCTCGATGGTGAGGTTGCGAATATCGAGCAAGGGCATCAGTTGCGCTCCTCATGAGGGTGTGGCACGGCGTGCTGCATCGGGGATATGCCGTCCTTGATGGTATAGAGCAACAAGATCATCAATCGTTCCCCTCTTTGAGTACTTCACGAATGCCTTCACCCACCAGCGATGGGTTGACCAGCACGCCGTACAGGAATGGACAGGGGCCAAGGGTGAATATGTCAATCTTGGGCAGAGAGCGCTGCATCAGTCGTTCCCCTCTTTGAGTGCTTCGCGAATGCCTTCACCCACTAAATTGGTGACCAGCACGCTGAACAATATGGCCATGCCTGGCAGGGTCACTGTCCAGGGGGCGAGGTAGATGAGATCGCTCGAATCGGCCAGCATGGCGCCCCATTCCGGCTGGGGAGACTGGGCGCCGAGGCCGAGAAAACCCACCGCCGAGATATCGAGAATGGCGGCGGAGAGGGTGCGGGTGGTCTGGGCGACCAGGGTCTCCACTATGTTCGGCAAAATGGCCAGACGCATGATCCGCAGCGGCGGCGAGCCGTCGAGGCGGCTGGCGATGATGTACTCCTTCTGCATCTCGGTATGGACCGCGTTGTAGGTCGCCCGGATGAAGGGAGGGATCAGCGCCAGCGTGATGGCGATCAGGGTATTGAACAGGCCAGGTCCCAGGATGGCGACCATGATGATGGCCAGCAACAGGGAGGGGATGGAGAGCAGGGTATCGAGCAGGTGGTGCAGTACGCTCGATTTCAGCCCCTTGCTCATGCCGCCCAGGATGCCGATGGCGGTGCCGGCCACCATGGCGATCATCACCACCAGCAGGGCGTTGCCGAAGGTGAGCCGAGCCCCCGCCACCAGACGGGAGAGGATGTCGCGCCCCAGATCGTCGGTGCCGAGGAAGTAGTCTATGTTGCCGCTGTTGGCCCAGGAGGGGGCCAGCAGCAGACGGCCGCTGTGTTGCTCGTCGATGCCGTAGGGCACCACCAGGGGGCCGAACAGGGTGATGAGCAGCAGGATCACGAAGCACCAGAGTCCGCCCATGGCCAGCGGATTGCGGCGATAGGAGGCCCAGGTCTGCTCCAGCGGGGAGAGGATCTTGAGCTCGGGGTAGAGGTTATTCTTGTCTTGCATAGGATTCCTGGCTCCAGGTCATGCCATGAGCACGTTCAGTCTTGTTTTGCATAGAGTTCTTTGCGCCGCGCCGGATAGATGAGGGTGGTGAGCAGCTCGGTGCTGACGCTGATGAAGATGACGAAGCCGGCGACCACCAGGGTGGCGCCCCGGATGGCGGCGTAGTCCTGCAGGGCAATGCTGTTGATGAGCCAGCGGCCGATCCCGTGCCACTCGAACACTACCTCGGTGATCATGGCGGAGGTGAGCACGCTGCCCAGCTGCAGGCCGAGCAGCGGCAGTACCGGCGGCAGGGCGTTTTTGAGACCATGGCGCCAGACGATCTGGCGGCGGGAGAGGCCACGGCTCGCCGCCGCCTTGATGTAGTTCTGCTTCATCACGTCGATCAGCGAACTGCGTACGTGACGGATCACCTCTGTGGTGGGCACCACAGCCAGCACCAGCGAGGGCAGGATCAGGTGGCGCAGGGCATCGTGCAGCGCCGCCTGGCGCCATGGCTCGTGGCTCATCAGCACGTCGAACACGGCTATACCGGTGATGGAGGGCACGTCATAGAGCAGGCTGATCTGACCAGAGGCGGGCAGCCAGCCCAGATCCAGCGAGAAGAACATCACCACCAGCAGCGCCAGCCAGAAGACGGGTACCGCATAACCGATGAGGCCGGCGGTCATGATGGAGAGATCCAGCGGCTTGCCCTGATAGAGCGCCGCCAGAGTACCGAGCGGAATGCCCACCAGCAGCGAGATGGCAAAGGCGGCCAGGCAGAGGATCAGGGTGGCCGGGAAGTAGTGGCGGATCTCCTCCAGCACCGGCAGGCCCGAGACGCTGGAGAGCCCGAGATCCCCATCCAGTATGCGGCGCAGGAAGTCGGGATAGCCGCTCCAGAAGCTGGCCTGCTGACCGATGAGGCGAAAGTCCAGCAGGTAGGCGACGAAGGTCAGCGCCAGCAGGGTAATGAGTAGCAGGTTGATGCGACGCAGTATGTAGAGAAACATGCTTACTCCCTGTGGGCTTGGTTGAAGACGGTGCCGCCAAAGGGCATCAGGGAGAGCCCCTGAATGTCGCTGCGACTGACCTGGGTACGCAGGGCATGGGCCAGCGGGATGAGCGGCACCTGCTCGTTGAGCAGGCTCTGGGCGTAATAGTAGTTGCGCAGCCGGAACGCCAGCTGGGGCGTGGTGACCGCATCGTCCAGCAGCTGATCGAAGGCCGGGCTGCACCAGCGACTGTAGTTGTTGCCCCGCTCGACGGCGGCGCAGCTCAGCAGCTGGCGAAAGAAGTTGTCCGGATCTGCGTTGTCGGCAATCCAGCCAGAGAGCAGGCTGTCATATTGGCCCTGAGCGAGGCGGGCCTCGATGACGGGCCACTCCTGCTGCACTATGTTCAGCTTGATGCCTATCCTGGCCAGATCGTTTCGCATCAGCTGGGCTGTCTTGAGGGCATCCGGGTTGTAAGGGCGTGAGCCAGGTTGTACCAGCACCTGCATCTCGAACCCTTGCTCGAACCCCGCCTCCTTGAGCAGCTGGCGCGCCCGCTTGAGATCCGGCTGGCGCATCGGCAGGGAGGGATTGTAGCCCCAGGAGAGGGGCGGCAGCAGGCTGTTGGCGGCCTGGCCCGTCTCGAAATAGACCGCCTGCAGCAGGTTGTCTATGTTGATGGCGCTGGCGATGGCCTGACGCACCTGTACCTTGTTGAACGGCGGCTTGCGAGTGTTGAGGGCCAGGAAGGCGACGTTCATGCCGGACTGCACCGACAGGCTGAGATCCGGATCCGTGTCGATCACCGACAGCTGGCTGGCGGACGGGGTGCTCATCACGTCGCACTCGCCAGTCAGCAGCTTGGCGAGCCGCTTGGAGGACTTGGGGGTGATGTCGTAGATGAGCTGCTCTATCTTGGCCTCGCCGCCCCAGTAACCGGGATGGCGCAAGTAGCGCACGTACTCGTTGTGGCGATACTCCTTGAAGCTGAACGGTCCCGTGCCGATGGGACGGCTGTCGAGCAGGGCCGGGGTGCCGGCTTTTTGCAGCTGGCCGGCGTATTCGGCGGAGAGCACTATGGCGTAGTCGCTGGCCAGGGTGGCGAGGAAGGAGGCATCCGGCCGGTTCAGCTCGAACACCACCTGCTCTGGCCCCTTCTTGTAGACCCGCTTGATCAGCTGATCCAGCCCCAGGCTGTAGAAATAGGGATACTCGCCGCCGGAGACGTCGTGATAGGGGTGCTGCTTGTCCAGCAGGCGTTGCCAGGTGAACAGCACGTCATCGGCGTTGAAGGTGCGCGAGGGATTGAACCAGGAGGTGTGATGAAAGGTCACTCCCTTGCGCAGGGTCAGGGTGTAGAAGAGGCCATCCTCGCTCAGGGTCCAGCGAGTGGCGAGTCCCCCCTCCAGCGCCAGGGTGTTGGGGTTTACCTCCAGCAGGCGATCGTAGAGCGGGCGCGAGCTGGCATCCAGGGTCACCCCTGAGTTGGACACCTGGGGATTGAAGGTCTGGGGCGAGCCTTCCGCACAATAGATGAGACCCGTCCTGGAAGCGTCGTCCTGTTTCTGACAACCGGTAACCAGCACCAGCAATCCAAGCAGCAAGGGTTTGAACATTCTCATTGTAGAACCATGTTTTTATACGAATGTGCCAGCGCCAAGGCTGGCGAGTTGCGGGAGTCGGTCTGAACCTGGCTGCCCCGGGTATTAATCTGCATCGTTGTCACTGTCCAGCAACCGGTATTGGCGCAGCCTGCCACGAAACGGGCGATAGCGCAGGGCCGGCACCTGTGCCGGCATCGGTCTGAACTTGGCTGCTCCGGGCATTAATCTGCATCGTTGTCACTGTCCAGCAACTGGTATTTGCGCAGCATGCCGCGAAACTGGTGATAGCTCAGGGCCAGCAATTGAGCGGCTTTGCGCTGATTATACTGGGATTGCTGCATGGCTTGCTTGAGTAAATTTATCTCGTACTCCGCCACCGCGTGTTTGAGATCCAGCGGCAGGGCGGGAGGGGCCTGGGTGGTCAGCTGGGTGGGCTCATCGAGGGTCGCGGCCAGACTTGCCCGGGGACGGGGGCGCCAGGGGGAGTCGAACGGATTGAGCACCAGCTCGGACAGCGGCAACTGGGGGTTGCCCTGGCGATAGATGCTGCGCTCCACCACGTTTTTCAGCTCCCGCACGTTGCCGGGCCAGGGGTAATCTTGCAGCAACTGGGTCGCCTTGCGGGAGAAACCGGCAAACAGCGGATAACCCAGCTCCCGGGTCATGCTGTGGGCAAAATGCTCCGCCAGCATCAATATATCCTCCCGCCGCTCCCGCAAGGGGGGCAGGGTAATGACATCGAAGGCCAGCCTGTCCAGCAGGTCGTGGCGAAAGTCCCCTCTGTCGGCCAGTGCCGGCAAATCCTCGTTGGTGGCGCACACCAGCCGCACATCCACCTTGAGGGCCTTGGCCCCGCCCACCCGTTCAAACTCGCCGTATTCGATGACCCGCAGCAGCTTCTCCTGCACCCGGGCGCTGGTGGTGGCCAGCTCGTCGAGGAAGAGGGTGCCGCCATCGGCGCGCTCGAAGCGGCCCTGATGGCGCTTGGCGGCGCCGGTGAAGGATCCCGCCTCGTGACCAAACAGCTCTGTCTCCAGCAGGCTCTCGCTCAGGGTGGCGCAGTTGATGGTGACAAAGCTTTGATCCCAGCGCGCCGAGAGATAATGTAGGCGATGGGCGATCAGCTCCTTGCCGGTCCCGCGCTCGCCGATGATCAGCACGGGTTTGCGCAGCGGGGCGAGCCGTGAGGCCTGCTCAATGATCTCGAGAAATGCGTTGGATTCCCCCAACAGGCTTTCCGTGGCCGTGGTCATAGTGATCCCTGTCCGTTGTAAAAGCTGGTCAATCTTACCAAAAGTTGGTGATTCTTATCATCATTTGTGCGGGCCGTCTTGAAGCTCGACGCATGAGCCCCATATAAATCAACAAGTTAAATTCTGTTCCAGATTGGCACACAAGTTGCCATTGTCAATGGAGAAACAACGCATGCCAACCACAGGAGTTCTATCATGAGTATTTTTTCCCGTCTGGCCGACATCATCAATTCCAACCTGACGGCCCTGCTCGACAAGGCAGAAGATCCCCAGAAGATGGTGCGCCTGATCATCCAGGAGATGGAAGACGAACTGGTGAAGGAGCGCTCCAATCTGGCTCGCTTCCTCGCCAGCCAGAAAGAGATTGGCCGTCAGGTCAACCGTCATCAGGAGCGGGTTGACGAGTGGCAGGGCAAGGCCGAACTGGCGCTGGCCAAGGGCCGTGAAGATCTGGCCCGCGCGGCGCTTATCGAGAAGAAGAAGCAGACCGAGCTGGCCGAGACGCTCTATCGCGAGCAGCAGGCGGTGGACAGCGGCATCGACAAGCTGGGGGACGAAATACGTCAGCTGGAAGCCAAGCTGGAAGATGCCCGTAGCCGTCAAAAGGCGATGGCCATTCGCACCGAAGCGGCCAGCAGCCGCCTCAACGTGCAGAGTCAGGTCGCCCGTGGCGACAGTCAGGCGGTGGTCAGCAAGTTCGAACGCATGGAGCGTCGCATCGACGAGATGGAGGCCCGCGCCGATCTGGGGCAGTCCGACAAGGCACTGGCCCAGCAGTTTGCCGAGCTGGAAGTCGACGATCAGATAAGCAAAGAGCTCGAGGCCATGCGTCAGAAGCTGGGCCAGGGCGAAGGCAAACAGGGAGAGTAATAGATGGAAGATCTGCTGGGCGTATTGATGGTCCCCATGGTGGTGTTCATGGTGGTGGTGGCCCCCATCTGGCTGGTGCTGCACTACAGAGCCAAGGGGCGGATAGGCGTCGGCCTGGCCGATAGCGAGCGGGAACAGTTGCAAGGGCTGCTGGTGCGGGCCGAGAAGATGCAGGAGCGGGTTGGGGCGCTGGAGTCCATTCTGGACGCGGAAGTGCCGGGCTGGAGGAACAAGGTATGAGTCCATCGAATCGGGAGGGGCGCAATCTCTATCGCGACCCTCAGCGTGGCAAGATAGCGGGCGTCTGCGCCGGCCTTGCCGACTACTTCGGGGTGGAGACCTGGATAGTGCGGTTGCTGGCCATCAGCGGCCTTATCTTCGCCGGTTTCATTACCTTCACCGCTTATATTGCCGCCTGGTTTCTGCTCGACAAGCGGCCGGTCACTCTCTATGAAAACGAAGAGGGAGAGTTTGCCGAGGTGCGGATGAAGGCGCGCAGCTGGCAGGCTGGTGTCACCCCTCATCAGGCGCTGGGCCGTATCGCACAGGAGCTAGATACCCTGGAGCCGAGATTGCAGCGCATCGAGAAGCTGGTGACCTCCAAGGAGTTCACCCTGCAGCGGGAGTTCAGCAAGCTGTGACCTCTGGCCCGGGTCTCGCCGATTGAGCGAGGCCCCTCTCTTGAACGGGATCCCAAGACCCGACATGGCGGGCACACCTGAAACCGACGATCGAATTGAGGGATTGAACAAGCCTTGATACGCAACACACTGGAACAAAAGTGGTCGCTCTTGCAGCACAGGGCCACAGACGTGGTGAACCGGGTACGGGATCGCCACCTGCGGCTGGCGGTGACCGGCCTCTCCCGCAGTGGCAAGACCGCCTTTATCACGGCGCTGGTCAACCAGCTGGAACACGCGGCCATCGATGGCCGTTTGCCGTTGTGGGATGCCCTGCGTCAGGGGCGCATACTCGGCGCCCGTCGGGTGCCCCAGCAAAACGCCCATATTCCCACCTTTGCCTACGAGCGCGGCCTCGACGCCCTGTTCGGCGATCCGCCCGCCTGGCCCGAGCCCACCCGCGGGGTGGCCGAGGTGCGCCTCGAAATTCGCTATCGCACCCGCCATCCGCTGCGCAAGCATCTGGGGGAGATCTCCACCCTCTATGTGGATCTGGTGGATTACCCGGGGGAGTGGCTGCTGGACTTGCCGCTCTTGGAACTCAGTTACGAGCAGTGGAGCGAGCAGGTGCGCGACCAGTTGCGCCGCCCCGAGCTGCAGGCGCTTGCCGCTGGCTGGCTGGCACCGGAGTGGCAGGCTATGCAGCCTTTTGAAGAGCGACCGGTCGCACAGCTTGCCGAGCGCTACACCGACTACCTGCACGCCTGCAAGCGAGAGCTGGGGCTGCACCTCATCCAGCCCGGTCGCTTCGTGCTGCCGGGGGAGTATGCCGGCGCCCCCCTGCTGCAGTTCGTGCCCTGGGTGTGGGAGCCGCCAGTTGGCGAGCCCGCCGATGGCGCCCTCTACGCCACCCTCAAGCAGCGCTTCGAGCAGTACAAGCAACACCTGGTGCAGGGTTTTTATGAGCAGCATTTTGCCGGGTTCGATCGCCAGATAGTGCTGGTGGACTGCCTGCAGCCCCTCAACGCCGGCGCGGCCAGCTTTGGTGACATGCAGCAGGCCATCGCCCGCATCATGGAGAGCTTCGCCTATGGCAAGAGCAACTGGTGGCGCCGGCTCTTCTCGCCGCGCATCGACAAGCTGCTGTTTGTGGCGAGCAAGGCCGATCACGTCACCCCGGAGCAGCACGGCCCCCTGGTCTCTTTGCTCCAGCATCTGGTGCGCAGCGGTCGGGGTCAGGCGCGCTTTGAGGGGATCACCACTGAGTGTCTGGCGCTCGCCGCCATCAAGGCGACCGAGGTGGGCAAGGGGGTGGCCAATGGCCGTGAGTTTCCCGCCATCCGTGGCACCAGCCTCGCCGGCGAGCCGTTGCTGCTGTTTCCGGGAGAGGTGCCGCCCCATATTCCGCCTGCGCAATGGTGGAACAATCAGGGTTTCGATTTTCAGGCGTTTCGCCCCCTGCCCATGAGCGCCCATCAGGCGCTGCCCCATATCCGGCTCGATGCGGCGCTGGAGTTTCTGCTCGGGGATCACCTTGAATAACCCAGGCTGTGCGGCAATGCAGGCAAGGCATGGCTGCACGGCCGCGTGGAGGAGCAAGCAAAAAGATGAACGATCAGAGAAAACCGACGGTGGCCGAACCGGCCCCGCTGCAGGGCAAGGTGATCCTGGAGCCCGCCTTGACTGTGGCCAGCGACGAGCGACCGCCTGCACCTGCCCAGCGGCTGGAAGAGGCGAGTTTCGAGCGCCTCGACGAGCTGGAGGCATTCACCGAGGTGGAGCCCGCACTCACCATCAAGCCGCGCCGGCGGCACCGGCTGCTTGGCTGGGGACTGGGGGCGGTTGGCCTGTTGTCGCTGGGCCAGTATGGCGCCTTTCTCTACGACCAGTTGCTCACCACCCCGCTCTGGGGCAGCGCCTGGTTGCTGGCCTCCGGTCTGGTGGCCGTGGGCACGGCAGGTGTGGTGGGGCGCGAGTGGCTGCGGCTGCGCATCCTCAAGCGGCGCCAGGATGTGCGCTCCCGGGCCGACGATCTGCTGGCCCGTCAGGGCGTCGGGCAGGGACAGGCTTTTTGCGAGGCGCTCGCCGAGAAGAGTGGCGACAAGGGGCGGGAGGGGTATCGCAATTGGCTGTCCCAGCTCGACGAGAGTCACAGCGATCGGGAAGTGCTGACCCTCTACAGTCAGCTGGTGCTGACCGAGCGGGACAAGCTGGCCCAGGCGCGGGTGGCCAAATGGTCGGGGGAGGCCGCCGTGCTGGTGGCCCTGAGCCCGCTCGCCACCGTCGACATGATGCTGATGCTGTGGCGCAACCTGCGCATGATCGAGGACATTGCCGATGTCTACGCCATCGAGCTCGGCTACTGGAGCCGCATCCGCCTCATTCGGCAGGTGTTTCGCAACATGCTCTATGCCGGGGCCACCGAGCTGGTGACCGAGGTGGGGATGGATCTGCTGGGGGCAGAGTTCGCCGCCAAGCTCTCCGCCCGCGCCGCGCAAGGGGTGGGGGCTGGGCTGCTCACCGCCAGACTCGGGTTGCGCACCATGGAGGCGTGCCGCCCGCTGCCCTGGTGTGCGGACGAGAAGCCCAGGCTCGGCGAGCTGCGCAAGCGGCTCATCGGCCAGCTGGCTGGCTATCTCAACAAGGGGTGACGGGCCTCGATTGTGGTTGTCACAAATTATTTACAATTGTCAACGGCAGCCGACCCCGGGGTCGGCTGCTTTTTTAGGGGACAAACCGTTACAGTGATCCCATCAGTCAAACGTGAGTCGCCGCTGCTTGGGTTACCGGGCGGGCAGACAGGATGGAACCCTTAATGGCAAGTCTCTACACAGCACACCAGCCGGACCCTCAGGGCCTCATCCATTACACGGATGAGGAGCACGGCACCTGGCAGATCCTGATCGAGCGTCAGCTCGCGGCGCTCGAAGGCAAGGCGTGTGACGACTATCTGGCTGGCTTGACCCGCCTCAATCTGCCCCTGGATCGCATCCCCCAGCTGGACCAAATCAACGCCGTGTTGCAACCCGCCACCGGCTGGTCGGTGGCCGCCGTGCCTGCGCTTATCTCGTTCGATCGCTTCTTTGCCCTGCTGGCCAACCGCCAGTTTCCGGTGGCTACCTTCATTCGCCGCCGGGACGAGCTCGACTATCTGCAAGAGCCCGACATCTTCCACGAGATCTTCGGCCACTGCGCCATGCTGACCAACCCGGCTTTCGCTCACTTCACCCATGTCTATGGCCAGCTCGGCCTGCAGGCGGGCAAGGAGGATCGCGTCTTTCTGGCGCGGCTCTACTGGTTCACCGTGGAGTTTGGCCTGCTCAATACTCCTGCCGGGCTGCGTATCTACGGCGGCGGCATTCTCTCCTCCATCGGCGAGACCGCCTATGCCCTCGGCGGTCAGCCGGTGCTGCAACCCTTCGACCCCATAGAAGTGCTGCGCACCCCGTATCGCATCGACATCATGCAGCCCACCTATTTCGTGTTGCCCGAGCTGGCCGATCTCTACCGTCTGGCGGAGCAGGACATCATGGCCATGGTGTCCGATGCCCGCCGGCTGGGGTTGCGTCCGCCCCGCTTTGCCCCCGCCGGCGGCAAACAGGCGAGCTGAATTGATCAGACCCATTTCGTTATCCGACCCCATTGATAAACAAGGAGAAACCCATGTCAGAACTGGCCAGCCAGCAGTGTGAAGCGTGCCGCGCCGATGCCCCCAAGGTGAGCGAACAGGAACTCGCCGAGCTGATGCAGCTTATCCCCGACTGGCAGCCGCTGGTGAAAGGGGAGCTGCAACTGCGCCGGGAGTTTGCGTTTCGCAACTTCAAGGAGGCGTTGGCCTTCACCAACCGCCTGGGCGAGCTGGCGGAGGCGGAGTTCCATCATCCGGCAATCCTGACCGAATGGGGCAAGGTGACCGTCAGCTGGTGGACCCACAAAATTGGTGGATTACACCGCAACGACTTTATCATGGCGGCGCGCACGGATGAGTTGCTGAAGTGAAGACGCCATCACTCACCGAGTGGGCGATATGGTGACTGTCTGCTGGTGGACCCACAAGATAGGCGGCTTGCATCGCAACGACTTCATCATGGCGGCGCGCACCGATCAGTTGATCAAATAAACGCCAGAAGATGACTCGGGCCTGTCCGGCGAAAGCGGGGCGGGCCCGCATTTTTATGGGCTGGCGCTCGCACTGGCGGGATCGAGTCTGTATTATCCGGTCATTCATAGAGTTAGCTAGGAAGTGTGTCCCGAATGCGTCTTGAAGTCAGCTGTGAAGACCGCCTGGGCCTGACCCGGGAACTGCTCGACCGTCTGGTGGAGCACAACATCGATCTGCGCGGCATCGAAATCGATACCTCAGGCATCATCTATCTCAACTTTCCCGAGCTGGAGTTTCGTGATTTCCAGCACCTGATGCCGGAGATCCGCCGCATTCCCGGCGTCTATGACGTCAAGACCATCCCCTACATGCCCTCCGAGCGCGAGCACCACGAGATTGAGGCCCTGCTCAAGGCACTGCCGGATCTGGTCTTCTCCCTCGATGCCAAGGGCAAGGTGACCCAGGCCAACCAGTCCGCCCTCACCACCCTGGCCCTGCCGGTGGAGGAGATACGCGGCGTGGCCCTGGGCTCCCTGGTCAAGGGTTTCTCCTTCAGCCGCTGGCTGGAGGCGAGCGAGATCAAGCCGCAGACCTGCAAGCTCAGCTTCAATGGCGAAGAGTATCTGGCGGACCTGATGCCGCTGTTCGTGGCCGAAGAGAAGGGCCGTCAGGCCCTGGCCGGCGCCGTGGTGGTTCTCAAATCCGCCCGTCGGGTCGGCATGCACTTCAGCGCGCTGCACGCGGTGGAAGTGGGGGGCTTCGAGCACCTGCAGGCCGAGAGCCAGAAGATGAAGCAGGTACTGACGGAGGCGAGCAAGCTGGCGATGCAGGACGCACCGCTGCTCATCGTCGGCGAGACGGGCACAGGCAAGGAGCTGCTGGCCCGCGCCTGCCACGGCGCCAGCCTGCGCTCGAGCCACCCCTTCATGGCCCTCAACTGCGCCGCCATGCCGGACAACGTGGCCGAGAGCGAGCTGTTTGGCTACGCCCCCGGCGCCTTTGGCAACAACACCGAAGGCAAGCGCGGCGTGCTTGAGCTGGCCAGCGGCGGCACCCTGATGCTGGACGAGATCGGCGACATGTCCCCCCATCTGCAGACCAAGTTTCTGCGAGTGCTGCAGGATGGCGTGTTCCGCCGGGTGGGTGACGAGCAGGAGGTGAAGGTCAATGTGCGCTTCATCTGCACCACCCAGAAGCAGTTGCTGGATCTGGTGCACGACGGCAAGTTCCGGGAAGATCTCTACTACCGCCTCAACGTGCTGAGCCTGGCGCTGCCGCCCCTGCGCGAGCGCAAGGCGGACATCATGGCGCTGGCCCAGCAGTTCGTCTCCCGCTTCGCCAGCGAATTGCAGCGGCCGCGCCCGCGCTTTACCCGCAACATGGCCGAGTACCTGACCGCCTACCGCTGGCCCGGCAACGTGCGCCAGCTGCGCAACTGCCTCTACCGGGCCATGACCTTGCTGGAAGGGGACGAGATAGGGCCGGAGCACGTCGACTTGCCGGTGGCGGCCGATGCCATGCCGCTGATCGATGAGTGGTTCGAAGGGGGCCTGGACGAGGCGGTGAAGCGCTTCGAGAGCCGGCTGCTGGAGCGGCTCTATCCGGCCTTCCCCTCCACCCGTCAGCTGGCCAAACGGCTGGGGGTGTCGCACACCGCCATCGCCAACAAGTTGCGCGAATACGGGATCAGCAAGAAGTAAGTAGATGAATGCAGGTAGAATCTTGGGGCTCACACCAGGGTGGGCCCCTGCCATTGTTGCGACATTTAGTGACGTATGTGCTTGTTCTGTTGGCGGTGCCTTGTCATGCTGCTGATAAGCTCAATACTACTCCTATCCGGCTCACCCTTCCTGGGCGTCAGGCCTTCGCGGGCGCTGGCGTGGGCATAAGCGCAGGCACGATGCACTCTCTTTCACTGGTTCGAATCCTGGCGTGGTTGACGCCGCTGCTCTGTTCGCTGGCCCTCGCCACCGAGCCTGTTCTCCCCACCTCTGCCGAGCTGCGTGCCGAGCAGGTACGCCAGACGGTCCTCGACATACTGAGCTATACCCGCTGGCCGACCGAGCCCGCTGAGCTGCGCCTGTGCATCACGGCGCCGACCGAATATGCCACCGCCCTCTTTTCCATCAAGCAGCAAGCCAATGGCCGGCCGGTCAGCGTCCATCGCTACGACGTGGATGATGAGGCGCTGGGGCGGCGCTGTGACGTGCTCTACCTGGGGATATTGGCGCCGGAGCGGCGGCTGTCCCTGTTCCAGCGGCTGCGGGAACACCCCATTCTCAGCATCAGCGAGCAGAGCGCCGAGTGTGTCGCCGACGCCGTGTTCTGCCTGCGGGTCGGGCTGGATCGCGTGCGGTTCCGGGTCAATCTGGATGCCTTGGCCAGGAGCGGGGTGCGGGTGCACCCTGCCGTGCTCAAGCTGGCCAAGGCGGATGAGGAGACACCATGATAGGGCTCTTTCGTCCACGGACCCAGCGGCTCACCTTGCGACAGAGTCTGGGACGCACCCACCTGGTGACGTCCCTGACCGCTGTCTGTATGGCCGGTGTGCTGCTGACCGGTATCGCTCTGCTGGCCTTGCGCCTCTACGCGGATCACAACCTGGAGCTGGTGGCCCGCGCCATCAGCTACACCAGTGAAGCGGCCGTGGTGTTCCATGACGAAGAGGCCGCCAAGGAGGCGCTGCAAGCCATAGTCACCCATGAGGATGTGGCGCAGGCCAGCATCTATCTGCCCACGGGTCAGCCGCTGGCCAGCTGGCGCCGGGCTATGAGCACCCCCTGGTCTGGGCTGGAGCAGTATCTGGCCAGGCTCATACTGCCGGGCCCGGTCGATCAGCCCATGATGCGGGGCGGGGTGGAGATAGCCCGCATCCATCTGGTCGGCCACGGCCAGTATCTGCTGCTGTTCCTGCTGCAAACCCTGCTGGCCATGCTGGTCTGTCTCATCCTCAGTGCGCTGGGGGCGCTCTACGTGGCGCGCTGGATGCAAAACTCCCTGACTGTGCCACTCAAGGAGCTGGCGCAGGTGGCCCACAGTGTCAGCCGTCGGCGCATCCTGGCCATGCGGGTCCCCGAGGCGCATATCGCCGAGCTGCACGAGCTTGGTCAGGACTTCAACTCCCTGCTCGACGAGCTGGAAGCCTGGCAGGCTCATCAGCGGCGGGAGAACGCCAGCCTGCTGCACCGGGCCACCCACGATGCCTTGACCGGCCTGCCCAATCGTGCTCTTTTTGAGGCTCGTCTGGATCAAGCTGTGACCACGGGTCGCTTGCATGAAGAGCGTTTCGCACTGCTCTACCTCGATTGTGATCGCTTCAAGCAGATCAACGATACCCTGGGCCATGCCGCCGGGGATGACGTGCTGATCGCCTTGGCCAGACGGGTACAACATCAGCTCAGGCCGATGGATCTGGTATGTCGGCTGGGGGGAGACGAGTTCGCCATCCTGTTGACTCCTGTGTTGCAAGAGAGCGAGGCGCAGGATGTGGTATCCCGCATCCAGCAGGCCATGGCCGACCCCGTGGTGCTAGGGGATGGTCGCCAGCTGGTGGCGGCCATCAGCATAGGCACGGCCCTCTATCCGGAGCAGGGGCTGACCGCTGGCGAGCTGTTGCAGCAGGCCGACAACGCCATGTACCAATCCAAGCGGCTGCGTCGGGAGCTTGCACTCCATGACCAGCTGGAATTTGATGTTTCTGCAGAGGAAAAATAACAATGAAGATCCATGTCCTGATGAAAACCGGCCTGATCGGCCTGCTGTTGAGCGTGCTGGTGGGCTGTCAAAGCGCCCCCCACGGCCTGACGGCAGAGCAGATCGCCGTACTCAAGGAGCAGGGCTTTCGCCTGACCGATGAGGGTTGGACTCTGGACTTCTCCAACCGGGTGCTGTTTGCCAACAACGTGGAGGCCCTCAACCCCAAGACCCGTGTCCTGGTGGAAAAGCTGGGCAAGACCTTGCTGGGTGTCGGCCTGAACAAGGCGCGCATCGACGGTCACACCGACTCCAACGGGCCTGAGCTCTACAACGATCAGCTCTCCCTGAAACGGGCGAAATCGGTGGCCGAGGTGCTGGTGTCGGTCGGCATGCAGCCGGCCAACCTGGACATCCGTGGTCGCGGTGAGCGGGATCCGGTGGCAGACAACAAGACCGCTGCCGGGCGGGCCGAGAACCGCCGCGTTGCCATCGTCATCAGCAACGAATAAGCCGGTAGTGTGGATAAAAAAAGAGCGCCTGATGGCGCTCTTTTTTGTGGCTCTGGCATTTACTGCTCGAGCTTCTCGCGGTCGTGGTGACTGCGCAGGCGGATGTTGATCATCTCCACCGTCAGCGAGAAGGCCATGGCGAAGTAGATGTAACCCTTCGGAATGTGCAGATCCATGCCCTCGGCCATCAGCGCGAAGCCGACCAGGGTGAGGAAGGAGAGGGCCAGCATCTTGATGGTGGGGTGATGATCGACGAAGTCGCCTATGGCCTTGGCGGCGAACATCATTATGAAGACGGCGATCATGATGGCCAGCACCATGACGGGCACGTGATCCGCCATGCCCACGGCTGTGATGACAGAATCCAGGCTGAAGACGATGTCGAGGATGGCGATCTGGATCAGGGTGCTGACGAAGCCGGACGCAACCGCGATTGAGCCTTCTGGCTCCGCCGCCCCTTCCAGGGTGGCGTGGATCTCGTGGGCACTCTTGCCGATGAGGAACAGGCCCCCCAGCAACAGGATGAGATCGCGACCCGAGATGGCCTCACCCAGCACGGTGAACAGCGGCTCGGTCAGGCGCATCACCCAGGCGAGCGACAGCAGCAGCAGGATGCGGGTGCCCATGGCGAGGCCCAGACCCAGGATCCGCGCCTTCTGGCGTTGCGCCTCCGGCAGGCGGGCGACCAGGATGGAGATAAAGATAATGTTGTCTATGCCCAGCACGATTTCGAGCAGGGTCAGGGTCGCGAGCGCAACCCAGGCAGAGGGATCAAGAACCCATTCCAGCATGATTGAACCTTGGTTAAAAAATTGAAGCAGCGCATTCTAGCAGGCGCAACATGGCTTGTCCCAGAGCCTTGAAAAGATAAAATGGCGGGCGATTTGAGGGAGAAATCTATGTTTCGTTTAGGACTCATCATTAACCCGGTTGCCGGCATTGGCGGCGCGGTCGGTCTCAAGGGCAGCGATGGCGTGGTCGCCGAGGCGCTGGCGCTGGGCGCCGTGCCCAGGGCGCAGGAGCGGGCACGGCAAGCCCTGCTGCCCCTGTGCGATCTCGCCGACTCATTCGAGTTGCTGACGGTCGCAGGCGAGATGGGTGCCGATCTTGCGGAATCGCTCCAGCTGCCTTGCCGTATCATCTATCAGCCTGCCGCCAGCACCACCACGGCGGCCGATACCCGCGCCGCCGCCGAGCGGATGCGCGAGGCGGGTGTCGACCTGTTGCTGTTCGCCGGTGGCGATGGCACGGCGCGCGACATCTGCGCGGCAGTGGGGGAGTCGTGCCATGTACTCGGCATCCCGGCGGGCTGCAAAATTCACTCCGGCGTGTATGGCGTCACCCCGGCCGCCAGCGGTCGGGTGGTGGCGCGGATGATCGCCGGCGAATTGCTGAGCCTGGTGGATGCCGAGGTGATGGACATAGACGAGGAGGCGTTTCGGGCTGGCAAGGTGCGGGCTCGCCATTACGGTCAGCTGCTGGTGCCCGGCGATCTGCGCTATGTGCAGGCGGTCAAGCAGGGAGGGCGGGAGTCCGAGGAGCTGGTGCTGGCGGATCTCGCCGCCGGTGTGGTCGAGCAGATGGAGCCCGACACCCTCTACCTGATGGGGTCGGGCAGCACGGTCGCCGCCTGCATGGCAGAGCTAGGCCTCGAAAATACCTTGCTTGGTGTGGATCTGGTGGAAAACGGCCGGCTTATCGGGCAGGATCTGTCCGCCGCCGAGATCCTGACCCGGATCCGCGGTCGTCACTGCCGGCTGATCATTACCCTGATCGGCGGACAGGGACATCTGTTCGGGCGCGGAAATCAGCAATTGAGTCCAGAGGTGATCCGGGCTGTCGGGCGGGACCAGATCCAGGTCCTGGCCACCAAGGCCAAGTTGGCAGCCCTCGCGGGCAGGCCACTGCTGGTGGACACCGATGACCCGGCACTGAACCGGTCGTTAAGTGGTTATCTGCGTATAACCACGGGATACAAGGATCAGGTCATCTACCCGGTGGCCAACCCGGAATAGGGCATCAAGGATGCGGCTGGCCTGGCGCCAGAGAGCCGTGATCAACCGGATCGCGGTTCCACTCCCCCGAATTATTTTGCCGGCAATTTTTTGCCAGCCACTCTGAAAATGAGGCTGCGTTACATGACGATTCATGATTTTGAGCACAAGTTGTTGGGACTGATAGACAGCATGGTGGCCACGGCGACCGAAGATGAGCTGTTTGCGGGGGGCTATCTGCGCGGCCACATCTCGCTGGCGGTGGCGCGCGCCGAGCTGGAGGGCAAGAACCTGGTGCGGGATGTGAAGAGCTATGTGCTGCGCAGCCTGAACGAGGCCATTCTGGAGGGTGAGCTCTCCGAAGAAGATGAGAAGCTGGTACAGGCAATGTGGATTCGTTTGCAGCAACAAGCAGAAGCTTGATCGGATACACATTTCAAACAGAAGTTTGAGTTTATTCTTCCCTGAAGTTAGTGAAAGGTTAATAATAAGTTTCGCCTTTTGTTTCAGGGATTAAACTATGGCCTCCTCATCACGTATTGCCAACAAACTGCCGCTCGAGATGCTCTATCACTGGGAGCGGCAGTGTCCTGACCGAGTCTACCTTCGTCAAACCATCAACCGCGAATACGTCGACTTCACCTGGGGTGAAGTCGCCGACGAGGCGCGCCGCATGGTGACGGCACTGCGTCATCTGGGGCTGGTGCCCGGTGACAAGGTGGCCCTGCTCTCCAAGAACTGCGCCCAGTGGTTCATCGCCGATCTGGCCATGCAGATGGGGCAGTATGTGAGCGTGCCCATCTACCCGACCGCCAACGTCGACACCATCGAATATGTGCTGCGCCACAGCGAGGCCAAGGCGATCTTCGTCGGCAAGCTGGATGACTGGAAGAGCCAGGAGGCCGGTGTGCCCGCCGATCTGCTGCGCATCGCCTTGCCTTATGAGACCATGCCCGCCAGCCATCAGTGGGACGATCTGCTGGAGGCGCACGAACCCATTGCTGACAGCCCGGCTCAGGTGCCGGACGCCCTGCTGAGCCTGGTCTACACCTCCGGCAGCACAGGCAAGCCCAAGGGCGCCATGCTGAGCGTCGAGCGCTACGCCTGGTCGTGCGAGAAGCTGGTGGAGGCGGTGGGGCTGACCGCCGCCGATCGCGGCTTCTCCTATCTGCCGCTCGCCCACATCACTGAGCGGGTCTACATCTATGGTGGCAGCCTGTTCAGCGGCGCCACCATCGCCTTCCCCGAATCCCTCGACACCTTTATCGATGACGTTAAGCGTTGCCGTCCCACCGTCTTTATCTCTGTGCCCCGGCTGTGGGCCATGTTCCGCATCAAGATCCACGAGAAGTTGCCCCAGAAAAAGCTCGAGCTGCTGCTCAAGATCCCGTTTGTCTCGGGTCTCATCAAACGCAAGTTGCAAAAGGGGCTGGGGCTGGATCAGGCGCGGGTGCTGGGCTGCGGCTCGGCGCCAGTGTCACCGGCCCTGCTGCAGTGGTACTACAGCATAGGCGTCAATATCACCGAAGCCTGGGGCATGACCGAGAACCATGCCTTCTCCACCCTCAACTGTCCCTTCCGCGCCGACAAGATAGGCACGGTCGGCAAGGCGGGGCCCGGGGTCGAGATCCGCATCTCGGATGAGGGGGAGATCCTCTGCCGTTGCAACGGCATGATGCTGGGTTACTACAAGGATCCCGAGCACAGCGCCGAGGCCATCGACGGTGATGGCTGGCTCCACACCGGCGACATGGGCAAGCTGGACAGGGAGGGCTACCTCACCATCACTGGCCGGATGAAGGACGTGTTCAAGACCGCCAAGGGCAAGTACGTGGCGCCTGTGCCCATCGAGGGACTGCTGGGGCAGGAGCCCATCATAGAGCAGCTGTGCGTGATAGGTTACGGCATGCCCCAGCCGGTGGCGCTGGTGCAACTGGCCGAGAGTGCCATGAAGGGCAACCGGGACGCCATCAACGCCCAGCTGGAGGCGGCGCGCAACCGGGTCAACGAACAGCTGGAATCCCACGCCAGAATTCGCGGTATCCTGGTGGTGAAGAGCCCCTGGAACATAGAGAACGGCGTGCTCACCCCCACCATGAAGATCCGCCGCCACCTGCTGGAGCAGAAATACGCGGACCTCGGCGAGGCCTGGTCTTCCTCCCAGAGCATCATCTGGGAATCCTGAGTCTCAGCTAGCAGCAGAAACAACAAGGGGAGCCGGTGGCTCCCCTTGTTGTTGGGCGTTTTTGACCTCAGACGGCCTGGTATTCCAGCTCGACCGACCCCAGCGCCTTGAGGGTGGACTGGGCGGAGTCCCGCTGGCTGATCTGGCCGTTTTTGCTCTCCAGCAGCACGGCGCGGCGGATGGTGGCGAGATCTTCACCGTTCAGCACCGCATGGGCACAGGCCATCTGCATCGGCGGCAGGCTGGGGTTGAAGGCGGCGTTCTCGGCGTAGCGGCCACAGAAGAGGCGACCATCGGCAAACTGCAGCGCCACCGCGGCATAGCCCTGACTGTAGGGGGCATAGCTTTGGCGGGCGGCGGCCAGCGCGGCTTGCCAGAGCGGATCCTCGCTCTCGAGCGTCAGCTCGTCGTGAGCTTGCGGGCTCATCAGCGCATCCGTGATGTCGAGATCCGCCGGGCCGAACGAGTGGGGCAGGAAGGATTGCAGGGCGCTCAGGTCGTCCGGCAGAGAAACTTTCAGGATCTTGGCGGTGCTCAGCTCGTTCATGAACTGGCGGCAGTGGCCACAGGGGGTGTAGTTGACGGTGATCTCGCTGATCCCCGTCTCACCGCCCAGCCAGGCGTTGGAGATGGCGGACTGCTCGGCATGGACCGAGTGGAATAACCCTTGCCCCGCGAACTCCATGTTGGCGCCGAAGTACCAGGTGCCGCTCAGGCCGCAGGCGATGGCACCGACGAAGAACTTGGAGATGGGGGCCACAGAGCAGGCCGCGGCCAGTGGCAGCAGGGCCAGGCGCAGGGCGCGATCTTCCAGGCCGGTGGCGGCTTTCAGGGTCGCCACTTGCGCAGGGGTAAAACGTGCATTGAATTCGCCGCCCTGTTCGGGATCCAGCATGGGCAGCAGCGCCGCTTTGAGCGGGGCGGGCAGGGTATCGAGTGGCTTGGCAAAACGGGGATGCATAGTGTGTCCTCAAAGGCCAATTGGGGGGCCATTGTAGGGAGCAAGCTCGGCAAAATGTGTGAGCCGGCTCACGCCCTGACGGGCAAAAGGAGGGGGATGGTAAAGGAAACGTTTGTCTTGCGCAAACTGTGCGTCAGCTCGCACTGTGGCGGGCCGTCAGGCCCGCACAACCGAAAATCGGTACGACTCAGCTCAACCAGTGGTAAATGGCAAACAGCAGGGGAGCCACGGCGGCGGTGAGGATGCCGCACACCACCATGGCCAGCGACGAGAAGGCCCCCTGGGTAATGCCCTTCTCGGCGGAGGTGGCGGTGCCGATGGCATGGGCGCAGGCTCCCATGGCCAGCCCCTGGGCCTCGGGGTCGGTCACCCGCATCAGTTTGAGCAGGGGGTAGCCGATGAGAGCGCCTACAATTCCGACCACCACCACCACGGCCGCCGCGATGGCCGGAATGCCGCCGAGGGACTGGCTGACGCTCATGGCGAGCGGGGTTGTGATGGACTTGGTGGCGAGCGAGGCCAGCAATGCCGGATCGGCGCCCATAAAATGACCGATCAGCAAGGTTGTGCAGACCGAGATCAAGACGGAGGCCAGAGTACAGATTAGGATGGGCTTGAGCCTGGCCTGGATCTGGCGAGCCTGCTGGTAGAGCGGCAGGGCCAGCGCTACCACGGCGGGTTCCAGCAGCGCCGTGATGGGGCGGGTGCCGCTTTCGTACTGATCCAGCGGCAGATCCAGCCAGAGCAGCAGGCCTATGATGACGGCGGTGGGCACCAGCACGGGATTGATGATGGGCCAGGGCAGGCGGCGATAGAGGGCCCGGGTGGCGAAGTAGAGCGTCAGGGTCAGGGGGATGGCAAGCCAGAAGATCATCGGTTCATCCTCTGGTAGAGCCGACCGACCGTGCCGAGGATCAAGACTATCCCCAGCACTATGCAGAGCATGATGAGGCCGAACGACTGGCGCAGCGGCTCCAGCCAGGCCACCAGCCCGACCGCCACCGGCACGAACAGCACGCCCATGTGGCGCAGCAGCAGGCCGGCGCCGAGTTCGACCCAGTGCAATTTCACCAGTTGCAAGGAGAGCAGCACGAACAGCAGCAGCATGCCGATGATACTGCCGGGGAAGGCGAACGGCAGTATGGCTGCCAGGGTTTTGCCCGCCAGCAGGCAGGCGACTATGACCATGAAGTCACGAAGGTACAGCAAGGCACGTTGCGCGATCACGTGAGCCCCAACTTGGTAACTGTGAATGAATGGGCAGTTTACCAGAGAGGCAGGGGCGCGGCATTAAAACAATAACAGCTGAAATCAGTTCGTTTGCAGCTGATTTGATTGAAGATTTTCTGACTCGATGCACTTTTCGAACGACCAGGTTCTGAACTGTTTGTTTTGTTTATGAATTACAAGGAGTAGCCATGACATCCCTCTTGTCCCGCGTGCGTCAACTGGCGGCCGATAGCAGCCTGCCCCCGGATCTATTGCAAACCAGCCAGTGGGAGGGGCCAGTATGCCGGGTCAGGCTCGACAACACGGGCCCTGATGCCACGCCGGTCGGCCGCTGGGTGCTGTTTGACGGCAAATTGGGCCTGCCAGCGGAGAGTGCTATCTATGGCGAAGGATTCCAGATGCTGGCCCAGACCATGGGCAGTTGGCAGACCCCACAGCCGGTGGGCCGCTGCCCCGATGCCGGCGTCTATCGCATCAGCGACGACGATGGCTATCACACAGTCCACAACCTGTTGCTGGTGGAACACGGCAAGGGCTGGCTGCTGCTCGCCTTTGCCAGCTGCCACCGCTTTGGCGGCGAGTTCCGCCTCTATCCGGATGGCCGTCTGCAGATCCTGATGAACTGCGAAGATCGCCTGTTGCCTGCCGGCCAGCACTGGCAGAGCGAGGCGCTGATCTGTCTGGAGGGAGCGGATCGCGAGGCGCTGCTGGCCGAGCTGGCGAGCATGATCGAGGCCGAACACGGCAGCCTGATCGCCGAGGTGGCGACCCGCCCCAGCGGCTGGTGCTCCTGGTATCACTACTATGCACAGGTGAGCGCCGCCGACATTCGCGAGAATCTGGCGCTGCGGGCCGAGCGTTTCCCGGCCCTGCGCTACGTGCAGATCGACGATGGCTATCAGGCGAAGATGGGGGATTGGCTCACCCCTTCGCCCAAGTTCGAACAGGGAGTGGCAGCCCTTGCGGCGGAGATCCGCAGTGCCGGTTGCGAGCCCGCGCTCTGGGTCGCCCCCTTTATTGCCGAGCCGACCTCACAGGTGTTTCAGGATCACCCTAACTGGTTCGTGAAGGGGGATGACGGCCTGCCACTCCCCTCCGAGCGGGTCACCTACGGTGGCTGGCGCTGTACCCCCTGGTATGTGCTGGATGGTACCCACCCCGAGGTGCAAGCTCACCTTGAGCAGGTATTTCGCACCCTGCGCGAGCAGTGGGGCATTCACTACTTCAAGCTGGATGCCAACTTCTGGGGCGCCATTCACGGCGGCCGCTTCCATGATCCTTCCGCCACCCGGGTCGAGGCCTATCGGAGCGGCATGGCGGCCATCTTGCGCGGGGCGGGCGAGGGCGCCTTCCTGCTCGGTTGCAACGCCCCCATCTGGCCGAGCCTGGGGCTGGTGCACGGCATGCGGGTAAGCGATGACGTGGAGCGCAATGGCCACCGTTTTCGCCAGATTGCCCGCGAGGCTTTCTGTCGCGCCTGGCAAAACGATCGGCTGTGGGCGCTAGATCCCGACTG
This sequence comes from Aeromonas sp. CA23, assembly GCF_002587065.1. NCBI lineage: Bacteria > Pseudomonadati > Pseudomonadota > Gammaproteobacteria > Aeromonadales > Aeromonadaceae > Aeromonas > Aeromonas sp. CA23. Next base: position 3,278,134 of record NZ_CP023818.1, read on the forward strand.
CATCTGCCTGCGGGATCTGCCGAGTCAGCAGGCCAGCCGTGCAGAGTACCGCTTTCATCTGGCGGCGCTGGTGGCGAGCGGCGGCATGATACTGGCGGGTGACAGGCTGCAGGATCTCGATGCAGCACAGGCGGCGCAGCTGCACAAATTGCTGGCCCTGTGCGCGGCCCGGGCCCCTTCAGCCCGCTTTGAGTCGATGGAGTTTGCCTCTGGGGAAGTGAGCTTGCCACAAGGAGGCACTCTGCTCTGCCTCTTCAACTGGGAGGGGCAACCTCAGGAGTTTTTACTGCCGGCAGGGGGATGGGATTTCTGGGATGAAGGTGCCGTCGGTACTGCGATCACTCTGCAAGGGGGTGAAGGGCGGGTGATCCGCTACCGCTGAACACACTGGCGATAATAATTCAGGCTCCCATGGGAGCCTGAATTATTTGTAGGGGGGGCAAATATGGCGGGGGATCAGTAACGCCACTCGAAGCCGATTGCGTAGTTGGCTGCGCCATAGCCCGGGATCTCGTTGCTAGAGAGCAGCGCCTTGAAGGTGAGCTGCGGGCTGAGGGGAATGCCGAGCCCCATGCCGATGGCGACTTCGTCATTGGTGTTGCCAATCATGTCGGCCCGGATCATGCGATAGAGCGACATGTCCTGGCTCATGTGCACATAGCTTTGGGAGGCGCGATTGTAGAGCTGACCGAACACTTCCAGCTGAAAACCCGCCTGGGGAGTGATGGCCAGCGGCACGCCGACGAAGTTGTAGAGATCGGAACGGTTGAAATAGCTGTTGGTGATCTGGGGAGTGAAGTCGGTCTGCTGATAGAGGCGGCTGAAGTTGCTCTCGATCAGCTGATAAGTCTGCTGCGGCAATTGCAGCAAATAGTCGGGGACATCAAAACGCACGCCCGCCATGCCGGCCGAAGGCAGCAGGGAGCAGACGAGCAAACCGAAACCGGATAATCCTGAACGCATCAGATGAGGCATCCCCAAGGGTCGATAGCCAAAGGCCGTTAATGCAATGTTAGCGCACAAATAATTGAAACTTCAGGAGTCTTTGCTCCCCTTCCCATTATGTCTTGGGCGAGGGGAGCATACCGACATTTAACTGTGAAACCGATCACATCTTACAGATCTTCGAGGTAGTGATAGAGGCTCTTGAGAATCGCAAAGTTCCGTTCGTTACCCTGATTCTGCTCGGCCAGCGCCTCGAGGCGAGGGGCGTAGTCCGGCAGGCGGCGGCTGAAGTAGTCGCTGCAGTGCAGGCGCCAGCGTTTTTGCTCCGCCTCGCTCAGGGTGTGGGGCCAGTTGCGGGCGCGGTAGCGGAACAGCATCTGGGGCAAACGCGCGTCTGTGAAGGCAAATTCCCTCTCCCCCAGCAGTTCGGCCGGGGTGGTACGCACCAGATCCATGGTGGCCTTGTCGCCGTGGCCGAAGAAGCCGGCGTAGAGCTGGGTATCCGGATCCGAGTCGTTGTTGCCCGCGAACTCCTGATTGAACACCTCCACCAGTTTTTCCCGCACCTCGGGGTGAGCCCGCAGCAGGTTCAGGCTCTTGCGGCACTGCTCCCGATCGATGCCAAGCTCATCGGCACGTTCCGGTGTCAGGGTAGCGGCTGGCGCGAGCACGGGGCACTTGTTGATGTGTAGCAGCTTGACCGGAATGGCCGCCAGATCCCCCAACTCGTCCTTGCGGGTATAGAGTCGCTCGCGGATCTCGTCGCTGGAGAGCTCGATGAGCGGGGTCGGATCACGGGTCAAATCCACCATGATCACCGCATTCTGGTTGGTCGGGTGCCAGGCGAGTGGCGATACCCAGCTCACGCACCCCTGCCAGGGGGAGAACATGCCGGAGACATGGGTCAGCGGCTTCATGGTCACCACGTCGATCAGTGCCTTGACCTTGTTCTTGTTGCGAAGGTCAAACAGATAACCAAATAGCTTGGGCTGGGCCTTTTTCACCAGCTTGGCCATCTCTATGGTGGCCAGCACATCGGAGAGCGCATCGTGGGCATTGGCGTGGGCCACGCCGTTGGCCACAGTCAGCTTCTCCAGCCTGAAACTTGGCTTGCCCTCCTCATCAAAGGCCCATTCGATCCCCTCCGGGCGCAGGGCATAGCAGGCCCGCAGCATGTCGAGTATGTCCCAGCGGGAGTTGCCGTTCTGCCAGCTGTAGGCGTAGGGGTCGTAGAAGTTGCGATAGAGGGTGTAGCGGGTCACCTCGTCATCGAAGCGAATGCTGTTGTAGCCCAGCACGCAGGTATTCGGGGTGGCAAACTGCTCGTGGATCTGGGCAATGAAATCCGCCTCGCACAGCCCGTCCTTCATCGCCTTTTGCGGCGTGATACCGGTGATGAGGCAGGCCTCCGGCTCCGGCAAATAGTCCGCCGGTGGCTTGCAATAGATGACCAGCGGCTCGCCGATGAGGTTGAAATCCGCATCGGTACGAATGCCGGCGAACTGCGCCGGCCTGTCCTTCGCCGGACTGATCCCGAAGGTCTCGTAATCGTGGAAATAGAAGGTGGGCGCTGTGCCGGATTGTGCTGTTTTGCTCATAAGTTCCGAGATGGGTGTCCGATGCGGTGGTGCCACGCACCTGAGTGGGCGGTGCCATGCACCACAATTGCCTGCATGGTAAACCATAGCGCAGACAGAACGAAGGGCAGGCAGCCCGGCTGCCGGTTTATTGGGCAAACCACAGTGGTGTTATTTGGCGATGTCTCTTACTTTTTGCTCCACCTGATGGGCAATGGCTTGAATATGCGCCAGCTCCAGTGTGCCCACTCTCAGCTGGGGCAAGACTTTGGGCAGTGCGGCCGCACTGACGACATAGGGGGCGGTTGCCTTCTGGAACAGTTCGATATACCAGCCGGGTAGCACCAGGATCCCGCCCACCGGCACATCTGTCCCCGTGGCGCTGTTGAGCCAGTTACGCACCGAGGTGACGCTGCGCCTGACCTGCTCCAGCGGTTCAGTTTCTACATGATTTGGGAAGTGCAGCGCATTGTTTTCCACCCTCACCTTGAACTGCTTGGTACCGTCATTGATGGGTTTGGATCGTCCCTTGGTCTCGACAACGAAGACGCCATTGGGGGAGATGATCAGGTGGTCGATGTTGAACCCATCGAACGGGACATCGTGATAGACCCGATAGGGATGATCCTTGGGCCTGACCAGGTATTCGAGCTCCTGACCGACGGCCAGCTCACAGGCATAACCGAGTTTCAGATGTTGAAGGCGTCTGATGACCTGATAGGTGCGATAGGAGAAGTAGCTGAAGGCGCCTGCTGCCATTACCCCGAAAATGACTAACTGGTTGAGTGATACCCGAGTGCCGTCGAGGGTGTTTTGCATTAGCGACATGAGGGCAAACATGAGCAGTATCAAGGGGGTCATCAACATGAGGCCGAAGAGATCGATCCTCTGATCATCGATTTGCTCTTGCAGGGTATGGCCAGCCGGCCTGAGCAGATCCCGGGTCAAGGGGCTGGTGTGATGCCGTTTGTACCTCTTCATGATGAGCGTTATGGCGCCAATCAGTAAAAATATGGGGCCCAAAAAGAGCAGGGCAATAGCCAGAATCGAGGTGACCATAGAGGGGAGTTCCATTCCATCTCCTTGAAATACGACAGACAACGAAATTATTACCGAACAATCCCTGTGTGGAAGTCTCTTTTTCCGCTCGAACAGAGGGTTGCAAGGGAAGGAGAGAGGTCTGAAGGCAGATAGAGCCTGTCGCCATGGGTATCAGGCCGGGCTTCACTTCTGATGCATGACGTTCTGCTCAGATCAGGAAACGGGAAAGAGTGGCATCAGGGTATGCAGGTCCAGCAGGGTGAAGAAGCCGCCTTCGTCGGGATACCAGCCGCCTGTGTCTATGTAGTACACATTGCCAAGGCGGGCCGGGCGGCCCACCGGGGTGTGCCCCACCACCAGGGCGACGAGATCCTCGACCCCGCTCTCGTCCAGGCGTTCGATGCGGCGTCTTGACCAGAGGCAGACGTTCTTGATGGCCTTAAGCTGGCCGCCGCTCACCCCCGCATCCAGTTTGTCCAGCAGCCCCTGCCAGGAGGAGAAGGGGCAATCGGCGTGGAGCAGCCCGACCGGGCCGGCCGGGGTGGCCACCTCGATGGCAATGGGCAGGGTACGGTAGTGGGCGGCGAACACCTCCTGCTCGTCCGGGGTCAGCAGCTGAAACCAGCCGCCGCCGTTCTGGATCCAGTTCTCCCGATCGCAGCTCTCGTAACGGCAGACGTAGTCGTCGTGATTGCCGCAGACAGGGTGGAACCAGGGCCTGGCCAGCCACTCGAGCACCTGAGGGCAGTCGGGGCCGCGATCCGTCAGATCGCCCACGGAGAAGAGGCGATCCCGAGCGGGGTCGAATCCCGCCTGGTTCAGGGTCTGTTCCAGCCGCGAAAAATAGCCGTGGATATCGCCGACGGCGAGATCCCGCCCCAGCAGATTGCGGGCGAAGCGTCTGATCAGCGGTGACGGGTTCATGGCTTGCCTCCTTGTCTGGTGTGACCGGCTCGCGCCGCCGGATGGCCGATGGGTGATCGGGGGCCCGTGGACAAGTGCAGCATGGCATGCTCTGCCTCGCCATAGTAGAGGCAGATGGGAGGCTCTCCCGTGTCGAGGTGACAGGCGGCCTGCATAAAGGAGGGCTGTTTGCCGCGTTGCCGGCAGATCCCGGGTAAAAGAATGCCAGTCGGAGCTGACTGGCATTGTGGGCTCAGGGATCGCTTCCTGCGACGGGCCAACCGGTCTTAGAGCAGGTCTTCGAGCTGATACTTCCTGAGCAGTTGATCGAAGGTGCCATCGGCCTTGACGCTGTCGATGGCGGCATCGAACTGGCCCTTGAGCTTGGCGTCGTTCTTGCGCAGCGCCACCGCCACCCCTTCACCCTGGGTCTTGTCCTGAGTGCCGTTGAACTGGGGGCCGACGAAGGCGAACTGCCTGCCCATCTTCTTGTCGAGGAAGCCGACCTTCAACTGCACCATGTTGCCGAAGGTGTAATCGGCGCGGCCGGACTGCAGATCCAGCATGGGAGGCTGGGCGTTGACGTAGCGCTTGATCTTGGCCACCTCCCCGTAACGGGCGGTGATGAAGTTGTCCTGGGGGGTCCCCTCCTGCACCGCTATCACCTTGCCCTTGAAGTGGGCCTGGTCGTCGGCGAAGGTGGCGGTCTTGTCGTTGCGGCCCACGAAGCGGTTCTGCATCATGTAATAGACTTGGCTGAAGTCCACCTTCTGGCGCCGCTCGTCGGTGATGTTCATGGAGGACATGATGGCGTCGTACTTGCCCAGCTGGAGGCCCGCCTCGGTCATCTGCTGTTCGTGCGCGGCCCCGACTGCCTGAGCCTGACCCCGGCCGCCGAGCGGCTGCTGCCCTTCATCGAAGAGGGACTGGCTCGCATGGGGGAGGGGGTCAGCGCCCTGATCGCCGTCAGCGCCTTCCTTGGCGGGGTGAGAATCCTTGCCAGCGCATTGCTATGCCCCCTCAAAGAAACAGCCCCGCTGGCGGGGCTGTTGTCATGCTGGTGGCCGCTGGCCTAAGAAGGCGTTAGCGGCAAATCTTGTAGTAGACCTCGTTCCACTGCAGTGTCTGTTTGAGCTCGGGGATCCGGGTGTGCTCATCGATCACCACTAACTCTATGCCCATGATGTCGGCGAAGGTACGCAACTGCTCTATGTCGACCGATTGGGTGAACACAGAGTGGTGGGCGGCCCCCGCCAGGATCCAGGCCTCGGCGCTGGTTTGCAGGTCCGGCATGGGTTGCCACAGGGCGCTGGCCACCGGCAGCTTGGGCATGGCCTCTGGCAGGTCCACCACCTCCAGCTGATTGACCACCAGCCGGAAGCGGTTGCCCAGATCGATGAGGCTGGCGTTGACCGCCTTGCCGGCGGGGGCCGCGAACAGCAGGCGGGCCGGGTCGGCCTTCTTGCCTATCCCTAAATGCTGGGCATCCAGCACGGGTTTATCGGCCGCGATGGAGGGGCAGACCTCCAGCATGTGGGCGCCCAGCACCAGGTTGTTGCCCGCCTCCAGGTGGTAGGTGTAGTCCTCCATGAAGGAGGTGCCGCCCGCAAGGCCGGTTCCCATCACCTTGATGGTGCGCAGCAGGGCCGCGGTCTTCCAGTCCCCCTCCGCGCCAAAGCCGAAGCCTTGCTGCATCAGGCGCTGACAGGCGAGCCCCGGCAGCTGGTGCAGGCCGTGAAGGTCTTCAAAGGTGGTGGTGAAGGCGCCAAAGCCGCCGTCGGTGAGGAATTTCTTCATCCCCAGCTCCTGGCGCGCCGCCTCATACAGAGAAGCGCGAAGCTCCCCGCCCGCCTGCACCGCCTCGGTCAGGGTGTAGGTTTCTTCGTATTCGGCCAGCAGCGCCTCGATGTCGCTTGCGGGCACGGCGTCGATGACCTTCACCAGATCCCCGACCGGGTGGTAGTTCACCTGATAACCGAACTGGATCTGGGCCTCAATCTTGTCGCCCTCGGTGACCGCCACGTTGCGCATGTTGTCGCCAAATCGGGCGATCTTCAGGTGGCGGCTGTCGTGAATGGCGGCGGCGACCCGCATCCAGTTGCCCAGCTTGCGGTGGGCCTCTTCATCCTGCCAGTGACCGACCACCACGGTGCGCGGCAGCCGCAGGCGAGCCCCCATGAAACCGAACTCACGGCCACCGTGGGCGGTCTGGTTCAGGTTCATGAAGTCCATGTCGATCTCGCTCCACGGCAGATCCCGGTTGAACTGGGTGTGGAATTGCAGCAGGGGTTTTTGCAACTGACTCAGCGCCGGGATCCACATCTTGGCGGGGGAGAAGGTGTGCATCCACACCATGAGACCTATGCAGCGCTCGTCGTGGTTGGCATCCCGAGCCACCGCGCTTATCTCGTCGAGGGTGGTGCCGGTGGGCTTGAGCACTATCTTGACTGGCAGGCCGGCGCGCTCGTTGAGCTGGCTGGTGATGGTGTGGGCGTGATCGGCCACCTGCTTCAGGGTGGCGGCGCCATACAGGTGCTGGCTGCCGACCAGGAACCACACTTCCAGCTGTTTCATCAATTCCATCTTGGTGTCCTCTGTTTATGCTTTTGTCTGGCCGTAATAGGCGTGTTTGCCATGTTTGCGCTGGTAGTGCTTCTCCAGCAGGTAATCGGGCAGGGGGCGGGCTGCGGGGTTGATCTGGCCGGTGAGCCAGGCCATGCGCGCCACCTCTTCCAGCACCACGGCGTTGTGTACAGCATCATCGGCGCTCTTGCCCCAGCTGAAGGGGCCGTGGTTGGCCACCAGCACCCCCGGCATGGCGAGGATGGGAGTCTGCTTGAGGGTCTCGACGATGAGGTGACCGGTCAGCCCCTCGTAATCCTCCTCCACTTCACCCGGGGTGAGCAGGCGCGAGCAGGGGATCTCGCCGTGAAAATAGTCGGCCTGGGTGGTGCCGAAAATGGGGATGGCGCGCCCCGCCTGGGCCCAGGCGGTGGCGTGGGTGGAGTGGGTGTGCACCACGCCGCCAAGCTCTGGATAGGCGCGATAGAGCACCAGGTGGGTGGCGGTGTCGGAGGAGGGGCGCAAGGCGCCCTCCACCTGCTTGCCCGCCAGATCCAACACCACCATGTCTTCGAGCAGCATCCGCTCATAACTGACGCCGCTCGGCTTTATCACCACCAGATTGCGCTCTCGGTCGATGCCGCTCACATTGCCCCAGGTGAAGGTCACCAGCGCGTGGCGCGGCAGATCCAGGTTGGCGACGAGCACCTGCTCCTTGAGCATCTTGAGGTTCATGCCGGTACTCCCCGGTTGTAGAGCGGCTCGGCGGCGGCGCCCCAGGCGAGGTAGCGCTGGTAGAGACGCTCGTATTCGGCGACCCGCTCAGGGTCAGGCTGGTGGGTGCGCTCCACGGCGCTCGCCATGTGGCGCTGAGCCTCGGCCACATCGCTATGGATCCCGGCCGCCACGGCGGCAAAGATGGCCGCCCCCAGGGCGCAGCACTGATCCGAGGCCACCACCTGGATGGGCCTGTTCATCACGTCGGCGCAGGTCTGCATCACTGTGGCAGATTTGCGGGCTATGCCGCCAAGGGCGATCACCTGCTCCACCGGTACCTGCTGACTGGTCATGCACTCCATGATGCTGCGGGCCCCGAAGGCGGTGGAGGCCACCAAGGCACCGAACAAGTCGGGCGCATCCGTGCCGAGGTTGAGCCCGGTGACTGTGCCCTGCAGGCGCTGGTTGGCGTAAGGGGTGCGCCGGCCGTTGAACCAGTCGAGCACCACCGGCAGGTGGGCCAGATCGCGCTGCTGCTCCCAGGCGGCGGCGAGGCTTGGCAGCAGCTCCCGCTTGTGGGCCTCGATGGCGGTGCGCAGCTCCGGATACTGGGCGGCGAGGCTCTCCAGCGGCCAGCCGAGCTGGCGCTGATACCAGGCATAGATGTCGCCGAATGCCGATTGCCCTGCCTCCAGCCCCACCATGCCCGGCACCACGCTGCCGTCCACCTGGCCGCAGATCCCGGCAATGGCCCGATCACCTATGGTGGCTTCGTCGGCGATCAGGATGTCGCAGGTGGAGGTGCCTATCACCTTGACCAGCGCATTGTTGCCGGCCCCGGCCCCCACCGCCCCCATGTGGCAGTCAAAGGCGCCGCCGGCGATCACCACCTCGCAGGAGAGATGCAGCCGCTCCGCCCACTCGGGGGTCAGGGTGCCGACCGGCAGATCGGCGGTCCAGCTGTCGGTAAAGAGCGGGTAGTCGAGATCCTCGGTCAACAGCGGATCCAGTGCGTTGAGAAACTCGGCGGGGGGCAGGCCGCCCCAGCTCGGGTGCCAGAGAGACTTGTGGCCGGCGGCGCAGCGCCCGCGTCGGACGTCGGCCGGGGCCTGGGTGCCGCTCAGGATGGCGGGCACCCAGTCGCACAGCTCGACCCAGTTGCAGGCGGCGGCGCGCACCGCCGCATCACTGCGGGAAACGTGCAGTATCTTGGCCCAGAACCACTCGGAGGAGTAGACCCCGCCTATGTAGCGGCTGTAGTCGGGGAACTGGCCGCCGTGGCAAAGGGCGGTGATGGCCTCGGCCTCCTCGATGGCGGTGTGATCCTTCCACAGCACGAACATGGCGTTGGGGTTGTCGGCAAACTCCGGACGCAGGGCCAGCACACGCCCCTCCTTGTCGATGGGGGCTGGCGTGGAGCCTGTGCTGTCCACCCCTATGCCACGCACGGCGGCGCGCTGGGCCGGGGTGAGCTGGCTCACCACTGCCACCACCGCCTGCTCCATGGATTCCAGATAGTCGAGGGGGTGGTGGCGGAACTGGTTGGTGACCGGTTGGCAGTAACGACCGGCCTGCCAGCGCGGGTAATAGACGACCTGGGTTGCCAGCTCGGCGCCGTCGTGGCAGCGCACGGCGAGTGCCCTGACCGAATCGCTGCCGAAATCGAGTCCGATGGTGATCTGCTCGGACCTGGGGTGCTCAGACATAAGTGCTCCTGACCATCAATGAGGGGTGACTGGTGAGGAACCATAGGAGATGGACCGCATGGGCGGTTAGCCATTGGCTGCTGGAAATATGGATTTAAACGCTATGCCGGCAAGAGGGTGACGGCCATCGAAGATCGGCTATGTGATTATTTTGCTGAAAACATAGACAAAACGGCTGCAATTTCATGGCGTGATCCTGCTCTCCATTTTTCCATGTGAAAACGATTACAACTTGGTTCGCTCAACTAGCAACAACAATAACGTCCTGTTTAAACATGTTTTTATATGGCTGCGACTTGATTGACTCAAGGAGCAGCACTGCGTGGATACATGGATTGATAGAACACCTGGAGACACTCGCATGAACAAAATCGTTAACAGCATGATCGCAATGGGGTTTGCCCTTGGTATGGCAAATTCTGCTTTCTCGGCCGAGGCGCTGAAGCTGGGCTACCTGGTCAAGCAACCGGAGGAGCCCTGGTTCCAGACCGAATGGAACTTCGCCGACAAGGCGGGCAAGGATCTCGGTTTCGAGGTGATCAAGATAGCCGTCCCCGATGGCGAGAAGACCCTCAATGCCATCGACAGCCTGGCGGCCAACGGCGCCAAGGGCTTCGTCATCTGTACCCCGGATCCCAAGCTCGGGGCCGCCATCATGGCCAAGGCCAACAGCATGGATCTGAAGGTCATTACTGTGGATGACCAGTTCGTCAACGCCAAGGGCCAGCCCATGGAGCAGGTGCCGCTGGTGATGATGGCCGCCACCAAGATTGGCGAACGCCAGGGTCAGGAGCTCTACAAGGAGATGCAAAAACGCCAGTGGGATGTGAAGGCGACCGGGGTGCTCGCCATCACCGCCGACGAGCTGGACACCGCCCGTCGCCGGGTTGAAGGCTCCCTGAGCGCGCTCAAGACCGCCGGCTTCCCAGAGGCCCAGATCTACCGCTCACCCACCAAGGCCAACGACATTCCGGGGGCGCTGGATGCCGCCAACTCCATGCTGGTGCAACACCCCGAGGTGAAGAACTGGCTCATCGTCGGCATGAATGACAATACGGTGCTCGGCGGCGTGCGCGCCACCGAAGGGCAGGGCTTCAAGGCCGAGAACGTCATCGGCATCGGCATCAACGGGGTGGATGCGGTGAACGAGCTCTCCAAGTCCAGCGCCACCGGCTTCCTCGGCTCCTTGCTGCCAAGCCCGGACGTGCACGGCTACAAGAGCATCCAGATGCTCCATGACTGGGTGGTCAACGGAGCAGAGCCGGCCAAGTTCACCGAGGTGACCGATGTTGTGCTCATCACCCGCGACAACTTCAAGGTCGAGCTGCAGAAGAAAGGTCTGTGATTGACGCCATTTAAACCCTGACACCGAGACCGGCATGACGCTGTGGCGTCATGCCGGTTGGCTGGAGTGAACACATGAATCAGGTTCCTTATCTGGAGTTTTGCGGCATCAGCAAGGAGTTTCCCGGCGTCAAGGCGCTGCAGAACGTCTCCTTCTCCTGCCAGCAGGGCTCGGTGCACGCGCTGATGGGGGAGAACGGCGCGGGCAAATCCACCCTGCTCAAGATCCTGAGCGGCTTTCAGGCCCCCACCACAGGGGTGGTGAAGCTGGCCGGCCAGGAGCGGGTCTTTCAGAGCACGGTCGACGCCCTGGAGAGCGGGATCGCCATCATCTATCAGGAGTTGCACCTGGTGCCCGAGATGACCATCGCCGAGAACATCTATCTCGGCCAGCTGCCCACCCGGCGCGGGGTCATCGATCGGGAGAAGCTCTATCAGGATGCGGCCAGGCAGCTGGCGCGCCTCGGCATGGATGTGTCGCCGGAGACGCCGCTCAAGTACCTGTCCCTCGGGCAATGGCAGATGGTGGAGATCGCCAAGGCGCTGACCCGGGATGCCAGCGTCATCGCCTTCGACGAGCCGACCAGCAGTCTCTCGTCCCGCGAGATAGATCAGCTGTTTCGGGTCATCCGTCAGTTGCGCGACGAGGGCAAGGTCATTCTCTACGTCTCCCATCGCATGGACGAGATCTTCGCCCTGTGCGACGCCATCACCGTCTTCAAGGACGGCCAGTTCGTGCGCACCTTCGCCTCAATGGCCGAAGTCAGCCGGGATCTGCTGGTCAAGACCATGGTGGGACGGGAGCTGACCGATGTCTATGGCTACAGCCCAAGGCCGCTTGGCGAGGCGGGCCTCAAGGTGGAGAACCTGATGGGACCCGGCCTGAAGGCACCCATCTCGTTTGAGGTGAAACGGGGGGAGATCCTCGGCATCTTCGGGCTGGTGGGAGCCGGTCGCAGCGAGCTGATGAAGCTTATCTTCGGCGCCGAGAAGGCGCGTGGGGGCGAGATTGCCGTGTTCGGCAAGCCGGTGCCCATTCGCAACCCCATCGATGCCATTCACAGCGGCATCATGCTCTGTACCGAAGACCGCAAGGCGCTCGGCATCATCCCCATCCACTCGGTGCAGGAGAACATCAACATCAGCGCCCGCCGCCACAAGGCGTGGGGGGGCTTCTGGATCAACCAGAAATGGGAGGATGAAAACGCCAGGCTCAGGATCCGCGACATGCGGGTCAAGACCCCGTCCCCCCATCAGGCCATCATGAACCTCTCCGGCGGCAACCAGCAGAAGGCCATTCTGGGGCGCTGGCTCTCCGAAGACATGAAGGTCATCTTGCTCGACGAGCCAACCCGCGGCATAGACGTCGGGGCCAAAAACGAGATTTACAACGTGATTTACGATCTGGCCAAGGTGGGCATCGCCGTGGTGGTGGTCTCAAGCGAGCTGCCGGAAGTGCTGGGCATCGCGGATCGGATCATGGTCATGCGGGAGGGGGAGATCGCCGGCGAGCTCTCCCACGATGAGGCCGACGAGATCAAGGCGCTCAATCTGGCCATGCCGGCCCGTTAATCCCCTGTGACTGCAACGCGATAGCACCCGGAAACTTCAGGAGAAATAACATGACAACAACTACCTCAGTCGGTCAGGCCGCGACCGTCTCTGCGACGAGCGGCTCCCGCCTGCAACTGGCCCGGATCTGGGATCAATACGGCATGCTGGTGATCTTCGCCATCCTGTTCTTGCTGGCCTGCGTGCTGGTACCCAACTTCGCCAGCCTGATCAACATGCGCGGCCTGGGGCTCGCCGTCTCCATGTCGGGCATGGTGGCCTGCGGCATGCTGTTCTGCCTCGCCTCCGGCGAGTTCGACATGTCGGTCGGCTCTGTGGTGGCCTGCTCGGGCGTCGCCTGCGCCGTGGGCATCAACGCTACCGAGAGCATCACGGTCGGCATACTGGCCGGCATGTCAGTGGGGGTGCTGTTTGGCCTCATCAACGGCATAGTGGTGGCCAAATTCAAGATCAACGCCCTCATCACCACCCTGGCCACCATGCAGATGGCGCGCGGGGTGGGCTACATCATCTCGGACGGCAAGGCGGTCGGCATAGTGGAAGAGGGCTTCTTCGAACTCGGCAACTCAGCCCTGCTCGGGATCCCGACGCCGGTCTGGCTGACGGCGCTCTGCTTCGTGCTGTTTGGTCTGCTGCTCAACAAGACCACCTTCGGTCGCAACACCCTGGCCATGGGGGGCAACGAGGAGGCGGCGCGCCTCGCCGGGGTCAACGTGGTGCGCACCAAGATCATCATCTTCACCATGACGGGGCTGATTGCCTCCATCGCGGGCATCATACTCGCGTCGCGCATGACCTCGGGCCAGCCCATGACCTCCATCGGCTTCGAGCTGGTGGTCATCTCGGCCTGCGTGCTGGGCGGGGTCTCCATGAAGGGGGGGATTGGCAAGATCTCCTACATCATCGCCGGCGTGCTGATCCTGGGACTGATGGAGAACGCCATGAACCTGCTCAACATATCCCCGTTCGCCCAGTACGTGGTGCGGGGCCTTATCCTGCTCGCCGCCGTGCTGTTCGACCGCTACAAGCAGGTGCGCAAGGCGCGTGTCTGATCTCCCTTCAACCGGCCCGGGCCCGCATTCTGCGGGCCTGATTGCCGATTGTCCCATGATGGCCGGTGACACCATGGCGCACGGCCCATGCCATTGTGAGCCAGTTCAACAATTTCACATGACGCCGAGCGTCGGATGGCGCGTTCCCAAGGTGAGTCTTTACAATGGCCCAAGCCGATTTTTTTACCCAAGCGCTGTTTTCCGCCATGTCCTCGATGCAAAAAGAGAAACCGAAACAACTCAACCCCCTGTTGCCGGGGTACGCCTTCGACGTCTTCCTGGTCTCGGGCATGACCCCCATAGAGCAGGGGAGTGCGCTCGACTTCATCATCGACCGCCCCCAGGGCATGAAGGGCTTCATCGTCAACCTGACCATCAGGGGCAAGGGGCAGATATTTCAGGGGGAGCAGGCCTTCACGGTGGAGCCCGGCGATCTGTTGCTGTTCCCGCCGGCGGCGGTACACCATTACGGCCGGGCGCCGGATGCGCGGGAGTGGTATCACCGCTGGGTCTATTTCAGGCCGAGGGCCTATTGGGCCGACTGGCTCAAGTGGCCGCAGGTGACGGAGCGGGTGGGTCGCCTGCAACTGGCGGACAGCCAGTTGCTCGCCGAGTTCGATGCCCTGTTCCTCGACATCGAAGAGACCCACCAGCAGCTCAGACCCATGTCGGAGCAGCTGGCCATGAACCTGCTGGAGCGGCTGCTCATCCGTTGCTACGAGGCCTCCTCCCTCAATGCCTACCCCACCATAGATCACAGAGTTCACCAGGCGTGCCAGATCCTGAGCGAGTCGCTCTGTGCCGAGATCTCGGTGGAGGCGCTGGCGGAGCAGGTGTTTTTGTCTCCTTCACGGCTGGCTCACCTGTTTCGCGAGCAGGTGGGGGTGAGCATAGTGCGCTGGCGCGAGGATCAGCGGATCATGCGGGCCAAGCTGCTGCTGCAGACCACCCCCATGTCGGTGGCCACCATAGGCCAGCAGGTGGGCTATGACGATCAGCTCTACTTCTCGCGGGTGTTTCGAAAGCGGGTGGGGGTCAGCCCGACCGAATACCGCAAATGCGCCACCCCACTGTGACCTCTAGTTTGACGATGCGGCTCGTTTTGCCCCATGAGTTGTCACCGCATGCCGGTGTGGCCGCTTGGAGCAGGCTGCGTCATTATTCCTCATCGATGGCGGCAAAGCGCTCCACCAGATAGTCGATCAGCGCCCGCACCGAGGGGAGCAGGCCGCGGCGGGAGGGGAAGACGGCGTGGATGATCTCGGGCCTTGGCTCCCATTCGGGCACCACTTGCACCAGATCACCGGCGGCCAGCTGCTCCCGCACCATCAATAGCGGCAACTGGGCCACGCCGACCCCGGCCAGGGCGGCGCTACGCAGTGCCACCATGTCTGTGGTCACGAAACGGGGCTGGTGGACGACGCTGGCATGGGCATCATCCGGCCCGAACAGCGACCAGTGATGGCTCTGCTGCAAGGTGCCCAACCCCATGCTGGGCCAGCCGTTCAGCTCGGAAGGGGCGGCGGGAAACCCATGTTGTGCCATGAGTGCCGGGCTCGCCACCAGGCACTGCCTGCGATCCGCCAGCACCCGGATCACCAGTTCGCTGTCTTGCAGCGGCGGCGGCCTGACCCGGATCGCCACATCCACTCCTTCTGCGATGAGATCCACCCGCCGGTTTGTTCCCTCCAGCTGCACGCTGACCTGCGGATGGTGCGCCATGAAATCCGCCAGCATGGGGCCGACATGGGTGTGCAGCAGGGCGATGGGGCAGCTCAGGCGGATCAGGCCGCAGGGCTCGGCGCGGGTCACCTCGATGGCGGCCTGCGCCGCCTCGGCTTCCACCAGCATCGCCTTGCAGTGCTCGTAATAGGTGCGGCCCAGCTCGGTCACAGTGAACTGGCGGGTCGAGCGCTGGATCAGGCGCACGCCGAGCCGCTCTTCGAGCAGTGCGATGCGGCGACTGAGCCGGGATTTCGGCATGCCGATGGCCCGTCCGGCGGGGGCAAAGCCGCCGTGATCCACCGCCTGGACGAAGTAGTAGAGGTCGTTCAGATCCTGCATAGGGTGCTCTCATCGTTCCAAAAATAGGACGCTGATGCTCAATTTAGCAGTCTACTCATGGATTAGTCTCGAAACTAAGCTATCTCCAACGATGAAATCCACCGGATAATTCAGGAGCTACAGATGAAAAAGATCCTCGGCGTCTACAGCGCACCCCGCCCTCACTGGGTTGGCGACGGCTTCCCCGTTCGCTCCCTCTTCTCATACAGCCGCCACGGCAAGCAACTGAGCCCCTTCCTGCTGCTCGACTATGCCGGCCCGGCCAATTTTACGCCGACCAGCCAGCCGCGCGGCGTGGGTCAGCATCCCCATCGCGGCTTCGAGACGGTGACCATCGTCTACAAGGGCGAAGTGGCGCACCGGGATTCGACCGGTCAGGGCGGCGTGATAGGCCCGGGTGACGTGCAGTGGATGACCGCCGGTGCCGGTATCCTGCACGAAGAATTTCACGCCCCGGCCTTCAGCGAGTCGGGCGGCGAGCTCGAGATGGTGCAGCTGTGGGTGAACCTGCCGAGCCGGCACAAGATGACGCCGCCCGGCTATCAGGCCATCTTCGATCGGGATATTCCAACGGTGGCGCTGGCCCAGGGCGCAGGCACAGTGCGGGTCATCGCCGGGGAATTCGAGGGGCACAGCGGCCCGGCCCGAACCTTCAGCCCGCTGCATGTCTGGGATCTGCGGCTGGTGCAGAGCAGCGTCAGCACATTCGAGTTGCCCGAAAGCTGGACCGGCGCGCTCGTCGTGTTGAAGGGGACCGTGCAGGTCAACGGCAGCGCCATTGCCCGGGAGGCGCAGATGGTGGTGCTGGACAGGGCGGGGCGGCAGGTCATGATCGAGGCAAACAGCGAGGCTGTGGTGCTGCTGCTCAGCGGTGAGCCCATCGAGGAGCCCATAGTGGGTCACGGCCCCTTCGTGATGAACAGCCAGGAGGAGATAGTGCAGGCCATCGATGACTTCAACAGCGGCAGATTCGGCGTGATGCCGGAGTGATAAATTGACAAGGCCCTCGCATGAGGGCCTTGTTTTTATTGTGCTGCGGTCAGCGCTGGCGAGCCTTGAACCTGGGGTTGCTCTTACAGATCACGAACAGCTTGCCGCGACGGCGGACAATCTGGCAATCCGGATGGCGCGACTTGGCTGATTTGAGGGAGGAGAGCACTTTCATGACTTGTCTTTTCCTTTGTTGAAGAACTGACCAAAGCGCTGGCCGAAACGGGCAACCTGACCTTCCTTGCTGACCTGCTTCTGTTTGCCGGTGTAGAAGGGGTGTGACGCGCTGGAGACATCCAGGGTCACATAGGGATAGGTCTTGCCGTCTTCCCACAATTTGGTGCGATCTGTCTTGAGGGTGGAACCCACCAGAAAATAGGTGTTGCCTGTCAGGTCGTGGAACAGGACCTGGCGGTATTCGGGGTGTATGTCGGGACGCATGATACTCGCTCAATGAATTGATATGTTATCTTATAACAATTAAATCATGCTCCTGTTGAGAATGAATATCAACAAATTTTTGGAATGACACCTGGGGGCCGGACCGGCATAGAGGAAAAACCGGCTGGCGTGCACCGCCTGGGAGCGGGGAAGTCCGGTTATCTGCCGCGTCGCTGCGACTTTGGTTGAAGGCCTGTCTGGGGAAGCAGATAATGCCCCCTTTACTTTTGATTTTTACTGTATAAAAATACAGGTATAAATCATGGAGACTTATCCTATGCGTCTGGAAATCATCATCGACAAGAAACATCAGATCCCTACCACCACCATGGAGGCGCTGCGTCAGGAGTTGCTCAAGCAGTTGGGCGAGAAATTCCCCGACCTGCATGTACGGGTCGCGCCGGGCGGCGCCATGGCGATGACGGTCAGCCGTGCCAGCAAGGAAGACAAGGAGCTGGCAGAGGCCATGGTGCAGGAGGTGTGGGAGAACGCCGACAGCTGGATGCCGGAAAACGCCGCCTCCTGAGGCTCGCTGGCAGCCGCGAGAGTCGTGTATGGCAGGCGCCAGCCTGACTCAATCCGGATCAGAGAAAACGCAGCCCCGGGCTGCGTTTTTCGTTTCTGATCACTCGGGGATTGGCCTGTTCACCCCATGCAGGAAGGGGGAGCCCGCGCCTTACAACCCGGCCCAGTGCTTGAGGCTATTGACCTGCACCCGCTGGTCGGCCTGGGCTATCTCGCCATGGGTGCGTAGCGCCTTGATGGCGTCGGGCAGGGCGGCGCGTATCTCGGCGGCCGTCATGCCGGCCTGCAGGGCGGGGTGATAGGCGAGCTTGAGCAGCACATAGTCGAGTCCGGTCGGGAAGCTGTCGATGCTGTTGTCGTTGAAGATGGAGGGAAACACCTTGTCCGAGTCGTTGGGCAGCCCCATCACCTGGGTGAGTTCCTCCACCACGCAATCGAGAAAACGCCCCTTGGCCCGGCTGTAATCCACCGGAATGATGATGGTGGCGCGGGCTATCTCATGGCGGGCATTGGTGGCGAAATTGGCCATGCACAGCCCCTCCTTGAGCGCCGTCTTGATGGAGGCATCCTGGCCCATGGTGCGGCTGGCCCAGCTCGCCATCTGCGAGCGCTGGGTCATGATCAGGGTGATGTTGGCTTTGTCGTTCACCAGCGTGATGGGGCGACCTATGATGCTGGCCAGATGCTGGCTCTGGATCTTGACCACCTCGGCCTGCAGCGGCTTGTCGCCAAATTCGTTGATGAGCCTGAGACGGATGGGCTGCTGCCAGCGGGAGAAGCGTACCCCCTGCTCGTGGCCATATTCCCGTTTCATGGCGACTTCGAAGAAGCTTTGAGTCAGATAGGCATCGCTCTGCCAGCGTTCGGCGGCGTGCAGGGGAAGTGACGGGAGCAGCATCACCAGGCTCCACACACCCATCAAGCAGCCCTTGAGTGTGCGGGCACGGGGCAGCAGCGGATGGCGCAACGGGATCATGTTTCCTCCTTGAAACGGCAGTCAGTCAGCGTGCGGCACGCTCGAGATCGCGCCAGGTGAGCCAGAGCCTGAGATCAAACTCCAGTTGATGATAGTCCGGCTCCATGTGTTGACAGAGCTGGTAGAAGGCCTTGTTGTGATCCTTCTCCTTCAGGTGGGCCAGCTCGTGCACCACTATCATCTTCAGGAAGGCGGGGTGAGCCTCCTTGAACAGGGCGGCGATGCGGATCTCGTTCTTGGCCTTGAGCTTGTTGCCCTGCACCCGGCTGACATAGGTGTGCAGGCCGAGGGCATCCTTGATCACGTTGATCTTGCCATCGAAGATCACCTTGGACAGCGGCGCCGAGCTTTTCAGATAGCGGTTCTTCAACTCCATGGCGTAACCCAGCAGCGCCTTGTCACTCTGGATCAGGTGGCTGTCCGGGTAGCGTTTCTCCAGCATGTCGCCCAGCTTGCCGGCCGCGATCAGCTGTTGTACCTGGGCCTTGAGCTGGTCCGGGTAGCCCCCGAGATAGGTCAGTTCCACCATGGTTTGTCACTCGTCATATCAAAAAAGAGCGCCATTGTAGTCATCCTGTCTCGGCTTGGGTAGGGCTTGCTCCCTTCCCGGTGTGTGTTCGTCCAAACAAAAGGGCCGTCACTGTGATCAATGACGGCCCTTACTGGCGATGGTGCGGGATCAGCGCCTGCGATAGAGGCCCGGGTCCACCTCTTCATACTGGCTCACCAGATATTGATAGAAGGCGAGGCTGGAAGGGGAACTCGGTTTTTTCAGCTCGTCGGCAATCCGTTCCGGCTTGGCGATGATGAACTTGGGACTCTGGCGCTTGATGTCGGCCAGCACACGTTCACGCACGTCGTAGGGCGGATTGACGTTGGCAAAGAAGAGATAGGCGGAGGCCGGCTGGCGATCGGTCCACAGATAATATTGCGGCTGTATGCCATCGACCCAGATCTTGTCGGTCGGGCCGGTTTCGGCCTTGATCCGATCGACCCGTACCTGGGCCGGCGGGTTGAACGGCCTGCCCTTCAGGCTGCCTTCCCAGGCGTTGTTGAGCAGCAGGGCCAGCATGGCCAGCGAGGCGAGCCAGGGGGTGGCACTGCGCACATCCCAGGCGCGCCACAGGGGCACCAGGATCAGCACGGGCAGGGCCCACAACAGGCTGTTGCCGAGCACTTCCCGCACCCGCTCCAGCGACCACTCCTTGGTGCTCCAGCCGTATCCGAGCTGCTGGGCCAGCAGCCAGCTGGCGGTCAGTACCACCAGCGAGATGCAGAGCAGGCCGAGGCCATCGGCCTGCTGTTCGCTGCGATCCAGCAGGCAGGCGAGCGGCAGCAGGGCCAGCGGCAGATAGAGCACGTCGTAGTGATCGAACACATGGCCGGAGACGGAGTTGGCGACCAGGGTAAACACCACGCCGAACAGGGTGGCGCACAGAGCGGGCAGATACCACTCCTGCCGCCGGCCCATCATGAGTACGATGAAGGCGGGCAGCAGCATGATGAGGCCGGTACGCAGCAGGCCGACGCTGCCCACATCCGGCGAGAAGCCGTTGCCGTAGCTGCCCTCGAAGAAGATGTCGAAGGCGTAATATTTGAATTCGGCCAGCAGGCTGTGGTGCTGGAAGTAGGCGAACAGGGGGCCGCCTATCAGGGCCAGACCCAGCAGGCTGGAGAAGAGCAGGGCGAAGGCGCAGCGCCACTGCTCGCGCAGGCACCAGTGGCAGAACAGCACCAGATACCAGGCGCCCCAGAAAGCGCCGTTGTTGGTGCGCATCCAGGCCACGATGGCGAAGGTCAGCGCCGCCACCAGAGCCGGTCCCCAGCTGAAGCGCTTGTCCAGCAGCATGGTGATGAAGGCCCACTGGGCGAGGAGGGCCAGATGGAAGGTCCAGTCCTCGGTCATGTTGCCGTAGTAATAACGGGTGCTGTAGAGCGCCAGCACCGCCAGCATGGTGCCTAGGCGGGCGCGCAGGGAGGCCGAGCTGGCCGAATGCCTGCCAGCTGGCCAGCAGACCGAGCCAGCAGAGCGCCCACTCCAGCAGCCAGATCCCGAAGAAGCCAGCCAGGTTGTAGCCGAGTGCATCGAGGGCGAAGATCATGGGGCCCTTGATGTCGATCATGTCCCGATAGAGCACGCCCCCCTCACTCCACATCTTGCCCATCACAGCAAACAAGGACGCATCGAAGCCGGGAGCCATGCCATGAAACAGCGGGTTGCGCAGGCAGAACAGCAAGGCCAGCAGGCCGGTGAGCAGGATCACCAAGGGCCGCAGGCCCGGATTGACACGAGGAGGGGTAAAACGGATGGCATGATTCATGGGTGACCTGTTCCTGCTGGGAAGTCTCGAAAGCGGGCCTATCTTGCCGAGCCTGACTGCGCTATGCAATGGGCGAGGGAGATGTGCTTGAAATAATTTGCAAAAGTGCCGCCTTCTGGCAAGAAAGCGGCACTTTTTCATGACAAACGCGGCAGAAGCTGTGGCCTGAGTCCCCCAGGGGTCAAGACACGATGCCAGGGCCCTGATACGCCAGCAGCGGCGGCATGACACTCAGCTCGGGCAGATAGCGGGCCCAGCGGATGAAGGCATCCGCCAGCGTGATGCCGAGCTCCTGATTGTGCTGGGTCAGGGTGCGGGCCAGCGCCGTGTAGCCCTCCTTGCCGGAGGCGGTATAGGCGCTTGAGACGCCACGATAGATGGCATCTGCCTCGACCGGCTGCCACTGACCTGGGCTCGCCTCCCACTCCAGCCGGGTGATCCTGGCCCCCTTGGGCTTGTCTGCCTGGTAGCTGAAACGGACCCCGGCAGTATAAGGAAAGCTGCCGCTGCCGTTGCCCGTCACGCCGTTGTTGGTGGCGTTGTCGATGGCCCCCTCCAGCGCCTCGGCCAGTTCATGGCCGTGCACCCGATAGAGGGTGAGCGGAATGGCAAAGGGCAGCAGGCGACCGGCGATGTCCGCCTCGCTCAAGGGGCCGGGTTCGAGGGAGCAGCGCACGCCCCCGGCGTTGTGCAGGGCGAAATCCACCTGACCGACCTGCTCGCGAGCGCCGGTCAGCATGGCGTGGGCCACCAGGGGGGCAACCTGGCTGCCGGCGGGCAAATTGGCATCGGGCAGGCGCTGATGGTGCAGCGGCCCGGCGAGCCGGGTCACGATGCGCTGGGTCATGGTCTCGAGCTCGGGCCGATAGCGCTTGGCCAGATGCAGCTCCAGTGCGGGAGCCGGTTCGCAGAAGTGCAGTCCGGCCGGCGGCACAGAGGCAAACGGCCAGGGTTGCCATGGCAACCACTCCAGCTGGCCCTGACTGCGTTGCACCCGGCCACGGGCGTCAAATTCCAGCTCGCACACCCCGAGACAGAGCGCGCTGTGGGCCGCGTGCAATATCGCCACCTCGTTCACCATCAGCGGATAGCTGCCGTCGCTCTCGAGCCCGAGTGGAGCCAGATCCCCCAGCTGACTGTGGGTGTGGCCGCCTATGATGAGGCTGAGTTCGGGAAAGCGGGCCGCCAGACGCTTATCCTGCTCCAGCCCCAGGTGGCTCAGCAAGATGATGTGGTGTATGCCTTCGGCCTTGATCTCCGCCAGCGCAGCGACCAGGGTCTCCTCTATACCGTGAAAATGGGTATAGGCATCCGGGTTGGCGATGGCGGCCATCTGCGGCAGCGTGATACCGAGCAGGGCGAAGGGCACGCCGTCTATGATGCGCTTGTGCCAGGGGCGGCTGGCATCATGCAGCATGGGCAGACCCCTCAGCCGCAACGGGGCATCGGCCGGTTCCTGACTGCTGTCCAGGTTGGCGGCCAGCACAGGGAAGTCGAGCTGGCGCAAAAACTCCACCAGAGGACCGTTGCCCAGATCGAACTCATGATTACCGATCACCATGGCATCCGGTCGCAGCAGGCCCAGCAGATCTGCGTTGGCGCGCCCCTTGAAACGGTTGAAATAGAGCGAACCCTGGAAGGTGTCACCGCCGTGCAGGAACAGGCAGGTCTGACCCGCCGCGTCTGCCTGCTGGCGCAGGGCGGTGAGTCGGGAAAGGATGCGGGCATAGCCGCCACACTGAGTGCGCCACTCGGACTCGCCAACGGGGGAGAAGCGCATGGGGGCGCCATCGAAATGGGAGTGGCAGTCACTGAAATGGGCAAGTTGAACCGTAATACTCATCTCGGTCCTCCTTAGAGAAAAAAGAGCACAGAGTCTACTCCAAGCTCGGGGGAAGATACCAGCCCGGCAGGACGCCGGGCTGGTGAGACAATCGCCAGATCAGGCGGGGCCCTGGGTCAGGCCCCCGCTGATTCAGGTCGAATGTCAGGCGGGGACCATGATCTGGGTAGCGAGGATCACCACCACCAGGCCGACGGCGACCGGCACCGAGGTGCGCTTGACCACCTCGAACGGAGAGAGGTTGCCCATGCCCGCACAGGCGACCACCACGCCGGAGACCGGGGATATGGTGCGGCCCAGGTTGGAGGCCTGCAGCATGGGGATGACCAGGTAGGCGGGATTGACGCCCAGACTGGTGGCAAGATGGGGGATCAGCTCCACGAAGGCGTAGAAGGGGGCGTTGCCGGAACCCGTGGTAAAGGCCGCCAATGTGGTGATGACCACCAGAACCAGCATGATGACGATGCCGCCTGTGCCAAAGCTCTGGGCCAGATCCAGCAGATTTGCGATGAAGCCGAGCCCCATCAGACCCTGGGCAAACACACCGGCACCCACCAGCAGCATGACTACGCCAGCGAAGGCGTCAGCCATGCTGCGCCAGCACACCTGCAGACCGTCGAGCAGCTCTTTGCCATTGCGTTTGCGCACCAGTTCCAGCAGGGCGGCCAGCACCAGACAGATGACGATGATGGTCACTATGTCGAGCTTGGGACCCAGTTTTCCGTCAAACAGCAGCACGCCTATGATGGGGGTGAACGGCAGTATGGCGTAGAAGCCGGGGGCATCGGTGATGAGATCGCTCGGGGCGACAGGCTCGTTGTGCTCGCCCGATTTCTGGTCCAGATAGCGCTGCCAGAAGAAGTGGGTCACCGCCATGGCGGCGATGGCCACCAGCGAGATGGGCAGGGTCAGCTTGAAGGCAAAGTCGAGCAGCTCCATGTTGGCGGCCTGGGCGGCCATCACCACATCCCCCGAGGTGGGCGCCAGTATGATGGCGGCCGGGGAGGCGCACACCGCCGCCGCCGCGCCACGGGAGATCCCCATGTTGACCATCAGCGGGAACAGGGTGGCCATCAGCAGCACGCCGAGGCCGGTCGCCGAACTCACCGCCAGCGACATGGCACAGGCCACCAGATAGGCGGCGACCAGCAATATGTAGGGGGACTTGATGATGCCGAGCGGTTTGCTGGCCAGCTTCACCAAGATGGTGTTGGCGCCTATGTGGCTCATGTAGCCGGCGAAGCCGCACAACACCATGATCAGCATGCCAAGGCCACCGCCACGATCCACCAGCAGGAAGCGCACATATTCAAAGACATCGGTGGCCACGTGACCGGTGGAGGTGACGCTGGCAGGCAGTACCGCCTTGCCCATCAGGGCGGTAATGGTCAGCAGCAGCAGACCGCCGCTGAGCAGCACCCCGGTGGCCGAGTAGCCCTTGAAGATGTAGCGACCCACGGCCAGGGTGACCAGGGTGCCAATAAGGAGTTCCATCATAGAGTGAGTTCCTGAGTACGAAATGAAGGTGGATACATTTTTGGCGTCAACTTGGAGGTTAATCTGGCCAATCCCGAACTGTATCGACATAAAACTCGGTGATTATTATCCAATAAGGGGTAAGCCACCATGATGTCCATCATCACTTGTGATCTTGCTTGCAAATCAATGAAGGCGCGGGGTTGCGACTTGTCAACCTGACACTTAGGCTTTGTGACGGGAGTAGGTGACAGTCGCGGGGATCGCGGTTAATCTCCTGCTTCGAGTATTAATACGTTGATTATTAATTAAAATAACACCCCGGTCATCAACGAGGTCAAGGCAGCAGAAATGGGAATGGTCAGCAAAGTTTTCATGGTGGCAGCCTTGTTGTATGCCGCCGCGGCAGGGGCCGAAAGTTCCCGTTATGCCGGCATCAAGGTCGCGCCTGACATCAAGGTTGATTTCCAGTTTTACCGGGTTTTTGGACCGGATGTGGTCAGCGTGGCCCGCCAGATAGCAAAGCAGGGACAAACCCAGGCCAGAGGCCATATCGGCATGGCCAGCTACCAACTTTCCTGGCAGTTGCAGACCCGCCCCGAGGTCGATCGCTGCGCGCTGGAGCAGGTCAGGGTCACCACCCGGATCAAGGTGATGGTGCCGAACTGGATGGACAAGGCCAGGGCTTCCGCCGCCGAGCGCCAGAAGTGGGACAAGCTGGTGGCCGCCATGTTCGACTATGAGAGCCGTCACAAGGACATCTTGCTGGAAAGCGTCAGCCAGCTTGGCATCCAGCTGGCACAACTGCCGGTGGAGCGCGATTGCGCCGCCCTGCAATATCAGGCCTGGCAACAGGGGCAGGGGGTGCTGGCCAGCTCGCGCGAGCGTTTCACCCGGTTGCAGCAGCAGACGGATCACGGCCGCAAATTGGGGCTGATCTGGCCCAAGGGCATCTAGCGCATCGGTCGCTGTTGACTGAGATAAAAACGGGCTCCCATCAGGGAGCCCGTTTTTATTGGACTGGAACCGCCAACCGGGGCTGGCGGTCAGTTGAGGGGTTTGCCCTTGAGCAGCTTGCGCACCCAGTAGCGCGCCGGATGGAGCGCCTCCAGCAGATCGGCAGATAGCGGTAGTGGATCGCCACAGATCTCGCTGGCGAGCAGCTCACCACATAGCGGTGCCGAGCAGAGGCCCCGTGAGCCGAGCGCCCCCAGCACATAGAGGCCGGGGTGCAGCGGCAGTGGTGCTGCGTTTTGCTGATCACGCTGAAGCTGGGCGTAGTGATCCGCCAGGTTTGTCAATCTGGCGATTGGCCCCACCACCGGCAGGTGATCCCGACTGGCGCAGCGCACACCCACCCGCGCCTCATTGCCACTGATATCCACTTCGGCTGGCCAGCTCTGATCCGGCAGGCAGGCTTGCAGCCTGGCCTGGTTCTGCTGCTGTTCTTCTGCGCGAAACTCGAGGCTGTTCTGGTTGCGGCCGTAGCTGGCGCCGATGCAGTGCTGGTGGTTGTGCGCGGGGGTGAGGTAGCCGTCGTAACAGAGCACCGTCTTGAGCCGGCTCAAACTGGCCGTGGTCGGCACATGGCTCACCTGGCCGCGCACCGGATAGAGCGGCAGTTCGGCAAAGGGCAGCAGGGCGGGCAACTGGTGGCCGGCGGCGACCACCAGAATGGGAGCCTGCCATTGGCGGCCGGTGTCGCTCTCCACCCGCCAGCCATCCGCCAGCTCATCGATCGTCGTGATGGGGGTGTTATATTCCACCTGCAGCAGGCCGCTGGCCTGCGCCTCCCTGATGGCCGCGCGGGTGAGATCGGCCGGACAGAGCCAGCCCCCCAGCGGATAGCTGACGCCGCTATGGCCGCTGGGCAGGCCCGCGATCCGTTCGGCCTCTGTGGCCGAAAGGGAGTGCATCAGCTCGGGGGGGAAGGGGCCCTGACCCATCTTGGCCAGCTTGGCGCTGGATTTGTCGTCATAGCCGAGCTGTACCACGCCGCACAGATCGAAGGCGATGGGGTGGCGCTCGGCCAGGGCCAGCAGCCGCTGGCGCGCATAGCCAAAGGCCAGCGAATAGAAGCGCGACAGCGCATCGTGCTCGCCATTGAGCAAGGGATAGAGGGCGCCCTGTCGGTTGCCGGAGGCACCGGTGGCAGGCTCGCGGCCTTCGCACAGGAGCGTCACCCTGCGGCCCCGCTCCACCAGCGAGAGCGCCGTCATGGCCGAGGCGATGCCGCCACCTATGATCAGCACCTCGCCGTCCGGGCCTGCGGGGCGGGCATACCAGGGGGCTATGGTCTGCACCGGTTGCTTGTCGGTGCGATCCCCTATCAGCATCTCCCGCTTGCTGCCGTGGCCCTTGACCTTCTTCATGGCAAAGCCGGCGGCAATCAGGCCGCGGCGCACGAAGCCGGCGCAGGTAAAGGTGGCAATGGAGGCGTCGGGGCGAGCGAGACGGGCCAGGCCATCGAACAGCGCTTGCGTCCACATCTCGGGGTTCTTGGCGGGGGAGAAGCCATCCAGATACCAGGCATCCACCAGCCCGCCCTCCTGATGGGGGACTTGCGGCAACATCTCCTTGATGTCGCCAAACCAGAGATCGAGCCGGATGCGGCCCTTGGCAAACTGCAGGCGATGGCAGCCCTGGATCGGCAGCGGCCACTGGGCGATGAGATCCTGGCTCAAGGGAGCAAGCTCGGGCCAGGCCGCCAGCGCCTTGCTCAAATCGCGCTGGGTGAGGGGGTATTTCTCGAAACTGATGAAGTGCAGGCGCGAGCCGTTGCCGGATTGGGGCGCCTGTTCCAGGAAGGCGGCCATTGTCGCCAGAAAGTTAAGGCCTGTGCCGAAACCTGTTTCACCTATCACGAAACTGTCACTATCGTGGTGCGAAAATCGCGCTGGCAACCGATTTTGCTGCAAAAAGACGTAGCGGGTTTCACTTAGACCGTTATCATTGGAAAAGTACACATCCCCGAAGTCACTGGAGACTGGAGTTCCCGCTTCATTCCAGTCCAATCGGGCATGATGTAAGGATGTTTGACTCACGTTTTCCTCTGCTCGCGTCATAAGAACGCGGGCATTCTACGTGAAAGCAGACCAGTTTGGCAGCCGAAAGCGGGTAGACTTGGCGCCAGTTTTTCCAGACGAGATGAATTAATGAGAAGAGCAGTGATCACCGGTATCGGCGTCATCTCCAGTATCGGCAACAACAAGGAAGAAGTGCTGGCCTCCCTGAAAGCAGGTAAATCCGGCATCACCTATTCCGAGCAGTTCGAGCAGCACAACCTGCGCAGCCGTGTCTGGGGTAACATCAAACTCGAGCCGTCTGAACTGATCGACCGTAAAGTCATGCGTTTCATGGGTGACGCTGCGGCCTATGCCTATCTCTCCATGCAACAGGCCATCGAAGATGCCGGTCTGCCGGAAGATCAGGTCTCCAACGAGCGTACCGGCCTGGTAGTCGGTTCCGGTGGTGCCTCCGGCAAGAACACCTCAGAGTCTTGCGACATTGCCCGCGAGAAAGGCGTCAAGCGGGTGGGCCCTTACATGGTGCCGCGCACCATGTCTTCCACCACCTCCGCTTGCCTGGCCACGCCGTTCAAGATCAAGGGTGTGAACTACTCCATCAGTTCCGCCTGCGCCACCTCTGCTCACTGCATCGGTCACGCCATGGAACTGATCCAGCTGGGCAAGCAGGACGTGGTTTTCGCTGGCGGCGGTGAAGAGCTGGACTGGTCCTCCACCATACAGTTCGACGCCATGGGCGCCCTGTCCACCAAGTACAACGACACCCCGGAAAAAGCGTCCCGTACCTATGACGCCGACCGCGATGGTTTCGTCATCTCAGGTGGCGGCGGCATCCTGGTGGTCGAGGAGCTGGAACATGCTCTGGCCCGTGGTGCTCACATCTATGCCGAGCTGACCGGTTACGGTGCCACCTCCGATGGCTACGACATGGTTGCCCCGAGCGGTGAAGGCGCCGTGCGTTGCATGAAGATGGCGATGCAGGGTGTTGGCAAGGTGGATTACATCAACACCCACGGCACCTCTACCCCGGTCGGTGACACCAAGGAGCTGGAAGCCATCCAGACTCTGTTTGGCACCAAGGGTCCCAAGATCTCCGCCACCAAGGCGATGACTGGCCATGCGCTGGGCGCTGCCGGCGTGCATGAAGCTGTCTACTCCTTGCTGATGATGGAGCATGGTTTTATCGCCCCCAGCATCAACATCGAGACCCTGGACGAGAAGGCTGAAGGTCTGCCCATAGTACGCGAGTACGAAGCGGCCGATCTCAATACCATCATGTCCAACAGCTTCGGCTTTGGCGGTACCAACGCCTCCCTGGTATTCAGCAAGTTCAAGGCTTGATGAGTCGATGATGTGAAAAAAGGCGCCGCAAGGCGCCTTTTTTATTGGCAATCGGGCGACCCTCAGGCGGGGTCGGTCAAGGGCAGCCGCATATAGACGGCGCCCTCACCGTACTCGTCCAACGATTTGGGGGTCCTGGCGGGTACAAAGCCCTGCTTGCGCCAGAAGGCCGGGGCATCCTGCACCGCCACCAGTCCGGCATGCTCGTAACCCTCATCGCTGGCGAAGGCGAGGGCTGTCTCCAGCAAGCGCTGGCCTATGCCCTTGCCGCGCGCCTGCGCTGACACGGCCAGATCGTGCAGATAGAACTCGTCGTTCCCCGCCAGCGTCTGCATGGGGACCGAGAGGGAAGGGGGCTGATGGGCGCGCCAGGGATGGCAGAGCAGGTAACCCAGTACCTTGCCCTGATATTCGGCCACCCAACAGCAGTCGGGAGCCAGTTCGGCCTTGTTGCTCATGACCTCGAGGGGTTCAGGATCCAGCTGGTGATAACACTCATCCTGAATGGCCATGATGGTGGGCCAGTCATTGGCCCGGGTAGTGCGGATCTGGATCATAGTCATGGGGCATCGCTGCCTGGGTACGCTGATTAAATAATGTATGCGTCAGCCAGCGTACCAGAATGCGGCCATGAACTGAACAATCATTTCCAAACGATGCCTTTCATGGCCGGCGTCTTAACGAGCGGCCTGCTTGCTGACCAGCTTGATCAGGCGATAACGCAGGGAAGGGGCATCCGCCGGCACGTCGGTGAGTTGCTCCTTGCTGACGGTCAGCTGGTACTGGTAGCCGGGTTCAAACTGAAAGCCTTCTATCTGCTGATAAAAGAGAGCCCAGGCCTGCTGCTCGTCACCGCGAACCTGCATGCACTGCATGGGGCCGACACCGACGCAGTCGACCAGCTGGCTGTTGATGTAGAGGGTTTCCCCCTGTGACGGGGTCGGTGCGCTCTGACAGGCGCTGAGCAGCAGGGCGGCGCTGATGAACAATGGTCTCATGATGGACTCCTTCTAAATCGAAAGGGGGCATTAGAGCGGCAAATAAAAAGGCGGTCAATGACCGCCTTGGTAACAAACCATGTCGACTCAGCGCATCAACGCTGATCGAGCGGGGTGAATTCCCGTTGGGCCAGGCCGGTATAGAGCTGACGGGGACGGCCGATCTTCTGATCCGGGTCCGAGTGCATCTCGTTCCAGTGGGCAATCCAGCCGATGGTGCGGGAGATGGCGAAGATCACGGTGAACATGGACATGGGGATGCCGATGGCCTTCATGATGATGCCGGAGTAGAAGTCCACGTTCGGGTAGAGCTTCTTCTCGATGAAGTAGGGGTCCGACAGCGCGATGCGCTCGAGCTCCATGGCTACATCCAGCAGCGGATCCTTGATCTGCAGCTCGGTCAGTACCTCGTGGCAGGTTTCGCGCATCACGGTGGCACGGGGATCGTGGTTTTTGTAGACCCGATGACCGAAGCCCATCAGACGGAAGGGATCGTTCTTGTCCTTGGCGCGGCCGATGAACTCGGGGATACGCTCCACAGAGCCTATCTCTTCGAGCATCTTGAGGCAGGCTTCGTTGGCACCGCCATGAGCCGGTCCCCACAGGGAGGCGATCCCGGCGGCGATGCAGGCAAACGGGTTGGCACCGGAGGAGCCGGCCAGACGCACTGTGGAGGTGGAGGCGTTCTGCTCGTGATCCGCATGCAGGGTGAAGATGCGGTCCATGGCGCGTTCGACTATGGGGTTGACCTTGTACTCTTCGGTCGGCACGCCAAACATCATGTGCAGGAAGTTGCCGGCATAGGAGAGGGCGTTGCGCGGCTGCATGAACGGCTGGCCGATGGAGTACTTGTAGCACATGGCGGCCAGGGTCGGCATCTTGGAGAGCAGACGGAAGGCACAGATCTCACGGTGCTCTTCGTTGTTGATGTCGAGCGCATCGTGATAGAAGGCGGACAGCGCACTGACCACGCCACACATGATTGCCATGGGGTGGGAGTCACGACGGAAGCCGCGGAAGAAGAAGGCGATCTGCTCGTGCACCATGGTATGGCGGGTGACCAGACGTTCGAACTCTGTGTACTGCGCCTTGGTGGGCGCCTCGCCGTACAGCAGGATATAGCAGACTTCGAGGTAGCTGGCCTGGGTGGCCAACTGGGCGATGGGGTAACCACGGTGCAGCAAGACACCCTGATCGCCATCGATATAGGTAATGGATGATTTACAAGCACCGGTGGCCATAAAACCGGGGTCAAAGGTGAAGTACCCTTGCGCGCCCAATTTTCTGACGTCGATCACGTCGGGTCCGACAGTCCCTGACAGGATCGGTAGTTCTACCGGGTCTTTACCGGGCAGATGTAGGGTGGCTATCTTATCAGCCATAGCACGTCTCCTTTGCTCTTTTATAATTTGATTCCAGCTCTACTTTATTACGAGTTTGATGACGCTGGCAAAGGTTCTGACCCGTACCAGGGCGGCTGGAGCGCCTTATTTGAAACAGAGTTCAGGGGCGCTGTCAATTTTTCTGGATGATCATTAATGAGTTGTTAAATGAGTTGTGAGATCTGGTTTACGGTTTTGGGTTTTCTTTGTAGCTAATTGATTGTCATTGGTTAAGCCCGCCGATATACTGCGCCTCGTGGGTGATGGCTGTCGGTGTTTGAAACGCTTGCGCAAAGTCGGATGCGATATTGAAAATGTTGTTTTTGGCTTTTTTGAGTTGTTTTGGTAACAAAAACCTAACAAATGCCACTCCGTGCCCTCATAAGCGTGTAAAAACAATAACTAACGTGCTCAATGGAGCTGAGTGGGCAAAGCCGTGAAAAATAAACAGAGACCTGTAAACCTCGACCTACAGACGATCAGCTTTCCTGTCACCGCCATCGCTTCCATCTTGCATCGTGTCTCAGGGGTGATCACCTTTGTGGCGCTCTCTATCTTGCTGTGGATGCTTGGTACTTCACTCGCCTCTCCCGAAGGATTTGAAACCGTGGTGTCCATCATGGACAACTTCCTGGTCAAATTCGTGTTGTGGGGGATCCTGACTGCGCTGGCTTACCACATTGTGGGCGGTCTGCGTCATCTGGTCATGGATATGGGCTATTGGGAAGAGCTGGAATCCGGTAATCAGAGTGCCCGTGTGGCCTTCGTGATCACCGCGGTTTTGGCGGTATTGGCGGGAGTACTGGTATGGTAATCAATTCTGCAACATTCGGGCGCAGCGGTGTTCATGATTACATCCTGATCCGCGCCACCGCCCTCATCATGACGGCTTACGTCCTCTATCTGGTTGGCTTTGTCGCGTTCAATGACATCAGCTACGAGGTGTGGACCGGCTTCTTCGCCAAAACCTTCACCAAGGTATTCACCCTGTTGACCCTGCTGTGCGTCCTGATCCACGCCTGGATCGGTCTGTGGCAGGTGCTGACCGACTATATCAAGCCGGTGGGGCTGCGCGGTGCGCTGCAATTTGCCTTGGTAGTGGTGCTGTTTGTCTACCTGATGACCGGCTTCGTTGTGCTGTGGGGGGTGTAAGGTGACTATTCCAACTCGTGAATTTGATGCGGTCGTGATCGGTGCCGGTGGCGCCGGCATGCGCGCCGCGCTGCAGATTGCCCAGTCCGGCAAGAGCTGCGCTCTGTTATCCAAGGTCTTCCCGACCCGTTCTCACACGGTTTCTGCCCAGGGCGGGATCACGGTTGCGCTGGGCAATGCCCACGACGACAACTGGCAATGGCACATGTATGACACCGTCAAGGGCTCCGATTATATCGGTGACCAGGAAGCGATCGAATACATGTGCAAGACGGGCCCCGAGGCCGTCTATGAGCTGGAGAACATGGGCTTGCCCTTCTCCCGCTTCGACAACGGCTCCGTTTACCAGCGTCCGTTTGGCGGCCAGTCCAAGAATTTTGGTGGCGAGCAGGCGGCTCGTACCGCAGCCGCAGCGGACCGTACCGGTCATGCTTTGCTGCACACCCTCTATCAGCAGAACGTCAAGAACAAGACCACCGTCTTCTCCGAGTGGTATGCGCTGGATCTGGTGAAAAACCAGGACGGCCACATCGTTGGCTGCACCGCCATCGACATGGAGAGCGGCGAAGTCGTCTACTTCAAGGCCAAGGCAACCGTGCTGGCCACCGGCGGCGCCGGTCGCATCTATCAGTCCACCACCAACGCCCATATCAACACGGGTGACGGCGTCGGCATGGCGCTGCGCGCCGGGGTCGGCGTGCAGGACATGGAGTTCTGGCAGTTCCACCCGACCGGCATCGCCGGGGCAGGGGTGCTGGTGACCGAAGGCTGCCGTGGTGAAGGCGGCTATCTGCTCAACAAAGACGGCGAACGCTTCATGGAGCGTTACGCGCCGAACGCCAAGGATCTGGCCGGTCGCGACGTGGTGGCCCGTTCCATCATGATCGAGATCCGCGAAGGCCGCGGTTGTGACGGTCCCTGGGGCCCGCACATCAAGCTCAAGCTGGATCACCTCGGCAAAGAGGTGCTGGAGTCCCGTCTGCCTGGCATCTGCGAGCTCTCTCGCACCTTCGCCCACGTGGATCCGGTCAAGGAACCCATCCCCATCATACCTACCTGCCACTACATGATGGGCGGCGTGCCGACCAACGTGAATGGCCAGTGCCTGACCCAGGACAAGGACGGCAATGACGTCCCCGTGGTCGGTCTGTTCGCGGTGGGCGAGATAGCCTGTGTCTCCGTGCACGGAGCCAACCGTCTGGGCGGCAACTCATTGCTGGATCTGATCGTGTTTGGCCGCGCTGCGGGCATGCACCTGGTCAATACCCTGGGTGAGATGGAACATGGTCGTGAGGCTTCCGAGTCTGATCTGGCCGCCGCGCTGGCCCGTTTCAATCGCTGGGAAAACAACCGCGACGGGGAAGACCCGGTCCAGATCCGCAAGGATCTGCAGACCTGCATGCAGAACAACTTCTCCGTGTTCCGTGAAGGTGACGCCATGGCCGAAGGGCTGGCCGAGCTGAAACGCATCCGCGAGCGGCTGAAGAATGCCCGTCTGGACGACACTTCCAAGGAGTTCAACACCCAGCGCATCGAGTGCCTGGAGCTGGACAACCTGATGGAGACGGCGTTTGCCACCGCGGTGGCGGCCAACTTCCGTACCGAGAGTCGGGGTGCCCACAGCCGCTTCGATTTCCCGGATCGCGACGATGAGGGCTGGCTGTGCCATAGCCTCTATCATCCGGACACAGAGTCCATGACCCGTCGCGCTGTCAACATGTCTCCGAAAACCCGTGAGGCATTCCCACCCAAGGTCCGGACTTACTGACCGATGGCGGAGACAAGCACCATGAAGAGCAGACAGTCGGCTTATCGCAGCATGTGCCGGTCTGTGAAGAGGTGGGAGGCATTCCCATCTCTCTTCCCCAAGGTGCGGACTTAACGATTGCGGAGCCAAACAACATGAACGTCACATTCTCTGTCTACAGATACAATCCGGATGTTGATAACGTCCCCTATATGAAGGAATATCGTCTTGATATTCCTGAAGGTTCCGACATGATGGTGCTCGATGCACTGATCCAGCTGAAAGAGCTGGATCCCACGCTCGCCTTCCGCCGCTCCTGCCGCGAAGGGGTCTGTGGATCAGACGGTCTCAACATGAATGGCAAGAACGGTCTTGCCTGCATCACCCCGCTCTCCGATCTGCTGAAGAAGGGCAATAACGTCGTTATCCGCCCCTTGCCCGGCCTGCCGGTGATCCGCGATCTGGTGATCGACATGACCCAGTTCTACACCCAGTGGGAGAAGGTCAAACCCTTCCTCATCAACGATGAGAAATTGCCGCCCGTGCGTGAGCACCTGCAATCCCCCGAAGAGCGCGCCAAGCTGGATGGCCTGTACGAGTGTATTCTCTGTGCCTGCTGCTCCACCTCTTGCCCCTCCTTCTGGTGGAACCCGGACAAGTTCATCGGCCCGGCCGGGCTGCTCGCCGCCTATCGCTGGTTGGCCGACAGCCGCGACACCGCCGCCAGCGAACGACTGGGTAACCTGGATGACGCCTTCAGCGTGTTCCGTTGCCACGGCATCATGAACTGCGTGAACGTCTGTCCCAAGGGCTTGAACCCGACCAAGGCCATCGGTCAGATCAAGTCGATGCTGCTCAATCGGGCTGTTTAGTATCAGGGCCAGGGCGTCACGCGCCAGGCCCGACCTCTGGATAGCCATCCAACCCCATGGCTGGATGGCTATTTAAACCCTACAAGCTGCGCTGCAGTGAACAAGATGTACAAGGGATAGAAATGCATAACGGCGTGATGAAGGCCTGGTTGGAGTCATCTCACCTGGCTGGTGCGAATGCAAGCTATATTGAGGATTTGTACGAATCCTTCCTGGAAGACCCCGAATCCGTAGCCGACGAGTGGCGCAGCCTGTTTAGCTCGCTGCCCCAGGTTAATGGCCATGCGGTTGAACAACCTCACTCCCAAGTCCGCGATTATTTCCGTCGTCTGGCCAAGGATCCCTCCCGTTACAGTGCCCCCGTGTCCGATCCGCAAGTGGATGCGAAACAGGTGCGCGTGCTGCAACTGATCAACGCTTTCCGCTTCCGTGGTCACCAGAATGCCAATCTGGATCCCCTTGGACTCTGGACCCGTGAAACCGTTGCCGAACTGGATCCTGCCTTCCACAACCTGCAGGGCGCCGACATGGAGGCCACCTTCAACGTGGGCTCCTACGCCATAGGTCGCGAGACCATGGTGCTCTCCGATCTCTATGCCTCGCTGAAGAAAACCTATTGCGGCAGCATAGGTGCAGACTACATGCACATCACCTCCACCGAGGAGAAGCGCTGGCTGCAAGACCGTCTTGAATCCATTGAAGCCACGGGCAACTACAGCACAGAGGAGAAGACCCGCTTCCTCGAGAGCCTGACCGCGGCCGAAGGGCTGGAAAAATACCTGGGCGCCAAGTTCCCGGGGGCCAAGCGTTTCTCCCTGGAAGGGGGCGATGCCATGGTGCCCATGCTCAAGGAGCTTATTCGCCGCGCCGGTGAGCAGGGCTGCAAAGAGGCCGTCATCGGCATGGCCCACCGTGGTCGCCTGAACGTGCTGATCAACGTGCTCGGCAAACGGGCGCAAGAATTGTTCGACGAGTTCGCCGGCAAGCACGGTGAATCCTGGGGCACAGGGGATGTGAAGTACCACATGGGCTTCTCTTCCGACTTCGCCACCCCGGGCGGCAACGTTCACCTGGCGCTGGCGTTCAACCCGTCTCACCTCGAGATCGTCAACCCTGTGGTCATCGGCTCGGTGCGTGCCCGCATGGACAGACGCGGTGACAAGGATGGCTCCAGCGTTCTGCCCATCACCATCCACGGTGACTCCGCCATCGCGGGACAGGGTGTCGTAGCAGAAACCTTCAACATGTCCCTGACCCGTGCCTACGGCGTCGGTGGCACTGTGCGCATCGTCATCAACAACCAGGTAGGTTTCACCACCTCCTATCAACGTGACCTGCGCTCCACCGAATACTGTACCGACATCGCCAAGGCGGTGCAGGCCCCCGTGCTGCACGTCAACGGGGATGACCCGGAAGCCGTGGTGCTGGTGACCCAGATTGCGCTGGATTATCGCAACACCTTCAAGCGCGACGTGGTGATCGAGCTGGTCTGCTACCGTCGTCACGGTCACAACGAGGCGGACGAGCCCAGTGCGACCCAGCCCTTGATGTACCAGAAGATCAAACAGCACCCGACCCCGCGCAAGATCTACGCCGACCAGCTGGTGGCGGAAGGCAGCATCAGTCAGGAGCTGGCCACTACCCTGGTCAATGACTATCGCGATACCCTGGATCGGGGCGAGCGGGTGAGCAAGGAGTGGCGTCCGATGGAGCTGCACTCCGTCGACTGGACCCCTTATCTCGGTCACGACTGGGCCATGAGCTATGACAGCACTGTGCCCATGGATCACCTGAAATCCCTGGGCGAGCGCATCAGCCAGTACCCGGCCACCCATGTGCTGCAGCGCCAGGTCGAGAAGATCTACGAAGACCGTCGGCTGATGGCCGCCGGCGACAAGCTGCTGGACTGGGGCTTTGCCGAGACCCTGGCCTACGCCACCCTGGTGGACAAGGGCTCCCGCATCCGCTTCACCGGGGAAGACTCCGGCCGTGGCACCTTCTTCCACCGCCACGCCGTGCTGCACAACCAGAGCGATGCCAGTACCTACACTCCGCTGTGCAACTTGCACGACGAGCAAGGTCCCTTTGAAATTTACGATTCAGTGCTGACCGAAAACGCGGTACTGGCGTTCGAATATGGCTACGCCAGTGCGGAGCCGGCTGGTCTCACCATCTGGGAAGCCCAGTTCGGCGACTTCGCCAACTGCGCCCAGGTCGTGGTGGATCAGTTCCTCTCCTCCGGTGAGCAGAAGTGGGGCCGGATGTGCGGTCTGACCATGCTGCTGCCCCACGGTTATGAGGGGCAGGGCCCGGAGCACTCCTCCGCCCGTCTCGAGCGCTATCTGCAGATGTGTGCCCAGCACAACATGCAGGTGTGCGTGCCGTCCACCCCGGCGCAAGTGTTCCACATGCTGCGCCGTCAGGTGGTGCGCCCGATGCGCCGTCCGCTCATCGTCATGACGCCCAAATCCCTGCTGCGCCACCCGCTGGCGGTGAGCAAGCTCGACGAGCTGGCGACCGGCACCTTCCAGAACGCCATTGGCGAAATCGACGCCCTGGATCCCAAAGGGGTCAAGCGGGTGGTGTTCTGCTCCGGCAAGGTCTACTACGACCTGCTCGATGCCCGTCGCAAGGCCGAGCAGCACGATGTGGCCCTGGTGCGGATCGAGCAGCTCTACCCCTTCCCGGAGGAGGAAGTGCGCACCATTCTGGCCGACTATGCCCACGTCACCGACTTCGTCTGGTGTCAGGAAGAGCCGCAGAACCAGGGCGCCTGGTACAGCACCCGTCATCACTACGACAGCGTGCTGCCAAGCCATGCCCGTCTGCGTTATGCCGGTCGCCCGGCCTCGGCCTCGCCGGCCGTCGGTTACATGTCGGTCCACGCCAAGCAGCAAAAAGCCCTGGTGGAAGACGCCCTTACTCTGGCCTAAGCCCTGAACAAGAAGTAACAAGGAACTGATTACATGACTATCGAGATCAAGGTACCGGACCTGCCGGAATCAGTGGCGGACGCCACCATCGCCACCTGGCACAAGAAACCGGGTGATCTGGTTGCCCGTGACGAAGTACTGGTCGACATCGAGACCGACAAGGTCGTGCTGGAAGTGCCCGCGCCGGAAGCCGGCGTCCTCGGCGACATCCTGCAAGCGGAAGGGGCGACCGTGTTGTCTCGCCAGCTGATCGCCATGCTCAAGCCGGCTCCCGTGGCCGGTGAAGAGACCAGGGAGAAGCCGGTGGAAGCCGTGGCCGATGACGGCGCCGATGGCCTGAGCCCCTCGGTGCGCCGCCTGGTGGCCGAGCATGCCATCGACGTGACCAAGCTGACCGGCACCGGCAAGGGCGGTCGCATCAGCAAGGAAGATGTGGAAGCCTTCATCAAGGGTGGCAACAAGCCTGCCGCCGCGCCGGTCGCGGCTGCCCCTGTAGCTGCGGTAGCGCCGCTGGTCGGTCGCACCGAGAAGCGTGTGCCCATGACCCGTCTGCGCAAGCGCATCGCCGAGCGTCTGCTGGAAGCCAAAAACACCACCGCCATGCTGACCACGTTCAACGAGATCAACATGGCGCCCATCATGAAGCTGCGCAAGCAGTACGGCGAGATCTTCGAGAAGAAGCACGGCATCAAGCTCGGCTTCATGTCCTTCTACGTGAAGGCGGTCGTTGAATCCCTCAAGCGCTACCCGGAAGTGAACGCGGCGCTGGACGGTGACGACATCGTCTACCACAACTACTTCGACGTCAGCATCGCCGTCTCCACCCCGCGCGGGCTGGTGACACCTGTGCTGCGCGATTGCGACAACATGAGCCTGGCGGACATCGAGAAGGCCATCAAGGATCTGGCGGGCAAGGGCCGCGACGGCAAGCTGACCGTGGACGAACTGACCGGCGGCAACTTCACCATCACCAACGGTGGCGTGTTCGGCTCCCTGATGTCCACCCCCATCATCAACCCGCCGCAGAGCGCCATCCTGGGGATGCACAAGATCCAGGACAGACCCATGGCGGTCGATGGCAAGGTCGAGATCCTGCCGATGATGTACCTGGCCCTCTCTTATGATCACCGCATCGTCGACGGTCGCGAGTCGGTGGGCTTCCTGGTCTCCATCAAGGAGCTGCTGGAAGATCCGACCCGTCTGTTGCTGGATGTCTAGGCAATCAGCGACATTCTGAGCGAATTAGAAAGATAACGAGGGGCCGCCCAGGCCCCCATTCACAGGGGATTGAGAAACACGAGCCCCGGACGGAAATACCTACAACACGGATAGAGCATCTATGAATCTGCATGAATATCAGGCAAAAAAGCTGTTTGCCGAGTATGGCCTGCCGGTCTCCGAAGGTTATGCCTGTGCTACCCCGCAGGAAGCGGCTGAAGCGGCCGACAAGATTGGCGGCAATACCTGGGTCGTCAAGTGCCAGGTCCACGCCGGTGGCCGCGGTAAAGCGGGCGGCGTCAAGCTGGCCAAGAGCAAGGACGAGATCCGCGCCTTTGCCCAGAACTGGCTCGGCAAGAACCTGGTGACCTATCAGACTGACGCCAACGGTCAGCCGGTTACCAAGATCCTGGTGGAATCCTGCACCGACATCGCCAAGGAGCTCTATCTGGGCGCCGTGGTCGATCGTGGCAGCCGTCGCGTGGTCTTCATGGCCTCTACCGAAGGTGGCGTGGAGATTGAGAAAGTCGCCCACGAAACCCCGGAACTGATTCACAAGGCCGCCATCGATCCGCTGGTGGGCCCGCAGGCCTATCAGGCGCGCGAGCTGGCCTTCAAGCTGGGTCTGGTCGGCGATCAGATCAAGCAGTTCACCAAGATCTTCATGGGTCTGGGCCAGATGTTCCTGGACTGCGACTTCGCGCTGCTGGAAATCAACCCGCTGGTGATCACCGCCCAGGGCAACCTGCATTGCCTCGATGGCAAGATCAACATCGACGCCAACGCCCTCTATCGTCAGCCCAAGCTGCGCGAGATGCATGATCCGTCCCAGGATGACCCCCGCGAAGCGCACGCCGCCCAGTGGGAGCTGAACTATGTGGCGCTCGATGGCAACATCGGCTGCATGGTCAACGGCGCCGGTCTGGCAATGGGCACCATGGATATCGTCAACCTGCACGGCGGCTCACCGGCCAACTTCCTGGACGTCGGCGGCGGCGCCACCAAGGAGCGCGTGACCGAGGCCTTCAAGATCATCCTCTCCGACACCAAGGTGCAGGCCGTACTGGTCAACATCTTCGGCGGCATAGTGCGCTGCGACATGATCGCGGAAGGCATAATCGGCGCGGTCAAGGAAGTGGGGGTCAAGGTGCCCGTGGTAGTGCGTCTGGAAGGCAACAATGCCGAACTGGGTGCCCGTAAACTGGCCGACAGCGGCCTCAATATCATCGCCGCAACGAGTCTGACTGACGCAGCTCAGCAAGTGGTTAAAGCAGCGGAGGCCAAATAATGAGCGTTCTGATCAACAAAGACACCAAGGTGATCTGCCAGGGCTTTACCGGCGGTCAGGGTACCTTCCACTCCGAACAGGCGATTGCCTACGGTACCCAGATGGTCGGCGGCGTGTCGCCGGGCAAGGGTGGCACCACCCACCTGGGCCTGCCGGTGTTCAACACCGTCCGTGACGCGGTCGAGGCCACCGGCGCCACCGCCTCCGTCATCTATGTGCCTGCGCCCTTCTGCAAGGACGCCATCCTGGAAGCCATCGATGCCGGCATCAAGCTCATCGTTACCATCACCGAAGGCATCCCGACCCTGGACATGCTGCAGGTCAAGGTGAAGCTGCAGGAAACCGGCGTGCGCATGATAGGGCCGAACTGCCCGGGCGTCATCACCCCGGGTGAGTGCAAGATCGGCATCATGCCGGGCCACATTCACAAGCCGGGCAAGGTGGGCATAGTCTCCCGTTCCGGCACCCTGACCTACGAAGCGGTCAAGCAGACCACGGACGAGGGCTTCGGCCAGTCCACCTGTGTCGGTATCGGTGGTGACCCCATCCCGGGCTCCAACTTCATCGACATCCTGGAGATGTTCCAGAACGATCCCAAGACCGAAGCCATCGTGATGATCGGCGAGATCGGCGGCAGCGCCGAGGAAGAAGCGGCGGCCTACATCAAGGCCCACGTCACCAAGCCGGTGGTCTCCTATATCGCGGGCGTTACCGCCCCGGCTGGCAAGCGCATGGGTCATGCGGGCGCCATCATCGCCGGTGGCAAGGGCACGGCAGCAGAGAAATTTGCCGCCCTGGAAGATGCCGGCGTGAAAACCGTGCGCTCCCTCGCCGATATAGGCAAGGCCTTGCGTGAAGTGACCGGCTGGTAATTCCTTTCAGCCCGTTATCTCTGATAGAAAAATGCCGCCCTAGGCCCCCCCCCCTAGGGCGGCATTTTTTATGGATAGAATATGATGGTGGGCACATTTAGAATAGTTATTCTATCTACAGCTAGATCTTGAATAGATCCCTGCGTAGGATAGCGGCTAACTAAATGACAAATTTTTTCATATTTTGTGAGTGGCAATATTTATGATGGAATTATTTGATACAAACCAGAGTAAAACTGTACTTTCTAAGTTTAGGCAAAAAATTGATGGCTTAGTTCCTTCGAATGACTTCGATAAACAACGGAATAGTCTTATCCGCCTAATTATTAATGCTATGGAAAAAAGACCTGATGAATGGAATACGTTCTGCCAGATAAATATAAAGTGGATAGGCGATCAATTCATTAATAGGCTTGCTGATGAAAAAGAGCTAACGAAAGAACGATTGGATGAAATTTGCTCGATGTGTTTTAGGTTTCTTTTCGAGTTGTATCTCTCAACCAAAAATGACTTGGCGATGGAGTTCGAAGCTGCAAGACGCTTCGTTTTTGATAATGTAAGCTTATTTGAAGTTACAGCAAAGGAACAAATTGAGTTTGCGATCCGTGACATGCCTATTAGTATTTTCAAGGAGATCGCAAACAGTTAGGGAATTGAAAGTTTAAAGAATTTTGATGCTGTTTCAGCGAAAGCTAAAAACCTTAAAGAAGAATGGGATAGAGACTTAAGTGAGAAAGAGAGTAGAGTAAAAACAATCGAGGCGTCTCTATCTAGATATGAGAATGCATTTAACTTCGTTGGCTTGTATCAAGGTTTTGATGACTTATCAAAAGAAAAGATACGTGAGCGTGATGGGATCTTGTTTTGGCTTAGACTGTTGTCTTTGGTTATAGTCTTGCCAATAGTAGCTGAGCTTGCATTCATTTATGCTAATATAGATAACTTAAATGTCATCAGAGATGGGCTATTGGTATCTATTTTTCCAACCATATCTTTAGTCGCAATATCGATATATTATTTTAGGGTTCTTCTATTTAATTACAAGTCGGTTAAGTCTCAATTACTACAGATCGACCTTAGAAAGACATTGTGCAGATTTATCCAAAGTTATTCTGGGTATGCTAGTGAGATAAAGAGTAAAGATGCTGATGCTCTAGAGCGATTTGAACGAGTGATATTCTCAGGGATAGTAACGGAAGATGGTAATCTGCCATCTACGTTTGATGGGATCGAGCAAATAAGTAAACTCATTAATTCTTTCAAGGTATAGTTCGGCTATGTGTTGAGGGGCTAGACATGAATGTTGACTATAACAATCTCAGAAGTATTGTTTTTAAAAATTATTATATGCCAGCTGTTCAATCCATTGACAAGCATGGCAGATATTGGTTATCAGAAACTAGGCCAGCATCAAACATGTTGTCAACGCTGTTAGAAGAAGCTGGAATAAATGTGATTTTGAGTAGCTTTCCTCCTCGTTGGGAGTTTGTAATATGTCTTGTAGGGGAGCATGACCGAGATTTATTTTTAGAGATAGCGTCCCAACGACATAAATTGAGTGAACAAGGCATAGCTGAGGTAGATCTGCCTATTTAAATTAATTTTCATTCCAGTATAAAGAGCTGACAAGTATCAGTCAGATCCTTTTGATGGAGTAGAGTCGGTGGAATGAATGATGCCTGATACTTACCATCAACCTTGAAAAATTGGGCCATAAGGCGTATAACCACGCGCTTTACTGGTCTATTTAGCGAGCCCCTTCCATGCAGCAAGTCGAGAAAATGCAGCCAACTCCTTTT
This sequence comes from Aeromonas sp. CA23, assembly GCF_002587065.1. Lineage (NCBI taxonomy): Bacteria > Pseudomonadati > Pseudomonadota > Gammaproteobacteria > Aeromonadales > Aeromonadaceae > Aeromonas > Aeromonas sp. CA23. Next base: position 3,320,817 of record NZ_CP023818.1, read on the forward strand.
TGGCAGGAAAAGCCCCTGCAGCAGATGACGGATGCGGAGTGGGAATCCCTGTGCGACGGCTGCGGCAAGTGCTGCCTGAACAAGCTGATTGACGAGGACACCGACGAACTGGTGTTCACCAACGTCGCCTGCGATCTGCTCAACACCAAGACCTGCCAGTGCTCCGATTACGGCAACCGCTTTAAAAAAGAGCCGGACTGCCTGCAGATCACCCATGACAAGATTGCCGAGTATGACTGGCTGCCCTCGACCTGTGCCTACCGGTTGCTGGCCGAGGGGCAGACCCTGCCCGAATGGCATCCGCTGATCACCGGCAGTCGCTCCGCCATGCATCAGGCGGGTCAGTCGGTACGCGGCAAGGTGATACACGAAGCTCATGCCGGTGAGTGGATCGATCACATCATCACCTGGGCGAGTTAAATCAGACTAGCCAAACCGTTATCCGGCCCACAGTGCCGTTGATATGCCGCAGGGGCAGGGGAGTCATACTCTTCTGCCCCTGTTGCTATCTGGCGGCCTGCTGCGAGCGATAGACGGGCTTCTGTGTCCCCTTGCCTGCGGGAGTGGCACCAAGCGCACAGTGCCGGGACTATGGGGCCTGTCGAGGGATCCCGTTGCGGTTTTCCGTTTTATTGAAAAGAGGGAAGAGACGGGGAGCAAAAGGGTGAGGGAAGAATCCACCCCAGTCCCTTTTGGGTGAAAGGGAAGGAGGGTCGTCATCACTCTTTCGAGTCGATACTGGCTGGCAATCAGACATAAAAAAACCGGCGCCTGGGCGCCGGTTTTTAGTCACTGCGACTCTTGCTTACTAATAAGCGATTACAGAGAAGCGGTGAAGGTACGGGTGATGACGTCTTGCTGTTGCTCTTTGGTCAAAGAGTTGAAGCGAACGGCATAACCGGATACGCGGATGGTCAACTGCGGATATTTCTCCGGGTTTTCCATGGCGTCCAGCAGCATTTCACGGTTCATCACGTTCACGTTCAGGTGCTGACCGCCTTCCAGGTTGGTCTCGTGATGGAAGTAACCGTCCATCAGACCCGCCAGGTTGGATTTCTGCGCTTCCATGTCTTTGCCCAGGGCGTTCGGCACGATGGAGAAGGTATAGGAGATACCATCTTTGGCGTAAGCGAACGGCAGCTTGGCAACGGAAGTCAGGGACGCAACGGCACCCTTCTGGTCACGACCGTGCATCGGGTTGGCACCCGGGCCGAACGGTGCACCGGAACGACGGCCATCCGGGGTGTTACCAGTTTTCTTGCCATACACCACGTTGGAGGTGATGGTCAGTACGGACTGGGTAGCCACGGCGCCACGGTAGGTGTTCAGCTTCTGAATTTTCTTCATGAAGCGTTCTACCAGGTCACAGGCGATGTCATCGACGCGAGCGTCGTTGTTACCGAACTGCGGGTACTCACCGTCGATTTCGAAGTCGATGGCAACGCCATCTTCGTCACGAACCGGCTTGACCTTGGCGTACTTGATGGCAGACAGGGAGTCAGCCGCAACGGACAGACCGGCGATGCCGCAAGCCATGGTGCGATACACGTCACGGTCGTGCAGCGCCATCAGAGAGGCTTCGTAGCTGTACTTGTCGTGCATGTAGTGGATGATGTTCAGGGCAGCCACGTACTGCTTGGCCAGCCAGTCCATGAAGTGATCCAGACGGTCCATCACGTCGTTGTAGTCGAGGTACTCGGAGGTCACCATCTCGGTCTTGGGACCGACCTGGATCTTGAGCTTCTCGTCCATACCGCCGTTGATTGCATACAGCATGGTCTTGGCCAGGTTGGCACGGGCACCGAAGAACTGCATCTGTTTGCCGACGATCATCGGGGACACACAGCAAGCGATGGCGTAGTCATCGTTGTTGAAGTCCGGACGCATCAGGTCGTCGTTCTCGTACTGAACGGAAGAGGTCTCGATAGATACCTTGGCGCAGTACTTCTTGAAACCGACCGGCAGCTTCTCGGACCACAGAATGGTCAGGTTCGGCTCAGGAGACGGGCCCATGGTGTACAGGGTGTTCAGCATACGGAAGCTGTTCTTGGTGACCAGGGTACGGCCATCAACGCCCATACCGGCCAGGGTCTCGGTAGCCCACATGGGGTCGCCGGAGAACAGTGAATCGTATTCAGGAGTACGCAGGAAGCGAACCATGCGCAGCTTCATGACCATGTGGTCCATCAGCTCCTGGGCTTCTTGCTCGGTGATCACGCCTTTCTTCAGATCACGCTCGATGTACACGTCCAGGAAGCTGGAGGTACGACCGAAGGACATGGCGGCACCGTTCTGGGACTTGACTGCCGCCAGGTAGGCGAAGTAGGTCCACTGCACGGCTTCTTTAGCGTTCTTGGCAGGTACAGAGATATCGCAGCCATATTTGGCGGCCATCTCTTTGATCTGGGCCAGGGCACGGTACTGCTCGGAGATTTCTTCGCGCAGACGGATGGTGGCTTCCAGGTTGACGCCGTTTTCCAGGTCAGCTTGCAGAGACTTGAACTGGGACAGCTTGTCAGCCATCAGGAAGTCGATGCCGTACAGGGCGACACGACGGTAGTCACCTATGATGCGGCCACGGCCGTAGGCATCTGGCAGACCAGTGATGACGCCAGACTTGCGGCAGTTCAGGATGTCTTTGGTGTAAACGTCAAACACGCCCTGGTTGTGAGTCTTGCGGTACTCGCTGAAGATTTTCTTGACCATGGGGTCCAGCTCGCGGCCGTACACCTTGCAAGAAGTCTCAACCATCTTGATACCGCCGTTGGCGATGATGGCGCGCTTGAGCGGCTTGTCGGTCTGCAGACCTACAATTTGCTCCAGGCCTTGATCGATATAGCCGGCATCGTGAGCGGTAATGGTGGAGGGCAGGTCGGTATCAAAATCGACCGGCGCATGAGTGCGGTTCTCGATTTTGATGCCTTCCATGACCTTGTCCCACAGCTTGGTGGTAGCTTCGGTCGCGCCAGCCAGGAAGGACTCGTCACCTTCATACGGGGTGTAGTTCTTCTGGATGAAGTCACGGGTGTTGACAGAGGACTGCCATTCACCGGCCGCGAAGCCTTCCCATGCTTTTTGGAACTGTTCGTTAAGTTCTGCCATTTTCATTACCTCACACGGTATTGATGTAGTATCCCGCAATCATCCTTAATGATGACGACGGAAGATAAACCAGTAAGTCAGACCAACCATGACGCCACCACCAATGATATTACCAATGGTGACGGGAATGAGGTTGTGTAGGACGAAGTTGGATACGGTCAAGTCGGCGAAGGTCGCCGGATCCTGGCCGATGGCCTGCCAAAATTCCGGGCCTGCTACCGCATGGATAGCGATACCGACCGGGATCATAAACATGTTTGCGATGCTGTGCTCGAAACCGGAAGCCACGAACATGGCGACGGGGAGCAGCATGACCATCACCTTGTCGGTCGCACTGCGGGCGCCGAACGCCATCCACACGGCGAGACACACCATGAGGTTGCAGAGGATACCGAGGGCGAGGGCCTCGAAGAAGGTGTGATGGATCTTGTGCTGGGCCACTTTCAGGGCGTTCAGGCCCCACTGACCATCTGCCGCCATGTACTCGGCCGACATGATGATGAGCGCGACTATGAGGAGACCGCCGATGAGGTTGCCGAAGTAGACCAGACCCCAGTTCTTGAGCAGTTGACCCCAGGTGATGCGATTGGCTGCCTTGGCAACCAGCGTCAGGGTGGTGGAGGTGAACAGCTCGGCACCGAGCAGCACGCACAGAATGAGACCGAGGGAGAAACAGAGACCGCCGACCAGCTTGCTGAGGCCCCAGGCTACGTTGCCGGCACCCGTGGTGACTGTGATGAAAAAGACAAAAGCGATGGCGATGAAAGCGCCTGCTGTGATGGCCAGGGGGATGACCTTGTATGCCGGCTTGGTGGCCTTGGCATAGGTTATATCTTCTGCCAGTGCAGCGATGGCTTCTGGCTTGAGACAATCAAAGGGAGATTCTGCTTTCAATTCTCATGTACCTGCTGTTTTGCCTGTGGAAATCATAACAAAGGGCCAGATCGTCAAAATTGACTCCGATCAAGAATTGCAGATTGTGAATGTAATTTTACTACAAAAATTTGAGTCCCCTGGAAGCCTCTCTTTACACCAGGTTTCAGCTGAAACAGAAATGCTGATTTTTTAATGTAATGATTTTAAAGAATTTATTTGTCAAGCCTGAAAAAAGGTACTGGCAAGGCATCTTTGCATCCCCCCCGCATCATGGACTCGGCGTTGGCAACCCCCTAAGGGGTATTTTTTGTTTTTTATTTCATCCTTGAATAACAAATGTCCAGCCGGGGTGCCATAAAACAGAAGGGGCCATCAAGGCCCCCCCAAATACTACCACATCAGGCCCAATGATGGGCTCGCTTGGCCTTTTGCAGCTTTTCATAGGCTGCCAGCAGCTTCTGGTGCTGCGGGAACTGGACGAGGGACAGATCGGCCGCCGTCAACCCGTGGAAACGTGCTTCGCCGCGGGCGTTGGCCCAGGCATCGGCCAGGGTCTGCTCGCCATACATGCGGGTAAACACGGCGCGGTACTGCTCCGGATCCCGCTCCTGGTCGATGAACAGCTCGACGCAGGCGCGCAGGGCACGGTAGTAGTTGGCGCGATCCGCCGGGAACACCGACTGGTTGAACTCCATGGTCCAGTCGATGAGATCGAGCGCCGTCTCCAGCTCACCGGCGGCCAGCGCCAGCATGGCTTTCAGCTCGCCGACGCGCAGGGTGTGCAGGGCTGTGCCCTTGGCGGCGGCGATACCGAGCAGCTCACGGACGCGGGTGCGCTCGTCGTGCCCCTCTTCGTCCAGCTGGTCGAACAGCGCCATGTATTGCTCGGCATCCCACGCCAGCGACGGCAGCGCCAGGATCACTTCCCGCAGGTTGGCGCCCATGTTGTTGTTGGCCAGCAGCAGGTCTTCGGCCGGATAGATGTCGGACATGCCCGGCACCAGGATGCGGCAGGCGTAGACACCCAGATGCTCGTAGTCGGCGATGTAGACCGGCTGCTCCAGCTCGTGGAAGATGCCGATCAGATGGTCGAACTCCTCCTGCGAGGTGCCGCGAAAATCCCAGTCGGCAAACGCGAAGTCCGCATCCTGCTTGAACAGATCCCAGCTGATGAGGCCGGAGGAGTCGATGAAGTGGGTCTCCAGATTGTGGTGATCCGCCACCTGCTCGTTGTCGAATGACGGCGGCACGAACACGTCCAGATCCTTGAGACCACGGCCCTGCAGCAGCTCGGTGACGGTGCGCTCGAAGGCCACTTCGAAGCGCGGGTGGGCACCGAAGGAGGCAAAGCAGGTGCCGTTGTCCGGGTTGAGCAGCACCACGCAGATGACCGGATAGCGGCCGCCCAGGGAGGCATCGAAGCTGTAGATGGGGAAGCCTTCGGCTTCCAGCGCATCGATGGAGGCCTTGATGCCGGGATAACGGGCAATCACCTCATTCGGGATCAGCGGCAGGCTCAGGGCTTCGGCGATGATCTTGTTCTTCACGTGGCGCTCGAACACCTCGGACAGGGCCTGGGTGCGGGCCTCGGTGCGGGTGTTGCCGGCGCTCATGCCGTTGGAGACATAGAGGTTGCCGATGATGTTCATCGGGATGTAGACGGTCTGGTGATCGGACTGGCGCTCGAACGGCAGCGCGACTATGCCGCGCTCCTCGTTGTTCGATTGCAGATCCACCAGCATATCGGCGGTCACTTCGCCGTCCGGGTTGTAGAACTTGCGGGTGAAGCTGTCGAGCAGACCGGCCGGGAACTGATCACCCTCGATGGGGAACCACTTCTCGTTGGGGTAGTGCACGAAGTCGCCGTTGGCGACCTGCTCGCCAAGATAGAAGTCGGCGAAGAAATAGTTGGTGGAGAGACGCTCGAAATATTCGCCAAGGGCCGAGGCCAGCGCCGCCTTCTTGCTGGCACCCTTGCCATTGGTGAAACAGAGGGCGCACTCCTTGTCCCGGATATGCACGGACCAGACGTTGGGCACGGGATTGAGCCAGGAGGCCTCTTCGATATCAAACCCCAGGGCTTGCAGCTTGGTCTGGAAGCGGTCGATGGAGTCTTCCAGTGCCGCGTCCTTGCCGGGAATAAAAGTGTGGTCGGTCATCACAATGTCCTGATTTTTATTGGCTCATGTTTGGCCGCAGATAATAGCAGGGGTCGGCGCGTTTGGCAGGCAAAAAACGGGGCAAGAGCCCCGTTTAGCTATCCACAGATCCGGGATCTGCCGTCGGTTCAGCCGATAAACTTCAGACCCAGGATCCCGCCGATGATCAGCAGCAGGCACAGTACTCGGGCCAGGGTGGCGGGCTCGTTGAACAGCCAGATCCCCATCAGCACTGTGCCGACTGCGCCTATGCCGGTCCAGACCGCGTAGGCGGTGCCGAGCGGCAACTGTTTGACCGCCATGGCGAGCAAGAGCACGCTCACGCCCATGGCACTCAGGGTCAGCAGGGTAGGGAGGGGACGGCTGAAACCGTCGGTGTATTTCAGGCCAATGGCCCAGGCGACCTCGAACAGGCCGGCCAGCAACAGGAGTAACCAGGACATAAGGATATTCCGCAGGAAGCAGGGTCGTCCCTGCGCATCATGAGGCCCCGGGGTCGTCCCCAGGGGGCAGTGGCTGCCAGTCGGTTTCAATCATGCCCCAAGCTGACGCTGGGTGCCAAGAGATCGCATCAGCCGGGAGCTGGCTGGCGGATATTGCAGCGAACGGCACAGAATATTGCGCAATTCGACTTGCGCCCGTCGTCACAATCCGTAATGTGGATAGACGCATTTTTCGCAACACGTATTTTGTAATCTGTTTGTGAACGGCCCGCGCCGGACAAGGGGTTACGGGTTTCAATACACAATTTTCTATAGCAGCTATCCAGGGTAGGACATTATGAAAAAAGTAGGTTTGGTCGGTTGGCGTGGCATGGTGGGTTCGGTACTGATGAGCCGGATGCAGGAAGAGAAGGATTTTGCCCGCATTCAACCCACCTTCTTCACCACCTCCCAGGCCGGTGAGGCCGCCCCCAACTTCGGCGTCGATGCCGGTACCCTGCAGGACGCCTTCGATATCGAGGCGCTGGCCAAGCAGGATATCATCATCACGGCGCAGGGCGGCGACTACACCAAGGATGTCTATCCACGCCTGAAAGCCGCCGGCTGGCAGGGTTACTGGATTGACGCCGCCTCCTCCCTGCGGATGGAGAAAGACGCCGTCATCATTCTGGATCCGGTCAACGGCGACGTCATAGCACAGGCGCTGGACAAGGGGCTCAAGACCTTCGTCGGCGGCAACTGCACCGTCAGCCTGATGCTGCTGGCCCTCGGCGGTCTGTTCAAGGCCGATCTGGTGGAGTGGGTAAGCGTGGCCACCTATCAGGCCGCATCGGGCGGCGGCGCGCGCCACATGCGCGAGCTGGTCACCCAGATGGGCCTGCTGCACGACGAAGTGGCGGTGGAGCTGGCGGATCCCGCCTCTGCCATCCTCGACATAGAGCGCAAGATCACCGAGAAGACCCGCTCCGGCACCCTGCCGGTGGACAACTTCGGCGTACCGCTGGCCGGTGGCCTCATCCCCTGGATCGACACCAAGCTCGACAATGGCCAGAGCCGCGAAGAGTGGAAGGGCCAGGCCGAGACCAACAAGATCTTAGGGATTGAAGATGCCGCCATCCCGGTGGATGGTCTGTGCGTGCGGATCGGTGCCCTGCGCTGCCACAGTCAGGCGTTTACCATCAAGCTGAAGAAGGACGTGCCGCTGGCCGAGATCGAGGCGCTGATCGCGGCTCACAACGACTGGGTGAAAGTGATCCCCAACGATCGCGACATCACGGCACGCGAGCTGACCCCGGCCGCCGTCACCGGCACCCTCAGCATCCCGGTGGGTCGTCTGCGCAAGCTCAACATGGGTCCGGAATACCTGGCCGCCTTCACCGTGGGGGATCAGCTGCTGTGGGGCGCCGCCGAGCCGCTGCGCCGCATGCTCAACATACTGCTGGCTCGTGGTTGATCCAACTTGGGTGAGTGTGAAGCAGGGGGGGGCCCCCTGTTTTTTTGCCCGTTTGGGCGTGCAGAGCGCGGGCGTTCCGGCGCAATAGCATATTCACTTGGACTGTGCGCATGGAGAGGCCGAGTCTCGTTATTAATTGAATTGATATTATTCATCTCCGATCGCGTATTTTCTCCTGACTCAATGGTAAATAGTCATCCCGGTGAGAAATGCATCCGTGTGCGCCTTTTGACACATTGAAAAATGGCGATGAATCCGGCTCGGAAATAAGGGTTGTGATGGCCATGATTAACGCTTATCTCTGGTCATCTCATGGCTTGTTACAAATGACGGTGCCCGCGAGATATCCCTGAAGGCCCCGATTGATTACACTGGTGGCCTTGGCCCCGGGTGCTACCCGTGCGCAGGCATGGCACCCATGGCGTGCAAATATTGATACAAGGGTCAGTCATCTGACGATATGTCGCCAGCACGCTGACCTGCCAGCATGATTCATATCACCACACAAATAGAGATGAATAATGGGGCCGCTGGCGAATTGGCGTGAATATAGCGTGAGTGCAACAACCGATAACAATAATAATGTTCAGACTTGAGAATTGGGAAACAAAATGAGAGTCGCGTGGAGTTTATTGTATTTATTCAGTGCCTTGGCCCTGGCTGGCCCGGTACTGGTCAAGGAGCAAAAGAAAGGCACCAATCCGCTTATCGTCCCTTACCAGCAATATCGGCTGGATAACGGCCTGACGGTGATCCTGACCCCGGATCACTCGGATCCTCTGGTGCATGTGGAAGTGAATTATCGGGTCGGGCTGGCCGAAGAGGCGCCGGGCCAGTCCGGCATGGCGCATTTGTTCGAACACATGATGTTTCAGGGCTCGGCCCATGTGGGGGAGGAGGGGCATATCCGCCTGCTGCAGCAGGTGGGGGGGCGTGACATCAACGGGCTGACGACACGGGATCAGACCCGCTATTACCAGACTGTGCCGGCCAATCAGCTGGAGAAAGTGCTCTGGCTGGAGGCGGATCGGATGGGCTTCCTGCTCGATACCCTGTATCAGCAAAAGTTTGATGCCAAGCGTGACGTGGTCAGGAACGAGCGAGCCGACCTGGTCGACACGCCTGCCTATGGCCGGGTGCTGGAGGTGTTGAACCGTACCCTCTATCCACCCAATCACCCCTATTTCAACACGCCGTTTGGCAGGATGGCGGATCTGGAGCGCCTCACCCTGGAGGATGTGCGCCAGTTTTTCCTGCGCTGGTATGGCCCCAACAATGCCACCCTGGTGATCGGCGGTGATATCCAGCCGGCGCAAACCCTGGCCTGGGTCGAACGCTACTTCGGCGCCTTGTCGCCAGCCCCCGGCCAGGCTCGCTCAGTGCCCCGGCCTGTGGCGCTGAAAAAGAGTCGATATCGTACCCTGACGGCCCCGGTACAGGACCCCATGCTGGTGCTGGCCTATCCGACCGTTTCGGCCCGGGACCCGGGTTTCGAAGCCCTCGATCTGCTGGCCGATCAACTGGGGGGCTCCGCCAGTGGCCTGCTGCAACAACAGTTGCAACAGAGCGGCAAGCTGGTGTTCGTCTCTGCCCGCCATGAGTGTGGCGTGCTCGCCTGCATGCTGGTGATCCAGGCCATTCCGAATCTGGAGCAGGGCGCCGAGCTCGAACCCATCAAGCGCGAGATAGACGGTGTCATCGCCAGACTGGCCCGGGAGGGCATCCCCGGGGCCCGGCTCGAGCACTCTGCCAATGCCTTGCGTGCCAACCTAGTCTGGTCGCTGGACAGCGTGGCCGGCAAGGCGGAATTATTGGGCACGGGCCACAGCCTGTTTCAGGAGCCCAACTACCTGCATCGTTATCTCGAACGGATGGCGCGGGTGACGCCCGCCGAGGTAAAGCGGGTACTGGACCACTATGTACTGCACAAACCCAGGGTGGTGCTGAGCGTGGTGCCCGAGGCGCATCAAGGGTGGCAGGCCGGCCAGGCCAATTTTGTCGAGCCGCCCCCCTTGCCGCGCACCCTGGCTGAGCCTCTCTTGCGCTCACGTCCGGTCAAGGAGACCCTGGACAGGCGCCAGGAACCCGCCAGTGGCGGGGCGCTGCCCGTGCCACTGCCCACCCTGTGGCAGGCTCGCCTGGGGGATAGGGTCTCCCTGCTCGGTCACTACAGCGATGAGGTGCCAGCCTTTGTCATGCGCATCAACTGGCCCGGCGGGTACCGGGCCGAGCCAGAGGGCAAGGCCGGACTGGCTGAACTGACCGCCAGCATGCTGTCCCAGGGCAGTGAGCGGTGGCAGGCTGCCGCCATTGAGGAGCGGGCGCGTCAGCTGGGGGCCAGCCTGAGTTTTGGCTATGAGGAAGGCTACAGCCAGATCACGGTGCAGGGGGTGACCTCTCACTTCGATGAGACGCTGGCGCTGGTACGGGAGCTGTTGCTGCAGCCGGTCTTGCGACCGGCGGATTTCCAGCGCCTCAAGCTCCAGACCCAGCAATGGTTGAAGCAGCAAGTGCGAGAGCCCCAGTGGCAGGCCGATCAGCAGTTTCATGCGTTGATCGACGGCCTGGCCAGGGTGCCGGATCCGCAGACACAGTGGCAATCCCTGACCCTGGACGATGTGCGCGCCTTCTATCGGGCTGTCTATCGCAGCGGGGAGGCGCGGGTGGTGGTGAGCGGGGATCTGGCGCAGGAGAAGGTGGTGAGTGCACTATCTTTTCTGGTTGAGCCAGAGGGGCAATCGCCCAGCCTGCGGCCCCTCGGCTTTGCCGGCCAGCAGGCCAAACGGGCCATCTATCTGCTGGATAATCCCGGCGCCAGCCAGAGCCTTGTTCGCATGGGGCGCCGCGCCATGGCGAGCGACGGGTCTGGTGAGCAGTTCTTGGCCGGGTTGATGAATGCCTCCCTGGCGGATCGGCTGCATATCCGCCTGCGTGAGGAGCTGGGATACACCTACTTCATCGATACCGCCTTCAACGGCAACAGTCAGGCGGGCTATTTTCTGCTGCAGAGCAGCGTGCGCACCGAGGTGACCCGGGCCGCCCTGCAGCAGATCCTGCAGGAGCTCGACAAATACCAGCGGCAGGGCCCGACCCGACTGGAGGTGCGTACCCTGCGTGAAGGTGTGCTCAACCGCCAGGCGCTGGATTACGAGACGCTGCCGCAGGAGGTGGAGTACATGCTGCCCATCTTGCTGGCGCAGTGGCCGCAGGATTATGTGGAGCAGCGGGTACGGACGGTCAGCCAGCTGTCGACGTTCACCTTGCGAGACTTGGCCCGCCGCTGGCTTGACCCCGATGACATGGTGATCCTGGTGGTGGGGGATGCCAAGGTGCTGGCTCCCGAGCTCGCTGCGCTGGGCTGGCCGGTGCAGCGGATCTCTTTCGCCCCCTGACAAGCGGCTCTCCACTCCTTGATGCAAACAGCCCGCCCCATTCACATGGGGCGGGCTGTTTTTGAGCCGTGAAAGGGGCTAGGGCATCAGGCGACGGCCAGTGCCGCCGCCAGATCGGCTATCAGATCGTCGGCATCTTCCACCCCTATGCTGAAGCGGATGAGATCGTCATTCACCCCGGCGGCGAGACGGCTCGCCTCGTCCATGGCGGCGTGGGTGGTGCTGGCCGGATGGCAGGCCAGGCTCTCGAGATCGCCGAGACTCACCGCCTGCACGAACAGCTGCAGGTTGTCGAGCAGGGTGGCGCAGCGCGCAAAGCCGCCTTCCAGCTCTATGCTCACCATGCCGCCAAAGCCGCCGGCGAAGGCGCCGAGGGCGTCGTGGCCCGGATGGCTGGCCAGTCCCGGGTAGATCACCTTCTTCACCGCCGGGTGAGCGGCCAGGAACTCGGCCACCTTCTGGGCGTTGTGCAGGTGGGCATCCATGCGCAGTGGCAGGGTCTTGACCCCACGCTGCAGCAGGTAGGCCTCCTGCGGGCCTATGGGGGAGCCTATGTGCTTGAGGGCCACGGTGCGCACTGATTTCATCAGCGCGTGAGAGCCCGCCACCACACCGGCGATGATGTCGCCGTGGCCGCCCAGGTACTTGGTGCCGCTGTGCATGACGATGTCGATGCCAAGTTCCAGCGGGCGCAGCAGATAGGGGGTGAGGAAGGTGTTGTCACACACGCTGATGGCGCCCACCTTGCGGGCCGCTTCCACTACCACCCGCGGATCCACCACCTTGAGGGTGGGGTTGGTCAGGGTTTCGAACAGTACCACTTTGGTGGCGGGACGGATGTTGGCCAGCAGATCCTGATCGCTCTCGTAGGCGGTCACCTTGATGCCGGCGCGGCTGAAGGTCTGCTTGAGAAACGCATCTGTGCCGCCGTAGAGCGGGCCTATGTAGGCCACCTCGTCGCCGCTGTCGGCCAGGGCATACATGATGGCGCTCACCGCCGCCATGCCGCTCGCTACCACCAGTGCCTCGTCGGCACCCTCAAGGGCTGCCAGTTTTTGTTCCAGTTCGGCTGTGGTGGGGTTGCCAAAGCGGCTGTAGATGAAGCCGGGGGCCTGACCCGCGAAACGCTCCTTGCCCGCCTGGGCGTTGAAGTAGCTGAAGGTGCTGCTCTGGTAGAGGGGGGTGGTGAGGGCGCCGGTCTGGGGATCGATCCGTTGGCCGCTGTGCACGCTCATGGTTTTGAATTTCATTCTATTACTCCGTCATTGCCAGGCTGTGGCTTAACTGCTTGTGTCATCCGGGTGGCGGGACGCCGCGGCGTCCCCCGTCTAATAGGTATGGCAGAGTCAGGCTGGCTGCGGTTCGCGCCGCTCGCTGTTTGTCGTCTGCCCACTTGTTGTCTGCTGATTGGCCGACGCCGGGGCGGCGGTATAGTGGCGCGCCGCCACGTCCGGGTGGGAGCGCAGCCTCCCTTTCAGCACGTTTTCACCCACCTGATAGAAGAGCGGGTTGGTCGGGTCGCTCTCGGGCCCTTGTGCCTGCGCCGCCAGCTCGGGGGAGAGCTGCAACAAAGGCACGTTAGCATCGAGTCTCGCCGCCATAAAGAAGGCGCAGGAGAGGCGCGATACCCCCGGCGGCGGGCTCACCACCCGGTGCAGGGTGGCCTTGAGGTAGCCGTTGGAAGCCAGCTCCAGCAGTTCGCCGATATTGACCACCAGGGCGCCCGGCAGGGGCGGCGCCGGGATCCAGCCTGCCGCCGTCTCCACCTCTAGTCCGGAGTGATCGTCCTGCATCACCAGGGTCAGGTAGCCGGGATCCTTGTGGGCGCCCACTCCCTGGCTGCTGCTGCCCGCTTCCCGGCCCGGATAGTGGATGAGCTTCATGTGCTGATAGGGGGCGCCCTGGATGCTGGCATCGAACACCCCCTGCGGCTGCGCCAGCACCTCGGCGAAGGCGGCGAGCAGGGTGAGGGTGATGTCGCTCAGCCGTTCCTGCCAGGCCAGCAGCTGCGTTTTCATCTCGGGCAGGGTGGCGGGCCACTGGTTGGGGCCTATCAGCCGCTGCCAGGGGGTATGGATCTCGTCCTCTGCCAGCGCAGGCGCCTCATTCATGATGTCGAACTGCTCGCGCCGGTCCGGCTGCTGGCGGGTGAGCTCGGCACCCACCTGGTTGTAACCGCGAAAATGGGGGGAGTGCACCATCTGCACCGCGCGTTTTTCTTGCTCCGGCAGGGCGAAGAAGCGGGCCGCCAGCGCCAGGGTCTCCTGCTGCTGCACCTCGCTCAGGCCATGGCCTGTCAGATAGAAAAAGCCGATGTCGCGGGCCGCCCGGCCAAGCTTGGCAAGCATCTGGCGACGAGTGTCAGGGGCGCCTTCGAGCGCGGCGAGATCGATGATCGGCAGTGGTGAATGTTCCATGTGCACCTCCTCATTTTCTGAGCGCCGGGACGTTTCCCGGCCACTCAGTGCAAAAACGACAGCGCGCCGATCGGTGGTGAGCCACCTGGCCGATCGGTAAAGATGGCGCCATTTGGATTGAGGGTGATGCTACTGTTCGGCGTTATAAGACGGAAACAACAAATTATTCTTAGTTATATACAAAAATCGAAATAGAATTCGACACCCATTCGGCTGGGTGTTTATTGAGCGGCTCACGGGGTCGTGTACCGGCTGTCCCATGGGGCTGCGGGCACCCAGTTAGTGCGAAAACAAGTGGCTGGCTGGCACGAGCGTTCACGGGCGGGAGCGGGCCCGGCTATCGGAGACGCGAAACAGGAAGGGAGGCTGAGGCCTCCCTTCCTGTTTCGCGCGTTGAGCGGGGATCAGGCTGAGACCTGATCGGTGAGCCTGCTCAGTTGCCCACTCAGTAGCCCAGGGTAAAGCGCTGGCGCAGGTGAGCCGGTTTTTCCACCTCGTTCAGCACGCCATCGGCCAGATCGCCGACCGTGATCCCGGCAGGCTTGTCACCGCTGAACAGCACCTGATCGCCACCGAGGTGATAGCCACCGCGCTTGTCGCCGGGTTCGAGGAACACGGGCGGGGAGACGAAACGCCAGTCGAGGGTGGTTTCACGGCGCAGGGCGGTGAGACCGTCGCGGGCTGCCAGGGCGCCCTGCTTCCACTCGGCCGGGAAGTCCGGGGTATCCACCAGCTGTACGCCGGGGGCGATTTCCAGACTGCCGGCACCACCGACCACCAGCAACCAGCTGTGGGCGGTCACGGCCGCCGCGACTATGGCTTTGGCCCCTTTGAGGTACTGGTCGTAGATGTCCGGTGCGGTCCAGCCCGGGTTGTAGGCGCTGATCACCCGGTCGTGCCCCTTGAGTACCTCGGCCAGCGCCTGTGGGTGCTGGGCATCCACGGCGACGGCGGTGACCTGCGGGTGGGCGGCCACCTTGCTTGTGTCACGGACGATGGCGGTGACGTGATGGCCGCGACTGACGGCTTCATTGAGGATGGCTGTACCGACAAAACCGCTGGCACCGATCAGGGCAATTTTCATGGGGAATTCTCCTTCACTGTTGGAATGAGGCTATCCTACGCCGCCGAATGTGATTTAATAATCGGCTATAAAATTGATTCACTTGTAAGCTGGATTTAATAATGGAACAGCTCAGACGTTACGCCATCTTCGCCGCCGTGGTGGAGGCGGGCAGCATGACGGGCGCCGCCAAGGCCCTTGGCATGACCCCCTCCGCCGTCAGTCAGCATATCAGCCAGCTGGAGAGTCTGCTCGGCCTCACCCTGTTGCATCGCTCCACCCGCCGCCTCAACCTGACCGAGGCGGGGGAGGTGGTGTGGCAGGGGTGCCAGTCGTTGCAACAGACCCTCAATCAGACCGAACTGCGCCTCTCGGAGGTGCGCGACAGCCTGCTCGGTGAAGTGCGGATCACGGCGCCCGTGGGGATGGCGGGCCAGCCGCTGGCGCGGGCCTTGTCGCCGCTGTTGCAGGCCCATCCCGGCCTGTGCATCCAGATCATCGCGGACGACGAGAAGCGGGATCTCATCGCCGAGCGCATCGACGTGGCGCTGCGAGTCGGCACCCTGTCCGACTCCAGCCTGGTGGCGCGCAAGCTGGGTCAGACCCGGATGCTGCTGTGTGCCTCGCCCGCCTATCTGGCGCGCAAGGGCACTCCACGCAGCCCGGCAGATCTGCTGGAACACGACTGGCTGGCAGCGGACATGCTGAGCGGGGGCCTGACCTTCTTCGACGACAAGGGGCAGGGCCACAAGGTCAAACCCAAGCCCAGGGTGGTGTGCAACAACGTGCTGCCGCTGCGCCAGTTCACCCTGGCGGGGCAGGGGGTCTCGCTGCAACCCGAGGGGGAGATCGCAGAGGATCTCGCCCAGGGTCGGCTGTTGGAGCTGCTGCCGGGATTTCGGGTACCGCCCATGGAGATCCACGCCATCACTCCCCAGCGGGAGATCCCGGAGAAGGTGCGGCGGGTGATCACGGCCCTGCGCAGTCACTTCGCCGAGCCGGTGGGGGCCGCGGCGGCGCGCCCCTGAGCCGGGTGGCAGGCAGGGGCTGCGCCATTTTGTCTCAACTTGCCAAAAGCAGAGGGCAGCCGATTGGCTGCCCTCTGTCGATGAGATAACTCCCGGCATTACTTCATGTAGAGGCCGCCGTTGATGGCCAGGGTTTCCCCCGTGATATAGGCGCCCGCCTCACTGGCGAGAAAGGCCACGGCGGCGGCTATCTCCTCCGGCTTGGCGAGGCGGCGCATGGGAATGTCGGCCTTGATGCTGTCGAGGATATCGCTGCGGATCGCCTCCACCATGGGGGTGGCTGTGTAACCGGGGGCGATGGCGTTGACCGTGACCCCGAAGCGGGCCCCTTCCGCCGCCAGCGCCTTGGTGAAGCCCAGCATGCCCGCCTTGGCCGCCGAGTAGTTGACCTGACCGAACTGCCCCTTCTGGCCGTTGACTGAGGAGATGTTGATGATGCGGGCATCGCGCTGCTCGCACATGGCGTCAAACAGCGGCTGGGTCACGTTGTAGAGGCTGCACAGATTGGTGTGGATCACCTCGAACCACTGCTCCGGCGCCATGCGCTTGAAGGCGCCATCCCGGGTGATGCCGGCGTTGTTGACCAGCACGTCCACCCGGCCCTCGTCCTGCAACAGGCGACCCAGGGTCTCGCGGCACATGGCGGTGTCGGCCACGTCCAGCGGCAGCAGCCGCACCTGCTCCGGCCGATAACCCTGCTCTCCGTACCAGTCATGGGCCGCCGCACTGTTGCCGCTGGAGTGAGTGGCTATGATGCGATACTCCTGGGCCAGCAAGGCGGTGGTGATGGCGGATCCTATGCCGCCACGGGCTCCGGTGATCAAGGCAATTTTTTTCATCTTGGCTCTCCCTGCAAAAGATTCGAACGAGGACTTTATTGGCTTTTCAGGCTAATTGATATATTTGTTTTCAAACAATCTGACAGGGAAATGCGTCATTTTTGTGACAGCCTGCCAAGCTGGCGTGACGGCCTTGTTGAAGGCACAGGTGACGGCATGGCGTCGAGTGACAAACGCGTGCGCTGCCTGCCGGTGGCCGCAGGCCACTTGCCGCCGGGGCGACGGCCATGTTTAATGTGGCTATTTGGGCAGCGTGCCCCTCTGCCGGCAGCGATCCCGACCACCCAATGACACCTACCTTCCCCCTCGCATCCCCTGGCCCCGCGCCACAGGCTAGCGCCCATTTCACCCGCATCGAGCGGGTGCTCGACTACATCCACGGACATCTGGATCAGCCGTTGTCGCTGGAGCAGCTGGCCGAGCAGAGCTGCTGGTCGCGCTGGCAGTTGCAGCGGGTCTTCCTGCACGAGACAGGGCAGACGGTGGCCCACTATGTGCGCGAGCTCAAGCTGAGCCTGGCGGCGGAGGCGCTGCTCACGAGCCGCCAGCGGGTGCTGGATCTGGCGCTCTGCTACGGCTTTGGCTCCGAGGTGAGTTTCAGCCGCGCCTTCAAGCAGCAGTTCGGTTGCTCGCCGCTGGCCTATCGCAAGCGGGGGATGCGGCTGGGGTTGCGCACCCCGCTGGTGCGAGCCCATACGCCGCTCGCCAGCGCCCCCAGACTGGTGCAGGTACGGGTCGAGAGTCAGCCGGGCTTCATATTGCAGGGGGTCAAGGGGCTGATCCGCGGGCTCTTCGCCAGCGAGCCCGATTTCCAGCAGACGGTGCCCGCCATCTGGCATGCCTTGCGCAGTGCCGGCGGTCTGGACAGGGCCCGCGATCTGATCGGCGTGGTGGATGTGTCAGGCGCGGGAGAGCCGCTGGTCTACTGGGCGGGCGTGGCGGCAGAGGAGGGGAGCGAGCCGCCGAGCGGGCTGGCTCGTCTGGCCATCCCGCCCCAGGAGTACGCCGTGCTCAGCCACGTGGGCCCCATCAGCCAGCTGGGGCAGACCCTCAACTGGTTTATCCTGCACTGGTTGCCCGCCTCGGGTTATCGGGGGCTGGATGGTTTCGAGCTGGAGCGTTACACCCCCGACTTCGATGGCCAACAGCCTTATGCCCGCATGGAGTACTGGTTGCCCATAGCGCCCCGCCAGGGCTGAACCTTGTGAGCGGTTTGGCGGCAGGGCGCCCACCCCTTGGCCTGCATCACGCAGGGTGACGTCCCGCCATTGACCGCCATCTCATAGAAGCCCTCCCTCAGAAAAGATAGCCATTTGAATTCGATGCCTTTTTTCCATCGACATGGCAGGTAGTCGGATGGGGCTTGTCTTGCCCCTTTTTTGCCGTTTTTCCTGCCAACATGCCCCAAATTGTTAATTCAAGGGCAAATTGACCCAATAAAATGCAAATGAGATTTGTTACTATTCAATTATTGCATTCGAGGATCAGATGTACGCCACTCACCCCCCTTTGACCCTGGTCTCCGCGACCCTCTCCGCCCTGTTGGCAGGCCCAGTGCTGGCCGCACCCACGTCCAATGCGCAAGGTGCGGTGGTCGATGAAACCCTGACGGTACTGGGTCAGACCTATCGCAACACGGCGACCAAGACCCGGCTTGACCCCATGGAGACGCCCCAGGCCATCTCTGTGGTGGACGGCGAGACCCTTTCGCTGCGCGGGGTGAGCTCGGTGAGCGAGGCGCTGCGCTACGTGCCCGGCGTCAATACCGAGCTGCGCGGCGGGGCGGTCAACCGGCTGGATCTGTTCAACATCCGCGGCTTTGACAACTACCAGAACTTCTACGACGGCCTGCTGCTGCAATACAACGACTGGAACCTGCAACCCCAGATAGATCCGGTGGCCATAGAGCAGCTGGAGGTGTTCAAGGGGCCCACCTCCGTGCTCTACGGCAGCATGCCGCCGGGGGGCATGGTCAACCTGATCGCCAAGCGGCCGCAGCGGGAAGCCAGGCACAGCGTCGGCGTGGCGACGGGCACAGGCACCCTCAAGGAGCTGACCCTCGACAGCACGGGTGCCATCAATGATCAGCTTGCCTATCGGCTGGTGGGACTGGCCCGTCAGAAGGAGGGGCAGGCGGTGACCTCAGAGGAGGAGCGCTACGTGCTGGCGCCGTCGCTGGACTGGCAGTTGAGTGATCGCACCCTGCTGAACCTCAACCTCTATTACCAGAAAGACCCGCAAGCCGGTATCTACACCACAGTACCGGCCAGCGGCTCGGTCAAATCCAATCCTCTGGGCCAGCTTGGCAGCGATACCTTCCTTGGCGATGAAAACTGGAACCACTACAGCCGGGAGGTGACCCTGCTCGGCTACAAGCTGAGCCACGACTTCAACGCCAACTGGCAGCTGCTGCAAAACGCCCGCTACATGGACGCCTCGGCCAACCAGCAGAACACCTACAATGCGGCCCTGGCGGCGGACAACCGCACCCTGGCCCGCAATGCCTATCTGACCGATGAAGACTCTCGCGGCTTTGTCATCGACAACCAGCTGGCGGGCAAGGTGATGACCGGCAGCGCCCAGCACAACCTGCTGCTCGGGGTCGATTACCAGTATCTGGATGCCCGTATTCTCTACCGGGACACCCTCGACTATTCGGCGCCCGGCATCGACATCTTCAACCCGAACCACAGCCAGATAGTGCCGGCGGCCCTCACCTTCAACTATCAGGACAGCAAGACCATCCGCCAGTCCCAGACCGGCGTCTATCTGCAGGATCAGGTGCGTCTGGACCGGCTGGTGGCCATAGGCGGTGCCCGCTATGACAGCTACCGGATGGACACCGACAGCCAGACCCTCTATCAGGGGGCGGCGAGCAACACCCTGGCCCAGATAGATCAGGACAACCTCTCGTTGCGCCTCGGCGCTTTGTACGAGCTGGATCACGGCCTCTCGCCCTACGTGAGCTATGCCGAGAGCTTCGAGCCGGTGGCGGGGGCGGACAAGAATGGCCAGGCGTTCAAACCGGCCACAGGCCATCAGTGGGAGGGGGGACTCAAGTTTCTCGCCGAGGACATGAGCAAGACCTTTACCGCTTCGGTCTTCCACATCACCAAGCAAAATGCCCTGGTGACGGATCCGGACAACGTCTACGGGCCCAAGCTGCAGACCGGCGAGATGGTCTCCAAGGGGGTTGAGCTGGAGGGGCGACTCGATCTCACCAGCCGCTGGGATCTGGCGCTGAGCTATACCCGCCAGGACATGGAGATCACCCGAGATACCACCAGCCTGCAGGGCAAGACCCCGGTCTGGGTACCCAAGCAGATGGCTTCGCTCTGGAGCAACTACCTGCCGGGTGGCCAGCTGGAGGGGATGCGGGTTGGCGCCGGCCTGCGTTACGTGGGGGAGGCGCAGCTTGATGCCGCCAACACGGATACGGTACCGGATTATCTGCTGATGGACGTGTCCGCCTCCTACGATCTGGCCCAACTCAGCCAGCGCCTGCAAGGGGTGGAGGCCTCGCTGAGCGCCAGCAACCTGTTCAACAAGACCTACTACTCCTGCTACGACCAGAACAACTGCTGGTTCGGGGCAGAGCGCAACGTGGAGGCGCGACTCAAATACGTATTCTGACCCTGCGCCCCGGGCCGCGTCCGGGGCATGCTCATCTTCTAGCCGCCGCAGATGACCGTCCGCGCGCCTTGCCCCGCGGGCTCGGTGCGCTGGCCGTGCACACGGAGATCCGTGCGCTGGCGGATCATGGCGCCCTGTTTGCGGCAGCCAGCGGGCTTATTCCTTCGCTCAAGGGGCGGTTGGCGGAGGCGGGGGACTCGCCCCCTTTGCTGGCAGCTTCCCCTCATTCAACCCCGGCCGAGGTGGCGGCGGCGCTGCATGATCACTGGCGGCTGGCGCACCCGGAGGCGGGGCCCGCCTACTGGCTGACCCGCAGCTGGGGCATGCTCTGCTGGCAGTCCCTCTATCTCGCCATGGTGGCCGTCTATCGACTGGGGGCCGTGCCAGCGCTGGACAAGCTGGGGCAGGGTTATCAGGATGGGCTGGTATCGGGCTTCATCCTGCCGGCCGAGCCCATGATCAAGGGGGAGCTGGATGCCTTGATCAAGGCCGCGGGCGAGCGGCTGCAGGCCCACTGGCAGGCGCTGTTCACGCTGCTGGGCGGGGTGCAGCGGCTCAGACCCGGTTTCGTGCGCCCGCTCTTGGCGGACGATCTGCTGGCGGCCCTGGTGCGGGTACCCGACTTTTTCACCCATGTGAGCCCTGAACAGGTGAGCGAGCACGCGCCGCACTGGCTCGCCGCCTGCGGTCTGCCGGCCGAGCATCTGGCGGGATGGCGTCCGGCGTCATGGCCGCAAGAGGGCGCTTTTCCTGGCTATGTGCGCCAGCGTTGCTGCCTGCACTACAAGCGCCGTGATGGGGAGCTTTGCGCCAACTGCCCGAGGCGGCAGGGGGCTGCAAGTTGCGGCGAGGGATCCTGAGGCGCCTGAGCGCCGGCGTGTCGAGAGGCGTGAGCGCCGCTCCCTGGGGCGGCTTTTTTACGCCTCTTTCTGCTCACCCATCTTGCTGCGAATGCGCTCGAACAGGCTCTGCAGGCAGGGCTGATCCTTGTCGGCGGCACGCACGGCCCCATACATATGGCGGCGGATGCCCTGTCCCAGCGGCCTGGCTTCGAGCAAGCCCTGACGCACAAACTCCTCGCTGGCCCAGCGCGGCAGGGCGGCGACCCCGAGCCCGGCGGCGGCCATCTGCAGCATGACGGAGGTGTTGTCCACCAGCTTGCAGCGGGCGGGCTCGACCCCGGCGGGTTGCAAAAAGCGGCTGAACACGTCCATGCGGGCGCGCTCCACCGGGTAGACCAGCAGCACTTCCCGTTGCAGATCGGTGGGGCTGATGAGTGACTGCTGGCAGAGGGAGTGATCGGGCGCCATCACCAGGGTGAGATCGAAGGCGAACAGCGGCTCGAAGTGCAGATCGCCGCGCGCCTGTACATCCGAGGTGAGCAGCAGGTCGAGCTGGCCGCCGAGCAGGGCGCTGATGGCATCGAAGCCGGGCACAGACTCCACCTCCAGATCCACCCCGGGCCACTGGCGGCGAAAATCGGGCAGGAGCGGCAGCAGCCACTGGATGCAGCTGTGGCAATCCAGCGCCAGGTGCAGCCGGCCCGCGTCGCCGCTGTGCAGGGCCTGCAGCTGTTTCTCGGTCTGGGCCAGGGCCGGCAGCACCTGGCGGGCCAGACTCAGCAACTGCTGGCCCGCCGCCGTCAGCACCAGGGGGCGGCTCTTGCGCAGGTAGAGCTCCAGGTTGAGGCGGGTCTCCAGCTCTTTGAGCTGATGGGAGAGGGCCGACTGGGTGAGGTTGAGAGTCAGCGCCGCGCCGGCCAGCGAACCCTGCTCGGCCAGCGCGGTCAGGGTTCTCAAGTGCTTGATTTCCAGGCCTGAATTGCTTGGCACTGCCATAACATGGTTCCTTGTTGCATCAATCGCGGATTTCTTGAGAGGCTGTTGAAAAGGATTCAATAGCCAACGCCACCTTATCTTGTCATTTTGGATGTGTAAACATCTGGATGGCTAAATCATCCAGTTTCCCATCAGATGAACGAGCATAAGGAATTGGACCTATGACACGAGCACACACCCTGGGCTTTCCCCGTATCGGCGCCAAGCGCGAGCTGAAATTTGCCCTCGAATCTTACTGGCGTGGCGAGACAACTCAGGCGGAACTCATCGCCACCGGCAAGAGCCTGCGTGAACGTCACTGGCAGGCCCAGCGTACCGCCGGGGTCAACCTGCTGCCGGTTGGCGACTTCGCCTGGTACGACCAAGTGCTCGGCACCAGCCTGCTGGTGGATGCCATCCCCGAGCGTCACCGCCATGGCGACACCGATCTCGATACCCTGTTCCGGGTGGCCCGTGGCCGTGCGCCGACCGGCCCGGCGGCGGCCGCCGCCGAGATGACCAAGTGGTTCAACACCAACTACCACTACCTGGTGCCCGAGTTCAGCCGTGACCAGCGCTTCAAGCTGGGTTGGAGTCAGCTGTTTGACGAGGTGGAAGAGGCCAAGGCGCTGGGGCTGCCGGTCAAGGCGGTGTTGCTGGGGCCCATCTCCTACCTGTGGCTCGGCAAGGAGAAAGAGAGCGGATTCTCTCGTCTGGAATTGCTCGAGCGCCTGCTCATCGTCTATCAGGAGATCCTGGGGAGGCTCTCGGCCCAGGGAGTGGAGTGGGTACAGATCGACGAGCCGGCGCTGGCGCTGGACCTGCCGGATGAGTGGCGTCTGGCCTATCTGAATGCCTATGAGCGCCTGAGCGGCCCCTGCAAGCTGCTGCTCACCACCTATTTCGGTTCCGTGGCCCATCAGCGCGACATCATCACCAGCCTGAAGGTGGATGGCCTGCACCTGGATCTGGTGGCGGCGCCCGAGCAGCTGGAGACGCTGGTTCCTCATCTGCCGGCCCAGTGGGTCATCTCCGCCGGGGTGATCAATGGTCGCAACGTCTGGCGTGCCAATCTGGCCAAGCTGGCACCGACGCTCAACGCATTGAAAGCCAAGCTCGGCGAGCGGCTATGGGTGGCTTCTTCCTGTTCCCTGCTGCACAGCCCGGTGGATCTCACCCTGGAGCACGAGCTGGACGGCCAGACCCGCAGCTGGTTCGCCTTCGCCCTGCAAAAGTGCTACGAGCTGGGGTTGCTGGCCGACTACCTGGACTGTGGTGACATCGACAAGATCACCGCCTACAGCCAGCCCATCGTGGATCGGGAGTCCGACAGCCGGGTCCACAAGAAAGTGGTGCAGTCACGGCTCGCCAGCCTGACCAACAGCGATTTCGACCGCCAGAGCGCCTATCCGGTGCGGGCGCAGGCGCAGCGCAATGATCTCAAGCTGCCGCTGCTGCCCACCACCACCATAGGCTCCTTCCCGCAGACCTCGGAAATTCGGGTACTGCGCCAGGATTGGCGGGCTGGTCGCATCGACGACAGTGCTTACGAGGCGGGCATTCAGGCCCAGATCAAGGATGCGATTGAGCGCCAGGAAGCCATAGGGCTGGACGTGCTGGTGCACGGCGAGGCCGAGCGCAACGACATGGTGGAGTATTTCGGTGAGCTGCTGGACGGTTTTGCCATCACCCGCTTCGGCTGGGTGCAGAGCTATGGCTCCCGCTGCGTCAAGCCGCCGGTGATCACCCGGGATATCGACCGCCCGACCCCGATGACGCTCGAATGGACCAAGTTTGCCCAGAGCCTGACCGACAAGCCGGTCAAGGGCATGCTGACCGGGCCCGTGACCATACTCTGCTGGTCCTTCCCCCGGGAAGACGTGAGCCGCGAGCAGTCCGCCCTGCAGATTGGCCTGGCCATTCGCGACGAGGTGGCAGATCTCGAAGCCGCCGGCATCAAGATCATCCAGATCGATGAACCGGCGATCCGCGAGGGCTTGCCCCTGCGCAAACAGGATCATCAGACGTATCTGGACTGGGCGGTGCGCGCCTTCCGCCTGAGCGCCAGCCCTGTGGTGGACAGCACCCAGATCCACACCCACATGTGTTACAGCGACTTCAACCTCATCATAGAGGCGGTGGCGGCGCTGGACGCGGACGTGATCACCATAGAGACCAGCCGCAGCCAGATGCAGCTGCTCGAAGCGTTCGAGCGCTTCAACTACCCCAACGAAATCGGCCCGGGCGTCTATGACATCCACTCACCGAACGTGCCGAGCCAGAGCTGGATTGAGGGCTTGCTGCGCAAGGCGGCCAAACAGATCCCGGCCGAGCGGCTCTGGGTCAACCCGGATTGCGGCCTCAAGACCCGCGGCTGGGAAGAGACCACTGCTGCCCTCACCGTGATGGTGGAGGCGACTCGGGCACTGCGGGCAGAGCTGGCCTAGTTAGGCAGCCAGGCCGGCCGGCCAAGAATCAACAAATAACAACAGAGTTCGGGCATAACGAAAGAGGGAAGGCGCACGCCTTCCCTCTGTTTTTGTGCGGGCAGGTCCGCGCCAACCCTGTGTGCGCTAGGCTCAGGACAGGGTTATGTGGGCGGGGCAGGAAAAATGAAAGCAGGTGTCTGGATCGGGAGTCTATGGGCACTGTTATTGGCCACTTGCCCTCTGGCGGCTCCTGCCCCCTCGCTCAACATGGTCTATTTCAATGATTTTGCTCCCTACTCCTGGCGTGACGAGCAGGGCAAGATGCGGGGCATCATGGTGGATGTGATGGACAGGGTCGCGGCCGAGCTCGGTATCCGCGTCACTCATCAGGGGTATCCCTGGCTGCGGGCCCAGAAACTGGTGCGCTCCGGCCAGGCCGATGGCTTTGTCACAGTGCCGACCCAGGAGCGGCGGGGCTATACCCAGGTGGTGGAGGAGCCGGTCGCCGTATCTACCCTGACCCTGTTCACCCAGGCGGGCCACCCCCAGCTGGCGCGACTCAATCAGGCACGCGCCCTGGCGGATCTCAAGGCGTTCACCATCCTCGACTACATAGGCAATGGTTGGGGCAAGGAGAATCTGGTGGGATTCAAGGTCCATCTGACCATGAATGTGGACAACGTCTTCAAGATGCTCTCGGCCGGCCGGGGGGACTTGATGATCACGGATCCCATCGTGGCCAACTTCAAGCTCCGCCAGCTGGGACTGACGGGGCACATCATAGAGGTGCCGCTTCAGCTGGGATTGACCCCGCTCACCCTCTGCCTCGCCCATACCTCTCCCTTTCACCGCCGGGCGGCCGAGTTCTCCCGCGTCCTGATCAGGCTGCGCCAGAGCGGCGAGCTGGCCCGCATCGAGGCGCGTTATCGTTAGGGCGGTTGCGCCATGGCACCGGATAACGGCTTGTTAAAACAAGGAGGGCGGCCAGGGCCGCCCTCCTTGTATCTGCGTCAGCGTGCCATCAGCAAGGGCGCCGGGGACGGGTTCAGGTAGTGCACATGGGAGAGGGCGGGTTGCAGCTCCCGAGGTGCTTGCTCCCGCGCCAGCGTCTCGGCCAGCCAGTGGGCATCGAGGGGAATGGCGTTGCGATCGTCGACCACCTGGTTGAGGTGCTGGGCCCCGAGGCAGCCGTAGCGCGCGGGATCTGTCTGGGTAAAGAGACCCAGGCAAGGCACGCCGCTGGCGGCGGCCAGATGAAGCGGGCCCGTGTCGCAGCTGACGAAGAGGGCGAGGCCGCTGGCGAAGCGGGCCAATTCGCTCAAGTTGCCCAGGGAGACCTGCATGTCGCCCAGCAGGGGCAGGGGATCGGCCGGATCATTGAACTGGATCAGCAGGGCATCCGGGCGCTGGCGGCGCAGATCCCCGAGCAGCCGCTGCCATTGGGGAAGGGAGAGCCCCTTGCCCTTGCGGGCACCGGTGAAAAAGCCGATGAGGGGCCGGCCGGGATGGGTCTGTGCCAACGCCGTCAGGTGTGGGCAGGCGGTGCGCAGCACGCTGCCCAGTTCAATCTGATCGGCCAGGCTGGCGTGCATGCCGAGCAGTTGCAGCGGCTGGTGGGCATAGTGGCAGTGGTCGTTGGCGGCGAGCGGCCGATCGAACAGCGCATCGCCTTTTGCCTCTGCAAAGCCCAGCTTCTCGCAGGCCTTCACCCAGGCGGCGATCAGGTGATCCGTACTGGAGGCGAACGGCACATAGACCTTGTCATACTGCCGGCGACGCAGGCGCCACAGCACGGGCAGGGCCGCGAGCAGGCGCTTGCCCTGCAATCTGACCTGATGAAGCTGGTGCAGCTGCAGATCGGCCAGAAAGGGGAGCAGCTGGCCGCCGCTGCACACCAGCTCTATCTCGGCGTTGGGGTGGGCGCTGCGTACCTTTTGCAAAAAGGGCAGCAGGAACAGATTGTTGCCGATGCGGTTGGTGCTGCGGATGATGAGGATCCGTCGGGCTGGCTGGCTTGAGGCCGGCAGCCTGCTTCGTCTGGCAAGCCAGGCGAGGGCCGCCCGCTCCAGCCCGGCCGTCCAGCAACGGCGCTGGCCGTCGAAGCGACGCAGGGCATCTCTGATGGTGCTCATGATGAGTGGCTCTGTTGATGACAATGACATCAAGGTGACACGGCAAGTCTTAAGAAAGCGTTAAGAGGAGAGAAAAAAGCGGTCGTCACCCCTTTTTTTGTAAGAATTTTTTGCGGCATCACAGTTTGGAGGCGGCTGGGCGGATCCGGGAGGCCATTTTTGATGAAAAACGCCTGCATGACGGCGGTCGACGGGCCGGATGGGATTTCTGCGTGATCCGCTTGCCTGCGCGCTGGCATTGAGTGAGGGTGACTCGCTAGAATTGCGCATTTGAAATAAACCTTATCCGTTGGAAACCGCATGCAGTTCAGGGATTTCTTTCCGGTATCGACCAATACCAGTGTCAAAGAGAGTTGTTATGGCGCCCTCGGTGCCTTCGTCGGGCTGTTCGGCACCGCCTTCGTGTGCCAGTGGGGGCTGGGGCTCAATGTTCACTGGCTGATCGCGCCCATGGGGGCGTCCGCCGTGCTGCTGTTTGCCGCGCCCGCCAGCCCGCTTGTCCAGCCCTGGTCCATCCTGGTGGGCAACGGGGTATCGGCGTTGATGGGGGTGCTCAGTGCCCAGCTGATCCCGGAGATGGCGTTGGCCTCTGCCGCAGCCGTGATGCTGGCCATCGCGGCCATGTTCCTCACCCGCAGCCTGCATCCGCCCGGGGGCGCCGTGGCCTTGACCGCCGTCATCGGCGGCGAGGGGATCCGCCAGCTGGGGGTGGGCTACGTCTTGCTGCCGGTGCTGCTCAATTCGTTGTTGTTGCTGATGCTGGCCCTGCTCTACAACCGGCTGCTGGGGCGCCGTTACCCCAATAGCGGCAAGGCTCAGCCCAATCGTCACCAGACCGCCGATCCCCAGCCGAGCGAGCGCATCGCGACCCAGGCCACGGCGATCGATCTTGCGCTGGAGCAGCACGGTGAGCTGCTCGACATCAGTCGCCAGGATCTGCAGGCCTTGCTGCAGGAGGCCCAGCTGCACGCCCTGCGTGCCAGGGTGGGTACGGTGCGAGTACAGGATGTGATGTCGCGGGATCTGATCCTGATCGGGCCGGATCAGCCGGCCATGGCGGCGTGGCGGCTGCTCTCCCACCATCAGATCAAGGCGCTGCCGGTGGTGGATGAGGCGGGGTGCCTCGCCGGCATCATCACGCTGCACGACTTGATGATCGATCGGGTGTTGCAACAACCGCGGGGCGCCGCAGCTCTGGCAGCACTGCGGGTCGCGGATCTGATGACCCGCGACGTGTCGACGGCCCGCCGCTACCAGCCCCTCTACGACCTGGTGGCCGCCTTCTCCGATGGCGGCCTGCACCACATGCCGGTGGTGGACGGGGAGCAGCTGGTCGGCATGCTGACCCAGTCGGACATGGTGGCGGCCCTGTTCACCCTGGCCCTGCAGCCCGCACTGGCCGAGGCTGACCAGGGAGTCGGCGGCTAACGAAGAAGGCCCCTCGCGGGGCCTTTTGATGGGGGCAGATGCGTGGGCTCAGGGCGCCAGATAGACGGTCTCGCCCTGAAACACCGTCTGCTCGATTCGGGTATCGGCGATCTGCTCCGGGGTGCCAGCCTCGACCAGGGCGAACAGATCCCTGTCCAGCACGATGAAGTCGGCCGACTTGCCCGCCTCGATGGAGCCGGTGATCTCCCCCTGACGTACCGCCCTGGCACCATTGATGGTGTAGGCGGCCACTATTTCGGCGAGCGAGGTACGCTGGTTGGCGCGAAAATCCTCACCGCTTCCTGCCGCTTTGGCGATGCCGGCCGCCATGTTGACGAAGGGGCGGGGATCCCGGCTGTCCACGGGGGCATCGCTGCCCGCCACCAGGATGGCGCCCGCCTTGCGCGCACTTTCCACCGGATAGAGCGCATCGTGCAGATAGCCCAGGGGGTCATACAGCGCCTCGCGCAAGGATTGTCCCGCGCGGGTGGGCTGGATGAAGGGCGTCACCAGCATGTCGTAGGCAAGCTGAGGCGTGGTCCAGGCGTAGGTGAAGGTGAGGTAGAGACCGAGTTCTCCCAGCCTTTTCTGATCGTCGGGGTGCACCACCTGCAGGTGAGCCAGGGTATGGGGGATCCCCTTGTCACCGTTGCTGGCGCGGGCGGCTTGCAGCGCATCCAGCGCCATCCGGGTGCTGCGATCGCCGATGCTGTGCATGTGAATGCTGAAACCGGCCCTATCGAGGGCAGTGACATAGTTTTTCAGGTCGGCGTCCCGGTAGTTGACGATGCCGTTGCTGCCCGCATCCTCGCTATCGGCCGTGATGCTCACCTGCTCGGTGGCGAGATCCATGGCCAGGTGCGGGTTCTGGTAGTTTTCCAGCATGCCCGCATTGGGCAGGAAGGGCGGGGCGGTAAAGGGATCCCCTTCCAGTACGCCATCGAGGAAGATCTTGACCGCATCGGCCTTGATCAGGGGATTGTCGGCAAAGGCGCTTCTGGCCTGGCTGGCCTTGGCCAGGTGACCGGCTATGTCCAGTTTGCCGCTGTAGTCATCCTGGTGAAAACAGGTGGCAGCCGTGATGCGCATGTGCAGCAGCCCAAGCGACTGCATCTTGAGCAGCCGCTGACGGATGAAGTCGGTGGCGCAGGCATCCTGGATCCCCGTGATGCCACGGGAGGCCATCAGGGTAGAGATGGCGGGCAGGATCTTGTCGTACTGGCTGGCGGCCTGCTCGTCGCTGGCGCTGAGCACCCCGGTGTCGGGTACAGGTATGGCGCTGCGGGCACCCTCCCGGATCACCCCGCTGGTCAGATCCACGTAGGGAATAAAGGCCTCGAACACCCCGCCCGGTGCCAGGGTCACACTGTTGAAACCCACGGTATTGCCATCCTGATCCTGCGCGCTGGCCAGCGCCTGCGAGTTGTAGGCGCTGGCGTGCCCATCGGCCCCGAGCAGCACCACAGGGTTGTCCGGCGCCACTGCGTCCAGGGTGGCCAGCAGGGTAGCGTAGTTCGCCGTCGGGGTATTGCCATCGTAGGGAGACCACTGATTGACCGCCAGCCACTCCCCCTTGGTGGGGGCGTAGCGAGGCAGACAGGTGCGGATCTTGTCGGCCAGCTGATCCAGCGTGACGCTCTGACCGTCCAGATCGCACATATCCAGCGCCACAGTGCCGAGCAGGTGAATGTGGTTGTCGTGCAGGCCGGGCAGCACCATGCGCCCCTTCAGATCCACGACCTTGCCATCCTTGCCCTGATAGGTCTCGGCCCCCTGGCGTGAGCCCACGTAGAGGAACTTGCCATCGGCGACCACCATGGCGTCGGCAACCCTGCGTTGCCCGTCCTGAGTGTGAATTGTGCCGTTGAGGTAGAGGGTCCGCTGCGCCTCAGGCCCCGTGCTCTCCTGATTGCAGCCGGTCAGCACGCCGGCCACCAGCAGCAGTGCGGCGCTTGTTGTCAACCTAAAACCTGATTGCTTGCCATCCATATGCCATTGCTCTCCCTGGTTATAATGCAGTCTTTACTGCAAATATGAGCACTCTTGTTTATTGCAGCTGTTGGGATAAAAGCCAGTAATTACTGAAAATATTCTTTTTGACTTATATTTTCCTTGTTTCATCATGTAGTTATAAAACCATGCCGCGACCAAGGTGAGGGAGAACCCATGTCAGAACAGCCGTTGCCCGCCGATCTCTGCATGCGGCGCCAACCCAGACAGCAGCGCAGCCAGGAGACGGTCACCCGGATCGAGCAGGCCACCCTGGCCCTGTTGCAGGAGCAGGGCTTTCCGGCGCTCAACACCAACGCCATCGCCACCCGGGCCGGGGTCGGCATCAAGTCGCTCTATCACCTGTTTCCCAACAAGGAAGCCATCATCTGCCGGCTGGCCATGGACTGGCTGGCGGCGGTGTGCGCGGCTCAGGAGGCGATCCGCACCCAGGAGTGCGGCTTGCAGGAGACGCTGTTGCTGCTGGATCAGGCGCTGGACGCGCTGGATGCCCGTTTCGTCGGCTATGGGGCGCTGTGGCAGGCGATGGATCTCATTCCGGCACTGCACGAAGTAGAGCGGGTGCACGAGCGAGGCCAGATTGCCTTCTGGTCGGAGCGACTGCGCCATTTCGGTTGCCGTTGGCCCGAGCCCGCGTTGACGGCGCTGGTGCGTTATTTCTACCGGACGGCGGATGTGGTCAAGCAGAGTGCCAAGGAGCAGGGGTCAGAAGGCCAGCGGATGTGGCAGTTGCATCAGCAGTGGCTGGGGCAACTGCTGGCGGCGGCCATTGCCGAGCCCGACCCCGAGCGGGTGTGGCAGGCGGTGCCCAGGCTGCTGACGGATAGCGCGGACTGAGAGGGAGTCGAGAGACGGATATGAAGAGGGAGTGCCAGGCACTCCCTCTTGCATTTTCGACCTTGTGGCAGCCCCAGACTCAGCCGTAGCGGGCCAGGGTCAGCCCCTCATCGCTGATGGTGGGCGTGTTGCCGCTGATGAGATCCGCCAGCAGCTGGCCCGAGCCTGCGGCCATGGTCCAGCCCAGGGTGCCGTGGCCTGTGTTGAGCCAGAGCCCAGGCACAGGGCTTGGGCCCACCAGCGGGGTGCCGTCCGGCGTCATGGGCCGCAGCCCGGTCCAGAACTCGGCCTGCTGTATGTCGCCCCCCTCGGGGAAGAGATCCCCCACCACCATGGCCAGGGTGTCGTAGCGTTTCGGGTTGAGCGCCAGGTTGAAACCCGACAGCTCCGCCATGCCGCCGACCCGGATCCGCTCATCGAAGCGGGTGATGGCCACCTTGTAGGTTTCATCCAGTACAGTACTGCGGGGCGCTGCATCACGGTTGGTCATCGGCAGGGTGAGGGAGTAGCCCTTGACCGGGTAGACAGGCAGATCGAGCCCAAGCGGGCGCAGCAAGCCGGTGGCATAGCTGCCCAGCGCACAGACGATGGCATCGGCCTTGAAACGCTGCTCACCGGCCCGCACCGCGACGGCGCGCCCCTGAGCCAGTTCAATCTCGTCGATGGCGCAGTTGAAGACAAATTCCACCCCGAGTTTTTGTGCCTCGGCGGCCAGTGCCTTGGTGAAGCGGAAGCAGTCGCCGGTTTCATCACCCGGCAGGCGCAGGCCACCGACTATCTTGCCACGTACCCGTGCCAGCGCCGGCTCCACCCCCTCGCAACCGTTGGCATCCAGCGACTGATAGGGCACGCCGTACTCTTCCAGCACCTCGATATCCCGTTTGCTGGCATCGAGCTGGGCCTGGCTGCGAAACAGTTGCAGGGTGCCGAGCTGGCGTCCCTCGTAATCCAGCGCCAGCTCATCGCGCAGCCCCTTCATGCAGTCGCGGCTGTATTCGGCAAGGCGCACCATGCGCCCCTTGTTGATGGCATAGGCAGCCGGGGTGCAGTTGGCGAACATCTTCAGCATCCAGCGCAGCTGGAACGGATCCGAGGTCGGGCGCACCGTGAAGGGGGCATGTTTTTGCAGCAGCCACTTGGCGGCCTTGAGGGGAATGCCGGGCGCCGCCCAGGGGGAGGCATAACCGGGGGAGATCTGACCGGCGTTGGCATGGCTGGTCTCCAGCGCCACCCCATCCCGTCGCTCCAGCAGGGTCACCTGATGACCCGCCTTGGCCAGATACCAGGCGCTGGCTACGCCAATCACGCCACCACCCAACACCACTATCTTCATCACTCCATCCTTGTCGTCATGCAGGCGCCACCGGCAGATCCTGCTGTTGTTATGAGGGCCTGCCAGCTCCCGTCGCTGCAATTGTTGCTCGCGGACAAGGAGGGGGCCCAGCGCACAGGCCACACGTTATCACCGGCAGCGTGATCGGCAAATCCACCCGTTTGAAAATGTGATTTATCACTACATTAACATTTATGGCCAGATGATAATGACGATTAATCACAATAATGTGATGTTTATGACTGCAGCGAGATGCGTTGATGGGCGCCTGGGGCTGGCTGGCGCCGCATTCACCCCATGATCGTCTGCACGGCCAAGGTAAGGGGATTGTTAAATTTGTGCGCCCGATCGCAACGGCGATGCATGCCGCTTGTCGCCCCCAGCCGCCCCCGCCTAGAGTGGGTAGCGCATTGCATGGTGCATGCGCGTTTCACAGGCTCGCTCGTGTTAGACCACCACAGGAAAGGATGTGATGACCCGAACTGCTGACGCCCCATCCGGCTGGCCCACCGCCAGTCCCCACACACTGCCCTGGTATTTGCAAGATATAGTGCTGGTGTGCGACTTCCCTCGCCGCTGATCTCCCTGCGTTAACTCCACTTGTTTTCATTTCATATTGGTGACTGTCGCCAGGCGTTCGCGCGGCTGGTGCAAGGAGAAGATCATGCGTCGTATACCCGAACCGTTTCGTATCAAGATGGTCGAGCCCATCAAGCAGACCACAGGCGCCGAGCGCCGCACCGCCCTCGAGGCCGCAGGCTGGAACCCCTTCCTGCTGTTGGCCGAGGATGTCTACATTGATCTTTTGACCGACAGCGGCACGGGTGCCATGTCGGATCGCCAGTGGGCCGGCATCATGATGGGGGACGAAGCCTATGCGGGCAGCCGCAACTTCGTCGAACTGGAGCGCACAGTGCGCGAGTTGTTTGGCTACCAGCATGTGATGCCGACCCACCAGGGGCGCGGGGCCGAGCAGATCCTCTTCCCCGAGCTGGTCAAACGCTGCCAGGGCAAGGCGCCTGTGTTCATCTCCAACTACCACTTCGACACCACCAAGGCCCATGTGGAGTTGGCCGGGGCGCGGGCCATCAACCTGCTCACCCCCAAGGCCCTCGATACCACGGCCCCTTATGCCTGGAAGGGGGATTTCGATCTGGGCCGTTTGGCTGACACCATAGAGACAGTGGGGGCCGACAACGTGGCCGCAGTCATCATCACTGTCACCTGCAACAGCGCAGGTGGCCAGCCGGTCTCCATGGCCAACATGCAGGCGGTCTCGGCACTGGCCCGCCGCCACCATATTCCTGTGGTGATAGATGCCGCCCGTTTTGCCGAGAACGCCTGGTTTATCAAGGAGCGGGATCCAGCTTATGCCAACAGCAGCATCCAGGAGATAGTGCGCCAGATGTTTGCGCTGGGGGACATGTTCACCATGTCGGCCAAGAAGGACGGGCTGGTCAATATCGGGGGGCTGTGCTGCTTCAAGGAGGATCTCGACCTGTTCCGCGCGGTGCAGGTGCGCTGCGTGGCGATGGAGGGGTTCGTCACCTATGGCGGCCTCGCCGGTCGCGACATGGCGGCGCTGGCCATAGGCCTGCGCGAGGGGATGGACGAGGAGTATCTGACCTATCGCATCGGTCAGGTGGCCTATCTGGGCGAGCGGCTGGCCGAGGCGGGCATCCCCATCCAGACGCCGACCGGTGGTCATGCGGTCTTTGTAGATGCCAAGAAGCTGCTGCCCCACATTCCGGGGGAGCAGTTCCCGGCCCATGCCCTAGCCTGCGCGCTCTATCTGGAAGGGGGCGTGCGCGGGGTGGAGATAGGCTCCTTGCTGCTGGGGCGCGATCCCGCCACCGGCAGGCAGGAGGCGGCGGACTTTGAGCTGTTGCGCCTCACCATTCCGCGCCGGGTCTACACCCGGGATCACATGGACTATGTGGCCGACTGCCTCATTGCCGTCAAGGCGCGGGCCGGCGAGATCCGTGGTCTCACCTTCGACTACGAGCCGCCGCTGCTGCGCCACTTCACCGCGCGGCTCAAGCCGGTCTGACCGGCTACCGGACTGCCGCTGCAGCCAAGTGGCCTGGTCACAACAAGATCCAATGACAAAGCCCCCGCACCTTGGTGCGGGGGCTTTTTAACGTGAGCGTCTGAAGCGGATTACTG
The DNA here is from genome assembly GCF_002587065.1 of Aeromonas sp. CA23. Taxonomy (NCBI): domain Bacteria; kingdom Pseudomonadati; phylum Pseudomonadota; class Gammaproteobacteria; order Aeromonadales; family Aeromonadaceae; genus Aeromonas; species Aeromonas sp. CA23. Next base: position 3,355,374 of record NZ_CP023818.1, read on the forward strand.
GCTGCTGAACAGCTTGGTCTGGGGACTGGACTGGGCGGTCAGGCTCATGCGGCCCGAGGTCTCCAGCCAGGACTTGATCCGCTTGGCATCCGCCACCCGTGAATTGGGTGTATCGGCATTGAGCAGCACCAGGATCACAGGCTCGCGGTTGATCTGGGTTGCCATCACCAGGCAGCGACCCGCCTCGCGAATGTAGCCCGTCTTGGAGAGGGTGACAGGCCAGCTGCCTTCACGCACCAGACGGTTGGAGTTGAGGTAGTGCAACTGGCGCTTGCCGTTGCGCACCATGCGCTCCTCGGTGGACGAGTACTGGCGAATGAGTGGGTAGGCAGAAGCCGCCGCCACCAGCTTGGCCAGATCATGGGCGCTGGAGACGTTGCGAGGGGTGAGGCCGGTGCTGTCCGCGAACTGGGTGCTCCACATGCCGAGCATGCGGGCCTTGGCATTCATCGCCTCGACAAAGGCGCGCTGGCCACCCGGGTAATTTCTGGCCAGGGCGGAGGCTGCGCGGTTTTCCGACGACATCAGGGCTATGTGCAGCATGTCGGCCCGGCTCAGACGCGATCCGACCGCCAGCCGCGAGCCCGTGCCCTTGAGGCGATCCACGTCGGCCATGGTGACGGTCAGCGTCTCGGAGAGGCGCTGATTGGCATCGAGCACCACCAGCGCCGTCATCAGCTTGGTGATGGAGGCGATGGGCATGACCCGATTGGCGTTGCGCTCGGACAACACCTCACCGGTGCGCGGATTGGCTACCACGAAGGCGGCCGAACTCAGGGCCAGATCGTTGCGTTGTTCCAGAAAGCTGTTGGGGGAGTGGGACTGGGCTGAAAACGGATTGGCCTGGGCGCTCTCCATGCTGACGGGAACGAGGAAGGCACCGAGCAACAGGGTAAGAAAAGGGCGAATAATCATGATTTGACGCTACCGTACGACTGACAGGGACATTTGGGTAAGTTATATGACGGTAATTGACGCTTCACAACGTCTAATGGCCTGATATTTCAATTTTATGGGATCTTGCACCTTGAAATGCCCATGTTGACGGCCAAATGGCGACCCGATCCGGGAAATACCCAGCCATGAGCGAGTCTGATGGTCGTCAGCTTTACCTGTCATGGTGGCGCACTATATGCCTGTTATGGCCATGGGTTACCACTCTTTTTACGTCTTATTGCGCCTCCGGGGGCCTAACGGCCCGTTAATCCCCCTTGCCGCAGCGCAGGCGGCGCCCCCTGCGTTGAGAGATCCTGCATTTTCAGGCCCCTGTCGCCACTCGCATCAGCGCCGAGGGAGTGCGCTCGACAAAATAGTGCCAGACATGGTCATAGAGCGCCTGCTGGCCGGGAAAACTCACCACTCCCTTGGCCTCGGCCAGGGTGCACCAGCGATATTCGGTGTGCTCGTCATTGAGCCGCACCGGCTGGTTGGGTGGGCAATAGACCACAAAGACAGGCACCATCATCACGGTATTGGTGGCCGCCTCGTAAAACTGTTCCAGATATTGGCCGTTATAGAGCTCGGTGACGGCGATGCCTGTCTCCTCGCCAAACTCGCGAATAATGGTCTGCCAGCCGGTTTCACCCGCCTCGACCGTGCCCGCCACATGGCACCAGAAGCCGCCTTTGACCCGCTTCATCAGCAGTATTTTTATCTGGCCGTCGATTTCCGATAACGCCACACCGGAGACGGCGTGACAGCGAATGGGGATCATGTGTGCACCTTGTCGTTGCTGGCTAAGGGTCTGCATTATGGCGCAGAGAATAGACCATGAATATCCGTTATCGCCTGTCATCGGGTGGCGTGGATCGGCCGCCGGTATGGGCGGCCTCTGGATAGAAGATGGCGATCCGTCCGGCGAGGGGCAGCCGGGCCATCTGCCATGGCTCGTCATCCCCCCATGATGCGGGCGGTCTGAATGGCCTGGATCAGGGCGGCGCGGTTGATGCGGGGGCGCTCCTCGTCCAGCAGCCGTTGCCAGAGGGCGATGGCATGGGTGTAGCGGCCGTGCAGGAAGTGATCGGCGGCGAGCAGCATCAGGGCGCTCACTTCCCCCTTGTCCAGTGCCAGGGAGGCGTCGAGCAGGCGGCGCGCCTCCGGGGTGAGTTGCTGGCCCGCCTGGTAGTAGCGCACCGTAGCCTGGGCGGCCAGGGTGGCGGCGCTGGCGCCCCCTTCCAGCAGGGCCAGGCGCTGATAGGCGAGCCAGGCATCCTCGTATTCGTCCCGATACAGATACAACTGGCCGAGTTCGGCCCAGCCATCGAGATCCTGAGCGTTGCTTTGCAGCCGCTGATGCAGGGCGCCCAGCTCCTTGTCCTGCAGATCCCGGGGGCTCAATCCCGCCAGGGGATCGGGCCTATCCTGATACGCCTGCCATGCCTGATAGCGGCCTGTGCCGGCATAGACGCCGACGATCAGCGCCAGCAGCAGGGCGCCGAGCAGCAGCCAGGGCAGGGGGCGGCTTGCGGTATGCGAGCTGGCCACCCGGGCGTGCAAGGCCTGCTCGGTGGCCGGGGTGGCATTGGCGAGCCGGGCCAGTGCCAGCTCCCGGTAGAGGCGGCTGTGGGGGGCAAGCCCGGCCTGCTGCTCGGCCATGATGCGCCGGTTCAGCTCGGCTCTGGGATCCTGGGCCAGGTTCCCTTGCGCCTTATCGCCAGTCAGCGGCATGCGCACCGGCTGTTTGCGCTGCAGGCTGGCGCGCAGGCGAGCAAGCGCCAGCAACAAGAGCAGGGCTGGCCCCCCCCATAGCAGCGCCGTGCTGGCCTTGAAGGGGGGATCGTAGCGCACGAAGTCGCCAAAACGGCTGGTCATGCGGGCGATCACCTGTTCGTCGCTCTGCCCCTCATCCACCCAGCGGTAGACCTCGAGCCGCAGATCCCGGGCTATGGGGGAGTTGGACTCCACCAGGTTCTGGTTCTGGCACTGGGGGCAGCGCAGGGCGCGGGCGAGATCCTGGGCGCGGCTCTGCAACTCGGGGTGCTGGAACTGATAGGTGTCGACGCCGCTTGCCAGGGCCATGGGGCTGATGAAGAGCACCAACCCAAACAGCAGGGAAGAGATCAGCGTAAAACCCTTCATTGTTTACCCTCCTGCACTTGGGCCTGACCTGCTGTGCTGATGCGGGTCTCGGCAAGCAGGGGGGCAAACTGGCGCTGCCAGATATCCGTGCTCAAGAGACCCGTGTGGCGGGTGAGCAGGGTGCCATCGGCGGCAAACAGATAGGTCTCGGGCGTGCCGTAGACGCCGAGCTCCAGCGCCAACTTGCCGTCCAGATCCGCCAGCACGGCGCGATAGGGGTTGCTTGCCTCCTCAAGCCAGGCGCGGGCAGCATCGCCCTTGTCTCTGTAGTTGAGGCCATAAAGGGGCACTGTCTTGGCCAGCTCGGCGAGCAGCGGGTGCTCGGCGCGGCAGTTGGGGCACCAGCTGGCCCAGACGTTGAGCACGAAGGGCTCCCCCTTGAGCGCCTCGGTATGGATGGGGTCGCCGCCAAACAAACTCTCGCTTTGCCAAGCCGGCAAACTGCGGCCCAGGGTCGCCTCATCCTGACTGTAGGGGTTGTTGCCAAGGCCGAGCCAGAGCAGGACGCCGAGGCACAGGGTCAGCAGCAGCGGCATGAAGAGGCGCAGGCGGGCTCTCATGGTGCCTCCTTGGGGAGCAAGCTCGCGACTTGATGTGTAGCGGTCTGTGGTTGGGCTGCCAGCAACGGCTTGCGTCCCAGCAAACGCAGGGCGCCGCCCGCCATCATCAACAGGCCGCCGAGCCAGATCCAGCGTACCAGCGGCTTGTAGTGCAGGCGCATGGCATAGGCGTTCGGCCCCATCTTCTCGCCGAGCACCACGTAGAGATCGCCAAACAGTCCCCCCTTGATGCCGGGTTCGTTCATGTTCATGGTGCGCACGCTGTAGTGGCGCCGCTCCGGGGCGAGCCTGGCCACCTCCCGGCCATCCTTGTGCACGCTGACAGTGATGCGCTCGGCCGTGTAGTTGGGGCCGAGCAGCGGCTCGATCCCCTCGTAACGAAATTCATGGGCGCCGAGCCGGTAGGGCGTATCCGGACTGAGCACAGTGCCCGCCTCCTGGCTATGGTGGCTCACCTGCGCTATGCCGAGGGCGCATACCGCCACCCCGAGGTGGGCCAGCAGGCTGCCGAGCCGGCTGGCACTCAGGTCGCGAGTCTTGAATGAGACATTGAGCAGCAGGCTCGCGATTAGCCAGAGGCTCACCATGTTGGCGATCAGGTTGCTCCAGCCTAGGGGGGGGGGGGGGGGGAGGGTTCCCTGCTCGCTATAACTGAGGCTGAACAGGCCCCCCCCCAGCAGGCCGAGCAGTGGAGGCAGCAGCATCCGCAGGCGGGAAGATGCCATCAGCCCCTGCCAGCGCAGGCGCGGGATTTGGGTCATGAGCGCCATCAGCACCAGCGCCAGCGGCACGAAAACAGCGTTGAAATAGGGGGCGCCCACCGAGAGGGAGCCAAGGTGCAGGGACTGGAACACCATGGGGTAGAAGGTGCCGAGCAGCACGCAGGCGCAGGCCACCGACAGCAGCAGTATGGTGGCGCCCAGCAGCCCCTCTTTTGACAGTAAGCCGAAGCGGGCGTAGGGGGCGCGGGTATCGGCCCGCAGCGCAAACAGGGTGAGTGCCGTGGTCAATAGCAGACCGAGCAGCAGCAACAGAGTGAGACCGCGATTGGGATCCACCGCGAAGGCGTGCACCGAGGTGAGCACCCCGGAGCGCACCACAAAGGTGCCGAGCAGGCTGAGCGAGAAGGTGAAGATGGAGAGCAGCAAGACGCCGTGGCCGTAGGCCCCACGCTTCTCGCAGACCATCAGGGCATGGAGCAGGGCTGTGCCGAGCAGCCAGGGCAGCAGGGAGGCATTTTCCACCGGATCCCAGAACCACCAGCCACCCCAGCCGAGCTCGTAATAGGCCCACCAGGAGCCGAGCACTATGCCGGCGGTGAGAAACACCCAGGAGCCCAGCGCCCAGGGGCGGCTCCAGTGGGCCACGGCGCCGTCCAGTCGGCCCGAGTGCAGCGCCGCCATGGCGAAGGCGAAGTTGACCGCAAAGCCGACGTAGCCGAGATAGAGTAGGGGCGGGTGAATGATGAGGCCGATATCCTGCAGCATGGGATTGAGATCTCGCCCCTCCAGCGGTCCCGGGAACTGGCGGTCAAACGGGCTGGAGAAGATCAGGGTATAGAGGCCGAACAGCCCGACGATCAGTCCCATGATGGCCAGCACTCGGGTGCGGATCAATGGATCGACCCGTGTCGAACAGAGCGCCACCAGGGCGCCCCACAGCCCCAGCGCAAACACGAAGAACAGCATGGAGCCCTCGTGGCCGCCCCACACGGCCGCCAGCTTGAAACCCATGGGCAAGGCGCTGTTGGCGTGCTGGGCCACATAGACCAGAGTGAAGTCATCGAGCCCGAAGCAACTGGCGAGCAGCAACAGCGCCGCCCCGAGCAGGGCGGCATTGAGCTGTGCCAGCGGCTTGGCGCAGCCCAACAGAGCCGGGGAGGCGAGCCGCAGACCCAGCCAGGGCAGGGTGCCTTGCAGCAGGGAGAGCGCCGTTGCCAGCAACAGTGAGAGATAGCCGAGCTCAGCCAGCACACAACCTCCGGTTCTACTTATTTGTTCATGTTATGCCGCAGCGTCCGCATCGGGCCGGCGCTGGGGCATAACATCCACTGACTCGACAACAAACAAGCGCCAGTCGCCCGAGGGCGGCTGGCGCTTGTGACCTGTTTCTTATACCACCGTCATCTGACCGGCGTAGAGCACGAAGTAGCGCAGCAGCAGTATCCCCACCAGGGTCAGGCTGCAGACCAGCACCAGATAGCCGCTTTTTTCCCGCAGGGGCGCCGGGGCCAACAGGCCGACCAGCTGGGGCAGCAGCATGCCGATGCCCACTACCCCGAGCCAGAACACCTGGGCCCAGAAGCCGCCGCCGATGGCCGCCCACATGGCCACCTCCTTCTGGCCGCCACCGAAGTAGAGACCGGTAAAGAAGCAGACCAGCAGCAGCACCTCCACCGCCAGCACCGGCCGCTCGAAGCGATGCACGAAGCTCACCCCCAGGCTGTGGTGGTTCTCCTTGAACAGGGTCACCGCCAGCAAGATGGTGGAGGCGATGCCGGAGCTGATGCCGGAGACCAGAAACAGCACTGGCAGCACAGGGTTGTTCAGCAGCGGATAGGTCTTGAGCGCCGACAGCAGAAAGCCGGTGTAGGCCCCCAGCAGCAAGGCGAGCAGCAACAGCAGCGGCGCCAGCAGCCGCTCGAAGCGTGCCAACAGGGCGATCAGCCCATCCACAAAGGCGAACTTTTCTTTCAGCAACCGGCTGCGAAGGGTCTCGATCTCGGTGCGAAATACCACCGCCAGCCAGGCAAACAGCACAGCCATATAGACCTGAAACAGCATGACCCCCATGGACATCACTGAGTCGAACTGGTAGTGGAACATCAGCTTCCAGAAGGTCCAGGGGCGGGCCAGGTGGAAGATAAGGATCAGTAACCCCAGAACCACGCTCACCGGCGCCAGAATGGCGGTCGCCTTGATGATGCCGCTCTCGCTGCCAGCCCCTTTGCGGCGCAACAGCACCGAGAGGCTGGTGGCCCCGGCGGAGATGCCGAGCAGGAACAGATAGATGGCGATGGGCCAGTCCCAGACAAGGGAAGTGAAGTGAAATGCGTCATGCCACATGGTCATTCCCTCCATTGGTTATTGCCGTGGTAGATGGCGATGGGGCAAATCCCCACACCAGCGAGGGGAAGTGAAACGCCTCTTGCATCGTCATGACTTTATCTCCCCTTTGGGCACGCGGTACATCTTGGGCGAGGTGCCGAGCGCCTGCTTGTAGCGATAGGTGGTCTCCTTCACCAGCCGTTTGGCGATGGGGCTATCGGGATCATCCAGATTGCCGAATACCAGCGCCTTGGTGGGGCAGGAGACCACGCAGGCCGGCTCCTTGCCCGCCGCCAGGTTGGTCTTGCGGCAAAAGTCGCACTTATCGGCAACCTTGGTCACAGGGTTGATAAAGCGCACCTGATAAGGGCAGGCGGCGAGGCAATACATGCAGCCGACGCACAAGTCCGGGTCCACGTCGACTATGCCATCCTCCTTGCGGATATGGGAGGCGCCGGTCGGGCAGACGTGCACGCAGGGTGCGTTGTCGCAGTGCTGGCAGGACTTGCGAAAGAAGTGGTACTCGGCATCGGGGAAGGTACCTATGGGGCCGGAGCGGATGATCTCGAGCCGCGAGACCCCTTCCGGCACCTGATTCACCTCCCGGCAGGCATCCATGCAGGCGGTACAGCCGATGCAGGCCGCCTCGTCGTGGATCATGCCATAGCGTACCCCGTCTATGGTCTGGCTGTGAGCGAGGGTAGTGGCAAGGGAGCGGGTCGGCCCCGTCATCATGATGAGGGCCCCCGCGCTTATCCCCGCCATGAAGTGACGGCGAGAGCAGCTCATTGTGCCTCCTTGTCCGGGGTGGCGTTCGCCTTGGCCGCCTTGACGGCTTCATGCTGCTTGCTGTGGCAGTCGACGCAGAGCTTGATGCGGGACTTCTCCGGGATCTCCACCATGGGCTCCTTGGCCGGGTGCAGCTGGTGGCAGCTGGTGCAGGTGAGCTTGGTGGCGTGCACGTCGTGGGCCCAGAGCGCCTCGCGCAGGGGTTTGGGCTCGTGACAGCTCATGCAGACCCCGTTCTGCTCGGCGATGGGGTAGCTCTCTGTGCTCTGCTTGTTGGTGAAGCTGTCACTGAAGCGCATCACGTCCTTGACCCCTTCCCTGTGTTGGGGTGAGGGCTGGCCGTGGCAGTTGGTGCAGGTGACCGGCGCCAGGTTGTTGGGGTTGGTTGCCTGGCCATGCTTGCCGTGCATGCCGTACGCCTGCTCCTTGTGGCAGTCGCTACAGGCCGCATCGGGATTGCGCAAAAACTCCACCTCGTGGGTGGCGGGGAGGGCCGCAGGCGCGCTCGTCGCATCGGCGGCCTGGCCCTGCAGGCTGGTCAGCAGCATGGCTGCCATCAGCATCAGTCGTAAGAAATCCATCGTTAAATCACCCATAGGAAGCCTCCATCCGATTGCGGGCCCGACTCGGCGGGCCCGCAAATCTCGTTACTGTGCGAGCCGTCCGGCCGCTTTGGCCTCGGCATCCCAGGCGGGGACTGTGGTCTTGAGGAACTGGGCCTTGTCGCTGTTCATCTGCTTCATGTCCATGCCAAGGGCGGCCTGGGCCTTCTCCTTGCTGGAGATGTCAGGAATGGCGATCTCGTGGCTGATCCCTTTGGCCGCCAGCAGGCGAGCCAGCTTGGTGCGGGCGTCGGCGGCCTTGTCCAGGGCGGTACCCAGCATGCGCAGCGCCACTTCCGGTGCGTGCATCTGCACCCCGTGGGAGGCGATGGAGAAGTCCCAGCGCCATTGGGCGTGGCGGATGTCCTGCTGAATGTCTTTCATCTCGGCCTCGGTGGCGCCGGCATCCCAGGCCGCCTTGGCCTCGAAGTGGGCGTGCACCAGCTGCTTCTCGACTTTGAGCTTGATCTCGGTGACGGCATCCTTGCGCTGCTGGACTATGCCTTGCAGCATCTCCTTGCTCTGGGTGTGGCAGTTGCGGCAGGTCTGATCGAAGCGATCGAAGGGGTTGCCTACCTTGTGATCCGTGTAGACCTTGCCCTGATCGTTCTGCACCTTGGGCATGTGACAGTCGACGCAGGCGACGTTGTTCTGGCCGTGGATGCCGGCGCGCCAGGTCTCATATTCCGGATGCTGGGCTTTGAGCATGGGGGTCTTGGAGAGGGCATGGGTCCAGTCGGCGAAACCGATCTCGTCGTAGTACTCTTCCATCTGCTCAACAGTCGTGCCCTTGTCCCAGGGGAATTTCACCGCCTTGGTGGGGCCGCTGAAGTAGTACTCCACGTGGCACTGGCCGCACACCTGGGACTGCTGATCGAAACGCCCCTGCTCCTTGAACGGCTTGCCGATGGCGGTCATGGCGCGGTCGGCATAGGGACGGGAGAGGTGCAGGGCAGGTTTCCCTTCCTTGAACTCTTTCGAGGCTGTGTCGTGGCAGTCGGCGCAACCTATGGTGTTGACTATCTCGGGTCCGCCTTTTGCCCACATCCCCTTGAAGTAGCCATCTTCGCCTTTTTCATTGATGACGCGGGCCACGTCCGGGCCCTTGCAGCTCCAGCAGGCCATGGGCAGGGGGCCATCCTCGGCGGTCTTGGGGGCGCCGGTGCGCAGGGTTTCCCGCACGTCGGTCAGGGCGTAGAAGTGGCCGCGCGGCTTGTTGTAATCCTTGGAGAAGGGGTAGCCGGCCCAGAGCACCACCATCTGCGGATCATCCGCCAGGGCGTCGGTGCGCTCCTTGCTCTCGCTGGTGCCTTTCCAGCTGCGGAACTGATCGGCGTGATCCTTGGCGAACAGCTCGCTGCGCGCCTCTATCTTGCCCTTGGGCTGTGCCTCGTCGGCCGCCTGTGCCCAGCCGCTGGCGCCAAGGCAGGTGGTAAGCAGCAGGGCGGCTAGGCCCAGTCTGGTCTGTCTGTTGTGTGAACTCACGATCATCACTCCCAAATCGATCTCATTGCCAGACCTGACCGTTCCATCCTGGATGTGGGCATCAGCCCCCGCACTAGGCAGGAGCAGGCAGGCCGATTAATTGTTATTAGTGAATAAAACCCATGTAATTATGCGATTGCTCGGGCTGGATATTACCAAATGGGTAAAATGAATGATGATTTATCGAGGCGGGGCTTGCGCTAGATCAATTGCCGGGGAAGGCAAGTGCCGGAAATGAGATCCCGGTTAAATTATGAGGAAACTCAACTTATTGGACCACAGTTAACCGACACTATTGTCATTTGCCGGTGAGTGGGGTCGGCAAGCCTTGTCCTGCAAGGAATGTGCTGCGGGGTAGGGGGTGGTCTATCTATTTCGGGATATAAAAGTAAATTTGCATAAATACTCAATCTTGATGGCGCCAAAGAGAGGCAAAACAAGGGCTGAATCAGCGGATTCAATCATGTTGAGCGCCCTTGTCATCACCCGTTTCCATGCAGGGTGATCCGCGCCTGATCACCCAGCCCCTCGATGGATACGGGGAATAAAGAGAGCCAGCGATTGCCGGCTCTGCGTTTATCCATTTGTGGGTGATGGCGTTATCAGACCAGCGTTTTTGCCAGCAGGTGGATCGGATGCTCACAGCGGGGAATTGGAGTGCTCATCTCTATATCCATCTGCCACTGTGATCTCTTATGCCAGCGCCTGGGCCAGCAGGTGGATGGGATGCTCACAGCGGGGAATTGGAGTGCTCATCTCTATATCCATCTGCCGCTGTGATCTCTTATGCCAGCGCCTGGGCCAGCAGGTGGATCGGGTGTTCACAGCGAAACGGCGTGCTCATCTCTATCTGCCACTTGCAGGTCTCGCAGTCGGTGATGACCAGATCAGGCTTGAGGCGGTTTATCTGATCAAACAACCCTTCTCCTATGGCCTGGCTGGTCTCGTAGTTCTCCGACTTGAAGCCGTAGGTGCCGGCGATGCCGCAGCACTGGGACTCCAGTACCGTCACCTTGACTCCGGGAATAGCGCGCAGCAATTCGAGGGTGTAGATGACGCCGCCCATCTTCTCCATGTGGCAGGGGGTGTGGTAGGCGATGTGCAGATTGAGCGGCTTCATGGCCGGCTTGTTGCCCCGGTAGAACTCGTTCCACAGGAAGCGGGTCACCAGCGAGATGCGATCCCGCACCTTGTGGTTGTCCTGCTCCAGCAGGTGGGGGTATTCATCCCGCAGGGTGAAGCCGCAGGTGGAGGAGGTGGCCAGGAGTGGCATCTCGTTGCCAAGCAGGGTGTTCTCCAGCTGCTTGATGTTGAAGGCCGCCTGCTGTTTGGCCTTGTCCATGAAGCCGTTGGCAATCAGCGGCACGCCGCAGCACTTCTCCCGCTCCAGCAGTTGCATGCCTATGTTCATGGCGTTGAGCACCTGCATCAGCTCCTTGCCGAGCTGCGGGTGGTTGTAGTTGACGTAACAGCCGTGGAAATAGGCTATCTGACGTTCAAAGCGGGCCTGGCTGGTTTTCTGCTTCTTGTACCAGCCGCGGAAGGTGCCTTGCGAATACTTGGGCAGGTCGCGGTGGGAGGAGACCCCCAGCGCCTTGTCCAGCACCAGCTTCATCGGCTTGAGCCCTGTGGTGAAGTTGACCACGGGCGCCATCAGGGTGGACATGCCGCCCATGAGGTCGGTATGGGAGAGCACGAATTCGCGGATCCCGGGCTTGAAGTCGCTGTATTTGTGCTTGGCCTTGGCGATGATGTCGCCGATGCGGACCCCGCTCGGGCAGGCCACTTCACAGCGCTTGCAGTTGGTGCAGTACTTGAGGGCGCTGTCGAACAGCTCGGGGCTCTTGATGCGCAGCCGCTCCCCATCGGGACCGGCCTGCTTCGGGCCCGGGTAGGCGGGATTGGCCTTGGCCACCGGGCAGTAGGCGGTGCAGACGGTGCATTTGATGCACTGATCGAAGGTTTGGTTGGCGTGATCCAGTAGCATGATTTACTCCTCCCGGGCCGGATTGAAAGCACAAGGGACGCGGCAATGGGATTGTCGAGCGGGCAGCGGGCTGCCCGCAGTCAGGAAATGCAGGGTGGGCATCTCACACCCCTGCCAGAATATGGCCGGCGGCTTGCCAGCCGGTGGCAACCGCGACACCGGAGCCTGAGCCCTCTTTGATCGGGTCGTAATGGGCCAGCACGCTGCCCGCCCCATAGAGGTTGGCGAGCGGCTTGCCACCGCGCATTACCCGCAGCTTGTCGTCCGTCTTGACCCCGAAGCCCATGAAGGGGTGGTGGTCGAACAGGCGGCGACCGGCCCAGGCATCGCGCTCCTCCAGGCTCAGCACGTCGGCGTTGAAGATGGGTTCGCGAATGCCGCGCAGCCGGGATTCGAGGCCGCGGCTGAAGAAGCTGCCGGAGGCGAGCACGAAGTGGTCCGCCTCGAACAGCTGATCGTCGCCGTTCTGGCTGTGCACGCCTATCACTCTGTCCCCCTCATAGCGGGCGCCCAGCACCCGTTCGCTGGTGAGGAAGGTGCCGCCAAGGGCCAGGAAGCGGCGCTTGAGCGCCTCCTGCATCCGCATGCCGATGAGTGAGGGCGGCATGGTGGCCACCTCCTTGATGGTGCAGCCGGTGCGTTTTTCCAGCTCCGCCAGACGGGGGCCGACCAGCCCCAGCGACAGGCAGGCGGGCAACACCACATGGCGGCAACCGGGATCGCTGCTCTCGTGCACCATGCGGCAGATCTCGCGGGCCAGATCGGCCAGCAGATCGGGCTGGTCGCCCTTTTGCTTGTCAAACAGGCGGGCTATGTCGGCGGAGCGAAACTCGTGGGGGTTGCGGCTGAATTCGGCGAGCTGGGGCAGGCGAATTTCACCCGTCATGATGCGGCAGTGGGCGAAGCGCGGATGGGTCGCCAGGTTGGCGGCCGCGAGCGCCGGGTGAAAGTCGCGAAACCCTTCCAGGGTAGCCAGCAGGATGGCATCGGGGGCGGGCGCATCTGTCTGGCAGGCGCAGGTATGGGGCGATAGCCAGGTGGATTTCAGGGTGCCTATGGGGGTCAGCCGCTGGTGGTTGGTCTCCTGGCGAAACAGGGGCAGCCCCTGCTCGTGGCAGTGGCGCTGCAGATCGGCGAGGCTCGCCTCTATGTTGGTCAGGCCCACCTTGCTGTAAGGGTGATCCGGGTGCTCGGCCATGAAGGCGGGCAGGGCAGCGCGGGGATCGCCGTCGCTCTCCAGTAGATCAACCGAGCCGGAGGAGAAGTGCAAGGCGCTCTGGCCAGAGGCCATCAGCAGCGTCTTCTGACCCGCTTCGGCGAGGCGCAGCGCCGCCGAGAGGCCCGCCATGCCGCCACCTATCACGATACTGTCAAATTTCATGACTGCACTCCTTGAGTCAATGGGGCCTGGCTGTGGTCTTCTGTCCTGGTGACGGGGTCGAGGGGGAAGGGGGGCTCGGCCACCAGGTGGGGCGCCGTCCACTCTCCCAGACCAAACAGCCCTTCGTAGATCCAGTAGGTAAACTCCGCCTCGCGCAGGGCATCGCCCCACAGCACGGGACGGGTGCCCTTGTAACGCTCCTCCAGGAACTGGCGCAGCATGACGCAGGCCTGGCGGCCATCGGCCTTGCCGTACTCCTGCATCAGGCCGGCTGCCCGGTAGGCGCACAGCTCACCCTGACAGGGGCCCATGCCCAGACGGGTGCGGCGGCGCAGATCCACCAGGTTGTCCACGTCCAGTTCGCGCAGGGCGTACTCGATTTCACCGGCCGTCACCATCTCGCATTCGCAGATGAGGGCGTTGGCCTTGGGGTTGTCGCGAAAGAAGGCGATGACCCGTTCGCCGTGGCGATACTGGGCCGAGCCTTCTGCCGGGGCCGACAGACCGGGGGCGGAGACCTTCTCCGGATCCCGCGAGCCGGGTAGGCTCAGCTCGGCGGTGCGGCACGGTTTGGTGTTGCCTATCTTCCTGGCGATGAGGTCGGTGGCCCACTCGGCCATCAGCCGATAGGTCATCAGCTTGCCGCCTGTGATGGTGTTGAAGCCCTGCAGGCCGTCACGATCGCTGTGATCGAGCAGGACTATGCCGCGGCTGATGTTGCGGCCGGTCTCGTCGCCATCCACCGCCACCAGCGGGCGAACCCCGGCGTAGGCGCGCAGCAGACGGGTGCGCGCCATGATGGGGGCGAGCTTGATCCCCTCGCGCAGCAGCACTTCCACCTCGTCCGGATCCACGGTGAGCTGGTCAATTTTGTGGTAGTCGATGCGGCTCGAGGTGGTGCCTATGAGGGAAATGGTATCGCCCGGCACCAGAATGTCCGCATCCGCCGGTTTGCGAGCGCGGTTGAGCACCATCTGGTTGATGCGGTAATCCATGATGAGCAACGAGCCCTTGGCCGGGAACATGCGGATGCCGAGATCGGCGTACTCGCAGATCTGCTGGCCCCAGATCCCGGCGGCATTGATCACCTCCTGACACTCCACCTCGAACGCCTCGCCGGTGCGGGTGTTGATGGCCTTGACGCCATGGACCCTGTCCTGGGTGCGCAGCAGCCCCAGCACCTTGCTGTGGGTGAAGATGCGCGCGCCATGTTCTTTCGCATCCAGCACGTTGGCGGCGGCGAGGCGGAAGGGATCGACAGTGCCGTCCGGCACTTGAATGGCGCCGATCAGCGCCGGGTTGACGTTGGGCTCGAGGCGCAGCGCATCGGCCGGATCCAGCTGGCGGGCGTCGATACCCGCCAGGGCGCAGGCGTCCATGAAGGTGTTTTGAAAATTGATGTCATCTTCCGGCAGGGTGACGAAGAGGCCGCCCGTGTCCTCGACGCAGTGGCTGGCGATCCGCTTGAGGATGTGGTTCTCCTGAATGCACTCGCGGGCGGACTCCGGATCCGTCACCGCATAGCGGGCGCCCGAGTGGAGCAGGCCGTGGTTGCGGCCCGTGGTCCCGGCGGCGATGTCATCCCGCTCCAGCAGAATGCAGTCGATGCCGCGCAGTGCGCAATCGCGCATGATGCCGGCCCCGGTGGCGCCACCCCCTATGATGACGACTTGTGTGGTTATTCTTTTCATTCTTGCCCGTCTCATCTCTTCCAGATGACGCCAGTGTGGCGCCTCTCTGGCCGAAAATGTTTGATATGGGCCAAATTAATGCTCGTAAACGCTCATTCGTGCGCGAGCTAATGAGCAAATCGTGACTCTGGTCACACTCCCATAACAGAGAAGGGGCCACCAGGGCCCCCTCTCTTTGCATGAGACTGGTTCAGCCACAGCATTTCTTGAACTTCTTGCCGCTGCCACAGGGGCAGGGGTCGTTGCGCCCCGCCTGCAGCGGTGCCGGATCCTGTTCGCCATCTGTGTAGACCCAGCGTCCCTGATAACGCACGAAGCGGGAACGTTCATGCAGGCAGTGGCGCTCATCCCCCTCCTTGAACCAGGCCTTGAACTCCACCACGCCGGTCTCGTCCGAGGGGCCGCCTTGGGTGGCGAGGATCTCCAGCCCGTCCCAGCGGGTGTCGGTCTGGGAGAGCTGATCCGCGGTCAATCCCCCCAGGTGATCAGGGTGCCAGCTGTGCACCAGATAGTCGCCCAGCCCCAGCACGAAGGCACTGTAACGGGAGCGCATCAGCTGCTCCGGGGTTTGCGCCTCGGCCCCCTGGTGCAGTGATCCACAGCACAGTTCGAGAGAAAGAGTTGAACCGCAAGGACATTTGTTCATGTGTCAGCCCATCAGGGTCGATAGATAAAGGTGCGGGGATTGTAGCGAAAGCGGGTCCCCGCCGACCAGCGCCCTATACTGGTTGGGTAGGAACGGAACACCAATAAAAACAGCTGCAAGGATGTGAATGATGACGCTAAAGCAGAAAATTCTGTTGCTGGGAGCCATCCCCGTGCTCCTGATGGCCCTGGTGGTCAACCTCAGCAACTACATGATTTCCAAGAGCGATTTGGAAGCCGATCTGGTGGCGGCGCGGGAGAATGCGATCAAGGAGCGCAAGGCGTTGCTCAGCAGCTACCTGATGCTTGCCAAGACGGCCGTCGACACGGCCTACAACCAGCCAGACAGCCCGGAAGCGCGCAAGCAGGTCACCGAGATCCTGCGACCATTGCGCTACAGCAGCGACGGCTACTTCTTCGTCTATGACTTCCAGGGCAATACGGTATTGCTGCCGACCCGCCCCGAGATGGAGGGCAAGAACCGCTGGCAGGACAAGGATGCCAAGGGCAAGCTGCTGATCCAGGAGATCGTCAAGGCGGCGCGCCAGGGGGATGGCTTCTCCGAGTACTGGACCGCCAAGCCCTCCATCGGGCGGGATGCGCCCAAGCTCTCCTTCAACCTGGTGCTCGACAAGTATCAGTGGGTCATAGGCACGGGCTTTTACATCGATGACATCGACAACGAACTGGCGGCGCTGCGCACCGAGCGTGAGAGCAACATGCACGACTCCCTGCAGAGCAGCGTGCTGCTCATTCTGGTGATCTTGGGGATCACCCTGGCGGTGACTGTGGTGATCGGCAATCGGGTCACCCGGCCGCTGGCGGATGCGGTGTCGGCCCTCAACGACATAGCCGACGGGGAGGGGGATCTGACCCAGCGCCTCAAGGTGCAGAGTCATGACGAGATTGGCCAGCTGGCCACCGCCTTCAACCGCTTCGTCGAGCGGATCCAGTCGGTGGTGAGTCAGGTGGGAGAGACCAGCAATCACCTCTTCAGTGCGGTGGAGAAGCTGCACCACCTGAGCGAGCACTATGACCATCAGATGCACGGCCACAGCCGGGAGACGGATCAGGTGGTCACCGCCGTGACCGAGATGAGCTCCACCGCCCAGGAAGTGGCGGCCAGTGCCTCCAATGCGGCCACCGCCACCAGCGACGCGGCGCGCGAGTCCGATGCCGCCCGTGGCGTGGTGGGCAGCGCCATCAACAGCATCAACCGGTTGGTGGGCGAGGTGCATACCGCCTCCGGCGTCATAGAGCAGCTGGCGCAGGAGACCGGCAAGATAGGATCCGTGGTCGAGGTCATTCGCGGCATCGCCGAGCAGACCAACCTGCTGGCGCTCAACGCCGCCATCGAGGCGGCCCGGGCCGGCGAGCAGGGGCGCGGCTTTGCGGTGGTGGCTGACGAGGTGCGCTCCCTGGCGGGCCGTACCCAGCAGAGCACCAAGGAGATCAACGAGATGCTGCAGCGGCTGCAAAGCGGCGTCAAACAGGCGGTGGACGTGATGCAGGCCAGCGAGGAGCGCAGCCAGGAGACGGTACAGGAGGCGAGTCACATCGCTACCTCCCTCGACAGCATGGTGATGGCGGTCAGCACCATCAACGACATGAACATCCAGATAGCGACGGCGGCCGAGGAGCAGCATGCGGTCTCCGAGGAGATCAACAAGAACCTGGTGGCCATACAGCAGATCGTCAGCGAGCTGACCGACGCGGCTGTGGAGTCCAACAGCACCACCCGCGATCTGGCCAGCACGGGTGACAAATTGCGCAAACTCGTCTCCCAATTCCGCTACTGATCGCATTTTTGCCGTCTGGACGTGATTTCCAGACGGCAAATTTGGGGATTGGCGGAGAATGTGGGAAAATTGTCACCATCCGCTCTTTTCGTTAACCCATATCCTATGAATGAGATCGTGAAAGGCAGTATCGATTTGATCCGTCAGCTCAACTATGGCCTGGTCTACGCCAGCCTGGAGGAGCACAAGGAGCTGTCCCGTACCGATCTGTCCCGTTTGACCGGCCTCTCTCCGGCCAGCATCACCAAGATCACCCGTGAACTGCTCGATGGCGGTCTGGTGGTGACCTGTGGCGAGAGCTCGGTGGGCCGTGGTCGCCGTCAGACCCTGCTGCGCATCAACGAGCGCCGCTTCCAGTTTCTCTCCATGCGTCTTGGCCGTGGCTATGTGGACATGGCCCTGTTCGATCTGGCCGGTCGCTCCCTCGCCCGTCATCGCCACACCTTCAGCGAGGCCGAGCGTGCCGACCTGCTGGCCAGCCTGGTGCGCGCCATCGAGGGCTTTTTGCCCAAGAAGGCGCTGCGCCTTGCCTGCATCGCCCTCTGTCTGCCGGGGCAGGTGGAGCGCCACTCCGGCATGGTCAAGCACTTCCCCTTCTATGATCTGCGCAACTGGCCCCTTGGCCCTACCCTGCAGGAGGCGTTCGCGGTGCCCGTGCTGGTCAGTGGCGACGTGCGCACCTGGATCCAGGCCGAGCGGGAATGGGGCGCGGCCAAAAACTGCGCCGATGCTGTGCTGGTGTTCGTGCACAACGACATAGGGGTCGGCATGGTGGTCAATGGCCAGCTCATCGAGAGCGAGTCCGCCCTGCTCGGCGATCTCAGCCACCTGCAGCTCGAGCCCTACGGCCAGCGCTGCTACTGCGGCGGCTTTGGCTGCGCCTGCACGCTAGTGACCAACCAGGCGCTGGAGGCGCAGTACCGGGATCTGCGCGAGCGGATGCAGGAGCATGATCTGCCCGAGAGCGTCACCATCCGCGAGTTGTGCGAGCTGGCGCTGGCGGGCAACAGCCTGTGCCAGGACATTCTCCATCAGGCGGCGGGGCGGCTCTCCCGGGTGCTCTCCAACCTCATCTGCCTGCTCAATCCGGGCAAGCTGCTGCTGGGGGGGGAAATAACCCGCGCCGATCGGTTGCTGTTCCCCATGCTGCACCAGTCCCTGGCCAGCCAGTTGCCGGCCGAATACCTGGTACGGCTGCAAATCGAATCCACCCACTTCTACGAAGATCCCACCAAGCCCACCTCGGTGCAGGTGCACAAGGCCCTGCGCGACGGCAGCCTGCTGCTCGACCTGTTGCGAGGTGACAAGGAGGCATGAGACTCGGGTTGCAAGGACGCTTCCTGCTCATGCTCTGTCTGGTCAGTCTGCTGCAACTGGTGTTGCTGAGCGGGGCCAGCTACTACTACGTCTCCGAGCAACGCTACCGCGAGGTGGGGGATCAGGCCCTCGATGTGGCGCGGCTGGTGGCCCGTGAACCCGGTGTCATCGCCGGGGTGAAGCGCGGCGATACCGCCAGGCTCAACCTGCTGGTGGAGCGGATCCGCGCCGAGGTCGGCGCCAGTTACATCGTCATCGGTGACAGCGAGGCGCGGCGGCTGGTGCACCCCAATGCGGATCGCATCGGCCAGCCCATGGTGGGGGACGATCCCAGGCGTGCCCTGCAAGGAGAAGCCTATATTTCCCGTGCCCAGGGATCGCTCGGGGTCTCGGTGCGCGGCAAGGGGCCGATCCGCAACGAGATGGGACAGGTGATTGGCGTGGTGTCGGTCGGTTATCTGGTACGCGACATAGATGCGGATCTGCAGGGTTTCCTGCGTTTTGGCCTTGCGATGACCCTGCTCATCGTCTTGCTCAACAGCGGTGCGGCGGCTTGGCTGGCGCGGCGCTACAAGCGCGCCCTGCTGGGGTTCGAGCCCGAGCAGATCGGACGCCTCTATGCCGAGCTCGACTGCACCCTGCGCACGGTGCGTGAGGGGATCCTCACCATAGATGAACAGGGGCGGCTTACCTCTCTCAACCCCAACGGCATCCGCCTGCTGCGTCTTGACGAGCAGGCGGCGAGGGCGGCCATAGGTCAGCCCGTCACCCGCTTGCTGCCAGAGAGCCGCATGCTCTCCCTCATTCAGGATCCCCGTCCCCAGTTTGATGAAGAGATAGTGCTCAACGGCCAGCAGCTCATCGTCAACCGGCTGCCGCTGGTGCGAGACGGCAAGCTGATCGGCGCCGTGTCGAGCTTTCGCCGCAAGGACGAGCTGGCCGAGCTCAGCGCCCAGCTCTCCCAGGTGCAGGCTTACAGCGACCTGCTGCGGGTACAGACCCATGAACACAACAACCAGCTCGGCACCATAGCCGGCCTGATCGAACTCGGCGCCACCCGGGAGGCGCTCGCCTTCATCGGACGGGAGGCCGCCACCGAGCAGACCCTGCTCAGCTTCCTGATGGGGGCCATCGCCAAGCCCAAGGTGGCGGGCCTGCTGCTTGGCAAGTATCACAGGGCCCACGAGCTGGGGCTGGTACTGGTGGTGGACCCAGACTCTCATCTGCACGACATCCCCCTTCGCGTCAGCGGTTCCCAGCTGGTGACAGTGCTGGGCAATCTCATCGACAATGCCTTCGAGGCCACCCGTCGTCACGGCGCGCCCTACCAGCCGGTGCGGGTGGCCCTGAGCGATCTCGGCCAGGATCTCATCCTGGAGGTGGAAGACGGGGCGGGCGGCATAGATCCCGCCCTGGCGGACAGGTTGTTCGAGCGCGGGGTCAGCAGCAAGACGGAGCCGGATCACGGCATCGGCCTCTCCCTGGTGCGCAAGACCCTGGATGCCCTGCAGGGGACCATCACCATCGAAGCCACGGCGCAGGGCAGTTGCGTCGTCTGTTACATTCCCAAGGAGGTGTGAGTGATCAAGATCCTGATCGTCGAAGATGATCCGGCCATCGCCGAGATCCACCGTCGCTTCGTGCAGCGGCTGGCGGGGTTCGAGGTGCTGGGAGTGGCGCTCACCCTGTTCGATGCCAGAGAGCAGATAGACATCCTCAGACCCGATCTGGTGCTGCTGGATGTGTGGCTGCCGGATGGCGAAGGGTTTTCCCTCTTGCGTGAATTGCGCCAGGCCGGGGCCGGCCTGGATGTGATCCTGCTCACTGCCGCACGGGAGGCGAGTGCCCTGCAGGAGGCGATGCGGCTCGGGGTGGTGGATTTCATCCTCAAACCCGTGGTGTTCGAGCGACTGCGCGATACCCTGGGCAACTATGCCGAGAGCCGCGCCGCCCTGGCGGCCCTTGCCGATATCGATCAGCAGGCGGTGGATACCCTGCTCGGTACACCGTTGCAGCAGGTGGCGGCCGCTGGTCTGCCCAAGGGGATAGACGCGCTCACCCTGCAACGGGTGCTGGCGGCATTGACCGGCATCGGGGCCTGCGCCGAGGAGATAGGCAACCGGGTGGGGGTGAGCCGCACCACGGCGCGCCGCTATCTGGAGTTTCTGGTGGGTCAGCAGCTGGCGAGCCCGGAGCTGGAATATGGCACTGTCGGGCGGCCGGAGCGGCGTTATCGCCAGCCCTGAATGGGATAGCCACCTATCTTGTTTGCAAAGCAAAAGAGCGCCTGTTGGCGCTCTTTTGCTTTATGAGATCCGCGAACTCAGCTCGGATCGGATTGCAGCGTGGCGGCCGGTGCGCGGCGGGCCTGCCACCACTGCCAGACCGGCAACAGCAGCATCACCAGAGTCACCAGGGTGAAGCCGAGGGTGATGGGCCGCTCCCACAGGAAGCTCAGGGAGCCGTCGTTGATCACCAGGGCCCGGCGCAGGTTGTCCTCCAGCATGCCCCCCAGAATGAAACCGAGCAGCATGGGAGCCATGGGGAAGTCCAGCAGGCGCAGCCCGATGGCGATCAGCGCCACCAGCGCCATCACATAGATGTCCATGGTATTGAAGGAGACTAGGTAGACCCCGATCAGCGAGAACAGCAATACCATGGGGATGAGCACGGGGCGCGGCACCTGCAGTATCTTGGCCAGATAGGGAATGAGCGGCAGGTTGAGGATCAGCAGCACCACGTTGCCCAGATACATGGAGATGATCACCGACCAGAACACATCCGGGTGCTCCATGAACAGGCGCGGGCCCGGCTGGATGCCGTAGGCGATGAGGGCCCCCAGCATCAGCGCCGTGGTGCCCGAGCCCGGGATCCCCAGGGTCAGCAGGGGCACGAAGGCACCGCTGGAGGCTGCGTTGTTGGCCGCCTCCGGTGCGGCTATGCCGGTCAGGCTGCCCTTGCCGAAGGCCTCCTGCCTGCGCTTGCTGGCGAAATTGCGCTCGGCGCCATAGGCCATGAAGGAGGCGATGGTGGCGCCGGCTCCCGGCAGTACCCCGATGAGAAAGCCCAGCACAGAGGAGCGCACTATGGGCGGCGCTATCTCTTTTACCTCGGCCTTGCTCAGTTTGAGGGAGCCGAGCTGCTGGATCTTGCTCGCCTCCTCCTTGCTGGTGTCCTTGCCCGGGCGCAGCACCGTCATCAGGATCTCCGCCAGGGCGAAGGTGGCCATGGCCAACAGCAGGAAGGAGAAGCCATCGCGCAAGTCCGGGAGATCGAAGGTGAACCTGTCCACCCCGACGCTGCGGTCGATGCCGACGGTGGAAAGCATGATGCCGAACAGCGCCATGATCAGCGCCTTGAGCACCTGGCCCTTGCCGGCAAATGCCGCCACCGCGGAGAGCCCCAGCACCATGAGGGCGAAGTAGTCCGCCGACTGGAACGAGAGGGAGACCTTGGCGAGCAGGGGCGCCGCCACCATCAGGAAGATGGCAGACAGGGTGCCGCCGGTGAAGGAGGCGTAGGCGGCGATGGCCAGCGCCTTGCCCGCCTGCCCCTTGCAGGCCAGCGGATAGCCGTCGATGGCGGTGATCATGCTGGCCGAGCAACCCGGCGTGTTGATCAGGATGGAGGAGGTGGAGCCCCCAAACATGGATCCGTAATAGACCCCGGCCATCAGGATGATGCCGGAGGCCGGGTCCAGCCCGTAGGTGATGGGGATCATTAGGGCGATGGCGGTGACGGGCCCCAGGCCCGGCAGCATGCCGATGAAGGTGCCGACGAAGCAGCCGACGATCACCATGAAGATGTTGATGGGCAGCATGGCGGTGCCCAGTCCTTGCAAAATGCCGTCTAACATGAATTCTCCTTATCCCAGCAGTTGCGTGAATAGCCGGCTTGGCTCGAGGTAGACGTTGAGCCCCTTGGTGAGCAGGGCCCAGAAGATGAGGGTGAAGGGCAGGCTCACCTTGCAGGCGAAGGCGAGACTCTGCTCGCCCATCAAGCGGATCCCGCCGATGAGGAACAAGGTGGTGGCGATGACAAAGCCGAGCCAGCCGAGGGCCACTCCATAAACCAGCATCAACAGCAGCAGGGCAAAGACCAGTCGCCAGTTGCCCGTTTCACGCTGCAGCCGCTCCCCGCCCGGAAAGCAGATCAGCAGCAGGGAGAGCAGGGCGCCGACGCCAGCCAGGGCATAGGGCAGGGTGCTGGCGGTAAAGGGTTCATATTCGTCCCCGGGATAGCCGGGGATCTGGGTGGCGTGATAGCCGTAGGCGAGGGAGAGCAGCAAAAACAGCAGCCCCCCGAGTCGCTCCTTGGTTAGGTGCATGACGATGACTCCGTTGGGCGGGGCTGGCCCGCCACAGGTTGAGGGATCACTTGATGAAGCCGAGCTCGCGCATCAGGCCGCCAATCTGCTGCTCCTGCTGGTTGAGGAAGGCGGTGAACTCGGGGCCGGCCTGGTAGAGATTGGTCCAGCTGTTGCGGGCCCGGACCGTTTCCCACTCCGGCTTGTCATACATCTGCTTGAGCAGGGCGGCGAATTCGGCGGATTTTTCGGCGCTGACGGCGGGGGAGGCAAAATAGCCGCGCCAGTTGGCAAAGACAGTCGGGTTGCCCTGCTCGCTGAAGGTGGGGATCTCGCTGGCATCCGGCATGCGTGTCGGGGCCGTCATGCCGAGGATCCGCATCTGGCCGGACTTGACCGCCTCCATCGCCTCGCCAAAGCCGGTGGAGAGCACCTGGGTTTCCCCTGACAGCACAGCCGCCATGGCGCTGCCGCCGGCGTCATAGGCCACGTAACGCAGCTTGCCGGCATCCGCCCCGGCATTCTTGAAGGTCATGGCCGCCACCAAGTGATCCAGGCTGCCACGGGCTGAGCCGCCGGCTATCTTCACCTTGGCGGGGTTGGCCTCATAGGCGGCCAGCAGCTGGGGCCAGTTCTGGTAGGGGGAGTCCAGCGGCACGGCCAGCGCCTGATAATCGGCGATGATGGCGGCGACCGGGGTGAGATCCCGGAACGATTGGGGCAGCTCCTTGGAGAGGGATTTGACGATGATGGGGGTAGAGTTGACCATCAGCGTCTTGTCGGACTGGGCCGAGGTCTCGATCAGGTGGGCGATGGCCTTGGCGCCGCCGCCGGCCGAGATGTTCTGGTAGGAGGCGGTGGTGATGAGGCCGGACTTGGTCAGCGCCTCGCCGGTGCCGCGGGCCGTGTTGTCCCAGCCGCCGCCGGCACCGCCCGGAATGAGGAAGTGGATTTCGTCTATCTTGGCCTGGGCGCCGAGGCTGGCGCCCAGCAGGCAGCAGAGCAACGTGCGTTTGAGGGTTCCTTGCAACATGGTGTACTCCTTGTGATTGTTGCGAGAAGGTTAATTAATCATGTCTGGCTGGAAAACAATCTGGCCGTAATGGCTATTAAGGCTGTTGTGGTCATTGTGTTCATTCTGGTCATGGCGGTGTGAGGGGCTTGGCCATGGCGGGCATGTGTGAACCCTGCCGCAGGGTGAAAACGCGCGAGGCTCCCCATCTGCAAGAGGGAGCCTCGCGGATGCCGGGTGTGGCTCATCCCTTTGATGGCGGGGCGGACACCTTGTCGTCGCGGCTTCCCTGCTGCTTGATGGCCTCGGTTGCCTGCTGCTTGAGCTGCAATTGTTCCATCACCAGCTTGTAGGCAATGTAGTACTTGTAGATGTTGCCCACGTAGGTCACGGTTTCGGGGCCTATCTTCTCCGCCGCCACGTACTCGACGTTGTGGAACCAGACGTTGGGATCCAGCCCCCGCTTCTTCGCCTCGGTGCGCAGCCGCGCCACCCGGGCGGGGCCGGCGTTGTAGGAGGCGAACGAGAACAGCGCCTTGTCGAGGGCTGTCATGGGTTCGTCCGCATAGTAGTGATCTATCATCCAGCGCATGTATTTGGCGCCGCCGTGGATGTTGGGCTCGATCTGGCGGATATCGCCCACCTTCAACCCCTTGCCGGTGGCGGGCATGATCTGCATGATGCCGATGGCGCCGACGTGGCTGCGCGCCTTCTGGTTGAGCGCCGACTCCTGATAGCCCTGGGCTGCCATCAGCAGCCAGTCCACGTCATAGCGATCGCCATACTGGCGAAACAGCTCCACCACCTGCAGGAATTTCTTGCGCTCGGCCTCGGCGGCGGCGCTCTTGACGAACTTGTTCTGCTTGAGATAACGGGCCAGGATGGCCTCTCCCGTCGCCTTGCCGCGCAGGGCGGCTATCTGCTCGTTGAGCATGGCGAGCAGCTGGGGGCTCTCCTTGCGCACCGCCCAGGCGATGATGCCTCCCTCCCGGAACACGGGGTCTTCATGGATGCGGATGGCGGGGAAGATCTTCTGCCAGAAGCGGGCCTTGTGCTCGTCCATGACGATGAAGGGCAGCAGGCCGGCGTTGACCATCTCCACCAGATCTTCATCTTCCAGCGCCTCCGGGGCCGGCTGGATGTCGATGAGGGGTTCACCCGCCGCCTTGCGCGCCTGGTTGTAGGCGATCAGGCTCTCGAAGTAGCTCGAAGAGGGGCGCACATAGAGGGTCTGGCCTCCCAGGTCGGCGGCACTCTCCACCTTGGGGGAGGCCGGCCCCGAGATCAGCAGCTCCCGCACGTTTTCCAGCAGGGGCGCGGTAAATTCAACCCCCTGCTTCTTGCGCTGATCCGTGATGGTGAGGTTGGCGGCGGCTATGTCACCCTTGCCCTCGACGAGGGACTTGAGCAGGGACTCCCTGGCTACCGGGATGAAGACGATGTGCAGCTTGAGGTGGCGCTTGAGGTTTTTTCCCTTGCGCAGCTGTTCGTTGAGCCGTTTCTCCAATTGCATGAAGGCGTCGTAGGTAACGCCTCTTTGCACCCCCTTGTTGATGAAGTAGCCGGTCTTGTTGTAGGTGGTCAGCACCCGCAGGGTGCGCCGCGCCAGCATGTCATCGAGGTCGCCGAGCATGGGGGTGGCCAGCTCTTCGGCGCTGAATGCCAGCGAGGCTGGCTCCTCGTCGGCTGCCACTTTCTGCTCCGCCGCCGTGGCCGGGGCCAGGGTGCACAGCAAGCAGCTCAGGATGATCCATAACCGTTTCATGATGAGTACCTCACTCGTTTCATTGAGTGTAAGCGGCAGGCTAAGTGCTACTTAGCTCATTGGGTTTGCTAAAACGAGCCGGATAGCACAATAGGCCCTATTGGATTGGCCGGGTCAGGAAGGGGGAGGCAGTGGTCTAGGTTGCGTGCGGGTGATGGGGGTGAAATGAAGAAGGGAGCCATTATGGCTCCCTTCTTGTTGCGGTGCGATACGGCGCTAGAACCAGAAGCCGATGATGAAGGAGCCAGCCAGGGTCAGCATGACGTTGGCCACCGCATAGGTGCCCGCATAGCCGAGCGCCGGGATGGAGCTGTTGGCCGCCTCGTTCACCACGTCCATGGCCGGGGCACAGGTGCGGGCGCCCGTGATGGCCCCCAGCAGCAGGGCCGGGTTCATCTTCAGCACCCAGATCCCGAACAGATAGCCCACCAGCACCGGCAAGGTGGTCACCAGCATGCCGGAGAAGAGTACCACGGCACCGACCTGGCTCAGGTGATCCAGAATGCCGCCGCCCGCCTTGAGGCCGGTGCTTACCATGAAGACGGCGAGACCCAGATCCTTGGCCAGACGCAGGGCGCCCGGCGGCACATAGCCGACCGTGGGGTGGTTGGCTCTCAGGTAGCCCATCAGGATCCCCGCCAGCAGCAGGCCGACGGCGTTGCCCAGACCAAATTCGAGCTGGCCGAATACCAGGGAGACTGAGCCTATCAGCAGGCCCAGCACGAAGAAGGTGGTGAAGGCCACCAGATCCGTGGTCTGGCTGTGGATGCTGATGAAACCTATCTTGTTGGCCAGCAGCTTGACCCGCTGCTTCTCGCCGCTGATCTGCAGCACATCGCCCTTTTGCAGCATGATGTTGCGATCGAACGGCATCTCTATCTGGGAGCGTACCACCCGGTTGAGGAAGCAGCCCTTCTCGGTGAGGTTGAGCTCCACCAGATGGCGACCCACCACGGCATCGTTCTTCACCACTATCTCTTCGGTGACTATCTGCAGGTCAAGCAGGTTGCGGTCGAACACCTCCTTGCCGTTGCGATAGTTGACGTCGAGCTTCTCGTGGCTCTCGGGATAGCCCACCAGGGCGATCTCGTCCCCCTCCTGGATGACGGCGTCGCCATCCGGGCTCGCCAGTATGCCGTTGCGGCGGATCCGCTCCACATAGCAGCCGGTGTGGGGATAGATGCCGGTCTCGCGCAGGGTGCGTCCCCCGATCCAGGCGGCGAGCTCCGGGCCGACCCGGTAGGCGCGGATGATGGGCAGATAGGTCTTGCGGCTCTCGCTGTCGGACAGCCCCCGCTCGCGGGCTATCTTCTGAGCCTCGGTGTTGAGGTCCAGCCGTGCCAGAGAGGGGAGGTAGCGCACCACCAGCATCAGCCCCACCAGACCCACCAGGTAGGTCAGGGCATAGCCGATCCCCATGTTGTCGAGCACGGGTTGCATGTCGGTGCCATGGGGCAGGTTGAGCAAGCCGCTGCGCAGGGCATCCTGTGCCCCCACCAAGGCCGGGGTCGAGGTCAGCGAACCGGCCAATATGCCGGCGGCCATGCCTGGTCCCAGGTTGAAGAACTTGGCCAGCCCCACCGTCAACAGCAGCGCCGTCAGCAGGATCACCAGGGTGAGGGTGATGTAGTGGATGCCGTCGCGCAGGAAGACGCTGAAGAAGTGCGGTCCCGCCTCTATGCCCACGCAGAAGATGAACAGCATGAAGCCGACGTTCTCCGTGGTGGCGGTGAACTCGAAGCCCATCTGGCCGAACAGCAGGGCGGTAAACAGCACGCCTATGGTGTTGCCAATCTGGAAATTGCCGAGTTTGACTTTGCCCAGCAGCAGGCCGAAGGCCAGTACCACGAACAGCAGCAGGGAGTCGCTTTGATGTAGCAGTGTCACGAAATCTATGGTCATGCCCGGAAAAACCGAGGAAAAAAGTGGGGCCGATATTGTGCCGGATCCCTCACCAATAAAGAAGCGTCAAAGGAGGATTAATCGGCAGTAAAGCGTCTCGCTGCCGCCATGGTCGAGGGAAACCTCGGGGCTGGCAGGAAAATAACCTCTATTTCCCTCTGTCTGCCCCGCTGTCAATGAGTGATTCCTGCTATCTGTGATCCCGGCCCGTACACCCAGCTTGAAAATTTATTCCCTGCTGTTTGGCGGCCAGGTTTGGCGTATTTTCAGCATATCTGACTGGGGACGATGGACCGCAATGGAAACGAGTATTGGGGGGCCGGATGGGGGGTGACCCATGGCGTACGGGATGGCGAAAAGATATCTGGAAAAAGTATCTGATCGCTGGCCTTTTGACCCATTCGGGGGGGCGCTCAAAAACAGCAGAAAATGGGGGCGGCAAGGAAAATGGGCTCTCGCTGGCGGCGATGGCCTGCGAGGCTAGGCCGCGACTGGCTTTGGCTGACTTACCCACAGAATCTGTGGATAACCCTGTGCGTGAAACTTGGTGATCAGCCTGCAGGCCGCGCCAATACTGGGGCGCAAGGGCTGTTCAAAAAATACCGGTAAAAAAATGTTTCTATAAAAATCAAATAGTTAGGTGTGACAGAACAAAACGCTGTCGGGGCGGGAGAGGGAGCAATGAGAGGTTGTCACCGCAGGGCGCGGCTTGTGCATTAAAATTGGCAGAGGAAAGCACTAAAGTGGATAACTTGCACCGAGATGGTGAGGAATTGGCTCCCCCGACTGGACTTGAACCAGTGACATACGGATTAACAGTCCGCCGTTCTACCGACTGAACTACGGGGGAACATCAGGCAAGGAGGGGCACTATACAGAGCTCGCTTTTCGAGGTCAATAGCCGCTTGGGCAGGAGAGTGGATACCCAGGCCACCCCAACTCGGAGTACACTTCTGCCTTGCCGTTTTTTGCCGGGAGTCGTCATGAGCAAGTTATTCCAGTTGGCCAGCCAGTTTGAACCCGCGGGCGATCAGCCAGAGGCGATCGCCCGCCTGCTCGATGGCATAGAGTCCGGCCTCGCCCACCAGACCCTGCTCGGGGTGACTGGCTCGGGCAAGACCTTCACCATGGCCAACGTGATCGCGACCCTGAACCGTCCCACCATGATACTGGCCCCCAACAAGACGCTGGCGGCCCAGCTCTATGGCGAGATGAAGGAGTTCTTCCCCGACAACTCGGTGGAGTATTTCGTCTCCTACTACGACTACTACCAGCCCGAGGCCTATGTGCCGACCACGGACACCTTCATCGAGAAGGATGCCTCCATCAACGATCACATAGAGCAGATGCGGCTGTCGGCCACCAAGGCCCTGCTGGAGCGGCGGGACGTGATCATAGTCGCCTCTGTGTCGGCCATCTATGGTCTGGGGGATCCCCAAGCCTATCTCAGCATGATGCTGCACCTCAAAGTCGGGGACCTGATCAATCAGCGGGACATACTGCGCCGCCTCGCCGAGCTGCAATACACCCGCAACGACATGGCGTTTCAGCGCGGCACCTTCCGGGTGCGGGGGGAGGTGATCGACATCTATCCCGCCGAATCGGACAAGCTGGCGTTGCGGGTGGAGCTGTTTGACGAGGAGGTGGAGCGGCTCTCCCAGTTCGATCCCCTGACCGGTGCCATCGAGCAGACGGTGGTGCGCTACACCATCTATCCCAAGACCCACTACGCCACCCCGCGCGAGACCATACTGGGCGCCATCGAACACATCAAGGAGGAGCTGCGGAGCCGCCGGGAGCAGCTGTTGTCGCTCAACAAGCTGGTGGAAGAGCAGCGCATCAGCCAGCGCACCCAGTTCGACATGGAGATGATGCAGGAGCTGGGCTACTGCTCCGGCATCGAGAACTACAGTCGCTATCTCTCGGGCCGGGCGCCGGGGGAGCCGCCGCCCACCCTGTTTGACTACCTGCCGGGGGATGGCCTGCTCATCATCGACGAATCCCACGTTACCGTGCCCCAGATAGGCGCCATGTTCAAAGGGGACAGGTCCCGCAAGGAGACCCTGGTGGAGTACGGTTTCCGGCTGCCTTCGGCGCTCGACAACCGGCCGCTGAAGTTTGATGAATTCGAGGCCCTGATGCCGCAGACGGTGTTTGTCTCGGCGACCCCTGGCCCCTACGAGCTGGACAAGTCTGGTGGCGACGTGGTGCAGCAGGTGGTGCGTCCCACCGGCCTGCTCGATCCCGAGATAGAGGTGCGGCCTGTCACCACCCAGGTGGACGATCTGCTCTCCGAGATCCGGCTGCGGGTCGCGGTGGAGGAGCGGGTGCTGGTGACCACGCTCACCAAACGGATGTCGGAGGACTTGACCGAGTATCTGGCCGATCACGACGTGCGGGTGCGTTATTTGCACTCCGACATCGATACCGTCGAGCGGGTGGAGATCATCCGCGATCTGCGCCTCGGCAAGTTCGACGTGCTGGTGGGCATCAACTTGCTGCGCGAAGGGCTCGACATGCCGGAGGTCTCCCTGGTGGCTATTCTGGATGCGGACAAGGAGGGCTTCCTGCGCTCCACCCGGTCGCTGATCCAGACCATTGGCCGTGCCGCCCGCAACCTCAACGGCAAGGTCATTCTCTATGGGGATACCATCACCAACTCCATGAGGGTGGCCATCGAGGAGACAGAGCGCCGCCGCGCCCTGCAGCATGCCCACAACCTCGAACACGGCATTACCCCCAAGGGGCTCAACAAGTCGGTGGGGGACGTGATGGACATGGGGGGCAGCCGCAGCGCGGGCAAGGCGGGCAGGGGCGGTCGCAAGGCCGCCGAGCCGCAAGGGGAATACCATGCCCGCTCCGCCAGCGAGATCGCCAAAGAGATCAAGCGGATGGAAGAGCAGATGTTCCAGCATGCGCGGGATCTGGAGTTCGAACAGGCGGCCGCGTTGCGAGACCAGATCCAGCGGCTGCGCCACGAGTTGATCGAAAGTTGATGGGCAAACGCTGGCTCATCTGGCGGCGCGTGCGTCGCCTCTATCTGGGCTTTCGCCACCCTGCTACCCCCTGGTGGGCCAAGGGGTTGGTGATCCTCATTTTGCTCTATGGCATCAGCCCGGTGGATCTCATCCCCGATGTGGTGCCCCTGCTCGGCTGGCTCGATGATGTGACTCTGCTGCTGGTGTTGCTGTGGGGCTGGGAGAAATGCCTGCCTGAACACGTCAGGCTGACGCTGGATAAACAAAACTGAATCAGTTCCCCTCTTAATCAGGGGTGAACAGGAGCCGGTTTTTTATCTTTTTCAGGTAAAAAAGGGAATCGATTGGATTTCGTTTTCCACTGATTAAAAAGAGCATAATAGGGAGATTGTGACCCTGAATGCATTGGCGTAGACTCCACGCCGTTCACTTTATGAGTATGAAAAAATGGATCTGATCCTGTTTGCAATCGACTTTATCCTGCACGTTGACGTGCATTTGAAAGAGCTGTTCGAAAACTATGGTGTCTGGGTTTACGCCATCCTGTTTCTGATCATCTTCTGTGAAACCGGGCTGGTAGTGACACCCTTCCTGCCGGGTGACTCTCTGCTGTTTGCGGCCGGAGCCCTCACCGTGGGCAGCGTGCTGGACGTGCATACTCTGGCTGGGCTGCTGATCATCGCCGCCGTGCTCGGCAACGTGGTCAACTACACCATTGGCCACTTCTTCGGCGAGCAGCTGTTCCGCAATCCGGACTCCAAAATTTTCCGTCGCGACTATCTGGACAAGACTCACGCCTTCTATGCCAAGCATGGTGGCAAGACCATCATCATCACCCGCTTCCTGCCGATCGTGCGTACCTTTGCCCCCTTCGTGGCGGGCATGGGCGCCATGACCTACCCGCGCTTCCTGGTGTTCAACTTGGTGGGCGGCCTGTTGTGGGTGCTCTCGTTCGTCTACGCCGGCCACTTCTTTGGCAATCTGCCTGTAGTGCGTCAGAACTTTACGCTGCTCATCTTCGGTATTATCGGCATCTCGCTGCTGCCCATGGTGATCGGCATGGTGAAGGCCAGGATGAACGCCAGCAAGGCGGCATCCTGATCCACATCTTGTATGGGTGAGAGATCAGCATGAGAAAAGGGGAGCCAGTGGCTCCCCTTTTTATGTGGCACAGTCTGGTTTAGCTGCAGCAGCGGCCCTTGACCAGGTTGCCGATGGCTACCACCACGAAGACCAGCAGGTAGGCGGCGAAGATGGCCACCAGCCACTGGGGCATGGAGAAGCTCAGGAACTGCCAGCTGATCTCGCTGCAATCTCCGTCCGGGAAGAACAGCCAGGGGACCCACTGATCCAGCGGCGCCCAGCTCGGGAAGTCGGCAAAGGGGCTGCAGACGTTGAACGGGGAGGGGTTCATCTGATAATCCACATGCTTGAGCGCCAGCTGGAGGCCGCGGAAGGCACTGTAGCCCCACAGCAGCAGGGCGCTCCAGCGCACATACCACTTCTGCGGTGCCACCATGCCGAGCAGGCCTGCCGATATGACCCCCAGCGTGGCGATCCGCTCATAGACGCACATGACACAGGGATGCAGGCCCAGCACGTGCTGGAAGAAGAGGGCGCTCAACTCGAGGAACAGGGCTGAGGCGGCAAGCAGGCCCCATGCCAGCCGATGGGCGGCGATACGTCGCAGAAACTCAATCATCTGGTTGATCTCACAGAAAAAACAGTGGCTGAATTAGAGCAGAGCAGGGGCTAAAAAGAAAGGGCCCAGGCGGGCCCTTATGGGATCAGTGCAGCGCCGGCAGCACCGCAGGCGTGACCTTGTCGAGCACCAGCCAACCGGCCTGATAGAACCACTCGGTCACCGGGCCGAGCAGCATCTCCACCGAGACGAAACCCACCAGCCCCAGCACCAGGGTATAGGGCAGCGCCATCCATACCATGCGGCCATAGGAGAGGCGCAACAAGGGAGCCAGTGCCGAGGTCAGCATGAACAGGAAGGCGGCCTGGCCGTTGGGGGTGGCGACTGACGGCAGGTTGGTGCCGGTATTGATGGCGACGGCCAGCAGATCGAACTGTTCACGGCTGATGGCGTTGTTGAGCAGGGCCGTCTTCACCTCATTGATGTAGACGGTGCCGACGAAGACGTTGTCGCTGACCATGGAGAGCAGGCCGTTGGCCAGATAGAAGAGGGCGAGTTGATCGTCCGGCTCGGCTGCCAGCACCCACTGGATCACGGGTTTGAACAGCTGCTGATCTATGATGACGGCCACCACGCTGAAGAAGACGGCGAGCAGGGCGGTGAAGGGCAGGGCCTCCTGGAACGCTTTGCCGAGCGAATGCTCCTCCGTGATGCCGGTCAGTGAGGTCGCCAGTACTATGACAGACAACCCGATCAGCCCGACGGCCGCCAGGTGCATGGCCAGCCCCGTGATCAGCCAGAGGGCGATCAGCGCCTGTACGATCAGCTTGGCCTTGTCTTGTGGGGAGCGCTCGGCCTCTTCGTAGCGGTTGTAATCTTCCATGATGCGTCGCACCGCATCCGGCAACTGGGCGCCATAGCCAAACCAGCGGCACTTCTCGACCAGGATGCAGGTGAGCAGGCCACAGAAAAATACGGGGACTGTGACCGGTGCCATGCGGATGGCAAACTCGCCAAAATGCCAGCCAGCCTGCTCACCTATGATGAGGTTCTGCGGCTCTCCCACCAAGGTGCAGACACCGCCGAGGGCCGTCCCTATGGCTGCGTGCATCATCAGGCTGCGCAGGAAGGCACGGAAGTCGTCCAGATGCTGGCGATTGAGTTCGTTGACGGAATTGTCATTGGTGTGGTCGTGTGGATTGCCGAAATCCTTGCCGGAGGAGACCTTGTGGTAGATGGCGTAGAAGCCCGTTGCGACGCTGATCACCACGGCAATCACGGTCAGGGCGTCGAGGAAGGCCGACAGGAAGGCCGATACCAGGCAAAACGCCAGGGAGAGCAGGGTCTTGGAGTGGATCCGGATCAGCAGCTTGGTAAACACGTAGAGCAGCAACTGCTTCATGAAGTAGATGCCGGCCACCATGAATACCAGCAGGAGCAGCACCTCTATGTTGGCCACCAGCTCATGCTTGACCTGCTCTGCCGAGGTCATGCCGATCAGCACGGCCTCAATGGCCAGCAAGCCACCGGGTTGCAGTGGATAGCACTTGAGCGCCATGGCCAGGGTGAAGATGAATTCAACCACCAGCAGCCAGCCGGCGGCGAAAGGGTCGAGATGGAAGGCGATCGGGTTGATCAGCAGAAATAGCAGAATGGCGGCCTTGTACCACTGGGGCGCATTGCCCAGGAAGTTCCTGGCAAAGGCTTGGCCTAAGCTGATTGGCATAATAATGGATCTCTATTTTGTTGTGGGTATCTGCGTCTATGCAGTCAAGACAGGCTCGACCAGAACATCCGGATGTTGTCCCTTATCAGATTGATTCCTCATGATTTTAATCAAAAATGGCTTTAACTATAAATAACATAGTGACCCTTGCCCAAGAGAATGTCCGTTTTATCGCCAGACGGCGGGGTTGGCTGGCACCCATGGTGGAAATACATACATTTATTTAACAAAATAGCCTGCTTATGTGAGCAGAGGACTGACCTTCTGCTTGCCAGCCCTCTCTGCTTTGCTATTATTCGTGGGCCTTTTTGCGTACTACAACAGAGTCACTACATGGTCATAAAAGCGCAGAGCCCTGCAGGGTTTGCCGAGGAATACATCATCGAGTCCATCTGGAACAATCGCTTTCCTCCAGGATCCATATTGCCGGCCGAGCGCGAGCTGTCCGAGCTGATCGGGGTGACTCGTACTACCTTGCGCGAAGTGCTGCAGCGTCTGGCCCGTGATGGCTGGCTCACCATCCAGCATGGCAAACCGACCAAGGTGAACAATTTCTGGGAGACCTCGGGTCTCAACATCCTGGAAACTTTGGCCCGTCTGGATCAGGACAAGGTACCGGATCTGGTGGCCCAGCTGCTGTCGGCTCGCACCAATATCTGCACCATCTTCATCCGTGGCGCGATCCGCAACAATCCTGAGCAAGCCGCCGAGATACTGCGTGGCGCCAATGCGGTGGACAGCACTCCGGAAGCGTATGCGGAGTTCGATTACCGTCTGCATCACCAGCTCTCCTTTGCTTCTGGCAACCCCATCTACGCCCTGATCCTCAATGGCTTCAAGGGGCTCTATAGTCGGGTTGGGCGTTACTACTTCTCTGACAAGCAGGCTCGTGAAACGGCGGATGCCTATTACAAGACCTTGCTGGGTCTGGCCGAGACCAAGAATCACGAGGCCGTGTTCATGACGGTACGCCAGTACGGCATCGAGTCCGGCAAGCTGTGGACCCGCCTGCGCCAGGACATGCCGAGCAATCTGTGCGATAACTGATTGCTGATGCAAAGAAAAACGCGCCTTCTGGTGCGCCTGAAATGAAACGTAATCTATTGAAACAAAAGGATTTGTTTTTGACAGCGTCCACACGTTGACCACATCGAGAAAGTAGAATGAAAAAGCCCCAGTCATCGCTGGGGCTTTTTTGTTAGGCAGACGTGCGAGTGACGTAAATGATCAACACCGCTATGAAAAAATGATGACGAAGATGCATGTACCATCCACAGTCCTTCACCAGATGCGGATTCCGATACGGCTTACTGCGCTCGATGTGCTCACCTACTTCTGGGTCTACACGTCCCATACCCTCATCAAATCGCTCTATCACAGACTGTCAGGTAATACCATCTCCATACAGTCTGCTTGAACGAATTAACAACTTATACGTTAGGTAGCATGTACGATTCATAGAGATCGTTTCAATTCACTAAGCTGCAAATCCAATCTGTAATTGGGATCGCGAATTCGTTCTTTTTCTGGGGGGATAGTGGCTATCCACCTCATCAGAGAATGGTGTTTGGTGAATCAATACAAAAAAGCGCTTTGGGCGCCTTATTTTAATAACTTAGATAATTGAAATAAAAGGATTTATTTCAATCAGTGTCCACGCTGTGACCACATTGAGGAAATCAAACTAAAGGTCCCTGCTAAGGCAGGGGCCTTTGGATCTGCCAGCTAGCCAACCATATGCATCACAGTGATAACTGCTCTTGCTATCCACTACTATCGTCAATACTCCAGCGGATAGTTGCTTTTTACTTAAACTTCGCTATCCGGTTCCACGGCTTGGATCTCAAAACGCCATTGCTCATCCAGGGGAAATCGGTTGATGAAGGAACGGGCATATCAGGGGAAGAAAATACAACCTCAAAAACCCGCCTGCGTCGCTGTTGGTCTTCTAGCAGTTAAGGCTGCATAGCCCAACTTCGGCGGCCTGCTTCCCGGTATCTGCATAGCTGATGCCCGCCAGAAATTCCTCCCTTAGTGCCCAACCACGCTAACCCGCTGGTGATGGTATGTCATGGGTATCAGAAACTGATTCGACATACGCATATGCCACCTCTATATCGTCATCCTGACCACACCAAGACTCCGCTTGTCGTGTTCCGGTATGGGGTATCTTTCGTCCTTTGAACTCATGGTCTTCTCTAGATCTGTACAACGTGACAGCCCTGGGGAAGGACGTCCATCACATCACTACACATTATATGTTCGACAGTATATGTCAGTGATTGTATATCTGTTCTCTAACCTCAATAAACCAAGAAGGAAAACCCACTAGCGCCCTTATATCTGAATCCCACCCCCCCTTACCAAACAGAGGTATATCAATTTTATCTGCAGCGTTTAACATTAGCTCAAGTAATTCTTCCTCTTGAATCTCATTAGCTTCCATCAAATAACCAATCCACTTATTACCAATGTTGACATGGTAAGCCTCATCGTTATTAATATTGTAAAATGCATTTGCTTCAGGCAATCGGTTCAATATGGTAAGTTCCTTGATAAGAGATAGGTTTATCTCAACAGCATTTCCCTCTTGAAGTATTTGCTGGATAACTAGGGACTCCAATAGCGAATTAGACTGCATGTAACGCGCGATAACGTTGTTTGTATATGACTGACTTTTAAGGTCGCCACCTTTTTCTATAAATAGTTGATAAATATATTGAGCGTGTCGAGCCTCATCCCAGATTTGCTTTGCAAAATCTAGTGTAAACTCTCTTGGCATGTTCTTATTTTTTAAAATTTGATGTGAGCAAATCTCCATTGCAGAAATTTCTACATCAACAAGAACATAGTACAGAAAAGCAATGTAGCTATCATTGTTTGAAACCAGTTCTTCGTTGCTATTGGCACTAAAGGTTTTCTTCTCACTAAAGGTCATATCATCTGATCTCGTAGGAGGAAACTCAGCAGTTTTTTCATCTCCTACAAAGGTCATTGATTTTGACAGTTGGCTTTTTATCAATTGGACAGTCTCAATCTCATGAGCAAGCAATACATCTTCCTTGTAGCTCAATATTTTGTTGCAACACTGCAAGACAGACTCTAAGTCATGTACCTTATATGAGTTGTCTGAAATAAGATTGTCAATAATAGGCGGTGATGCCATTGCTTTCAAGCGCCTCTCAAGGTGATGAGACGTTACCCATAAAGACGAAAGGTTAAGGCCAAATTGAATCTTTTCATCAATAATCCCCGAGAGAATGATCTGACTAGAGTTTGTGTATATTCGATTAAGAATCACATCAATAGTTAATGAGTAAAATTCTCTTAAATCATAAATATTAATCATAATCTAGCTCCAAATCCTCACCACCGAAGACATACTCTGTACTTCCGCTTATCACCAGCTCGGCAATCTTCCCGTAAACCACATTGTTAAAAAGATAACTAACAGATCTGTAGTTTCCTCCGAGCTTGTAAGCGAGTTTTGCTAACTTGGTTTTAAAATCTTCCTTAAATGAGATCTCTAATTTATTACTACTTGCATACTCAATAGCAGCACCATAATATTCATCGCTGGCGGCCAACCGACAGAGGGTTTCCTCTGATGGACGGTCAAGATGAAGGAAAAAATCTACTCTGTTCGCAAGTTCAGGTATAAAACCGCATTTAATTAAATCATTTGGGTTTCTAATGGGTTTTCCGTTAAAACTTCCAGTTAATACAAAAATCATGTTCTTAGTATTCAAATTTACGGTTGGTTGTGAATTTACTCTCGATACGCTAGGGTTGTTTATGCCAACCTCGATCCCATCTAGTGGCTTCAGTAGTGACTGTTGAATCCCAACCCCATTGACATCCTTACCAACAGATGGGGACGCGCATAGCTTATCGAACTCATCAATATGAACGATGCCTAGTTCAGCCTTATTTTTGTCGTTTTCTGTTGATAAATACAACTTCTCAAATATCGTTGTTGGATCTTTACCTGTGTACCCAACTTCGGACAAATCCTTGGCATCAATTGTAACCATTGTCCTATAGCTAACATTTGACATAATGTTAGCCAATCTGGTCTTTCCTGAGCCAGACTCACCTGATATCACGACACATTTTGCTTTTGTCTCGAATGCGCGAATCCCGTCACTCAGCAATATCGACAAAATTCGGTTTACCTTACTAATCTCGCTCCCGTTCTCAATAAGGCTCTGGTTTAATTTAGTTAAAATTTTCATTCACACCTCACTTGAAAGTCCATCTCTGTAAATTTTTGAGCAGCGGTTCAAGAAAGCAGGCGCAGCAGATCCAATGATACAAAAAATGAAAAGAGGCACAAAGGAGTCATACGCATTCACCAAAAAGAGCAAACAAACTGAATACCCAGCAGTAATACCCCTAACTAAAGTATCGCTAGCTAGGATTACTTCCCCAAGATGCTCTTGAGGTGTTACTGCTTGACCAAGAGTCATTCCAGATATCCGGAAATAGAACTGCCCCCACCCAATCATCAAAGCCATCACATACAGGGAATATTCAGCAAAACCAAAACTTGCTGATACTGCGATAGCGAGCGCTGCAAACAGCGTAGACATTTTGGCGAATGTCGCAGCTAAAGTTGGATGAATTTTTAGTATATTGTTTGACACCAAGCCATTAACAACAAAACCCGCACTAATAAGTGACAAAACTACATTTTGAATAAATGTGAACTGCTCATTTGTTGACGATGATTTTGCCACCATCATTGGTATCAGCACTATTAGACCAGTAAATAGTAGGTTGTTCAGAATCCTTGATATGGTAAGTCCTCGCAGAGCCGGACTGTCCATAATTATTTTATAACCACACCATAAATTTTGACTTTGCAGCTCCTTGTTTGATGTTAGTTGTCTCAACTCCTTACTCAGAACCCAAGGCAGGCAAGTTAAAAGATAAAATAACATGAAGAACATAAATGAAATTTCATGCCCGAAATACACCACAATACCCGCAGACAACAACGGAGAGACAATTACAGACGATTGCATGGCTGTGGTATATTTTGTGAATGTGTGGGCTTTGTCTTTCTTGTCTTTTATCATCTTATTTAGTGATGAGTTATTGTTCGGGTTGTCTAGACCAATGATGATAGAGAGACAAAAAACTATAGCCAAAATCACATAGATGTTATTTATAAAGATAAGTGGTGGTATCATTAACGATGAAAATAGTGGTGCAAAAAAGCCAATCCGAAACCCTTGATATCGAGCCAACAAACCACCGAGTAGAACCCCTGTAAAGCTAATGCCCAAGGTGTTGGCTATTGATACTGAAGATGAAAATGCACCAGAACTATCAACCAACTCAAGCTTAGAGATAGCTGTAGCAATAACGCCGATGCCAGAAAACTGAGTTAAACAGCCAACGAGAATGATTGCAAAGATATTCAATTTAAACCCCCTTGTTGCCCAACTTCTTTATTGATGTACTGCCTCCATTTCTCCAGTGATTCTGACGGAATATTCGGCAAAGCGCTAAAACCTAGTTCTTTGTAATAGCTCAGCTCAAGTGGGTTTTGTTGGCTTTGTTTTTGAAGGCCATCTACAAGTAGAAACTCAATGCCTGCGGATACCGTCGACATAGATTGAGCAAGGTAATATCCGCAAGCACGCCAGTACTGGTTACTTGGGTATCTATCCATGTAATTTTCTAATGATAGCTTTGGGTGGCATCCATCAAGGATTCGTTTAGGGCATCGGTATAGCGGATACCAGATATCAATATTGTCAATAGTTCTTACGGGGAATGGGGATAGGTTTTCACCACGAATAATTGAGTACATCGATTCAGCAAGAATATCCTCAAGGTTCAGGCCGGTTACAATTATATTTGTGTCGTTCTCTCTTGCAACATGACTCAAAACAAGACGGATCCCCAAAGTTCCAATAACTTCTAGGTCTGACTCTGGGTAGCATCTCTCGAAGTCTTCAGCCCAGCTTCCGCCATTCGTCTCACCACGAATAATGACATCAACCTCATTCGACTCAACCACCTTAAGTTTTAGACCAACATCTTCACAAATTTTATTCGCACGATGTAAACCCTTATCCCAATCAGCAATGCCCATCATCATTACTGGAATGATATTCTCTTTGGGGATGCCAGAATAAATAAGGCTAGTTAGAAGTGTATTTGAATCGCCACCACCACTAATGCCGACAACAATATTTTTATTGGTATAGTCTTCAACAAAATTTCCAGTGAACTTAAGCACCTCTCTATTCACAAACTCATGACACTCTTCCTGACTCATAAGAACATGCTTTTTGCTTGAGCCATCATGGTTATCAAAGGTGTATTCAGCCGTTGGCACTGAATTCGCATCACGGTATACATCCAAATCTTTACCAATAATTGCTTGATAGTCGATGTTACGATCAGCTCGAAAAACGATATCAAAGCCTTTATGCTGTTCTTCTAGCTCCTTTACAGTAGACGTTTGGAATGGGATGCACTCTGGCTTACCAGTATCATCTAGCTTGTATGCCGAAACGGAGTTGTATGGAATATGATTAGTTAAGAGAACATCCTTAACCAACATTGAGTCAGTATTACACTCAAGTAAATAATCGCCATGCGGTGTTATTAGTTTGAATCCATTCATTGTGTTTTACCTATCATCTGAGTAATAAAAAGAGGGGACTCAACTCCCCCTCTTGATTTTTAGAAATTACAATATAGAAACGTCTATATCGTTAATTATTAACCACTAACCACGCGAGTTGAGCTTCCACAGATATCACCTTCACCATTTTTACCAATGTGTGCTTTTGCTATAGCGGTAAGTGACGACAGGTTCGCTTTACCTTTAGTGTTTACTTGCGCTGAGAATACCTTGACTGATTTGTTAGTGGATTGTTTTGCATTTTGCATATTTAAATTTCCCTATTAACACCATCGAAACATTTCGAGGTAAAATCCTTTTATCTGATCCAATTGGAGCTGTAAATGCAAAAAAGAACTTTGTGTGACGCACATCACGATTTTTTTAATGTGGTTGTTTAATTTTTGTCCTTTTTCTGGTTTTTTTTAATTAAGTTTTTGATTAAAAACCTATCCCAAAAGGAAAGTTTCATCATTGCTGATGTGACAGGCGTTGTTGAATAAAAGATTTTTCCACTGGCTAAAAGCAACACGGTCCTAAAAATCCCATTTGGAAGCTGGACTCCTGTATCACAGTTATGGTGGTGTATAGATAGTTATGCTGATTCCAAAGGTAGAAACTGCGCAGATATGTGGTTGTTAAACAACGCCGATGTGACATTTGACTGTGAGCGGTAGCGTTGTTTCGCTGCATTCGTTCCTTTCAGGACCCTTTCGAGATCTATATATGGATCACTTGTGAATCTTCGGATCTTTTCCTTGCTGCCCGCCAAGCTTTTTGCCATAAGGCTTTCCAGTTTCTCCCTTGTGGTCAAACCAGATCCACCACCCCACCCGAGATCATCACGGAAAGTAACCGCTATCCTTTTATCCTCAATGACTTACCTTTTTCTTTGCCTAGATCTTGGGTGATCGTTTTCTCGAAAAACGATCACAAAATGCATTTTTGTGAAATTCTGAATTCCCCTGAAGAACCCAGCCACGGCGCCGGTTAGGCGATAGATTTGCACCATTTTATTTGTGCAAAAAATGCCACATTTTTAGCGCGAAGGTGGGGGGGGAGGAGTGCGGATTCCGTGAGCGGGGCGTTTCCTCCGTCGCGCCTGGGCTGCAGGGCAGGGGGCTGGCCACAAAAAAGCGACGCATGTGCGTCGCCGTTGTATGCGGTGTGATGGTCGGCGGGTTACTGGCCGGTTTCCCATCCCATCTTCTTGAATGCCTTGGCGGTGATGGCCAGCAGTTCGTCGCTGCTTGCCTGGGGGAGCATAGGGCGAGCTGGGGTCTCTACTGTCCAGCGGTGTTTCCTAGTCTCTCCGGTGTTTGTCCGGATGATGATGGCGGCTCGTCGTACGCTGAGATGCGCCTGTATCCACTTGATCGAGGGCTTGCGGTAGCTGCGGCGCTTGCCGCGTTCGGACAAGACTTTGTACCCCAGCGCACGCAGGCGTGTCGCCTGGCTGCGGGTACATGGGCTATCCGTTGGCTTAAATGGCTCCTTCTTCTTGCCCTTCTCTGATGTCCTCGGCTTGGCGGATTTGGGTGGCGTGGCGGTGAACGGCTGTGACATGCCCTGGTGGTTCTGGTTGGCGATCATCCCCGCAAAGCGGGAGTCAAAATCGATGATGGCCGCGTCCTCGGTACCGAGAGCGCGCAGGCGCTTGGAGAGGCCGGTGAGCCGCTTGTGCTTGCGCCTGCTCTTTGTCGGTGCCCACTTTGGACCATCGGGGGCTTTACCTGCCCGTATGC
This sequence comes from Aeromonas sp. CA23, assembly GCF_002587065.1. Taxonomy (NCBI): domain Bacteria; kingdom Pseudomonadati; phylum Pseudomonadota; class Gammaproteobacteria; order Aeromonadales; family Aeromonadaceae; genus Aeromonas; species Aeromonas sp. CA23. The sequence continues at coordinate 3,397,474 of NZ_CP023818.1, forward strand.
GCTGGCGGTTCACCTTGACCACCTCCCGGCCTATCTGCTGGGTGATGCGCCGGCGCTTGGTGGCGGCAGAGAGGCTGCGTCCAGGCGCTCCAGCAGGCTGAGCATGGTGCCCTGATTGATAGTGAGTGAGATCATCTGCACACCTCTATTCGATGATGGGGGAGAGCTGACTGGCCAACTGCTTGGCCTGTTGGCCATGTCCGGTCATGGCCTCGCTGTTACCGGGGGCTGGCCCGCTGCCATGGGTATGGCTGGCAGTGGCAGCGGCCAGCTGCTCCACCACGTTCATCAGCTGCAGCAGTAGCCGGAAGATGTTCACGCTGTTGGTCCCCATCCACGAACGGGGCGCCTCTAGGTGTTGCAGCTCGCCGGCGACTGCCCGGCGCAACTGCCCCACCACCTCGACCAGATCCCCGACCGTGGTCTGGTTCATATTGCCCAAACTCCCCAGGGTGAGATCATCCCCGGCCAGCAGCTCGATGGCCCCTGCGCCTCAATGAGCTTGAGCCCGCTTACCTCCTCGATGCTGGCCATGCTCCCCCAGGTAGTCGTCACTCTGGTGGTGCATCTGCAGGGCGCGGTCATACAGGCGCCGGTCGGTGCGGCTGAACACCTCGCCCCGTTGCTGCTGCAGCTGCTCGCCTGGGGCTATGTCCGGCAGGGACCAGCCACTACCGAGCACTGTGCGGATAAAGGGCCGGTCGGCCCGCCCGAAGGCGAACCCCAGTTCAACCAGCGTCCCCTCAAGGGGGAACTGCAGCTGGCCTTGCTCTTGCCCGCCGAACAGCACCGGCAGCGGTACCGCCCGGTAAAGTGGCGCCGCCTTGTCCGGCTGTTGGCGCGGCTGGAAGGGGATGATCGCGGGGGGGCGATATTGTGCCTAAGCACCGGGGCTCGCTGGCGTGAGGTAGTCGAGCTGCGGGCCGAGCATGTCGTGAATCGTCTTGTCACCTTTGTGGCCACCAAGAACGGCAAGAGTCATAGTGTGCCGATCAGCGCGGAGGTGGAGCAAGAATGGGTCGTGAATCGGCACGGGCTGCTGTTCCCATCGGCAAACTATTTGCAGGTGCGGGTACGCTCAAGGCAGTGAAGCCGGACATGCCCAAAGGGCAAGCCGTGCATGTGCTACGGCACACGTTCGCCACTCACTTTATGGCAAACGGTGGCAACATCCTGGTGCTTCAGCGGATTTTAGGGCACGCCACTATCCAGCAGACAATGACTTATGCCCACTTTGCCCCTGACTTTCTACAGGATGCAGTCCGATTTAATCCATTGAAGGGGGGCGGGGGTTAACGGCGGAGTGTCCACATCAATGACCACACCTGACCATGCGAGAGGGTGAATGAAAGCTCGTGAGAGCTATCAGCCCCGGATCAAGGGCTGTTGTTGAAAGCCAGTTATAACAAGGCTTTGCGCTGCAGCCCTTGATTATCCAGGGGTTGGGAATGGTGTGTACGAACCATGCCGACATAAAAAAACGCGCCAGAAGGCGCGTTTTTTTATGGCTGAAAGTAGCCTCAGGCCGGTTTCTTTTCCGGACAGCGGCCTATGATGTCGGCAGGCAGGTCGCCGTTATCCTGCTCCAGCACCACATCGAATCCCCATAGCTGATGCAGATGCCTGAGCACCTCGTGGCGGGAATCCCCCAGCGGGATCCGGTTGTGCGGCACATAGCGCAGGGTCAGCGAACGATCGCCCTTCACCGCCACGTTGTAGACCTGAATGTTGGGCTCCAGATTGCTCAAGTTGTACTGGGCCGACAGGGTATTGCGTACCAGTCGATAACCCTCCTCGTTGTGGATGGCGGAGACCTTGAGGTAGTTCTTCAGATCGTCATCGTCGATGGCGAACAGCTTCATCTCCCGCATCACCTTGGGACTCAGGAACTGACTGATGAAGCTCTCGTCCTTGAAGTTCTGCATGGCGAAATGCAGGGTATCCACCCAGTTGGTGCCGGCGTAATCGGGGAACCAGTATCTGTCCTCCTCGGTCGGGTTCTCGCAGATGCGGCGCAGATCGGTGAACATGGCGAAACCGAGTGCGTAGGGGTTGATCCCCGAGTAGTAGCGGCTGTTGTAAGGGGGCTGGTACACCACGTTGGTGTGGCTGTGCAGCACCTCTATCATGAAGCGATCGCTGATCTTGCCCTCGTCATACAGGTGGTTGAGGATGGTGTAGTGCCAGAAGGTGGCCCAGCCTTCGTTCATCACCTGAGTCTGCTTTTGCGGGTAGAAGTACTGGCTGATCTTGCGCACTATGCGCACTATCTCGCGCTGCCAGGGTTCAAGCAGAGGGGCATTCTTCTCGATAAAGTAGAGGATGTTCTCCTGCGGCTCGACCGGGTAGCGTCTGTCTTCAATTCCCAAGGCCTTGTGCTGCTTGGGCAAGGTGCGCCACAGTTCGTTGACCTGGGTCTGCAGGTAATCTTCCCGCGCCTTCTGGCGACGCTTCTCCTCCGCCAGCGAGATCTTCTGCGGCCGCTTGTAACGGTCTACACCGAAGTTCATCAGCGCATGGCAGGAGTCGAGCAGCTTCTCCACCGCATCTATGCCGTGTTTCTCTTCGCATTCGGTGATGTAGTTCTTGGCGAACAGCAGGTAGTCGATGATGGAGGAGGCGTCGGTCCAGGTCTTGAACAGATAGTTGTTCTTGAAGAAGGAGTTGTGGCCATAGCAGGCGTGCGCCATCACCAGCGCCTGCATCGGCATTGTGTTCTCCTCCATCAGATAGGCGATGCAGGGATCCGAGTTGATGACGATCTCATAGGCCAGTCCCATCTGGCCGCGCTTGTAGTTGCGCTCGGTGTGGATGAAGCGTTTGCCAAATGACCAGTGCTGGTAGCCGATGGGCATGCCGACGCTGGAGTAGGCATCCATCATCTGCTCGGCGGTGATCACTTCGATCTGGTTGGGGTAGGTATCCAGTCGATAGAACCTGGCGACCCGGGCGATCTCCTGATGATAAGTCTCCAACAGATCGAAGTTCCAGTCCGGGCCATCGTCTAGTGGCGGTACTTTTCTTGCGGTTTCTACCATATGACCTCCCTCACGCCGCTTGCTTCTTGAACAGCTCCCGGAATACCGGATAAATATCCTCAACCTTGCGAATGTGTTCCATCGCGAAGTGGGGGAACTGGCTGGCCACCGACTCATACTCGTGCCACAGGGTCTGGTGGGCGCGGGTGGTGATCTCTATGTAGGAGTAGTACCGCACCCGCGGCATGATGTCCCGCGTCAGGATCTCCCTGCATTGCGGTGAATCATCGGCCCAGTTGTCACCATCCGAGGCTTGTGCTGCGTAGATGTTCCATTGATGAGCTGGGTAACGCTCGTTGATGATGTCGTTCATCATTTTGAGCGCGCTGGAGACTATGGTGCCGCCCGTTTCCTGGGAGTAGAAAAACTCGTGCTCGTCCACTTCCTTGGCCTGGGTGTGGTGGCGAATGTAGACCACTTCCACGTTCTTGTAGGTCCGGCTCAGGAACAGATAGAGCAGGATATAGAAGCGCTTGGCCATCTCCTTGGTGGCCTGATCCATGGAGCCCGACACGTCCATCAGGCAGAACATCACCGCCTGGCTGGAGGGGACGGGCCGCTTGACGAAGTTGTTGAATTTGAGATCGAAGGTGTCGATGAAGGGCACGGCTGCGATCCGCCGTTTCAGCTCTCTGATCTCCTTCTCAAGCAGGGCCATTTCGGCGAAATGCTCGTTGGGATCGGCTGCCAGCAGGGTCAGCCGTTCTTCCAGCTCATGAAGCTGGCGTTTCTTGCCCGATTGCAGCGCCATGCGCCGTGCCAATGAGTTTTGCAGCGAACGCACCACGTTGATATTGGCGGGCACCCCGTTGGAGGTGTAGCCCGCCCGGTATGTTTTCACTTCCATCAGCTGGTTGAGCTGGGTTTTCTGCAGGCGTGGCAGCTCCAGATCTTCAAACAGCAGGTCCAGATACTCATCCTTGGAGATCTGGAATACGAAATCGTCAGCACCTTCCCCCTGATTGGATGCCTGGCCTTCGCCCGAGCCCTGGCCTGCGCCCCCTCCCTTGGGGCGGTCAATCTTGTCACCAGAGACGAATTGATCGTTGCCGGGATGCACCATCTCCCGTTTACCGCCTTGCCCCTGATGGAAATGGGGTTCGCCGATATCCTTGGTCGGGATGCTGATGCTCTCGCCCTTGTCTACGTCCTGAATGCTGCGCTTGGAGACAGCATCCGAGACCGCTTGTTTTATCTGCTTCTTGTAGCGGCGGATGAAGCGCTGCCGATTGACAGCGCTTTTGTTTTTGCCGTTGAGCCTGCGGTCGATAAAATGCGCCATAACTCCCCCTTGAACCACGGCAGGGTCAGGATGACTTGCGTACCCTGAGATACCATTCGGAGAGCAGTCGCACCTGTTTGCGGGTGTAGCCTTTCTCCATCATCCGTTCGACAAAGTTATCGTGCTTCTTCTGCTCCTCGGCCGAGGTTTTGCTGTTGAAGGAGATAACCGGCAGCAGCTCTTCCGTGTTGGAGAACATCTTCTTCTCGATCACGGTGCGCAGCTTCTCGTAACTGGTCCAGTTGGGGTTACGGCCTGCATTGTTGGCTCGGGCCCGCAGTACGAAGTTGACGATTTCGTTGCGAAAATCCTTCGGATTGCTGATCCCGGCGGGTTTCTCAATCTTCTCCAGCTCGCTGTTGAGCGATGCCCTGTCAAACAGCTGACCGGTTTCCGGGTCACGGTACTCCTGATCCTGGATCCAGAAGTCGGCGTAGGTGACGTAGCGATCGAAGATGTTCTGGCCGTACTCCGAATAGGATTCGAGGTAAGCGGTTTGGATCTCCTTGCCGATGAACTCCACATAGCGCGGGGTCAGATAGCCCTTGATGAACTCGAGATAGCGATCATGCAGCTCCTGTGGGAACTGCTCACGTTCAATCTGCTGCTCCAGCACGTAGAAGAGATGCACCGGGTTGGCCGCTACTTCCGCGTGGTCAAAGTTGAAGACGCGAGAGAGGATCTTGAACGCGAAGCGGGTGGACAGGCCATTCATGCCCTCGTCCACACCGGCATAGTCGCGATACTCCTGATAGCTCTTCGCCTTGGGATCCGTGTCTTTCAGGCTCTCGCCATCGTAGACCCGCATCTTGGAGTAGAGACTGGAGTTTTCCGGCTCTTTCAGTCGGGAGAGGACGGAGAACTGACCCAGCAGCTCCAGAGTGCCGGGCGCGCACTTGGCGTCGGTCAACTCACTGTTGATAAGCAGTTTTTCGTAGATCTTCACCTCTTCCGAGACACGCAGGCAGTAGGGCACCTTGACGATGTAGACGCGGTCGAGGAAGGCCTCGTTATTCTTGTTGTTGCGGAACTGCTGCCATTCGGATTCGTTGGAGTGAGCCAGCAGAATGCCGTCGAAGGGAAGGGCGGAAAGCCCCTCGGTACCGTTGTAGTTCCCCTCCTGGGTCGCGGTTAGCAGCGGGTGCAGCACCTTGATGGGTGCCTTGAACATCTCCACGAACTCCATGATCCCCTGGTTCGCCTTGCACAGCGCCCCCGAGTAGGAGTAGGCATCGGCATCATCTTGGGCAAAATGCTCCAGCATGCGGATGTCGACCTTGCCGACCAGAGAGGAGATATCCTGGTTGTTGTCATCGCCCGGTTCTGTTTTGGCGATGGCAATCTGATCGAGGATTGAGGGATTGACCTTCTCTACCTTGAACTTGGAGATGTCGCCACCGAACTCGTGCAGTCGCTTGGCCACCCAGGGCGACATGATGGGGCGCAGGTAGCGGCGCGGGATTCCGTACTCTTTTTCCAGCAGCTCACCATCTTCTTCGATGTCAAACAGACAGAAGGGGTGATCGTTGACCGGTGAGCCCTTGATGCGATAGACAGGCACTTTCTGCATCAGAGACTTGAGTTTTTCAGCCAGAGAGGATTTGCCGCCGCCAACCGGCCCCAGCAGATAGAGGATCTGCTTCTTCTCTTCCAGCCCTTGAGCCGAGTGCTTGAGGTAGGAGACGATCTGTTCGATGGCCTCTTCCATGCCGTAGAAATCTTTGAAGGCGGGATAGCGTGCGACGACGCGGTTGGAAAAAAGGCGACTGAGTCTGGGATTGACCGAGGTGTCGATCATTTCCGGCTCGCCGATGGCGACCAGCAAGCGCTCGGCAGCGGAGGCATAGCAGGCTTTGTCCTGCTTACACATATCCAGAAACTCCTGGATGCTGTACTCCTCTTCCCTGGCTTTCTCGTATCGCTGTTGATAATGCTCGAAGATGCCCATAACTTTGCCCTCGTTATAGTCGCTTACCCTGAAAAGAGTGGATCACTACTTTTGTTCTGTTTACCTCATTAAGCCTAGTCAACAGCCCCCAGTAATCCATCACCATCTATTGGTTTAAATTTGCAAGGGTACTTCCCGATCCTGATGCGGGAAGGCGCAATCAGTGACACACCTATGTTACTGACTGTTAAATTATTTTTGCCACGATAGTGAGGTAAATGTCAAAGACATAAAAAATAAATGTTTGCCAGAAAATGGAAAGAAGATCGAATTTATCGGGTCATCTGGCTGCAGCCTAGACAGGGCAAGGGGAGGGGGAGTGGCAAGATGGAAATGCATTACGTTTACGTCAGCGTAATGCCGTCTGTTTGGTGCTTTGACTCTAATTTTTACATTGACGCTACATTGCGACTGCTCTAGATTGGCCCTGTGTCAGGCAGTCAGCGCTTTAGCAAGAGAGTGGTTGGCTGCTGGATACAAAGCTCTGTTTAAGCACGTTTCCGTTGGCTTGACCCTCGCAAAAGCGAGGGTCTTATTTTTTTCAGCGCAGTGTGAACGTGCACAGAGATGATCAGTCGTTATGGGCAGGGTAAATCTGTGACACGGCAGCCAGCACGTCGGCAAACGGATGCATGGCCAGCTGGCCAAAGCCGGCCAGGCTTTTTGCCTTGACCCGGGTGGTCAGTGGCGTGGCGATGCCGCACAGAAAACGGGTCAGAATGCGAGGATGGCGGCTGTGGCACAAGGCGATCAGGGGATCGCACCAGGCGCGCAACCCGCTTTCGTTGGGCAGGGTGAGGCTAGGTAGTGGTGGCAGGACTGCGACCTCGCCACGGCAGACTGAGCAGTGCCCGCACTGGCTTGGCGCCTGCTCATCGGCAAAGTAGCGGGCCAGTTCATGGCTCAGGCAGCGAGTCGATGTAAAGAAAGCCAGCAAGGCCTGCAACCGGGCCAGTTCACTCCACTCCTTCTTCTCGAACAGGGCATAGAGCTCATCGGCCAGAACATCTATGTCTACCCCCTGGCGCAGGATCCGATAGACATCCGTCATCTGCTTGCTCTCCAGCTCGATCCAGCCTTGCTGCTGCAGATAATCCAGTGCCGCCGCCGCTCGCTGTCGCTCCCCCTGATAACCCTGCCAGAGTGCTTCGAAGTCCATGGTGCACCAGCTGCGCGCTTGGGGAGCACTGGCGAACAGCTGCTCCAGAAACTGGCGGCGATCCGGATTGAAACGGGCCAGGATCTCGGCCTTGTCCAGCACGAACTTGAAGCGATACTCGGCGAAATAGCTGTAGGCAGGCGCTATGATGCCCGCCATCTCCAGATAGACCAGCAGCGTCTTGAGCGGCAACTGACGGATGTTGGTGTCGTTGGAGAGGCGCAGCAGACCAAACTCCCACTCGTTGCCGCTTTGCTGCAGGATCTCGAGCAGCGCCACTATGGCGGTGCGATCGGGTGTATCCCCGTACACGAAATTCTCCAGCACGGGGAGTTGGGCGCGATTGGCCAGCACTATGCAGCGGGAAGGGAGCCCATCCCGCCCGGCACGGCCAATCTCCTGGCTGTAGTTCTCGATGGATTTGGGCAGATCGTAGTGAATGACCCGGCGAATATCGGCCTTGTCGATCCCCATGCCAAAGGCGATGGTGGCCACGATGCAATCCACCTTGCCTGCCATGAAGTCATGCTGGATCTGGCTGCGCAGGGCGGAGTCGAGCCCGGCATGATAGGCACGCGCCCTGATCCCCGTCCGTTGCAGCAGCTCGGCGCACTGCTGCGCCGTGTGTTGCAAGGTGACATAGACGATGGTGGGGGCGCCGGGCTCCCGTCGCACTTCCGCTTGCAGCCAGTTATCGCGTGCCTCGGCGGGCAGCGGCACGACGGCCAGATCCAGATTGGCGCGATAGAAGCCGGTGACGATCAGCCCCTCATCTTCAATATCGAACTTGGCCTGCATGTCGGCCATGACCGCCGGCGTTGCGGTCGCGGTCAGCAGCAACACCTGGGGGATCTTCAGCTCGCGACGGTAAGCCGGCAGTTTGAGGTAGTCGGGTCGAAAGTTGTGACCCCACTCCGAGATGCAGTGCGCCTCGTCCACCACCAGCATCGACAGCGGCACCTGCTGGATGAAGCGGCGAAAGCGCTCGTTCTTGAGCCGCTCCACCGAGATCATCAGGATCTTGAGCTGACCGTCACTGACCTGCTGCATCACCCGGCGGCTCTCCTCCGGCGTCTGGCTCGAATCCAGGGTCGCGGCGGCTATCCCCTTGCTGCGCAAGAAGGCGAGCTGGTCGTGCATCAACGCGATCAGCGGGGAGATCACCAGGGTCAGGTGGGGCAGGGCAAGGGCGGGCAGCTGGTAACAGAGAGACTTGCCGGAGCCGGTGGGGAAGATGGCGGCGGCGCTCTGGCCTGCCAGCAACCGGCTGATCACCGCCTCCTGACCGGGCCTTAACTGGTCGAAGCCGAAGTGGCGGGTCAACAGGGACGAGATCATGGCAGGACTCCAGTGCAAAACCGGCATGATACCACCACCAGTGAGTGTCTGGACGGCTATCCGGGGGGAAACAGCATCCAATTGGGCGCTGTTGATATTGTGTTATCGCATTGTTGTAGATTTTTTGTGAGGTCAACCGGATATTTTTCAGTGATTATGTGGAAAAAAGCGATTGCAGATGGGATATTCCTTGTCCGCAATCCCGTGTGTTTCCGGACAGGCTCAACAGAAGGCTTGCCGGGGCAGATGACGCCAGCCTGTGACATGGGTGTCGCCTGGCGTAGCGGTTGCCAACAGGACTAATGATTCACGCACTTAGGTGCTCAGGGACTATTTGATGACACAACAACACCCCCTCATGCGACTGGTCAACAGCACCAGTCTGGTTAGCCAGATCCTGGTCGGTCTGGTACTCGGTATCCTGCTTGCCATGTTCATGCCGGAATGGGCCAAAACGGCGGGTCTGCTTGGCAGCCTGTTCGTCGGTGCCTTGAAGGCGGTTGCTCCACTGCTGGTCTTTGTACTGGTCATGGCGGCGATCATCGGCCACAAGCAGGGCCAGAAGAGCAACATGAAGCCGATCCTGCTGCTCTACCTGCTGGGCACTTTCCTGGCTGCTGCGGTCGCCGTCGTGGCCAGCTTCCTGTTCCCCTCCAACCTGCATCTGGTGGCAAGCAGCGCCGAGATCACCCCGCCGGGCGGCATCACTGAGGTGCTGCAGACCCTGCTGTTCAACGTGGTGACCAACCCGGTCAAGGCGCTGATGGATGCGAACTACATCGGTATCCTGGCCTGGGCCATCGGTCTTGGCATCGCCATGCGCCACGCCAATGACAGCACCAAGGCGATGATCACCGATCTCTCCCACGGTGTCTCCACCATAGTCAAGGCGGTGATCCGCTGTGCGCCGCTCGGTATCCTTGGGCTGGTCGCCTCCACCCTGGCCGAGACCGGCTTCGATGCGCTGTTTGGCTATGCCCAGCTGCTGGTGGTGCTGATCGGCTGCATGCTGTTCATCGCCTTCGTGGTCAATCCGCTCATCGTGTTCTGGAAGATCCGACGCAACCCTTATCCGCTGGTGCTGACCTGCCTGAAAGAGAGCGGCGTGACCGCCTTCTTCACCCGCAGCTCCGCCGCCAACATTCCGGTCAACATGACGCTGTGTGAAAAACTGCGTCTGCCGGAAGACACCTATGCGGTCTCGATCCCGCTGGGTGCCACCATCAACATGGCGGGCGCCGCCATCACCATTACCGTGCTCTCCATGGCGGCGGTACACACCTTGGGGATGGAAGTGGATCTGGCCACTGCCGTGCTGCTCTCCGTGGTTGCCACCATCAGCGCCTGCGGCGCCTCCGGCGTGGCCGGCGGCTCATTGCTGCTGATCCCGCTGGCATGCAGCCTGTTTGGCATCGGCAACGACATCGCCATGCAGGTGGTGGCTGTGGGCTTCATCATAGGGGTGTTGCAGGACTCCGCCGAAACGGCCCTCAACAGCTCCACCGACGTGCTGTTTACCGCCGCGGCCTGCATGGCCGAGGATGAAACCCTGCTGGATGCCTCGCCGGTGCCCAATACCGAAGCCTGATAGCCAGCTTCATGGCTCCATGGACAACGCCCTCTTCGGAGGGCGTTTTTTATGCCGGTTTGCCACGGCCGAATACAGGAGATCCGCGTGCAAGCAAGCCCAGCCATGGCGGCGGCTTGTCTATCTGCAAGGCCGCAACGTCAGGCCAGTGTGGTCAGCCACATCAACGGTTTGCAAGCGTGCGGCCGCGACATGGCAAGAGACTCATGGACGTGAGCCATCCGGGCGGCGCGAGGTTTATCTGGGGAAAATCATGGGAGTGATGAAGGTCATGCCATCCGCCTGCCTTGCCGAGTTCGGGCCCTGAGGTTGCGAATAACACGCCAGCCGGGGATAGGGGGCTCAAACTGGCTGCCATGGCCATGTCACCGGCTTGGGCTGGGGGACGCCATAAAAAATGCCCGCCATCATGGGCGGGCATTGCGGCAGGCATCGGCCTTGTCGTCAGCTTCTGGCGATTAGCCGACCATCTGGTAGAGGATGGCTGAGATGGCGATCGTGCCCATCAGGGCGACGAAGGCGTTGCTGATGTGGCCCTGATATTTCGCCATGGCCGGCACGCGCTTGATGGCGTACATCGGCATGATGAAGAGGATGGTGGCTATGATGGGGCCGCCCAGAGATTCGATCATGCCGAGGATGGAGGGGTTGGCCACGGCGGTGCCCCACAGGGTCAGGATGAAGAAGGCGATGATGAAGATTTCGACCTTCTTGTGGTTCGGCTCCTTGCCGGATTTGCGCAGGTTCTGCACTATCATCCCTTTCAGGCCTTCACGGGCACCCAGGTAGTGACCGAAGAAGGAGGAGACGATGGCCACGAACGCAACCAGCGGGCCGAAGTAGGAGATGATGGGGCTGGCATGCTGGTTCGCCAGGTAGGAGAGCACGGCTATGTTCTGGGACTTGGCTTCTGCCAGTTGGGCCGGGGTCAGGCTCATGACGCAGGAGAAGACGAAGAACATCACGAAGCCCAGCAGTATGGTGGCGGTGCGCTTGAGAATGGCGTCGGATTTTTCGACCGCATGCTCGCCATGATCACGGCGCTGGGCCAGGGAGAAGCTGGAGATGGCCGGGCTGTGGTTGAAGGAGAACACCAGTACCGGGATGGTCAGCCACAGGGTGGTGGCGAAATCCTTGGCAGAGGGTACCTGGGAGAGGGCGGCGCCGGTCCAGTCCGGGATCAGGTAGAAGGAGATGCCCACCAGGATGGCGATGAGCGGGTAGACCAGGAACTCGGTGACCTTCAGCATCAGCTTCTCGCCGGCCAGCATCACCGACATCATGCCCATGATCAGCACTATGGAGAGGATCCAGCGCGGTGGCGCCGTCATCTGCAACTGATTGACCATGAAGCTTTCGACTGTGTTGGTGATGCCGACACCGTAGATCAGCACTATGGGATAGATGGCAAAGAAGTAGAGCAGGGTGATTAATTTACCGGCACCCACCCCGAAGTGTTCCTCCACCACTTCCGTGATGTCGGCATTGGGCTTGCTGGAGGAGAGGACGAACCGGGCCAGGCCGCGGTGAGCCAGGTAGGTCATGGGGCCGACCAGCAGCGCCATCACCACCAGTGGCCAGAAGCCACCCATGCCGGCGTTGATGGGCAGGAACAGTATGCCAGCGCCGACGGCGGTGCCGAACAGGCTGATCACCCAACTGGTGTCTTGTTTGGTCCAACCACGAGATTGGATGGAGCGGGTTCCTTGCTCCTGTGAGGTCGCAACGTCCTGTGCGCCGGTGACAGTATTAGTCATGTATCTCACCCCGAATGTGTGGTTTTAATTAGTCGGCGCAAGGATACGGTTTTTTTAATCAAAAATGTTGATGAAATTCATCTTAATGAGGGCCAGACCCGCACTCTTTTGCGGAAATGTGATCGAAGGAAGAATTAATCAATTATTTTTTATAAAGCGCTTCGTTATTTTAGTGTTAACGAGCAAATGTTGCACAGCAATCTGTTGACGAAATGTTATATCGAAATCTGGCGAGACAGTTGGCGGATCATGCTGGCGGTCGCCCCCCAGATAAAGTGGTCCTGCCAGGGTATCCAGTAGATGGTGTGGCGGTGATCGGCTCTGGGAATGGTCAGGGCGATATGGTGGTGCGGATCCAGCAGGTGATTGAGCGGTACTTCGAAGGCCTGCGCCACCTCATCCCGGCTCAGGGTGAGCTGATAATCGGCGGCCACCAGTCCCAGCACCGGCAGTACCTCGTATTGGGAGACGGTATTGAGGGTGCTGAGGGTGCCTATGATCTCGATCTGGGCAGGCGCTATGCCGAGCTCTTCCTGGGTTTCCCGCAGCGCGGTGTGGATCAAATCCCGGTCGTCGGGATCCTGCCTGCCCCCGGGGAAGCTTATCTGGCCCGCATGATGGCGCAGGTGCGGGCTGCGACGGGTCAGCAGCAGTTGCAGGCCGTCGGCCCGCTCGACCAGCGGCAGCAAGACGGCGGCGGGCTTGAGTCCTGCCACCGTCAGCCGATGGGCAGGGGCGGGGCGTTGCAGCAAGAAGCGGGTCAGCAGTTCGGTGCGGTCCATCTGGGCTATGTCTCTCAACTCTTCTCTTGGATCTGCCCTTGAGTCTCTCGCGTGGCGATCCATCTGTCCATTCGTCAGGCGCTCAGCGCAGCGCATCCAGCAGCGGCAGTATGCGGGCCACCTTGTCATAGGTCTCCTGATACTCGCTGTCTACCTCGGAGTCGGCGATGACGCCGCCACCGGCCCAGCAGTGCAGCTGGCCATCCGCCGCTATCAGGGTGCGGATGCAGATGCTGGTGTCCATCCGGCCATGCTGGCTCAGGTAGCCGATGCTGCCGCAGTAGGCGTTGCGTCGCTGGGGCTCCAGCTCCTCTATGATCTCCATCGCCCTGATCTTGGGGGCTCCGGTGATGGAACCGCCCGGGAAACAGGCGCGCAGCAGATCCACCGCCTGCCAGCGGCTGTCCAGTTCGCCGTGGATGGTGGAGACCAGATGGTGCACCGCCGGGAATGACTCCACCGCGAACAGGCTGGGCACATGGACTGAACCTGGCCGGCTCACCCTGCCGATATCGTTGCGCAGCAGATCCACGATCATCAGATTTTCCGATCTGTCCTTGTCGGCGCCAGCCAGTTCGAGGGCGCTGGCCTGATCTTGCCCCGGATCGGCAAGCCGTGGGCGGGTGCCCTTGATGGGCTTGGTTTCGATATGGCGATCATCGAGCAGCAGGAACCGCTCGGGGGAGAGGCTCAGGATGGCGCTCCGGGGCAGCCGGATAAAGGCCGAGAAGGGGGCCCGGTTGGCGCGGGACAACGCCTGATAAGCCTGCCATTCATCACCGCGATAAGCTGCGCTGAAGCGCTGGGTCAGGTTGATCTGGTAACAGTCCCCGGCACTCAGGTAAGCCTGTACCCGCGCAAATTTCTCGCCATATTCGGCGCGGCTCATGTTGCTGCGCCACTCCCCTTGCAGGGCAAATGGCGGCGCTGACAGCTCGTGTTGCGCGGCCAGCCACTGCAGCCGGCGATGGAGGCCGGCCTCGTCACCCCAGTGCACCAGCTGCCAGGCGCCGCTCGCCACCTCTCGCAGCAGCGCCCAGTCGTAAATGCCCACCGCCATGTCTGGCACGGACACATCCCGCTCAGCCTGCACCGGCAGTCGTTCGAAGCGGCGGCCCAGATCATAGCCAAACAGCCCGAGGGCGCCGCCAATAAAAGGCAGCGCGTCGCTGTGTGGCGCCAGCTCACCCAGCAGTTCGCGCTGCCGTTGTGCCAGCAGGGTCAGGGGATCGGCATCAAATGACTGGCGCTGTTCACCCTGGGCTATCCAGGTCAAGGGCCCCTCGGTCTGCAGGGTCGCCAGCGGGTCGGCTGTGATGATGTCAAACCGGTTGTCCGCCCCTTGAGGGCCGGCCGACTCCAGCAACATGGCCCAGGGCTGATGATGCAGGCGGCCAAACAGCGCATGCAGCGCCGTCTGGTGATCAAAATGGTGGATATGAAGAGTTGGTTTCATTTTTTGTTACACAGGCAACAGTTTGCACCCTGCTCCCTAGCCGGTACGGGGGGGCAAGCGTATCATAGGCGCCGGAATTTTTAGAAAAAACACGCCGTTGTCTATCGGATCGGCAGGCACCTCGCCTGGCACCACCACACCGAAGCACGGCTCATATGGAAGCCCTTGCTCTGCCGTCACGGCGAAGACAAGGACCAGTGAGGATGATATGAGCATCATTAAAAAACAGGATTTTATCGATTCCGTCGCCGACGCCCTGCAGTACATCTCCTACTATCACCCCCTCGATTTCGTCCATGCCGCCAAGGCTGCCTATGACCGCGAGATCAACCCGGCCGCCAAGGATGCCCTGGCCCAGATCCTGATCAACTCCCGTATGTCCGCCGAAGGCCATCGCCCCCTGTGTCAGGATACGGGTATCGTCACCTGTTTCGTCAAGATCGGCATGCAGGTGCAGTGGGACAGCGACATGACGGTGCAGGAGATGGTGGACGAGGGCACTCGCCGCGCTTACACCAATCCGGACAACCCGCTGCGCGCCTCGGTACTGGCCGACCCGGCCGGCAGCCGCAAGAACACCAAGGATAACGCCCCTGCTGTCGTGCACATCGACATGATCCCCGGCAACAAGGTGGAAGTGAGCATAGCGGCCAAGGGCGGCGGCTCCGAGAACAAATCCAAGATGGTGATGCTCAACCCCTCCGATGATGTGGTCGAGTGGGTGCTGAAAACCGTGCCGACCATGGGCGCCGGCTGGTGCCCGCCCGGCATGCTGGGCATCGGTATCGGCGGCACCGCCGAGAAGGCGGCCGTGCTGGCCAAGGAAGCCTTGATGGAGCATATCGACATTCAGGAGCTGATCGCTCGTGGTCCCGAGACCACCGAAGAGAAGCTGCGGGTCGAGCTCTATGACAAGGTCAACAAGCTCGGGATTGGCGCTCAGGGCCTGGGCGGCCTCACTACCGTGCTGGACGTGAAGGTCAAGAGCGCCCCGACCCATGCCGCCTCCAAGCCGGTGGTGATGATCCCCAACTGCGCCGCCACCCGCCATGTCCACTTCGAACTGGATGGCTCGGGCCCGGCCGAATTGACCCCGCCAACACTGGCTGATTGGCCGGAGATCACCCGCGAAGCGGGGGCCAACGTGCGTCGCGTCAATGTCGACGGCATCACCAAGGCCGAGCTCGCCAGCTGGAAGAGCGGCGATACTGTACTGCTCTCCGGCAAGATCCTCACCGGTCGCGACGCCGCCCACAAGCGCATCGCCGACATGCTCAAGAAGGGAGAAGGACTGCCGGAAGGGGTCGATTTCACCAACCGCTTCATCTATTACGTCGGCCCGGTCGATGCGGTGCGTGACGAAGTGGTCGGCCCGGCCGGTCCCACCACCTCCACCCGGATGGACAAGTTCACCGATATGATGCTGGGTGAAACCGGCCTCATCGGCATGATAGGCAAATCCGAGCGTGGCCCCAAGACGGTCGAGAGCATCAAGCAGCACCAGGCCGTCTATCTGATGGCCGTCGGTGGCGCCGCCTATCTGGTGGCCAAGGCGATCAAGAAGGCGCGTGTGGTGGCCTTTGCCGATCTGGGCATGGAAGCCATCTATGAGTTCGAGGTGGAAGACATGCCGGTGACAGTGGCGGTGGACTCTCAGGGTAACAACATACACGAGACAGGCCCGGCCTACTGGTCGGCCAAGATTGCCGAGCTCGATGGCAAGCTCTCCTGAGTGGCCCAACTTGCCGGTAGCCGCTTTACTGCCATAAGGTGAAGCGGCCAACTCGCAGATCGAGTTCAACAATAGGCACTGCGCAAAAAGGCGACCTCAGGGTCGCCTTTTTCTATGAGTGGCAGGCCGGATTGGCGACCGGTTCACTGGCTGGGTTGTCCTGCTGAACCTTGTTTACTTGAACATTTTCCGTCCTGCCACCTCTGTTGGTGTCTTGGTCTGTGCCTACGACTCTTCATACGACCCAGCCTCTGCACGGTTTCATCCTCTCGCCGGCATCAATGGTTGAGGTAGATATCCTGTCCGCCATAGGCCAGTGCGCAGTTGTGAACGGGGAGGGCAGTCCCTGCCGGTTCGAAGAAGCGAGTCAGCACCCCGAAGCGTTGCCCCAGCTTGCTCAGCTTGGCGCGATCCAGCGAGATCTGCTCAGGCAGCCAGGTCAGGACGGCCGCACAGTGGCCATTGCCCAGACTCTGCTCCAGCATGCGTTGCCAGTTCTTGATCTTGGGGCTGTGTACCACCAGCACTCGATCGGGATTGATCCCCTGTGCCTGCAGCTGTTTGGCTACCGGCAGGCCCGGCGGGGCAATCAGCAGGATCCAGCCCGTGTCGCCGTGGCTCAGTCTCACCAACTCGTCGAGCAGCGGCGGTTCCTGGCTGGCAGATGCGATGAGGCGTTCATCTTCCACCTTGCCCTGATGCCGGGTGGGCCAGGGATTGCTCATGCTGACAGAGGCGGCGAAAGGGGGATGACTCATGGGCTGGCTCATATGTTTGTCCTGTATGAATAACCATGCTGTATGCGTATACAGTAGTTGTAACTCACACCAGTGACAAGCCATTTATGGTCAAAAATGTGATCTAATCGGCAGGGTTTATGTTCATGTTATTGATTTTAATTAATATTTACTTGCATCTGGGTGTGCGTGTTTTTTAGGCTATGGACAAAGCGGGAGCAGGCGCTCATGGTTATACAGTCGGTTTGTGAAGAGGAGAGATGAGGATGGACGTCAGCACCTTGCAACGACTGGATGCCAATATCCTGCTCGGGATCATCAATGAGAAGCTGCGGCTGGAGTGCGATGGTCTGGAGGAGTTATTGGCCTATTACGACATGACGGAGGATCAGCTCGCGACCCGTTTATTGCAGATAGGCTATCACTACGACCCCATGAGCAATCAGTTCAAGGCGCATGGTTAAAGGGGATATAGCCATCACAGGGCATCGTCAGTCTGGTCCCATGAACAGCGCACATTGAAAACGATTTCAATGTGCGCTGTATTTTCAGTTATTTTCATGGATTTTCAGTACTTGGCAATGATTGAAAACCTATTCACGGATTTATATTTGCATGAGTTTGTTAAGTTGCTGATTTTAAATGGAATGAGCGTTCTTGCTTAATAAGTTTCAGGAAAGGGTTTTCAAGCTTGAACTGTCATTTTTATGCGTTAAAGTGTGACTTGCGTTAACTTTTCAACCATCGGCTTTAGCTAGTATGCCCACGCCGGAACATATTCTGAGATAACAACAGCACCGGTCCCTGATGGGATAACAATTTTATTATTCTGTAACGAAGGAAATGGTTTATGGCTACCAAGAAGAAGACAGACCAGGATCTCCAACTGGATAAAGATCAGCTCAAGGCGAGTATCGTGCGTCACCTGCGTTCTACCTTGGGTACAAGCGAACAGAAAGCCTCGCCAGAAGCGTGGTGGAAAGCGACCGCAGCCGCCGTCAACGAACAGGTGTACGAGCGCCTGACCCGCACTCAGCAGACTCATTTCAAGAAAGATACTCGTGCGATTCACTATCTCTCTGCTGAATTCCTGATGGGGCGTTTGACCTCCAACAACCTGCACAACCTCTCCTTGTACAAAGTGTGTGAAGAGGCGTTGGGTGAACTCGGTCTGGAACTGACCGACCTGTGTGAACAAGAGCCGGACATGGCGCTCGGCAACGGTGGCCTTGGCCGCCTGGCTGCCTGCTTCATCGATTCGCTGGCGACCCTGAACTACCCGGCCGTCGGTTACGGCATCCATTACGAGCACGGCCTGTTCCGTCAGGAGATCCAGGATGGTCGTCAGATAGAGCGTCCGGACTCCTGGCGCGAATATGGCAACCCCTGGGAAATCTGCCGTCCGGAATCCGTGCAGGAGATACCGCTCTACGGTTATGTGGAAACCGTGTTTGGTGACAATGGCGGCCTGAAGAAGGTATGGCACGCCGGTCGCAAGATCAAAGGGGTGCCTTGGGATATCCCGGTTGTCGGCTTTGGCGGCCATACCGTCAACATACTGCGCCTGTGGGAATCCCGCGCCTCCGAGTTTTTTGACTGGGACGTGTTCAACGCCGGTGGTTACATCGACTCCCAGGCCGAGAAAGCCCAGGCCGAGACCATCTCCAAGGTGCTCTATCCGAACGATGAGACAGATGCAGGTAAAGAGCTGCGCCTGATCCAGCAGTACTTCTTCTGTGCCTGCTCCATCAAGGACATCATGCGTCGCTACAAGCGGGTGCATGGCTCGGATTTCAGCAACTTTGCCGCCCAGATCGCCATTCAGCTCAACGATACCCACCCGACCGTGGCCATCCCCGAGCTGATGCGGGTGCTGGTAGATGAAGAAGACTTGAACTGGGATGCCGCCTGGGCCATCTGCTATCGGGTCTTCTCCTACACCAACCACACCCTGCTGCCGGAAGCGCTGGAGAAGTGGTCCGTCAGCCTGTTCGAGAAGGTGCTGCCTCGTCACCTCGAGGTGATCTACGAGATCAACGCCCGCTTCCTGAGCGAGCTGGTCGAACCCAAGTGGCCAGGCAACGATGCCATCAAGGCCAAGCTCTCCATCATAGAAGAAGGGGACGTGCGCAAGGTGCGCATGGGCAACCTGTGCGTGGTCGGCTCTTCCAAGGTGAACGGCGTGGCCGAGATCCACTCCAAGCTGGTGAAAGAGGATCTCTTCCCCGAGTATGCCGAGCTGTGGCCAGAGAAGATGTGCAACGTCACCAACGGCGTGACCCCCCGTCGCTGGCTGCTGGCCTGCAACCCCGAGCTGGCCGAGCTGTACAACGAAGTGGTGGGCAAGGAGTGGCCGCTGCAGCTAGACAAGCTGCGCGCCGTCACCAAGTTTGCCGATGACAAGGCGTTCCAGCAGCAGTTCATGACTATCAAGCGTCATAACAAGGAGAAACTGGTCAAGGTCATCAAGGCCGAAACCGGCATCGATGTGAGCGCCGAGGCGATCTTTGACGTCCAGATCAAGCGTCTGCACGAGTACAAGCGCCAACAGCTGAACCTCATCCACATCATGGCGCTCTACCGTCGCCTGCTGGCGAACCCTGACTATGACATGCACCCGCGCGTGTTCATCTTCGGCTCCAAGGCGGCGCCCGGTTACAAGCTGGCCAAAGACATCATCTACGCCATCAACAAGCTGGCGGAGCGAGTCAACAACGATGCCCGCATTCAGGGCAAGCTGAAGGTGGTGTTCATGCCGAACTACCGCGTCAGCCTGGCCGAGAAGTTGATCCCGGCCGCCGATGTCTCCGAGCAGATCTCCACCGCCGGCTATGAAGCCTCCGGTACCGGCAACATGAAGATGGCACTGAACGGCGCCATCACCATAGGCACGCTGGATGGGGCCAACATAGAGATAGCGGAAGAGGCGGGTGCCGAAAACTGCGCCATCTTCGGTCTGAACGTGGACGAGGTTAAGGCATTGAAGGGACGCGGCTACAACCCGTATGACTTCTACTATGCCAACTCCGAGCTCAAGGCCGTGCTGGACTGGTTCGATACCGATTACTTCACGCCGGGTCGTCCGGGCGAACTCTCCTCCATCAAGCGTTCCTTGCTGGAAGGGGGCGATCCCTACCTGACCCTGGCCGATTTTGCCTCCTACTCCGAAGCGCACAAGCTGATCGATACCTGGTATCGGGATCCGGCGCTCTGGGCCAAGAAGGCCATCATCAACTCGGCCACCATGGGCAAGTTCAACTCGGATCGCTCCATCCAGGACTATGTAGATCGGATCTGGAACCTCAAGAGCTGCAACATCGCGGGTTGATCCCCCTCTGGATATGAAAAAGCCCTCGCATTGCGAGGGCTTTTTGCTGGGGGCGAGTCAGCGGATCAGAGAATGTCGCCGACAAAGTAGGCAAGCCCGGCCAGCAGCACGGTGAACACGACGTTCAGTGCCATCCCGGCTCGCATCATCTCACGCTGGCGGATATGGCCGCTGGCGAAGACGATGGCGTTGGGCGGGGTAGCCACCGGCAGCATGAAGGCGCAGGAGGCACCGATGGCGATCAGCACCGCCATGACGATGGGGGAGACGCCCAGCGCCTCGGCCACCCCGGCAAACAGCGGGATCAGCAGGGCGGCGGTGGCGGTATTGGAGACCAGCTCGGTCAGGAATACCACGAAGGCCGCCAGCATCAGCAAAACGATGAAAATGTCGGCATGGGAGAGCACGGCCGACAGGTGGCTTGCCAGGAAGGCGCTGGTACCGGTGGCCTTGAGGATGGCGCTCAGGGTCAGGCCGCCGCCAAACAGCATCAGCACGCCCCAGTCGGTGTTTTGGTTGACGTCATCCCAGCTGGCGACGCGGCTGACCACGATGGCGATGATGGCACCCATGGCGATCAGTGTATCGAGTTGAGGTATGCCGCCAAAGGTGTTGGAGATGGGCTGCGAGCCGATCCAGAGCATCACTGTGGTCAGGAAGATGGCCAGCGTGACCTTGCGTTCACGAGTCCAGTTGATGGTGACATCCTGGATCTCGACCCTGTGGTTGAGCTGCGGGCGGGTGACCAGATAGAGGAGGGCAATGCCGCAGGGCATCAGGATCAGCACCACAGGGATGCCGAATTTCATCCAGTCGGTGAAGCCAATGCCCATCTGGGCGGCAGCGATGGCGTTGGGCGGGCTGCCGACCAGGGTGCCTATACCGCCAATGCTGGCGCTGTAGGCAATCCCCAGCAGCACGAACACGAAAGTGGCGCGATCTTTCTGGCTGTCGAGCCGCGTCAACATGCCGATGGCCAGTGGCAGCATCATGGCGGTGGTGGCGGTGTTGCTGATCCACATGGACATGGCGGCCGTGATGGTGAACAGCAGTATGACGCCCCAGCCCAGATGGCCGTTGGCCAGGTGCATCACCTTGCCCGCCATCAGGGTGTCCAGCCCCTGTTTGGAGAGGGCCGCCGCGAGGGCGAAGCCCCCGAAGAACAGGAACAGGATGGGGTTGGCAAAGTCGGTGAGGGACTTGCTCATGTCAAACACCCCGAGCACGGTTGCCAGCAGGGGCACCAACAGGGCCGTGATGGTCACGTGCAGGGCTTCGGTCAGCCAGAGAATGGCGATGAAGACCAGAATGCCCAGCCCCTTGTTGACCATGGGATCAAACGGCAGCCAGGCCAGCATGGCGCAGAGCAGCAGCACATCCAGGATGACGATCCCGGATTTGATGTCGAGCCAGCGAGATGAGGGAGCGGAGGGTACAGCAGATGTGTGCATAATGTTCTCTCGGTTAATTTATGGTTGTTGTTGTGTTGCCGAGATTACATTTATCCCCCTGTTTGAAACAGGGGGAAGTCGTCAAAGCATGCCGGGACTCACAGAGTCAAGGCAAATGAAAACATTAAATAAACACAAATTAAACATCTGGGCATCATTTGGCGGGGGGAATGAAGGAGGCCAGCCACTCCTTGAACAGGCTCTTGGGCAGGGAGCCGCTGCGCTGCGCCACCATCTTGCCCTGCTTGAACACCATCAGGGTGGGGATGCTGCGGATGGCGTAGCGGGCCGCGATGGCTTGCTGCTGCTCGGTATCGACTTTGACAAAGCGAATATTTGGTTCAAGCTCACTGGCAACTTGTTGAAAAATGGGTGAAAATTGTATGCATGGTCCGCACCAGCTGGCCCAGAAGTCGACCACGACCGGAAGGTCGGATTGGATCAGGGTATCGAACTGTTGCTCGCGACCCGTGACGGGCGTGATGCCAAACAGCGGTGCCTTGCAGCGGCCACACTTCGCGTTTGAATCCAATTTTTCGTCAGGCAGGCGGTTCCTGGTGAAGCAATGACTACAATAGGTAGTGATAAATGACATAATTGATTCCTGTATGCATAAGCCCTGCAACATCTTTATTGCACTGACAGGGCCGAGTAACGGTAACATAGCAGTCAGTTATCTTTCACAGCCAGTGATCCGGTTTCGGCATTCTGTCGGCGGATACACGGCCATGACATGAGAATCGAGACGGGATGAATAATGTGACACGGGTCAATCGTGTTGTCCTGAGCCTGATCATCGTATCGCTGCTGGCATTCTCCGGTTATTGCTGGCAACTGCTCAGTCAGCAGCAGAAGGCCTCCGAACTCAGCGTGGCGGCGGAGTTGATCCTCAACCGGGTCAACACGGATACCGTCTATCTGCTGGGGCGGGAGAAGGCCAATGATGGCAATGTTCAGCAGCGTCTCAACCAGCTGTCGAGCAACCTCGACAGCTTCGTGCGCCAGGTGCGCAATGACCCCGACGCCGCTGAGAATCCCCACTCCCAATCCCTGCTGCACGACATCGACAGCTACCTGCTGGACTTGGCCAAACTCTACTCCATGGAGATGGCCATCGAGTACATAGAGCAGCCGTTTCAAAAACAGCTCAATGCCTTGCTGGCGACCCTGCCGGCCGATGCCCCCCTGGCCATCGATCTGACCGAGCTGGCGCAACTCAGCCACTACCTCAAGCGCAGTTGGGACAAGGGCGAGCAGAAGCAGTTGCAAAAACTGCAACAACGGCTCAAGACGGCCTATCCGTCACACCCCGAGGTGGCCGGTCTCGCCCAGTTGAGCGAAGACGTCAGCCACCAGGTGGTGGACTACCACGTGCTGCGCAACCAGGTCATCGACATGCATGAGCTCGATGGCTTGTCGGTCTGGAAGCAGAGCAAGATGGACCAGGCCTCCTCCCTCAAGAGCCGTTTCTATCTGATCGTGCTGGGGGGCGCCATGCTCTGTTTCGCACTGGTGGCCGTCACCCTGTGGCGTCGCAACCAGAAGCTGAGCGAGCTGTCGCGTCAGACCGGCTTGCTGGCCCAGGCGAAAAGCGATTTTCTGGCCAACATGAGCCACGAGATCCGCACCCCCATGAACGCCATCATAGGCTTCAGTTCGCTGGCGCTGCAGACCGATCTGGATCAGCAGCAGCGGGATTACCTCAGCAAGATCAAGTCTTCGTCAGACACCTTGCTGCTGCTTATCAACGATATTCTGGATCTGACCAAGGTCGAGTCCGGCAAGCTGACCCTGGAAGAGATCGACTTTGATCTGAGCGAGCAGATAGATTCGCTCGCCGGCATGTTTGCCGATCTGGCCGAGCGCAAGCAGGTCGAGGTCATCATCAACAAGTCACCGGCCGTGCCCGATTTCCTGCGCGGCGATCCGCTGCGACTCGGTCAGGTGCTGGTCAATCTGGTCAACAACGCCATCAAGTTTACCGAGCGGGGCGAGGTGGAGGTGGCCATCACCCTGGTCAACCAGCACCCCATGCGGGTGCGTTTCAGCGTGCGGGATACCGGGATCGGCATCGCCGAGGAGAAGCAGGCCCAGCTGTTCCAGCCCTTCACCCAGCTGGAGGCGGGCAACACCCGAAAATACGGGGGATCCGGCCTTGGTCTCAACATCTCTCAGCGTCTGGTCGAGCTGATGGGGGGGCGGATCACGGTGCAGAGCAAGCCGGGCTCCGGCTCAGTGTTCCAGTTCGAGATCCCCATGACCAAGGCCGTCTATGGGGTGTCCGGTCGTCGGGTCTTCTTCGAGCATCAACCACTCATTCTGGTGATGGATGACAATGAACTTGTGCTGGATCTGGCCAAGGACATTCTCGGCCGTGCCGGTGTCCGGGTGGTGGCGGTCAACAGCCTCTCCCGGGCTCGTCAGGTGCTGCGCGAGGAGGGCCAGAGCATACGGCTGGCCATTCTGGACTGGCGTATGGGGCAGGAGGATGGCCTGGATCTGGCCCTCGAGATGTACCAGCACAGCCAGTGGCGGCGCCTGCCCATACTGATGACCAGCGCCTGGGCCAAGGAGGGGCTGCACGGGCGCATGGAGAGCATGGGGCTGACCCACTTCCTGGCCAAACCCATGACGGAGAATGCCCTGCTGGCCAAGGTGGACGAGCTGCTCAATGGCAGCTCCCACGATCAGCAGATCCGCCAGGCCGAAGCCCAGGGGGATCAGCAACACTTCCGTGAGCTGTTGCAAGGCGTCCGGGTCTTGCTGGCGGAGGACAACCGGGTCAATCAGCAGCTCATCATCGAATACCTGCGCCGGGTGGATGCCGTGGTGACCGTGGTCGGCAACGGCCGCGAGGCGGTCGAGCGGGTCTCCGAGCAGCCGTTCGACGTGATCCTGATGGACTTGCAGATGCCGGTGCTCGACGGCCTGGATGCGACCCGCCAGATCCGCAAGATGGTGGACAAGCACGACGTCCCCATCATAGCGCTCACCGCCAGCGCCATGCCCGGTGATCGTGAGCGTTGTCTCGGGGTCGGCATGAATGGCTATGTCACCAAGCCGGTCAGCAAGCTGGATCTCTACAACAACCTGCTGCAGTGGGTGAAGAGTGCCAGCGGCGAATGCCGGGTACCGCTGGAGGTGAAACCGCCGGATCTGATGGGGGTGCTGGATCTGGAGGATGCCCTCAAACGACTGGAGCAGGACAAGGAGGCGCTGCAGATCCTGTTCAAGCTGTTCATGTCCGAGCACAAGGATGACTTGTGGGAGATCCGCTCCGCCCTGCGCCGCCAGCAGCCCGACATCGCCTGCCGGTTGCTGCATACCCTGAAAGGGGTGTCGGCCAATATTTCGGCCTCCCGCCTGCAGATCATGGCGGGTGATCTGGAGTGGCGCCTGCGCCAGAATGAAGAGCTGACCGAGCCGGATCTGGAACAATTGCAGCGTGTATTCAGCCTGACCCGGGATGAGGTGTCCCACTTCTTGCTGACCGGCGAGCAGCAGGAAACGCCATACAGCCCCTTTGCACAGCGAGATGATCGCTTATTGTGACGGGATAAATAGCAATTATTCTCAAGCCAGCCACTTCAGGCTATCATGGCCCTCTCGTATCGCCCCCTTCTGGGGGCGATTGCATTGCGTTTCCCCGTGACGGGCGGCAGCCTCTGGCTGATCGCGACAAAGGATATCTACGTGAGCGTATTCTCAAGGCTGGGCTGGTTTTTCAAGGAGCAATGGCGGCGTTATCTGGTCGCCATCTCGCTGCTGATGATGGTAGCCCTGTTGACCGTGATCCCGCCCAAGGTGGTGGGCTGGGTGGTGGATGGCATTGCCAAAGGCTCTCTCGACAACGACACCCTGATGGGCTATCTGGCGGGGTTGTTTGTGCTGGGTCTGCTCATCTATCTGCTGCGCTACGTGTGGCGGGTCATGCTGTTTGGCGCCTCTTACCGGCTGGCCTATGTGCTGCGCAATCGCCTGTTCAGCCACTTTACCCGCATGAGCCCCGATTTTTACCAGCGCCACCGCACCGGCGATCTGATGGCCCACGCCACCAACGATATCCAGGCGGTGGAGATGACGGCCGGGGAAGGGGTGTTGACCCTGGTGGACTCCATCATAGTCGGGGTGCTGGTGCTCTCCATCATGTGCAGCCAGTACTCCTGGCAGCTGACCCTGCTCTCCCTGCTGCCCCTGCCGGTGATGGCGTTCTTCATGAACCGCTTTGGCACCCAGATCTACAAGGAGTTCAAGGCGGCGCAGGGGGCTTTCTCCCGTCTCAACAACAAGACCCAGGAGGCGCTCTCCGGCGTGCGGGTGCTCAAGTCCTATGCGGTTGAATCCCTGGAGGACAAGGGCTTTGCCGAGCTGACCCGGCAGGCGGGGGCGTGCAACATGGCGGTGGCGCGCATCGATGCCAAGTTCGACCCCGTCATCTATCTCTGTATCGGCTGCTCCTACTTTCTCGCCGTTGCCGGTGGCAGCGTGCTGGTGGTGCGTGGCGAGCTGACCCTGGGGGAGCTCACCAGTTTCACCATGTATCTGGGCCAGCTCATCTGGCCCATGTTTGCCATCGCTTGGCTGTTCAACATCATAGAGCGGGGCAGCGCCGCCTACTCGCGCATCGAGAGCCTGCTGGCCGAGCGCAGCGACATCGAAGAACCGGCTGAGCCGGCGGTGTTTGTCTCCGCCTTCCCGCTCCAGGCCAAGGGTGTGAGCTACCAGCTGGAGCAGCGTACCTTGCTGCGCAATATCGATTTCACCCTGCACAGCGGCGGCATGCTGGGGGTGGTGGGTCGCACGGGGGCGGGCAAAAGTTCCTTGCTCAAGTTGCTGATGCGCCTCGCCAATCCCACGGCCGGCGAGCTCAGCATGGGCGCCGTGCCCATAGCGCAGCTGGCCCTTGGCGAGCTGCGTGGTCAGTTTGCCTATGTGCCGCAGGAGCCGTTTTTGTTCTCCACCACCATAGCCGCCAACATAGCCATAGGCCGGCCAGACGCCAGTTCGGAGGAGATAGAGCAGGTGGCGCGCATTGCCTGTGTGCATGACGATATCAGCCGCTTCCCCAAGGGCTATGAGACCGAAGTGGGGGAGAAGGGGGTGACCCTCTCCGGCGGCCAGAAGCAGCGGCTCGCCATTGCCCGCGCCCTGCTGCTGGAGGGGCCTATCCTGGTGCTGGACGATGCCCTGTCGGCGGTGGATGCCCATACAGAGCAGCAGATACTGCAGGCCCTCAAGACCCATAGACGGACGCTTATCCTGGTCAGCCACCGCATGACGGCGGTGGAGCAGGCCGACGAGATCCTCGTGCTGGAGCAGGGGCGCGTCAGCGAACGGGGCCGTCACGGCGCCCTGATGGCTCACAACGGCTGGTACGCAGACATGGTTCGCTATCAGCGGCTGGAACAAGACGTGGAGGAGAGCCTGTGAGCGTGATGATTAGACGAGAGTGGTTCCCCTCATCCCCAACCCTTCTCCCGCAAGGGGAGAAGGGAGCAAAAGCGCTGCACTGGAGGCAAGTCTGTGAATCCAACGATTAAACGCCTGCTCGCTTATTGCGCCCGTTACCCGCGCTGGCTGATCCAGGCCGGGATCTGCCTGCTGCTGGCGACCGGTGCCGAAGTGGCGGGCCCCCTGCTCATCAAGCTGTTCATCGATGACTATCTGGCGCCGCGCCAGCTGGTGTGGCCCGCCATCGCCGCCATCGCGGCCGGGTATCTCGGCTTGCAGGTGCTCTCTGCGGCGGGTTTCTACCTGCAATCCCTGCGCTTCAACCGCATTGCCCAGGCCGTGGTGCAGACCTTGCGCGAGCAGGTGTTTGCCACCGCCATCCGGTTGCCGGCCCGTTACTTTGACCAGCATCGCTCGGGCTCGCTCATCTCCCGCATCACCAACGACACCGAGGCGATCATGAACCTCTACGTGCAGGTGATAGGCCTGCTGGTGCAAAAGGTGGTGCTGCTGTGCGGCATCCTCATCTCCATGGCGCTGCTGGATCTGCGGCTGATGCTGGTGTGCGCCTGCCTGTTGCCGGCAGTGGCGGCTGTGATGTGGCTCTACCAGAAACTGAGCGTGCCCGTGGTGCGGGCGACCCGCAGTCTGCTGTCCGAGATCAACAGCCGTCTCAACGAGTCGCTGCAGGGGATGCCGGTGATCCAGGCCATGGTGCAGGAGCGCCACTTCGCCAACGCCTTTGCCGAGGTGAACCAGCAGCACTGGTCGGCGCGGCTCAAGAGCCTCAAGATCAACGGCATTCTGCTGCGCCCCCTCATCGACTTGTTCTACATGATGGTGCTGATAGGCCTGCTCGCCCTGTTTGCCCGCGAGGGCTTGAGTGCGAGTGGCGCCATCCAGGTGGGGGTGCTCTACGCCTTCATCAGCTATCTGGGGCGCATGATAGAGCCGCTGATCGAGATGACCAACCAGCTCAACCAGTTGCAACAGGCCATGGTGGCCGGGGAGCGGGTATTTGCCCTGCTCGACGAGCCCCGCGAGAGCACGGAGGGCGAGAGCCAGTCTTTGCAGGGGCGGGTCAGCTTTGACAAGGTGAGCTTCTCCTACGATGGCCAGCAACAGGTGCTGCGCGAGGTGAGCTTTGCCGTGCACCCCGGCCAGATGCTGGCGCTGGTGGGCCACACCGGCAGTGGCAAGTCCACCATCATCAGCCTGCTGATGGGCTTCTATCCGCTGGATCAGGGCACCATTCGTTTCGATGATCACCCCATGGAGGGCCTGTCGCTCTCGGCGGTGCGGCGCAGCATAGGCCTGGTGCAGCAGGATCCCTTTATCTTCGTTGGGACTTTGGCGGAGAACCTGCGGCTCGGCCGTGACGGCATTGACGAGGCGCGCCTCTGGCAGGCGCTGACCGAAGTACAGCTGGCCGATTTCGTGCTGAGCTTACCGGAGGGCCTGAGCACCCTGATGGAGGAGGGGGGCAAGAACCTTTCCGCCGGTCAGCGCCAGCTGCTCTCCTTTGCCCGCGCTCTGGTAGGGGATCCGCGCATCCTCATTCTGGATGAGGCCACCGCCAGCGTGGACTCCCAGACCGAGCTGGCGCTCTCCCAGGCGCTCTCGGCGGCCCGCCGTGGCCGTACCACCATCGCCATTGCCCACCGGCTCTCCACCATAGTCGATGCCGATGAGATCCTGCTGCTCTCCCGTGGCCAGGTGAATGAGCGGGGCACCCACGGCGAGCTGATGGCGCAGGGAGGGCACTACGCCCAGCTGTTCGAGATGCAGAGCCAGGGGGCCTGGCTGGAAGAGAAGCGGGCCTGATCGCGAGGGCCGTTGTACAAAAGAAAGAGGGAGCCTTGGGGTTCCCTCTTTTTTTGTGTTGGCCGGCAAGCAGCAGAAGCGTGATCGGCAACCTTGTAGAGCAGGGTGGTTGCGTGGCAACATGCTGTTTACATCAACTCATCGGATCAGTTCGCATATGGACTTGCAACGTTTCAAAGCCAATCTGGCGCTGCGGCTGTTTGCCTGGCGTTATATTCCCGTCATCGGCTTTTGTGCCCCTGTCATTGAAGAGATGAACGCCAAGGCGCTGCGCATTCGCATTCCCCTTGGCTGGCGCACCCGCAACCACCTGGGCAGCATGTATTTTGGCGCATTGGCGACCGGCGCCGATCTGGTGGGCGGCCTGCTGGTGATGGAGAAGGGGCGGACGAGGGGCAAGAAGGTGCACTTCGCCTTCAAGGATGTGCAGGGGGAATTTCTGAAGCGGCCCGAGGGGGACGTGCAATTTGACTGCGCCGCCGGGGAGGAGATCGACGCCATGATAGACGAGTCGCTGGCGAGCGGTCAGCGCATCAATCGCCCCATCCAGGTGGTGGCCACCTGCCCGTCATTGAACGGGGATGAGGCGATGGCGCGCTTCGTGCTGACCCTGTCGATCAAGGCCAGCTGAATGCGAGAGGGCGCGTCGGCGCCCTTATTCAAGCAGGGATCAGAGGATCTCCGGGCTCACGCCCGCTTTCACCACGACTTTCATGCCATTGAAGTTGACCACCTGCTCGGCCACTATCTTGCAGCGCTTGCGGGTCTCGACCTGACCGTCCACTTCCACCAGACCGTCGGCGACGAGGGCCTTGGCCGCGCCGCCACAATCGGCCCAACCCTGATGCTTGATAAGGTCACACAAGGCAACGAAGGGGTGGCCTTCGAGCAGAAACGTCTCCATGGGAAATCCTCTAGATGGATGAATGGCTGAAACAGCAGGGCGGTTATTTTAGGCAGTTCGGGCCGTCAATGAAAGGGCAAGGGAGCCTGTCTGAGGGCAATTGTGGTCGCAACTGAGCGTTTAGGACGTGCAGGCAGGGCTCAAGGCCAGCAACCGCAGCCGTCATCTCGGTGGAACATGAGGTTGCACCATAAAAGTCAGCCCGGCGGGGCCGGGCTGAAGGAGGGGCGGTGATCAGCGCTTAGCCAACCTTCACCACAGCCTCGCCAGTCACGGCGAGGGCTCCGGCCGCCGTCACTATGCGGGTGGCCAGGGTGATGATGGGCTTGTCGCTGCGCAGGGCTATGATCTCCACCTCGGCTGTCACCTCATCCCCCACAAACACCGGTTGCTTGAAGGCGAGGCTCTGCCCCAGGTAGACGGCGCCCTTGCCGGGCAACTGCTGCCCCAGCAACCCCGAGAAGAGGCTGGCCAGCAGCATGCCGTGCACTATGGGGCGCTCGAACGGCGTGGTGGCGGCAAAGGTTGGGTCCAGGTGCAGGGGATTGAAATCCTCCGACAAGCCGGCGAAGGCCTCGACCTCGGCCGCACCGAACCGTTTGGTCAGGCTGGCCTTTTGCCCAATCTCAAAGGGGAGTGTGCTCATGCGGGCTCCTCCTCCGGGGTCTTGGCGAAGACAGGGTTGAGCCGCACCTTGACGTAGCCGCCAGGCGCCGCCTCCAGTCCCTCGCTCGGGATGCGGGCGGGCACGGGCGTGGCTTCTTCCTCTCGCGCCTGGATGAAGGCTGCCATCTCGGGCCACCAGGAGCCGCTCTGATGGGTGGCCTGCTCAAGCCAGGCCGCTGGCGTGTCACTGCTCGCATCGCTGTGCCAGAAGCCGTACTTGTTGGCCGCAGGCGGGTTGATGATGCCGGCGATGTGACCCGATTCCGCCAGAATGAAGCGCTGCTCGCCGCCAAACAGCTTCATGCCCTGCCAGGTGCCCTGCCAGAGGGCGATGTGATCGTCCATGGCCGAGACCAGCAGCACAGGGGTCTTCACCTTGGCGAGATCGATGCGGGTGTGGCGGATCTTGAGTTCCCCCTTCACCAGCTGGTTCTCCAGATAGAGGCGACGCAGCAGGCTGTTGTGGGTCTTGCCTGCCACGTTGGTGCTGTCGCTGTTCCAGTGCAGCAGATCGAACGCCACCGGGCTCTGGCCCTTGAGGTAGCTGTCGATGTAGTAATTCCAGTAGAGGCTGTTTTCCCGCAGCAGGCTGAAGGAGACCGCCAGCTGGCGTCCATCCATGATGCCCTTGGCTTCATTCTGGGCCTCCAGCGCCGCTATGATGGGCTCGTGGATGAAGATGCCGAGCTCCCCCGGCTGGGAGAAATCGAGCAGTGTGGTGAACAGGGTGGCGGAGCGTACCCGCTGCTTCTGGCGCCGCGCCGCCAGCCAGCCCATGGCCAAGGAGAGGGCTGTACCGCCGATGCAGTAACCTATGCCGTGCACCTCGCGTTCACCGGTGGCCGCTTCCACGCCGTCCAGCGCGGCGATCACCCCATCGACCACGTAGTCGTCGAGATCGATATCGGCCTGCTCCACACCCGGGTTGCGCCAGGAGATCATGAATACCGTCTGGCCCTGGGCGACCAGCCAGGCGACCAGGGAGTTCTGGGGCCGCATGTCCATGATGTAGTACTTGTTGATGAAGGGCGGCACTATCAGCACCGGCGTCCTGGCCACGGTTTCCGTGGTCGGACTGTACTGGATAAGCTCGTAGAGTTCGGTGCGCTGCACCACCCGGCCCGGCGTCAGCGCCAGATCCCGCCCCAGTTCGAAGGCGGACTCGTCGGTCAGGCGTATGTTGAGCTGATCGGCGCTGCGCTCCAGATCCTCGGCCAGCAGGGCCAGTCCGCGCACCAGATTCTGGCCATCGGATTCCAGGGTGAGCCTGAGCAGTTCGGGGTTGGTGGCCAGAAAATTGCTGGGCGCCATGGCGTTGAGGTATTGGCGGGTGAAAAATCGCAGCCGTTCCCGGCTCTTCTGAGGCACCCCTTCCAGCGCATCCACCGAGGCCAGCAGGTGCCTGGCGGTCAGCAGATAGGATTGCTTGAGGTAGTCATAAAGGGGTTGATCGCGCCAGGCGTCGTCCTTGAAGCGGCGATCGCTGCGCTCCGGCGTGATCACCGGCTCGCTCTCCTGGCCTGCGCTTTTGAGCAGGGTGTGCTGCATCAGCTTGAGCTGATCCTGCCACCAGTTCATCTGGGCGTTGATCAGTTGCCAGGGTTGCTGGCTGCCCTGTTCCAGTACCTGGCCCAGATCGTCCAGATTGGTCTGCAGCAGCGCCT
Organism: Aeromonas sp. CA23; assembly: GCF_002587065.1. Lineage (NCBI taxonomy): Bacteria > Pseudomonadati > Pseudomonadota > Gammaproteobacteria > Aeromonadales > Aeromonadaceae > Aeromonas > Aeromonas sp. CA23. Next base: position 3,429,579 of record NZ_CP023818.1, read on the forward strand.
GCGCCGTGCGCTCCGTCTGTGCTTTGGCCATGTCCAGCAACTTGTCGTTATAGTGGGCCAGGGCCTCGAACAGCGGGCCGTAAGATGATTGGCTCATGTTCTCTCCTTCACCCACACCCGTGACAGGGCGAGCCTGTCGTGTCGGGTCATGGGGAGATGTGGCTGCCCGCAGCGGGCAGCCAGGGGGATATCAGGCCTTGCCCGTGCTCTTTTTGATGCCGTCGGCCGCCAGGGTATCCAGCTCTTCCTTGAACTGCAGACCCAGCGCATTGAGCTTCTGGATGTCATCCAGCATCTGGCGGGAGAGCTGGCTGGCGGTCTCCAGCTGCACTGTGCCAAGGGCCGCCAGGCTCTGGGCATCCTGCACCTTGCCGGCGGCCTGCAACTGGCTCAATCCCAGTTCGGCATAGGCATTGGCGGAGGCCAGCTGCAACCGGGTCAGCTGTTCGATGTTGCTGGCCAGCAGCTGGTTATAACGGGTGAGGGGGGCAGCAAAGCCTTGCATCTGCTCGGTAAAGGTCTTGATTACGTCCATATTCATCGCGTGTCTCCGTGGTTGGCAGAAGGGTATTGCAAAAGGCCGATGGGCCCATTCTTCGGTTACATCCGTTCGACTACATCCTTAAGTCGTCACGTGTCGTTTGCTCTGTTCAAACGCACGTTTAGGCATTGTGTTACCAAATGAGGCTTGATGTAAATAATATAAATGTTATTTTTTGCTTAAAGTTTGATTCTGGTCTGTCCAGTTTGTGCGAATGAATTCAGACGGGGGATGACGCAGCAGCACCTGCCCGGCCTCGTTCCCGCACGCGAGTGCTGATAGGCTGGCTCCCTCCCTGATTGTTAAGGAAAGCCCCGATGAAACCTGCCCACCTGCTGCTTGCCTGCGGCTCCCTTGCCCTGGGTGGTGTCGCCCATGCCAGTACACCCATCCAGGTCTCGCTGCCCGGCGTCAATCTGCCCGCCTCCCATCAGGTCGAAGGCGCCAGAGCCTCCTTTCTCTATGGCCGCACCGGTCAGGTGAAGGGAATAGATCTGCCCATCCTGGCTCTCTCCGACGTGGATCAGTTCAGCGGCCTGCAGCTTGGCGTCTTCCTCGGCGCCGGACGGGTGCGTCACCAGTTCAACGGGGTGGCCATCAACGCCGTCAACTGGCACGAGGGACAGGACAAGGGGATCAACCTTGGCTTCGTCAACCTGACCAACAATGTGCAGGGGCTGAACTGGGGCGCCGTCAACATCGCCAAGGGCAATGCCCTGGCCAACGTCGGCTTCGTCAACTATGCCGAGCGCACCACCTTCCAGCTGGGTTTCATCAACGCCACCAAGCATCTGGACGGATTGCAGATAGGCCTTGCCAACTACGCCGAGAACGGCATTTTCCCCATACTGCCGCTGATCAATTTCAAGAAATCCTTCTAAGGCGCGCTCCCGGCCTTGCTTTAGGGGACGCAGCCATTACCCTGTGCTCCATTGATAGCGCGCAGAGGTGACACGGGCATGACAATGGAACACATGGACGCCATCGGTATCGGCTGGGATGTGAGAGGCTGGCAGGGCAATGCCCAGGCGGTGGCCGTGGTGGGCTGGCAGGCGCGCGAGCAGCGCCTGCACTGGTTTGGGGTGTCACCCCTGTTCCGGCTGAGTTCGCGGGTGGCGCCGGATCTGGATGCCCTGCTGCGCCCGGCGTTGCAGGACGAGATGAACCTGATGCAGGTGCTGGCTTGCCCGCAACTGGCGTTGGGCATCGATGCGCCGCTGGCGTTTCCACGCGCCCTGGGCGATCTGCTGGCGGGGAGGGCAACCGAGTGCGTCGTGCCCCAGCGGGAGATAGACAACCCTTATGCCTATCGCGACTGCGAGCGCTGGCTGCACCGGCAATATGGCAAGAAGCCGCTCTCGGCCACCTTCGACCGGCTCGGCAACAACGCCACCCTGGCGCTCGCCATGCTGCCCCGGCTGGCGGACTTGCAACTGGTACCCAGGTTGCAGCCAGAGGCCGAACGCGCCGTGCTGGAGGTCTATCCCGCTCTGGCCAAGGTGGGTGGCAAGGCGTCTGCGGTCAGGGCCGAGCTGCAACCCCATCTGCCGGCCGATGTGACGGCGGGCACAGATCGCTACGATGCCGCCATCTGTGCCCTGATGGCATTGCAATACGCCGCCAAAGGGGGTGTCTCCCTGCTGCCGGCACTGGTGCCGCCACCCGCCGAGATGGCTTTGGACGAGGGTTGGGTCTACCACTTCGCGCGCCCTTGAGCAGAAGGCGGATCTGATGGTTCCAGCGGATCTCGCCCTCTTCCCATTTTGCGCCCGCCATGCCTTGCTGGCGGGCGCTGATATCGACCGATTGCCCACCGGGCTCCCATTTTCTTCCCCTTCAGCACCTGCCTCGGCATGTGCTGATTTATTGTTCTCATATGCCATCAAACAAGAAGCTGAAACCACTTCATGAAGCAGGAGCCGCGACCCCTCATCCGATCAACACCTGGCAAGGCAGGAAAACGGCGGCAACTGTGGCCAAGGAGGCAGGTCTGGCAAATGGAGCTTAGATCGGCAGTTTTTAAGACCAAATACGGGTTTGTGCTGCACAAAAGTGGAAGTTCAATATCTTCATCCGATATATTGCGCCTTTCCCCTGACTCTTCTCTGCGGTGATGTCGATGAAACGCATTCTCTCTATCCAGTCCCACGTGGTGTTTGGCTGTGCCGGTAACAGCGCCGCCGTGTTTCCCATGCGCCGTCTCGGCATGGAGGTGTGGCCCGTCAACACGGTGCAGTTCTCCAACCACACCCAGTACGCGGCAGGCTGGCAGGGGATGGCGATGCCCGCCGGTCACATCAGTGCCCTGTGCAAGGGGCTGGGGGATATAGAAGTACTGGGCCGGTGCGACGCCGTGCTGAGCGGCTATCTGGGCTCGGCCGAGCAGGGGGACGAGATCCTGACCGTGGTGGCTGCGGTCAAGGCGGCCAATCCTGACGCCATCTATTTCTGTGATCCCGTCATGGGCCACCCGGAGAAGGGGTGCATAGTTGCCCCCGGGGTGACCCGGTTTCTCACCGAGCAGGCGTTGCCGGTGGCCGACATCATGGCCCCCAACCTGCTGGAGCTGGAAACACTGTGTGATACCCACCTGGCGGATCTGGCCCAGACCCGCGCCGCGGCGCATCAGTTGCTGGCCCGGGGAGTGAAGATGGTGCTGGTCAAGCATCTGGGTCGCGCCGCTCGCGAGCCGGGTCGTTTTGAGATGCTCTTGGCTACCCCGGATGGGGATTACCTGATCGCCCGTCCGCTCTACGAATTTGCCCGTCAGCCTGTGGGGGTGGGGGATCTCATCAGTGCCCTGATGCTGGCCAATCTGCAGGCGGGCTTTGATGCCGTGACGGCGTTTGAGCGCACCAATGCGGCTGTGGACACTGTGCTGCTGCACACCTGGCAGGCGCAGGCTTATGAGTTGCAGCTGATCACGGCGCAGGCGGCATTTGCCGAGCCGGTGATCAGGGTGCGTGCCGAGCAGCTGGCCTGATGCGGCTGCCCTGTGTGAACAGGGTGTAGTGATCATCATAATGTTCCAGCTGGTGATCACGCCAGAGCCAGCTGGTCATGTCAGTGACAGGCCCAGCAGGGGATGGATGCGTGACCAGCGGGCCCTGACTATTTGCTATGAGATCCCGGCGCACTGGCCTGGTCCGGTCCCCTGGCACTGTGCCACCACCTGATAGTGCTCCACCGTGGGAAAGGGGTCGTAGAAGTGATGCAACAATGCCTTCCACTGCTGGTACTGGGGTGAGCCGCGAAAGCCCTGAGTGTGATCTTCGAGCCGCTGCCAGCTGACCAACAGCAGATAGCGGTGGGGATCGGTCAGCGAGTGCTGCAACTGGTGCCCGGCGTAACCCGGCATGGTACTGATGATGGCCTGGGCTTGGCCAAAGGCCTGCTCGAAGGCGGCAGCCTGGCCCGGAATGACCTGCAGATGAGCGACTTCCAATATCATGGTGACTCCTTGTCCTGAGAGGGCAAGGGGCATTCCAGCAGTTCGGGGCGCAATAGACAAGGCCAGCCGCATGGCTGGCCTTGTCATTGTTGATCAGGGGTGCGTTTTATCCATTGATCAATGGCTGGGATGGCGGGCCCGATAGCGCTCTGCCATGGCGTTGGCCGCGATCATGGCGCCGTAGACATCCTGCTCGTTCACGGCCATGGGCATGTTGCCCATGGTGTCCAGGGGATCGCAGGCAAGCGCCGCCACCTTGCGCCACTCGCTCTCGACAAAGCGGGTCAGCCCCATCTCCTGCAGTGTCATGGGCAGACCGGCGACATGGATGATGCGCATCACCTCGTCGAGCTCGGCCTTGGGGGCGCGCTCCAGCACCAGCTGGGTCAGCAGCCCGAAGACCACCTTCTCTCCGTGCTGGGCACGGTGCAGGTCGGGCACCACCGACATGCCGTTGTTGACCGCATGGGCTGCCGCCAGACCACCGGCCTCGGCGCCGACCCCGCTCAGGTAGATAGTGGCCTCGATGATCTGCTCCAGCGCCGGTGTGGTGACGTGATGGCGCACCGCGTCCATCGCCATGTCGATGTTCTCCCCCAGCAGCTCATAGCAGAGCCGGGCCAGGCCAAGCCCGGTGCGGGAGGGGCGTTTTCCCACCAGGTTGATGCCATCGGCCCGATAGCAGGCGCGGGCTTCGAAATAGGTGGCCAGCGCATCCCCCACGCCGGCGGCGAAGAAGCGGACAGGGGCTGCGGCTATGATGGCGGTGTCGGCGATCACCACGTCCGGGTTCTGGGGCAGGAACAGATAGCGCTCGAACTCACCCGCCTGATTGTAAATGACCGCCAGCGCGGTACAGGGGGCATCGGTAGAGGCTATGGTGGGGAACAGCACCACGGGGCGGCGCAGGTAGAAGGCGACCGCCTTCGCCACGTCCAGGGTCTTGCCACCGCCGATCCCGACGATCACGTTGGCGCCCTGCTGTTCGGCGAGATCCACGAGGCGGTGGATCTCGATGTCGGTACATTCGTAGTTGAATTTCTCGACCGCGCCCTTCAGGCCCGCTTGCAGCAGGCCGGCCAGCGCCTCTTCACGCACCCGCTCCAGAATGAACTCGTCGCTGACGAGCAGGGCGTTGTCGCCAAAATCTTTCACATGATCATGGAGTTGGGGCAGAAGGTCGTGGCCGATGATGAACTTTTTGGGAGAGGTGACGGTACGAGGCAGGATAGGCATGCAGGATTCCTCAAGACAGTGAGTGGCACCCGGTTGGTATGCAAACGGGTCTTCTTGCCACACCATACGCCTCGTCTGCCATCAGGTGAAGGGAGAGTGGGGTTCATCCCTCGATTAAATTAATCAAAGTGCCTGTTGGATGGTTTATCTGGGGTGAAGAGATGCAGGCTGCGAGGTGCCGATGGCCAGCATGCGCCCTCTCTGGAAGCAGGGCGCAAGGCCATCTTTGCAGGGGAAACTCAGAGTTGCTTGTAGAAGAAGAGGGTGGCCGCCAGGGTGCCGTCGGCACTGCGGGCAAAGTCCGGGATCTGGCCTGCCTCCTGATAGCCCAGCTGGCGATAGAGGCTGGATGCCACGTCGCCGACCCGGGTATCGAGCACCAGCAGGGTACGCCCGGCGTCACTGGCCCCCTGCTCCATGGCCGCCATCAGGGCGCGGCCGACCCCCTTGCCACGGGCGTGACTGTGCACCATCAGCTTCTCCACCTCGGCCCGGTGGCAGCCGTTGGCCTTGGTACAGAGCGCCAGTTGCAGGGCGCCGACCAGCTGATGCTGCTCGAAGGCGACCCAGAGCCGACGGTTGCCTGCCGCCAGCTCCGTCTCTATCCCTTGCCAGTATCCCAGCCCCTGCTCTTCCGTCAGTGGCGGCAAAAATCCCACGGAGGCGCCGCTGGCCACGCTGTCTTGCAGCAGGGTGATGAGCGCAGGCTTGATGCCCAGGGTGGTATCAACCTCAACTATGTCCATCGAGAGTCCTTGTCAAACGTGGTCACGACAGCGGCATGCGCTGCTGTGCGACAAACAGAGATAAGGTATCCGTGTTTTGCCGCATGACTGGTTAGCCTCGCCGTTTCTGACGCCGATTTCAAGCCGAAAGCCCCCGTTGGTTGCGCCGGATCACGCTTGACGGTCTGCGCTGCGCCTCAGCGGATGAGATTCTGCTCTGCCAGCCAGGCAAACAGCAGGCGGGAGACGGGGGAGATCTCGGCCAGATGGCGGCTATCCAGCCAGCGCAGCTCGGCGATCTCGGCCGAGGCAACAGGCGTACCGCTGGCCTCGCCGGTGTAACAGCGCAAGCGGACCTGCACGCCTTCAGGCTTGCCATCGGCCTGGGCGCTGAATTCACAGGCAAGGCGCAAGGTGTCGGCTTGCAGGGTGACGCTCAGCTCCTCTTCGATTTCCCGCACCAGTGCCGCTTCATCGCTCTCTCCCGTCTCGCGTTTGCCGCCGGGAATGTAGTAGATGGCCTTGCCGTGGGAGCGGGCGCAGAGCAGTTGCTGATCCTGGAAGGTCAGCCAGGCGAGTTTGTCGATCATGGTTGTGTCCCGGTGGTGAAAATGGTCAGTAGAGAGCCTTTACGTATTTTTCAGTCGGTTCCGGCAGTAGATCTTGCGGATGATCGCCACCAAACGTAGCCCATTTGCTTGCTCCCTTGAATGAGCTATTGGCTATGCTCTTCTTGCTCAGGGTGTCGTATATAACTACCTGAATTTCAATCACATCTGGTTTTCCAGACCATTCTGTTGCCCGTTCCTCCCAATGTAGAATGACGGGTTTCACATAATATCTGAACTGAGTCGGTTCAATGGTGTTCAGGCAAGGGTCTCCATGACAACGGGTCGTGATCTCGACTCTGTGAGCCTTCTTGGAAAATGCCGCATAGATTGCCTGGGCCGTCATTTGCCCCGAATTCTGATACTGCGTAGTTTCATATGACCCATCTTGGGGTTGAGAAATGAGTACCCCCTGACTGGCATCGAGTTTATTGGTCATCGTTTGTACATCGGCTTGTTGATAGGTCGAGCTACAGCCGACAGCAAGCAAGGAGAAAAGGGCACTGAGATAGGGCTTCAAAATACATTCCTTTGTTTAATGAGTTGTTTTTTGATTTTTAGATAAAAGCGTGATTTTTATACCAGAGGTAAAGATGTAACTTATTGATTAAGCTCACATAATTTTTTATATGATCGATATTCTCGCTGCTTCAAGCCCAGCTTTATCGCCAGATGCTCCAACTCGGTTCTGTATTCCTCCAACCGATCTTCATCGTCGGTCATGATGGCCAGCTCGGCAAAATCACCGATCCCCTCGAGATGATCCCGGGTGACATGGAAGGGGCCGACAAAGTAGATGCTGCGCCGCTTGCTGATGGCCAGTACCTGCCGGTAGCCCAGGGTGCGTAACATGCTGGCCGCCTTGTCGGCGTCCGTGATATTGACGGCCTCGCAGCGATCGGCTTCGGGTCCCTTCACTATCCAGAGCTGGATGCCGGAAGGCTGCATGGTGCGGAGCACCAGGCTCTTGCCCTCTGCGGCCAGGCTATGTTCTGGCGTGTCGAAGTAGCTATCCTGTTCCTGGTTGTCTTCCAGCATCACCTCGGGGTTGAGGGCGGCGAGGGCGGTGGTGAAGGCATCGACATCGCTCAGCCGGTACTTGAACTCGACCTCGAAGCGGCCCTGAAAGTGTTGTGATGACATCGGCAGGCATCCTTGAGTGTGCTGTTTTGCATGGCAGGCAGCCTAGCAAAGTTGACCGGCAGGCCCAAGGGGCAGCCGTGCACTCTGTGGAAACGATCTGTTTCTCGCTGCATTCGCTCTCAGTGCATCCTCTCCCTGTGCTCAGGTTGATCAGCTGGGTGCATTTATTCTTGATCTATGACCTTGTTTGCGTGAGGCAAGGGGGCCGTCAACTGGCCGTGAGCCTCTGCCCACAGACGCGCCGGCGGATGCCGAAAAGTTCGGGCTGGCGCACAGGATGGGGCGCCCGGGCTGGGCGGGGGCGGGTCCCTGTGGTTTAATCCTTGCCACTTTCGCGGTAGCGGATCCCGTCTGGTGGATCGGCTGCCCCCGCTTTGGCAAGATGCAGGTGATCAGATGCAAGTGACAGCAGAGAGCAAATTTATCGGACTCGGGGTGGCGGGCAACTTCGCCGGTCATCTGGAGCAGGCGGGAGAGGCCTCGGATTTCGTGGCTGTGGTGGTGCGTGACACCAACGCCCCCAAGGCGCTGTTCCCCTTCTATGTGCCGAGTCATCCGGGCCAGCTCGGTGTCTTCCCCCTGAGCGAGAAGGCGATCTTCCTGCCAGAGGCGGCGGTCAGCGGTGACGAGAAGGTGCAGATCGAGCCGGAAGTGGCACTCTGGTGCGAGCTGGAATACGCAGGCACCCAGGTGGTGGCCATCCATCCCCGCGCCTTTGGGGCCTACAACGACTGTTCCATCCGTCGTCCCAATGCCAAGAAGATCAGCGAGAAGAAGAACTGGGGGGAAGAGAGCAAGGGGCTGGCGGCCACTCTGCTGCCACTGTCTCATTTTGCAGCCGGCTGTGAGCTCGATGACTATCGCATCGCCTGTTACCTGGAGCGTGACGGCGAGCTGCATGCTTACGGGGTAGACAGCGCCGCCGTCGATTACAGCTATTTTCATCGACAACTGCTGGACTGGGCCATCGACAAGTTCAACCATCAGCAGGACGAGGGCCCGGCGGAGCATATCCAGGGGCTGCTGGCCCAGGCTGGCTACCCGTCCCATGCGCTCATCAGCATAGGGGCCACCCGTTATACCCATTTTGGCGAGACCCACTTCCTCAAGCCCGGTGATACGTCCTGCGTGCTGGTCTATCCGGCCAGCCGCTATAGCGACAGTGACATCCGCGAAGCCATTCGCACCCGCCAGTTCGGGCCGGATCTGTCTGTCCTGCTGCAGGCGGTCAAGACCCGCTGATGCCACCCCGGCTTCCCCTGCACCCGCGGGGGAAGCCGGGTCCTCCCGCCACTCGGCTCCCTCCTGCTGCGCTTACATAACGCGATGATTTGCTTTAACATTCAGCCTGTTTAACGGGGGGTGATAGAGGCGCATCATGGTGGAACTCAAAACGATCGGACTGTTTCTGATCACGGCGGTGGCCGAAATCGTCGGCTGTTATCTGCCCTATCTCTGGCTGACACAGGGCCGGAGCATCTGGCTGCTGCTGCCCGCGGGCTTGAGTCTGGTGCTGTTTGCCTGGCTGTTGTCACTGCATCCTACCACCGCCGGTCGCGTCTATGCCGCCTATGGTGGCGTCTATATCTTCGTGGCCATCCTCTGGCTCTGGTTGGTGGATGGCATCAGGCCCACGCTGTGGGATCTGGTGGGTTCGCTGGTGGCCCTGCTCGGCATGGCCATCATCATGTTTGCGCCAAGGCCCGCTTAGGGCTCGTGGGGGAAGCCGTGTCGGCAATCAGATCAGGAGGAGTGCCATGGTGGTGATCAGAGCGTGCAATGAACAAGATATAGCCGGTTTGCTGACCCTTTATCGGGAGCTGAGGCCCCATGATCCGCCGCTGGTTGAAGCCGAGGCGGCTCTTGCCGCCTTGCTGGCCCAATCCCATGTGCGGCTTATCGTCGCCGAGGTGGAGGGGCAGCTTGCCGCCACCTGCCAGCTGGGGGTGATCCCCACGCTCACCAATGGTGGCCGGCCCTTTGGCATCATAGAGCACGTGATCACGGCGGCCCGCTTTCGGCGCCAGGGGCTGAGCCAGCAAGTGCTCGAGCAGGCGCTGGCTCTCGCCTGGCAGCAGGATTGCTACAAGGTGATGCTGTTGTCGGGGGAAGGGCGCGAGGCGGCCCACCGCCTGTATGAAAAACTGGGTTTCAAGGCCGGCATCGAGAAGGGATTCGTCATCAAGCAAGCGGATGCCAAAGGCACAGCCGAGCCTCTTTGATGAGACTATCCACTCCAGCCAACAAGAGTCAGAGCATGAAGATTGAACAAGCAAAGACGCAGGATTATCCGACCCTGATCGCCCTCTGGGAAGCCTCGGTGCGCGCCACTCACCACTTTCTGCCAGAAGCTGAGATAGATGTCCTCAAGCCGCTGATCCTGGAGCACTATTTCGCCGCCGTCGATCTGGTCTGTGGCAGGGATGAGGCCGCTGGCATCGTCGGCTTTTGCGGGGTACACGATGGCAATATCGAGATGCTGTTTATCGCCCCCGAGGCGAGGGGCTGCGGTGTTGGCCGCCAGCTGGTGGCCCATGCCATCAGCCGCCAAGGAGCGACCCGGGTGGACGTCAACGAGCAGAATGGGCAGGCGCTTGGCTTCTACCAGCGCATGGGCTTCGTCGTGACGGGGCGCTCGCCGCTGGATGGCCAGGGCAAACCCTATCCACTGCTGCATATGGTGCTGGCGGGTGTCGAAACGGTGTGATCTATCCCGCCAATAAAAAAACCGCCGAAAGGCGGTTTTTTGTTTTTCAGTGCGGGCAGCTCACGGCTGGCCTTACTCCTCGTTGGAGTTGTCCTGATAGCTGTCGCGCTGGGCCCGGGGCAGGCGGCGCATAGGGGTGAGCCCTGCGTCCACGCCACCGCGATCCTTCTGGCGCGCCGGCGCCGGTTGCTTGCTGCCATCGGCTTTGGGCTTGCCGGCTCCCGGCTTGCCTTTGCCCTTGGCGGGCGCCTTGGCATTATGCTTGGCGTTGGCATGGCCACGATCCCGCGGCGGGTTTTGTACCGGCTTGCTGCCCGGCAGGGTCTGGCGAGTCGGTTTGCCGCTCGGCTCATAACCGGCCAGGATCTCGCTCGGTATGCTGAGGCCGATCAGGGACTCGATGGCCTTGAGCTGATCCTGTTCATCCTGGCTGACCAGGGAGATGGCTTCGCCTCCACGACCGGCACGGCCGGTACGGCCGATGCGGTGGATATAATCCTCGGCCACCTGGGGCAGCTCGAAGTTGATCACATGGGGCAGTTGATCGATATCGAGACCACGGGCGGCGATGTCGGTGGCGACCAGCACCCGTACCTTGCCTTCCCGAAAATCCGCCAGCGCCCGGTTGCGGGCACCTTGGCTCTTGTCACCGTGGATGGCGACGGTATTGAGGCCGTCTTTTTCCATCTGGTGGGCGAGGCGGTCGGCGATCTGCTTGGTGCGCACGAACACCAGCACCCGTTGCCAGTTATTGCGGCCGATCATGTGGGAGAGCAGCTCGCGCTTGCGCTCGCGGTCGACCTTGATGATGCGCTGATTGACCTGCTCGGCCGTGCTGTTGCTCGGGCTCACCTCGATCAGGGTCGGGCTCTTCAGCAGATCGTCGGCCAGCTCCTTGATCTCGTTGGAGAAGGTGGCAGAGAACAGCAGGGTCTGCCGCTCTTCCGGCAGCGCCTTCATGATGCGGCGAATGTCGGTGATGAAGCCCATGTCCAGCATGCGATCCGCCTCATCCAGCACCAGCACTTCCAGCTCGGTCAGGGTGAGGGCGCGCTGGGTCAGCAGATCCAGCAGGCGGCCCGGGGTGGCGACCAGGATGTCGACGCCGAGCTTGATGGCGTCCAGGTTGGGTTTGATGCTGACGCCGCCGTAGGCGATCAGGGTGCGAAACGGCAGGTGATGGGCGTATTTGATGATGCTTTCGCCCACCTGGGCGGCCAGTTCACGGGTCGGGGTCAGCACCAGGGCGCGTACCTGACGACGGCCGCCACGGCCATGGTTGGCCAGCAGACGGTGCAACATGGGCAGGGTGAAACCGGCCGTTTTGCCTGTGCCTGTCTGGGCGCCGCCCAGCACATCCTGACCTGCCAGCACGGCCGGAATGGCTTGCTGCTGGATGGGGGTTGGCTGTTCGTAACCCAATTCCTTGACGGCCCGCAGAATATGCGGTGACAGACCCAGTTCGTTAAATGACATGTTCGAGAGAGACTCCTGAGGTGAGCCTTGGGCTCAACGCGTGACAGACATGCGCTGACGCCTGCTCTGCCACAACATAAGGTGCGGCGGACCACCTTGGCAGTCAGCCACAACATAGAAAAGATAATGGGGGCGTAATATAGCAGATGTGCGACCTGCACGCAGCAGCCGTGTCACTTGCTCAGGCCGGGGTGCGAGTCTGGTCCCGTATCAGCCTGCTGGCGAGGCTCAGAGCAGGGCGCTTATCTCGTCCAGCAGGCTCTCTGGCTTGGTCTGGGGGGCGAAACGATCTACCACCTCGCCCTCACGGTTGATGAGGAACTTGGTGAAGTTCCATTTGACGTTTTCCAGCCCCAGCAGCCCGGGTTTTTGCTTTTTCAGCCAGCGATAGAAGGGGTGGGCGTGCTCGCCGTTGACCTCGCACTTGGCCATGATGGGGAAGCTCACCGGGTAATCCAGCGAGCAGAAGCGGGCTATCTCGTCCGCATCCCCCGGCTCCTGATGGCCGAATTGATCGCAGGGAAAGCCGAGGATCACCAGCCCTTTGGGCCCCAGTTGCTGGTAGAGCGCCTCCAGCCCTGTGTATTGGGGGGTAAAACCGCAGCGGCTGGCCACGTTGACCACCAGGATGACCTGGCCTTGCAGGGCGGTGAGCGAGAGTTCGGAACCATCGAGGTGTTGCAGGGTGAGGTCGGGCAAAGGCATGGTGCACTCCTGGGAGGATGGGGCCCATTCAGGGCGGTTATCATGCACGTTAACGGGCCAGGGCATCGGGGGCAAGGGGCATGTGCCCCGTTTGTGCCATGGCTCTCGTGCGACATGCCCCACCTTTTGGGGAGCCGGATCACAGGGTGACCAGGCCGGTACGATAAAGGGCGCCTTCTGTGGCGGAATAGCGTATTGATGGTGGGACTTCTCAGGAGAAGCAATCTGGTTTGTGCCCAGGCCGGGAAGTCGCTAAAAAGCGCCCTCTCTCCACTTATTGTGAGTCACTCTTGGACTATCAAGCCGTCATGGATGCCATTTACACCCGGGGATGGGTGATAGTGGATGATTTTTTAACCGCCGCCGAGGTGGATGAGCTGAAAGCCTGCCTGCCAGGGGAGTGGCAACCGGCCGGGATCGGACGCGCCGCGCTGCATCAGGGCAACCCCGACATTCGCCGTGATCAGATCCATTGGCTGGAGCCCGATCTTGGCGCGCCTGTGGCCGCCTATCTGGCCCGCATGGAATCCCTGCGCCTCGCCGCCAACCGCCAGCTGATGCTGGGGCTGTTCGATTACGAGGCGCATTTTGCCCGCTATCGCAGCGGGGACTTCTATGCCACCCACCGCGATGCCTTCGCCGGTCGCTCCAACCGCCGTCTCACCTCTGTCTTCTATCTCAACAACGACTGGCAACCGGAGGCGGGCGGTGTGCTCAGGGTCTACGACAACGACGAGCAGTTGCTGATGGATGTCTCTCCCAAAGGGGGGCGGCTGGTATTGTTCCTGTCGGAGGAATTTCCCCACGAGGTGCTGCCCGCCAATCGGGAGCGTTACAGCATAGCCGGCTGGTTTCGGGTCAATGGCAACGGCATGGGACGGCTGGATCCACCCCGCTGACGCCTTTTCGTCCAATTTTTGACACAGGCAGGAATTTTTCAGGCTGTTGTCGGCGGATGGGGCTCCCATCGGCTGACAAGGCTTTATTTCCCTTGCTACACTGGCCCGCACTTGGCTTCGTCCGGTTTTTCAGTACGGTTGGATTATCAGATGGTCATGACGAGGCCGCTTTTCCCAAGGGATCACATCTAATGAAGAACATGCATGTCTTGCTGCTGTGCGGCGGCGGTGGCTCAGAACACGAAGTCTCTCTGCGCAGCGCCAATTTCCTCGAGCAACAACTCGGTTTCCTGCCCGGCGTCGAAGTGACCCGGGTCGAGATGTTCGCCGATCGCTGGCTCTCTGCCGACGGCCGCGAGTGCAAGCTGGGGCTGGACAAGCTGCTCTCGTTTGACAGCGTGGCCCGTCCGGTGGACTACGTGGTGCCCTGCATCCACGGCTACCCGGGTGAGACCGGCGATCTGCAATCCTTCCTCGAACTGGCGGGCCTGCCTTATCTCGGTTGCGATGCCGAGGCAAGCAAGATCTGTTTCAACAAGATCAGCACCAAGCTGTGGCTCTCCGCCATCGGCATTCCCAACACCCCTTATCTGTTCCTGACCGAGCAGAACGACGCGGCGCTGGCCGAGGCAAAAGCCGCCCTGGCCAAGTGGGGCAAGGTCTTCATCAAGGCCGCCTCCCAGGGCTCCTCCGTGGGCTGCTACTCCGCCAGCAACGAAGCCGACCTGGTGCAGGGCATCAAGGATGCCTTCGGTTACTCCGAGCAGGTGTTGATCGAAAAAGCGGTCAAGCCCCGCGAGCTGGAAGTGGCTGTCTACCAGTACGGTGACGAGCTGATTGCCACCTATCCTGGCGAGATCTGCGTGCCGCAGGACAAGTTCTACACCTATGAAGAGAAGTACAGCAGCGCCAGCCACACGGCGACCAGCCTCAAGGCCGAAGGCCTGACCCAGGCGCAGGCCGATGCGATCCACGAGTATGCCCTCAAGGCGTTCCGTCAGCTCAAACTGACCCACCTGTCGCGCATTGACTTCTTCCTGACCGAAGAGGGCGAGATCCTGCTGAACGAGATCAATACCTTCCCCGGCATGACCTCCATCTCCATGTTCCCGAAACTGCTGGAGCATCACGGTCACAGCTTCGCCCGCTACCTCGAGCAGATCCTGCGCAAGCCCGCCTGACGGTTTGCCGAAAACGACAGAGGGGCCCGCGGGCCCCTCTGTCGTTGTTGCGGTTGGCGATGTCACCTGGATTCAGGGGTGAACAGCCAGATGTGCGCCCCTTGTGGATCTGCAATCAGGGCCATGCGCCCGACCCCCGGGATATTCATGGCTGGCACCACCAGGGTGCCGCCGTGCTGATTGACCCTGAGCACCCTGGCATCCACGTCATCCACTGCGATATAGGTCGCCCAGTGGGGTGGTACGCCGGCCATCTCGGGATTGCCCCGGGTGGTCTGCACGCCGGCGATTGGCCTGCCATTGGCAACCAGCATGGGGTAGTTGCCGCCTTCCATCGCCATGGTCTGGCTCTCCCAGCCGAGCACCTCAGTGTAGAAACGGATCCCGGCCTCGGCGTCGGGGAGATAGAGCTCGTGCCAGGTGAAGGTCGTGCCTTCGGCCAGGGCGTGCTCGCGGGCAATGTCTTGTTCTGCCATCGTCGTCCTCCTGTGTCCCATGCGTGGGTGCATGGGTTGACGACCAAGTATAGAGAGGCGTGGTGCCCCGGCTTGCCCCGGATGGGGGGCCTTGCTGCGCGGCGGACGGCTCGTTACAATCTGCCCCCTTTTTTCCCGCAACGTGCACCGCCAGAGCCGCGCCCCATGAAGCCAATCCCAGATCACGCCGTCAATCGCCTGCGCGTATGGCGCAAGAGCATCTCCACCCGTCCTTTTCTCGCCCGTGGTGGCACAGTGCCACGCTGCGAGGCGTGCCAGCTGCGCCGCGACTGGTGTGCCTGCGAATGGCGCCCCGAGCTCAAGGCCGAGGCCGGCTTCTGCCTGCTGATGTATGACAGCGAGCCGATGAAGCCTTCCAACACGGGTCGCCTGATCGCTGACGTCCTGCCTGATACCACCTGGGCCTTCCTCTGGAAGCGCACCCAGCCCCATCCCGAGTTGTTGGCACTGCTGGCCGATCCCGCCTGGCAGCCCTATGTGGTGTTTCCCGCCTGCGAGAAAAACCCGGCGCGGGTGACCGAACGGGTCACGCTCGCCCCCGGCAAGAAGCCGCTCTTCATTCTGCTGGACGGCACCTGGCCCGAGGCGCGCAAGATGTTCAACATGAGCCCCTATCTGGATGGCTTCCCCGTGCTGGCGGTCAAGCCGGATGCGCTCTCCACCTACGGCATGCGGGTCGCCAACTGCGACGAGCACCTCTGCACCGCCGAGGTGGCGGCCTGCGTGCTGGAGGTGGCGGGGGAATTGCAGGCGGGCCAGGCGTTGCAGCTCTGGTTCAATCTGTTCAGCCGCCGCTACATGGCCGGTCGGGTAAGCCGGGCGCCCGGTGAGAATGAAGTGCAACTGCAACAGGCGCTGGCGGCGATAAAGGAAGACATACTCGCTGAGGCGTTGGCCGATAGCGCCGCCTAATGGGGGAAAGGGACTGACGAGGAGAGACCAACAAGACTGATGAAAATCAGGAATCAATTGGCTGCCATCGTTTCGTTAGCCTCATGAGCGAGAGCCCGCTAGGATAGCGACCAGCTTGACTCATTCAGGTTCCCGGCGCGGGTGCGGCGGGCGCCACAATCACACGAGGTCTATGGATGGAATTGGAACTGTACACGCTTGTCGCCCTGTTCGGGGTGGCGCTCATCGCCGGCTTTATCGACGCCATCGCCGGCGGCGGCGGTCTCCTGACGGTGCCGGCCCTGCTGGCCACCGGCATGCCGCCGGCCCTGGTGCTCGGCACCAACAAGCTGCAGAGCAGTTTTGGCTCCTTCTCCGCCACCTGGTTCTATGCCCGCAAGGGGCTGCTGGAGTGGGCCATGATCTGGCCAGCGGTGATCTGCACCTTCATCGGGGCGGCCATCGGCACCCTGGCGGTGCAGACCATAGACGCCGCCATCCTGGAGCGGCTGCTGCCCTTCCTGCTGATGGCCTTTGCCTGCTACTTCTTCTTCTCCCCCCGGGTGAGCGATGCCGAGAGCCAGCGCCGTCTCACCCCCATGCTGTTCGCGCTGCTGGTGGGCGGCGGGGTGGGTTTTTATGACGGTTTCTTCGGGCCGGGCACGGGGTCGTTCTTTGCCATCGGCTTCGTGGCGCTGGCGGGCTTTGGCATGGCGCGGGCCACGGCCCACACCAAGTTGCTGAACTTCACCTCCAACATCGCCTCCCTGCTGTTTTTCGCCCTCGGCGGCAAGGTGGTGTGGAGCGTGGGATTCTGCATGGCGCTGGGCCAGTTTATCGGCGCCCGTGCCGGCTCCAAGCTGGTGCTGAAGAAAGGGGTCAAGCTCATCAAACCGCTGCTGGTGACCGTCTCCCTGTTGATGTCCGCCAAGCTGGTGTGGAGCCAGTATCCTGAGCTGTTTGCCTGGGTCGGCTAGGTGATGTCACCTGCTGATGTCTGTTGCAGCATTCTGGCCTGGAGCCAGTATCCTGAGCTGTTTGCCTGGGTCGGCTAGGTGATGTCACCTGCTGATGTCTGTTGCAGCATTCTGGTGTGGAGCCAGTATCCCGAGCTGTTTGCCTGGCTGGTGTAACGGCCGCTTCGTGGCATGAGCCAGCCAACAGGGCCCGATCCGCTGGATCGGGCCCTGTTGCTTGGTGGCGCTCACACGGTCAGCGGGCGGAAATGGGCCTGCAGGGCCTGCACCAGATGGGCAATCCGTGCGCGCTTGAGGCTGTTTGGTCGGTAGACCAGGTGCAGCGGGCGGGCGAGCCCGGGCAAGGGACGCGCCTTCTCTCCCTGTTCCCCCACCAGTGCCAGCAGACCGGCTGGCAGCAGTACGGGCCCTATGCCCGCCTTGGCCAGTTCGATCAATGCCAGATAGGAGTCCAGCTCCATGGCGGGCACCATGCCCAATTGCGCCAGGGGTTCACGCAGGTAGCGGTTGGAGGGATTATCCAGATCCATGGTCAGGATCTTGCGCCTGTGCCCCTGCTCGAACGGCCGCTGATCTGCCGGCACCCCCTCATCCTGATCGTTTCCCACCAGATAGAAGGGCTCCTCCAGCAACAGCTCGGCTCCCAGGCCATGGCCGGGAGGCAGGCGTCCGGCACAGATGCCGAGCAGGGCGTCGCCACTGCGCACCCGCGCCAGGATCACCGGGGTGTGGTGGGTGGAGAGGGCAATATGAGGATCGCGGCCGAGGTAGTCGTGCATGAAGCGGGCGAGATAGCCCGCCAGCAGGGTTTCGGAGCAGGCGACGGGCAGGGGAGTCAGATCGGTGAGGGTCTGGCTGTCGGCCAGCACCCCCTTCATCTCGGCGAGGCTCGGGGCCACCCGGTCGAGCAGCTCCTGCGCCTGCGGGGTGAGCCGGATCTGGCGACCATCCGGCTCTATCAACTTCTTGCCGAGGCGCTGCTCCAGCTGGGCGATGCGCTTGCTCACTGCCGACTGGCTGATGTAGAGGCGACTGGCCACCTTGGCCATGGTGCCCTCGCTTGCCAGCAGACTGAGTGTCTCCAGTCCTTCCAGTAACATCCTGCCCCCTATGTTGCCATCACGCAGATCGAATGGCGCTACCTTAGGGGCTGACGGCCTCAGGAGCAAGTGTCGTTCGCTGCCTTGGCTGGCCGCCAGCGCCACTCCCGTACGGGCGGGGCGAAGATCACCAGATTGCCGAGCAGGCTGATCACCACCCCCACCACAGAGACAGTCTGCCAGACAAATCCCTCATACAGGGTGGAGAGGCTGAGGGCCACCAAGGGAAACAGCACAGTGGCGTAGGAGGCCTTGCTGGCACCAATCCGGCCCACCAGGGTGAGGTAGGCGGTGAAGGCGATGACAGAGCCGAACAGGGCGAGATAGACCATGGCCGCCAGATAGTGACCGTCGGTCGGTATGGTCAGGGACTGGCCGAGCAGGGTGACCCAGCCCAGCAACAGCACGACCCCGTACACCATGCCCCAGGGCACCAGTTGCAGCACGTGGTAGCCGTGACGCTGGCCGCGGGCCGAGACCAGGTTGCCCAGCGAGAAGCAAAGGGTGCCGCCACAGGCCAGCAGCAGCCCCTTCCAGCCGTTTGCACCCAGTTGCGCATCTGCCAGCACGGGCCAGAACAGCAGCAGGGTGCCAAGCAGCCCCAGCAAGGATCCTTGCAGCCAGCGCAGGTTGGGGCGTTTGCCCTCGAACAGCCAGAGATTGAGACCGTTGAAGATGCTGGCACTGGCGAAGATCACCGCCGACAGGCCACTCGGGATATAGAGGGTGGCGTGGTAGAAGCAGAGGAAGTTGGTGGAAAAGAGCAGGGCGCCGAGCAGGGCCGCGTAGCGCTGGCCCGCCCAGGGCAGACGCGGGAAACGGCCGCTGACGGTGAGCAGGGCAAACAGCGCCAGCGCCGCCAGCAGGAAGCGATAGAGCACTGAGACCTCGATGGGAATGGGGCCGAGCTGCCAAGCGATGGCGATCCAGGTGCTGCCCCAGATAAGGACGGTGGCAAGGTAGAGCAGTAGGTTCATGAGGGATCCTGTGGTGTGAAGAGGGCATGAGGATCAGCATGGCGCGGGCCGGAGCGACTGGCTTGCACCATCTTGCGGTTTTTTCCGCAGGGCCGCAGCGTTTGGTCCGGCGGCGCGGTAAGATGGCCATCAGGCATGAAGAGCGGGGCATAAAGGGTGCAGCAGATGAGAGGGGCAGGGGTATTCGATGCACTGGTCAGCACGGGGGCGCGGCTGGAAGATTCCTGCTGGCTGGAGCCCGGCCTTGGGGTGGCCAGCTGGCGCAACCGCTACGATCAGACCCGCTACCACAAGCCGGGCCACCATACTCTGAGCGTCTATCTGCAGGGGGGCGAGCAGACCGAGCGCCTCGATGGCCCCGGCGGTCATGGCGGCACCGGCAAGGTGTGCATCATGCCGGATCACCACAGATCCGAGTGGCTGGTGCGCGAAGAGTTTCGCTTCTTCCACCTCTACTTCACCCCGGCCCACCTCACCCGCATCGCCGAGCAGGCCTGCGACAAGGAGGGGCGCCATCTGCTGCTGGAAGACAAGACCTTCATCGACGACCCGCAGGCGGCGGCACTGGTGCAGGCCCAGCTAATGAAGCTGGAGTGGCAGCACGGTGTCGATCGCATGGCGCTCTCCCACGGCGCCTGGATGCTGATGCTGCACGCCTACCGCCACCACACCCGGGAGGCGCCGAGTCTGCCCGAGGTGCGTGGCGGCCTGGCACCCGGGGTGATCCGGCGGGTGCAGGAGTACCTGCTGGCCCATCTGGCCGAGCCCGTCACCCTGGCCCAGCTGGCGCAGGAGGCGGGCCTCAGCGAATACCACTTCGCCCGCATGTTCGGCCAGAGTCTGGGGTGTCCGCCCCATCGCTACCTGCAGGGGCTGCGCCTCAAACGGGCCAAGCAGCTGCTGGCGGGCCCCGAGCCCCTGGCCAGCATCGCCATCTTGTGCGGATTCTCTTCCCAGGCCCACTTTGGCAACCGTTTTCGCGAGGCATTTGGCCTCACGCCGGGCCAGTGGCGCGCGCAATTGTCATCCTATCGTCACAGATAACGCTGAGACTCTGGGTAAAACAGGTGTACCATCTACCACTTACCCATTGAAAGGAATGCCCATTGAATTATCGCAAACGTCAGACCCGTACCCGCCACCTGTGGTTCAGCCACTGGAATGCCCCCCAAGATCGCACCTGTATTCCCACCCCTCCCGAACCCGTAGTGCCTCACAGTTCCCGCTGAAAATCGACACGACCCGATAGGATTTTTCCGGCAACTTTGCCACTATTGCGCCATCAGGATGGACTGGATATGGCCGCATGTTTCTGGAACGCATTGAAGTCAAAGGTTTTCGCGGGATAAATCGCCTCTCGCTCGGGCTGGATAACACCACGGTTCTCATCGGTGAGAATGCCTGGGGCAAGTCCAGTCTGCTGCGCGCCCTCTGGTGCCTGTTGGGGCAGGATGCCGAACCCTATCAGTTCGAGGCCGACGATTTTCACCAGCCGGAAGACCCCGAACTCGCCCCCGCCCGCAATCTGCAACTGGTGCTCACCTTCAGTGAGCACAGACCCCAGATGTGCCTGCACTCCCATCGTCTGGCCCGGCTGGGCGCCTCCTGGGTCAAGCACAAAGACAAATTCCATCGCATCCACTATCGCGCCAGCGCTGAGCTGGAGGCCGACGGCTCCGTGACCACCACCCATGACTTTCTCGACGGTATCGGCAAGAGCCTGCCCATCGACAATGCCCATGAACTGGTCTGCCTGCTGATCACCATGAACCCGGTATTCCGGCTGCGGGATGCCCGCACCGCCCGCAGCGGAGTGGAGGTGCTTAAGTGGAGCGATCTGTCGCAGAACCGGCTGAGTCAGCTGGCCAACAAGCTGATCGACGAGCCCCAGCGCATCGGCGAGCCCGAGCTCAAAGAGGCATTGCAGGCGGTGCGCCAGCTGATGGATCACTACTTCAATGCCCTGGCCCCCATCAAGAACAAGCCCCGCAGCCAGCGGGACATAGTCAATCGCCCCATGACGCTGCGCAACCCCGGCAATCTGCAGGCGCTGCTGCGCAATGCCGACAACCGGGCGCTGCAGCTGGCGATGGCGGGCATGGCGGCCACCCTGCTCAATGCCCGTGGCAACCGCGAGCTGGAGCAGGGCGCGCGCCCCATCATGATCCTGGAAGATCCCGAGAGTCGTCTGCACCCCACCATGCTGGCCCTGGCCTGGGGCCTGCTCGAACAATTGCCTGGCCAGAAATTGCTCACCACCAACTCGGGAGACTTGCTCTCCTCCCTGCCCCTGAATCAGGTGCGCCGTCTGGTGCGCCGCCAGCAGGACATCGTCTGCCATCAGCTCGGTGGCGAGCGTTACAGCAGCGATGATCTGCGCAAGATTGCCTTCCACGTGCGCATCAACCGCCCCATGTCGATGTTTGCCCGCTGCTGGTTGCTGGTGGAGGGGGAGACGGAGATCTGGCTGCTCTCCGAGCTGGCCCAGATCTGCGGTTACAGCCTGCGAGCGGAAGGGGTGCGTATCATAGAGTTCGCCCAGTGCGGCCAGTCACCCCTCATCAAGGTGGCGCGCGACTTTGGCATCGAGTGGCATCTGCTCACCGATGGCGACGAGGCGGGGATCAAATACGCCACCTCGGCCCGGGCGCTGCTCAAGGGGGAGCGGGAGCGGGATCGGCTGACCCAGCTGCCGGCGGCGGACATAGAGCACTACCTCTATCACAACGGCTTCGAGGCGGTGTTCAGGCGCGAGGCCGGCGTCGGTGGCCGCTCGACCCTCAATGCCGGGCGCATCATCAACAAGGCGATTCATCACCGCAGCAAGCCGGGCATGGCACTGGCGGTGGTGGAGGAGGCGGAGCGCCTCGGCGGCGAGCATATTCCGCCAGTGATCCGCCAGATGTTTGCCAAGGTGGTGGCGCTGGCGCGCGGTCAGGGCTGATCCGCCCGTCTGCCCCCTGGAGCAGGAGAATGCAGGCCAGGGGAATCGCCCCTGTTGTCCCGGCAGGCTGACGGGGCGCCGGCCACCCACTCCCTCGCCGGAGGCAGGGATTGGGGTTGGGAGTCGGTTTGGGTATACTCGGCCCCTTCTTGGCGCCCCACAGGCGCATCCCGAATCCTTGCTGCTGGAGGCGTCATGTTCGTCCAACTCCCTTTTTGGCTCTTTCCCCTGACCGGATTGATGGCGCTGGGGGCGCTCATCGCCCTCGGCATAGTGCTGTGGCGCGGTGACATCTGCCCGGGCCAGCGCTCGCGGATCACGGCCCAGCTCTTCTCCATCTGGGTGATCACCGGCCTCTCCCTGATGCTGGCGGTGGAGGCCAGGGTGGCGAGCTGGTTGATCTGGAGCGGGGGTGCCGCCCTGATCCTGGGGATTGTGCTGTCGCTGGCCCAGTCCCGGCTGGAGGGCAAGCGGGCCATCCCGTCCACCCTGCTCTGGCTGCCTGCCATGCCGCTGCTGGTCTATGGCGTCGGCTTGCTGCAAATCCAGGGCTGGCTGAGCGGCCTGCTGCAGATGACCTTGCTGGGGGCGGCCTTCGCGCACCTGATGCTGCTGCGGGCGCGTCACCGCCTGCAGGCCTTCAACCTGTTGCTGCCGGTGGCCGGGCTGGTGGCCGCCATCCTGAGCCTGCTCTGGCTGGCGGTGCTGGTGGGTTGGCAGGGCAGTGGCGCTGCGCTGGATGCCCTGATCCCCGGCGTGCTGACCCAGGCCAGCTTGCTGATTGCGGCCCTGCTGCTCTGGTTCAGCCCCATCTATCAACAGCGGGAGACGGCGCCCGTGGTGGTCTCCACCGCCCTGTGCGGCCTCATCATTGCCCAGATAGCGGCGACCAGCGTGCTGCACCAGCTGGCCTGATCGACTGGCGTCATGAAAAAGCCCACCCCGGTTGCCCGGGGTGGGCTTTTTGCTGGCCGCAACCCGGGCCTAGTAGAAGTCGTCGGCCCCGCAGATAAAGAGGCAACTGCTGCGTGGCTGGGCCAGGTATTCCCGGGTCAGCCCCTCCAGCGGCATGCCGAAGGTGCAGATGTCATGGGGTGAGGGCAGGGCGGTATCCAGGATCCGGCGCCAGTAGCCACCGACCCCCTTGGGCGGGCTCGGCAGGTTGAAGGTGAGCGGCTCCCAGTAGGCGTTGAACAGCACATAGAGCGCCAGTTTGGTTTCGCTGGAGAGCGCCGACATGGCGATAGCGTGGGAGTGGGGGCTGAAGTCCGGCTGGGCGGCATTGACCCCGTGCCAGCAGATCTCGCTGTGACGCAGGATCTCGGTCAGCGACAGCGGCATGCTCTCCTGCTCGGGTCGCTGGAACAGGTGCTTGCGATACTGGATCAGCTCCTTCATGAAGCGGAACATCTCCTGCCCCATGACGCTGGGCTGCCAGTTCATCCAGCAGGTCTCGTTGTCCTGGCAGTAGCCGTTGTTGTTGCCGTGCTGGGTGCGCAGCACCTCGTCCCCCATCAGCAGCATGGGAGAGCCTACCGACAGCAGGGTCGCCACCATCATGTTCTTGGCCTGACGCACCCGCAGGGCATTGATCTGGGGATCCTCGGTCGGCCCCTCCTGGCCATGGTTCCAGCTGAAGTTGTGATCGCAGCCGTCCCGGTTCTCTTCACCGTTGGCCTCGTTGTGCTTGTGATCATGGCTGGCCCAGTCCCACAGGGTGAAGCCGTCGTGGCAGGTGACGAAGTTGATGCTCTTCTCCGGATCGGCGTGGTGATAGTGGTAGATGTCCGGGCTGCCGCACAGTCGCTCCACGAAGGTGGCGACGGCGTTGTCATCCCCGCGCAGGAAGTGGCGCACATCGTCCCTGAACTGGCCGTTCCATTCACGCCAGCGCGCGCCGGCCAGGCTGCCCACCTGATAGAGGCCCCCGGCATCCCAGGCCTCGGCGATGAGCTTGATGTCGGCGATGCGAGGATCCGTGTCTATGGTGCGCAGGGTAGGTGCATTGGCCTGGGGCATACCGGACTCGTCCCGCGACAGTATGGCGGCCAGATCGAATCGAAAGCCGTCCACGTGCATCTCCTGGCGCCAGAAGTGGAGGCTGTCCATGATCATGCGCAGCACCACCGGATGGGCGCCGTTGAAGGTGTTGCCGCAGCCCGAGTAGTTGGTGTCCTTCTGGTTGCTGTCGAGTATGTAGTAGGCCTCGTTGTCTATGCCGCGAAACGAGAAGGTGGGGCCATCATCGCCCCCCTCGGCCGTGTGGTTGTAAACCACGTCCAGGATCACCTCGATATTGGCCCTGTGCAGCGCCTTGACCATGTCGCGAAACTCGGTGAGCGGATCGGGGCCGCTGGCATATTGGGCGTGGGGGGCAAAAAACGACATGGGGCTGTAACCCCAGTAGTTGGAGAGCCCCTTGGGGGCATCCTGGGGATCGAACTGGAACACCGGCAGCAGCTCGACGGCGGTGACGCCGAGGGATTGCAGATAGGGGATCTTGTCGATGAGGCCAAGATAGGTGCCGCGCAGGGCGGGATCCACCCCTGAGCTCGGCGACTTGGTAAATCCCCCCAGATGCAGCTCGTAGATCACCGAGCGGGAGAGGGAGTGGGCGGGCAGCTTGTCCCCTTCCCAGTCGTAGTCGCGGGTATCCACCACCCGGTTCTTGGCACACACAGCCAGATTGCTGCCGGGACGGGCCGCGGCCCAGCGATCGTAAGTCGGCCCCAGCTCAATGCTGCGACCATAGGGATCCAGCAGCACCTTGTCCGCATCGAAGCGGGTGCCGTAGTAGGGACGCCAGGGGCCCTGAATGCGATAGGCGTAGCGCTGACCCAGTGGCAGGCCTTCTATATGGATGTGCCAGTAGTAAGCGGTGCGGTTGAGACGGGGTGACAAAGGGATCACTTCAGGGGCGGTATCGTCGGCACTGGCGAACAGCAGCAGTTCGACCCGACTGGCCAGGCGGGCCCAGATGGCAAAGTTGACGCCGTCGTGCTCGGGTGTGGCCCCCAATTGACGGCAATGACCGGCGGATATGCGCATGATAAACCTACCCAAAACGAGGAGTGACAATCCAATTCAGTGTAGTGCGCCAAGCTGGCCCCAAACCTGCTTGTCTGAAAAAACAGCGCCCTGTTGCAAATTCCTTCACTTTGTGCCGCTTTAACCTACGAATGAAGTTTTTTTAGGATATTTACTTGCAATCTGAGCGCTGGCGCCTATTATTGGCGACCTCAGACGCGGGGTGGAGCAGCTCGGTAGCTCGTCGGGCTCATAACCCGAAGGTCGTCGGTTCAAATCCGGCCCCCGCAACCATCTGAGTTTCCGAGTCGACAACGCCAATTAAGGCATTGAAGATAAAGAGAATTCGAACTGGCTACTGCTCGGCCACTTCGGAAAAAATACGGACGCGGGGTGGAGCAGCTCGGTAGCTCGTCGGGCTCATAACCCGAAGGTCGTCAGTTCAAATCTGGCCCCCGCAACCAACTATTTGTGATCATGGCTAGGCTGATGCCAAGCGGTGAACGTAAAGACAGCACGCTACTTCTGCTCGGTAGTGTGTGGTGATGAAGGCAGTACAATTCGGACGCGGGGTGGAGCAGCTCGGTAGCTCGTCGGGCTCATAACCCGAAGGTCGTCAGTTCAAATCTGGCCCCCGCAACCAACTATTTGTGCTCATGGCGAGGCTGATGCCAAGCGGTGAACGTAAAGACAGCACGCTACTTCTGCTCGGTAGTGTGTGGTGATAAAGGCAGTACAATTCGGACGCGGGGTGGAGCAGCTCGGTAGCTCGTCGGGCTCATAACCCGAAGGTCGTCAGTTCAAATCTGGCCCCCGCAACCAACTATTTGTGCTCATGGCGAGGCTGATGCCAAGCGGTGAACGTAAAGACAGCACGCTACTTCTGCTCGGTAGTGCGTGGTGATAAAGGCAGTACAATTCGGACGCGGGGTGGAGCAGCTCGGTAGCTCGTCGGGCTCATAACCCGAAGGTCGTCAGTTCAAATCTGGCCCCCGCAACCAACTATTTGTGCTCATGGCGAGGCTGATGCCAAGCGGTGAACGTAAAGACAGCACGCTACTTCTGCTCGGTAGTGTGTGGTGATGAAAGCAGTACAATTCGGACGCGGGGTGGAGCAGCTCGGTAGCTCGTCGGGCTCATAACCCGAAGGTCGTCAGTTCAAATCTGGCCCCCGCAACCAACTATTTGTGCTTATAGCAATGCTTGATGCAGAGCTGTGGGTGTAAAGACAGCACACTACTTCTGCTCGGTAGTGTGCGGTGATGAAGGCAGTACAATTCGGACGCGGGGTGGAGCAGCTCGGTAGCTCGTCGGGCTCATAACCCGAAGGTCGTCAGTTCAAATCTGGCCCCCGCAACCAACTATTTGTGCTCATGGCAAGGCTGATGCCAAGCGATGAACGTAAAGACAGCACACTACTTCTGCTCGGTAGTGTGTGGTGATGAAGGCAGTACAATTCGGACGCGGGGTGGAGCAGCTCGGTAGCTCGTCGGGCTCATAACCCGAAGGTCGTCAGTTCAAATCTGGCCCCCGCAACCAACTATTTGTGCTCATGGCAAGGCTGATGCCAAGCGATGAACGTAAAGACAGCACACTACTTCTGCTCGGTAGTGTGTGGTGATGAAGGCAGTACAATTCGGACGCGGGGTGGAGCAGCTCGGTAGCTCGTCGGGCTCATAACCCGAAGGTCGTCGGTTCAAATCCGGCCCCCGCAACCAACTTTCTTCTATTTCTCCATTTCGTTTTTCCTCTTGTTTTCCACTCGTTATGTTTCGCACCGTTTCCGGTTGCTCATCATATGTACGCATAATCACGCTTGATATTGATTTTCAAGTGCAAATCTGGCCGCCACCGCGCTTTGTTGGGTATCATCAGTGATATCTCTTCATGGACGAGGCCTCTGCCCAATGATGCAACAGTTCACTTATCTCCCCCCCCAGATCGACATTCATGATGCCACCCTGAGCCAGGCCATGGGCAACGGGCTCTCGGCCAACCTGCTGCTTGTCGCCGAAGATCTGCGCGACTCTGTTCTGGCCAGACCTGAGTTTGCCGCCGTGGCAACCCAGATAGCGCTGGGGCAGAAGGCGCCATACAGCCTGGTGCAGCATAACAGCCTGCAACTGGTGATCTTCATCGGAGCCCGTCCCACCCGGGATCACGCCCTCTACAAGCAGGCCAGATCCTGGATAGCCCCGCTGGCCGGACTCAAGATCGAGCGGATGGGGCTGCATCTGGAAGGGTTTGACGAGGGGGACAGGGCGCAGCTGGCCGAGCTGACGCTGGCTTGCCTGTTGGCGGCCAATGTGCCGCTGCCGAGCCACAAGCATAGCGCCGAGGATGAGTGGCGCTATCAGCAGATTGCGGTGTCGCCGCGCTGCGTGCTGGATCTGGCGCGGATCTACGCCGAGGCCGAAGGCAATGGCATGGCGCGGCATCTGGCGGTATCGCCGGCCTCCGATCTCACCGCTCGCAGCTATCGGGAGTGGGCACGTCAGCTGGCCCAGGTCGAAGGCTGGCAGTGGCACGAGTACGATCAGGCCCAACTGGCCGAACGGGGAGCTGGCGCCTTCATCGCGGTGGCGAGAGGCTCGGAAGACAACCAGGCCGCCATGGTCAAGCTCAGTTACTGCCCGCCCAATCCGGTGCGCCGGGTCGCCCTGGTGGGCAAGGGGATCTGTCACGACTCGGGCGGTTACAACCTCAAGGTCGCCGGCAGCATGTATGGCATGCACCTGGACATGGGTGGCAGCGCAGTGGCACTGGGCGCCCTCTATGCGATCAGCCGGGCCCGCCTGCCCTATGAGGTGCACTGCTGGCTCGCCATCGCCGAGAACCACATAGGCCCGCTCGCTTACAGGCCGGGGGAGGTGGTGACGGCGCTCAACGGCACCACCATAGAGGTGGTGGATACCGATGCCGAGGGGCGCATGGTGCTGGCGGATACCCTCTGCATGGCGGTGCAGGATAATCCGGATCTGCTGATCGATTACGCCACTCTGACGGGGGCCTGCAAGCGGGCACTGGGCAGCCGTTACAGCGGCGCCTTTACCAACCGGCCCCAGTGGTTCGGCGAGCTGATCAGCCTGGGCCAGCGCAGCGGTGAGCGAGTCTGGCCCTTCCCGTTGGATGAGGACTATGACGACAACCTCGATAGCGAGTGGGCCGATCTGTTACAGTGTGCGCCGGGCGCATCGCCGGATCACATAGATGCCGCCCGTTTTCTCAACCGCTTCGTGCCTGCTCAGACCCCCTGGCTGCACCTCGATTTGAGCGGTTTTCGCAGCAAGGGGGGCAATGGCGTGGTCAGCAGTGAAGTGACCGGATTCGGGGTCAGGCTGACGCTGGACTTGCTCGCCAGCCCGCTGGGCCGCCGCCATGAACTCGATGAACAAGAACAGTAAGGGATCCCGTGAAAGTACCAAGTTATGACTGGGTGTTGTTCGATCTGGACGAAACTCTGCTCGATTTCCCGGTCGCCCAGGCCCTGGAGCAGACTCTGCAGCTCTACGGCGTGACGCCGACGCCCCCCAAGATGGCGGAATATCATGCTCTGAACCACAGTCTGTGGCAGCAGTACAACTCGGGCGAGATAGATGCGACCCACCTGCAGCAGACCCGTTTTTCCCTGTTTGCCGAGCAGGTGGATGTGGCACCCATGGCGATGAACGACACCTTCTTGCAGCAGATCATCGCCCTGAGCGTGCCGCTGGAGGGGGTGCTGGAGACACTGCAGGCCCTCAAAGGCCGGGTGCGGATGGGGATCATCACCAATGGCTTCAGCCTGCCGCAACGGGGTCGCCTCAGCAAGCTGGGCTGGAGCGACTGGTTCGAGCCGCTGGTCATCTCGGACGAGGTACAGGTGACCAAGCCGGCCGCCGCCATTTTCCAGCATACCCTGGCCTTGATGGGGCAGCCGAGCCCGGCGCGAGTGTTGATGGTGGGGGACAACCCCAAGACCGACATCGCCGGTGCCGCGGCGCAGGGGCTGGCTACCTGCTGGTACAACCCGGACCGCCACGACACCGAGTGCGAGGCGACCCACGAGATCCACCACTTTGCCCACCTCTCCACCATAGTGCTGGGGCAGTAAGCCAAGCGGCGAGCCGCTCACCAGCAACAAAAAAGGCAGCCCTTGGGCTGCCTTTTGTCATCTTGTCATCTATCAGGTACCCAGGCGACTGAGCAGCCAGGATTCGAGCAGGGCGACCCCGTGTTCCAGTACGGTTTCGTCGAAGTCGAACTCCGGATGGTGATGGGGCGCCGCCAGATTGGCCCCCAGGATCAGATAGGCGGCCTGACCGCCGTTGCGCTGCACCCGCTCGATGAGAAAGCCCGCATCCTCGCTGGCACCAAAGCGGCGAGTGTGGATGGTCTCAAGCTTGAGCGCCTTTGCAAGCGGCACTATCTCCTCGAGCAGGGCCGGGCTGTTCTCGATGCCGATGGCTTCCCCCTGCTTGCGAATGAGGTAGGTGGCGCCCTGCATCATGGCGGCCCCTTCCACTATCTGCTGCACCTGGCCGAACATATAGTCGTTAAGCGCCGGGGTGGCGCCACGGGTTTCCCCCTGCAGGCGGGCATGGCCCGGGATCACGTTGCGACCGCTGCCACCGCTGAGCTGGCCCACGTTGATGCGGGTCATGCCATCGCGGTGGCGGGCAATGCCGAGCATGGCGGTGGTCGCCGTGCAGGCTGCCGCCAGCGCATTGCTGCCCGCGTTGGGCTCAAGCCCCGCGTGGGCGGCGCGCCCCAGAAACTCTACATCGAACTTGGTGGAGCAGAGAAACTCGGTAGGATTGACCACCAGCTCGCCACTGTTGGCATGAATGCCGATGTGCAGCGCCAGCAGGGCATCCACATCGTCGAGCTGACCGCCCGCCGCCAGCGCCTTGCCGCCACGGCAGCCCTCTTCGGCGGGTTGGAAGAACAACTTGATACGGCCGTTCAACCGCTCGGCGAGGGCTGCGATCCGCTCGGCCAGTACCAGCCCGATGGCGGTATGTCCGTCGTGGGCACAGGCGTGCATCCAGCCGGCATTGCGAGACTGCCACCCTTCCTGACTGGGGGGATGCAGCTCATCCTGGCTCTCATCGACTTCCACCGCATCGATATCGAAGCGAAAGGCCAGGGTCGGGCCGGGACGACCGCTGTCCCACACGCCCATCACACCCGTTATCTCTTCGATGCGGGCCAGCCAGTCGGGATGTGCCCCCTGACGCAGGGCGCGCTCCTTCTGGGCTTGTACGTCTACCTCCCGTCCCATGATGAGGTTGCTGGCCAGCAGCTTGTCCCCCAGCATGACTTCAAATCCGAGTTTTGAGAGGTGGTGAGCGATGAGGGAGCTGGTGCGAAATTCACACCAGGCTGCTTCGGGCAGACGATGAAGATCACGACGCCACTGGCGTAGAGCATCTTGGGTCATGGTAATTCCTGCATGGCGAGTCCAGCGGATATTGTGACGGGCAGGGGAGCAAGAGTAAATCCCGGAGCGGCAAATGCAACAAGGGGAGCTGTGAGGCTCCCCTTGTGGACGGTGGCAGTGACATGCAGCTTATATAGTGTGCATCAACCAGTTCTAAATAAGGCTTTCGATATCACGCTGGGTGAAACAGCCAAAAAAGACAGAGAGTGGTGAATTAGTCAGCGCCTGGGCTATGGCTGTCATTCAGCAATACACAATTCTGGATGACTAACCGGCTCAAAGCTGTGACAGCGACGGCAGAGAGACGGCAACCAGAGTGAAAAACACGGTAAAAACGGCAGTAACAACAAACTCTTTCATATTTTGTCTCCCTTGGCTGACTGTTGATGGGACCAAGATACCACAATTGTGCGGTAAAACAATAGTAAAATGTATTTATGTGGCAATTTATGAGGTTGAAGCATCTAAAGCTTCATTTTTGCATTTTAGCGTCTGTTTTATCATCTGGCCTTCTGTGTGATGCCGATGCGTGCTCTGTGTATGTGGTATAAATTTATAAAATTCATTATGTTATGTTTTGTTCGTGTCAATTTTTCAGTGGGCTTTGTATGGAGCTTTTCTGAGTTTTTTGAAATTTAATCCGCTTTCAAGCCCCTCTGTGGCGTCTGAAAATGTCGTCGAAAGCCAGTTGCCTTGTCCCTTGGCTGAATTTGAAGAGTGCATCCATTTTTTGTCGCATCTTGTACCTTGAAGCCTGACAGGGCGCCTCTTTCAGAGAGCGGGCGCGGTACCCGTTTCTCAGTCAGTACGCAAAAAATGGCGAACATGATGGGGGGCTTGCCATTGAGGGGGCACGAATGACGGCTCCTGCGCTGGGCTCACCTTCTTCTTATGCCATGAGTCTGTGTGCCCCGGTGCAACGGCATTGAGTGACCGAGAGGCTCTCAGCACCCCCGGGATGACGATACGGCTCTGTGCTAGCGATGAGTGTGGCTGACGCCACCGGCGCCTGTGGTGATGGGAGGAGATCTGGGGGCTGATCCTGCAACCGATGCAGAAAAGGCAATCCCGCCAGCCGGCAGACCCGGGATGTCGTGAGCCGCCAAACCCTGGCAAGGAAGCCGCGTCCATTCGCCGATGGCGAGAGGGCTGTCGTTGACTATCCAGGGGCCAGGGAGGCGCTCCGCTCGCCGGTATGGCGGGTATGGGGGGCAAGATTTGGAAAACAGCGCAGCAGAGGGCGTGGCAAGAGAGAGGGCGCCTGCACTGCTGCCGGTTCCGCCCGTTGCCGGGCACACGACGTGCATAAAAAAAACCCTCCAGCGGAGGGTTTTTTGTCACAACAGGCTGAGCAAGCGACAGGCGCTTAGAACAGGGTGGTGGAGAGATCGTACAGCTCCTGATCGAACGGGCGCTTGAGGTTCTCGATGCAGTCGATGATGTCGTGGTGCACCATCTCGTTGCCCTGGATCCCGACGCAGCGGCCACCCTGACCGGCCAGCAGCTGTTCAACGGCGAAGGCACCCATGCGGCTGGACATGATGCGATCGCGCGCGGTGGGCGAGCCGCCACGCTGGATGTGGCCCAGAATGGTGGCGCGTGTCTCGCGGCCTGTCATGGCTTCGATGTCCTTGGCCAGGGCATTCACGTCGGTGACGTGCTCACAGATGGTGATGATGGCGTGCTTTTTGCCTTTGGCTTCGCCTTCCTTGATCTGTTGCAGCAGCTTGTCCTTGTCGAAGGTCACTTCCGGTACGATAACGTACTCGGCGCCACCGGCAACGGCGGCAGACATGGCCAGATCGCCGCAGTGGCGACCCATGATCTCGACCACTGAGATGCGGTGGTGGGAGCTGCAGGTGTCGCGCAGACGGTCGATGGCGTCAACCACCACGTTCAGGGCGGTATCAAAGCCGATGGTGAAGTCGGTACCGGCGATGTCGTTGTCTATGGTGCCCGGCAGGCCGATGCAGGGGAAACCCTCCTCGGTCAGCTTCTTGGCACCCATGTAGGAGCCATCACCACCGATCACCACCAGGGCGTCGATACCGTGTTTTTTCAGATTTTCGATCGCTTCGGCGCGCACTTTCGGGTCTTTGAAAGCGGGGAAACGGGCGGAACCCAGGAAGGTGCCGCCGCGGTTGACCACGTCGGAGACGCTGTGACGCTCCAGCTTGACGATCCTGTCCTGATGCAGACCGAGGTAGCCATCATAGATGCCGTAAACTTCCAGGCCATGATGCAGACCGGCGCGCACCACGGCGCGGATGGCTGCGTTCATACCCGGTGCGTCACCACCACTGGTCAAAACACCAATACGTTTGATTTGTTTGGTCATGAGTGCCTCTGGATCTGAGTTGTCTAATACGAAGTTTTGAAAATGAGATAAGCCACATTGACTATATCGGCTTTCGTATGGGATGCGGGGGCCGCCATAGGAAAAGCGATATGCAGGAGGGGGCAAGCGCCCCCTCCTGGGCAACAGCTTACTTGGTTGCGCCAGCGATGATCTGGGAGAAGTCGTCCACTTTCAGGGACGCGCCACCCACCAGGCCACCGTCGATGTCCGGCTGACCGAACAGATCGGCTGCGGTCGCGCCAGTGACGGAGCCGCCGTACAGGATCTGTACCTTGGCAGCCACGGCGCCGTCAAACCCGGCCAGGTACTGACGGATGTGAGCGTGGACGGACTGGGCGATTTCCGGGGTAGCAGTCTTGCCGGTGCCGATGGCCCATACCGGCTCGTAGGCAACCACGGCGTTGCTGAAGGAGGCGATGCCACAACGGTCGATGACGGCTTTCAGCTGGGTCTCAACCACGTTCTTGGTCACGCCGGCTTCGAACTGTTCCAGCGTCTCACCGATGCACAGTACCGGCACCAGGCCAGCTTTCTGGATGACTTCGTACTTGGCGGCAACCACGTCGTCGCTCTCTGCGTGCAGGGTACGACGCTCGCTGTGACCGACCAGGGAGTAGGTGCAACCGAAGGCTTTGAGCATGGAGGGGGCGTTTTCACCGGTGAAGGCGCCGGATTCGTGAAGGTCGGCATTCTGGGCGCCGTAGGCGATCTTGCTGCCAGCGGTCAGCTGCTCAACCAGACCCAAAAAGATAACCGGCGGGCAGACGGCGACTTGCACAGAAGGATGAGCGGCAGCAGCCGGGGTCAGTCCTTTGATCAGAGCTTCGACAGAAGCTTTGGTGCCGTTCAGTTTCCAGTTACCCATTACCAGGTGCTGTCTCATCTTGTAACTCTCCTAGGGGGGGGGCTGAGGCATTTGATTGCGCGACATTATATGAATTGAACCGAGCCCAAGATAGCTGACCCGGCGGCAAATGACGTAATTTTTTTTCGCTTTCCTGATCCAAATCAGGAATGCAAGGCTCGATTGCTCAATCGTTAACCTGCCCTCGCAAACGGGCCCACCATACCCCAATCCATTCGTGAATGGCAGCCTCGGAATACATCAGATAACGCCCCTTCGGCAGGTAGCTGTAGAGGGGTTGCGCCACCTGGCTCTGCTTGGCTGTGTAGTCGGTGGGGGCCGGCACCGCATCGAGTCCCTGTCCCTGATAGAGCGCCATGGCCCGCGGCAGGTGGGTGGCCGAACTGACCAGCGCCACTCGCTTGCCCTTGAGATAACGGCTGATGCTGACGGCCTCGTCGTGGGTGTCTTTGTTGTTTTCAAACAACGTCATCCGCGAGCGGGGTACGCCCAGGCTCGTCGCCATGCGGGCATTGACCTCGGCGTTGGAGAGGGGATCCCCGGACACATAACCGGAGAAGATGATTTCTGCTTGCGGGTAAGCCTGGGCGAGGCGCACCCCCTCCAGGGTGCGGGCCAGCGAGACGTTGTTCTGCCAGGCTCGCTCGGGCACGGCCGGGTCGCTCACATGACCGTTGCCCAGCACTACT
The DNA here is from genome assembly GCF_002587065.1 of Aeromonas sp. CA23. NCBI lineage: Bacteria > Pseudomonadati > Pseudomonadota > Gammaproteobacteria > Aeromonadales > Aeromonadaceae > Aeromonas > Aeromonas sp. CA23. Next base: position 3,463,999 of record NZ_CP023818.1, read on the forward strand.
ATGGCCGCCATATCCGGGTGCTGGTTTATCTCGAAGGGAGGAAAGGTTTGCTCCAGCGGGCGGGCCAGCTCGTAGCTTATCGGTCGCATGCCCATCAGGGCGACGATCAGCAAGGAGAGGGTCGCCAGCAGCTTGCCGGTTTTTTGAAAGCGGGTGAACCAGAGCAGCAAGAGCGCCAGCAGCAGCAGGGAGAGGGAGAAGGGCAGCGGCATCAGCAATTGGCCTAGCCATTTCTTGATAACAAACAAGTTGGCGGCAAACAGGTTGAGCTCAAACACTGGGATGTCGTCCTTGAGTTTTCAGCAAATTCGGGATGTGACAGAATACCCCTCTTTTTTCGTCAGGCCCAACCCTGCGGCCAAAAGTTGAGTGTGTCTTGAAGCAAGATCAGAGTTTTGACGGGCGCGCCGACAAGTTCGCCCGCAACATTTATGACTCCACCAAGGGGCGCATTCGCACCACAGTGGTGTGGAGCGACATAGAAGCCTGCCTGGCGCGCCTTGGCAACCGGCCCCTGCGGATCCTGGATGCGGGGGGCGGATTTGGCTACTTTGCCCAGAAGCTGGCGGCCATGGGTCACCAGGTGGAGCTGTGCGATCTCTCCGCCGAAATGCTTGAACTTGCACGGGTCCAGATCGCCGAAAAGGGGCTGGAAGACAGAATTCGTCTCATCCAGTGCCCCATTCAGGATCTCAAGAGCCAGGTGACCGGCACCTTTGATCTGGTGCTCTGCCACGCCGTGCTGGAATGGCTCGCCGAGCCGCGCCAGACCTTGCTCGGTCTGTTCCCTTTCGTCAAGGCAGGGGGCATACTGTCGCTGCTTTTTTACAACCGTCATGGCCTGCTGTTTCAGAGCCTGGTGGTGGGCAATTTTGACTATGTGCGCCTCGGCCTGCGCAAGAAGCGCCAGACCGCCCTGACCCCCACCAATCCGCAGTTGCCGGAGCAGGTGTACGACTGGATTGGGCGAGGGGGGCTCAAGATCATCGGCAAGACGGGGGTGCGCGTCATCCACGACTACATGCGCCACAAGCAGGATCAGGTCGAGAAGTTCGATGATCTGCTGGCCATGGAGCAGCAATATTGCCGCCAGGAACCCTTTATCTCCCTGGGTCGCTATATCCATGTGATGGCGCAGAAACCGTCAAGCTGACCAGCAGTCTGTCTAGCAGCCTTGTAATAACAACGAGATGGTCAGATTTTCATGATGAGGCCATCCAAATGGATAACAACGAGATGATGACGTCATGATGAGTACATCCCGTACCCTGCCCGAGATGGTGGGATGGGTCAGGCAGGAGGGGTTGGCGCTGAGCCTGCCGACCGACCGGCTGGCCTTTCTGATTGCAATCAAGACACTGTCCGAAGATGAATCGGACCTGTCGGAAGCGGCGCTGCACGATGCCTTCGGCTATGTCAGCAACGCCTTTGGCCAGATGGACGAGACCCTCACAGGTCGCGCCAACAACGCCATCAACGATCTCATTCGCCAGCAGCTGCTGTCGCGCTTCACCACCGACATGGTGGCGGGGGAGAGCCTCTATCGCCTGTCGCGGCTGGGGATGGGGATCGTCGACTTCTTCATGGATCAGCGCCAGGTCGACTCCATCAAGCTCTCCATCCTGCTTGAACACCTGGCGGCCGAGCTCGACACCGCCCGCAAGGCGGCGCTTGAGACCAACACTCGCGAGCAGTGGGATGCAGAGGTGCTGCCACGGCTCACCTTCTCGCTGGAAGAGACGCTGGGGCGCATCGATCTGACCCAGCGCGCCATGGACGAGCAGCAGAATCAGGTCAAGAGCGAGATAGCGGCCCTGCTGACCCAGAACTGGGTCGATGCCATCCACAGCTGCGAAAAACTGCTGCACGAGACAGGCCAGACCCTGCGCGAGCTGCAAGATACCCTGGACGCCGCCGGCCACCGCCTGCAGGCAGGGCTGCTCAACATTCAGGAAGTGGCCCAGGGGCGCGACGATCTGTTCCACGTCGAGGAGCTGACTCACGCTTTGCAAGGACGGCTCGATGTGATCACCTCCTGGGGCCAGCAGTGCATCGAGCTCTGGTCTCGCTACGATCGGCACGTCCACAAATTTATCCGCAACGCCATCGACATGGACAAGAACCGCGCCTTCAGCCAGCGGCTGCGCGACTCCATCCGCAATTTCGAGCAGCACAACTTCTTGCTGAGAGTGGCCGAGGAGCCCCGTTTGCTGGAACTGCGGGATGAAACCATCGCCATCCACGACGAAGAGGTCACCGGCGAGGTGCCCCTCGAGATGGAGTACATGGAGATGGTGGACATCAACCAGGAGCTGGCTGAGCGCATCGAGCGCTACCTGGCCCGCTACCCCGAGCAGGGCCATCAGCTGGATGTGGCCGATGTGCTGCGGGAATACCTGCTGGATTACCCGGCTCACGCCCATTTCGATGTGGCGCGTCTCCTGATCGACCAGGCCGTGCGCCTGGGCCATGCCAGCGGTGAGCGCGAGCTGCACCACCAACCCGCATGGAAACCCATTAACCAAGCTGGATCCAAGGTTCAGGCCTATGTCATTGATCAATACTGAGTTTCCCTTGCCGCTGCGGCTCGCAGAGGCCATTGCCAACCCCTTGTTTCCGCGCATCGACACCGCCTTGCGCTCGGGCCGTCACATCAGTGCCGACGATTTCGAACAGCATTCGGCGCTGGTGGAGTACCACAACGAGCTGGAGATCTTCTACGGCCGCTATCAGGTGGAACTCATCAAGGCGCCGGAGGGCTTCTTCTACCTGCGTCCGCGCCCCAGCGCCGACATCGGCACGACCGTGCTCTCCGAGCTCGACATGCTGGTGGGCAAGGTGCTCTGTTACCTGTACTTGAGCCCGGACAGGCTCGCCTCGGAAGGGGTGTTCGCCATGGGTGAGCTGCAGGAGGAGGTGTTGAGCCTGGCCGACGAGAAGCAGCTGCTGCGCATGGTCAACAGCCGCTCCGGCGGCACCGATCTGGACAAGAAGAAACTGCTGGAGAAGATCCGTACCTCCATGCGCCGCCTGCGCCGCCTTGGCATGATCACGGCCCTTGGCAACAGCGACAAATTCCGGGTCAACGAATCCGTGTTCCGCTTTGCCGCCGATGTGCGCTCCGATGAAGATCCGCGCGCCGTGCAGCTGCGGATGATCCAGGAGGGGGAGGCCATCTTCCACGACGACGAGATGCCGAGCAGCGACTCGCTGTTTGAAGACATTGAAGCGGATCTCGATGAAGAACAGCTTGAACTGGAGGTTGAAGATGACCTGCAGCGTTAAATCCAAGGCCCTGATGGAGCCCTTTACTTTGATGGAGAGTGCGGCGTGAGAGGCAAATTCAAATCCCTGACCATGGTCAACTGGAACGGCTTCTTCGCCCGCACCTTCGATCTCGACCAGCTGGTGACGACGCTCTCCGGCGGCAACGGGGCGGGCAAGTCCACCACAATGGCGGCCTTTATCGCGGCGCTTATTCCTGACCAGTCTCTGCTCCATTTTCGCAACACCACGGAAGCGGGTTCCTCCAGTGCGTCCCGCGACAAGGGGCTCTACGGCAAGCTGCAACGGGGTTCCTGTTACTCAGTGCTGGAGGTGATGAACAGCCGCGAGCAGCGGATCTGGGTCGGCGTGCACCTGGAGCAGATCCAGAACCGTGACAACAAGGTCAACATCACCCCGTTTGCGCTGGTGGATGTGCCAGAAAACCTGTCACCCACGGATCTGCTGCTGGAGAAACTCGAGGGCGGCAAGGGCCGCATTCGTGCCTTTGCCGACCTGAAAGGGGCCGCCGCCGAGCTGGGGGCGCTGAAGGTCGCCAAGTTCAATACGGTGACCGACTATCACAACTTCATGTTCGAGTTCGGCATCACCCCGAAAAAGCTGCGTGATCAAAAAGATCGCGGCAAGTTCTATCGCCTGATCGAAGCCTCCCTCTACGGCGGCATCTCTTCTTCGATCAGCCGGTCGCTCCGTGAATACCTGCTGCCGGAGAACTCGGGCGTGCGCAAGGCATTCCAGGACATGGAGGCGGCCATCTACGAGAACCGTCGCACCCTGGAAGCGATCAAGGAGACGCAAGGTCAGCGGGATCTGTTCAAGAACCTGATCACCGAGACCACCCACTATGTGGCGGCCGACTATGTGCGCAACGCCGCCGAGAAGAACCGTCTCTCCGAGCTGGCCCTGAAAGCCCGTCAGGAGCTGGCGGACAAGCGCCGCATTCTGGCCGAAGAGCGCCAGCGCGCCATCTATCTGGCCGACGAGGTGGAGCAGCTCACCAACCGCGAAAAATTGCTGACCGATGAGCTGGAGTCCGCTGCAGAGCACCTGGCCAAGGTGATGGCCGCCGTTGCTCTGCAAAAGAAGATAGAGATGTATCGCGCCGATCTGGCGGAGCTGGTCGACAAGCTGGAGCAACAGCAGGCGATCGTGGAGGAGATCCACAGTCAGCTGCTGGAAGTGGAAGAGCGCAAGGAGCTGGCCCAGGCAGAGGTAGACAGCCTCAAGACCCAGCTGGCCGACTATCAGCAGGCGCTGGACATTCAGCAGACCCGCGCCATCCAGTACCGTCAGGCGGTGCAGGCGCTGGAAAATGCCCGTGCGCAGTGCGAACTGCCGGGATTGAGCGCCGAACAGGCGAGTGACACCCTGCATCAGTTCCGCGCCGCCGAACAGAGCCTCACCAGCCGGATGCTGGGGGCCGAGCAGCAGCTGGCACTGGCCAAGGCGGCGGTAGCCGAACATCAGGCCGCGCTGACGCTGCTGTTGACTATCGCACCCGAAACTGCCCGCGAGGCCGCCTGGCCCACGGCGCAGGCACTGCTCAAACGCCATATCGAAGACAAGGCCCGCATTGCGCAGGGGCAGGGGCTGCGCTCAGCCCTGACTCGCCTGGAAAAAGAGAGCGAGAGCCAGAAGGCCTTGTTCAAGTTACGTGACGAGCTGCATCAAGCCAGTGGCCAGCAGATCGCGAGCCAGGACGAGCTCGAGCTCTTCCTCGAAGCCCAGCGTACCCGTCAGGAAGAGCTGGCCGATCAGCAGAGCGATCTGAACCAGCGCCGTGCCAGCCTGGAGCATCAGGGTGCCCAGCTGGGTCGCGATATCGGCGAACTCATCAAGCTGGCCCCGCGCTGGCTCAAATCCTTTGAAAAGCTCGAGCAGCTGCGCGAGCAGAGCGGGCTGCCGCTCGCCACCGCCGAGGCGCTTTCGGCCGGCATGCAGACCGTGCTCGACAAGGAGCGCGAGTTTGAGCAGGAGAGCAATCGCATCGCGGCGCAGAAGCAGGCGCTGGAGCTGCAAATTCGCAACCTGCAGCTGGGTGCTGGCGAGGCGGATCCGCGTCTGGCCCGCATCGCCGAGCAGGTGGGGGGCGTGCTGCTCTCCGATGTCTATGACGACATCTCCATCGACGATGCCCCTTACTACTCCGCGCTGTACGGTCCGGCTCGCAGTGCCCTTGTGGTGCTCGACCTTGAGGGCGCCATAGAGCGGCTGAAAAAACTGGAAGATTGCCCGGAAGATATCTACCTCATTCAGGGCAACCCCGACTCCTTTGACGAGGATCTGGTGGAAGCGGACGAGCTGGGGGACGCCGTGCTGGTGCGCACCAGCAAGCGTCAGGTGCGCTTCTCCCGCTACCCCGAGCTGCCGCTGTTTGGTCGCGCCGCCCGGGAAAAACGGATCGAGCAGCTCGATCTCGAGCGGGAAAATCTGATCGAGGGCTACGCCAAGGCCGCCTTCGAGCAGCAGAAGTTCCACCGTCTCTACGGACATTTTCGCGACTTTATCGGCCAACATCTGGATATCGCCTTCCGCCCCGACCCCGAAGCCGAGGTGCAGGCTAAGCAGGCCGAACTGCGCACCTTGCAGGGGGCCATAGCCGAGTGCGACAAGCAGCTTGGGGAATCCAAGGCCATTGCTGCCCAGCTGACCCGATATATCCAGCTGGTGCAGGGGATGCTGCCCTTTGCCCATCTGTTTGCGGAGGCTGACTTGGCCGCCCGTCTCGAGGCGGCCCACGCCGACGTCGAGGCACTTAAAACAGCCGAAGCCTTTATCGCCCAGCACGGCAAGGCGCTCGAGAAACTCGAGACCCTGGTGCAGGTGCTGCGCCAGGATCCCCAGGATCTCGCCGCCCTGCAGGCGGCGTTCGACGAGACGAGCGAATTGCTGGCCGAGCAGAAGCGCCGCTGTTATGCCCTCGATCAGCTGGTGGCCCGTCTGCCGCACTTCGCCTATCAGGATGCACAAGACCTGCTTGGCAAGGCGTCCGAGATGAGCGAGCGACTCAAAGAGAAGCTCAAAGCGGCCGAGCTGGCCGCCCGCACCGCAGGGGAGCAGCACAAGCAGATTGCCCAGCGCCACACAGAGGCGTTGCAACTGCGCACCGCGCTCGATTCCAGCGCCTCGGCCAAGCGCCAGACCCTGACCGAGTTCGAGCAGGAGCTGGCCGCCATGGGGCTGACCCTGTCGGACGACATGGAAGAGAAATCTCGCGCCCACAAGAAAGAGATCGAAGAGCTGCTCATCCGCACCCGTTCCCGTCGCACCAGCGCCGAGGCCCAGTTGCAGGTGACCAAGCGCGAGATTGAATCCCTTGGCGGGCGCCTCAAGCTGGAAGGCAAGGATTACTACAGCGCCCGTAAATCCCTGGTGGGCCACAAGGCGAGCTGGTCGCGGGTGGTGCGTCTGGCACGGGACACAGACGTCGAGAAGCGTCTGAACAAGCGCGAGCTGGCGTACCTCGACAGCGACGAGCTGAGATCCATGTCGGACAAGGCGCTCGGCGCCCTGCGGGTTGCCGTGGCCCACGACGAAGCGCTGCGCGATGCGCTGCGTCTGTCGGAAGGCAACCGCAGCACCGAGCAGAAGGTCGCCTTCTACGTGCAGGTCTACCGTTACCTCAAAGACCGTATCCGCAACGACATCATCCGATCCGATGATCCTGTGGAGGCGATCGAGGAGATGGAGATCGAGCTGGCGCGCTTGGCCGACGAGCTCAAGCAGCGGGAAAACCACCTGTCGCTCTCCTCTCACGAGGTGGCGGCCAAGATCACCAACATCATACGTCGCGAGCAGAACCGCATCCGGGTGCTCAACCAGGGCTTGCAGAACATCGCCTTCGGTCTGGTGCGCGGGGTGCGCCTCAACGTCAATATCCGCGAGGCTCACACTCGCTTGTTGACCGCGCTGGCGGATCAGAGTGCCATGCACAACGATCTGTTCGCCGACAAGGAGCTCAGCTTCTCCGAGGCCATGGCCAAGCTGTTCCAGCGTCTCAACCCGCAGACCGAGCAGGGGGATCGCAGCTATCAGGTGATGGGCGATGTCTTGCTCGACTATCGCAACTACCTGGAGCTGGAGATCGAGGTGCAGCGTGGCGCCGATGGCTGGCTGCGGGCCGAGAGCGGCGCGCTTTCCACCGGCGAGGCGATCGGTACCGGTCAGGCCATCCTGCTGATGGTGCTGATCAGCTGGGAGGAGGAGTCCCGTCGCCTGCGTGGCAAGGACATAGCCCCCTGCCGCCTGCTGTTCCTGGACGAGGCGGCCCGTCTGGATGGCAAATCCATCGCCACCCTGTTCGAGCTGTGCGAGCGCCAGGACATGCAGCTCTTGATCGCCGCACCCGAGAACATCAGTCCGGAGAAGGGCACCACCTACAAGCTCATCCGCAAGGTGCAGGGCAAGCACGAGCACGTGCACGTGGTGGGTCTGCGGGGCTTTGGTTTTGCCGATGACAAGCTGATCGCCTGACACAGGTTGACGGGTGAACACACAAACGGGAGGCTGAGGCCTCCCGTTTTATATGGAAAATATGGGAAAATGGGCACTCCGGTCTCGTTGCTTGAAAGACGTGATGCGGCATGGAACGCGCGATTGGTCATCCCTGGGTGGTCATTTTTACGGCACGACAGAACCGCTTATCCCGGCAAGGGGAGCAAGGACAAAGCCCATGGCTGACATGAAGGGAAAGATGCAAGACGTACAAAAAGGGCTGCTGTTATCGCTTTGTCTGCTGCTGGCAGCTTGCAGCAGCCGATATGACGACAGCCACGGCGGCAGTTGGCGCGGTTATACCGACACCGGGCTCGCCTCCTATTATGCCGACCGCTATCACGGCAAAAAGACCGCCAGCGGCGAGCGCTATCGCAACAACCTCAATAGCGCCGCCCATATGGAATTGCCCTTTGGCGCCATGGTGCGGGTCACCAACCTCGCCAATGGCAAGAGCGTGGTGGTCAGGGTCAATGACCGCGGCGCCTTTAAAAACGGGCGTATAATCGATCTCTCCAAATCGGCTTTTAGCAGCATCGGCAGCACAAGATCCGGCCTTATCAAGGTGAAGATAGAGGTGCTCTAGTCGCCGACTCGTTCAATGGCACGAACAGAGTGTCCAATCTGCCCGGCTATATCCCGCCGGGTACTCCCTTTTACACTGCTCCTTCGCTCAAAGGTGGCTCCCAGACCGGAGCCCCTTTGCATACCCCTGAAAATGGAGCAGATAAAGATGAGTGAAGAGAAACGGGTGTCCATCGCCGTACTGAAAGCCCGCGCCGGCATGAGAGATCCGCTGCGCCGTGAGTTGCTCAAACTCATTGCGCCGACGCGGCGAGAGCCGGGCAATCTGGATTATGTACTGTTTGAATTGCGCGACGAACCGGGCACCTTCTATATGCGCGAAGCCTTTGTCAGTCAGGCTGCGCTGGATGCCCATTGTGCGACCGACTATTTTCAGGCCTTTGCCAATCAGACCGATACATTGTTGGCAGAGCCGCTGCGGCTGATTTTTATGGCGGAGGTGAGCCATCCATAAGCGAATTGGGCCTGCTGCTGGCCCAATTTTCCCCCATATGCCAAGTGCCCAGCCCAGACGCTTTCCCGCTATTCCTTGGTGTCGATGATCCGCCAGCTTGCATCTTCACGACACCCGTTAGGGATGTTGCATTACACTGGTTCCCCCTATTTCTGCCCAATAGCCTTTTCATCTCCCCGCTGGTCGGTAAGATATCCAAATGAAAATCAAATTTGCGCTAAGCCTAGTGCTCTAGATAAAAACCGTGGCAGGCCATGTCTGCTTAACGACACGACTGGCTATCCAGGAGGGCCGATATGGCTTTAACGGGGGGACGAGATGGAGATCGCGTTGGCGGATGTGCCGGACAGTGAGTTCGAACAGCGCTTTGCTGCCGTCAAACAGGGGATTTTTCCCTATGTTGAGGCGGTCTTTGGCTGGGATGACGACTTTCAGCGCGAGCGGTTGAGCAGTGAATACCAACCGCAGTGGTTTTCGTGGATCCTGCTGGGGGGCGAGCGAGTCGGTCTGCTCTGCTGCAAGCCATACGACGATGCGCTGCACATTCATCTGCTGATCATCTTCCCGCAGTATCAGGGTCGGCAGTTGGGCTCGGCCGTCATGGACCGGCTGTATCGCGAGGCGGAGCGTGAGGGGAAAAGTCGGGTGACCCTGTCGAGCTTTACCGCCAATCAGAGGGCAATAGAATTTTATCGGCGCCTCGGTTACCAGGCGGTGGCGGAAGAGCCAGCATTCGTCTTCTTGTCCCGGCCGGTGACGAGAGAAGAGTCGTAAGTACTAATGGTTGGCGGAGAGCCCTAATGGCAATGCTAGAGATTTTAACGGTCCCCGACCCCCGATTGAGCATCAATGCCGAGCAGGTTGAGGATATTGCGGCCGTGCAAGGCCTGATCGATGACATGCTGGAGACCCTCTATGCCACCGACAATGGTATTGGTCTGGCCGCCACGCAAGTGGGGCGCAAGGAGGCCATCGTCATCATCGACCTGTCGGAAAAACGGGATCAGCCGCTAGTGTTGATCAATCCGCAAGTGACAAGCGGTACTGAACCGGCGCTTGGGCAAGAGGGGTGTCTGTCCGTGCCGGATTATTATGCCGATGTTGAGCGTTATGGCTCGGTAGTGGTGTCGGCACTGGATCGCCATGGCGTGCCTATCACGGTAAAGAGCTGCGATTTCCTGGCCATCGTGATGCAGCATGAGATCGATCACCTGCAGGGCAGGGTGTTTATCGATTATCTCTCGCCGCTAAAGCGCAAGATGGCGTTGAAGAAGGTGAAAAAGCACCTCAAGGCGACATGACGTGATATTTCATGCGGCGCATTACATATCCATTTGATTATCTGCACAGGAGAACGGGGTAGCCATGTACAAGGTTGGTATTGTTTTATTTGATGATTTCACCGATGTGGATTTTTTCTTGATGTATGACCTGCTTGGGAGAAGCAAAGAGAGCTGGTCGGTGAAAATACTGGGAACCAAGCCTGAGCATGTTTCTGCACTTGGTATCAACGTAAAGACGGATGGAGATGTGGCGGAAGCACGTGATCAGGATGTGGTGCTGATCACCAGTGGGCAGCGTGGTATCCCTGCCGCGCTGCAAGACCATGAGTTCATGTCCACATTGCGGCTGGACCCACAGCGGCAGCTGATTGGATCAATTTGTGCTGGTTCATTCATATTGCATGAACTGGGCTTGCTGAAGGGGAAGAAATTAACAACCAACCCTGCAGCCAAAGCCCAGTTGCTGGAGATGGGGGGTGATGTTCAGGACTTTCCTCTGGTCGTGCAAGGAAATATTGCAACGGCAGGCGGCTGCCTCTCACTGGTTTATTTGATTGGCTGGGTGGCCGAACGGTGTTTTGGTCCGGAAAAACGTAGATTGATGCAATCTCAGCTTATTCCTGCCGGACAAATGGATATCTTCGAACAGCTGATCTCCTCCACTATCAGAGAGGCTGAAGAGTCATTCGACTGATGCCATTGCTCACTGTTTATATCTGTCTGGACCCATAGCCTGTCTGCCCAATGAAACAGGATGGCACATGCACCTCGAATTCAAAAAAATAAATCTGGCGCGTGACTATGAGTTTTGTGTGACCGCCCGCCGGGATGCCTATGTTTGCAGCTTCCATCGCGACGACGGATTTGACGAGTTTCTGGCGGGCTATCGGGAGCGGATGGCGACGAGGCTGGCCAGCAAGGAGTGGCATTATCTGCATGTCTGGCAGGGGGGCGAGATAGTGGGGCAGCTGGAGTTTTGCACTTTCTCATCCGAACCGGATACCGGCTACATATACCTGATCTATTTGACGCCACAGGCTCGGGGGCAAGGGTTGGCCGAATTACTGCTCCGGTATATTGGTCGCACACTGCGGCAGGCCGGTTGCCGGCGGGTTGTGCTGTCGGTCAGCCGTCTCAACCAGCGCGCGCTGCGTTTCTATCAGCGCTGCGGGTGGCAATACCTGGGGCCAAACCCCAAGCATGCCGAAACAGATTTTTATGAATATTGGTTGTCGGATCCGACGTAATCAGTAGCCGTATTTGAACGGGGAAAAAAAGTCCCATGGAGGGGGAAAATATATGGAAGTGAGACAAGTCCGGGTATCGGATGCAGATAGCGTACTGGCCCTGATGAACAGACTCGACAATGAAACAACTTTTATGCTCTATGAGCCGGGTGAGCGCACCACGACAGAGGTCGAGCAAGCTCAAATATTGGCCTCGTTTGTCGATGCAAATAATAAAGTCATGCTGGTACTGTCGGAGCAGGACGAGATTGCAGGTTTTATTGTCGGCATCGGTCAACCGGCAAATCGCAACAAACATGTACTGTATTGCGTTATCGGTATTCAACACTCAGTAGCTGGACAGGGCTTTGGCAAAAAAATGATGTCTGCGCTGGAGGCCTGGGCCAGGGCGCACGGCTTTACCCGTATGGAGTTGGGCGTCATGTGCCACAATGCCCGGGCTTGCGCGCTATATCGGGCCTGCGGGTTCGAGGTAGAAGGCGTCAAACGCAATACGATGAGAGTCGATGGGGCATATGTCGATGAATATATGATGGCCAAGCTGATTGAGGAGGTGGCATGAGCAAGATGCAGTGGTGGGTTCCCTTGAACGTCGCTCGGTCGCCAAAGAGTGCGCGCAGATGGGCGGTGCTTGTGCTGATGTCGCTGGGCTGGCTGTTGGCCATGGCGCCGGCCCATGCCGAGGAGCCGCAGCTCGGCGCCGAGTATCGCCCTCTGGTACAGAAGGTGATCGATGCCGCCAAGGCGCGGGATCATCAGGCGCTTGCTAACCAGATGAAGTACCCCTTCAAGCAGGAGTATCCCATCCCGATCATCAAGAACTCGCCCGAGATGGTGGCCCGTTTCGATGAGGTGTTTGATGACGCCATTCTCAAGAGTATCGCCACTTCCCGGATCGGGCAGGATTGGCAGACCATGGGCTGGCGCGGCATCATGCTCGGCAGTGGCGAGGTGTGGCTGGATTTTGATGGCAAGGTGATAGCTATCAATCATCAGACGGCGCAGGCCGCGGAGCTTAAAGCCAGGCTTATCGCCAGGCAGAAAAGCGGCCTGCATCCCGGTCTGCGGGAGTACCAGCGCCCCGAACTGATGTGGCAGACCGAGAAATTTACCATTCGCATCGACAACATGGATGATGGCCACTATCGCTATGCCTCCTGGGCGAAGGGAAAGACGCTCAGCGACAAGCCGGATTTGGTGCTCAGCAATGGCACCGTCAGGGTGGAGGGGACGGGGGGCAACCATACCTATCAATTCAAGAGCGGCCCCTACCGCTACGAGTGTGTCGTGACAGTGCTGGGTGAGCGGGGCGCACCAACCGGTGAGCTGGTCGTCTATCAAAACGAGGTTGCCATCATGCACCAGCCGGTGATCAAAGTGCTCTGATATCCCTTAATCTGCCCGAAACGTTCAAAGCGCGGCCAAGGGCCGCGCTTTTGTTATCTGCAAGGGGCTGATGGCTTTCGCTAGCCCTGCGGTACCCTGACCCCCTTGTCGAGATAGAGGCTGCTGTAGTGGGCGCGGTGGGTGACAAACATCACCTGATGGCGGCTGCCGTCGGAGAGGATAATAAAGTCGCCTGCCTGGGCGGGGCTCTGCAGGCTGATCTCCTGTTCGGGGGCGGTCAGCTTGTCGACCTCCTCCTTGAAGGTGAGGGTGTACGAATACATAGGGTTCTCCACTGCAGGACCGTATACAGACACGCATCACAAGGCTAGTTGCCATCGTCCGTATCCGCGGCGCCCAAGCGGCACCTGTGCGGCATTTAATTTAACGGGTAAGCTGGGTCTGCTTATCTTATATGGGGGCATGGCCTGCATTTGCCAGTGTCCCTCGCTTGGGGCCCCCATAACAGGCGCCAGAGTGGTTTTCAGCACGCAAGCAAGGAGTGGTCATGAAGGAGCTAGCCTCCCCGTTGGAGCCTGAGTTGGTGCGGATTGCCGCGTTTTCTGACGGGCAGCAAGGAGGGAATCCTGCCGGTGTCTGGCTAGGGTCTCGCTTGCCCGCGGCAGAGGAGATGCAACGCATCGCCGCTCAGGTGGGATTTTCGGAAACGGCCTTCGCCGCGCCCTTGTCGCCACTCGGGCCACCAGGCTCACCCCGGGGGGCTGCGACCGCCCGGCAAACCGCCGAGTCTGGGGAGTGGCGGGTGCGTTACTTCTCCCCCGAGGCCGAGGTGCCCTTCTGCGGCCATGCCACCATAGCCCTGGGTGTGGCGCTGGCGCGGCGCTTTGGAGAAGGGGAGTATGCATTGCACCTCAATCAGACCGAGATCAAGGTATCGGGCTGGCAGGATGAGGAGGGGCAGTGGCAGGCGGCGCTGCAATCGCCGCCGACCCGCAGCAAGCCGGCCCCGGCCGAGTTGGTGAGTGCCGCGCTGACGCTGTTTGGTTACACGTCAGCAGATCTGGATCCCCGCATTCCGCCGGCACTTATCCATGGCGGCGCCGATCATCTGGTGCTGGCCCTGAACAGTCGGGCTGCGCTCTCGGCCATGCACTACGAACTGGCGCAGGGGCGAACCCTGATGCAAAGGGAAGGGCTGGTCACCATACTGCTGGCTCATGCCGCCCGGGATCAGTTGTTTCATACCCGCAACCCCTTCGCCTATGGCGGCGTCTATGAGGATCCCGCCACAGGCGCAGCCACCGCCGCCTTTGCCGGTTACCTGCGCGATATCCATTGGCCCCACGGCGGCATCATAGATCTCTTTCAGGGGGAGGACATGGGGATGGCGTCACATCTGCACGCCGAGATCCCGGCCGCACCCGGCAGCTCAATCAGGGTGTTCGGCCGGGCCCGCCTGATGTGAGCGACACGCAATGAAAAAACCGCCAACTGGCGGTTTTTTCCTTTGTGCAGGAGCGAACTCAAGCGTGTTTCTCGGCATATTGCGCCCACTATGCGCTCTGGTCATGCTCCCCAGATGGGCTGCACTCTTCGTGAACGGTGAGCCAGTGCAGCAGCTGACGACTTACCTGCGGGCTGCCGAGCAGGGCCATATGGCTGGTGCGATAGGCAATCCAGCAGTGGGAAGGGGGGAATGCCAGCTGGTGGCGCGCCTCGTCATGCTGGCCGAGGGCGCTGCGCAGGGGCACAAGTCCATCGCCGATCAGCCTATCAGCCAGCAGACCGCGCTTGGCCGCCGTGGTGGCCGCTATGGTGAAGCAGGCCACTTCGGCGGGCAGGGGCAAGGGGGGGCGAGGATCGGGCAAGGCGTGCGGTTCGCCCTGCGGGGGCGGCGAGTCAATCACCTTGCCGTGGCGCAGATCCTTGATGCCGGCGCTGCGCAGTTGTGCCAGCCTGACGAAGGGTTGGGTATAGGCGGTGGCAGGCAGCAGCTGCTCCAGCCAGTGACCTGCGTGTTCAAGGGGCGCGCCATGATGGGGCGTGCCGAGAAACACCATGTTTTTCAGGACGCCGGGCCAGCCCATCTCACTCTGGCTGGCATGATGACAGGCGCTGCGGATCACCAGTCCCCCCATGCTGTAGGCCAGCACGCTGACCTCGTCGATGCCGCCTGGCCAGTGGGTTGCCAGTCGTTCCAGCTGACGGGCCAGCTCCCGTCCGTTTTGCGCAACGGGCAGGCCCGAGTTGTAGCGCACATAGACGGGCACATAGCCCAGCTCGCCGGCCAGCATCTCTCCATGGTTGAGCGTTTTTTCTTTGTCCTTCCCCCTGGTTTGGGTCTGCCACTGCAGATCGTTCATGCACAGACCATGCACCATCAGCAGCACCCGCCCCCCGGCGGGCAGACTCGACGGCATGGCGTGCCAGTCCAGAGGCTGGCCGCCATGGCGCAGTGTCATGGGCGTGGCGAGGGCATTGTGGCTCTCGACCAGCTTGTCCCCCATCACACCATTGAGGGTGGCGAGCAGGGCGGCGCGCCTGGGCGTCTCGGGGATCTGGTGCAAGGGAGGCGTTGGCGGCAAGCGGGTGAGCAGGGCATGGATGCCACCGCTCAGGGTATGGGCGGCGCCGTGCACCCCCTGGTAGACCAGACCCGTGATCCCCCGGGTCTGACCCTGGGCCTTGCCCCTGATCCCCATGCCACTCAATACCGCCTGATGGACGGCCTCGGTGATCTGCACGGCAGCAGGCAGGGCCTGGGTGAGCAAGCGGGCCAGCTCGCGGATATCGGAAAGATGCCAGGAGGAAACAGGCTGCTGCTCTGTCGACTGGGTCATGGGGTCGCCCTCAGGGAGATGGTGTCAGCAAGCAGACTTGCACTCACTGGGTGCGTGCTGACTGGCACAGACCCATCCAGCTTGCCGTGTTTGCCTCGGGTTTACCAGTGAAGCCGCTGGCAGATCCTGCGGGGCAGGGCCCCTTGCTGCACGGGGTGCCGCGAGAGTGCGTTTCCCCTGGCGCGCTGAACCTGTGGCTGGAGCAAGAGGTGCTGGTGCTGGCCAGACGTTGGCAGTCATGGCCATTGGGTGCGGCTTGCGACTAATGGAGTCATAAAAAAACCGCCTGATGGCGGTTTTTTTATCATGCCGGCCCTTATTTCAGGGCTTTTTTCAGCTTCTTGATCTTGCCTTCGTGCTTGGCAATTTTCTCAAGGCGTGCGGCGATCTTCTTCTTGATATCTTTCTTGCTGGCTTTGGCCATCTGTGTTGCTCCTTTTGCAGTGGGGACACCTCGAGTGTCCGTGAGTCTGTCCATCGACGTCCCAGAGTGCCACAGGGTTGCCGTCTGAGCCAAGCCTCTGTCGAAGAAAACAGCATATTTCAACCGGGGGGTCGAGGAAAAACAGGGGGGCTAGCTACGAGTGACCTCGGTTGCAGAAGGCATCAGACAAGGTTGGGCAACTACCAGAAGGCTTGTGTTGCATATCGCGGCCACCAAAAAGCGCCCCTTGGGGCGCTCTTGGTATCACTGGCAAACCTGACTCTATCAGGCTTTTTTCAGGTAGGCGGCGACCAGCACTATCTGCACGCCGTTGACCTTGCCTTCGATGTGCAGCGGGTTGTTGGTCAGGCGGATGCCCTTGACCAGGGTGCCGCGCTTGGCGGTGAAGCCGCCGCCCTTGACGTCCAGATCCTTGATCAAGGTGACCGAGTCACCTTCGACCAGCACGGCGCCGTTGGAATCCAGAGTAGGTACGCTGTCGTCATCGTCACCAGCCTGGCCGGCTTCGGCCCAGGCCTTGGTCTCGTCTTCCATGTACATCATGTCCAGCATGTCCTGAGCCCACACTTCGCCCTGGCCGGACAGGGCTTTCAGCTGACGCCACGCCATGACCTGCACGGCGGGAACCTGGCTCCACATGCTGTCGCCCAGGCAACGCCAGTGATTGACCACTGTGGTGTCCGGCTGCTCCAGCTGGCCACGGCAGGTGTCACACAGGGCAAGGCTGTGATCATCATCGCTGGCCGGTGAGTGGGGCACAGCGAAGGCAGTCAGTGCCTGTTCGGCGCCGCACAGTTCACACTTGGCGCCCGCGCGCGCTTGCAGGATGGCATTGATGGTCATGTTTTGGTTCCATTCATGTTGGTAAAATGGCCCGCCTTGAGCGAACCAGGGTAAAGAGGGGGCGGAATATAGCATAAAACCCCTCTCTTTGTCAGGCCAACACCCGGGCTCCGGGTCGTTTGCCAGGTTGACACTTGCGCTCACGGCGGCTTGCCGGGGCCAAGCCTGGGTGCATGACCGCCAGTCAGGCCGGAGTCCGGTCTCATGGCGGTCGGTTCGCATTGGCGAGTGCTTTTTGGGGAGGGATCGCTAGAATAAGCCTCTTTTTTGACTGCAAGGCAGGGGCAAGCGTGCTGGCTCAACGTTTTCAACAACTGGATAGATTGCTGACCGAGACTCGGCGCTGGTGGCAATACCAACCCTATCATCACCTGAACCTGGCCTTCGCCGATGAGGCCCCCGCACTGGCCGCGCTGCTCAACGCCATGCCCCTTGAACAGATCAATCGGCTCGATGGTGACATGGGGGCGCTGTGCGACCTGCTCGCCCCCTGGATCCCGGCGGGGAAGACGCTGCATGCCCTGAGTGAGCTCGCGCTATTTACCCCCGAGCCCATCCAGTGCGCCAAGGAGATGGCGATGCACATGCCGGGTCGCAAGCAGGCGCAGATAGAGGCCTTTACCGGCTGCCTGCCACCCCATCAAGGCCCCTATCTGGAGTGGTGCGCGGGCAAGGGGCATCTGGGGCGGCTGGTTTCCCTGCATCGCCGGGCAGAGATCCTGAGCCTGGAGCTGCAAGGCCCGCTCTGTGAAGAGGGGCGTCGGCTGGCGGCCCGTGACGGGGCCCGCATGCAGTTTGTGCAGGCGGATGCCTTTGCGGCCGATGCCGGCCAGCTGCTCGCTACCGAACACCACGCCATGGCGCTGCACGCCTGCGGCGAGCTGCACACCCATCTGCTGGCGCTGGTGGCCGAGCGCGGCGCCCAGGGGGTGACCATATCCCCTTGTTGCTATCACCTGATCCGCGGCACTCACTATTCCCCCTTGTCCACCGCCGCCCGGGCCAGCGATCTGCAGCTGGCCAAGGCGGATCTGCGGCTGCCGCTGCAGGAGACGGTGACCGCCGGGGCTCGCATCTCGCGCCTGCGCGAGCTGGAGGTGGTGTGGCGGCTCGGGTTTGACTGCCTGCAGCGCCAGGTGCGCGGGGTGAACGAATATCTGCCGGTGCCCAATATGCAAAAAAGCTTGCTCACTGGCAGCTTCGAGGCATTTTGTGAATGGGCGGCCGAGCGCAAGGGGATAGCCCTGCCGGCGGGAATGGATCTTGCCGCTTTTCTGGCCATGGGGGAGGCCCGTTATGGCGATGTTGCCCGCATGGAGCTGGTGCGTCATCTGTTTCGCCGGCCGCTCGAGATCTGGTTGGCGCTCGATCGGGCGCTCTTCCTGCAAGAGCAGGGCTACCGGGTGGAGGTGGGCGAGTTTTGCGACAAACCCATGACCCCCCGCAATATCTTGATCCGTGCCGTGCGCTCTGCGCAGGCATGAGTGACATCCCTCTGGAATGCCCGGCTGCCAGCCGGGCAGCGTCCCATACTGCCGGGTGATTGACCCCATAGGTGTGTGATGTGGCCCATCATGGGATGGGCCACGGCAAGATGCGGGTTGCTATTATTTTTCATCGGCCTTTACAAGGCATATCACAGTGCCCTTTGCATCAGTCGGAACATCTGTTTTTTATGCATTTTATGGTGTTTCGCCCAGAGAGTGAAATGGCTCACAGATCCGTTTTATTTCTTAATTTTTGATGAGAATTTAGTTATGAAAAGGCCTATTCTCGGGATGAACTTTTCCGAGACAAGGACTGTGCCCCATGTTCAAACCCACGCAATGTGCCTGGCTGGTTGCTGCTGCCTGCGCATTTCCAAGCTATGCCGCCATGAATATTCAGCCCGATCCACAAAATGCCGGTGGATATGTAATTGCCGCACCGGATCTGGCGGCAGTTGAAAAAGCAAAGACAGCCAATCCCATGTACGGGGTCTGGTCAAAAGCATTGGCGACACGGCCCAATAATATTGTCGATGCCATCATACCAAGAGCGGCCAGCAACCCGGATAACGTCAAACGGGTCGAGCGGGTATTCACGGAATCGGACTGGGAATATTTGACCCAGATGGCGGCGCCTGAATATACCTATGAACGCTTCTTGCGGGCCATAGGTAAATTCCCGGCTTTTTGTGGTGAATATACCGATGGCCGGGATTCGGATGCCATCTGCAAAAAATCCATAGTGACGGCCTTCGCCCATTTTGCCCAGGAGACGGGCGGGCATATCAGCAAGAACAATATATCCGACAATCCGCTGGCGCTGGAGGAGTGGCAACAGGCGCTGGTGCATGTGCGCGAGATGGGGTGGTCAGAGGGGCAGGCGGGTTACACCACGGGTTGCGGCCAGAATGACTGGCAGAACAAGAAGTGGCCCTGCAGCACGGGGCAGGGCTATTTCGGGCGCGGCTGCAAAGCAGCTCTCTTATCACTTCAACTACGGCGCCTTCTCCGAGGCCATGTTTGCGGGTGATGCCTCGGTGCTGCTGAGCGATCCGGGGCGGGTCGCCGACTCCTGGCTGAACCTGGCCTCCGCCATCTGGTTCTTCCTCACCCCCCAGGCCCCCAAGCCTGCCATGCTGCACGTGATAGACCGCACCTGGGTGCCTTCCCAGCGCGAGATAGCGGCGGGCATCGGCTACGGCTTTGGCACCACCATCAACGTCATCAACGGTGGCATAGAGTGCGGTGAACAGAACAAGGACAAGGGCCAGCCGGTCAACCGGATCCGTTATTGGGAGGGGCTGGCCGAGCATTACCAGATCCCCGTCAAGGCCGACGAGAAGAACACCTGCTGGCAGCAGACCCCTTATGGCAGCCTGAATCTGAACGGCGCCACCGATGTGCTTTATACCAACTGGGATGGCAACTGGAAGTACTACCCGGACAGACCCGGCGGTTACTCCTTCGAATGTGAGCTGGTGGGTTTTCAGACCGCCTATTCGGCCCTGGTGCCGGGGGATTACGAGAAGTGTGTGACCAACTTCTACGGCTCCCATGCCAACTGGCCCAAGGTACGGGTGGTGGCCAAGCTGGATCCGGCCCCCGTGGATCCGGTCGATCCGCCGATAGGGGACGCGCCGGCCTGGAGCGCGACCGCCGTCTATACGGCGGGGGCCAAGGTCAGCTACAAGGGCGCCGTTTATCAGGCAAAGTGGTGGACTCAGGGCAATGAACCCGGCAAGGGCGATCCCTGGGCGCTGGTGCCGACCAGGTAAGGAGGGCTTGGCTCCGTCACCTGGGCTAACGAGATTTGTACAACGGCACCTTCATATATCTGGCTGAACGAAAAGGAAAGGGGGAGGCTTATAGCCTCCCCCTTTCATCATATAGAGGCCATTTATTCATCTAGGCAGAAGATGAATTGCCATGCTTGCACTTCCCGCTTATCAAGAGATGACCTCTCCCTGAAGAAGACGGTTTATTTATCCTCTGTTCATATCCGGTATCTTATGGTGTTCCCTGTTGGCGATATATGTGCGGCGAAAAGCCGTTTGCTGGTCTGGCGATACGGTTTGGATGCCATGAATATTGGCGAACGGCTGCTCATCCAGCGTGATACGATGACTGGCAACCATCATGCCGGCCTCTTGTTATCGCGTGCCAACACTCGATAACCTGGGGCAGGGAAATTCATCTCCACCGTCGTCAAGCCTATTTTCATGGCTGTTGCGTTTGGCAGAATGTGCCTGGAACAATATCCATTTTTCTATATGGCGCGGCATAATGGCGTGATCTTGTCGTGTGCCAGCCTCTCACTCTGTGGATTGAGAGACAGGTGGCTATATCGGACATGGGCCTTGATGATGGCAGAATCGGGATAAACAAGGAGGGGCCACACAATGAATATCGCCATGCATTTTGAAATTCCGGTGACGGATATGACGCGAGCCATCGGGTTTTACTCCCGCGTATTTGGCATCACGTTCGAGCGAGCGGAGATAGATGGCAACGAGATGGCGTTGTTCCCGCTCTCGGAGGGGGGCGAGGGGTGTTCCGGTGCCCTGGCCAGGGGAGAGACATATGTTCCGAGTCTGGATGGCACGCGGATTTATCTGGCGGTGACCGATATCGAGCAGGTGATGGCCAGCGCCTTGTTGGCCGGTGCCAAAAGTCTGTATCCCGTTACCCGGGTTGGCGACATCATCAGGGTGGCTGAATTTCAGGATCCCGAGGGCAACCGGATCGCCCTGCAGGAAACGGCCAGACGCTGACGCAAACATTCATTCATGCTGGGCAGGCCAAACGGGGCCCGGCTCGGCACAGACAAGCAGGTGTTATGACGATACGTATTGCTACCCCGGCGGATGTCCCGGCGATGTTCGAGGTGCGTACCAGTGTGCGAGAGAACCAGATGTCCCTCCTGGAGCTGGCCGCAGTGGGGATCACCCCCGCCACCTTGCCCGGTATGCTCACCGGAAGCGGGCGAGGCTGGGTGGCCTGTGATGGGGACCAGGTGGTGGCGTTTGCGATGGCAGAGGCCGGTGACGCCACCATATTTGCCTTGTTTGTGCGCCAGAGTCATGAGGGCAGGGGGCTGGGTCGCTGCTTGATGCAGGCTGCCGAATGCTGGCTCAGTGCCGAAGGGTGCACCGAGGTGTGGCTGCTGACCGATGCGGATCTCCGGGTCAGGGCCAACGGTTTTTATCGCCACCTTGGCTGGATGGAGGATGGCATTCAGGAGGAGGGAGAGATGCGTTTCACAAAATGCTTGCGAGATGATGGGTAACGAGCAGGCCGTGGTGATCGCGTCCCTCCTTGGCCGACAGGGAGAGGCCGCGTCCCCCCAGATGCGGTGCACAGGCTGGATCCGTGCCGTGTTTTGTGGGGCAGTTAATGGCGAGGGCGCGACAGGCGTGGTACTCATCTGATGCGAAACATGGTCGAAGAACGGCTTGGATCCATTTTGTCAGGGAGGCGTTATGCAAGGACATTGTTTGTGCGGCGGGATCCTGGTGTCGAGCGGGGATCACCAGGAGGTCAACCTCTGCCACTGCACCACCTGCCGGCGCTGGTCCGGCGGTCCCCTGTTTGCGGTGCACTGCGGCAAGGATGTGCGTTTCAGCGGGATGGCGCCTGCCACCTATCGCTCCTCCGAGTGGGCGGAGCGCGGCTTTTGCCCCACCTGCGGCACCCACCTCTTCTATCACCTGCTGCCGACGGATGAATACATCGTGCCGGCCGGCCTCTTCCTGCGGGACGATTTTCAGCTGGCAAGCCAGATCTTCATCGATGAGAAGCCTGACTTCTACGAGTTGAAGAACGAGACGCCCACCCTGACCGGCCAGCAGGTTTTCGAGCAGTTTGCGCCCAAGCCTTGATGGGAGGGGTAGATATCTCATTGAGACCAGAAACCATGAGAGAGGGCACTGAGATGGAAGGTGGTTGCCATTGCGGGCATGTCAGATATGCATTGTCGGCCAAACCTTTTGCTGCTGATTTTTGCCATTGCCGTGATTGCCAGCAAACAACCGGATCTCCGGTGGGCGCCTGGATGGATTTTCGTGTTGAACAGGTGAGGTGGGTGTGTGGTGCTCCGACGGAGTATGCCTCTTCAACTCGGATCCGACGTGGCTTTTGCTCAATCTGTGGCTCCACGTTGAGCTATCGCAGTATTGAGCACCCTGAATATCTGACGCTTAGTATTACGTCTTTGGATAATCCTGACTCGGTAAGACCCACTTACCACATCTATACCGAACGACAGTTGGTTTGGTTACCCATTGATGATGAGTGTCCGCGTTATCCCGAAGGAAAGTGAATCTGGCTGATGGACGAGTGTTAACAGACAAGGACAAATGATGGAACTGGTGGTGATCCGCCATGGTGAGACCCAGGCCAATGCCGAGGGGCGTTATCTGGGGGCGCTGGATGTCGGGCTGAACGACACGGGAGTTGCGCAAGTCGCCAGATTGGCGCAGCTGCTTGTGGCGACGGAGGCGCCGTTTCAGCGATTGCTGACTTCGCCTCTGCTGCGGGCAAGGCAGAGTGCCGAACTTGTCTCGCGCACGCTGGCGCTGCCTGCCCGGATAGTGCCCGCCTTTCGTGAACGTCATGTGGGGGTATTTGAAGGGCTGACCCAGGCAGAGGCGAGGGAGCGTTATCCCGCGCTGTGGGCGCGCAATATTACCCGGCGCTGGACAGCAGCGCCCCCGGAAGGGGAGTCGCTGGATGCCGTGATTGCGCGGGTGTCACTGGGGTTGACCAGGCTTGCCGAGGAGGCGCAGGGCGAGCGGGTCTTGCTGGTGGCGCACGGGGTGGTGGCAAAAGTGATCCGCGCTCTCACGACCACGGGATTCTCCGATTTTTTCGACTGGCAATTGCCTAACGGTGGCAGTCTGGTCGTGGTGCACGCATCGAGCGGGCCACTGATACGTTTCAGTCGTCCGAGCCTGCAAGATTGAGCGCTTCACCAGCTCATCGAAGCGGCGCCGATGGCATCGAGAGACGACTTGATGTCGGCATGGGAGCCCTGTGTGAACATGCAACCTCCACTGCGAATAACACGTTGATATTCAGTACGGTGTGGGCGTTTTTACACCAATCATGCCATGCGTCAGGATCCGCCATGGCGTGAGTCAAGCCGTGGCGGGGGTGACTGGCTCAGGGGGCGTTGCTGGGCTTTACTCTGTTGACTTGGGTGTCGCACGCGTCGCCGTGTGTTCGCAGAGGCGGCCTCGGTGTCGAGGTCCGCCGCTGGCAAGGGATGTCAATCGAGGCAAGGAGAGAGGGATGAAGATCAGCATTGAGACGCGTATCGAGCAGGAGATAGACGCCGTCTGGTGGGCCTGGAATGACCCGGACTGTGTCGTCAAATGGAATGCCGCCTCCGATGAGTGGCACACCACGCGCAGCCGGGTCGATCTGGTGGTGGGTGGTCGTTTCTGTCATCACATGGCGGCCAGGGATGGCAGTGCCGCCTTCGATTTCGAGGGCACCTTCACCCTGGTCGAGGCACCGACCCGGCTTGCCTATCTGATGGATGACGGACGGGCTGTGGATGTGCGCTTCGTCGAGGAGCAAGGTGCCACCCTGGTGAGCCTGGACTTTGATGCCGAGTCTGCGCATAGCCGTGAACAGCAGCAAGCGGGCTGGCAGGGCATTTTGAACAACTTCAAACGCTACGTGGAGGCGGCGGGCTGACGCAGATCCGGCCAGGCCAATAAAAAACCACCGGCGGGCAGCGGTGGTTTTTTATTGGGACATGAGCTCAAGTATGTGATGCAGGCGGCAGACACTGGTGGCAAGGGGCATCAAGGTGGTGTCATCGGCAGGGGTGTTGTCACCCTTTGTCTGTGGCCGTTTACTCTTCTATATCCAGCAGCACCAGGATGGCGCTGTCGCCGCCCCATTCACGAGGGGCCTGATGAAAGGCGCGCACATTGGGGTGCTGGGCCAGCCAGCTCGGGATCCGCTGCTTGAGGATGTGTTTGCCGATGCCGTGCATCACGGAGGCGACGTGGATGTTCTCTTTCTGGCAGAGGGTGAGCAGGGCGGCCAGCTCCTGTTTTGCCTGATTCTGGTTCATGCCGTGCAGATCCAGATAAATCTCCGGTGGATAGATGCCACGTTTGAGCTTCTTCAGCTCGAATTTTGACACATCGTCACGCACGTAACGGGTCGGGCCATCCTCGTCCAGATGGGGCTGGTACTCGTCGCTGAAAAAGTGGCCAACCCCAAGCTTTTCGCGGCTTTCACGCAGTTCGCGTTTCTGCTTGACCGGGCGCAGGTCGGCCCTTATGGTATCTTGCTTAATTTTCCGGGTACCTTTGACAGCATCGCGAAACAGCAGGCTTTCCTCGATCGTCGGTGAGGGCGTTTTTTTCATCAGGTACTCGTCTTGCTCGCTATATAGGTTTCTCGGGCCGGATATTACTCGACTTGGAGGTGGATTTGGACAAGATATTTATCGATGAGGTGGTTGCCGAGATGCACACCATCCAGGACATGTTGCGCTGGGCCATGAGTCGTTTCAACGACGCCGGGATCTTCTACGGACATGGTACCGACAACGCCTGGGATGAGGCCGTGCAGCTGGTACTGCCCGCGCTACATCTGCCGCCGGACGCGGATCCGGGCATGCGCCACTCCCGTCTGACCACCAGCGAGCGTCATCGCATCGCCGAGCTCATCATTCGCCGCGTGCAGGAGCGCGTGCCGGCCGCCTACCTGACCAACAAGGCCTGGTATGCCGGTTGGGAGTTCTACGTGGACGAGCGGGTGCTGATCCCGCGCTCTCCCATCGCCGAGATGGTGGCCAACCGCTTCGCCCCCTTCCTCAAGCATGAGCCGACCCGGATCATGGATCTCTGTACTGGTTCCGGTTGCATCGCCATCATCATGGCCCACGAATTCCCGGATGCGGAAGTGGACGCCATCGACATCAGCGTGGATGCGCTGAACGTGGCCGAGCGCAACATCACCGATCACGGTCTGGAGCAGCAGGTCATTCCGATCCGCTCCGATCTGATGCGCGATCTGCCCGCCGGTGACAAGTACGATCTCATCGTATCCAACCCGCCCTATGTGGATTCCGAAGACATGTCGGATCTGCCGGAGGAGTTTCGTCACGAGCCCGAACTGGCGCTGGCCTCCGGCTCCGATGGCCTCAAGCTCACCAAGCGCCTGCTGGCCAATGCCGCCGACTTCCTCAAGGATGATGGCGTGCTGGTGGTCGAGGTGGGCAACAGCATGATCCACCTGGAAGCCCAGTTCCCCGAAGTGCCCTTTACCTGGGTCGAGTTCGAGAACGGTGGTCACGGCGTGTTCGTGATGACCAGGGCCGAGCTGGAGCAATACCGGGACCATTTCGCGATTTACAAGAGCTAAGCAGCAAGGAGCACCCATGGCAGGGAACAGTTTTGGCCAACTCTTTCGGGTCACCACCTTTGGCGAGAGCCACGGCCTGGCGCTGGGCGCCGTGGTCGACGGTTGCCCGCCTGGGCTCGAGATAAGCGAAGCGGATCTGCAGGGAGATCTGGATCGGCGCAAGCCCGGCACCTCCCGTTACACCACGCCACGCCGTGAACCGGATGAGGTGAAGATCCTCTCCGGGGTGTTCGAGGGCAAGACCACGGGCACCTCCATCGGGCTGCTCATCGAGAATACCGATCAGCGCTCCAAGGACTACTCCGACATCAAGGATGTGTTCCGCCCGGGCCATGCCGATTACACCTATCACCAGAAATATGGTCAGCGGGATTATCGGGGCGGCGGTCGCTCCTCCGCCCGTGAGACCGCCATGCGGGTGGCGGCGGGCGCCATCGCCAAGAAGTACCTCAAGCAGATGCACGGCATTGAGATCACCGGCTTCCTCTCCCAGCTCGGCCCCATCAAGGCCGAGGCGTTCGACGCGGCGCAGATTGAGCAGAACCCCTTCTTCTTCCCCGATGCGGGCAAGCTGGAGGCGCTCGATCAGTACATGCGCGACCTGAAAAAAGAGGGCAACAGTGTCGGTGCCAAGGTGCAGGTCATTGCCAGCAAGGTGCCGGTGGGCCTGGGTGAGCCGGTGTTCGACCGGCTCGATGCCGACATAGCCCACGCCATGATGGGCATCAATGCCGTGAAAGGGGTGGAGATAGGCGACGGCTTTGCCGTGGTGGAGCAAAAGGGCTCCGAACATCGCGACGAGATGACCCCGGCCGGCTTTGCCAGCAACCATGCGGGCGGCATTCTGGGCGGGATTTCATCCGGTCAGGATATTGTGGTGAGCATGGCGCTCAAACCCACTTCCAGCATCACAGTGCCGGGCAAGACCATCAATACCGAGGGCGAGGCCATCGAGATGATCACCAAGGGTCGTCACGATCCTTGTGTCGGCATTCGCGCCGTGCCCATCGCCGAAGCCATGCTGGCCCTGGTGTTGATGGATCACCTGCTGCGCCATCGCGCCCAGAATCAGGGCGTGCTGACCCATACGCCCCAGTTGCGCTGATCGGCCTGCCTACCCCCGCCAACTGATCGAGCGGTGGCGCATAAAAATACGCAATGGCGCAGTCTCAGGCAGCGCAAAAAGGCGACCCCAGGGTCGCCTTTTTTATGGATCTCGCCGCCTAGGGCTGACGGGTCTGGGCCGTGTCTGGTCGGGGCGCGGCTTCCTCACTCTCTGGATTGTCAAACCGGCATGGAGGCGAGGCAAAGCCGCTGCCGGGCGAGGGAAGGGCGGCGATGGCGTCATTGACCCGGGCTAGCTCTGCCTCGCTCACCGCCTCTTTGGCAAACATCAGGCTGACCGGCTGATGGTGCAGCAACAACTGGCAGCGGATGAAACCGTCCGCCCCCAGCTGTTGCAGCCGATAGCGCGCGTATTGCCACTCCATGATGACCCCATCGAGGCGACGAGCCAGCAGCAGCTCGATCAACCTGTCATCGGTGTTGTAGTCGTTGGCGCCTTTGAGGGCCGGGCAGTGCGCCATCCGCAGGGTGGGGCGGGTGCCACGCAGCTTGCCCAGATGCAGTTGTGTCTGCTGGCATAGGGCGGGTAGGCTCTGTATGCCTTGCCAGGGATCGGCATGGCCCGGAATGGGGTTGTGGCTCAGCAGCACGAAGGTACTGCGCCGGTAGGGGGTCGAGAAGCGGGCGAACTCGCGCCGATCCGGGGTATCGAGCGCTCCCATGGCCAGATCCAGCTGTTGCTGCTTGATCAGGTGCAGGGCGCGGGCCCAGGGCAGGTTGCGAAAGCGCGCCTCCAGCCCGGCCTGGCTCAGGATCTGGCGGGTCAGGGTCACATCCAGCCCATCCAGCGAGCCTTGAGGATTGATGTAGCTAAAGGGCGGCCAGTGGCCCCAGGCCACCGACAGTCTGGTCTTGGCCCCGAGCGGCAGGCTCAGCCCCAGTGCCAGCAGCAGCAGGCCTGCCTGACGCCAGCGACGACACTTGCTTGTGATATGTGCAGCCATGAGCCTGAACCTCCTTGTTCGGGGACTGAAATGATGGTCGTCTGTTGCTGGCATCAAGCATAGCCTGATTCGAATGAGTTCTGAGGCAGGATCTGCGAGCGGGAAGGTGATCCACTTTTTCGGTTCGCGCTGGGATGAACATCACATTTCTCTCGTTTATCCACGGCAACTCCGTTAGACTGCGCCTCTATTCTTTCCCCTTTGCTCTGCTCCCCGGGGAAATCGTTGTTTTCTCAATAGGCCCAGAACTTGTGAGATGGCATCGGCTCAGCAGAGGAGCCCCACCACAAATCCCCGGCGCCACTATCCCTAGCAGGTAATTATGAGTTTTTCTTCCCTCGGTCTGGCCGAACCCTTGTTGCGTGCCGTTGCCGAGCAAGGCTACGACACCCCGTCTCCCATTCAGCTGCAAGCGATCCCCGCCGTTCTGGCTGGCCGCGACCTGATGGCGGCGGCCCAAACAGGGACCGGCAAGACCGCAGGCTTTACCCTGCCGATGCTGCAGCGTCTGATGGAGAGCAAGCGTAAAGTTTCTCCCAACCGGATCCGCGCCCTGGTACTGACCCCGACTCGTGAGCTGGCCGCCCAGGTGGGCGAGAGCGTGCGCAACTACGGCAAACATCTGCCGATGCGCAGCCACGTGGTCTTCGGCGGTGTCAGCATCAACCCGCAGATGATGGCGACTCGCCGTGGTCTGGACGTGCTGGTTGCCTGCCCGGGCCGCCTGATGGACCTCTACAACCAGAACGCCGTCAAGTTCGACGAAGTCGAGATCCTGGTGCTGGACGAAGCGGATCGCATGCTTGACATGGGCTTCATCCGCGACATCCGCAAGATCCTGGCCCTGATGCCCAAGCAGCGTCAGAACCTGCTCTTCTCCGCAACCTTCGCCGACGAAATTCGCGAGCTGGCCACCGGCCTGCTCAACAACCCGGCCGTGATCGAAGTGGCGCCGCGCAACAGCACGGCCGAGCGCATCGAGCAGCTGGTTCACCCGTGCGACAAGGCCAACAAGATCGGTCTGCTGAGCCATCTGGTCACCAGCAACGACTGGCAGCAGGTACTGGTGTTCACCCGTACCAAGCACATGGCCAACCGTGTTGCCGAGACCCTCGACAAGAACGGCGTCAGCGCCGCCGCCATCCACGGCAACAAGAGCCAGGGTGCCCGTACCCGTGCCCTGGCCGGTTTCAAGGAAGGTAGCGTCAAGGTGCTGGTGGCGACCGACATCGCCGCCCGCGGTCTGGACATCGACAAGTTGCCGCAAGTGGTCAACTTCGAGCTGCCCAACGTGGCGGAAGACTATGTACACCGTATCGGTCGTACCGGTCGTGCCGGTGCCGCCGGTCACGCCATCTCCCTGGTCGCCGCCGATGAAGGCAAGCTTATCAAGGCCATCGAGCGTCTGACCAAGCAGAACATCCCGTGCGAGCAGGTGGCCGGTTTCGAGGCCTCCCGCGAGACGCTGGACAACATTGCCCGTGGTATAGGCGCGCCGCTGCGCAAAGAGCCGCGCGATCCGAGCGAAGAGCGCCGTGCGCCGCGTCCGCAAGGTCAGCGTCAGGGTGCCGGTCGTTCCGGCAATGCTGGCGGTGCCCGCACCGGTAACGGTGGCAAGCCCAAGCCGCAGGGCGGTCAGCGTCCGGCCGATGGCGCCGGCAAACCGGCCCAGGCCCGTCGCCCCCGTCGCGCTACCCACAACCAGTAAGCGAATGAGGTAACACCTCCCAGCGTCACAGGTTGATATAAAAAGCCCTGCCAATCCGGCAGGGCTTTTTTATGTCTGTCGTTCACCGCCATCCCCGGTGGCTGGGGTTGCCGCCCAGGGTAGAGGGAGCCTATCCAGGCTTCAGCAGCTGGCAATCAAGTTGTCATGCTTGCTGACTTGCGTCTGGATCTGTTGGCACAGGGTGTGAATATGGGGCTCATCCATTTTCTCACGAGAAATATAGATGCCGATAACCCCTTTGTTGTATTCCTCATCCATGTCGAGCGGGACTATGCCGAATTGGGCGAAATAACTCGCCATGCTGCCTGGATAAGGCATGACGGCATTGCTGGTATTTACCATGTCAATGCCGGCCATCAGCGAATTGCAGGTGTAAATTATTTTATCATTGAGCTGCATAGCTGCCTGATCTTGCTTTTTTCTTGCCAGGTCCTCGACCAGATGAAGATATTGTGGCTCATCCGTGGTGATCAACAGGCTGGGGTAATTTACCAGATCCTGCTTGCTGCATACTTTCCCCAGGAGGGGATGCCCGGCCCTGACAAATATGGCATCGCTGGAGGTAAATAACGGGATGAATATCAGGCTGTAATGTTTATCCAGACCATGGATCTCATGTCCCAGAAACAGGTCGATATGATTGCCAAGGAGCAGATCCAATAGCCGCAGGTGATTGCCGACCTCGATATTGATGGCACAGGATGGATTGGCTGCTCGATAGTGCAGGGTGACAGGTTGCAGCACATGCTGCCACCAGGCATGGCCGGTACCCACTCTCAGTGGCAGGGCCGCTCGCTCGCGAAGAATGGCGAGCCGCCTGAGGGTATCATCATAGATCCGCTGCATCACGCGGGCTTGTGTCAGCAGCAGCTCCCCGGCGGCGGTCAGCGTCACGCCGCCGGCGTGCCTGATCAACAGGGTTGTGTCCAGGCTCTCTTCGAGTTTCTTCATGTTGTGGGTCAGCGTCGGTTGGCTCAGCCCCATATGTCTGGCTGCCAGACTCACACTCTTGTGGGTCGCGACCTCAATGAATTGTCTTAGATGTTTGTCCACGGAAAACGGCGTCCGTTCAGGGTCAGGCGGAGCGCAACGCTAGTGCAAGCATGCGAGACTGTCAATCGGCACCATATCGCCAGAAATGGTTTTTATGTGTGTCTCTTCACGTTGTTTTCCATTCGTTTTGGCCGGCAATAGCGCCATTTTAGTGCGTACGATCACGCAATCTCATGCCGTTATAGAGCACATCTATCTCGCCAGTCAGCTCATCTATGTTTCCTTCCAGGCATGCGGGTGTAAGCTGTGAAAACAATTTTTATTGTTGTCATTCAAATAACAAAAAATAAAGTAACGAAGGGAATATATGAAAATAAATCCATTGGCTTTATCCGTGGCATTATTATGCGGCGGCGTCATCTTGTCCGGCTGTAACGATAACGGCTCATCTTCCAATAATGACAATACGGTCAAACCAGAGGCGAAGGCTCCCTGGGATTTCGATCTCTATCTGGTCGGGGAATTCAGCGGCTGGGATCGTGCAGACAAATTCAAGCTGGTCTTCAAGGATGGGGTCTATCGGTTGGATAATCTGAAGATGAATTCAGGGATGTCGCCCTTCAAGGTAGGGGGCCCTGAGTGGACAAAATATCCCGATTTTTCTGCCGACAGCCGCAAAGAGACCAGTATTTTCCCCGAACAGCGTTACCCCATGTATTACCAGAATAACGGCCAGAACAACCGTCTGGTCGTGACCGAAAAAGGGCTGCTCGATATTCAGGTCAAGGTGATCAATGCCGATCTGGCGGCGCCCGTCATCGAATTTGCCATGGTGCGCGATGACCCCAATTACGGCGAGAGCCTCTACCTGAAGGGTGTAGATGGCAACCTCGAACCTCTCTTGCAGATGGTTTATCAGGGTGACAAGCGCTATGTAGTGGTCGCCAAGCTGACCCCGGGGGAGCACAAGATAAAGATGGCGTCCGCGCAGGATGGGATCGGCTTTGCTCCTGGCGGCGCCATCTCATTGAATGAGAACGTCAGGATGCAGCGCTGTGACAGCGGCTGCCAGCTGGCGTCCCTGTCGGTGTCGCAGGCGGGATATTACAAGTTTGTCCTCGATGCGAGTCAGGATGAGCAGGCTCCCTGGCTGTTGGTCAGTGCGGCGACCGACGAGGATCTTGGCATGATCAACCCCCATGAAGGGCATGAGCTTATCGAGAAGCTGGAGTACCAGACCCACAAAGCCGGGGTCAAGGAAATCGCCACCTTCTCGGTCAAGCAGGCCGGGGTCGACTATCGCGGCTATGCCCAGTCGACAACCCAGGAGCTGCGGGATCCGGGGGATAGCTTCACCACGTATCAGGAGCAGGCTGATCTGCCCCGACTGCGCTCGGGCGACATGGTGTTTGACGCCCTGTTTGCGCTGGCGACGCACGAGATGCGGCAAAACAGCGTGGCCCAGGTCAAGGATGGCAGTTACGGCGGCGGTCAGGCGATCCCCTGTGACTGCTTCGAAACCGGTGCCAAGTGGCATTATGTCTGGACGCGGGATCTCTCCTACGCCACCGATCTGGGGCTGGGGGTCCTGGATCCGCAACGGGCGCGAAACTCCTTGCAGTTCAAGCTCTCCGATTTCAGAGCCGAGCTGAAGCAGGGCCTCGACGGCCTGATCCCGCAGGGACGCCAGATCATCCAGGATACGGGGACGGGGGGCAGCTGGCCCATCAGCACAGACCGCATGGGCTGGGCGCTGGCGGCCGAGCAGGTGCTGGCGGCCTTGCCTGCCGGGGAGCGCAGTGCCTTCCTGCCCGAGGCCTTCGAGGGGTTGCGCAATACCATAGAGAGCGATCGCCTGGCGGCCTTCGATGAGGGGGATGGCCTCTATGGCGGGGAGCAATCCTTCCTCGACTGGCGTGATCAAACCTATGCCAAGTGGATCACCGCAGACATAGCCCACATCGGCATGAGCAAGTCCCTCTCCACCAACGTGCTCCATTATCAGGGGTTGAGGCTGGCGGCGCGTCTGGCCACCGAGCTGGGCCAGGATGAACTGGTGACCCGCTACAGCCAATGGGCGGCCGAGCTCAAGCAGGCCATCAATCACGGCTTCTGGCTGGCGGATGAGAAGATGTATGCCAGCCTGATCAACACCAATACGGATCCGAGCCCTGCCTACAAGTTCGACCTGCTCGGGGAGTCCCTTGCCATACTGGCGGGCATTGCCGATGAGGAGCAGGCCAGAGAGATCGTCAGCCGCTATCCCATGGGGCCTTATGGCGCCCCTGTCTATTTCCCGCAGCAGCCCGACATGCCGGTCTACCATAACCGCGCCATCTGGCCCTTCGTCTCCGCCTATGGGCTGAAAGCCGCCGCCAGGGTACAGAACGTGGCCGTGGCCGACCGCCATGTCGATTCCCTGATGCGCGGGGCCGCGCTCAACCTCTCCAATATGGAGAACCTGGAGTGGCTCTCCGGTCAGCCCTCTCTGATGGATCTGACCCATCCCGACTTGACGGGCCCGGTGATCAACTCTCAGCGCCAGCTCTGGTCCGTGGGCGGCTATCTCGGCATGGTGACCAGCACACTATTCGGTTACCACATTGAGGAGCAGGGGATCCGGGTCTCGCCCTTCGTCACCGCACACCTGCACAAGCTGATGGGGGCCAAGCCGGAAGCGGCGCTCAAGGGGCTGAACTACCGCGGCAAGCAGATCGAGATCAAGTTGCTGCTCCCCGAGGCCGGGGAGGGGGGCAGTTACTACCCGGTGCGGGGCATCACGCTCAATGGCGCCCCCGTGGGTGAGCTGATCACCGAGGATATGTTGACTGCCAGCAACCTGATCGAGGTCCAGCTGGGCGCCGGGGTGGCCGATGAACAGGGGATCCGCCTGATCGAGGACGTGGCGCCGCTGGATGTGGAGAACCGCAAGGTGTTCGCACCGACCGAGCCCACCCTGTCGGGGGTCACCGAGCAAGGGGGAAAGCTGGTCGTCGGGTTACAAGACAGCGTCAGCCAGGGGGCGCTCAGCTACAACATCTATCGGGATGGCAAGCTGGTGGCCGCCGGGCTGGATGCGGCGAGGGATTGGGTCGACAATCTGGCACCGCAACCTGGCATGGCCTATTGCTACAGCGCGGAGGCCATCTACCCCGAGTCTGGCAACCGCTCCCATCACGCCAAGCCGGTGTGCTACCAGCCTGAACGCCAGCGCATCGCGGTCGATGCCGACACGGTCTCGCATAGTGGCACCCTCACGGCGGCCGATGCGGCCATTCCTGTGCCCTATCTGAAGGATTGGGGCCGCCCGGAAGATACCCTGCTGGTGCGGGGCGTCACCCTGGATGGCAAGCGTGCCATTCGCCTGCAATACAGCAATGCCCAGCACGCCATCAACCTGGGGGTGACCAACGGGGTGAAACGGGTATCCGTGCTCAGCAATGGCAAGGTGGTCGCGAGCGGCATGGTGCAGATGCCCCACGTGATGCAGGATGGCGACCTCAAGCCGCTGCGCGACTCTACCCCCGTCATCGTCTCGGTGCCGGCGGGGCAGTACGACATCCAGGTGAGTGACTTCTATAACATGAGCTATCTGAAAGCGAACACTACCTACAACGATGCGGGCGGGCAGGGCGGAGCGGCCAACCTGATCGACCTGGCCGGCATCACAGTCTCGGCTCGTTAAGCCGCAGTCG
The DNA here is from genome assembly GCF_002587065.1 of Aeromonas sp. CA23. Lineage (NCBI taxonomy): Bacteria > Pseudomonadati > Pseudomonadota > Gammaproteobacteria > Aeromonadales > Aeromonadaceae > Aeromonas > Aeromonas sp. CA23. The sequence goes on from NZ_CP023818.1 coordinate 3,498,181, forward strand.
CAGAGCAGCCCTGGGCCTGTGGCTTAGGGCTGTCTCCATGGATGCTGCCCAATGAAAATCCCCGCCAGATTGGCGGGGATTTTCATTGGTATGAGAGGAGCGGGACGCTTACAGCGCGGGCAAGTATCCCAGGCTGACACTGACCTGCACGCCCACGATCAGCACCCCCATGGCACCGGCCAGGCCCAGCGCCAGCACGCCGCCCGGGGCGCGGTAGTGGTGCGCCTCGGCCCGTTTGCGACTCTGCCACACCAGGGTTACCGGCAGCAGCACCGCCAGCACCGCCAGCGCGATGGCGGCGTAACCCAGCGCCATGATGAAGCCTTGCGGGAAGTAGAGGGCGAACAGCAGGGGCGGCACGAAGGTGATGAGGCCGGTCTGGCTGCGGCCCTGCCAGTTGTCCTTGCGACGGGTCACCTTGGCCATGAAGTCAAACAGCCCCAGCGTCACCCCGAGGAAGGAGGTGGCGAGCGCCAGATCGGCGAACAGATGCATCGCCTGATTGAAGGCGGGCCAGCTGACCAGATTGCCGACGCTGGCCAAGAGGCTGTCGAGCGCGCCGCCGGTCTGGATCAGGGTCTGTTGACCGAGCAGCCCCAGGATGGCCACCTGCCACAGCACGTAGAGGATCAGCGGCAGGGCCGAGCCCCACACGAACACCCGGCGCAGCCGCTTGGGGCAATCGCCCAGGTAGAGCATGACGCTCGGGATGGAGCCGTGGAAGCCAAACGAGGTGAAGATCACCGGCAGGCCCGCCAGCAGCAAACCCTGGCCGAGCGGCATGGAGAGCAGGTGTTGCCCCTCGGCGCGCGGCAGCAGCAGCGCCAGCACCCCCACCATGATCACCAGTTTCACGGTGAACATCAGCCGGTTGAGGTAATCCACCTGCTTGGTGCCGACGCAGACCATGCCGCCAAACAGCAGGGTAAAGGCCCAGGCCGCCTGCTCCTGGCTGAGGGTCATGCCCGCATCGGCCAGTGCCTGGGCCAGCAGGCTGCTGCCGCCGCTGATGTAGGCGGAGGCCAGCGAATAGAACAGCATCAGGATGCAGAAGGAGGCGATGCGCTTGCCCCAGGGGCCGAGCAGGTGATCCGCCAGCTGGTGCAGGTACCACTTGCCGGTGTTGAGGCTGGCCTCTACCTGCAACATGGCGGTGAAGGCCATCAGGGCCCAGAGCCCGACCATCAGCAGCAGGGTGGCGGGTCCGCCGAGGGAGGAGGAGGCCAGCGGCAGGGCCAGCATGCCGGCGCCTATGGTGGTGCCGGCAATCAACAGGGTACAACCCAGGGTCTTGGTGTTCATGGTGTCCATCCAGATCGAGAAACTGCGTATTCAAAAAAGAGTGCCAGTGGCTGTGCTGGCAAGACGCCTCCGGGGTCGGGACCGGAGGCTAGCGATATCGGAGTGGACGCATCGTTACGAAAAACCCGTGGGTTGTAAAAGATGGTTGCCACGTTAACGGATCAAAATAGTGGAAACAAGCCTGTAAAGGCGGATTTTGTACTGGAAGGTGGCAATAGGTGGAAATAAAAGATGACAGAACGGGGGCTTGGTTGGTGGAAAAACGCGCCGGCGTGGAGAGCGCCGGCGCGTGAAGGGAGATGTCAGCGGCGACGCTTGAGGGTCCGGCTCACGTAGTGCAGCCCGCACAGATATTCGCCGTTGATCGCCTTGAGGGCGAGCTCCAGTGCCTGGCTGGCCAGGGCATCGTGCTGCTGGGGCAGGGAGTTGATACCAAAGGGGAGGAAGTCGAGCAGGCGATCGTCCCCGAAGGTGGCCATGGCGAGCCGGCTCATGTCGGTCTCCTGCTCCAGCAGGTAGTCCAGCACCCCTTCCATCAATATGTAGGAGGTGGCGACCAGTGCCTCGGGCAGCTGGCCGAGTCGCTGGTGCAACTCCTTGATCAGGCGATAGCCTTCGGCGCGGGAGAAGTGGGCCCCCTCGCACAGGTGGCGCGTGGCGCTGTGGCTGGCGACGGCCTGCTCGAAGCCCGCTTTTCGCTCCTGGCTGATCGTGAGCGCCGGCAGCGCCGTGATCAAGGCGATATGCTTTAGCGCCGGGGTGAGCAGGGAGGCGGTGAGATCAAAGCTCGCCTTCTGGTTTTCACTGGCGACGGTCACGAACTTGTCGGCGGCCATGGCCCGGTCGATGGCCAGCACATGGATGCCGCGAGCCTGCTGGCGCGGATAGAAGGGATCGTCCGGTGGCAGGCAGCTGGCCACCAGCAGGGCATCCACATGACGGCTGGCCAGCATCTCAGCCAGCTCCTTCTCGGTGGCCGGTTCATCTTCCGAGCAGACGATCAGCAGCTGATAGCCCTGGGCCCGGGCGCCTTGTTCGAGGCGCTTGGCGAGCTTGGCGTAACTGGCGTTCTCAAGGTCGGGCAGGATGAAGCCGAGGGTCCTGGTCTGGCCGCCGCGCAGGGAGGCGGCGCGGCTGTCCGGCTGGTAGTTGTGGGCCGTGACCACGGCCATCACCTTGTCACGGGTTGCCTGACTGATGCGGTACTGATCGGCCTTGCCATTGATCACATAGCTGGCCGTGGTGCGCGAGACACCGGCGAGGGCGGCGATTTCATCCAGTTTCATCATATTGGCTCTGTTTGAGTTGCAAGGCCCACGGTCACTGCCAGGTGAGGGCACCGAAAAGTGTGCGCGGGATCATATCATTGAAAAGCACTCTTTGTGGGTACTTGATCAATTGGCTGAAACGATTCAGTCTGAGTGTAAGTGAAACGATTCAGCTTGTCAGCAGACAATCGATGACCGGGGATGAAAACCCCGGCGGCTCCCGAAGGGATGCAATCCGGTCTATTGTCAGCAGGCGAATGATCCACATTTTTTAATGGTGTTGATCCGGCGAGCCGTACGGCCAGCCCGGAACCTGATGGAGAATCTCTATGTTGAAGTTGGCGCAGCAGCAGATCTTGCTGGGGCAATCGGTGGCGACCAAGGCGGATGCCATCGCCCTGCTGGCAGACAAACTGACCGAAGCCGGTCTGGTGGAAGCAGGTTATGTGGACGGCATGCTGGCGCGGGAAGCGCAGCACGCCACCTACCTCGGCAGCGGCATCGCCATTCCCCACGGCACCACGGACACCCGTCATCTGGTGAAAAGCACCGGCGTCATGGTGGCCCAATTCCCTCAGGGCATCGAGTGGGACCAGGGGCAGATTGCCTATGTGGCCATCGGCATCGCCGCCAAATCCGACGAGCATCTGGGCATCTTGCGCCAGCTCACCCACGTGCTGGGCGACGAGCAGGCGGCCGAGGCCCTTAAAAATGCCACCGATGCCGACACCATCATCAATATCCTGACCGGGGCAACGGCTCCGAAAGAGGTGCAGTTCCTGACCCTGGCCGACTTCCCGGCCGATGATCGCGACCAGCTGCTGCTGGGCGCCGCCGCCCGCGCCAAATCCGCCGGTTGGGGGGAGGCCGCCATGGTCACTTCCCTGCTGGCAAGCGAGCCCGCCTATCTGGGCGATGGCGTCTGGCTGGCCCGTACACCCGCGGCCCAGACCGGCTGGGTCGTGGCGACCCCGAGCGCGCAGTTGCAGGCAGGGGAGCTGCCGGTCAGCGCCTTGCTGCTGCTGTGCGCCGCCGATGCGAGTCATCTGCCGCAGCTGGAGAATCTGGCCAAACTGGCCGCCGCAGGCCAGCTTGCCACCCTGACTGGCAGCGAAGGGCTGGCCATGCTGCAGGCGGGGCCGGCGAGCGGTCTTTCCGAGACCTTCACCATCATCAACCCCCATGGCCTGCATGCCCGTCCGGGCGCCATGCTGGTCAAGGTGGCCAAGGAGTTCGAGTCCGACATCCGGGTGGCGAATCTGGATGGCAGCGGTGAAGCCGTCTCCGCCAAGAGCCTGATGAAGGTGATTGGCCTGGGCGTCAAGTGCGGCCACCGGCTGGCGTTTCGCGCCGAAGGGGCGGATGCCGAAGCGGCCCTCAAGGGCATAGGCGCGGCCATCGCTGCCGGGCTGGGCGAGGGGGCGCACTGATGGACATAGTGACCATCACCCTCAACCCAGCGCTGGATCTCACCGCCCGCCTCGAGGCCATGACTCTGGGCGAGGTGAATCTGGTGAGCGACGCCAATTTGCGCGCCGCGGGCAAGGGGATCAACGTCGCCATGGTGCTCAAAGACTTGGGCCGTGACGTGGGACTGACCGGCTGGCTCGGCGCGGACAACCAGCAGAGCTTCGTCGCCCTGTTTGCCGAGCGGGCCCTGGCCGATCACTTCGTGCGCGTGGCGGGCAGCACCCGCATCAACGTCAAGATCTCCGAGCAATCGGGCCGGGTCACGGATCTCAATCTGCCTGGGCTCACCATCCATGAGGGTGAAGTGGCGGCCCTTGAGGCGGCCATCGACGAGCTGGCGCCGCAGGCCGACTGGTTTGTGCTGGCCGGCAGTCTGCCCAAGGGGGTTGCCCCCGATTACTGTGCCCGCCTCATTCGCCTGCTCAAGGCCAAGGGCAAGCAGGTGATCTTCGATTGCAGCGGCCTGGCCCTGAGCGAAGGCATCAAGGCCGCGCCGACCCTGATCAAACCCAATCTGGAAGAGCTTGAGCAATGGGCCGGTCGCCCCATCAAGACTCTGAGCGAGCAGGCCGAATGTGCCCGCGCGTTGCAGGCCCAGGGGATAGCCCATGTGGTGATCTCCAACGGCGCCGACGGCCTGGTCTGGTTTGGTCCGGATGCCGTCTGGCAGGCCATACCGCCGCGCATGCAGGTCGTCAGCACAGTCGGTGCCGGCGACTCCCTGGTGGCGGGGCTGGCCCATGGCCTTAGCCTCGGCTGGGCGCCGGAGCAGACCCTGCGTCTGGCCACCGCCGTCTCGGCGCTGGCGGTCAGTCAGATCGCGGTCGGTTTTAGTGATATCGATGTGCTGACACCCTTACTCGAGCAGGTGCGTGTGCAACGTCTGGATGACCTTGCCCCGACCCGACTCAATACCCCCTCAATGGAAAACTCAGGAGATGCCCAATGAAAGCAATTCTGGTTACGGCTTGCCCGGCGGGCATTGCCACCAGCTTTCTCGCTGCAAAACGGATAGAACAGCAGGCCAAACTGGCGGGCTGGGAGCTCACCCTCGATGTCGGCTCCAGCGTGCAACCTCGTCAGGTGCCGAGCAAGGAGCAGATTGCCGCCGCCGACCTGGTGCTGGTGGTAGCAAGCGCCCAGGTGGATCTCGCCGCCTATGACGGCAAGCGGGTCTATCAGGGGAGCATGGATCTGGCGTTGCAGGATCCGGCCGCGGTGCTTGACGCCGCCACCAGCGGTGCCAGCGTCTATCGTCATCAGGCGGTGCCGGTCGTCGCCGCCAAACCGGCGGGTGCCAAGCGCATCGTTGCCGTCACCGCCTGTCCGACCGGGGTGGCACACACCTTCATGTCGGCGGAAGCGCTCGAAACCATGGCCAAGCAGATGGGCCACCAGATCCGCGTCGAGACCCAAGGCTCGGTCGGTGCCCAGAATGCCCTGACCGCGGATGAGATTGCCGCCGCCGATCTGGTGTTCCTCGCCACCGACATCGAAGTGGACATGGCCCGCTTCGATGGCAAGCCCGTCTATCGCACCAGCACGGGCGCTGCGCTCAAGAAGACCCGTGCCGAGCTGGATAAGGCATGGACCGAAGCAACACTCTATCGCCACAGCGGTGCCAGCCAGCCCAAGAAAGAGGAGAAGGCCGGCCCTTACAAGCACCTGCTGACCGGTGTCTCCTTCATGCTGCCCATGGTGGTGGCCGGTGGCCTCATCATCGCCATCTCCTTCATCTTCGGGATCGAGGCGTTCAAGGTTGAGGGAACCCTGGCTGCCGCCCTGATGAAGATCGGCGGTGGCTCGGCCTTCGCCCTGATGATCCCGGTACTGGCCGGTTACATTGCCTACTCCATCGCCGACCGTCCGGGTCTGGCGCCCGGCATGATAGGCGGTATGCTGGCAAGTTCTCTCGGCGCCGGCTTCCTCGGCGGTATCGTCGCCGGTTTCCTGGCCGGTTACTGTGCCAAGTACCTGAGTGACAAGGTGCGCCTGCCGGTGACCCTGGAAGCGCTCAAGCCCATCCTCATCATTCCGCTGGTTGCCAGCCTGTTTACCGGTCTGGTGATGATCTACGTGGTGGGCGGTCCGGTTGCGGGCATCATGAGTGCCATGACCACCTTCCTCAACAACATGGGCTCTGCCAACGCCGTGCTGCTGGGTGTCATTATCGGTGCCATGATGTGCTTCGACATGGGTGGCCCGGTCAACAAGGCCGCTTACGCCTTCGGGGTAGGCCTGCTGGCCTCCAAGACCTATGCTCCCATGGCTGCCGTGATGGCCGCCGGCATGGTGCCGGCACTGGGAATGGGGATCGCCACCTTCCTGGCCCGCGCCAAGTTCATCAAGGCGGAGCAGGAAGCGGGCAAGGCCTCCTTCGTACTGGGTCTGTGCTTCATCTCCGAGGGGGCCATTCCGTTTGCCGCCAAGGATCCGATGCGCGTCATCCCGGCCTGCATGGCGGGGGGCGCCCTGACCGGTGCGCTCTCCATGCTGTTCGGCTGCGAGCTGGTTGCCCCTCACGGTGGTCTGTTCGTGCTCTTCATCCCGAACGCCATCAGCCATGTGTTCATGTACATACTGGCCATAGCGGCAGGCTCCCTGGTGACCGGAGTTGGCTACGCCATGCTCAAGCGCGGCGAAGCGCAGGCCAAGCTGGCGACGGCGTGACAAGCTCACAACCATGAGTGACAAGGCGGCCTGCGGGCCGCTTTTTTTATGGCTGATGAGAAAGGGATAAAAGAGGGAGGTGAGAGGGGGATTCAAAAATCCCAGCCGGCCTGCGCTTGCTCACTGGCCTGGATGGCTTCTTGCGCCTTGCGACGGGCGGCGTCGACCCGGGCCTTGCGGTTGCGGCACAGGCGCATCACCTCCTGCTGCTCGGCGGGGGTCATGGTGAGCCAGTTGAAGCGCTCCTCCCGATTGCGCAGGCAGCCCTTGCAGTAGCCCTTGTTGTTCACTTCGCATACCCCTATGCAGGGGCTCTGCAGCGGGAAGATCTCGAGCTGTTCCATCCATGGCCTCTCACACCTTGTTACCTTGTTATAACCCAGAAGATCCCCTTTGGAGAAATCCACTGCCAAGGGGCTGATGGCGTTTGCTTTCCCCCTGCAAATTTGGCATCTTCCCCGCCAAGCATGAGGCTTGGTGTTATATGAGGACATATGAATAAACACGCGTACTGGCTGACTGCCGCAGTGCTGGGGCTGGCCGGTTGTGCGGGCAACTCTGATCAAGCACAGGTGCCCAAGAAGAAACCCGAGGCCAGATGTTTTCTCAACTGCGAGGTGCCGGAAAATCTGGGCAAGCAGTATCTGGACGGCCCCCTGCCGGATGATCTGGTGCGGGTAGAACGCGTCAACAGCCGCCAGCGCGCCGACTACAGCAAGTTCGGTCCCCAGAGCCGGCTGGTGCTGGAGCGCTCCGGCAAGATGACCCGCCGCTATGGCGAGCTCTATCGCCAGCTCTCCCGCTGGGTCGCCAATGGCGGCAACCCGGCCCAGATCACCCGGTACGGCATCAGCCTGGCCCAGCTGGGCGGTGCCGATCGCATGGGCAACGTGCTGTTTACCGGTTATTACTCGCCGGTACTGGAGGTGCGCCATCGCCCGGATGCCAAGTACAAGTACCCCATCTATGCCATGCCCAAGTGCGGTGGCCGTTGCCCGAGCCGGGCCGAGATCCACCAGGGGGCGCTGGCCAACCGGGGGCTGGAGCTGGGTTACAGCAAATCCCTCATCGACAACTTCCTGATGGACGTACAGGGCTCGGGCTTTGTCCACTACGGGGATGACGATCGGCTGCAATACCTGGGTTACAGCGGCAAGAACGGTCACGGCTACGTGAGTATCGGCCGTGTGCTGATCGATCGCGGCGAAGTGCCCAAGGAGCAGATGTCCATGAAGGCCATCAAGGATTGGGCCAACAGCAAACCGGAGGAGAGCGTCAAGGAGCTGGTGGAGCAGAATCCCTCCTATGTCTTCTTCGAGCGTCGCCCCACCAATGACGTGATCGGCGCCGCCGGCATTCCGTTGCTGCCGCTGGCGGCCGTGGCGGCAGACAAGACACTGCTGCCGATGGGCACCCCCATCCTGGCGGAAGTGCCCCTGCTCGACAAGGCGGGCAACTGGACCGGCAAACACCAGCTGCGGCTCTTGATAGCGCTGGATGTGGGGGGCGCCGTGAAGAAGGGACACCTGGATCTCTACCATGGCATGGGTGAGAAGGCTGGCGTGGCCGCCGGTCACTACAAGCACTTTGGTCGGGTCTGGAAGCTGGGCCTGCACCAGGGACCGACCGCAGCGCCCTGGCTTTGAAGTCAATCAAGGGGCTCTGACGGGTCAGGGCCCCAAGCCAGAGACGAGCGATAAAAAGACGAGCGATAAAAAAGCCGCCGGAGCAATCCGGCGGCTTTTTGTTTGGCGAAGTGTGTGGTGCTTGCTGCGTCAGCCTTTCTTGATGTCCAGCCGGATGGCACCGACCGGTTTGCAGCAGCAGGGCAGGCATTCGCCTGGGGAGACGAATGCCAGCGGCACATTGGGGTAGTGCACAGAGCCTGCCAGCAAGGGCGTGCGGCAGGCGCCGCAATAACCGCTGCGGCACTGGAACTCCAGATGATGGCCGTGGCGCTCCAGGGTCTCCAACAGGCTCTCGCCGGGATGGGCGAGCAGGGCGCCGTCGCGGGTATGCACCAGCGGCGCCTGTGGGGCCTCCTGCCGTGTTGCAGGCTGCGGGGCAGGGGCCAGCGTCTTGGTCCCATCACTCACGGTGTAATACCGCCGCACGGGCACATCGCCTCATCACAGCTCGAAATCACCGAGATCATCGGCATGCACTTCACTGTCGATCTGGCCGACCAGGTAGGAGCTGACTTCCACTTCCTGGGGGGCGACCTGCACGTTGTCGGACGACAGCCAGGTGTTGATCCAGGGGATCGGGTTTTGCTTGGCGCCGGCAAAGGCTGGCTGCAGACCGACCGCATTCATGCGCAGGTTGGTGATGTACTCCACGTACTGGCAGAGGATGTCCTTGTTCAGGCCTATCATGGAGCCGTCCTGGAACAGGTACTCGGCCCACTCCTTCTCCTGAATGGCGGCTTCCTTGAAGATCTCGAAGCAGGCCTGCTCGCACTCGGCGGCAATCTCGGCCATCTCGGGGTCGTCCTGGCCGGTGCGCATCAGGTTCAGCATATGCTGGGTGCCGGTCAGGTGCAGCGCTTCGTCGCGGGCGATCATCTTGATGATCTTGGCGTTGCCTTCCATCAGCTCGCGCTCGGCGAAGGCAAAGGAGCAGGCGAAGCTGACGTAGAAGCGGATCGCCTCCAGCGCGTTGACGCTCATCAGGCACAGGTAGAGCTTCTTCTTCAGCTCGCGCAGTGTGATGGTGCGCATCTGTCCGGCGACGCTGTGGGTCCCTTCACCGTGCAGGTTGTAGAGCGCGGTCGCTTCAATCAGGTCATCGTAGAAGCAGCTGATGGAGCCGGCGCGCTTCAAGATCTGCTCGTTGGTCACGATATCGTCGAACACCTGGGCCGGGGTGTTGACGATATTGCGAATGATGTGGGTGTAGGAGCGAGAGTGGATGGTCTCCGAGAAGGCCCAGGTCTCGATCCAGGTTTCCAGCTCCGGAATGGAGACCAGCGGCAGCAGCGCCACGTTCGGGCTGCGGCCCTGGATGGAATCCAGCAGGGTCTGGTACTTCAGGTTGGAGATGAAGATGTGCTGCTCGTGGGGCGGCAGCGCCTGATAGTCGATGCGGTCGTGGGAGACATCCACCTCTTCCGGGCGCCAGAAGAAGGAGAGCTGTTTCTCGATCAGCCGTTCAAAGACTTCGTGTTTTTGTTGATCATAACGGGCCACATTGACCGATTGGCCAAAAAACATCGGCTCTTTGAGCTGGTCGTTTTGGGTTTGGCAGAAAGTTGAATAGGCCATGGTTACCAGAATGTATTGAATGGATAAAACAGGAGAGCGGGAGCTTGTCGCTCCCGCCCGGTTAATCAGATCTTGCAGGCGCCACCGGCACAACCGTCATCCAGCATATCGGCTTGTGCGTCATCCGCACCATCACGGGTGTTGTGATAGTAGAGGGTCTTGAGGCCGTATTTGTAAGCGGTCAGCAGATCCTTGAGCAGCTGCTTCATCGGTACCTTGTTGCCTTCGAAACGGGCGGGGTCGTAGTTGGTGTTGGCGGAGATCGCCTGATCCACAAACTTCTGCATGATACCGACCAGCTGCAGATAGCCATCGACGCTCGGTTGCTTCCAGAGCAGTTCGTATTGATCTTTCAGGCGATGATACTCGGGCACCACCTGTTTGAGAATGCCGTCCTTGGAGGCCTTGACCGACACCAGGCCGCGCGGCGGCTCTATGCCGTTGGTGGCGTTGGAGATCTGGCTGGAGGTCTCGCTCGGCATCAGGGCGGTCAGGGTGGAGTTGCGCAGACCCACAGTCTTTATCTCTTCACGCAAGGTTTCCCAGTCCAGGTGCAGCGGCTCGTTGCACAGGTTGTCGAGATCCTTTTTATAGGTATCGATGGGCAGAATGCCCTGGGCATAGGTGGTCTCGTTGAAGGCCGGGCAGGGGCCGAACTCGCGGGCCAGCTGCACGGAGGCCTTCAGCAGGTAGAACTGGATCGCCTCGAAGGTGCGGTGGGTCAGCGCCAGACCGGAACCGTCGGAGTAACGGGCGCCGTTCTTGGCCAGGTAGTAGGCGTAGTTGATGACGCCTATCCCCAGGGTGCGACGGTTCATGCTGCCTTTCTGGGCGGCCTTGAGCGGGTAGTCCTGATAGTCGAGCAGGGCATCCAGAGCGCGCACGGCGAGATCCGCCATCTCTTCCAGATCTTCCAGCTTCTCGATGGCACCCAGGTTGAAGGCAGACAGGGTGCACAGGGCAATCTCGCCCTCTTCGTCATCCACGTTGTTGAGCGGCTTGGTGGGCAGCGCGATTTCGAGGCAGAGGTTGGACTGGCGTACCGGCGCCACGCTCGGATCGAACGGGCTGTGGGTGTTGCAGTGATCCACGTTCTGGATGTAGATGCGACCGGTGCCGGCGCGCTCCTGCATCATCAGGGAGAAGAGATCGACTGCCTTGAGGGTCTTCTTGCGAATGGCCGGATCCTGCTCGTACTTGACGTAGAGCTGCTCGAACTTGTCCTGATCCGCGAAGAAGGCGTCGTACAGGCCGGGGGCATCGGACGGGGAGAACAGGGTGATGTCGCCGCCCTTGATCAGGCGCTGGTACATCAGCTTGTTGATCTGCACGCCGTAGTCCATGTGACGGACCCGGTTCTCTTCCACGCCGCGGTTGTTTTTCAGGACCAGCAGGCTCTCCACTTCTGTGTGCCACAGCGGGTAGAACAGGGTGGCCGCACCGCCGCGCACGCCGCCCTGGGAGCAGCACTTGACCGCGGTCTGGAAGTACTTGTAGAAGGGGATGCAGCCGGTGTGGAAGGCTTCACCGCCACGAATGGGGCTGCCCAGACCACGGATGCGCCCGGCGTTGATGCCGATGCCGGCGCGCTGGGAGACGTAGCGCACGATGGCGCTGGCGGTGGCATTGATGGAGTCCAGGCTGTCATCGCACTCGATCAGCACGCAGGAGCTGAACTGGCGAGTCGGGGTGCGCACGCCGCTCATGATAGGCGTCGGCAGGGAGATCTTGAAGGTCGAGACCGCATCGTAGAAACGCTTGATGTAGTCCAGACGGGTATCTTTCGGATACTTGGAGAAGAGGCAGGCCGCCACCAGGATATAGAGGAACTGCGGGCTCTCGTAGATCTCGCCGGTGACGCGGTTCTGCACCAGGTACTTGCCTTCCAGCTGCTTGACGGCGGCGTAGGAGAAGTCCATGTCACGCCAGTGATCCAGGTGCTCGTTGAGTTCCTCGAATTCGGCCTGGGTGTAGTCGGTCAGCAGGTGCTTGTCGTACTTGCCCATGTCTACCAGACGGGCGACGTGCTGATAGAGGTGGGGCGGCTCGAACTGGCCGTAGGCCTTCTTGCGCAGGTGGAAGATGGCCAGACGGGCGGCCATGTACTGGTAATCCGGGCTTTGCTCGGAGATCAGGTCAGCAGCGGCCTTGATGACGGTTTCGTGGATATCGGCGGTACGGATGCCGTCATAGAACTGGATGTGGGACTTGAGTTCCACCTGGGAGACAGACACGTTGTCGAGTCCCTCGGCGGCCCAATCCAGCACGCGGTGAATTTTATCCAGATCGATGGGTTCTTTGTGGCCGTTACGCTTCGTCACAAACAAGTTCATTGGCTGATGACCTTTAGTTGATTCCCGAAAAACCATCGCACGGCCTTGACCTCCTGGCCGTGATCGGCTGCGGGAGGTGGGGGCGTATTGTGCGATGAATCACAAGATATAGTGTTATTTTAAGTTCGAGCTACAAGATAGTGAGGTCTACCCGGCTTTGCAATCTGTGGATAAGGCATTAGCTGTGGATAAATTGTGGGTGTCGCGACCCAGGTTAGTGGATGCTCACAGTGAGTGGGTTTTCATGCGTCCGATCCGGTAAATGCAAGTCTGATGATCGAACATGGAAAATTTAAATAACTTTTTTTGCTTGCGAAAACGGGGTGTTTTTACTAGCAAATTCAGTCTGGTTATCCCTTGTGCAGCAAGGGTCAAAAGGTGTCCTGTCCCAGTGTGTTAGCGGTTGCCAAATGGCAAAAACGGGAGATCACTCCTGATCTCCCATCGCATCCTGGCGTACCCACGAACATCCATATGTTGGTGTTCATATGGGCACCGTTTGGCAATAAAGCTGCCTTTATGATCCATCAATGCCTGTGACCCGGCGGATCATGGGTCAGGCTACCTCGTAACGCAGCCAGTGGTGCAGGGCCTGCACGGTATCGAAGTGCAGATCCGCGCCCCAGTCGGCGGGATCCTCGTCATCGCTCAGATAACCCCAACCCGCGACGGCAGTGCGCATGCCCGCATTGCGGCCGGCCTCTATGTCACGCACGTGATCCCCCACGTAGAGGCAATGGGCGGCGTCGACGCCCAGTTGCTCGCAGGCAAAGTACATGGGGGCTGGGTCTGGCTTGCGCACCGGCAGGGTATCGGCACTCACAGTCACGCCGCAGTTGGCAAGCTCGGGCAGGGCCGCCAGCAGCGGCTCGGTCAGAAAGCCCGGCTTGTTGGTGACTATGCCCCAGGGCAGGGCCCGTTCGTCCAGCCACTCGATGAGATCCAGCATGCCCTCATAGGGGCGGGTGCCGACGCACAGGTGAGCGGCGTAGTAGTCGAGCAGGGCGGTGCGCAGGCGCGTGGCGCCCAGCTCCTCGAGCAGCTCGTCGCCAAGCCCGGCCCTGAGCAGCCCGAGCGCGCCGTGGGAGGTGGTCTGGCGGATGATGGCCTCGGAGAGCGGGGCAAAGCCTTCGCTCACCAGCACATGGTTGACGGCGGCACCCAGATCGGGAGCCGTGTCGAGCAATGTGCCGTCGAGATCGAACAGCACGCAGCGCAGCGGCACAGGGTGAGAGTCGCTCATCAGCCTTGCTCCGGGCGGATGAACTCCACCATGTAGTTGACGTCGACGTTCTTGCCGAGCTTGAACTGGCCGGTCAGCGGCGAATAGTGCACGCCGCTCATGTCCCGCACCAGCAGGCCCGCCGCTTCACCCATGCGACACAGTTCGGCTGGGGTGATGAACTTCTTGTGATCATGGGTACCCTTGGGGACCATCTTCATCAGGTATTCGGCCCCCAGGATCATCATCAGGTAGGCTTTCGGGTTGCGGTTGATGGTGGAGACGAACGCTCGTCCGCCCGGGCGCACCAGGGTGGCGATGGCGCGCAGCACAGAAGCCGGATCCGGCACATGCTCCAGCATCTCCATGCAGGTGACCACGTCATACTGGCCAGGGGCCTGGCCGGCGTGCTCCTCCGCCGTCATCTGCTGGTACTGGAGCTCCACCCCCTGCTCGAGGGCGTGCAGGCGGGCGACGCCGAGGGGCTCCTTGCCCATGTCGATGCCGGTGACGCGGGCACCGCGCCGGGCCATGCTCTCGGAGAGAATGCCGCCCCCGCAGCCGATGTCGAGGATGTGCTTGCCAAACAGGCCGCCGCTCTTGTCGGTGATCCAGTCAAGGCGCACCGGATTGATTTGATGCAGTGGCTTGAATTCGCCCTCCATGTCCCACCAGCGGGAGGCGATGGCTTCAAATTTGGCGATTTCTGTCAGATCGACATTGGCATCACTATTCATGTTTTGATGATCCTGTGGCAGGGCGCGCAGGTAGCAAGACTTGGGCGCAATCTATTGTCCTGGCGGGCATTATAACGGACACACTTTGTCACACCAGCCCGACTTGTTACCCGGATTTGTGGCTTAAGGTATTTGGCTCAGTGTGTTACCATGGCGCGCTGTTTAAGCCAAAGAACAACTAATTAGGGATTAAGGCTTTCTATGAGCGATCTGGCCAGAGAGATCACGCCGATCAACATCGAAGAAGAGCTCAAGAGTTCCTATCTTGATTACGCCATGAGCGTGATCGTAGGACGAGCTCTGCCGGATGTGCGTGATGGCTTGAAACCGGTTCACCGCCGCGTTCTGTTTGCTATGAACGAGTTGGGGAACGACTGGAACAAGCCCTATAAAAAATCGGCCCGTGTGGTCGGTGACGTAATTGGTAAATACCACCCGCACGGCGACAGTGCCGTGTATGACACCATTGTCCGCTTGGCGCAGGATTTCTCCATGCGCTACATGCTGGTCGATGGTCAGGGCAACTTCGGTTCGGTCGACGGCGACAGCGCCGCCGCCATGCGTTACACCGAAGTGCGGATGGCCCGCATCTCCCACGAGCTGCTGGCCGATCTGGACAAAGAGACAGTGGACTGGGTACCGAACTACGACGGTACCGAGATGATCCCGGCTGTCATGCCCACCAAGGTGCCCAACCTGCTGGTCAACGGCTCATCCGGTATCGCGGTGGGCATGGCGACCAATATTCCTCCTCACAACCTCACCGAGATAGTCAACGGCTGTCTGGCGCTGATCGAAAATAGCGATCTCACCATCGATGAGTTGATGACCTATATCACAGGGCCTGATTTCCCCACTGGCGCCATCATCAACGGTCGCGCCGGCATAGTGCAGGCTTACCGCACCGGTCGCGGCTCCGTCTACGTGCGCGCCAAGGCCGAAGTGGAAGTGGACGACAAGACGGGTCGCGAGACCATTCTGGTTCACGAGCTGCCTTATCAGGTGAACAAGGCGCGGCTGATCGAGAAGATCGCCGAGCTGGTCAAAGAGAAGAAAGTCGAGGGCATCAGTGCCCTGCGCGATGAGTCCGACAAGGACGGCATGCGCATCGTTATCGAGATCAAACGTGGCGAGTCTGGCGAGATTGTGCTGAACAATCTCTACAAGCACACCCAGCTGCAGACCACGTTCGGCATCAACATGGTGGCGCTCGATAACAACCAGCCCAAGGTGATGAACCTTAAAGACATTCTGGATGCGTTCCTGCTGCACCGCCGCGAGGTCGTGACCCGCCGGACCGTGTTCGAACTGCGCAAGGCGCGGGATCGGGCTCACATCCTGGAAGGTCTGGCGGTGGCGCTGGCCAACATAGACCCCATCATAGAGCTGATCCGTCACTCCGATACCCCGGCTGACGCCAAGGCCAAGCTGGTTGCCCGCGGTTGGGAACTCGGCAACGTGGCCGGCATGCTGGAAAAGGCAGGCGACGACGCGGCCCGCCCCGAGTGGCTGGAGCCGGAGTTCGGCATCCGTGAAGGTCAATACTTCCTGACCGAACAGCAGGCCCAGGCCATCCTGGATCTGCGCCTGCACAAGCTGACCGGCCTCGAGCACGAGAAGATCCTGGAAGAGTACCAATCTCTGCTGGATCTGATCGCCGAGCTGCTGTTCATCCTGGCAAGCCCGGAACGGCTGATGGAAGTGATCCGCGATGAGCTGCTGGCCGTGCGCGAGCAGTATGGCGACGCGCGTCGCACCGAGATCAGCGCCTCCAGCGCCGAGATCAACATCGAAGATCTGATCACCCCGGAAGACGTGGTCGTGACCCTGTCTCACCAGGGTTATGTGAAGTACCAGCCGCTGACCGACTACGAGGCCCAGCGCCGCGGTGGTCGTGGCAAGTCGGCCACCCGGATCAAGGAAGAGGACTTTGTGGAACGTCTGCTGGTGGCCAACACCCACGACACCATTCTGTGCTTCTCCACCCGTGGCAAGGTCTACTGGCTCAAGGTGTATCAGCTGCCGGAGGCGTCCCGTGGCGCCCGTGGTCGTCCAATCATCAACTTGCTGCCGCTGGAAGAGGGTGAGCGCATCACCGCCATCCTGCCGGTCAAAGAGTATGCCGACGACAAGTACGTCTTCTTCGCTACCGCCGACGGTACCGTGAAGAAAACCAGCCTGTCTGCGTTCAGCCGTCCGCTCTCCTCCGGCATTCGTGCCATCAACCTCAAAGAGGGTGATGAGCTGATCGGGGTGGACATCACAGATGGCAGCAACGAGATCATGCTGTTCTCCGATGCGGGCAAGGTGGTTCGCTTCAATGAAGGCAGCGGCCGCGCCGATGCAGCCGATGCCGATGTCAGCGATGATGTCGACGGGGATGACGAGAGTGTCATTGACGCCGGCAACGACGACGATGGCAGCGACAACGGCGAAGGCATCGAAAGCAAGGGCACCTTCAAGGGCGTACGTCCCATGGGTCGTACCGCCGGTGGGGTTCGTGGTATCCGCCTGCTCAACGGTGACAAGGTGGTGTCCCTGATCGTCCCCCGTGGGATCGGTGCCATCCTGACCGCCACCGAGAACGGTTACGGCAAGCGTACCGCGCTGACCGAGTACCCGACCAAGAGCCGTGGTACCCAGGGCGTTCGCTCCATCAAGGTGGACGAGCGTAACGGCAAGGTGATCGATGCGATCCAGGTCGAAGATACCGACCAGATCATGCTGATCACCAATGGCGGCACCCTGGTCCGTACTCGCGTCGCCGAGGTGAGCGTCATAGGCCGTAACACCGGCGGTGTGCGTCTGATCCGTACCGGTGAAGACGAGACAGTCGTCGGCCTGCAGCGTATCGCCGAGAGTGACGAGGAAGAGAACGACATCGTGGCCGTTGACGGTGAGGTGTCCGAAGGCACAGATACCGCGCCAGATGCCGGCTCTGCCGATGCAGGATCCACTGAAGGGTCCACTGAAGAGGGTGCAGCGAGCGACGAATAATCGCGCGTCTGCCTCCATGAAAAAGAGCGACCCCAGGGTCGCTCTTTTTGTTGCTGCCGTTTGCCCCAGGTAGCGCGCCCCCAGCCTGATGGGTCAGCCTGATCTGTTGCCGCACGCGTTGCTGATCACTCGCACCGCGAGCATTGCCGTACTCCTCCTTGTCCTCAATTCATCATGCCTGCGTCATCCCCCTGTCATGGGATGCGGCCAAGCTTGCCCCTGTCGCACTCAACAGACTGCGACGCGCAGCCATCAAACAGGAGCACCTTATGACTAGCTGGGTAATGTGGGAGATCTGGTGGAGCCGGGTATGGGGCGAACATCAACCAGCGTCGCTGGCAGGGGAGCATGAGGACGAAGTGGCCCATGAGCCGGCACGACTGCCCGCCGAATTGATCGCCCAGGGCAAGGGCATGTACTCGCCTCGGCCAAGGGGGTGAGGCCCTGCTCGTCGGCATGGTTTGTGGTGTACCGGCGAAGGGGAGGCGTTGTGAGCGCGGTTGACGCTGTCAGGGCGTCTAGAACAGCCGCAGTTGTTCGCCCGGGCGAATGAAGCCGTCCCGCCGCAGTTGAAGATGGCGCTTGTCCAAGCCCAGGCGCTTGCTGATGAGCCGAAAGCGCTGGGCGAGCAAGTCGGCAAACTGGCCTTCACCTCGCATGCGGGTGCCAAAGGCGGGGCTGTTGAGCCCACCATCCCGACTGGCCCGCAGCTGGTTCAGGATCGCCTCCTTCTGGCCGGGATAGTGTTCCTCCAGCCAGTCGCTGAACAGGGTAGTCAGCTCGTGGGGCAATCGCAGCAGTATGTAGTCGGCGCTCAGGGCGCCGGCTTCGGCTGCCGCCTTGATGATCTGCTCAAGCTCGGGCTCGTTGAGGCGCGGGATCATGGGGGCGGCCAGCACCCCGACCGGCACCCCGGCCTGTGCCAGCTTCTCGACCACCTTGAGCCGACCTGCGCCTGTGCTGGCTCTGGGCTCCAGCTGTCGCCGCAGGGTTTCATTCAAGGTCGTCACCGACACCATCACCTGGCAGAGACCCTCCCGGGCCAGCTCGGCGAGCAGATCGAGATCGCGCAATATCATGGCGCTCTTGGTGATGATGCCCACCGGGTGACGATGGGCCAGCATCACCTCCAGCAAGGCGCGGGTGAGGCGATAGTGATGCTCGATGGGCTGATAGGGGTCGGTATTGGCGCCGAGCACTATGGTCTCTGGCTGATAGGTTGGCTTGGCAAACTCCCGGCGCAGCAGCTCGGCGGCATTGAGCTTGGCAAACAGCCTGGTCTCGAAGTCGAGGCCGGGAGAGAGCTCCAGGTAGGCGTGACTGGGTCTGGCATAGCAGTAGATGCAGCCATGTTCGCAGCCCTGATAGGGGTTGATGGAGCGACCAAAGGGCACATCCGGTGAGCGGTTGTAACTGATGATGCTGCGTGCCGTTATCTCCTTCACCTCGGTGCGGGGAGCAGTGGCGGCAAATGCTGCCTCCCACTCGGTTTGGGCCCAGCCGTCGTCGACCGCATCGACCCGCTGGTCGCTGAAGCGGTGATCAACATTGTGGGAACTGCCTCGACCTGCCATCGCATTGCACCAGCACTGTTTATATATACAGTTATCATGCTGACCCTCATTGCCGAATGCAAGCGCTGCCGACCCATCCCATCATAAAAAGCATGTCAAAGGGATCTCTTGCTTGATCGCGGCGCTACATTTCGTTTACATAGATAAAATGCGAACTGGATCACGGAAATCATCATGAAACCCATCATCTGCCGCTGGCTGTTTATCGGAGTGCTTGGTCTGGTCATCTGGCGGCTGATCCCGCTCTCGACCGAGCAGGAGCTGGCATCGGCCAACCGGGCCTGGCGCAGCGGCCAGTTCGAGACGGCGACCAGGATCTGGCAACCGCTGGCCGAGCAGGGGATCCCGCGCGCGCAGGCGCTGATGGGCTGGAGCCATGAAGTGGGGCAGGGCACAGAGCAGGACATGGATCAGGCCATCAGCCTCTATCGCCAGTCGGCGCAGGCGGGCGATGCCTTCGGCCAGTACCGGCTGGCGGAGGTCTATCTGCGCGGCGCCGGGGTGAAACGGGATCTGCGGCAGGCATTTCACTGGATGGAGCTGGCGGCCCGCAACGGTGACGTGCCCGCCATGCTGAAAGTCGGCGTGCTGCACCTGATGGGGGTGAGTGGCCGGGTCGATCTGGCTCAGGCCAAGCAGTGGCTCTATCAGGCCTCGCAAAAGGGCAACAAGCTTGCATTGAAGGTGTTGGAGGAGCTCGCACTGGCCGAGGAGGGGAGCAGTACCTTCGATTTCAACTGGCAGCCCCTGTTGGGTGACTAACCGGCAAGCACCTCATTTGGTTGTAGAAAATCTCATCAAACCCGATACAGCCCCGCCTACTTCTGGTAGCATGGTCCGGTTTTTGGTTTGCCTTGTGCCGTCACGCAAGCTGTTTGCGGCACTGGGTGTCTTCGCAAAGTGCTGTGGAGAGCCAGAACATCACCCTTTTTTGAATGATTTTTTTCCATCCCGCATGTGCCCTTTGGTAGGGGGCACCACTGTACAAGGAAACACACAATGCCAATCATTACTCTGCCTGACGGCAGCCAACGTCAATTTGCCCACTCCGTTTCCGTCATGGACGTGGCCGCGGACATAGGTCCGGGTCTCGCCAAGGCGTGCATTGCCGGTCGGGTAAACGGTGAACTGGTGGATGCCTGCGAGCTGATCGAAGCCGATGCCTCCCTGGCCATCATCACCGCCAAAGACGAAGAAGGTCTGGACATACTGCGCCACTCCTGTGCTCACCTGCTGGGTCATGCCATCAAGCAACTCTGGCCCCAGACCAAGATGGCCATAGGTCCCGTCATCGACAACGGTTTCTACTACGATATCGATCTCGATCGTACCCTGACCGACGAGGATCTGGCTGCCCTGGAAGAGCGCATGCTGGCGCTGGCCGCCAAGGATTACGACGTCATCAAGAAGAGAGTTTCCTGGCAGGAAGCACGCGACGTGTTCGAAGCCCGT
The DNA here is from genome assembly GCF_002587065.1 of Aeromonas sp. CA23. Lineage (NCBI taxonomy): Bacteria > Pseudomonadati > Pseudomonadota > Gammaproteobacteria > Aeromonadales > Aeromonadaceae > Aeromonas > Aeromonas sp. CA23. The sequence goes on from NZ_CP023818.1 coordinate 3,518,469, forward strand.
GGCGAGACTTACAAGGTCGAGATCCTGGATCAGAATATTGCCCGTGATGACCAGCCAGGTCTGTATCATCACGAAGAGTACGTCGACATGTGTCGCGGCCCGCACGTGCCCAACATGCGTCACTGCCACCACTTCAAGTTGCAGAAGATGTCCGGCGCCTACTGGCGTGGCGATTCCAACAACAAGATGCTGCAGCGCATCTACGGCACTGCCTGGGCTGACAAGAAGCAGCTCAAAGGCTACCTGCAGCGTCTGGAAGAGGCGTCCAAGCGCGACCACCGCAAGATAGGCAAGCAGCTCGACCTGTATCACATGCAGGAAGAAGCCCCCGGCATGGTGTTCTGGCACAACGATGGCTGGACCATCTTCCGTGAGCTGGAAACCTTCATCCGCGGCAAGCTCAAAGAGTACGACTACCAGGAAGTGAAGGGGCCCTTCATGATGGATCGCGTGCTGTGGGAGCGTTCAGGTCACTGGGAGAAGTATGCCCAGGCCATGTTCACCACCCAGTCCGAAAACCGCGAGTACGCCATCAAGCCGATGAACTGCCCGGGTCACGTGCAGATCTTCAACCAAGGGCTGAAGTCCTACCGCGATCTGCCGCTGCGCATGGCCGAGTTCGGCTCCTGCCACCGCAATGAGCCGTCCGGTTCCCTGCACGGTCTGATGCGGGTGCGTGGTTTTACCCAGGATGACGCTCACATCTTCTGTACCGAAGAGCAGATCATGGAAGAGGTGTCCGCCTGTATCCGTATGGTCTATGACGTCTACGGTACCTTTGGCTTCGAAAATATCGTGGTCAAGCTCTCGACTCGTCCCGAGCAGCGCATCGGCTCCGACGAGGCCTGGGATCGCGCCGAGGCGGCTCTGGCCGAAGCCCTGGTGCTGAACGGTCTGAAGTACGATTTGCAGCCGGGTGAGGGCGCCTTCTACGGTCCCAAGATCGAATTTACCCTGCATGATTGCCTTGATCGTGCTTGGCAGTGTGGTACCGTGCAGCTCGACTTCGCCCTGCCTGGACGTCTGGGTGCCACTTATGTGGGTGAAGACAACGAACGCCACGTACCGGTGATGATCCACCGGGCCATTCTGGGTTCACTCGAGCGTTTCATCGGTATTCTGACCGAAGAGTATGCCGGATTGTTCCCGACTTGGTTGGCTCCGACTCAGGCTGTGGTCATGAATATCACAGATAATCAGGCCGATTATGCGGTAAAAGTAGCCAAAGCATTGAATGATGCGGGTCTTCGCGCAAAAGCGGACTTGAGAAATGAGAAGATTGGCTTTAAAATCCGCGAGCATACTTTGAAGCGAGTACCTTTCATGCTGGTCTGCGGCGATAAAGAAGTTGAAGCCGGTAAGATTGCAGTACGGACTCGTAAAGGGGCTGACCTGGGCACTTATCCTGTTGAAGAGCTAGTTGCTCTGTTGACCCAGGAAGTTCAGACCCGCGGACAAAAGAAAGTGGAGGAATAAGCTATAAAAGGCGGAAAAAAACTGGGCAAGCAACCGCAAGCCCGCGCTCACCGGATCAATACCGAGATTCGTCTGAAAGAAGTTCGTCTGACTGGTATTGACGGAGAGCCTTTGGGCGTCGTTGCTATCCAAGATGCATTGAACTTAGCCGTTGAAGCTGGAGTGGATCTGGTCGAGATCAGCCCTAACGCTGAACCGCCCGTTTGCCGGATCATGGATTACGGCAAATTCCTCTACGAAAAGAGCAAAACAACCAAAGAACAGAAGAAAAAGCAGAAAGTCGTCCAGGTCAAGGAAATCAAATTCCGTCCTGGCACTGACGAAGGCGACTATCAGGTAAAACTACGCAACCTGGTTCGCTTTCTGGAAGACGGGGACAAGGCTAAGGTCACCCTGCGCTTCCGTGGTCGTGAAATGGCCCACCAGGATCTTGGTATCAAGGTTCTGGAGCGCGTCAAGAACGATCTGGAAGAGTTGGCCGTAGTAGAGTCGTTCCCGAAAGTCGAAGGCCGTCAAGCAGTGATGGTCCTCGCACCTAAGAAGAAATCTTAAGGCCCACAAGAAATTGACTCATGGGTTCGCCCCATGAGTCGGTTCGCCTTGCGATTTTGTTGTCACTCACAATGCGGAGTATGAAATGCCGAAGATGAAAACCAACCGGGGTGCTGCAAAGCGCTTCAAGAAAACTGGCTCGGGTCGCTTCAAGTGCAAGCACAACCACCTGCGTCACATCCTGACCAAGAAGAGCAGCAAGCGTAAGCGCAAGCTGGGGCCGAAGTTCATGGTTTCTGCTGCCGACCACAAACGTGTTGTCGCTTGTCTGCCGTACGCATAAGGGGGATGTGAAAAATGCCAAGAGTTAAACGTGGTGTGACTGCTCGCGCTCGTCACAAGAAAGTAATGAAAGCCGCCAAAGGTTACTACGGCGCCCGTTCCCGAGTTTACCGCGTAGCGGTACAAGCGGTAACTAAAGCTGGTCAGTATGCCTACCGTGACCGTCGCCAGAAAAAGCGTCAGTTCCGTCAGCTGTGGATTGCGCGTATCAACGCTGCAGCCCGTCAGAACGGTCTGTCCTACAGCCGTCTGATCAACGGTCTGAAGAAGGCTTCTATCGAGATCGATCGCAAGATCCTGTCCGATATCGCCGTTCACGACAAGTTGGCTTTCACCGCCCTGGTTGAAAAGGCTAAAGCAGCGCTGGTTTAATCCGGTTCTGTTATGAAAGATAAAAGGAGGCTCAGGCCTCCTTTTTTGTTGCCCGTCATTCTCCCATCCTGTTATTGCGCTCACCCACTGCTCTTCATCCCTGCAACATGCCGCCTTCATATGCCAACAAACTAGCATTCTTTACCCATATTTGATGCAAGCAGAGGGCAGGGCAGGCTGCTTGCCTGATAACAAAATGATTTCTAGGGAGAAAAGCCCGCCATAACTATGGTCAGCCAAGGGGCTTTTTTTGTATTATTCCCCTCTTGACCTTATTTAGCCTAACAGGCTCCTGTTTCGGGAGTGGTGACGAGGAAGACATGCAACAGCTTGAAGAAGTAGTCGGCCAGGCCAAGGCCGAGATTGAGGGCGTCAATGACGTTGCGACCCTCGACGAGATCCGGGTCAAATATCTGGGTAAAAAAGGCTTTTTTACCGAGCAGATGAAGACATTGGGCGCCTTGTCCGCCGAAGAGCGCCCCGCTGCGGGCGCCGTGATCAACCAGGCCAAGCAGCAGGTTCAGGATGCCCTGAACGCACGCCGTGATGCACTGGTGGAGCAGGAGCTGAACCAGAAGCTGGCTGCCGAGACCATCGACATCAGCCTGCCGGGCCGTCGTATCGAAAACGGTGGTCTGCACCCCGTGACTCGCACCGTCGAGCGCATCGAGCGGCTGTTTGGCGAGATGGGTTTCAAAGTGGAACGCGGTCCCGAGATTGAAGATGGCTTCCACAACTTCGATGCGCTGAATATTCCGGCTCATCACCCGGCGCGTACCGATCACGATACCTTCTACTTCAATCCCGATCTTATGCTGCGTACTCACACCTCGGGTGTGCAGATCCGCACCATGCAGCAGCAACAGCCGCCAATTCGCATCATAGCGCCGGGCCGTGTCTATCGTAACGACTACGACATGACCCACACGCCTATGTTCCATCAGGTTGAAGGCCTGCTGGTTGACGAGCATGCCAGCTTTACCGAGCTGAAAGGGATACTGCACGACTTCCTGCGCAACTACTTCGAGGAAGATCTCACCATACGTTTCCGTCCTTCCTACTTCCCGTTCACCGAGCCGAGCGCCGAAGTGGATGTCATGGGCAAGAACGGCAAGTGGCTGGAAGTGCTGGGCTGCGGCATGGTGCACCCGAACGTGCTGCGTTCGGTCGGCATCGATCCGGAAAAATACTCCGGTTTTGCCTTCGGCATGGGCGTTGAGCGCCTGACCATGCTGCGTTACGGGGTCAATGACCTGCGTGCCTTCTTCGAAAACGATCTGCGCTTCCTCAAGCAGTTCAAGTAAGGGCGAGAGAACATGAAATTCAGTAAATCCTGGGTGATGGAGTGGGTCCGCACCGAGTTGAGTGACAACGCACTGGCCGAGCAGATCACCATGGCCGGCCTGGAAGTGGACGCCGTGGAAGCGGTGGCTGGCCAGTTCAACAATGTGGTGGTGGGTGAAGTGGTCGAGTGCGCCCAGCATCCGGACGCCGACAAGCTGCGGGTGACCAAGGTCAACGTGGGCGAGCCCGAGCTGCTGGACATCGTCTGCGGCGCGCCGAACTGCCGCACCGGTCTCAAAGTCTGTGTGGCCAAAGTGGGCGCGACCCTGCCGGGTGATTTCACCATCAAGAAGGCCAAGCTGCGTGGCCAACCGTCTCACGGCATGCTCTGCTCCTTCAGCGAGCTGGGTATCGACGTGGAAGCGGACGGCATCATAGAGCTGCCGGCCGATGCCCCCATCGGCACTGACATTCGCGACTACCTCAATCTCAATGACGTGGCGATCGACGTGGATCTGACCCCGAACCGGGCCGATTGCCTCGGGATCGCAGGGCTTGCCCGCGAGATCGGCGTGCTCAACAGCGTCGATGTAGTCGAACCGAGCTGGACGCCTGCTGCTGCCACCATAGACGTGACCTTCCCGATCCGGGTCGAGGCAAGCGCCGACTGCCCGCGTTATCTGGGCCGCGTCATCAAGGGGCTGAACTTGCAAGCGCAGAGCCCGCTCTGGATGCAGGAGAAGCTGCGCCGTGGCGGTATTCGCTCCATCGACGCCATCGTCGACATCACCAACTTCCTGCTGCTGGAATACGGTCAGCCGATGCACGCCTTCGACCTGGCCAAGCTGGAAGGGGAACTGGTGGTGCGCCGTGCCAAGGCCGATGAGCCCATGACCCTGCTCGACGGCAACGAAGTGAAGCTCAAAGAGACCACGCTCGTCATCGCCGATGCCAAAGGTCCTGCCTGCATGGCCGGTATCTTCGGTGGCGATCGCACCGGCGTGTCCGAGTCCACCACCGATATCCTGCTGGAGTGCGCCTTCTTTGCGCCGCTCTCCATCACGGGTCGTGCCCGTGCCTACGGTCTGCACACCGACTCTTCCCACCGCTTCGAGCGCGGGGTGGATCCCGAGCTGCAAGCCAAGGTGATGGACAGAGCCACCCGTCTGCTGCTGGATATCTGCGGCGGCGAAGCGGGTCCGGTCATCGAGGTCAAATCCGATGCCCATCTGCCCAAGGCTGCCCCCATCAAACTGCGCCGTACCAAGCTCGACAAGGTGATCGGCATCAGCGTAGGCGATGCCCAGGTGGTCGAGATCCTGACCCGCCTCGGCATGCAGGTCACTGTGGATGCTGACGGCTGGACCGCGCTGGCGCCCTCCTGGCGTTTCGATATTGCCATCGAGGAAGACCTCATCGAGGAAGTGGCCCGCATCTACGGCTACAACAACATCCCGAACCTGAAACCGGCCGCCTCTCTGGCCATGGTTGAGCAGGCAGAAGGGCAGGTGACCCTCAAGCGGGTACGCGACCTGCTGGTTGACCGCGGCTTCCAGGAAGCGATCACCTACAGCTTCGTCGATCCCAAAGCGCAGCAACTGCTCTATCCGCAGAGCGACGCCATCGTGCTGCCGAATCCCATCTCGGTCGAGATGTCCGCCATGCGGGTGTCGCTGTTCCCGGGTCTGGTGCAGGCGGTGGTCTACAACCAGAACCGTCAGCAGGCGCGGGTGCGTCTGTTCGAGCAGGGCCTGCGTTTCATCAAGGACGAGAGTGCCGAAAACGGCATCCGTCAGGAGCCCATGCTGGCCGGCATCATCACCGGCAACCAGAGCGATGAGCACTGGGACATCAAGAACCGCGGTAGCGACTTCTTTGATTTGAAAGGGGATCTGGAAGCGGTACTGGATCTGACCGCCGAAGGAGCCACCTTCAGCTTCGAGCGTACCGAGCACAGTGCCCTGCACCCGGGCCAGAGCGCAGCCATCTTGCGCAACGGTGTGGTCATCGGCCACATCGGCGTGATCCACCCGAGCCTCGAGAAGAAGCTGGGTCTCAAGAGCCGCGCCGTCATGTTTGAACTGGAGCTGGACAAGCTGACCCCTGCCAAGGTGCCGGTTGCAGCCGAGGTTTCTCGCTTCCCTGCCAACCGTCGCGACATTGCCGTGGTGGTCGATGTTGCGGTTCTGGCCGGTGATGTCCTCGCAGTAATTAAAAAAGTTGGCGGAAATCAGGTAGTTGGAATAAACTTGTTTGACGTATACCAGGGTGCTGGTATGGCAGAGGACAAGAAGAGCCTGGCCATCAGTCTTGTATTGCAAGACACCCAGCGCACTCTGGAGGAGAAAGAGATTGCCGAGACCGTAGACAATGTCGTGCGGGCCCTTGGTGAAGAGTTGAATGCATCCTTGAGGGATTGATCTATGGCGCTTACCAAAGCCGACATTGCAGAGCACCTGTTCACCCAGCTGGGAATGAGCAAGCGTGAAGCCAAAGATATGGTGGAAGCCTTCTTTGAGGAAATCAGACAGGCGCTTGAGCGTGGTGAACAAGTCAAGATTTCAGGCTTCGGTAACTTTGACCTTCGTGAGAAGAATCAGCGTCCTGGACGTAATCCCAAGACGGGCGAAGATATTCCTATCAGCGCCCGTCGGGTGGTGACCTTCCGGCCTGGCCAGAAACTCAAGGCCAGGGTAGAAAATGTTGAACCCAACGAGTGACAAAAAGCCAGGCAACCGCCTGGCTTTTACTTTTGCATGATAAAAACCCGCCTTTTACTCACACTGTTGCTGGCCATGCCGGTGCAGGCCATGACACTGCCTCTGTCACCGGCCACCCAGGCCTATGCCGACGCGCTCAAACCGCTGACCATCTGCTATCCGGCCCTGATCCGGCCGCCCTATCTCGAAGAGTCGGGGGGTTTGCTGATCGATCAGCTGGAGCGGCTGGCCGAGCAACTGCCGGTGCCACTGCTGCACGAAAAATTGCCAAACTGGTCCGCAGTGCAGCAGGGGCTGCTGGCAGGGCGCTGCGATCTCATCCCCTATGTCGGCCCTTCACTGCAGGCATTGCCGGGCATGGCCCTGAGCCGCGCCCTGCTGGAGGCCGAATCCGCCATCCTCTATCGCGGCGAGCTGGAACGCGCCACCTTTCTGGTGTCGCCCGTCTGGCAGGCAAGCGAGGCGCTCAAGTCGCTCTACCCCCATGCGACCCAGCAGGCCCTGACCGATGCCGACAACTGGTATGCGGCTTTGGTGGCCGGCAAGGGGACTGCCTATCTCGGTGATTACCTGCAACTGCGCTACCTGATGCGCGAATACCCGGATGAGGGGTTGCGGCTGCGCCGGCTGCGCAGCGATGAACTGGTGATCAGCTATCGCATTATGATGCGGGACAAGCCCGAGCTCAGGGAGCTGATCGACACGACAATCCGCTACATGCCCCCCGGTAGCCTCTACAAGGATCTGGATCGCTATCTGGAACAGGGAGAGCAGGACATCAACCCGCTGCACTTCACCGATGAGGAGCAGGCCTGGCTGGTCGGTACCTCCCGCACCATCAAGCTGGTGGTGGATCCTGCGCTTATGCCCTATAGCGGCATCGACGGGCAGGGTCAGCTCAAGGGCTGGAGCGCCGATGTGCTGCGCCGGGTGAGCCTGCAGACCGGACTGAACTTCCATGTGGTGCCCGCCCGGGACAGGGAGGAGGCACTGGCCAAGCTGCGCAGTGGCGAGGCGGACATGATGGCAGGCCTGCTGGAGACCCCGGCCCTGACCCGCGAGTTCGACTTCACCCGCATCATGGTCGTGAGTCGTTACGCTCTGGTCAGCCGCAAGTCCCACTCGTTCGATCGGCTGGAGGCGCTCAAGGGGGAGGTGGTGGTGCCCGCCAGCCTCTATGACCCCGACATGCTGGCACGTTTCGGCCAGCATGCGTGGCGCAAGAGCGAGACGCTTGAGTCGGGCATTGCACAGGTGCAGGCAGGCAAGGCCGATGCCATGCTGGCCGAGTTGTATCAGCTGCAGTATCCGCTGCGCAACAACCGGCTCGATGGCCTGGACATCAAGGAGTTGCCGATTCGCTTCGGCCTCGGCTTTGCCATAGGTTCCCGTAGCCCCAGACTGGCGGGGGTGATGGAACAGAGTCTGATGACCCTCACCGGCAGGCAGAACGATGAACTCAACCAGCGCTGGCGACAGCTGGTGCTGACCCAGCAGGCAGGCGTCAGTTACGGCATCTGGCTGGGATCCGTATTGCTGGCGCTGCTGATCAGCGCCGGCGTCATCTGGTTGATCTGGCGCTCCCGCCAGCAGCTGGCGCGGGAGGTGAGTCAGCGTCAGGAGATGGAGCAGACATTGGCGCTGGAGAGCCAGTTCAGGGAGTCTTTGTTCCAGGCGCTGCCGGTGCCTGTCTTCCTGCGGGACAATCAGGGGGAGATCATCAAGCGCAACAAGCAGGCCAAACGGCTGGAGGCCCGTTATCTGGCCGAGCTCAGCCTGCCATCGTCCCAGGTGCAGGGGGCGGAAGGAACCTTGTCCCTCGGAGATCAGGTGTTCTCCTACGCCCAGATCCCGCTGCAACTGGGCAAGCAGACACAGGCAGGGGATCTGATCGCGCTGTCCGATATCAGCGCCCTGCGCGAGCGCACCCGCCTGCTGCGCCAGGCCGAGCGTCGCCTGCGTGCCCTCACCAATACGGTGCCCGGGGTCGTCATTCAGTTCATCCTGCAGCAGGGCGGTACAGCGCAGGTCGAGTTCATCAGCCGCGGCAGTTACGAGTTGCTGGGGCTGGCCAGCCAGCAGATCCGCCGCGATCCCGACAGCGCGCTCAGCCGGCTGCTGCATCAGGACAGACGCGAGATGCGGCTGCCCATGCTGGCCATGTTGCAGGCAGGGCAGCCCTTCTCTTACGCGCTGCGCTATGCCCATCCGGACAAGGGGACGCGGTGGCTGCAGTTCTATGGTCGGGGTCGCAGCCAGCCGGAAGGGGGGTGGCGCGTTTATGGTGTGGTGCAGGATGTGACCGCCCGAGTCGAGCAGGAGCATGCCTTGCAGGCTTCCCATGAGCGGGCCGAGCAGGCCGTGCTGGCCAAGGGGCGCTTTCTCGCGGCGGTGAGCCACGAGATCCGTACCCCCATGAATGCCATCCTGGGGCTGCTGGAGTGGCTCGATCACACCCCACTGTCGGCGGAGCAGCGCTCTGCGCTCTCCCATGTCAGACAGGCGGGGGACGAGCTGCTCGGCCTGCTCAACGATGTGCTCGATTTCAGTCGCAACGAGAACCGGCAGTTGGCGCTCTCTCCCCAGCCTACCGATCTGGTGGACTTGTGCGAGCACGTGGCGGCGGTGCACTGGTCCAAGGCCCGCTCCAAGCGGTTGCAACTGCGGCTGGATATCGATCATCGCCTGCCAGCACAGGTGGAGCTGGATCCCCACAGGGTGCAGCAGGTGCTGCATAACCTGCTGGCCAACGCCATCAAGTTCAGCCCCGCCGGTGAGGTGGTGCTGTGGGCCCGTCGTGAAGGCAACCGCCTGCTGTGTGGTGTGGATGATGAAGGGCCCGGCATCAGTAGCGATCTGCTGCCTCGCCTGTTCCTGCCCTTCGAGCAGGGAGAAGAGGAAGGCCAGCCCAGGGCTCAGGGCACAGGACTGGGGCTGGCCATCAGCCGTCAGCTGATGGAGCAGATGGGCGGCGAGATCCGGGTCGAGCCGCGTCCCCTCGGGGGCAGCCGCTTCACCTGCACCTTGCCGTTGGTATTGGTGCACGAGGCGCCGCGCTGGCAACCGAGAGTGACCAGCGTCAACATCCAGTTGAACGATACGGAGCGTGCCTATCTCATGCCCTGGCTTGGCGAGCTCGGCCTGAGGGAGGATCCCGCTGGTCCCCTGCTGCGCGCCGCCGAAGATGAACAGGGCCTGCGTTACTGGGACTGGCAGGGCGAACCCTGGGTGCCAGGCGCTGTGGTCAGCCTGCTGCAGCCCAGGCTGGTGTCCTCTGCCGAGGAGGAGATGAGCCTGCCGGGACAGGGGATGCGGGTGCTGCTGGTCGAAGATCACGAGGTGAATCGGGTGTTGATCAGCATGCAACTGACCCAGCTGGGTGCCCAGGTACTGAGTGCGGCCAATGGCCAGCTGGCGCTCGACATCTTGCAGCACGAGACAGTGGATCTGGTATTGACCGATCTGCAGATGCCGGTGATGGATGGGGCCCAGCTGTGTCAGCAGTTGCGTGATTCGGCGCGCTGGCAGCATCTGCCGGCCTACGTGATCACCGCCGATCTCAGCGAGCAGGCGGCGCAGCGACTGGCCAGCTGCGGTTGCCGGGGGCATCTGGACAAGCCCCTGCTGCTTAAGGATCTGGCCAACTTGCTGCGCAGCCTGCCGACCTCAGCTGACACAGCCACCCCGCAGCCCAGGGCACCAGAGGAGAGCCTGGCGCCGGAATGGCTGGAACAGGGGCTGCCGCTGCTGAGTGCTGAGCTTGTCACCCTCTATCTGGAGGCCACTCGCCAGGATCTGGCCGACATTGAGCACTGCATCACACAAGGGGATGAGATGGCGCTCGATGCGGCTTTACACAAGGTGAAGGGGGCCGCCAAAATGGTGGGGGCCACCCCGCTTATCCAGGTGATCGAGCAGTGGCAACGGGATCCACGGCAACCCCTGATATCCCCGCTGCGGCACGCTCTGGATGAAGTGTGCCGGCGATTGGGTGAGAGAGTCTGACATGATCATCACAGATGAAGAGTTATTGGCGTTGCTGGATCCGGAAGAGACGCAAGAGCGTTTCTTCCATCCCGTGACCATCTATGCGCTGGATGGGGTCGCCTATCGGGCGGCCCAGGCGGTCAGCCTGCCCGAATTTGCGACCCTGCGCCGCACCAAACCCGATGCCTGCTGGCACTGGGAGGGGTTGTTTGCCGCCGGTGCCATTGCCCTGTTTGATCCGGCCTCGCACGCTGGCGCCGACTATCTGCCGCAACTGATGGCGCAGGGGGAGGGCATCTATCGGCTCTCGGATGACTGGCTGGCTGGCGTGCATGGCCGTTACCAGCAGTGGCAACACTGGCTGGCCGGGATGCGGATCTTGTTGCTGGAGGACCATCCGTTTCAGGGGGCCCACATTCAGCAGGAGATCCAGGGATTGGGGCTCTCCTGTCAATGGGTGCAGGATGGCAATGCCTGTATCCAGGCGCTGGCGGAGGGGAAGGTCACACTGCTCATCAGCGATCTCAGTCTGGTGGAGCAGGATGCCATCAGCCTGTTGATGAGCCAGCCCCAGTACCAGCAAAGCGGCCTGCCCATCATATTGCTGTCGGCGCACGATCAGACCCTGATAGACGGTGCCCGGCGCCTGCTGCATGACGCCGGTTTCAACGTGGTGGCGGCCCTGGCCAAGCCCCTGTTGACCGACGATCTGCTGCGCTTGCTCAAGGTGCTTTATCTGGGGCCCCAGCGGCAACAGCGGCTCAGTGGCCAGCGCCGTACCATTCGTACCTGGCAGGGGGAGGAGAAGGGGCTACTGGGGCTTATCTCGGATCCCCCCTCCAGGCTGCCCGTCTGGCTGGCGGTGACCGGTTTGCCACCACGCTGGGAGCTGGTACGGGAGTGGCTGGGCAAGCAGGGGCGAGACGCCAGTGAGCTGACCCTGGTCATTCACCGTCGCGACCATCTGCTCAGTCAGGCGGAGCGGTTTGCCCTGGTGTTGCAGGCCAGTCTGGCCGGCGCCAGGCTCGCCTTGCTGCTCGACAGCGATCAGCACATGCCGTTCGATCTGCTGGAGCGGATGCCCCTGCAGCACCTGCTGCTGGGGCAGAGCCTGCTGCCCGGGCTGGAGGCCATGACGCCGGACTCCCTGCTGGGGCGCTTCATCAACCGGGCCAGGGAGCTCGGCATCGCCCTCTATCTGGATGACCCCTTCAACCTGCTCGATAACGAGTTGTGGCGCGATCGCGGCATGACGGGGCGCTGGTAACCCGTGCCTCGCTATCTCTGCTGGCCTCCCGATGAGGCGCGCTTGCGCCGCAGCTTGGCCGGCTGGCTGCATCCCACCTCGCGGGCATCCTTGCCGCTGATGATGGAAGTGGGGGGCGTCCCCTGCCGGCTGCAAGAGCTGGCGGGGGCTGACCCCGAGAGTATCAAGGCGGCTTATGAGGCGTTGAGCGAGCAGAGCATTTACTTGCGCTTCATGCGGGCCAAGCAGCCCCCCACCGCCGATCAGCTCGCCTTCTTTCTCGATTACCCCAGAGCGTCCCAGATAGGCTTGCTGCTCACAGATGGTCTGGGGCGGCCGCTGGCCCAGGCCCAGTCCATCCGGCGGCGGCTGCACCCGGATCGGGCCGAGTTCTCCTGCCTGGTGGCGGATCACTTCCAGCACAGGGGGGCGGGCAGGCGTATCCTGCTGGCACTGGCGCTGCTGGCGCGCGCCGAAGGCATTCGCGAGTGGACGGCCGAGGTGCTGGCCCAGAATCGCCCCATGCTGGCACTCCTGCGCGGGCTGGGGCTGCCGCTCACCCTGGTGACGGGGCGGGAGCTGGTGTTTGTCCGGCTCGATCTGAGCGTGCTCGATACCCTGTGACGGGGGTATCCTCATAAGACCAAGGGCGAATAGGCCTGTTTTTCACCCTGTGCTAAGGTCAGCCTTGTATGCGGTCAGAGGGAATCCATCATGGTGCAGTCAGCTAAACACATCGTCATCCTTACCGGCGCCGGGATCTCTGCCGAATCCGGCATCAAGACCTTCCGGGCCTGCGACGGTCTGTGGGAAGAGCACAGGGTGGAGGATGTGGCGACCCCGGAAGGGTACGCGCGGGATCCCGCCCTGGTGCAAGGCTTCTACAACTCGCGCCGCCATCAGCTGCAACAACCGCAGATCCACCCCAACCCGGCCCACTATGCGCTGGCTCGCCTCGAACGCCTGCTGCCGGGCACAGTCACCCTGGTGACCCAGAATATCGACAACCTGCACGAGTGTGCGGGCAGCAAGAACCTCATCCACATGCACGGGGAACTGCTCAAGGCCCGCTGCCCCGAGTCGGGCCAGGTGATCGAGTGGCGCGGCGATCTGCATCAGGATGAGCTCTGCTCCTGCTGCCAGTTTCCCCAGCCATTGCGCCCGCATGTAGTCTGGTTTGGCGAGATGCCGCTGGGGCTGGATCGCATCTACGGCGCACTGGCCCAGTGCGACCTCTTCATCTCCATCGGTACCTCGGGTGCCGTCTATCCCGCCGCCGGTTTCGTGCATGAGGCCGGGTTGAACGGTGCCCATACCATAGAGCTCAATCTGGAACCGAGCGAGGTGGGCAGCCAGTTTGACGAGAAACGCTATGGACCTGCCTCCCTGCTGGTGCCCGCCTTCGTTGACGAGTTGCTGCAACGTTGCGGTGTGCATCAACCCAAACAGATAGACGGTCACAACTGGATGGAGATGCGCGGATCCTGAGCAACTGTGCCATGTCACAGTTGCAATGACCTGGTGAAATCGCCACACTGGCAACCCAAATATGGGACGCAGTTGGCGCAAATCATCATGACCACAGTGAAGCAATGGATCGCTTTTTTCCTCCTGATGCTGGCCAGCGCCAGCGCATTGGCATCTCCCCCTCTGATGACGCTGGTGCTGCCCAACGGCAAGCAGCTCATGCTCGATGACGCGGCGCTGGCCGCCCTGCCACAAACCGAGTTCACCACCACCACGCCCTGGACTCAGGGCTCGCACCATTATCGTGGTCCGACCCTGGCGGCCGTACTCGCGGCGCAGGGAATTCTGAGTGCCAGCAAGATTGCCGTCTCGGCCCTCAACGGCTATCAGCAGGTGGTGGACCTGGCCCTGTTTGACGGTGTGCCCCTGACTCTGGTGCGCCACGAGGATGACAAGCCGCTGACCCGGCGCAACAAGGGGCCGCTCTGGCTGCTGATCCCGTTTTCCAGCCACCCCAAGCTGGACATTCCCCCCATTCATAACTGCATGGTCTGGCAGGTGACCCGCATCGAGATCATCGACTGATGGGTCGTCAGCGCCATAACCTGCTGCTGGTCTCGATCACCTTGCTGTTTCTGTTCTCCTCGGGTTGCGGGCTCTATCTGCAACACCGCCAGGAGCAGCTGGTCGATACCTTCTATCGCAACATTCACTGGAACATCAGCCAGGTGATGCTGGAGTCCCAGCGTTTCCTCTATGAGTTGCGTCTCTATCGGGCCGGGCAACTGGAGATGGAGACCCTGAGCCTCAATTACGATCTGTTGTGGAACCGGCTGGATATCTTCCTCATCAGCAGTGAAACCGCCGAGGCGCGCGAGCGTCACGGGCTGGGCAAGGCGTTGGCCGGGCTGTTCGAACAGATAAAGCGGCTCGAACCCCAGATACAGGCCGGGCAACTGCGAGAAGGGGCCGAGCTCGAACAACTGCAGAGCCAGATTGCCGAGCAGACCCGCCAGATTGAGCAGATTGGCGATCAGATCCTCTCCAGCCAGGAGCGGGAAGCCTCGGTCAACCAGATCCGCAGCAGCCTGTTCTGGCTGCAGATCTGGCAACTGATCCTGCTGGTGACCGGTGGTGTGCTGGTGTTTGCCCTCATTCGTGCCAACTTGCAGAACCGGCGCCTCTCCCTGCTCGATCCCCTGACCCGGCTCGGCAATCGCCGCGCCTTGCAGGAACAGTTGGCACGCTCGCTGGACTCTTCCCATGCCCTGGCGCTGGTGGTGCTCGATTTGAAGCGCTTCAAACAGGTCAACGATCTGCTCGGCTATCAGGTGGGAGACAGATTGCTGCAAACGGTAGCCGACAAACTGCAGCACGCCCATGGCGGTCATGCCTACCGGTTGGGTGGGGATGAGTTTGCGGTGATCCTGACCGCCGGGCGGCAGAGCATGGCGGCGCAGATCCAGGCGTTGATGAGCCTGCTCCATTTCGAGTTCGTGACCCGGGAGAGCAGTTTCGAGCTGGCGTGTCGGCTGGGGGTTGCCCAGGTGCAGGAGGAACCAGATCCCAAGCGGCTGCTGGATCAGGCCATTCTGGCTCTCAATCAGGCCAAGCGCGATGCCGATGGGGATCTCGCCTGGTTCGAGCCCGGGATGCAGCTGCAGTTGCAACTGACCCAGCGCCAGCTGCACCAGTTGCGGGACTGGCTGGCAAACGTGGCGCCTTCCCCTCTGGTGATCGATACCCAGCGGTTCGGCAGCGAGAGCGGCGCCGCGGTGACAGGTTTGTCACTGCGCTGGCAGGAGACGCTGACGCCCTGCGAGATGGGCTGGTTGCAGGAGGGCGGCATACTGGGGCCCGTGATCGCACGGCTGCTGCAAGAGCATGATCAGCCTGCCGGCGGTGATCCGCAGCCGCTACTGATCGCGCTCACGCATCAGGCTCAGCTGGCCCATGTGCTGGCCTATCTGCCCGCGCTGGCCCATGTCGAACCCATACTGCTGCTGCCAAGCCTGCAGCAGGATGCCGCCCTGCTGGCCAAGCTGAACCAGTGCGCCTGTACCCTGGCGCTCCGCGAGATTGGCAGCAGTACGCCGGACTTGCTGGCGGCGGGCTGGCCACTGCGTTATTGGCTGCCGGTGGCGTCGGCTCACGCCGGTCTGCTGGCGCCGCTGGCACAGCGACTGGGCGTGATACGCCTGGCCCAGGTTGCGCAGGCTGAGCGACAGCAGGCCTGACTGGCTGCGATAAAAAGGGCGACCCAGGGGTCGCCCTTTTTGCATGATGCGTTTAGAAAATCAGGGGGTAGGGAAGGGGGCGCAGGATTGTCTGATCACCAAGTCAGGATCGACCGTGATCAGGTGATTATCCACCGCCACCCCGTTGATCCGCGCCAGCAGCCGGGTGACGGCGAGGCGACCCAGCTCCTCCTTGGGCTGATTGATGGTGGTGAGCGGCGGTGACAGGTATTGCGCCAGCGCCACATTGTCATAGCCGACGATGGAGAGATCCTGCGGTATGTTCAAGCCCGCCTGATGGGCGGCGCTGATGGCCCCCATGGCCATCATGTCGTTGAAGATGAAGAGGGCGCTCGGTCGTTTGGGTTGGACCAGCAGCCGCTGCATGGCACTGAAACCACTGGCGCAGTCAAAGTCGCCCTCCTGGATCCAGGCCGGATTGATGGTCAGCCCCGCTTCCTGCATCGCCTGCTCGAAGCCGGACTGGCGCTGATTGGCGGGGGCACGGCTGTGGGGGCCCGTGATGCAGCCTATGTCGGTATGACCCAGCGTCAGCAGGTGGCGGGTGGCCAGGTAACCGCCGCGATGGGAGTTGTCGGCGATGAGATCCACGTCCTTGCTCTCCATGCCCCAGTCCATCACCACCACTGGCAGGCTCTTGAGCCAGTCGAGCTGGTTGAACACCTCCTGCTGCCCCTCGCTGCACATGATAAGCAGGCCGTCGACCCGCTTGCGCAGCATCATCTTGAGGTAGGAGAGGGCGGTTTCGGCCTGCCCCTCGGTGTTGCCCAGCATCAGGTTGTAGCCCTGCTCGAAGCAGTAGCGCTCCACCCCGCGCACCACCTCGGCGAAGAAGGGGTTGCTGGAGGTGGTGACCAGCATGCCGATGCTGTTGGTCTCCTTCACCTTGAGGCTGCGGGCCACCAGGCTGGGGGCATAGTTGAGATCGCGCATGGCGGCGAAGACCCGCTCCCGGGTCTCCTCGGCCACGAAGCGGGTCTCGTTGATGACGTGGGAAACTGTGGTGGTAGAGACCTGGGCCCGCGCCGCCACCTCCTTGATATTGGCCATCAGTGCCCCTGCGCAGTCTGGGCGAGCAGGAAGGCCTCGACCTCCTGCTTGCTCGGGATCGAGCTCTGGGCGCCGAACTTGGTGACAGAGAGCGCAGCCGCACCGTGGGCAAAGCGCACCGCGGCCTTGAAATCGGCGCCGGCCAGCTCGGCGGCCAGCAGGGCGCCGTTGAAGGTGTCGCCTGCGGCCGTGGTGTCCACCGCCTCGACCCGAAAACCGGGGATCAGTTGTTGCTGCCGGGCGTTGCTGCAATAGACCCCTTGGGAGCCCAGGGTGATCATCACATCGCTGATCCCCATCTGGTGGAAGCGGGCCGCCGCCTGAGCCGCGCTGGCCTCGTCGGTCACCTTGACGCCGGTCAGCAGCTCGGCTTCGGTCTGGTTGGGGGTGATGAGATCCACCAGCGCCAGCAGCTCGCTAGAGAGCGGTTGGGCGGGCGCCGGATTGAGCACCACCCGGGTACCGTGGGCACGAGCCAGTCTGGCGGATTCAAACACGCTCCCCAGCGGCACTTCCAGCTGCAACAGCAGGGTGTGGGCGTCGGCAATCAGGGTTTCATGGCGCTTGACCATGGCAGGGGAGAGGGCGCCATTGGCTTCGGCGGAGATGCCTATGCTGTTCTCCCCCTCGTCGCTCACATAGATGATGGCGATGCCGGTAGGCAGAGTGTCGTCGAGCTCCACCGCGCTCACGTCTATGCCGTCCTGGGCAAAGCCCTGACGCATCTGCTGGCCGATGGCGTCATCGCCGATGCGGGCGATAAAGGCGACGGGAGCGCCGAGGCGCGCGGCGGCGACCGCCTGATTGGCACCTTTGCCACCGGGGACGACTTGATAGCTGTGACCGGTCAGGGTTTCACCGGGGCGAGGAAAGTGGGGAACGCGCAGTACATGGTCTGCATTGACACTGCCCAGAACAACGAGACGATTCATTCTTATCACCCTTGATTTGGAACATCTTGGCTTGAGTGGGCCCAAGCCAAGCTGCACGGTTAATCGAAAACAGGGGAGGCAAAGGGGGAGGCACGCCTCCCCCCATCGGCTTACTTGCTGACCACTTGCAGCGGGACCGGAATGGATTTTTCCACCGGCTGGCCCTTGAGCACCTTGTCGGCGGTTTCCACGCCGATGGCACCGATCAGCGCCGGCTGCTGGGCCACGGTGGCGGCCAGTTTACCCTTGGCCACGGCGGCCTTGCCATCGTCAGTGCCGTCGAAACCGACGATCATCACCTCTTTGCCGGCGGCTTGCACGGCGCGGATGGCACCCAGCGCCATCTCGTCGTTCTGGGCGAACACGGCCTGCACGGTCGGGTGGGCGGCCAGCAGGTTCTCCATGACGTTCAGACCCTTGGTGCGGTCAAAGTCGGCGGGCTGGGAGGCCAGCACTTCCAGCTTGTTGGCGGCCACGGCCAGGGCGAAACCTTCGCCACGGTCGCGGGCGGCCGAGGTACCGGCGATCCCTTCCAGCTGAATGACCTTGGCACCGGCCCCCAGTTTCTGGGTGATGAAGTCACCGGCCAGCTTGCCGCCGGCCACGTTGTCGGAGGCGATGTGGGCCTTGACGTCACCCTGGGCCGCGCCGCGGTCCAGCGTCAGCACAGGGATGTTGGCCTTGTTGGCCAGGCGGATGGCGTTGCCCACGGCCTCGGAATCGGTCGGGTTGATCAGGATGGCATTGACCTTGCGCACGGTGAGATCTTCCATGTTGGAGAGCTCCTTGGCCGGGTCATTCTGGGAGTCCAGCACCACCAGCTCGTAGCCAAGCTCCTTGGCCTTGGCTTCGGCCCCCTCTTTCATGGTGACGAAGAAGGGGTTGTTGAGGGTGGAGACCACCATGGCCAGAGTGTGATCGGCGGCCTGGGCGGTGCCCAGCACGGACATGATGGCGGCAGCGAGCAGGGTATTGAGCTTTTTCATCATTTCATTCCTTGTGTGTGCTTACTTGCTTTTGTTATCGATCATCACGGCGAGCAAGATCACGCTGGCCTTGGCGATCATCTGGTAATAGGACGAGACGTCGAGCAGGTTGAGGGCATTGTTGAGGAAGCCGATGATGAGCGCCCCGATCAGGGTTCCCATGATGCGGCCCTTGCCCCCCATCAGACTGGTACCCCCCAGCACCACGGCGGCGATGGCATCCAGCTCGTACCCCATGCCGGCGGTCGGCTGGGCAGAGGAGAGGCGGGAGGTGACGATGAGCCCGGCCAGTGCCGACAGCATGCCGCACAGACCATACACCGCCAGCTTCACCCTGGCCACATTGATGCCGGAGAGGCGGGTAGCCGACTCGTTGCCGCCGAGGGCGTAGATGTAACGGCCGAGGCGAGTGTGGTTGAGCATGAACCAGGCCAGCAGGAAGACGATGGCCATCAGCCAGATGGGCACAGGCAGGCCGAGCAGGTAGCCGGTCCCCAGCCAGGCGAAGTGATCGGCGCCGTCACTGAAACCGGTGGAGATGGGACGTCCCTCGGTATAGACCATGGTCACGCCGCGCAGGGCCGTCATGGTGACCAGGGTGGCGATGAAGGCCTGTACCTTGCCCTTGGCGATGATGAGACCGCTGACGCCGCCGAGCAGGGCACCGGCTCCCAAGGTGAGGGGCACCACTAGCCAGATGGGCAGCTCCATGGCCACCATGGTTGCCGCCAGGGCGCCGCACAGGGCCAGCACGGAGCCGACCGAGAGATCGATGCCGGCGGTGAGAATGACCAGCGTCATGCCGACCGCCATGATGGCGTTGACCGAGGTCTGGCGCAGTATGTTGAGCAGGTTGTCGGCGGTGAAGAAGTTGGGGCTTAAGGCCGAGACCACGCCGATCAGCACCAGGAGGGCGACCAGGGATTTGTTCTCGATCCACCAGGCCTTGCTCATGATGCCGCGGCGGGGAAGGGTTTGGGTTGTCATTGGGAGGCCTCTTGCTCTGATTGCCACTGTTTACCGACTGCCGCCGCCATCAGTTTCTCCTGATTGGCGTCTGCGGACATGAATTCTGCGCTGATGCGCCCTTCGTGCATCACCATGATGCGATCGCTCATGCCGAGCACTTCCGGCATCTCGGAGGAGACCAGGATGATGCTCATCCCCTCCTTCTTGAACTGGTTGATGAGCTGGTAGATCTCCTTCTTGGCCCCCACGTCGACGCCGCGGGTCGGCTCATCCAGGATCAACACCTTGGGCCGGGTCAACAGTCCCTTGGCGATGGCGACCTTCTGCTGGTTGCCGCCGGAGAGCAGTTTTATCAGCTGATCCTGACTCGGGGTCTTGATGTTGAACAGCCGCACATAGTCGCTCACCGCCTGACGTTCGGCCTTGCCGTCAATCTTGCCGTGGCGGATGAACTCGCCGAGGGCGCACAGACTCATGTTTTCGCGCACCGACAGCTCCAGCACCAGGCCATCGCCCTTGCGATCCTCTGAGATGTAGGCGATGCCGGCTGCCAGCCCATCGGCGGGGCTGCGCGGCACCATGACCTTGCCATCGACTTCGACCGCACCTGCGCTGATGGGGCTGGCGCCGTAGATAAGCTTCATCAGCTCGGTACGGCCGGAACCCATCAGGCCGCTGAAGCCCAGAATTTCCCCCTGACGCAGGGAGAAGCTCACCCCGCGCACGCCGGGGCCGGCCAGATCTTTTACTTGCAGGCTGACGGGGCCGAGCTCTCGTTGCAGACGGGGATACTGCTCTTCCAGCCGCCGACCCACCATCATCTCGATGATCCTGTCTTCATCTAGCTCGCTCACCGCCTTCTCGCCGATCCACTTGCCATCGCGCAGCACGGTAACCCGGTCGCAGATCTGGAAGATCTCCTTGAGACGGTGGGAGATGTAGACGATGCCGCAGCCCTGCTGGCGCAGCTCGCGGATCACCACAAACAGCTGCTCGGTCTCGGTATCGGTCAGCGCATCGGTCGGTTCATCCATGATGATGACGCTGGCATCGAACGACAGCGCCTTGGCGATCTCCACCATCTGCTGTTCGCCAATGGAGAGATCCCCAAGCCTTGTATCCGGCCCGTGCTTGACGCCGAGGCGGGCCAAGAGGCCGCTGGCGCGCTCGCGCAGCTGGCGGTGGTCTATGCTGCCAAAACGGGTACGCGGTTCGCGGCCGAGGAAGATATTGGCGGCAATCGACAACTCAGGCAGCAGGTTCAGCTCCTGGTGGATGATGCTGATCCCCTGATCCTGGGAATCGCGCGGGCCCTTGAAATGGACCGGCTGGCCGCGATAGCTGACGCTGCCCACATCGGCCTGATAGATGCCGGTCAGCACCTTCATCAGGGTGGACTTGCCGGCGCCATTTTCGCCGAGCAGGGCCATCACCTGGCCCGGGTAGACCTTGAGGCCAGCCTCATCGAGGGCGCGTACACCGGGGAAGGTCTTGACGATCCCGGTGAGCTCCAGAATGGGCGAAATGGGCGAGGAGGAGGTTGTGCTCATTTGCAGCTTCCTTGAAGAGGCTTAAAACGCCACACCGGCGCAGAGAATAATGTTGGCGTAGGGGGTGACCTCGCCGCTGCGCACGATCGCCTTGCTCTGGCGGGAGCGGGTCTTGAACGCCTCGTGCAGGCAGTATTCGATGGTGATGGGCTTGCCTTGGGCAGCGGCGTGCGCCTCCAGCTGATCGACCAGCGCCTGATGGGCGGCTGGGCTGATCAGTTTTATCTCGCTCGCCATGATCACCTTCTCCACCACCAGATCGGTGAGCAGGGCGGTCAGCACGGTTGTAAGGCTGGGAGTGCCCGCCATCAGTGCCAGATCGATGCGCTCCGGCCCCGCAGCAATGGGCAGGCCCGCATCGCAGACGGTGATCTCGTCGGTGTGACCCATCCGTGCCACCAGGGCACTCAGGGGAGCATTGAGCAGCTTGCCTCGTTTCATACAGCACCTCGGCAGACTCGCGTCCGCATATCTGATGTTCATCTAGGCAACCGGTTACGCAACCGGTTGCGTCATGCGAGAAAGATAGGCCCTAAGGCCCGCGCGATCCACAGTGAGATGGCAGAAATGTGAAAACGATCTCAATGCGGGGGATGGAGAGAGGGGAAAAGGGTGCCAGACAGAGCACTGGCACCCGCAGATACCGGGTTAGAGGGCGAGGGCTTGCTGCACACCGGAGCGTGCCAGCATCTGTTGATAGTGGGCCGCTACCCTGGGGAACTCGCCGATGGCCACGCCATCGCTCTCGAGCCAGCTCGCCACTACGAACAGATAGATGTCGGCCAGGCTGAAACTCTCTCCCAGCACCCAGGGGCCGACCAGATAGTGGCGTTCAATCTCGGCAAAGCCATCGTGCATGTTTTGCGGCACCTTGGCTTGCATGGCGGCGATGGCCTGTTCGTCATCGGCCCAGCGGCTGCCACGGCGACCGTGGGCGTGGGAGACGTGTACCGTGGAGGCGAGGAAGCTGTTCACTTCTTGCATGCGGGCCAGCAGGAAGGGATCGTCCAGCGGTGCAAGCCGGGCGTTAGGGAAGCGCTGCGCCACATAGAGCAGCAAGGCCGGGGTTTCGGTCAGCACGCCGCGCTCGGTGACGAGAGCCGGCACCCGGCCTTTGGGATTGATGGCGAGGTAGGCGGCGGAGCGCTGCTCCCCGGCCGCCAGGTCGAGCACCTTGATGTTATGGTGGGCCTTGGCCTCGGTCAGGGCTATGTGCACAGCCATGGCACAGGTGCCAGGGGCGAGATACAGGGTCAAATCAGACATGCAATTCTCCTTGTGAAGCGGTCGCCACCGGGCAGTCCGGATGGGCGAGTAGAAGCGGTGACGGCTTCTGGCATCCTACGCCCATCGCCGCGGCGGGCCAAGGCAGGGCGATCAGCCCCACAGGGACGCCCGATGGCGGATGCGGATGGGGGGCAAGGTCCTGGCGTGGATAATCTGTTCCGGTCGGAAGCGGCGCTGACTGCGATGGCGGGCCCTTATGAAATCAAAGACTTTTTGGTCAGCAGATAAGGGGAAAAACGGCTACGCATGCCGGGTCAAATCGCTATAATGTGCTCCCTGAATAGTGGTTTTTCTGATGTTGGATAGTCAATTGAGTAATAAAATGCGGATCGGTGGTTCCCTCGAACAATCCCTGAGTCAGGGATATCGTCTCGACCTCAAGGGGGTATTGCAGGAGAGTTGGCAACAGACGCGGCGCACCGGTTTCGGCCTGTTGCTGGCCATCGTCGGTGTCACGGCCATCTGGATATTGCTGAGCAATACCCTGCTGGCCCCCTACCTCAATCAGGAGGGGGGAATGGACATAGCCCTGGTACTGAGCCTGCTTATCACCATCATGATGTCACCCATGACCTCGTCCCTCGACATGCTGGGATTGCAGCAGTCGGTCGGTGTGCGTGCCCGCCCGAGCCAGGTATTCGATTTCTTTCGCCACTTCCTGCGTCTGGGCAGCCTGAGTCTGCTGGGCAGCATGCTCACCAGTCTGTTCGGCCCCCTGTTTGAACTGGTGGGACTGCCGGTGGTGCTGGCCTTCATCCCGTCTGCATTGATCGGCATGGGACTGGTGTTCTCGGTGCCGCTGGTACTGGAGCGCGGATTGTCGCCGGTGCAAGCCATTCTGGTATCGCTCAAGCTGTTTGCCCGCGGCTGGCCCAGCATAGTGCTGCTGCATGGCGTCATGCTAGCGCTGTTTTTCCTGGCGCTGATCCCCATGGGATTGGGCCTTGTCTGGGTGGCCCCCCTCTACTTCAACTGCAAGGGGATCCTCTATCGGGATCTGTGCGGGGTCGCGGTCGAAGTGACGGAAGTGAGCGAAGGCCCAAATCATTTCAACGCATAACAAGCCTGCAGCCAGACGCCTGGCGCAGGCGCATTTCAGCGCATAGCTAGCGTGATGTCAGGTGATGGCACAGGCACATTTCACCGCATAGCGAGTCTGAGGCCAGACGATGGCGCAGGCATATTTCAGCGCATGACGAGTGCGCGATGCAAAAGGACGGCATATGAAGAGGACTCGACATGGCGTGGCGGCAGGCTTGCTGCTGTTGCCTACCCTGGGCTTGGCACAGCCTTCACTGGATCTGCAGTACAGTACCTTCTACAGCCAGATGAAGACCTTCGCCAAGGGGGAGTTCGGTCACGCCAGGCTGGGGTTTTACCTGACTGATCAGCAAAATGGCCAGCGCTGCCTGCTCACCTCGGCCCGGGTCTCGACCCTGGATCGGGACGTGACCGCCGAGGTGACGGTGGACAGCGAGCTGCGGCTGCCCTATGACGATGATCTCAATCTGGACAAGGCGACCGTGGTGGTGGGCTTGACCGAAGCGCACACGGCCTGCGATTTGTCGGTGCAGGTGATGGCCGATGTGCAGCCTGTGTCAGGCAGCCAGTGGGATCTCAGGGTGGCCGAGGTGGCCGGGCGTCAGCAGGATATGCAGGCCCTGCTGAGCAAGCTGGCCGGCATGGTCGGCAAGTATTTCCTGCCCGAGATGGCGGGCGTGCGGGTGACCCTGGTACAACCGACGGGCACCGCCTATCTGGTCGATGGTGCCCGCCAGCAACCGCTCTCCTGGCAGGGAGGGCAACTGCTGCTGAGCAACGCCCAGCTGGCGGATTTCGCCGCGGGCAAACTGCAACTGCAGGGGGAGATACTGCGACTGACCCCCTGGCTGCACAAGGAGTGAGCCAGCTGCTTGCCAGTGAGATAAAAAAGGAGCGCCTAGCGCTCCTTTTTTATTGCTGTGGACTTGTGTCTATCGTGCTTAGCGCACTTCAATCACATCCAGCATGTCCATCTCGTCGATGTCCAGCAGCGGCGCCTTGGGCAGTTCAGGCGGATCAAATGCCTTGTCACCGCCATCTATGATGCCGGAGTCGCGGTTGATGCTCTTGAAGTCAAACAGCTTGTGATCGAGCAGGTGGCTCGGGATCACGTCCTGAATGGCGCTGAACATGGTCTCGATACGACCCGGGAAGCGGCGATCCCAATCCTGCATCATCTGCTTGATGGCCTGACGCTGCAGGTTCTCCTGCGAACCGCACAGGTTGCACGGGATGATGGGGAAGGCCTTGACCTCGGCATAGCGCACCAGGTCTTTCTCCTTGCAGTAGGCCAGCGGGCGGATCACCACGTTCTTGCCATCGTCGCTCACCAGCTTGGGCGGCATGGATTTGAGCTTGCCACCGTAGAACATGTTGAGGAACAGGGTCTCGAGAATGTCGTCCCTGTGATGGCCGAGGGCAATCTTGGTGCAGCCCAGCTCCTGGGCGGTGCGATAGAGAATGCCACGGCGCAGACGGGAGCAGAGGGCGCAGGTGGTCTTGCCTTCCGGCACCTTGTCCTTGACGATGGAGTAGGTGTCTTCCTCGACGATCTTGAAGTCGACGCCCAGGGTGGCCAGGTATTCCGGCAGCACGTGCTCGGGGAAACCGGGTTGCTTCTGATCCAGGTTGACGGCCACCAGATCGAAATGGATGGGGGCGCTTGCCTTGAGGCTCATCAGGATGTCGAGCATGGCGAAGCTGTCCTTGCCACCGGACAGGCACACCATGATCTTGTCGCCCTCTTCAATCATGTTGAAGTCGGCGATGGCCTGACCTACGTTGCGCCGCAGGCGCTTCTGCAGTTTGTTGAAACTGTATTTATCTTTGGCGTTCAGCTCTTCTAGCATGCTCGTAAAACCCGGGACACAAATAAGCGCGTTATTATAGCCATGTCCCGGGGGAGGGCAAGATGCCAGGGTGAAAGGCGTCTTATGATTGACTGCGCCGGCTGTCTACCGGGCAGCTGTAATCGGCGGGTTTGAGGATCAGCATGTCGCAGGCGAGTCTGTCCACCACGTGTTCGGCGGTATTGCCGAGCAGGGCGGCGGAGAGGCCGGTGCGACCGACGCAGCCCATGATCATCAGGGTGGCTTGCAGATCTTCGGCCAGATCGGGCAACACCTCTTCCGGCAGGCCTTCCGCCACCCGGGTCCACAGATGACTGATGCCAAATTTGTCGGCATGGCTCAGCAGCAGGCCCTCATGGTGTTTGCGAATGGCATCGTTGTAGGCGTTGGGATCAAACTCCGGCAGCTCGATGGCCACGTTGACCGGGGTGCCGGGATAGGTGTTGACCAGGTAGAGGTTGGAACCGAGCAGCTCGGCGATGGCAATCCCTTCCTCCGTGATCCGCTCGTTCAGCAGCTTCTGATCCTGATCGTCGCTGGAACAATTGATGGCGGCTATGATGTTGCCGCCCCGTTGCCAATGACCCTCCTTGACCAGCAGGACGGGGCAGGGACACTTGCGCAGCAGGTGCCAGTCGGTCGGGGTAAAGATGAAGGTTTGCAGAAACGAGTGATGGTGAGTCGCCTTGACCACCAGATCGTGGCGGTTTTCCAGCACTTCCTGAATGACGCATTCGAAGGGCCTATTGTGCCAGACCACCTTGATCTCGCAGTCCAGCCCCTTGGCTCGGTAGGGTTTCAGAATATCGTCGAGCCATTCACGGCGCTGGGCGATAACGCCATGGCGCATCTCTTCCCGTTCGTCCACCGACAGCATGGCGGTCATCTCGTACGAGAAGTCGTAAATGGTGAGCAACAGGGTCAGTTGAGCGCCTTCATCCAGCTCAGCCACCTTGACCGCACGTTCGAGGGCAATTTGCCGCTCTTCTTCCGGGTTGATAACGACCAGGATCTTTCGGTACTTGACCATGTTCTCCTCCTCCTTGGCAAAAATACCAATGATGGCAGACCTTTAGCCATTACAGCTTAGCTCAGGAGGAGGTGGGGAGACGTGTGCCGGATCAAATTTCAGTGTAAACCGATCCGGCAACAGAGGAGGATTAACCGCAGGGAGGACGGGTCGCGCCAGCCATGACGCCGAGGGCCACATGATCCAGCACTGTGATGTACTTGCCCTTGACGCTGATGAGCTCGGACTTCTGGAAGCGGCCAAGCAGGCGGCTGATGGTCTCGACGGTGAGGCCGAGGTAGTTGCCGATGTCACCGCGGGTCATGGAGAGGCGGAACTCCTTGGCGGAGAAGCCGCGCTCGGAGAAACGCACCGACAGATTGTGCAGGAAGGCGGCGAGGCGCTCTTCGGCATTCTTCTTGGAGAGCAGCAGTATCATTTCCTGATCGCCCATGATTTCGTTGCTCATCAGTCGCATGATCTGCTGGCGCAGCTTGGGCATCTTGCCGGAGAGATCGTCGAGCACGTCGAACGGGATCTCGCACACCATGGCCGTTTCCAACGCCTGGGCGAAGGAGGGGTGTGCTTGTTTGTGAATGGCATCGAAACCAACCAGATCACCGGCGAGGTGGAAGGCAGTGATCTGCTCATCCCCTTGTTCCGTGATGGTGTATGACTTGATGGTCCCGGAACGGATCGCGTAGAGCGATTTCAGCTCATCGCCGGCTTTGAACAGCTCCTCACCCTTCTGGATCGGCTTCTTTCGCTCGATGATGCTGTCGAGCTGATCGAGTTCGCTGTCGTTCAGGGTGAAGGGAATGCAGAGCTGGCTGATGCTGCAATCCTGGCAATGAATTGCACAGCCACCGCTCTGAATACGTCTGCCAGGTTTCTTTTCCGGGATCATAGGCTCATACGAATAATTGATTTATATCAAACAAGTTTACCATCAACTCATCCGTTTTGGATAGGGTTTCAAAAGGACGCTATCCCGATCCAGAGAGTATGAAGCCCATACGCGATGAGCAAAACAGCCCCGCCCTGGCGCAAACTGCGCAGGGTCAGCCAGTAACGCAGGCGGTCTGCCAGTCCTCCCAGTGCAAACAGTGTCGGCAGGGTCCCTATGCCGAAACTGAGCATGATGAGCGCACCGCCACCGGCGGAACCTGCCGCCGCACTCCAGGTCAGCATGGAGTAAACCAGACCGCAGGGCAGCCAGCCCCACACCATGCCAAAGGGGAGGGCCTGCCAGGCCGAGGTGAAGGGGAGAAACTTGCCCGCCAGCGGCTTGATGCGGGGCCAGAGTCGGGCGCCGATGCGCTCGAGCAGCAATATGCCCTGCCACCAGCCGGCGAGGTAGAGACCGAGCGCTATCATCAAGAGCGCCGCCACCAACCGCAAGCCGGCGATGGCGTGCTTGCCTGCGCCCAGCTCGCTGGTGGTGGCCAGCAGGCCCCCCACCAGAGCACCGGCTACCACGTAGCTGAGGATCCGGCCCAGGTTGTAGTTGAGCAGATAACCGAGCCGGCCCCAGAAGTGCTGCTTCTCGGGGGGAATGGCCATGGAGAGGGCGGCCGAGACGCCGCCACACATGCCGATGCAGTGGCCTGAGCCCGCGAGCCCCACCAGCAGGGCACCGACCAGATCAAGGCTGGCGGTCATCGGAGGTATGCTCGCTGGGTTTCTGGGCGGGTTTGTCTTCATCGAACAGGATATTGGAGCCCTGGCGGTCGAGATCTTCAAACTGCTCGGAGCGAATGGCCCAGAAGAAGACGGCGCCGGCGATGATGACAAACAGGATGGCGATGGGGATCAGGACGAAGATGATGTTCATGGTGCAAGCCTTGCAATGAGAGTGGTCATGGTACACCCGTTGGTGGTCAGGAGCCCGGCGATTCTGTGGGGCGGGGAGCCCGGCAAACGTGTGCTCCCTTTATCGTGCGCGTATATGCGGCCATGGCTCAGCGATTCAGTCGCATGGAGTTGGTGACGACTATGAGGGAACTCAGAGACATGCCCGCCGCCGCCACATAGGGTGGCAACCAGCCACTGGCCGCCAGCGGCAGCACCAGCAGGTTGTAGCCGATGGACCAGGCGAAGTTCTCCTGGATGATCTTGCGGGTACGAATGGCCAGGGTGCGCGCCTCCAGCAGACGGGAGAGATCGTCGGCCAGCAATATGGCATCGGCGCTGTTTTTGGCCAGATCCGTGCCGCCCGCCATGGCGAAGGAGGCGTGGGCACCGGCCAGCACGGGGGCATCGTTGATGCCATCCCCCACCATGATGCTGATATCGCCGCGGGCCTCATGCTCCTTGAGATAGGCCAGCTTGCCATCCGGCGTGACCCCTTTCACCAGTTCGTCCACTCCGAGTTCGCGAGCCACCTCGTCGGCCTGGGCCGAGCTGTCACCCGTGAGTATGGTGGTCTTGAGACCGGCGGCCTTGAAGGCCTGGATCAGCGCCTTGGCATCCGGGCGCAAGGTATCTGCCAGGATGAAGCGGGCCAGCAGCCTGGACTCATCGGCCAGATAGACGGCAAGGCCCTGGCTGGCAGTCTGTCCGACGGGCAGTGCCAGCCAGCGGGCGCTGCCGATGCGGTAATGCCGGCCTGCGATCGTGCCCTGAATGCCGTGACCTATGACGGGGGTCACCTCGCTTGCCGACAGCAACAGGGCATCGTCTGCCGCCTTGCTGCGAAAGGCACGGGCGATGGGATGTTCCGAGTAGGCTTCCAGTGCGCGGGCGATGGCGAGGCACTGGGCCTCGCTCAGCTCGGCCAGCGCCGTGGTGCTGATCAGGCTGATGTTGCCCGTGGTCAGGGTGCCTGTCTTGTCCATCACGATCCGGTTGGCCTTGGTCAGCACGTCCAGCACATGGCCACGGCGCAGCAGAATGCCGGATCGGGTCAGGCGGGCGGTGGCCGAGGTGAGCGCGGTCGGCGTGGCCAGCGACAGGGCGCAGGGGCAGGTGGCGACCAGTACGGCCAGGGTGACCCAGAAGGCCTGCTCCGGCTGATGGAAGTGCCAGAAGGTCCACACAGCCGCGGCAATGATCAGCAGTACCAGGATGAAGTGGCGGGATAGCACGTCCGCCATCTGGGCGATGGCCGGCTTGTCGTCCAGCGCGTGATCCTGCAGCCGCATGATCTGGGCGATGCGCGACTCCTCGATGCGGTGGCTGACCCGGATCTGGAGCGGTGCGTCCGTGTTGATGGTGCCGGCATAGACGCTGTCGCCCAGCTGCTTGAGCAGCGGCAACTGCTCGCCGGTCAGCATGGATTCGTTGAGGCTGGCCTGCCCCTCGACGATGAGGCCATCGGCCGGCAAGGTGGCGCCGGCCAGTACCCGTATTCTGTCTCCCACCTGCAGCATCTTGGCTGCTACCTCGTGTTCGCCATCTTCATCGATGCGCGTGGCCATGATGGGCACCAGCCGTGCCAGGTTGGAGCTGGACTCTGACGCCTTGCGTCTGGCCCGCAACTCCAGAAAACGCCCCAGCAGCAGGAAGAAGACGAACATGGTGATGGAGTCGTAATAGACCTCACCGGTATTGAAGACGGTGGCCCACATGGAGGCGACGAAGGCGCCGATCAGTGCCAGCGATACCGACACGTCCATGGAGAGGTGGCCCTGTTTCAGGCTGCGCCAGGCGCCCACGTAAAACGGCTGGGCCGAGTAGATCATGATGGGGGTCGAGAGCAAGAGGCTGATCCACTTGAAGTAGACCATGAACTCATCCTCGACGCTGATGAAGAGATCCATGTAGAGCGCCACGGCGCACATCATCACCTGCATTGACCCCAGGCCCGCCAGTGCCAGCCGGAACATGTAGCTGCGCACTTCTTTGGCGTAGATAGCTTCCTGGTTGTGGGTCTGGAACGGGTAGGCACGATAGCCTATCTTGGCGAACCCCTTGAGGATGTCGCTCAAGGCAAGCCGGTCCGGATCCCACTTGATGCGGGCGCGGTGAGTGGTGGTATTGACGTTGATGTAGTGCAGGCCGGCAAGGCCGGTCAGATGACGCTCGATGAGCCAGGCGCAGGCGGCGCAGGTCAGCCCTTCCACGCTGAGCAGGATCTCGCGCTGCCTGTGGCTGCCCGTGCCGCTGTCGGTGACAAAATCCTGCTGCACCTCGGCCAGATCGTAGTGGGTGAGGGCGGCCAGCTCTTCCGGGACCAGTTCCCCCTTGATGCCGGGCGCTGTGCGGTGCTCGTAATAACTGGAGAGGCCGCACTCCATGATGGTTTCTGCCACGGCCTGACAGCCGGGGCAGCACATGGGTTGCACTATGCCCTTGATCTCGAGCGCATAACGACTGCCGGCGGGAACCTGCTCACCACAATGGAAACAAGCCTTCATGGCGTCTTGCCCCGGGAGGTAAAGTAAACGAGCGGGGCATGGGGCGTGCTGGCGGGAACCGGCTCGCCAGGGTGAAAACCGCCTGTCATGGCTTAACGTCCTTTGGGATCGAGTTCGACGGGCGCCTTGGTCGGGAGCTGGACTGTCTCTTGCAGACGCCATTCGTGATTGAAGGCATCGACCCGGATATGCCATTTCCCGTTCAATGGTTTGTCGAGCAGCAGACGATAGACGCCGCTGGCGTCGGCCGTCACCATGTGTTCGCTGTCCATGCCGGCCAGGGTCGGGTGGAACAGGGAGAGGTAGAGGGCCTGACCGGGGGGGATATCTCCCGACAGAGGCTTGAGGGTCAGCTCCTGGCCATTCACTTCCAGCGCTATGCGAATGTTGAGGGCTTCGGATCGATCGAACTTGCTCAAGTCCTGATTGATCTCTTTGCCTTGTTTGTAATAGTCCTCGGCGACCAGATTGACGCCATCCTTGCTGGCGATGATGGCCGTGCCGATGCTGGCGATCACGGCGGCGGCCGGGAGGGCGATGATGAACCAGGGCCAAAATTGGCGATACCAGGGTTGGGACATAATGAGTGCTACCGAAACGTATGATTAACAGAATGGAGGCTTTTCAGCCAACACAAGATAACAAAAAGCCTCGAAGAGTCGAGGCTTTTTGCTGAGTAATCACGTGCTTATCACATGTTACTGCTTATTTTACTTGTTGTTGTGGGACAAACTATAAACGTAGGAGGCGAGCAGATGAACCTTGTCTTCACCCAGAATATCCTTCCAGGCCGGCATGACGCCGTGACGACCGTGGGTGATGGTCTGCTCGACCACCTGACGGGAACCGCCATACAGCCAGGTGTTGTTGGTCAGGTCAGGTGCTCCGAAGGCGATACCGCCCTTGGCATCCGGGCCATGACAGGCGGCGCAGATGGTGAAGCGCGCTTCGCCCTTCTTGGCCTCGACCAGATCGACCTTGCGACCGGACAGGCTCAGCACGTAGGAGGCGACTTCTTTCACCCCATCCTGACCCAGGATCTCGCCCCAGGCCGCCATCACGCCCTGACGACCGCCCATGATGGTGGTCTTGATCTGATCAGGCTGACCGCCCCATTGCCATTCGCTGTCGGTCAGGTTCGGGAAACCGCGACCGCCGCGGGCATCGGAACCGTGACATTGGGAACAGTTCTGCAGGAACAGACGCTGACCCACCTTGCGTGCTTCCGGATCGGCGGCGATCTCTTCGATGGCGCGATAGGTCTTGCCATCGGCCTGATAGGCCAGCTCGCGGAACTTGGCGCCGTAGATCTCGTCAGCCTTGACCAGTTCGCGGTCGTACTCCACCGCCCGGCCTTCGGCCTTGGCGGAGGCCACCGCCGCCTTGGACTCGGCCAGCGAGCGGACGTCCTGGTTGGAGCTCTGCCAGCCCAGCAGACCCTTCCAGTTGCCCAAGCCCGGGAAGGCCAGCAGGTAGACCAGACCGGTGACGATGAAGAAGAGGAACATGTAGGTCCACCACTTCGGCAGCGGGTTGTTGATCTCTTCGATACCGTCGAAGGCGTGCCCCATGGACTTGCCCTCTTCCA
Source organism: Aeromonas sp. CA23 (assembly GCF_002587065.1). Lineage (NCBI taxonomy): Bacteria > Pseudomonadati > Pseudomonadota > Gammaproteobacteria > Aeromonadales > Aeromonadaceae > Aeromonas > Aeromonas sp. CA23. The sequence continues at coordinate 3,550,733 of NZ_CP023818.1, forward strand.
CGCCCATCTTGTCGCGCAGGCACCACACCAGCAGCAAGAAGCAGCCGAGTATGGTTCCCAGGCTGATGACGGTCACAAAAATGCTAAACAAAGTGCTCATTATTGTTTCGCTCCTGCGTTCTTGTTATCAGCACCGGGTTGCTCGTCGTCGGCAAAAACCAGGTTGGCAGCCTCGTCGAAAGAGGCCTTGCGGCGCTTGCTGTATGCCCAGACGATGATGCCGATCATGATGGCCATCAACAGCAGGGTATAAAGGCCGCGAAATGTGCCGTAATCCATATCCTGACTCCTTTATTTCAGGGCATGACCCAGTGATTGCAGATAGGCTACCAGCGCATCCAGTTCGGTTTTGCCCTTGACGGCTTCACCTGCACCCTGGATGTCAGCGTCGCTGTAAGGCACGCCGAAGTGATCCCGGAACAGCGCCAGTTTCTTGCCGGTCAGTTCACCGGTCAGGACATTGGTGTCGAGCCAGGGGAAGGCCGGCATGTTGGACTCTGGCACCACATCGCGCGGATTGATCAGGTGAGCACGGTGCCAGTCGTCTGAATAGCGACCGCCCACACGGGCCAGATCCGGACCGGTACGCTTGGAGCCCCACAGGAAGGGGTGCTCCCACACGCTCTCACCGGCGACCGAGTAGTGGCCATAGCGCTCGGTTTCGGCGCGGAACGGACGGATCATCTGGCTGTGACAAACGGTGCAGCCTTCGCGGATGAAGATGTCGCGGCCTTCCATCTGCAGGGCGGTATAGGGCTTGAGGCCCTCGACCGGCTCAGTAGTTTGCTTTTGGAAGAACAGCGGGGTGATTTCGACCAGGCCCCCCAGGCTGATGGCAAATATGATGCCGACCACCAGCATGGGTACGCTCTTTTCAAAGATCTCGTGACGGTTATTGTTGCTCATGCTTTGACCTCTTCAATCATGCTGGCTGTGCGACAGGTTCCAGGGAACCCTTGGGCGCAGTGATGGTGCGATAGGCGTTGTAGGCCATCAGCAACATGCCGGTGACGAAGAAGCAGCCACCCAGGAAGCGCACGAAGTAGAAGGGATAAGAGGCCTGCAGCGCTTCCACGAAGCTGTAGGTCAGGGTGCCGTCATCGTTGACCGCACGCCACATCAGACCCTGCATCACGCCGGAAATCCACATGGCGACTATGTAGAGCACAGTGCCCACGGTAGCCAGCCAGAAGTGCACGTTGATCAGGCGGATGCTGTACATGCGGCCCTGGTCGAACAGGTTCGGGATCAGGTGATACACGGCGCCGATGGATACCATGGCAACCCAGCCCAGTGCGCCTGAGTGGACATGACCTATGGTCCAGTCGGTGTAGTGGGAGAGGGCGTTGACCGTCTTGATCGCCATCATGGGGCCTTCGAAGGTGGACATGCCGTAGAACGACAGGGACACGATCAGGAAGCGCAAGATGGGGTCATAACGCAGTTTGTGCCAGGCGCCGGAGAGGGTCATGATGCCGTTGATCATGCCACCCCAGGAGGGGACGAACAGGATCAGGGACATCACCATGCCCAGCGACTGGGCCCAGTCAGGCAGCGCGGTATAGTGCAGGTGGTGCGGACCGGCCCAGATATAGAGGGAGATCAGCGCCCAGAAGTGCACGATGGAGAGGCGGTAGGAGTAAACCGGACGACCCGCCTGCTTGGGCACGAAGTAATACATCATGCCGAGGAAGCCGGCGGTCAGCAGGAAGCCTACCGCGTTGTGGCCATACCACCACTGCACCATGGCATCCATGGCACCGGAATACATGGAGTAGGACTTCATGCCGGAGAGCGGCACTTCCATGTTGTTGACGATGTGCAGCACGGCCACCGTGATGATGAAGGCACCGAAGAACCAGTTCGCCACATAGATGTGGGAGGTGGTGCGTTTGACCAGGGTGCCGAAGAAGACGACGGCGTAGGCGACCCAGACGATGGTGATGGCGATATCGATCGGCCATTCCAGCTCTGCGTACTCCTTGGAGGTGGTGTATCCCAGCGGCAGCGAAATGGCGGCAGACAGGATGATCGCCTGCCAGCCCCAGAACACGAAGGAGGCAAGCTTGCCACCGAACAGTCGGGTTTGACAGGTGCGTTGCACCACATAGAAGGAGGTCGCCATCAGGGCGCTACAGCCAAACGCGAAGATGACCGCATTGGTGTGCAGAGGGCGAAGGCGACTGTAAGTCAGCCAGGGAGTATCAAAGTTGAGGGCAGGCCAGATCAACTGGGCTGCGATCAGTACGCCAACCGACATGCCGACAATTCCCCAGACAATCGTCATGACTGTGAACTGGCGAACAACGGTGTAGTTGTACTCAGGATGGTTAGTTGTATGGCTCATCGTTGTATTCCGCTTCCGATGCTGCTGTTGTTTGATTTTTTGTCCAGTGACATGGACCGACATCATTGGCTACTGCCTTACCCCTTGTTAACAACTGTTAATAAAAGGAAAAGCAAAAAGTAGCTAAATGAAAATTCAATGGGAATGATACTGAACTGACAGGTAAAATAACAGTATAAACAGTGATATATTTGGCTCCGTTGGGTCTCGCCTGCTCAATTATTTACCTTGCGCGAGATCACGAAAATGTCATTTTCAAGGCATCTTACAAGGTTGTTTTTTCATGAAAGAGAGACTCACTTCACGCAAAATTGTCCACTTGGCGATCGTCCTGGCCATTTTGCTCGGATTGGTTGCCTATCGAACCTGGTTTGACGGGGGCCAGGCGGCGGTGGCGGGCGCAGAAAAAGATCAGATTTGTGATCTGTCCCGCACCTCCTGCAGCCTGCTGCTGGGGGACAAGTCGATGACCGTCAGCGTCGCCTCCTTGCCGGTGCGGGCCGAACATGACTTCGTGATACTGCTTCAGGGGGGGGATCCCGCGTTCAAACCGGTGAAAGCCTGGCTGGAGGGACGGGACATGTTCATGGGCACCATACCGGTCAGTTTCGAGCCGGCAGAGCGCGGCTGGCAGGGTTCGACTCTGGTGGGTTCCTGCACCTCGGCTGTGATGGTCTGGCTGCTCAATATCGAGTGGAACAATGGCCAGCGCCAGCAGTTGGCGCTCTCCGTCAGCCGTTGAATCCCTGCCTTTATGAACAAAAGGATGGGGGGTAAGGTGAAAATAGATTTGAAATTTTCAGGCAGGGCGTTACCTTGCACAGATTATCAGGGAGTGAAGTTCATTTAATCATGATTGAAAAACAAGCATTTTATCGCGGTCTCAACCAGCAGGCACAGGCCTTGCTGGAAGGGGAACCGGATCTCATCGCCAACCTGGCCAACCTCTCCGCCTTGTTGGCGCTGGAGCTTGCCGACATCAACTGGGTGGGTTTCTACCTGTTGCAGGGGGATACCCTGGTGCTCGGTCCGTTCCAGGGCAAGCCGGCCTGCGTGCGCATTCCGGTCGGCCGCGGGGTCTGTGGCACGGCAGTGGCACAAGGCAAGACCCAGCTCATTGACGATGTCCACCAATTCGAAGGTCACATCGCCTGCGATGGCGCCAGCAATTCGGAAATCGTGATCCCGGTGCGCCGTGGTGGCGAGATCATTGGCGTACTGGATATCGATAGTCCAATCTTTAACCGTTTTGACGCAGAAGACCGGATTGGGCTGGAAGAAACGGTGCAAATTTTGGAAAGCATGCTCTAAGTCATTGCTTGATGGTTCGCAAAAGGCCCCAAGCTCTCTATAATGGGGCCTTTGTTGTGCTCGGGCGTGCCCGCGCGTTTATATGAAAGCCAAGGTTATACATGGAAAACACTGAGAAGCTGAAGAACAGTAAAGAGATCGTTGCCTACCTGGTCGAGAAATTCCCGGCCTGCTTCATCGCTGAAGGAGAGGCCAAGCCGCTCAAGATTGGCATCTTCCAGGATTTGGCCGAGCGTCTTGCTGACGACGCCAGAGTCTCCAAGACCATGCTGCGCTCTGCACTGCGTCAATACACCTCCAGCTGGCGTTACCTGCATGGCCTCAAAGCCGGCCAGGCCCGTGTCGATCTGGACGGTAACCCGGGCGAGCTGCTCACCGAAGAGCACATCGAGCACGCCAAGCAAGCCCTGAAAGAGAGCAAAGAGCGAGTCTTTGCCAGCCGTCGTACCAATACTAAAGAAGAGAAGGCCAAGCAGCCCCGTCGTCCTGCCCCGCGCAAGGCTGACGCTGCCGCCAAATCTGACAAGCCCAAAGCCGCACCCAAGGCACCCGTTGCCGATGCGCCCTTGGTGAAGGTCGATGCTGCCAATCTGAAAGTGGATCAAGGCGTTCGGGTCGTGCTGGGCAAGTCTCCTGTACCGGCGACCATCAAGGAAGTGACCAAGGATGACGTTCAGGTCCAATTGCAGACCGGCATGATGCTGCGGGTCAAATTTGAGCATCTGGTTCTCTAAGGAGACAAATGTTGAAGCATGGCGTAATTCGTTTTTCCCTCGTTGCCTGTAGCCTGGCGCTTGCCGGGCTTGCACAGGCCATCGAGCCGGTGCTCAAGGAAAGTGATTTGCCTGTGTTGGCTCAAGAGAGCCAACATGCTACGGCTAGCAAGCGAATTGCCAATCTGTTTACCCGCTCGCATTACAAGCAGTTCAAGCTGGACGATGCCTTTTCCTCCGTGATTTACGACAAGTATCTGGAGAATCTGGACTACAGCAGAAACCTGTTTTTGGCCTCTGATATCAGCCGCTTTGAAAAGTACCGTAACGGCTTTGACACCGACCTCGAGAGAGGACGGCTGGCACCTGCCTACGAGATGTTCAATCTGAGTCAGCAGCGGCGTTATGAGCGGTTCGAATACGCCCTCAAACTGCTCGATACTCCTTTCGATTTTACCCAGCCCGACAACTACATCTTTGATCGGGAAGGGGCGGCTTGGCCCAAAGACGAAGCAGAACTCAACGAGTTGTGGCGTCAGCGGGTCAAGTTCGATGCCCTGAGCCTCAAGCTCAGCGGCAAGGAGTGGCCCGAGATCAAGGCGCTGCTTGGCAAGCGTTACAACAACGCCATCAAGCGGATGTCCCAGACCGAGAGCGAGGACGTGTTCCAGCTCTTCATGAACTCCTTCGCCCGTGCCATCGAACCGCACACCAGTTATCTCTCCCCGCGCAGCGCCGATCGCTTCAACACCGAGATGAACCTCTCGCTGGAAGGCATAGGTGCCGTGCTGCAGGCGGAAGATGACTTCACCGTTATTCGTTCCCTGGTGCCGGGTGGCCCGGCCGCCAAGTCCAATCACCTCAAGCCCGATGACAAGATCACCGGGGTAGGGCAGGACGACGGCAAGATTGTCGATGTGATCGGTTGGCGTCTCGATGACGTGGTCGAACTCATCAAGGGGCCAAAAGGCAGCAAGGTGAAGCTGGAGATCCAGCGCGGCAAGGGCGCCACCGCCAAGACCGAGCAGATCGAGCTGACCCGCGACAAGGTGCGCCTGGAAGACAGAGCCGCCAAGTCCAAGGTGATCAACGCCGAAGGCAAGAAGATAGGGGTGCTCGAGATCCCGAGTTTCTACGTCAATCTGCACGACGACGTGATCAAGGAGCTCTCCAGCCTCAACAAGCAGAAGATCGAAGGCCTGATCGTCGATCTGCGCGGCAACGGCGGCGGTGCGCTGACCGAAGCCTCTGCCCTGAGCGGCCTCTTCTTCGCCAGCGGTCCCGTGGTGCAAATTCGTGATCACATGGGCCGTATCACGGTCAATGGCGATGACGATGGCAACGTCTACTACGGCGGCCCCATGTCGGTGATGATCGACCGCTACAGCGCCTCGGCCTCCGAGATCTTCGCCGCCGCCATGCAGGACTATGGTCGCGCCCTGATCCTGGGTGAGAACTCGTTCGGCAAGGGCACTGTGCAACAGCATCGCAGCCTCGCCAAGGTCTATGACTTCTATGAGCAGCCGCTGGGTCACGTGCAGTACACCATCGCCAAGTTCTACCGGATCAACGGTGGCAGCACCCAGAACAAGGGGGTTGCACCCGATATCGGCTTCCCCACTGCGGTCGCCCCGGAAGAGACGGGCGAAAGCCGTGAGTTCAATGCGCTACCCTGGGACAAGATAGCCTCGGCCAAGTACGACAAGCTCGGCAACTTTGCCAGCCTGTTGCCCAAGCTGCAGTCGGCCCACGAGGCACGGATCAACAATGATCCGGAGTTTGCCTATGTGATGCAGGACATCGCCGACTACAAGGAGGAGAAGGACAAGAAGTCGGTCTCCCTCAACGAGGCGGAGCGTCTGGCTGATCAGGCCAAACAGGACGAGAAGGCGCTGGCGCGCACCAACGAGCGTCTGGCTCGCCTTGGCAAGCCGGCGGTGAAGAGTCTGGATGAACTGCCCGCTGATTTTGAAGCCCCCGATGAGTATCTGGTCGAGGCTGCCAACATCACGGCGGATCTGGCCAGACTCAGCAAACAGGGCTGACCCTGGTTGATGAACAACATGCATACAAGGGCGACTCAGGTCGCCCTTTCTTTTGGCTGAATGCAAACTATTTGACCCTGCCAACCGGTTGTGACAGCCTCTGACACGTCAATTACAAGCGTGGAAGCAAACAATAATGACCGATCACTCCCAGGCCATGACGGCCAAATATCGCCAGGATTATCAGGCTCCGCTCTACTGGATCGACAGCATCGATCTCGACTTTCAACTACAGGAACCGCTGACCCAGGTCACCGCCATCTCCCGTCTGCGGCGCAATGGCGAGCACAATGAACCCTTGGTGCTGGATGGAGAAGGGCTCTCCCTGCACAGCATCAGCGTGGATGGGGTGCCTTTTGCCCAGTACGAGCAGGGGGAGAACAGCCTGACCCTGTTCAACCTGCCGGCCGAGTGCGTGCTGACCGTTGTCACCCTGCTGGATCCTGCCGCCAACACGGCGCTGGAGGGGCTCTACAAGTCCGGCGATGCCTATTGCACCCAGTGCGAGGCGGAAGGGTTCCGACGCATCACCTATTACCTGGACAGGCCCGACATCCTGGCCCGTTACAGCACCCGCATCACAGCCGATAAATCCCAGTTCCCTTTCCTGCTTTCCAACGGCAACAAGGTCGACAGCGGCGAGCTGGATGGCGGCCGCCACTTCGTGCAGTGGCAGGACCCCTTCCCCAAGCCCAGCTACCTGTTTGCGCTGGTGGCCGGGGACTTCGACGTGGAGCGCAGCCACTACACCACCAGGAGCGGCCGCAAGGTAGCGCTCGAGATCTTCGTCGACAAGGGCAATCTGGACCGCGCCGGCTTTGCCATGGAGAGCCTCGTCAACTCCATGCGCTGGGACGAGCAGCGCTTCGGCCTCGAGTACGACCTCGACATATATATGATCGTCGCGGTGGACTTCTTCAACATGGGCGCCATGGAGAACAAGGGGCTCAACATCTTCAACTCCAAGTTCGTGCTGGCCAATCCGGCCACCGCCACCGATGGCGACTACCACGGCATCGAGCGAGTGATCGGCCACGAATACTTCCACAACTGGACCGGCAACCGCGTCACCTGCCGCGACTGGTTCCAGCTCAGCCTCAAAGAGGGGCTGACCGTGTTCCGGGATCAGGAGTTCTCTTCCGATCTGGGCTCACGCGGGGTCAATCGCATCAACAACGTGCGCACCGTGCGTGGCCCGCAGTTTGCCGAAGACGCAGGCCCCATGGCACACCCCATCCGCCCGGATGTGGTGATAGAGATGAACAACTTCTACACCCTGACCGTCTACGAGAAGGGCTCGGAAGTGATCCGCATGCTGCATACCCTGTTGGGTGAGACCGCCTTCCAGGCCGGCATGCACCTCTATTTCGAGCGCTTTGACGGTCAGGCCGTCACCTGTGACGACTTCGTGCAGGCGATGGAAGATGCCTCCGGGGTGGATCTCGGTCGTTTCCGCCGCTGGTACAGCCAGTCCGGCACCCCCGAGCTCACTGTGACCGATGAGTACGATGCCGAAAGCGGCGTCTATCGCCTGCACGTGAGCCAGCACACGCCGCCGACCCAGGATCAGCCCCAGAAGCTGTCGCTGCATATTCCCCTCGACATCGAGTTGTATGACGAGAACGGCGCCGCCGTCGCGCTTCAATATCAGGGCAAGCCGATCGACAACGTGCTCGACGTGCTCGAAGCGCAGCAGACCTTCGTGTTCGATCGGGTGCCGGTCAAGCCGGTTCCTTCCCTGCTGCGGGACTTCTCCGCGCCGGTCAAGCTGCACTATGACTACAGCGAGGAGGCGCTGGCCTTCCTGATGCGCTTTGCGCGCAACGAGTTCGCCCGTTGGGATGCCGCCCAGATGCTGATCAACAAGGCGGTGATCGACGGGGTGGCCCGGGTCCAGCACGGGCAGGGGGTTGAGCTCTCCCAGACCCTGCTGGCGGCCTTTGTCGCCATTCTGGACGATGCAGCACTCGATCCTGCCCTCAAGGCGGAGATCCTGGCGCTGCCGGGGGAGGCTACCCTGGCCGAGCTGTTCGAGGTGGCCGATATTGATGCCATCCATCAGGTGCGGGATATCATTCATGCCTCGCTGGCGCAGGCGTTTGGTGCCCGGCTGACGGCCACTTACGAGAGCCTGCGCTTGCAAGGTTATCAGGTGGTCCATGCCGACATGGCCAAGCGGGCCCTCAAAGGGGTGGTGCTGGGTTATCTGGCGGCACTGAATGCCGAGCATGCCGATGCCCTGGTGCGGGAACAGTATCAGGGAGCCGACAATATGACCGACACCCTGGCGGCGCTGCAGGTGGCCAACGGCTATCTGTTGCCATGCCGGGCCGCCCTGCTGGCGGACTTCGAAGGCAAATGGGCCAAGGATGGACTGGTGCTGGACAACTGGCTGCGGCTGGTGGGCGCCAAGCCGGCAAGCGATGTGCTGGTCGAGGTGCGCCAGGCGATGGCCCACCCCACCTTCAGCATTCGCAACCCGAACCGGCTGCGCGCCCTGGTGGCCAGTTTTGCCATGAACAACCAGGTGCAGTTCCACGCCGTCGACGGCAGTGGTTACCGCTTCCTGACCGATCTGCTGATCGAGCTCAACGAGGTCAATCCTCAGGTGGCTTCTCGCCTTATCACGCCGCTGATCCAGTTCAAGCGACTGGATGAGGCGCGCAAGGCGCTGATCCGCGCAGAGCTGCTCCGGCTGTTCAACCTGGAGGGGCTGGCGCGGGATCTGTTCGAGAAGATAAGCAAGGCGTTGCAGCAGTAATTAAGAGTGGTGCAGGGCAGGGGAGCCGGCTCTCCTGCCCTGTTTTATCGAGCACGAGGTCAAGGCACCGGCGTTACCTTTATGGGGGACGTCCACAAGCTGCCTTTTATCAGGAGTCACAGTGAAGCAGTTTACTTTCCGGCTGTCGCTCAACAGCGACGAGATCATGCTGATGTATCAGGGCCATGCCAGACGGCTGGTGGTGCGTACCGAGCAGGGCCTGACCATAGAGCTGGCCTTGGAAAAAATCCGGCCATTTGTCGCTATCAATGGTGTATACGGCTATTTCCGGCTGAAAACCCAGGACGATTATCGCTTTATCAGCCTGGAACGCATAAATTAACAAAATCTGAACAGGATCCCGAGTAATTATCTGCTTTCAGTCACTATCTATCCGGTAAATCCGCAATCATCCAGTGGGATTTTCTGTTTTTTGCCAAATTGGCAAAATTTTTCACAGCTCAAGCCGTGATCCGCCCCTTGTTTTTAACATCTCGTTAGCACCTTTGCTCGCCTTCCTTGATCCAAGACATTACACTTCGCAGCAACTCTGTACCGGTGGGCATCCAGGGTGGATGTCTTTCCGTCGGTGGTTAATGTCGTCCGATAAGGAATATAGCAATGGCATTGAAAGACGCCCCTACCTCAGTTCTGCTCGAAAACGTTCTCAGCCTGATCCATCAGAAGTTGCCCAAGAAGAGTGCCTCCCTGGTCGAGTGCTTCGTTGCCAAGTTCTACGGCAACATGGCCAGCACAGATCTGCATGATCGCAATGACAGCGATCTCTACGGCGCCGCGCTCAGCCTGTGGAATGCGCTCAACCAGCGTACCAGCACGGAGCCCTACATCCGGGTCTACAATCCCGAGCTGACCCGCCACGGCTGGCAGTCTCCCCACACCATAGTCGAGATCATACTGCAGGATTCTCCCTTCCTGGTGGACTCCATCCGCATGACGCTCAAGCGTCTCAACATCACGGCCCACATGATGCTGCATCAGCCGCTGCACCTCATTCGCGGCAACGAAGGCAAGATCAGCGCCATTCTGGATCTCGACAACACGGCTGGGCAGACCTCGGTTGAAACCGCCTTCCTCATCGAGATCGATCACCTGACCGGTGACGATCAGATGGAGGCGTTGGCCGCCGAGCTCAACTCGGTCGCCGGTGAAGTGGCTCTGGCGGTGGGTGACTGGCAGCCCATGCTGGGTCGTCTTAACGAGATCATCGACGAGCTGCCCAAGCGCAAGAACCCGGTCAGCAAGGAGGAGGTCGCCTCCTGTGTCGCCTTCCTCAAGTGGGTAGCCGCTCACAACTTCACCCTGATGGGCTATCGCCGCTACGACGTCAAGGCGGTGGAGGGGGATCACGAGATCCTGCCGCTGCCGGACTCCAGCCTGGGGTTGATGAAGAACTCCATCAAGGATGAGGGGCAGCGCCTTGGCAACATGCCGGCCAGTGCCCGTCATGCGGCCCTGAGCTCCGACTTGCTGATCCTCACCAAGTCCAACAGCAAGTCCCGGGTCCACCGCCCGGCCTATGTGGATTACATCGGCATCAAGCGTTTCGACGAACATGGCAAGGTCGTGGGGGAGGATCGCTTCATCGGTCTCTACGCCTCTTCCATCTACAACACCAGTGCGACCCAGATCCCGCTCATCAGCCACCGCCTCGAGCGCATCATGGCCTCGTCCGGTCATGAGAAGGGCTCCCACGCCTACAAGGCCCTGCTCAACGTGCTGGAAACCTATCCCCGCGACGAGCTGATCCAGGCTCGCGAAGAGGAATTGCTGGCCACGGGTCTCGGCGTGCTGGAGATGCAGGAGCGCGACATGCTGCGGCTGTTCGTGCGCCGCGACGTCTACGGTCGTTTCTTCTCCTGCATGGTCTATGTCACCAAGGAACGCTACAACACGGCGCTGCGGGTCAAGACCCAGCAGATACTGCAGAAATATTTCGGCAGCAGCGAAGAGGTGGAGTTCAACGTCTACTTCTCCGAAGGCGTGCTGGCGCGGACCCATTACATAGTGCGGGTCAACAATAACAACGTGGATGTGGACGTGAACGAAGTACAGAACAACCTGATTGAAGCGGCCCGCAGCTGGGACGACCGGCTCGACTCAGTGCTGCTGACGCATTATGGCGAAGCCCGTGGCAATGCCCTGCGCCGTCGTTTCAGCACCGCCTTCCCCCGCGCCTACAAGGAAGATGTGCTGCCGGGCTCCGCCGTGGCCGACATCATGGAGCTGGACAATCTGAGCGAAACCCATCCCCTTGGCATGTTGTTCTACCGTGCCCAGGAGGAGGAGAACGATCGCCGGGTCCGCCTCAAGCTGTTCCACCGTACCGAACCCATTCACCTCTCAGACGTATTGCCCATGCTGGAAAACATGGGGCTGCGGGTGATAGGCGAGACCCCGTATCAGGTCCGTACCCCCTCGGGGGATGTGTTCTGGATCCTCGACTTCTCCATGCTGCTGCGTGGCGATCAGCCGTTTGATCTGGAACAGAGCCAGCAGCGCTTCCAGCAGGCGTTTGCGGCCGTCTGGAACCGGGAGTTGGAGGATGACGGCTTCAACCGTCTGGTACTGGGTGCCAGCCTCACCGGCCGTCAGGTCTCTGTGCTGCGTGCCTACGCCAAGTACATGCGCCAGACCGGCGTCTCCTTCAGCCAGTCTTACATCGAAGAGACGCTCACCCGTTATCCCGATATCGCCCAGCTGCTGTTCACCCTGTTCGAGCAGCGCCTCGACCCGGCTGGCAAACAGGATGCCAAGGTACAAGCCAAGCTGCACGAGCAACTGGCCGCCAAGCTGGATCAGGTAGCGAACCTGGATGACGATCGCATCATCCGCCGCTATGTGGAGATGATCGACGCCACCCTGCGCACCAACTACTACCAGCTGGACAAGGAGGGTCAGGTCAAGCCTTACGTCTCCTTCAAGCTGGCGCCCTCCAGCATCACCGACATGCCGCTGCCGCTGCCGAAATTCGAGATCTTCGTCTACTCGCCGCGGGTGGAAGGGGTGCATCTGCGCTGGGGCAAGGTGGCCCGTGGCGGTCTGCGCTGGTCCGATCGCAAGGAAGATTTCCGCACCGAGGTGCTGGGTCTGGTCAAGGCGCAGCAGGTGAAGAACACAGTGATAGTGCCGGTGGGGGCCAAGGGCGGCTTCTACTGCAAGCAGATGCCGGTGGGGGCTGCCCGCGCCGTCATCCAGGAGGAGGGCAAGGCCTGCTATCGCCTGTTCATCCGCGGTCTGCTCGATGTGACCGACAACATCATCCAGGGAGAGGTGATCCCGCCCAAATCCGTGGTACGCCACGACGAGGATGACTACTACCTGGTGGTGGCGGCCGACAAGGGCACCGCGACCTTCTCCGACATCGCCAACGAGATAAGCCAGGAATATGGCCATTGGCTCGGCGATGCGTTCGCCTCCGGTGGTTCGGTCGGTTATGACCACAAGAAGATGGGCATCACGGCGCGCGGCGCCTGGGAGTCGGTCAAACGGCATTTTCGCGAGATCGGCATCAATTGCCAGACCACAGATTTCACCTGCGTGGGCATAGGTGACATGGCGGGCGACGTGTTCGGCAACGGTATGCTGCTCTCCGAGCACACCCAGCTGGTGGGCGCCTTCAACCACATGCACATCTTCATCGACCCGACGCCCCATGCGGCCAAGAGTTTCGTCGAGCGCAAGCGGCTGTTCGAGTTGCCGGGTTCCAGCTGGGATGACTACAACCGTGATCTCATCTCGGCAGGGGGCGGCATCTTCCTGCGCTCGGCCAAGTCCATCAAGCTGAGCCCGCAGATCCAGACCCTGCTCGGTACCGACAAGGCCAGCATGGCGCCGAACGAACTGATCAAGGCGCTGCTCTGCCTGAATGTGGACCTGCTGTGGAACGGCGGTATCGGCACCTATGTGAAGAGCTCCCGCGAGAGCGATGCCGAAGTGGGGGATCGCAGCAACGACGTGCTGCGGGTCAATGGTCGTGATCTGCGTGCCCATATCGTCGGTGAGGGTGGCAACCTGGGCTTTACCCAGCTCGGCCGGGTGGAGTACGCCAGTCAAGGCGGTCGCATCAACACCGACTTCACCGACAATGTGGGCGGGGTGGATTGCTCCGACAACGAGGTCAACATCAAGATCCTGTTGAATCAGCTGGTGGCTGCCGGCGATCTGACCCTCAAGCAGCGCAACCAGATGCTGTACGAGATGACGGACGACGTGGCGCAGATCGTCATCACCAACGCCTACCGTCAGTCCCAGTCCATCTCGGTCACCAGTTTCCGGGGTACCGAGCAGCTCAAGGAGCAGCAACGCTTCATTCAGGGGCTGGAGCGCGAAGGCAAGCTGGATCGGGGGCTGGAGTTCCTGCCCTCCGATGAGGAGCTGTCCGAGCGGATGGCGGCAGGGCAGGGCTTGACCCGTCCCGAGCTGGCGGTGCTGGTGGCTTACGGCAAGATGGTGCTCAAGGAGCAACTCAACTGCCCGGAGATCACCGAGGAGCCCTTCCTGGCCAACATGCTGGTCACCAGCTTCCCGGCCAAGCTACAGCAGCAGTTCGGTGCCCAGCTTGCCCAGCATCCGCTGCGTGGCGAGATCATTGCGACCCGGGTGGCCAACATGCTGGTCAACGACATGGGGCTCAATTTCGCCAGCCGGATGAAGGACGAGACAGGTGCCTCCGTGGCCGAAGTGGCCTGCTGCTTCGCCATGGCCCGCGAGGTGTTTGGCTTAGGGGCCCTGTGGCGCGACATCGAAGGGTGCGACAACCTGGTGGGTGCAGAGACCCAGCTCGAGCTGATGTTCTACAGCCGCCGCATAGTGCGCCGTGCCACCCGCTGGTTCCTGCGTGCCCGCAATCGCAGCTGGAGCATAGCGGAGAACATCGCCTTCTTCCGCCCGGCGTTCGAGACCCTGGGGACCCACCTCTACGAGGTGATGGACGAGAGCGAGGTGGCCGAGCACCAGCAGGCAGTGGCTGCGCTGGTGGCCAAGCAGGTGCCGGATGCCATCGCCCGTCAGGTGGCCCATATGAGCAGCCTCTTCTCCAGCCTGGATCTGGCGCAGATTGCCGCGGAGCACAAGACCGACATAGTGCGCGCCGCCAATGTCTACTATCGCCTCGGCGCCAAGCTGGATCTGCACTGGTTCCTCGATCAGATCAACCATCAACCGGTGGGCAACCACTGGCAGGCGATGGCACGGGCCTCCTTCCGTGAAGATCTGGACTGGCAGCAGCGCAGCCTCACATCTGTGGTACTGGAAGGGTGCAAAGAGCAGGGAGAATGCGCTACCATACTGGCCGACTGGATTTCGGAGCATGAGCAACTCTTGTCCCGTTGGACCCATATGTTGGCCGACTTCAAGACCACGAGCACCCACGAGTTCGCCAAGTTCTCGGTGGCCTTGCGAGAGTTGAACCTGCTCCAGTTGAATTGCCGAACCTCGGCATAACCCCTGAAGCCCCGGCCAGTTGCCGGGGCTTTTTTAAGGAGCAAAAATGTTGTACCCCCTCGCCAGGCATTTCTTGTTCAAGCTCAATCCTGAACAGGCACACGATCTCTCCATCAAATATTTGCCCCGCCTTCTCGGTACGCCACTTGATTGTTTCTTCCGCCACTCACTGCCCAAACGCCCCGTCACTGTCATGGGGCTTTATTTTGCCAATCCGGTCGGACTGGCTGCGGGTCTGGATAAGGACGGGGAGTGCATCGATGCATTTGGTGCCATGGGGTTTGGCTTTATTGAAGTAGGTACAGTGACCCCCAAGCCCCAGAGCGGCAATGACAAGCCTCGTCTGTTCCGGGTTATTCCGGCAGAGGGGATCATCAACCGGATGGGGTTCAACAACAAGGGCGTCGACCATCTGGTTGCCCAGGTCAAGAAAGCCAAATACCAGGGCGTCATCGGCATCAATATCGGCAAGAACAAGGACACCCCGATAGAACAGGGCAAGGATGATTATCTGATCTGCATGGACAAGGTTTATGATCATGCCGGTTATATTGCCGTCAATATTTCTTCCCCCAATACCCCGGGTCTGCGGCAGCTGCAATACGGTGACGCACTCGATGAGTTGCTGGCCGCGCTCAAGGTTCGTCAGCAGGAGCTGGCTGCCCAATATAAGAAGTACGTGCCGCTCGCCGTTAAAATTGCACCGGATTTGAGTCTGGATGAAATTAATCAGGTGGCCGCGTCCTTGATCAAAAACGGGATCGATGGCGTGATTGCCACCAATACCACCCTGGCGCGTGACATGATCTATGACATGCCCCACGCAGGTGAAGCGGGTGGCCTCAGTGGGCGTCCCTTGCAGCACAAGAGCACAGAGGTGATCCGCCAGCTGGCCAAGGCACTGGACGGCGCCCTGCCCATCATAGGGGTAGGGGGCATAGACAGCGCCATGGCGGCGCGGGAGAAGCTGGCAGCGGGAGCCAGTCTGGTCCAGATTTACAGCGGCTTTATTTATAAAGGCCCGAGTCTGGTCAAAGAGATTGTGACCCATATTTAAGAAATAAATGGGTGCCCTTTATTTAAAGTTGCTGAAATTCTCGACATGGAATAAAGTCGAGTAACGACTTCCAGTAAGGGCACCCCCATGTGTATCCAACCCAATGACAATTGGCAGTGGCATTATGATGCTCATGATGATCGTCTGATGCTGGATTTATCCGATCGCATGATATTCGCGACCGAATATAAAGGGCGACAGCTTGTCCCCTGTTCCTTCACCACCCAGCCTTTTTGCGTGGACGATGCCGCCCTCTATTATCAATTGATGGACAAGGCTGCCGAACTCGACTGGAGCACTCCCCATCAGGTCCAGTTGGTACTCAATGCCATCGCCGTCAGTCGCTTTTATAAACCCCTGATGCCGCAAAGCTGGTTCTTTGGTGAAGTTCATCCCTTCGTTATTCCTGAGACCGGCGCCCTGGTGTGCATGAATACCCCTCATGGCAAGGGGGAGTTCATGGTGATCGAGGCGGGTGAACAGGCCAGCGTCTGTCTGAATCTGACGGATGATCTTATTTTGACCGCCAGCAAGATCCTGCCCCGTTTCGGGGTGATCAAGGTAATGAACAATCGCATGAGCGCCAGGGTGTCGACCCAGACACAATACCGTCAGGTGGGGTGATGGTTGACGCCTGTCTTCTGTCGGTGGGTGCAAAATAACCTGATGTCATTCTGGTTCAGGGTATTTTTCTTCATTATGAATTCAACATGAAACTTCCTGTCTGGTCACGTTTCTATTTTTGCTCGTTTACCTCCATTAACCTGATAATTGTGACATGTGTCGCTTGAGGCTTGTTTGCAAACGCCGTAGTCTCGAAATTGTGATGTGTAATACGTGTGTATCTGGTTGATACGTGTAAGCAACATGATCAGGGAAACGACTCATGACAATAAACAAGTATCTACTGACCAGTAGTCTATTATTTCTGCCTTTGACCGTTTCTGCGACAGAAGATTTGTCGGTCCTCATCTACGGAGCATCAATCCACAGTGGTTGCCAAGCGGCCAAGGGACCGCACGGAAAAACCTGTGACTTCAACAATATCAATCCGGGGCTCGGGGTGGATTGGGTTTTTCTGGGAAATAACGATACCGGCAAGCTCTCATTGCGTGGCGGTGGCTATGAGGACTCTTACGAAAAATTTGCGGCCTATGCAGGCTTCATGTATCGCAAGGAGTGGTATCTCACCGAGAACTTCTTTGCCGGTCTGGGACTGCAGGCCGGCTATCTTGATGGTTCAGGTATCAATGGCTTTGCGGTACTGCCCGTTGTCAGCCTGGGCTATAAAAATCTGGCTTTGGAAATCGGGTATGCCCCCAAGATGGATAATGTACCCGGCAGAAAACACGTAGCCGTGACATCATTCGGCCTGCGTTGGGCTATTTGATGCCCTTGTTCTGGATGTAACAGACCCGCGAGATGCGGTTTTTTATATTTTGCTTATGACCAAGTGAGCCTGAACAGAGCAGGAACGATCAATATCTGGTGACATCCCCAAAGACGAGCGAGTTTTTTGATTCAGATATCGACGATTGCCAGAGGCATTATGGGAATACTCATATGCCACCAACAAAAATGCCCTCGCATCAAGAGGATGAGAGGGCGGCAAACACACACTACAGGAGGAATAAGCTGTTGTTCCAGCCACCCGGCTATTTTAAGACGTATGGTTGCGCCTGAAACCTGATAGATATGACAGTCTGACAGTTGATGTAATAGCGGGGCGCGGCAAGTAAAAAAATAGCCCTCCTGTTTTCGGACGATAACGGGAGGGCAAAAACACGGGGTAACGAAAGGACATGCTCTGTCGGAAGGATAATAACTCAATGAGTCTTGTTTGACGCCTGTCAGATATGGCAATCATGATGTGTCGATATTCTCTTCGCTATGGATGTGGAATATGTTCAGCCTGCTGACAAGGGAGATATAACCCAGTTCAGATTGTCGCTAGTTTGCGGTGATACCCTGTCACCCCATCAGGTGAGTTGGCGCAAGGCATCATCGAATGCCTGGCTCGCCCATCCTGGTATCAAGGGGAATGGCAGAATGGGCGGGGAGGTGAGCCGGCCAACATGTA
Source organism: Aeromonas sp. CA23 (assembly GCF_002587065.1). NCBI lineage: Bacteria > Pseudomonadati > Pseudomonadota > Gammaproteobacteria > Aeromonadales > Aeromonadaceae > Aeromonas > Aeromonas sp. CA23. Next base: position 3,568,510 of record NZ_CP023818.1, read on the forward strand.
GAGAAACGCCCTGTTTCTGGCGTCATCACCAAGCTTTTGCTGCTCAGGATCGGCTCTTAAGGTATAATGCGGCACTATTTTTATGGCATCCCCGTGAGCGTGATGAAAGAATTTTTTGCAACCTGCCCCAAGGGGCTGGAAAACCTGTTGGCCGACGAGCTGACCACCCTGGGCGCAGAGCAGGTCCGTGAGACGGTCGCTGGTGTCCATTTCAAAGGCGAACTGGCCATTGGCTACAAGGCCTGCCTGTGGAGCCGTTTTGCCTCCCGCATCGTGCTGGTGCTGTCCGAATTCCAGATGAACGACGATCTGGATCTCTATCTCGGCGCCCACACCATCCCCTGGGAAGAGCATTTCTCCGGTACTTCCACCATAGCGGTGGACTTTACCGGTACCAACCCCGCCATTCGCAATACCCAGTACGGCGCGCTGAAGATCAAGGATGCCATCGTCGATCGCTTCACCAAGCGCGGTCACGTGCGCCCGGATGTGGACAAGAAATCGCCGGATATTCGCATCATGGCGCACCTGGGCAAAGGCAAGGCCAATATCACGCTGGACTTGTCAGGCCCGGCGCTGCACCAGCGTTTCTATCGTCAGGGCACAGGCGAGGCGCCGCTCAAGGAGAACCTGGCCTGCGCCATGATTGCCCGTAGCGGCTGGGCCTGTGAGCCCATGATGGACCCCATGTGTGGCTCCGGTACCTTGCTGATTGAAGCGGCCTTCATCGCCGCCGACATGGCGCCGGCCCTGCGCCGCGAACGTTTCGGCTTCGATCGCTGGCTGCAGCACGATAGCGAGCTGTGGCAGAGCCTGATGATGGAAGCCCAGGTGCGCGCCAAGCGCGGCATGCAGCGCTGCGAGGTGAAGCTGTTTGGCTGCGATGCCGACCCCCGTGTGCTGCTGAAGGCCCGCGACAACGCCAAGGCGGCCGGTGTGGCCCACCTCATCACCTTCAAGCAGGCCGATGTCACCGCGCTGGAAAACCCGTTGCCGATGCCGGCCCCTGTTGAAGGGGAAGAAGGTCAAGGGGAGACCCGCCAAGTCGGCATGCTTATCTCCAACCCGCCCTATGGCGAGCGTCTTGGCGAGTTCCCTGCGCTCTTGGAAGTGCACCAGGCCCTCGGTGATGCCCTGCGTCGCAGCTTCCAGGGCTGGAGAGTCTCCATTCTCTCTGCCTCGCCTGAACTGCTCAGCTGTCTGCGCCTGCGCGCCGACAAGCAATATCGCCTGTTCAACGGCGCGCTTGAGTGCCAGCTGCGCAACTACCAGATAGCGCTCGACTCGGTGGCCTCCCAAAAAGAGGTGGCACAGGACTTTGCCAACCGTCTGCGCAAGAATCTGAAGACGCTGGAGAAGTGGGCCAACAAAGAGGGTATCGACTGCTACCGCCTCTACGATGCCGACTTGCCGGAATACAACGCCGCCATCGACCGCTATCAGGATTATTTGGTGGTGCAAGAGTATGCCGCGCCCAAGGACATCCCCGCCCAGAAGACCCGTCAGCGTCTGCTCGACATGGTTCAGGCCGCCATCAAGGTGACCGGCATGGACGGCGAGAAGGTGATCCTGAAGGTGCGCGAGCGCCAGGAGGGCAAACAGCAGTATCAGAAGCTTTCCGAAGAGCAGCACCGGATGGAGGTGCAGGAGTACGGCGCCCGTCTGTGGGTCAACCTCTACGACTACCTGGATACCGGCCTGTTCCTCGACCACCGTCAGACTCGTCGCATGCTGGGTCAGATGGCCAGGGGCAAGCGCTTCCTGAACCTGTTCGCCTATACCGGCAGTGCCACCGTGCACGCGGGTCTTGGCGGCGCCAGCGAGACCACCACGGTCGACATGTCCCATACCTACCTGAACTGGGCGCAGGACAACATGCGACTCAACTCGCTGGTGGGTCGTCAGCACAAGTTTGTGCAGGCCGACTGCCTGAAGTGGCTGTCGGAAGCGGACGATCAGTACGACCTCATCTTCATCGATCCGCCCACCTTCTCCAACTCCAAGCGGATGGACGAGAGTTTCGACGTGCAGCGCGATCACCTGTTGCTGATGCAGCACCTGAAGCGACTGCTGGCGGCCGACGGCACCCTGGTGTTCTCCAACAACAAGCGTCACTTCAAGATGGATCTGGCCGGGCTCGAGGCCGCGGGTCTCAAGGCTCGCAACATCACCCAGCAGACCCGACCGAAGGACTTCGAACGTAACCAGCATATCCACAACTGCTGGATCATCACCCACGCCGAGGCGCCAACGGAGGCGTGATGCTGACCCTGTTTCACACCGACGGCTGCCATCTGTGCGAACAGGCATGGGGGCTGGTGGAGGAGGCCGGGCTGGCTGGCCAGACTCGCCAATGCGACATCATGGACGATGCCGGGTGGCTTGCCGCCTACCGGGTACGCATTCCTGTGCTGCGGGATGAGGCGGACCGCGAGCTGGGCTGGCCCTTCACGCTGGTTGAGTTGAAGGCCTGGGTGGCACGTCAGGATGAATGCTGATTTGACGATGAAACGGGAGCAGACCCAGTCTGTCGCCCGTTTTTTCATATGAAATAAGGAACGAAAATGGCTCTTTTAACATTGCACGGCGCTTGCTTGTCGTTCAGTGATTTCCCGCTGCTCGACAATGCCGAGCTCAGCATAGAGCGCGGTGAGCGTCTCTGTCTGGTCGGGCGCAACGGGGCGGGCAAGTCCACCCTGATGAAGGTCATCGCCGGCGAACTGCCGCTCGATGACGGTCGCATGGTGCAACAGCAGGATCTGAAGGTGACTCGCCTCGAGCAGGATCCGCCCGCCTCCAGCGATCTGACCGTGTTTGACTACACGGCCGAGGGGCTGGCCGGCGTCGGCGAGCTGCTCAAGCAGTATCACCATATCTCCATGGAGCTGGCCCACGATCCGAGCGATGCCAACATTCGCATCATGAGCGAGCTGCAAGAACAGCTCGATTATCAGAATGGCTGGCAGTTCGAGACCCGTATCAGCCAGGTACTGACCCTGCTGAACCTCGATCCCGACGCGACCCTGGATAGCCTCTCCGGTGGCTGGCTGCGCAAAGTCGCCCTGGCCCGGGCGCTGGCCTGCGACCCGGATCTGTTGCTGCTGGATGAGCCGACCAACCACCTGGACATCGAAGCCATCAACTGGCTGGAAGAGTTCCTGAAAGATTTCCGTGGCGCCATCGTCTTCATCTCTCACGATCGGGAGTTCATCCACAAGCTGGCGACCCGGATCATCGATCTGGATCGCGGCGAGATCACCTCCTGGCCTGGCAACTACGATCAATACCTGCTGGGCAAAGAGGAGTGGCTGCGGGTCGAGGAGCTGAAAAACGCCGAATTCGATCGCAAGCTGGCGCAGGAGGAGGTGTGGGTCCGCCAAGGGATCAAGGCGCGCCGCACCCGCAACGAAGGGCGCGTTCGTGCCCTCGAGGCGATGCGGATGGAGCGTTCCCAGCGTCGCGAGCTGCAGGGCAAGGCCAAGCTGCAGATGGACGATGTGAATCGTTCCGGCAAGCTGGTATTCGAGACCGAAGGGCTGGGGCTGGACTTTGGTGATCGGACCCTGTTCCAGGGGCTGGATCTGCAGGTGCTGCGCGGCGACAAGATTGCCCTGGTGGGGCCCAACGGTTGCGGTAAATCCACCCTTATCAAGCTGTTGCTCGGTCAGCTCGAGCCCAGCCGTGGTCTGGTCAAGGGCGGCACCAAGCTGGAAGTGGCCTATTTTGACCAGTATCGTGATCAGCTCGATCCCGAGCAGACTGTGATGGACAACGTGGGGGAGGGCAAGCAGGAAGTGATGGTGCGCGGTCGCTCCCGTCACATTCTGGGTTACCTGCAGGACTTCCTGTTTGAACCCAAGCGGGCACGAACCCCGGTGAAAGCCTTGTCAGGAGGCGAAAAAAAACCGTTTACTGTTGGCCAAATTGTTCTTGAAGCCCAGTAATTTACTGATCCTCGATGAACCAACCAACGACCTGGATGTCGAAACGCTGGAACTGCTGGAAGAGCTGCTGGCAGACTATCCTGGCACCCTGTTGCTGGTGAGCCATGACCGTCGTTTCATTGACAATACGGTCACCGGTTGCTGGCTGTTTGAAGGGGATGGCCGCATCAGCGATTATGTGGGCGGCTATGCCGACATGATGGCGACCCGTGCCTTGCAAAGCACGCAACAGGCGGCGAAAGTGGCGCAGGCCAAAACGCCAGAGCCTGTCGCTGTGGCGAGCCAGGCGGTCACAAAAACCAAAAAACTCTCTTACAAGTTGCAGCTGGAGCTGGATAATCTGCCAGCCCGACTGGAACAGCTGGAGACTGAGCTTGATGCCCTGCAGGCTGAGGTAAACCATCCCGGTTTCTTCGCCCTGCCGAGCGATCAAACCCAGCTCAAACTGGATGCCCTGAATGCAGCAGAAGTTGCATTGGAACAAGCCTTCTCCCGTTGGGAGGAGTTGGAAGCGTTGAAACATCAGGACTAAGGAAGTAGATGAAAAAGCAATTATCCATGCTGGCCATTCTGGTCAGCGCCAGCCTGCATGCCCAGGCGGCACAAAGCCCCTTTTTCACCATTGTCGACGGGTCTGACAAGGGATATGCCAGCGGGATCAGTGCCGATGGCAACGGGCTCATCGGGATCAACACCAAAAACAACATGGCCGAACACTTCTCGACCGTGCAGTTTGCCGACTTCCTGGTCGATCGTTTCCGTTTTGAGCAGGGCTGCATGCTCTCCAACTCGGTCTGCAACTCCTTCTGGAACGACAAGAGCAACTTTGCTTATCAGTGGCGTGTCGACTTTCTGGCCAAAACAGATCAGCGCAGCAACGTAGGGTCTGTGGTCAGCAACGAAACCGATGGTCTGGTCACCGCTTTGGGCGACGTATCGGGCACCCGCGTCGGTTACAAGATGGATGGCAAGCTGCGCACCGCATTTGCCGTCGTCGAGGAAGGCAACAGCGTCAACCTCAAGGATGGCGCCAGCACCCACAGCCTGAGCGTGCCAACCAGCATCAAGAAGCTGGACAACGGCCAGTATCTGGTGACCGGCACCGCCGCCACCGGCAAGAACATCGCCGTCAATTCCGAGACCTACAACTGGTGCTTCGCCGGCAACGATGGCCAGTATGGTGACTATCGCTACTGCCCTGGCCTCAACACCCAGGCCAGTTTCTGGCTGCTCAACAGCACTGGCACCTTCAACAAGCTGGTCCAGGCCAATGAATATGCCCGCGCCCGCAACGAGGTGGTGCAGACCGCCTCCGCGCTCGGCGTTGGCAAATTCAACGGCAGCCTCTACGGGGTGGGTTACTCCTCCACCGGCGAGATAGGGACCAACTACCTGGATGGTCGCAACCTGGCGGCATACTGGACGCTGGACCTGGATAACAGCAAGGTGGGCACCACCCAAATCATACCGCTGGCCGAAGGCGAGCCGGGCAAGGATGACGCCAAGCTGCAACACAGCTGGGCTGTGGGGGTCAATGACAACGGTTATGTGATTGGCAACCAGCTTTATCGCATCAACAAGGGCCAGAACCGCCCGGTCGAGATGTTCGTGTTCAATCTCAACACCCCGACCACCAATGCCGTTGTTTCCCTGCAGGACAAGCCGCTGAGCGGTTCTGGTTCCGAGGCGGCCGCCATCAACAACCACAACATGGTGGTTGGCTGGCGCGATTCCCGTCATCAGACTCAGCCTGTGGTCAACGGTACCAATCGCATGCAGGAAGGTTTCCTGCTCAACGCGGCGACCGGCAACAACTGGTATCTGAACGACCTGATCTGCGGGCTGGATGATGCGGGTGCCAAGCAGTGTGCCCAGAACGGCTACTACTACCACATCGCTTATGCCAGTGGCATCAGCACGGATGGTACCGTGGCGGCGACGGCTTTCCGCTACAACAGCGAGAGCGATCTCAACAATCGCAGCAATGCCACTGTGGTCAGCGTGAAGCTGGCGCCGGTTGTGAAGGATTACAAAAACAATGAGCCTGCCAACTACGTGGTCGCCAATGCGCCGGTCAACAACCAGACCGGTCAGGATGGTGGCAGCGGTGGTGGCAGCCTGTTCTGGTTGACTCTGCTGGCCCTGCCGTTTACCTGGCTGCGCCGCTACCAACGATAAAAAGGCATGTCACTAAAAATTAATGCGGTTCAGTGTCTTGTGTCACAATGACCGGATAGCATGGAATTTTTTGTTTGACCCTGCCCACCCTGTGGGGTAAAGATGAAAGCGACCGATGAAAAATTGGTCGCTTTTTTTGTTCCACGAAGAGGGTCGTAGATGATGAAGAGACAGAAACGGGACCGTCTGGAAAGAGCTCGTGCTCGTGGTTATCAGGCTGGCGTGGTCGGCAAACAGAAAGAAGCGTGTCCGTATCAATGCCTGGATGCCCGAGGGCATTGGCTTGGTGGTTGGCGTGACGCCATGGAAGGGCGGGGCTCAGGCCTCTTCATGAAGTAATAGGTACTTCATCACTCATTACAAAAGGAAAGGGGCCATCGCGGCCCCTTTACGTTATCTCTGTCTTACCACGGGATCAGTCGATCAGAATGCGGTGGTATCTTTGAACAGGCCCACTTTCAGGTCGGTGGCGCTATAGATGGGACGGCCATCCACTTCCACCACGCCATCGGCGATCCCCATCACCAGCTTGCGGTTGATCACGCGCTTGAAGGTGATCTTGTAGGTCACTTTCTTGGCGGTCGGCAGGATCTGGCCGGTGAATTTCACTTCGCCTACACCCAGTGCACGGCCTTTGCCCGGGCCACCCTTCCAGCCGAGGAAGAAGCCGACCAGTTGCCACATGGCATCCAGCCCCAGGCAGCCAGGCATCACGGGATCACCCGGGAAGTGGCAATCGAAGAACCAGAGGTCCGGCGTAATGTCGAGCTCTGCCAGGATCTCGCCCTTGCCATGCTCGCCACCGTTATCGTTGATCTTGACGATGCGATCCATCATCAACATGTTGGGAGCGGGCAGCTGACTGTTACCCTCACCAAATAATTCGCCACGGCTGCAGGCAAGCAGCTCTTCACGGGTAAACGAGTCTTTGCCTTGTTCACACAGGGAAAGGCGGGCATCAATGGCGGTATTGTCTAGGGTCACGCTGTTTATCCTTCATATGGGTCAAAGCCGGGCCAATTTAGCGTACACTTGTGCGCTAAACAACTCCGATCTCTTCTTTTATTACACGCTGAACAACCGGCCCAGCAGGCGACGGAGCAAGCCACCCTTGAACGCTGTGCCATTCAGTTCATCCAGGCGCTGCTGAATTCGGCCGAACAGGGTATCCGGCATATCCGGTTCACCCGCCACGCAGCCGGTCAGCAACTCGATAGCCTCTTCCACATGATCCACCGGATGAATGTGGAACTGACCCGCCGCGACGGCGGCAATCACCTCATCGGAGAGGTTGAGCTGCTGGGCATTGGTGCCAGGCAGCAGTATGCCTTGCTTGCCATTGAGGCCGTGGATCTTGCACACCCGGAAGAAGCCTTCAATCTTCTCGTTCACACCACCCACTGCCTGCACATTGCCGAACTGATCGACGGCGCCGGTGACGGCAAAGTGCTGATAGATGGGCTGGCGGGCGAGGGCGGAGAGCAGGGCACACAGGCCGGTGAGGGAGGCGCTGTCACCATCGATCTCGTGGTAGGACTGCTCGAACACCAGATTGGCAGAAAGCGGCGAGGGGTTCTCTGCACCAAATTTGTTGGAGAGATAACCGTGGATGATCATCATCGCCTTGGCGTGGATATGACCAGCCAGCTCGGCCTTGCGCTCGATATCCGCCACGTCGCCATCGCCCAGATGCACGGTTGCGGTGAGGCGCACCGGTTCACCGAAATCATAGGGGTGGCCCGAGACCTGGATGACGGAGAGGCCGTTGATCTGGCCAATCTCTTCACCATCGGTCTGCAGCAGGATCTGACCATCGATGACGCCCTGATCGGACTGTTCCACCAGGTAGTTGAGGCGGTAGTCCTGCTCTTCCAGGGCGAGCCGGATATGCTCATCGGTCACGGTTTCGGCTTCCATCTCGCGGGCCAGGCTGTCGGCCATGCGCATGATGGCACCAAGCTGGATCTCGGACAAAGAGAGCCACTCCTGATGATCACACAGGCGGCTGGCGTGACGGCAGATGGCCGCAATGGCGGCAGGGGTGAAGTCCAGCAGAGCCCAGCGTTCACGGATCCAGGCGAGGTATTGCAGGAACTCTGGCAAGTCTTCCTCAATATTGACCTCTGACACCAGATCCGCTCGCAGGAAGATACGCTCGGACATGTCCCTGTCCAGCATCTGGAACTCGGCTACTTCGAGGCGATCGCCAACCAGGATCAGCTTCAACCGGATAGGGGTCGCTTCGGGGGTGAAGAAAGGGGTCAGGGTCTTGCCTTCCTGATAGGCGTTCCAGTCCAGCTCGCCTTTCTGGATGGCGTTCTTGAGCTTGAACCAGAGGTGGGGCTGATCCAGCAGCTCGTCGAGTTGTAGAATAAGGTAGCCACCGTTGGCCTGGCGCAACAGGCCCGGCTCCAGCAGATGCTGGTTGGCATACACAGAGCCTTGCTCGGTCTGATAATTGATGGAGCCGAACAGGGTATCCCAGTTCAGATCCCGGCCATAAATCACGGGCGCTTCCTGCTCTTCATGATGGATCAGCAGGTTGATGAGCACGGGATGCTGGAACTCGAGTCCCTGGGCTACATGGGCCGCCAGATCGGAGAGGAAGTCATCTATCTTGGGATCGTTGTTCTGCTTGCGCATGATACGGGTGACCAGGCGCTCGGCATCCAGGTGGTGGCTCATCAGCTTGAGCAGCTCGCCAACCATTTCACAAAATTCGACGCCGCTACCGGGCTGCAGACGCAACCAGATAGGTTTGAACGGGTTGTTCAGGTTTTCTGTGTAACAGAGATCGAACAGGTCACCATCCTTGCCATTGGAGGCGGCGATCAGCGTCTGACACACACCTTCATAATCTGCACCGGGGAAGCCGTTGAGCAGCATGACCGGGCAGTCGCCATCAAAACTGGCGAGACGCTTGATGCCGGAAATGGCTCTGGGTTGCAAGGCGGCGAAGGGTATGGGTTCGATCTCGCTGAGGGCAGGGAACTGTTCAATCGCAAAAGCGGGTTTTAGTTGTTCTGATGTTAATTCAGCCACTTAAGACATCCGGTCGGAGATAGGATCAATTGTTTCCATTATACACAGTTCAATTAGTGGGAACAGGAAACAAGATGCCATGTTTAACATAATATACATTATGCGCGGTTGTGGTTTGTTGGGCTGAGCGAGGTGCCAGGTCCGGGTTTATCAGGCCGGAGATTCTCGCTATTGGGTTGGCCATTGAGCATGTCATCTTGATTGTTATCTCTCACTCATTGCCTGTTCATTCGTGTAACCGGTCCAGCGGTTTGTGGTTGGCACTTTCATGGCGTTCGCTGTTGCCGGTGTGCAGATACTTTGAGGTGGTGTCTATGCTGTCATGGCCCGCATCGGCCTGCACATGGGATAGCGGCCGCCCGTTGAGATTGATGTCGTGAGTAATGCCGGTGTGGCGAATGGAATGCGGGGTCAGGTTGCGCATCTCGGCGGCGTCCTGGGCAAAACCGTCTTGTTCAGCCAGGTTCGCTGCGGTCTGGATGACCGTCATGACCAGCTCGCGCAGTTGGCGGATCCCGAGATTGGCATTGAGTTCGCCTTGTTCCCGGCCGTGTGCGGCAGCCTTGTGGCGTACAAAGAGCGGCGTCTGTTCATTGGGTGCCGGCAATGGCGACAATCCCAGAAAGATGCGATAGCGTTCGAGGGCCTCCAGCAAGGCATGGGATACCGCCACTGTGCGCCGCTTGCCACCCTTGCTGCGTGGAATGTAATACCCCCAGACGCCGGTTTTTCCATCGCGGCGAAACTGGCCCATGACGGGTGTGAAACCGGGTCTGGCTGCCACCTCGGAGATGCGCAGATAACAGGCGTACATCAGGCTTATCAGGAAGCGGCTGCGCTCGTGCTGATCTTGTGATTCGGTTGCCAGCCGGTCGGCGGCCTGCATCACGTAGGACCATTGCAACTCGCTGAAGGCCTGGCCCTGATCATCAGGCTCCTGCTGGACTGGTCGCTTGACTCGCTGCAGCAGCAGAGCGGGATTTCTGTCCATGTACTCTTCCTGGATCAGAAACTGGAAGAAGGCCGACAGGATGGCGAGCTTGGTCTTCATTGCCTGCTCGCTCAGACGGTATGGCAGCTCGCGGCCCAGTTCCCGTTTGCCGAGAAAGGGTCGCCACAAGGGATTGGGCAGCCGCTCTCCCCACTCCTTGTCGAGGATGAACTGTGCCACGTTGCGGTAGGCAATCAGCGGCTCTGGCGGCGCCTGGCAGTAGTCGAGGTAGCGCATCATGATGCGCCGGGTCAGATCTTTCGGGCTGATGGCCAGCTCGCTGAAACACCAGTGCAGAAACGTCGTCAACTCGCTGCGGTAGGTCTTGTAGTTGTTCTCGCTGTGGCGCTGTTCCAGCAGCCAGTCGACCGCCAGTTCGTAGACTAGACCCGCATCGGGCACGTCGTTCAGGCTGAGGTTGGCCAGATACTGATTGACCTGGGGATTGCCCGCCTCCAGGTGAGCCAGGCCATCAAACAGCGGCATGGCGGGCGGAAGTAACATAGAAGTCATGATGGTGCTTGCTTGCTTGCTTGGTTCATGGAATGGAGGCCTGCTACCCCGCTCAAAAGCTGATGCCGATAAATGGGGTTATCGGCATCACTGTGTGACTGACAATCCGGGCGTGTGTGAGATTGAATCATCCGTTGCAACCTGTGTGCACAACATGCTGGTATTATTCAATGGATATGCACGCTGGTTGGAAAATTCTCGGGACAAATAGCCGTAAAAATGATTTTTAATGCTTAATATGTGAATGGTTGGTGGAGGCGCCATGAGGATAATGTCAACCGGCGCCTCTCCCCCGTCCCTCAGGCCACGCTCTTGAGGGATTTCCCCTTGGGCTTGTCGGCATCGCTCTTCTCTGCCGTCTTTTGGGGCTCCTCTTTGGGGCTCCCCTGCCCCTTGCCACCGCGCAGCACGTTTTGCAGTACATCACGCTGTTCGGCCAGATAGAAGGCCAGGCTCTCCTGCTGTTCGGGCTCGAGGGCGACAGGTGCCCCCGCCAGCAGGGTCATCAACTCATCGGCGGTATCCAGCAGCTTGTCATAGGCATCCGCCTCTTTCTTGCTGGCAAAGGTCATCTTCTCCACTCCCCCACGCACGACAACATATTTGATCTCAACGGCCATAGTGGCGTCCTCCTCATGATAGTGACCACAAGTATATGTACGGATATACAGTATTGCAAATAACCCTGCCCAACGGATTTTTATCATAGTGATCGGGCCGATTACGCGGCCGTTATCACATTGATGAAAGGGTCATTTGACATCCGCTTTACGCAAGTCGGATGATGGGCTCATGACGATCACAAGACAACTGCTCATACTGCTGCTGGTTGAAGTGACGCTCCTCGGGGGCATCGCTCATCTGGTCATTGGTCTCTCTCCCCTGCTCTCCCTGCTGTTTGTGGTGCTGGCCCTGCTGGGGCTGCGCTGCCTGGTGGTATTGCTGACCTGGGGGTTCTCCCGTTTCTACCCTGTCCCCGCCATCGGTCTGCGTGCCTGGCTGCACATGGTGATCCGGGAGATGTTCGCCTACCTGCTCACCTTCACCTGGCTGCTGCCGTTTGAGCGGCTGCTGATGGCGCCGGACAGGCTCACCCCTTCTCCCCTGCCCCTGCTGCTGGTACACGGTTATGGCTGCAGTCGCGGGATCTGGCGGCTGCAGCGCGCCCGCCTGGAAGCCGCCGGCCACGTGGTTGCCACCGTGACTCTGACTCCTCCCTTCGGTCATCTCGATGACATGGTCCCCCTGCTGGCCAGGCGCATCGACGAGGTGCTGGCCGCCACCGGCGCCGCTCAGCTGGTGCTGATCGGCCACAGCATGGGCGGGCTGGTGTGCCGTGACTACCTGGCCCTGGCCGGTGGTGGCAAGGTGGCGCAACTCATCACCCTGGCGACCCCTCATCAGGGCAGCCAGCTGGCTGCCCTTGGCCTGGGAGACAACGCACGGGAGATGGAGCCGGGCTCCGGCTGGCTGCAACGCTTCGCCGCCGTGCCGCTGTGCGTACCCGGGATTTCGGTGCGCACCAGCCATGACAACTTCGTGTTGCCCCAGTCCCGTCAGCGGATGGAGGGTATGGAAGACATAGAGCTCGCCGCCCTTGGCCACCTCTCCCTCATCTACTCGCGCCGTACCACGGCCCTGCTGCTGACCCTGCTTGCCCGCTCCCAGCCACAAACGAAAAGGGCCTGATTGCTCAGGCCCCGGTTTATCGAATACTTCCTCAAATCAGAAGTGAATGCCCTTGATCAGGGTAGATACCGCCATCTGATCCGCAGAGGCCTTGGACTCGCCGCCCTCTTTGGGATCCGAGAAGGTGCGGAAGCTGGTGTTCATGATCACCTGGGCCACCCGCGGCGCCAGGGCATGGATCACCTGACCGAACACCCCGAGCCGGGTGGCCAGTCGCACATGCTTGTTGATGATGGTGTCGCACACCAGGTCGGCGGCCTCTTCCGGCGTCATCATGGGCACCTGCTCATACACCTTGGTCGGCGCCACCATGGGGGTTTTCACCAGTGGCATGTTGATGATGGAGAAGTTGACCCCCTTGTCGGCAAACTCGGACGCCGCGGTACGCACCCAGGCGTCGAGCGCCGACTTGGAGGCGACGTAGGCGGAGAAGCGCGGCGCATTGGTCAGCACCCCGATGGAGGAGATGTTGATGATGTGGCCCTTCTTCTTCTCGATCATGGTGGGCAGCACCCCCATGATCACCTTGAGGGTGCCGAAGTAGTTGAGCTGCATGGTGCGTTCCAGATCGTGAAAGCGCTCGAAAGAGTCCTCGATAGCGCGGCGGATGGAACGGCCGGCATTGTTGATGAGGATGTCCACCCCGCCATGCTCGGCCACTATCTGCCGGGTGATCGCCTCCCCCTGCGCCAGATCCGCCAGATCCCCCTGATAGACCTGCAGGGTCAAGCCCTGCTCGGCAAACTCGGCCTGGGTTTCGGCAATCTTGTGTTCGTCCCGGGCAATGGTCAGCACTGTTGCGCCCGCCTCGGCCAGCTTTCTTGCGGTAGCCTTGCCGATGCCGGAGGTGGCGCCTGTGATCAGCACCACCTTGCCCTCGACCCGGCCGCGCAGGGTGCGATCGATGAACAGCTCGGGGTCGAGGTGACGCTCCCAGTAATCCCACAGCCGCCAGGCATAGCTGTGCAGCGGGGGCACTTCGATGCCGGTCCCTTTCAACACCCGCTGGGCTTCGCGGTTGTCGAAGCGGGTGGGATAGTTGATGAGCCGGAAGATGTCCTTGGGCAGGCCGAGATCGGCGATTGCCGCATCGCGAATGCGCCGCACCGGCGTCAGCGCCATCAGCATGGTCATCAGATGGCGGGGGATGAAGCTGAACAGGGCCGCATTGATGCGAATGGCGGGCTCGGGCGCATGGGCTGCGCGGGAGAAGGTGCTCAGCATGTCGCCAACCCGCATCGGATGGGAGTCGGTCAGGTGGAACGCCTTGTTGTCCTCCCCCTCCAGGTGAGCGATGTGATCGATGGCATCCACCACGAAGTTGACCGGCACCAGGTTGATGCGCCCCCCTTCGACCCCGATGGCGGGCATCCAGGGCGGCAGCATGCGGCGCAGCTTCTGGATGGTCTTGAAGAAGTAATAGGGGCCGTCCACCTTGTCCATCTCGCCGGTATTGGCATCCCCCACCACTATCCCGGGTCGGTAGATGCGCCAGGGGATGGTGCTCTCCTGGCGCACTATGCCCTCGGCCTCGTGCTTGGTCTGGAAATAGGGCATGTCGAGGTGTTCGGCCTCATCGAACATGTCTTCCCTGAACAGACCGTCGAACAGGCCGGCCACCGCTATGGAGCTGCAGTGATGGAAGCAGCGGGCGCCGAGTCGTTCGGCCAGTTGCAGTGCCTGGCGGGTACCCTCGGCGTTGACCTGCTGCTGAATGCCCGCCTTGGCGTTGAGATCATAGATGGCGGCGAGATGGAGGAAGTGATCGATCCGGCCGATGAGTGGCTCCTGCTCGGCCACACTCACGCCGAGTTGCGGATGGGTCATGTCCCCGACAACCGGAATGGCGCGCTGCGCGTCGACCCCCCAGTAGGCCAGCAGATCGGGTACCCGCTCAAGATGGGCTGCGCGCATCAAGAAATGCACCCGGCTATTTGGGCGCTGCAGCAGTTTTTTAATCAGCCGGCGGCCGATAAAACCGCTGCCCCCCGTGATGAAATAGTCCATGGTATTTATTTCCCTTACTGATTGGGCTGTTAGTTGCTGTTAGATATATCACGCTTCAAATGGAAATATTCATTTGAACGTCATCTTCGTGACCCAGACCAAAATTACCACGACTGCCTGTTCCGTTATTAGGTAGAACCCTCTATTTTTTCTCCATAGACTGAGGATGAAAGCTCAGTAATGCCACAACGAATGTACCAAGGTTGTTGTCATTACCTATATCCCACTCACCAGTAAGGAAACAATCATGGCCAAGAAATTGAAAGCGCTGGCAAGCTCGGTGACCGACAACCAGCTCACCTCGACCATCAAGGAATCCACCCAGCAGATCTGGCTGGCGGGCTTGGGCGCCTACGCCAAGGCGCAAGAGGAAGGGGGCAAGATCTTCGAAGCCCTGGTACAGGAAGGCGAGGCATTGCAGACCCGTACCCGTCAGAGCGCAGACGAGAAGATCGCTGCCATGACCGACAAGACCACGGGTACCTGGGGCCGTCTGGAGCAAGTGTTCGAGGATCGCGTGGCCCGTGCCGTCGCCAGCCTCGGCATCCCGACCCGCAAGGACATCGACAAGCTCTCCAAGCGCATGGCCGAGCTGACCGAGGTGGTGCAACAACTCATCGATGCGCAGGATGAAGAGGACGCGCCGGCCGCGGAGCACAAACCCGCCGCCGCGACTGCCGCCAAGAAACCCGTTGTCAAGAAGGCACCGGTGAAGAAAGCCACTACCGCCCCCATCGCCAAGGTGAAGGAAGAGGTCAAGGCGCTGGCGACCGAGGTCGAGAGCGTAGTGAAAGAGGTCAAGGAGAAAGGCGAGACAGCACTCTCCTGATCTGACAAGCAACGCCTGATTGGCCTTGCGTCATAACCCACCGGCCCATGCCCTCTTGCTGGGCCGGTTTTGCTTGAGAAGGGAGGCCATGTCATGAGCACGATTGCGATTGCCCTCGCCGGAGGTGGACCTCTGGGAGGGATTTACGAGATCGGAGCCTGCGCCGCCCTGGCTGACAGCATCAAGGGGCTGCGTTTCGAGCAGGCCGACATCTACGTGGGGGTCAGCTCGGGGGCCGTGATCGCCTCGGCGCTGGCCAATGGCATCTCCCCCGACAAGCTGGTGCGGATCCTGTTAAGCGACGACAGCGGCGAATTTTTCGATCCCTCCACCCTGCTGCGACCCGCCTTCGGTGAATACGCGAAGCGGCTCTCCTCCTTGCCGCCACTGGCCTGGGAGTGCCTGGCCGATTACCTCTCCGCCCCCTTGCACAAGAGCCTGCTCGGCTCCTTGCAAGGCTTGTCCAAGGCGATCCCGACCGGCTTGTTCGACAGTCGCGGGGTGGACAGGATCCTGACCCAGTTCTTCTCTCGCCGGGGCCGCAGCAACGATTTTCGTGAACTCAAGAACCGTCTGTTCGTCATCGCCACCGAGCTCGATACCGGCCGCGCGGTCGCCTTTGGCAGCCCGGGGCTGGATCAGGTGCCCATCTCGGCGGCGGTGCAGGCCTCTGCCGCCCTGCCCGGTCTGTTTCCCCCGTCGCTGATCAATGGTCGCTACTACGTGGACGGGGCCCTGATCAAGACGCTGCACGCCTCGGTGGCGCTGCAGGAGGGGGCCGATCTGGTGTTCTGCATCAATCCGCTGGTGCCGTTTGATGCAGGGCTGGCCAGTGAACACCCCGCCAGTCTGGTGGATAGCGGCCTGCCGGTGGTACTGGCCCAGACCTTTCGCGCCATCATCCACTCGCGCATGCACGTGGGCATGGATCGCTACAAGCACCAGTATCCACAGGCCGACGCCCTGCTGTTCGAGCCCTCCCCGGCCGATGGCAAGATGTTCTTCACCAATGTGTTCAGTTACCGGGATCGCCGCCGTCTGTGCGAGCACGCCTTCCAGCATACCCGCCGGGATCTGTGGCAGCGACGGGCCGAGCTTGGCCCCATTCTCGCCAGGCATGGTCTGGAGCTTGATCTGGGTGCACTGGCCGATGAACAGCGCTCCCTGCTGACCCCGGGCACCGGCTCGGTAGCGGCGCTGGATGCCTCACTGACCCAGTTGCAGCACTGGCTGACCCACCGTTATGGCGGCAAGGGTCGTCGCCAACCGAAGGAGTAGCATGGACCGCAAACCCAAGCGGCGGACGCGGGATCGCATCCTGGCAACCGCCCTCGCCCAGTTCAACCTGCTGGGAGAGCCGACCGTCACCACCTCCGCCATCGCGGCCGAGCTGGAGATGAGTCCGGGCAACCTCTATTACCACTTCCATAACAAGGAGGAGATAGTCAACGCCCTGTTCGGCGAGTTCGAACAGGAGATGGCCCATCTGCTCGACACTGTCACCCCCCCGCTGGACGAGACGGAAGACATCTGGTTCTTCTTGCACCTGATGTTCGAGCTCATCTGGAAGTATCGCTTCTTTTACTACGACATCAGCACCCTGATGAGTGGCAACCACAAGGTGGAGCTGCGCTTCTCGGCCCTGCTGAGGCGCAAGGAGCAGACCGCCGCCGCCATTTGCCACAGCCTGTCCGGCAGTGGCTTGCTGCTGGGCAGCGACGCCCAGATCGGCGCTCTGGCGGCCAACATAGCGTTGGTGGGCACTTTCTGGATCTCCTATCAGCGGGCGTTGCACCCGCGTGCGGATGCCGACATAGCCCTGGGGGTGTTTCAGGTGATGCAGCTGGTGGCACCTTGTCTGCGGCCCAATGCCCGCGCCCATCTGGATGCCATCGCCACCCATTACCAGCCTGCCACGACGGCGGGTTAACAGAACTGTGTTTTTGATTGTGTTTTTAACAGGGAGAATCATATGACCACTTCACAACCCAACTTGTCCGACTTCACCCCCTTCCCCTGGCCAGAGGCGGCCTATGACTATGCCGGGGAGCGCCTTGAGCAGAACTGGGATCGCCTGCACCAGGGGGATGCCGAACCCTGGCCGGAAGATGAGCAGGTACAGGAAGCCTGGCGGGCCTATCACGCCGGTGATTTCGCCCGGGCCGTCGCCCTGGGTCTGGGCGCCGGCGAGGATGGCCTCAACGTGGCGAACAAGGCGCTGGTGATCCACGCCAGCTACCTGCTGGATGACAAGTATGCCAAGCGGGAAGCATTCGAGCTGGCCGCAAGCAACGCCGAAAAACTGCAAAAGCGTCAGCCCGACAACGTCAACGCCTGGTATTTTCACGCCCTTGCGCTGGGCCGTTACAGCCAGGTGATTTCTGTCTCCAAGGCGTTATCCATCGGCATAGGTGACAAGATCAAGACCAGTCTGGAAAAGGCGCTGGCACTTGCCCCCGACCATGCGGAAGCCCACATTGCCTTCGGTGCCTGGCACGCCGAGATCATCGACAAGCTGGGGGCCATGATAGGTGGCATCACCTATGGCGCCAAAAAAGAAGAGTCTGATCGCCACTTCAAGGCGGCGCTGGCCATCATTCCCCACTCCGCCATCGCTCGCATGGAGTACGCCAATGCCATGGTGATGATGCATGGCAAGAGCAAGATGGCGGCCGCCGAGGCGCTCTACGGCGAGGCGGCCGAATGCGAGCCGCTGGATGCCATGGAGCGGCTCGACGTGGAAGCCGCCCGTGAGGAGCTGGAGGACGAATAGTCCGGCGGCGCTGCGCAATGAGAGAGGCCAACCCCCAGGTTGGCCTCTTTGTTTCATGTCAGGTGGCATGCCTGAGAGGTTCAGCCGTGCAGCAGCTGATCCAGCATCTCGGGATCGTAGAGCAAGTCCGGCTCCATCAGCACCAGCAACAGCAGCTGTTCGAACTCCACGGCGAAGCGCAGGGCAATGAGATCAGGGTCCGGCACCCGCTTCTTGTCGGTGATGAGGCCGAGCTGCACCTTGTTGTCATAGGAGAGGATGGAGACGCCGACCCCGATGTCACCGGCCTGAGGCACCCAGAATAGCGGCTGGCGCAGGCGGGCACCGGCCAGATAGAGGGTCTGCTGGGGGCCGGGCACATTGGTGATGACGGCGCTGGCCTTGGCCGACAGTATGTCGATGGCCTGTTGCTGCACCGCCCTGGGGGCCATGCCCATCACTTCCAGCAAATTCAGCACCACGGCCGGTTGCAGGGAGGATTTGAGCGCCTGCATCCGATCCCGCACCGCATGGAGCCGCTGCAGCGGGTGTGCTATGTCGATGGGCAGATCCAGGGCCACCAGCCCGAAACGGTTGCCTAGCGCCCCCTTGTCGTCGGGCGCGCGCATGTTGACCGGTACCAGCGCGCGGATCTCGACGCCATCGACCTCGTCCCCCTGCGCCAGCAGATAGTGGCGAAACGCCCCTGCGGTGGCGGCGATCAGCAGATCGTTGACCGAACAGCCGAGCACCCGTCCCACCGCCTTCACGTCCGGTAGCGGGATCTGCTCAGACCAGGCTACCCGCTTGGTGCTGCCTGTCTCCCCTTTCAGCCGGGTTTTGGCATCGTCGGAGAGGGTGGCTATGGTGTAGAGCTCGGCGGTCACGTCCCGGCTGGTTTTGAGGTAATCCATCGCCTTGGTGGGATGGGTCAGCACCTCGACATACTTGGACCAGAGGGTGCCGGTCAGCTTGAGCCCGGCCCGCAACAGGCGGCTGCCCTGATGATCGTGCTCCTCGTCGCTGTCGTCGTTGGCCACTGGCTCGGGTTGCGGTCTGGGGGCCGAGATCGGGCTCTCGTCCATCATGGTCAGCATGGCCCGCACCAGTGAAAATCCGTCTCCCATTGCGTGATGGAAACGCATCACCAGCGCCTGCCCGCCGAGAGAGGTATCCACCAGGTGCATCTCCCACAGGGGGCGCTGGTGGTTGAGCGGGGTGGAGGCAAAATCGGCCACCAGCCGCTCCAGCTCCTCCTTGCCGGCCTTGCCCGGCAGGATCACCCGCTTGAGGTGCAGGTCGAGATCAAAGTCAGGATCGGTGCGCCAGTAATATTCGCCCCCCTCCAGACAGGCTTTCTGCCCAAAGCGCGGTTGTACCCGTACTGTGTGCAGCAGGCTCTCTCGCAGTTGGGTTTCATCCAGCTGACCGTCAAACATCAGTACGCCGACGATCTGCATCAGATTGTTGGGCCTGTCCATCCGCAGCCAGGCGGTATCGACACAGGAGATAAGTTCACAGGGTGACATGGTATTTTCCCTACCGTTTCGCTTATTTGTCCGCGCCCTTCTCATGAAAACCAAATACTCGATGGCGAACAAACAGGTGTCGTATATGTTAGTGCCAATACGCTTCGATTAATTCTTTCTGCCGGAGCAGAACAACACGTAGCGCCGTGAACATTTCATCGCAGAACACATAATCCGCCCGCTCGCATCCTTCCGAAATATGGTTATCCGGAGGATACGTTTCGTTCAGTTAATATACAGGAATACGAATTCCCTGCTATTTCGGCGACTGTATTGGGTGAATGTTGAATGCCCGCTCGGGTTATCCCTGACTGGGACAAGGCAGACGATGATCGACATATTCGAGGATCTCCTGCTCCAGCACGCTGCGTACCGGCAGCAGCATCAGGCCGAGACGCACCTCCAGCTGCAGGCTGTTGTCGGTCAGGCAGAGAAAGCCATTAACCCCGGCGCCACGAAACATCAGCCGGGTCTCTTCCTCATCTTCCCACTCACAGTCGAGTTCGTACTCTTCGCTCATGTCCTGCGCAATGGCTTCGGCGGCGAGCCGTGCCCCCGCCAATCCCAGGGGATGCTGGCGGTTGACCTTGATGGTCGACAGGCTGCTGCCGACAAGGGGATCGTATAGAAACATGCTAACTCTCTGAACGGTGACAATATTTATTGATATTAAACATATGAATCAAACAAGTGAAAGCCATTTGCAACATAATTGGGACTCACTTAACAAAGCCGGTTGAGTAAATGCTCCATGCATTTCTCCTCGTTCCCGCTCGCGTTACACTGACAGGCAAAGGCGTACCCGAGTGGCAGTTCCGCTTCCCTTTCAGGGTTCATGTCCTCGTTTTATCTAGCCGTCAGGCCATTCGGTGCAGGTCACCAGAGAGCAGCATATGACCCAAGAAACACACATAGCCGATGACCCAGAAGCTGACGACGAGAGTACCCTGGGGCGGCTCTATCGCCAGCTCAACCGGGTTGCCTCCCTGCGCGAACAGATGCGTACCCACCCGGAGGATCAACAAGACAGGGACAGCTTGCGCCAGTGGCAGGCGGATCGGTTGGGCCGTACCCACGGCGATCTGCTGCAGAGCAAACGCTACGGGCCGGCCGCACAGTTCTTCCTGACCGACCTCTACGGCCCGGGCGATTGCGCCCGCCGCGATGCGGACGTGATGCGGGTCATGCCCACCGCCGAGCGATTGCTGCCGGAGTCCGGCCTCAAGGTGCTGGCCCAGGCGATCGAGCTCGATGCCCTCTCCGAGGAGCTCGACTACCTGATGGTGGTGGCGCTGCGCCGCAGTGGGGCCATCCATCGGCTGACGGCAGAGGCGTATGCCCTCGCCTATCGGGAGGTGGGCGAACCCGAACGGCGGGCTCACCAGATAACCCTGGTCACCGAGCTGGGGCTCACCCTGGACAGACTGGCCCGCAAGCCTTTCCTCGGCACCACTCTCAAGCTTATCTCGGGACCGGCCCATCTGGCGGGGCTCGGCGAGCTCTTCTCGTTTGTCGAGCGCGGCTATCGGGTCTGTCATCAGATGGGGCGGGCCAACGAGTTTCTGGAAACCATCGCCAGCCGCGAGACGGCCATCATGGAAGCGCTGCTGGCAGGTGACAGCACAATGCTGGATTGACCTTGGGAGCCAAGCAGGCAGACATGAAAAAGCGGGCCGAATGGCCCGCTTCTCGTTTCTCGCTGTGCGCCGATAGGAGAGCGGTCAAATCACCAGCAAGTCCATAAAGGCGTGGACCGGCGTGGCGGCCAATTGCTTGCCATCCTGGCAGAGGGCGAGGATCTCGTGTACCCGCTTGGCCGGGAAACGGGTGGCCAGGTTGTGCTGGAATTTTTCCACCAGCAGCGGTATCCCCTCCTCCCTGCGACGGCGGTGACCGACCGGGTATTCCACCTCCACCTTGGCGCTGTGGCTGCCATCCTTGAAGAAGACCTGGATGGCATTGGCAATCGACCGCTTGTCTGCTTCCAGGTATTCGCGGCTGTAGCGCTTCTCTTCCTGCACCACCATCTTGGCGCGCAGCGCATCGATGCGGGGATCGGCCGCTATGCCATCCTCGTAATCCTCGGCAATCAGGCGCCCGAAGATGAGCGGCACGGCCACCATGTACTGCAGGCAGTGATCCCGGTCCGCCGGGTTGTTGAGGGCGCCTACCTTGCTGATGATGCGAATGGCCGATTCGTGGGTAGTGAGCTCGATGCGGTCGATCTCGTCGAGCCGCCCTTTCACCTCCCCATGCAGCTTCATGGCGCACTCGACGGCGGTCTGGGCGTGGAACTCGGCGGGGTAAGAGATCTTGAACAGCACGTTCTCCATCACATAACTGCCGTAGCCCTGATGCAGGGCGAACTGGTTGCCCTTGAACAGCACGTCGTAGAAGCCCCACTTGGGTGCGCTCAATACGCCGGGATAGCCCATCTCGCCGCTCATGGTGATGAGCGCCAAGCGCACGGCGCGGGAAGTGGCATCCCCGGCCGCCCAGCTCTTGCGCGACCCGGCGTTCGGCGCATGGCGATAGGTACGCAGGCTCTGGCCATCGACCCAGGCCTGGGAGACCGCATCGATCACCTGATCCCGACTTCCGCCCAGCATATGGGTCACCACTGCGGTGCTGGCGACCTTCACCAGCACCACGTGATCGAGACCGACCCGGTTGAAGGAGTTTTCGAGCGCGAGCACTCCCTGAATTTCATGAGCCTTGACCATGGCTGTCAGCACATCGGCCATGGTGAGCGGCGCCTTGCCCTCGGCCACGCGAGTGCGCGACAGCCAGTCGGCTGTGGCCAGAATGCCCCCCAGGTTGTCGGAAGGATGGCCCCATTCGGCGGCAAGCCAGGTGTCGTTGTAATCGAGCCAGCGGATGATGGCGCCTATGTCCCAGGCCGCCTTGACCGGATCGAGGCAGAGCTGGGTGCCGGGCACCCGGGCGCCATGGGGAACAGTGGTGCCCGCGACTATGGGGCCCAGGTGCTTAGTGCACTCGGGAAAGCGCAGGGCCAGCAGGCCACAGCCCAGGGTATCCATCAGGCAGTAGCGGGCGGTATCGAGAGCGACCTGGCTGGTGATGGGGTGGCTGCAGACATAATCGGCAATATCGACCAGCACCTGATCGGGTTCGGGTCTGTGGTTGACGTCGACGTTGGCGGACATCGTGATTTCCTTATCGTTGTTGTGAATAGAAGGAGGTGACGAGCGGCTGGGCCGCCATCGCCGACACATGACCACACAGGCCTGCTTGCGCAGGCGCCGGGCCGTGGTGGATGTCAACGATGGCAGGGCGCTGCATCTTATCGTTGTTGCAAAGAGACGAAATGACGGGGGGCCGGGCCGACATAATCGGCGCTCGGGCGAATGATCCTGTTGTGCTCGCGCTGCTCCATCACGTGGGCGCACCAGCCGGTGACCCGCGAGCAGACGAAAATGGGGGTGAACAGCTTGGTCGGGATCCCCATGTAGTGATAGGCGCTGGCATGGAAGAAGTCGGCGTTGGGGAAAAGCGCTTTTTCCTCCCACATCACCTTCTCCGCCTCGCAGGAGACGCGGTAGAGACGGGTGTCCCCCACCGCCTCGGCCAGCTTAGCCGACCACGCCTTGATGATGACGTTGCGCGGATCCGAGGTGCGATAGACTGCGTGGCCAAAGCCCATGATCTTCTCCTTGGCTGCGAGTTTTGCCAGCAGCTCGCTCCTGGCCTGAGCCTCATCCTGCCAGGGTTCGATCATCGCCATGGCGGCCTCGTTGGCGCCGCCGTGCAGCGGGCCGCGCAGGGTACCGATGGCGGCGGTCACGCAGGAGAAGAGATCGGACAGGGTCGAGGCACAGACCCGGGCCGCGAAGGTGGAGGCGTTGAACTCGTGCTCGGCATAGAGAATGAGGGAGACGTGCATGACCCGGCGTTCCAGCTCGCTCGGGGCCTTCTGGTGCAAGAGGGCCAGGAAGTGCCCACCGATGCACTCCTCGTTGGTATCGAGTGCGATGCGCACCCCTTCATGACTGAACTTGTACCAATAAATCAATATGCCAGGGAAGGCGGCCAGCAGGCGATCGGCCACTTCATGTTCGTGCTCGAAGCCCTCTTCCGGCTCCAGATCGCCGAGCATGGAGCAGCCGGTGCGCAGCACATCCATGGGATGGGCATTGGCGGGGATGAGCTCAAGCACCTCCAGCAGGGCCTTGGGCAAGCTGCGCAGGCGACGCAGCTCGCGCTTGTAGTCCAGCAGTTGCTGTTCACTGGGCAACTCGCCCTTGAGCAGCAGATAGGCGACCTCCTCGAACTGGGCGCCGTCTGCCAGTTCCTGAATGTCATAGCCGCGATAGGTGAGCCCGGTACCGCTCTTGCCCACGGTACAGATGCTGGTCTCCCCCGCGCTCTGACCCCGCAGGCCGGCGCCGCCCAATGGCTTCTGTTGTCCCATAACCTTGCCTCCTAATCCCTGGATGTGAACAGACGATCCAGTGTCTGCTCGTAATGGTGATAGCCCAGGAAGTCATACAAGGCTTCCCGGGTCTGCATGGTGTCCACAACGGCCCTCTGGTGGCCATCCTGGCGAATGTGCTGGTAGACGTTGAGCGCGGCCTGATTGGCCGCCCGGCTGGCGCTTAACGGGTAGAGCACCATGTCGACGCCGTGGGCGGCGAGCGCCTCCTTGTCGAACAGATCTGTCTTGCCGAACTCTGTCATGTTGGCGAGGATGGGCACCCCGGTGGCCTGCTTGAAGCTGTCATACTGACCGAGCTCGGTCACCGCCTCGGCGAAGATCATGTCGGCCCCGGCGGCCACGTAGGCGGCGGCGCGTTCCAGCGCCGGGCCTATCCCCTCCACCGCCAGCGCATCGGTGCGCGCCATGATGACGAACTCCCCGTTCTCACGGGCATCCACCGCCGCCTTGATGCGATCGCACATCTCCTCCAGCGAGACCACCGCCTTGTTGGGTCTGTGACCACAGCGCTTCTGGGCCACCTGATCTTCCATGTGCACGGCGGCGACACCGGCGCGTTCGAAGGCGCGAATGGTGCGGGCGATATTGAAGGCGCCGCCCCAGCCGGTGTCGATGTCGACCAGCAGCGGCACCTTGGTCGCCGCAGTGATCCTTTCTGCGTCGATCAGCACGTCGTTGAGGGAGGTCATGCCGAGATCCGGCAGGCCATGGGAGGCATTGGCCACCCCGGCACCGGAGAGGTAAATAGCCTGAAAGCCGCTACGCTCGGCCATCAGGGCCATGTAGGCATTGATGGTGCCGACGATCTGCAGTGGCCGTTCGTTGGCAA
This sequence comes from Aeromonas sp. CA23, assembly GCF_002587065.1. NCBI lineage: Bacteria > Pseudomonadati > Pseudomonadota > Gammaproteobacteria > Aeromonadales > Aeromonadaceae > Aeromonas > Aeromonas sp. CA23. The sequence continues at coordinate 3,593,269 of NZ_CP023818.1, forward strand.
GGGCGGTGCGAAACCGCAGACCTGCCGAGGGGGTAAGGCTGGACATCATGACTCCTTTCATTTGTCTGGTTCGACTATCTAATATCACGTTTACGTTAACGTCAATCATACTTTCGTGGCAGAACGGCGCCAGGCAAGACAGGACGCGGGTTTTAGGGTAAATTTCACCAATTCCTTCAACAGGTTGAATCGTAATGTCGGATCCCAATCCCGTGATCGTCTGCCCGGCTTGCGACTTGCTGATCGAACGCAAGTTATTGCCCATGCGCCGCCACGCTCACTGTCCCCGCTGTCACCAGCATCTGTATGGACGCTACGCCTTTCGCCCCTCCCAGTTGATGGCGCTGACCATCACGGGGTTCCTGCTGCTGCCCTCTGCCTTCTTCGAACCGCTCATCTACCTGCGCCTAGCCGGGGTGAACTCGGATGCGAACCTGCTCAAGGGCATTCTGGTGCTGATGGTCGAGCACGAATTCTGGGTGGCGGGACTGGTGTTCTGGTGCGCCGTGCTGGCGCCTGTGGGTTTGCTGCTGGGGATCTTTGCGCTGGCCTCCGGCCTTGCCAAACGCTGGCACATACTGGCGCCGACCTTGAAGGCCGTGGAGGTGTTTCGTCACTGGGCCATGCTGGAGGTCTACATCGTCAGCTTGCTGGTCGCCCTGTTCAAGCTGATCGACATCGCCGATGTGCGCCTCGGCGGCGGCTTGCTGAGCCTGGGGATCCTGATGCTGCTCAACATGACGCTGCTGATCCTGTTCGATCCCGCCCCCTACTGGGAGCGAGTACCCCTGGAGGAACCGGATCATGTCCCAGACCAGCGCCCGTGAGCTGGGGCTGTGCCGCTGCCACACCTGCGGCCTGCTGGTGCGCTATCGGGCGGGCAGCGTCTGCCCCCGTTGCCACAGCCGGTTGCAGGTGCGCATCCCCCACTCCCTGGCCTGGTCCTGGGGTTTGCTGGCGCTGGCCACCTTCATGTTGCTGCCTGCCAATCTGCTGCCCATCACCCACTTCTACAACAAGGGATTATTGCAGTCCGACACCATCTTCAGCGGTATCATGATGCTCTATCGCAGCAAGATGTCGGGGATCGCCACCATAGTGCTGACCGCCAGCATCATAGTGCCGGTGGGCAAGATTTTGGGGCTGGGCTGGATCTGCTGGCAGCTGCAGCGGAGCAAGCCGGTGCGCCGCAAGCGCCAGCTCATCATGTATCGCATCATCGACTTCATCGGCCGCTGGTCCATGCTGGACTTGTTCGTCATCTCGCTGATGGTGGCCCTGGTGGATCGCGGCGTGCTGCTCAATGTGCGGGCTGGGCCCGGCGCCACGGCATTTGCCGGTGTGGTGGTACTGACCATGATGTCGGCCCGCATGCTGGATACCCGCTTGCTATGGGACAAGGCGGCCCGTTGATGACCTGTTGAACACGCATCCCGCCTGTCCGTGGATGCCCGAATGGTGAATAACCGCCTGCGCTGTCACAAGGCAAAGCGCGGAGGATTATGTATCTGAACTGCTGTTTATCTCAGCCAATTAAGGAGTCGGTATGATCGGGGCTGAACCCGTCATTGAGAAGCGTCGCTGGTTGTCGCCAGTCTGGTTGTTGCCCGTTATCGCCCTCTTGCTGGCGAGTGGCTTCATCTACCAGCAGTTTGCGAGCAGTGGCCAACTTATTCGCATCAACTTTGCCCAGGGCAACGGCATCTTGCCGGGCAAAACCCAGCTGCGCTATCAGGGTGTGGCCATCGGTGTGGTGCAGGAGCTGGAGCTGGCCGCGGACGGTCGCAAGATAGCCGTGCTGGCCAAGATTGACAGCCGGGCCCGGCCGCTGATCCGCAAGGGCTCCGACTTCTGGCTGGTGAGCCCCAAGGCCTCGCTCACCGAGATCTCAGGCCTGGATACCCTGGTCTCCGGCAACTACATCAACCTGCAACCCGGTCGGGACAACAACCCGCTGGAAGAGGAGTTCGACGCACTGGACGGCCCTCCCCCCGGCTATCAGGCACAGGGGCGCATGCTGCACCTGACCGCCGATTCGCTGGGATCGGTCGGCATCGGCGCCAAGCTCTATTTTCGCGGCATCGAGGTGGGCAGCGTCATCAACACCCGCCTCGGCCAGGACAACCAGAACGTTATCCTGGATCTGGTGATCGAGCCGCGTTTTGAACACCTCATCAAGGCCGACACCCGCTTCTGGAACATCAGCGGCATCAAGGGCTCCTTCAGCCTGGCCGGGGTCAATGTGGAAGCCGGCAGCCTCACCTCCATACTGAGCGGCGGCATAGCGTTTGACTCTCCCCAAGCCTCCCCCGAGCCGGAGAAAGGCCAGACCTTTGTCCTCTACAAGGGGCTGGCCGAAGCGGCCCGTGGCGAGCGGATCGACATAGTGGCTGGTGATCTGCCCATCAAGGAGGGGATGCCCATCCTCTATGAAGGGATCGAAATCGGCCGGGTTGACCCCATTCGTCTGACCGACAAGGGTCGGGTGGTGACGGCGCTGATCAACCCTGAACAGGCATTTAGGATCACCGGCAACAGCCGCCTCGTCTGGGAGACTGTCTCCCTCGGTGCGGCCGGTCTCAAGCATGCGGATCGCCTGCTGGCCGGCCCGGCCATTCGCCTCGACTACGTGGAAGGCGACAGGGTCAAGGCCATGACACTGAGCAGCAAGGATCAGGTCAGTGGCACCTGGGTCACTCTGCAGGCCGACGATCTGGCGGGGCTCAATGAAGGGGCGCCGCTCTGGTACAAGGGGCTGCAGGTCGGCCAGATCAGCCAGCTGACCCTGGATGCCAGGGGCAATGCCAGCGTCGCCCTGGTGGTCAACAGCCAGTATCAGCATCTGCTGGCACGGGCCCGTTTCTATCGGGCGGCGCCGCTGCAGATCGATGCCGATCTCAGCGGCATCAAGGTGGAGACAAGCCCGGCCAGCGCCTGGATCGGCGGCGGTATCAAGCTGGTGCAGGCGGCGAGTGGTGAGCGGATCAACCGTCTCTACCCGAGTCAGGAGCTGGCTCTGCTCGGCACCCGGGACGCCAAGCCCCAGCGCTGGTTGTTGAAAGCCGAACAGGCCGATGGCATCGGCATCGGCTCCCCCGTGCTCTATCTGGGGCTTGAGGCTGGCAAGGTCAAGCAGCTGCGCGCCGCCAAGGAAGGGGTCGAGATCGAGCTCGAAATTGACGGCGTCTATGCCCCTCTACTTTCACAGCTGCCGCAGTTCTGGAAAAAACCGGCGCTGGATACCCGAGTGCGGGTCGATGGTGTGCAGGTGAAGGTGGGCAATCTGGCCACCCTGCTGCGCGGCGCCATCGAGTTTGATCGGCTCGGCACCGGCCGCAGCAGTCACCAGCTGTTTGACAGCAAGGAGCAGGCCAAGGCGAAAGTGCGCAGCCTCTCCCTGGTAGCCGACAGCAACCCGGGTCTGGGCCTCGGCAGCCCGATCCGCTATCGCGGGGTCGACATCGGCAAGATTGAGCAGATCGAGCTGGAACCGTCGCTGGGTCAGGTGATCTTCAAGGCTGAGCTGGATGGGCAGTATGCCGAGCGATTCCTGCAATCCGGCGCCCGCTTCACCCTGGTGCAGGCCAAGCTGGGGCTGGGCGGCGTCGCCCACCTCGACACCCTGATCAAGGGGGCCTTCGTGGAGGCTCAGCCAGGTCAGGGAGCCGGCAAGGATCGCTTCCCTTTGAGTCAGAGTGGCCCGGTTGGCCTGGCCTTGACCCTCAAGAGCCCCTCGGTCAATGGCCTGAGTGTCGGCAGCCCCTTGCTATTTCGCAAGATGGTGGTGGGCAGCGTGACCAAGGTGGCGCTGGCGCGCGATGGCAGCGAGGTGCTGATCGAGGTGAATGTCGACAAGGAATATGCCCATCTGGTGCGGGCCAACACCCGCTTCTGGAATGTCTCCGGGGTCAAGGCCGACATAGGCCTGACCGGCGGCACCATAGAGGTGGAAACAGTGCAGAGCCTGCTGGCGGGCGGCATCGCCTTCAATACCCCGGAGCGGGAGATGGGCTCGACCGTCAAGGCCGGCCACAGCTACCCGCTGTATGGCAAGGCGGAGAAGGAGTGGCAGGAGTGGAGTCCTCGCATCCAGCCCTGATCTTCTCACTTGTTTCAAGCCCGGCCCTGTGCCGGGCTTGTTCATTTTCCCCCTTGCTCATTGCCCGTTAAGAATATTCCTGGCCGTGTGATAAGATGTCGCCCCTCTTTTTGGGTCAGCGAGACGGCACAGTGCACGACAATACCTACCTTCCCGATCACTTCTTGCACCATATTGCGGCCATCATGCCGGCGCATCTCACCATGGATGCGTTCGTGGCCAGCTGCCGGCGCCCACTGCGCCGCAGCATACGGGTCAATACCCTGAAGATTTCGGTGCCCGCATTTGTCGAACAGATGCAACCGCAGGGCTGGCAGCTTGAGCCCGTACCCTGGTGCGAGACCGGCTTCTGGCTGAGTCGCAGCGACGAGAGCGTGCCCCTTGGCAATACCGCGGAACACCTGAGTGGCCTCTTCTATATCCAGGAAGCGAGTTCCATGCTGCCGGTGACGGCGCTATTTGCCAGCGCTCAGGTCAAGCGGGATGGCATGCTGCTGGACGCCGCCGCCGCCCCCGGCTCCAAGACTACCCAGATCGCGGCCTTGATGAACAACCAGGGCATGCTGGTTGCCAACGAATATTCCAGCAGCCGGCTCAAGGTGCTCAGCGCCAACATTCAGCGCTGCGGCGTGACCAATGTGGGCATGACCCACTTCGATGCCAAGGTATTTGGCCAGTGGTTGCCGGAGACCTTCGACGCCATACTGCTCGACGCCCCCTGCTCCGGCGAGGGGACGGTACGCAAGGATGAAGACGCCCTGCGCAACTGGAGCATCGAGAGCATCGATGAGATTGCGGCTGTGCAGCAAGGACTGTTGGAGAGCGCCTTTCATGCCCTGAAGCCCGGTGGCGTGCTGGTCTACTCCACTTGCACCCTGAGCGAGCAGGAGAACCAGGCGGTCTGTCAGTCCCTGCTGGACAAGTTCGGCGATGCCCTGAGCGTTGACTCGCTGGCCGACCTGTTCCCCCACGCGGAGCAGGCCTGTACGCCCGAAGGATATCTGCATGTTTGGCCCCAGATCTTCGACAGTGAGGGCTTTTTCGTCGCCAGATTGCGCAAACATCACTCTGTGCCCAACACCATGTTCAAGCCGGGTAAACTCGGCAAGTTCCCCTTCTCGCCACTACCTGTCAAAGAGGCCGAGCCCATGTTGCGCGAGATTGAAGCCAACTTTGGCGTGGCCCCCCTGGGTCAGCTGTTTGGTCGCAATGACGAGATCTGGCTGTTCCCTCACCTGTTTGGGCAGGTGCAGGGCAAGCTGCGGTTCGATCGCATCGGCATCAAGCTGGCGGAGACTTTCAAGAAGGGTTATCGCCTCACCCATGAGTGGGCGCTGGCCTATGGCGACAAGGCCACGCTCGGGGTTATCGAACTCGACAGCGCCAATGCACGGGAGTTCATGATGGGGCGGGATGTCTGGCCAGCGCAGGAAGCTGGCTCGGGCGAGGTGATCGTTCGTTATCAGGGTCATACCCTGGGCATGGGGAAATGGGTTGGCAGCCGGGTCAAGAATGCCCTGCCCCGCGAGCTGGTGCGCGACAACAATCTGTTCGGCGCCTGAGTGCGTGATGACTCGCGTCTGATCGAGTCTTGAAAACCCACACTCGGGTTGAACTTTTGCTCGGATCTTGAAAAGCCTTGAGCCTTGTCTAAGCTTAAGGCTATCCGAACACCAGTTAGCGCACGGCTCTGCAAGGAGCCAATTCCCCTATGCCAGGTACAAGGAATTCGTACCTGGCTTTTTTTATGTCCGCACGTTCAGTTTCCCGCCTCTCACTCGAGTGCCTCAGCCATCTCTTGCTCAACCTGGGGTTGGGATGACAGCTCATGTTGATAGAGCAGATCGATCGCCTGCTCGATGAGCGAAGCCTGACTGTCTTCGAGGTGCAACCCCAACGCCTGCAGCCGCTCTGCGTGACGATTGCTGATCCAGCACTGCAACCGGCTGTGGGTTTCCTGTTTGCGCTTCACATGTTGGCGTTGCCGCTCGGCATTGTTGTACGGGGCCGCCTCTTGGGCCTCATTCACGTTTATTTCCTGGCTCATATGACCTTGCAATGTTCTTCTTTAACGTTTGTTATCTCTAACCTATGGCGCCTTGTTGCCTGAATAAGAGGATTCTCCCCTCCCATCGAGCACCTTGGCAAAGCGCGACAAATATATCATCAGATCAACAAGATGCAATTTAACATAAAAAATGCAGTGACGCGGAGTGTCATAACAAGCCATCCAGTGCGTGATCGGAGAACTTGTGGGCGTCGTCGAAATACTCCTGCAGGGTACGCATGTCCTTGTGACGAGTCACCTCGATGATCTTGTTCATGGGTTTGCCGGCGGTGACGGCCGAGGTGATAAATCCCCGTCGCAGGCTGTGGCCACTGACATAGAGATCGTTGATGGCCTGGCCGGTACGCCGTTTGATCATCAGGTTTATCCCCTGGGGACCGAGGGGCTCCGACATAAGCTGACCCCAGCGGTTCATGCGACGAAACAGCGCCCCCTCGCCGATCCGGCTTTTTTTAAGCCAGGTGTGCAGCGCCGAGACGGGACAATATTGCTTGCCGGGTATGAGGGCTATCTCGGTTTCATGGAGCTGATGCTTGCTCGGCTTGAGTCGAAGCCGGATCCCCTGCCCCACAAAATCGAGGTCGCTGACCTCGATTCTGGCCGCCTCCGAGCGGCGCAGAGCCCCACTGAACATCAACAGCAGCAGGGTGTGATCCCGCAAACCGGCCAGACTGGAAGTATCGATTTCATCGAGTACCCTGGCCAAGGGTTGCAGGGTCAGCGCCCCAGTCTTGCGCTTGCGGTTATCGCCAAGGCGCACTATGCCGCGCATCATCTCCTTGATTTCGGCATGTTCGGTCGGCATGGGATGGATGCCCTTCTGCTTGAAGGCGTAGCGGATCCCGGCCAATCGCCTCACCAGAGTCGCGGGTTTGCGCGGCTCGCCGTTGCGCAGTTCCCCCTTGCCCTCTTCCTTGTCCAGCCATACCCAGTCCGCCAATATGCCATCGGCCTGATCTGCCAGAAAGTTCATGATGTCGTGATGGGTGGTTTGCAGTGGATCCAGCCCATGCAGCTGGCACCAGAACACGAAGATACGGGTGTCAGCCTGATAGGCATTGAGGGTTGAATCCGCCTTGGCACTGCGCAAGAAGCGTCTCGCCCGGCTATTGAGCTGAGGATCGAACACAGTCTGCAATGACTGATGAGCGGAGGGGGCAAGGGTCGGATAAGCCACGTAAGTCTATGATTCAATATGAAGTTTGGGAGGATCTTACAGGATCCTTCATATACATCAAGTATCGATAATGAATATTATCGATACTTATAGAGACCTTGACTAACCCCTTTGAACCTCGATGCTCACCTGCAGCAACAGCATCTTTAGTAGGCCGGTTTATCCGCGATGTCATTATCCTGACATTCTATAACAGTGAGAGATAACAGGTGGCATAGGCAATGCTGACGAGGGTAAGTATGCGGGTGATTTGAAATAAAGAGGCCCCGTTATCCGGGGCCTCTTCTTCTATTTTTTTGCCAACTTGAACAGTTCGAAGAAGTTGCGGCTTGTCGCTTCCGCCAGCTCGGCCAGCGGGATCTGGCGAAGGTCGGCAACAAATTGGGCAACATCGCGTACGAAGGCGGGTTCGTTCTCCCTCCCCCGATGAGGAACGGGGGCAAGATAGGGAGAGTCCGTTTCGACCAGCAAGCGCGCCAGCGGCAGCGCCTTGACCACGGCTTGCAGCGCGGACGCATTCTTGAAGGTCGCTATGCCGGAAATGGAAATATAAAAGCCCATCTCCATGGCGGCTTGGGCCATCTCCAGGGATTCGGTGAAACAGTGCAACACACCACCCACCTGGTCGGCGCCCTCTTCACGCATGATCTGCAGGGTATCTTGCTGGGCATCACGGGTGTGTATGATCAGCGGCTTGTTCAAGGCGCGGGCGACCCGGATGTGTTCGCGGAAGGAGGCTTGCTGCACCTCCTTGTTTTCCGGCGAGTAGAAGTAGTCGAGCCCGGTTTCCCCTATGGCCACCACTCTTTCATCACGAGCCTGCGTCAGCAACAGCTCGGCATCGACACCGGGTTCCTGATTGAGTGGATGCACACCACAGGAAGCAAACACCTGGGGATAAGGAGCGATCGCAGCCAACATGGTCGGGAACTGTGTCTGGGTGACGCTCACACACAGAAAGTATCCCACGTCCTGCTGCGCGGCCTTGGCCAGCACATCGGCCATGTCGGTCTGCTTGCTACCATAGCTGAGGCGATCGAGGTGGCAATGGGAATCAACGAGTAACATAAAGAACCTTTGCGTCTTGTCAGTGTTATAACCAGCGGCTGAGCCAGTTCATCAGATGAATGGTGGGATTGGAGAGCTGGCCAGGTTGGCAGGCAGCCTTGAGCGCCACGAGCTGCTGCTCCGCCTCCAGCAATTTTTCGCTGGAGTTGCCTTCGGCCAACTGCTGGCTGAGGGCCGCCAGATCCGGCATCGCCAGCTGATGATGACCACAGCCGGCCTGAGTCTTGAGTGCATCGCACAAGAACAGCTGCAACCAATGCAGTCTGACCTGGGTTTCATCCGCCAGCTGGTTGCAGACATGGGTGGCCCGGGTCGGGGTCTGTGACAGGGAGACGAAACTCTCCAGCAATTCCCGACGTTTGCCGTCCTGCTGCTCGTCGATGTAGCGCAGCACCCGCAGCGGGGCCCCCTGACAGATCCGCACCTGGGCCAATGTGGCCTGATGACCCTGCTCGGCCAACCAGCGAACCGTCTCCCCTTCCGTCGGCAACTGGCAGACGTGCTTGTGGCAGCGACTCAAAATGGTGGGCAACAGACGGGAAACCTGGGAGGCGATCAGCAACAAGAGACTGTCGCCGGCCGGCTCCTCCAGGGTTTTCAGCAAGGCGTTGGCGGCGGACTCCGTCATGCGCTCCGCATCCGGGATGATCACCACCTTGCCACGGCCGAGCTGGGCCGAGTTCTGCAAGCGAGCACAGATCTCGCGAATGGCCTCGACCCCTATGGTCTTGCTGTCAGCAGGCAGGGTGCCGAGATCCGGGTGATGACCCTTGTCAAACAGTTGGCAGGAGTGGCACTGGCCACAGGGCTCTCCGCGATCCGGTTGCTGGCAGAGGTGCAAGCGCGCCAATCGTTCTGCAAGCTGCTCCTTGCCAAGACCGGGATCGCCGAGCAGCAGCCAGGCATGGCCAAGCCGACCGGCCTGGGCCGTCTGGCTCAAGGCATGCCAGTCCGGGATCAACCAGGGATACATGAGGGATCATCTTTCAGGTAGTGGGCCAATACTTTCTCGATGGCCGCTTTGACCTGATCCGGGGTTTGGCCGGCATCGATCACCTTGATTGACTCATCGGCGGCGGCCAATTCCAGATAGCGCTGGCGGGTACGTTCGAAGAAGCTGAGCTGCTCCAGCTCGATCCTGTCCAGCTCGCCGCGATGACGGGCACGCTGCAAACCAAGGGCAGGATCGATATCGAGATAGAGGGTGAGATCCGGCTTGAAGTCACCGAGCACCGCCCGCTTGATGGCGCCGATGAGCCCAGCATCTATGCCACGCCCGCCGCCCTGATAGGCTTGGGAGGAGAGATCGTGACGATCCCCCACCACCCAGCGACCCTCAGCCAGTGCCGGTTTGATCCGGGTTTCGACCAGCTGCACCCGGGAGGCATACATCAGCAGCAACTCGGCTTCTATGGTGAGGCGCTCGTCGTGCACCTCTTTGACGATGGCGCGCATCCGCTCGGCCAGCGGGGTTCCCCCGGGCTCACGGGTGCATTCGATCTGGTCTATGCCGTGGCGTTGCAGATAATCGGTGACATAACGCACCGCGGAGCTCTTCCCTGCCCCTTCCAGTCCTTCAATCACAATAAATTTAGACATTAGGGCTTCTTCAATATGTATTCGCGAACCGCCCGATTGTGTTCATCGAGGGTCTTGGAGAAATAGTGGGCACCGCCCCCCTTGGCGACAAAATAGAGATAGTCGGTCGACTTGGGGTTGAGCGCCGCTTCGATGGAGGCCTTGCCCGGCATGGCGATGGGCGTGGGCGGCAGGCCGTCGATCACATAGGTGTTGTACGGATTCACGTCCGTCAGATCGCTGCGGCGGATATTGCCATCGTAACGATCCTTGACCCCGTAGATGACGGTGGGATCTGTCTGCAGCTTCATGCCAAGGCGCAGGCGGTTGACGAACACGGAGGCGATCTGCGCCCGCTCGTCTGGCTGACCCGTCTCTTTCTCGATGATGGAGGCCATGATCAGCGCCTCATAAGGGGTCTTGTAGGGCAGATTGGCCTGGCGATTGTCCCAGCTCTGTTGCAGGAAAGCCCTCATGTCCTGATAGGCACGACGCAGGATCGAGATGTCACTGGCATGGGTGGTATAGGCGTAAGTTTCCGGCAGGAACCAGCCCTCCAGCTTGCCATTGTCGATGCCAAGCTCCTGGGCCAGGTCGGCTTCAGATTGCTCCACTGTCAGCCGTTCCAGATAGGGCGCGCCGGAGAGCTGCTTCAGCCAATCCTCGAAACGGGAACCCTCGACGAAGGTGAGGCTGAAGTGAAACTCCTTGCCGGAGGCAAACAGGGAGAGGGTCTCCTTGAGTGGCGCCCCTTCCTTGATTTCATAGGTGCCAGACTTGATGGCAACTAGCTCGGGATGGCCTCGCAGCCAGAGTCGCACCGCCCAGGGGCTGGACTCCCCCTCCCCCAGCTCGGCGATCAGGCGCGCCGCGTGGGCTCCCTTCTCGACGGTAAAGAGGCGCGTCGGCCCCTTGTTGGTGAGCGTCTCCACCTGCTGCCATTTGTAATGTACATAGCCCCCGGCCACGGCAACTGTCAGTGCCGCGCCCGCGAGCAGGGTGTAAAGCCGATTAAACTTCAATGACCAAACGCTCCTGTAAACGGCGGATCAATACCGGGCTGGGATACTGGGTATCCCCGATGCCGCTCACCGGCACTATGCCCATCAGGGTATTGGTCAGCCATACCTCTTCGGCCTGCCACAGTGACTCCAACGGAGCCTCCACGACACGCAGTTCAATACTCATCTGTTTTAGCATCCCCATCACGTGTCGCCGCATGATGCCATCAATACCGCAGTGAGAAAGATCCGGTGTAAACACCGTCTTGCCACGGCGCCAAAACAGATTGGCACTGACACCTTCTACCAGAAATCCGCGACTGTTCAAGACTATACCTTCGACTCCCGAACGCGCCGCAAGTTCGCTTTTCAGCAACACCTGCTCCAGCCGGTTCAGGGTCTTGAGTCCGGCCAGCATGGGAGCGTCACCGAGCCGTTGCTGACAAACCAGCAGTGGAATGCCGTTTTGCTGCCAGCCCTGATAGTGGCTCGGGTAATCGGCCAGGGAGACGATCCGGGTCGGCGTCTGGCAGTCGCTGCCGTCATAGCCTCGGCCACCTGTGCCACGGGTCAGCATCACCTTGGCGACAGCCCGCGTCTGGCCGGCGGCAAGCTGCGCCACCTCGCGGGTCAGGGTTGACCAGTCCATCTCGGCAAACCCGAGTCTGGCACTGGCCTGCTGCAGGCGCGCCAGATGGGCCAGCCACCAGACAACCTGACCATGCTTGATCAGCATGGTGGTGAAATGACCATCTCCATAGGCCAGCCCACGATCCCTGGCGGACACAGCATCTGTCTGCATTCCATTGATAAGCAAAAGGATCCCTCCGATAAAAAAGGCCCGATACTGACGTATCGGGCCCATACTGTCCGCCCTGGGGCGAATTATACGCGTTTGAAGATCAGTGAGCCATTGGTGCCACCAAAACCGAAGGAATTGGAGAGGGCATACTCAAAGTGACCGGCCTTGGCCACGTGAGGCACCAGATCCAGACCACACTCTTCATCCGGGTTGTCCAGATTGATGGTGGGCGGTGCCATCTGATCACGCAGCGCCAGCACTGTGATGATGGCTTCGATCGCACCAGCCGCACCCAGCAGATGGCCGGTCATGGACTTGGTAGAGCTGATCATCAGGGCGCTGGCATGCTCGCCAAACACCTGCTTCATGCCGCGCAGCTCGGCCACATCCCCTAGCGGGGTGGAGGTGCCGTGAGCATTGATGTAACCAATCTGCTCGGGGGCAATGCCGGCATCCTTGATGGCGTTCTTCATGGCGCGCGCGCCACCGTTGCCGTCAGCGGGCGGTGCCGTCATGTGATAGGCATCGCCACTCATGCCAAAGCCAACCAGCTCGGCATAGATCTTGGCGCCGCGGGCCCTGGCGTGTTCGTACTCTTCCAGTACCAGCACACCGGCGCCATCACCCAGCACGAAACCGTCGCGATCCTTGTCCCACGGACGGCTTGCCTTTTGCGGCTCATCGTTGCGGGTAGAGAGCGCCTTGGCCGCCGCGAAACCGCCCATCCCCATCGGGGTGGAGGCTTTCTCGGTACCACCGGCCACCATCACGTCCGCATCACCGTAGGCGATCATGCGGCCGGCCATGCCGATGGCATGGGTACCCGTGGTACAGGCTGTGGTCACGGCTATGTTGGGGCCTTGCAGTCCCTTCATGATGGAGAGATGACCGGACACCATATTGATGATGGTGGACGGTACGAAGAAGGGGCTCAGCTTGCGCGGGCCACCGTTGATCAGGCTGCTGTGGTTCTGTTCGATCAGACCCAGACCGCCGATGCCGGAACCTATGGCCACGCCAACCCGTTCTGCGTTCTCTTCGTTGATCACCAGACCCGAGTCATCCAGTGCCTGGATCCCCGCCGCCACGCCGTACTGGATGAAGGGATCCATCTTGCGGGCTTCTTTGCGGTTGATGCCGTACTGTTCGGGATCAAACTCTTTGACCTGGCCTGCGAAACGGGTCGCAAACTCGCTGGCATCAAAGTGTTCGATGGGAGAAATGCCGCTCTGCCCGTTGAGCAGGGCTTGCCAGCTGGATTCGGCAGTGTTGCCCACCGGGGAAAGCATCCCCAGGCCGGTCACCACGACTCTGCGTTTTGACACTGAGCTAGTCTCCGAGAGCTATTTTGAAAGGGGTAAACATAAAAGAAGCGGCCCTTGGGCCGCTTCTTTCAGAACAGGAACTTATTCCTGATTAGCGGTGATGTAATCGATAGCCGCTTGAACAGTGGTGATCTTCTCGGCTTCTTCATCAGGAATTTCGGTATCGAATTCTTCTTCCAGCGCCATTACCAGTTCAACGGTATCCAAAGAGTCAGCGCCCAGGTCGTCGACGAAGGAGGCAGCGTTTTTAACGTCTTCCTCTTTAACACCCAGTTGTTCGATGATGATTTTCTTTACGCGTTCTTCGATGTTGCTCATGACCTGAATTTTCCTTTAAAAATACGCTATTGCGTCTGGTTGGGGTAGTTTATTCAATTGACGTGAGTTTGCAAGTAGCTTGCCGCTGGTCAAACCACGAAATTCGCCAAACTTCGGCGTACTATCGCAAATTTGAACAGATCTCACGACAAATTGATTACACCATGTACATCCCGCCATTAACATGCAGGGTTTCGCCAGTGATATAGGCGGCGTCATCAGACGCCAAGAATACCACAGCTGCGGCAATTTCTTTTGGATCGCCCAAACGGGCGGCAGGCACCTGATTCATGATGCCGGCACGTTGATCGTCATTCAGGGCACGGGTCATGTCGGTCTCGATGAAACCGGGCGCAACCGCATTCACTGTGATACCACGGGATGCCACTTCCCGTGCCAACGATTTGGTAAAGCCAACCAGACCCGCCTTGGCGGCGGCATAGTTGACCTGGCCCGCATTGCCCATGGTACCGACCACTGAGCCTATGCTGATGATCCGGCCATGACGCTTCTTCATCATGGCACGCAATACCGGCTTGCTCAGACGGTACAGTGAGGTGAGATTGGTGTCGATGATTTCATTCCACTCATCATCTTTCATTCGCATCAACAGGTTGTCGCGGGTAATGCCGGCATTGTTGATGAGGATGTCGATCTCGCCAAAGCGTGCCTTGATGGCTGCAAAGACAGTTTCGATGGATTCCGGACTGGTCACGTTCAGTGCCATGCCGCAACCCTGCTCACCCAGATAGGCGCTGATCGCCTCTGCGCCGCTCTCGCTGGTCGCAGTGCCGACGACTTTTGCGCCACGGGCCGCAAATGTTTCGGCAATCGCACGGCCGATGCCACGACTGGCACCTGTCACCAATACAACCTTATCGGTAAAACTCATGATCTGCTCCTGTTTACTTGGACTGGGCCAGCGCCAGCTCGAATGAGGCGGCATCGTTGGCGTGAATGCCTTCCACGCGCTTGTCGATGCGCTTGGCCAGCCCGGTCAATACCTTGCCCGGCCCCATCTCGATCTCGAGGGTGACACCCTCATTGGCCATCCGCTCCACCGTCTCGGACCAACGGACCGGACTGAACAGCTGACGCACCAGGGCCTGCTTGATGGCGGCCGGATCCTGTTCACAGGACACGTCGACATTATTGATGACTGCGATGGTTGGAACCTTGATCTCGATCCCGTCCAGCGCAGCCGCCAGTTTTTCTGCCGCCGGTTTCATCAGGGCGCAGTGGGAAGGTACGGAGACCGGCAACGGCAGCGCACGCTTGGCACCAGACTCTTTCATCAAGACGTTGGCGCGCTCAACCGCTTCCTTGTGACCGGCGATCACCACCTGGCCAGGGGAGTTGAAGTTGACCGGGGACACGACCTGACCTTGCGCCGCTTTTTCGCAGTTGGCGGCGATGGCCTCGTTGTCCAGACCTATGATGGCGGCCATGGCACCTGTGCCTTCCGGTACCGCTTCCTGCATGGCCAGACCACGCAGTTCAACCAGTTTGACCGCGTCGCCAAAGGCCAGGGCACCGCTGCACACCAGGGCGGAATATTCCCCCAGGCTGTGACCGGCCATGACGGCGGGGGTTGCCCCACCCTGCTGTTGCCACAAACGCCACAGAGCGACGGAGGCTGTCAGCAGCGCCGGCTGGGTACGCCAGGTCTTGTTCAGATCTTCAACCGGACCATCCATGACCAGGGCAAACAGGTCATAACCCAGCACCTGGCTCGCCTCGGCGAAGGTTTCCTTGATCACGGCGTGCTGCTCGGCCAGCTCGGCCAGCATGCCGACGGTTTGGGAGCCTTGTCCCGGGAAGGCAATGGCAAATTGGGTCATCATTGATTCCTTTAAGGTAAGACGAAAACGAAATCGGTCGCGGGATGGTGCAGGACCCCATCCCGCTGAAGATCAGAGGCGAACCAGCGCCGAGCCCCAGGCAAAACCACCGCCGAAGGCCTCCAGCAGCACCAGCTGACCCGGTTTGATCCGGCCGTCGCGCACCCCTTCATCGAAGGCGATGGGCACGGAGGCGGCAGAGGTGTTGCCGTGCTTGTCGAGGGTCAGCACCACCTTGTCGAGGCTCATGCCGAGCTTCTTGGCGGTCGCGCTGATGATGCGGAAGTTGGCCTGGTGCGGCACCAGCCAGTCGAGCTCGCTCGGCTCGACACCGGCAGCGGCCAGGGTTTCGGTCACCAGCTCGCTCAGACGGGTTACCGCCACCTTGAACACATCGTTGCCCTTCATATACATGTAGGCTTCGAGCTCGGCTCCCGGCATGCCACGACGGGGTTGCGGCAGCTTGAGCAGATCGCCATAACGGCCATCGGCATGGAGGTGGGTCGACAGTATCCCTGGCGTCTCGCTGGCACCAATCACCACGGCGCCGGCACCATCCCCGAAAATGATGATGGTGCCGCGATCTTGCGGATCGCACATGCGGGAGAGCACATCGGCACCAACGACCAGCACATGGCGGGCGGCGCCGGACTTGACGAACTGATCGGCGATGGAGAGTGCGTAGGTGAAACCGGCGCAGGCGGCCGCCACATCAAAGGCGGGGATGCCGGGCACGCCGAGCAGCCCCTGCAACTCGCAAGCGGCGGCCGGGAAGGCGTTCTCGGCGCTGGTGGTGGCCAGCACTATCATGTCGAGATCGGCCGCGGTCAGACCCGCAGCATCCAGGGCGCGCAGGGCGGCCTGGTGAGACAAGGTGGCGACGGTTTCGTCGGCACCGGCAATACGGCGTTCACGGATCCCGGTACGTTCCACGATCCACTCATCACTGGTTTCAACCATTTGCTCGAGATCGGCGTTGGTACGCACTGAACTCGGCAGATAACTGCCAGTACCCAGAATTTTGCTATGCATAGAGTTCTTATAGATCCCTGTCGGAAAAGACAGATTCAAGGCGATCTGCTATTTGCAATGGAAGTTGATGCTTGGCCTCTTGTGCGGCCAGCAGGATCGCATTACACAGAGCGCGCCGTTCGGCCCGCCCATGGCTTTTTACCACAATGCCGCGCAATCCTAACAGACTTGCGCCGTTATACTGGTCGGGGTTCAGGTAAGAAAAACGTCGTTTGAACATAAATCCGGCGATACGGCCAAGAAAACTGCGTTTCTTGCGGGGATATCCGGCCAGCTGGGCCATCATCCGTACCACACCTTCCGCCGTCTTGAGGGCAACGTTGCCGACAAAACCGTCGCAGACAATCACGTCGCACTCGCCGCTGAAGATGCGATCCCCCTCGACGAAGCCGACGAAATTGAGCGCGCTGCACTGACGCAGCAGCTCTGCGCTGTGACGCACCAGATCGTTGCCCTTGATCTCCTCCTCCCCCACGTTGAGCAAGGCGACCCGGGGAAAGGCGATGCCTTCCACCTTCTCGGCCACCACTGAGCCCATCACCGCAAATTGCAGCAGGGTATCGGCATCGCAGCTCACGTTCGCCCCCAGATCCAGCATCACGGTACGCTTGCCGCCCAAGGTCGGCAGCGCCTTGATGAGCGCGGGTCTGTCGACGCCGGGCAGGGATTTGAGCACGCACTTGGCCATGGCCATCAGGGCACCGGTATTGCCGGCACTGACGCAGGCATCGGCCTCACCGGCTTTCACCAGATTGAGCACAACCCGCATGGAGGAGTCTTTCAGGGTACGCAGCGCCACGATCGGCTTGTCGCCCATGCCAACCACCTGGGATGCATGCACGAAACGAACGCGAGGATGAGTCAGCAAGCCATGTTGCTGCAACAAGGAGGTAGTCTGGTGCTGATCACCGACCAGGATCAGTTTTAACTGGGGCAAAAGAGACAGTGCCTGCACGGCGGCAGGCACTGTTTCCGAGGGGCCAATATCTCCCCCCATTATGTCTAGCGCGACAGTTTGCGTAGACAAAGGCAATCCTTAAGCGATTACCTTTTTACCGCGGTAGAAACCATCGGCAGTCACGTGGTGACGACGATGAATTTCACCACTGGTCTGATCAACAGTCAGAGCTGCACTGGTCAGCGCATCGTGTGAACGACGCATGCCACGCTTGGCACGGGTTTTACGGTTCTGTTGTACGGCCATTGTAGGCTAACTCCTAGATTCACTTACGTTTAAGCTCTTCAAGAACTGCAAAGGGATTCGGCCGCTCATCAGCAGGTTCGATATCACCCCAAGTCATCTCCATGTTACCACGCGGGCAAGCATCCATCGGATGCATCGCCACCTGAGGCAACGAGAGGATGAGTTCATCCTCCAGGATTTGATGAAGATCTATCTCGCCGTTTTCGTCCAACTCAATGGGCTCATAAGCTTCCGGCAGTTCTTCCTCGTTTGTTTTTTCAAACAGCGGAGTGTAGATAAAATCAGCTTCACAAAGGTGTTCGAATGTATCTCCACAACGCTGGCAAACCAGGTCAACCTTGGCATGGGCAGTGCCTTTCATAACGGTCAACTTCTGGACATCTTTGCCAAAGTGCAGTGATACATCGACATCACTCTGCAAGCCTGCGGTTGATGCCTCCAGCCTGGGCATCTGCGACTTTTCCACTATCCCGACATAGTCGAGCAGCTTCAAGGCATTACGGACTGGATCAACCTTAACGGGCAACTTCACCTTTTGCATAGGGCGCGAATATTATAGGTCCAACAACTGATAGTCAAAGGAAAAAGTCCTTACCGCCGATGATTTTAACCATACAAGTCCCTGAGATGCCGGGACTTGTTCTCATCGGTGGCTGATTATGCCATAAACCTGAGGATCCTACACAGGATCCTGCCTGCATTCGGCACATATCGAGTGTGCCGCGGTCTCGCTGACCTTGTCTCTGCTGCCCCCTCAAGAGTGCGTAATCCGAAGTCTTGTCGTCATATGACCGCCACATGCTCCCACTCCCTTTCATTCGCCGCGGCAATCCGCAGGCAATGTCTGCTGACCACTGGCCATGTTTGTCTGGCGGCAGCGTTCAGCGTGAAAGCCAACTCAGCTATCTCACTCCAACCCCCTGCGATCGACCGAGGCACCGATGTGACTGCGAGAGGATGTCGGTTCACAGATGCTTTTCATGCCAAGTCATGACCGTTTTTCATTCACGTCCCCTGTAGTTACCAGCAGGCTCTTATATCCAGCCACCGATTAACGATATTGAGCCTTCTGAAAATAAGGGCGTTATCACGGTCAGCAAGGGCAGAGTCAATATTTGGTGAAGATGGAATAGAAGTAACTCCCTCATATGACTGCGATGGGGAATATTTTATATCAACTGTTCTGATTACATGTCATGGCTGACGCCAGGACATTATCGGGAACCTCCACCCTAGATTAAATACGCCAGCAGTGCTGGCGCATGACATGTCATCGATACCCATCACTGTGTATAACAAGAGTGGGTTTCAAGGTTCATGAATGACGTTTTACTCGCATCCAGCAGAACCGGGGCACAATGGGCATAACCTATTGCCCCATCGGTGGCGCGCAGGGTACTGATATAGGTCCCCCGAGGATAAGATATAAAGGTGGAGCTTCCCGCAGGAACATCTCTGGTGTCATAAATGCCCTCTCCTATGATTTCAATATAGGCACTGGCACGGGAACTCTGATTCATCAGCGTCAGACTCACAAAGTCTCTTGGCGTCTGCGCAGCCGCGGCACTGAGCGCATCCATCGCCGCCGGAGCGGCCGCAGGCTGCGCCTCATCAGCCGCCACGCCGCCCATAGTGCCCAGTGACAAGCACAGCAGGGCCGCAAATATAGGTAATTTTTTCATGATATATCCTTATATGGTCAGATGGTGACTAGCACGGCAAGAAAGATCCTGTTTCTTGAGGGTGGCTATATTAGCCTCCTTGCCATTGGCTCTTCATTCGTTTGTAACGGATGGAGATATTGGTGCCAGAAATGACGATAAGGTAAAAAAGGTGTTAAAACCTGAACTGGAAATTAACGAGAATGATTTATTAATGCGTGATATTCCCGCCCCGGTCAAAACAACTGACAAAGACTTGTCTGACACAATGCAGATAAAGATGGGGAATGAAAGAAGTATGATAAATATCATGAGGTTGGCGCTATATACCGTTTTTCATGACCTAGATATGAGCGACACACTATTTACCCTGATGGTCTGGCAGTGAAAGACACATGCAAGATTATTGATAAGGATAATATTTAAAAACGCCCCGGCTTAAGCCGGGAGAATACCCATCAAGGGCAAACCTCAAGGAAGAACCTGGCATGAATGCCACTTGTCAGCAGAGTGTTGCCGCGCACAAGCGCAAGGTTGGGGTGGCACGGCTTCCATCAGCCGGCGAATGGCTCGAAAGCTGTCCAGCGCCGCTTGGGCGGCAATCGGATTGACGAGCCAGCTCGGCAGGCTGTCGCCCGGGTTGGTGTAGGTTTCAAGACGCACCAGGGTGGTGCCGTTCAGTTGTGGCAATGCCTCCCAGCGCCCTTCACTGGCCCGGATCCGCACTCGCCCCGGATGGGGTGGCAGTGCATCGGGCGCCGCCCATACCGTCAGTTGCAGGCTGCAATCGGCATTGCGCCGCAGGCGGGAATGAGTGATCAGCTCTCGCTCCTGCACCGGCCAGGGTGCCGACAAGCGGGTATATACCAGATCTTCATCGGGCGCCGGCTTTGCCAGCACGCGCACCTCCAGGCTCTGGGGCAGCCACTCCTGATGACGGGCGGTATCGCGCAGCACGGCCAGCAAGGCGGATGGGGGCGCAGCTACGTTCATTTCCAGGCGCAGGGCCAGAAATGTCCCCGGTGGGTGGGCGCGGGTCCATAACAAGATGCCGGCCTCCCCCGTCTGCAGTTGCCACCCTTGTCCCCATGCCGGCAAACAGAGCAGCCACAGCAGCCATATTCCATGTCTCGTCATCTGATGCCCTCGCCTGATCCTGCTTATGCTTATAGCCGCTTTTCGGCTGGCAGGGCGGTCTGTCTGCTGGCGGGCCGACATGTCCCGAGCAGATGGTGGCTAGCCGGGCTCCCCCATGTGTTCGTGATAGAGCCGCTTTATCTCGTCTCGCAGCCAGAGCACCTTGGTGTTGTAGTTGTTGCGCTTGTGCCAGAGCAGGATAAAGGCGATGTCGAGCTGGCGATACAGCGTTTCTTCCAGCGGCAGTGGCAAGGAGATCAGATTGTCGTGATGCAAGCTGGCATAGCTGGCGCAATAGGACGGCACGACCGCTATCAGCTCGTGGGCGGATTGGGCGGCAATGTGCAGCGCCTGCTCGAAGCTGGAGACCCGGATCGGCACCCGCCGGCTGAGTCCCTCATCATCGAGCAGGCTGTCGAGCGCCCAGGCATCGCTGGCCTCCCACACCACGCTCACATGGGGGTAGGCGAGAAAATTGTCCAGGCTCCACTTGCGGGCCAGCAGGGGGTGATCCTTGCGCAGAAACACCACGGGTCTGTCTTCGAACAACACCTCGTGATCGATGTAATAAGGCAGGCGGTTGACCCGGGCCAAGGAGCTGGGGTGCGTCTCGCGAGCACAGAAACCGAGATCGGCATCGCCATTGATGATGTCGCTGAGGGAGTGGTGATCCCAATTCATCACCTTGATGGTCGACTTGCGGTATTTCTCGTAGATGACCATGGGCAGGCTGTTGAGAAAGCTGATGTAAAAAGGGGACTCCAGCACCAGTCTGAAAGCGGCCCCTTCCGGAATCGCGTTGCCGCAGAGGGAGGCTATGTTGCCCGACAGCTGAAACCACTCCTTGAGCTCCTCTTCCAGACTCAGCGACAGATTGGTGGGCTCCAGTCCCCGCTGCGTACGGATAAAGAGCGGATCGTCAAACCAGTCGCGCAGGCGAGCCAGCGCCTTGCTGACCGTCGGCGCAGTGACATTGAGCCGCTTGGCCGCCTTGGTCGCGCTGCGCTCTTGCAACAGCAGCCTGAAGACCACCAACAGATTGAGATCGAGTTCGACCAGGGGGCGCATGATCAGATTTTCTCCACGGACTGGGGATCGCAGGGCACCTGGTCGGCCACAGGCCCCATGATGCGAAAGGCGAGATAGAGTAGCACGGCGAGGAGGAGCGAATAAGCCAGCAACAGGAGGGGCGCCAGACCAAGCCAGCCCATCAGCCAGATATAGAGCGCCGAGCTGGCTATCTGAATGATGCACAGAGTCGCACTGGCCAGGGCGATCTGGTGCTCGCAACTGGCGAGGGCCTCGCCCATCGCGATGCCGAAGCTGGCGGAAAAACCGATGCAAACGAAGGCAAAGCCAAGACGGATCAGCCAGAGCGCCCACAACGGCGAGGAACCATCATGGGCCAGCGCCATCAACAGTGCCTCCTGCCGGGAGGCCAGCAGCAACAAGAGTGCCACCCCCAGGGCGCCGTGGGCCCAGGCCAGCACCCTCTCCTTGCCCCACCGGCGGATCAGCACGGGATTGAGAAAAGAGGCGATCATGCTGATCGCGGCCATCGCCATCATGATCTCGGCGTAACCTGCGGTATCCAGCCCCATCCCCGTCATCAATATCATGGGTGAGGTACTGACATAGGTCAGGATGCAGGTCATGCCGGTACTGGTCAGGCCGCACATCCACAGATACTGTCTCGTGCGCAAAAAT
Source organism: Aeromonas sp. CA23 (assembly GCF_002587065.1). NCBI lineage: Bacteria > Pseudomonadati > Pseudomonadota > Gammaproteobacteria > Aeromonadales > Aeromonadaceae > Aeromonas > Aeromonas sp. CA23. Next base: position 3,615,287 of record NZ_CP023818.1, read on the forward strand.
CCAAGGCGTTCGGCAGTATGGGAAACGGTCTGTCTCCCCTCCCCTGGGCGGGTTTCCCGCAGCCAGAGCAGGGTCACCAGCGCCACCACGGCGCCAAGCAGGGCCATGGCCTGGAAGATCGCAGGCCAGTCGAAGCGGGCCAGGATCAGATAACCGAGCAGCGGCGCCAGCACGGGGATCACGCAGATGACGCCGTTGATCATCGACAGGACAGCCGCCAGCCTGGCCGGCGCCAGCACATCCCGCAGCACGGTAAAGGTCATGATATAGAGGGTGCCGGCCCCTATCCCCTGACCGATGCGACCCAGCAGGAATGCCGTGATCGAGTCGGCGCCGCCGGCAGCCAGCGAGGCCAGCACAAAGATGAGGGCGCCCCCCAGGATCACCGGCTTGCGGCCATATCGGTCGGCCAGCAGCCCGCCTGCCAGCACGGTAGCGGCCATGCCAAACAGATAGGCTGAAAACGCGGTATGCAACTGCGCCGCACTGGCCTCCAGCGCGACCCCGATCTGGGGGAGCGCGACCAGATAGAGATCTATGCCCACCGGGTAGAGGGTGATCATCAAGAAACAGCAGACAAGGTAGGGACGCATGACAACTCCAGCAGCAGGGGACTGTCGCCCACCCAGGGCATGACAGTCGGATAAGCCTGCCACTATAGGGAAGAGGCCGATGAATGAGTCGATAGCGACACTTTCCAATCTGGAAACCGGTGACAATCGCACGCCCTTCGCACTGCGGCCATACAGAATGAACCCTGTGATACCAGCAGATCATGCCAAATACGAAAATCCCATCCGGTATTTGCCCGGCTCACGGCGCGGCGATACCATCGGCGCCTGACCGCATCGAACCAGGACATCACAATGCCAACACAGCTGATCCTCGCCTCCACTTCCCGTTATCGCAAAGCCCTGCTGGAAAAACTCGCGCTTCCTTTTGAATGCGCGGCCCCCGAGGTGGATGAATCTCCCCTGCCCGGCGAATCGGCCGAGGTGCTGGTGGCACGGCTGGCCCTTGCCAAGGCAAGCGCCATTGCCGACCGGTTTGATCAGGGGCTGATCATAGGGTCCGATCAGGTGTGTGTCTGCGACGGCCAGATCCTGGGCAAGCCGGGCACTGTGGAAAAAGCAGTGGCACAACTGATGGCCGCGCAAGGCCGCAGCGTCACCTTCTATACCGGCCTGTGCGTGCTGGATGCCGCCAGCGGCCGGGCCGAGCAGCTGGTGGAGCCTTTCACCGTGCACTTCCGCACCCTGGATGAGGCCGCCCTTCGCCGCTATGTCGAGGCTGAGCTGCCCCTCGACTGTGCGGGTAGTTTCAAATGTGAAGGTATGGGGATAGTGCTGTTCAAGGGGCTGGAGGGGCGCGATCCCAACGCCCTGATCGGCCTGCCGCTAATCGGCCTGATCGAGCTGCTGGCGCGCCATGGCCTCGCTCTGCCCTGACGGGAGCGACATGCCAGCAATGAAAAACGGGAGCCAAGGCTCCCGTTTTGTCATCTCTTATCAGACATGTAGCAAGGCTAACCCAGTAACCGCTTGAGCTCATCCATGGTATCGACAACGGCAAGCGGATCATGTGCCTGCAACCTGTGCTTGTCGTGCACGCCCCAGCTCACCCCGATCCGCGGCATGGCCAGCGCCTCTGCCATCGCCATGTCGTGGATGGAGTCGCCAATCATCACCGCCTGGTGCGCAGCAAAGCCCAGCTCATCCAGAATTTGCGTCAGCATCAGGGGATCGGGTTTGGAGTTGGCCTCGTCCGCACCACGGGTGGCGGCAAACAGCGGCCGCAGTCCGGTATCATCCAGCACCCGATCCAGGCCGCGGCGCGACTTGCCGGTGGCCACCGCCAGCGCTATCCCCTGCCCGTGCCAGTGGTGCAGCAGCTCGCTCGCCCCGACAAACAGCGGGCTGGGCGTGCCGTCATGCACATAATGGTGACGATAGCGGGCGATCAGGGCGTTGGCCTGCTCACCACCCGGCGCCAGCGAAAACAGCTGTGGAATGCCGACCTCCAGGCTGAGCCCTATGATCTGATGCGTCTCTATCGCAGCGGGCACTGGCTCGCCACAATCGCGAGCCGCCCCCGCGACGCAGGCGACAATCCGGCCCACCGAGTCCATCAGGGTACCGTCCCAGTCGAAAATGGCGAGTCGGACCGCCTTCATCAGCGAGCCAGCTTGTTCAGGAAGTTGTCGAGTTCGGGCGCGAGCGGGGCTTCCACCTGCATCTCGCGACCGTCGACCGGATGGGTAAAGCTCAGCTTCCAGGCATGCAAAAACAGCCGTTTCAGCCCTTGGCTGCGCATTTTCTCGTCAAAGGCCGCTTCCCCATACTTGTCATCACAGGCGATGGGATGACCGGCATGCTGGGTATGCACCCGGATCTGGTGGGTACGGCCGGTGATCGGGCTGCACTCGACCAGGGTGGCCTCGGCAAATTGACGGGCGATGCGGAAACGGGTTTCCGATGGCTTGCCGTCACTGCTGACCCGCACCACACGTTCACCGGATTGCAGATCGTTCTTGCGCAGCGGCGCATTGACCACCTTGACGTGGGGCTGCCATTGGCCGCGCACCAGCGCCAGATACTGTTTGCGCATGGTCTTGACTCGCAGTTGCTCGTGCAGGCTGCGCAGGGCGCTGCGCTTCTTGGCAACCAGCAGTACGCCTGAGGTATCGCGATCCAGCCTGTGTACCAGCTCCAGGAAGCGGGCATCTGGGCGCAGGGCACGCAGCCCCTCGATGACACCGAAACTCAAGCCACTGCCGCCATGCACGGCCATGCCGGACGGTTTGTTGAGCACTATCATGGCGTCGTCTTCAAACAGGATCTGGCTCTCCAGACGCTGGATGCTGCCGAGGTTGGCCGAGGGCAGTTCGTTTTTCTCGGCAACCCGCACGGGAGGAACCCGCACCTCGTCGCCTGGGCAAAGTTTGTATTCCGGTTTGATGCGCTTTTTGTTGACGCGCACTTCCCCTTTTCGAAGGATGCGATAAATCAGGCTCTTGGGGACGCCCTTTAGCTGAGTCTTGAGAAAATTGTCGATGCGCTGCCCTTCATGCTCAGCTTCGATGGTGAGCAGCTGCACTTGTTGTTGTATCTGTGTCATGGCGCGGATTTTAACACTGCCGGCGGTCATTGGCTGCATGCTTTGTTGAAAAATGGCGCCTTGCTATAAAAGTGGTTTAAATGGGATAATAAACAAGGTTTTGTCATTGTGTTCAAGCCTTGTACTAAGTGGCCAAAATTTATGCCACCCAATCCCGAAACACCGTGTATATAAGAACATGACGGTTCCCGGGTGCGAGGTACAGCGCATGGAGAACACAAACAGAACCGATTATTTGTCTCCACACCGGCATCCTTAATTCATGCCTTCTCGAGAAGGCCGAACCAGAGCGCCCTTAGTTTGCGCCTCATGCATACCCCAACCGGGAGGTTGCCCAAGTATGCTGAAGACCCGAGGCCGGCGCCGGCAGGATCCTGTGGAGGAAATCAAAATGACAAAATAACGAGAACTCAATGAAAAGAATGCTAATCAACGCGACTCAGGAAGAGGAGTTGCGCGTAGCGCTGGTTGACGGACAACAGCTCTACGATTTGGATATTGAAAGTCCGGGACACGAGCAGAAAAAAGCGAACATCTACAAGGGTAAAATCACCCGCGTAGAACCCAGTCTCGAAGCTGCTTTTGTCGACTATGGCGCCGAGCGTCACGGTTTCCTGCCATTGAAGGAGATCGCCCGCAATTACTTCCCCTCCGGTTACTCCTATCAGGGTCGTCCCAACATCAAAGAAGTGGTCCGCGAAGGCCAGGAAGTCATCGTCCAGATCGATAAGGAAGAGCGTGGCACCAAGGGTGCAGCCCTCACCACCTTTATCAGCCTGGCCGGCAGCTACCTGGTGCTGATGCCGAACAACCCCCGTGCCGGTGGTATCTCCCGCCGCATCGAGGGTGATGAACGGACAGAACTGAAAGAAGCCCTGAGCGGCCTGACAGTGCCGGACGGCATGGGTCTCATCGTGCGTACAGCCGGTGTGGGCAAATCCCCGGAAGAGCTGGAATGGGATCTCAACGTTCTGCTCAACCACTGGGACTCCATCCACAAGGCGTCACAGGACCGTACCGCTCCCGTGCTTATCCACCAGGAAAGCAACGTGATCGTGCGCGCCATTCGTGACTACCTGCGTCGCGATGTCGGTGAGATCCTGATCGACGACCCTGTCATCTTTGAACGTGCCCGTGCTCACATCGAGCTGGTTCGTCCCGATTTCCTCAACCGCGTGAAGCTGTACAAGGGCGAAGTTGCCCTGTTCAACCACTTCCAGATTGAGAGCCAAATCGAGTCGGCCTTCCAGCGCGAAGTGCGCCTGCCCTCCGGCGGCAGCATAGTCATAGACCCGACCGAAGCACTGACCTCCATCGATATCAACTCCTCCCGCGCCACCAAGGGCGGCGATATCGAAGAGACGGCGCTGCAAACCAACCTGGAAGCTGCCGACGAGATTGCCCGTCAATTGCGTCTGCGCGACCTGGGGGGGCTGATCGTCATCGACTTCATCGACATGACCCCGGTTCGCCATCAACGCGAAGTGGAAAACCGTCTGCGTGAAGCCGTGCATCAGGACCGCGCCCGCATCCAGCTGGGCCGGATCTCCCGTTTCGGTCTGCTGGAGATGTCCCGCCAGCGTCTGCGTCCCTCCCTCAACGAGTCAAGCAGCCACATCTGCCCCCGTTGCCAGGGTCAAGGGGTCATCCGTGACAACGAATCACTGGCCTTGTCCATCCTGCGCCTCATCGAAGAAGAGGCCATGAAGGACAACACCGAGCAGGTTCATGCTCAGGTGCCGGTCGATGTTGCCGCCTATCTGCTCAACGAGAAGCGCGCCTCCATCGCCAGTTTGGAACAGCGTAATGAAGTACGTCTGTACATCATTCCGAACCAGCATCTGGAGACCCCGCACTACGAAGTGACCCGCATTCGTCAGAACGAGATCCCGGAAGCGGCCAGCTACGAGCTGAAAACCGAGATTGCCAAGCCGGTCTACCAGCCGAAGCAGGCTCAGGTGATCGAACGCGAGCAACCGCTGCTGCAAGGCTTCGTCCAGGCTCCTCAACCGGCCGCCCCTGCTGCTCCTGCGCCCGTCGCGGCACAGCCACAGGTTGCCGCCGAAGCGGGTCTGTTTGGCAAGCTGTTCAAGGCCATCTCCGGCTTGTTCGGTTCCGACACCGCCCCTGCCGACGTGAAGGCTCCTGCCGAGAAACCGGCTGCGCCGCGGGAAGCGCGCAAGGATGAAGGTCATCGTCACCAGCGTGATGAAAACCGTGGCCGTGGCCAGCGTCCCCGTCGCGACGACAACCGCAGCAACCGCAACACGGCGGAAGCCGGCGAGAAGCGCGAAGGCGCGGCCAATCGCGAGGGTGGTGAGAACCGCAATCGTCGTCCGCGTAAAGAACGCGAACCGCGTCAAGAGCGTGAGCCCCGTCAGGAACGTGAAGCCCGCGGTGAAGTGCGCACTGAACAGCGCATGGAACGTGAGCCCCGCGAACCTCGTCAGGAACGCGAACCGCGCGCCCCGCGTCCGGCTCGTGAGCCCCGTGCACCGCGTGAGCCCCGTGCCGAGCTGGTCGTTGAAGCGGTAGAAACCGTTGAAACTGCCGTCGTCAGTGCCGAGCCCCAGCAGGAAAAAGAGCAGAAAGTCGCCGAGCGCCGCGAACGTCGTCAACTGCGCAAGCAGATCCGTGCCGATGTTCCGGCCAGCAACCCTGCTGCCCAGCCGACTGATGAGCCGGTTGCTGCCGTGGCCGATGCCGCTGACACAGTGGAACAGAGTGACGAACAGGCCGACGGCCAGCGTCGTTCCCGTCGTACGCCGCGCAGCCAGCGTATCGAAGGTCAACGTCGCAAGCGCATCAACGAAGATGCCCGCAGTCAGCGCGATGATGAAGAGCAGCAAGCAGACACCCCTATCCTGACCACGGCAGCCCAGGCTGATGCGGCTCAGGTGAAAGTGGAAGAGCCGGCAGTGCCCGTCATCACGATCCCGAGCGCCGAAGCCATTGCCGCCGCCGTACAAGCCTCTGCTGCACTGACCGAGCATGTGGTGGTGGAAGCCGTTGCCGAGGAAGCCCGTGAGCAAGCCGAAGCCGTGGCGATTGCCGCCCCCGTCGTGACCGAAGCCCAGGTTGAAGCTGCCCCTGTTGTGGCTGCCGAGCCGGTTGTCGCAGACGTGGTGGCCACAGCTGTGGTTGCCGAAGCGAGCGTCGTTGTCGCACCTGCTGACGACGTCGTTGCGACTGTGCCCCCTGTCATCGAGGCGGCTGCCGAGGTTGTTGCCCCCGTTGTCGTGGAAGCCGCACCTGCAGCTGAACCAGCGCCCCAGGTTGCTGAACCTGTTGCTGCCGTGGTCGCCGAGCCAGTCGCAGCCGTGGTTGTTGCCCAGGCAGAGCCGGTAGCACCCGCTGCCGTCGCTGCGCCCGTGGTCAACCAGGCCAAGAAAGGCGCCGGTCTGCTGGCCGGTGCCCGCAAGGCTTCTGCCCCGATGGCAACGCCGGCTGCGGCACCAGCCCTACCTGCGCAGGCACCTGTCGAGCAGGCACCGCTGGTGCGCAATGACGTGACAAGCTCTGGCCGTCATGGTGGCAGCACGGCTGCTGTCAACGTGGCAACCAGCCCGGCTGGTCGTCCTTGATTGCCAGCTAGCCTGATGGAAAAGAGCCACACACTGTGTGGCTCTTTTTTTATCTTCCGTTTGGGCTCGGGTGTGAACCGAGTCACTGACTCCCAGCCTTCCCCCATCGCTTTTCTCTTGTCGCACCAAGCACTCGGTCACACCAGAGCCACTCCTTCTCCTCGCACGTCCACCAATGCAAGAAGAGACTCGCCCTCTGTATGCCCCAATGAGCTGTAACGCCTGGTTACCTCTCTCTGTCACATCCAAGCCACTGACGACCCAAGCCAAGATCCCCCTGCCGCTAATGAGTCACCCTGTATGCCCGTCAGACTTGTTGTCCATGCCCTGTGACGGTATCCGTCAATGAATCGCACCCTGGCCTGGAGAGATATCCTGGCCACCCATCAGCTCGGCTTGCCCCAGGTGACAACGCTCCCGCGCGCAGCGCCAAGCACAGACAACAGAATGAGAGGTTGCGCCTTTTCGCCCTCTTGGGGCTCCCCGCTTCAATCCCTATCAAACACTGAGCAAGACCTTGTGTCTTGCAACGGATGGCACACAGCGCAGCATACATTGCAAGTTTGATGGCATATAAAGAGTCAACAGCATAAGAAACAAGTCATCGACTCTCTTCCTGCCCGTCTGCCCGGGCCAGATGATCTGTACTCTCCCAGCCAAAGAACGGGGCTGCGCGGGATCTGCGGACATGAAAAAAGGGCCCGTAGGCCCTTCGTCAATGTCTGAGGTTGCGCTGCTATCAGCCGCCAAACAGGTGGTGGCTGATGAGGAACAGGCCACCAGAGAGCAGCATGGTGAGCGGCAGGGTCAGCACCCAGGCCATCAGTATGGTCTTGATGGTCTGGCTCTGCAGGCCTGACTTGTTCGCCACCATGGTCCCCGCTACCGCAGAGGAGAGGATATGGGTGGTGGAGACGGGCATACCAGTCAAACTGGCAACACCGATGGAGGCAGCCGCCGTGATCTGGGCGGCGATGCCCTGACTGTACGTCATGCCGGTGGAACCAATCTTCTCACCGACCGTGTAGACGATGCGACGCCAGCCCACCATGGTACCGCAACCCAGCGCCAGTGCGATGGAGACGATAACCCAGGTCGGAGCATATTCGGCGGTCGCCGTCAGATCCTTGCGCCATTTAGCCAGATCGGTCAGCTCCTTGGCCGGCAACGGCAGCTTGGAGACCTTGCGCGCGGTATCGTCGATACACAGCAGCAGACGGCGTACTTCACGGCGGTCGGTCAGATCCAGCTCTTCATAGGTCCGTACCTGGCCGAGACGATTGTCCAGGGTTGCCATGGCTTGCAGTGCGCCATTCGCCGCACAATGGGTCATCAGCTCTTCCTGGGCCTGAGCAGGCACTTTGAAGTCCACCACATGAGCAACCTGCTCATGGTTGCGCTGATAGATCTCCATGATGCGCTGGTTGGCATCCTGGGTGCGATCCAGATCGTAGGAGCGGCTGTTCATGTCCAGAGCGAAATAGGCGGGTGCCATGCAGATCAGCACCAGCATCACCAGACCGATGCCCTTCTGGCCATCGTTGGAGCCGTGCACGAAGCTCACGCCCATGGCGGAAGCAACCAGAGTGAGGCGAGCCCAGAACGGCGGATGCTTCTTGCCGTCCACCAGCAGGCGCTCTTCCGGGGTCTTGTGGATCTTGCTGCCCAGCCAGACTCGCTTCATGGCAAACAGCAACAGGGCTGCCACGACAAAGCCGACGGTCGGGGAGATGATCAGGGAAAGCATGATGTCGATCGCTTTGGCGACGTTGATACCCTGAGTCAGCGGCTGATGGTTGAGCCAGGCATAGGCACCGCCCACCCCCAGGATGGAACCGATCAGCGTGTGAGAACTGGAGGCCGGAATGCCCAGGAACCAGGTCCCCAAATTCCAGACAATGGCGGAAAACAGCAGGGAGAACACCATGATCAACCCCTGGGTGGAATCCATGCCCAACAGCAAATCAATCGGCAGCAAGTGGACAATGGCATAGGCAACGCCCAGACCGCCGAACATGACGCCAAAAAAGTTGAAGATCCCGGATGCGACAACCGCCAGGTGAGCTGGCATCGCCTTGGTATAGATAACCGTTGCTACCGCGTTGGCGGTATCGTGAAAGCCATTGATGAATTCATAAGCCAACACAAAAAAAACGGCCAATACCAAACCGATTGACCATAACAAACCCAAACCACTAAACATTTCAAACATAAAAACGAACCTGTTTATGAGTTGCGGCGGATTATGCCAGAAGGCTGGTTGCGCCATACCCGTTGTTGAAATATTTCAGTAAGAAAAAAAAAGAGCTTTCTCTCAAAAAATAGCTTAGAGCCAGCAATCATGCGGCTTGTCCATGATTAATTAAACAGATCCAAGCTGACAAAAACAGTCTCCAAACGGGAACAATTCATCACGATATCGCCCGGCGGCACCGGATCTTGCTCGGCGTCACCGTCAGCTTTCGACCGACAGAATCGCGACATCTGTACAAAGGGCAAGCAAAAGCAAGCCACTCCCCTGCCCCATCACACCCGTCCCATCTTGCCTTGCCGCCCAAATCCGACGGCGAAGGGCGCCAGTGGCGCCCTCTTGTTTAACAGATTGCAACCGGATCCGCTGTCGACCGGATCACGCACCGCCGATCTCAATCCTGATTCATACGGCTGGCAACGGCGCCCTGCTGGCTCTTGTACTTGGCATTTTCCCGCTTGTTGTAGGGACGTGCAGCTGCCCCGGAGAGCATCTCGAAGTTCAGTGCGCCTATCTTCATCTTGGGACGCAGCGCCAACGGCAACTTGCCGCCGTTGTAGAACTCCAGCACGATGCGGCCGGACCAGCCCGGATCGATGCGGTGCGCGGTCACGTGCACCATCAAGCCGAGACGGGCCAGAGAGGAGCGACCATCCAGCCAGCCGACGATGTCGGCCGGCAGAGTAACGGATTCATAAGTCACCGCCAGTGCCAGTTGGCCCGGGTGCAGATAGAAGGCTTCCCCATCTGCGATGTGGATCTCGTCGCTCATCACCCGATCGATGGCGTCGGCCATCTCGCTGCTCGGGCCGCTCAAGTCGATATAGGGGGCCGTGTGATCGCGAAACACTCTAAACTCGTTGCCCAGCAGCACATCGACGCTGACGCCGCTGATCCGCTCAACACCGGGTCTTGGCTCAATGACGATCTTGCCTTCATCCAGATGACGTTCAATATCGGTATCACAAAGGCGCATTGGGCGACTCTCCTGACAAAATGTTCATTTAAAAAAGCCGGGCATCACCCGGCTTGTTTCATCTTAACCAATCAACATGTGGCGGATACGCGCCTTGAGCATGTCGATGGCGATGCGGTTCTTGCCACCGCGGGGCACTATTACGTCCGCGTACTGCTTGGAGGGCTCGATAAACTGCAGGAACATGGGACGTACCGTCTTCTGATACTGCTTGAGCACGGAATCCATGGTACGACCGCGCTCTTGCACGTCACGCACCAGACGGCGCAGCAGACAGATATCCAGCGGGGTATCCATGAAGATGGAGGCATCCATCAGATCCCGCAAGCGGCTGTCGGTCAGCAGCAGGATCCCTTCCAGAATGATCACCCGGCGCGGGGCGAAGGGGGTCACCTCGCTCATGCGGGTGTGCTCTGTGTAGGAGTACTGGGGAATGTTGACCGCGTCGCCTTTCACCAGCTGGCTCAGGTGCTGTACCAGCAGATCGTGATCCAGGGCATTGGGGTGGTCATAGTTGGTTTTGACCCGCTCTTCCATGGTCAGGTGGGTCTGATCACGGTAGTAGCAATCTTCGGTGATCACACCAATCTGACCCGCGCCCAGTTCGGCCACCAGCTCTTCATAAATGGTTTGGGCTATGAGGCTCTTGCCGGACGCGGATGCGCCAGCAATACCGATGATCACACACGAATGTTGAGTATCAGACATTGAAAATACCTAAAGAGAAGAGCAGTGGGGATTGTTTAAACCGATCCATTATATAAAAAAGGGTGAGCCATGCCCACCCTCAAATCCACCTCAACCACACGACAGCCGATTATTCATCCACCGCCATCGTATAAAGGGGGGTCGCAATCGGTTTACCGCTGAAATAGAGCTCGGCACCCACTCGACGAGCCAGTTTCATATAGGCCTGAGCCAGGCTTCCTTCCGGTGCGCCGAACACGGTCGGGCAGCCATCATCCATGTGCTGGCGGATATCGATGTGCAGCGGCAGCTGACCAAGCAGTGCCACATGATACTGCTCCGCCATCTTCTGACCGCCGCCGGTACCGAACAGGGGCTCGTGATGGCCGCAAGCGCTGCAGACGTGATAACTCATGTTTTCTATTATGCCGAGCACGGGCACATTGACCTTGTTGAACATGGCGACCCCCTTGCGAGCATCCGTCAGCGCCACGTCCTGCGGCGTGGTCACGATCACCGCCGCCGAGGTCGGCACCTGTTGGGCCAGGGTGAGCTGGATGTCACCCGTGCCTGGTGGCATGTCCACCACCAGATAATCCACTTCGCCCCAACGGGTCTCGTGCAGGATCTGGGCCAGCGCCTTGCTCGCCATGGGGCCGCGCCAGATGGTGGCATCCTGCTCGTCCACCAGATAACCGATGCTGTTGCTCTTGAGGCCGCAGGCCATCACAGGCTCCATCAGCTTGCCGTCATGGCTGACGGGGCGCTCCTTGACCGTGCCCATCATGGTCGGAATGGAGGGGCCATAGATGTCCGCATCCAGAATGGCGACTCGCGCGCCCTCCTTTTGCAGCGCCAGCGCCAGGTTGACGGCCGTGGTGGACTTGCCCACCCCGCCCTTGCCTGAGGCGACCACCAGGATGTTGCGAATGCCCTGCACCGCCGCCAGCCCTTGCGCTCGCGGCAGGCTGGCCACCTCTATGTCACATACCCAGTCGATGCGGGTAGCGCCGGTGGCGCTGCGCAACCGGGCATCAAAGTCCTGCTTGATCTGCTCAAACAGGGAACGCCCGGCAAAGGGCAACACCAGCCTGATGGTCAGGCTTTGCCCCTGCAGCGCTGCACTGCGCACAAACCCGGCCGCAACCAGATCCTTGCCCCACCCTGTCGGCTTAAATTCGGCCAGGATCTGTTTTACTGAATCAATCACCATTAACTCCTCATTATCTTGTCATTATCTTGAGGTGAACGGTTACCGCACACAAATCAGTGGCTTGCCTGCTTGCCAACCAGCGCGAGCACCAGGGCGGACAGCGCCACAACCCCCCCCCCCCCCCCCCCCCCCCCCCCCCCCCCCCTAGGCAGGCTACCCCCAATTCGGGTAACATGCACGGCACTGTATCATCCCAACAAGCACATCAAGAACGACTATATGGCAACTGATCCTCGTACAATGCTGGTAACCTGCGCCCTCCCCTATGCCAATGGCTCCATCCATCTTGGCCACATGCTGGAACATATCCAGGCCGATATCTGGGTTCGTTATCAGCGAATGCGCGGCCATCAGGTGCACTTCATCTGTGCCGACGACGCCCACGGCACCCCCATCATGCTCAAAGCACAGCAGCTGGGGATCACCCCGGAAGCGATGATCGCGGCCGTCTCCAAAGAGCACCAGACCGACTTCGCCGGCTTCAACATCAGCTTTGACAACTATCACTCCACCCACAGCGACGAGAACCGCGAGCTGGCGGAGCTGATCTACGGTCGTCTGAAAGCCGGTGACTTCATCAAGGGTCGCACCATCACTCAGCTGTTCGATCCGGAAAAATCCATGTTCCTGCCGGACCGCTTCGTCAAGGGCACCTGCCCCAAGTGCAAGTCTCCGGAGCAATACGGCGACAACTGCGACAGCTGCGGCGCCACCTACAGCCCGACCGAGCTTATCGATCCGAAATCCGCCGTCTCGGGCGCCACGCCTGTGATGAAGGATTCAGAGCACTTCTTCTTCGACCTGCCGCAGTTTGAAACCTGGCTGGCCGGCTGGGTGCGTGGTTCCGGCGCCATTCAGGAAGAGATGGCCAACAAGATGCAGGAGTGGTTCGAGAGCGGCCTGCAGCAGTGGGACATCACCCGCGACGCCCCCTACTTCGGTTTCGAGATCCCGGGCGCACCGGGCAAGTACTTCTACGTCTGGCTGGATGCCCCCATCGGCTACATGGCGTCGTTCAAGAACCTGTGCAACAAGCGCGGCGACATCGATTTCGACAGCTACTGGAAGAAAGACTCCACCGCCGAGCTCTATCACTTCATCGGCAAGGACATCGCCTACTTCCACTGCCTGTTCTGGCCATCCATGCTGGAAGGCGCGGGTTTCCGCAAGCCGACCAAGGTCAACGTGCACGGCTATGTGACCGTCAACGGCGCCAAGATGTCCAAGTCCAAGGGCACCTTCATCAAGGCCTCCACCTACCTGAACCACCTGGATCCTGAGTGCCTGCGCTACTACTACGCCGCCAAGCTCAACAGCCGCATCGACGATCTGGACCTGAACCTGGATGACTTCGTGGCTCGCGTCAACGCCGACGTGGTCAACAAGCTGGTCAACCTCGCCTCCCGCAACGCCGGCTTTATCGCCAAGCGGTTCGACGGCAAGCTGGCAGCGACCTGCGCCGAGCCCGAGCTCTATGCCGAATTCGCCAACGCCAGCGCCTCCATCAGCGATGCCTATGAAGCACGCGAGTTCAGCCGCGCCATCCGCGAGATCATGGCGCTGGCCGACAAGGCCAACCGCTACGTGGACGAGAAGGCGCCCTGGGTGCTGGCCAAGCAGGAAGGCGCAGACGCCGAGCTGCAGGCAGTCTGCTCTGTCGGCATCAACCTGTTCCGCGTACTGATGGCCTACCTCAAGCCGGTCATGCCGCTGCTGGCCGAGCGCGCCGAACTCTTCCTGGGTGAGACCCTCACCTGGGATGGCGTCGCCCTGCCATTGACCCACCATCAGCTGGCCCCGTTCAAGGCACTGTTCTCTCGCATCGAGCCCGCCAAGATTGAAGCCATGATAGAGGCCTCCAAGGAAGATCTGGCCAAGGAGCAGGCACCGAAAGTGACAGGCCCGCTGGCAGACGACCCCATCAGTGAAACCATCTCCTATGAGGATTTCGCCAAGCTGGACCTGCGGGTGGCGCTGATCAAGAAGGCCGAAGCCGTGCCGGAAGCGGACAAGCTGCTCAAGCTGCAACTGGATCTGGGCGGTGAAACCCGTCAGGTATTCGCCGGCATCAAGTCCGCCTACAACCCGGAAGATCTGGAAGGCAAGCTGACCGTGATGGTGGCCAACCTGGCGCCGCGCAAGATGCGCTTTGGCATGTCCGAAGGCATGGTGCTGGCCGCAGGCCCGGGCGGCAAGGATCTCTGGATCCTGGAGCCGCAGGAAGGCGCCCAGCCAGGTATGCGCGTCAAGTAAGCGCGCTGGCTGCAACCCCCATGAAAAGAGAGGCCATCCGGCCTCTCTTTTTTTATCCCCCTTTTCCCACGGCATGGCAGCTGCACCCCATCGTCAGCACTCCCATATGGGCTTGTTGCCACCGTGCAATTTGCCTAGACTGCCTGTTCACCTGTCGGGGTCGCACATGGGCCCACCCACCATCAGGCAAGGAGCAAGCATGATCACCTTATACGGAACCCCAGTCAGTCGAGCCCTGCGCATATCCTGGTTACTGGAAGAGTTGGGCGTGGCGTGGCAGTTTCAGTTTCTCGACTTCGCCAAGGGCGAGAATCGCAGCGACTGGTTTCTGGCGCTGAACCCGAGCGGCAAGATGCCGGTGCTCAAAGACGGGGATTTCGTGCTGACCGAATCCGCCGCCATCATGCAGTACCTGGCCGAAGTCTATGGCCCGGATTGGCTGCCAGCCAGAGGGACCCAGGCCTCTGCGCTGCACGCCCGGTGGGTCAGCTTCATCACCTGCGAGCTGGAGCAACCCCTGTGGACCATAGGCAAGCACAAGTTTGCCCTGCCGGAGCCCCAGCGCCTGCCAGCCATCTTCCCCACCGCCAAGTGGGAGTTCAACAAGGCGGCGGCCATCGCCGAGTCCTGGGTGCCCGAGCAGGGCTACCTGCTGGGGGCGCAGATCACCATAGCGGACCTGCTGCTGGCCCATACCCTGATGTGGGCCACCCGCTTCGAGCAGACCATTCCCCCCAAGCTGGCCGCCTATCGGGATCATCTGGCCAAACGCCCCGCCCTGCAGGCCGTGCTGGCCAAGACCCAGGCCATCGCCGACGCAGCCCAGGCCGGCTGACGCCAACATGCACAAACGGGAGCCCCGATGGCTCCCGTTTTTATGCGTGGCATGGCGGTTTCACTCCGCTCAATTGGTATGAAAGCCACTCCCTTTGGGCGGCAGCGCCTCTTCATACTCCATCCGGGTCACCTCAGCGGTGCGCGGCCCGTGTTCCAGCCAGCCCAGCATCATCTGCACCCCGTGCTCGGGCCCGCAGATCAGGATCTCCACCGATCCGTCCTCCAGATTGTAGGCGTGGCCGCGCAGTCCCAGTTGCAGCGCCCGCTCCCGGGTGAAGTAGCGAAATCCCACCCCTTGCACCTGACCCCAGACGCGCACGACAAACGATTGCTCTCCCATTTCTCACACCTTCCCCTTAAGAAATTTCCCCCCAAGGCGATAATGAGCGCGACACTCTCTTCCCCTTGCAGGACGCAATACCATTATGAAAGAAGTAAAGTTTCGGTGGGTTGACCGTTATCTCATTCACCTCACGATCAGCGAAAAATTTCTCATCACCTTCTGGTGCCCTCTGTTGTTCATCGCCTTGCTCACCGGGTACCTGCTGGCCGACGGTCATGATCAGCAGATGCAGGTTCGGCTGGATCAACTCAAGCAAAGGGTCGAGACCAGCGCCCAGCTGATTAGCCAGCACGCCAGCCTCACCCTGCCCGCCGATCTCATCCTCAGCCCGACCGGCAGTGCCGGCCTGAGCCAGCAGGGCGACCACTACCGTTTCAGCGCCAGCGCAGGCCAGGCCGGTTTCGTGACCGGCAGCCTGGATGCCGGTCGTTACTCCATGTGGGACGGCCAGGGCACCACCCTCACCATCATCGCCGTGCTGGCAGCCTTGCTGGCCCTCATCACCCACTACCTGATGACCTTTGTCTCCGGCGCCCTCTACTCCACCAACAAGGCACTGCAGACGGTGGCCGACGGGGATCTCACCTTCCGCCTCAATTTCTTCCCGGTGCGGGACGAGTTCTCCATCCTGGCGGGCAGCATAGACAGATTCACCGACCGCCAGCACAAGATAGTACAGCTAGTGGAAGAATCCGCCGAGGCGCTCACCATGGCCGCCGACGAATTTCGCGATCACGCCAGCGAAGGGGAAACCATGGCCCGCTCCCAGCGCCAGCACATGGACTCCCTGGCCGCCGCCATGGAGCAGATGTCCGCCGCCATTCGCGAGGTGGCCCGCAACGCCAACGACACCCTGCAGCAGACTCGCCAGTCCAGCGAAGAGGCGGCCAACGGCGCCGCCCGGGTATCACGCACCATAGCCGCCATCCGCACCCTGGCCGACGAGATAGGCAACGCCTCAGGCGCTGTGGAACGGCTGACCCACAACGCCAACCGCATCAACGAGGTGGTCAACGTCATCAACGCCATCTCCCAGCAGACCAACCTGCTGGCACTCAATGCCGCCATCGAGGCGGCCCGCGCCGGCGAGCAGGGTCGCGGCTTTGCGGTGGTGGCCGATGAGGTGCGCACCCTCGCCAGCCGCACCCAGCAAGCCACGGTGGAGATCCAGCAGATGATCGAAGAGCTGCAGGCCGGCACGGGTGCCCTCAATGACATCATGGAGAAGACAGTTGGCCGCGCAGCCAGCAGCCAGGCGCTGATCAGCGAAGTGGGGCTCGATATCGACAAGCTCAGCAACCACAGCGATGCCGTGCTGGAGATGAGCACCCAGATAGCCACCTCCAGCGAGGAGCAGAGCTCGGTCGCCGAGGAGATCACCCGCAACCTGGATCAGGTGCGCCACGAAGCGGGCCAGGTAGAGGGATCCGCCAGCGCCTCTGTGGCCGGCACCGCCGGCCTCAAGGCCACCGCCACCGAGCTGGCCCAGGCCTTGAAGGGGCTCAAGATCTGACATACTGTGGAATAACAACAGAGGCCATCCCATGGATGGCCTCTGTTGTTTCAGCATCAAGTCAATACTTCACAATGCCCTGCTATGGACACACGGCACTCGGCTGAACTGATTGCAGAGCGGCAGAGTCCATCCATGTCGACTTGATGGTCATGACTGCAGCAGGCTGAGTGCCATATTGGGCCGACTGTTGGCTTGGCTCAATATGGTCGAACTGGCCTGCTGCAAAATCTGGGTACGTACCAGACGAGCCGACTCACTTGCCATATCGGCATCCCGGATCCTTGAGCGGGCGGCACCGAGGTTCTCATTGGCATTGGCCAGATTGCGCACCCGTGAATCCAGCGCATTGGCCTGGGCGCCGAGTCGCGAACACTGAACACCCAGCTGTTTCATGCCCGCATCCAGCGTCTTGATGGCTCTGCTGGCGTTCTCATCATTCAAAACATCAATATTATCAACGGTATATTTCTTCTTGTCTGCTTGATAAAAACCCAGTGCATTCAAGCTAGATCCTTGCATATCGATATTGGAATACTTGTCACCTGATGAGTGCAGTTCCATCTGGCCAATATAGGTCGTGGGGGTGACATCGGGTAGCAGAGTGCTCAGAGAAGGATTGCTGATAATTGGAGGCGCCGGTGGTACTGGCTGCGGAGGTGGCGTTGTGCCATTTGCAAGCGCAAGGCTGCTGCCCTGAGAGCTATGCATGGTCAATGCATTACTGGCGGGATTGCTGTTGTTGGAGGCACTCACATAAAAGCCTAGACCTGCCGATTGCGCAGTATTGTTGATACGCCGAACCACCTCCCTCATCAAATCGCTGTTTTCGGGAGTAGGATTGACCGGATCCCAACCCGTCATATCAATGCCGGTAGTCAGATCCACAGAGTGACCCGCTACATCGATATAGGATGGCAGGGCGGATAAATCGACGGCGGAGGCGACTGAAAATGGCAGTTGTTGCGCTTTTACCGGCCCCTGATTATTGGGGAAAGTGGTGCCATTGATATCTGCCACGAATGCTTCCTGGGTGGAATAATCCTTGTCAAAGGTCACGCCGTTGAGAGTGACAGGCTGAGATGAAAGCTTGAGATCAGCAATGTCATACGCCCCCGGCTTGCTACCTGCCGGACTGCGCGCCTGCCACTCCATTTCGCCCAGGTTTTTGGTCTGGGCATTGATATCGGTAATGACGGTATTCTGTCCTGCATAAGCACCGACCGAGAAGATGCCTTTATAGCTCCCGGCCAGCAGATCCTGTCCGGCAAACCGGGTGCCTGTGGCAATCCGATCCATTTCCAACTGCAGTTGCTTGAATTCAGCATTCAAGGCCACGCGATCCTCTGCCGTGTTGGCACCACTTCCTGACTGCAGTGCCAGGGTGCGCATCCGCTGCATCAGGTTCACCGACTCATCGAGCGCACCATCGGCCACGTTGATCACCGAGATCCCATCATTGGCATTGCGAATAGCCGTATTGGTCCCGTTTACTTCACTGGTGAGGCGATTGCTGATCTGCAAGCCGGCCGCATCATCGGCCGCGCTGTTGATGCGCAATCCGGATGAGAGCCGCCGATATACCAAGTCCAGTGTGCTCGATGATTGACCAAGATGGCGAGAAGCGCTGAGGGCGGAAACATTGGTGGCAATGGAGAGGGACATGGACAGCTCGATAAGTGGAAAGATTCAAAATGGTCTCCCCCTCTATCGACATTACCAAATGACTCTTTAAAGAAAATCACACAAAGAAAAGATAAAAACACTAACTTGGTTATATTTTGTGCATTTAAAAACATACATTGAACATAAAACAAGCACAACCAACCAAAGCCAACAAAATAAGTCGTGTGAAACGCCAACATTGAGATTCTTCAAACCTTGCAGAACCGATGCCCGGCCGTTATTCAAGAGCAACTTGAGTACGTCCGTCATATACCAGCAAAGACTGGCTTAGCCGCCTTATTGCACATAGAATGTGGCCCCTTTTCTTTTTACCATCGGCAAACACCCATGAGCGTTTTCATCTATCTCGTCAAAGGCCGCGAAAAATCCCTGCTGCGCCGTCACCCCTGGATCTTCTCCAAGGGGATTGAGCGGGTTGAAGGCAACCCCGTTGACGGCGATACCGTCGAGATTTACGCCAACGATGGCAAATGGCTCGCCCGTGGTGCCTGGTCAGGCAGCTCCCAGATCCGTGCCCGGGTCTGGACCTTCGATAAAGAGGAGACAGTCGATCTCGACTTCTTCCTGCGTCGCCTCAAATATGCCCAGGAGTCCCGGGATCCGCTGATCAAGCGTCAGGGCCTCACCGGCTATCGCCTGTGCGCCGCCGAATCCGACGGCCTGCCGGGTCTGACCATAGACCGTTATGCCGATTTCCTGGTGTGCCAGATCCTCTCCGCCGGTGCCGAGTTCCAGCGCGAGCTGATCACCCAGGCGCTGCGTACCCTCTACCCCGAATGCAGCATCTATGAGCGCTCCGACGTGGCGGTACGCAAGAAGGAAGGGCTGAAAGAGCGTACCGGCGTCATCCATGGCGAGACCCCGACCGAGCCTGTGGTGATCGAAGAAAACGGCGTCAAGATCCTGGTGGACATCCGCAACGGCCACAAAACCGGCTTCTATCTGGATCAGCGTGACAACCGTCAGGCTGTCTCCAAGTACACCTCGGCTAAACGGGTGCTCAACTGCTTCAGCTACACAGGTGGCTTTGGCATCTATGCCCTCAAGGGTGGCGCCAAGGAAGTGGTCAACGTGGATCTCTCCCAGACTGCGCTGGACATCGCCCGCCAGAACGCCGAGCTGAACGGGCTGGATATCTCCAACACCCAGTTCATCCGTCACGACGTGTTCAAGCTGCTGCGCGAATACCGCGAGAAGGGTGAGAAGTTCGACGTCATAGTGCTGGATCCGCCCAAGTTTGCCGAGAGCAAGGCCCAGCTGCTGGGCGCCTGCCGCGGCTACAAGGACATCAACATGCTGGCGTTCCAGCTGCTGGCGCCGGGTGGCGTGCTCTTGACCTACTCCTGCTCCGGCCTGATGGAGCAGAGCCTGTTCCAGAAGATAGTGGCCGATGCGGCGCTGGACGCCGGTCGCGATGCCCAGATCCTGGAGCTCCTGTCCCAGGCTTCCGATCACCCGATCGGCACAGCCTATCCGGAAGGTTTCTACCTCAAGGGTCTGGTAGTGCGCGCCCGCTAAGAGCCGCCGACCAGAGTTGGCCGCCCCTTGACCCCGGTTCCAGACCCGGGCTTGGTCCGGCAAGCCAGTCATCAAAAGGCCCGCTATCGCTAGCGGGCCTTTTTGCGCTGTACTCCCAAGAGATAACGTCGCTCACTCCCTCTCCTCGGCTTGCCGCTGCCATCCCTCTAGCGTGCGTTTCCAGCCCTTTAACCAAGCCCTGTGCTCACAGCATCCACCCAGGGAATGGCACTCAGTCCACCTAGGGGCCGGCCCCCCCCCCCCTAGGGGAACCTGACCGATCTTTTATTTATGCGAAAATATGAAAATAAAATCATCAAGATTGGAAAATCCTCGGGGAAATATCGGTATAAATCGCATCGAAAATCACTCTGCTGCATAAATCAGTTTTCCCCCTCTCCTGCTCCCGGCCATTCCCCCATTTCGGCTGCACATCATCTCTGGGTCGGCAGCAGGCCTGTCGTTGGGCTCAAGCACCCGGCTCAGTCACGGGCCGGCGCCCCCAGCGGGAAATAATGCCGAAATGGCCGCGCCTCATCCACCACGCGCACCACAGAGGGCCGACTCAGCAGGCGGGCACGGTAGGCCCGCAGTCTGACGTGGGAGTGCGGTATCTCATGGGCCCAGTCGGCATAGAAGAGCGAGGGGGCGGCGGCGCAATCGGCCAGGCTGAAGCCATCGCCGGTGATCCAGTGACGCCCTTCGAGTCGCTGATCGAGCCAGGAGTAGATCTGGTCGAGCAGCTCACGGGCCTCCATCACGCCATAGCCGTCGCGCTCGGCCTGCGGGCGCAGCGCATCCAGCACCACTTTTTGCATCGGCGTCATGACGTAGTTGTCGAAGACGCGATCCAGCATGTGAACCTCCAGACCCGCATCACCAGCCGGGATCAGGCTGATGGGGCCCGGATGGTGCGCCTGCAGATGCGCGACTATGGTGCTGCTCTCGAGGATGCAGCGCCCGTCATCCAGCAGCACGGGGAAGCGCTTGAGCGGCCAGAGCGCGGCAAGCTCGGCGTTGGCCGCCGGATCTTCGAGATCCTGATAGTCAAACGGAGTGGCATTCTCGTAGAGGGCGATCAGCACCTTCTGGCTGTAGGATGAGAAGGGATGGGCATAGAGTTTCATCGGGCGTGCACCTTGCGATCAGATGGACGACATCCCTAGTCTAGATCCCCACGCCAGCCCCTGATCTTGCCCCCATACAGCTGGCTGTTTTTGCGTAAAAAACGCATATTTATGACGAAAATCACACCCGTATGACTCTCTTTTAGATAGGGTGATCCCGCCTGTGACCAGCATGAGTCCAGGCTGCTGGGGCATCAGGCTCGATGCCCCAGCACAACAACAAAATCGATGTCAGGCCAAGCTGAACATCGCAAGGGATCCCGATATGAATCAATCATTGCCGCTGTTGACGCCGCTGCGGGGCATAGCTGCCCTGATGGTGGTGCTGTTCCATGCCCGATTGCTGCTCTTTCCCCAGTGGATGGAGTCGATCGCCGGCCACACCCAACTCATCGAGAACGGCTACCTCTGGGTCGATCTCTTCTTTATTTTGAGCGGCCTGGTGCTGGCCCACGTCTACGGTGAGGCCTTCAGCCACACGCCCCGCACCCTGGGCTATGGCCGCTTCCTCTGGCTGCGGCTGACCCGCGTCTACCCTCTCTACTTTGTGACCCTGGTGCTGCTGGTGGGCTGGGAACTCTACAAGGCCCGCCATGGGGTGGGCTTCTATGCCGGCCCCCTGTTCAAGATGTGGGAGTGGGAGGGAATGCCTCCCTTCGGCTCCCCCTTCACCCCGGCCGAGGCCCTGCCAAGCGCCTTCCTGCTGCTGCAGGTGGTGACCGATCACGGATTGACCTGGAACTTCGCCGCCTGGTCCCTGAGCGTGGAGTGGATAAGCTACCTGCTGTTCCCGCTGCTTATTCCGCTCGCCGTGACCCGCAGTCGCTGGAGCCATCTCGCGCCCCTGCTGGCGCTGACGGTGCTGGCCTTTATCGTGCACAGCCGGGGCACCCTGGATGTCACCAGCGGCGCGCTGGCGGTGGGACGCGGGGTGAGTGAATTCGTGCTCGGCCTCTGGCTGCTGCCCAGGGTCAAGGCCGCGCGACACTTGCCCATGATGCAACGGGATCTGCCTCTCTTGGTCGCCTTTGTGCTGCCCTTCGCGCTGATGCAGTTCACCATGACGCCGCAACTGACCCTGCTGCTGATCAGTTCCTACGTGCTGCTGATCTGGATTGCGGCCTGCCAGGGGGATCGCCGGAGCCCGCTGCTGCGCCTGCTGGACAACCGCCTTACCAACTGGCTGGGGGATCTCTCCTACTCCGTCTACCTGCTGCACGCGCTGGTGCTGCTCACAGGTTGTGAGCTTCTCCACTATCTGGCGCCGGGGCTCACCGACTGGTGGTATGCCCAGACCCACCCGCTGCTGGGGGTAGTGGCGACCCTGCTGATGCTGGCGGTGCTGATCGGCCTCTCGGCCCTTAGCTACAACCTGCTGGAGCGACCGCTGCAACGGCGCCTGCGTCGCTGGGGCAAGGCTCGCCAGCCGGTGATGGAGCAAGCCGGGTAAGGTCCGCCACCCAAACATGGCCCCGAAGTGAGACAGGCTCGGCCTCATCGGGGCAACACCGGGGGATATGCCTCACCGCCAGCGTATGGCGAAGGCTGTCCCCTCTCTCATTTTTCCCGCCAATCCCCTGCGCTTTGTGTGAATTCCAGTTCGAACCAGAGAGGGCATTTGTGGCATAATGGCCCGTCCTGTGGCCCTTGGCGGGGCTGCTCTGGCGCACCATGTCGCCCCTCCTCCCCCGTCCGGCTTGGCGGCCTTCCCATGGCTGCCTGAAATCGTTGCCCCTGTTGGCACCGAGGCCACCCATTTTTTGCGGTATCTTGTCTGCCTGTCTACAAGGCGACGGATGACCGCCCATTGACCAAGACGGCTCCACAGAGCCTCTGCATAAGGGGTAAGTATGTCTTCCATTCGTCTGACCCAATACAGCCACGGCGCTGGCTGCGGCTGCAAAATTTCTCCCAAGGTGCTCGACACCATTCTCAAGAGCCAGATCCCGGGCTTTGACGACCCGACCCTGGTGGTCGGCAACAGCAGCAAGGATGACGCGGCCGTGGTCGATATCGGCAACGGTCAGGGTATCGTCTCCACCACCGACTTCTTCATGCCCATCGTCGATGACCCCTTCACCTTCGGTCGCATCGCCGCCACCAACGCCATCAGCGACATCTACGCCATGGGCGGCAAGCCCATCGTCGCCATCGCCATCCTCGGCTGGCCCATCAATACGCTCGCTCCCGAGATTGCGCAGCAGGTGATCGACGGCGGCCGTCAGGTGTGCCATGAAGCGGGCATCTCGCTCGCCGGCGGCCACAGCATAGACGCCCCCGAGCCCATCTTCGGCCTCGCGGTGACCGGCATAGTGCCGCTCGATGCCATCAAGCAGAACGACACCGCCCAGGTGGGCGACATCCTCTATCTGACCAAGCCCCTTGGCATCGGCATACTCACCACGGCCCAGAAGAAGGGCAAGCTCAAGCCAGAGCACGAACAGCTGGCCCCCAACGCCATGTGCACCCTCAACAAGATTGGCCAGCGCTTTGCCGAACTGCCGGGCGTACACGCCATGACGGATGTGACCGGATTTGGTCTGGCGGGTCACCTGCTGGAGATGTGCGAAGGATCAGGGGTGTGCGCCACCCTCGATTTCAAGGCGCTGCCGCTGCTCGACGAGGTGGATTACTACCTGAGCGAGGGCTGCGTACCGGGCGGTACCCTGCGCAATTTCGACTCCTATGGCCACAAGCTCGATGCCATGGACGATCGTACCCGCAACATCATGTGCGACCCGCAGACCAGCGGCGGCCTGCTGGTAGCCGTCGGTAAAGAAAGTGAAGCCGAGCTCCTTGCCATCGCGACGCAAGCGGGGCTGACCCTCTCCCCCGTCGGCCAGCTGAAGGCGCGTACCGGTGATCAGTTTATCGAGGTTGTCCAATGAGTCAGCGGCTGCTTGCGGAGGCCATGCTATGAGCCAACTGCCACTGGCCACGGATCTGGCCCGGATTTTTCTGGACGATGTCCCGCTCATCGACTTGCGTGCGCCCATCGAGTTCAAGGAGGGGGCCTTCCCCTGCTCGACCAATCTGCCCTTGATGACAGACGATGAGCGCGCCCAGGTCGGTACCTGCTTCAAGAAGCAGGGTCAGGCGGCCGCCATCGAACTGGGTCACAAGCTGGTGGGGGGCGCCGTGCGGGCCGAACGCCTCGAAGGCTGGCTGGCGCAGTTGCGCCAGCAGCCCGACACCCTGCTCTACTGCTTTCGCGGCGGCCTGCGCTCGCAAACCGTACAACTGTGGCTGCATGAGGCCGGGGTCACTCGTCCCCGCGTCGCCGGTGGCTACAAGGAGCTGCGCCGCTTCCTCATCGACACCCAGGACAAGGCCTCTGCCGAGTGCAACTGGACCGTGCTGACCGGCATGACAGGCTCCGGCAAGACCCATATGCTGGGCCATGTGACCCAGGCGCTCGACCTGGAAGGCCATGCCCGCCACAGGGGCTCCTCCTTTGGCCAGCTGCCCGGCGGCCAGCCCGGCAACATCAACTTTGAAAACAACATGGCCATCGAGCTGCTCAAGCGCCGCCACAAGGGCGAACAGGCCTTCGTGGTAGAGGACGAGAGCCGGCTCATCGGTCGCTGCTGCCTGCCGAACACCCTGTTCGATGCCATGTGCGAGGCCCCGCTGGTGGTGGTGGATGTGCCGCAGAGCGAGCGGGCCGAACAGATCCGCCAGGACTATGTGCACGATCTCTGGCTGCGTTATCAGGCCATGTTCGGCGCAGAAGCGGGCTGGCCGCTGTTTGCCGCCTACCTGACCGATGCGCTGGCCCGCCTCAAGCGCCGCCTCGGGGATCAGGCCCACCGCGAGCTGGATGCGCTGATGCAGACGGCCCTCACCGAGCAGGCCAGCAGTGGCGCGACCGAGCTGCATCTGGCCTGGATCTCCCTGCTGCTGACCCGCTACTACGACCCCATGTATCTCTATCAGCTTGGCAACAAGCGTGAGCGCATCGTGTTCCGGGGTGACAAGCAGGCCTGTCTCGACTATTTCGCCGAGCAGCACGCCAGAGCGCAACAGGGCTGACCCCGTCGCCTTTCCAACAAGAGGACCCCATATGTTGAAATTCGAGGTGATCCCGGTCACCCAGTTCGCCCAGAACTGCTCCCTCATCTGGTGTGACGAGACCAACCAGGCGGCGCTGATCGATCCGGGTGGCGAAGCGGACAAACTGCTGGCCGCCATCGCCAAGCGCGGACTGACCCTGACCCATATCCTGCTGACCCACGGTCATCTGGATCACGTGGGGGCTGCGGCCGAGCTGCGGGAAAAGACCGGCGTGACCATCACGGGGCCCCACAAGGAGGACGCCTTCTGGCTCGACATGCTGCCCCAGCAGAGCCAGATGTTCGGCTTTGCCCATACCCCCGCCTTCGCCCCCGACCAGTGGCTCGCCCAGGGTGACAAAGTGCAGGTGGGTCAATGCGAGCTGGATGTGTACTTCTGCCCGGGCCACACTCCTGGCCACGTCATCCTGCTCAGCCAAAGCGAGCGGCTCGCCTGGGTGGGTGATGTGCTGTTTGCCGGCAGCATAGGCCGCACTGACTTCCCGCGCGGCGATCACGCCACCTTGATTAGGTCGATCACCGAGACCCTGCTGCCGCTGGGGGATGAGATCGTTTTCATTCCGGGCCACGGCCCCAGCTCCACCTTCGGCCGCGAGAAGGCAAGCAATCCCTACCTGACGCAACCTATCTGGTAATCCCCCGCTCCTCGCGGGTGTCCCACTGGGCCTTGAGGCGCAAGATCTCCGGCATGATCTCGAGAAAACATGCGAACAGCCGGGGATCAAAGTGCTGGCCAGCACCGTCACGCATAGTGGCCAGCACCTGCTCCAGAGGCCAGGGATCCTTGTAAGGGCGACGCACGCTCAGGGCGTCAAACACATCGGCGATGGCTACGATCCGCGACGCCTCGGGGATCCCTTCGCCGGTTTCTCCTGCGGGGTAACCCGAGCCGTCCCACTTCTCGTGGTGATGCAGGGCAATCTCCGCCGCCATGCGGAAGATGAGCCCGTCGGAGCGCTTCAAGATTTCGTAACCGATGCGCGGATGGGTGCGCATGATGGCCCACTCCTCTTCGGTGAGGGGGCCGGGCTTCTTGAGGATGTAGTCGGGGATCCCTATCTTGCCCATGTCGTGCATGGGGGCCGCCAGCTCCAGCAGCTCCGACTGCTCCGAACTCCAGCCCGCCGCGTCGGCCAGGGCTCGGGCATAGGCGGCCATGCGCCAGATATGTACCCCGGTATCGGTGTCGTTGTAGTGACCCGCCTCGCTCAGCATCACGATGGCGGTGCGGTAGCTGCGCTCGAGCTGATCGAGGCGTACCAGAGAGAGGTGGTTGCGCACCCGGGCGCGCACCGTGCTTGGGCAAACCGGCTTGTAAATGTAATCCACCCCACCCGCCTCGAACCCTTGGCTCTCGCTGTCTGCGTTGTCGCTCGCCGTGATGAACAGCACCGGGATCCCGGCGTGGGCCGGATCGGCCTTGAGCCGGCGACACACCTCGTAGCCATCCATGTCAGGCATGCGCACGTCAAGCAGGATCAGGGCCGGCTCGTGGCGCTCCACGGCGGCCAGCCCCTCCTCGCCTCCCTTGGCGAAAAAGAGGCTGTACTCCTCCTTGAGGATTTGCCGTAGCAGCCCGAGGTTGCTCGGCTCGTCGTCGATGATCAACACGCGCGGTCGATTCATGATCCAGGTGCCTCCCGATTTTCCAGATACCCCTCCAGCTTGCAGGTCGCGAGCTGGATGTCGAACAGCTCCAGGGCCGCACTGATCTCGCTCACCAGCTCAGAAGGCAAGTAACTCTTGGCCTGGCCCAGCGCCGGTTCAATCAGTTCCAGATCCTCGCTCACAAGGGCCTCACGCAGAGCGTGCAGACACACCTCCTGCGCCTCACCCTGAGCCAACGGGGAGTTGACAGCCCCCGGCTCGCGCCTGGCATAGATGTCGATGGCCTGTTGCGCCCGTTCCAGCGCCTCAAGGAAGGGAGCCATGAGCTGGCTGGTGTCCCCCCCCTGCTCGATGGCCTCATTCAGTTCTGCACTGATGCGCGCCACATCGGTGAGCGACAGGCTGCCCGCCACCCCCTTGAGCTTGTGCGTCAGGCTCGCGGCGGCATCAGTCTCGTGCTGGGCTATGTAGTCCGGCAGCACGGTACCGACCGTCATGTAGTCATCGCGGAATCGGCGCAGGTATTTGAGATAGACGGAGGCCTCGCCCCAGTTGCGAAGTCCGGTATCGATATCAATGCCGGCCACCGGCTCCAAGGCAGACGGCACGTCGCTGATCGTTAGCGGCACCACACTGTCGGGCAGGTAACGCAGCAGGGTCGCGATGAGCTGTTCCACGTCGAGCGGCTTGGCGATGAAATCGTTCATGCCGCAGGCCAGCGCCGCCTCGCGTTGATCCTTGAACACCCCGGCGGTGAGTGCCAGCACGGGCGTCTCCTTGCGTCCCTGCAGCTGGCGCAGGCGACGGGTCGCCTCGTAACCATCCATCACCGGCATCTGTACGTCCATGAGCACCAGATCGATACGCTGCGCCGGGTCGGCAAGACAGGCCAGAGCCCGCTCCCCGTCGATGGCGGTGATCACCTCGGCCCCCTCCCGCTGCAGCAAGCGGGTTGCCACCTCCAGGTTGATGTCGCTGTCATCGACCAGCAGTATATGAACGCCAGGCAGGCGCAGACGGCGCTGACCGCTCTTTAGCAGATCCACATGCTCGCGCTTCTCGTGGATGAGGCGCGCCACCGCGTTGTAGAGGCTGGAACCTGTGACCGGCTTGTGCAGCACCAGATCGACCTGCTCCGAGCCGGGGCTGCGCATCAACTCTTCCTGGGAATAGGCCGTCGCCATGATGATGATGGGCGAGCGCTCCTGCAGCTCGAAGGCACGGCGAATGGCCACGCAGGTCTCGAGCCCGTCCATGCCCGGCATGATCCAGTCGAGCAGGATCACGTCGAAACGCTCCCCCTGACGCAGCAGATGGTGCAAGGCCTGCTCGCCTGACTCCACCACCCGTGACTGCCAGCCGAGGGAGCCCACCGTCATCGACAGGGTATCGCGGGTCACCTGATTGTCGTCGGCGATAAGCAGCGAGACGTGCTGCAGCCGCTCGTGGAAGGCCTCGGGCTGCTCGACCTGTTCCAGCCGGATGCGGAACCAGAACTCGCTCCCCTTGCCCAGTTCGCTGGTGACGCCGATGTCGCCCCCCATCAGGCTCACCAGACGGCGACTGATGGTCAGGCCAAGCCCGGTTCCCCCAAAACGGCGGCTGGTGGAGGAGTCGGCCTGGGAGAAGGCATTGAATATGTTTGCCTGCTGCTCGGGCGGAATGCCGATCCCGGTGTCGCGCACCCGAAACAGCAAGGTGGCCATGCCATCTTGCTCGGCTTCCAGCTCGACCTTGACCTCCACCTCCCCGCGCTCGGTGAACTTGATGGCGTTGCCGGTCAAGTTGAGCAATACCTGCTCGAGGCGCAGGGCGTCTCCGACCAGATGGGCGGCCTGCTCGGGGGCACTGCTCACTACCAGCTCGAGGTGCTTGTTGCCAACGCAGGTGGACATGATGGCCGCCACATGATCGAGCACCTCTTCCAGGCTGAATGGCACCTGCTCAAGCTCGAGCCGGCCCGATTCAATCTTGGAGAAATCGAGGATGTCGTTGATGATCCCGAGCAGAGCCTGCCCAGCCTGATGGATCTTGCGCACCAGGGCGCGCTGGCCATCGTCGAGCCCCCCTTGTTCGAGCAGGTAGGCCAACCCCATGATGGCGTTCATGGGAGTACGGATCTCGTGGCTCATGTTGGCGATGAAATCCCCTTTGACCCGCGCGAGCCTGGCCGCCTCCTGCTGCGCCAGCTGCTCCCGATGCCGGCTGAGCACCAGCGAGGCCACTCCGGCACCGAACAGCAACAGCAAGATGGCGCAGGTGGCCGAGATGATCCCCCAGATGTGAGTACGAATGGCCAGCAGCTCGCTGCGTGGCACCATGGAGGCAGTCTTCCAGACCAGCTGATCGTGATTCAGTGCCGGGTACAGAGTGGTCCAGCTCCACAGGCCGTCGGCTAGCTCAACCTGGCCGCTCGAAGCACCCAAGAATGCCTGCCAGGCCTGGGGAGAAAACTGCTTCAAGGTGAGGTCCGGACGCTCGAGCATGAAGCCCCACTCTTGTGCCGGATCCGGGCTACGCAGCCAATAGCCATCCTGATTGAGCAGCATGGTGTGATCGGCGGCTTTGCCACTGCTGTTGGCGAATACCTTGAGCATACGGCCGGCCTGTACGTTGATAAGCAGCAAGCCCAGATCGCGATCCCCCAGGCGCAGGCGCTTGGCGATACGGATCATGGGATTGAAGGGGCGATCAATCACCCCCTGCTCGACGTTGAGATCGAGCGGCGAGACGTAGATCCGCTCCCAGGGCAGCGCCATGGCATCGCGGAAATAGTAACGATCCTTTTTGTTTTGCAGCTGGTCGTCAGCCACACGCTGCAGATGCTGGCCCTGACGATTGAAGCGCACCAGCTCCATGCCATCCGGCGCCAACCAACGCACCTGGGCATAGTCGGGATTGCGGTTCATCAGAACGGTGAACTGGGCGGCAATGTTGTCACGCTCGTCGCGACCCGCCGCCTCGAGCAGGATGGGCTCTTCAGACATGCTACGCACATGGCGCAGCGGCACCGCCAGCTCGTCGTCGAGACGACCGCTGGCGAGCGTCAGGAAGGTGCTCTCATCGCTACGTACACGGTAGAGCTCGCGCTCGATCAGTGCGTCACCCAGCAGATACCCACCCACCAAAACCAGCACCAGAATGGGTGAGAACAGCAGGAAATATCCCCGTATGATTCCCTTCATCACGGTCAACATTACCCCGTATGTGGACTTGTTCGAATACTTTATATATGCCAGAGCACCACAACTGGTGTCCTGCTGTCAATCATGCCTACAAGTAAAGACTAACAGTACTATTTGAGTATTTTATTTTTATCGGGAAAAAACGCCGTAAAAACAAAGAGGCCACCCGATTGGGTGGCCTCTTTACAGGAACCTTCGTTGCCGATTAAACGCGAACGAAGTCCAGGTGAACCAGCTTCGGCTTAACCGGGTGACGCTGGATAGCCTTCACTTTAACGCTGACTTCTTCACCGTTGATGACCAGGGTCAGCACGGATTCGTAGAATTCCGGCTTCTCTTGGGCAATGATGAATTTTTTGTGGTCAACAGTGATGGACTGGGCTTCTTTGCCTGCACCGTAGATGATGGCAGGAACTTGGTCAGCGTGACGCAGGCGGCGGCTCGCACCTTTCCCCAGGTCAGAACGGACTTCAGCTTGGAATACGAAAGACATAGTGGTTATCTCATATAGATGAATTTATGGTGCTGACTGCGACCGGTCAGCACCTCGCAAAACGAGGGCGCATACTAGCACGGGCCCAGTACAGTGACAAGAAACCTTAACGCCCCTGCTCCAGCCGGGCAAACCGCTGCTGCCGCTCTGCCGCACTCAGGGCATCGAAGCGGGCCAGGGTCTGGGGCGCCGGGCAGTAGAGTGTATCCCCCGCCTTGACCCGGATGCTGTTGCCCATCAGCGGGCGATTGTCATCGACTATGGCCAGCAGATAGCTGTAAGTGTCTCCCGCCGCCCCAGTGACGGTGCCATTCTGGGCCAGGGTGGCGGCAATGCGCCACAGTGTCTCCCCGGATGCCACCTGATGACAGACCCGCTTGCCATTGCCGGCCGCCGGCGCCGAGAGCGTCAGCGTCTCACCACCGGAGGATGCGTTCACCGCCGGTGTTGTCTCACCCTTAGCAACACGGGCCAGCAGGGTATCCGGCGCTCGCCGGGCCGCGTTCAGAACCAGGCTCACCGCCAGCCGTTCTGTGCCCTGGCTGGTGGCGCGCGGCTGACCCGGCATCACTGGCGGCGTGAATTCGGCCATGAAGGGAACTCCCAGACCGGCCACCTCCTGCTCGCTGTAATACGGCGACGTGACGGGTGCGACGGGTGCCAGGCCATAGGCGGCCTCATCGATGCGCCTGAGCCTGGCCAGATACGCCTTGGAGAGCTGCGCCTCCCCTTCAAACAGATCGAAGGGCGGCACCAGCCGGGCCGGAAACAGCACCTGCCAGCGCCCCTTCTTCTGCTTGAGCTCGAGAGGGGGAAACTGATTGCCCCGCCAGGCCACGAACATGGCCGGCGGTGAGCGGTGCAGCGGGTAATATTCCGGGTTCAACTGCACCCAGGTTTGCTCTGCAATAGGCTGGTAACCGCTGATCACCACCTGCGCCACACTCAACCAGATCCCCAGCATCCTTGCCTCCCTGACTTGTGGTTTGAAGGGGGCCACCTGACTGGCAGCGCCTCCTCATAAAGCTATATCACGCAGTTAAAACAGACAGATAGCAGCTTAGCACTGGGCGATGGCGTTAAGCACCCGTTTATCTGACACCGGATAGGGGGTCCCCAGATTCTGGGCGAAGAAGGAGACCCTCAGCTCCTCTATCATCCAGCGGATATTGGCCACCTCGGCCGGGATCAGCTGGGATTTGGGGATCTTGGCGAGCAGTGCCTTGTAATCGGCCTCCACGCTCTGCACCTTGAGCATATAGACCCGATCCCGGTTGGGATCGATGGCCAGCTTCTCCATCCTGCGCTCGATGGCGCGCAGGTAGCGCAGCAAGTCCGGCAGCCGCTGCCAGCCGGTCTCGGTGACGAAGCCCTTGTGAATGAGGTTGCCCAGCTGCAACTGGATATCGGACATGGCAAAGGCGGTATCGAGCTGCATCTTGCCCTTGAGCCGCTTCTTGATCTCGTGAGACAGGGTCAGCACGGCTTCCACCTGGCTGGCCACTTCCACCACGGCATCGTTGAGCTCGGCGCGCACGAACTCCTTGAGTGCCTCGAACCCCGCCTCGTCCCAGGCCAGGCCGCCGTGGCGCTCGATGAGCTTGTCGCAGCCGCAGGCGATGCAGTCATCGATCAGCTCAGCCACCTTGCCAAAGGGGTTGAAGTAAAGACCCAGCTTGGCCTTGTTGGGCAGCTTCTCCTGCAGGTACTTGATGGGGGATGGCACGTTGAGCAGCACCAGCCGGCGCTGGCCCGCCCACATCAGCTGCTGCTGGGCCACCGGGCTCTCCACCAGCTGGATGGAGACAGAGTCCTTCTCATCCACCAGCGCCGGATAGGCCTTCACCTCGAAGCCGCCGCGCTTCTGGCTGTACTCCTGGGGCAGCTCGCCGAAACTCCACAGGGTAAGGCCGGACTGCTCTATGTCATCGTCCGCCACCTGGGAGAGCGTCTCCTGCACCTTGCCGCGCAGGGATTCCTTCAGCGCTTCCAGGTCTTTCCCTTCCGCCACTTTCTTCTGCTTGTCGTCCACCACCCGGAAGGTGAGTTTCAGGTGATCGGGCACAGATGCCCAATCCCAGGATTCGCGGGGCACGGA
Source organism: Aeromonas sp. CA23 (assembly GCF_002587065.1). NCBI lineage: Bacteria > Pseudomonadati > Pseudomonadota > Gammaproteobacteria > Aeromonadales > Aeromonadaceae > Aeromonas > Aeromonas sp. CA23. The sequence goes on from NZ_CP023818.1 coordinate 3,647,849, forward strand.
GACGCCTGTCATGCGGCGCAGCTGGCGCTCCATCTCGTCCAGCAGCGGCCCCTGCTCTGGGTTGAGGCTGGCGAGCAGCGCATCGGCGTAGTTGGGAGCCGGCACGAAATTCTTGCGCATCGGCTTTGGCATCGACTTGATGAGGGCCACCAGCAGCTCATGGCGCAGCCCGGGGATCAGCCACTCGAACCCTTTCACCTCCACCTGATTGAGCAGCGGCAACGGAATGTGCAGGGTGACGCCGTCCGCCGCCTCCCCCGGTTCGAACTGGTAGCTCAACTTGAGCTTGAGTCGCCCCTGCTGCCAGAAGTTGGGGTAGTCGAAATCGCTGATGTGGGCAGCATCCCCCTTCATCAGCATCTCTTTTTCGAAGTTGAGCTGCTCGGGGTCCTGCTTTTGCGCCTCCTTCCACCACTTGTCGAAGTGGCGGGCGGAGATGACGTCTTCCGGCAAGCGGGCATCGTAGAAGCGGAACAAGTCCTCGTCGTCCACCAGGATGTCGCGGCGCCGCGACTTGTGCTCCAGCGCCTCCACCTCGGCGAGCAGTTTGCGGTTCTCGCCAAAGAAGCGGTGACGGGTCTCGAAATCCCCCTCCACCAGGGCGCGGCGAATAAACAGCTCGCGACACAGGGCCGGATCGAGGCGGCTGAAGTTGATGGTGCGCTCGTTGACCAGGGTCAGGCCATAGAGGGTCACCTTCTCCTTGGCCATGACGGCGCCACTTTTCTTCGACCAGTGTGGGTCGCTGTGGTGCAGCTTGATGAGGTGCGCCGCCAGCGGCTCCACCCATTCCGGCTCAATCTTGGCGTTGACCCGGGCGTAGAGGCGCGAGGTCTCCACCAGTTCGGCGGCCATCACCCACTTGGGCGGCTTCTTGAACAGGCCCGAAGCCGGGAACAGGTGGAAGCGGCCGTTGCGGGCGCCGAGAAACTCGGGTTTCTCCAGATCCTTGTTGCCAATATGGCTCAGGAGGCCGGTCAGCAGGGCGCAGTGCACCGTCTTGAAATCCGCCGGTTCATGGTTGGCCTTGAAGCCCAGCTCCTTCACCGTCTGGCGCAGCTGGAAGTGGATATCCTGCCACTCGCGCACCCGCAGGTAGGAGAGAAACTCCTTCTGGCACATGCGGCGGAACGGGTTGCTGCCGAGCGCATCCTGCTGCTCCTTCAGGTAGTTCCACAGATTGACGAAGGCGAGGAAGTCCGAATCCTTGTCTTCAAACCGTCTGTGCTGCTCGTCGGCGGCCTGCTTCTTCTCCATGGGCCGCTCGCGGGGATCCTGGATGCTGAGGCCGGCGGTGATCACCATGACCTCGCTCAGGCAGCCGGTTTGCGCCGCCGTGATCACCATCTTAGCCAAACGTGGATCAAGGGGAATGCGCGACAGCTGGCGACCTGTGTCGGTCAGCTGCAACTTGGGTTCGAGATCCTGCTCCTGGCCGGCTTGCTGGGCAGCGACGTGACGAGCAGGCAGTTCGCGCACCGCCTCCAGCTCCTTGAGCAGGCTCAGGCCATCCTTGATGTGGCGCGATTCCGGCGGCTCGACGAAGGGGAAGGCCTCCATGTTGCCAAGGCCGAGCGCCAGCATCTGCAAGATGACAGAGGCCAGGTTGGTGCGCAGGATCTCCGGATCGGTAAAGGCCGGACGGCCGTTGAAATCCTCTTCCGAGTAGAGGCGGATACAGATACCGTCCGCCACCCGGCCGCAACGCCCCTTGCGCTGGTTGGCACTGGCCTGGGAGACTGGCTCGATAGGCAGGCGCTGCACCTTGGTGCGCCAGGAGTAGCGACTGATGCGGGCGGTACCCGGATCGATCACGTAGCGAATGCCCGGCACCGTCAGCGAGGTCTCCGCCACGTTGGTAGCCAGCACTATGCGTCGTCCGGCGTGTTGCTGGAACACTTTGTTCTGCTCGGCGTTGGAGAGGCGGGCGTAGAGCGGCAGCACCTCGGTGTCGCGCAGGTTGAGCTTGCGCAGGGCATCGGCGGTATCGCGGATCTCCCGCTCGCCATTCATGAAGATGAGGATATCCCCCAGCCCTTCGCGGGCCAGCTCTTCCACCGCATCGAAGATCCCCTGCAGCTCGTCGCGCTCTTCCAGCCCTTCACTTTTATCACTGGTGAGCGGACGGTAGCGCACCTCCACCGGGTAGGTGCGGCCAGAGACCTCGATCACCGGCGCCTTGTTGAAATGGCGGGAGAAGCGTTGCGGGTCTATGGTGGCCGAGGTGATGATCACCTTGAGATCGGGGCGCCTTGGCAACAGCTGCTTGAGATAGCCCAGAATGAAGTCGATGTTGAGGCTGCGCTCGTGGGCCTCATCGATGATGATGGTGTCGTACTGGGTAAGCATCCGGTCGTTCTGGATCTCCGCCAGCAGGATACCGTCGGTCATCAGCTTGATGTGGGTCTGTTCGCTCACCTGATCGGTAAAGCGCACCTTGTAGCCCACGTAGTGACCGAGCTCGGACTCCATCTCTTCGGAAATGCGAGCCGCCACGGTGCGGGCCGCCAGACGACGCGGCTGGGTGTGGCCGATGAAGCCCTTCACCCCGCGCCCGAGCGCCAGACAAATCTTGGGGATCTGGGTGGTTTTGCCCGAGCCGGTTTCACCGGCGATGATCACCACTTGGTGCTCTTCAATGGCTTTGGCGATCTCCGCCTGCTTCTGGCTGACCGGCAGGTTGTCCGGATAGGTCACCTTGGGTACGCCCGCCAAACGGGATTGGTAGCGCGCCTGTGCCGCATCCAGATCGGCGGCGATGGTCTCGAGTACGGCAGCCTGTTTGCCCTCGGGCAGCTTCTTGGCTCCGTGCAGACGGCTGGAGAGACGGCGGGCGTCGAGATTCATGCAGGCAGGGAGACGGCGGCGCAGCGCCTCGATAGAGAGAGACAAGGTACGAATTCCTTAAAAGAGTGCCCGGCAATAGGGCCATATCGATAGCTTGGAGAGATCCTAAAGAGCGAGGCAGGAGGGTGCAAGCCTTAAAGCAGCCGCAAGGGCGATGAAAGAGGCGTTACCCGGGTAGGCGGCACTCACCATCACCATAAGCATAAGAAAGAGCAGGCCAGATGCCTGCTCTTGGGATGACAACAGTGCCCCATCAAGCGGGCTCAGGCCCGCGCCTTGCGCACGAAGCAGGTTCCCAGCTGGGCGTGGATAGCCTGCATCACGTCGTGGCGACTGATGACCCCGAGCAGATGTCCCTCTTCCACCACCGGATAAATCTTGGGTTTTTGCCCCATCATCATCTCGGCCAACTCCAGGATACTGGTATCAGGGCCGACGGCCAGCACCTCCTTGCGCATCACGTCTCGTACCTGGGCCACCTGTTCACAGTGATAGGCCTCTTTCAACATGACGGCGATGCAGTCCTGCTCGGAGACCCAGCCAACCAAGTGACCCCGCCCATCCACTACGGGGCCGCCAAGCTGGCGACTGTTGAGAAATTTTTCCACCGCCGCCTGCACCATCATCTCCGCGCTGAAGGTGATGGGCCGAGTCTGCATGTAATCCTTTGCCTTGAGTGATTCCATCGTGCATTCCCCCAACCTGCCTCCCGGCCGGGAGGCGCGAGCCGGGCACTATGTCCGGCTCACTCCAAGCATAGCTCGCACCGGATCAGGAGATGGATTGCAGCAACAGCAGCAGCTCGTTCTGGCTGTGGCAGTCGGTCTTCTTGAACACCCCCTTGAGGGTCGAGCGGACGGTTTCCACCTTGACACCGCGCAACTCGGCGATGTCGTTGCTGCTGTAACCCTTGCTCATCAGCACCAGCAGCTCCTTCTCGCCTATGGTGAGCGGATAGAGACTGGCCAGCGCTTCGATGTCCGGGTTGAAGGAGTGTTCGGGATCTCGCAACACCACTTCCACATAGCGTTCGAAGCGGTTGAGACCACTCATCAGGGTGCACTGGATCAGCAACGGCCGCAGATTGGGCTGACGGGGAATGGACATATAAGCGCTGGCACCGGGCAGCAGATAGGCAAAGCCATTCAATATCTCTTTGAACTGGCGTTGCTGCTCCTTATTTTGCAGCGAGAAAATACCATTGCCTGACCGCAACTCCACGTTCTCGTCGGCAATACGATTGAAGGCCACGTTGGAATAATGAATATGCCCTTTGTCATCCACGATGGCGCTGGGTTTATTGTGGTTTTTTACCAGCTGTTGCAGCTGATAGTTCTGGGTTTCCAGGGCCAGCAGGTTCCAATAATGTTGGCTCCAGGCCGCAAGACCAGAATAAACCTCCGTCAGCGAGGAGATATCCTGAGCGCTGAAGTCATCCTGGCTGGCACCGCGATAGGTGCACAGGCTGCTAAGCCCCCGCCCCTTCACCCGGCAGACACCACCGGCCGCGAACTGGGCGCCGAAGCTGGCCAGCAGACCCGCCGAGTTGGACAGCGTGTTGGCGCTGACGATCCCCTGGCAGCCCTTGTCCAGATAGTGATTGAACCACACATCCTGGCGATGGTGCTGGACGTAGAACTGCTGCTGGGCCTCGGTCAAGCCGCTCGCGAAGAGCTTGATGCCGTCGCTCTTGTCATCATCGCGCAACAGGAACAGCGACGAGCTGCCCGACACGTCGGAGCGGAACTGATCCACTACCAACTTAATGTCAGAATCATTAATACCGCACTCATATAACTGGCTTATATAGGGCGATACCCTTTCCTTTACTAATGCCTTCACACCCGAACTCCTAATTCTTATTTTTATTGAAGTGGCATCTTACTCTGCAATGAGAAACCCGAAAAGTAGTCAAATGAACAAAGGTTTTATAACTGATCCATAAATAGTAATGATGAAACGACATAAGCGTCTTCGAAAGCGAAAATCTTAAATCCAAGTTAATGTTTTATATGATTTTTGTCGCTATAGATCTTTTTATCATCATCAGGGTTCCCGTCACGGCGAGATCAGTATCCCACGACAAACCTCGCATTTTTCCCCTTTGGCCCCGACGACCGGCCCGGTTCCAATAAAGCTCCCGCCCCCTGCCTCCCCTGGCCTAGTTATTCTTGGTCTGGCGATGCCCGCACGACAGCGCCACATCTTGTCTGAGCGCGAGCCTCCCCTTTGCTGCCCATCTGCCCAGCCAGGCTGGCTATCCCACCCGCCACCCTTTGCCTCCCCTGCACCCAGCTCGCCATCGACGTGGCCATCCGCTCGCCCTCTCACGCCGGACTCAAAGTGCCAATGTTTCACGTTGGTTAATTTTGTGTTTAATTTATGAGCCAGCAACGATATTGTATATACAATTAGCTCAGTCAGATGTCGGGCAGGTGTCACACCCCAAGGAGAAATGGAAGTATGGAACAGGACAATGTACTCATAGCCCCCACAAAATCAGGTGCCGGCATCAAGCTGTTGCTGACCAGCCTGCTTGGCATCGCCATCTTTTTCATCCCGTTCGAGCTGGCGGGACGCAGCACCATACTGGTGGATCATCTGGCTGGCTTGCTGATGGCACAGCGGCCATTGGCGGTGGGATTGATCCTGCTGCTGATCGCTTATGGGGCCGTGACTCCGCTGCTGGATGGCCGCTGGCGCGCGCGTCCCATCGACCGGCTCCTGAGCCTGTTCAAGCTGCTCGGTCTTGGGCTGGCAGTGATGCATGTCGCCGAGCTGGGACCGGCCTGGCTGATGACCCCGGATCGCCTGCCCTTTCTGTTCGACAAGCTGGCCATGTCGGTCGGCCTCATAGTACCCATAGGTGCCATGGCCCTCACCTTCCTGCTCGGCTTCGGCCTGCTGGAACTGATCGGGGTACTGATGCAGCCCGTGATGCGCCCGCTATGGCGCACACCGGGACACTCCGCCATCGATGCGGTGGCCTCGTTCGTCGGCAGCTATTCGGTTGGTCTGCTCATCACCAACCGGGTCTTCCTCGCGGGCAAATACACGGTGCGGGAAGCCGTCATCATAGCCACCGGGTTTTCCACCGTGTCGGCCGCCTTCATGATCATTGTGGCCAAGACCCTCAACCTGATGGAACACTGGAACTTCTATTTCTGGTCCACCCTGGTGATCACCTTTGTCATCACCGCCATTCTGGCGCGCGTGCCCCCCATCTCCAACATGGCCCATCACGGAGAGACCGATGAGCCACTGCCAGCCGGCATGCGCCGCTGGCAAGCCGCACTGGCATCCGGGCTGGCTCAATCCCGTCAGGCGGACCCAGTGCTGCGCCAGTTGCAGGACAACCTCAAAGATGGCCTCAGCATGGCGGCCGCCGTGGTGCCCACCATATTGTCGGTCGGCCTGCTCGGCCTGCTGCTGGCACAGCACACCCCCTTGTTCGATCTGCTGGGCTGGCTGCTCTGGCCCCTGACCTGGTTGCTTGATCTGGGCGAGCCACTGGAGACCGCCAGATCGCTCTCGGCCGGCTTGGCGGAGATGTTCCTGCCCGCCATCCTGCTCAAGGACGCGGATCTGCTGGTGCGCTATGTCACCGCCGTGGTGTCGGTCAGCTCTGTCCTCTTCTTCTCCGCCTCCATTCCCTGCATCCTGGCCACCAGGATCCCGGTGAGCGTGAGCCAGCTGGTGGTGATCTGGTTCCTGCGCACCCTGCTCGGCATAGTGCTGGCCGCACTCTGCGGCAAGCTGGCCATGGCGGCAGGCTGGCTGAGTTAAGCGAGGTGGCAACGCTGGTGATGAAGCGCAAGCGCGTGCACAAGTCAGGAAGGCGCCCGAGGGCGCCTTCCTGACTTGTGCACAGCAGCCATGGACCCGCCACAACAGGGGCTGGATTGGCACGCACGCATAAAAAAACGCAGCTGATACAGAGTGCCTGCATCAACTGCGTTCTGGTCATGCTTGATGGGGCTTGCCATGCCAGATGGGGAAGGTATGAAACACCCACCCTGCGCCACATCGCGGGAACATCAGACCGCTCTGGCCCTTAGCCCGCGCCCCTGTCGAAGCATTGGATTGACATCCTTAGAAGGGCAGCTTCATGCCCGGGGGCAGTTGCATGCCACCGGTCAGTTCGCCCATCTTGGTCTTGTTCTGCTCTTCCACACGACGAACGGCATCGTTGACGGCGGCAGCGACCAGATCTTCGATCATCTCTTTGTCATCTTCCATCAGGCTCGGGTCGATCTCGATGCGACGCACGCTGTGGCTGCCGGCCATGGTGACCTTGACCATGCCAGCACCGGCTTCGCCGACCACTTCCATCTGGGCAAGCTGCTCTTGCATCTTCTGCATGCGCTCTTGCATCTGTTGGGCCTGCTTCATCAGGTTCCCCATTCCACCTTTACCAAACATATGTCGTCTCTCGTCTTGAAATCCGGCATCCAGCGCCGGGCTGTGGGCTTGTCTGTCCTAGATGGGGACAAGCAAACCGCTTTTCAACCGGGCACAAGGCCCGGCATGGGTATTAAGCATCGAATTCAATTGCTGAGCGGTTCTATGCTCTCGTGGTGGAGCACGGCGCCGAATCGCTGAACTAAAAACTGCACGTTGGGATCCTGCTCCAGATCCCGGCTTACCTGCTCGCGCACGCCCAGATAGAGGCGATGCTCTATCTCCAGCGGCGTCTCCTGCTCGGACACCAGGCCCAGGGTCACCTCCACCTGCACGGCCTGACCCAGCTCGGGGCCTATGATCTCGGCCAGATCGGCGCGGGCCCGATCGCTGATGAGGTGGCGCTGCTCGGGCTTGAGGGTCAGCAGCACAGTGTCTCCCTGCTGGCGCATGACGGAGTTGATCGCCAGCTGACGCAGCCGGCCACCGACCCCGGTGCGGGCAATCAACTCGGCCCAGGGATCGCCGCAGTTGACCAGCAAGGAGGACGGGATCAGTCTGGCGACCTCTTCCCCCTCCTCGGGTTGGCTGTCGCTCTCCAGTTCATCCCAGTCGATGGTCTCCATCACGGAGGCCGCCGCCGGCTGTGGTTCGCTGGCGGCAGCAACCCGGGGCGTCGCGGGAGCGGCGCTGGTGCTGGGCACGGCAGGCGCTACCTGCGCCCTCGCGGCCGGCGTACCGTCCAGATCCCAGGGCGGCAGATCGTCCGGGTTGGGACTCACTCTGGCGGGAGCCTGAGCCGGGGCAGCCTGACCATAGGCAGGCCCGGCGCTGGCCGCCGGCACCCGGTTCGGCATGGGCGCACTGGCAGCGGCATCGCTAAAGCCCTGGCTCAGATACTCTTCGTAGTCGCTGCCACTGTCGTCATAGGCATCGAGCGGCGGCAGATCCTCATAACCCGCTACCGCTGAATGCTGGGCCGGCGCCACGGCGGCGGCTTGCCAAGCGGTGGATGCGGGCGGCGCGATCGGGCCGGCCTCGGGGGCCGCCACCGACCGGGTGGGCGCATCGCGAGGAGGTGCAGATGCAACGGCAGTGGCTCCTGGCTCACCACGCAGGCGGCTGCGCAGCAAATTGCGCTTGCCCAGCAGGCTCTGCATGCTGGACGCGGCTGAGGGCGCAGCTTCCGGCTCGGCAACGGGAGCCGCCTCCATATGAGGCTCGGAGGATGGCGGTGCTGCCAATGAGACATCCTGCATCGCAGGGTCATTCTCGCTGACGGAGGCCATTGGCTCACTCGCGCCAGCGGATCCCTCATAGCCCATCTGCTGCGCCTCACGCAGCAACTCGTCCTGCTCGGCAAACAGCGGCGCACTCAGCGCGTCGCTGGCGCTCTCTTGCTCATCCGCAGCAGAGGGGATGACAGGCTCGGCCTGCACAAGGGTGTGCTCCCCCGACGTGGGGGGCGGAGCATCACCAGATACAGCCGGTTGGGCCACAGTCGCTGTGGCCGAAGCGGGGGCTGGCTCAACCCCCTGTGGCTTTCCCAGCGGGGCCGGTGCGGTCCTTCCTGCCACGGTAAGCCCGGGCGGCAAAGCGGCAAGGTTGGCCGGATGTACGGCCTCACGGCGCGGGGAGAAGGCCAGCATGCGCAGGCAAGTCATCTCGAGCGCGGTGCGGCCATCGGGCGCCCAGGGCAGATCCTTGCGCCCTCCCAGCACTATCTGGTAGCAGAGCTGCACCTCTTCCGGGCTCATGGCCTGGGCCAGCTGCAACAGGGCATCGGCATCGGCCCCCTGCTCCTGTACGGTGGCGGGCAGCAGCTGGGCCATGGCGATGCGATGGAGCAGCCCTTCCAGCTCGGCGTGCAGCTGATCAAAATCGGGACCCAAGGTCGCAATCTCGGTGATCTTGGCCATGGTCGCCGGGGCATCCTGGCGCAGGATGGCCTCCAGCAACTGGTGAAGGTGGCGATGATCCAGCGTCCCCAGCATGGCCAGCACGCTCTCGAGGCGTACGCTGCCATTACCGTGAGCCAGCGCCTGATCGGTCAGGCTCAGGGCATCGCGCATGCTGCCGTCGGCCGATTTGGCCAGGGCCTGCAGGGCGCGCGGTTCGAACGGTTGCCCCTCCTGATCCAGCACCCACTCCAGCTGCTTGGCGATCTGGGTCTGATCCAGACTCTTCAGATGGAACTGCAGGCAGCGGGAAAGGATGGTAATGGGCAGCTTCTGCGGATCCGTGGTGGCCAGCAGGAACTTCACATAGGGGGGCGGCTCTTCCAGGGTTTTGAGCAGGGCGTTGAAGCTGTGGCGCGACAACATGTGTACCTCATCGATGAGGTAGACCTTGAAGCGGCCACGGGCCGGCCGGTACTGCACGTTGTCGAGCAGCTCGCGGGTGTCTTCCACCTTGGTGCGGGACGCCGCATCGATCTCCAGCAGATCGACAAAGTTACCCTGATCGATCTCGCGACAGGTATCGCACACACCGCACGGATGGCTGCTGATCCCCTGCTCACAATTGAGACTCTTGGCCAGAATGCGGGCTATGGTGGTCTTGCCAACCCCACGGGTACCGCTCAGCAGATAGGCGTGATGCAGCCGTCCCTGATCCAGGGCGTTGGTCAAGGCGGTCAGCACATGGTGCTGGCCTACCACTTGTTCAAACGTATGGGGGCGCCATTTACGCGCCAGAACCTGATAGCTCATAAGTCTCGATGCAGGGATGACAAGGCATTGAGGCAGAATGCTAACACAAATGCCAGGCGGGCTGTATCGGCTATCGGCGAGGTCGGGAGGGATCGCTTGAATTTCAAACCGATGCCCGGATGGGCACCGGTTTCGGGACACGCAACAGGCTGACGAGGCCTGCGTTGCATCCTGGGGGATTACTCGCCGGCCAGTTCGACCAGTGAGACGACCTTGATGCCGGCCGCCGTCAGGCGGGCATCGCCGCCCAGAGATGGCAGGGAGATGATGAAGGCCGCATCGGCCACATCACCACCGGCACGGCGGATGAGCTTGACGGTCGCATCGACGGTGCCGCCGGTGGCCAGCAGATCATCGACGACCAGCACCTTGTCACCCGGCACTATGGCATCTGTGTGCAGTTGCAGGGTGTCGGTACCGTATTCGAGGGCATAGGACTCCTCGATCACGTCGCGGGGCAACTTGCCCGGCTTGCGCACAGGCACAAACCCCAGGCCCATGGCGAAGGCGACCGGCGCACCAAAGATGAAGCCTCGGGCCTCGGTGCCGACGATCTTGGTGATCCCTTGATCACGATAATGCTCAGCCAGCAGATCGATGGTGGCCTTGAAGGCCTCCGCGTTCTCTATCAGGCTGGTGATGTCACGAAACAGAATGCCCGGCTTCGGATAGTCGGGGATGGTCTTGATGCTCGCTTCGATAAATTTCAGGGTATCCGGATTCATTGTTTGACCGCTTATTTTTTGAGCCCAGGCGTGGCCGTATTTCTCGATTCCCGCCAGCGGGAAATAAAAAGGCCCGTCACGCAAAATGACAGGCCGACTCCATAGCATTATTGCCGCAATAGCTTAGGGACTTCACTTCGCCATTGCAACTGGCTCCAGTACCGGCAGACGCATTAACCAGGTGAGCAGGATCACCATTATGGCAATGAGCAGCAGCCTGATCCACAGCAGGGGCACCACCGCCAGCGACACCGAGAAGGAGATCAGGATGAAGATGATGGCCCGGCGCCGGGCGTGGCGGCGAATGCCGCGATACTGCTGCCAATCGGCGATGGGGGGACCAAACCAGGGGTGAGCCAGCAGCCAGCGGTGAAAACGGGGGGACGAGCGGGCAAACAGCGCCGCCGCCAACAACATGAAGGGGGTGGTCGGCAACAGCGGCAACACGATTCCTATGATGCCGGTGACGAATGCCAACCAGCCCAATCCCATCAGACACCAACGTTTCATGGCCACTCCTCTTCCATCCAGCTCTGCTTAGCCTAACAGAGTTGACCCGAAAGCTGACAGCCCAGTCCCGCGAGCGGCGGCTGATTAGGCTCAACGAGTGGGCTGACGGCTGACAAGACCGGCCATTGCCACTACAATCTGCGCTCTTTTTTCTCCCCTTGTCTTCGGAAGCAGCTATGCGCGTTATTTTGGCCCCCATGCAGGGGGTGCTGGATCACCTGATGCGGGAGGTACTTACCTCCGTCAACGACTACGACCTCTGCGTCAGCGAATTTATCCGCGTGGTCGATCAGCTGCTGCCTGCCAAGGTGTTTTATCGCCTCTGCCCCGAACTCAAGCAGGGCGGCAAGACCCGCGCCGGCACCCCGGTACGGGTGCAACTGCTGGGGCAACACCCCGAATGGCTGGCCGAGAACGCGGTGCGCGCCATTGAACTAGGCTCCCCCGGAGTCGATCTCAACTTCGGCTGCCCTGCCCCCACGGTGAACAAGAGCAAGGGCGGCGCCGTCTTGCTCAAAGAGCCCGACACCATCTACCGCATCGTCAAGGCGGTACGGGAGGCGGTGCCTGCCCACCTGCCGGTCAGCGCCAAGATCCGCCTCGGATACGATGACAAGGATCTCTACCTGGAGAACGCCCAGGCCGTCTATCAGGCGGGGGCCAACGAGCTGGCGGTGCATGCCCGCACCAAGCGCGAAGGCTACAAGGCCCCGGCCCACTGGGAGTATGTGGACGCCATCCGCCGCGCCCTGCCCATCCCGGTCACCGCCAACGGCGAGATCTGGGATCATCAGGATGCGCTGACCTGTGCCAGCGTCTCCGGCTGTGATGCCCTCATGGTCGGGCGCGGCGCCATCTCCCTGCCCAACCTGGCCAACGTGATGAAGACGGGCTGCGCCCACATGCGCTGGGCCCAGGTGTTGCAGCTGATGGTGAACTACACGGAGCAGGATCTGGCCAGCGAGAAGGCGGACTACTACCCCAGCCGCATCAAGCAGTGGTTCAGCTACCTGAAGCGGGAATACCCGCAAGCCGACCTGCTGTTTCGCGACATCCGGCTGCACAAAGAGACGGATCCCATCCGAGAGGCCTTGCTGCAAGCCTCGAAAACTGTGATCTAACCGTCCTTTACTTGACGCATATCATCTTGATAATCCTGTCGTCTCCCTATACTGCCCTGGATTTGTAATTCGTCTGTTGGGGGCTAGTGTGTGTGAAATGACGCAAGCTCGGTTGGCCGTGTGGCGTGATCGCCTGCTGACTGACTGGGCGCAAGTAAGAGAAGAGTTGATCGGTCAGCTCAAAGCCTGTCGGCGTGACGAGTGGGCGGAAAAAGTGGATCACTGCGAACGGGATCAGCTGGTGGATCTGACCAGTCGCCTCGACTTGCCCAAGGTGGAGCAGAGCGTGGCCAGCCTCAAGCGGATCGATGCCGCCCTCTGTCAAATGGATCTGGGTCTCTATGGCCTCTGTTCCGATTGCGAAGAGCCGCTTGCCATCGAGCAGCTCGAACAGGATCCGACCCTGCAACGCTGCCCGCGCTGCGAAGCCCGCTATCGCAAGGGATTCCACGCCCACGAACTCTGAGGGATGCACATTCGTGCATCCTCGCTTCCGGGCTGGTCAGCCTGCCGTTTCTATCCAATAATCAACAACAACCACGCTGAACAGGGACAGATCCGTGTACAGAGTCTTGTTGTTATGGTGTCTGTGCTGCACCGCCTGGGCACAGGAGTCACTGGTCGTGGGCTGGTCAAGCTGGCATCCGTTCAGCTTTCGCGATGAACAGCAGCAGTTGCAGGGGCTGGACATCGACTTGCTGGAGGCCATCTTCAGCCGGGCCGGTTTTGACGCCAGTTACAGCGAGATGCCCTGGGCCCGCGTGCTGCGCGAGCTGGAGTTCGGCTCCATACAGTTGGCCATGTCCGCCAGTCAAACCGCCCAGCGTGAACAGTTCGCCCGCTTTTCCATTCCCTATCGCAATGAAGAGACTGTGCTGCTCATCCGGCGCCAGGATGCGCCACGCTGGCAGGGGATAGCCCAGCTCTCCGATCTGCTGCCTCGCACCGAATTCACCATAGGCATGCTGCGCGACTTTGACTATGGCGTGGATTTTCGTGCCTTCATGCAATCTCCCCAGCTGAAGGATCGCCTGCTCGTCAGGCTGCGGCTGGATCAGCTGGTGAAATTGCTGCTGGCAGGCCGCATCCAGGGTGTGGTCATGGATCCCATGGGGCTGCAGGAGCTGAGCCTCGTTGGCATGCCACTCGATGAGCTGGCCACACTGCTCACTATCCAGCAGACCCCGGTCCATCTGATGTTGAGCCGCCGCACCACCACGCCCCAGCAGTTGCAACGGCTCGACGAGGCCATCCGGGCGCTGCTGCAGAGCCCGGAATATGGGCAGATCCTCGCACGCTACCGCTACCCGCTGCAGTGAGGCATAGTGAAACAGATAAAAAATGGGCCCATCGGGCCCATTGTTGACTGTATAGCTTATTGTGCCAGCAGGTGACCCACCAGCTCATGACGCCACCCTTGCAGCAGCATGGGCTTGTCGGCACGAGCGCGCTCTTCATCGCTCATGCGCCAGCTCCAGGTGAAGTACTGGTGAATGATCTTCTTGCTCGCCACCAGTTCCGGCGGAATGTTGCTGGCCTTGGCCTTCTCTTCCACCATCCCCTTGATGCGCTTGAGCTCGGCCTTGTACTGGGGATAGTCCACCAGCCGGCGAATGGGCTCGGGCCAGCTCGCAGGGTCGCTCTGCTGGGCCGTCGCGACTATGTCCAGCATCCGCTTGCCGTGGATCTTGATCTCGATGGGAGCCAGCCCCAGCTCGTTGAGATCGCGCAGCGACGTGGGTTTGCGCTCCGCCACCTTGAACAGGTGCAGCTCCTTGACCACGAAGTTGAGGGCCAGATCCCGCCGTACCGCCTCTTGCTGGCGCCAGGCGGCCAGCTCGCGCAGTATGGCCAGTTCACGGCGCCCCAGTTGCCAGGCATTGATTATCTCAAGATAGGCCTGACGGGGATCGCTGCTCTGGGTTTTGCGGGCCGAGTGGTTCTGACACTCCTGCTCGAACCAGGCAAACTTGCCGCTCTCATGCAGCCGGGCCATCACCTTCTCGTAGAGCGGCATCAGGTAGAACACATCGGCCGCCGCGTATTCGAGCTGACGGTCGGTGAGCGGACGGGCCAGCCAGTCGGTACGGGCCTGATCCTTCTCCAACTCCACCCCGAGGAACTCCTTGACCAGAGCGCCGAAGCCCACCGAGACGCCGTGCCCCAGAAAGGCAGTCGCCAGCTGGGTATCGTGCATCTGATTGGGCAGATGGCCAGCCTCGTGCTGGATCAGCTCCAGATCTTCGCCGGAGGCGTGCAATATGGCGATCTGCCCTGCCCGGCCAAGCCGTTGCCAGAGAGGGGTGAGATCCAGGGCCAGAGGATCCAGCAGGGCCAGATGCTCGCCATCATAGATCTGGAACAGGCCCAGTTGGGGGTAATAGGTGCGGGTGCGGACGAATTCAGTATCTATGGCCAGGGGAACGTCGGCCAGGGAAGCGAGATACTGTTCCAGTTCGGCTTGCTGTGAAATGAGTTGATAGTGCATCTTTGCCTGCGCGTTGATCAGGGCCAAAAGAAAAAACCGTGGCATGACCCACGGTTTTGCATGACAGCGGCGCATCGCCCGCTATTGCTTGGCAATTTCCTCGTCGCGCAGCACGCGGCGCAGGATCTTGCCCACATTGGTCTTGGGAAGTTCGTCGCGAAATTCTACCAGTTTCGGCACCTTATAGGCAGTCAGATGTGTGCGGCAGTGGGCAATAATCTCGTCCTCCTGCAGTTTTGCATCTTTCTTGACCACGAAGATCTTCACCAGCTCGCCGGAAACCTTGTGCGGCACACCGACCGCCGCCACTTCCAGCACCTTGGGGTGAAGCGCCACCACGTCCTCGATCTCGTTCGGATAGACGTTGAAACCCGAGACCAGGATCATGTCCTTCTTGCGATCGACGATCTTGAAGAAGCCCTGCTCGTCGCACACGGCGATGTCGCCGGTACAGAGCCAACCATCCTGCATCACCTCGGCAGTAGCCTCTGGACGCTGCCAGTAACCCACCATCACCTGGGGGCCGCGCACCTGCATCTCGCCGGGCTTGCCAAACTCGGTGATCACCTGACCGGCATCATCCACCAGCCGGATGTCGGTGGAGCAGACCGGCAGACCGATGGAGCCGTTGTAGTCGAGCAGATCGTAGGGGCAGACGCTCACCAGCGGTGAACACTCAGTCAGACCATAACCTTCCAGCAGCGGGGTATCGGTCAGTCCCTTCCACTGTTCGGCGACCGCCCGTTGCACCGCCATGCCCCCCCTATGGTCAGCTTCAGCTTGCTGAAATCCATCGACTGGAATTCGCCGTTGTTGACCAGGGCATTGAACAGGGTGTTGACCCCTGTGATGCAGGTGAAGGGGTATTTTCTGATCTCTTTGACGAAGCCCGGGATGTCGCGCGGGTTGCTGATGAGCAGGTTGTATCCCCCCATACGCATGAACAACAGGCAGTTCACGGTCAGGGCGAAGACGTGGTAGAGCGGCAGTGCCGTGACCACGAACTCCTTGCCCCGCTCCAGCATGGGGCCGTAGACGCCGAGGCACTGCTCGACGTTGGCGATCATGTTGCGATGGGTCAGCATGGCCCCCTTGGAGAGGCCTGTGGTGCCGCCTGTGTACTGCAGGAAGGCGAGATCGTCGTTGGTGATCTCAGGCTTGATGTACTGCAGGTAGCGCCCCTTGGAGAGGGCCTGACGCATGGTGCTGGCGTGGGGCAGGTTGTATTTTGGCACCAGCTTCTTGACGTATTTCACCACGAAGTTGACCAGCGTGCCCTTGGCCAGCCCCAGGTTGTCGCCCATGCGGGTCAGGATGACATGCTTGATCGGGGTGTCGTAAACCACTTTCTCCAGGGTATGGGCAAAGTTGGAGACGATGACGATGGCCTTGGCGCCCGAGTCCTTGAGCTGATGCTCCAGCTCGCGCGGGGTATAGAGCGGGTTGACGTTCACCACTATCATGCCGGCGCGCAGTATGCCGAACACGGCGATGGGGTATTGCAACAGGTTCGGCATCATCACGGCCACCCTATCCCCCTGGCTGAGCTTGAGCTCGTTTTGCAGGTAGGCGGCAAAGGCGCGGGACTGCTCTTCCAGTCGGCGGTAGGTGATGGTCTGCCCCATGTTGACGAAGGCAGGTTGATCGGCGAACTCGGTCACCGATGCCTCAAACATGTCGACCAGGGAGCTGTATTGGTCTGGGTTGATCTCGGCGGGGACCCCTTCCGGATAACGCTTCAGCCAGACTTTTTCCACGAACTTCTCCTGCATAACTAGCACCTGTGCGCTCACTGTGTTGCCTCCGTCCCTGTTCACATCCATTTAAATCGGTTGTTTTAAGCTCATGCTCTAATGCCGCACATATTTACATAGGGCAACATCAATTAACAGCAAATTAACAACGGAAAAGTGTGAGGGAGAAGACAAACCTGGAATTATTGAAAGCCGGTGATTCTACCGAATTTGACAAAATTTTTCGATACAAACGGCGGTATCGACCGAATTTTCCATATGAAAATGATGGTTTCCCGCTAAAACGACCATTTCTATTCGCTCGAATTCGCCATGACGCAACTTCCACTGCGCCAGCAGGCTGGCAAAGCCCTGCTCGCCCCGGATAAACAGCACAGGGCAGCGGATGGCCCGGATCAACGCCTGGGCCTGGCCTTCGCTCATGCGCAGTGGCGACAGATCCCGCAATCTGGGATCGCTGCGCCAATGCCAGCGCCCTGCCCGCTCCACCAGTTGTCGCTCACAGATAAGCCGCGCCGCGTTCGGGGCAATGTCCGCCACCTTGCAACGGGCCATTGCCGCTTCCTCGATGGAGGCAAAACCATTGGAGACCCGCTCACGGGTGCGGCTGCGATTTAACATCGCCCGCCGCAGCTGGGCCGGCACCTCCTCATCGGGCTGGCTCAAGGGGCCCAGCCCCTCCAGCATGATGAGCCGCTCCACCTGCTCGGGAAAGACACCGGCATAGGCGGAGGCGATCAGTGCCCCGAGGGAGTGACCGAGCAGGCTGAAACGCGGCCAGCCTGCCGCCTGAACGATCTGGTAGAGATCGTCCAGCCAGTCGACAAAGACATAGGGGGTGGTTTTGTGATCCGAGTGGCCATGGCCCGGCAGATCGACGCAGATCAGATGAAAATCAGCCAGATAGGGGGACAGAGGCAGAAAGCTGGCGCCGTTGTCGAGCCAGCCGTGCAAGGCGATCAGCAGCGGCTTGCCCTGCTGCTCGTTGTCAAGCAAGGCCACCCGACGACCATCGGTCAGGGTGACCATTTTCTCCTGCATGATGAGTGTCATGAGCAACCTTAGCGACGCAGCGGCCGTCTCGGCCAGAAGGGATCATAGAAGGGGTCGTAGAAGTAAGGGTCCATGTAGCGGATCTCCACCTCCTTCACCGGCGGCCACAGCTTGCTGGAGCTGACATCGAGCACGGAGAAGCGATACTTGTGCTGGCCAATCTGGCCATCCACCGGCTTGCCGATAGTGCCGAGCACCGTCAGGCTGCGCCCCTTGGCGTACAGGGTCGGATCGACGAAGCCCTTCATGACAGCGAAGAACCGACCCGGGCTCTGCTCGGTCTGCTCCGGCACGCCGTTGGGTTTGAGCGGCAGATAAACCATTTCGATGACACTCTTTTCCGTCAAATTGTGCACCGCCGAGATGACTCCGCTCCAGCGCGCCGGCTTGCCTTCCTGACCAGCCAGGGCTGGCTGATACGCCACCAGCTGGCTTTCCGGCTCATAGGCCAGTTCCTTGGGCACGGAGCTGCACGCGCCGAGCAACAAGCCCGCTACCCCTATCACAATCGCACGTTTCATCATGTCACTCTCCTGTTTGCCGAATACCGAACCTGTTACCAGACCCTGTCCGGCATGGGGATCTTGGTTTATGGCAGGAGCGACAGGCATGCCACGCCGCTTCCTGCCCTTATTCGCGACCCGGCAATTTTTTCCAGGTTACCTTGTCTCGCAAGTATACCGGGGTGGCCTGCTCCACAGGTACAGCCTCCCCCGCCAGCAAGGCGGCACGCGCCAGCGGCAGCATGTCGACGGCCGCCGGGAAGCGCACCTGGCTCATGACAACCTCCTCGGCCAGACCACCCAGGATCTCGCCATAGGTCTCAAAGCCGGTGCCGACACGGGTCCAGCGACCCGCCAGCGGGCCAGACGCCAACAGCGCAGCCGGATCGCTCACGACCTCCTCACCCACCAGCTGCATGCGGCCCTCCTTCAGCGCGTACTGACCGAAGTAGACCTCCCCCATGCGCGCATCGATGGCGGTCAACACCCGCTCGGCGCCTTCCAGCCGATAAGCCCCCTGCGCCATGGCGGCCAGAGTGGAGATGCCGATGAGCGGCACGCCAACCCCGAAGGCCAGCCCCTGGGCCACGCTGATCCCGATCCGCACGCCGGTGAAAGAACCCGGGCCACGCCCGAACGCGATGGCATCGAGCTCGCTCAAGGCTATCCCGGCATCGTCCAACACAGCCTGAACCATGGGCAAGATTTTGCGGGTGTGATCCCGCGGCGCCTCTTCCCAGCGGGAGAACAGCTTGTCACCCACCAGCAGGGCGGCGGAGCAGGCTTCGGTGGCGGTATCAACGGCCAGGATCTTCAACTCGTTCATGCTTTCCAATCTCTATAAAATCAGTCAATTACATAACAGGCAAGCAAGCTGTGCTCGCCCGTTGTTCAATTCTGTCATCTATCTGCAAGTGGCTCGATGAAAAACCTCGATACGGGCTGCGTGGCCGCCGCATCTCTTGAAAAAATAGCCTTAACTGCCATCAACAGGCCACTGGATACCCATCAGCGGGGCACCTATTCGCCACGATCGAAGAAGCTTCCCTACGTTGCCAGTTCCCGGGTGCAGGGCATATAACCGGCCGTCTTATTTACCACGATCGAAGAAACTCCCCAGCGTCCCTAGCTCCCGGGTACGGGGAATGGCGGGCAGACTCTTGATAAAGGTGGCGCCGTAGGGTTTGTTGACCATGCGTGGATCACAGATGACCAGTACGCCGTGATCACTGCGATCACGAATGAGCCGCCCCACCCCCTGCTTGAGCGCTATCACCGCCTTGGGAAGCTGCAGCTCGGCGAAGGGATCGCCCCCCTTGAGCTTGCAATCATCGACTCGCGCCTTGAGCAACGGGTCGTCGGGGCTGGCAAACGGCAGCTTGTCGATGATAACACACGACAACGCGGCCCCCCGCACGTCTATCCCCTCCCAGAAGCTGCTGGTAGCCACCAGCACGGCGCGGCCATTCTCCACGAACTCCTTGAGCAGCCGCTGCTTGTTGTCCTCCCCCTGCAGCAGCACGGTACGGCCTATCTCGCGGCGCAGCACCTCGGCCACCTGGCGCATCACCTGATGGCTGGTGCAGAGGAAGAAACAGCCCCCCGGCGTCTTGTTGATGAGGGGGATCATCAGCTGGGCCAGCTGCTCGCCCCGCCCGAAGGCGTTGGGCTCGGGCAGAAAACGGGGCACGCACAGCCGCGCCTGTTCGGCGTAATCAAACGGGCTGTCGAGGATGAGCTCGGCGCTGCCCGCGAGCCCCAGTTCGGCCACAAAGTGATCGAAGCGCATGTCCACCGTCAGGGTGGCGGAGGTGAAGATCCAGGCCACCTCGGGACGCAGCACCTCGGCGCCAAAGCGCTCGGCCACCGACAGCGGGGTGATGTTGAGGGAGAAGTGCAGCCGCGAGCAGTCATACCAGTAGGAGAAACCGGTCTGGTTGATGGTCAGCACCTCCCCAAGGCGGGCGCGCAGCTCGCAGATCCGCTCGAAGGCGTGATCCAGCTGCTCACCGCGCCCCAGTGCGAGTTTGAGCACCTCGTAACAGAGCCCGAGGGCATCGTTGAGGCGGGCCAGCGCCTGGGCCCAGAGCGGCTGGCGCAACATGTCGCGGGTATTGCCACGGCCGCCGTCCACCCCGAAGGCGAGGCGCAGATCCTGGCTGGCGATGGAGAGCCGGTCCGCCGCCTTGCCAAGCTGCCCCATGTCGTGGGCCTCGGCGCGATAGGCAAGCTGGATATCCTGCGCCAGATCCTGGATGGTGCGGCTGCCCACCGATTTGCCGAAGTAGTTGGTGGCGATCTCCGCCAACTGGTGCGCCTCGTCGAACACATAGACCTGGGCTTCTGGCACCAGCTCACCAAATCCCGTGTCTTTCACCGCCATATCGGCGAAGAAGAGGTGATGATTGATCACCACCACCTGGGCATCCATGGCGCGGCGGCGGGCCACCACCAGATGGCAGTCGTCGTAATAGGGGCAGTCGCGGCCGAGGCAGTTGTCGTTGGTACTGGTGACGTGGGCCAGGATCTCGGCGTTCTCCTGCAGACCCGGGATATCACCCACATCGCCGTTGTCGGTGGCGGTGGACCAGGATTTGACCTTGACCAGATCGTTGAGGATTTCCGGCTTTTGCAGATGGGATTCGCTGAGCAGGCGATTCATGCGCTCTATGCACAGGTAGTTGCTGCGCCCCTTGAGCAGGGCCACCGGCGGGGTGTAGGAGAGCGCCCCCGTGATGGTGGGGAGGTCTCGGTAGAAGAGCTGCTCCTGCAGGTTCTTGGAGCCTGTGCTGATCACCACCCGCTTGCCGGACTCCAGCGCCGGCACCAGATAGGCATAGGTCTTGCCGGTGCCCGTGCCCGCCTCCACCAGCAGACGGCCACCGCTCTTGATGGCGCTTGAGACGGCTTCGGCCATGGCCAGTTGCGGGGCGCGGGCAACGAAGCCGTCGATGTGGCTGGCCAGAGGGCCATCTGGCTTGAACAGGGTCTGGATGGTCAAAAGGGCGTCCCGCAGCAAAAGCGGGCATTATGCCAAAAATGCGGTGAAAGCGGGACTGATAATGCGTTCAGACGAAGAGATCGATCTGGTGCTCGGGATCCGGCTTGTGATCGTCCTCTTCGGGCTTTGGCTGATCACGCTTGGCAGAGGGGTAGGCCTGCTGGCGCTGCTGGGACTCACCGTTGTCGGTGCTGGTCTTGCGCAACTGGTGCTTCTGGCTGATCTGGGTCACTTCCCGCTTGATGTCGTCAGGACTCGGGGTCGCTGGCGCCCGCGGCAAAATGGGGAACAACAGGTCCTGGCTGGGCATGATCTCGCCTCCTCTGGGGCATCTTGTCTAGTTATCGACCAAGAAACCGTTTTCTCAACTTTAATCGATGGAATCACATTTTCGAGTTGCTTTTTCCGTCAAGGAAGGTAGTTTAAATCGGGCGTCAACTACGACATCTTATTTGTAAAGGATTAGTTACATGAAGTTCACCCTGCTGAAGACTCATCACCACCATCATCATCCCGACTAGTCTTTCAGGAGGTTGACTGCTGGAAGACACTTAACTGGTGACTTCCAAAAGGACCGCAAGATTCATAAACCCTCGGAAGCACATACTTCCGAGGGTTTTTTCGTTTTTGACAAGAAGGAAATCGAGCAAATGGAAACACAACGCCTGCGTATCGCCATGCAAAAGTCCGGTCGTCTGAGCCAGGATTCCCAAGCCCTGTTCAAGAGCTGCGGCCTCAAGATCAACCTGCGCGAACAGCGCCTTATCGCCCATGTGGAAAACATGCCCATCGACATACTGCGGGTGCGTGATGACGACATCCCCGGTCTGGTGATGGAAGGGGTGGTCGACCTTGGCATCATAGGTGAGAACGTGCTGGAAGAGGCGCAGCTCATTCGCGCCTCCCAGGGGTTGCCCGCGGAAGTGAAAACCCTCAAGCAGCTGGATTTCGGGGGCTGCCGCCTGTCGCTGGCGGTGCCGGACGATGTGGCCTACACGGGGCCGCAAAGCCTGGCGGGCAAGCGCATCGCCACCTCCTACCCGGGCCTGCTCAAGCGCTTCTTCGATGAGAAGGGGCTCAATTTCAAGAGCGTCATGCTGGGCGGCTCGGTGGAAGTGGCCCCTCGCGCGGGTCTGGCCGATGCCATCTGCGATCTGGTCTCCACAGGCGCGACCCTGGAGGCCAACGGCCTCAAAGAGGTGGAGGTGATCTACCGCTCCAAGGCGGTGCTGGTGCAAGCTCCCAACCCCTTGAATGAGGCCAAGCAGAAGCTGATCGACAAGCTGCTGCCCCGCATCCAGGGGATGCAGCAGGCGCGCGAGAGCAAGTACATCATGCTGCACGCCCCCAAAGACAAACTCGATGCCATCACGGATCTGCTGCCCGGCGCCGAGCGCCCCACCATCATGCAGCTGGCCGGTGACACCAATCAGGTGGCGCTGCACGTGGTATCCAGCGAGACCCTGTTCTGGGAAACCATGGAGCAGCTCAAAGCCCTCGGTGCCAGCTCCATCCTGGTGCTGCCCATCGAAAAAATGATGGAATAAGGAGGGGACACCATGCAGACCCTGATCTGGAAGACCCTCTCCCCCGCCCAGCAAACCGACGTGCTGACCCGGCCCGCCCTCAATGACGAGGCGGACATAGGCGCCGTGGTCAAGGAGATCATCGCAGCCGTGCGCAGCCGTGGCGACGAGGCCCTGCGCGAGCTCGGCCTGCGTTTCGAACGCGCGCCCCGTGAACAACTGCGGGTCAGCGAGGCCGAAATCGAGGCCGCCTGTGCGCGGCTGGATGATGACATCAAGAGTGCCATCGAAGCCGCGATTGCCAATATTCGCACCTTCCACGCCGCCCAGGTGCAGCCGGTGGTGCGGGTCGAGACCCAGCCCGGCGTGGTTTGCGAGCTGCGCACCCAGCCCATCAGCCGGGTCGGTCTCTATGTGCCGGGGGGCAGTGCACCACTCCCCTCCACCGTCATGATGCTGGCCATTCCGGCACGCCTAGCTGGTTGCCGTGAGGTGGTGCTCTGCACCCCGTCGCCAGCCAGCGACGAGATACTGTTTGCCGCCCGCGCCTGCGGCGTCGAGAAGGTATTCGCCATCGGCGGCGCCCAGGCCATCGCCGCCATGGCCTATGGCAGCGAGAGCATCCCCAAGGTGGACAAGATCTTCGGCCCGGGCAACGCCTACGTGACAGAGGCCAAGGGCCAGGTCTCCCGTGACTGGCGCGGCGCCGCCATCGACATGCCCGCCGGCCCCTCCGAGGTGCTGGTGATTGCCGACGAGAGCGCCAACCCCGCCTTCGTGGCGGCAGATTTGCTTTCCCAAGCCGAGCACGGCCCCGACAGTCAGGTGGTGCTGGTCACCACCTCACCCCTGCTGGCCGATGCCATTGCCGGCGAGATCAAGGGCCAGCTGGCCCGGCTCAGCCGCCGCGAGATCGCCGCCAAGGCGCTGGGCGCCAGCCTGGTGATCCTCTGCGACAGCCTGGACGAGGCCTGCGCCATCTCCAACGCCTATGCCCCCGAGCACCTGATAGTGCAGACCCGGGCGCCGCGGGAACTGCTCGGCAAGCTCGAGAACGCCGGCTCCATCTTCCTTGGGGCATGGACACCGGAGTCGGTCGGCGATTACGCCAGCGGCACCAACCACACCTTGCCCACTTACGGCTACGCCCGCACCTGCTCGAGCCTGGGGCTGGCCGATTACCAGCGCCGCTACACTGTGCAGGAGCTGAGCGTCGAGGGCATCCAGGGGCTCGGCCCCATAGTCCAGCGCATCGCCCAGGCAGAAGGGCTCGATGGCCACAAAAACGCCGTCACCCTCAGATTGAGCGCACTTTCAAACCAGCCGCAAAAGGATTTGTCATGAGCATCGCCAATCTGGCCCGCCGCGTGGTGCGGGCCCTCACCCCTTACCAATCCGCTCGCCGCATCGGCGGCAAGGGCCACATCTGGCTCAATGCCAACGAGGCGCCGCAGGCCTACCCCTTCACCATCGAGGGAAATCGCCTCAACCGCTACCCCGAGCCCCAACCGGCCGAGGTGGTCAACGGCTACGCCGCCTATGCGGGGGTTAGCCCAAGTCAGGTGCTGGTGAGCCGGGGCGCCGACGAGGCCATAGAGCTGTTAGTTCGCACCTTCTGCGAGGCGGGGCAGGATCAGATCCTGATCTGCCCCCCCACCTACGGCATGTACGCCATCAGTGCCGAGACCTGCGGCGTGGGTATCGTCGAACAGCCTTTGACTGCCAACCGTCAGCCGGACTGGGCCGCCATCGCCGACCGCCTCTCCGACGTCAAGCTGGTGTTCCTCTGCTCCCCCAACAACCCCACCGGGGATCTGATGGGTCGCGACGGCCTCATCGCCCTGCTGGAGAAGGCCAGAAAGCGCGCCATTATCGTGGTCGACGAGGCCTATATCGAGTTCTGTCCAGAGGCGTCCGTGGTGGACTTGCTGGCCCGTTTCCCCAATCTGGTGGTGACCCGCACCCTCTCCAAGGCCTTTGCCCTGGCCGGGATCCGCTGCGGCTTTACGCTGGCTAGCCCCGAGGTGATCGCCATGCTGGCCAAGGTGATAGCTCCCTACCCCATCCCGGATCCCATCGCCCAGATAGCGACGCAGGCGCTCTCCCCCATGGGACTGGAGCTGATGCAGGAGCGGGTCACCGAGCTCAACAAGCAGAAGGCGTTGATCAAGGCCGAGCTGGCCAGCCTGGCCTGCGTGCGGGAGCTTTTCGAGGACAAGGGCAACTTCATACTGGTGCGCTTCGTTGACGGCGCCACCGTCTTTGCCGCCATGAAGGCCGCCGGCATCATATTGCGGGATTTCTCCACCAAGCCGGGCCTGGACAACAGCATTCGCATCACCATCGGCTATCAGGGCGAAATGGACGCCGTGATCGCAGTATTGCGAGACGTCTCGGTCAACCAGATGCCACTCAACAACCCGTCTGCCGCCAGCGTATAAGGATGTCATTGATGAAGACCCCGTTTTTGTTTATCGACCGCGACGGCACCCTGATTGAAGAGCCGGTAACCGACAAACAGGTGGACAGCCTCGCCAAGCTGCGCTTCGAGCCCATGGTGATCCCTGTGCTGCGCGAGCTGCAGGCCGCCGGTTACGTGCTGGTGATGGTGACCAACCAGGATGGGCTGGGTACGGCCAGCCTGCCGCTGGAGAACTTCCAGCCGCCCCACGACCTGATGATGCACCTGTTTGAATCGCAAGGGGTCCACTGGGAACAGGTGCTGATCTGCCCCCACTTCCCGACCGATGGCTGCAGCTGCCGCAAGCCGAACCTCGGGCTGGTGAAGGAATATCTGGCCTCCGGTCGCATCGATTTCGCCAACTCTTTCGTGATTGGTGACAGACAGACAGACCTGCAGCTCGCCGAGAACATGGGCATCCGTGGCATTCGCTATCAGCCGCAGGATCACGACTGGCTCGCCATCCGTGATCAGCTGCTGTCCAAGGGACGCGTGGCCGAAGTGGAGCGCTATACCAAGGAGACCCGCATCCAGGTGGCGGTGGATCTCGACAAGAGCGGCGGCAACCAGATCGCCACCGGCATCGGCTTCTTCGATCACATGCTGGATCAGATAGCGACCCACGCCGGTTTCAGACTCAAGCTGAAGGTGAGCGGCGATCTGCACATCGACGATCACCACACGGTAGAAGATGTAGGGCTGGCGCTGGGTCAGGCCATGCGCCAGGCGCTCGGCAACAAGCGCGGCATAGGCCGTTTCGGCTTCGTGCTGGCGATGGACGAGGTGCAGGCGGTGATCGATGCCCGCCCGCTCACCGAGCAGGAAGTGAGTACCGCCCTGGACTTGAGCGGCCGCCCCTACTTCGTGTTTGACTGCCCGAGCGGCTTTGGCCGCGACAGCGTGGGCGAGATGGCCACCGAGATGGTGCCCCACTTCTTCCGCTCCTTGTCGGATGCCATGGCCATCACATTGCAGATGAAGGTCGGCAGCGGCAACACCCACCACCAGGTGGAGGCGCTGTTCAAGGGCTTTGGCCGCGCCCTGCGCCAGGCCATCCGGGTGGAAGGGAGCGAGCTCCCCTCCAGCAAGGGAGTCTTGTAATGGCAACGAACTCTCAAAAGCTGGTGATTATCGATACTGCATCGATGGTGCGGATCTCGCCAATCGACATGGGTAGGGGCACACCATGAGCACTCAGAAACTGGTCATCATCGACACCGGCTGCGCGAACCTGGCCTCGGTCAGAATGGCGTTCGAACGCCTCGGCGTACAGCCGCTGGTTTCCAGCAAGGCGGCCGATATCGAGAGTGCCGACAAGCTGATCCTGCCCGGGGTGGGCACAGCCGTGGCGGCCATGAAGAATCTCAACGAGCGCAATCTGGTGCCCCTCATTCGCGCCGCCAAACAGCCGCTGCTGGGCTTTTGCCTCGGCATGCAGATGCTGGCGGAGGCGTCCGAAGAGAGCATGAGTGCAGATGGCAGCAGCGGCGATCTGATCGACTGCCTCGGCATAGTGCCGGGCAAGATCCGGCTGATGGAGGTGGGCAAGCTGCGCCTGCCCCACATGGGCTGGAACCAGATTGAACACGACGAGCGCCATCCCCTGCTCAAGGGGATCCCAAGCGGCAGCTACTTCTACTTCGTCCACTCCTACGCCCTGGAGGTGACAGACGCGACGCTCGCCACCTGTGACTACGGCACGCCCTTTACCGCCATCGTGGCCCGTGACAACTTCTTCGGCGCCCAGTTCCACCCGGAGCGCTCAGGCGCGGCGGGTGCCCGTTTACTGCAAAACTTTCTGGAGCTATGACAAGGATGATCATTCCTGCAATTGACCTTATCAAGGGTCAGGTGGTTCGCCTCTATCAGGGTGACTACGACCAAAAAACCGAATACAGCGACAGCCCGCAGGCCCGCTTTGACGAATATGTCTCCCAGGGGGCGGTGCAACTGCACCTGGTGGATCTGGACGGTGCCAAAGAGACACAAGCCCGCCAACTCCCCCTGCTGACCCAGCTGCTGTCGGCCACCGAGGCGCCTGTGCAGGTGGGCGGCGGAGTGCGCACCGAGCAGGATGTGGCGGATCTGCTGGCTGCCGGTGCCAGCCGGGTGGTGATCGGCTCCACCGCCGTCAAATCCCCGGATCTGGTGGCAAGCTGGATGGAGAAATATGGCCCCGAGCAGATAGTGCTGGCGCTGGACGTCAATATTGACGCCCAGGGCAATCGCCATATCGCCGTGGCGGGCTGGCAGGAGAACAGCGGCGTGACCATAGAGGCGCTGATCGAGCGCTTCCTGCCGGTCGGTCTCAAGCATGTGCTCTGCACCGACATCAGCCGCGATGGCACCCTGGCGGGCACCAACGTCGAGCTCTATCGGGATCTCTGTGCCCGCTACCCGAGCGTGGCCTTTCAGGCCTCGGGCGGCATTGGCGGGATCCAGGACATAGAGGCGCTCAAGGGCTCCGGGGTCAAGGGGATCATCCTCGGCCGTGCCCTGCTGGAGGGCAAATTCTCCGTGGGTGACGCCATCACCTGCTGGGCCAACGGCACGCCAGATTGACGGTTTGATCAGCCACCGTGACATGAGAGCCTGCCTGGCCACAGGGGTCGGGCAGGTATCTCTCCATCCAGAGATAAGTCGGGGTAAGTCCTTATTACTTGGTAACAATTGACTCTATACTCGAACTCATTGAGACAACGTCACGGAGGACTTATGTTCACATCTCACGCCGCCACCATACTGATCGTCGATGACTCGCCCGAGAATCTGATGGTGCTGACCGATCTGCTCTCTCCCACCTATCGGGTGCTGGCCGCCCAGAGCGGAGAGAAGTGCCTGCGGATCGCCACTGGCAAGACGGCGCCGGATCTCATCCTGCTGGATGTGATGATGCCGGGCATGGATGGCTATGAGGTGCTCAAACAGTTGCGCATCACCCCCGAGACCAGCCGTATTCCCGTGGTGCTGCTCACCGCCCTCGCCGATCCCCAGAGTGAAGAGTACGGATTGTCGCTGGGAGCGGCCGATTACATCACCAAGCCCATCAAACCGGCCATCGTCCAGGCCCGGGTGCGTACCCAGCTGGAGGCCAAACAGGCCCGTGACGGCTTGCAGAGCCAGAACACGGCGCTGGAGGCCGAGGTGGCACGCCGCATGATGGAGAACGACCTGATCCAGCAGGTCTCCATCCGTGCCCTCGCCCACCTGGCGGAGATCCGTGACCCCGAAACCGGCAACCACATCTTGCGCACTCAGGGCTACGTGCGGCAACTGGCCAGCGCCCTCGCCACGCATCCCCGCTTTGCCGAGACCCTGACCCCTCGCTACATAGACCTGCTGAGCCGCTCGGCCCCCTTGCACGACATCGGCAAGGTGGGCATTCCCGATCACATACTGCTCAAACCGGCCAAGTTGACGGTGGAAGAGTGGGGCACCATGCGCACCCATGCCAAGCTCGGCAGCGATGCCATCGAGCAAGCGGAGCAAGACATAGAACAACCCTTGGCATTCCTTACCCTGGCCAAGGAGATTGCCCACTGGCACCACGAGAAGTGGGACGGCAGCGGCTACCCTGACGGCCTGCACGGCGATGATATTCCCCTCTCGGCCCGGCTGATGGCGCTGGCCGACGTGTTTGACGCCCTCATCAGCGTAAGGGTCTACAAGGCCGCCATGCCCTATGACGAGGCGAGAACCCTGATCCTCACCGGCAGCGGCCAGCATTTTGATCCGGACGTGGTGGCGGCATTCGACAGCCATTTCGAACAGTTCGTCGCCATCGCCGAGCGCTACAAGGATGACAACGAGGCACAGCATGGCTGACCAGCCCCCGCTCACCCGGGCCTACATTCTCAACATAGTGCTGACCTATGCCGCCGTGGCCAGCCTGTGGATCCTGCTCTCCGACAAGGCAGTGGAGTGGCTGTTCAGCACTCAGGCCCAGTTTGCCTTGGCCAGCACCATCAAGGGTTGGCTGTTCATCCTCATCACGGCGCTCATGCTCTATGCCATGCTGCGCCGTCGCATCGACATGCCAGTGGTCAACCGTCAATTCTCTCGCCGTCAGCTCTTGCCCCTTATCCTGATCAACGGCCTGATCCTGGGGCTCACCGGCATGGCCATCGCCCAGAGCCTGGGTCACACCCAGGACAAGGAGATAGCCAGGATCGAGGCCATCGCCGATCTCAAGAGCAAACAGATCACCGAGTGGCTCAATGCACGTGAGCGCGATGCCCGCCTGCTGATCGAAAGCCCGCTCTATGCCAATCTCTATCGCCAGGGACAAGTTGCACATCCGGCGGATGGACATACCCCCCTGATGACCCGGCTGGCCGAGTTCATCTCCATCAGGGGATTCAGCGCGGCAACCGTATTCAGCCCGACCGGCACAGCCCTGTGGCAGACGCCCGGGGCCAGCGGCCTTGGCGCGCCGCTGCGTAAGGCCTTGGCTCAAGTGGAAACGGGCAATGTCATGCGGGTGGGGCCCTATCTCGATGAGCAGGGCCAGCCCAGGCTCGACTTCATAGCCCCGCTGTCCATGCCTGGCAGCGGTTCCCCTCTTGTCGTGCTGCAGATCAGCTCCAGCGACTGGCTCAACCACATTCTCAAGCAGTGGCCCATTCCGGCCAGCAGCGGGGAAGCCCTGCTGTTTCGAAAACTCGGCAATCAG
This sequence comes from Aeromonas sp. CA23, assembly GCF_002587065.1. Lineage (NCBI taxonomy): Bacteria > Pseudomonadati > Pseudomonadota > Gammaproteobacteria > Aeromonadales > Aeromonadaceae > Aeromonas > Aeromonas sp. CA23. The sequence continues at coordinate 3,677,622 of NZ_CP023818.1, forward strand.
GTGCAGTTTCTCAATGACGTGCGCTATCGTCCCCACTCTGCCCTCACCCTGCAGATCCCCATCGACAACAAGGCGCTGCTGGCAGCCCAGTTTCTCAACGGCGGTGCCAAAGAGGGGCTCAGACAGACGTTCTTTGGCCAGGATTACCGGGGGGTCGAGGTCTTTGGCACCATCCACTCCGTCATCGGCACCGACTGGTATCTAATCGCCAAGATAGACAAGGCGGAGCTCAACCACGCCGCCTTCAGGGAGAGCATCTGGATTGGGCTCATAGGCCTGCTGGTGCTCTTCATCGCCAACGCCGGCATCATATTGCTGCGCCAGCATACCCAGCTCTTCATGGCCGAACAGATCCGTCAATCCCAGGCGGGACGCCTGCAGGCGCTGCAGCTGCTCTCCGCCATTGCCGACAGCTCGGAAGACGCCATCTTCGCCAAGGACATGGAAGGCAAATACATCTTGTTCAACCGTGCCGCCAGCCAGTTCGTCGGCAAGCCGGCCGCCGAGATGCTGGGCCAGGATGACATGGCCATCTTCCCGCCCGACCAGGCACGAATGTTGATGGATCTTGGCAAGCAGGTCATAACCCGCAACAAGGTACAGACACAGGAGGAGTACCTCACCCTGCCCAGCGGCGATCGGGTGTTCCTCGCCACCAAGGGGCCGCTGCAAGACAACGAGGGCCAGGTGATCGGCATCTTCGGCATCTCCCGCGACATCACGGATTTCAAGCGGGCCGAGGCGGGCCTCAAGGAACGGGAAGGGCTGTTTCGCGCCCTGGTGGAACAGTCCCTGGCCGGCATCTACATACTCCAGCAGGGCCAGCTCTGTTACATCAACCCGGGCTTCGCCCGTCTGTTCGGCTACGGCTCGACCAACTCCCTGCTGAAAGTCGGCACGCTGCACGCTCTGGCCAGCCCGAAAGACAGCGACAGGGTGGCGGAGCAACTGCTGCGCTGTGAGCAGGAAGATACCGAGATCCACACCCGGTTCACCGCCTTGCACCACGACCATCAGAACATAGAGGTGGAGCTGTATGGACGGCGCGTCGACTATCGTGGCCAGCCCGCCGTTCTCGGCCTCTTGCTGGACGTCACCGAGCGGGAGCAGGTCGAGCAGGCCCTGACCCGTCAGGCCGCGGAACTGCGCCAGCAAAACAGCGAGCTGGAGCGTTTCAACAAGGTGATGGTGGACAGGGAGCTGGCCATGCTCACCCTCAAGCACCAGATCAATGCACTGTCACTTCAGCTCGGGCAGCAGCCACCCTATCCTCAAGCCCCCACGCCGCCGGAGGAGTCCCTATGATGAGCTGGTCCCAGCTGTGGCATATCCGCCAGCCCCGGCAACGGTGGGGGGTCTGCCTGCTGGCCATTCTGCTGCCGATTCTCATGTTGCAGATCCGGATACAGCTGCCCATCGCCTTTGGCGAACGGCCGCTGCTGGTGCTCTTCATGCTGCCCATCATCCTCTGCTCCCTGCTCGGTGGCCTGCTGCCGGGTCTGCTCAGCACCCTGGTGAGCGCCCTGGTCACCACCTACTTCCTGCTGCCCCCGCTCCATTCGCTGACCATTGCCGCCGGCCAGGATCTGGTGCAATGGGGAATACTGCTCGCCAACGGCGTCCTCATCAGCCTGCTCAGCGCCGCCATGCACAGATCCCGCGCCAGGGAGACCCAGCGCTGGCAGGAGCTGATGAACATCCAGTCCCGTCTGCAGCAGAGCGAAACCCGCTTTCAGGCCACCTTCGAGCAGGCGGCGGTGGGCATTGCCCTGGTCGCCCCGGATGGCAAGTGGCTGCGGGTCAACCAGCGGCTGTGCGACATGGTGGGCTACCAGGCCGATGAGTTGATGGGCATGACCTTCCAGCAGATCACCCACCCGGATGACCTCTTCATCGACCAGACCTATGTGACCCAGATGCTGGCGGGCGAGCGGCCTCACTACACCCTGGAGAAACGTTACCTGCGCAAGGGGGGCGACATTCTCTGGATCACCCTCACAGTGGCGCTGGTCCGGGATCTCAAGGGGGAGCCCGACTACTTCATCTCGATCATCGAGGACAACCAGCAACGCAAGGAGACCGAAGAGGCCCTGCGCCGCAACGAGGTGATCCTGCGCGAATCCCAGCATCTGGCCAAGATAGGCAACTGGCGCTGGCACATTGCCGACAACAGCCACTACTGGTCACCCGAGATCTACCGTATCTATGGCCGCGACCAGTCCCTGCCTCCCGCAGTCTATCCCGAGGTGAGAAAATATTTCACCCAGGAGGGGTGGCGCGCCATCGCCCAGTCCGTCGAGCACTGCCTGCAGACCGGTTATCCCTACGAGTGCGATGCCGAGGTGATCCACGAACAGGGGGAGCCCATCTGGATCATTGCCCGGGGCGCCGCCTTGCGCGATGGCAGTGGCACCATAGTCGAGCTGTACGGCACGGTACAGGACATCACGGAGCGCAAGCTGGCCGAGCAGCAGCTGTTGCAAAACCAGCAGGTGGCACTCGATACCCAGCGCCGCGCCCGCCTGGCGGCACTGAATCTGATGGACGATGCCATCAGCGCCCGCATCCGCGCAGAGACCACCAGCACAGCCCTGCGCAATAGCGAACAGCGCCTGCTGATGGCCCAGGAAGGGGCGCATGTCGGCATCTGGGAATGGGACATCCCGAGTGGCCAGCTGTTCTTCTCCCCCGAATGTGCCCGCCTCTATGGCCGCAGTGTGGAGCAGCTCAACACCTTCAGCACCTGGCAGAGTTGCGTGCATCCGGACGACAAGGTCCGCATCGACAAGCTGCTGTCCGACTTGCCAGGAGCAGGCAAACCGCTCGAGATAGAGTTTCGCATCCTGCTGCCCAGCGGTGACATCCGCTGGCTGGTGAGCAAGGGCAGCGTCTATCGGGATACCCAACAGCGCCCGTTGCGCCTGCTCGGCATCAATCTGGACATCACTGAGCGCAAGCAGGCCGAACAACAGTTGCGACAACTGTCGCTGGCCCTGGAGCAGAGCCCGGATGGTGTCTTCATCACGGATACCCAGGCGCGCATCGAATACGTCAACGTCGCCTTCCTGGCCGCCAGCGGATACCAGCAGAGCGAGGTGCTGGGCCAGACCCCTTCCCTGCTGCGCTCAGGTCTCACCCCCAAGGCGACCTATGTTGCCCTGTGGGATGCCATCCATCAGGGTCAGCGCTGGCATGGCGAGTTCATCAACCGCCGCAAGGATGGCTCCCACTACCAGGTGCTGGCCACCGTCTCCCCCATTCGGCAGGAGAACGGCGTCATCACCCACTATGTGACAGTGCAGGCGGACATCACGGAGAAGAAACAGCTCGGCGAGGAGCTGGATCAATACCGCTACCACCTGGAAGAGATGGTCAACGAGCGCACCCTGCAACTGGCCCAGGCCCATCAAAGGGCGGAGAGCGCCAACCGCGCCAAGAGCGCCTTCCTGGCCAATATGAGCCACGAGATCCGCACCCCCATGAACGCCATTTTGGGGCTCACCTATCTGCTCAAGCGCGACACCCCGGATCACACCCAGCACGATCGGCTGGAGAAGATAGACAACGCCGCCCAGCACCTGCTCACCATCATCAACGACATTTTGGATCTCTCCAAAATCGATGCGGGCAAGATGGTGCTGGAGCAGAGTGACTTCTCCCTCACCGCCATGCTGGACAACGTCAGCGCCCTGATGAGCGAGCAAGCCCGCGCCAAGGGGCTCACCATCATAGTCGACATAGGGGATACACCCGCCTGGGTCCATGGCGACATCACCCGCCTGCGCCAGGCGCTGCTCAACTACGCGGCCAATGCCATCAAGTTCACCGAACAGGGCTCGGTCACCCTGCGGGTACGGATAGAGCGCCCGCTGCCCACGGGGTATCTGCTGCGCTTCGAGGTGGAAGACACCGGCATCGGCATCAGTCCGGAACAGAGCGAGAAGCTGTTCCAGGCATTCGAGCAGGCCGACGTCTCCACCACCCGCAAGTACGGCGGCACCGGCCTTGGCCTGGCGATCACCAACCGGCTCGCCACCCTGATGGGGGGCGAGGTCGGTCTGAGCAGCGTGCCGGGCAAGGGCAGCTGCTTCTGGTTCACCGCCCTGCTCTCTCTGGGGCAGAGCGAGCCGCAGCAAGCCGCGCGACTCGAGCAGACGGTGCAACAGACGCTCTTTTTCTCCAACCACGCCCGCGTGCTGCTGGTGGAGGACAACGCCATCAACCGCGAGGTGGTGCTTGAGCTTCTCAACAACAGCGGCCTCGTCATCGAGACCGCCGTCAACGGCCAGGAGGCGCTGGAGCGCGTCAGCCAGCACGCCTTCGATCTGATCCTGATGGACATACAGATGCCCCTGATGGATGGCTACAGTGCCACTCGCGCCATCCGTGTCTTGCCGGGCTGGGAGCAGATCCCCATTCTGGCGCTGACCGCCAGTGCCTTTGAAGAGGACAGAAAAGCCTGTGAGGCGGCGGGCATGAACGATTTCATCGCCAAGCCCGTGACCCCCGCCAAGCTGTTTGAGGCGCTGCAACTGTGGTTGCCCGCCAGCACGCCGGTGCAGCCTCAATACCAGCGCCGGGCCAGCGATACCCTGATAGCTCCGCTCGCCCGGCTGCAATCCTTCCCCGGTCTGGATCTGCAACAGGGGCTGGCGGCGCTGCAGGGCAACCAGGTGAAATACGCCGCCTTGCTGCGCCATTTCGCCAGTGAACACAGCCAGGACATGCAACTGCTCAGCAGCCATCTGCAGGCGGGCGATCAGCCGGCCGCCACGCGCCTCGCCCACACCTTGCGCGGCGTCGCCGCGACTCTGGGCTGGGTATCCCTGGCCGACCAGAGCCAGCGGCTGGAACACGACCTGTCCCGCGATGGCAGCGAGCTGACCGATCAGATGACGGAGATAGCAAACGCACTCGGCGCCCTTCTTGAGCTGCTGGGTCAGGAAGAGCCTGAACCCGCCGCCGTGTCGGCCCCCCTCAATGGCCACTGGCAGCAGCAGTTGCTGCGCCAGATTGAAGGCCTGCTGCTGCAGAGCGACACAGCCGTCATTCCGCTGTTCGAGCAGTACGCTGGTCCCCTGCTCCTAGGCCTCGGACCCAAAGGGGATACGCTGGCACGCCAGTTGAAAGTGTTCGATTTCGACGGCGCCCTGCTTACCCTGCGCAGCCTGCAGGCGACGCAGGAACATACCACAGGATTTGAACCGGCGGGCCCGGATGCACCGACCCGGCATCCCGCGGCGACAAAGAGAGATAAAGGGTTGAATCACTGAATAAAGTCATGCATATAGTGTTGGTTCCCCTGTCGAACACGTCCCCTTGCGGCCACGTTGTCGCCCGGCTGGGCACCACCTGTTGAAGCATGCCGACGATCTTCACTCATTGGCCGTCTGACGCCCGCGTCACCCGGCAATAACGATGTTTTTAACCGTGCGTTACATGGAGCAACGAGCATGTTGTCAAAGCGTATTATCCCCTGTCTGGACGTCAAAGATGGCGTTGTGGTCAAGGGAGTGCAATTTCGAAATCATGAAGTGATGGGCGGCATCGTCGAGCTCGCCCGCCGCTACGCAGAGGAAGGGGCCGACGAACTGGTGTTCTACGACATCACAGCCTCGAGCGATGAGCGGGTGGTGGACAAGAGCTGGGTGAGCCGGGTGGCCGAGGTCATCGACATCCCCTTCTGCGTCGCCGGTGGCATCAAGAGCGTGGAGGATGCCCGCCAGATCCTCGAATTTGGCGCCGACAAGGTCTCCATCAACTCACCGGCCCTGGCCGATCCAACCCTCATCACCCGACTGGCCGAGCGCTTCGGCGTGCAGTGCGTGGTGGTGGGGATCGACTCCTATTTTGATGTGCAAACCGGCCACTATCAGGTCAAACAGTTTACCGGTGACGAGAGCCGCACCCGCACCACCGCCTGGCATACCCTGGATTGGGTACAGGAGGCGCAAAAGCGCGGCGCCGGTGAAATCGTGCTGAACGTGATGAACCAGGATGGCATGCGCCAGGGCTACGACCTCGAGCAGCTCAAGCTGGTGCGCGCCGTCTGCAAGGTGCCGCTGATCGCCTCCGGTGGTGCCGGCACCATGGCACACTTCCTCGATGCTTTTACTATCGCCGACGTGGACGGGGCCCTGGCCGCCTCCGTGTTCCACAAGGGCCTTATCCCCATTCCCGAATTGAAACGCTGGCTGAAAAATGAAGGAGTCGCCATCCGTGAATAATCAAGCTGTAAACAACGAGCTACCGCTCGCCGAGCGCCTGGACTGGGCAAAGTGTGATGGCATGATCCCCGCCATCGTCCAGCATGCCGCCAGCGGCGAGGTGCTGATGCAGGGCTTCATGACCCGCGAGGCGCTGGAAAAGACCCAGGCCAGCGGCCAGGTCACCTTCTTCAGCCGCAGCAAGCAGCGCCTCTGGACCAAGGGTGAAAGCTCGGGCCATGTGCTCAAGCTGGTCGCCATCAGCACCGACTGCGATCAGGACTCTCTGCTGATCGCCGCCAACCCCGTCGGCCCCACCTGCCATCTGGGCACCCCCTCCTGCTTCGACGGCCACCCTGTGCCACCGCTCGGCTTCCTGGCCGAGCTCGAGCAGATCCTGGCATCACGCAAAGGTGCCGACCCAGCCACCAGCTACACCGCCAGCCTGTATGCCAAGGGCACCAAGCGCATCGCCCAGAAGGTGGGTGAAGAGGGTGTGGAAGTGGCGCTGGCCGCCATGGCCAAGGATCGGGAGGAGCTCATCAACGAATCCGCCGATCTGCTCTACCACCTGACCGTACTGCTGCAAAACGAGGGGCTGGAGTTGAAGGATGTGGTGCAGCGGCTTTATGAGCGGCACAATAAATAACTGCATATTGATAGATGGGCGTAAAGCCCATCTATCATAATAGCAAGGTAGATAATTCGACTAACTCTATATAGTCATCATTTGTCAACAATTTGTTTTGCAAACAAGCAATATAATATCTACCATTATCATCATATCTTCCGTCTGAACGAATAATCGTGAGTCCGTTTATGTTATTTGGATTATTATCACCACTTAAATAATAACCACTAAGAATCCTATGAACCTGCATGATATAGGCATAAAAATTATCATTTTTCAAAATTACCTTTTCATTACGACCTGACTTAACATCAGACCAATAATTAATTACTATTGATAATTCTGCCTTGCTTTTAAATGAGAAAACATTGTCTTTATTTACATTAATCTTATCAATTTCAGCATCTAAGAGCTTCCCACCGCTACGAAGAGCTATATATGCCGCAGGGATTTTTGTATGCATAATCAGTAAAGCAGACAAATAGATAATATCTATGGAGCGCTCCGATACTGAATGCAATATAGCAAATAAATTGTCTAGAAATGACTCTATCTCTCTTGCAGAGAGATGGTATGCATCCACAATTCTTGCAAGTGTTTTAGAAAAGTCATTAGCATCTGAAAAACAATGAAATGTTTTACTACATAAAAGTTCGAATCGGTCTGCAACAAACTCTTCGATGAGAAAATGGCTAGGGCATTTATTCAAATAAAAACGTCTTTTGAAAAACCTGCCTAGATAAGTCTGGGCATCAAACCCTTCCCCATAAATTACCTTGATAGCGTGTTGTAACTGCTCAGTATCCGTTGCCAGTACAAACACAACGTCCTTAATATCAAAGATATGCTTGATGGTCTCCAGCATTTCTACCGCATAGGAGGGGCGGCAGCGATCCAACTCATCAATCAAAATAAAGGCCGGATAATTCAAGCGACCTTGGCCATCCAATTGATCTAAGTTTGCAGAAACAGCCGCTTCAACCCATTGCCTAATCTCTTGTTTAAGATACTGAATAGATTCATAGCGCTCTTTATGATTGCTGCAAAGCGTATCAACCAGCTTGTCTGCGTCTTCTCCTTCCATAGAAAAGTCACCATCTTCCAGCCCAGCTTTTTTAATGGCTGACTTGAGCACCAATTTTCCGCCGACCTTGAGCAGACCAAGTAGCTTGAATTTGATGCCATCGGGTACGGCAAGCTTATTTCCAGCAGCATCTCTCAGTTGCTCGATAATCGACGAGATCACCGTCAACAAGGGGTCATCGGAAAAGTCCTGCTGCCAGGCATCGATATAGACGGTGGGATAATGCTGTTTTAGCTCCATATACCAGCGCTTGATAAACCAGGTCTTGCCCGCCCCCCACTCGGCATTGAGGTTCAATACATAGTTGCGCTGTTTGCCCTCTGTAGCCAGATAATCGGTCAGAAACTCGGCATAGCGAGCGCGATCCAGCCGATCTCCTGCGAGAGTATCTTGCACTCCTTCAATGGTTCCCGGACCATTCCATACAATGGATTTCTCCCAATCAAATTCTGCACGCGTCATAATATTTCCCTGCTTCTATATTGAGCAGGATATTACCAGAGTGAGATCCGAAAGAGTTTGATGGACATAGAAGTTTGGCGCCATATTGCTCCAGGCAAAATGGCACCAACTCAAAACTTGGGATAAGAGTGGCTAGCTCCTACCCCAGCTGCTGGCGCAGCATAAATTTCTGCACCTTGCCGGTGGAAGTCTTTGGCAGCGGGGTGAAGATGATCCGCTTGGGGGCCTTGAAGTGGGCCATCTGCTCGCGGCAAAACGCAATCAGCTCGGCCTGGGTGAGCTCGCGCCCCTCCTTGAGTTTCACGAATGCGCAGGGCACCTCCCCCCACTTCTCGTCCGGCATGGCGATCACCGCCACCTCGTCCACATCGGGATGGCGATAGAGCACGTCCTCCACCTCCAGGCTGGAGATGTTCTCCCCGCCGGAGATGATGATGTCCTTGGATCTGTCCTTGATCTCCACATAACCGTCCGGGTGCCACACCGCCAGATCGCCGCTGCGAAACCAGCCCTCCGCCATCGCCTCGGCGCTGGCAGAAGGGTTCTTGAGATACCCTTTCATCACCACATTGCCGCGCAGCACTATCTCCCCCAGGGTCTTGCCATCCTGGGGAACCGGCTCGCCGCTGACCGGGTTGATGACCCGCATCTCCCCCTGCAGCGGGGATGCTACCCCCTGGCGCGCCTTGAGACGCGACAGCGTGGTGGCATCCTGCCCCTGCCAGCTTTGCTGCGGCTCGCACAGCACGCAGGGACCATAGGTTTCGGTGAGTCCGTAGACGTGGGTCACGGCGATCCCCATGGCCTCCATGCCGGCGATCACGGTGGCGGGCGGCGCCGCCCCCGCCGTCATCACCTTGATGGGGTGATTGAGCCCGTATTTAAGCGCAGGACTGGCGTTGTTGAGCATATTGAGGACAATGGGCGCGGCGCAGAAGTGGCTCGCCTTGTGCTCGCGCAGGGCATCAAAGATGGCCGCCGCCTGCACATGGCGCAGGCAGACGCTCACCCCGGCGGTGGCCGCCAGGGTCCAGGGGAAGCACCAGCCGTTGCAGTGAAACATCGGCAGGGTCCAGAGATAGACGCTGTGTTTGGGCAGCTCCCAGGAGAGCACGTTGTTGACCGCATTGAGGTGGGCGCCGCGATGGTGATAGACCACCCCCTTGGGGTTGCCGGTGGTGCCCGAGGTGTAGTTGAGGGAGATCGCCTGCCATTCATCGCTCGGCAGCCAACCGGGCTCATCCCCGTTCCCCTGGGCAAGAAACTGTTCATAGTCGAGCTCGCTTATCAGCTCCCCCTCCCGATAGAGGGGATCGTCGATGGCGATGACCAACGGCGAGTGTTCAATCAATGCCAGCGCCTTGCGCACCACGGCGCCGAACTCCCTGTCCACCAGCACCACCTTGCTCTGGGCATGCTGGAAGATGAAGGCCATGGACTCGGCATCGAGCCGGGTGTTGAGGGTGTTGAGCACGGCGCCGCTCATGGGCACCCCGAAGTGGGCTTCGAACATGGCCGGGGTATTGGGGGCGACGATGGAGACTGTATCCCCCTCGCCTATGCCATGCCGACGCAGGGCCGAGGCGAGCTGGCGGCAGCGCCGCTCGGTCTGGGCCCAGTTTTGACGCAAGGCCCCATGGATCAGCGCCGGGTAGTCGGGATAAACCCGCGCCGCCCGGGCCAGGAAGCTGATGGGGGTCAGCGCCTCGAAATTGGCGGGGCTTTTATCAAGGCCGGCCTCGTAGATGTTCTGCTCTGTCATCGGGTTCCTTCCTCGCAGGTGGCACAAAGCGGCTGGATCGAATTGGGTGGGAGGTCTCGCCGGCATCATGCCCTTGCGCAGATCTCTTATGGGGCTGACAGCCTAGCAGCAGGGCCATGGCGGCAGGTATTAGCAAAACGTCTTAGGCGATGGCGCTGCCTGAGTTTTCATCCTGTCAGGCCGGTCATGATGCCGGGCATGATGCCGGGCATTGCCAGCCTTGAATAATATGTATCCATTATCAAACCGGCATGGGCTGCCATGCATTATTTATATATTTATTTGCAGCCTATGGCATTGCTGCCAATTATATCCACCAAATGAATAGAGATAATTATTGAATGTAATGACTCCGTATGGGCATGGCATTGAAATTAACGACAATTCCATCAGCAAATATATTCTGTGAGCCAGCCCATAAAGCGGGCCCCGCTTCGTATTCATCCCGACACCAGCAGGTTATGGTTACATGGTGAAACAATCTACCGCATGCCCAATATCAGGCCAGACTTCTCGCCAACGAGTGCGCTATTACCAGTAGATCTGCGCATTTCTGCCCCATGACGAAGGAACCCTGTCGACCCGATATTCCGCCGAGCCCGAACCTGCTTTATCGAGGAGCATTTTATGTGTGCCGAGCCGAATACCAAGCCACGCAGACAATTTCCCACTGCCTTTACCATTTTGTTTCTTATTATGTTGCTGGCCATTGCCCTGACCTGGATCATTCCGGCGGGGGCCTATTCCAAGCTCTCCTACAACTCGGCCAACCACACCCTGATGGTCAATAGCCCGCAGGGAGAAATAAGCCGGGTGCCCGCCACCCAGAGCGAGCTTGAAAAACTCAATATCAATATCGGGGTGGAACAGTTCACCAGCGGCACCATCCGCAAGCCCATCGCCATTCCCGGCACCTATGAGCGGCTGGCGCAGGCCCCCAAGGGGCTCGCCGACGTGGCGGTCAGCATGGTCAAGGGCACCATAGAGGGGGCTGACATCATAGTCTTCATCCTGGTGCTGGGCGGGCTCATCGGCGTCATCAACAAGACGGGGGCCTTCAGCGCCGGCCTGGTGGCGCTGTCGCGCAGGACCCGGGGCAACGAATTCATGTTCGTGGCGCTGGTCTGCTTCGTCATGGCGCTGGGGGGCACCACCTGCGGGCTGGAGGAAGAGGCGGTCGCCTTCTACCCCATACTGGTACCCATCTTTCTGGCGCTCGGCTATGACGCCATCGTCTGTGTGGGAGCCATCTTCCTCGCCGCCTCCATGGGCACCACCTTCTCCACCATCAACCCCTTCTCGGTAGTGATCGCCTCCAACGCCGCCGGCATTCCCTTCACCGAGGGGCTGATCTTTCGCGCCGTCGGCTGTCTGGTGGGCACTCTGGTGGTCATTGGCTATCTCCACTGGTACTGCAAGAAGATCAAGGCCAACCCGTCCTTCTCCTACACCTATGAGGACAGAGAGAGCTTCCGGGCCCGCTTCCTCAAAGAGGGATCCCTCGATGAAGGAGTCCCCTTCACCCTGCGCCGCAAGATCATCCTGACCCTGTTCATCCTCGCCTTTCCGCTCATGGTGTGGGGCGTCTCCATGGCCGGCTGGTGGTTCCCGCAGATGGCGGCCTCCTTCCTCGCCGTCGCCATCATCATCATGTTCATCTCGGGACTGAAGGAGAAGGAGGCGGTCGAGGCCTTCACCCAGGGCGCCTCCGAACTGGTGGCGGTGTCGCTGATCATAGGGCTGGCGCGCGGGGTCAATCTGGTGCTGGATCAGGGGATGATCTCGGACACCATACTGGCTTACGCCTCCAGTCTGGTTGCCGGCATGCACGGTGCCGTGTTTGCGGTGGCACAGATGCTGGTGTTCACCCTGCTGGGGCTGGTGGTGCCCTCCTCCTCCGGACTGGCGGTGCTCTCCATGCCCATCATGGCGCCGCTCGCCGATACAGTGATGATCCCGCGCTACATAGTGGTGTCGGCCTACAACTGGGGGCAATACGCCATGCTGTTCCTGGCCCCCACCGGGCTGGTGCTGGTCACCCTGCAGATGCTCGGTATCCAGTTCAACCAGTGGGTCAGGTTCGTGCTGCCCATGGTGGGCTTCGTGCTGGGCTTTGGCGCCCTGATGCTGGTGGTGCAGGTGATGATGATCTGAGGCGGACCTCACTGCCAGAGCGCGCCCGGCCCACGATGCCGGGCGCTCTCTGTGCGGTCCACGGCTCCAGGGAAACGCCCTCTCACTCGTGCATCAATGACGCACCCGGCCTTGCTGGCGAAAGCAGTAGAGCTTGAGGCTGATGTCGACTATGTCGGCGGGCAGCTCCTGCGCCACCTCGGAGAGGGGTTGATAAAGGGATGCCAGCAGTCGCTGTGCCTGCTGCTGGGTAATGATCTCGGCCTGTACGGCCGGCTGTATCCATCTTGGCAGCATCGACATAAGTCCCCCTTGCCGATTCTTGCTTGACCACCACAGTCCCAACGCGTGCCGCGTCGGGATTGCCCAGGTATTGCCGTTTCACTTTCACTGGCCCCGAGATGATGACGGTGTTACCTGGCTCACCGGCACTGCATCGCGCCTGTCGGGTGTGAGCCACTGTCGCTCATGGGCCCGTCACTCTCTCTGCCAAATGACCAAGCATAATGCTTGCCGTGATCTGTTATCGGCAGCAGGTCTCCGCCAGTCCAGCGATTTATCAAGCACTTGCGCACGAGTCGGTGCCTGCGGGCAAGCCCTTAAAGCCCGCATCGGGGGGGCAAGCGCGGCAGAGTGCCGCTCTATGGCGGTGGCGCGGCAGTGGTTTGACGCAAAATGGATAAAAAGACCCCATATGAATCGCAAATTGCGACGCATCCACCCGCTCCAGAGTGACATGCCCATTTTCCTGCCCCAGCTCCACGGCCTTTGTCGCCAAAGCCCGACACCTTTTTGACGAGGGGCTTTTTGGTGAAGTCAGGGCTTGTCGTGCCCGCACGCTGGCCGCCTTGTTCATCCTCCGGGTTGTGCCAAGATCGCGGCAAGCAACAGCCGCATCAGGTGATGCATTTCAGGAGAACGCAAAATGAACAAATCCATGTTGGCAGGTGTCGGGATCGGTGTGGCCTCTGCGCTGGCATTGTCGGCCGCCGCCAGCGGATCCCTGTTTTCAGCCCAGCCTCAGTTTGCCGAGGTGCTGGCCAGCAAGCCGGTGACCGAGACCATCAAGACGCCCCGTCAGGAGTGCCACAACGTCACAGTGACCCACCGCAAACCCGTGCAGGATGAGAACAAGATCCTGGGTACAGTGGTTGGCGCCGCGCTGGGCGGTGTGCTCGGCAACCAGTTTGGCGGCGGCAACGGCAAGAAGGTGGCCACGGCCGCAGGCGCCGTGGCCGGTGGCTATGCCGGCAACCAGGTGCAGGGCAACATGCAGGCGGGCGACACCTACACCAGCACCCAGCAGCGCTGCAAGACGGTGCAGGAGAGCAGCACCCGCACCCTGGGCTATGACGTCACCTACCGCCTCGCCGGTCAGGAAGGGGTCATCCGCATGGAGAAGGCCCCCGGCGCCACCATACCGGTCAAGGATGGCAAGCTGGTGATCGACAGCGCCCAGAGTCAATCCTGACAGACCCTGCCCTATGAATACCCCAAGGCCCATCACACCGATGGGCCTTTTTGTTGCGCGCCAGCCGCCTCATCTGGCATGGCTGCCCACCCTGTCCAACCTCATCATGCCCAGCAAAAAGGGGCCCGCAGGCCCCTTGTATCACGCATGTTCATGACGCCTATCAGCGGCGGCCAAACGGCCACCAGGGCTTGTCGTTGTCCACTATGTCGACCCGGGTCTCCTGCAGGTTGCCGGGTTGGCCCCCCTGCAACTGGCGCAGGCTCACCCTGAACTGCTCGGTAGGCTCCACAAACCAGTCATCCAGGATCAGCACCTTGACCGACTTGCTGCCCCCCTCACCGGCGGCCCAGCTCACCGACTGGCTGAACCAGGGCAGGAAATCCAGCCCCCAACGCGCCGTAACCCCCTCAAGGCCCAGCTGGGCACGGGCCGGCTTGCTCAGATCGCCGCTGCGCACCACGGGGATCTCGGCAAACCACTGCCCCTCGTTCACCGTCATGCTGGCGCGGGCCAGCGCAATGGTGGACGGCGCCAGCTTGTCCTTGATGGTCACCAGGGTCTGACGCTGCTCACCCAGAGTGGCGCCGCTGGCATCGAACAGCTCCAGAGTGAAGGTCTCATCCCCCTCGTGCAGGGTGTCGCTCTTTACCGGGATGCTGATGGTCTGGCTGTCACTCTGGCCGGCCGCCCAGTTTAGGATGCCGGTGAGCGGCGCCACGTCATTGGCATCCGCGCTGCCGTAGGCGATGCGATAGCTGACGCTGGCCTCGCCGTGGCTGCCATCGCGGCGACTGACGGTGAGGCTCAGGGTGCTGCCCTCCTCCACGCTGGCGACTGCGCTCTCCAGACTGATGACCCCGGCAGGCGGCAACGGATACTGGATGGCCACCAGCACGGGATCGTGATCCGAGGCGCTGAAGGGGCCGTCCGATTTGGCCAGCTGGCCTGTGTACTTGCTGCCGTACTCGAAGAAGTTGCTCTCGGCGGAGTTGATATGCCAATCCTCTATGCCGATCACCTTGGCCGCCAGGCTCGGGCTCGCCAGGGCGTGATCCAGGTTGCCGAGCTCACCTTCATAGCTGTAGGAGTAGGTGTCGGTGCCGTGGAAGCGAGTGTTGAGGTTCACAAAACCATACCCCTTGCCAAGGGCGCTGCCGCTCTCCTCATAGGGCTGGCCCGCCAGCGTGGTGAAGGAGGCGCTCATGATCTGGCGCGGCTGGGCCGCCGGATCATAGCTGGTCAGCACCCGGATGGGATCCTCCATGCCATAGGCATTCAGGTCGCCGATGAGCAGCAGATCCCCGCTCAGCGCCTTGAGGCTCTCCCCCAGCACCTTGGCGGCGGAGACCCGCAGCGCGTTGCAGTGACCCTGGCCATCCAGCGGATCGGCGGTTGCATAGTCGGGGTAATCCTCGAAGCAGGCGGAACCCTTGGACTTGAGGTGGTTGACCACCAGAGTCAGAGGCGCATCCCCCTTGGGCGAGCTGAACTGCTGCAACAGCGATTCGCGCATGCCCTGCTTGATGGCCACCGGCTTGCCGCTGGCATCCAGAGCCTCGGCCTGCTGCACCGGCAGCACTATGAGGCTGGCTGCCCCTTGCGGCGTCACGCTGGCAGGTCGGTAGATGAGGCCCACGGTAATGGCATCTGTGCCTATGGGCTGGCCATCCGGTGAGGCAATCCAGCGGTAGTGATCCGCCTCATCCGGCTGGGCGGCGTTGAGGGCCGCCACCAGGTTGGCGATGGCGGAGTTGTCGCCGTAGCCGTTGTTCTCTATCTCCATCAGCCCCACCACGTCGGCGTTGAGGCGGGTGATGGCGCTGACGATCTTGGTACGCTGCTTCTCGAACTCCGCCACTGTCAGGGCGCCACGGTTGCTGCCGGTGGGGTTGGCATCCCCGCCCACCACAGTGGTGAAGAAGTTGAGCACGTTGAAGCTGGCGACCCGCAGATCCCCCGCCTCGGCGAGTTCTGGGGTCTCTACCCTGTCCCAGCCGCTGTGATCTATGTCGCCGCTGTCGATGCGGTTGCTGGCCACCAGCCGGAACAGGTTGTAGGAGTAGCCGAGCGCTCCCTCCAGGCCATTGAGCTTGTCGCCGATGCGCAGGTAGCCATCTTCGGCATTGAAGGCGGGATACCAGGGCAGCACCCCATCCGGCGTCTTGGCGTCCGTCTCCACCACCAGCTGATTTTGCTGGTTGCGCAGGGCCCACTGGCTCGCCTCCTCGCTTTGGGCGGCAAACTTCTGGGTCGACTTGATGAGAGGCGCGCCATAAGCCAGCACCAGGTTGTTGCGCTTGCCGTCGTAATCGAAGCTGAAGTTGCGGGTCACCACCAGGCTGGACTCGGGCACCAGCCGCACCCGCATCCCCTCGTGGCGCTCCAGCAACTGGTTCAGGGTCTCGCCCGCCACCGGCACCAGATCCACCGCCGGCAACAGGGCCACCATGGGCTGGGTCACCACCAGCTGGTCGGCATTGAGCTGGGTCTGATTGAAGTACTCCTTCACCTTGCCCGAGACGCACACCTCGGCTCCCGGCACTATGGCGCCGTTGGCCTGGGTGCTGTAGACGAACAAACCGTCCGAACTGGCCGGATCCCCGTCCCCTTGCGGATCCTGGATGAAGAAGCCCTTGTAGAGACCGTTCACCACCTGGGTGACGATGCCACGGGTGGCATAGGCCTGCTCGGATTCAAACTTGCCGGCCGGCACCAGCGGGCTGCTGCTGCCGGGGCCCTGAATGGCGGGCACGGGCACCAGCTGATCGACCGGGCAGACGAAGGCCGGTGGCAGAGTGCCATCGCAGGGACCATCGCCACTGCAACCCAGGCCGCTGGCGTCATCCTTGGCGGCGGCCACGTATTCAAGCGCCGGATCGAAGGGGCCGGTCGCATCAGTCCTGCCCGTGGTGACTGTGGCCTTGCGGCGCAGTGTCATGTCCAGGGTCGAGACGCTGCCGGACACCCAGGCCGTGCCCGGATCCACCCCCACCTGGCCGAAGCTGTCGATTATCTCGCTGCCGCGATAGAGCACCAGGGCGTCGTCACCGTTGAACACCAGGTTGCCACTGGTCTGATTGGCCTTGGCCAGGATCTCGGCGTTCGCGGAGGGATTGGCCAGCACTAGGCTGGCGCCCGGGGCCAGGGTGCCTTGCAGCGCCAGGCTGTTGGTGGGGGTATCGGTAAGAGGTTTGCCGTTGGCATAGAGCGCCAGCCGGTATTGGGAGAGATCGACGGGCGTCGCGCCCAGATTGCTCAGCTCCACCGTCTTGTTGTTGCTGGATCCTTCCAGATATTCGCTGATCAGCAGTTGTGCCTGTGCCTGTCCTGACAGCGCCAACCCGACCGCGAGCGCCACCAGAGAGTGTCTTCCTGACATAGCCAATGTTCCTTTTCTTATTAGCAGATATGTTATTGGCGCCCCGCGTTAGGCGGGCCGCAGCACCTTGTTACAGCTATCAAAATAGTCGATACGGGCCCATGGCCAAATATCGCGCCTACTCTGCCCGTTTGACCCAAGGGCCGCCGCGAGCTGGCTAACAATTACAGAAAATTGTTGCGAGCAGGTGACGAAAAATAATGTTTTTCAGCTGACATCTCTGCCACAGGATGAGCGGCGCACCACAATTGGCATTTGCTGCCGCCAATATCCGGCAACGGCGCACAAGATGGCGACACACACTGACATAGGGAGAAAAAACAGCAGCTTGAGAAAGGATCCCGCCAGCGATACCCAGGGTGAATCGCGAGTGGCCATTCACGGGACAATTAGCTGGAAATAGCGACGACGGCAGAGGATACCCGACCATATGGCGTCACTGTGTCGCCGGGCGAAAATATCGCCCCCTCCCATGGATAAATATCACGCCATTAATATGAGACAGCCAGAATAAGGTTTTGCAGGCCCCGCCTGTTGTTTGCATGGCCGTCAGATGCCGCCTTGCCGGCGGTGATATTGGAAGCAGGCATGCCCCCAACATAGCCGCCCCGCACATGGCGTTCGGGGCGGTAGCCTCACCCTAGCCCTTGCAGCATTTTTTCACCGCCCGCACCACGTTCTGGTATCCGGTGCAGCGGCACAGATTGCCGGAGAGGCCACGGCGGATCTCCTCGTTTGTCAGCGGGCGGCGATCTGTCTTGTCGAGCAGGGCGGCGCTCGCCATTACAAGGCCGGGGGTACAAAAACCGCACTGCACAGCCCCCTCGTCGATGAAAGCCTGCTGCACGTCGGAGAGCTGGTTGCCCTGCCGCTCCCCCTCCACGGTGCGAATGGATTTGCCATCGGCCCACACCGCCAGATAGAGGCAGCTGTCGATGGCTGTGCCATCCACCCGCACGGTACAGGCGCCACATTCGCCGACACTGCACCCCTCTTTCACGCTGATCAGCCCCTGGCCGCGCAGGAAGTGGAGCAGCGACATATTGGGGGACACAGCGTAGCAGTAAGGCTTGCCGTTGATCTCGCACTGGATCTCCACGGCAGGACAGGTTTGCGGTTGCATCATAGAATTTTGCCTCCGGCACGTTCGACGGCGCAGGTGATCACCCGCTGCGCCAGGGTCTTGATCAGGTGCAGGCGAAAGGCTTTCTCCGCCCGCCAGGAGGAGCGCGGCGCCACGTCGGCCACCACAGCCTCGGCAATTGCGGCCAGTGTGGCGCGAGTCAGGGGTTGTCCCTCGGCCGCCGCTTCCGCATGAGGGGTGCGCACCGGCGTCGGTGCCGCCACGCCATAGGCCAGCCGCAGGCACTTGAAGTGACCATCCTCAATCTGGCAGTAGGCGGCGCAGCCTATGGTGGCTATGTCCATGGCCCCGCGCATGGCGTATTTGAAGTAGTGGGAGCCCACATGAGGGTGGGGATTGGGGGCAAAGTGAAAGGCCACCAGGATTTCCGCCGGTTGCAGCGCCACCTTGCCGGGGCCGGTGTGAAAACCGGCGATGGGGATGCGGCGCGTGCCGCCCGGGCCCGCGATTTCCAGCTCTGCCTCCAGCGCCACCGTGGGCGCCGCCGAGTCGGCACTGGTGGCGCCGTTGCAGATGTTGCCGCCATAGGTGGCGACGTTGCGGATCTGCGGACCGGCTATGGTGGCGGCCGCCTCAGCCAGCATGGGCAGGCGGCGCAGTACCAGTTCGTTTTCGATAAGCTCGGTAAAGGTGGTGCCAGAACCGATGCGGATCGAGCCGTCGGCCAACTCGCTCACCCCCTTGAGCTCGGGCAAGTCGTGAATATCGACGATATGGCGATAGGCGGCGTTGAGGTGGTGCAGCTGGATCATCACATCCGTGCCACCGGCCAGCAGCCGCGCTTGCGGGTCGGCCTGACGCAGGGCCACCGCCTCGGCCACACTGCGGGCCTTATGATAACGGGCAATATCAAACATGGCGTTGCTCCTCGCTTGACCCCTCGATGATCAGACCCGCCTGCACAAACTCCCGAAACAGGGTCTTGGGGGTGATGGGCAGCTCGTTGATGGCGACCCCGGTCGCCATGCGAATGGCGTTACGAATCGCCGGGCCGGGGGAGATGATGGGCGGCTCCCCCAGTGATTTGTGGCCATAGACAGACTGGGGCTCGTAGGTCTGTACGAAGTCGCATTCGAGCTCCGGCAAATCCAGCATGGTGGGGAACTTGTAGTCGAGCAGGTTGGGGTTGCGCACCACGCCGGTCTTGGCGTCTATGATCATCTCCTCGAACAGGGACCAGCCGATCCCCATCCCCATGCCGCCGTGCACCTGCCCTTCCGCTAGCTGCGGATTGAGGATCTTGCCGGCATCGTGCAGGTTGATGATGCGGTTGATGGTCACCTTGCAGAGATCTATGTCGACGCAGAGATCGACAAAGGTGCAGCCAAAGCTCGGCGGGTTGGTGGTGGTCTTGTGGGAGACCTCGGCAGTGATCTGGCCGCCTATGGTGAGATGGTAATAGGCATTGACCGACACCTCGGCGACGCTGATCAGCACCTTGTCCGGCGCACCGGCCAGCACCACGTAACCGTCGATCAGGGCCAGCGAGCCCACATCCTGATGACAGAGCTGGGCCGCCAACGACAAAATGCGGGCTCTCAGTTGCAGCGCCGCCTGATGGATGGCGGGGGCAGCCACATAGCTCTGGCGCGAGGCGAACGAGCCCGGATCGTAGGCGGTGATGTCGGTATCCTGAGTCGAGATGACCCGGATCTGCTCAAACGGAATGCCTAAGGTCTGGGCCGCCATCTGGGCAAAGACGGTATCCGACCCCTGCCCTATCTCGGTGGCGCCTATCTGCAGATTGACGGTGCCATCCTGATTGAGCAGCATGCGGGCACCGGCAATTTCGACCCCCACCGGATAGGTATTGGAGCCGTAGCTAAAGCACGCCACCCCGATGCCGCGCCGTACCCGACTCGCCGGATCCTGCCCCAGACACTCGGCCCGCAGCCGTTCCCACTCGAACTGCTCGCCGCCCCGGCGCAGGCACTCGGGCAATCCCGCACTGTAGATGGTCTTCTGGTTGACCTGATTGACGTCGCCTTCGCGCGCCACGTTGGCGATGCGCACGGCGAGCGGATCCAGACCCAGCTCGGCACAGGCGTCATCCAGAATGCACTCGAGGGCAAAAATCACCTGGGGTGCGCCGTAACCGCGCATGGCACCGGCGGTGGGCAGGTTGCTGTAAAACGTCTTGGCGTTGTAACCGAAGGCACTGCGCGGATAGAGGTAACTTATCTTGTTGCCACCGGCGCTGGCGATGGAGTGGCCGTGGGAGGCATAACCGCCTGTGTTGGAGAGCACGTCCAGCTGATAGCCCTTGAGAGTGCCATCGCGGTTGAGGCCAATCTTGCCGTCGATGGCAAAGCCGTGGCGGGTGCGGGAGGCAAAGAAACACTCCTCACGGCTGAGCGTCACCTTGACCGGCACGCCGCCGAGCTGGTGGCTCAAAAAAGCCGCCATCGGCTCTTCCAGCACATCCTGCTTGTTGCCAAAACCGCCGCCCATGTAGGGCTTGATCACCCGCACGCTGGACCAGGGCAGGCCGAGGGATTTGGCGACCCGGCTGCGCACTATCTGGGGGATCTGGGTGCTGGAGACCACTATGATGTGGTCCGGCTGATCCATGTAGGCGTAGCAGGTCACAGTCTCCAGATGGCAGTGCTGCACCACAGGTGTCTGGTAGTGCGCCTGAAACTGCAGATCGGCAGCGGCGATGGCCTGCTCCGGTTCATTGGCGCTGAGCTGGCTTTGGCGCAGCAGATTGCCGGTCGGGTGTATGGGGTAGGCGCCCTCGGCCAGGGCGCTCCGGGCATCCGTCATCACCGGCAGCGGCTCGTAGGTGACCTTGACAAGGGCTGCCGCCTTCTCGGCGACCAGGGGATCGCGGGCCACGACTATGGCCACACCATCGCCGAAGTGGCGCACATGGTCGGTGAGCAGGCGGCGGTCTTTCACATCCCGTTTGGTCTCATCGAGAGACCAGGCGTGACCGGCGGTACGAAAACAGGTGGTGGGCACATCCTCATGGGTGAACACGGCTTCGACGCCGTGCAGGGCCAGCGCCTCGCTGGCGTCGATGGCGAGTACCTTGCCGTGGGCGATGTTGCTGCGTACGTACTTGGCGTGGCGCATCCCGAGCATGATGTTGTCATCGGTATAGCGGGCGCTGCCGGTCACCTTGGCCTCGGCATCCACCCGCTTGAGCGGTAATCCTATGGACATATGCAAGTCCTTGCTTCAGGTAAGAAAATCCAGAACCAGGATAAAAAACAGCAAGATATGCGCCTGTTTCCCGCAGGCTGGCCAGCGATGGGGATAAGTGTGAAGAAGATCCCATCCGGCACCCCAGCCGGGCTCGGGGCGCAGCCGGATTGCCGATTTTTCATGCGCATCAAGCCGCTGGCATGCGCCCCGTTATCAATCTGGTAATCCCCATTATCAAAATGGTACCTGCCGCTGCTGAAAAGCATCGGGGGCCACCTGCCGGTGGCCCCCGATGAGACGCTCACAATGACACAAGCCCCTGGACTAGATGGCCCAGCCACCGGCGTAGAAGAGCACCAGAGCCAGGGCGATGATGACGGTACCGACGTTGAGCTTGCGCCACTCGTTGGAGCAGATGCGGCCTATCACCAGGGCGCTGAAGCCCAGCATGATGCCGGTGACTATGTTGCAGGTGAGCACGATGAAGACGGCGCACAGCAGGCCGGACATGGCGCCGACGAAGTCATCGAAGTCGAGCCGGGCGACGTTGCTCAGCATCAGGAGTCCCACGTACATCAGGGCCGGTGCCGTGGCATAGGCCGGCACCAGGTAGGAGAGCGGCGAGAGGAACAGCATCAAGAGGAACAAGGCTCCCACCACGGTCGCCGTCAGTCCCGTCTTGCCGCCCGCGGCCGTGCCTGCCGCCGATTCGATATAGACGGCGGCCGGCGCGGCCCCCACCAGACCGGAGAAGATGCTGCTGATGGAGTCGGCGCTGAGCGCCTTGCCGCTGTTGATGATGTGGCCATCCTTGTCCAGCAGGTTGGCCTGCCCCGCCACCGCCCTGATGGTGCCGGTGGCATCGAACACGGCCGTCATCACCAGCGCCAGCACGCTTGGCAGCACCAGCGGCGAGAGGGCCCCCATGATGTCCAGACTGAAGATGAGGGACTTGCCCTGCTCATCGGCCAGACTCGGCATGGCAAACAGCCCCTGGTAGGTCACCGCCGGATCGAAGATGAGGCCGAAGAGGGAGATGGCGATGATCACCAAGAGGATCCCGCCCGGCACCTTGAGCTTCTCCAGCCCGACGATCACCGCCAGGCCGATGAGAGACATGATGACCGGCATGGAGGTAAAGGCCCCCAGCGCCACCGGCAGCCCCTCCAGCGGATTCTTGATCACCAGCCCCACCCCGTTGGCGGCAATCAGCAGCAGGAAGAGCCCTATGCCGATGCCGGTACCGTGGGCTATCCCCATCGGCAGGTTGTCGAGGATCCAGCTGCGCACCCCGGTCACCGAGATGGCGGTAAACAGCACCCCCATCAGGAAGACGGCGCCGAGCGCCACCGGAATGGAGATGTGCTGCCCCAGTACCAGGCTGAAGGCGGTAAAGGCGGTGAGCGAAATGGCGCAGCCGATGGCCATGGGCAGCTTGGCCCAGAGCCCCATCAAGAGCGAACCAAAGCCCGCCACCAGACAGGTGGCCACGAACACGGCGCCGGGGGGAAAGCCCGCCTTGCCGAGCATGCCGGGCACCACTATCACCGAATAGACCATGGCGAGGAAGGTGGTGAGCCCCGCCAGCACCTCCTGGCGCACATTGCTGCCCCGCTCGCTGATCATGAAGTAGCGATCCAGCGCACCGATTGAGGACGGCTGTCGCCCCGATGCCTCACCCTGGCCACTGGCCGCCTCTTTCACACTGTTTGTCCTGCTTGCCTGGGTCATAACCCACTCCTTCCAGCATCCCTGAATATGTGTGACGAAATGGCGGCCCGTGCCGTGGCTCTGTCATGCCACGATCGCAGGCGATATGGTGTTTGGAAGATCGACAAACGTTTGCTTTGCTGATCAAAAAAACCGGGCCATTTCACCTTCTGTTGCGGGGAAACCTTCCCCGCGCTTGCTTGCTCGCTTGCTTAAGTGCCGGCCTCCCTGTGGGCCCGCCAGTCACCGTATTCTATGGGGCTGCGCCCAGGCAGCCCCCTCCATCCTTAGCCCCGTTCGTGTACCAGCTGACCATCCACATAGGTGCGGTAGATGGATCTGTCATCCCCCAGGGTCAAGAGCACAAACAGCTTGTCGCGCAAAGTGGTGGAGTTGTCATAACGCAGCTGCTGCAACGGGGTGGCGACGGGGTCCAGCACCACGAAGTCCGCCTCCTTGCCGATGGCAAAGCTGCCGATCTTCTCGTCCAGCCCCAGCGCATGGGCGCCGCCCAGGGTGGCGAGATAGAAGGCCTGATAGGCCGAGAGGCGCTCCCCCTGCAGTTGCATCACCTTGTAAGCCTCGTTGAGGGTCTGCAGCATGTTGAAGGTGGTGCCGGCGCCGATATCGGTGCCCATGCCCACCTTCACCTGCTTGCGCCACGCCTTGTGCAGCTTGAAGAGCCCGCTGCCCAGATAGAGGTTGGAGGTGGGGCAGAAGGCGATGGTGGAGCCGGTCTCTTTCAGGCAATCCCACTCCTGCTCTTCCAGATGGACGCAGTGGGCAAACACGCAGTTGTGACCGGTGAGGCCGTGCTGGTGATAGACATCGAGATAGCCCTGATGCTCTGGGAACAGAGATTTGACCCAGGCTATCTCGTCCTTGTTCTCGCACAGATGGGTGTGCAGATAGGTGGTCGGGTACTCTTCGCGCAGCCGTCTGGCCATGGCCAGCTGCGCCGGGGTCGAGGTGGGGGCAAAGCGCGGCGTGATGGCGTAAAGCAAACGGCCATTGCCATGCCAGCGCTCGATAAGCGCCTTGCTCTGCAGATAGCTACTCTCGGCGGTATCGAGCAGATAGTCGGGGGCGTTGCGATCCATCATCACCTTGCCGGCGATCATCCGCATGTTGATGCGGCTCGCCGCCTCGAACAGGGCATCCACCGACTCGGGGTGCACTGTGCCGAACACCAGCGCCGTTGTGGTGCCGTTTCGCAGCAGCTGCTTGATGAAGAAGGTGGACATCTCGCGGGCGTACTCGAGGTCGTTGTAGCGCCGCTCGGCCGGAAAGGTGTGGCGGTTGAGCCACTCCAGCAACTGCTCGCCATAGGCCCCCA
Organism: Aeromonas sp. CA23; assembly: GCF_002587065.1. Taxonomy (NCBI): domain Bacteria; kingdom Pseudomonadati; phylum Pseudomonadota; class Gammaproteobacteria; order Aeromonadales; family Aeromonadaceae; genus Aeromonas; species Aeromonas sp. CA23. The sequence goes on from NZ_CP023818.1 coordinate 3,702,093, forward strand.
CCATCTCGCTTTGCGGGTAGTGGATGTGGGTATCGATGAAGCCCGGCACTATCATCTTGCCGCGATAATCGCGCACCCGCACCTCGGCCGGAATGCGATCCTTGCCCTCTTCCCACTGACCGAACCAGTCGATGCAGCCGTTGCGAATGATCAGCAGGCCGTCTTCGATGAGGCGGGCATTGGGCTCTATCTCCTCGGGCTGATCCACCACCCGGCTGATGTCGAAGAAACTGCCGCGCACCGCTTTGACGGAGTTGTCGTTTTTCATAACCGTGTCCCTGTTTCTCTTGTTCTGTTGACGTTTTTTGTCGGTTTAACCGTCAGATCCGTTCCACTTGTTGCGCCACCGCCAGCCCGGACTCAGCCTGCGGCCCATCCTTCCTGCCCCCCGGCTGACCCGCGTTGCGGGCGGTGAAGATCACATCCGGCTTGTCGCTGAGCTGGATCAGCTCCACCGCCTCGGCATCCCTGGCAGCCGCCTTGCGTTTGCGACTTTGGGGCAACACCAGGTTCATGATGATGGCGGTGATGCCACCGGCGCAGATGGGGTTCTCCACCAGCATGTAGAGCCCGGCCGGCAGCACCTTGAAGACGTTCGGGTCGTAAGAAACGCCGAGCCCCAAGCCGAGCGAGGTGGCGACTATCAGGGTCTCCCGCCGATCGAAGCCGTGGCTGATGATGATGCGGCCACCGGCGATGGCGATCATGGAGAACATGATGGTCATGGCGCCCCCCATCACCGGCGAAGGAATGGTGGTGAAGAAGCGTCCCACCACGGGGAAGAGACCCAGCAGCACCAGGATGACGGCGATGAACTTGCCCACGTGGCGCGAGGCCACCCCGGTCATCTGGATGACGCCATTGTTCTGGGCGAAGGTGGTGAGCGGCAGGGAGCCGAGCGCCGAGGCGATCACCGACACCAGGCCGTCCGCCAGCACGCCGCCACTGAGGCGTTTTTGAAACTCGGGGCCCTGGATATCCCGGTGGGAAACCATGGCGGTGGCCGTGATGTCCCCCACCGCCTCCAGCACGCTCAACAGATAGATGGTGCCGGCCAGCACGAAGGCGTGAAAATCGAAGGCAAAGCCATATTTGAACGGAATGGGAACCGTGATGAGCGGCAGGTTCTCCAGCGCCGAGAAGTCCACCATGCCGAGCAGCAGGGCCACCACATAGCCCACCAGCAGACCGATGGCGATGCCGCTCATGCGAAGCAGCGGGCTCCTGCTGCAGTTGAAGGCGACGATGACGCAGAGCACCAAGAGCCCCAACCCTATGTTCTCGTATTTGCCGAAGGTGCCGCTGCTCATGGCGGAGAAGCCGCCGCCAAAATCTATGATGCCGACCTTGATGAGGCTGAGGCCAATCATCAGTACCACGACCCCGCTCACGGTCGGGGTGATCACCCGCTTGAGGTAGGGCAGCACGAAGGAGGATCCCACCACCAGGAAGGCCCCGACGAAGGAGACCCCCAGCAGGGTCGAGACGATCAGCTCCTCGTGCAGGCCATCCTTTTTCATGGCGCTGCCGAGCGCGATCATCACGGTGACGAAGGAGAAGTTGACCGATTGTATGGAGAGCAGGCCCGATCCTATGGGGCCGTAGCGGTTCACCTGCAGCCAGGTGCCGATGCCGGAGGCGATCATCGCCATGGAGACCAGATAGGCGGTGGTTTCGGTGGAGAGGCCGAGGGCCCCGCCGACGATCAGCGCCGGGGTCACCATGGGCACAAAAATGGCCAGCAGGTGGGTCACGGCGCCCATCAGGGTTTGATAGAAGGGGGGCTTGTCTTCCAGCGCGTAAATCAGATCCGAGTGCTTGCGTGTTGTTTTAGACATCATGTTTGTCCCATCACACAGAATGTGGGCGGAGTACTCATTCCGCCGTCAGGTGCTGGGGGCGAGCCTGTGCCCGCCCCTCACCTTTTCTTTTGTTATGCCGACTCTTTCTGCTCCAGCTTGCCCAGTTCGCGCAGGATCTGCTCCGGCGTGAAGTGCCACTTGCGCAGCCAGACACCACAGGCGTCATGGATGGCGGTGGCGATGGCGGGCGCGGCCCCGTTCACCCCTATCTCCGAGATGGACTTGGCGCCGTAGGGGCCGACCTTGTCATCGCTCGGCACCAAGAAGGCCCGAAAATCGCGCGGAATGTCGCCAATCTTGGGGGCGCCATAGCTCTTGAGATCCCGGGTCAGCGGAATGCCCCTGCCGTCGTAGCAGATCTCCTCCGTCATGGTGTGGCCTATGGCCCGCATGGTGGCGCCATAGATCTGGCCGAGCGCCAGCTCCGGGTTGATGGGGGTGCCGCAGTCGAGCAGGGCGTAGAACTTGTCGAGCCGGATCTCGCCGGTTCTGAGGTTGACCGCCACCTCGGCGAAGTTGGCCCCGTACGGGAAGGCGAGCTCGGAGGTGATGTAGCTGGCGGTGCCCACTAGAATGCCGAAACCGGTGCCTGTCTCGGACTTGTGGGCGATCTTGGCAAAGGAGACCTCCCCCAGCTTGCCACGCACCAGGCCGGGGAACTCCAGCGCCACCTCCTCCACCGGTTCCCCCAGCATGGCGGCGCCGTGGAACAGGATCTTCGCCTTGAGGTTCTCGGCCGCCATCTTGGCCGCGTTGCCGGAGAAGCAGGTACCGGACGAGGCGTAGGCCCCCTTGTCGAACAGGGCGTGATCCGTGTCGCCGGAGATCACATGCACGTCGCTGAGCGGGCAACCCAGCACCTCGGCGGTCAGCTTGGCCACCACGGTATCGAGCCCGGTGCCGATATCGGCGCCACCTGAGTGGACGATAAAGGTGCCGTCCGATTCCAGCTTGACCATGCAGTTGGCCTGATCGATGTCCGGGATCCCCGATTTTTGCATGATGATGGCGACGCCACGACCGATGCGCCAATCCCCGTCGGCGGGTTTGGGGCTGTCCCAGGCAATCAGTTCACGACCCTGCCTGAGGATGGGTTCGAGGGCGCAGCTGGCCGCGTGGGGCACAGAGGTGGGCATCTTGCCCTCGCCGATGGCCCCCAGCACCTTGAGGATGTCCCCCTCATGGACCCGGTTGTGCTCCACCATGTCGAGCTGGTCAATCCCCAGTTTCTCAGCCAGTTCGGCGATGGCCATGGTCAGGGCGAAGTTGCCCTTGGGCGCACCGTAACCCTGATAGGCGCCGGTCGGGCAGATGTTGCTGTAGTAGGTGTTGACGGTGAAGCGCACGTTGTCGCACGGATAGAGCGGCAAGGAGAGCGCTGGACCGTTGCTCGGCACCGTCAACGAGTGGTTGCCGTAAGGGCCTGTGTTGGCACGAAAATCCATGTCGATGGCGGTGATGGTGCCATCTTTTTTGGCCCCCACTTTCACCTTCACCTTGGCCACGTGGCGGGAGGTGTTGCTGATGAACTCCTCTTCACGGGTGTAGCGGAAAGTGACCGGACGACCGGTGACCCTGGTCGCCCAGGCGCACACCTCTTCCAGCAGGATATCCTGCTTGGAGCCAAAGCCGCCCCCTACCCGCTCCTTGATCACATGCACCTGGTGCTGCTTCATGCCGACGATGCGCGCCACCTGACGGCGCACGTGCCAGGGCACCTGGGTGGAGGCGTGGATCACCAGACGATCCCCATCCATGTAGGTGAAGCAGATGTGCGGCTCGGTCGGGCACTGCTGGGCCTGGGTCGATTCGTAGGTGCGCTCGACGATCTCGTCCGCCTCGGCAAAACCCTTGGCCACGTCGCCGATCTGGCCATGGACGCTGGCGGCCAGGTTCTCGTGCGGGCGGGAACCTATGGGGAAGTTGATGATCATGTGCTCGTCGCCGCGACGCACCGAGCAGGCGTTCTGCTGCTCCAGATCCGCCGGGGCACCGGCCATATAGATAATGGGTTCGTCGTGCACCAGGGGTGCATTGGGGGCCATCGCCTCATCGATATTCATGACTGCGGGCAGCACCTGATACTCGACGTCGATGAGTTTCAGGGCCGCCAGCGCGATGGCTTCACTCTCGGCCACCACGGCGGCAACACGATCACCGACATGGCGCACCTTGCGGCTGAACATGCGGCGATCCAGCGGTGACGGCTCGGGGGCACTCTGGCCACCCGGGGTGTAAAACACATCCGGGCAGTTGAGGTGGGTGATGACGTGCACTACACCCGGCAGCGCTTGCGCGCGGCTCACATCGAGTCGGGTGATCACCGCATGGGGATGGGGGCTTCGCAGCATCTTGATGACCAGCGCATCCTCGGTGACCCGATCCTCCACATAGCAGGGCTTGGCCTGTACCATCTTGGCAGCGTCAACCTTGGGGCAGCTCTTGCCGATGTGGCGCAGGTCGTCACGAAACTCGGGGGCAATCTGGCACAGATAATCGGGATCCTTCATCCGTGAACTGGCAAGCTCGATAGCCTGATAGAACTGCTGGTAACCGCCATCGCGGTGAAACAGGCCCGAAAGCGCATCGTCGATTTGATCACGGCTGGGCTCGGGATGGCGATCAAGCAGGTCGGTGACAATCAGCGCCGCGGCCGGATCGTTGTAGCCGGACTGCACCACCCCCACGTCCACCATCGCCTGTTGCACCAGACTGAGCTGGTTCCAGCTGCCGAGGGACTCGGCGGTGCGCACCTCTGCCCCCTCCAGCTGGGCGGCGATCAGCAGGGAGGCGTTGATCACCTTGCCGTTGAACAGGATGGCGTCGGAGCCGGCGAAACCGAAACCGTCGTCGCTGTTGCGCACCGAGTGCATCCGGCACTGGTTGAACAGCACCCGCTGGGCATTCTCGCCAGCCGGGGCGATGACGGTGCGCAGGGCACCGTTCAGGGTAAAGTTGAGTTCCATCATGCTTGCATCTCCTGCTGCTGGCAGTCCACCAGCAGATCCGCCACTACCACGCCGCTGATATAGCGTTTGTAGGCCACGCTGCCCGTCAGATCGGCGCGCGGGATCAATATCTTGCTGACGGCCGCTTCCAGCGCCCCGTCATGGAGATCGTGGCGCTCCACGTCTCGCAATCGCATCGGCTGCGGGGTGACGCCGGCCAGGGCCACCCGCATCTCGCCAATGCTGTCGAGGGCCACGGCGGCCGTCATCACCGCCAGCCCATCGGCGTTGCGGCTGATGCGGCGGGTGGCGCAGCGCAGTTCAGGCTCCGGCAGCACAATCCCCAGAATGAGCGCATTGCGCTGCCCCGCCAGATAGGCGTCTATGGGTTGCAGCTGGTTGTTCTCCAGCACCACCACGGCTTCGAGCACCAGCAGCACCGGCAACAGCGGGGAGTCCTGCTGCTGGCAGGCGATCTCGCCGCCGACGGTGGCCTGATTGCGCAGATGGCGGGAGTAGACAAAGCCCAGCGCCTCGCACAGGGCGGCCGGGGTCCGGGGGTCATCTTTCAAGGTCTGCAGGGTGACGGTGGCGCCGATATGGAGCTGGCCGTGCTGCTGTTCAATCTGGCCAAGTCCCAACTTGTTCAGGGCAATAGCGACCTTCTTGTCGGTGCGGGTCGGTGCGGCGTTGAGCTTGCTGCCGCCCCCCATGTAGACGGCGTCGCTACCAAAGCGGGCCTTGAGTTCCAACGCCTGACCCAGTTGCTCGGGTCGGAAGAATTGCTCAATCATGTGTCGTCCTCACTCTTGCTGCCCGCCGCCGGGGCTATCCACTGGGCGGACAATCCGGTCCAAAACTGTGGAAGCTGGCCTTAGGCCAGCTGATCCATCCGTTGCCACAGGCGGCTCGCCACCTTGCTGGCCTGCTCATAAAGGGGCGAGACATCGAGCGGGAACTCGCGGTCCTGATAGACCATGCGCCCCTCCACCATCACGCTGTTGACGCTGTTTGATCCCATGCCGAAGGCGAGATGGCCGCCGAGGTTGCGCGGGGCCAACGGGGTCGGTGAGTCGTAGTCGCAGATGGTGAGGTCGGCCTTGTAGCCCGGCTCCAGGCGGCCAAATTTGGCGCCGAAGTTGCGCTCCAGTAATGTGTTGCCGTTCCACAGGAAGCGGGCAAAGCTGTCGGGCCAAAGCGCCCCGCCGGCATCCTTGTGCTTGAAGTAGGCGAACTTGAGCTCTTCGAGCATGTCGGAGCCGATGCCGTCGGTGCCGAGCGCCAGATTGCGAAACTGTGGCAGGTGCAGGTTGTAGCCCACGTGGTTGTTCATGTTGGAGCGGGCGTTGTGCACCAGGAAGGCATCGCGGCTGTTGAGCAGCTCGATGTCCGAGGGGCTTAAGTAGATGCCGTGGGCGATCAGGGTCTTGCTGTCGATAAGGCCAAACTCGTCCAGCCGGGCGATGGGCTCCTTGCCATGGTGGTGGTGGCCGTGGGCCATGTCGTATCTATCTTCCGCCACATGGATATGCAGACCGCGACCGGTGACCTGCACAGCTTCGCGCAGCATGGCCAGCCCCTCGTCGGGTACGGTGAAGGGGGCGTGAGCGCCGATATGGGCCTCCACCAGATAGGGTTCGCTCCCCTTGGCCTTGGCGGCATCAATGGCTTGCGCGAACAGGATGTTCTCCTCCACCCCGGCCTGCAGCTCGGCGAGGCCGCCATTGCGATCCGTGGTCTCGAAGCAGGTCATGCCGCGCAGACCCGCCTCCATAAACCCTTTGCGCAGCACGTTGAGGGAACCCTTGATGAAGTTGGGCGAGGCGTGGTGGTCGATCACCGCGCTGCAACCGCTCTTGAGAGCCTCCAGCGAGCAGATGAGGCCGCTGTAGTAGAGGGACTCCTCATCGAGCGCCCGATCGAGCCGCCACCAGAGGTTTTTCAGGGTGGAGATAAAGTCCGGGCAGGGGGCTATGTTGGCCATGATCCCCCGCGACAGGCCGGAGTAGAAGTGGTTGTGGGCGCAGACGATGCCCGGCATCACCAGCTTGCCGCCCATCTCCCGATAGTTGGCCTCCGGGTAGAGGGCCCGCAGATTGGGCCCCACCGCCTTGATAAGCGTGCCCTCGATGGCAATATCCACCCCTTCCAGCACCCGGGTCGGCTCCAGCTGGACGGCGGTGACGTTTTTCAGAATAAACATGGTGTGCTCCTTCGCTTATTCGTTCGCTCAGGCCGCGACGGCCCCCAGCAGGTAGTGGTGATGGGCGTGGACATGGCTGATGATGCGGCACATGTCGGCCAGGGCCTCGGGGGCATCCTGGATCCGGCTCTGCTCGTCTATGGTCAGGCGATAGGTCTCGCCACCCTGACGGATCCTCAGTTCACCGCCATCGGCCAAGTAGAAACCGGGGTTGCGGCTGTTGTCGAAGTCCTCGGGCAGGCTGAAGATGGTGACCTTGTCCTGATAGGGCTTGCCCTGCCAGGGGCAGAACTGGGCGCAGTTGCCGCACTCGTTGCAGTAGGCATCCAGGTGCAATGTCTGGAACTGATCCTTGAAGTCCGGCACGGCGATGGCGACGTTGGCCCGGTTGGGGCAGACATCCACGCACTTGCTGCAGAGGTAGTTGCACTCGAGGCAACGGTGCGCCTCTTGCGCCACGAAGGCCTCCCGCTCGCCCTTGTCGACCAGGGTGACGGCGATACTCCCCTTGCGGCGGTAGATCTCATCCTTGCCCGATGGCTGGGTGGTCACGTCACTCTGCTGGCTGGCGATATGCTCGCGGGCCAGCACCAGATCCGCGGCGCGGCGGGCTCCGCCGATGGCACCGACTATGGAAGACGGGCCGCTTTGCACGTCACCGATGAGGAAAACGTTGCGACGGCTGGTCTCGCCCTGGCTATCCACCTCGGGCCAGCCATCGCTGCCAAGGGGAATTCCCATCGCCTCGAGCACGTCACAATCGGGTTGCTCGCCGATGGCGGTGATCAGCGCATCCATCTGCATCACTTCTGTCTGATCTGTGGGCACAGGACGGCGGCGGCCCTGCTCGTCAGGTTCCCCCAGCGCCATCATCCGCACGACAAGCTTGCCATCTTTGTCAAAGCGCTCCGGATTGGTGAGAAAGCAAAAACGCACCCCATCCTCCACCGCTTCCAGAACCTCCTCACGGTAAGCTGGCATCTCTTTTTCGCTGCGACGGTAGATCACGGTCACATCGCTGACACCGGGCACCTTGAGGGCCGCGCGGGCGCAATCCATGGCGGTGTTGCCGGCGCCGACCACAGCCACATGGCGGCCGAGCGGCAGGGGTTTGCCCTGATTGAAGCTGCGCAGGAAATGGAAGGATTTGTAGACCCGTTCATGGCCCCCTTCGAGGCGCATGCCGCCATTCTTGTCGGCACCTATGCCGACGAAGACATAGGCAAAGCCCTGGGCGTGCAGCTTGTCGACAGTCAGGGCCGTATCGCAGCCAAACTCAAACTTGACCCCGTGGGCGGCGACAAAGTCGATGTCGTGCGCGATAAGCTCGGCCGGGATGCGGAACTCGGGGATGATGTGTTTGACCACGCCACCGGCATCGGCTTCGCGCTCGAAGATGGTGACCGGATGGCCGGCACGGGCCAGGAAGTAACCGGCGGAGAGGCCGGCCGGGCCTGCGCCAATCACGGCCACCGGGTGCTTGTCACCGCTACCTGCCGGCTTGTGCCAGCGCGCCTTGTACCCTTCCCAGCCACGCTCCAGCGCGACCTTCTTGAGTTCGCGGATATTGAGCGGGCTGTCGTAATCCAGACGAGTGCAGTTGTACTGACACTGGTGATCGCAGATATGGCCTGTGATGGCGGGCAAGGCGTTGCGCTGATAAATCAGCTCAAGGGCGGCCACATACTCCCCTTCGCCCATCAGGCGAATGTACTCGGGGATGTCCTGATGCACGGCGCAGGCGGTGACGCAGGGCGCCACATAGCAGTCGGTCAGCGGCAGGCCGCCACCCACTTCGATGCGATCCCCGGACTTCCACTCCTTCTGGGTGTAATCCATGGTGAGCGCCTTGGCGGCAAGGGCTTCCAGCTTCTCTACATCCACCTGACTCATGCCCCAGCACTCTGAAGCGTCTATCTCTTTGAGGCACTCGAGCTGGCGCAGGTAGCCACCGGGTTTGAGCAGGTCGGTCGCCATTGTGATGGGGCGAATGCCGGTCTCGAAGATATCCGCGATGTTGAACTTGCTGGCGCCACCCGAGTAGGAGATGGGCAGCTTGCCATCGAAGGCACGGGACAGCACGGCGGCCACGTTGATGGAGAGCGGGAACAGCGCCCGGCCGGACATGTACATCTCATCACCCGGCAGCGCCCCCTTGCGGTTGATGGTGCCGAGCGTATTGGTGAGCTTGACCCCGAAGGTGAGCCCCTTCTCGGCTCCCAGCGCCATCAAACGGGTCAGCATGGCCTTGGCCTGATCCAGCTTGAGGTCGTGATCGAACGACGCTTCGCTCAGACCTATGTAATCAAAGCCGCAAGTGTCGAGGATCTCGCGCACCCGCGGGTAGCCAAGCAGGGTCGGGTTCAGTTTGACGAAGGTGTTGAGCCCCTTCTCCTCCAGCATGTAACGGCAGATGGCCTCAATCTCGTTGGGCGGGCAACCGTGCATGGTGGAGAGGGTGACGCCGTGCACCAGATTGGCCGGGATGCAGTCCGCCAGCTGTTGCAGGCGATCGCGGCGGGAACCCAGTCCCAGCTCGGCGATAAACTGCTCGTCGGCCACCAGCTCGCGCAGCACTTGCTGGTACTCGGCAAACTTCGCACTGGTGCTGGCATCCTTCAAACTGTGGATAAACTGCTGCATCGGCGGCTGTTTGATGCCATCGAGGTTGTAACCCACGCTCATGTTGAAGATGAAGGACTTGGCCTCCCCGTCGAGACGGGGGTCGAACACCTCTTCCAGCAGATAGAGGGCGAACCAGGCTTTGAGGTACTCGTCGAACGCCTTGGGCAGGGTGAACTCGGTGGACCACTCGGTGTTGAAGCACTCATCCTCGGCATCGATGCAGGGCTTGGCCAGTTCGAGACGGTCCAGGATCTGCACCGTCTTGAGCTCGATAAAGCGCCCGCCGGTCAGCCAGGAGGTGACGATATTCTGGGCCAGCTGGGTATGGGGACCGGCCGCCGGACCTATGGGGGTTTCGCAGGTTTCACCGAACACCTTGATCTTGCGCTCGTCCTGCTTGCGATAGAATTGCGCGGCGGGAATACCGAAAATGCTCTGACTCTCTTTATATTCCGCAAAAATGCGGGTCAGCAGGTTCTTGAATGGAAGGGGTCGCATAATATCGCCCATGATGATCTCCTTGCAGCGGTTCTGCTCATTGACTGGGTGAATAAATGGGGCGCATTCACGAGACAGCCCCTTGAAACAGACAAGAGCAACAATCAGGCCAGTGCTGGAAAATTTAATTATGTGCGCGTAAAAGCGTGAGGCACCTCGAATTAATGAAATGTCGACTGGCAATACCTGTTTCGGGGATGAGAGCGGCTATCAATAACGCACATTAATCACGTTGAAATAGCGATAGATGCTGAGAAAGTCTCACGTTGGCGGGGTTGAATATCAGTTTGATAATCTCGTTTCGCCTGCCTTTATCAGGCCACGCAGGGTGATAATGTCGGCCACCACAGCGGCCACAATGCCGTGTTTGTCCTGGTTCCGATTTTCATAATTATGCACTCGACAACAACCTGGCTCAGCCAGCGTCGTCTGCCCGCAGCAGCGCCTGATAACGCTCAGGTGTGTCCACATCCAGCAGGATGGCGTCACTGTGCACCTCGACGAAGCGATGGGGATGTGCCATCAGCCAGCGGCGGATCGAGCCTTGTACCGGCGCCTCGGCCAGCGCCTTGCCAAGGGATGATGGCAGCAACACAGGGTGCCCTGACTCACCCAGATAACGGGGAAAAAGTGTGTGGGGGCCCCGTGCCTGCCAGAGCGTCTGGTAGACATCGAGAGGAATGCAGGGCAGATCGCCGTGGGAGATGAAGAGGTAGTCGCTGCTGCTGGCCGCCAGTGCCAGCCGGATGGAGCTGCCGAGCCCCTGTGCATAATCATGGTTTTCCACCAGCAGGATCTCGGGTCTCTCTGCATAGCGCGCCATCAGCTCGTCACCTCGATGCCCCACCACCAGAATAATCCGGTCACAGAAAGCGAGGGCATTTTTGAGACTCTCATCAAGAATCGTGCTCTGGAGATACGGTAGCATCAGTTTCCACGCGCCCATTCGCGACGAGAGGCCGGCCGCCGTTATTATGCAGTCGCATCTCGTTCTGGAATGACAGTGCTGTTCACTGCCTGCGCCCTTATTTGAATCGGTCGTTGCCATGCCCATCCCCTCACCTGTCCAGCGTGCCTTTCCCGATATTGAGACACTATTAAACCCGCTCACCGAAAATATAGATAGCCGTACCACCTTAATTAGCCTCTGCGGCGCCGGCGGCAAAACCAGCACCCTGTTCTGGCTGGCGGAATATTTTTATCGGCAGGGCAAAAGGGTGCTGATTACCACCAGCACCCGGATGTTTCTGCCAGCCCAGTCACACTATCGGGAGTTGATCCTGGAAGCCGATCCCGTCCGCCAGCTCACCCGCTGCCAGCACCTGCCCGATGGCCCCACCCTGGTCGCCCTGTTCAGCCATCTCGATCGAACCAGCGGCAAGGCGGTGGGCCCCAGCGCCCAGCAGATCGATCTGCTCAAGGGGCAGCAGCGCTTCGACATCATCCTGGTGGAGGCGGACGGCGCCCATCACAAGTTATTGAAAGTGCCCGCTTTGCATGAACCTTGCATTCCCAGCAGCAGTGATTGGGTAATCGCCCTGGTGGGCGGCGCCATGGTGGGGGCTAAGGCCGACCCGCAACAGATCCACCGCTGGGCCGAGCTCCAGTCCCTGTGCGGGATAGAGGCCGGTGAGCCGCTGGATTGGGCGCTGTTTGACCGGCTGCTCGCCCACCCCCAGGGGATGTTCAAGGGCACCCCGGCCAGGGCCCGCCGGATCTGGTTTATCAATGGCGATTATCAAAATGAGGCGTCATGGCAGCCGCAGTTGATAACGCTGCTGGCCCGTCACCCCGAGCTCCACGCCATCTGGCAGGGAGCGGTACGCGAGCCCATCGCCATTCGTCATGTGGTGAGCCAGACCCCTCTGGATGGCGAACCGGTGGCTTCACCGCGCGCATGACCCGTTAAGGATGAAATGAGGTACCTTATGAATCTTTTTTCACACGCAGCCCGACTGGAACAAGCCAACACCCCGTTCGCGATGGCCCAGATCATCGAGAGCCGCGGCTCTACCCCGCGCCATCAGGCCCAGATGCTGGTGATGGCCGATGGCCAGATCCTCGGCACCATAGGCGGCGGCATGATAGAGCGGCTGGTGATAGAGGAGGCGGTGGCAGCCATTGCCGAGCGCAAGCCGCGCATCTTCCATGGCCGCATGGCCCGCAACGGCGAGCATGCGGTGGGCTCGGATTGCGGCGGCGCCATGTCGGTCTATATCGATGTCTACGGCCTGCGCCCCCGTCTGGTATTGATCGGCGCCGGCCACGTCAACCGGGCGCTGGCCCAGGCTGCGGCTCCCTTGGGCTTTGATATCCATGTCGGCGACTGTTTTGAAGGGAGCCTCAACCCCGAGCTCTTCCCGGCCGGTACCCATCTCAAGCAGGCCGAGAGCATGGGCGCCGTGATCGAGGCGCTGGCCATAGAGCCCGCCAACTTCGTCATCATAGCCACCAACCACCAGGACAAGGAGGCGCTGGAGCGCCTCATCTCCCGTCCCCTCGCCTATCTGGGGCTGCTCGCCAGCAAGCGCAAGGTGCAGACCTTCACCCAGGCCCTGCGCCAGCAAGGGGTGAGTCAGGAACAGCTGCAGCGCTTGCATGCCCCCATCGGCTACAACATAGGCGCCGAGACTCCGGAGGAGATCGCCATCAGCATACTCGCCGAGCTGCTGCAGGTGAAAAACGGCAAAGCGGGCGGCCTGATGCAGGATGACGTGCGCCTCAAGCGGGATAGGCTGGTAGTGATGCGCGGCTCCGGCGATATCGCCACCGGCGTCGCGCTGCGGCTCTACAATGCCGGCTTCAAGGTGGTGATGCTGGATCTCGACAAGCCCACTGTGATCCGCCGCACCGTCGCCTTCGCCCAGGGGATGTTTGACGGCGAAACCAGCGTAGAAGGGGTGCGTGCCAAGCGGGTCGACAGCGTTGAGCAGGCGTTCGAGCAGCTGGATCTGGGCATAATCCCGCTGCTGGTTGACCCCGACTGTGTCACCCTTGCCGAACTCAAGCCCCGCTATCTGGTGGATGCCATTTTGGCCAAGCAGAACCTCGGCACCCACAGGGAGATGGCCCCCATTACTGTGGCCCTTGGCCCGGGTTTCGAGGCGGGACGCGACTGCGATGCGGTGATCGAGACCAACCGCGGCCACCATCTGGGTCGGGTCATCTATCAGGGCCCCGCCCAGCCCAACACCGGCATTCCCGGGGTGATCGAGGGGCACTCGGCCCGCCGGGTGGTGCGCGCCCCCGCCCCCGGGATGATGAAGAGCCTGATCAAGCTCGGCGATCTGGTGCAGGAGGGTGATGTCATCGCCCACGTGGGGGACGCACCCATTATCGCGCCGCTCTCTGGCATGGTGCGGGGACTGCTCAGCGATGGCATAGAGGTGACTGTCGGCTTCAAGATCGGTGACATAGACCCGCGCGGCGAGCGCGCCGACCCCACTACGGTATCGGACAAGGCCCGGGCGATCGGTGGCGCGGTATTGGAAGCCATGATGCATCTTGCGCAGCGCAGATAAGGGCAAACGCCATTGCCCTATCGGCAAGGCCCGCGTTATCGATTGGTGGCGCCGTGCTGGAGGCCATGATGCATCTGGCTCAGCGCAGATAAGCCAGCACAGAAGCAAAAAAGGGCCCGCCATCATGGCGGGCCCTTTTCCATTCTCGTTCCTCCAATCGACTCAGCCGTGCTTGATCCGGGTCTCCCCCGCCACAGTCACCACGGATCGTTTGCCCTTGCGGCTGATGACGACAAGCGCCAGCACGATAAGCAGGATGCCGCTCCCCTCCACCGGCCCCGGATCCTCGCCGAGCAGCCACCAGGAGAGCAGCACTCCTGTTACCGGCACCGCCAGTGTGCTGAGCCCGGCAATCCCCGCCGGCAATTTTTTCAGTACAAACAGCCAGAGGCTCCAGGCCAGCGCAGTGGCGAAGATGGCGCTGTAGGCGAGTGCGCCAAACACGTAGGGCTGCCAGTCGATGGGCCGCTCCGGCACCAGGGCCGCCACCAGCGCCATCACAATGGTGGCGTAGATCATCTGCCAGGTGGTGAGGGACATGAGATCCACCCTGGGGTGGCGGGCATACATCCGCTTGGCGATGATGGCGCTGATCCCCCAGCAGATGCCGGAGGCAATGCCCAGCAGTGCGCTCTTCATGGAATCCAGGTGCAGTTGCCAGGGCTCGATCACCAACAGCAGTCCGCAAGCCGCCACCCCGACCGCCACATAGTGCAGCTTGCGCATCCGCTCCCCCAGGAAGAGCGCCGCGAAGATCACCACCCAGAACGGCATGGTGTAACTCAGAATGGCCACCTTGCCCGCCCCGCCGCTGATGAGCGCCCACTGGGCCAGCCCCACCATGCCGCAGGTCTGGAACAGGGCGATGGCGAGGGTATAGCGAAACGGGGTGGGTTTGAGATAACGGCGGCCGCGCAGGCACTGCACCAGCAGCAACACCAGGGATCCGCACAGGCAGCGCAGGGCGGTGAACTCGAAGGCCCCCGCGTAGAGCATCACCTGCTTCATCACGATCCAGCTGTAACTCCAGATAGCGGTGAGCAGGACCAATCCCCCCAGCGCCGCCATATTGATCTTTGTGCTCATTGCTCTGCCTTGTCGCCTCTGCTGCTGGCCCATCTTATGCCAAGGGGGGCCATCTTACGCCTCTCCTTTCGCCCTGCCCATCGTCGGGTAACGGGTCTGTCTGCCAACACAAAGGGGGCCTTGGGCCCCCTGTTTGCACCCATCAAAGGCGAGGCTACAGGCTGATCAGGGTGCCGGTTTTGCCGGCGATCCCCTCTGCGGCCTTCTCCAGCAATGTGATCAGGGATTTGCGCCCCGGCAAGGATGTGGCGAACGAGAGCGCCGCCTCCACCTTGGGCAGCATGGAGCCCCTGGCAAACTGCCCCTGGGCGATAAAGCCGTTGGCATCGGCCACGCTCAGGGTATCGAGCCACTGCACATCGGGCTTGCCGAAGTTGATGGCGACCTTCTCCACCGCGGTGAGGATGATCAGCATGTCGGCATCGATCAGCTCCGCCAGTTTGGCGCTGGCCCAATCCTTGTCGATCACGGCGCTGGCGCCGCGCAGGTGGTTCCCCTCGCGCAGCACAGGGATCCCGCCACCACCGACGGTGATCACCACCTGTCCCGCCGCCAGCATGGCGGAGACTGTCTCCTTCTCTATGATGTCGACGGGTTTGGGGGATGCCACCACCCGGCGATAGCCACGGCCGGCATCCTCTTTGAGACACTCGCCCCTGGCCATCAACACCTCGGCCTCCTCCTTGCTGAAGAAGCCGCCGATAGGCTTGCTCGGGTCGAGAAAGGCGGGATCGTTTTTATCCACCTCAACTTGCGTCACCAGAGTGGCGACCGGCTTGTGAATGCCGCGCTCAAGCAGGGCCTCGCGCAGGGCGTTTTGCAGGTCATAACCGATGTAGCCCTGGCTCAGGGCCACGCAGACCGACATGGGCAGATGGGGCGCTTTTGCGTCGTGGCGGGCCGCCACCTCGAATGCCTGCTGGATCATCCCCACCTGGGGGCCGTTGCCGTGGGTCACCACCACTTCATGCCCCTGAGCAATCAGGTCGGCTATGGTGTGCGCCGTGCTCTGCACCGCCTTCATCTGCTCGGGCAGGTTGTTGCCAAGGGCATTGCCACCCAGAGCCAGTACGATTCGCTGTTTCATCTTGTTCTCTCCAATGAGGGGATGGGCCGATGTCATACCGACCCCTTGTCCTTGTTCGGGAAGGGCGCAAACCGCGCCGTCCGCTGGCGCTCGCCCTAGCGGGTTGCCAAATGAGTGGTTGAAGGGGGTGGCGCACTGACAGCCGCGCCGAGCAGCGGATCAAACGGCGCTCTGGCCAAAAACCGGCCATGGCCCCGTTGCCCGGTGAACTCGCCGTCGCGGGCCACTGTCTCGCCGCGGCTCAGGGTCAGCCTGATCCGGCCCGGGCAGCGCATCCCCTCGTAGGGGCTGTAGTCGCCGTTGTCGTGCAGCGCGGCGTGGCGGATAAGCGTCTCGCCGCTGGGGTCCATGATCACCAGATCGGCGTCAGACCCAAGTTGCAAGTTGCCCTTGCGCGGCCAGAGGCCAAAGAGGCGCGCCGGGTTGGCGCTGGTAAGCGCCACGAAGCGCGACGGCGAGATGCGCCCACCGAGCACCCCGTGGGCAAACAGCAGCAACATCCGGTTCTCCACCCCTGGCAGCCCGTTGGGGCAGCGGCTGAAATCGCCGCCCGAGAGGGTCATGCGCTGGGCGTGGGAGAAGTTGCAGTGATCGGTCGCCACCGTATCGATATCGCCCGCGCTGATGCCGACCCACAACTTGTCCTGCTCGCTGCGCCCGCGCAGTGGCGGGCTCAACAAGAAGTCGACCCCGTTTTCCTTGTAGTAGCAGCTGTCATCGAGCAGCAGATATTGCGGGCAGGTTTCCACCCAGACCGGCTGCCCCTGGCGGCGCGCCAGTTTCAGATACTCGAGCCCCAAGCCGTTGGAGAGGTGGACGATATAGAGCGGCGCATTGCCCGCCAGCGCCGCCAGATTGATCATCCGGGCGATCGCCTCCGCCTCGCACTCGAGCGGGCGGCTCTGGGGGTGATACCAGGGTTCATGGTGGCCCGCAGCCAGCAGGGCCGCGCGCCGCGCCGCTATGGCGGCATCGTTCTCGGGATGGACGGTGGCGAGCGCCCCCACCTCTTTGAGGCGGGCCAGGGCGCGCAGCACGTCGTGGTCCCCCAGCTTGTACTGGTAAGTGAGATAGAGCTTGAAGCTGCTGATCCCCTCCTCCTGCACCATGGCGGCCATCTCGTGGAGGATGGCGTCATCCACATGCTGGATCACGCCGTGAAAGCTGTAGTCGATCACCGCCTGTGTGGCGGCGTAGTCGTGATAGCGAGCCAGCTGGTGATGCAGCTTGCACCCCGCCGGGCCAAATCCCATGTGATCGACAACTGTGGTGGTGCCACCACAGGCAGCGGCACGGGTACCGCTGAAAAAGTCATCGCAACTGCGGGCAATCCCCACATCGATATTGAAGTGGGTGTGGACGTCGATGCCGCCCGGCATCAGGTAGCAGCCGTTGGCATCGATGATGTCGGTCTCGCCATCGGGCTGGATATCGGCTGCGCGCTCACGGATCACCCCGTTCTCGATCAGCAGATCCTGACGATATTCACCCTGTGCATCGACCAGCACGCCGTTCTTGATCAGCCGTTTCATCCCCACCACCTCGAACATCAGATCGCTTCAAACAGCAAGGCCCCGCCTCAATGGAGACGGGGCACTGGCAACAGAGGGGCGGCGATAGCGCTCGCCGCCCGGCAGACCCCTCATTCGTCCAGCTCGGCCAGATAGAGCATGGGGATCACGGCATACATGGCAGCGCACTTGACCAGATGCTCCTTCCAGGTCTTCTCGTTCGGCGCATGGGCTTCCGGCTCCTTGCCCGGGCCAAAACCGATGACAGGAATACCGTGGCGACCCATGATGGAGACGCCGTTGGTGGAGAAGGTCCACTTGTCGACCACAGGCGCCTTGTTGAACAGCTGGGTGTAAGCCTTGGAGAGGGTCCGGACCGTGATGTGATCCTCTTCCACCTTCCAGGTCGGGAAGTAGCACTCGGTCGGGTAGACCAGCCCCGTGTAGGCCGGGCGGTCGTACTGGTACATGGAGACCTCGGCCCCGGCGGCTTGCACCGCAGGCAGGGCGCGGATCTCGTCCAGCGCACCTTGCCAGCTCTCGCCCCAGGTGAGGCGGCGGTCGATGGAGACGGCGCAGCTATCCGCCACGGCGCAGCGGCTTGGCGAAGTGAAGAAGATCTCGGAGACGGTCAATGTGCCCTTGCCGAGGAAGTCGTCATGGCCGAGGTTGTGGCTCAACTCCTGCAGCTCACCCAGGATGGGGCCCATCTTGAAGATGGCGTTGTCACCGCGCTCCGGCGCGGAGCCGTGGCAGCTCACCCCCTGCACCTCGACGCGGATCTCCATGCGGCCGCGGTGGCCACGGTAGATCTGGCAGTCGGTCGGCTCGGTACTGACCACGAACTCGGGGCGGATCTTGCTCTGCTCTATGATGTACTGCCAGCAGAGGCCGTCGCAGTCCTCCTCCTGCACTGTGCCTGTCACCAGCAGGGTATATTGATCTTCCAGCCCCATATCCTTGATGATCTTGCCGGCATAGACCATGGAGGCCATGCCCCCTTCCTGATCGGAGGCGCCGCGGCCACCTATGATCTCGTGATCCTCCATCCCCTCATAGGGATCGAAGGTCCAGTTGGCGCGGTTGCCGACCCCGACCGTGTCTATGTGGGCATCCATGGCGATCAGGTGCGGGCCCTGGCCGATATAGCCCAGCACGTTGCCCATGGGATCTATCTCCACCTTGTCGAAACCGACCTTCTCCATCTCCTGCTTGATACGCAGCACCACCCGCTTCTCATCACAGCTTTCGCTCGGGATGGCTATCATGTCGCGCAGGAACTGACTCATCTCGGCCTTGTACTGATGGGCTTTCTCCAACACCATTTCAAACGGAATCTGCTTGCTCATTGTGATTTCTCCAAACATTCGAGAATGCGCTGCCTGTTCGTCGGCAGCGCCCTGACCCCTTCACCGCGCCCCGTTGGCGAGGCGCGATCTGTTCTTTAATTCGCAGTTCTTCAATTCGTGTTTCTTACTCGCAGGAGGGATGCTTGCCTTCCCACACCACTTCCCGGTAGTGGGCCACGTCGGTGTCCCCTTCGGTGTTGATCAGCAGCACCACAGAGTCGCTGTCCAGCCCGAGACGGGTCATCAGCGCCGCGCGATCCGGGTGGTGGCGCACCGCCGCCAGCACGCCGGTGCCGACCGAACCGGATTCGCCGGAGATGATGCGGGGATCGTCGCCAAGGGGGTTGCCGAGCACCCGCATGCCGAGCGCAGACACCTTGTCGTGACAGGAGATGAACTGGGTGGTGCAGCCGCGCAGCACGGGCCAGCCGAGGGGGTTGGGTTCGCCGCAGGCGAGACCGGCCATGATGGTGCGCATGTCGCCCCCCACGTTGACCATCTCCCCCGCCACACCGGAGCGGTAGATGCAGTCGGCCTGATCCGGCTCGACCACGATACTGTGCAGGTTTTTCGCCCCGAAGCAGTCCACCAGATAGCCGAGCACGCCGCCCGCCAGCGCCCCGACCCCGGCCTGCAGCAGCACGTGGGTGGGCTGTTTGATGCCCATGGCCTGCATCTGCTCGACCGCTTCATCGGCCAGGGTGGCGTAGCCCTGCATGATCCAGGTCGGGATCTGGGTGTAGCCCTCCCAGGCAGTGTCCTGCACTATGTGCCAGCCGCGCTCCTTGGCCATCTTCATAGTCAAACGCACTGTATCGTCGTAGTTCATGTCGGTGACTATGCACTCGGCCCCCAGCGCCAGAATGTGCTCCACCCGCTCCTGGGCCGAGCCCTTGGGCATGTAGACCACCGCATGCTGACCCACCTGTTTGGCGGCCCAGGCGACGCCGCGACCGTGGTTGCCATCCGTGGTGGTGGCGAAGGTCATCGGCTCCTTGATGGTGCGCTTGATGAGATCGAAGGTGAAATCCTCCACCGCCACCCCGTATTTTTCGCAGAGCAAATTGGCGATGGCGTAGACGCCCCCCAGCATCTTGAAGGCGTTGAGGCCAAAGCGCTTGGACTCGTCCTTGACCAATATTTTTTTCACCCCGACATAGGCGGCGAGCGCTTTCAGATCGCACAGGGGGGTGGGTTCATAACCGGCCAGTTTCTTGTGAAAGGCGCGGGCCTTTTGCGCCTCTGCCCGGGAAAACAGAGACAGGGATTCACCGGTAAAGAAACGGTTATCGGCAATATCCATCTTCAGGGAGAATTGGGACATGAATACCTCACAGAGAGTCATCTCGCCGGGGACCATTGATTAAAAAGCGCCCTGGGGAGAGAACCCGTGATAATAATTGCGCCATGATGGCCGGGCGGGAAATATTCCCGGCCCGGCCCAACCATTATTTGACGCGTTTTTGCGCCTCTTTGATTAACCCCTCGAGCGCGGCGCCCGGCGCCGAGAATTTACGGGCAACTATCATGGCGGCGATAATATAGGGCTTCCAGCTCGCCTCTTTATAAGTGGCGATGCGGTATTTCTCGAACACCCCTTCGCTCACCTCGCCCGCCTGACAGGAGACGCCGGTAATATCGGCGGGCAGGCAGTGCATATAGAGCGCCTCGCCCCCCTTGGTGAGGGCCATCATCTCTTCGGTGCAGTGCCAATCCTGGTGCTTGGCGTTCTGCGCCAGGCACTGCTTCTCCAGCTCCTTGAGGCCGGCGTGATCGTTGGCCCGCAGCAGCTCGGTGCGCTGCTCCATCACCTGGTAGGGCGCCCAGGACTTGGGATAGACGATGTCGGCATCCTTGAACGCCTCCTCCATGGAGGTGACCTGACGGAAGCTGCCGCCGGAGGCCTTGGCATTCTCATGGGCCACCGCGATCACGTCCGGGATCAGGTCATACCCTTCGGGGTGGGCCAGGGTCACTTCCATGCCGAAGCGGGTCATCAGCCCTATGATGCCCTGGGGCACGGAGAGCGGCTTGCCGTAGCTCGGGGAGTAAGCCCAGGTCATGGCAATCTTCTTGCCCTTGAGGCTCTCCAGGCTGCCGAAGTGCTCCTGCAGCCAGGCGAGATCAGCCATGGACTGGGTCGGGTGATCAATGTCGCACTGCAGGTTGACCAGTGCCGGGCGCTGGGGCAGCACCCCCTTCTCGAACCCTTCGTCCAGTGCAGCGCCCACTTCACGCATGTAGGCGTTGCCCGCCCCCAGATACATGTCGTCGCGAATACCGATGGCATCGGCGCAAAAGGAGATCATGTTGGCGGTTTCGCGCACCGTCTCGCCGTGGGCTATCTGGGATTTGCCCTCGTCCAGATCCTGTTGGGTGAGGCCGAGCAGGTTCAGGGCGGAGGCATAGGAGAAACGGGTGCGGGTGGAGTTGTCACGAAACACCGAGATGCCAAGGCCGGTATTGAACAGCCTGGTGGCTATGTTCTCGGCCCGTAGCCCCTTGAGGGCCTCGGCCAGCTTGAGGACCAGCGCCAGCTCCTGGGGGGTCTGCTCCCAGGTCAGCAGGAAGTCCTTTTCATGCAGGTTGGATTTGAGCTCATTGATCTCTTTGATTAACTGGTTCACTGCTTTCATCGTTAGCCCCAATCTGTTGATGAGATATGGATTGCTCCCCTTCCACTCACAAGGTCACCGAAAATAGGGCCATTGGGTGAGTTCATCGGTCAGCGTCAAACAAGAGCAATCAATAAGTGTGCCAATGCGGTATTTAAGGGGGAATAACGAGAAACAGGAAAATAGATGTGAGCCAGCGCACATGACAACGCCATTCAGGCATATGGCGTGACGCTTTCACGATAAATGCCGGCACGCCAAAGCCGTATTTAAAATAGTGCCAAGATGCGCACTGATAATTATCACCCTGGCTATCAGATACGGGCCGTTAATTGATAGGCGATGCAGGGGAATTATCATAATGATAATGGCCTTGCTCAAGGCGCAGCCATTATCTGCGAACAGACCGCCGCTTGTGGCCAGCGGCGGTGTGAGGATCAGGCCTGCACGGCGATCTCGTACTTCTTTATCTTGCGATAGAGGGTCGCAATCCCAATCCCCAACGCTTGGGCGGCCAGTTTCTTGTTGCCAAGGCGCTGCAAGGTCTCCTCTATCACCTGCTTTTCCATGCTCTCCAGCCCGTTTTCCCCGAGGGGCAGCTCCAGGCTTCGCTCGGCCTGGCCGGCTCCCCGCACCGCTGCGTGGCCTTGCAGGCTCCCCTCTCCCGGCAGAGGCCAGGGAACCCCAGCCGCACCCTGCGTACCAGGTGCAGGGCTGACAGCTGCATTATGGCCAAAGGAGGAATCGGAAGCCGCCGCATGGACGTAGGGCTCGGGCGCGAGCGGCGCCCGCGCTATGTGCGCTGCGCCGCTAGGCTGCTCATCCGCCGCGCTTCGCTGGTTGCGCAGGATATTGGGGGGCAACAAAATGCTCTCGATCACCTCCCCCGCCTGCACCACGTTGACCAGGTATTCGATGAGGTTGCTGAGTTCGCGCACGTTGCCGGGCCAGCGATACCCCTCGAGCAGGCCCATCACCTCAGGGCTCAGTCCCGGATAGATGAGGCCGATGCGGCTGGTGTGCAGGTTGAGGAAGTAGTGGGTCAGCAGCGCCACGTCCCCTTCCCGCTCGCGCAGGGGCGGCAGGTGGATGGGGATGACGTTGAGGCGATAGAAGAGGTCTTCGCGAAACTTGCCCTCGGCAATGTACTGCTCCAGATGCTGGTGGGTCGCGGCTATGATGCGAATGTCCACCGGCACGGGCCGGCTGGCACCTATGGGCGTCACCTCCCGCAGCTCCAGCACCCGCAGCAACTTGGCCTGCATGGTGAGCGGCATGTCCCCTATCTCGTCGAGAAACAGGGTGCCCTGATGGGCGGCCTGGATCAGCCCCTGCTTGCCGCCGCTGGAGGCGCCGGTGAAGGCCCCCTTCACGTAGCCAAACAGCTCGCTCTCCAGCAACTGCTCCGGAATGGCGGCGCAGTTGATGGCGATGAAGGGCTTGTCATGACGCGGGCTGAGCCGGTGAATGGCGCGGGCCACCACCTCCTTGCCGGTGCCGCTCTCGCCGCACACCAGCACGCTGGAAGGGCTCAGAGCGATGCGATGGAGCAGTTTTTTCAGCGCCCGCATCGGCTTGCTTTCGCCGATCAGCAGCGCCATGCCCTCGTCCGGCTCCAGCGGCTGGCTCAGGGCCGAGTGGGACTGGTGAAACGCCATCAGAAACAGCTGCTGGCCCTGCACATGGTGCAGCTGGCCTATGATGAGCTCCTGGCGATCCGCCAGTGTGATGATGTGC
Source organism: Aeromonas sp. CA23 (assembly GCF_002587065.1). Classification (NCBI taxonomy): domain Bacteria; kingdom Pseudomonadati; phylum Pseudomonadota; class Gammaproteobacteria; order Aeromonadales; family Aeromonadaceae; genus Aeromonas; species Aeromonas sp. CA23. Next base: position 3,725,135 of record NZ_CP023818.1, read on the forward strand.
TGCATGTGCCCGGTCAGCCCCTGCTGGGCGAAGGTGAGCGGACGCACGCCAATCTCGCGCCCCAGCAACTGCTCCTGCTGGCAGTTGAGCTGCTTGAGCGCCACCTCGTTGGCATAGCGCACCTGGCTCTTCTCGTCGAGCAGCAGGCAGCCCTGATCCATGTGGCTCATCAGGTTGAGGAACACCTTGTTGACCCCGTCCGACAAGCCGCGGGAATCGAGCAGCTTGGCCACGAAGATGCTGGAGATGTGCTGCACATAGTCGCACACCTCCTGCAGATTGTTGTTGAGGCGCGCCTGCTGCTCGGCGTTGAAGGCCACCAGGCTGATGACCCCGATGCAGGTCTCCTCCACCATGATGGGCACCCCGAGGAAGGCGCGCTCCCGACAGCTCTCCTTGCAGCTGCACCCCTCACAGACGGGATCCTCGCTGGTGTGGGTGACTATCTTCTCGCTCTGGTGTTCGATCACGTAGCGCAACAGGCGGGAGTCACCCTCCAGCTGGCGGCCGAAAAACTTGCCGTAAGGGCCGGTTCCCGCCACCCGCACCATGTTGGCGTCGACGATTTCCACTTCCAGTTGCAGCACACTGGCCAGCATCTTGGCAAAGCGCAAGATGGTGGGCTGGATCTGCATCAACAAACATTGGTTACTGACGGACATCATGTTGTTAATCCCTTGGCTCCCACCCTGGGTGGGATTCATGCTGGCCAGATACTATGCCAATTCGACGGCAGCGACTTCGCCGAGGATCACGAAAAGGGAACTTGCGCTCACCCCGCTCCCCAGAGTGAGAGCTGGCGCAGCCTGGGGAAGATAAGCGCGAAGGAGCAAGCCGTGGACGCCAGCAGGCGTCCACGAAAACTGCGGAAAAAACCGGCTCAACCGTTGATGTGCAGGGCCAGCCAGACCGCCAGCGGAATGACGACGACCGAGAGCGCATTGCCGCCGAGCACGATACTGGCCACTTTCTCGGGCTGGCACTGGTACTGCTCGCACAGCATGTAGTTGAGCACAGCCGGGGGCAGTGCCACCGACAGCATCAAGAGCGGGATCCAGGCCGGCTGCAGCGGCAGCAGCCAGACCGCCAGACCAAGGGAAATGCCGCCCGTCAGCAGATAGAGCAGGTTGCACTTGAGGGCGAGCCCCAGATGATCCAACTCCCCTTCCATCAGCCGGATGCCGAGGGCAAACAGCATCAAGGGCACCGAGATCTGGCCGAGCAGGGAGGCGCTGGTCACCAGGTATTCCGGCAGCGCAATGTGCAGGTTGGCCACCAGCAAGCCGGCAAAGGCGGCCCACAGCACAGGGCTGCGCAGCCAGAGCCAGCGGGAGGTGTTGGCCGAGAGGATGAACATGCCCACCGAGAAGTGGAGCAGGTTGGAGAGCACGAACAGTATGACGATGGCGCCCAGCTGCTGCTCGCCAAAGGCCAGCACCATCAGCGGAATGCCGAGGTTGCCGGTGTTGCGAAACATGGCGGGCAGGATCAAGGCCGGTCTGCTGATGCTTTTCAGCCTGAGCAGGGAGAGCAGCAGTCCCGGCAACAGGATTACCAGGGCCCCCGCCGCGATGAGCGGCAGGTGAGCCATCAGCGCCAGCGGATATTTGACCAGCGCCGAGAACACCAGCGCCGGGGTAAACAGCTCGATATTGGCCCGGTTGACATAGCCCAGCGCCCCACCCGGCCGCAGCCGACCATAGAGGGCACCCAGGCCCACCACGGCAAACACCGGGATGACGATATTGAGCAGTGCGCTGAACATGGGCGAGTCTCTTTACAGTTCGCGGGCGGGTGGCCCCATCAGCAAGACGGGATCCAGCGTCACTTCCAGCGTACCGTTGCTGACCCAGAGCTGACCGTCGGAGATGGTGCAGGTGAGGTGCATGGTGCGCGCCACCATGGCGGTCAGCGGCAGGGTCTGGCTGTCGGAGAGCTCGATCACGGTGAGGTTGTCGTGCTGGCTGAGCTTGCCCTGATTCTGCTTCCACCAGACGTTGGTACCACGGCCACCGTAGAGGTAGAGCACCACATGACGGGAACGGTTGCACGCCTTCTTCAGACGGCGCTCGTCGGGCTGGCCCAGCTCGATCCAGAGCTCGATTTCATCGGAATAGTTCTTGCGCCACAGCTCGGGCTCGTCGTCGGCGGAGAGCCCCTTGGTGAACTCCAGCCGCTCGGCGGCGTGCCAGGCGAAGGCTGCCAGCCGGATCATCATGCGCTCATCGGTCTCGGAAGGGTGACGAGCCAGGGTCAGTGAGACGTCCTGATATTGGTGGCGGTCCATGTCGGACAGGCTGAGTTGAGCCTTGAATACGGTTGCCTTGAGAGCCATAGAAACCTTGAATACCTTGAGTGGTCAATCCGGGGTGGAAAAACTGCGCGCCAGTGTAATCAAAATCGGCGGTCGGTTCGACCACCTTGGCCAAACATTTGCCCTGAGCGGCGCGGATAAGTGCCGAAAAAGGCTCAAAAAACAAATGCCAGTCCGAAGACTGGCATTTGGCGGTATGAACGAAAGAAGCGGATCACTTCTCGGCGGACTTGACCCCGAAGGCATTGAGCAGCAAGCAGCAGGTCACTGCCACCGCCACAAACCCGCTCAGGAAGATAAAGGGCATGGCCCCGTATCCCAATACAGTCCAGATGGTTTGTTCAAGCAGACTCATTATGTGTCCTTCATCCAGTGAAATGGGTGTCCCTTTCGTGACGGGGTTATCCCCCCGTTCCTGATGATGCTATTTGACCCCAACCAGCGCCTGAGTCCTATGCCACCAAAGTAATAAATAGGGGGCTACTTTGCGCTGGATCAACAATTTGGCCCTTGGCCAGGACAAATATGGACGCAATTCAGCCAGTTGTCAGCCGATGGTGCCTGCCGCCCACGGCATGGATCGCGCGAAACGAAGGAGGCGACCCCGAGGTCGCCTCCTTGACATCAGCCCTGCCGTCACCGGCAAGGTGCGATGCTTAGTAGAAGCTCAGCTGCTCCGCCGCCATCGCCTTGAGGCGCTCACAGGGTGCAAAGCGGTCACCGTAGCGTTTCTGGTAGTGCTCGAGGCGCCCCACCAGGTGCTCAATGCCGAGGCTGTCCATGTAGCGGAAGGGGCCGCCGAGGAAGGGCGGGAAGCCGATGCCGAAGATGGCGCCTATGTCGCCGTCACGGGCCGAGGCCACCACGCCGCTGTCCAGCGCCATGGCCGCTTCGTTGAGCATCATCAGCACGCAGCGTTCGGCAATCTCCATCCGGGATTGCTTGGGCACAGGCTTGACGCCCAGCACGGCGTAGACGCTCTCGTCCACCTTCTTCTTGCCTTTGGCCGCCTTGCCATAGAGGTAGAAGCCCTTGCCGTTCTTGCGCCCCTTGCGATCGTTTTGCAGCAGCTTGTCAAACGCCGCCGGCGCCTGGAAGCGCTCGCCACCCAGCTCTTTTTCCAGGATGGGCGAGATCTTGGCGCCCACGTCTATCCCCACCTCGTCGAGCAGGGTGATGGGACCGACCGGGAAGCCGAAATCGAGCAGGGCGCCGTCCAGCACCTCCACCGGCTCCCCTTCCAGTACCAGGCGGGCCGCCTCGTTCATGTAGGGCGCCAGGATGCGATTGACGTAGAAACCCGCCTCGTCTTTCACCACGATCGGGGTCTTGCCCTGGGCACGGGCAAACGCCAGCGTGGTGGCCACCGTCTCGGCACTGGTGCCGGCGTGGGGAATGATTTCGGCCAGCGGCATCTTGTCCACCGGGCTGAAGTAGTGCAGACCCACGATCCGCTCCGGGTGCGCCGCCTCGGCCGCTATCTGGTGGATGGGCAGGGAGGAGGTGTTGGAGGCAAACACTGTGTGCTCACCGCACTCGCGCTCCACCTCCTTCACCATCTGATGCTTGAGGGCGAGATCTTCAAACACCGCCTCCACCACCATGTCCACCCGGTGGAAACCCGAATAGTCCAGCGTGCCTGACAGCAGGCTCATCTGCTTCTCCAGCTCGCTGCGCAGAATGTGGCGACGCTTGAGCTTCTTGGCCAGGATCTCGTAGCTGTAGCGCATGGCATTGCCGATGCCGGCACTCGCCACGTCCTTGATCCGCACCGGCACCCCCGCCTTGGTGGCGGTGACGAAGGCGATACCGCCCCCCATCAGGCCCCCGCCCAGCACGGCGGCATGGGTGACCTTGCGCGGTTCGGCCCCCTGATAGGTGACCTCCTTCTTCATCTCTGTGGTGGCGAAGAAAATGGAGCGCAGGGCGGCGGATTCCGCCGTCATCACCAGCTCGCCAAAGTGGCGGGACTCGGCGGCGAGGCCGGCCTGCATCCCCTCTTCCACCCCGATGCGTACCACCTCGAGGATCCGCTCCGGCGCCGGGTAGTTGCCGCGGGTCTTGGCTTTGACCCCCTTGCGGGCCTGGTCGAACAGCACCTTGCGGCCCAGCGCATTGGTCTCCAGCAGCTTGCCCTGCAGATCCCGCTTCAGCTCGTGGCGGGGTTTGCCCTTCTTGGCCAGCTTGATGGCTGCTTCCAGCAGAATGGAGGGCGGCACCACATCGTCCACCAGCCCCAGTTTTTTGGCCTGTTTGGCCCGCACCTGCTTGCCAGTCAGCATCAGATCCAGCGCCTTGGCCACCCCGATGAGACGCGGCAGCCGCTGGGTCCCGCCGGAGCCCGGCAGCAAACCCAGTTGTACTTCCGGCAGCCCCAGCACGGTTTTGCCGTGATCTGTCACCACCCGGCCATGACAGGCCAGCGCCAGCTCCAGCCCGCCGCCGAGGCAGGGGCCGTGAATGGCGGCGATCACCGGGATGGCCAGCGACTCGATCTCGGCAAAAATCACCTGCCCTTCCCGCGACAGCGTCTGGGCATCCTGGGCACTGGTGCAGGCCGCCAGCATGCTGATGTCGGCACCTGCGATGAAGGAGTCCTTCTTGCCGGAGGCCACCACCAGACCGATCAGCTCCTTGTTGGCCTTCACCTCGGCCAGCACTGTGCGGATCTCGTCCACGAAGGCGGCCTTCAGGGTATTCATGCTCTCGCCCGGCACATCCATGGTGAGGATACCGATGCCATCCTGGCGCACCGCCAGGGAAAAAGTCTTCTCGCTCATCACTCTACCTCCAACACCATGGCCACACCGAGCCCACCCGCCGCACAGGCGGTGTTAAGCCCCAATCCCCCACCCCGACGACGCAGTTCGTGCAGCGTCTGGGTGATCATGCGCGCACCGGTCGCGGCAAAGGGATGGCCATAGGCCAGGGAGCCACCGAGCACGTTGAACTTGTCCATGTCCACCTCGCCGATGGCCTGATCCCGACCCAATTTGCTGCGGGCAAACTCCAGGCTTGAAAACATCTTGAGGTTGGCCAGGGTCTGGGCGGCAAAGGCCTCGTGCATGTCGATAAGAGTCAGGTCGGCCAGCGTGATGCCGGCGCGGTCCAGCGCCAGCGGCGTGGCATAGGAGGGGCCCATCAGCATGTCCTGCCACACATCGATGGCAGAGAAGGCGAAGCTGCGGATATAGCCAAGCGGCTCGAGCCCCAGCTCTTTGGCTCGCCCTTCGCGCATCAGCAGCACGGCGGCGGCACCGTCGGTGAGCGGGGTGGCGTTGGCGGCGGTGACAGTGCCATGCACCCGGTCAAACACGGGTTTGAGCTTGGCGTAGCTCGCCAGATCGGAGCTTTCGCGGATGTTGTTGTCCCGCTCCAGCGGCGACTTGTAGGGGGGCACGTGGGCGGTGAACACCTCGCCGCTCAGCTTGCCATCGGCCCAGGCTTGCGCCGCCAGGCTGTGGGAGCGGTGAGCCAGCGCATCTTGTGCCTCGCGGCTAATCTGGTGGCTCTTGGCCATCTGCTCGGCGGTCTGCCCCATGGAGAGACCGGTGGAATACTCGGCCACGGCGGGCGGCACCGGCATCAGATCCTTGATCCTCAATGCCCGCAGAATATTGAAACGCTGCTGCAGGTTGCGAGCCTTGTTGAGATCCACCAGGGCGCGGGCCAGCGTCTTGCTGACGCCGATGGGTAGCACTGAGGAGGAATCGGCCCCGCCGGCGATGGCGATGTCGACCGTGCCGGCCATGATGGATTCGGTGACGTTGGCCACCGCCTGGAAACTGGTGGCGCAGGCGCGCGACACGCTATAGGCATCCGTGGTGACGCTCATGCCGGTGCCGAGCACGATTTCGCGGGCTATGTTGGGCGCTTCCGGCATCTGTACCACCTGGCCGAACACCAGCTGGTCGATGAGTGCGGGATCGAGATCGGTACGGGCGAGCAGTTCACTCACCACCAGCTTGCCGAGATCCACCGCGGGCACGCCGTGAAAGGCGGTGGCCTGCTTGGCAAAGGGGGTACGCAGACCCGCCACGACGGCAATCCGTTCGCCCTGGCGAGTCGTCAGTTTCAATGGCTGTTTCATCCTGGCTCCTTGGGTTAAAAGGCAGAGGTCTGACCTCATTGGGCCACATCTTAACAATCCACTCACAAATTTCATACGGCTGATTGAAACTAAATTGCCCCCATCTTTGCCCCCTCCCTCGCCCTCGGGGGCCAACTGGAGTATAAAAAGATCAACCTCCATAAAAACAACGGGTTCATCACATGGCAGCGGCCGAGTTCAGAGCGCTTGGGGACTATCTTGGCAGTCAGATTCTGGGACAGGGAGCACTGATAGAGGGGCTGCTGATCGCCCTGCTATGTGAAGGACATGTGTTAATCGAAGGGGCCCCCGGTCTTGCCAAGACCCGCGCCGTCAAGGCGCTGGCCGGTGCCGTGGAGGGGCGCTTCGCCCGCATCCAGTTTACCCCCGACCTCTTGCCTGCCGATCTCACCGGCAGCGAGGTGTTCCATCCCCAGGATGCGAGCTTCGTGTTCCAGCCCGGCCCATTGTTCAACCACCTGGTGCTGGCGGACGAGATCAACCGGGCCCCCGCCAAGGTGCAATCCGCGCTGCTGGAGGCCATGGCCGAGCACCAGATCACGGTGGGCAAGAAGAGCTGGCGCCTGCCACCGCTGTTTATGGTGGCGGCCACGCAAAATCCGATAGAACAGGAGGGGACCTACCCGCTGCCGGAGGCCCAACTCGACCGCTTCCTGCTCAAGCTGCTGGTGGATTACCCCAGCCCCGCCATGGAGCTGGCCATCTTGCAGCTCAACGCCCGGGGCGAGCAGTTGACGCCACCGCCGGTCACCCTGAGCCAGGCCGACCTGCTGGCGGCCCGCTCGGCGGTACAGGCAGTGCAGATGCAGGGGCGGCTCGAACACTATCTGGTGCAGCTGGTGTGCGCCACCCGCCCGGGCAGCGGCCTGTGCCCCGAGCTTGAACCCCTCATCGCCGTGGGTGCCAGCCCCAGGGCCAGCATAGGCCTGGCCCGCGCCGCCCGCGCCCAGGCCTGGCTCGCCGGACGGGACTTCGTGCTGCCGGAGGACATACAACAGCTGGCGCCGGCCATACTGCGCCACCGCCTCATTCCCAGTTATCAGGCGCTGGCAGACAACCTGGACAACGACACCCTGATCGCCCAGCTGCTGGACGCGATACCGTGCCCTTGACTCCTCAGCCGGATCCCCGCGCGCATCCCGCTATTGCCCTCACCCTGGCCCAGTTGCTGGCCATCCGACTGTGGGCGAGACAGGGGCCGAGGGCGCGGGTCCAACCGGCCCAGCAGGGCAGGCTTGGCCGCATGCCGGGGCTCACCTTTCGCGAGCTGCGCGCCTATCAGGCGGGAGATGAGGTGCGCCACATCGACTGGCGGGTCACAGCCCGGCTCGGTCGCCCCTACACAAGGCTCTACAGCGAGGAGCAGGATCAGGCCCACTGGCTGCTGCTCGATCTCTCCCCCGCCATGTACTTCGGCTCACAGCTGCAACTCAAGGCCCGCCTGGGCTGCGAGCTGGCAGCGGCCCTCTTGTGGCAGGGGGAGAAACAGGCCAACACCCTGATCTGCCACGGCGTTGAGTGCCATGTCCAGCCCCAGCGCGGCTCCCTGGTACCCTTGCTGGAGACCCTCTGCCACCACTACGACAAGGGGCTGGATCGCGCGCCCCTGCCGCACTCGCTGGCCCGGACTCTGGCTCGGCTCACCCTGCCCCACGGCGCCAGATTGACGATCATCACGGATCACCAGCCCTGCGATGAGGCCCTCCGCCAGCAGTTGCAACTGCTCGGTCGCCGCCACGACATCCACTGCTGGCAGATCCGGGATCCACTGGAGGCAGGCCTGCCTGCGCAGGGACGGCTGGCGGTGCAGGCGGGCAGACAGCACGGCTGGCTCGATGCCACTCAGCCCGGCTTTGCCCACCGCTACCAGCGGGCGGCCGAGCGGCTGGCCAGGCAGTGCCATCAGCAACTGCTGCCGCTGGTGCAGCGTCTCTACCGGCTCGACAACGGCCAGCCGCTGCAACGTCAGTGGCAGGAGGGTGCATGTCGCCAGTTCTGAGCCTGCTCGCCGCCGTCTCAAGCGCGCCCCCCATGTCTGCGCTGGCTGCGCAGCTGCACGATATCCATCCTGGTCCCATGTTGACCCAGGCAGCGGATCCCCGCCTTCAGGGCTGGTGGGCGCTGCTGATCATGCTGCTGATGGGGGCGCTGATCGGTGCAGCCCTGCTCAGCCTGCTGCGCTATCGCCGCTGGCAGCGACAAATCGACTGGGAGGCGCCCGAGCTGGTGCCCAGATTGCAGGCAGTGCTGCGCGAGGCCGCCCTTGGCCGCTGGCCCGAGGCGCGCACCTTGCAAGGAGAAGCCTGGCTCGCGTTTCTGGACAGGCAGGGCGGCAGCCAGTTTCGTGAATTTGCGACCCTCTGGCCACACTGGCTCTACGGCCAGGGGATACCGGATGCCCGCCAGTGCGAGGCGCTGCGCCGCGCCTACCTCAGCTGGGGGCGAGCCTGCTGCTGCCTGCCACCTGGGGTGATCGCATTCAGACGCCGCTGGCAACAGGGCCTGACGCGCCTGCGCATCAGGAGCTCGTCATGATCCTCGCCTGGCCCTGGTTTGCGCTGGCCCTGGCGCTGCCACTCCTGGTGCGCTTCGGCCTGCCACCACGTTCAACCGGCCCGCACAGCGGCGCTGCGCTGGCACACGACGGCTTTCCTCTGTTGCGTGCCCATGCCGGCCAGCCACTGTGGCGCATGGCGCTGTGCTGGTGCGCCCTGGTGCTGGCGCTGTGCCGTCCCCAATGGCAGGAGCCGCCCATCGTCAGCTACCAGAGCAGCCGGGATCTGATCCTGGCGGTGGATCTCTCCGACAGCATGCGCACCCAGGACATGCTGGATGAGGGGGAGCAGCGGGACAGGCTCAGTGCGGTGCGCCAGCAGATAAGTCAGCTGATCCAGGCGCGCCCCGGCGATCGCATCGCCCTCATCGTCTTCGCCGATCACGCCTACCTGCTCTCGCCCCTGACCCAGGAGACCCAGGCCCTGCTCACCCTGGCCCGCGAGCTGGACTTCGATCTGGTGGGCCGCACCACGGCGCTGGGAGAAGCCATACTGCTGGCCCGCCAGCACGCCGACCCCAAGCGTCCTACCGCCCTGCTGCTGGTCACAGATGGTCGCAACACCGCAGGCAGCGCCGATCCCCTGAGCGAGGCCAAACGGGCCGCCGCCAGCGGCATGACCCTCTATACCCTGGGGGTGGGGGCCGATCCCGATACCTTTGCCGAGGCACTGTCCCCGGCACTAGCTCCGGCGCAGAGCGATCCCAGCGCCGAGCTGGACGAGGCCCTGCTGCAACAGCTGGCCAAGGTGGGCCATGGCCGCTATTTCCGCGCCCGCACCCAAAGCGATCTCGCTGCCATCAACCAGACCCTGGATACCCTGGAGCCCATCGCCACGCCCCACACCCGCTATCGGCCAAACGTGGAGCTCTACCCCTGGCCGCTGGCACTGGCCTGGCTGCTGCTGAGCTGGCCCGCCCGGCTGCGCTGGCCCCACTCCTTGCGTCTGCGCTCGCGACCGCCACGAGGCCGGGCTCATGATTAAGCCCCTCTGCCAGGCATGGCCGTCATGGAGCTGATCCTGTTGCGCCCGCTCTGGCTGCTGGCCCTGCTGCCCTGGCTGTGGCAGGGCTGGCGTCGCCGCCGCCAGCCACAGCTGCTCGCCCCCGCCATGCAGGCCTACCTGCTGCCGGGCCGGCGCCGTACCCTACCCTGGCTCTGGCTGGCGGGCCTGCCCGTCATACTGGCCCTCAGCGGCCCCGCCCTGCGCCAGCAGAGCCAGGCCATACCGACGCCGGCCCTCGACATCTGGTTGCTGGATCTCTCCCGCTCCATGCTAGCCACCGATCTGCTGCCGGACAGGGCCACCCGGGTGAGGGTGCTGCTGCAGGATATGCTGGCCGAGGCCCGTCCGAGCCAGGAGGGGCGCCCCATCGCCCTCATACTGTTTGCCGGCGATGCCTACCTCGCCATGCCCGCCACCCGGGATCACCAGGCCATGGCGCTGCTGTTGCCCGACCTGCGCCCGACCATCATGCCCAGACAAGGGAGCGCGCCCGAGCGCGCCGTGGCGCTGGCGCTCGGCCAGATCCCCCCGGGCCAGCAGGCACGCCTGCTGCTGGTTACCGACGGTATCTCGGCGAGGCAGGCGGACCGGATCCGAGCGCTCTGGCCCTGCCAGGGCAGCCTGTTTTGTCATGAACAGGCGGCACCCCGCCTCGACATATTGCTCGCCAACGGCGGCAAGAGCAGCAGGCTGCCGCCCGCCGCCAGCGAGGTGCAAGGCGTTGGCGCCCCCTTCGGCCGCGAGCTGCCCGCCCCCGATGTGGCGACCATGCAGCAACTTGCCAGCGAGCTTGGCGGTCAGTTGCAATGGCTGCAGGCCGGGCTGCCACGCTTTGCGCCCCTGCCCATGAGCCAGACGCTGACCGCCCATCAGTCGCGAGATCTCGGCCCCTGGTTGCTGCTGCCCCTGCTGCCGCTGGCCCTGCTGGCCCGCGTCGGCACGCTCTGGCTGCTTCTGCTGGTCGCAGGCGCGGGTCTTTTCACCCCACCTCCCTCGCAGGCCAGCCCAGCCGCCGTGTTATCCGCACAGGAGAGCCAGGCCTGGCAAGCATTCCAGCAGGGGCACTATCTGGCGGCGGCTCGCCGCTTCCAGGACCCCGTCTGGCAGGGGAATGCCTGGTACAGAGCCGGTGACTACGCCCGGGCCATCGCCGCCTACGCCAGTGCGAGCAGTGCCACCGCCCACTACAACCGGGGCAATGCGCTGGTGCAGCTCGGGGATCTGGTTGCCGCCGAGCAAGCCTATCTGGCGGCGCTGGCGTTGGAGCCGGGCCACCAGGATGCGCTCTACAACCTCGCCCTGCTGCGGGCCGAGCCGCCCCAGGCCAGCTCGGCAGCGCAGGATCCCAAGCCCATCGACGCCCCCGAGCAGGCCGCCACCCCGGACGCGCCGCTGCCGCCAGCCCCCCCTGTGGTGCTGCTGGAGCAGCGGCTGCGCAAGGAGGCCCAGCGTCGCCAGCAGCTCAAGGAAGAGGTAAAAGGCGCCTGGCCTTCAGCGCTGAAAGGGGATGACACCTGGTGAAGATCAATCCTCTGCTGCATGGGCTGTCTTGCTGGCTGCTGCTCTGCCTGCTGTCAACCCCGGCCCTGGCCGCGCCGCCCAGGGCCGAGCTGTTGCCGGGGGCCGACAGCCGTGACTGGCTGCTGATCATAGAGGCGGACGGGGAACGCCAGGGCAACGAACTCGCCATTGCCCCCCTGCTGCGCCAGTTCGCGGTGGGCAAGGTGACCATGAGCCGGGTCACCACTCCCGTGCACAGCCTGACCCGCTGGCAGATCCCGCTGCACACTCTGGATACGGGCCCCGGGGTCGTACCCTCCCTGTCACTTGGGCCGGAGCAGACCCCGGCCTTGCCCCTGCCAAAGCGCAGCCAGGCGGGCACGCTGGCGGCCCAACCCAGCCAGCCCATCTCCCCCATAGAGCTGCAGGCCAGGGTGCTGCATCAGGGGCCGCTCTATCCGGGCCAGCCCTTCATCTATCAGCTCAGCCTCTGGTTGCCCGCCAACATGGAGGCCCCCAACCTCACAGAGCCGGCCAGCGACGCTTTCACCATCCGCCGCCTAGGGGGGGGGGGGGGGGGGGGGGGGGGGGGGGGGGGGGGGAGGCAACGATCAGTGGCAGGCTCCGGCGGGGGCGGGATTGCCGGGTCGGCTGACCCGCAACTGGCTGCTGCAGGCCAGGGAGCCCGGGCTGCATCCGCTGGTGTCGCCGCGCTTTCAGGGCCGCCTGCCCCAGGATAACGGCACCAGTGACCCCCTCTCGGCCAGAGCGGCCACCCTGTTTGTGAAAATCGATCAGCCGCCGCAGCAACCCGTGGCCAGCGAGCTGACTCTGAGTCAGCAATTGAGCCCGGCCTCGGGCGCCAGGGAGGGCGAGCCTGTGATCCGCACCCTGACGCTGGTGATGGAGGGCGGTGATGGCAACCGGCTCACCCTGCCCGGGCTCACCGGGCCCGCAGCCCTGCCCGCCGGCATGCAGGCAAGACCGGATGGGGAACAGCAGCAGGAGCGCTTTCTCGCCAAGGGGGCGCTGCGCTTCGAGCGCCAGTGGCGCCAGGCTCTGACGGCCACGGCGCCAGGCGACTACCTGCTGCCGGCCATCACCCTGCCCTGGTTCAACACCCGGAGCGGGCGCATCGAATATGCCCGCCTGCCCGCCACCCCGCTGCGCATAGAGGCGGGCGCACAGGCACAGGAAGCCTTCACCGACCCAAGCCATGAGAGCCTTCACTGGGTGATCTGGGCCCTGCTGCTGCGGGCCCTCTGGCAAGGGTGGCCACGCTGGCACACCTTCTATCGCTTGCAGCGGGCATTGCGGCGCGAGGATGCAAACCACGCCAGAGCGGCCCTGCTGGCATGGGCCAGTCTGCGCTGGCCACGGCGCCATGCGCACCTCAGCGGCTTGCCCTGTCGCCATGCCCCCGCGCTTGCCGCCGGACTCGCCGCGCTGGATCGCGCCTGTTTTGCCACCCAGGCCACCCCCGCCGACCGTCAGCGCCCATGGCAAGGGCTCGCCGGCCCGCTATGCGCGTATGAAACTTTTGCGATAGCCTATGGCCTCAGGCAACTGGCCCGCCTGGGTCACTGACCCTTGAGGACCCTCATATAAAAAGGAAGCCCAGCGATGGCGTTAGGTTTTTTCAGAAAAAAAGGTGCCACGGTCGGAAAGGATCCCACGGCTTCCCCGGTCTATGGAGACATGGCAGACAAACAGACCAAATACGAAGCCCTGGTGCATGCCCTGCACGGGGACATTTATCGCTACGCCTACTGGCTGTGCCGGGATCCGCAGGTGGCGGAGGATCTGGTGCAGGAGACCTTTCTGCGCGCCTGGAAGGGCATAGACTCGCTGCTCGATGACAAGGCCGCCAAGGCCTGGCTCATCACCATATTGAGACGGGAAAATGCCCGCAGGTTCGAGCGCAAGCAGTTCGATCTCATCGATCTCGACGAGCATCCCCAAAGCGATCCGGATGCCTTGCACAACGAGCAGGAGATGGAGAACGAGTGGCTCAGACGCCACATAGCCCGCCTGCCCGCCGAGTATCAGGAGCCCCTGCTGCTACAGGTGCTGGGGGGCTTCAGCGGCGACGAGATAGCGGCGCAACTGGGATTGAACAAGAACACCGTCATGACTCGCCTGTTTCGGGCCCGCAACCAGATCAAAGAGGCCATGGAGTCAGCGACACAACAGAGAGGACACACCAATGGATGAGCTGGAATTTCGCCGTCGGGCCATCGCCCATCCGCTGGAGCATGATCCCGCTTTTGTCGACGCGGCGCAGGCCTCCCCCGCCAATCGCAAGCATCTGGACGAGATGAAGCAACTGGATCGTCGCCTGCATCAGGCGCTGGAGGTCGAGGTACCGGCCGGGCTGGCCGAGCGCATCCTGCTCAGACAGGCGCTGGAGGCCGAACAGGAAAGCCGGGTTCCCCTGCCGGTGCGCCCGCGCAGCCAATGGCGTCCGCTGGCCATGGCCGCTTCGGTCGCCTTCCTGCTCGGCATGAGCACCCGCTGGCTCAGCTGGCCGCTGACACCGCCCGCTGAACTCTCCCTCGCCCAGGTCGCCATGGCCCACGTCTACGGTGAGGAACCCTTCATCAAGGATGTAGATGAGAAGGTGAGCCTGCGCACCATCAACGCCAAGATGGAGAAATACGGCGCCACCCTGATGGGCATGCAGGGCCTTAAGGTCACCTACGTCAATCACTGTGCCTTCTACCAGGGACCGGCGCTGCACATGGTGTTCCAGGGCAAGATGGGGCCCGTGACCCTGTTCCTGGTGCCCAAGCATGTGCCGCTCACCCTGCAGCCCACTTTCGAAGATGGCCAGCTCAAAGGGGAGATAGTGCAACTCAAGGGGGCCAACATGGTGTTGATCGGCGACATGCAGGAGCCGCTGGATCCGGTGGCGCAGGCGCTGGAATCCCGTCTGCACTGGTCGATTTAACAGGGGTTAACCCAATCCTGACTCGCACCGCATAGAGTCAACTACACGGGCAGACAATCCGGTTGTCTGCCCGTTCCTCTCCATTCCCACCACAATCCTCACTCATTTGCCGCCCAATCACCGCAAATGGTCAAAATTATTTTTGTGACGCAGATCATCCTTAACGCTCAGATTTCACTCAATAAGTGGCAAAAGAGACTATTTAAACGCCAAGTTAAAACAAATGATTAACACAATAGACACTTTTATGTATTCTGCTGTCACTGGTCTGATTTCTTACCTCCTACCAGATCCATAGAATCACGCCAGAATTGAATGGGAAGAAGCTGAAATAACAACAGATCTTGTCGTATACGGTGGCAAAAAAGCCCTGATGCTGACAGAAAATCTGCCTACAAGAGAGAACACTATGACAACTGCCTTTTTCAAAAAGAGCCTGATCGCTGCCGCCGTCACCCTGGCCAGTACCCAAACCTTCGCCGCCGCGTTCCAGTTGAACGAACACTCAGCCTCCGGTCTGGGTCGCGCGTATGCAGGGGAAGCCGCCGTGGCGGACAACGCCTCCGTGTTGTCCCGCAACCCGGCAGCCATGACCCGCTTTGACAAGATGGCACTCTCCGTCTCCGGCACCTATATCAAGCCGGACGTGGATGTAAATGGTGATATCTATGCCGGCTCCACCAAGTTGGCAAGCGCCAGCGAAAGCGGTATCGCACCGAGCGCCTTCGTGCCTGCTACCTACTTCATCCAGCCGCTGAACGACCAGTGGGCCTGGGGCATCGGCATGTTCTCCAACTACGGTCTGGCCACCGAGTACTCCGACAACTTCAACGGGGGCTCAGTTGCCGGCAACACAGAACTGCTGACCTTCAACATCAACCCGAACATCGCCTACCGCGTCAACCAGCACTTCAGCGTCGGTGCCGGTCTGAACCTGGTGTATGCCAAGGCTGAATTGAACCGCCGCGCCGGTGTACTGGCCGCCGTACCGCCGCTGAGTGGCGTGCCGGGTATCGGCAAGGACACCATCGTCAGCCACCTGAAAGGAGATGACTGGGGTTACGGCTGGAACGTGGGCACCATGTATGAGGTGAACGAGAACAACCGTTTCGCCCTGACCTATCGCTCCCAGGTAGATCTGAAGTTCAAGGGTGACTATCAGGGCACCTCCTCCGGCTTCAAGACCGTCAGTGGCGAACTGCCGCTGGATCTGCCAGCCCAGGCCGAGTTCGCCGGTTACCACCGTCTGAACCAGCAATTTGCCGTTCACTACTCCGTCAACTGGACCGACTGGAGCGCCTTCCAGGAGCTCAAGGCCACCAGTGACCAGTGCAAGAGCACCGACGGTGCTGGCGTCTGCCTGTACAAGCCGGAGAAGTTCAAGGACTCCACCCGTTACTCTCTGGGCGGTACCTGGTACGTCAACCCATCATGGGAAGCGCGTATCGGCTTCGCCTACGACAAGACCCCGATCGAGCCGGAATATCGCAGCCTGAGCATCCCGGATTCCGACCGCGTATGGTACAGCGCCGGTGCCACCTACCACATCGACAAGGACATGAGCGTCGATTTCGGCATGGCCTATCTGGACGGCAAGAAAGTTGACGTCAACGAGAAGCTGGTCGAAAGCAATGAAGCGCTGCGCTGGAAGGGTACCTCCCACGGCAACGCCTTCCTCGCCTCCGCTCAGTTCAACATGAAATTCTGATCATCTGCCTATCGACAAGAGCGCCTGCGGGCGCTCTTTTTTTATGCAAAATTCCATTTTCAGCGTACAGATGTAGCAAACAGTTGTACGCTTTTCCTTTTTTATCAAGCTATTAGCGCCCTATCTCTCAGCATTTAATCTTGTTTTTCTCCCCACGGCTCCCCTGCCGTTGCCTTACTGGTCATACCATATAAAATCCTGCACCCAACCATAAGACAGATTGAACGCCGAGTTCACTTTCAAGGACCATTCAATGCACTCCATCATGAAGCCGTCTCTCATCGCCCTGCTGGTGCTGTCAAGCCAGGCCCAGGCGGCAGGTTTCCAGCTGGCTGAACAATCCGCCACCGGCATGGGCCGCGCCTTCGCAGGCGAGGCCGCCATCGCCGACAATGCCAGCGTGCTCTCCCGCAACGCCGCCGCCATGACCCGTTTCGATCGCATGGCCTTCTCCGGCGGCTTCATCTATGTGCGCCCCGATGTCAACATCGAAGGGATCACCCGGGTGCCCACCGCCATGGGACCCGTCACGCTGGATGCGAGTGCCCACGACATTGCCGATGATGCCTGGGTACCGAATGCCTATCTGATAGTGCCGCTCAACGACCAGTGGCGACTGGGGCTGGCGGCAACCTCCTACTACGGCCTCGGCGTCGAGATGCCGGACAATTACAATGCCGGTCACTTCGGCAATGTCTCCGACATCAAGACCCTGGATCTGGGGGCCTCGCTGGCCTATCGCATCAACCGTGCCTGGTCCGTCGGTGCCGGCCTCTCCGCCATTCAGGGGGAAGGAGAAGTGGGCGGTACCTTCCCCTCCAACAACAAGATCGCCAAGCACCTGAAGGGAGATGGCTGGGCCATGGGCTGGAACCTGGGCACCCTGCTGGAGCTGTCTGATGCGACGCGTATCGGCCTCTCCTACCGCCACGACGTGACCCTGAAGCTTTCTGGCGATGCCATCGGCATCGATCAAAATGGTCAGCCCTTTACCGATACCGGCAGCCTGGAACTGCCCCTGCCCGCCACCGCCGAACTGGCGCTGTTTCACCAGCTGACACCCAGCCTGGCGCTGCATTCAAGCATCAACTGGACCAACTGGAGCAAGTTCGTGCAGCTCGAATCCGAGCTCGACCACCACGGTGTCATGCATATCAAGGACGAGCACTGGGAAGACAGCTGGCGCTACGCCCTGGGCCTGACCTATCAGCTGGCGCCGCAATGGCAACTGCGCTCCGGCCTGGCCTATGACCGCAGTCCGGTGCCGGCGGATCGCCGCACCATCTCCATCCCTGACTCTGATCGGGTCTGGTACAGCGCCGGGGTGGGTTACCAGATCGACCGCAACCTCTCGCTGGATCTGGGCCTGACCCTGATCGATGGCAAGAAGGTGGATGTGACCGAAACCATGCAGCTGAAACCCGGGATCCCGCAGACTACTTCCACCTTCCAGGGTACCTCGGAAGGGGATGCCTGGCTGGCTGGCCTGCAGTTGAATTACCTCTTCTAGTCCAAGCCGGGGCAGATCCTCCTCCCATACAAGCACTATGCCAGTTATTGACCGTTTCCGGCCCGGCAGCACTGGCATAGTGCGCATCTTCACAATAAAATCAATCCAGTACCCACACTGGAGAGATGCATGTATTCATACGTAGCAAGGCAGCCCATCCTGGATCGGGAGTTGAATACCCACGCCTATGAGCTGCTGTTTCGCGACAGTCTGAATAATGTCTTTCCGGTGATCTCCTCTCAACAAGCCACAGCCAGACTGGTGGTCGAGCAGTTCCTGCAACAGAACATAGATCAGCTGCTCGGTGGCCGTCCCTGCTTCATCAACTTCCCCCACTCCCTGTTGCTGGAGGGGCTGGCCGAGTGCCTGCCACAAGAAAAGGTGGTGATCGAGATCCTAGAGGATGCCGATCCCGATGATGCCCTGCTGGCCAAGGTGCAGCAGTTGCATGAGCTGGGTTATCAGCTGGCGCTGGACGACTTCACCATGTCGGACGAGTGGGAGCGCTTCCTGCCCTATATCCACATCATCAAGTTCGATCTGCGCGCCACCTCACTGTTGCGGATCAAGATGTTCATCCAGCAGCATAAACATCTGAAGCTCACCTATCTGGCGGAGAAGGTGGAAGACAAGGCGGAGTTCGAGCGGGCAAAACGGCTCGGTATCGATCTGTTCCAGGGCTTCTTCTTCAGCCGGCCCGAGATGGTGAAACAGGCCACCATGGAGCCCGCCCAGGTGGTGGTGATGCAACTGCTCAACGTGGTCAATCAGGAGGAACCCGACCTCAATCGCATCGAGCAACTGCTGAGTCAGGACATCTCCCTGTCGCTCAAGCTGCTGCGTTACGTCAACCACCTGAAGAGCCACGCCAACCCCATCTCCTCCTTTCGCCAGGCCGCCGTCTATCTTGGCCACGCCCAGCTCAAACGCTTCGTGACCCTGGTTGCCGCCACCAGTGCGGGCCATGGCAAGAGCGCCGAGCTCTATCAGATGTCCATGATCCGGGCCCGTTTCTGCGAGCTGCTGGCCCACGCCCATGCCCCTACCCAGCAGGCACAGCAAGCCTTCATCACAGGCTTGTTCTCGCTGCTGGATGTGCTGATGGAACAGCCGATGGACAAGCTGCTCGGCACCATTCCCCTGATCGAGGAGATCCGGGTCGCCCTGCTGGAACGCAAGGGCAACCTGGGGTTTTATCTCTCGTTCTGTGAGGATTATGAGAGTGCGAACTGGCAGCGCATCACCGCCAGAACGGCCCGGCTCGGGCTCAATGAAGAGAAGGTCAGTCAGCTCTATCTGGCCGCCACGGCCTGGGTCAACCAGCAACTCCAGGCCATGGCGGACACGGATTAACCCAGCTCGAGGGCAACCGCCGTCGCCTCTCCCCCACCGATACACAGGCTAGCCACTCCCCGTTTCAGGCCGCGCGCGCGCAACGCATGAATGAGGGTGACCAGGATCCGGGCACCGCTCGCCCCCAGGGGATGACCCAGCGCGCAGGCCCCGCCGTTCACGTTCACCTTGTCATGGGGCAGCTTGCAGCCCGCCATCGCCAGCAGGCTGACCATGGCAAACGCCTCATTGATCTCGAACAGGTCCACCTCTTCCACTCGCCAGCCCACCTTGTCCAGCAGGCAGTGGATGGCACCGACCGGTGCACTGGTAAACTCGGCAGGCGCTGCGGCATGGCTCTGATAACCCACCAGATGGGCCAGCACCGGCAGGCCCAGTTGCGCCGCCGTCTCGGCCCGCATCAGGATCAACGCCGCCGCCCCATCCGAGATGGAGCTGGCGTTGGCCGCCGTGATGGTGCCGGTCTTGCTGAATGCCGGTTTCAGATGGGGGATCTTCTCGGGCCTGGCCTTGGCAGGCTGTTCATCCTCGGCGAGCAGCAGGGTATCCCCGGCCATCACGGGCGCCAGCTCGGCCTTGAAGGCGCCACTCTGCTGCGCCGCCAGGGCCCGCTCGAGCGAGGCGATGGCAAAAGCGTCCATGTCGGCGCGGGTCAGTCCGGCGCGATCGGCGCTCAGCTGGGCATAGTGGCCCATCAGCTGGCCTTCATAGGCATCCTGCAAGCCATCGAGGAACATGTGATCGAGCACGCTCTGATGCCCCATCCGAAAACCGCTGCGCGCCTTGTCGAGCAGATAGGGCGCGCGACTCATGCTCTCCATCCCTCCGGCGATCACTATGTTAGTGTCACCGAGGCGCAAGCCGTCTGCCGCCAGCATCACCGCCTTCATGCCGGAGCCACACACCTTGTTGACCGTGGTGCAGGGCACGCTGTCCGGCAAGCCGGCCTTCAGCACGGCTTGACGGGCGGGCGCCTGCCCCACCCCGGCGCTGAGCACATTGCCCAGATAGGCTTCATCGACTTGATCGCCTCTGAGCCCGGCCTGCGCCATGGCGGCGGCGATGGCACAAGCACCCAGCTCGGGGGCAGTCTGGTTGGCCAGGGCCCCCTGAAAGGCCCCCATGGGGGTACGTTTGGCCGCAACAATCACTATATCCATCAATTGCACTCTCCTTGTTACATAGACATAACATATGCTGCCACCGCAGCAGGAACAAGACTTGCGGGGCAGTTGACGTTTGGGTAAGGTGCCAGCCTGCATTGACAACCAAGATGGCAGCCAAGACAGCCGTATGACCAAATCCAAGGATGACACGCGGACCTACAGCATCAGCGAACTGGCCCGTGAATTTGATGTTACGACCCGAAGTATTCGTTTTTATGAAGATCAGGGACTTTTGAATCCGGCCCGTCAGGGACAGACCCGGATCTACAGTCGTCAGGACAGAGTGCGGCTCAAGCTGACCCTGCGCGGCAAGCGCCTCGGCTTCAGCCTGGCGGATATCCGTGATCTGTTCGATCTCTACGATGCGGACAAGAGCAGCCGAACCCAGCTGCAGACCATGCTGGGACTGGTGGCCGACAAGCGGGAGATGCTGGAGCAGCAGCTGGAAGACATCAAGATGGTGCTGCTGGAACTCGACGCCGCCGAGCAGCGTTGCCAGCAGGCACTGACCCAACTGCGATGAGTCCCTGTCAGCCGTCATAAAGAGAGGGGCCCGCAGGCCCCGCTGGAACTCGATGCCGCCGAGCAGCGTTGCCAGCAGGCGCTGGGCCAGCTGACCCCCTGAGTCGGCAAGGGAGGGGCGACAATCCCGGCCCGATGAAAATAAAAAGAGGGAGGCTTGCGCCTCCCTCTTGTCATTCATGGCAGTGAGCCTGCTCTCAGGCTTCCTTGCTCCAGCGATCCGGATCGTAATCCGGGCTGTAGCGGTCGACGATAATGGCGCAGGCCGCATCTCCCGTGATGTTCAGGGCGGTACGGATCATGTCGAACAGGCGATCCAGTGCAAACAGCAGCGGCAAGCCCTCGATTGGGATCCCGGCAGCCAGCAGCACGGCCACCACCAGGAAGCTCGGGCCCGGCACACCGGCCTGACCAATGGCCCCCAGGGTCGCGGTCACTATGATGGCGGCCCAGGCACCCATGGAGAGATCTATGTTGTAGACCTGGGCGAAGAAGATGGCGACCAGACCGTAATAGATGGCGTTGCCGCTCATGTTGATGGTGGCGCCAAGCGGCAGCACGAAGGACGCCGTGGCGTTGGTCACCTTCAAATCCTGCTCGCAGGTTTCCATGTTGACCGGCAGGGTCGCCATGGAAGAAGCGGTAGAGAAGGCGACGATCTGCGGTTTCTTCATCGCCGACAGGTACTTGCGCACCGGGGTGTTGGAGAAGATCGCGATCAGCAGCGGATAGACCACGAAGGCGAAGATCAGGATGGCGGCCAGATAGACCAGGAACAGCTTGAGCACCAGGGTCAGCACGTCGAAGCCGTAGGTACCTATGGCCTCGGCCATCAGACCGAACACCCCGAGCGGTGCTATCAACATCACCTTGTTGATCATCCAGACGAAGGCATCCACCAGGGTGTTGAGCCCGTCCACCAGCGGCTTGGCGCGCTCGCGAGGCTGCTTGGCCAGCGCGATGCCGAGGAACATGCAGAACACCAGGATCTGCAAAATATTGGCCTCGTTCAGTGCCTGGAACACGTTGGTCGGGATCATGCCGAGCAGGGTCGACACCGCATCCGGCAAGGCGCCCTTGTCGGCGTAGTCACCGGAGAACATGGAGGCCATGGAGCCAAACTCGACCCCGACGCCCGGTTTGAAGATTTGCCCCATGACCAGCGCCAGCAGCACGGCCAGCGCAGAGGTACCGAGGAAGAAGATCAGGGTGGTGACCCCTATCTTGCCCGCCGCCGGGCTGGCGCCCAGGTTGGCCGCACCCGACAGTATGGCGACGGCCACCAGCGGGATCACCAGCATCTTGATCAGCTGGATAAAGAGGGTGCCGAGCGGCGCAAAAACGGTGGCTTGTTCACCCATGAACGCCCCCACCAGTGCTCCCAGCACCATGGCTACCACCACCTGGAAGCCAACGTTCTTGATGAGTCCTTTTGTTAACACAGAATGTTCCTTTAATTAGCAGATATTCACACTTTCCCAGTGCAATTAACCAGACAGGGGAAGAACCTCTGTTCATTCCCCTGAGCGCGCGCTTTATCTCATATTTATCTGCTGTTTTAAATCGCCGGATCGTTAACGGGAGTTATTGATAAGTTTGCAACAAAGTGTTGATTCAAAAGGGTCATGGCGATTTTTGCCGCTTTGTTCATGACAACTGGCAAAACATTGTGCTACTTTTGCTGTGCAAACATGCATACAGGGATGAAAACATGCTGAAAATTAACGAATATTTTGACGGAAATGTAAAATCCATCGCTTTCGAGCAAAAAGGCGACAAAGCCACAGTCGGTGTGATGGATGCGGGCGACTACCAGTTCAATACCGCCGCCCCCGAGCGGATGACTGTGGTCAAGGGAGCCCTCACCATACAGCTGGCCGATGAAGATGAATGGCATACCTACAGCCAGGGCCAATCCTTCGACGTGGCGGGCCACTCCTCCTTCAAGCTGGAGGTGAAGACCCCCACCGCCTATCTGTGCGAGTTCCTCGACTGAGCGACCGAACACAGATGAGTGGCTGAACAGTGCCGGGGAGCGAGCCCAAGTCTCGCTCCTTCTCTTTGATGTCCACGCTCATTCCAACCTTTATTGCCCGCTGCCAGCCACTCATTTGTATGCCGCCATCACACGCCTCAGCTTCCCCGCTTTCCATCGACTACAAAAAAATTACAATGTTTAGACAAAACCCATAATCGGAGTGGTGTCATGATCAGTGTCTTCGACCTGTTTTCCATCGGGATCGGCCCTTCTTCTTCCCACACAGTGGGGCCGATGCGGGCCTCCTGCGCCTTTGTCAAAGAGCTCAAGCGGCAGGATCTGCTACCCAGGATCGAACGGGTAGAAGTGGAGTGCTACGGCTCCCTCGGTCAGACCGGCAAGGGTCACGGCACCGGCAAGGCCATCATTCTGGGGCTGGCCGGCTTTGAACCGGAATCGGTGGACATAGAGGCCATTCCCGCCTTCCTCGGCGAGGTGGATCGCAACCAGTCGCTGCTGCTGGCCGGCGAGCAGCCATGCCAGTTCGCCCGCAGCGGCGCCATCATCTTCAATCGCCGCAAGACACTGCCCGCCCACTCCAACGGCATGACGCTGCGGGCCTTCGCCAGCGGCGCCCTGCTGTTCGAGCAGACCTACTACTCGGTCGGTGGCGGCTTCATCATAGAAGAGAGCCACTTCGCCAACGCCAAGGAAGAGGCGGCCCGCTTCGATGCCGCCCACCCCATTCCCTACCCGTTCGAGAGCGGCGCCCAGCTGCTGGCCCACTGTCAGGAGAGCGGTCTCTCCATCTCGGGGCTCATGCTGGCCAACGAGAAGGTGTTTCGCAGCGAACAGGAGATAAAAGCGGGACTGCGCAAGATCTGGCAGGCGATGCAGGCCTGTGTCGAGCGCGGCTGTCGCAGTGAGGGTGTGCTGCCCGGCGGCCTCAAAGTGAAACGCCGGGCTCCGGCCCTCCACCGTCAGCTCAGTTGCGAGACCAACTTCAACAAGGATCCCCTGATGGTGATCGAGTGGGTGGACCTGTTTGCGCTGGCCGTCAACGAAGAGAACGCCGCCGGAGGCCGGGTGGTGACAGCCCCCACCAACGGCGCCGCCGGCATCATTCCCGCCGTGCTGCACTACTATGATCGCTTCGTGCGCAAGGTGGATGATGAGCTGCTGCTGAGCTACTTCCTCACCGCCGCCGCCATCGGCATCCTATATAAGAAGAACGCCTCGCTGTCGGGGGCCGAAGTGGGCTGCCAGGGGGAAGTGGGTGTCGCCTGCTCCATGGCCGCCGGCGCCCTGACCGAGATCCTGGGGGGCAGCCCCGCCATCGTCGAGAATGCCGCCGAGATAGGCATGGAGCACAACCTGGGCCTCACCTGCGACCCTGTGGGCGGGCTGGTGCAGGTGCCCTGCATAGAGCGCAACGCCATGGGCGCGGTCAAGGCCATCAATGCCGCCCGCCTGGCCTTGCGCGGCACGGGCGAGCACAAGGTATCCCTGGACAAGGTGATCAAGACCATGTGGGAAACCGGCAACGACATGAAGACCAAGTACAAGGAAACCGCCCGCGGCGGCCTGGCGGTTAACATTACAGAATGTTAAAAACAGCCAATTGACTCCACTTTGTCCCCCTATACCCGGCCTGGCCGGGTATTTTTATGGGCAAACGCTTAACAAAATGGATAAGCATCAAAATAAATTTTATACTCGCGTCTCTGATTCAACAAAAATAGATCTATTTCAACTTTTTTTAGGCTTTGAACCGTTACACTGCGGTTATCTGGTTCATTGACCTCGGCGACGACGCCCTCGTCCCATGGATCACCCCGTTTCTGCGAGTGGGCATGGCGCCCCCTTCTATCCTGAGGTAATTGTTACATGATCAGCGTTTTTGATATCTTCAAAATCGGTGTTGGCCCCTCCTCTTCCCACACTGTCGGCCCGATGAAGGCTGCCAAACAGTTCGTGGATGAACTGCGTGCAGGCGGCAAGATCCGTGACATCACCCGGATCCAGGTCGATGTCTACGGCTCACTCTCCTGGACCGGTAAAGGTCATCACACCGATACCGCTATCATCATGGGTCTGGCGGGTAACCTGCCGGAAAACGTCGATATCGACGCCATCCCTGAATTCATCTCCCGCGTAGAGCAGACCGGCCGCCTGCCGATCGGCCTGCACTGCCACACCGTCAGCTTCCCGCGCGATGCCATGGTATTCCATGACGAAGCCCTGCCGCTGCACGAGAACGGCATGAAGCTGACCGCGCTGGTCGAAGATCAGGCCGTCTACAGCAAGACCTACTACTCCATCGGTGGTGGTTTCATCGTCGACGAAGAGAACTTCGGCAAGGCCGACAGCGGCGACATGTCCGTCAGCTACCCGTTCAAGAGCGCGGCTGAGCTGATCGCCCACTGCAGCCAGACCGGCCTCTCCATCTCCACCCTGATGCTGGAGAACGAGAAGTGCTTCAACACCCCGGAAGAGATCTACAAGAAGCTCGGCAAGATCTGGAACACAATGCGCGAAGGGATCGAGCGTGGTTGCCGCACCGAAGGTGTGCTGGCCGGCCCGCTGCGTGTGCCCCGTCGTGCGGCGCCCCTCTACCGTCAGCTGACCACCAACGAGAATCTCTCCAACGATCCGATGAACATCATCGACTGGGTGAACATGTTTGCCCTGGCGGTGAGTGAAGAGAACGCCGCCGGTGGCCGCGTGGTAACCGCCCCGACCAACGGCGCCGCCGGCATCATCCCGGCCGTGCTGGCCTACTACGACAAGTTCATCCAGCCAGTGGGTCGCGACGAGTACACCCGTTTCTATCTGGCCGCCGGTGCCGTGGGCATGCTCTACAAGATGAATGCCTCCATCTCGGGTGCCGAAGTGGGTTGCCAGGGTGAAGTGGGTGTCTCCTGCTCCATGGCCGCCGCGGGTCTGACCGAACTGATGGGCGGCAGCCCGGAGCACGTGTGTGAAGCCGCCGAAATCGGCATGGAGCACAACCTGGGTCTGACCTGTGATCCGGTTGCCGGCCAGGTGCAGGTGCCCTGCATCGAGCGCAACGCCATCGCGGCCATGAAGGCGGTCAACGCCTCCCGCATGGCCCTGCGTCGCACCTCCAAGCCGCGCGTCTCCCTGGACAAGGTCATCGAAACCATGTACATCACCGGCAAGGACATGGACTCCAAGTACCGTGAAACCTCCCGTGGTGGCCTGGCCATCAAGGTGATGCAGGTTGCCTGCGAATAAGCAGCATTTGCAAGAAATACAAAAAGGCGGGAATTCCCGCCTTTTTTTTGCCCGTTATTTCGATTGTCCCGCCTGACTCATCACCCCTGCTCATCCCATATTCCCGTGCCCCATGCACCTCTCCAGATAAACACAGCGTTCAACACGTCACCCGAGTCGCCCGGCGCTGCGCCGGTTATTCCACGATGCGATCGGCCAGGGTGCCCACCGCCACCACAAAATAGTGGGAGCGATTCCAGTGGCGCAATACCAGATAGTTGGGATAAGCTAGATAGGCGCGGCCCTTGGCATCATCGGGGCGTACCAGGGAGGCCTGCATCTCGACCCTGGGCAAGGGTGAGCCGTCGCGCTGACGTACGCCGAGAGCCTGCCACGCCGACAGCAGTCGGGTCTGCTCCAGTCCGAGCAGGGCGGGATCCAGCCCCTCGGGCACCTTGACCTGGCGTCCCCAGGTTTCATCCCCGTGCCAGCCATTCTGCTGCAGATAATTGGCTGCCGAACCAAACACATCCGCCAGATTGCCCCACAAGTCCTTCTTGCCGTCCCCATCCTGATCGACCGCGTATTTGAGGAAGGAAGAGGGCATGAACTGCACCTGCCCCATGGCGCCGGCCCAGGAGCCCTTGAAGGCGGCGGGGGTCACATGCCCCTGCTCTATGATGCGCAGCGCATCCAGCAGCTGACCCTTGAAAAAGTCCTCCCGCCGACCATCCCAGGCCAGGGTCGCCAGCGAGGAGATCAGCGGATATGTGCCGGTCAATTTACCGAAATTGGTTTCTATGCCCCACAAGGCGACAATAAATCGGGGTTGCACGTCATATTCCGCCCCTATTTTTGTGAGCAGCGGCAAATGCTGACGATATAAGGCCTTGGCCTGATTGACTTTCCATTGCGGAACCGCGCGGGGAATATAGCTGTCCAGCGTCAGTTTAAATTCTGGCTGGTTTTTATCGTGCTTGATGGCGGGCTCTATGACCCTAATATCGGCAAAGGCGGCCGCCACGGTTTCGGGCTTGATCCCGGCGGCCAGAGCCTGCTGTTTGAGTCCAGTGACATAGGTGTCAAAATCGGGGCTGGCCTGCAAGGGGGCACTTAACAGCCCGCTCAATAATAACAGTGCCAGCCGACCCTTCATCAGCCCGAGGCCTTTAATTGTGCCTTGTGCTGCTCCAGCAAATTTTCCGGCGGCGGTGGCACCTGCAGATAGAAGCCCTGGCTTTTCAGCGCCTCCATCACCCGGCTGGTCGAGGCGATCCCCAAGGGCCTGGCTGGGTCCAGCTTGGTCATCAATACCAGCTCGGGGCGACCAAATGTACTCATCAGCACCTCGGGTACACGGGAAAAATCCTCTCTTCTTTCAACAAAAAGATAGGTCTCGGCTTTTTTGCGACTTTTATAGACTGCACATAACATGGAAATTGATATAATCCGACGGGTTTATTGCCTCTGATGGTGGCAAACTATAACATCAGGAATTGAATAACAATAACGGATTACCGTCTCTGTCTCGGGGAAGATTCATGGTTGAGCGCGATAACGAATTGAAAGGGACCACCTTCACTATTTCTGTGTTGCATATCAGCGATGGCAAGCCTGAGCGGATCCGCCAGCTGCTGGCGGCAAAGGTCGCCCAGGCACCCCAGTTTTTTAATTGTGCCCCCCTCGTCATCAATGTGGAACGACTGACGGATATTCCTGACTTCGAACAGCTCAAGGAGCTGGTGGAGTCGGAGGATTTCGTGCTGGTCGGGATCACGGGGACACAAAACGAGGCGATGAAGACGGCCGCCAAGGCGGCGGGTCTGGCGGTGATGGCGTCCGGCAAGAGCCGCAAGGCCGAGCTTCCGCCGGAAAAAGCGCCAATCCCGGCGCCCGTGGTCGAGGTCAAAGCCGCCCCGGCGCCTCTGGTGCCGAGCAAGGTACACGTGGGCCCGGTGCGTTCCGGTCAGCAGCTCTATGCCGCCGGCACCTCGCTGGTGATACTGGGCTCGGTGAGCCCGGGCGCCGAAGTCATCGCCGACGACAGCATTCATATCTATGGCACCCTGCGCGGCAGGGCCATAGCCGGTGCCAAAGGCAACACCCAGGCACGGATCTATTGCCAGCAATTACAGGCCGAGCTGCTATCCATCGCAGGCACGTTCCAACTGAGCGATGCGCTGCCGGCCGGCCTGATACAACAGCCGGTACATGTCCGGCTGGATAACGAACAACTCCGAATAGACCATATCAAATAGAGTTACAAGGAAGCGAGAATGGCGCGAATCATAGTCGTTACATCGGGTAAAGGTGGCGTTGGCAAGACCACAACCAGCGCGGCCCTGAGCACAGGTTTGGCTCAGCGTGGCCACAAGACTGTGGTCATCGATTTTGACATTGGCCTGAGGAATCTGGATCTCATCATGGGCTGCGAGCGGCGCGTGGTGTATGACTTCGTCAATGTGATCAACGGTGAGGCCAACCTCAATCAGGCCCTCATCAAGGACAAGCGCAGCGAGAATCTGTTCATCCTGCCGGCCTCCCAGACCCGGGACAAGGACGCCCTGACCCGTGAAGGGGTCGAGAAGATCCTGGATCAGCTGGCGGAGATGAAGTTCGATTACATCGTCTGCGACTCGCCAGCCGGGATCGAAGCGGGTGCCCTGATGGCGCTCTACTTTGCCGACGAGGCCATCGTCACCACCAACCCGGAAGTCTCTTCCGTGCGTGACTCGGATCGCATCCTCGGCATCCTGGCCTCCAAGTCCCGTCGTGCCGAGCGCGGCGAAGACCCGATCAAGGAGCACCTGCTGCTCACTCGCTACTGCCCGACCCGCGTCAGCCGTGGCGACATGCTGAGCGTGCAGGATGTGCAGGAGATCCTGGCCATC
The DNA here is from genome assembly GCF_002587065.1 of Aeromonas sp. CA23. Classification (NCBI taxonomy): domain Bacteria; kingdom Pseudomonadati; phylum Pseudomonadota; class Gammaproteobacteria; order Aeromonadales; family Aeromonadaceae; genus Aeromonas; species Aeromonas sp. CA23. The sequence goes on from NZ_CP023818.1 coordinate 3,753,935, forward strand.
AAGCTGCTCGGGGTGATCCCGGAGTCCCAGGCTGTGCTGCGCGCCTCCAACTCGGGGGAGCCGGTCATTCTGGACAAGGAGTCCGATGCCGGTCAGGCCTATGAGGATGCCGTTGCCCGTCTGCTGGGCGACACCAAGGATTTTCGTTTTCTGGAAGAAGAAAAGAAGGGCTTCTTTAGCCGACTGTTCGGGAGTTAAACATGTCATTATTGGATTATTTTCGTTCCAACAAGAAACAAAACACCGCACAACTGGCCAAAGAGCGGTTGCAGATCATAGTCGCACACGAGCGTTCGTCCAGAGGGGGGCCGGATTACCTGCCCCAGCTCAAACAGGACCTGCTCGACGTGATCCGCAAATATGTGCAGATAGACCCTGACAAGATCACGGTCCAGCTGGACAAGAAGAGTGATGAGCTGTCGGTGCTGGAGCTCAATATCACCTTCGCCGACGACAAGAAGGGATGAGCTGACGCCCCATGCGTGACCCTTTCCCTCAATGAAGACCGGATCCTGTAGCAGGATCCGGTTTTTTATTGTCACAAACGGGGCCGACTCGCGGAGCCGGATCTCGCCAAGGGAGCGGGGGCCAGCTAGAATACCGCGCGCCACCGTCCGGCATCGCTGGCGGGGCTTCTCTTTTTTATTATCTGGAACAGACCAATGTCTTTGAACGACGAAATGCACAGCGTCGAGGAACTGCTCGACACCGCCCTCGAACTCTTCATGGAGCTGGCCTCCGACAACCTGCCGGAGCAGGAGATAGCCCTGTTCAACCAGGCGTTCAACGATCGGGGTCTGCTGGCGGAAACCGATCCGGCCGATGACTGGGAAGCGGACGTGGGTTTTGCCGTGAGCGATGCCGAGTACGCCGAGATCTGGGTCGGGCTTGGCAATGCCGAGCAAGAGTATGAGCACCTGTTTGCCCGCATGCTGCTCTCCCGCCGTGTTGACGAGAAGTTCTGCCACATCGAATGGCTGCCCCAATAATTCCGGATCCCGATGATCCTGGCCAGTATGTCTGGGAACCCGAGCCCGACCCCGTGCGACCGGCGCTGAAACGCCGCCTGCTGGGCTGGCTCGGCAAGCTGCTGCTGGCAGCGCTGGTCAGCTCCATCGTCTCGGTGGCGCTGCTGCGCTTTATCGATCCCCCCATGTGGACCTGGCGCATCGAGCGGGCCCTGTTTCCGCCCGCCAAGGTGACCGAGGTCAAGCATGACTGGGTGCCGCTCGAGCGCATTTCGCGGGAGCTGCAGCTGGCGGTGATCGCCGCCGAGGATCAGCGCTTCCCCGATCATAACGGCTTCGACATGAATGCCATCAGCTCGGCGCTCAAGCACAACCAGCGCAGCGAGCGGGTGCGGGGTGCCAGCACCCTCAGCCAGCAGACGGCCAAGAACCTCTTCATGTGGAGCGATCGCAGCTTCTTGCGCAAGGGGATCGAGGCCTGGTTCACCCTGCTGATGGAGCTGGGCTGGGACAAGTCCCGCATCCTCGAGGTCTATCTCAATATCGTGGAGTTCGGTCCCGGCATCTATGGCGCCGAAGCCGCCGCCAGGCACTATTTTGGCAAACCGGCCGCCCGCCTGACCCGCTATGAGGCTTCTCTGCTCGCCGCCGCCCTGCCCAATCCCTGGCGCTATCGGGTCAAGCCGCCCTCCCCTTATGTGCAGCAGCGCTCGGCCTGGATCCGCCGCCAGATGGGGCAGCTGGGTCAGGTCACCCTCAACAGGGTGCATCAGGCCGACTAAGGCATTCGGGCTCGGTGGGCGATGCTCAAGCCTGTGGGCTCGAGGCCCTCCCTCTCCCAGATCACAGCAGATCAATCAGAGCCCGATGGATAGGTCTCGGCCGGCGGGCCCAGATGACCGCCTACCGTGCCCTGGTGCAGCGGCAGATAGTGCCACCACCAGGTCTCCCGCCGTCGCTTGATCTGCTGTCGCCGCACCCGCCGCTTCATGGCCTCACTCCTGTGAACAGGGCCCGGGCTCAGCCAGCCCGGGTTAACCGCCTCTTCAACCATACCTCCTGCCCGCTTCGTTGGACAGGCAGCAAATGGCCATCCGCACTGGTCTGGCCGCCACCGTCAATACTTGCTACAGTAGCGAACCTCGATGTATCTGGAGTGATTTCATGGAACAGCGTACCCCGGATCAGCTGGTCGAATGGGCCTATGATCAGTTTCTTGAGCAGGCCGCAGACATGCTGGCCCCCGAACAAATCGTCGACATCACCCTGGAATTTGAACAGCGTGGCGCCGTCGAGGCGACCCTGCCCAACGGAGACTGGTCAACCGAACTCGGTGTGCCGGTCGACATGGAGCGCTGGGTCGAAGTGTGGGTCGGCTTGCTGGACCATCAGGATGAGTTTGAGGTGATCTATGCCACCTTCCTGCTGCCCCGTTATCTGAACGAGCACAATGTCCATGTGCGCTGGCACCGCCAGCAACAGGCATAAAAAAGGCGCCATTGGCGCCTTTCTTGTTTTTGTTCTCTGCTAAGCCTGCGCCGCTATGGCCTTGGCCAGACAGCGACGACACCAGCAGGCGCTCGCCTCGCTCATGGGCAAGACGGGCAGCTGGCTGCACCAGCACTGATCTATGGTCTGACCGGCGGAGACGGCGCAAAACGCCGGCTCGCCACAGCCAGGGCACGCATGGGTGCTTGTTGACCCATCCAGCTCGGCCATCACAGCCAGCTGGGCATCGCTCTCCATGGCCGACCAGTGCCCGATCTCGGTCAGGGTACGGCCACAGCCGAGGCAGAGCCCATCCCGGGCCTGACACAGGCCGACACAGGGACTCGGCACTTATTCGCCGTCCGGCGTGCTATCGGCAGCAACGAGCGTGATGCAGTTGTCTTCGATGACAATCTTGCCCTGCTTGTAGAGGCCGCCGATGGCCTTCTTGAAGGTACCCTTGCTCATGTTGAACATCTTGTAGATGAGCTCGGGTTCGCTCTTGTCGCCCACCGCCAGACTGCCACCCTGCTTCATCAGCCGGATCAGGATCCGGCCACCGGCGTCGTCCATCCGATCCATGCCCGGCTTTTGCAGGGTCAAGTCCAGCTTGCCGTCGTCGCGCACCTGCTTGACCCAGGCGGTCAGCGGTCGACCCGTCATCACCCGGCCAAATACCTCGTTCTTGAACAGCATGCCAGAGTATTCACCGTTGACAATCGCCTTGATGCCAAGCGGCGTGTGTTCGCCCGGCAGCGCCGTCACCTCGTCACCGGCCTTGAAGGGAGGCTTGTCGGTGCGCAGGAAACGTTCCAGCCGGCTGGTGCCCACCATGCGCCCCTCGTTGTCGAGCATCAGGTGCACCAGATAGACGTGGCCCACCTGCATGGGTTTGTTCTGCTCGCGGGTCGGCACGAACAGATCCTTTTTCATGCCCCAGTCGAGGAAGGCCCCGATCTTGTTGGCATTGACCACCTTGAGGCCGACTATGTCACCCACCATGGCGAACGGCTTGTCGGTGGTGATCACCGGCTCGCAGTCGGCATCCAGATAGAGAAAGACTTCCACACCGTCATCCTCGGCCACGCCTTCCGGCAGCTGACGCTTGGGCAGCAACAGCTCGCCATATTCGTCGGCCGCAAGCCAGGCGCCCCTCTCTTCGAGCTCGATTACGGTGAGGGTGTTCATCTTGCCAATCTGTAACATGGTGATCTCTTCTTTCATTATCCGGATGGCCAATTTTTCATTGCCCGTATGGGCGCGCATGTTACCTCAAGAGCGGTAACCGGGCCTAGTCCCTTGCCCTTCTCTCACACGATTTTCGGGGCGGCCAGCCCGGTTGGTGGCGATATAATCGTCAGTCAGCCAGGGCTTTGCTGCAAATAACCCCACTTTTGGGTAGACTGCGCCGCTGTTCAAATCCAGAGGAACTGTCGATGAATCCATCCACTCGTACCCGTCATCTCAATCAATGGATCCAGACCCACAGTGGGCAGGACATGACCTACCCGGCGCTGCACGGTTTTCTGTGCGCCCGTCTGGTGGGACCGGATGCCCCTGACTGGCAGGCCCCGCTGGCCGGTCTGTTGCCACATGACGCCGAGCTGGATGAGAAGAGCAGCGACGCGCTGCACCATCTGATCGCTGAACTGGAAGCCCAGGCGGACGAGGCCCAGCTCGCCTTGCCGAGTCAGTGCCGTCTCTCCACCGAGACCCCGGAGCAGGTGTTCGCGCAGAGCCACCCCCTCGGCCAGTGGTGTTACGGCTTCAGCCAGGGGTTTGCCAGCTGGCCCAAGCCGAAGGATCTGAACGATCCCACCACCCAGTACCGCTTCAGTCTGGCCGCCGAGCTCAGCCTGTTTCGCGACAAGCCCATGGCCCAGATGCTGCACGCGGCCGCCGGCAGCGAGCTGCCCTTCATGGAATTTTGCAAACGCCAGCGTCAGAACATGAAGACGGCGCTCAACCAGCTGCTGCAGCTGGATGAGTATCAGGCAGTGCCCGGCGCTCAGGCAGCCCTCGATAGCGAGCAGGCCGAGCAGTGGCAGCAGTGGTTCGAACTGGCCGATGCCTGCCGCGATCCCCAGGCTCGCCTCGGCTGGTTTGACAAGGTGATTGACGATGCCGAGCCCCTGTTCGATGCCGCCTTCTGGCAGCAGATGGCCGGCCACGGCTGGAGTGCCCACGAGGCCCGCCCCCTGCTCGCCGCCAGAGCCGGCCGGGCCGATTGCCTGCTGCGCCTCGGCCAGCTCGAACAGGCGCGCAGCGAATATCTGGCGCTGCTCGACCTGTGCATCGCCGATGAGCTGGGTTGCCGTTATCCCCTCTCCAGCCTCTATGCCCTGCAAGGGGATTGGGCCGCCCTGCGCGCCTTGCTGGTCCGCTTCGACGAGGCCTCCAGCTGGCTGCTCTACAACAGGGCGCTGATGGCGTTTGTCTGTGACGGCCCCGAAGTGGCGCAGCCACGGCTGGATGCGGCCATCAAGGCCAATGCCCATGTGCCGGCCTGTCTGCTGGGTCAGCGCAAGCTGCCCAAACAGGAGCCACAGAGCTGGCAGGTGGGCAGTCGCGATGAAGCGGCGCTCTACACATTGCAGAGCCGCGAAGCCTGGCTCAAGCACAACGCCTTGATCTGGCTGCGTAAAGGCTGAGCAACCCGAGGCAAAAATCAGCTTCGAACAGACCCGGTTGCGGCGGATGACGTGCGCAACCGCACATTTCTCTGGTGCATGTTCAGACAAATGTCCTTGTGTTACGTATCATCAAGGTCAAAGTATCAAGAGAAACTGCACCCGATGCAGCCGTCACAGCAGGATGTCATATGTCAAAGATCATAGAGCTGCTTGCGCACTATCCCCCCTATCAGCTGGTTCACGCCGCCGAGATGGTGCGCGACACTTTTGAGCAGTTTTACCAGCAGCGCTATCAGCTGACGGTGCCCCAGTGGCGCCTGATGATGGTGCTTGGCCCCAACTACCCCATCAGCCAGAAAGAGCTGGTAGAGGCGAGCGGGATGGACAAGGTGCGGATCTCCCGCGAAATCCACCGCCTGGTGGAGAAGGGGATCCTGTTTACCGAGAGCAGCGAACAGGACAAGCGGGTCAGTCTGGTGTCACTCACCCAGGCCGGGCTCACCCTGTTCCAGCAACTCAAGAGCGAAGCGGGCAGCTGGCAGCATACCCTCACCGACTATCTGCCCAGCGAGGCGCGCCAGACCATTCGCCTGCACCTGCAAAGTGTCAGCGACGCCATCGAACAGCTGCATCTGCTGGATAACGAGCACACCTCATGAACCTGAACAACTTCGCCACCATGGACGTCAACATGCTGCTGAGCCTGATCAACATGCAGCTGCGTGATCGTTACGATGATCTGGATGATCTCTGCAAGGCGCAGGATCTCGACCAGGCGGCCCTGATCGCCAGGCTTGCCAGCGGCGACTTCCACTACCGACCGGATCAGAAACAGTTCAGATAGGGATCCGGATCACAACCCGACCCATGTCGCTGGCTCCGGCCGCAAAAGCTGCTATGGTGATGGCTACCCCGGTCGACTGACCTTCGGCAAGAAGTATGGATACATCTTGCTGTCACAGACCGCGGTTAGCCTTCCACTCACCAGCCGCAGCCAAGGATGACCCATGATGTTCCTGACCCGACAGACCAGTCTGATCACCCTCTGTGCCCTTCTCATGATCAGCCTGTTTTCCCCCCGCCTGCCCGACAGTGCCGAACAGTGGCTCAGCACCCTGTTGCTGGGCTCTCTGGTCGCCGTGTGCCTGATGGTGGGCAGCGGCTGTCGCCGCTTCATTCGGGATTGACTCGCGCCCTTTGCCCCTGTTGACCCCGTCTTCGCCCGCACAGAAACAACAACGCAGCCCTTGGGCTGCGTTGTTTCGTTTGGTACGACACGGCTCTGCGTTATGCCGCGCCCGCCATGGCCTGTCTCTTGATCAGAGAGCCAGGGTTTCCAGCTGGCCTTTGGCCTGCTCTATGCCCTTGGCCTGGGCGTCCGGGCCCATGCCCATGCCCTCGGCGTAGATGAAGTCCACGTCCTTGATGCCGATGAAGCCCAGCACGGTACGCATGTAGGGAGTCACCAGATCGGTGGCGCTGCCGACGTGCATGCCGCCACGGGGGCTGATCACCAGGGCGCGGGTGTTCTCCACCAGACCGACCGGACCGGTTTCGGTGTAACGGAAGGTCACGCCGGCACGGGCCACCAGATCGATCCAGTTTTTCAGCTGGGTCGGGATGTTGAAGTTGTACATGGGGGCGGCAATCACCACCAGGTCGCTCGCCTTCAATTCGGCGACCAGCTCGTCGGACTGGGCCATGACGGCCAGCTGGCGTTCATTGAGGTTGTCACCACCGCGCAAACCCGAAGCCAGCTCGCCATCCAGTACCGGCAGGTTGAGGGCCGCCAGATCACGCACTGTGACGGTATCGGACTGATGGTCGGCCAGGAAACCGTCGATCAGGGCGTTGGATTGGGAATACTGGCCCAGGATGCTGGACTTGAGAACGAGGATGTTAGCCATGGTGAAACTCCATTAGGTGGTCGGTTGAACAGCTTGGCTGTCGATGGAGGTCACTCTAAACGCTGAGCTTATATGCGGATAGCGAAAATAGATGCTCAACTTGTTCAAAAATTTTGACCTTAGTTCATTCTATCGCCAACGGACCGCAGCCAGCCGCCCAAGGCTTGGCAGAACAAACGATTGCCGTTATGATCCGCCGCACTTTTTTCAGTGACCCGGATCCCATGGCACACTCGCGCAGGCACTCTCCTTTTGCCGGTGCAGTCTGGATGATGGTGGCAGGCCTCTGCTTCGCCGCCGTCAACAGCCTGAGCCAGTACGTCAGCTTCAAACTTGGCCTCCCCTCGACCCAGGTCGCCTTTCATCAATACCTGATTGCCCTGATCTGTCTGCTGCCCTGGCTGGTTCGCCACGGCTTGCGCCAGTCCCTGATGACCAACCAACTGAGGCTGCACCTGCTGCGGGTGCTGCTGGCCGTGATCGGCATCCAGTTCTGGCTGTGGGCGCTGGCGGTGCCTGTGCCCATCTGGCAGGGGATAGCGCTCTTGATGACCTCCCCGCTGTTTGCCACTCTGGGATCGGCCCTGCTGCTCAAGGAGCAGGTGAGCCGGGCGCGCATTCTGGCGACCCTGGCGGGCTTTGTCGGCGCCATGGTGATCCTGGCCCCCTGGACCGATGATTTCGGCTGGGCCTCCCTGCTGCCAGTGGCGGCCGCCCTGTTCTGGGCCGGTTACTCCCTGCTGGTGCGCTATCAGGCGGCGAGCGAGTCGTCCCACACCATAGTGGTCTACCTGCTCATCTTCAGCACCCCGTTCAACGCCATGCTGGCCCTGCCTGAGTGGCAGTGGCCGAGCGAAACCCAGTGGCTGCTGGTGGCCGTGTCAGGGGTGCTGTCTGCGCTGGCCCAGATGTCCATCGCCCGCGCCTACAGCGTGGCCGAGGCTTCGTTCGTGCAACCCTTTGATTTTGCCAAGCTGCCCATGAACGTGCTGGCAGGCTGGCTGGTGTTTGGCTGGGCACCGCCCGGCCGATTGTGGCTCGGCGCTGCCATCATCATTGGCGCCATCACGCTGCTCACCCATCTGGAGCAGCGCGCCCACAAATCCGTTTCCTGAGGTACGCCATGCGTGCCTCTTTTTTTGCCCGCTATTCCCGCAATAGCGGCCATCAACTGTGACCAACGACATCAGGAGAGATCACATGTTTGGAACCGCCACCCGCCCCGGCGCCACCCGCGCCCTGCTGCTTGGCTCGGGGGAACTCGGCAAGGAAGTCGCCATCGAGTTGCAACGGCTCGGGATCGAGGTGATCGCCGCCGACCGCTACCCCAATGCCCCCGCCATGCAGGTGGCGCACAAAGCCCACGTGCTGGACATGCTCGACGGTAACGCCCTGCGTGCCCTGGTGGCCAAGGTCAAGCCGGACCTTATCATCCCCGAGATCGAGGCCATCGCCACCGATACCCTGGCCTTGCTTGAGCAGGAGGGGGTCAAGGTGGTGCCGAACGCCCGCGCCACCCAGCTCACCATGAACCGGGAGGGGATCCGCCGGCTCGCCGCCGAAGAGTTGGGCTTGCCCACCTCCCCCTATCGCTTCGCCCAGAGCAAGGAGGAGTTCATCGCCGCCGTCGAGGCGATCGGCCTGCCCTGCGTGGTGAAACCCGTGATGAGCTCGTCCGGCAAGGGGCAGAGCGTGCTGCGGGATCTCGCCAAACTGGACGACAGCTGGACCTATGCCCAGGAGGGGGGACGCGCCGGTCGCGGCAAGGTGATCGTCGAGGGCTTCGTGCCTTTTGAGTACGAGATCACCCTGCTCACGGTGCGGGCGGTGGATGGCATCCACTTCTGCGAGCCCATAGGCCATCGTCAGGAAGATGGCGACTACCGCGAATCCTGGCAGCCGCAAGCCATGAGCGAGCTGGCACTGGCCCGCTCCAAAGCCGTAGCGGCCAAGGTGGTCGAGGCGCTGGGCGGTTACGGCCTGTTCGGGGTCGAGCTCTTCATCAAGGGCGACGAGGTGTGGTTCAGCGAGGTCTCGCCCCGCCCGCACGACACCGGCATGGTGACCCTGATCTCCCAGGATCTCTCCGAGTTCGCCCTGCACGTGCGCGCCATTCTGGGGCTGCCGGTCGGCACCATCACCCAGTACGGGCCGAGCGCCTCCGCCGTGGTGCTGCGCGAGGGGCACAGTCAGGACATCCGTTATCAAGGAATTGGCGAGGCGCTGGCCCTGGTGCCGGGTGCCCAGCTGCGGCTGTTTGGCAAGCCGGAGATAGCCGGTCGCCGCCGTCTCGGCGTGGCGCTGGCCCGCGCCCAGGATTGCCCGGATGCGGTGGAAAAGGCCAAGGCGGTCGCCGCCAAGGTAGAAGTGATTTTCTAACCCTTATTTTTTGCCACAGCAAAACAAACGTTTGCCGATGTGATCGGGCGCAAGGGGCATGGCAATGCCCCTTTTGCATTTGCCCGTCGGGCTTATAATCCCCCTTCAAATTTGTCAGGAGTACAAGATGTTAGCTGCCGTGATCTTCGATATGGATGGTGTTCTGATCGACTCGGAACCCTTTTGGCAACGGGCCCAGATGGCTGTCTTCTCCGAGCTGGGTCACCCCCACAGCGAGGAAGATTGCAACTCCACCATAGGCGTGCGCATCGATCAGCTGGTGGCGCACTGGTATCGGCTGCGCCCCTGGGTGGGCCCCAGTCAGGAAGAGGTGGTGCAGCGTATTCTGGATCGGGTCAACGCCCTCATCCTGAGCGAAGGTGAGGCCAAGGCCGGCGTGCTGGACGCGCTGACCCTGATGGAAGCACAGGGGCTTAAAGTGGGTCTGGCGACTTCCTCTCCCTTCTCCATGGTGGAGGCTGTGCTCGGCAAGCTCGGTATCCGCGATCGCTTCCTGGCGGTGCACTCCGCCGAGGTGGAGCGCTTCGGCAAGCCACACCCGGATGTCTATATCCACGCCGCCGAGAAGCTCGGCATCCTGCCGGTACATTGTCTGGCCATAGAGGACAGTTTCACCGGCCTGCTGGCGGCCAAGGCGGCCTCCATGAAGGCGCTCATAGTACCGGATCCCGCCCTGGTGGGCGATCCGCGTCTGGCCATCGCCGATCACCAGCTGCGTTCGCTCGCCGAACTGGATGCCGACATGCTGGCCAGCTGGGTGGCGTGAACGCGCGCAGGAACCAGGGGCGCATAGGGCCAGAAAACCTGACACGGCGGCGCCCTTGATCTCTGTCATAAACGTGCGCTTGCTCGCGGTCAACCCCCTCCCGGCCGACTAGAATCAGGGAAGATAGGCGGCCCACGGGCCCGAGGAGGTCACCATGATCGAGTACACCAGCAAGCGTATCGTCTGCCCCCACTGTGGCCATCACACCCGGGTCGAGCTGGATGCCAGCCAGGGGGATCAGGAGTTCTACGAGGATTGCATGGCCTGCTGCAACCCCATCCACCTGCGGCTGCACCGGGACGAAGCCCGCGACTGTTTGCAGCTGTTTGTGGATGCAGACGACGAGCAGATGTTTTGACTGCGAGTCACAAAAAGCCGAGCAGATGTTTTGACTGCGAGTCACAGAAAGCCGAGCAGATGTTCTGACTGCGAATCACAAAAAGCCGAGCCGCTGTTCTGATTGCGAGTCACAAAAAGCCGAGCGGCTGTTGTGACGGCGAGCGAAAGCGATCAAGAGATCACAAAGGGCCTGCAGGATGCAGGCCCTTTTCTATGGCAAATCGCCAGGGGGAGTTGAACCAGCCAGATCACCCCGGCTGGCGCGCCGCCAACACCCGCTCCACCGTATCGACGATGGCCTGGGTCTGGGGATCTATCTCGATGTTGGTGTGCCAGCCGGCTTTGACCCAGCCGAGGTTGGTGCGGGCCAGGGTCTCCGGGATCAGGTTGACGCAAAAGGTGTTCTCACGCACTTCCCCCACGGTCAGGCTGATGCCGTCGATGCCGATGTAACCCTTGGTCAGCACATATTTCATCAGCTCGGGGGCGAGGCGATACCACACCTGGCGATTGTTGGGGGTGTCGATGACGGAGATCACCTCAGCCGTGCCCATGATGTGGCCGGACATGGCATGACCGCCGATCTCGTCGCCAAAGCGGGCCGCCCGCTCCACGTTGACCTTGTCCCCAGTTTGCAGCTGGCCGAGGTTGGTCAGACGCAGTGTCTCCTGCATCAGATCGAAGCTGACCAGATCCCCTTCCACCCGGGTGACGGTCAGGCAGCAGCCGTTGTGAGCCACGGAGGCGCCGAGCGCCAGACCCTGACCCCAGGCCAGGCTGGGCATGCGGATCAGGTGGGTGCGAAAGTTGGGCAGCTCTTCGATGGCCACCAGTTCGGCGGTCCCCTGCACTATGCCGGTGAACATGTCTCGTCTCCTGCTACGAAAAAAGGCAGGTTAACCCCGCGCCGCGGCACTGACAAGCGCGCCAGCTGACAAGCCAGCCCTCGATCGCTATAGTGACGGCGTTCACATTCGGGTTAACGAGGAAAAAGAAATGCAGGTATATCAATGTTGTGAGGCCATTCGCATCGCCTATAACCAGATAGGCTCAGGTGATCAGGGCTATGTGCCGCAAGCCATCGCCGCGGCTATACGGGCGCTCAACGCCGTGGCCTCTGACGAGCGGGTGCCGGCCGATCTGCGCGAGCAGGCCGCCTATGCCGCCGCCAATCTGCTGATCAGCGATCACGAAGACGCCTGATCCCGCCACAAAGCCACGCCTCAACCGTTTCACGATGGTTGATTTTCAGGCTAGAATGACACCCCCGCATGTTGTCTCCCCACAGTGGGGAGACAAAAGCCCATCCGTTATCCGTTCTTTCTCATTTATCTGATCCACTCGGAGGTGTCAGTGCAACGTTATTGGTCCGAGGCGAGGCAGCTCGTTCGTTTAGCCAGCCCCATTCTGGTGGCCCAGGTCGCCCAGGTCGCCATGAGCTTCGTCGATACCGTGATGGCGGGCCAGGTCAGCGCCGTGGATCTCGCGGCAGTGTCGGTCGCCTCCAGCTTCTGGCTGCCGATCATCTTGCTGACCCAGGGCATCATAATGGCGCTCACCCCCATCGTCTCCCAGCTCAATGGCGCTCGCAAACGGGACGAGGTGCGCCCGGCCGTGCACCAGGGCTTCTGGCTGGCGCTGATGGTGATCCCCTTCGCCATGCTGGCGCTCTATTTCAGCCCGCTGGCACTGCATCTGATGGACGTGGATCCTGTCATGGCGGACAAGACCACCGGCTTCCTGCACGCCATCATGTGGGGTCTGCCCGCCTTCGTGCTGTTCCAGGTGCTGCGCAACTTCAGTGAGGGGCTCTCCCACACCATGCCGACCATGGTGATAGGTTTCGTGGGGCTGGCGGTCAATATTCCCGCGAACTACGTCTTCATCCACGGTCACTTCGGCATGCCCAAGCTCGGCGGTGTCGGCTGCGGCGTCGCCACCGCCATAGTGCTCTGGGCCATGCTGCTGGCGATGATCCTCTACGTGAAGTTATCCTCCCACTTCAAGAAGATTGACCTGTTCGCTCAACTCGCCCGTCCCAATGGCAGCCGGATCTGGCGCCTGTTCCGGCTGGGCTTCCCCATCGCCATGGCCATCTTCTGCGAGGTGACCCTGTTTACCGTGGTGGCCCTGATGCTGGCCCCCTTCGGCGCCGAAACGGTGGCGAGCCACCAGATAGCCCTGAATTTCTCCAGCCTGGTGTTTATGCTGCCCTTGTCGATTGGGGTAGGCGTGACCATCCGGGTCGGCCACAGCATAGGCGAAGGCCAGCCTGCTCACGCCAGGGTCGCCGCCCGTACCGGCCTGATGCTGGGCATGGCGGTCGCCGCCGGCACCGCCGCCCTGACTGTGCTGCTGCGCGAGCATATCGCGGGGATCTACACCGACGACATGCAGGTGATCACGCTGGCCGCCACCTTGTTGTTCTTTGCCGCCATCTACCAGATCTCCGATTCGGTGCAGGTGGTCGCGGCCGCGGCCCTGCGCGGTTACAAGGACACCAAGGCTATCTTCTACGTCACCATAGTCGCCTACTGGGGTCTCGGGCTGCCCACCGGCATGATCCTGGGGCTGACCGACTGGCTGGTGCCACGCATGGGGCCGCAAGGCTTCTGGGTCGGCTTCATCGTCGGCCTGACCGGCGCCGCCCTGATGCTGGGCGCCCGCCTGCGCCTCATCTATGGCCGCTTCGCCAGTCCAGAGGCCTGTACCGCCCTCTCCCGGGCCCAGTAAATGTGTGCTCGGCGAGCCGCTCACGAGAGTGGCTCGCCTGCAAAATCAACAGGCTGCGCAAGAACTGGGCAAACAGTCTCCTTTGTGTGTGCGGCCTGTTGACAGCCTTGGGGGGCATGGGTAGTATGCCGACCACGCCAGCGACGTCGTGTTCGCTTGCGTACTGAAAAGCGGGTTTATAGCTCAGTTGGTTAGAGCACTACCTTGACATGGTAGGGGTCGTTGGTTCGAATCCAATTAAACCCACCACTTTTCGTGATGCGTCCTTAGCTCAGCTGGTTAGAGCACCACCTTGACATGGTGGGGGTCGGTGGTTCGAATCCACTAGGACGCACCATCACGACACTGTTATGCGTCCTTAGCTCAGCTGGTTAGAGCATCACCTTGACATGGTGGGGGTCGGTGGTTCGAATCCACTAGGACGCACCATAACAGTTTGAATAAATTGAATATATTGCAGATGTGGGTTTATAGCTCAGTTGGTTAGAGCACTACCTTGACATGGTAGGGGTCGTTGGTTCGAATCCAATTAAACCCACCACTCCCCTGCAACACAAAGTCGCCATGCGCACCCTGCGTCCTTAGCTCAGCTGGTTAGAGCATCACCTTGACATGGTGGGGGTCGGTGGTTCGAATCCACTAGGACGCACCAGATTAAAGAAGCCCGCTTAACAGCGGGCTTTTTGCATTTCGGCTTCTTGCCAATCGGGAACAGAGGTCAGCTTGCACCCGCCTGAGCTCACCTCCCCGCGTCCCTTCCCTCCACGCCTTGCACGCCTTCGGGCTAGAAGAGATCCAGCTGCTGGCCGCAGATCCGGTCGAATGACTCGCCGATGAAGGGCAGTATGGCGTCGGCGATGGGCCTCAGCTGCTTGTCGATGTAGTGCTCGTAATCGATGGCGCTGCGCCTGTATTCCAGCGGTTCCGGGCCGCCCAGCGTCATTAGATAGGCGATGGTGCCCCTGTGCTGATAGCGCTGGGGCTGACCGCGGCGCAGATTCTCCTCGTCGGCCAGACGCGCCGCCCGCACGTGGGGTGGCACGTTCTTCTGGTACTCCTCCAGCTTCTGGCGCAGCCGCTTGCGGTAGATGAGCAAGTCATCGTGCAGGCCGGCCCGGGTCTCATCCACTATGGTGCGCACGTAGCCGCTGGGGTCCTGGTCGTGAAACACCAGCTCGTAGAGCCGGGTCTGAAACTGCTTGGCCAGCATGGTCCAGTCGGTGCGCACCGATTCCAGCCCCTTGAACACCAGATGCTCTTCCTCCCCTCGCCCCTCTTCCTGTTTTCCAACCAGGCCGGCGTAACGCTTCTTGCTGCCCTTCTCCAGCCCGCGGATGGTGGGCATCAGGAAACGGCGGTAATGGGTCTCGTACTGGATCTCCAGATGGCTCGGCAGGTCGAACTCGCGCCTGATCAGCGCACTCCAGTTGTCGTTGATCATCCGGGCCAGCTCATGGCCAATCTCGTCCGCCGCCTCGGGGCTGGTGTCCCGATTAAGGTGGACGAAGGTGGAGTCGGTGTCGCCGTAGATCACCTCGAACCCCTGCGCCTCGATCCACTCCCGGGTCTGCTGCATGATGCTGTGGCCACGCAAGGTGATGGAAGAGGCGAGCCTGGGATCGTAGAAGCGACAGCCCCCCGAGCCCAGCACGCCGTAGAAGGAGTTCATGATGATCTTGATGGCCTGGGAGAGCGCCTTGTTGCTGGCCGCCTTGGCCCTGTCTCGCGCCGCCCACAGGGTGGCGATGAGATCCGGCAAAAAGTGGCGAGTACGGGAGAACAGGGCGCCGCGAAAGCCGGGAATGGCCTGTTCTGGGTACTGCAACCCCTCCACCAACCCCATGGGATCGATGCAGAAGGTGCGGATGATGCTGGGATAGAGGCTCTTGAAATCGAGCACCAGCACGTGGCGATAGAGGCCGGGTTTGGAGTCCATCACATAGCCGCCCGGGCTCGCCAGCCCACCATCGGCAGGCAGATTGGGCGCCACATAGCCGCCGCGATGGAGCCGCGGCAGGTAGAGGTTGGTGAAGGCCGCCACCGAGCCCCCCACCCGATCGAGTTCGAGGCCGGTGAGGGAGGCGCGCTCGATGGCAAAGGGAATGAGGTGGCAGTAGTCGAAGATCTCCCACACCAGCCTGCAATCTTCCAGGTTGTAGCGGGCGAGCGCCTCCTTGTCGGAGTGGAACAGTTCGGTGATCTTCTCCCCCCGGTTCGCCACATCCTCGATATCCTTGCCGCGACCGAGCAGCTCGCTTGCCACCGCATCCAGGCTGTAGCTGGCAAACTGCCAGGTGGCGCTTTTCAGGGTGTCGATGCCGTCGAGCACCATGCGACCCGGGATGATGACGTTGCCGGTCTGGGGATCGTTGCGTGACGAGCGCCAGAAGCAGAGTTCGCGCCCCCGCCCTCCCCCCCCCCCCCCTAGGCGCAGCCGCCGCTTGTTGAGTTCGGCGCGGCGCAGCAGCAGGCGAAAGTCGAAATTGACCACGTTCCAGCCGATCACCAGATCGGGATCGTGCTGGCTGAACCAGGTTTCCAGTGCGCTCAGCAGGGCATTTTCATCCGCCACCCACTCGATGCGGGTCTCCCACGCCTCGGCACCGGCTTCGGGGGCGCCTATCATGATGACGCGCGCATCCTCACGGCTATAGAGCCCCACGGAGAAGAGGGCCCCGTCCATGGCACACTCCACGTCCAGCGACACCCAGGAGAGGCTCGGCGTCACCGCCTGCGGGGCGCAGCGCGCCTCGTTCACCTCCCAGTAGCCACGCTTGCCCCCCTTCTGCCGTGCATGGCCGCCGAAACGGACCCCGGCCGTGATGAAGCGCTCCATCAGGAAACGCTCCGGCAGCCGGATATCCGCCTCGAAGTGCTCCAGCCCGCGGATCAGCAGCAACTCTATGGCGCGGTGAAAGGCGCTCAGGGTGGAGAAATAGCAGCCCACCACGGCACGCCCGTCGAAGGTGTGCATGGGCAGACGGCGAAATCGCCCGCTCACGCCGGCCCCCTTGAACAGCTCGGCCGCCTCCTGCATGTGGCTTTGCGGCAGGAAGAACACGGGCTCCTGCCCCGGCACCACCAGCCGCACCGGCCCCTGCTCGCTCCAGAGCCACATCACTATCTCGGTGCATCCCTCTTGCCCGGCCCGGCCGCGCACATCCCGGCCATGACGGGTCAGGATGAAACCGTCGCGAGGCGGCGTGGCAGGAGAAGTGGTCGTCACTGTGGGCTGGGTCGCAGTCATTCAGGATAAAGGGGTCGGCCTTGGGATGAGACTATTGTACGTTCATACAGTGCCTGGCCGCAATTGCCACGCCAGGCTGCGCGGCCGGGGCCAAGCTGCTAAGCTCGACCCTCTGCCCATGCGCCTGTTCACCCGACACGAGGAGCCCTGGTGACACTCTATTCCCTGCTGGACCGGCTGGCCATTTCCTATCAGCGCATCGACCATGCCCCCGTCTTCACTTGTGAGGAGGCGAGCAAGCTGCTGCCCGACCTGCCCGCCGCCAGGACCAAGAACCTGTTTTTGCGCGACCCCAAAAGCGAGCGGCTGTTTCTGGTGGTGACACCTGAAGAAAGCCGGGTCGATCTCAAGGCGCTGGCCAGGGCGCTCGGGGTCAAGCGGCTGAGCTTTGGCTCCCCCGAACGGCTGGCTGCCGTGCTCGGCCTCACCCCGGGCGCCGTGACCCTGCTCGCCATGGTGCGCGACACAGAGCGGGCGGTGACCCTGGTGGTGGACCACACCATCTGGCAGGCCGAACGGGTGCAGTGCCACCCGCTGGTCAACACAGCCACCCTCATCATCACGCTGGACGATGTGCGCCGCCTGCTGGCCCATCTCGGCCGGGAGGCCACCGTCATGGCGCTGCCGGTGCAGCCAACCTGACACTCCCCAGACGGGCGGCGCGATCGACAAACCCCGTTTCGAACCCTTGATGAATCCCGTCAGCTGCCGCCATCGATCCGGTTGTGGCCAGGATCGGGATCCAGCCGCTCAAGCCATTGATAATGGGTCGGATTCATGTTGTGATCCGGCACTGTCATGGCGACCCTCCGGGTCGAGACACAGTGACCGGCAGGACGAGCCCAGAGAGACCCCTAGATGCAAAATCTGTTTTCCTCAGCGCAATTGTTGAGCCTGGTGCTGTTCGTCACGCTGTCGCACGTCGGGGTCGCGGCCATTTTCGCCTATGTGTGGCATACCCAGCGCCGCATCCGGGCCCTGCTCTACTGGTCGGCCAGCGAGCTGGCCATCGCCGCCGCCTTCGGCTGCCTGCTGATCCGCCCGCTCGCGGGGGAGACCTCCCTCGCCAATATTCTGCTGACCAACCTGCTGCTGATCGCCACCCCCTTGCTCTATGAGCGGGGCCTGCGTCATTTCTTTCGGCGCGAGGCGGACCGGCTGGGCTGGCTCTGCCCCGCCATCGCCCTCACCGGCTTCGCGCTGTTTGCCCTGACCGCCAGCCTGCGGCCGCTGTCCGATGTGCACAGCCGGATCATAGTGCTCTCCGCCGTGCTCTCGCTGCAGATGGCTGTGCTGATCTGGCAGCTCTGGCGTTATCAACGGCTGGCCCCCGGCTATCGGGTGCTGCGCTTTGCCATTCTGCTGCTCGGCCTGCAGTTGCTGTTGCAACTGCTGCGGATCGCCAAGCACCTCTGGCTGCCCGAGTTCGCGGCCACGACTTTTACCGATCCCCTGCTCGGGCCCGTGATCCTGCTCAGCCTGCTCTTCACCATAGCCCGCAGCTATCTGTTGCTCAGCCTGGTGCACACCCGCCAGCAGCAGGCGCTGCTGGCGACCCAGCGCGAGCTGGAACGGCGCGCCAATCTGGACGCCCTGACCGGACTGGACAGCCGCCACCATTTCGAGCTGCAGCTGGCGGCGCGTGCATGCCGACACGCCCGTCCATGCCAGCTGCTGCTGATCGATCTGGACAACTTCAAGCTGATCAACGACCGGCACGGTCATCCCGCCGGTGATGCCATGCTGCGGGTGGTGGGCCGGGTGATCCGGGAGAACCTGCCCCCGGCGGGGCTGGCCGGGCGCCTCGGTGGCGACGAACTGGCCTTGCTGGTGATGGAGACGCCACAGACACTGCCCGGCTACTGCCACGCCCTGCAACAAGAGGTCACTGAGGCGACCCGCTGGCTGGCGGGCGGCCCCATCAGCCTCAGCATGGGCCTCACCTCTCTGCAGCCGGGAGAGAGCTTCGAGCAGGCCTATCTGCGGGCGGATCAGGCGCTCTACGCCGCCAAGCAGACGGGACGGCAGCGGGCCTGCGTGCAGGAGCCCCACCACAGCGCGCCCCAGCCACTGCAGACGGCAGAGCAGCGCTCATGACGGCCGCCATAGAGTGCCGGGCCGCACAGCTTTGTGATGCGCCCGCCTATCGCCGTTATGTGGCCGAATGTGGCGCCGCCGGGTTGCCACTCTATCAGGTGGCGCAATTTGACCCGGATCAGTGGCTGCAGGATCTGCTCGCCCATGCCGATGGACGGCATCTGCCGCCGGACTACCCGCCCACCACCACCTACTTTGCCCTTGAGAGGGGGGAGATCCTCGGAGCCCTGCGCCTGCGCCACGGCGACAATCCGGCCACCCTGGCCTGGCTTGGCCACATAGGCTACGAGACCCGCCCCTCCCGCCGGGGTGAAGGGGTGGCCCGCACCCTGCTGCGCTGGTTGCAGCAAGCTGTGCTGACCGAGCCCCTGCTCATCAGCTGCGACGAAGCCAACGGCGCCTCCCTCAGGGTCATAGCGGCCGCCAACGGACAATGTCTGGATCGCCGCTACCATGCAGGGGATGACTGCTGGGTGCGGTTTTACCGGCTCTCTCCCGCACTATGGCCACCTGCCTGACTCGGCACGGGTGCAGGTCGCGGCCATAAAAAGAGCGCCGCTAGGGCGCTCATGGTGTGACTGATGAGGTGATGATGGCGGGGATCAGTAGCTGTCTTCCTGCTCGGCCTTCATCCGCGCCTGACGAGCCAGCGCCTCCTCTTCGGCGCTCTCGATCTCGTGCAGCACGGCATCGATGTCGATGGCCTCGGTGCTCTCCTCGAACAGGCCGGTCAGCTCGCTCTCGGGGGTGAGCTTGCCATCTTCGAACAGCGCCCACATCTCCTTGGCGTAGCGGGTCTTGAGCAGCTCGGGGGCATACATGCCGTAGTAGTTGCGCATGTTGTTGACGTCCCGCTCCAGCATGGCCTTGGCCTGGTTGTTGGCGGCGGCATCCACCACCTGGGGCAGGTCTATGATGACGGGCCCCTGGGCATCCACCAGCACGTTGAATTCGGAAAGGTCGCCGTGGATGAGGCCGGCACAGAGCATGCGCACCACGTAGCGGATCACCTTGGCGTGATCGGCGATGGCCTGCTCGGGCGAGAGCGCCACGTCGTTGAGACGGGGGGCCACGTTGCCCTCCTCGTCGGTGATGAGCTCCATCAGCAGGACGCCGTCGAGGCAGACATAGGGCTGCGGCACCCGCACCCCGGCCGCCGCCAGCTTGAACAGGGCGTCGACTTCTGTGTTCTGCCACACCTCTTCGTGCTGCTTGCGACCGTACTTGGAGCCCTTCTCCATGGCACGGGCGCTGCGGCTGTTGCGTACCTTGCGCCCTTCCTGATAGACCACGGCCTGCTTGAAGCTGCGCTTGGACGCCTCTTTATAGACCTTGGCGCAGCGGATCTCGTCACCGCAGCGCACCACATAGACGTCGGCCTCTTTGCCGCTCATCAGCCGGCTGATGACGTCATCGACCAGGCCGTCATCAACCAGAGGTTGGATTCGATTTGGAATTTTCATGGCCGCCCTTTTACCCTATTTGCGCATCAGAAGATAGCCCCTGCGGGGCCAGCTTGCATATCCCTGTTATCTGG
This sequence comes from Aeromonas sp. CA23, assembly GCF_002587065.1. NCBI lineage: Bacteria > Pseudomonadati > Pseudomonadota > Gammaproteobacteria > Aeromonadales > Aeromonadaceae > Aeromonas > Aeromonas sp. CA23. The sequence continues at coordinate 3,774,050 of NZ_CP023818.1, forward strand.
CGCCCCGCGGCGCCCTGATTGCCGACTTTTTGCCCACCAAACTGCCTGAAGGACAAGCAGTTGTCACCCGCCTCTGCTCAACACGCCAGCCGGTGTATTTCCCTTCAGGGTTCGGGGGGCAGACCGCTGCGGATCCGCTTAATGCCCTCTTCGTAGAGACCATCCGGCCCCGTCTGATGCTCCTGGGTTTCGAAGATCTTGAGAAACCACATGTACTGCTCGGGATGACGGCGCAGCTGCCGCTCCACCATGCGGTTCATGGCGTTGACATCGGCATTCAGGTCCCCGCTGGGATAAGGATCGAACGGCGGTTCAATCTCCAGCCGGTAGCAGCCCTCCTCCTCGTCGTAGCAGGCGAGGATGGGCACGGCCCTGGCACCGGTCAGCTTCACCAGCTTGGGCAGCGCCGGCAGGGTCGCCTTGGGGTGGCCGAAGAAGGGGATGAACAGGCTGGCCTCGCGGCCATGATCCTGATCCGGCAGGTAGAAGAAGCTGGCGCCGCTGCGAATGGCCTTGATGGCCGGCTTGATGCCGACGCTGCGCTCGTACACCTTGCCCCCCTTGGCCCGCTCGCGGTTGATGTACCAGTCAAATACCTGATCTTTCGGGCTCTTCATCATGGTGCACAGCACAAGCCCCTCGTCGGTCAGGTAGCGGCCTATCATGTCCACCGCCCAGGTGTGGGGCACCACCAATATCATGGGACGCCCGGCAGCCTGCTCCGCCGCTATATGTTCCCAGCCCCGCACCTTGATGCGGCGCTTGAGGTGGGCGGCGCTGCGCAGGGTCAGCTCGCCAAAGCCCATGAAGGTCTTGAGGCCGGTGCGGATCGCCTTGAGCAGCAGGGTGCGGCGCCCGGCCGCATCCAGCTCGGGAAAGCAGATCTTGAGGTTGGTCTCGGCGATATAGGCCTGTTTCCTGGAAAAGCGCAGCAAGGCAGGTGCCATGACATTGGCAAAACGATCGCGCAGCCCGTGGGGAACCAGCGCCAGCAGGCACAACAGACCGAGCGCCAGCCAGCTGCCCCACCAGCGCGGGTGAAGCAGGTGGGCATGAAATGAGGTGTCAAAAACCGGATCGTGTGAGGACATGGCCGCCATCAAGTCATAGAAAAGAAACGGTTATTTTAATTATCCTGATATTTTTTTCCACTTTGGGGTGCAAGGGAGTGCGCCATCCCGGATGCGGCGCCCACAAAAATGGCCCCGAAGGGCCATGACAAACAGCGCTGGCACCCCCTCAGGGGCGAGGGGGAAGATCTCCCCGGATCCGTTTAATGCCCTCTTCGTAGAGGCCATCCGGCCCCTCCTGATCCTCGCGGGTATCGAAGATCTTGAGGAACCACATATATTGGCCGGGATGACGGGTCAGCTGCTGCTGCACCATGTCATTCATGCGGCAGGTGTCCGCCATCAGATCGGCGCTGGGATAATCCGTAAACGGCGCCTCTATCTCCAGACGGTAGCAGTAGTGCGCCTCGTCATAGCAGGCCAGCAGGGGCACGGCCCGGGCACCGCTGACCTGCACCAGACGTGGCAGGGCCGGCAGGGTCGCCTTGGGGTAGCCGAAGAAGGGGGCAAAGATGCTCTTCTCGCGGCCATGATCCTGATCCGGCAGATAGAAGAAGCTGTGTCCCCCCTTGATGGTCCGGATCACCGCCTTGATGCCGGCGCTGCGCTCGTAGACGCGGCAACCGTTCTTGGCCCGGGCCCGGTTGAGGTGCCAGTCAAAGACCGGATTGCGGGAGCTCTTCATCATGGTGCACATGGGCACACCACGCTGGGTGAAGTAGTAGCCGGCGGCATCGACCGGCCAGCTGTGGGGCACCACCAGGATCACGGGGCGGCCGGCGGCCTGTTCGGCCTCGATATGTTCCCAGCCGCTCACCTGGATGCGGCTCATCAGGTAGGCGGGGCTGCGCACCGTGAACTCACCGAAGCCGAGCAGGGTCTTGAGACCGATGCGAATGGAGGTCATCAGAATGGCATCGCGCTCGGCGTCGCTCTTGTCGGCAAAGCAGATATCCAGGTTGGTCCTGGCGATATAAATCTGCTTCTTGGACACCTTGACGATCAGCGGCGCCAGCCATTCTGCCAACTTGTCACGCCAGCGGGGCGGCACGAAGGCGAGCAGACAAAGCGCACCGAGCGCCAGCCAGCTCGGCCAGTAACGCGGGCGCAGCAAACGGGTCTGAAAAGAGGAGTCAAACACAGGATCTTGGGCAGACATGAATGAGGTCAAACGAAGAAAATGGGGTTGCATTGTATTCGTCCTGACAGGTAATACCAGTGAAATTCATCGTGAGCCCCCCACGGTGAGCGCTGGTTCAAAAAATGGATCCGCCAGGGGCTGACAACCCCGCGTTCGACCCGCGAGAAGAGACAAAAAAGCGCTCCACCCATGGTGGAGCGCTGCCGCTGTTGTCTGGTCAGCGGAGCATGTCATCACGCATGCCCTTCTCGTTGACTGACCCCTTATCCCCTTGCTCTCCAGCAGAGTCTTTGCCTAGCGGCGGGCACCGTGCCGGGCCATGCCGGACGCCATGCCGCTGTCACCCAGCGGCAGGAAGAACATCAGATAACGCAGGGCCACGTAGCCGACAATCAGGGTGGCGGCGCCCAGCTCGAAGTGGGCAAGCAGATTGATCTGTTCCACATAGTGAGTCGCTTGCGGCCACTGCTCCAGCAGGTGCCCCACCTTGAACAGGGCGGTGGCGCCTATCACCAACGGGAAGGTAAAAGCGGCATAGCCCGGTGAGAACGGCAGACGCAGCAGCTTGATGAAGGCCAGGTAGATGATGCCGGTCATCAGGATGGCGATCCCCAGCAGCACGGCCACCAGCAGCAGGGAAGGATCCTCGGTCACCGTCAGGTAGCCGGCCAGTGACAGGCTGGCAGGGGCCGCCAGAATGGCGATGGTCGGCTTGGCAGCATCCGGCACCTCATGGCTGAAGATGAGACGGTAGAGCATCAGCGGCAGCATCAGAGCGTAGCAGAGCATGCCGAACCAGAGCAGACCGTCGGCCAGCGCGGCAAACTGGCCGCCGGGAAAGGCGACGTCAGCCACGATAATGCCCACTGGCGGCACGAACCAGCTCGGCACCATGTGATGGATCTCGAACTGCCTGACCCTGTGCCAGAGGAAGGTCGCCAGGAAGAGAAGGTGCAGCACCACGGCAAACAACCAGAGCCCCTCGCCAAGGCCCGGGCTCAGCATGCCGATCGCCTTGGAGACCACCATGGTGCCCATGGCATAGGTGGGGACCACGCTGCCCACCACGGGGTGAGCCAGATCCTGCCACAGCAGGCGCGGATGGAGCAGAAACTTGAAGGTGAGGATCACCAGCAGCACGGCGGCGACGGCGGCACCCAGCAGCTGCAGGCGGCCATCGAACTGACCGGCATTTTCCCAGCACCAACCAAGACTGGCGATCCCGAGGGCCAGGCCCGCCATGGGGGTCGGGGCTTTGCCCAAGGATTGACGGGTTCTTGCGATCATGTCTGAAACCTCTTGTGAGAGACGATGTGCATAGGATAAAGAGCGGCTATCGTTTACGATATCTAAATGAATTGAATCAATCGTTCAGGTTAACCAAACATGAAACTGACCCTGCAACAACTCAAGGTGTTCGCCACCATAGCCCGCTACGGCAATCTGGGACTGGCCGCCAACGAGCTCTGCCTCAGCAAGGGCGCCGTCTCCCAGTCGTTGCAGGAGCTGGAGCGCCAGCTCGCCACCCCCTTGTTCGATCGCATCCACCCCAGATTGCAGCTCAACAACGAGGGGCGCCTGCTGCAACCGGCCGCCGAGGAGCTGCTGACCCGGATGCAGGATATCGAGACCCTGTTCAGCCCGGATGCGGAGCCGAGCGGCCAGCTGCGCCTCGGTGCCAGCCAGACCATAGGCAACTATCTGCTCCCTACCCTGCTGGCCAGCAGCAAGCAGGAGCTGGGCCTGCCCCCCAGGGTCACCATCACCAACACCCACAAGCTCTGCCACCTGCTGGCCAACTTCGAGCTGGATCTGGCATTGATAGAGGGGCAGAACCACCACCCGGATCTCGTCAGCGAGCCCTGGCTCAATGACGAGATGCTGATCGTGGCCCACCCCGACCACCCCCTCGCCCGGCGCAATCGCCTGTCGCTCAGCCAGCTGAGCGATGAGACCTGGGTGCTGCGCGAACCCCAGTCGGGCAGTCGCGAGCAGTTCGAGCTGCAGATCCAGCCCGAGTTGCCCCGCTGGCAGGCGGGGCTCGAGCTCAACACCCTGGAGGCCGTGATGCTGGCGGTTGAAAAAGGGCTGGGGATCTCCTTCATCTCCCGCCTGGCGGTGTCGGATCGGTTGCAGGCCGGTCGGCTGGTGGCCTTCTCCCTTGCCCGGCGCTTCCCCCGCCAGCTCTCCCTCATCTGGCATCGGCAGAAATACCACTCGGCCACCCTGCGCCGCTTCCTGCAGTTTTGCCGCGCGCAGGAGGGAGCCCTGCCTCAGCCTCAGGTGACCACAGCCGGGTCGCCAACGAGCAGATAGGGTGAGCGTCTGAGGCATGACGGCTCGCCGCTTGCCGCTCAAGCCGGCAAGAGATCAGACAAAAAGGGAGGGCGCCTCGGCGCCCTCTCTGCACATCATGATCACGAGCCGGCTTGCAAGCCGCGCTCGACCCACCCCAGCACTTGTCTGGTCAGGGCCTGCGGCACCCAGGGGGAATCGCTCAACCCCTGCCTGACACAGGCGGCGAAATGATCCGCCTCGTGCTGCATGCCACCGCCCGCCACCGGCTCCGCTATGTCTCCCGGCCAGGCAGGCAAGGGATCGCCCGTGAGCCAGCATACCTGCTGGGGGTTCCACCACTTGCCGACCAGTTGCAGGGCCCAGCCCTCGCCGCCCAGATACGCCGCCTTGTCGAGATCCTGGACGATGGAGGCATCCAGCTCGGCCACGAGGGCGCCGGCAAAGCGGAAGCTGGCGGCCTCATCCACCTCGCCAGCCTGGCGGGAAAGAGCGACCTGCGGCTCACCCGCAGCCAGCCCCAGCTGGTGGCAGATGGCGGCGTAGAGCCAGAGTGGATAGACACCCACATCCCAGGCGGCGCCGCCGGCCAATGCGGGATCAAACAGCTTGCCGCCTCGCTCCTGCACCGAGCCGAAGGCCGCCCGTAACCGGTTGGGAGCAGGCAGGGCGCCGAGCCGCCGCATCAATTCGCGCATGGCGGGGAAGCACATCACCTTCATCGCCTCCATCAGCAGCAGGCCGCGCGTCCGGGCGAGCTGCACCAGCGCATCCCAGTCTGCGACCTGAGTCACCGCCGGCTTTTCCACCAGCACGTGCTTGCCCGCCAGCAACATCTGCCTGATCAGGCCGGCGTGCTCCGGGTGGATCACCGCCACGTAGACGGCCTCCACCTCGGCGCTGGCCGCCAGCGCCTGATAGCTGTCATAGGCAAGGGGCAGCCCCTGTTCATCGGCAAAGGCCCGGGCCCGCGTCTGATCACGGGCGGCGATCGCCACCACCCGGCCCAGGCGGGCGTGATCATTCACGTCCCGGCAGAAACGACGGGCGATGGCCCCCGCCCCGGCAATGCCCCAGCGCAGTGGCGCCGCGCTCAGTTCCTCTGTTTGCATCCGTTCTTTCTCCTGCACGGGTTATGCCTTGGCCAGACTGCGCAGCCAGCGGATCTCGTCGCCCCAGATAGACTCGTCTATGGTCTCCAGGATCAGCGGAATGCCGTCGAAACGCTCGTCATTCATGATGTGGTGGAATACCGCCTCCCCCAGATTGCCCTGCTGCAGGCTGTGGTGGCGATCGACCCGGCTGCCGAAGGTGCACTTGGCGCCGTTGATGTGCATCCCCTTGAGATACTGGAAACCGACGATGCGGTCGAAGTCGGTGAACACCTGGGCACAGGACTCGGGCGTGCGCAGATCGTAACCGGCGGCGAAGGCGTGGCAGGTATCGAAACAGACGCCGACCCGGCTCTTGTCTTCCACGCCGTCGATGAGGGTGGCCAGATGTTCGAACGACCAGCCGAGGTTGCTGCCCTGCCCGGCTGTGTTCTCGATCACCGCCGTCACCCCCTGGCTGCGCTCCAGCGCCCAGTTGATGGATTCGCTCACCAGTTTCAGGCTGGCCGCTTCCGGGATCTGTTTCAGGTGGCTGCCGGGGTGGAAGTTGAGGTAGCAAAGCCCCAGCTGCTCGCAGCGCTTGAGCTCATCGAGGAAGGCATCGCGGGATTTGGCGAGGCCGTCGGGATCCGGATGCCCCAGATTGATGAGGTAGCTGTCGTGAGGCAGGATCTGCTCGGGGCGAAAACCGGCTTTCTCGCAGGCCTGCTTGAAGGCGCGGATGCTGGCCTCGGAGAGCGGCGCCGCCTGCCACTGGCGCTGATTCTTGGTAAACAGGGCGAAGGCGTTGGCGCCGATGGCTTCTGCGCGGGCTATGGTGTTCTCCACCCCGCCGGCGGCACTGACGTGGGCTCCGATATATTTCATGAGATCTCCTCTGCTCTGTGAGAGCGCCATTATGCCGATCTCCCCCGCCCACGCCAAACCGGGATCCTCGATGGCCGTCATAGAGACTCTGATCACAGGCGCCCCGCATGACGGATGTAGGTCATCCGTTACCGGCCCCGCATCAGGTGACGACCGCCGAGTCACCAGCCAGCGCCTCATCCAGCACCTCGCTCAGCCAGTGGATGAAGGCCCGCACCCGGGGCGAGAGCTGGCGACGATGGGCATAGAGGGCATGGATCGGCAAGGGCGGCGCCTGCCACTGGGGCAGTATGGCCACCAGCTCGCCACTGGCGAGCAGCGGCTCGACCCCGACTCCTGGCAGCTGGATGATCCCCAGCCCCGCCTGCGCCGCCGCCAGATAGGCTTCGCTGTCGCTCACCGTGAGGGTCCCCGCCATCGCCAGCACTGTGCGGGAGCCATCGGCCTGCACATACTCGAAACCGGCCTCCCTACTCCCGGGCCCGGCCCCATAGTGCACCAGCCTGTGCTGCGCCAGATCCGCCAGCGTCTGCGGTGTGCCGTGGCGAGCCAGATAGGTGGCGCTGGCGCAGTTGATCTGGCGGTAGTGACCCAGGGGGCGCGCCACCAGGCTGGAGGACTCCAGCGCCCCCACCCGCACCACGCAGTCGAAACCCTCACGCACCAGATCGACCCGCCGATCCGTGCTGCTCAGCATCAGCTGCAGATCAGGATGGGCCGCCAGAAAGGCGGGCAGCGCCGGGATGACCAGATGGCGCGCCATCCGGCTTGGCATGTCCACCCGCAACTGGCCGCTGAGTTGCCCCCCCTGCCGGAACAGCCCGTTGAACTCCTCCATGTCGGCCAGCAGCTCCTGGCTGCGGGCATAGCAGAGCTGACCATCCGTGGTCAGCTGCACCCGTCTGGTGGTGCGGTGGAGCAAGCGGGTGCCCAGCTGTTCTTCCAGCCGGCGTATGGCCGCGGAGAGCGTTGCCTTGGGCATGCCCAGCTGCTCGGCGCTGCGGGTGAAGCTCTCAAGTTCGGCCACCCGCATGAACATTCTCATCGCATCCAGTTGATCCATGGCATCATTGTTACTTTGAACGGAACAGTGCATCTATTATTACCATCTTTATCCATGGTGCACGCACCAATAGAGTGGCACTAGCGGCTCGTCCCGAGCCCGCCTCCACCCCATTGACAGGAGTCGTACCATGACCCGTTCCATCGCCCTCATCACAGGCGCCAGCCGCGGCCTCGGCAAACACTCGGCCCTGGCCCTCGCCACCAAAGGCGTCGATCTCATCATCACCTATCGCAGCCAGGCCGAAGAGGCGGCCACCGTGGTGGCGCAGGCCAATGCGCTCGGCATCAAGGCCCACGCCTTGCCACTCGATGTGGCCGACAGCGCCTCCTTCGCCACCTTCGCGGCTGAGGTGCGCCAGTTGCTGCAGCGGGAGTGGCAACGCGAGCGGTTCGACTTTCTGGTCAACAATGCCGGCATCGGCATCCACGCCAGCTTCGAGCAGACCACTGAGCAGCAGTTCGATACCCTCATGAACATTCACCTCAAGGGGACCTTCTTCCTGACCCAGCAGTTGCTGCCCCTGATCCGCGATGGCGGGCGCATCATCAACCTCTCGACCGGCCTCACCCGTTTCGCGCTGCCAGGCTACGCTGCCTACGCCGCCATGAAGGGGGGAATAGAGGTGCTGACCCGCTATCTGGCCAAGGAGCTGGGCCCGCGCGGGATCGCCGTCAACGTGGTGGCACCCGGTGCCATCGAGACTGATTTTGGCGGGGGGGTGGTGCGGGACAACCAGGCCGTCAACGACTTCATCGCCAGCCAGACCGCGCTCGGGCGAGTCGGCCAGCCGGACGACATAGGCGGCGTGATAGCGGCCCTGCTCTCGGATGACAATCGCTGGGTCAATGCCCAGCGCATCGAGGCCTCGGGCGGCATGTTTATCTAGCGCCCATCGCAGCATGCCACTGCACCGGGACCTGCATGCCCCGTCAGTGCCGTATCGTCACGTCCTGCCCGCTGGCGGCGCAGAGCGCCTGCGGCAAATGCGCCGCCAGGGTCGCCACTACCTCGGCGTCGACCCGGTTCTGGCGGGCCAACTGCTGCAGAAAGCTGAGCGCCTGCCCGGCGGTCAGGTGAAAGGGATAACCACAGCCATTGGGTTCTTCGTGGTGGTAGGAGGCCCAGAGGGCGATCGCCTCGAAACCGTCGATGTGACGCAGGATCTGGTAAGTCTCGAAGCTGTGGGTGTTGATGATGGCGCGCTCCCGCTCATCCAGTGAACCCGCCTTGTCCAGGATCTCGTCCGGCACCCGCAGCTTGCCAAGATCGTGCAGCAGGCCGGCAATCTCCAGTTGCTCGCAGTGCCCCTCTTCGACTCCCATCAATTTAGCCAGCAGACGTGCAAGTTTCGCCACACCGAGCGAGTGCGCCACCGTGAAAGGGCTCTTGGCATCGACAATGGCCGAGAAAATGCGCGCCAGCTGTTTGAGCTCGCCGTTGCTGGTGAGACAGGGCTCCTGCTCGCTCAACATCTCGTACATGTAATCCGTGATGGCCCGCCCCTCCAGCCGCAGCCAGAACGCCTCCGAACGGGAGGCCGCCAGAAATGCCGCCACCAGCTCGGGGTCAAAAAACTCACCGGCGCACGCCTCGATCCGCTGGCGAATGTCGTGGATATGCATCAACAGGGAGCCATCGCCATAGTGGGGCGCCGCCAGCGCATCTACCCTATCGACCAGAAAGATGAGGTTGGCATGCCGGATGACGGCAGCGGGCAGAGCGCTCATGTGCTGAAGCTGATGCCAATGGGTATGGTGATATCGGATGGGGTCGGCCAGAGGGGCCAGGGGAGGGAAATCCTTGAGCAGTGCATACCCGACTTCGCAATGCAACTGGGATGACTCCCAATCGAACTCACTGACCAGATGACAATGGATGAAGGTCGATGAGACGCCGATGTCGTGCAGCACCCCCAGCTCGAACAGGCAGCCACACTCACTGTCGCTGGCACCCAGTGCCCGCCCGCATTCGGCCGCCATGATCCCGACCCGTTTGCCATGAGCCACATCGCCTATTCCGACCAGATCAAGTGATGCTGACAAGGCATACACGACCTGCCGCAGATTGACCCGCTGAGGCAGGGATCCCCCGGCCGTCGTCCTAAGATGAGGTATATCGTGGTTGTTCATGGTGTGCTTCCCACACGTACCAACGCAAAAAAGACCCATAGTTTGGGGCCCACTGACCACACTGAATCTAGTCAATGGGATCCCCCCTGTCGGGCTCTCATCCTGTGGCATCCACGCTAATTGACAAAAGCATGAGTTGGATCAATCTGGCAGCAAATGTGCCAGGGGCGACACTCCCGCAAGGGGGCCCGGCAAGCAACCATCACTATGATCGCATTGCCTGGATTTCACGTACAAACACCCCGGATGCAAAAGTCTGGGCTGCCTAGCCCCCTAGGGGGGGGGGGGGGGGGGGGGGGCTATCGCCATCAGGAAGTCGTCTATGGTTAGAGCGAGACAGCCGCAACAGACCAGCGATCAATACCTTGTCGATGAGGAACGGACCATGAAAACGCCATTAGCCACCCTGTTCTGCATGATGCCACTGCTGCTCTCCGGCCATGTTTACAGTGCCGATGATGCCGCTGACATTGTGCTCAAGGTCAGCGGTAAGGATTGCTGCAATCACAACGGTAAGATGGAATACACCCGGCAGCAACTGCTGGCACTGCCACAGACCAGTGTCACCACCACCACCCCCTGGACCAAGGGCACCCACGTCTATCGCGGCGTATTGTTGAGATCCTTGCTGGATACCCTGGGCATCAGCGCAAAAAGCATAAAAGTCACGGCCCAGAACGACTACTTCGCCGCGATCCCGCGAGAAGATGTCGAGAAATATCCCGTGCTGCTCGCCATCGAGGAAGATGGCAAGGCATTGACCCTGCGCAACAAGGGGCCAGTCTGGATCATCTACCCCTTATCGGACCACCCTGAGCTCAATATCGAGCAATATCACAGCCTGATGGTGTGGCAAGTCCTCAAGCTTGAAGGGATGTAATGATGATCAAGGGCAAGTTCATCTCCCTTGCCTTCATCATGGTCTCCTTTCTGGGCGTGACCATCTGGTCGCTCTTTAATTACGATCGCACCTTCAATGACATGGTCAAATATAACCAGCTCTCCGCCTGGTCTCTGGCCCAGTTGGAGCTGGAACTGCACGGTTTTGACGAGCAGTTGTCGCTGTATCGCAGCGGCCAGGCCGATGCCGGGCAGTTGAACAAGGCCTATGACATCGCCTGGAACAGGCTGGACATCTTCCTGACCGGGCAGGAGACCGCCCTTATTCGCGCGCGCTACCAGGCCAGCGAGAGAGTCGGCGCCTTCTTTGAGGTGCTCAAGGAGTATGAGCAGGATGTGGTCAACCCCGCGCCCGATGCCCCTCGGCTGGCCGAGATGGAAGCCAGGCTGAACAAGCTGCTGCCCGCCATACGGGATCTGATGGTAATGAACTTCACCGGCCCCTCCGCCATCAAGCAGCGCCAGGAGCTGCAGCAGTCCAAGGAGGGGCACGTACTGGTACTGTTCGCCCTGCTGGCCATAGGTCTGCTCGTCCTGTTCGTGGTATCACGGGAGATGAAACTGCAATACTTCCTGGCCTGGAACGACCCCCTGACACTGCTACCGAATCGTTCCGCCTTCATTAACCGGCTGGGGCGACTGTCAAAAGTAACGCAACCCAGCGACAACACGCTGACTATCTGCTTGATTGAACTTAACAATTTCAAGGAGGTCAACGACAGCTTGGGCTACGCCGCCGGGGATGAGCTACTCACCATGGTCGCCAACCAGATCAGTGCGTATGTCGATGACAAGGCCTTTATCGCTCGCATGGGCGGGGATGAATTTGCCCTCTTCATCTATGGCGACATGCCCATAGAAACCAGAGTTCCCTATCTTGTTCGACTGTTGGATGAACTCAAACCCACTGTCTTTCACGCCGATCCGGCGCACCGTGTGCGGGTCAGCATGGGGATCAGCCAGCATCCCATCACGGCCCATAAAATAGAGGAGCTGATCCTGTTTGCAGACATTGCCCTCGCCAATGCCAAAAAGCTCAAGGAGAATCATCTGCAGATGTTCAACCACAGGATGTTTGAACATTACAGCCGCAACAGGAAACTGGCCGCCGAGCTGCGCGAAGAGTTGGATGTCATCGCAAACAGTACCCTCTATCTGCATTATCAGCCGGTCATCAAACCAGGCAATGCCTATACCATGGGGGCAGAGGTGCTGATCCGCTGGCACCATTGTGAATATGGATTTATCAACCCGCTGGATATTATTGCCATGGCCGAAGAGAACGGCCTGGGTGAATTGCTGGGCAAATGGATATTCAACCGGGTCAACCATGACATGTCACAACTGCCGGCAAGCTTTGTCGACAAACTGGAGCTGGCCATCAATCTCTCCAATTCCATGTTTACACCCGATCTGTTTCATCAGGTCAGCGATATGCTGCAACAGGGCCCGTTAAAAGCGGAACAACTTATTCTGGAACTGACCGAGACCATAGCGCTGGATGACTTGCCGCTCAGCCAACGCATCTTCAAAGAGCTTAAACATATCCATGTGCGCATAGCGCTGGATGATTTTGGTACCGGTTGGTCCTCTTTTTCCTACCTGATGGCACTGAATTTTGACAAGCTAAAAATTGATAAATCCTTTGTCAGCAATATTCAGAAAGACCCGAGACAATTCATGTTTGTCGAGTCCATCACCAACCTCTCTCACCGACTGGGTCTGGTGGTGGTGGCTGAAGGGGTGGAAAACCACCATGAGCTGCAGCAATTAAGCGCCATCGGGGTGGATGAGATCCAGGGATACTATTATTCCAAGCCGCTTCCCCCGGCCGAGTTCTTCATCTATGCCATGACCCACCTGGCCCACAGTACCGAAGAGAGCCTGGACGTCAGTTATCACTGATGACGACCCATCCTTGCCTCCTCCAAGCCGTCATCCGCGCCATGCACACCATAAATAAACAGGCTCTGCCTGATGTGGCAGAGCCTGTTGTACCAACGCAATCCGAACCGAGTGATTTACAGCGTCTTGCCGCCGCTTGCGATCACCGATTGATACCAGTGGAAGCTCTCTTTCTTGATACGACGCAAGGTGCCGCCCTGCTCATCGCGATCCACATAGACGAAGCCGTAACGCTTCTGGTAGCCGTTGAGCCAGCTCAGGATATCGGTGAAGGACCAGGCGCAGTAACCAATCAGCTCGACCCCGTCCTGCAGCGCCTGCTGACAGGCAACGAGATGACTCTTGAGGTAGGCGATGCGGTAATCATCGTGCACCTTGTCATCCGCCCCCAGCTGGTCAAACTCGCCGAGGCCGTTCTCGGTGATCATCAGCGGCAAGCCGTAGCGGGAGGAGAGGCGGCGCAGGGCGATGCGCATCCCGGTCGGGTCTATGGCCCAGTCCCAGTTGCTGGTCTCAAGGTGCGGGTTGGGCGCCGTCTTGTAGAGGCCGGGAATGCCGCTCGAGGGGGTGGTGCCCTTCTGCCCCGTGGTGTTGATGCGCTGCAGGGTCTGGCCGCCGAGGGGGTTGTCGGTGAAGGTCAGGGTGTAGTAGTAGTTGACGCCTATGTAATCCGGCGTACCTTCGCGCAGCAGCTCAAGGTCTCCCGGCAGTATTTCCGGTGCCTCGCCATTCTCTTTCAGGTAGGCGAGCGCCGCCTGGGGGTAACGACCGAAGCAGTAAGCATCCAGCCACCAGTAGTTGGTGAACTCCTCGGCATTTTCGAACGCCAGCATGTCTTTGGGGTCACAGGAGGCCGGATAGGCGGGCGAATAGGCGAAGCTAGGGCCTATCAGACCGTTCGGTACATGCTGGCGGAACGCCTTGATCACCCGGGCGTTGGCCAGGAAGGCGATGTGGTTGGCGGCGAAGAAGCGCTTGCGGTCCTGCACCGCGGGGGGATGGGTGCCGAGCTGATAAGCGTTGGTCAGGTTGTAGTTCTGCTCGTTGAGCGATACCCAGTACTTCACCTTGCCGGCGAAGCGCTGATACAGGGTCACGCAGTAGCGCTCGAAGTCGTCGATGATGCGTCTGTCTTCCCAGCCGCCGTACTCCTCTTGCAGCGTCTGGGGCAAGTCCCAGTGATAGAGGGTCAGCACGGGTTCGATCTGATGGGCCAGCAGGGTGTCGATGAGTTTTTCGTAGAAGGCGAGACCCGCCTCGTTCACCTCGCCCCGGCCGGTCGGATAGATACGCGGCCAGCTCACCGAGAAGCGATAGGCCTTGAGCCCCATCTCGGCCATCAGCGCCACGTCCTCCTCCATGCGGTGATAGTGATCGACCGCCACATCGCCGTTGCTGCCCTCAAAGGTCTTGCCCGGCAGCTTGGTGAACAGATCCCACACAGAGGGGCCCTTGCCGTCGGCATTCCAGGCCCCTTCCACCTGATAGGCGGCGGAGGCGGCGCCCCACAGAAAATCTTTCGGGAAGTCGTTGAACATATGGTGATGCATCTGGTGTTGCTCCTTCTGCGCGTATGGTGTCAGCCATCTCTGATGAGTCGGCGCCCCATTCAAGGCGCCCCAAATAAATTGGCATAAGCATCGAACAGTTCTAAAATTCCGTCCAATGACAAATGTGGCCATTCAACATTCCCAACAGGAATGAAAGGAGCTGTGGTGGAGCTACGGGATCTGAAAGCCTTCGTGACCCTGGGGGAGGTGCTGCACTTCGGTCAGGCGGCGGTGCGTCAGCATGTCACCCAGTCGGCCCTGAGCAAGCAGATAAGGCGGCTGGAGGAAGAGTTCGGCGGTGAGCTGTTCGAGCGCAACGCCAGCAGCACCCGCCTGACCGTGCTGGGACGGGCGCTCTATGCGGATGCCAGCGCCCTGGTGGCCCAGAGCGAACAGCTAGGGCGCACCGCCCGCGATGTGCTGGCAGGCAACAGCGGCACTCTGCGCATCGGCTTCGGCGTAGCCACCAAGATACTGGTGCCCGCCGCCATCGCCCGCTTTCGCGCCGAGCGGCCGCAGGTGACCATAGAGCTCAACGACCTCTCCACCCATCACCAATTGCTGGCCCTGAGCGAAGGCAGGTTGGATCTCGGCTTTTGCCGCCTGCCCGCCCCCAAGGGGTGGCACTGCCTGCCTGTGGTGCAGGCGCACTTTGTCGCCGTACTGCCAGCCAGCTACAGCGGCATAAATGAACTCGCGGATCTGGTGGACAAGCCGCTGGCCATACTGCGCCGGGACAAGGCACCCTCGTTTTACGACAACCTGATGCACTACCTGGCCCAGAGCGGCGTGCGCTTTCGCGATATCCAGTACGTCAACGACTTCGCCGCCGGCGTTGCCACCGCGGCGGCGGATATCGCCTGGACCCTGGTGCCCTCCTCCACCACCATAGAGCACCCGGATGTGCTTACCCTGCCCCTGCGTGAAGCCGAGGCAAGCTGGACCATAGGCCTCCTTCGCCCGCCCCACAGCAAGGGCCCGCTCATCGATGCCTTCTGGCAGATTGTCGCTGCCATGACGCAGCCAGCGGGCGAGCCGGATTGACCTTTGCCGCGCGCACTCGCCACCTCACCCGCCCAGGAAGAGGTTCCTGTCAGGGATGACGGCCCCACGACTGCCTTTATTGCGTGATCCCTGCCTGCCAAGGATGGGGAATAGAGAAGATCATCTTTTCGATCAAGGCATTGAGATGGGTGGGCCAGGCCGGATAGTAGTAGCTTTTCGGCAGTTGGCTCCATTAGAATCAGCCGGCTCATTTCCACTACCGCACCTTGATACCGGACGCCTTCCTGCTCATGCTACTTCCTCGGTTCCTGAAAATTGACCTGCGCAGCCTCATACTCGCACTGGCCGTCATCAGCGTCATGGCGACCCTGAGCAACAGTTTTTATGCCACCTACGAGGCGCAGCGAGCACTGCTGATCAGCAACACCCTGGATGCCAATCGCGTCTACGCGGCCAAGCTGGCCGAGATGACCAACACCATGCTCCAGTCCAGTCAGAGCCAGCTGGCCTATAGCGCCACCCTGCTCGCCCCCGCCATGAAGGATGACAGCACCCTCTTGAGTGAAATGCAGCGACTGCAACAGCAGACGGCGACCTTCAACTCGGTGGCCGTCGTGAATGCCGATGCCGTGGTCGTGGCCGTCTATCCCGATACGCTGCAGGTAAAGGGGGCCAGACTCACCTCCCAGAGCGCCAAGCTATCCATCACGACCCGCCAGCCGGTGATCACGGATCCGTTCGTTTCGCTCTCGGGCAACTATCTCATCAGCATCTCCTACCCCATCTTCGACAAGGAGAAGCGCTATCTCGGCTATGTGGCGGGCACCATCTACCTCCAGTCACACAACATGCTCTCCGGCATACTGGGCCAGCACTACTATCAGGATGGCTCCTCCCTCTATGTGGTGGATCGCAACAGAACCCGCATCTATCACCCGGACAGTGCCAGGGTCGGTGAAAAAATCCGTGACAACGGGGTGGTCGACAAGGTGCTAAGCGGCGAAGAGGGGGCACTCGCACTGACTGACGAGACGGGCACAGAGATGCTGGCCGGCTTTGCCCCCATCCCGCAGACCCACTGGGGAGTGGTGGCGCAGCGTCCCCGCGCCGCCACCCTGGCCGGGCTGGATCAGCAGATGATGCACGTGCTGCTCAAGATCATTCCCATCAACCTGCTGATCCTGCTGTTCATCTGGATTTCCGCCATCTTCATCTCCAGGCCGCTGTGGCAGCTGGCCCACAAGGCCAAGCTGATGGATCAGCAAGAGTCGCTGAAGAACATCGCCAGGATCCGGGTCTGGTACTTCGAGGCCGCCCAGCTCAAGCAGGCCATGCTCAAGGGGCTGGGGCTGCTCAATACCAGGATCACCCAGCTGCACAATGACAGCCATACCGATGCCATGACGGGCCTGTTCAACCGCCGGGGCATGCAGCAGGTGCTCGACAGCTATCAGGCGCTGGGCCAGCCACTCGCCGTGATAGCGCTGGATATAGATCACTTCAAGCAGATCAATGACGGCTTCGGCCATGATGTCGGGGACCAGGTGCTGGCCGCCCTCGCGGCCTTGATGCAGCAAGGCGCCAGACAGGCGGATGCCGTGTGTCGCAGCGGCGGTGAAGAGTTTCTGGTCTTGCTGCCCGGCCTGCCGCTCCCCCTCGCCTTCGAAATCGCCGAGCGGTTGCGCCAGCGGGTCGCCGCACATCCGATGCCCGGCGCCGGCCATATCACCATCTCGCTCGGGGTCGCCCATTGGCCCGGCAGCGATGGCGATCTCAACGCCGTGTTGAAACAGGCCGACAAGGCACTTTATGAAGCCAAGCGACGGGGCCGCAATCGCACCGTGCTGGCCAGTCGCGATCAGCAACCCGTCCATGACGATGGATCGCAACCCCTGTCACCGCCAGAGGATCCCCCAAAGCGCGGACATCCCGGCTAGGCCGGTGTCATCCGGGCCAGTCGTCTGGTTCCCCTGCTACCCAAACACATGAGGGCATGCACAGCCTGCTATCTATTACGGCAGCCGCACCTTGCCCACCGCCGGGGCATCAAGGATGTCATACCAGAATAGAGAAAACGGTGGGCCACCTTGCAGCAGGATCGGAAAACGTACGAAGAGGGTTATTGATTTACTTGAAAGAGGTCTTGGTCATCCACATAAAATGGATGACCAAGACGACGGAAAGAGTATTAGAGACTGATTAATTGGATTGGTCGCCTTTACCAGGCTGCCACATAGTGGGTTATAACAGTATATCCTTTTCCCAAGAATGGTGATGGAACAGTCAAGGTGTCGCACTCTATTAGTGATTCGCTATTTAGCGAGCATGTCTTCCAGTTTTAACTCAGCAGCCAATAAACAACGCAATCTTATTATTGAGCACCTCTGGACATGGTATCACCTAAAAAAGATGACCCGGAGGATTCGACAACGACATCTCATGCATCTCATATTCGAGTTTATGCCTTAGCTAGCCTGCTAGGTATTTTACTACGATCAGCCACATATTTTGATTAGGCATGATAAATCAGTTTAATACGCTCCTGGCCTGTGATGCCGGCATAACTATCCATTGTTCGATATCGAGTCAGATAGCATTGATGCCAATCATTGCAGTAGATATAGAAGCAAAGTGACGCAAGTATCCATTTGGCCAGTTCACTTTGATAGTGCAGCGTGCACGCAGCATTTCAACGCCTACATTCAACGGTATAGCGTGCGGATGGGATACAGGTTGAAGGATAGATGCTGGTTACAGCATGGTATTTTTCTACGATTTTACGCTAAGTCACTTCAGTGCTTTTTATGGAAATAGATGTTGAGTAAATACATCAACTATTCGAGGTTCGTAGCAAGCGCAATTAAACATTAAAAAATGCACTTGCCAAATGAATCCAAACCTGTCTATTGTCTACAAGCGCTTGCTACTCTCCTGCGGTAAATGGATTTGGCGCCATTATCTTGTTCAAGGAGAAAAGAACATGGATCCCTTTCTTGGTGAAATTCGCCTGTTCCCCTGGGGCTGGGCACCTGAAGGCTGGCTCCCGTGCGAGGGGCAGATTCTGCCATTCAACAGCAATGTCGCGCTGGCCTCCCTGCTGGGCAAAAACTTTGGCGGCAACGGCACCACCACCTTCGGCCTGCCGGATCTGCGCGGCCGGGTTGCCCTGGGGCAGAACTTTCAGGCTTCGACTCTCCCTCCGATCATGGATGTGCACGCACTGGGTAGCGTTGGCGGTAGCGAGACTGTAGCGCTGCCGCAAAGCTCGGTGGCCCTGCATAACCACGCCACACATGTCTCCACCGACCCAGGTAACGATGACCCGGGCGGCAACATTCCCGCCGTCAGCTCGAACTCCAAAGGCGTCGTGGCAAAACCAACCTACACACCGGCCACGGGCACCCTGACTGCCCTCAACAATGCGACCGTTACCCCAACGCCTGGCACACCCATGCCGAACATGCAGCCCTCCATTGTCGGCTGTTTCTGCATCGCTACGACGGGCATCTACCCGCCGCGCCAGTAATGGCTGTCTACAGACCCTCAAGCAAGGAAACTGACATGTCTGAAGCCTTCGTCGGAGAAATTCGCATGTTTGCCGGTAACTATGCGCCTGAAGGTTGGGCGTTGTGTGACGGTAGAACCCTGTCGATCAGCAATTACCAGGCCCTGTATTCATTACTGGGCACCCTGTATGGCGGCAACGGCAGCACCACATTCGGCCTGCCTGACTACCGGGGTCGCCTGCTGGTGGGCCAGGGCAGCGGAACGGGCCTGTCCCCGAGGACGCTGACCCAGACCTTTGGTACGGAAACCGTGACCATGCAGCCGGAAAACACAGCGCCCCATAGCCATGCCTTTTGGGTGAGCACCAACGATGCCGAATCGGCCAGTCCGTCCCCCAGCACAACACCGAACGGCATGACCTTCGGTAAATTCACGGGTGCGGGGATCATCACCGGGCTGTACAGCGCAGGAACCGGAACCTCCGCCACCGTCAGGATGAATCCGCAGTTTCTCGACTCGGCACTGATCCCGGCCGGTGGTGCTGCAACCCCCCATAGCAACCTGATGGGGTCATTGGCCGTCAACTACATCATTTGCTTGGTCGGCCTCTATCCGACCCGACACCAGTGACCCTCTCTACTCAATCTGGAATGAACGATCATGGATGCTTTTATCGGTGAAATCAGACTGTTCCCCTACAACTTCGTCCCGCAAAACTGGGCGTACTGCGATGGCTCGCTCATCACCGTCCAGCAGAATCCTGCGCTCTATTCGGTGATTGGCACGCTTTATGGCGGCACGCTAGGGCAGAACTTCAAACTGCCCAATCTCAACGGGCGCGTGGCCATGGGGGCCGGGGCCGGCCCCGGGCTGACCGACAGGCCCGTTGGCACGGCCATGGGAGCCGACCGGATAACCATGGTGGCCAGCAACTTCGCCCCGCATACCCATCAGGTGTTGGCCAAGGACGGCAGCGAATCGGCGGCTGCTCTGGATATTCCCAACAATACCGCCTACCTGGCGCAACCCCGCAACATACGCCTGTACAACAACACCGCACCGACGGCGGCAAACCAGACACTGGCTGCCACCACGGTGAGCAACGCCGGTAGTGGCGCAACGTCGACGGCCTTGCGTAACACCCTGCAACCCTTCCAAACGCTGTCCTACTGTATATGCTTGGATGGCGAGTACCCGATCAAATCCTCATGACTCACAGCACCCCTCTCCCTTTGCCAGCAGGCAACGTGGCCGTACTGCGCAAGCAGAACGGCCACGACCTGGGATTTCTTCAGAAGCTGTACGCCTCACGCCGCTGGGCCGAAGTCAGCGCGGTACCTGGCTGGAATGATGCCCAGCGCCGGGCGTTCCTGTATTCACAGGCCGAACTGCAACGCCAGCATTATGAAAATCACTTTCCCGCCGCGGACTTTTTGATCGTTGAGCAGGCCGGCAGCCCGATCGGGCGCCTGTGCGTGCAGTACGCGGCCGACGATGTGCGCATAGTCGATATTGCCCTGCTCCCCGCCTGGCACGGCCGGGGCATAGGTACTCAGTTGCTGCGCACCCTGCTCGCCGAGGCGGATGCCGATCGTCAGTCCTGCAGCCTGAGCGTCGAACAAGGCAGCCCGGCCCGCAGACTCTATGAACGACTTGGCTTCCAGCCCGGTGCCGATAGCGGCCTTTATACCCAGATGCAGCGACCTGCTAGGCCTGCTGTCAAACAGAACCTAAACAACCCTTGAACGCCATGCAATACCAGTGGATTGGACTAGCTGTAACCATGCCGTAACCGTAGGACCTTTATCAACATTCACGTTGGATACGACCCACGAACCGGTCGCAAGGCAGGAAGCCCTCATGAGAACACTACTTACCGCACCAGGTACCAGAGTAAAACGCCCGCTGATTTCACTGTTTATGTTGCTGGTCATGTTGGCACTGCCCACCCAGGCAATGGCCGCGGCTCCCGTGATCACCAGCCCTGCTTCGGGCAGTACCTTACCCAGCGTGGCGGTAGGTCAGTCCATGAGTATCCCCATCAGCTCGACCGGCGGCGCCTTGCCGCTGGACCAATGGGTAGAGTGCGATGCCAACGACCCGGACTACGATGGCGTGACGCCCTGCCTGCCCCCCGGCCTGATCCTAGACCCGTCGCCGGGCAGCCCGACCACCACGCTCCACGGCGCGCCAACTACGGCCGGCACCTACACATTCAGCATCACCCTGAATGACGGCCTGAATCAGGGCGGTGTCGCAACCTATACCCTGGTGGTCACCAGCTCCGCAGTACCGACCCTGACTTCCGCTGCACCGAACAGTGGTTCCACCGCTGGCGCCACCTCAGTCACCCTGACCGGCACCAATCTGACTGGCGCTACCGCCGTAAGCTTTGGCGGAACAGCGGCCACCGGCTACACAGTCAACAATGCCACCACCATCACCGCGACCACTCCGGCCCACGCCGCCGGCGCGGTGAACGTGGTAGTCACCACACCTGGTGGCAGCGCAACCCTGACCAACGGTTATACATACACAGTACCCGCACCGATCGCAGGCCCGGTCAGCGCTACGGTTGCCGCCAACAGCAGTGCCAACCCGATCACCCTGGCCCTCAGTGGCGGCGCTGCCACCAGTGTCGCCGTGGCCAGCGCCGCCAGCCATGGCACTGCCACCGCCAGCGGCACCAGCATCACCTACACCCCGACCGCCGGGTTCTCCGGTTCAGACAGCTTCACCTACACAGCCACCAACGCCAGCGGCACCTCCAGCCCGGCTACGGTGACCATCACCGTCAGCCCGCCGAGCATCAGCCTGAGCCCCACCACGTTGAGCAACGGCACTGTCGGCACCAGCTATAGCGCGACGCTCACCGCCTCCGGCGGCACCGCGCCCTACACCTATGCGATCACCGCCGGTAGTCTGCCGGCCGGCCTCAGCCTGAATACCGGCACAGGTGCCATCAGTGGCACGCCAAGCGCCAGCGGCGCAAGCAACCTGACCGTCACCGCCACCGATGCCAACAGCGCGACCGGCTCCCAGGCCTATACCCTCACCATCGATGCCCAAGCCCCAGTCGCCGGTGCCGTCAGCGCCACTGTCGCCGCCAACAGCAGTGCCAACCCGATCACCCTGGCCCTCAGTGGCGGCGCTGCCACCAGCGTCGCCGTGGCCAGCGCCGCCAGCCATGGCACTGCCACCGCCAGCGGCACCAGCATCACCTACACCCCGACCGCCGGGTTCTCCGGTTCAGACAGCTTCACCTACACAGCCACCAACGCCAGCGGCACCTCCAGCCCGGCTACGGTGACCATCACCGTCAGCCCGCCGAGCATCAGCCTGAGCCCCACCACGTTGAGCAACGGCACTGTCGGCACCAGCTACAGTGCGACGCTCACCGCCTCCGGCGGCACCGCGCCCTACACCTATGCAATCACCGCCGGTAGTCTGCCGGCCGGCCTCAGCCTGAATACCGGCACAGGTGCCATCAGTGGCACGCCGAGCGCCAGCGGCGCAAGCAACCTGACCGTGACCGCCACCGATGCCAACAGCGCGACCGGCTCTCAGGCCTACACCCTCACCATCGATGCCCAGGCCCCAGTCGCCGGTGCCGTCAGCGCCACTGTCGCCGCCAACAGCAGTGCCAACCCGATCACCCTGGCCCTCAGTGGCGGCGCTGCCACCAGTGTCGCCGTGGCCAGCGCCGCCAGCCATGGCACTGCCACCGCCAGCGGCACCAGCATCACCTACACCCCGACCGCCGGGTTCTCCGGTTCAGACAGTTTCACCTACACCGCCACCAACGCCGGCGGCACCTCCGGCCCGGCTACGGTGACCATCACCGTCAGCCCGCCGAGCATCAGCCTGAGCCCCACCACGTTGAGCAACGGCACTGTCGGCACCAGCTATAGCGCGACGCTCACCGCCTCCGGCGGCACCGCGCCCTACACCTATGCGATCACCGCCGGTAGTCTGCCGGCCGGCCTGAGCCTGAATACCGGCACAGGTGCCATCAGTGGCACGCCAAGCGCCAGCGGCGCAAGCAACCTGACCGTGACCGCCACCGATGCCAACAGCGCGACCGGCTCCCAAGCCTACACCCTCACCATCGATGCCCAGGCCCCAGTCGCCGGTGCCGTCAGCGCCACTGTCGCCGCCAACAGCAGTGCCAACCCGATCACCCTGGCCCTCAGTGGCGGCCCTGCCACCAGCGTCGCCGTGGCCAGCGCCGCCAGCCATGGCACTGCCACCGCCAGCGGCACCAGCATCACCTACACCCCGACCGCCGGATTCTCCGGTGCCGACAGCTTCACCTACACAGCCACCAACGCCAGCGGCACTTCCGGCCCGGCTACGGTGACCATCACCGTCAGCCCGCCGAGCATCAGCCTGAGCCCCACCACGTTGAGCAACGGCACTATCGGCACCAGCTATAGCGCGACGCTCACCGCCTCCGGCGGCACCGCGCCCTATACCTATGCGATCACCGCCGGTAGTCTGCCAGCTGGCCTCAGCCTGAATACCGGCACAGGTGCCATCAGTGGCACGCCGAGCGCCAGCGGCGCAAGCAACCTGACCGTGACCGCCACCGATGCCAACAGCGCGACCGGCTCCCAGGCCTATACCCTCACCATCGATGCCCAGGCACCAGTTGCCGGTGCCGTCAGCGCCACTGTCGCTGCCAACAGCAGTGCCAACCCGATCACCCTGGCCCTCAGTGGCGGCACGGCCACCAGCGTCGCCGTGGCCAGCGCCGCCAGCAATGGCACTGCCACCGCCAGCGGCACCAGCATCACCTACACCCCGACCGCCGGGTTCTCCGGTGCCGACAGCTTCACCTACACCGCCACCAATGCCAGCGGCACCTCCGGCCCGGCTACGGTGACCATCACCGTCAACCCGCCGAGCATCAGTCTGATCACCACAACATTGAGCAACGGCACTATCGGCATCAGCTACAGTGCGACGCTCACCGCCTCCGGCGGCACCGCGCCCTACACCTATGCGATCACCGCCGGCGCCCTGCCTGAGGGCCTGAGCCTGAATGCCGCCAGCGGCCTCATCAGTGGTACGCCAAGCACCGCCGGTACTACCGACCTGACCATCACAGTCACTGATGCCAACGGCGCCACCAGCTTGCAAAACTTCTCGGTCACCATCTCTGCCATGGAGATCTCCGTGCCAGCATCCAGCCAGATCCTGGCCGTGGGACAGTCTGCCACAGTTGACCTGACCCAAGGTGCCACCGGTGGCCCGTTCACCCAGGCAACTCTGGGTTCGGTCACCCCTGCCTCCGCCGGGCGAGTAACGATGACGGGCCCATTCTCGATGCGTTTCGCACCGTCGGTCGCTTTCGCTGGGACGGCAATCGTCAGCTTCAGCCTGCGGAACGGTAGCGGTGCCAGCTCAGCCAGCACCGTCAGCTTCATCATTAAGGAACGTCCAGACCCGACCAAGGATGCCGAAGTTATCGGCCTGCTTAACGCTCAGAGCCGGACAGCAGAGCGCTTCGCCGGCACTCAGATGGACAACTTCAACCGACGTCTTGAGCAGTTGCATCAAACAAATTGCGACCGTAATTCGTTCAATGCCAGTTTACGCAAGGATGACAGTGCCATGCCCCTGGGCGAGATCGCCAAAGCTATCCAGAGTCAGCAAGGAGATTCCGCCAACCAGACACAACTGGAAGAAGGCAAGGCCGCAACCTCTGTGCAGAACGGCTGCAAACAGGAGGCCTTGGCATTCTGGAGCGACGGCTTCGTCAACGTCGGCTCTACCCATGCGCAGGGCGCGCAAGACAACAGCTTCACTACGCTGGGCCTGAGCGCCGGTGCAGACTATCGCCTATCACCAACTGCCATCGTCGGTGTCGGTATCGGCTATGGCAACGACCGCAGTGATATCGGCAAGAACAACTCTCGCAGTGATGGGAAGGCCATAGGTATCGCCACTTATCTAAGCCTGAACCAGGCGCCGCAGGTATATGTCGACGGCCTGCTGGGCTACAACCGTATCAGTTTTGATTCACGCCGTTACATCACCGACAGCGCAGATGACTATGCCAGTGGCTCCCGGGATGCAGATCAATTGTTCGCATCCCTGACTGCCAGCTATGAATACCGCAAGGGGCCGCTGTCGCTGGCGCCTTACGGCCGCTTGAACGCCAGCACAACCCTCATGGAGGCTTACCGTGAAAGTGGTGGCGGCATTTACGGTCTGTCCTATGAAGAGCAACGCCAAGAGAATTTCACATCCTACCTCGGTGTGCGTACTAGCTATGACCTGATGGCTCCGCTTGGTGTGGTGACACCCAAGCTTGGCCTGGCTTGGGGCCACAACTTCAGTCGTAGCAGCGACTACAAGATGCGCTATACCGATCAGGGCGACGAAGGCATGCTTTACAGTCTCAAGCCCGATGCTCAGGACAGCGATTTAGCCGGCCTGGATATGGGTATCGACTTCAACCTGGGACACGCCTGGCAGCTAGGGGTTTCATACAAAACCAATCTTGGCTCAAATGAACGCAACGACACTTTCCGAGTGGGCTTAAATGGCAGGTTCTGAACCCAGGTCTGGGAGATAGCAACAAAACAACACTCCGCCATACTCCGGCGGAGTGTTGAACATTCGCCGTGATGAAGTAACCGCTCTAGTTCTTCTGGTTGCTGAGTGCTTTTGGCGCCCAGAAAAGTGCCTTCTCTTTCAGGTCGCGCTCACTGAGTTCTGAGAGTACAGGGGATGAAATAGCAGAAGGAGCCATCAGGGCTGACTGAAGGGCAGGATTGGCCGCAGATTGTCTCTGTTGTTGTGGCTGCTGAGATTCCGATAGGGAGTTTGGCTGAGGTTCTGGCTGGGCAACTACTGGCTTTATGCGAAAATGCCCACAGGGGAGCAAGGTCATCTTGCGGTAGTACCAGATACCTTGCGCAGAGAGCCAGAGATTCACTATGAAGACTCCGAGTCCATCCATACAAAGTGGATGACCAAGAGGTCTAGAGGGGGTTTTGGAGGCTAACTTATTGATCTTGTCGTCTAAACCATAAGTTGACATAACACACAACAATAAATCAGTGACTTACGAGAGTTTTATAACCCATAAGTTGACATAAAAATAACCCATAAGCTGACATAGAGTGACATCAACCTCTGGGCCCTCCCCTGCCTTGTTGTTATTTTACTACTTCAGCAATCTGTTCAGCCTTCACACCCAACATTAAGCCCCTCGGCTTTATGTATGGTCCTGCGTTTGGGGGCAGCCATCTGCGCTTCATCGAAGTGCTCATCCCTGCAGGGATGAGCACTTCGATGAAGGCGTACCTTAACCTGACAGTTTGGCAAAGTACGCGGCGGCCTTCCCCGGAAAGCCGCGATGAACCTTTTTTAAGATATCTCGCTCATCGGTGACGCGGCGCAGTTCAGCCTTGAGGCGCCGAATTTCGGCTTGCTGGCTGGAGTCATGCTGTTGCCGCACTTCGGGCTGGCTGTAGCGTTTGATCCAGGCGTAAAGACTGTGGCTGGAAACACCAAGTCGCTCAGCGACCTCTGCCACTGGGTAATTGCGCTCAGTCACTTGCTTGACGGCGGCCAGTTTGAATTCTTCCGTGTAACGTTGCTGCTTGCTCATAACACCTCCTGAATGGCCTCAGTTTGAGGCTCTTGGGGTGTCTAGGAAAGTAGGGGCGATTCAGACAAAGTGATGCTACTAAAAATGGTAGATGGTGGTTTTTTGGTAGGTTATATTAGCCTAGACATTTAACATTGACTTTTATTAGTGTGGGCTTTCAATTATGGAAAAACACCAATAGAGATTCAATGTTGCATTCAACTTCAAAAAAAATTGTAAATATTAAATTAGAAGTCGAATTTAACTGTTTTTGTATTTCAAATTTTCAATCAGCCCGTGTTGGGCCCTGTTATGTATTCATTCATGGGTTCCAGAAAAGCGAAAAGGTGAACATCACTCGGATTCTTACCACAGCGTACACAATCACGGTTACGATCTTCGATCCACATGGAGACAATGGAGGTGATAGGTGACAGAGAAAAGGAACATGTTTATTAGCCATGTCCATAAGGACGATCTCGGGCTCCAGAAGCTAAAGGATCTGTTGGCTCCGAAAGGGATGGAAATCAGGGATTCCTCCATCCATACAGGAAAGTTCAATAATGCGACCGATGAGCACTACATAAAGACCCAGATACTTGCTCCCGCTATCAACTGGGCTGGTGTGTTCGTATGCTACGTTTCTCCTCAGACCAAGAATAGCGATTGGGTGAACTGGGAAATCGAGTATGCGGCCAAACAGGGAAAGCGCATTATTGGTATTTGGGAACACGGTGAGAAGGAATGCGACCTCCCAGAAGCCCTGAAAGAATATGCAGACGCTCTGGTTGGGTGGAACGGCGATTCAATCATTGACGCGATCAACGGGAAGGACTCATGGGAAAAACCTGACGGTGGCGACTGTGACCCGGTTCCCCTCAAACGGCATCCTTGCTGATGGCTCGCATTCATTCCTATGTGGTGCGATACGACAGTGGTTTTGCACCCAATCCTTTCTATAGTTATTGCACGCTTGCGACTTGCAAACCCAATATCCGCCGATCCGCTGACATCGGTGATTGGGTGGTCGGCAGTGGCAGCAATAATAAAACCGCCCGACGTGGCGGGCATCTCGTGTATGCGATGCGTGTCACCGAAGTGATGACATTTGACGAATATGGAGAAGATCCACGGTTTGAATTCAAGAAGCCATACCGCAATGGAAGTCGGAAACAGAGTTGTGGGGACAACATCTATTTCAGGGCTGCACCTGACGATGCCTGGCAACAGAGAGACTCATTCCATTCCCTTCATGATGGCACTTTAAACCCTGACCATGTCACCCGTGATACGGGTGTAAACAGGGTACTGATCAGCAATGACTTTGTGTATTTCGGAGGCAAGGGTCCGAAGTTTCCTGAGGCACTGAAAGACCAGCAAAATCGTCCTCTATGCAAAACAGGAATAGGCCTAACCACTTTTGACGACGCGAAACTGATCGCGAACCTTGAACAATGGATTCTCAGCTTTAACGTGAGGGGGTATCAAGGCGCCCCACTCGAATGGCTAACTCTTCGCAGGTAACAAATGAAAAGTGAAGGCTTCCTCTTGCTCTCGAATTACGCTGCGGAGATTGCAGCCACAGACGTGCTCAACCCGAATGACTTCAGTCCTGTTCTCCAAGGTCTATACGGAGAAGTTGGCGGAATAATGGCTACGGCCAAAAAGAGTGTTAGAGAGGGAACTGCTTACCCTGGTTTTAAGAAGGCGGCAGAAGAAGAGTTTGGCGACACCCTCTGGTATTTAGCCGCGATCTGTAGGCGTCTGCAGATTCCTCTTGAAGAGATCTTCGCGGAAGCTGCAAGCCACGGGGATTTCAAGAATGTAGGCGCTGCAAGCGACATCACCGAAGATACTGTCACCTTTATCGCCGTTCCCGTCAGCACATCTACTTCGTTGGATGCCACCTTGGTGCGCTTGGGGCAGTCAGCAGCAGCCCTGCTGGGAACCACGCCCGCGCGAGCTGCTTTGATTGATTTCGCACGAACCTATCTGGATGCAATCCATGCGGCCGAACTTGCGTTTTCGGATGTAGCTCGCGACAATCTTCGAAAAGTTCGCGGTGCGTTTTTGGAGCCACAGGTAGAAGATCTAGCTGGCCTTGATTTCGACAGTGAGTTTGGCATTGAAGAACAGCTACCTCGGGACTTCAAAATCCGGGTCAATCAACGAGGTAGTGGCAAGAGTTATCTCCAGTGGAACGGCGTGTTCATTGGAGACCCATTGGCCGATAACATCGCCGACCGCGATGACTACCGGTTCCATGATGTCTTCCATTTAGCCTATGTTGCAATTTTGCATTGGTCACCGGTGATACGGGCATTGATCAAACACAAGAGAAAAAGCAATCCAAAATGCGATGAGGAGCAGGACAGTGGCCGGGCTATTGTGGTTGAAGAAGGACTTACCGCTTGGATTTTTTCCAGAGCCAAAGAATTGAATTTCTTCGAGAACCAGGAAAAAGTTTCACTCGGAATTCTCAAGACCATTAGCGAGTTCGTGAGTGGTTACGAAGTGGAGAAATGTCCACTGAAACTCTGGGAAAAGGCAATCCTCGACGGCTACGCTGTCTTCCGCCAACTCAAGGAAAATCAAGGTGGCTGGATCATTGGTAATCGAATAGAACGCACTATCAAATACATGCCACTTGAGTCTGATAAATGAAAATTCACCCATTCGTTGATGCAGTCGCTTCGCTGCAGTTTAAAGACTGTTTCAATCCATATTCGGATCTTTGTGAAGTTCATGATCGACACGACGCACCGCGTCGCCGTGCTGTCGCCCTGTCCGCTATGCTACGTCGTGCAATCGAGACCCCTGTAGATGCGATATGGATCGGACGAGACCTCGGATACCGCGGAGGCCGCCGCACTGGATTAGCCCTGACCGATGATATTCACATAAGCCAGCATACTAGACGTTGGAATCTCGACCAGGTTGTCGAACGGCCAACGATAGGCAGTGCTGTAACCGAACGAACCGCCGCGGTCATATGGGGCATGCTGGAGCACATTGATGCTCGGATCTTCCTCTGGAACGTCTTTCCTCTTCATCCGCATGAATCGGGAGATCCTTTCACCAATCGGCAGCACAATGCTCGCGAGAGGCAAGCTGGCGAAGAATTGCTCCAACAGCTCATTGTTTTGCTGCGTCCATCTCGCATCGTAGCCATCGGCAACGATGCCGCCGCTGCGGCTCATCGCATCACAGATTCTGTACCCGTGATTTGCGTGAGACACCCTAGCTATGGAGGGCAAACTCAGTTCCAGAAGCAAATCTCTGAACTCTACGGACATTCTTTTAGAACTGGGTCGTTGTTTTGAGGAGAGGCTTAGCCAGCAAACGCCACTTCAATCCAGTCCAACGGGTTGTCATTAATGTGTTTAAAGACCGCACGGCTGCCCCCGCTGGATCGTTCGGTGATATCTCCAATCCGTTGAAATAATGTCTTTCGATAAAGGCACCTGAGTTACACGCTAAATGATGGCAATTTACTTGCCTACAAAAAGCTAGGGAGGCTTGCTTATGCCAGTTCGCCAATCAGACCTCCTTAACGCAGGTCAACGCCGCTCCATGCAGGGGCAATTTGCCAAGCGATTTGGGCAACCTACAGCCTTTCTAAGCCACAGCCATAAGGACTCACTGCTCGCTCTGGGCTTACAGGAGTTGCTGAAGAATCAAGGGTGGGATGTCTACATCGACTGGCAGGATCAGACTATGCCCGACAAGCCTGACGCTAAGACTGCCTTCAATATCAAAACCGCCATTGTACGGGCCGACTGGTTCCTCTTTCTTGCGACGCAGAATTCGATGGCATCGCGCTGGTGTCCTTGGGAAATCGGTTTTGCGGACGGAAAAAAGTCCCATGAACACATCGCGATTGTCCCCACACAGGACAGCCAGGGCCATTTTTATGGTAACGAATACCTGAACCTCTATAACAAAATCGATGTGCCTGCTAGCGGTGCTGGTCTTGCTTTCTTTGACACTAAAGGCAATGGCAAGTGGGTGCGAACTCTTTAAATCCAACTTACCAGTAGTGACTAAATTATGAAAAAGGAACATCTACGGCTCATAGACAATCTGTCCAAAGAGCTGGCCGAAGGAAATCTGGCAATTTTTGCAGGTGCGGGGTTTTCCCGAGCTGCAGGCTATGTGGATTGGAAGTCGCTGCTGAAGCCGATCGCCGACGATCTGGATCTCGATGTCGAGAAAGAATGGGATCTGGTGACATTGGCGCAATATCATGCAAATGCTAATGCGACCAACCGCTCGAAGCTGAATCAGATGCTGGTCACCGAATTCTCATCCGGCGTAGCGCCGACTGTAAATCACGAAATCGTAGCCAGGCTACCGATCCAGACATATTGGACTACCAATTACGACAAGCTTATCGAGAGTTCGCTTGAGCGCAATGGGAAGGTTCCGGACGTCAAGTACACCAACAAGCAGCTCGCAACTACCCGTCCCAAACGAGATGCAGTGGTTTACAAAATGCATGGAGACGTCGATCACGCGTCTGAGGCCGTACTGATCCGTGATGACTACGAACGCTACCACGTTAAGATGCAACCGTTCATAACTGCACTGAGCGGTGACCTGATCGCCAAGACCTTCCTGTTTCTGGGTTTCAGCTTCACCGACCCTAACCTTGACTACATCCTGAGTCGAGTCCGCATTCAGTTCGCACAAGATCAACGCCAGCACTACTGCATCCTTCGCAAGGCAAGCAGAATGGAAGGAGAAGAGCAAGCCGACTTCGAGTATCGCCAGCGCAAAGAAGACCTCTTCAAACACGAGCTGCTACGGGTTGGGATCAAGGCCGTCTACGTCGATGAGTTCTCAGAGATCACCGACATTCTGCGAGAGATTGAGCACCGTCATAAACGCAAAACCATCTTTATCTCTGGCGCGGCTCATGACTACAGCCCCTGGACCGAATCCGAGGCAGAGCAGTTCGTTTACAAGCTGAGTAAGGCTATCAGCAAGGAGCAGTACCGGGTTATTTCCGGGTTCGGCTTGGGGGTTGGTAGTGCCGTTATTACCGGCGTGCTTGAACAAACCATCATGAACGGTGGTCGCCTCGACAGCGATCAACTAGTCCTACGTCCCTTCCCCCAGAGCCAGTCTGGCGAGCGTCCATTGCCTGAGCTCTGGACGGAGTACCGCCGCAACATGCTCGCTCATGCCGGTGTTGCGCTCTTTCTTTTCGGCAACAAGCTGGACAAGACAGGAGCTGTGGTGCCGTCCAACGGTATGCTCGAAGAGTTTGAGATTGCAGTTGCCAATGGCCTGTTCGTCATTCCGGTTGGTATTACCGGCTCGATCTCAGCTGATCTTTGGAATGAGGTGATCCAGGCATACGATGAATCGAAGCACGAACATGGCAAGAAGATCACCCCACTGCTGCACGAACTGGGTGCCCCACACACTGATCTAGCGCGCGCTCACGACATCATCCTCTCCCTACTGCCCCTCATTTAAGGACGAACAACATGGCAAGAAAGGTATTTTTCAGCTTCCAGTACGAAGACGTGCACCGTGCAATGAACGTACGGAATAGCAACGTCATCGCTGCTGACACCAAGGTGGGGTTTATCGATAAGGCAGATTTCGAAGAAGTCGAGCGCAAGGGCAATGCAGCCATCAAGAAATGGATC
The DNA here is from genome assembly GCF_002587065.1 of Aeromonas sp. CA23. Classification (NCBI taxonomy): domain Bacteria; kingdom Pseudomonadati; phylum Pseudomonadota; class Gammaproteobacteria; order Aeromonadales; family Aeromonadaceae; genus Aeromonas; species Aeromonas sp. CA23. The sequence goes on from NZ_CP023818.1 coordinate 3,805,860, forward strand.
GACGATCAGCTGCACGGCACGAGTGTCACGGTAGTTCTGGTTGGAGCAACAACTGACAAGAGCAAATGGGTGAAGTACGAGATCGAGCAAAGCATTGAGCTCGGCAATGGCATCCTGACCATCGATATTAGCAAAATCGCAGACCTCAACGGAAAAACCACGAACTGCTGCTCTCTTCGTGTCCCTAACACCACCCACTATTTGTGGAACAATCAAAACGGCCGTGAAAACTTGGGTAAGTGGGTTGAGGCTGCGGCGAAGGCTGCAGGCCGGTCATAAGTCTTCTAAGTCAGATTAGTTCATCTATATGGCGGTGGTATTCCCAGTCAAAAGAGGCCCATTGGGCCTCTTTGTATAGGTTCATTGCTCATCAGCCAGGCTGACTACTCCATGTTCTGCTCCCCATGGCTCACCAGCGGGCGATTGCCTGCGAGGCGCCGCAGTAGCACATAGAAAAGCGGAGTCAGGAACAGACCGAACAGGGTCACCCCTATCATGCCGGAGAAGACCGCCATTCCCATGGCCGATCGCATCTCGGCGCCGGCGCCATTTGCCAGCACCAGGGGAAGCACCCCCATGATGAAAGCCAGCGAGGTCATCAGGATGGGCCGCAGCCGCAGCCTGGCGGCGTCGATGGCGGCAGCCAACGGCGCCCGTCCAGCCAACTCCAGTTCACGGGCAAACTCCACGATGAGAATGGCGTTCTTGGCCGAGAGCCCCACCAGTACGATGAGCCCTATCTGGGTGAAGACGTTGTTGTCCCCGCCAGAGAGCCAGACCCCAGCCATGGCCGAGAGCAGCCCCATCGGCACTATGAGCAAAATGGCCAACGGCAGCGTCAGGCTCTCGTACTGGGCGGCCAGCACCAGGAATACCAGCAGGATGGCAAGCGGGAAAACCCACAGCGCCGAGTTTCCAGCCAGGATCTCCTGATAGGTGAGTTCGGTCCACTCGAAACCTATGCCCTGAGGCAAGGTCTCGGCGGCGATCCGCTCGATGGCGGCCTTGGCCTGCCCCGAACTGAAACCAGGCGCCGACCCGCCACTGATATCGGCAGAAAGGAAACCGTTGTAGCGCATCGCCCGTTCAGGACCGACAGTGTGATCCACCTTCATCAGGGCCGACAGGGGGATCATTTCACCCGAGACCGAACGCACTTTCAGCTTGCCGATATCATCGGCATGGCTGCGATAGGTGGCATCTGCCTGCACCCGCACCGAGTAGGTACGCCCGAATTGGTTGAAATCGTTGACATAGAGCGAGCCAAGGTAGACCTGCAGCGTGTTGAAGATATCGGTCACCTCCACCCCGAGCTGATGGGCACGGGTGCGGTCGATGTCGGCAAAGAGCTGCGGCACATTGATCTGCCAACTGCTGAAGAGCCCGGTCAACTCGGGGGCCTGGGCCGCCTTGGCCAGGAAACCTTGCACCGCCTCATCCATCTCCCCATACCCGAGCCCGCCGCGATCCTCAAGCTGCAGCTTGAAGCCCCCCGTGGTGCCAAGCCCCTGCACGGGGGGCGGCGGGAACATCACCACCACCGCCTCCTCGATGCCGGCGAAAGCCTGGTTCAGTTGAGCCGCCACCGCCATGCCGCTCTGATCGGCGCCTGTCCGCTGCTCGAACGGCTTGAGCATGGCGAACACCACCCCGGCATTGGGGCTGTTGGTGAAGCCGTTGATTGAGAGTCCGGTGAACGCAAGGGTCCCCTCCACGTTCTCATTGTTGGCCATGATAGCCCCCATCCGCTCGATCACACTGTCGGTACGATCCAGGGTGGCACCATCCGGCAACTGGGCAAAGCCAATCAGGTACTGCTTGTCCTGGGAGGGCACAAAGCCCCCGGGCACGCTCTGGAACAAGCCATAGGTCAGCACCAGCAGGCCAGCAAACAACAGCAGCGTCGGGGCCTTGCGTCGCAAGATCCCCTGCACGCCGGCACCATAGACGCGGGCGCCGCGCTCGAAGCCGCGGTTGAAGCGAGCAAACAGTGGGCCGAACAGCCGCTCCATGCCTCGGGTCAGCGCATCCTTGGGCTCGCCATGCCCCTTGAGCAGCAGGGCCGCCAACGCCGGCGAGAGGGTGAGTGAGTTGATGGCCGAGATGACGGTAGAGATGGCGATAGTCAGGGCAAACTGGCGATAAAACTGGCCGGTCAGCCCGGTGATGAAGGCCAACGGCACGAATACCGCAGACAGCACCAGGGCAATGGCGATGATGGGACCGGAGACTTCCCGCATGGCGCGGTAGGTCGCCAGGCGCGGCGACAACCCCGCCTCGATATTGCGCTCGACGTTCTCTACCACCACGATGGCGTCATCCACCACTATGCCTATCGCCAACACCAGCCCAAACAGGGTCAACGCATTGAGGGAGAAGCCAAACAGCAGCATGACGGCGAAGGTCCCTATGATGGAGACAGGCACCGCCAGCAGCGGGATGATGGAAGCGCGCCAGGTCTGCAGGAACAGGATAACCACCAGTACCACCAGGGCGATCGCCTCGAGCAGGGTGTGTACCACAGAGTCGATGGAGGCGCGCACGAACTGGGTCGGATCGTAGGCGATACGATACTCGAGCCCTTGGGGCATGGCCTTGGCTATCTGGCTCATGGTGCTGCGCACCTCGTCGGAGATCTGCAATGCGTTGGCGCCCGGTGCCTGGTGGATGCCGATGCCGACCGCCGGCTGGTTGTTGAGTTTCGAACGCACCGAGTAGTCGGCCGCTCCGAGCTCGATACGGGCGATGTCACGCAGGTGCGTCACCGCGCCGCCGCTGCCCGACTTGACGATGATATCGCCAAACTCCTCCACGCTCTGCAGCCGGCCCCGGGCATTGACGGAGAGCTGCAGCTCGGTACCCGGCAGCGCCGGCGAACCGCCGACCACTCCGGCCGCCGCCTGAATGTTCTGCTCACGCAGCGCCGCTACCACATCGCTGGCCGCGAGGCCACGGGCGGCCACCTTGTCGGGATCGAGCCAGATCCGCATGGCATATTCCCCACCACCAAAGATGGCCACGTCCCCCACCCCCTGGATCCGGGCCAATCGGTCACGCACATTGAGCAGCGCATAATTGCGCTGGTAGTCGATGTCATAGCGATCCTCCGGTGACACCAGGTGCACCACCATGGTGAGATCCGGGCTCGCCTTGACCGTGGTCACCCCCAGGGTACGCACCTCCTCGGGCAGGCGCGCCTCGGCCTGAGCCACCCGGTTTTGCACCAGTTGCTGAGCCTTGTCCGGATCCGTTCCAAGACGGAAGGTGACGGTCAGGGTCATGGTGCCATCCGTGGTGGACTGGCTGCCCATGTAGATCATCCCCTCAACCCCGTTGATGGACTCCTCGAGCGGCATGGCCACCGATTCGGCAATCACCGTAGGACTGGCTCCCGGGTAGGTCGCCCGCACGACCACCTGGGGCGGCACCACCTCGGGATACTCGGAGATGGGCAGAGCATTGACTGCTACCAGTCCCGCCAGCACGAACAGGATGGAGATAACGCCGGCGAAGATGGGCCGGTCGATGAAGAACTTTGAAATATTCATGGTGTGACTCTGATGCAATGACGCGGCCATCAGCCGCGACTGGTCGTCCGGGCTTGGGTGGTCGTGAGTGCTGTGGGCTCAATCGGGCTGGGCGCCAGCAGTGTGCCGGGGCGTACCCGCTGCAGACCATTGACGATGACTCGCTCCCCGGGCTGCAGGCCACGGGTGACAATACGCTCACCCTCGACACTCATGCCAAGGCTCACTTCGCGGTACTCGGCGCGGTTCCCCTCGCCCACCACCATGACGAATTGCTTGCTCTGATCCGAGCCGATAGCCCGCTCGCTCACCAGCAAGGCGTCGACCTGACGGGAAGATCCCAGCCTGATCCTGGCAAACTGACCAGGGGTCAGGCTGCCGTCCCGGTTATCCAGAGTGGCACGAACCCTGAGGGTGCCGCTGCCAGCGTCCACCTGGTTGTCAATAAATTGCAGACGCCCCTCCAGTGGTGTGCCCGTCATCCCACTGGTGCCAAGCTGTACCGGGGTGTCACTGATCTGTTCGCGCGACACCTGTAACCGCCCCAGGGTCGCCTCGCTCACATCGAAGCTGGCATAGATGGGGGACACCGAGACCAGAGTGCTCATGACAGGGGCCGTCGGTCCCGCCGCCACCTGGTTGCCCACTGTGATGTCGAGGCGGCCAATCCGCCCCGAGATGGGCGCCGTAACCCGGGTGTAATCAAGGTTGAGCCGGGCCGCTTGCAGGCTCGCCTCGGCGCCGCGCAAGTTGGCGACGGCTTCCAGCTTGGCGTTGTGCAGCTGATCGAGATCCCGCTGAGCGATGGCGCTGGAGGCAATCAGCCGCTGCGCACGCGTCAGATCGGATCCCGCCTGAGCCAACCGAGCACGCGCAGCCTCGACCACCGCCTCGGCCTGGGCCACCTGGGCGGCGTAGGGGGCTGGGTCTATGGTGATCAGCAGATCGCCGCGCGTAACCAATGCCCCTTCCTGAAAGTGGATCCCCTGTATGGTGCCGGCCACTCGGGGCCTGAGCTCCACCCGTTCCACCGATTCCAACCGGCCGGAGAACTCCTCCCACAGCTTGACGCGATTGGACATTATCCTGCTCACGGAGACAGGTACAGCAGCCTCGACCACAACGGGCGCCTCGGCCTGACTCTGGTGGGTATAGAGGGCAGCCCCCAGGGCAGATGCCACCGAGAAGGCCACCAGATAGGGCGCCGCACGCCGCGCAGTAAAACCTGTTCTGGCAGTCATATTCACATAGTCCATTGATGGGGAAGTTCGACGAGAGCGGATGGATTCATCCGATCTGAAAATAAGGGGGACATATTCTGGTCAGTTCTGCTTATGGCAGCAAAAATGCGGGCAGGCCCAGCAGACGAAGCCTGCCCGCAAAACGAAGCACAAAGAGAATGAGCGGCTTATTCCTGACCGCCACCAAAACCGAACGGCACGCGATACTGCACCTGTTCGCCGCCCAGACTCAGACGCAAATCACCCTGTGTCTTTGCGGGCAGCGCGACTCGCTGCTGGCCCGACATTTTGGCCGGAACCCGTGCCAGCAGATCGCCGGTATCGTTGTATACCTCGAGGGCATCTCCCATGCGCTGTCTGGCGTCTTGGGGCTGCCAGTTCACGATCAGAGCGCCGGGGATGGCGTTGATCTTGGCAGGGATGGCGGCCATGGCCAGAGGTGAACTCATCAGGCCGAAGAAGGCCAGCAGTGTGATTGCGTGTTTCATCATCATTCTCATATCGTCAATAGTGGAAGGCCCACAGGCCAGATCGACATCTCCTTGTCGGCCATGCCAGAGACACTGTGTCGTGCCAGGCATGGTTTCGCTGTGCACCGCCCCATGGCGGTAATGCAGTGAGCGCCTAGTGGTGTTCAGTGGCGGCAGTGTACTGGTTGTTGGATAACATGATTAGACGGGATAATCAGATTGGGTTTATGAGAAAATTTCATTAATTTACGCTAGTAATAATGCAGACTCGGCGGTTACCCTGCCGGCACACACCTCCCCCCTATCACCACCTTCGGCAGGGCAATTCATGGCAAAAACCAACTACAACGACTTGATCTCCTTCATGGCGGTGGCAAGAGAAGGCAGCTTTACTCGCGCGGCGGCTCACCTGGGGGTATCCCAGTCCGCGTTGAGCCACGCCATGAGGGGGCTGGAGGAGCGACTGGGCATTCGGCTGTTAACCCGGACCACGCGCAGCGTCTCCCCTACCCTGGCAGGCGAGCGGCTGCTTGAACGCCTGCAGCCGCATTTTGAGGGGATCGAGGATGAGCTCTCGGCGCTCAATGAGCTCAAGGACAAACCCGCAGGCTTGATCCGTATCACTACTGCCGAGCATGCGGCAGATACTTTCCTGTGGCCGCGCATATCGCCACTGCTCAAGGAGTACCCGGACATTCAGGTAGAAATCGATATCAATTACGGCCTGACCAACATAGTCGAGCAGAAATTTGATGCGGGGATCCGGTTGGGGGAACAGGTGGAGAAAGACATGATTGCGGTGCGTATCAGCCAGGATATGCAGATAGTCGTGGTGGCCTCCCCCGACTATCTCTCCCGCAACCCGGCCCCGCACACCATTCAGGATCTGGCGGATCATCAATGCATCGGCCTGCGGCTGCCCACCTATGACAATCTTATGCTGTGGGAGTTTGAGCAAGATGGTCAACCCATCAAGGCCCATGTACAGGGTCAGTGCATCTTCAACACAGGCACGCCCGTACTGCGCGCCGCGCTGGCAGGCCATGGTCTGGCTTATCTGCCTTCAGACATGGCTGAACCCCATCTGGCCACTGGGGCGCTGATCTCGGTACTGGCCCCCTATTGCCCACGTTTCCCCGGGTATCACCTCTACTACCCCAGCCGACGCCAGAACTCTCCCGCCTTTCGGCTGTTCCTGGACGCAGTGCGCTTGCGGGCATGATGCCTCCCCTCTCCCACCGTGGGCACTGTGTTCCCTCAGCAGGAAAAACGCTTGGCGGCGAACCGCGCCACCAAGCGTCTGTCATCTCCCGACGCCATTGCTGATTGCCCTTGTCAGACGTCGAGCTTGCGCTGAGTCAACCATTCCACCATGGCGGGGTCGCGGTGAGAGAAGAAGGCGCTGGTCGCCGTATCCAGCGCGGCTATCTGCACCATCTCATCCTGACTGAGCTCGAAGTCGAGGATGTCGAGGTTTTCCTTCATCCTCTCCTTGTGCACCGACTTGGCCAGCGACGCTATGCCACGCTGGAAGATCCAGCGCAGCACGACTTGCCCCACGCTCTTCCCCCGTTTTGCGCCGATGGCGGTCAGCACCGGGTGCTGGAACAGACCATTTCTGCCCTCTGCGAAGGGGGCCCACGCCTGTGGCTGTATCTGTCGACTCTGCATCCAGGGTGCGGCATGCAGTTGCTGATTGAAGGGGTTCACCTCTATCTGGTTGACGGCAGGCACTACCTTGTTGAACGCCATGAGATCCGCCAGCCGATCCGGCTGGAAGTTGCTGACGCCGATTGCCCGGATCTTGCCGGCTTGCTGCAACTCCTCCATCGCCCGCCAGGCGCCGTGGACATCCCCGTAGGGCTGATGGATGAGATAGAGATCCACATAATCGAGCTGCAGGCGATTCAAGGAGCGCTCGAACTGCGCCTTGGCTCCCTCGTAGCTGGCGTCTTGCAACCAGAGCTTGGTAGTGACAAAGAGCTCGCGGCGACCGATGCCGCTCTGCCTGATCCCGTTCCCGACCTGGGTCTCATTCTGATAGGAGGCGGCGGTATCGATCAGCCGATAGCCGGTGTCGATGGCCTCGATGACGGCACGCTCGCACTCTGCCGCGTCTGTCATCTGAAAGACACCAAAGCCCAGCAGGGGCATCTCTATATCGTTATTGAGTCTGACTGTGTGCATGACTATATCCTTCCAACAATGTGTGCCCAGCATAACGCAAGGGGATTGACGAGATTAGACCCGGGATCTTGCTAGGGTTTATTAGCAATATTCATGAATCGCGTCATCACCCTTGCTGTCTCCCGTCGTTATTGCAGACCTTTCTCTTTCAGGAACTGGCTCACCAGATCGGCGATCTGAACATTGTTCAGATCGGAGAAGGGGAAGTGGGTGTTGCCCTTGATGCCGATTTCGGGCAGGTGAACCACAGTGACATCCCCTCCATGCTGGTTGACCAGATCCCGCCACTGGCGGGCCATCGCCAGGCGTACTCGCCAGCTGTCCTGGGCGGGCATGGCAGTCGGTTTGTCTGGGATGTTGTCGCCATACAGGATCAGCACTGGGATCTTGGTCAGGCTCATGAACTGCGCCATTGTCACCGGCTCACCCTTCAGGGTATCGAACGCACTCGGCATGGGGGCTGGCAACGCCTGCTCAGGGAAGAGGAAGCCACTGCCTGGTTCGAACGCGACTATGGCCTTCACCTTGTTGCTTTTTATGGCGGTATGCCAGCCCGGTCCGCCCCCCTGAGAGTGGGTGAACAGTATGGCCGGACCACTCTTGTCCACCACAGCCGCCATGGCATCGGCGATGACGTTGACATCAAAGGGCCCGGTGTTGGGTGTCATCTGGCGGAAATACTGGTTCAGCACCGCTTGATCCTGCGAGAACTGGACGTCTTTGAAATAATCCGGCCAGACGCCGAGGCGGAACTGATTGAACCACAACTGCTCATCCGGCTTGGGGGCCACTGTTCCCTCCACCATGCTGCGACCCGCGCTGCCTCTACGGGGTTGATCGACCAGATAGGTCGCAAACCCCCGGCGCAGGAACAGGGTCTGGAAACCTTCCCGGCCATCCGGCGTGGTCTGCCAGGTACGGGAAGACTGACCCGCGCCGTGAAGCATGACGATCGGATATTTGTGCGGGTTGGACGGGATCTGATAGAGGACGCTGGCGTGATCCCCATGGTAGCTCTGACCGGCAGGCTCCAGTGGTTTCTTGGGGTCGAAGGTGCCGGGTGCGGTGACGACGGATCCCCCCGCAGCAAAGCTGCCTTGCTCCTGAATAACCAGGGGATCGGCATGAGCGGGGGCCACAAGCACCCCTGCCAGCATGCAAAAAAGCAACGATTTACTGAGTCTCTTCATGGTTGTGTTCCCTTGTTTGGCATCAAGCATCAATCCTGTTTACGTAATGAACGTCACCTGTCGCCATCACGACGATGACCTGTCTACCTCGCCCAATGATGAGATCAAGTCCCTCTGGCCTCCAGCCACCGGGCTACTGTCTCGGTCGTTCGCCTCTCCTGATCGCACTCCATGATCAGTGGTGCATCTCGCCGGGCACCTGACGCCAGTCTGGCAAGTACCGCCTCGCTATCCCCAATGCCATAGCCACCGTGGGTGATGAAAGGAACCAGCCGCTTACCCGCCAGATCATGGCCGCTCAGGAAGGTCTTGACCACGGGGGGAACCGTCATCCCCCAGACGGGAAAGCCGACATAAAGAGTGTGATAGCCCGCCATGGTGGCGGACTGTTTCAGTGCGGGAGTCAGCCCAAGAACCCGCTCACGCTGCGCCTGCGCGACGGTCTGAAAGTAATCCGCCGGATACGGGCTCGCTGGCACTATCTCGAACAGTTCAGCTTGCAGCGTGCGCTGGATCACCCCCGCGATCACGCGTGTATTGCCGCTTCGGGAGAAATAGGCGACCAGGATACTGCCGTTGGGTTGTCGCGCCTCCACACTGGCGATGGCCTGCCCCAGGGGAAGGTTCACCAGCGTCAAGCCTGGCAGCGCCGCCAGCAGCTTCCTTCGAGTGGGATCATGGTGATCTGACATGCTGCCTGCTCCTTGGTGATGTCCACTGCCCTATTTGGTCGCGGTGGTCAGCGCCTGCTGAAGTGCCTTCTCTGCCCGGGTGGCGGCATCGACCTCGCCTTGTTCGCGCAGCAGTTGCACCACCTGATGCAGTTGACCTGAACTCAGGCCGACCCGTTGGCTGGCACGCATATGGGACAGCAACTGGGCCTCCACCCCTGGCATGGAAGCCAATGCCCCCACCGTCGCCAGTTCACGGCTCTGCCAGTCCAGGTTGTCGCGAGCGAAAATATCGCCAAACAGGTGCGTCTGCAGGTACTGGTTGATCACTGGGGCAAACTCAAAGAGCGGACCCTGTACCGGTGCCCCCGAGATCTTGGTCTGGTTGGCGGTCCCCACTCGGCGCAGTTCATCACCGACCGGGATGGGGGTGACGGGCTCTTTCCCCAGAGGATCGCTGATGCCCCGAGCCTTGCGGGCCTCGACAACCTTCATCAACTCATTCAAGGCATTCAGACTGCGAGGAAAACCGGCATAAGCATAGAGCTGAACGAGCACCTCCTTGGCTTCATTCACCGTCAACCCCGCATCCAGACCCCGATTGAGGGCATCTCGTAGCTTCTCCATGTTGCTGGTCGCCATCGCCGAGGCGATCAAGGGAATGGCCTGTTGGCGCGTGGTCAGGGTATCGGTCACTGACCCTTGCTGGCTCACCTGGGGGGCGCCCTCATTGGCGGCCACCCCGTAGGGCAGGCCAGTGCCAAGGAGCAGCAGCGCCGCTGCCGTGATGGCCTTAATGTGCCTGGTATTGTTCATCTGTCACCTTCTCCATCCATTCAACACTCTTGCCGTCCACATTGCCGGTCACCGCCAGATGCGTCATCGCACTGCCGGGGGTGGCACCATGCCAGTGCTTGACCCCGGGTGGGCAGGAGACGACGTCTCCGGGACGGATGATCTGCACAGGTTGACCCTCCCGCTGGGTCAACCCGACCCCCGAGGTCACAATGAGCCGCTGCCCTGCCGGGTGCCTGTGCCAGGCCGAGCGCGCCCCGGGCTCGAAGGTGACGTAAGCACCCGATACCGGGATAGCCTGGTCGGCCGTGAAAAGCGGATCGACCCGGACCCGGCCGGTAAAGTTGTCCGCCGAACCGTACACCGCCGCCTGGCTGCCCGCGACGACGATGCCGGTGGCTGCACCTTGTTGCTCCGCCGCGATGGCGACGCAACTCATAAGAGGCAGCAGCAGACCGAAATAACGCATTTTTCCTGACATGAAACGAGGTCCCTTTAGTGAGTGAGCTTGGGGTTAAACCACTGCCATGCTAGCAAGCACGAGATGTCGTCAGGCTGACCTCAAGCTGACGTTCCTGTCAGGATAGACCGGGCATGGAGGGTGCCAATCGTTTCTCCAGCGCGGGATCTGATTCATGAGCCCGCCCCCTCTGTGCGGACAGTGCAAAAGTGAGCCCAAAGGTATTGACCCCGTCCTCGCTCTGGGAGAACACCTCTCCCCGGTGCATGATCGCCACCGCCCGGACAATAGACAGTCCCAGGCCATGATGGGTGTCGCTGCGGGCCCTGGCTGAGTCAACCCGGTAAAAACGCTCAAACAGGCGAGACAGATGGGCAGGCGCAATGGGATCACCGGGGTTTGAGACAGCGACACAGGCCTGCTCCTCGCGCTGGCTCAGTCTGACGGTGATGGTTCCTTGGGGCGGTGAGTGCCTTGCCGCATTCTCCAGTAAATTGGCGAGTGAACGATGGAACAGACGCCGGTCGATATGAACGATCACATCCCCTTCCAACTGCAATGAGAGCCGCTTTTCAGCGAGGGAGGGCTCGACATACTCCACCGTCTTGAGGGTCTCTTCCCGCAGCGAAACCCGCTCCAATTGGGAGGCATGCTCCCCCGCATGGGCATGGGACAAAAACAGCATGTCATTGACAATGGAAGCCATCCGCTCCAGTTCCTCCAGATTGGAGCCGAGCAAGTCGACCAGCTCCTCCGGCGAACGCCTGCGGGATAACCCCAGCTGGGTCTGGCCAATCAGATTAGTGAGAGGGGTCCGCAGCTCATGGGCCACATCGGCATTGAAGCTCTCGAGTTGCCGCCATGCCACCTCCTGACGTGCCAAGACCCCGTTGAACGAGGAGGCCAACTGCTGCAGCTCCTCGGGCAAGGCGTCTGTGTCCAGCCGCTGACCATGGTCTCCCGGCGCCAGTCGATGGGCCTGCTGACTCAAGGCCCCCACAGGGCGCAGACCAATCCGGGCAACGCCATACCCCAGCAAGGCAACCATCAGCACGCCAAGGACAGTGATGATCAGCAGCGTGCGGGTAAATGCGTCCAGTGTGCTCATATAGGGAGTCGAGTCGATGGACACCACATAGCGCAGCTCGGGTCTTTCCCCATTGGCGGGTATGGTCTTCACCAACAGGAAGAGCGAGCAGGCCTCCTCGGAGGCGCCGGGCAATTTGTTGAACCCTTCCTTGAGAGCGTCCCAGGCTACCCCTGATGGCGGTATGCCTCCCACACTGAAGCGGGGATCATCGCTGACAATCCAATAGTGAACACGGTTCCCCTCGGAGCTGGCTAGATTAGTGAACTTGCTGGCGAGCACTGACCACCCTTCGCTGGAGGTGCGGGCACTGATCCAGGGGCTCATCAAGGATTCACGAAACGACAGCTCGTTGTGCATCTGCTTTTGCAAGGAGTCATGGAGCGAACTCCTCAGCAGCAGACCGGATGCCGAGACGATCAGGACGGCACTCAGGGCAAACATCAGCGCCAGGTGTCCGGAGATGGAGCGTGTGAACATCTTGTTTCCTCCCCTCAAGGGTGCAGGTCTGGCCTGACTTCGAGCACATAGCCCATGCCGCGCACCGTGTGCAGCAGCTTGACCTCGAAAGGCGCATCTATCTTGGCACGCAGCCGTTTTATCGCGACTTCCACGACGTTGGCATCACTGTCAAAATTCATATCCCAGACCTGCTCAGCAATCATCATCTTCGATAGGATCTCCCCCTGATGGCGAGCCAGCAGACTGAGCAGGGAAAACTCCTTGGCGGTGAGTTCCAGCCGATTACCGGCGCGCGACACCCTACGCGCCAGCAGATCCAGGTGCATATCGTGGATCTGCAGTTGGGTGATGTCTGCCCCATCGACCCCGCGACGGCGCACCAGGGCCTGAATACGGGCAACCAGCTCAATGAGCGAGAAAGGTTTGGGCAGATAGTCATCGGCCCCCAGACGCAGCCCCTTGACCCGCTCGTCCACTGATCCGCGCGCTGAGAGCATCAGCACCGGTGTCTGCTTGCTCGCGCGAAGCCCCTCCAGCACCCGATAGCCATCCATGCCAGGCAACATCACATCCAGAATAATGGCGTCATACTCGTACTCCAGCGCAAAATGGAGCCCTTCGGGCCCCTCAGCGGAGACATCGACCATGAAGCCCGACTCTCCCAGTGCGCGACAAAGATATGACGAGGTCTTCTCTTCGTCCTCTACCAACAACAGACGCATGGCATCCACTTCCTTATATCCAGGGCTCACGCTCATGGCAGGGATGAACAGGGTGCCGACGGGGCCCTACCTCCATTCATCCCCGCCATCGGCCAGCAAGTCAGCGCTTCAGCGGGGCTTCCACATCGGAATAGGCCTGCACCGCGTCCGGCAGACGCTGTCCCTTGATGACGATGGCATCCAGGGATAGGGTGAGCTCCGTCATCTCGGCAGCGCTCAGCTGGATCGCCGCTGCCGACGTGTTTTGCAGCATATGGTCCATGTTAGTGGTGCCCGGGATAGGCACAATCCAAGGTTTCCTGGCCAGCAACCAGGCCAGCGCTATCTGTCCGGGCGTCGCACTCTTGCGTTCAGCCCAGGTTTTCAGTACGGCCACGAGCCCAAGGTTATGCTCCAAATTTTCGGGTGCGAAGCGCGATTCCGTCCCCCGGAAATCGCCGGGGGCAAAGCGGGTATTCTTGTCGATCCAGCCGGTCAGGAACTGCACCCCCAACGGGCTCCACGGCACAAACCCTATCCCCAACGCTTCGCAGGTCGGCAGCACAGACTGTTCCGGCCCCCGCCATAACATCGAATACTCACTCTGAACCGCCGTGACGGGGAGCGCTGCGTGGGCGCGTTTCAAGGTGTTGATCCCCATTTCAGACAGGCCCCAGTGCAACACCTTCCCTTGATCCATCAGATCTTTCACCGCACCGGCAACATCCTCGATAGGCACGAGGGGATCGACCCTGTGCTGATAGAGCAGATCGATACGATCCGTGCGCAGGCGCTTGAGCATTCCCTCGACGACTTGCTTGATGTGCTCGGGCCGACTGTTGAGCCCAGGACGCCGCTCACCTGTCTGTTGATCGATGTTCCAGCCAAACTTGGTGGCGATGACGATCTTGTCTCTGAAGGGCGCCACGGCCTCACCCAGGATCCGTTCCACCTCGAAGGGACCATAGGCCTCGGCGGCATCAAAGAACGTCACCCCCTGATCAAAGGCCCTGCGCACTATGTTGACCATTTCGGGGCGCCAGGGAACTGAGGTGTCATATTTGCGGCTCATGTTCTGCACCCCCAACCCGATGGCCGAGACGTCAAGCCCGCCCAGCTTGCGCCTTCCTGGCCCGGCAACGGGCTGGCCCTGCGGACCTGCGACGCCTCCATGGGACTGTGGGGATGACTGCGCCCCGTTGACCTGGGGGATCAGCGAGGCCGCGGCCATGCCGGCCCCCGCGATCAGCAACTTGCGTCGCGCCGGCATCGCGGGCGAATCGGGCGTAAACACTGCTGGTTTGCTCTCCATAAGAGACTCCTTTTATGACCAGACGGGTGACGAATACCACTTCGTATTGCCACATCCTATTGATTCGTTACCAACATTCCCCTGACAGAAAGCTGACAGCCGTGTCAGAAATCCAGGCCAAGTACCCACCTGGCTGACAGCATTGTCATTTCCCCGTCATGGGGCTGACAGCCCCCTCCCCTTACCCTTGTCCGGCAATATCCACCGCGTGCCTCTGGAGCCAGGCCGCTCTTACCCTCGGGAGTCCAAATGAAAAAAACCTTTCTCAATGCCATGGTGCTGACGGCGCTGGCAGGCTTTGCCGCCACCGCCCAGGCCGCCGATCACAGACAAAATCCGTTTACCCTGGCCTATGAAGGGGCCATCACCGAAAACATCAAGGGCAGGGTCAACCTCCACCCGGTGAAATATGACCTGCATGGCATCCAGATAGCCGCGAATGTCTATACCCCTGCCGACTATGATCCCGCCAAAACCTACCCGGCCGTGGTCGTTGCCCACCCCAACGGGGGTGTCAAGGAGCAGGTCGCGGGCCTCTATGCCCAGCGCCTGGCAGATCAAGGCTACATCACCATCACGGCGGACGCCGCCTACCAGGGGGCCAGCGGAGGCATGCCCCGCAGCGTCGATAAACCGGCAAACCGCATCGAGGACATTCACGGCATGGCGGATTACCTCGGCCAATACCCCGGCGTTAACAAGGAACGCATCGGCCTGCTTGGCATTTGCGGTGGCGGCGGTTATTCGTTGAAAGCGGCCCAGACCGACAAGCGCTTCAAGGCCCTGGCGACCCTCAGCATGTTTGACTCCGGGCTGGTCCGTCGCAACGGATATCAGGACTCTCAACTCGCCACCGTGCAGGAGCGCCTGAAGCAGGCCACCGATGCCCGCACCAGAGAAGTCACCACGGGTGAGGTGAGCTACTCCGGCGATGCCAACCTGACCGACGAACAGATAGCCAAGCTGCCGTTCGAGCTGTACCGCCAAGGCTACGAGTACTACTGGAAGACCCATGCCCATCCCAATTCGACGTTCCGCTACACCACCAGTAGCCTGCTCGACCTGATGAACTTTGATGCCCAGAGCAACATGGAGCTCATCAATCAACCGCTGCTGATGATGGCGGGAACCAAGGCGGACTCACGCTACATGACGGAAAGCGCCTTCAAGAAAGCCACCGGCACCGCCAATAAAGAGCTGTTCCTCATCGAGGGTGCGACGCACATTGAAACCTACTGGGTGCCTCGCTACGTGGATCAGGCGATGAGCCGGATCGATGCCTTCTTCGACAAGAACATCTGACGATACCCCCATAGCCCCGGCCAGTGCCTTCACGGCACTGACCGGGGCTTTTCACTCTGTTGCTCCTCATGGTGTCATCGCCAAGCGCCCTTATCGCACCGGCTCGGGTTGCGACATCGGCTCGCAAGACACCTCGGGCTCGGTGCTTCGCCACAGTGCAAAGACGAGGCAACCCACTCCCCCGACCGCCACTATCCAGCCCATGGTCCAGGGGGTGCCATCGGTGCACCAGCCGAGCAGGGCCGCACTGAACACCCCGCTGCCGTAGTGCATGGCGCCGACCAGGGAAGAGGCCGCGCCCGCCTGCTTCGGGAAGAGCGCCAGGGCGCTGGCCACCGAGTTGGCGACGATGAAGCCACTGACCGACATGTAGCAGAAGATGGGCACGGCTAACCCGGCGACCCCACCCAGTCCCCACCAGGCATCGAGGGCCAGCCAGAGAGCGGAGGCGGCAGCAGCCCAGGCGCCATAACGAAACAGCCGCTCGGGCCCCCACTTGGCCACCAGGCGCGTGTTGACGAAATTCAGCACCATCAGCCCCAGGATATTGGCGCCAAAGAGCAAGCCATAGGCCTGCGCCGACACCTGGTAGTAATCGACGTAGGCAAACGGCGTCCCGGCGATAAAGGCATAGCAACCGCCGTAGTAAAAGCCGCCGGCCAGGGCAAAGCGCAGCAACCGTCTGTCCATCGCCAGGGCGGCATAATCTTTCATTGTCACGGCCAGAGACGCCTGGCTTCGGCGCGCCGGTGCCAGGGTTTCGGGCAGGTAGCGCATGGCGATCAGGGCCACGACGCCCATGATGGCCAGCACCCAGAAGATCCCCCGCCAGGACCAGTACAGCAGCAGTTGTCCCCCGAGCAACGGCCCGAGCAGGGGCGCGACCGCCATCATCAGGATCAGGGTAGACAGCATCTGGGCCGCCCGCTCCCTGGCATAGAGATCACGGACCATAGCCCTGGCCAGCACGGGACCGGCGCAAGCCCCCAGAGCCTGAATGACGCGCCACACCAGCATCTGAGGGGCGGTCTCGGCCAGAGCACAACCCACCGAGCCCAGGATGAAGAGTCCGATACCGAGCATGATGGGCAAGCGCCGGCCATAGCGATCGCTCGCCGGTCCCCAGAACAGCTGGCCCAGGCTGAAACCGATCAGAAAGGTCGAGATGGTCAGCTCGATCTGGGTCATGTCTGTGTTCAAGTCATGGACCAGCTGCGGCAACGCCGGCAGGTACATGTCGGTGGAGATAGAGGCAAACGACATCAAGGCGCTCAGGATAATCAGGATCCTGAGTTCCTGGGCATGAGCGCGTTCGGGCTGGCTACCAAGGTGTGCGGCTCCGGCTGCGGGCTGACTGTTATTCCCCCGCATGCTCAATTCCGGCCCCCGGAGACGGAGGTGCGATAATCACCCTCGCTCACCTGCGCAAGCCAGGTCACCACCTGGCCATCCTGCCGTTCAGCCAGCGCCAGGTGGGTCATGGGAGTATCTGGTGCCGCACCATGCCAGTGCTTCACGCCAGCCGGGATCCAGACCAGATCCCCTGGCCGGATCCCCTGGACAGGGCCTTCTGCCATCTGCACCCGCCCTAGCCCACTGACCACGTAGAGGGTCTGGCCCAAAGGATGGGTATGCCAGGCGGTGCGCGCCCCCGGCGTGAAGCTGACCAGGCCGCCAGAGATGGCGGCAGGCGCCGTGCCCTGATACAGCTGATCCACATAGACATCCCCGACGAAGAATTCGCTGGCACCCTGGGTTGCAGGCACCAGCCCCGGGGAAAATACCTGTATCGTCTGATCTTTTGCCTCAGCCTGGGCAAGCGTGGTTTCGGATATTGGGTTCATTGTCGACTCCTGTGCGTTAAAAATGTGTCAATCGCGCCACCAGGCGCTGCCCTCATGAGGGATCAACACGTTCAGGGGCTCCCCTATCACCGGAGTGGTCAATGGGATCTGCCGCTCGGCGGCCAGACGGACAATCTGCTCGAGCGGGTCATCCCACCCATGCATGGCCAGATCGAAGGTGCCGTTGTGGATCGGATAGAGCCACTGCCCGCGCAGATCGTGAAACGCCTGCGCCGTCTGCGCCGGCAACATGTGCACGTACTCCCAGCGCTTGTCGTAGGCCCCGGTCTCGAGGAAGGTCACGTCGAACGGGCCGAAACGCTTGCCGATCTCCTTGAAGCCATCGAAGTAACCGCTGTCACCGCTGAAGAAGAGATTGGCTCCCTCCCCACGAATGACCCAGGAGGCCCACAGGGTCTGGTTGCCATCGCCAAGGCCACGGCCGGAGAAGTGTTGGGCCGGGGTGGCGATAAACTCGATGCCGCCGACCCGGGCCTTCTGCCACCAATCCAGCTCCCTGACCTTGTGCCGGGGGACACCCCAGGCAACCAGGCGCGCCCCCACCCCGAGCGGCGTGATGAAGTGGCTGACCTTCTCTTCCAGCGCCAGGATGGCGTCATGGTCGAGGTGGTCGTAGTGATCATGGGAGAGGATCACCGCCTCTATGGGAGGCAGCGCATCCAGGGTGATAGGCGGTGCGTGCCAGCGCTTGGGGCCAAACCATTGCACCGGCGAGGCGCGCTCGCTGAACACGGGATCCGTCAGCCAGAACTTGCCCTGCAATTTGAACAGCAGACTGGAGTGGCCGAGGCGCCACACGCTGTTGTCCGGGGCGGCCATCAGCCCCTCACGGGTCATGGCCTGCACCGGGATGGCGCGATCCGGCACAGTGCCATCAGGCTTGGCGAACAAGAAGTCCCACCAGAGCCGTACCCCTTCCCAGGTGCTGCGCTGCGGCAGAGCCACGACATTGCTGAACTGACCCGCCTGATACTGGGAAGAGTCAGGGTGCGCGGGCAGGCCCGGTTTCAATACATAGGAAAAAATGCCTGCCATCACGGCTCCTGTTAGCAACCAGACAGAGCGCCGGCCCCTTGGGACGGCGCGAGAGAGCACAGAGGGGTTCTGCATTCATGAGACTCCTGTTGAGGATCCAGCCTTAGCGACCCACGTTTTTCTGCAGGTGTGACGGATAGCGATCCCCCTCTACCTTGATCCCGGCCAGGGCACGCTGGATGTCACCCAGATCGGTGGTGCTCAGTACCACCCGAGCTGCGCCCAGGTTCTCCTCGAGCCGATGCAGCTTGGTGGTGCCGGGAATGGGGGCAATCCAGGGCTTTTGTGCCAGTAGCCACGCGAGCGCAATCTGGGCAGACGTCACCCCCTTGCTGGCCGCAAGGTCGCTCAGTACCTCGACCAGATGCTGGTTGGCCTGACGCGCCGCCTCGGCAAAACGTGGAACTATGTTGCGAAAATCCGCGTCATCGAAACGGGTATCGGGCTTGATGGCTCCGGTCAGGAAGCCCTTGCCGAGGGGGCTGAAAGGGACGAATCCGATACCCAATTCCTCCAGCAACGGCAGGATGGCCTGCTCCGGTTCGCGCCACCAGAGGGAGTATTCGCTCTGCAGCGCCGCCACCGGCTGCACGGCGTGGGCGCGACGAATGGAGTCGACACCGGCCTCGGACAGACCGAAGTGGCGTACCTTGCCCTCCTGGATAAGGTCTCGCACTGTGCCAGCCACCTCTTCCATGGGGACATCGGGATCGACGCGGTGCTGGTAGAAGAGATCGATCACATCGGTGTTGAGGCGGCGCAGCGACGCCTCCGCCACGGCGCGGATGGTGGCCGGGCGGCTGTCCAGCCCCTCCGATGTCTTGCCGTGCTTGAAACCGAACTTGGTGGCGATCACCACCTTGTCCCTGAACGGGGTCAGTGCCTCCCCCAGCAGCAACTCGTTATCGCCTGGGCCATAAGCCTCGGCGGTATCGAAGAAGGTCACCCCCAGTTCATGGGCGCGGCGGATCAGGGTGATGGCCTGCCCCTTGTCCGTGGCCGGGCCATAGCCAAAGCTCAGCCCCATGCAGCCCAGACCGATGGCCGACACTGCCAGCCCGCTGTTACCCAAAGTACGTGTTTGCATGATGGATCCCTTTTCTTGGAAGGCGCTCTCCTTGGAGCGCGCCATGGTGTGATGGCTGGCGACGCGCGGTTCAGTCCTGACACAGGACCGGGAGGCACCGCCACTCACATGGCATTGCGAAGGATGGTGGCCAGCACGTCCTGGGTGTAGGTTTCGGCCAGGCCAAACCAGCGGGCGTTGCCCTTGAGGTTCTCCAGGATGGCAGGCAGGTCCGCCTCCGTGATGCCGAGCTGGGAGAGGCGGGTCGGCGTGCCTATCTTGTCGAACCATTTTTCAAGGGCGGCAATGCCTTCTTCGGCGGTGTTCAAGCCAAACAGCTGCTGAGCAAAGCGTTCGAACTGAGCCGGATTCTGACCATGGAACCACTTCATCCAAGCGGGCATCACCACAGACAGGCCGGCGCCATGGGGCACATTGAACAGGGCGGAGAGCGCGTGTTCGATCATGTGGTTGGGGTAACCAAAACCCGAAGTCCCTGCATAGGTCAGACCATTCAATGCCAGGGTCGCAGCCCAGGCGAACTCGGCGCGGGCGTTGTAGTCGGCGGGATCCGCCAGCAACTGCTCAGTGGTCTCCAGCACGGTGGCGATGACGGACTCCACCAGGCGGGACTGAATTTTCGGCTGCACCTTGGCGGTGAAGTAGCCCTCGATGGAGTGGGCTATGATGTCTGCCGCCGAGTAGACCAGATAGTCGCGAGAGACCGTCTGCATCAGCGCCGGATTGACGATGGAGACTTTCGGGAAGGTGTGCACCGAGTTGATGGCAAACTTCTCTTTGGTGTCATCGTTGGTCACCACGGCGCCGCTGTTCATCTCACTGCCGGTGGCAGCCAGAGTCAGGATGGCAAACACCGGCAGCGCCGCCTCTATCTGCCCCTTGCCGACGAACAGATCCCAGACATCCCCTTGATATAAGGCCCCTGCGGCAATGGCCTTGGCGCTGTCGAGCACGGAGCCGCCGCCGACGCTCAGGATGGCGTCGACCCCCTGCTCCCGCGCCACTGCGATGGCATCACGTACCTTGGAGATGAGCGGGTTGCTGACGATGCCGCCGCACGCCACGAACGGGATCCCCTGCTCGTTCAGACTGGCGCTCACGGTGGCGAAGAGGCCATCACCCTTGATCCGCTCGCTGCCATAGGCCAGCAGCACCTTCTTGATGCCGTGCTGGGCCAGGATCTCGCCGATGAGGCGCTCCTTGCCGGTGCCGAACTCGATCCGGGTCGGATTGTAAAAGCTGAAATTGTCCATCTTGCTCGTCTCTCTGTCTGGGTTCATGCCGGGAGGCTTGTCGATGAGCTGAACTATAAATGGGCAACAAACATCGAACTAGACGGCAAATGGATGAATCAGTTACAACTAAATGATGTAAATCGACGAGAAAGACCATGATCAGCGAATTGAGATCCATCACCACCTTCGTGCGCACGGTGGAACTGGGCAGCCTCAGCAAGGCCGCCGAGGCCCAGCAGATCTCCCCTCAGGCCGCCAGCAAGGCACTGAGGCAACTGGAGACCTATCTCGGGGTGCGGCTGTTTCATCGCACCACCCGCAGCATGTCGTTGACCGAAGAGGGCCAGCGTTTTCTGGAAGCCGCCCAACCCGCCCTGCTCGGCCTACAACAGGCGCTGTCGGCCGCGAGGCAGACCCGGGAAGCATTCGCTGGCCCACTGCGGATCGTGGGGCCACGCTCGGTCGCGCAGATGATCATCGGCCCAGTGCTGGACGAGTACTGCCGGCTCTACCCCGAGGTCCAGCCCGATGTGCAGCTCGATGACCGCATCGGCAACTGGGTAGAGGAGCGAGTCGATGTGGGCCTTAGGATCGGGCTCTCGCCACAGGATGGGCTGATCGCACGCCGCCTGTTTCCCTTGCAGCTCATCATCTGCGCCTCCCCCACCTATCTGCGCAAACATGGGGTGCCGCAGACGCTGCACGATCTGGGCGTGCACCGCTGCAGCGTGTTTCGTCATGCCGGCACCGGCCACCTTATTCCCTGGCATGTAAAGCTTGGTGAGAGCGTGCAGGATCATCTCGTTCGTCCGGCTATATCGACCAATGATGAGACGGTGGAGCTGGGCGCTGTGCTGGCGGGAGAAGTGATAGGCCAAATCGCCGGGCCGACGGCGGCGGCGCACATCCGGGCCGGTCGCCTGGTTCCCCTGCTGCTCGACCACATGACAGACATGTACAGCCTGTTTCTCTACTACGGCAGCCGCGCTGCCCAGCCCGCCCGGGTACGTCGTTTCATCGATCTGGCAGTCGAGCGTCTCACCGACAGCCCAGAGTTCGTGCTCAGCGCCGAAGAGCTGCGCCTTGCTCATGCTCAGGGAGTCGGGGATGCAATGCCCGGATAAGGAGCGATAAGCAGGTGATCGAGCTGTCACATAGACAGGAGTACCAGGCGACGGCTGACTGACGAAGAGCCCTCCACGAGAGATAGGCGGGCTCACGGTGACGCAAGGGTGCCCCAGGATGTTTCCAGCATCAGCCAAAGGAGTCTGGTTGACTAACCCGGGCTTTACTTCGACGCCAATGACAACCTCGTAGTCAGCCAAGAGACGCCTTTTGAGCCTTCGAGATCCTTGGCGCATGCACCGGGTGGCAGGCGGGTTGGCGGGTTGGCGGGTTGGCGGGTTGGCCAGTATTGTGGTCACTGGTGGCGACAGCTCATCGCACATCACAGGCCAAGGCAGACGGTGAACGCCCAGCAACTGAGCGGTAACCGTCACCTCGTTGTCGACCAGCATCCGACGTCGTCAAGGGGATGTGAGTGCCTCGTCCATCTTGCTCTCCACCTGAGACAGGGGGCTCGCCACGGGATCAAAGATGGCATCCAGATGGCCACGCAATTCTTCAATAGCGCCTGCAACATCCGGCTGCTTCATCACATCGAAGCACGAGAAGGAGGGCAACACCTCTACGCCACAGAACCTGTAGTTGGCCGTATTGCTGACGAAGACGTCATCCACCGTTTTGCCCTCGAACAACATCTGCCCAGCATCGCCAAATGCCGCCCTCGGTGCATTCCAGGTCAGCGACAGCATGTACTGCTTGCCATGCATCTTGCCGCCAGAGCCATATTGCTTGCGCGGATCCTCGCGCGTCCTGCCATCACCCGACAGAAAGCGCTGCTGGAACATGCCCGCGGTAAATACCTCATCGACATACTTCTTGTAGATCCACGGCATGCCGAACCAGAAGACCGGCGATTGCAGGATGATGATGTCTGCCCACAGATGCTTGTCGACCTCGCCCTGAACATCGTAGCCCTGCTCTATGTATGTCTCCTTCACCGCATAGCCGTGCGCTGCCATCTCTTGCTTGATGACGCCTGCCAGGGTGCTGTTCAGTTTGCCGCCGGAGATGCCTTCAAAAAACTGATGGGCGTTGATGATCAATACGTTTTTCATCGTCTTCTTTTCCTCAATAATCAATGGTCTGATGAGCCTTCTCACTTGCCTGTTGGTTTCGGCGTCGTGGGGTCCATCACGCTGACCAGGACGTCACGACACCTGAGGGAAAGAGGCCCGAGGGCATGGCAATCTTGCGGATTGGTTTTCATGGGTTCCTCCTTCACGGTGAAGGCAACTATAGGCGCCGCATTAGCGCAGAAAAATAGCTTAATCCTGCACACCATATGAAGTTATGCTTCAAGATATGAAACTCAATCAACTCGACGGCCTGATGGCCTTTTGGAAAGTCGCGGAGCATCGCGGCTTCACTGCCGCGTCTGCCGAACTGGAGGTATCGCCTTCTGCGCTGAGCCAGGCGATCAGGCAGCTGGAAGCGCGTCTCGGCGTACGCCTGCTCAATCGCACTACACGCAGCGTGAGCCTGACGGAGGCTGGGGAGGACTACCTTGCCCGCATCGGCCCGGCACTCGGTCAGGTCATTGTGGCGGGTGAAGAGCTGAACGTCCTGCAAGGTGGGCCCACCGGCACATTACGCATCAATGCCGCACGCATTTCGACCTCAATGGTGTTGCAACCGCTGTTGGCAGGTTTCCTTCGTGAGCATCCGAACGTGAAACTTGAACTGACGAATGACGAAGGCTTCGTCGACATCGTCGAGCGGGGTTTCGATGCGGGCATTCGCATGGGAGAAGATCTGCACAAGGACATGGTCGCCCTTCCCCTTGGTGGCCCCATCACAGTCGCCATCGTCGCCTCTCCTGATTATCTCGCGCGCTTCCCCGCACCCAGCCATCCGGACGACCTCGTGCAGCACAACTGCATCCGCTTCCGCTTCGCCGGAACAGGCGCGATCCACAAATGGGAGTTCAAGGTGAATGAGGAAATCGTCGAGTACGAGGTCAAGGGCAACCTGACCATTACGGACACCCTGTTCAGTACGGAGGCGGCACTGGAAGGCGTCGGGATCGCCTACACCTTTGAGCAGCTGGCCCTGCCACACATCAAGGCAAAGCGCCTGACGCGAGTCCTTGCACCGTTCTCGCCGACCTTTCCAGGCTTCTCTCTGTACTACCCCAGCCGGCATGATCAACCGTCCAAGTTGAAGGCATTCATCGAGTACGCGCGGCGGGCTGTCATCTGAGCAAGTCTGCTTTCAGCTGTTGCTGAAGGTGCTCAACAGCGCTCGTTCGCCCTTGTTGCTCCTGCATAGTCGCTTGGGCCGAGATACACATGTCACCGAACCGGCAGATACCAGAGAGGATCGGCCGCTTGCTCGCAACAATCCAAACGCTCCTATCATAGGGGACGGAAGCTGGAACCATGGCAGAGATGACGGCTGGGTTTTACGCGAGCACGCGCACAGACAAATAACTGGGTGAGTTTGTTATGAGCTGCCAGCCTATCCCGTGTGCCGAGCGGTTTATGGATGTCCGTCGGCAACGACAGCAGGGGTGCCGACCTTCCGAGAGTCGCAAATGTCTTAGGGACTTATGTATCGAGAACTGAGCCAGAAACGCATTGCAGATGCGATCAGTCATCCACACAAAGTGGATTACCAAGAGGTCTGAAGGGGAATTGGAAGGTAACTTATTTAATTTCAGAAACAGGTGGTGGCCCCACCAGCCACATCCCGGCACTCGAGTCCCCCGCCTTGGCTGCTACCTTCCGGTCCTGACCAGGTTGACGAGTTATCAATGCGAGAGGACCAATGGGACCACCGGCGAGGAGAATAGCAAAGTCCCGTTTCATTGCAATGGCTTTCTGCCGAGGGACGAACCGTTCGCCTTATTTTTCAACAATCTGCCGAATGAATCAGCTAAACAGCATGAACTTGGCCCCCACCAGCAGCATCAGCAGGGCGAACGCCTGCTTGAGCCGTTGCGGGGAAAGTTTATGGGCCAGCTTTGCCCCCACCCGGGCGAACTGGGTGCTGGTGAGCACTATGCCGAGCAGGGCAGGCAGGTAGATGAAGCCCAGGCTCCATTCTGGCAGGGAGGCATTGCCCCAACCGGCGTAGAGGTAGCTCAGGCTGCCCGCCAGCGCGATGGGCATGCTGCAGGCGGCGGAGGCCGCCACGGCGTTGCGCATCGGCACGCTGTTCCAGCTGAGATAAGGCACGGTGAGCGAGCCGCCGCCTATGCCAAACAGCGCCGACATCCAGCCGATGACGGTGCCCGCGATACCGGTCCCGACAGGTCCCGGCAGGTGCCGCTCCGCCTTGGGCTTGAGGTTGAGCCCCATCTGCAGCGCCATGGTCCAAGCGAAGCAGCCGATGATGATGTTGAGGGTGCTGGCGCTGAGCAGGTTGGCTGTCATGCCGCCAAGCCAGGCGCCGATCAGCATGCCAGCCCCCAATCGGCGGATCACCACCCAGTCGACCGCACCGGCCTCCTGATGTGCCCGCAATGAGCTGAAACCGGTGAAGATCATGGTGGGCAACGAGGTACCCAGTGCCAGATGGGTAATGATATCGGGGGCCACCCCCTGAGCGTGGAAGCTGAGAACCAGCACGGGTACTATGATGAGACCGCCACCGATCCCGAACAGCCCCGCCAGCATGCCCGCGAAAGCACCCAGCAGCAGATAACCCATAAACAGCATAAAAATTCCTTCCGAGGCGGCGCCTGACCATTCAGGCCAACACGCGCATAAAAAAAGAGATGGCCCTTGGGCCATCTCTTCATTGTGCCGGTTAACTCAAGGGAATGGTACCGTCCATCACCTTGTAAAAGGCCAGCACGGCGCAACCGAGCAGGGCCGCCGTCATCCCCTGCTCCAGCCGGTTGAGGCCGCGCAGCCCGTGGTGCTGGCGCGCCTTCCAGTAGATGAAGATACCGGGGCTGTAGAGCAGCGCCACCAGCAGCAGGTATTCCACCCCGGCGGCATAGACCAGCCAGCAGCCATAGAGGGTGGCCACCAGTGCCAGCAGCAGGTCGCGCTTGCGCTGATGGGGCTGACCCTCGTAGGTCTCCCCTTTCAGCGCCAGCTTGAGGCCATAGGCACCGGAGAAAACATAGGGCACCAGCGCCGCCGAGGTGGCGATGTTGACCAGCGCCAGATAGGTGCTGCTCTGGAAGTAGATGATGATGAGGAAGATCTGCACCAGGCAGGTGGAGCACCAGAGCGACACCTTGGGCGAGCCGTTCTTGTTCTCCTTGGCAAACCAGCCAGGGAAGACCCCTGTCTTGCCCGCGATATAGGGCACTTCCGCCGCCAGTACCGTCCAGCTCAGCAGGGCCCCCATCACGGAGATCACCAGACCTATGTTGATGAGCCAGGCGCCCCAGGGGCCCACGACGGCTTCCAGGATCATGGCGGTGGACGGGTTCTTGAGGGCGGCCAGCTGCGGCTGACTCATGACGCCCAGCGAGAACAGGGTCACCATGACGTAGAGCGCCAGCGCGCCGAGCAGCGCCAGCACGGTGGCACGGCCCACGTCCTTGCGATGACGGGCACGGGCGGAGACCACCACGGCCCCTTCGATGCCGATGAAGACCCAGAGCGTCACCTTCATGGTGGACTTGACCTGATCCATCACGGAACCCAGCTCCACGTTGTCGTGACCCCAGATATCCAGAGTGAAGGTCTGCATGTTGAAGGCAAGCAGTATAGCTACGCAGAACACGATGAGCGGCACCATCTTGGCGATGGTGGTGACTATGTTCACCAGGGCCGCGACCTGGATCCCGCGCAGCACCAGGGCATGCACCGACCAGATGAGGAGGGAGGCGAGCGTGATGGCCACGGGCGTGTTGCCGTCGCCGAAGATGACATTGTCCGGCGTGTCGAAGAAGTAGCTCAGGGCGCTGAACACCACTATGGCGTAGGAGACGTTGGCCAGCAGCTGACAGAGCCAGTAACCCCAGGCGGCGTTGAAGCCGATGAAATCGCCGAAACCGGCCTTGGCATAACTGAAGATGCCGCCATCGAGATCCGGGCGGCGCATGGAGAGATTCTGGTAGACCAGCGCGAGACAGATCATGCCAAGGCCTGTGATGGCCCACCCCAGGGCGACGGCCCCGGCGCTGGCATGAGCGGCAATATTTTGTGGCAGACTGAAGACCCCGGCGCCGACCATGGAGCCGATCACCAGCGAGATGAGGGCGCCAAGCCCTAGTTTCTTGTCCATCTCAATCCTGTTTGATTAGGCGGCGGTAGAGCATCCGTATTCATACTGCGCGCAATATGGGAGGGGCGAAAAATCCGTACCCCGTGAAAAAGGCGGCAACTATATTGCATGACTATTCCGACCGCAATCCCTCGTACCGTCAATCATGCACCGTCTTGACCGCGCGCAATTCTACAGCACTGACCTCAAGCGCCTGTGAGCTGGCTCAAATTAAGAAAGACCCGTTGATATTTCACATTTTTCCATGACTTCGCCCCCGTTTTTCGGAGCAGACCTGCATGAGCATGCAGCTTGCAGCCTGGGTCGGCAGCATCGACTGCTGACAAACGTTTCAATAAAAATGCCCCTGTACCAGGGGCCAGGGGCATCTGCAAAAGGCAGCCGGAATTTAGAGTCGCAAGCCGCCGTCGAGCTCGATCATGCGCCCGGACAGATAGTCATTGGCGAGAATAAAATGCACGGTTTCGGCCAGCTGGTGCGCCTGCCCCAGGCTGCCGACCGGAATGGCCTGCTGCATGCGCGCCATCGCCTCCGGTTTCATCGCCGCCGTCATGTCGGTGGCAAACACACCGGGGGCTATGCCCATGACCCGAATGCCGTGGCGGGCCAGCTCCCGCGCCCAGGTCACCACCAGGGAAGCCACCCCCGCCTTGCTGGCGGCATAGTTGCTCTGGCCGATATTGCCCGCACGGGCGATGGAGGAGATGTTGACGATGACGCCCCCCTGCCCGCCTTTGGCCATCAGGGCCGCCCCTTCCCGACCACAGAGGAAGGTGCCGGTGAGGTTGACGTCGATGACGGCCTGCCACTGGGCCAGACTCATCTTCTCCACCAGTTCGCCCTCTTTCACCTTGATCAGCATGCCGTCCCGCAGGATCCCCGCGCAGTTGACGAGGCCATGCAGGGCGCCACATTGCTCTTTAATCGCGGCAAAGGTCGCCTCCACCTCGGCTTCACTCGCCACGTTGCAGACGAACAGGACGCACTGGCCATCGCGACTGCGCAGCTCGGCTTCGGTCACCTCCAGATCGGTACGATTCACATCGATCAACGCCAGCACGGCGCCCCGACTGGCCAGGCTCAGGGCGATGGCGCGGCCGAGCCCCCTGCCCGCCCCCGTGATGGCGATGACTTTCTGCTTGATATCCATGGGTACTCCTTATTGTTAACTGAGTTGCCGCCCGCTTGATGAGGTGATGAGCAAACTGCCGCAGACTAACCGGCCTGTGACGGGTCCCGCGTTTTATCCAGATAGAGCTCGACGATACTGGAAAAATCCTTGCTCTCCTGGCCCTGGCTTGCGTGCAGGTTGAACAGGTTGCGGGCAAGGGCCCCCATGGGCACGGCGCTGTGGGCATGTTCGGCCAGGGCCATCGCCAACCCCAAGTCTTTGACCATCAATCGGGTCATGAAGCCCCCCTGATAGTGGCGGGAGGCCGGTACGTTCTCCATCACGCCAGGCCAGGGGTTGTAACGCTCCAGGCTCCAGTTGTTACCTGAGCTCTTGCCCATGATGGTGGAGAGCACACTCGGATCCAGCCCCTCCTTCACCCCGAGCGCCAACGCCTCGGCTGTGCCCGCCATGTGGATGGCGAGCAGCATGTTGTTGCACATCTTGGCGATCTGGCCCGCCCCGAGCGCCCCGGCATGAAACAGGTTCTGCCCCATGCAGGCGAGCACGGGTTTGGCCGCCTCGAAATCCGCCAGTTCGCCGCCGACGATAAAGGTGAGGGTGCCCGCCGCCGCCCCGGCGACGCCACCCGAGACGGGGGCATCGATAAAGCGGATCCCCCGGGCTCGTGCCGCCTCCCCTACCTGGCGGGCCGAGGCCACGTCTATGGTGGAGCAGTCGATCACCAGGGCCCCCGCGGGCAAGGCTGCCAGCAGATCCTGTCCTCCCCGCTCTCCGGCACTCTCGCCGAGCCAGAGCCCGCGCACGTGCTCGCCGGCGGGCAGCATACTGATGACCACATCGCAATCGGCCACCGTTTCGCGGGCATCCCCGGCGGCGATACAACCGGCGGCGATCGCCTTGGCGACACTCTCCGGCATCAAGTCAAACACCCGAACCCCGTGCCCCGCCCTGGCCAGGTTGGCGGCCATGGGCCCCCCCATGTTGCCCAGCCCGATAAACCCAATCCTTGTCATCTCGTCTGCTCCTTGCCGTGCTGGCTATCCAGCAACCTGTGTCTGTTGATCCGCCCTGACGCCCTCTCGAAGGCTCAAGGCGCCAGGGGATTTTTCCCCTCGGGCCAGCGATAGAAGGCATCCAGCCAGTCAGTGCCGGCCTGAGGCGCCTGCCAGCGCGGGGACTTGTCCTTGTCGATGAGCAGTGCCCGCACCCCTTCCACAAAATCCCCCCTCAGCACGCAGTTGACCGAGAGTGCCAGCTCATCGGCAAACACCTCGGCCAGCGACTGGCGGCGCGCCTGCCAGTACTGGCGCCACAGAATGGCGCGACTGATGGGGCTGCCACTGCGGCATGTGTCGCGGGCCTGCGCCAGGCTCCCTTCGCCAAGCTCGGGATCGAAGGCCGCATCGTACAACCGATCCAGTACCCCTTGCAGGGTGCGCCCGGCCAGCAGGACATCGATCTTGGCCTGATGGGGCAAGATCACAGGCGCTGGCAGCGGCTGGTCCGCCTCTGCCTGCAAGCCGCCCAGCAACCGTTCTATCTGCTCGCGGGGCGCGGCCTTTGCCCCCCACTCCAGCGCGGCCAGTCGCGGCAACAAGGCAGCACGCTCACTGCTGGCGATGGCGTGATCCGCCAGCCCCAGGCCGATGGCATCCGCGCCGTTGAAACGGGCGCCGGTCAGCCCGAGCCAGAGCCCGAGTCGCCCCGGCATGCGGCTTAAAAACCAGCTGGCCCCCACGTCCGGGTAGAGGCCTATGGTCACCTCCGGCATGGCGAACAGGCTCTTCTCGGTCACCACCCGAAAGTCGGCGCCGGCGAACAGGCCTATGCCGCCCCCCATGCAGATGCCATCCGCCACGCAGATGAGGGGCTTGCCGTAGCTGTGGATATGGTGGTCGAGCCGATACTCCTGCTCAAAAAAATCCCGCGCATAACCAAACAGCGCCTGCTCGCTCTCCTCCTGCTGGCGGTAATAGAAGGAGCGGATGTCGCCGCCAGCGCAAAATGCCTTCTCACCGGCCCCTTGCAACAAGACGCAGACGATGACCGGGTCCTGCTCCCAGCGGGTCAACGCCGCCTGCAACAACTGAATCATCTCAAGGCTCAATGCATTGAGGGAGGCGGGGCTGTCCAGAGTCAGCACACCGATACGATGGCCGTCTGCCGTGGGATGGGTTGTTACACGTACCGGTTCACTCATGCCTCGTCCCCCTGCCTGGCAGATGTCTCGTATTGCCAGCGCGCGGGCCGCTTCTCCAGGAAGGCCGCCACCCCTTCACGCTGGTTGACATCTGCAAACAGCTCAAGGAACAGGCTGCGCTCCAGCGGCAAGGCGGCATCACGATGGCCGCTGCGCCCCTGATTGATAAGCTGCTTGCAGGCTCGCAGGGCGCTCGGGCTCTGACGCTCCACCAGCTGGGCCATCTGGTGCGCCGCGTCCCAGGCGTGGCCCTCCTTCACCACCTCCTCCACCAGCCCCATCTCGTAGGCCAGGGTGGCGCTCACCTTCTCGCCACAGAGGATCATCCGCTTGGCCCAGCCCGGTCCCACCAGCTCGGTGAGGCGCTGGGTGCCACCGGCGCAGGGCAGCAAGCCCACGGAGGCCTCCGGCAGCCCCAGCTTGGCCTGCTGCTCGGCGATGCGGATGTCGCAGGCCAGCGCCACCTCCAGCCCGCCACCCATGGCGTAACCATTGATGGCGGCTATGCTGACGCCGTGGAAACCGGCCAGCGCCTCGAAGGCGCGACCGAAGGCCTCGGCCACCTCGCGAGCATGGTCCAAATCGCCGTCGGCAAACATCTTGAGATCGGCGCCGGCGCAGAAAAACTTGTCCCCCGCCCCGCGGATCACCAGGGCCACCACATCGGGGCGGCTGTCTAGCTCCACCATCATCTGCAAGAAGGCTTGCAGGCTGGCCAGGGTCCAGGTGTTGGCGGGCGGATGGTCGAGGGTGATGTAGGCCACGTGACCGTGATATTCGAGCCTGATCCTTGTCATTGCATTGTCCTTGTGAATGAGACTGCCCCATGATGACAGGGTTGAATGGAGTCAACCTTCGGCCGGCTCAC
The DNA here is from genome assembly GCF_002587065.1 of Aeromonas sp. CA23. NCBI lineage: Bacteria > Pseudomonadati > Pseudomonadota > Gammaproteobacteria > Aeromonadales > Aeromonadaceae > Aeromonas > Aeromonas sp. CA23. Next base: position 3,837,002 of record NZ_CP023818.1, read on the forward strand.
AAAGCCCGCGACGGCTCAGGGCAGATAATCTGTTATGCCAGCCACAGGCCGGGCTGCGCCAGCAAGCGGCAGACGATGCGCAATCCCATTACCCGCCCTGGCGTCGTCCAGGCAATGGTGCCCATCCCCTTACTCCAGCGACAGACCGGGATCCGCCAGCAGGCGGCGGGCTATGATCAGCCGCATCACTTCGTTGGTGCCTTCCAGGATGCGGTGGACCCGGGTATCGCGCAGGTAGCGCTCCAGCGGATACTCGCGAATATAACCATAGCCGCCAAAGAGTTGCAGAGCCTCGTCACAGACGCGATAACCCACGTCGGTGGCAAACCGCTTGGCCATGGCGCACCAGGCGCTCTTGTCCGGGCGGCCCCTGTCCAGCTTGTCGGCAGCCTGGCGTACCATCAGCCGAGCCGCCGCCAGCTCGGTGGCCATGTCGGCGAGGCGAAACTGCACGCTCTGAAATTCGCTGATGGGGTGACCAAACTGCTGGCGCTGCTGCACATGGGCCAGCGCATCATCCAGCGCCTGCTGGGCTGTGCCCACAGAGCAGGTGGCGATGTTGATGCGCCCGCCATCCAGCGCCTGCATGGCGAACTTGAACCCTTCCCCCTCCTGCCCCAGTCGATAGCTGGCGGGAATGCGCACCCCGTTGAAGGCCACCTCCCGGGTCGGCTGGCTGTTCCAGCCCATCTTCTCTTCCGCCTTGCCGTAGACAATTCCTTCACTGTCGGCCGGCACCATGAAGGCGGAGATCCCCTTGGCCCCGTCGCCCCCGGTGCGGGCCATCACCACCAGCACCTGGGTGCTGCCCGCCCCCGAGATGAACACCTTGCTGCCGTCGATGAGGTAGTCCTCGCCATCACGCACAGCACGGGTCTTGAGAGCCGCCGCATCGGAACCCGCCCCCGGCTCGGTGAGGCAATAAGAGCCCAGCAGTTCGCCGCTGGCGAGCCTGGGCACCCACTGCTCGGCGACATTGCTCGGCAGCCAGCTGCCCAGCATCCAGCTCACCATGTTGTGGATGGTCAGATACGCCGTGGTGGAGGTGCAGCCCATGGAGAGGCGCTCGAAGATGAGGCTGGCATCGAGCCGGGGCAGGCCGAGCCCGCCATACTGCTCCGGGGTATAGAGGCCGCAAAAGCCGAGCGCCGCCGCCTGCTTGATGGTGGGGATGGGAAACTCGTGATCTCTGTCCCAGCGGGCGGCATGGGGTTTGAGCGCCTCATTGGCAAAGGCGGTGGCCGCCTCGACATAAGCCTGTTGATCCTCGGTCAGGGTAAAATCCATCTTGTCCGCTTCCTTGTGTCCTTTGTCTGTTGTCTCTTTGGCCCACGCTCAACGCAGGCTGACGTTCGCACCGGTCGACATAGCCCGATCCTGTCTCTTCAACGCAGGCTGATGGTCATGTTGGGGCCGGTCGGGATATCCTCGTCGAACCAGCGTTCGGTCACCGTCTTGGTCTCGGTGTAGAAGCGCACCGCCTGCTTGCCGTAGGCGTGCAGATCCCCGTAGAAGGAACCGCGCCAGCCGGTGAAGGAGAAAAATGGCAGCGGCACCGGAATGGGCACGTTGATCCCCACCTGACCCACGGCCACCTCGTGGCGAAACTTGCGGGCAGCGGCGCCGCAGCCGGTGAAGATGGAGGTGCCATTGCCATAGGGGTTGTTGTTGATGAGGGTCAGCGCCTCGTCCAGGCTCTCCACTTCCAGACAGGCGAGCACTGGGCCGAAGATCTCCTCTTTATAAATCCGCATCTCTGGGGTCACGCAGCGAAACAGGGTCGGCCCCACCCAGTTGCCCACCGGATAGCCCGCGACATCGCAGAAGCGACCATCGAGCAGGCACTCGGCCCCCTCCTTGATCCCCGCCTCGATGAGACCCTCTACCCTGACTTTCGCCTCCGGGCTGATGAGGGGACCATAAGCTGCCTCGGGATCGTGCCAGACCCCGGGTTTCACCTTGGCAAACTCGGCGGCAAGCTCGGGGATCCAGTCACGGGCGGAGCCCACGAACACCGCCACGCTGATGGCCATGCAGCGTTGCCCGGCCGCGCCGACGCCGGCCCCCACCAGGTTGCTCAGCACCTGCCCCTTGTTGGCGTCCGGCATGATCACCATGTGATTCTTGGCACCGACGAAACACTGGGCCCGCTTGAGGTGTTCGGTGGCGGTGCGATAGACATGCGCACCGACCCGGGCAGAGCCGATGAAGCTGACCGCCTTCACATCCGGATGACACAGCAGCGCATCCACCTGTTCGGCGCCGCCGTGTACAACGGAGAGTATGCCCTTGGGGGCCCCCGCCTCGGTGAACAGCTCGGCCAGCCGCATGGGGGTAAGCGGATCCTGCTCGGAAGGCTTGAGCACGAAGCCGTTGCCGCAGGCAACCGCCAGCGGAAACATCCACAGGGGTATCATGGCGGGGAAGTTGAACGGCGTGATGCCGACACAGACCCCCAGCGGCTGCACCCAGGAGTGGCCATCGACCCGGCGCGCCACGTTGCCCATGGTCTCCCCCATGGTCTGGCTGGCGATGCCGCAGGCCTGCTCCACCACCTCGATGCCGCGCCACACATCCCCCCTGGCATCCGCCAGATTCTTGCCGGTCTCCCGGGCCAGCAGGGAGGCAAGCTCATCGTGATGGGCTTTGAGCAGATGCTGGTAGTTGAACATGACCCGTGCCCGCTCGGGGGCCGGCACATCCCGCCACAACAGATAGGCGTCGTGGGCACTGCGCACCGCGCGCGCCACCTCGGCCGGGGTGGCTTTGGGCACGCGTGCCAGCAGGCTCTGATCCGCCGGATTGGTCACCTCGATCCATGCCTCGCTCGTGGAAGCGCAGGCCTCGCCACCGATATAAAGCGGCACATCGCCGTACTGGGTCTGATGGTTGCTCATGCCCTGCTCTCCTTGCTGGCAGACTGCAATGGGTACTGGCTGGTCATGCCGCTCACTCCTTGAGTTCGGTTGGTGGGGGGAGACGAGCCACCTTGCAGCCGCCACCCGACAAATTTACCTTAGACTAACAATCAATTTACGTTTACGCTAACGTAAACTTAACGCACAAATGGACTGACCAGTTTGACCCCCTATTTCGGCTCGTCGGGGCAACCAGACAGGTGAGCACCCGTCATTCAAAGGAGAGCAAGGATGCATGCAGTGATGGATAAGACCCTCCGCGCCCTGACCGAGCAGGTCGAGGCCTTCTGCCAGAAAGTGATAGCGCCGCGCGCTGCCGAGATCGATCAGAGCAACGCCTTCCCGCGCGATCTCTGGCCGCAAATGGGCGAACTCGGGCTGCACGGCATTACGGTGGCGGAGGAGTATGACGGCGTGAGCCTCGGCTATCTGGCCCATGTGCTGGTGATGGAGCAGGTGAGCCGCGCCAGCGCCTCGGTCGGCCTCTCCTACGGTGCCCACTCCAACCTCTGCATCAACCAGATCCACCGCCACGGCACCCCTGATCAGAAGGCGCGCTATCTGCCCGCCCTCGTCAGCGGCAAGCACGTGGGCGCCCTGGCCATGAGCGAGCCGGGGGCCGGGTCAGATGTGGTCAGCATGCGGCTGACCGCAGATAAAGAGGGCGATCACTTCGTGCTGAACGGCACCAAGATGTGGATCACCAATGGCCCGGACGCCGACACCTTCGTCATCTATGCCAAGACGGATGCCAAGGCCGGGCCTAAGGGGATATCGGCCTTTATCGTCGAGGCGGGCACCCCCGGTTTCACCACGGCCCAGAAGCTCGACAAGCTCGGCATGCGCGGCTCCAGCACCTGCGAGCTGGTGTTCGACAACTGCCGCGTCCCGCAACAGAACCTGCTCGGCACCCTGCACGGCGGGGTCAAGGTGCTGATGAGCGGCCTCGATTACGAGCGGGTGGTGCTGGCGGCGGGCCCCCTCGGCATCATGCAGGCCTGCATGGATGTGGTGCTGCCCTATGTGCGCGAGCGCAAACAGTTCGGTCAGGCCATCGGCGAGTTCCAGCTGGTGCAGGGCAAGCTGGCGGACATGTACACCCGTCTGGCCAGCAGCCGCGCCCTGGTCTACTCGGTGGCCGCGGCCTGCGATCAGGGTCATGACAGTCACCTAATTCGCAAGGATTGCGCCGCCGCCATCCTGTTTGCCGCCGAGAATGCCACCCAGATGGCGCTGGATGCCATTCAGCTGTTGGGGGGCAACGGCTACATCAACGAATACCCCACAGGCCGCCTGCTGCGGGACGCCAAGCTCTACGAGATAGGCGCCGGCACCTCGGAAATCCGTCGCTGGCTCATCGGCCGAGAGCTGATGGGAGAGAATGCATGAAGCCTCTCCTGTTACTCCCTGATATCGGTAGCAGCGCACTGACGGGGGAAGACGCATGAGCCGGATCCACTCCCGCCTCGACACGGCGAGCCCCGAATTTGCCGAGAGCCGCTCGGCCATGCTGGCACTGGTCGAGGATCTCAATGCCCGTCTCGACGAGATAGCCCAGGGCGGCGGCGAGGCCAACAACGCCCGCCATCAGGCCCGTGGCAAGCTGCTGCCCCGCGAGCGCATCAATCAGCTGCTGGACCCGGGCTCCCCCTTTCTCGAACTCTCTGCACTGGCCGCCTGGCAGGTCTATGACGAGCCTGTGCCCGCCGCCGGCATCATCACTGGGCTCGGCCAGATTGCGGGCAGGCTCTGCCTGCTGGTGGTGAACGATGCCACCGTCAAGGGGGGCACCTACTACCCGCTCACGGTGAAAAAGCACCTGCGCGCCCAGGCCATCGCCGAGCGGCTGCGCCTGCCCTGCCTCTATCTGGTGGATTCCGGCGGCGCCTTCCTGCCCATGCAGGATGAGGTGTTTCCCGACCGGGAGCACTTCGGTCGCATCTTCTACAACCAGGCCCGCATGTCGGCCCGGAACATCCCCCAGCTGGCGGTGGTGATGGGGCTGTGCACCGCAGGCGGCGCCTATGTGCCCGCCATGGCGGACGAATCCATCATGGTCAAGAACCAGGCCACCATCTTTCTGGCGGGGCCGCCGCTGGTCAAGGCGGCCACGGGCGAGGAGATCAGCGCCGAGGCCCTCGGCGGCGGCGAGGTGCACTGCTCCCACTCAGGCGTGGCGGATCACCTGGCCAGGGACGATGCCCATGCGCTGGCCATAGCCCGCACGTTAGTTGGCAATCTGGGAGACCACACCACTCCATCCACTTCAGCCTACGACGCCCCCTGTTATCCGATAGAAGATCTCTACGGTCTGGTGGGTACCAGCCTCAAGCGCGCCTATGACGCCCGCGAGCTCATCGCCCGCCTGGTGGACGGCTCCGCGTTTGACGAATTCAAGGCACTGTTTGGCACCACGCTGGTCACCGGCTTCGCCCGGATCGAGGGCATGCAGGTGGGGATCCTCGCCAACAATGGCGTGCTGCACAGCGACAGCGCCCAGAAAGGCGCCCACTTTATCCAGCTCTGCAACAGGCGCTCCATTCCCCTGCTGTTCCTGCAAAACATCACCGGCTTTATGGTAGGCAGTGCAGCCGAGCGGGAAGGCATTGCCAAGCATGGCGCCAAGCTGGTCACCGCCGTGGCCTGCAGCCGGGTGCCCAAAATCACCCTCATCGTCGGCGGCAGCTTCGGTGCCGGCAACTACGGCATGTGCGGCCGCGCCTATGAGCCCGACTTTCTGTTCAGCTGGCCCAACAGCCGCATCTCTGTGATGGGGGGCGAGCAGGCCGCCGGTGTGCTGGTGCAGGTGCGCCGCGACAAGCTGGCCGCCGAGGGCAAGCCATTGAGCGAGCAGGAAGCCGACGCCATCCGCGCGCCCGTGATCGCCCAGTACGAACGGCAGGGTCATCCCTACTACGCCAGCGCCAGGCTGTGGGATGATGGCGTCATAGATCCAGCCCAGAGCCGCACCGTACTGGCGCTGGCTCTGGCCGCTTGTCAGGGGGCCGAGACAGGCCCGGAACAGTACGGCATCTTCCGGATGTAAGGAGTTCGACATGTCCGATCCACTTTTCAGCGGCGCCCAGCAAGGATTTCGCCTGGAGCGTCACGGTCCGCTGGCCGAGCTGGTGCTCTCGCGCCCCGCCTGCCACAACGCCTTCGATGCCGACCTCATGCTGGGGCTGCTCGATTGCCTCGACGATCTGGCCCATCTCCACGGTCACTCCCTCGCCGAGCGGCCTCATGCCCTCTTGCTGCGGGCTGAGGGCAGGCACTTTTGCGCCGGCGCCGATCTCAACTGGATGCGCAATCTGGCCCACGCCGATTTCGAGCACAACCGGGAAGATGCCCGGGTGCTGGCGCGGCTGATGCAGACCCTGGACGAGCTGCCCTTCCCCACGGTGGCGCTGGTGCAGGGCGCGGCCTATGGCGGGGCGCTCGGCCTTGTCTGCGCCTGCGATCTGGTGCTGGCGAGCGAGGATGCCCGCTTCTGTCTCTCCGAGGTGAGTCTGGGGCTGGTGCCTGCGGTGATCAGCCCCTATGTGGTGCGCGCCATGGGCATGCGCCAGGCGCGCCGCTACATGCTGAGCGCCGAACCCTTCGATGCCATCACCGCCTGTCGGCTCAATGTGGCGCACCAGCTGGCCAAGCCGGAGCAGTTGCTGGCCGAAGGGCGCGCGCTGGCCCTGCGCCTGTGTCGCAACGGCCCGGAGGCGATGAAGGAGACCAAGCGGCTGCTGGCCGCCATCGAGAGCCACACCGCCAGCCTGCACGAAGAGAAAACCGTCGAGACCATAGCCAGGGTGCGGGTCGGACTCGAGGCCCAGGAGGGCATGCAGGCCTTCTTCGATAAACGTCCCCCCGCCTGGCGCCCCCGTTTCAAGGATGAAGCATGACCCAAGATCACCCCATCAAGCGCCTGCTGATTGCCAATAGAGGCGAAATCGCCGTGCGCATCATCAAGACGGCCCGGCGCCTCGGCATCCACACCATAGCCCTCTACTCGGACGCCGATGCCTGCGCCATGCATGTGCGGGAGGCCGACGAAGCCTGGCATCTGGGGCCGGCTCCCGCACGGGAGAGCTACCTCGACGCCGCCAAGGTATTGCGCATCGCCCAGCAGGCCAAGGCCGACGCCATCCACCCCGGTTACGGCTTCTTGTCGGAGAACAGCGACTTTGCCACCGCCTGCGAACAGCGTAGCCTGCGCTTCATAGGTCCGAGCGGCGCCGCCATTCTCGCCATGGGCGACAAGTCGGGGGCCAAGGCGTTGATGCTGGCGGCCGGCGTGCCCGTGCTGCCCGGCTATCACGACGCGGATCAACGCCCCGAATGGCTGCGCGAGCAGGCCTTGCTGACCGGCTTCCCGCTCCTTATCAAGGCCGCCAGCGGCGGCGGTGGCAAGGGGATGCGCCGGGTCGATCGGATCGAGGAATTCGACGCTGCGCTGGCGGCGGTAAAACGCGAGGCGCAGGCCGCCTTCGGGGATGATCATGTGCTGCTTGAGCGCTATCTGGCCCGCGCCCGCCACGTGGAGGTGCAGGTGTTTGCCGATAGTCTGGGCAACGCCATCTACCTGGGGGACCGAGACTGCTCCTTGCAGCGCCGCCACCAGAAGGTGATCGAAGAGGCCCCCGCGCCGAACATAGCGCCTGGCCTGCGCCGCGCCATGGGCGAGGCGGCCGTCGCGGCGGCCAGGGCCATCGACTATCGGGGGGCCGGCACCATAGAGTTTCTGCTGTGCGGGAATGAGTTCTTCTTCATGGAGATGAACACCCGCCTGCAGGTGGAGCACCCGGTCACCGAGGCCGTCACCGGTCAGGATCTGGTGGCCTGGCAGTTGGCGGTGGCCGAAGGCAAGCCGCTGCCGCTCATCCAGGAGGAGGTGGTGCTGCGTGGCCACGCGGTGGAGGCGCGCCTCTACGCCGAGGATGTGGGGGCCGGTTTCCTGCCCGCCAGCGGTCCCATCCAGTGGCTCAGCTGGCCCAAGGGGGTGCGCATCGATACCGGCGTCGCCGCCGGTGATGAGGTGAGCCCCTATTACGATCCCATGATCGCCAAGCTGATCGCCCACGGCCAGAGCCGCGCCGAGGCCTTTGCCAGCCTGGCCGATGAGCTGGCGGCGCTGGAGCTGGGCCCCCTGGTACACAACGGGGCGCTGCTGCTGCGCCTGTGTCAGGAGCCGGACGTGCTGGCCATGCGCCATCACACCCAGTGGCCCATCCCCACCGAGCCGCAAGCCATCCCTGAGCTGGCCTGGCCGCTGGCCACCCTCTGGCTCGCCAGCCGCAGTGCCGACGCCTCCCCCTGGCAACAGGCGCGCGGCTTTCGCTTGGGGGCCGGCAGGCACTGGACGGCGGCGGTGCGCATCGGCGAGGAGGCCCGGGTGCTGACCCTGTCCGAGCGCGCCGGCACGCTGACGTGGCAGGGGGGATCGCTCCCCTGCGAGCTGGGCGCCGATCATATCCGCCTGCAGCAGGCAGGGCGCTGGCAGCGCTACCCCGTCAAGACGCTGACCGCCACCGAGTGCGTGTTGCTGCTCGATGGTCAGCGCATCCGCTTCTGCGCCGATGATCAGCACCATCAGCTGCATCATGATCAGGACACAGGCACCGCACAGGGCGCAACGGCCCCCATGCACGGCATAGTCGTGGCGCTGCTGGTCGAGACCGGCCAGCGCGTCAGCAAGGGCCAACCCCTGCTGGTGCTGGAGGCGATGAAGATGGAGCACGTCTTGAAAGCCGACCGGGATGGGGTGATCGAGACCCTGCAATGCAAACAGGGGGAACAGGTGAGTCAGGGGGTAATACTGGTGCGCTTTGCCGATGCCGTGGATCAACAAGAGAGCGGGTCATGAAGAGAGAATCAGGAATGCAGGATGACAAGGTGAGCCTGGTGGAGATGGGCCCGCGCGACGGCCTGCAAAACGAGGCCAGTACCCTGCCGCTCGTCCAGCGGCTGGAGCTTGTTCAACGCCTCGCCGAGAGCGGCCTGCAGCGCATCGAGGTGGGGGCCTTCGTCTCCCCCAAAAAAGTGCCGCAGATGGCGGACTCCGCCGAACTTTTCAAGGTCCTGCCGCGCAAGGGACCGACCCGCTATGGCGCCCTGGTGCCCAACCTGCAGGGCTTGCAGGCGGCCATTGCCGCCCGCGCCGACGAAATTGGCCTCTTCACCGCCTGCTCCGATGGCTTTACCCGCGCCAACATCGGCATCGGCGTGGAGGAGTCTCTGATACGCTTCGCCCCCCTGGTGCTGGAGGCACGCCGCCTCGGCATCAAGGTCCGCGGTTATCTCTCCACCGTCATTGCCTGCCCGTTCGACGGCCCTACCCGCCCGAAACGGGTCGCGGCCATGGCCGAGCGGCTGCTGGATCTCGGCTGTCACGAGATCTCCCTGGGCGACACCATAGGGGTCGGCACCCCTGGCACTGTGGCGCCCATGCTGGATGCTGTGCTGCACGAGATCCCGGCGGGCCGGCTCGCGGTACACTTTCACGACACCTATGGCCAGGGGCTGGCCAACCTGCTGCCGGCGCTGGAGCGCGGCATCCGCACCATAGACTGCTCTGTGGCCGGGCTGGGCGGTTGCCCCTATGCGCCGGGGGCCTCCGGCAACGTCGCCTCGGAAGAGGTGGTCTATCTGCTGCACGGCCTTGGCATGAGCACAGGGGTGAGTCTCGATAAATTGGCCGCCACCGGCCAGTGGGTGAGCGAGCAGCTCGGTCGCCCCAACGGCTCGCGAGTCGGCCAGGCCCTGCACGCCAACGCCCTGCGGCTTCGCGCCGCGCTGTCAATGGAAGCACATCATGATCTCTGATCCCCCGCCAGGCGGGCCCGGCCTCCCAGAGCCCAAGCGACTGCAGACCCGATTTGCCACAGGAGCGCACCATGATGCCTGATCCCCTGCCCGGCAAGGAGATCACCTACAGCATCTCCGAGCTGGCCCACGAGTTTGATATCACGCCGCGCACCATCCGCTACTACGAGGATGAAGGCTTGATCACCCCGACCCGAGAGGGCCAGACCCGCATCTACAGCCACAAGGACAAGATCCGGCTCAAGTTGACCCTGCGCGGCAAGCGGCTCGGCTTCAGCCTGGCGGAGATCCGCGAGCTGTTCGACATGTATGACACGGACAGATCGAGCAAGACCCAGCTGCACTCCATGATCCAGCTCATCGACGCCAAGCGCCAATCCCTGCGCCAGCAGCTGGAAGACATCCAGATGGTGATGGCGGAGCTGGAAGCCGCCGAGCAGCGCTGTGCAAATTCCCTCAACAGCTTGAAAACCAGCGCAGATTAACCGAATCTGGGATCATCTCACCGCCCTGGTGCCCCCCATGAAACGCTGGTGCTGCTGGTTGTTATTGCTCTGCTCCACGGCATGGAGCCACCCACTGATCAAGGTCGGGGGCTACCCTTATGCCCCCTTCGTGGTCAAGGAGGGTGACAACAGCTATCGCGGGCTGACCCTGGATCTCATCGCCGAACTCAACGAGATCCAACGGGACGTGCGCTTCGTGTTCGTGCCCACCTCGGCCTCCCATCGCTACCAGGCGCTGGCGCTCGGTCGCTTCTCCCTCATGCTGTTCGAGGACATCCGCTGGGACTGGAACGCGGATCAGGTACGCATGACCCGGCCCCTGCTGCTGGGCGGCGAGATCTATGTTGCGCTCAAGGCACCGGGCCGGGATCAATCCTTCTTCGAGCACCTGGAGCAGCGTCGGCTGATCGGCGTCACCGGCTATCACTACGGGGTCGCCGATTTCAATGCCACCCCGGCGGAGCTGAAGCAGCGTTTTGACATCACCCTGGTCAAGGACAACATCAGTGCCCTGCAGGGAGTGTTCAAGGGGCGCGGCGAGGTGGCCATGCTCAACCTCTCCTACCTGAACCAGTTCAGCAAACAGTATCCGCAGCAGGCCGCCCGCCTGCTGCGATCGGACAAATGGGATCAGCAATACGAACTCAGGGCGCTGCTCAGTCCGACGGCCAGCGTCTCGGCCAGCCAGCTGGAAGCCTGGCTGGCCGCGTTGCAGAGCAGTGGAAGACTGACACGCCTTTGGACAAAGTACGGCGTACAGCATCAAGCGGCACCATGATCATCGCCTGAGATTTTGGTACCCTATGCGCATCAATTGGAGACCTTCATGCCCAAGCCCCTGCGTGCCCGCCTGCTGCGCTACGTCCTTTACTCTTGCGCCGTATTGCTCATCTCCCTGTTCATCCTGTTATGGCAAGCCCCCACCCTCACCCAGCGCCACCTGCCGGGCTGGCTGGCCAAGCATTATGGTCTGAACCTGACTCTGGGGGAGATAAGCGTCGGCCTGCGTCACCCCTCCCTCACCATAGGTCCCTCGGCACTGCTCGATGAAAAACAGCAACCCATCATCGCCTTCGAGCAGTTGCAGGTTATCCCCGCACTTGGCGAAAGCTGGCGCCAGAAGGCCATCATACTGAGCGACGCCAGCCTCACCCGGCCGGCGGTGCAGCTTGTTCGGCTCCCGGACGACAAGGGGGCCATCCGCTTCAACCTGACCGAGGCCCTGGCCCGTTTGCTGGTCCCCACACAGACGCCCGAACCGGCCGGCGGCGAACCGCCCCTGGCACAGATAACCAGGCTGGCCGCCACCGGGGGCCATCTCCGCTATCAGGACAGTCGCAAGAGCAGCAGCCCGGGCTGGGTACCGCCACTCACCCTGAGCGGGCTCGAATTACAGTTGCCGGATTTCACCACGGCGCCGGCCCACGCCAACCAGTTTCAGTTGAGCGCCAGCCTCAACCAGCGCAGCCCGCTCAAGGCCAATGGCCAGCTCGATATCATGACGGGGGCAGGCAAGGGCCGGATCAGCCTGGGCAAACTGGCGCTCTCGCCCTTCGCACCGCTCTGGGCCTCCTATCTCAGGGTCAATCTGGTGAAGGGCGAGGCCAGTGCCGAGCTGGATTACCGGCTCACGCCGGGCAAGCAGGGGCTGGATTGGCAGCTCGCCAAGGGCAAGCTGACCCTGAATGACTGGCAGCTCAAGCAGAGCAAGGGGGGCGAGTTTGCCCGCTTCAAGCAGCTGGCGCTGGCAGGCATTGCCATGGATGGCGGCAAGCAGTCGATCCAGATCGACAAGATAGCGCTCAAGGCACCGGCCGTCAGCGCGGTACTCGATGCCAACCAGCAGCTGGATCTGGCGACCCTGCTGATCCCGCAGGCCGCCGCCAAGCCGGCGGGCAAGCAAGCGGATAACGGCAAACCCTGGCGCTGGAACCTCAAGCAGACCCGCATCGAACAGGGCGAACTCAAGCTGACCGAGTCGAGCAGCGGCAAGCCGCAACTGCGGGAACTCTCCGGGCTGAACCTCACCCTGGGCACCCTGAGCAGCCAGGCAGGCCAGCGCAGCCCGCTCACCCTCAATGCCACCCTCAACACCCAGAGTACGCTGGGGTTTGACGGCGCCCTCACCCTCACCCCCTTCGCCCTCGACGGGGATATCAAGCAGGCAGGGCTGCCCCTCAAGTGGGCCCAGCCTTACCTCCAGGATCTGTTGCGCATCAGCGTGCGCGATGGCCTGCTCGCCAGTCGCACCAAGCTGGCCATCGCCACCGATGCCAAGGGGGCACTGAGCCGGCTCGACGTCACGGGCGGGCTCGACATCGAGCGTCTCAATGTGCTGGATCGGGCCGACAACCAGCGTCTGCTGCAGATAGATCACCTGCAATTGAGCGGACTGCACTATGACGGCATCAGCCAACAGGTGAAGATTCGCGACATCTTGCTGCGCAAGCCCTTTGCCCGCATCGAGATCGACGAGGACAGGGTGACCAACGTCCAGCAACTGCTGCTGCCGCAAGCCGCCAGTACCAAGCCGGCCAGCGGGCCCGCCCCCCGCATCACCATAGATCAGATCCGCACCGAGCAGGGCAACCTGCGCTTTGCCGATCGCAGCCTGAGCCCGGAGTTCGTGGTGGACATCGCCTCCCTCAGCGGCCAGAGCCGCCATATCAGCAACATTCCCGGCCAGCGTTCGGATCTCGCCTTCAACGGCAAGGTTGACCGCTATGCCCCCGTGACCATTCGCGGCGGCACCAACCTGCTGATCGAGCAGCCGGTGCTGGACGTGGCCGTCACCTTCAGCAACCTGGAGCTCACCACCTTCACCCCCTACTCCAGCACCTATGCGGGCTACGCCATCGACAAGGGCCAGCTATCCATGAAGCTGAACTACAAGCTGCAGGGCAACCGGCTTGAGGGGGACAACGACATCACCATCAAGAAGCTGCAACTGGGGGAGAAGATCAAGAGCGAGCAGGCCAAGGATCTGCCGCTGGGGCTGGCCATCGCCCTGCTCAGCGACGCCAACGGCGTCATCCAGATGAACCTCAAGGTGAAGGGCAATCTGGATCAGCCGGACTTCAGCCTGGGCAACATCTTCTGGGATGTGCTGAGCAACACCCTGAGCAAGGCCATCACCTCCCCCTTCTCCCTGCTGGCCTCCCTGGCGGGCGGCACCGAAGATCTGGACGAACTGCCCTTTCTGCCCGGTGAGCCGGATCTCACCCCCACCCAGCAGGAGAAGCTGGCCAAGCTGGCACAGGCCCTCAAGGAGAGGCCCAAGCTCAGCATGAACATTCGTGGCAAGGTCAACTTCAACGAGGAGCGCCCCATCTTGCAGCGCCAGAAGCTGGAGCGGGCACTGGCCAAGATCACGGGTGCACCGGTCGATCTCGCCCTGCTGGAGCAGGATCCCGCCCTGCAAGCGGCGCTGGCCGAGGCCTATGAGGCGCGCTTCAACGAGGATCTTGGGGATCTGGCCGATCGGCTGAAACTGGATGAGTCGAGCCCGGCCCTGCGCACCCAGGCGGAGATCCTGCTGCGGGATCAGCAGCTGATCACCGCCAAGTCCCTGCGCAACCTCGCCATGCGCCGCGCCCAAAACACCAAAGAGTATCTGGTAGATACCCAGGGGATAGCGCCGGAGCGGCTGTTCGTGCTCGACAGCCAGGTCAAGGAGACAGACAAGGATGCCAAGGTCGTCCTGACCCTGGATGATTGACCAACAGCGGGGGGCCGAGAGGGGTCCCCCCTTGCTCACCATGCCTGTTCCCGTTGTATTTTTGCATCGCCCCGCCTTGCCCACGGCGACCATTCCCCCCAAGCGCCACCATATGGCGGTGCTTGGGGGCGGCGTGATGGGGGCCAGGCTGCTGGCGCCGGTGCGACGATCCGTGCCCTCTTCCCCGGATGCTCCTCTCCCGTTAGCCCGTTAGCCCGTTAGCCCGTTAGCCCGTTAGCCCGTTAGCCCGTTAGCCCGTTAGCCCGTTAGCCCGTTAGCCATCATGCTCTCCCTTCTCCGCGACCCTGCCAAACCAGCTTGCTCCAACATAAGCCGAGATCTGTCCCAGCCTCATATGGTAGTGGCACACTCTTGTCTGATGGCATATGAGGCTATTTATCGAACTGCAGAGCACTGCTCAGGCAATAAAAAGAGGGACAAGGCGCGGCAGTCAAACATGCCCACGCCCTATGTTGCTTACTTTCACAAAGCGCGCTTTTAATACAAAAAATCAACCTTGTCGGCGCGATTCATTCACTTGCCATCTACCTGAATGGCACGAATGGTCCATGGGGTAAAATTTCGTGTAGTTTTTTTACCATTTCGGTCCATGGGGTAAAATTTCGTGTAGTTTTTTTACCATTTCTGCGGTTCCCCCTCTTGCTCGGGGCCAAGAGCCTGCCTAAAATCGCGCGTCTTTTATCAACCCCCACCTCTATTTTTGGAGAACGCCACGTGAGCGAAAAATTGGCCAACCCTGCCCCTCTGGGTCTGATGGGTTTCGGTATGACCACCATTCTGCTGAACATACATAACGCAGGTTTCTTCCCCATCAGCGCCATGATCCTGGCCATGGGCCTGTGCTATGGCGGTCTGGCCCAGATCATCGCCGGTATCATGGAGTTCAAGCGTGGCAACACCTTCGGTGTCACCGCCTTCATCTCCTACGGCACCTTCTGGTGGAGCCTGGTGTTCCTGCTGGTGATGCCGACCATGGGTCTGGCCGAAGCCACTCCCCACGCCTACATGGGCTGGTACCTGCTGATGTGGGGCATGTTCACCCTGTTCATGCTGGTTGGCACCGTCAACTACCCGCGCGTGAAGCAGTTCGTGTTCGCCTCCCTGACAGTGCTGTTCTTCCTGCTGGCCGCCCGTGACTTCACCGGCAGCACCCTGATCGGCACCATCGCCGGTTTCGAAGGCATCATCTGCGGCGCCAGCGCCATCTACCTGGCCATGGCCACAGTGATCAACGAGCAATTTGGCCGCACCGTGCTGCCAATTGGCGATCACAAGAAAGCCGCCGCCGTGCAGCTCAAGGCCGCCGCGTAAGCGCAGCCCCAGGCCCTCGCGCCCATGCAAAAAGGCACCCTCAGGGGTGCCTTTTGTTTATCTGCCGTTGGCAAGCCAGGGTGCGTCAACCCTGCAGTTCAGGCTCCCCTGCCAGCAAGCGGGTGGCCGGAAAACGCGTCGCCGGCTGCTGGCCGAAGAAAAGCACGAACTGCTCATACACGGCGGGATAGGTGTCACGCAGGCGCAGCGGATCGGTAAAGAAACTCTCGCTGCACACCGCAAAGAACTCGGCCGGGTGCTCGGCCGCATAAGGGTCGATGGCGGTCACCTCATGGCGGGCCAGCTGGGCATTCATGGCATCGAATGCCCCCTGCAACGCCTGGGTCCACTGGCGCGGATCCATGCCTGCCGGCAGTGGCGGCGCACCGTCGGCCTCCCCCCCAGCATGTCGAGCTTGTGGGCCAGTTCGTGGATCACCAGGTTGAAGCCGTCCCAATCCCCATCCTGCTGCAGCTCGCTCCAGGCCAGCACCAGCGGCCCCTGCGGCCAGGACTCCCCGGCGTTCTCCTCTTCCCACTCGCTCACCAGACCGAACTCATCCTGCACCTCCTGACGACGGGTCACCGGCTCGGGGATCAGGATGATTTCGTGAAAACCGCGATACCAGTCGAGCCCCAGATGCAAAATGGGCAGCACGGCCTGCAGGGCCAGCACCGCCTGCTGACGAGGGGTGAGCTCGACGCCAATCTGGGTGAGCGTCTTGCGAGCCAGAAACTGCTGCGCCAGCGCAACCAGCCGCAGCTGATCGCTGTGGGTAAATCCTTGCAAAATGGGCACGGCGGCCAGCGCCTGCTGCCACTCCAACGCACCCGGGGCATTCTCTTCCTGCCGGGATGCACCACCAAACAGACTCCATAACCTGGACCAGAACACATGGACTCCTCTTGCTGATCAGAATGATTTCACGAACCGTTTCGGGCGTTCAAGATAGCCCTGTGCCAGATAGAAGCGATGGGCCCCCTCACGCTTGAGACTGCTGGAGAGCTCCAGCTGGCTGCAACCCTGCGCCAAAGCGCTGGCTTCTGCCGCCGCCAGCAAGGCGGCCCCCACACCCGCCCCCCTTGCACCTTCATCGACGACCAGCGCCGAGATCAGGCCCCAGTCTGGGGCAACATGCAAGGGCCGCAGGCGGTGCCACACCAGCACGCCCGCCACCTCATCCCCATCACAGGCAAGCAGCACCTCGCTAGCCGGATCCTGCCTGCCCCAGCGCTCTCCCACCTCGGCCGGGCTGGCCGGATAGCCGAGCTGCCCGAACAGCTGCGCCATGGCCTCGGCATCCGCCTGCCCGGCGGGCCGGATCTGCCACCCGTCTCTTTCCATCTTCATCTTTGGCCTCCATTTTGCTCTGTCTCAGCCACCCCAATCCATCCAGGAGCAAATGGCGATGATAAAGGGGTTGCGCCGTATCGTGTCCAGTCAAATTGACCATTTGTTAATGTCAATTCACAAATTAACAAGCCGACAACATATTTCACTGGGAAGCCCATGAACAAATGGATATGTTAAAACCCGCGGACTTGGCAGTTGAACATTCCGCACACCATTGAGTGGCCCCCTTGGTCACTCACTATTTTAAGGGAGCGGGGCGCAGACCCCGCCAAGACAGCACGACAAAGGAGTTGTTGTACATGAATGAGATCGTCAATGCCATCAATGGGGTGATTTGGAGCCCAGCGCTCATCTTTCTGTGTCTGGGGGTAGGCCTCTACTTCTCCCTGCGCAGCCGCTTCCTGCAACTGCGTCACATCAAGGAGATGATCCGGCTGATGTTTGATGGCAAGAGCACGGATGCCGGCGTCTCCTCCTTCCAGGCGCTGGCCATGACGCTGGCCGGCCGGGTCGGTACCGGCAACATCGCCGGGGTCGCCACCGCCATCACCTTCGGTGGCCCGGGTGCCCTGTTCTGGATGTGGATGGTCGCCTTCCTCGGCGCCAGCTCCGCCTTCGTGGAGTCCACCCTGGGTCAGGTCTACAAGGAGAAGATCAACGGCGAATACCGCGGTGGCCCGGCCTTCTACATAGAGAAAGGGCTCGGCATGAAGTGGTATGCCTGGACCTTCGCCATCTCCACCATCTTCGCCTGCGGCGTGCTGATGCCGGGGGTGCAGGCCAACTCCATCGGCTCCAGCCTGCAGACCGCCTTTGATATCGATCCGAACGTCACCGCCGCCGGTCTGGCGCTGCTGCTCGGCTTCATCATCTTCGGCGGAGTGAAGCGGATCGCCAGCTTCGCCAGCACAGTGGTGCCCTTCATGGCGCTGGGCTACATCATCGTCGCCTGCGTCATCATAGCCCTCAACATCACGGCCCTGCCGGGCGTGATCCTGCTGATCTGGAAGAGTGCCTTCGGCTTTGATGCCGGTTTTGGCGCCATTTTGGGTCTGGCCATCATGTGGGGGGTCAAGCGTGGGGTCTACTCTAACGAAGCAGGTCAAGGTACCGGGCCGCACGCCTCCTCCGCCGCTGCGGTGAGCCACCCGGCCAAGCAGGGTCTGGTACAGGCGTTCTCCGTCTATATCGATACCCTGTTCGTCTGCTCTGCCACCGGCTTCATGCTGCTCATTACCGGGCTTTATAACGTGCAGGGACCGGATGGTGCCGCCCTCTACACGGGGATCGCCGGCATAGCCGCAGGGCCTGGTTATGTGCAGACCGCCATGGAGAGCATGATGCCCGGCTTTGGCAGCATGTTCGTGGCCATAGCGCTGTTCTTCTTCGCGTTCACCACAATCGTCGCTTACTACTACATAGCCGAGACCAACATCGCCTACATCAATCGCAAGGTGAACCGTCCCTGGCTGACCTTCATGCTCAAGTTGACGCTGATGGCCTCCACCGTCTACGGCACCGTCAAGACCGCCGATCTGGCCTGGGGTCTGGGTGATATCGGGGTCGGCCTGATGGCCTGGCTCAACATCATCGCCATCCTGCTGCTGCAAAAGACTGCCTTCGCCTGCCTGCGGGATTATGAAGCCCAGCAGGCCAAGGGGTTGGATCCCGTGTTCCACCCGGAAAAACTCGGCATCAAGAACGCCGATTACTGGATGGGCCACCGCTCCGAAGACAACCTGGAACAGGAGAAGGCCGGCCACCCGTTCGAGCCGGATCGCAAGATCTCCTGAACGCAATGCCCAGTAAAAATGGCAGCCTCGGCTGCCATTTTCATTTGTTCTGCATCAGTCTGGGGTACGGGCCGCTCAGAGCGCGTTGCGCCTGGGTCCGAATGGCAAGCGCCAGCGAAACAGGCTGTTGAGGGTGGCGCGCCACTGATTGGGCCGCCCCAGGATCTGTCTCTGCAAACGGGTCTCTTCCTTGAGCATCACCTCATCGCTGCGAGCCCAGGCCTGATGGTAGAGCTGCTTGATCCCCGCCAGCGCGTCCGGCGACTTGGTGATGAGGGTCTTCGCAAACTCCCGCGCCTGGGCCAGCGGATCCTCGCAGACCCGGCTCACCAGCCCGAGGGATCTCGCCTCCAGCGCATCGCATTCACGCCCGCTCATGGCCAGCTCCATGGCCGTGTCCACCCCCATCAGGTTGCGCAGGGTGACGCTGCCGCTCATGTCGGGGATGATGCCCCACTTGATCTCCATCACCGAGAAGCGGCAATCCGGGGTGCTGAACCTAAAATCGGCCCCCAGCGCAATTTGCAGGCCGCCACCGAAACAGACCCCCTGGGTCACCGCAATCACGGGCACCGGCAGCTGATGCCAGCCGTAAGCCACCCGCTGGGCCAGGTTGGTCGCCTCATCCGCCTCGCGCTTGAGGATGTCGAGCGCCGCCACCGGCTGCTTGAGCATGGATTTCACATCCAGTCCGGCGCAGAAGGCGCGCCCCTCACCGTGCAGGATCACGGCCCGCAACCCCTTGTGCTGCGCGAGCTGCGTCAGCGTCTCGTCGATGGCGCCGAACATGCTTCTATCCAGCGCATTGAGCTTGTCCCCCCGCGCCAGCATCACTTCGGCGATGCCGTCCCGGATCTCGCACTTGACCCTTGGTTTTTCCATCTCCCTTGTCCTCTCCTTGATCCCTGTTATTGACTCACTGGTCATACCACCACGTTATCAGAGTGTTATCGCCAGGTACAGCGAGCGCATATGTTTCCCGTTGCAGATGCCGCGTGCGACTAAAGTCGGCTGGCTCAGACGCTACCGCTTTGTCAGACTCACCAGACGCCACCGGCCAAGGATTGCCATGACCACCCTGTTCAACTTTGCCCGCCCGCCGTTTGACAGCCTGAGCGCCGAGGAACGCCAGCGACTCGCACAGAGCCTCTCCATCTGCTATTTCCGCGCGGGCCAGGTGGTGCTCAACGCCGGTGATGTCCCGCCCGGCCTCTACCTCGTCATCAAGGGGGCGGTGGAGGAGTCGGCACCTCACCACCACTTCGGTGACTACGGGGTCGATGATCTGTTCGACGTACGCGCCCAGTTTGACGGCCGCTGTCGCCACAGCTTCACGGCACTGGAAGATACCCTCTGCCAGCTGATCCCCCGCCACACCTTTCTGGCCCTCTGCGAGCAGGCGCCGACGCTGGCCAGCTACTTCACCGCCAATCTGGTCGAGCGGCAACAGCAGCAGGAGCAACGGGAACAGCTGGGCCAGAAGAATCTGGCGGAATTTATCCTGACCCGCATCGAACCCGGCCATCTGCAGGCGCCGCTCGTCGTCGAAAACCGCCTCAGCCTGCTGGCGGCCACCGAGGCCATGGTGGCCAAGGGCACCGACTGCCTGCTCTACCCGGCGCCGGATGGCAGCCTGACCCTGGCGACCCGCAAGACACTGCTGCACGCCCTCACCCTGAAGGGACTGCCGCTGACTGCGCCACTCGCCGTGCTGACCCCGACACAGCTGATTGGCCTGCCGCTGGGCAGTTACCTGTTCGATGCCCTGTTATTGATGACCCGTCATCGCATCAAGCGGCTGGTCATCTGGCAACAAGGCGAGGTGGCGGGCATATTGCAACTGACCCAGGTGCTGGGGCTCTTTTCCACCCACTCCCACGTGCTGACCCTGCGCATCGCCCGAGCAGACTCCCAGCCCGCGCTGGAGGCGGTGGCCCGCGAGCAGCAACAGCTGACTCGATCCCTGTTTGGCCAGGGGATCCACACCGCCTTCCTGATGCGGCTCATCGCCACAATCAACGAACAGTTGATCGCCAAGGCCTTTGCCCTGGTGATCCCGCCCGAGGTGCAGGACAAGGTGTGTCTGCTGATGCTGGGCTCGGAGGGGCGCGGCGAGCAGATCCAGAAAACCGATCAGGACAATGCCCTGATCCTGCCCGCCGGCCTGCACTGGCCGAATCAGCAGGCGGACTTGGCCGCCTTCAGCGCCCTGCTGGCGCGGCTCGGTTATCCGCCCTGCCCCGGCCAGGTGATGGTCAACAACCCGAGCTGGGTGAAAGAGGTCAACGAGTGGCAACAGGAGATTGAGCGGGCCTGCGTCAACGCGGGCGAGGCCGACCTGCTCTGGCTCGCCACCCTGGCCGATGCCCACCCCATCGCCGGGGATCGCGGTCTGCTGCCTCCCGTCGCCCGCAAGCTGCGGGAGCAACTGGCCGATCGGCAGGATCTGCTGGCGGAGATGGTGCGGCCGGCGGTGGCCTTTCATGCGCCGCTGACCCTGTTTGGCCGGCTGGAGCGGGCGCCGGACGGGCTTGATCTCAAGCGGGGCGGCCTCTTCCCGCTGGTGCACGGCATCCGCATGCTGGCGCTGGAGGCGACCATTCTGGAGACCTCGACCCTGGGGCGCATCGAGGCGCTGGTGGCGTGCGATCGGCTCAGCGCCAGCTATGGCGCCAACCTGGCGGAGGCGTTCCGGCTCTTTATCCGCTTGCGCTTGCGCAGCCAGCTCAAGGGAGGCGACAGCCGGGTGCAGGTAAGCGAGCTCAGCCACGGCGAGCGGGATCTGCTGCGCCAAGCGCTGCATCAGGTGAAGAAATTCCAGCAGTGGCTCACCTTGCACTTTCGTCTGAGACAATAGGCATGTGGAACCACTGGCGACGCCGTTGGCTTGGTCGCGCCTTCCGTGAGGGAGAGTTCGCCCCGCTCTTCACCGCACCGCCGGGCGATGAGCGGATCGCCCTCGATTTCGAGACCACCAGCCTGGATCCCGAGCGGGCGGAGATAGTCTCCATCGGCGCCGTGCGCATCCAGGGCAACCGGCTGCTGACCGGAGAGGCGCTCACCCTCAAGGTGCAGCCACCCGCCAGTCTGAGCGCGCAATCCGTGGTGATCCACGGCCTGCGCCATCAGGATCTGCAACAGGGATTGACGCTGGAAGCCGCGCTGCGCCTGCTGCTCGACTTTATCGGCCCGCGCGAACTGGTGGGCTATCACATCGCCTACGACCTGCGCATTCTCAACCTGGCCTGCCAGAGACTATGGGGGCTGACCCTGCCCCAGCGGGGCATAGAGGTGAGCCGCCTCTATCACGACAACCTCTATCGGCGCTATCCCGACGCCGCCATCGACTTGCATCTGGCCGCCATCTGCCAGCACCTGGCATTGCCTCCCCTGCCCGTCCACGACGCCCTGAGTGACGCCATCACGGCCGCCCTCATCTACCTGCGCCTGACCCAAGGCGGGCCACTGGCTTATCCCAAAGTCTAATTGCCCACCAATAACATTTAATTCACATTTCACTTACATGAGCAGGTCTGCTGCTCGGTAGGGACCTCCCTTCATCCACCGCTGACACTCAATGTCATGGAGAACTGCAATGGAACAGCAACCTTATCTTCGGATCCAGCAAGATCCCAACTTCCAGGAGCTGATCGCCAAGCGTCAGCGCTTCGCCTGGACCCTCTCCATCCTGATGTTGGGGCTCTACCTGGCCTTCATCATGCTCATCGCCTTTGCCCCCGGCTGGCTCGGCACCCCCTTGAGCCAGGGCTCCACCATCACCCGTGGCATCCCGGTCGGGGTGGGGCTGATCCTCGCCTCCTTCGTGCTGACCGGCATCTACGTGTTTCGGGCCAACGGCGAGTTTGACGAGTTGAACCAGAAGATCCTCAAGGGAGTGCAATCATGAAAGGCAAGTCTCTGCTGTTGCTGGCTACGCTGGCCTCTTCCCCCCTGCTGGCGGCCGACGCGCTGACCGGTGAAGTCCATCGCCAACCCCTCAACATCTCGGCCATCGTCATGTTCGTGATCTTCGTGGCGGGCACCCTGTTCATCACCTACTGGGCCTCCAAGCGCAACCGCTCGGCCTCCGACTACTATGCCGCTGGCGGTCGCATCACCGGCTTCCAGAACGGGCTGGCCATCGCCGGCGACTACATGTCCGCCGCCTCCTTCCTCGGCATCTCGGCCCTGGTCTACACCTCGGGCTACGATGGCCTCATCTACTCCATCGGCTTCCTGGTGGGTTGGCCCATCATACTGTTCCTGATCGCGGAGCGGCTGCGCAACCTCGGCAAATATACCTTTGCCGACGTGGCCTCCTACCGTCTCAAGCAGACCGAGGTGCGCACCCTCTCCGCCAGCGGCTCCCTGGTGGTGGTAGCGCTCTACCTGATCGCCCAGATGGTGGGGGCAGGCAAGCTCATCGAGCTGCTGTTCGGCCTGCAATACCACGTCGCCGTGGTGCTGGTCGGCATACTGATGGTGCTCTACGTGCTGTTTGGCGGCATGCTGGCCACCACCTGGGTGCAGATCATCAAGGCGGTGATGCTGCTCTCCGGTGCCAGCTTCATGGCCATCATGGTGATGAAGTCCGTCAACTTCGACATAGGCGCCCTGTTCAGCGAGGCGGTCAAGGTGCATGAGAAAGGCATCGCCATCATGAGCCCGGGCGGTCTGGTGGCCGATCCCATCTCCGCCATCTCGCTCGGTCTGGCCCTGATGTTCGGCACCGCCGGCCTGCCCCACATACTGATGCGCTTCTTCACCGTGAGCGATGCCAAGGAAGCGCGCAAGAGCGTGTTCTACGCCACCGGCTTCATCGGTTACTTCTACATACTGACCTTCATCATCGGCTTTGGCGCCATCCTGCTGGTCAGCACCAACCCGGCCTTCAAGGATGCCACCGGCGCCCTGCTGGGTGGCACCAACATGGCGGCCATTCACCTGGCCGATGCGGTCGGCGGCAGCCTGTTCCTCGGCTTCATCTCGGCCGTCGCCTTCGCCACCATACTGGCGGTGGTCTCCGGCCTGACGCTGGCGGGCGCCTCGGCGGTTTCCCACGACCTCTACGCCAGCGTCATCAAGAAGGGCAAGGCCAACGAAACCGACGAGCTGCGCGTCTCCAAGTACACCACAGTGGTGCTGGGAGTGGTCGCCATTGGTCTGGGGATCCTGTTCGAGAAGCAGAACATCGCCTTCATGGTGGGCCTGGCCTTCTCCATCGCGGCCAGCTGCAACTTCCCGGTGCTCTTCCTCTCCATGTTCTGGTCCCGTCTGACCACCCGCGGCGCCGTCTACGGTGGCTGGCTCGGGCTGGTCAGTGCGGTCAGCCTGATGATCCTGGGCCCGACCGTGTGGGTGAAGGTGCTGGGCCATGCCCAGGCCATCTTCCCCTACGAGTACCCTGCCCTCTTCTCCATGGCAGTGGCCTTCATCGGGATCTGGCTGTTCTCGGTCACCGACAAGTCGCAGAATGCGGCCGACGAGCACGCCAAGTTCCTGCCCCAGTTCGTCCGCTCACAAACCGGGCTGGGCGCCTCCAGCGCCACCGCCCACTAAGCGCGGATCCTCTTTTGCAAGCCGGCCCTGTGCCGGCTTTTTTCATGGTCGCCCATCATGAGCGACAAGCCATGCGCAATGGGGGCGGATCACAGTTCTTGCTAAAACTTTCGGGGGATCTGTGCCATAATGCGCGCCATTTGGCAGACAACCCGGGACACATCCTTTGTTAAGCAGCAACAATATCACCATGCAATTCGGCGCCAAGCCGCTGTTCGAGAACATCAACGTCAAGTTTGGCGGCGGCAACCGCTATGGCCTGATTGGCGCCAACGGCTGTGGCAAGTCCACCTTCATGAAGATCCTCGGTGGCGACCTTGAGCCCACTGGCGGTAATGTGAGCCTGGACGTCAATGAGCGCATCGGTAAGCTGCGCCAGGATCAGTTCGCCTACGAAGAGATGCGCGTGCTGGACGTGGTTATGATGGGCCACAACGAGCTGTGGGCTGCCATCGCCGAGCGCGATGCCATCTACGCCAACCTGGAAGCCACCGACGACGACTACATGAAAGCCGCCGAGCTGGAAGGCCTGGTCGCCGAGTATGACGGTTACACCGCCGAGGCCCGCGCAGGCGAGCTGCTGCTGGGTGCCGGCATTCCCATCGAGCTGCACAACGGCCCCATGAGCGAAGTGGCGCCGGGCTGGAAGCTGCGGGTGCTGCTGGCACAGGCGCTGTTCTCCAACCCCGACATCCTGCTGCTGGACGAACCGACCAACAACCTGGACATCAACACCATCCGCTGGCTGGAGCAGGTGCTCAACGATCGTGAAAGTACCATGATCATCATCTCTCACGACCGTCACTTCCTGAACTCCGTCTGCACCCACATGGCGGATCTGGACTACGGCGAGCTGCGCGTCTACCCGGGCAACTACGACGACTACATGACGGCGGCCACCCAGGCCCGCGAGCGTCTGATCTCCGACAACGCCAAGAAGAAGGCCCAGATCGCCGATCTGCAATCCTTCGTCTCCCGTTTCAGCGCCAACGCCTCCAAGTCGAGCCAGGCTACCTCCCGCCTCAAGCAGATCGACAAGATCAAGATCGAGGAAGTGAAGGTCTCCAGCCGTCAGAACCCCTTCATCCGCTTCGAGCAGGAGAAGAAGCTCTACCGCAACATCCTGGAAGTGGAAGGTGTTGCCAAGGGCTATGGTGAGGCGCCCCTGTTCAAGGGCCTGAGCATGATGCTGGAAGTGGGCGAGAAGGTCGCCATTCTGGGTACCAACGGCATAGGTAAATCCACCCTGATCAAGACCCTCATGGGCGAGCTGGCACCGGACAGCGGCACCATCAAGTGGTCCGAAAACGCCCAAATCGGCTACTACGCCCAGGATCACGCCGAGGACTTCGACACAGATCTCAACGTGTTCGACTGGATGGCCCAGTGGAAACAGGCCAACGAAGACGAGCAGGCGGTGCGCTCTGTGCTCGGTCGTCTGCTGTTCACCCAGGACGACATCAAGAAGCCGGTCAAGGTACTCTCCGGTGGCGAGCAGGGTCGCATGCTGTTCGGCAAGCTGATGATGCAGCGTCCCAACATCCTGATCATGGATGAGCCGACCAACCACCTGGACATGGAATCCATCGAATCCTTGAACCTGGCGCTGGAGATGTATCAGGGGACCCTGATCTTCGTCTCCCACGACCGTGAGTTCGTGTCGTCCCTGGCGACCCGCATCATGGAGCTGACCGAGAACGGCATCCGCGACTTCGGCGGTACCTACGAGGATTACCTGCGTACTCAGGGCGTGGTATAAGCCTCGCCAGCCAAGGCACTTGAATAGAAAAAACCGGCAAGCGATTGCCGGTTTTTTTATGGCCGGGATAGTCCCCTGCTGACGATCAAGCTTGCTCTGCACTGCAACGCAGCCAGCATAACGGCCCCAGCACCAATCCTGCAGATAAAAAAACGGCCCCATCACGGGGCCGTTTTCAATGGGTTGCAACCGGTCGGGTTTATTCGACTGTGGCTTCCACATCGGTGAAGTACTCGATCTTGGCGGCTTTGCGCAGCTCGTCGATCAGCGACTTGTAGCTCACCTGAGCCTTGCCTTGGCCAAGCTGGCCTTGCAGCAAGCTGACCATCTGGGATGGCTCCTTGGTCACGTTGACCTTGTCCAGGGCCACCACGACGCGATCGCCATTGGCTTCGGTCACCAGCTCGACGCTCGGCTTGCCATCCTGCGGATGAGGCATGCGGAACGCCTGGGCCAGCAGGTTCTGATCCATCTCCTGAGTGAAGCGGGCGACGCCCTTGTGCGTCTCCACCTTCAGACCCAGTGCAGTCAGATCGGCCTGGATGTTCTCACCGGCCTTCAGCTTGTCCAGCAGACCCTGCGCCTTGCCACGGGCCACTTCACTGGCCTTGTCGTGCTTGATGGCAGCAATCACCTGCTCCTTGATCTCCGCCAGCGGTTTGGCCGCTTTCGGTTGATGGCCTGTGATGTGCATGACCAGGGCCTTGCCATCCGCCAACTCGATCACGTCGGAGTTGGTGTTGTCATCGCGCAGCTGCTCGGAGAAGGCAGTGGACAGCGCCTTGGGATCATTGAGCGGTGCCGGCGCATCGGCCTGACTGAAGTAGTCAGAGGAGATGACCTTCAGACCCATGGCATCGGCGGTCAAGTCCAGCGAATCCGGGTTCTCGAAGCTGCTGTCGGCCATCTTCTGCTGCTCGGCAAAGAACAGCTCCTTGGCCTTGTCAGCTTGCAGACGGCTGATGGTCTCCGCTTTCACATCGGCAAACGGCTTGGTCTGGGCCGGTTCAACCCCCAGCAGCTTGATGACGTGGAAGCCGAACGGGCTCTTCACCACGGTGGAGAGATCGCCCGCCTTGGCCAGCGCGAAGGCCGCCTTTTCGAATGCCGGATCCATCACCCCTTTCTCGAACCAGTCGAGCTCGCCGCCCTTCTTGGCGGAGAAGGTGTCGGAAGAGTTGGCCTTGGCCAGCGCGGCAAAATCATCGCCCCCCTTGGCCTGTGCCAGCAGGGCGTCAGCCTTCTGCTCGGCCGCCTTCTCGTCCTTGCCAAACGGGATCAGGATATGCGCCACGTGACGACGCTCGGCACGCTGGAACAGGTCCTGGTGCTGATCGTAGTAATCCTGGGCATCCTGCTCGGTGACCTTGATATCCTTGCCGAGGGTGGCGGCATCCAGCAGCAGATAGTCGACCTTGACCTTCTCGTCGTTCATGAAACGGGCGCTGTTGGTCTTGTAGTATTGATCCACTTCCTCATCGGAGACTTGAACATCCCCCATGTAGGCGGCGGCAGCCAGACGCACCAGGCGCAGATCCCGGGTCTGGTTGTAGATCCGGTCGAGCTGCTCGGCTTCACCCTTGAGTGCAAATTCGGAGCCCAGCAAGGCGCCCATCAGCTGCTGACGCACCATGTCCTGGCGCAGGGAGTCACGGAACATCTCGGGGGTCATGCCGGCACGACGAATGAGCTGCAGGTAGCGGTCATTGTTGAATTTGCCATCTTCGGCAAACTCCGGCATGGCGACGATGGCCTGCTTGATCTGCTCGTCGCTGACGCGCAGACCCAGCTCGCGGGCCTTGCTGTCAAACAGGGCCTGATCGATCAGCCGGTCCAGCACACCGCGGCGGAACTGCTTCATGTAATCGGGATTGGCGGCCAACTGGCTGAAAGACTCCCCCATTTGGGATTCCATGCGGGCCCGCTCGTTGCGATAGGCATTTTCCAGCGCAGCCGAGCTGATCTCATTGCCGTTGACGGTGGCGGGGGCGGTACGTGCCGGGCCATTGAGGTAGCTACCTACACCGGCCAAGGCAAAGGAGAGGATGATCAGGCCCAAGATAACCTTGGCTACCTTGCCCTGCGCCCCTTCGCGTAGTTTATCCAACATCATGTTTGTACTTATGCTCCCGAACTCGATGGGCGTAAATAATGAAAAGGCGCACCGATTGCGATGCGCCTTGGTCAATCAGTATGAGGGAGAGCCCTCTCACTTGTCTGGTCTGCGACCAAGGACGGTGGCCGATGTGATATCAGCGCCCGGACTTAGTTGACAGCGTCTTTCAGGGCCTTACCGGCTTTGAAGGCAGGAACTTTACCAGCGGCGATTTCGATGGTCGCGCCAGTTTGCGGGTTACGGCCAGAACGGGCAGCACGCTCGCGCACGGCGAAAGTACCGAAACCCACCAGAGCAACCTGGTCACCCTCTTTCAGGGCTTCACCAACGGCGTCAATGAAAGCATCCAGCGCACGGCCAGCAGCGGCTTTGGAGATATCAGCACCGTCTGCAATCTTGTCAATCAGTTGAGATTTATTCACTCTTATATTCCCCTTTTATCGAACATCGCTGCGGCGCCGATTTCCCTGGCCACAACAAGTGGAGGTTTTATAGCAAGCCTCCTGATCAGTTGCAAGTGACAATCTAGCGCAAACCCGCGCCACATCACGCATTGCGACTCATCATGAGTACCCGATCGGTGGTCAAGGCTACTTCCGTTACCCGGCGCATGCAAGCCTTAACCACCCCCCGAATGCGCCAAATTTGCGGCGCATCAACATTTACACGACAGAAACGCGCTCAAACCCCTGCGGATTGTCCTGCAACGCCAGTTCCAGCACCTCGTCAATCCAGCGAACCGGATAGATTTCAAGGTCTTGTTTGACGTTGTCCGGGATCTCCTCGAGGTCCCTCTCGTTCTCTTTCGGGATCAGCACACGCTTGATGCCACCGCGATGCGCCGCCAGCAGCTTCTCTTTGAGACCGCCGATGGGCAAGACTTCGCCGCGCAAGGTGATTTCCCCCGTCATGGCCACATCAGCACGGACCGGATTGCCGGTCAAGCTGGAGACCAGGGCGGTACACATGGCGATACCGGCACTCGGACCGTCTTTCGGGGTCGCCCCTTCCGGCACGTGCACGTGGATATCGCGCTTCTCGTAGAAGTCCGCATTGATGCGCAGCTTCTCGGCACGGGCCCGCACCACCGTCATGGCGGCCTGGATGGACTCCTGCATCACGTCACCGAGCGAACCGGTGTAGGTGAGCTTGCCCTTGCCCGGCATGTTGGTGGTCTCGATGGTGAGCAGATCGCCGCCCACTTCGGTCCACGCCAGACCACATACCTGACCCACCTGGTTCTGGTCGGTGGCCTTGCCGTAATCGAAACGCTGTACCCCGAGGAACTCCTTGAGGTTGGCCTGATTGACCTGAACATGCTTGATGCTCTTGTCCAGCAGGATGCGCTTGACCGCCTTGCGACAAATCTTGGAGATCTCGCGCTCCAGATTCCGCACCCCCGCCTCGCGGGTGTAATAGCGGATCACCCCGACCAGGGCAGAATCTTCGATGGTGATCTCGGACTCTTTCAGGCCGTTGCGCTGGATCTGCTTGGCAACAAGATGCTGCTTGGCAATGTTGAGCTTCTCGTCTTCGGTGTAACCGGAGAGACGGATCACTTCCATCCGGTCCAGCAGCGGACCCGGGATGTTCATGGAGTTGGAGGTGGCCACGAACATCACGTCCGACAGGTCATAATCCACTTCCAGGTAGTGATCGTTGAAGCTGTTGTTCTGTTCCGGATCCAGCACTTCCAGCAAGGCGGATGCGGGATCGCCGCGCATGTCCGAGCTCATCTTGTCGATTTCATCGAGCAGGAACAGCGGGTTCTTCACGCCAACCTTCGCCATCTTCTGGATGAGCTTGCCGGGCATGGAGCCGATATAGGTACGACGGTGACCGCGGATCTCCGCCTCGTCACGCACGCCGCCGAGCGCCATGCGCACGTACTTGCGACCGGTCGCCTTGGCGATGGACTGGCCCAGCGAGGTCTTGCCCACACCGGGAGGCCCGACCAAACAGAGGATGGGGCCCTTGAGCTTGTTCACCCGCGCCTGCACCGCCAGGTACTCGAGGATGCGATCCTTGACCTTCTCCAGGCCAAAGTGATCCGCATCCAGCACCTCTTGCGCCTTGCCAAGGTCTTTCTTGACCTTGGAGCGCGCCTTCCAGGGCACCTGCACCATCCAGTCGACATAGCTGCGCACGACTGTGGCTTCGGCAGACATGGGAGACATCATCTTCAGCTTGGAGAGCTCGGCCTGGGCCTTGTCACGGGCCTCCTCCGGCATCCCCGCCTCTTCAATCTTGCGATTGAGGGCTTCGAATTCATCCGGGCTGTCTTCCAGCTCACCCAGCTCTTTCTGGATGGCCTTCATCTGCTCGTTGAGGTAGTACTCACGCTGGCTCTTCTCCATCTGCTTCTTGACGCGAGTGCGGATGCGTTTCTCGACCTGCAGCAGGTCAATCTCCGACTCCATCATCGCCATCAGAAACTCGATGCGCTCGGACACAGAGGCGATTTCCAGCACCTTCTGCTTGTCTTCGAGCTTGAGCGGCATGTGCGCGGCCATGGTATCGGCCAGACGCGCAGCGTCGTCGATCGCCGAAATCGAGGTCAGTACCTCGGGCGGGATCTTCTTGTTGAGCTTGATATAGCCTTCAAACTGACCGATGGCGGAGCGCACCAGCACATCCTGGTCCTTCTCGTCGATGGCAGTGGAGGCGATGTACTGCGCCTCACCGACGAAGAAGTCCTTGTCATCGATCATCCGCTCAAGACGGGCACGCTGGCCACCCTCCACCAGCACCTTGACGGTGCCATCCGGCAGCTTGAGCATCTGCAGAATATTGGCCACTGTCCCGACGGAGAAGATCTCCTCGACCGTCGGCTCATCGGTTGACGCATCCTTCTGGGCCACCAGCAGAACTTTCTTGTCCTGCTCCATGGCCGCTTCCAGACAGCGAATGGATTTTTCCCGCCCCACAAAGAGTGGAATGACCATGTGGGGGTAAACCACCACGTCACGAAGAGGCAGGACGGGAATCTCGATGCGTTCTGAACGCTCTAGGTTCATATATGTCCTCTCGGCTTGTTATACCGTTGGCAAAGCGCTTGGCTGAGTATATGGGGGCGCAGAGATGAGATTCAATCGCCGAAACCGTAAAAAGCATGAAAGGGGCAAAAAGCCCCTTTCATTTGATTAAAAATCAGACTGTTACTCTGATGCGGCGGCCTGGGTCTCGGGATTTTCGTAGATCATCAAGGGCGCGGAGTCCCCTTTGATCACAGTCTCGTCGATCACCACCTTGCTGACGCCATCCAGGGACGGCAGGTCATACATGGTATCAAGCAGCACGGCTTCCACTATGGATCTCAGACCACGGGCACCGGTTTTCCGCTCCATCGCCTTGCGCGCAATGGCGTTCAGGGCGTCGTCACGGAACTCCAGCTCCACCCCTTCCAGATCGAACAACGCGGCATATTGCTTGGTCAGCGCGTTTTTCGGCTCTTTCAGGATCTGGATGAGGGCAGCCTCGTCCAGCTCGGTCAGGGTCGCAACCACGGGCAGACGACCGATGAACTCGGGGATCAGACCGTATTTGATCAGATCTTCCGGCTCCACCTTGGCGAAGTTCTCGCTCAGGGTCGCTCTGGCATTCTTGGACTTGACGTCAGCGCCAAACCCTATGCCGGTGCCCTTGACGGAGCGCTGCTCGATCACCTTGTCCAGACCGGCAAAGGCGCCACCACAGATGAAGAGGATCTTGGAGGTATCGACCTGCAAGAACTCCTGCTGCGGATGCTTGCGTCCACCTTGCGGCGGGACGGAAGCAATAGTGCCTTCGATCAGCTTGAGCAGGGCCTGCTGCACCCCTTCCCCGGACACGTCGCGGGTAATGGAGGGGTTGTCTGACTTGCGGGAGATCTTGTCGATCTCGTCGATGTAGACGATGCCACGCTGGGCCTTCTCTACGTCGTAGTCACACTTTTGCAGCAGCTTCTGGATGATGTTCTCCACGTCTTCGCCCACATAACCGGCTTCGGTCAGGGTGGTGGCGTCGGCCATGGTGAAGGGCACATCCAGCAGACGAGCGAGTGTCTCGGCCAGCAGCGTCTTGCCGCTACCGGTCGGGCCAATCAGCAGAATGTTGGACTTACCCAGCTCCACACCACCGGCTTCGCTGCTGTTGCGCAGACGCTTGTAGTGGTTGTAGACGGCGACGGCCAACACCTTCTTGGCATACTCCTGGCCAATCACATAATCATCCAGGTGCGCACGAATTTCATGAGGGGTCGGCAGCTCGCTACCATCGCGCTTGGG
The DNA here is from genome assembly GCF_002587065.1 of Aeromonas sp. CA23. Classification (NCBI taxonomy): domain Bacteria; kingdom Pseudomonadati; phylum Pseudomonadota; class Gammaproteobacteria; order Aeromonadales; family Aeromonadaceae; genus Aeromonas; species Aeromonas sp. CA23. The sequence goes on from NZ_CP023818.1 coordinate 3,869,137, forward strand.
AGAGATCTCGCGGATCTCTTCGCGGATGATGTCGTTGCACAGCTCGACACACTCATCACATACGTAGACGGAAGGGCCAGCGATCAGCTTGCGCACTTCATGCTGGCTTTTGCCGCAAAAAGAGCAATAAAGCAGCTTGTCGCCCTCACCCTTGCGTTTTTCTGTCATTCAGCAACCTCGTTTTATCAATAGAGGATGGATCGTCCTGTTGAGTTTACAACAGTCCGGGACACCCTGCTCAGCCGCGCTGGCTCAGGATACCGTCTACCAGGCCATAGGCCACGGCTTGATCGGCCGACATGAAATTGTCACGGTCGGTATCACGCTCTATGGTGGCCATGTCCTGTCCGGTGTGGAAGGCCAGACGATCGTTCAGGGTATTCTTGATCTTCAGGATCTCCTGGGCATGGATCTGGATGTCAGATGCCTGGCCCTGGAAACCGCCCAACGGCTGATGGATCATCACGCGGGCATTGGGCAGGCAGAAACGCTTGCCATTGGCACCACCAGCCAGCAGGAAGGCGCCCATGGAGCAGGCCTGCCCCATGCAAACTGTGCTGACATCCGGCTTGATGAACTGCATGGTGTCATAAATGGACATGCCGGCCGTGACGGCACCACCCGGAGAGTTGATGTAGATGCTGATGTCCTGATCAGGGTTCTCTGACTCCAGGAACAGCAGCTGGGCTACCACCAGATTCGCCATGTGATCCTCGACCTGACCGGTCAGGAAGATCACCCGCTCCTTCAGCAGACGAGAATAGATGTCGTAGGAACGCTCCCCTTTTGCAGTCTGCTCTACCACCATGGGGATGAGCGCATTGCGTGGGGATTCAGTCACATCGTTATAGTTCTTGTACATAAGGCATTGTCCCTAAAATAAAATGGCCCGAGTGGAGATCACACGAGCCATTATACTTAACAGTCTTGACCTTAAGTCAAATGTTCTTAGGCAGCGGCACCGGACTTGTTGATCACTTCGTCAAAGGCAACTTCTTTCTCGCTCACTTGCGCCTTGGACAGGATCAGGTCGATGGCTTGATCTTCAACCGCCAGATTGCGCACGCCATTCAGCATTTGCTCATTCTTCTGGTAGTACTCGATCACTTCCTTCGGATCTTCGTAGGCAGTGGCCATGGACTCGATGATGCTGGTCACGCGGGCATCGTCAGCCTTGATCTCGTTGGTGCGGATGACATCACCCAGCAGCAGACCTACGCGAACACGACGCTCGGCCTGGGCCTGGAACAGCTCGGCCGGCAGCTCAGGTGCGTTGCCGCCCTGGAAACCACCGAAACGCTGCAGGGCCTGTTGACGCAGGGTATCGATTTCCTGAGCAACGGCAGCCTTCGGCAGATCGATCTGGTTGGCTTCAACCAGGCCGTTCAGCACTTGCTCTTTCACGCTGTTTTTCAGGGCTTGAGCCAGTTCGCGCTCCATGTTCTTGCGCACTTCGGCTTTCAGCTCTTCAACGTTGCCGCTCTCGATGCCGAAACGCTTGACGAACTCTTCGGTCAGCTCAGGCAGGATCTGCTCTTCAACCTTGTTCAGCTTGGAAGCGAACTTGGCCGCCTTGCCTTTCAGGTTTTCGGCGTGGTAGTCAGCCGGGAAGGTCACGTCGATGGTGAACTCGTCGCCTGCTTTCTTGCCCATGATGGCGTCTTCGAAGCCCGGGATCATGCGGCCGGCACCCAGTACCAGGTTGAAGCCTTCGGCTTTGCCGCCGTCGAACTCTTCACCGTCGATGGAACCGATGAAGTCCATGGTCACACGCATGCCATCGGCAGCGGCGGCATCAACATCAGCCCAGGTGGCGTGCTGCTTGCGCAGGGTGTCGATCATGTTGGCCAGATCTTCATCCTTGACGGTCGCAACCGGCTTCTCGACCTTGATGGTCTCGAGGCCAGCCACTTCAAACTCGGGGTACACTTCGAAAGTGGCACTGAATACGAAGTCCTGACCTTCCTGGATCTCTTTCGGATCCATGGTCGGGGCACCGGCCGGGCTCAGTTTGTTTTCGATGATGGCCTTGATGAAGTTGCTCTGCATCATTTCATCAGCAACGCGAGCGTGAGCCATGGCACCGAACATCTTCTTGATGATGGTTACCGGAGCCTTGCCAGGACGGAAACCGTCGATGCGACGGGTTTTGGCCAGGCCATTCAATTCTTTACGCACGGCAGCGTCAACGGTAGCAGCCGGTACAGTGATGGTAAGACGGCGTTCCAGACCCTGGGTTGTCTCTACAGAAACTTGCATTCTTTTACCTCGTTCAACTCAGCACTGTGTGCTGACCCTTATTGCCCCTGGGCAAAGCCCGGAGTCTTCCTGTTTATAAAGACAACGACTGTCTTTGTGATGAGAAAATATGACGCGACATTATAGCGGCGCACTTTGGTCGAGTCGAGCCACACATCCCCCAACGGGGGTGCCGATGGCACAATTCGCGCAAATCTGACTCTTATATGGGGAAGCCCAGGCCCGACTTCAAGCGCGCAATGCACAAGAATTTGCACTTGCTCACCTTTTTTCGCGCAAAGGCCTACTTTTTCACCTCATTTCCCGCTAAAAAGCCACCCGGTTCGCAGGCTGCGACCCAAATTGTCCACCCCATCACATCAACCATTGCGTCCATGGCTGCTGCTCGCTATGGTGACAGCCAAATTTATGAGTCTGGAGTGACCAACATGGCCTTTTTCCGCTTCTTGTTTAACCTGCTCTGGTTTGTACTGGGGGGCGTCTTCATGGGGCTGGCCTGGTGGCTGGCCGGGCTGCTCTGCTTTGTCTCGCTGATCGGGATCCCCTGGGGTCGCGCCTGCTTCGTCATCGGCACCTTCACCTTCTTCCCGTTTGGCAAGCAGGCGGTGAGCCGCAAGAGCATGACGGGGCAGAGTGACATAGGCACAGGCACCCTGGGGCTGATTGGCAACATCCTCTGGTTCCTGGTGATCGGGATCTGGCTGGCCATCGGCCACATCGCCTCGGCACTGGCCTGCTTCGTGACCATCATAGGCATCCCGTTCGGCATCCAGCACCTCAAGCTGGCGCTGATTGCCCTGGCCCCCATAGGTCAGATGGTGGTGACCAACCACGAAGCCGAATCCGGTCGCTACATTCGCTGAGCGCCAAGAAAATCGCACAGGCAAGCTGCCTGCGCCGCAAAAAAAGGGCAGACTAGGGTCTGCCCTTTTTCATTGCCACCGTCCGAGGCCAGCCATGCTTCCCAGCCACTTTTTCGCCAATCTCGCCCGCATGAAACTCATCTATCGCTGGCCGCTGATGCGCAACATACAACCCGAAAACATTGCCGAGCACAGCCTGCAGGTAGCCATGGTGGCCCACGCCCTCGGGCTCATCCACAATCGGCTGTTTGGGGGCAAGGTCGATGCGGATCGCGCCGCCGTGATGGCGCTCTATCACGACAGCAGCGAGGTGCTGACCGGCGATCTGCCGACCCCGGTCAAGTACTTCAATCCCGAAATTGCCAGGGAGTACAAGAAGATAGAGCTGGCCGCCGAGCAGCGCCTGCTGGCCATGCTGCCGCCGGAACTGGTGGAGGATTTTCGCCCCCTGCTGGACTCGGGCGCGCAGGATGCCGAGCTGGCCCGGCTGGTGAAGGATGCCGATACCCTCTGCGCTTACACCAAGTGTCTGGAGGAGATCAACGCCGGCAACCGGGAGTTCGAGCCAGCCAGGAAACGCCTCGAAGCCATGCTGGAAGCAAGGATGAGCCCGCAGATGCGCTACTTCATCGACGTCTTCGTGGCCAGCTTCTCGCTGCCGCTGGATGAGCTCAACGCCCACTAAGTCAGTCCAAACGACCAGAAAACAGCAGGGCCCGCCGGTTTGCACCGGCGGGCCCTTCGTTCTTTATCAGCAGATCAGCTGCCGTGCATCAATGTCCCAGCTCCCGGGACGGCACCAGACCGCTCGCCCGCCAGGCAGGGTAAAGCGTAGCCAGCAGGCTCATCAGCATGGCCGCGCCGGTCACGATCAGCAGATCCTGCATGTGCAGTTCGGTCGGCAGGAAGTCGATGAAGTAGATGTCGGGGTTGAGGAACCTGTGGCCTATCAGCCCCTCGATGAAGCTCAGGATCTGGGTCAGCTTGCTGGAGAGCAGGCCGCCGAGCAGGGCCCCGAGCAAGGCGCCGAGCACCCCGTTCACCATGCCCTGAATGACGAAGGTGAGCCGGATCTGGCCCGGGCTCGCTCCCATGGTCTTCAAGATGGCGATCTCGCTGCGCTTCTCGTTCACCGCCATCACCAGGGTGGAGACTATGTTGAAGCAGGCCACCGCCACCACCATCAGCATCACCACGTACATGACGGTACGCACCATCTGGATGTCCTGATAGAGATAGCCTTGGCGGCTCATCCAGCTGCTGATGTAGACGTAGTGCGGGAATTTCTGGGCGGCGGCCACAGTGATGGACTGCGCCTTGAGCACGTCGTTCACCTTGAGGCTGAAGCCCTCCACCGCACTACCCATGCCGGTGATGGCCTGGGCATCGGCCAGGTGCATGAAGCCCAACACGCCATCTAATTGGCCGCCGATCTCCAGCAGTCCCACCACCTTGAGGGATTCCCGTTTCGGGTTCTTGATGGCAGACGCATCGCCCGCCTGGGGCAGCAAGAGGGCGACCGTATCCCCGATCGTGACCCCCAGCTTGTCGGCTATGGTCTTGCCGAGAATTAGTCCGTGTTCGCCGGCCTGCAGCTCGCGCAGACCGCGCCCCGTCATGTACTTGCCTGCATCGGACAGATTGGCTTCCAGCTCGGGCAGCACGGCGCGCACCTGCAATCCCTTGAGGGCATTGCCGTGCTCCAGCAGCCCATCGAGCCGGATGACGGGCGCGGCGGCTTCCACACCGGGCTGGGCCAGCAGGTAATCCCGCAGTTTTGGCCAGTCGGGCAACGGTGCCTCCATCCCCATCAGCTCGCCATGAGGCACCACAGAGAGCACCCTGTCTTTGAGCTCCCGCTCAAACCCGTTCATGGCAGACAAGCCCAGAATGAGCGCCATCACCCCGAGGGCGATACCGATGAGGGAGGAGGCGGAAATAAAGGCGATGAAGCCGTTGCGACGACGGGAGCGGCTGTAACGCAGGCCCAGAAACAGGGGCAGCGGTTTGAACATCAGGCGACCTCCGCCATGATGCCGCTCACCAGGGTCACCCGCCGATGGAGCTTGGCAGCCAGGCTGAGATCATGGGTGACCACCACGAATGCCGTGCCCAGCTCGCGATTGAGCTCGCACAAGAGCTCGTAGACGGCGGTGGCACTGGCATGATCCAGGTTGCCGGTGGGCTCGTCCGCCAGCACCAGACTCGGCTCATTGACCAGGGCGCGGGCGATGGCCACCCGCTGGCGTTCGCCACCCGAGAGCTCGGAGGGCCTGTGATTCAGGCGATGGGAGAGCCCCACCCGCCCCAGCATGCGCGTCGCCTTGTCGGTGGCGCTGGCCACAGACTCGCCGGCGATCAGCAGCGGCATGGCGGTGTTCTCCAGTGCGGTGAACTCGGCGAGCAGGTGGTGGAACTGGTAAACAAAACCCAGCTCCTGATTGCGGAATCTGGCCTGGGTGCGACTGTCCCAGTGGTGGATGTCCTGCCCCTTGAACAGCACGGCGCCGCTCGACGGGTTGTCCAGCGCCCCCATCAGGTGCAGCAGGGTGGTCTTGCCCGAGCCCGAGCTGCCCACCACCGCCAGCATTTCGCCGGGGGCGACGGACAAGTCGATCCCCTTGAGCACCTGGGTCTCCAGCTCGCCCTCTTTATAGACATGGTTCAGTGCCTGGCAACGCAGCAGAGGTTCACAGGAGAAGGGTTCATTCATAAACTGGGCTCCACTAACGCCGGATGTAACAAGAGAAGATGACTTATTCATAACGCAGTGCCTCGGCCGGTTTCACCCGCGCCGCACGGGCCGCCGGGTAAAGGGTGGCACTGAAGCTGAGCAGCACGGCCCCCAGCAAGATGGTGATGACCTGAGCCGGCTCCACTATCACCGGCAGACCGCTGCCACCGGCCGTCATGTAGAGGTTGAGCCCCACCGCATCGAGCAGGGGGTTGAGGCCGAGCGAAAGGCCGAGCCCGGCCAGACCGCCGAGCAGGGCGCCGATCACACCGCTGGAGGCGCCGAGCACCATGAAGATCTTGACTATCCCTGCCTCGCTCATGCCCATGGTGCGCAAAATGGCCACCTCCCCTTCCTTGTCGGTGACCACCATCACCAGGGCGGAGAGGATGTTGAAGGTGGCGACCGCGATGATCAGCACCAGCATCAGCCCCATCATGCGCTTCTCCATGGCGACGGCCTGGAACAGCTCGCCGCGCTCGCGGCGCCAGTCCTGCCACTCCAGTCCGTCCGGCAGCGCCGTCTTGATCACCTGGTCGGCGGCGAAGGGATCGTCCAGCCAGAGCCGAATGCCGCCGACGGTTTCTGTCGGCAGGCGCAGCAGACGCTGGGCATCCCCCAGCGCGATCAGCGCGACCTGGCTGTCCACGTCGGCACCGACCCCGAAGATCCCGGAGACGGTAAACAGCCGCTGGGCCGGCACCCGGCCAAAGGGGGTGAAACGGGTGCCTTCGGTCAGGATCAGACGAACCTGATCGCCCATGGAGACCTTGAGGCGATTGGCCACCCCCTGCCCCAGCACTATGTGGTATTCACCGCGCTGCAGGCTGTCGAGGCGCCCCATCTGCATCTGGGCGTGCAGTATGTCATCCTTTGGCCAGCGGGCCGGATCTATGCCCTGCACGCTGACGCCGGTGAGCTGACCCGGGCTCTGCAGCATGCCTTCGCTGTCGAGCATGGGGGCGCTGGCGATCACATGGGGCAATTTGGCCAGATCGGGCAAGCCTGCGGGCTGGGCGTCGATGCGGCCAGCCTGATTGGTCACCACCACATGGGGGATCACCCCCAGGATGCGGCCCTTGAGCTGCCCCTCGAAGCCGTTCATCACGGAGATGACCACCATCAGGGCCGCGACCCCGATGGCGATACCAAAGGTGGAGAACAGGGAGATGAATGAAACGAAGCGGTTACTGCGTCGTGAGCCTGCGTAGCGAAGGCCTATGGCCAGCGACAGCGGCTGAAAAAGTCCAGTCTTCAAGGATATCTACGTTGCCAACAAAATAAGATACCGGATAATAAAGGGAAACCGTCCATGACAACAAGGGATAGCCTCCATGCAGGAACAGTTCTTCAGCGTCACCCATGCCACCCCGGTCAATGTGATCCCCATGCCCGGTGACTTTCATCTGCCGACGCTGGAGGCACTGGAAGCCGAACTGCCCGAACCCTTTCGCATCGCCTCCTCCATCACCTCCATCGACATGGTGACCAGTCGCCTGATGCGCAACCAGAACGAGTCGATGCACGACCTGGTGGAGATAGTCAATCAGCAGTCCCGCAAGATCGACATGATCATGGGCTATGTGCTGTCGGTGCAGGATCACCCCGAACATCGCTTCCACACCCTGCGCTTTGGCGCCGGCCAGCTCACTTACCTGCATCCGCGCCAGGGCCATGGTGAACCGCCGCACCTGCACCAGATAGTGCGGCTCAAGATCTTCCTGCGGGAAGAGGCTTCCGCCATCTACTGCTACGGCCAGGTCAAGCAGCTGGAACCGAGCGAGCACGGCATGCACGTGGTGCTCGACTATGTGCGGATCCGCGAGGATGACCGCGAACTGCTGGTGCGTGCCAGCCTGCATGTGCAATCCAAGCAACTCAAACTTCGTGCGCAAGACCGCCAACGTTAAAAGAATCGAATGATGCCAATGAAGCTTCCCGCCTTGCCCGCCAAGGCGGGCCAAAAGTTAACGCTCGGCCAGTTGACAGGCAGCAGCCTCTCGCTGGTTGCCGCCCGCCTCACCCAGGAGGCCGACCGCCCCGTCCTGCTGGTGACCGCCGATACCCCGAGTGCCCTGCGCCTCGAGCAGGAGCTGCAGTTCCTGCTGGCAGATCAGGGCTTGCCTGTGCTGATGTTCCCGGACTGGGAGACCCTGCCCTACGACACCTTCTCTCCCCATCAGGACATCATCTCCCAGCGCCTCGAGACCCTCTACAAGCTGCCGCAGATGAGCGCCGGCGTGCTGATCGTGCCCATCTCCACCCTGATGCTGCGCTGCGCCCCCCGGGTCTATCTCGACAAGTACAGCCTGATGGTGAAGGCCGGCCAGCGTCTCAACCTGCAACAGTTGCGGGGGCGCCTGGCCGAAGCCGGCTACGTGGCGGTGGAACAGGTGCTGGAGCACGGGGAATTTGCCGCCCGTGGCTCACTGCTCGATCTCTTCCCCATGGGCAGCAACAGCCCCTATCGCATCGACTTTTTCGATGACGAGGTGGACTCCATACGCCCGTTCGATCCCGAGACCCAGCGCTCCAGCGAACCGGTCAAGACGGTCAGCCTGCTGCCGGCCCGGGAGTTTCCCACCGACGAGGCCGCCATTGAGCTGTTTCGCGGCCAATTTCGCGAACAGTTCGAGCTGTCGCGCGCCGAGGGCTCCGTCTATCAGGAGGTGAGCAAGGGGCGCTGGCCCGCCGGCATCGAATACTATCTACCGCTCTTCTTCAGTCAGACCGCCAGCCTGTTCGATTATCTGCCGGACAACACCCTGCTGCTCACAGTAGGGGATATCTATCCCGCGGCCCAGCGGTTCTGGAACGACATAGGCCAGCGCTATGAGGACAGACGCTGGGACAACACCCGCCCGCTGCTGCCCCCTCAACAAATCTACCTGCCGGTGGAGCAGCTGTTTGCGGCGCTGGGCCACTATGGCGCCGTGCGGTTGCAGGAGGTAGCCACCGACGGCGGGGCCGGCCAACGGGATCTCCCCATAGCCCCCCTGCCCGACCTGCAGCTCGATCACAGCAAGGAGCAGCCCATGCTGGCGCTGGGCCAGTTCCTGGACAGCTTCACGGGCCGCACACTGTTTGCGGTGGAATCCGAAGGACGCCGGGAAGTGCTCGGCGATCTGCTGGCACGAATATCCTTGCAACCCAAGGAGTTCGCCTCCCTCGAGTCCTTCATGGCGAGCAAGGCGCGCCACGGCCTGCTGGTGGCGCCACTGGAGCGAGGCTTCCTGCTGCAGGAGAGCGGCAAGGACGCGCTCGCCCTCATCACAGAGACCGAGCTGCTGGGGGGCAAGGTCCGCAGCAAACGCGCGCGGGAGAAGAGCAAGAACCTGAGCTCGGACGCCGTGATCCGCAACCTCGGCGAGCTGACCCAGGGCCAGCCTGTGGTGCACCTGGATCACGGGGTCGGCCGCTATCTCGGACTCGAGACCATAGATGCCGGCGGTCTGCCCACCGAGTTCCTGACCCTGGAATACGCCGGTGGCGACAAGCTGTTCGTGCCGGTGACCAGTCTGCATCTTATCAGCCGCTATACGGGTTCTGACAACCCGCCCAGCCACAAGCTCGGCGGCGAGGCCTGGGTCAAGGCGCGGCGCAAGGCGGCGGAGAAAGTGCGCGACGTGGCGGCCGAGCTGCTGGATGTGTACGCCCTGCGGGCGGCCCGTCACGGTTTTGCCTTCCAGCACGACAGGGAGGCCTACCGCCAGTTTGCCGCCGGTTTCCCGTTCGAGGAGACAGAAGATCAGCTCAACGCCATCAACGCTGTGCTGGGGGACATGTGTCAGGCCAAGAGCATGGACCGGCTGGTATGCGGCGACGTGGGCTTTGGCAAGACGGAAGTGGCGATGCGAGCGGCCTTCGTGGCGGTCCATGGCGGCAAGCAGGTGGCCGTGCTGGTGCCGACCACCCTGCTGGCCCAGCAGCACTACGACAACTTCCGCGATCGCTTCGCCAACTGGCCGGTGCGGGTCGAGGTGTTGAGCCGCTTCCGCTCCGCCAAGGAGCAGAATGCCGTCATGAAAGAGCTGCGCGAGGGCAAGGTCGACATCATCATAGGCACCCACAAACTCTTGGGTTCAGAGCTCACCTTCAAGGATCTGGGGCTGCTGGTCGTCGATGAGGAGCACAGATTCGGGGTGCGCCAGAAGGAGAAGATCAAGGCGCTGCGGGCCGACGTGGATATTCTCACCCTCACGGCGACGCCGATCCCGCGTACCCTCAACATGGCGATGGCCGGCATGCGGGATCTCTCCATCATAGCTACCCCGCCCGCCAAGCGGCTCGCCATCAAGACCTTCGTACGCCAGCAGGAGCCCGCGGTCACCCGCGAGGCCGTGCTGCGTGAACTCAAGCGCGGCGGCCAGGTCTACTACCTGCACAACGACGTGGAGAGCATCGAAAAATGCGCCAGCGATCTCGCCGAACTGGTGCCCGAGGCGCGCATCGGCATCGCCCACGGCCAGATGCGCGAGCGCGATCTCGAGCGAGTCATGTCGGACTTCTACCACCAGCGCTTCAGCCTGCTGGTCTGCACCACCATCATAGAGACCGGCATAGACGTGCCGAGTGCCAACACCATCATTATGGACCGCGCCGATCATCTGGGGCTGGCCCAGCTGCATCAGTTGCGGGGCCGGGTTGGCCGCTCCCACCACCAGGCCTATGCCTACCTGCTCACCCCCCATCCCAAGCTGATGAGCAAGGATGCGGTCAAACGGCTCGAGGCCATCGCCTCGCTCGAAGATCTCGGTGCCGGCTTTGCGCTGGCGACCCACGATCTGGAGATCCGCGGCGCCGGCGAACTGCTGGGCGACGATCAGAGCGGCCAGATCGAATCGGTCGGCTTCACCCTCTACATGGAGATGCTGGAGCAGGCGGTCGAGGCGCTGAAAAATGGCAAGGAGCCGTCGCTGGAGCAGCTGATGAGCCAGCACACCGAAGTGGAGCTGCGCCTGCCCGCGCTCTTGCCGGACGACTACATACCGGACGTCAACATGCGCCTCTCCATGTACAAGCGCATCGCCAGCGCGGCGGACGAGCAGGAGCTGCGCGAGTTGAAGGTGGAGCTCATCGATCGCTTCGGCCTGCTGCCGGAGGCAACCAAAACCCTGATGGAGCTGGCCGCCTTCCGCCAGCGTGCCACCGCCCTTGGCATTCGCCGGGTGGAGATGAGCGAGCGCGGCGGTTACCTGGACTTCACCCAGGAGACCCGGGTCAACCCTGGCTATCTGGTCAAGCTGCTCTCCGAGCAGCCGCGCATCTACAAGATGGATGGGCCGACCCGCTTGCGCTTCCAGGTGCCGACCCAAGACCGCGCCATGCGCCTGAAACTGGTGGATGGCTTGCTGGCGGATCTTGCCAGCCATACCAGTCACTGAGGCAAGCGACCTCACCCAAACAAAACGGGAGCCAAATTGGCTCCCGTTTTTTATCTGCTCATCGCAGGCACGACATCCTGGCATCACCCCTGACTGGCAGGATCCTCATGGGCGGAGAACTCCCGCATGAAGGCCTCGGCCCGCTCCACCATCTTGGTGGAACCGACGAAGTAAGGGGTGCGCTGGTGCAGTGCTGTGGGCTGCACATCCATGATCCGGCCGAAACCGTCGGACGCCTTGCCACCGGCCTGCTCCACCAGAAACGCCATGGGGTTGCACTCGTAGAGCAGGCGCAGCTTGCCGTTCGGAGAATTGGTGCCGGACGGATAGATGTAGATGCCGCCCTTGAGCAGGTTGCGATGGAAATCGGAGACCAGTGAGCCGATGTAGCGGGAGGTGTAGGGTCTGTGGGTCGCCTCGTCCCGCTCCTGGCAATATTTGAGGTATTTCTTCACCCCGTCCGGGAACTTGATGTAGTTGCCCTCGTTGATGGAGTAGATCTTGCCCTCCTCCGGGATGCGGATGTTCTCGTGGGAAAGGCAGAAGCAGCCGATGGAGGGGTCGTAGGTGAAGCCGTTGACACCAAAGCCGGTGGTGTAGACCAGCATGGTGGAGGAGCCGTAGACCACGTAACCGGCGGCGACCTGGCGGTTGCCCGGCTGCAGGAAGTCTTCCAGGGTAACACCGGCACCGGGCGTGCTGACGCGGCGGTAGATGGAGAAGATGGTACCGACCGAGACGTTGACATCTATGTTGGAGGAGCCGTCGAGCGGGTCGATCAGCACCACGTATTTGGAGTGACGGGAGAGCTCGGAATCGAAGGAGACAAAATCCTCCTCCTCTTCGGAGGCCATGCCGCACACTTCGCCGCGGGCCTCCAGCGCCGCCTTGAAGCGCTCGTTGGCGTACACATCCAGCTTCTGCTGCACCTCGCCCTGCACGTTTTCAGCGCCCATGGAGCCGATGATGTCTGCCAGCCCCGCCTTGTTGATCTCCCGGTTCACCACCTTGGCGGCCAGGCGGATGGAACTGAGCAATGAGGTCAGCTCCCCGGTCGCGGTGGGATAATCCGCCTGCTTTTTGACGATGAACTCGCCCATGGTGATCATGTTTCGCATTATTGTTCCTTTAAGATCGTTTCCGTTGGCTTTGAAAACGTTTGCACGCGTCAACAAAAAAAGTGCCGATCCTCGGCAGCCTTGTTTTGTAACCTAATGTAACGCCTGTTTTTTGTTTTTGCAGCGAATTAAGCCGCTGGATAAATGCGCACCCTGGCCGTCGAGCCCCTGTCAAAACCCCCTTTAATCGGTGCCAATCGGTGACTTTCACCATGTTAATTCGTGGTGAAAAGTCACGAACAGGCCGCCATGGTGGGTGCAACAGCCCACTTGGCCCCCTATCTGGGTAGCGGACGGCAAGGTCAGCGTCCCCCTCTTGAGATCTCCAGATCAATCCAGCACACTGGCCAGGCTTTGGAAGCAAAAAAACATAAGGATATTCAATGAAAAGGACACTCATTGCCGGCACGGTTGCCGCCCTGTTCGCATTACCCGCCCTGGCCGCCCAGGTACCGCCCGGCACCAAGCTGCTAGCCGCCGATCAACAAACCTTCGTGCGCAATATAGGCACTGAACCCGCCTCCATCGATCCCCAGATGGTGGAAGAGAGCGCGGGCAGCGATATAGTCAACGATCTGTTCGAGGGGCTCTACACCCTGGATGGCGACGGCAAGCTGCAAGCCGCCGGCGCCCTTGGCTACGAGCTCGACAGCACGGGCACCGTCTACACCTTCAAGCTCAGACCCGAGGCCAAATGGTCCAACGGCGAGCCGGTCACGGCGGCAGATTATGTCTATGGCTGGCAGCGGGCGGCGGATCCCAGAAACGCCTCCAACTACGCCTGGTTCATCGAGCTGACCGGCGTCACCAACGCCAGCGATGTGGTGCAGGGCAAGAAGAGTCCGGATACCCTCGGCATCAAGGCACTCGATGCCCATACCCTGCAGATCACCTTAAAGAACCCTGTGCCCTTCTTCCTCAAAACCCTCTCTCACTACACCACCTTCCCGGCGCCGAAGGCGACCATAGAGAAGTTCGGTCATGAGTGGGTCAAGCCGGGCAACATAGTCTCCAACGGCGCCTTCGTGCTCAAGGAGTGGACCCCCAACGAGCGCCTCATCTCCGAGCGCAACCCCCATTACTGGGACAACCAGCATACAGTGCTGAACAAGGTGCTCTATCTGGAGATAGTCTCGGACACCGCCGCCTACAACCGCTATCGCGCCGGTGAGCTGCACTACACCACCTATCCGCTGGAGCAGTACAAGCAGCTCAAGAGCCAGAGCCCGGAGGAGCTGATCAATGCCCCGCTGCTCGCCACCTATTACTATGTGTTCAACACCCAGCGCAAACCGTTCGACAATCCCAAGGTGCGCAAGGCGCTGTCGCTTGCCATCGACAGAGACACCATCACCGAGAAGATCCTGGGACAGGGTCAGATCTCCGCCTTCAGCCTGACCCCGCCGAGCGTCGACGGCTTCGAACTCAAGCGCCCTGCCAGCCAGTTGCTGAGCAAGGAAGAGAGGATCAAGCAGGCGAAAGCGTTGCTGAGCGAGGCGGGCTACGGCCCGGGCAAGCCACTGGATGTGGACATCCTCTACAACACCAGCGAGGGGCACAAGAAGATAGCCCTGGCCATCTCCTCCATGTGGAAGCACAACCTGGGGGTCAGCGCCAAGCTCAACAACATGGAGTGGAAAACCATGGTGTCAGTGCTCAACGAGGGGGATTTCGGCGTCAGCCGCTACTCCTGGAACGGGGATTACAACGATGCGTCGACCTTCCTCGACATCATGACCTCCAGCAGCAGCGCCAACAGCGGCAAGTGGTTCAACAAGCAGTATGATGCCCTGCTGGCCAAGGCCCATGACTCCAAGGATCCAGCCGAGCGCAACCAGCTCTATCAGCAGGCCGAGGCGCTGATCGATGACGAGGCCCCCATCGCCCCCGTCTACTTCTACGTCAAGTCGCGGCTGCTCAAGCCCAACATCAAGGGCTATCCCTATCAGAACCCGCAAGACGTGGTCTACTCCAAAGACCTCTATCTCATCGCGCAGTGACGCCCTGAGCCCCTGAATAAAAAGACCGCCTCGAAGGCGGTCTTTTTTTCAATCTTCCCGGCAGGCGGCCAGCGCCACCCGGCGCCGGCGCAGCACCACAGGCTGCACCAGCAGTTGCGCCAGCAAGACCCCTAGCAGTGTCATGCCGCCCCCTATCAGGTGATAGCTGGTCAGCTTTTCCCCGAGCCAGCTGATGGCCAGCGCCGCCGTCATCACAGGCAACAGGTTCATGAAGATGGCGGTACGGCTCGCCCCCAACAGAGCTATGCCCTGCATCCAGAGCCAGGGTGACAAGGCCGAGGTAGGAATACCGGCGTAGAGGATGAGCCAGAGCGCGCGGCCATCTGGCCACTGCCCGTCCACCAGCAGGTAGAACGGGGTGAGAAACAGCAGGCTGCACAGCACCTGGCCATAGAGCATGGACCAGTTGTCCAGCCCCAGATCCCACTTCTTGAGCAGCACGCTGTAAAGCGCATAAGTGCCCGCCGACAGCAGCATATAGACGGAGCCGATGTGAATGCCCTGGGTGATCAGGCGGGAGGGATCCCCCTGCCCCAGCAAGATGGCCAGCCCCAGAATGGAGATGACGCCGCCGAGCAGGGCGCCCCAGGTTGGGCGCTCGCGCAGCAGCCAGATGCTGAGCACCACTGTCATCAGCGGGGTCAGCCCCATCATCAGGCCGATTTCGGTCGCCCCCAGGGTTTGCGCCGCGTAGTAACCGAAGGTCTGGTTCAACACCATGCCGAGCAGGGCCAGCGCCGCCAACTGGTAGAAGCCGGCCCGCAGCTTGGCGCGATCGCGCCAGGCGCGGTGCGCGAGGAAAGGCGTCAATATGATGGCGGCCACCATCCAGCGCGACCAGGCCAGCGCCGCGGGTGAGAGCACGCCCACCGCCAACTTGCTGACGATGGCGTTGCCGGCCCAGATGGCCATGCAGGAGAAGGGAAACAAGAAGGCAAGGGGCATCACTATATCCAGAAGAAAGCAGCGGGTATTTCCGGCGGGAAGTATAGAGAGGCAAACAGGATTAGCAAGTGCTTGCCGGCCTTGCCGATACAGGCGGGTTTGAAACGGAATCGAACAGAGCCAATTCGGGCAGATCAGGGCCAAAAACAATCATGCCCGCACGGTGGCGGGCATGAAGCGTCTGGATGGGATAGTGAAAGTATCACACCGCATCCATGTGCAGTCTGGAGATCATGGCGTTGACCTCGACCACGGTCTGGCGGTGGGGAATGTCAGCTGGCGTTGGCATCATCAGCAAGCCTGACTGGAAATCAAAACGCCCCCTGCCGTGGATATAGATCCGTCCCTTGAAGAAGGTTTTGACATGTTTTGCCACCATCAGCGGCAGGTACTTCTTGAACACTCTCATCGTTTGCAACCTCTTGCAGTTGTATCCGTATGACAGCAGCTTCTGCGAAATAATTCCGTAAATTCTATATAAAAATCCGGAAAAATCGCGACTCTCTTCCCCAAAAAACCAATTTATAACTTTTTATTAACTTTTAGCGTATTGTATGTGGTCCTTCCAGCCAGAGCAAGACCCCCTTGTCATCTTGCCACTCGATGCAGGCCAGACCCGAGGTGGCAAACATGGGCGCACCCGCTGCCGGACAGAGGCTCTGCACCAGGTAACCCACCAGCGGCAGGTGGCTGACCATCAAAATATTGTCATGTGTTGCCGCCAACGCAGTGAGATAACTCGCGACAAACGCCGGGTCGCCATAGGGGGTGATCTCGCTGCTCTCCTCGACCCTGGCGGCCTTGGGTAATTCACTGCATATGCTCTGCCAGGTTTGTCTGGCACGCAGGTAATTGCTGTGAACCACCAAATCCAGTTCGCCATCCAGCTGAGGGGCCAGCCAACTGGCCATGTGAATGGACTCTTCGATGCCCTGCTCGGTCAGTGGACGCTGTTCATCTGTTTTCGCATTCATGCCAGCCTGGCCATGACGCATTATGTAGATTTTCATTACAACCTCGCCCAAGGGGCCTGTTTTGATAGCGGGGGGATCTTACCCCGCCATGCCGGGGGAAACAATTGCGCTACCTCTCAGAAAAGGGTTTGCCTCACTGGATAGCGGGGTCGATAATCATGTTTAAATTCAAATAAATCCAACATGAGTCACGCCCCAATGAGCCCATATGCCAGTCCTAATGACCATCGGCAGTACCACTATCTGGAGCTGGCAAACCGGCTCAGGGTCTTGTTGATCTGCGATCCCGATACCGACAAGTCTGCCGCTTCCCTGGCCGTCAACACAGGTCATTTCGACGATCCGGCCGATCGGCAGGGGATGGCTCATTTCCTTGAGCATATGCTGTTCCTTGGCACTCGTACTTATCCCAAGCCTGGTGAGTACCAGCAATTTATGAGCCGTCATGGCGGCAGCAACAATGCCTGGACAGGCACCGAGTTCACCAACTTCTTTTTCGAGATAGACAACGGCTTCTTCGAGGCCGGGCTCGACCGTTTTTCCCAGTTCTTCATCTGCCCCACCTTCACCCCCGAGTGGGTGGACAAGGAACGCAACGCGGTCGACTCCGAGTACCGCCTCAAGCTGCAGGACGATGTGCGCCGCAGCTACCAGGTACATAAAGAGACGGTCAACCCGGCCCACCCCTTCTCCAAATTCTCGGTCGGCAACCTGGATACCCTGGCGGATCTGCCCGGTCGGGATCTGCGCGCCGATCTCATCCGGTTCTACGAAGCTCACTACAGCGCGGATCGCATGGCGCTGGTGATGATTTCGCCTGAATCCATAAAGACCCAGATGGCTTGGTGCGATCGCTTTTTCGCTCCCATTTTGAATCGCAATTTGGGAATACCTACCCTGACGACCCCCCTCTATCGCCTCGACGATCTCGGCATCCGCATCCGCATCAATCCGGTCAAGGAGACCCGCAAGCTGGCGCTCACCTTCCCGCTGCCCAACGTCGACGAGTTTTATGACAAAAAACCCCTCACCTTCCTGAGCCACCTCATCGGCTATGAAGGGGATGGCAGCCTGCTCTCCCTGCTGAAAGCGAAAGGCTGGGTCAACCAGCTCTCCGCTGGGGGCGGCATCAGCGGTGCCAACTTCAAGGATTTCGGGGTGAGTTTTGGCCTCACGCCGCTCGGGCTCGAACACGTCAACGAGATAGTGGCCGCCCTGTTCGGCTACCTGAAGCTCATCGAGCGCGGCGGGGTGGAAAACTGGCGCTACGACGAGAAGCACACCGTGCTCGAGTCGGCGTTCCGCTTCCAGGAGCGGGGCCGGGCCCTCGACACCGTCTCCGGGCTGGTGTTGAACCTGTTCAGCTACACGCCCGAGGATCTGCTCTACGGCGACTACATGATGCGCGAGTACGACGAAGCGCTGATCCGCCGTCTGCTCGCCAAGCTCACGCCACACAACCTGCGCATGACCATCACGGCGCCTGAGCTGGCCACGGATCGCCTGGCCCGCTGGTATCAGACGCCCTATGGCGTCGACGTCATCACGGAGGCGGAGAAGATCCACTGGCAGCAGAGCGAGCCTGAACCGGCCCTCGCCCTGCCCTTGCCGAACCCCTTTATCAGCAGCCGGCTCGATCCGCGCCAGCCGGCGCTGCAGGCCGACATGCCCGCCTGCCTCATCGACAGGCCAGGGTTTCGGCTCTGGCATCTGCACGAGCATCAGTTCAGCGTGCCCAAGGGCAACCTCTACATCTCCATCGACAGCGAGCACGCGGTCAAAAGTCCGCGCCACATCGCCATGGCACGGCTCGCGGTGGAGCTGCTTACCGATCACCTCAACGCCCTCACCTACCCGGCTGAGCTGGCGGGGTTGGGCTACCAGATCTATGCCCACCAGGGCGGTTTTACCATCAACCTGAGCGGTTTTGCCGACAAGCAGCCGCTGCTGCTGGACATGATCCTCGGCAACCGCACCCTGGGCTATCCGGATCCGGGCCGCTTCGCCGAGATAAAGGAGCAGCTCATCCGCAACTGGGACAACCAGTCCAAGGCGCGCCCCATCTCCCAGCTGTTCAACCAGCTCACCAGCCTGTTGCAGCCGAACAATCCGCCGTTCGAGCAGTTGCTGCGCCATCTGCGCACCGTGGAGCTTGACGAGATGCCGGCGTTTGTCGCCCAGCTGTTTGGCGAGGTGCACATAGAGGCCCTGGTACACGGTGACTGGGACGCCGCCGAGGCGCTCGAACTGGCCGCCCTGCTGGAGCGCCATCTCGGTGCCAACAGCCAGCCCAGTGCCGAGACCCGCCGCCCGCTCATCGCCATCCAGGACAGGGGGACACTCATTCGCGAGCAGGGGTGTGAACACGAAGACTCGGCGCTGCTGGTCTACTACCAGTCCCGCACTACTCGGGCGCGAGATCTCGCCTGCTTCACCCTGGCCAACCACATAATGTCATCCACCTTCTTTCACGAGCTGCGCACTCGTCAGCAACTCGGCTACGTGGTGGGAGCCGGCAACCTGCCCCTCAACCGCCACCCCGGCCTCATCTTCTATATCCAGTCGCCGGTGGCAGGCCCCCAACACCTGCTCGATGCGGTGGAAGAGTTCATCGACCTCTTCCCGCTGGCCATGCTGGAGCTCACCGAGCAGCAATGGCAAGACAGCAAGGTGGGCCTGCAGGCCCAGCTGAGCGAGCGGGATGCCAACCTGCGCAGTCGCGGCCAGCGGCTCTGGGTCAGCATAGGCAACAAGGATCTGGGCTTCGATCAGCGCGAAAGGGTGTGCGAGGAGGTGGGCATGCTGAGCCGCGCCGATCTGGTGCGCTTCATCATACAGTTGCGCTCACGCACCTCGGATCGGCTGATCCTCTGCAGCTATGGCCAGGGCCACGAACACGACGAGCGCATCACGGGCCAGTTTATCGATGACCCCAGGGCGTTTCGGCTCAACGCCAGCACCTTCGAGGCCTGAGCAGGCATGCTTGCCCATCAGCCAATCCCGCCCAATAAAAAGCCGACCCCTGGGGGTCGGCTGGAAAAACCATAATCAATTGCGACCTAAGCCGCCAAAAGTGAACATGAGCGTGAAAATCAGACACTGAGTTGATGATCGGCCATATGGTTCAAACCAGAGCTCATCTGCCGATGCCAACAGTGATTGAGAAACAGGCTCATCTTAGGGATTAGCCTCCCTTGCCACGTTGATCTATGTCAAAGGAGGTAGCAAAGAGTCCGTGACCTGCGGCTTTGTCGTGCGGGATCACACTTTCAGCCGCCCCTCAGCCCCGGCGGATCAGGCGATAGGCCACTTCATCGAAGTAGGAGAGCTGGCCGGAGAGCACCCTGGGGTGATCCACCTCTGCGGCCCTGCCCAGCACCTCCACCCGAAAATCGCGCTCAAACAGGGTGCGCACTTCCATCTCCCCCACCGAGAAGGGCGGCTGTTTCTGCTGCTCCGGCTGATATTCCAGGGTCACCAGCAAGATCTGGCCACCGGTTACCATCAGGCGGCTCATCAGCTCCGCATACTGGTGGCGCATCTGCGTCGGCAAGGCGATCAGGGCGGCCCTGTCATAGGCCAGCCGATAGCGACGCCCCAGCTCGGGGGCGGCAAAGAAATCCCCCTGATGAATGCGCAGGGAGCCGTGCTGATGACACTGATAGGAGCCCAGCTCGCTGAGAGTATCGGTGAGCTGGTTTTCACTGAAAAACTGCTCGATGGCGAGCGCCGAGAGCTCGAAGCCATCGATGGGGTGGCCCAGGCCATTGAGCCAGAGCATGTCGCGGGATTTGCCGCACAGGGGCACCAGCACGGGTTCATCCTGTTGCTGGGCAGACCACCAGGATTGCAGCCAGCGATTGAAGTCTGCCTGATGAAAGCCAATCCGGTTCTCTTCCCAACGCTGATGCCAAAACGCAGCTTCCATCCTAATACCCCTGTTATCTGAAGATGCCTCAATATCACAACTTAACCCGGCGCACGCAAGCCTTGCACCGGGCCTATGGGTGATTTTTGCCAGAAAAACGATTGCAACATGAAAAGACGCTCCAAGGCGCCTTTTTGACATCTTTGTGTCATGAGGATGTGCTGCGTGCTGTGCAACCCCTGTTCGCCGCCCGTCAGATGCCCGCTAATCGCACAGGCTCAGGCACAGACGGGCTCGGCCGCCATCATGGCCGCCACTGCCGTTATCCTGGCCGAGATCTGCGCGAACGAGGGTCGCTGCAACACCTGCTCGCAGAGACATGCCCGAGCCAGCAGAATGAGATCCTGCAGCGCCTCGCTCTGCGGCTGGCAGCGCGCCAGCAACTCGTCCAGCAGGCAACCAAAGGCCCTCACCTCTATCCGCTCCAGCCCCTCGGCCAGCACGCATTTCGTGCGGTCGTAGCAAGAGGCCGCGCCAAAATCGCCGAGCAGCACCCGGCCCTTCCCTTGCAAGGAGTGCAGTATGTTATGGCCATAGAGATCGCCATGCATGATACCTCGCTCATGCAGGTGCCCCGCGGCAGCCGCTATGCCCTGCGCCATGGCAATCAGGGTGGTCGGAGTGAACGACAACCCTGCCGGATAGACGTCGCGAGTGCAGGAGTCCAGGCTCGGCGGCCCCGCCAGATTGGCAAACGTTGGGTCTATCAGCGCCATCACCAACGCCGGCATGCCGGAGGGGTGATCCACCACCTTCCCCAACACCCTGATGAGGTTGGGATGGTTGCCGGCCGCCAGTGACGCCGCCATCTCGCAGTGAGGCAAGCCATCACTGGTCACGGCCCCCTTGAACAGCTTGACCGCCACCGCCTGCGGTTCATCACCCTGCAATCCGTCGCAAGTGATGCGGGTAGCACTATGGATCACGCCAGAGGCCCCCTGCCCCAGCAGCT
This sequence comes from Aeromonas sp. CA23, assembly GCF_002587065.1. Taxonomy (NCBI): domain Bacteria; kingdom Pseudomonadati; phylum Pseudomonadota; class Gammaproteobacteria; order Aeromonadales; family Aeromonadaceae; genus Aeromonas; species Aeromonas sp. CA23. The sequence continues at coordinate 3,890,315 of NZ_CP023818.1, forward strand.
CACCCAACTCAAGCGCCCGCCACGGCACAGTGGCGATATGAGCCACATGATCCACATCGATGGCCCGCGCCTCCTCCCCCTCACTAAAGGGGTTGCCGGAATAGGCGAGCCAGGAAAGGCGCGGCAGCGTGAGCAGCCAGCCGGGGAATGTCTCGAGCCGGTTGGCGGCGATGCGCAGCAGTTCCAGATTACGGCAGTTGGCAAGGCTGGCAGGCAGCTCACGCAGGCGATTGCCCGCCAGCATCAGCTTTTGCAGGGCGGCGCACTGACCCAACTCATCGGGCAACTGTTCGATGGCGTTGTCAGTCAGGATCAGCCAGCGCAAGCCCACTGGCAGCGACGCTGCGGAAACCGTGGCGATCCGGTTGGCCTTGAAGCCCACCATGGTGAGTGCCGGGCAGCGCCCCAGCACCTCGGGCAACTCGGTGAAACGGTTCTCGGAGAAGAAAATGATGCGCAGTTTGCTGAAACCGGCCAGCTCGTCAGGAAGCTCACTTAACTGGTTGCCGGTGAGATCCAGCACCTCCAGCGTCTCTTTAAGGCTCAGGATCTCGGGTGGGAACTCCGTCAGATTTTCACAAAGCTTCAGATGGCGGGCGCCGCACAGTTCACCCGCGCGCAGCTGTTCCAGGGTATGCATAACCGTTTCTCAATCTTGTCGTGGTCCTGCTTAGCGACACTAAGCAGACCATATGGCATCGCCGGACATGGGCCCGGCGGTGATAAAGGGGGGCATTATAGAAAATTGGGATCGAGATCGCCTGTTTTGTTACAGATGGCCGCCAGAGCCATCGGCCTCGTGGTGGGCGCCAACCCCGTCGCCTTTGTCATCCCCTGCCACCGGGTCATCCAACAAAACGGCAAACTCGGCGGCTATCACTGGGGCGAGACCCGCAAACAGGCGATACACGCTTGGGAAGCGGCGAGGTATGAGTGAACGTGGCCTTTCTCTGCTCACCCTGATGGGAGGCAAAACAGGAGTGTTGGTTGTGAGTCAGCAGACAATCAGGTAGCGCCAGACAAGCGTGCGGCGATATAAAACGGGAACATTAGAAGAGTCGGGGCGCAGATCGCCCCTTTTGTTGCTTTGGCGAGGCTCGGCCCCAACTGATTGACGAAACACTTAGGGTACAAGAAGCCCAGCGCATTGCACTGTTTGCAGTGCGGCTTTTGTGCAATGTTAAGATGCACGAAATTAGCGGTGCAATCTCATGGCACCCTACGGCACTTGTCAGGCATTTTTTCCAATCAATTCTATTTCTTCTTGAATAACTCTATTGGTCATCCATTGAAGCTTATGGAAAAGTCCACGCTCATACCGGCTTAATTGTGATTTGCCTCTATGGACAATTCTAGACCTTATATCGTAGATCTTTTTAAAGTCATCGAGTATCTCCTCTCTTTGTGAGTGTGTATTACCAATTAAGTATGCACACCGATTTCTCAACAGCTCACCTAAACCCATCAAGTCTGAAACAGACTTCTCACCAAGAAGAATCTCGAGGGATACTGTTGTTTGAATAAACGACAGCAGCTCATTGTTGCCACAATAACTATCAAATAACCATTTCCCTGCAAGCCTTAATTTCTCAGCCTCTTCTCTAGAAAGAGCCTTAGATATCAAGCTTAAACGATTTAATATGAAACCATTTTTTTTCTCATCGGTATTCAACGAACCGTCTAAATCATCTAACCGAAGATCTGATATTGTTTTACTGACATCTCTATCTAATTCATTACTATCTTCAACAGTCCAAACATCGGTTTCTTTATGTATATAAAATCGGCTCTTGATTGTACTTGATGAATATGAATAGCTAACTTTTAAAGCTCGCATTGCGAGCATTAAGCCGAGAAATGACTTAAATGTATCAACAGCTCTATTCTCAGGTGTAGTAGTAACATATTTACCAACGAAACCACTCGCCGTTATCTGTACATACAAAGAGTTTTCTTTCCATTCTGCATGTCCAGCCAATCCTAGCAATCCACCACCATGTAAATATCTATCTCGATTAGGGATACCAGAGTTAAGAGGAAATTTATCGACCAGTTCTCCACGAGCTTTTAATAATTTTATATCGGGAGCTATTGCTATCACTTCCTCAGTCAAAAAATCTGTGATTGAAGTCCCAAGATTGAATGTAAAAGCATACCTCCAGGGTAGACTATCAAATTTATCGACCAAATTACTTGCAACTAAGGATAAATCATTGAAGCCTTCAAGAATGGTTAACGGTTCATCAGGATGAGTGGAATCATATTCTCCGATTTCATCAGCTATTTTGGATAGTTCCCCATAAACAAAATCAAATAATGGACTTTCCGATATATAGTTTTCTAGTTCAGATTTTATATTACCAGTATTTGGCAAGATTGATTCTAAATCAAAAATCTTGTATAGACTTGAACGTTCAACGAATGACAAATTCCTGAGTCTTACATCAGCCAACACTATAGAAAGCTGGCTTTTTAAACGTTGCTTGCATCCATCATGTAAATTTATTGGCATTTATATTCCTTTAATTAACTTGTCGAGCTGAATGTTATTTTTAAAATGGTGCAAGACCATTAATTTCCGTTGAAAGAGCTTTCAGTTGATTAGCTATATCAAGGAAACGTCCTTGTCGTTTTAGCCATGATCCACTTGATGAAAGTCGTTCAGCACCTATTGCATCAAGTGCCGCTCGTTTAGACGCTTGGCTCTCGTGTGCTGTAAAATTCCTCAAGGTTGTAAGACACTCAAGCGAGACTATACATCTACAGTCTATTCCTGATCAGCGGCATCCATTGTCAAATGGCAATCCTAGCGAGCGATATAAGCAAGAAAAAGAATTGAATGACAGTTTCCTGAGCAAGATCAACAAATTAATCGATAAATTTCCATGCTGACAGCGCATCAGAGGCGCTGGATTGTAGATAAAGAAAAGACGCCCTAAGGCGTCTTTCTTACTGGTGGGTGTTGGGGCCAACCGGTTGGACGCTCTACGCCCTCCCCGCCTTGCCCCGCTACCTGATCAGATCGGGGTGATGGAGGTGATATGAGCAGAGCCATCCAGAGACTGGAAGATCTGCACCACGGCTTCCCCGTGGATCGGGTTGGGCAGCGGCACCGTGGTTTTGCATTTGAAACGGTAGTTGGTGCCAGCCACCACCTGGGTGGAGACTTCAAACGGCTGGTACTGCACCCCGACAAATCCTTTCAGTGCCAGGTCAAATACCGCCTGATCTTTTGCGCTCAGCTTGTGGTATGCGGTCCATCCACCCAACAACACTGCTTGTTCTGACATAACAAACCCTCCGTGATCTCTTGTCCCTACTCGTTTGGCTGTTCGGGTTCCGCCCCGTTTATTCAAGTGGTGTCCGGACTCCACCGGGGGCCATACCGACCATGTATCAGTATGTCCGATGCCGGCAGCGTGAATGAAGGCCTGCTGGCACCCTGCTTCCCCTCTTGCCACGGCCGCCGCCTTACAGCACCGGTCTCAATTGGCATGGCAGAGCCTAGTGCGAGATCCATAAAACACCTCCTGTCATATCTGACAGGGGCAAGGGGGCGAGAAAGCGGCTAGCGAGCGGAAAATTGAGGCGCAAACGATTGGAAAAAGAAAAGACGCCGCAAGGGCGTCTTTTTTGCATTTTTATACTCGAAAGGCAGAAGGGCGTTAGCCGCTTATTCCCATTCGATGGTTGCGGGCGGCTTGCCGGAGACGTCGTACACCACGCGGGAGATGCCGTTGATCTCGTTGATGATGCGGTTCGACACATGACCCAGGAAGTCATAGGGCAGATGGGCCCAGTGAGCTGTCATGAAGTCGATGGTCTCGACGGCGCGCAGGGCAATAACCCAGTCGTACTTGCGACCATCTCCCATGACGCCGACGGAGCGCACCGGCAGGAAGACGGCGAACGCCTGGCTGACCTGGTTGTAGAGGTCGGCCTTACGCAGCTCTTCGATAAAGACCGCATCGGCTTTGCGCAGCAGATCGCAGTACTCTTTCTTCACTTCGCCAAGCACGCGCACACCCAGACCCGGACCCGGGAAGGGGTGACGGTAGAGCATGTCATAGGGCAGACCCAGCTCCAGACCGACGCGGCGCACTTCGTCCTTGAACAGCTCGCGCAGCGGCTCGACCAGACCCATCTTCATCTCGGCCGGCAGGCCGCCGACGTTGTGGTGGGACTTGATGACATGGGCCTTGCCGGTCTTGCTGGCGGCCGATTCGATCACGTCCGGATAGATGGTGCCTTGCGCCAGCCAGCGGGCGTTTTTCAGCTTCTTGGCTTCGTCGTCGAACACCTCGACGAAGACGCGGCCGATGATCTTGCGCTTGGCTTCCGGCTCATCTTCGCCCGCCAGGGCGGAGAGGAAGCGCTCCTCGGCTTCAACCTTGATGATGTTGAGACCAAAGTGATCGCCAAACATCTCCATCACCTGCTCGCCTTCGTTCAGGCGCAGCAGACCGTTGTCGACGAAGACGCAGGTCAGGCGCTCGCCGATGGCACGGTGTACCAGCATGGCGACCACGGAGGAGTCGACACCGCCTGAGAGGCCCAGGATCACCTCATCGTCACCCACCTGCTCACGGATGCGGGCAACGGCGTCGTCGATGATGGTGGCCGGGGTCCACAGGCATTCGCAGCCGCAGATGTCCTTGACGAAGTGCTCCAGCATGCGGGCACCCTGACGGGTGTGGGTCACTTCCGGGTGGAACTGCACGCCGTAGAAGCCCTTGGCCTCGCACGCCATGGCGGCATGGGGGCAGGTGGCGGTCTGGGCTATGGTGGTGAAGTCGGCCGGGATGGTGGTGACCTTGTCGCCGTGGCTCATCCAGACGTCCAGCAGCGCATTGCCGTTGGGGGCGATGGCATCTTCGATGTTGCGCAGCAGGGCATTGGTCTGGCCCAGCACTTCCACCTGGGCATAACCGAATTCACGTTCGGTGGAGGATTGCACCTTGCCACCCAGCTGCTCGGCCATGGTCTGCATGCCGTAGCAAATACCGAACACCGGCACACCGGCGTTGAACACATAGGCGGGGGCACGGGGACTGCCGGCCTCGGTCACGGATTCCGGGCCGCCGGAGAGTATGATGCCGTTGGGATTGAATTCGCGGATCTGCTCTTCGGTCACGTCCCAGGCCCACAGTTCGCAGTAGACGCCGATTTCCCGGACACGGCGGGCAATAAGCTGGGTGTACTGGGAACCGAAGTCCAGGATCAGGATACGGTGCTGGTGAATGTCTTTAGTCATTTTATTCCTGCATCAGGCTGGTGTGGGGATAAAAACTGGTGGAGAAACGGGGCCGCAGCCCCGTTTTATCAGCCCATCCGATAGTTGGGGGCTTCTTTGGTAATGGTCACATCGTGGACGTGGGACTCTTTCATCCCGGCACCCGAGATGCGCACGAACTCAGCCTTGGTGCGCATGTCGTCTATGGTGGCGCAGCCGGTCAATCCCATGGAGGAGCGCAGGCCGCCCATCTGCTGGTGAATGATCTCTTTGAGGCGGCCCTTGTAGGGTACGCGCCCTTCGATCCCTTCCGGCACCAGCTTGTCGGCGGCGTTGTCGGTCTGGAAGTAACGGTCGCTTGAGCCCTTGGACATGGCGCCCAGAGAACCCATGCCACGGTAGGACTTGAAGGAGCGGCCCTGATAGAGCTCGATGTCACCCGGTGCCTCTTCGGTACCGGCAAACATGGAGCCCACCATGACGCAGCTGGCGCCAGCGGCGATGGCCTTGGCCACGTCGCCGGAGAAGCGGATGCCGCCATCGGCAATCACGGGCACGCCAGTGCCTTCCAGCGCGTCAACAGCGTCGGAGATGGCAGTGATTTGGGGCACGCCGACACCGGTCACGATGCGGGTCGTACAGATGGAGCCAGGGCCGATACCAACCTTGACCGCATTGACACCAGCGGCGACCAGCGCCAGGGCGCCAGAGGCGGTGGCCACGTTGCCACCTATGATTTGCAGGTCAGGATAGGCATCGCGGGTCGCCTTGATGCGATCCAGCACGCCCTGGGAGTGGCCGTGGGAGGAGTCAATCAGCAGCACGTCCACACCGGCTTCCACCAGGGCGGCGACGCGCTCTTCGTTGCCGGCACCGGCACCGACGGCAGCACCGACACGCAGGCGGCCACGCTCGTCTTTACAGGCGTTCGGCTTGCGCTCGGCTTTCTGGAAGTCTTTGACGGTGATCATGCCCTTGAGTTTGAAATCGGCGTTGACCACCAGCACCTTCTCGATACGGTGCTTCTGCATCAGGGCAACCACCTCTTCACGAGGGGCCCCTTCACGCACGGTCACCAGACGATCTTTCTGGGTCATGATCTGTTCGACTGTCTGGGAGAGATCGATCACGAAGCGCACGTCGCGGCCGGTGATGATACCGACCAGCAGGTTGCCCTCGGTCACAACCGGGTAGCCGGCGAAGCCATTCTTGTGGCTCAGCTCCTTGACCTGGGCAATGGTCATGTCAGGACGTACTGTGACGGGGTCGGTGACCACGCCGCTCTCGTACTTCTTGACCTTGCGCACTTCTGCAGCCTGCTGCTCGATGGACATGTTCTTGTGGATAAAGCCGATACCGCCTTCCTGGGCCAGTGCGATAGCCAGACGGGCTTCGGTCACTGTGTCCATGGCAGCGGAAATCATTGGGATATTCAGGCTGATAGAGGAGGTCAGCTTGGTACGCAGATCGGCAGTATTGGGAAGAACATCGGAGTGGGCGGGAACCAACAGTACATCGTCGAAGGTTAACGCTTCTTTGGCAATCCTGAGCATGGCAATATCTCACCGTTGAGGAAGTGGGGGTGTAAAATATTGCCGACGAAGTTTACTCACCGATTGGTCACTGGTAAAGAAGTTTTTTGAATTTTTTATGGCGTAGCCCGTGTTTGACGTGCCAAAAGGCCAAAAAAACAAGATTATCAGTCCTAAACAGGCACTTTGGGGGTAGAAGAGTTGCCAGACTGCGGTTTTATGCAAAGAGGCCCCCTGCTCAGTCACCAACCCGGATCCCGAGGTCACATCCTCGCTTGCCAAGACACTCGCCCAGGCACTCATATTGACGCGACTCAGGCAGTTCTGACATGGCCGAGGCAACGCATGGTGGCAGGCAGATCAGCCGGATCCGATGCCATGGGGAATATCGAGATGTCCGACACTGTGTTCACTTTGGCCAAACCTCGCGTATCATGATTAACAGTCTGAATTGAAATGGAATTTCATGATGAGCAACGGACATCATCAAGGACGCATGGCCATTACTCTGGCGGCATTGGGGGTCGTCTACGGCGACCTTGGCACCAGCCCGCTCTACGCCTTGAAGGAGAGCTTTGCCGGGCATATTGGCCTGCAGCCGACCCCTGACGACATCCTGTCGATCATCTCCCTCTTTTTTTGGACCATCATGATCGTGGTCTCATTTAAATATGTCTTGCTGGTATTGAGGGCTGATGACAAGGGTGAAGGGGGCATCTTGACCCTGGCTTCCCTGGCCTCACGCCGCCTGTCGCCCAAGGCTCGATCCCTGGCCATGTTGCTGGGGCTGATCGGGGTGGGCTTGTTCATCGGGGATGCGGTGATCACACCCGCGATTTCGGTGCTGTCTGCCGTCGAGGGCCTGCAGGTGGTTGCCCCCGAACTGGCCTCTTTCGTCTTGCCCATAACCCTCATAGTGCTGGTGATACTGTTTGGCATTCAGCATTACGGCACGGCAGGAATAGGCCGACTCTTCGGCCCCATCATGTTGCTCTGGTTTGGCGTGCTGGCAGGACTCGGGGCAAAGGAAATTGTGCAAAATCCGGCCATCCTGCAGGCCATCAATCCCCTCTATGCCCTTGATTTCATGTTCAGCCGGCCAGGTGTGGCCTTCATCACCCTGGGCGCTGTCGTGCTCTGCGTCACCGGTACTGAGGCGCTTTACGCCGACATGGGCCATTTTGGCCGAGGCGCGATCCGGCTGGCATGGGGCTCTCTGGTGATGCCGTCCCTGCTGCTCAACTATTTTGGCCAGGGGGCGCTGCTGCTGCGCCGTCCTGACGCCATTGAAAACCCATTCTATCTGCTCGCCCCCACCTGGATGGCCATACCCTTATTGATCCTGGCGACCATGGCGACTGTCATCGCGTCCCAGGCCGTCATATCCGGTACTTACTCTGTCGTACGCCAGGCGATCCTGCTCGGGTATCTGCCACGCCAGGAGATCCGCCATACCTCCGAGCATGAGATTGGCCAGATCTACCTGCCAGTGGTGAACTGGCTGCTGCTGGCCGGCATAGTGCTGGTGATATTCTGGTTCAGAAGCTCCAGCAATCTGGCCGCCGCCTATGGCATAGCGGTGACAGGCACCATGGCGATCACCACCCTGTTGCTGATGGTGGTCGCCGCCCATCGCTGGAAATGGCCAACCTGGCTGATCGTGATCGCGGGCGCCCCTCTCCTGCTGGTCGATGTCACCTTCTTTGCCGCCAATACCACCAAGTTCCTGGCCGGCGGCTGGTTGCCCATCCTGTTTGCGCTGTTGACCATAGTGGTGATGACCACCTGGAAGCGGGGTCGCGAGCTGGTTCTCGACAAGCTTGAGCACAAGTCACTGGCGCTGAAAGGGTTTGTCGACAACATGCTGGCTCATCCACCACTGCAGGTACCGGGGACGGCCGTGTTCCTCTCCAAGTCGGTGCAGGTGGTGCCCCACGCCATGTTGCACAACCTCAAACACAACAAGATCCTGCACGAGCGGGTCATTTTTCTGACCATACAGATAAAGGATGAGCCCTGGTTGTCCTTCAAGGAGCGCATCCTTCTCACCCACCTCGGGGAGGGGTTCTGGCAGGTCGTGGCGCACTTTGGTTACAAGGAAGTCCCTTCCATAGAAGAGATCTTCCAAGCCTGTGCCCAGCAAGATCTGAAGGTCTCCATGCGCGATGCCTCCTTCTTCCTCTCTCACGAAAATCTGGTCAGTACCGACCTGCCCGGCATGGCGCGCTGGCGGGAAGGCTTGTTCGTCTGGATGAATCGCAACTCCCTCAAGGCGACCGACTTCTTCCATATCCCGGCCAACCGGGTGGTGGAGCTGGGGGTTCTGCTGGAGCTGTGACTGATAGCCCGGCGCCCGATGCACACCTCCAGATAGCACTCGACCCAGTTCACCCGGCCAGCATCTGGCGGTTGTCTCACTCGATTAAAATGCGATTGATAATGGTTGTTGTTTGTGATTGGCATCATCAGGCATGCTAGTGCCCTGTACTGGCTCTACCACACTAGCCGTTTGAGTATGAACATGAAGATTTGGAATGGAGGGCAGTGATGGAAGCCTGCAGCCCGAGGCCACCACTGCCCACCGCACACCCAGGATCCGCCCGCCTCGCTTGCCTTGCCATCGCGGTCGTCCTGCATCTTGCCGCCTTCTGGTGGCTCTATGAACACCAGCCTGCGCCCATCACCCCGCCCCTGCCGCTGACCCTGTCGGCCCGCTGGGTCGGTGAGGCCAGCGCCAATGACGCACCGGCCAAGGCGCCGGCGGCCACCCCTGCGCCGCCCGTGGTCAAAAAGCCGGTGCCGGTTCAAAAGAAGGTCGTTAAAAAACCGGTCAAAAAACCCATTCCCAAACCCGCGCCCAGGGTACCGGCGCCGCCAACGCCCAAGGCCACCCAGGTGGCCAGGGCAGAACCGGTCGCGGCGCCCTCGGCCCCCGCCACGCCGGTGGCGGCCAATGCCCAGCAGGGCGGCAGTGGCACAGCGCCGGTCAAATCCCGGCAGAGCGGCAGCGGGGCTGGCAGCAGCGCCCCCATCGCCCGCGATGCGCGGTTGAACAACCCTGAGCCACCCTACCCCTATGAATCAAGAAGACGGGGTGAGGAGGGGCGCGTCATCCTGAATGTGCTGGTGGCGGCCGATGGCACCGCCTCCTCGGTGGAGGTAGACAAGGGCAGCGGTTATCGGCGGCTGGACATGACGGCGCGCAAGACGGTCAGTCGCTGGCGCTTTATTCCCGCCAAACAGAACAATGCGGCCGTCGAGGCCTGGGCAAAGGTCACCATCATTTTTAAATTAAGGGCTTGAATATGGATCCGGAAATCGCAAACAACGGGATGGGCGTCGCCCATCTGCTCAGTCAAAATACCGGTGTGGGGCTGCTGCCATTCATTTTGCTGGTATTGATGTCCCTCGGCACCTGCTATTACACCCTGCTGAAAATCGTGCTGGGTCAGCGCGAGCGCCGCCTCAACGCACAATTCGTGACCCGCTTCTGGCAGCACGAAAGCGTGCAGGATATGGAACGCCAGCTGGCCCATCTGCCGCCGCAGGAGGCCTATGGTCGCGTGACCAGCACTGCGCTGGCGACGGTGGCGCAACTGAACCGGGCCGGGGAGCGGACCGTGTCGCTCAAGCTGGGTTCACCGGACGAGTATCTGTTGCGGGCGCTGCGCCAGGCCATTACCCACGAGCGGGTAAGGCTGGAGCACGGCCTGGCCTTCCTCGCCTCCGTGGGCTCGGCGGCCCCCTTCATCGGGCTGTTTGGCACCGTCTGGGGCATCTATCATGCGCTGCTGGCCATAGGTGCCGCCGGCCAGAGCAGTCTGGACAAGGTGGCAGGCCCAGTGGGCGAGGCGCTGATCATGACCGGCTTTGGCCTCGCCGTCGCCCTGCCAGCCGTGCTTGTCTACAACTTCTTCGTACGGCGCAATCGCCTCAAGCTGGCCGCGCTCGAGGCCTTTGCCTACGATCTGTTTGCCCTGCTGGTGACGGGATTTGAGCAGACCCCCTCCAACGTAACCCAGCTGACCGAGCGGGAAGCCAAGAAGGGGCACGGGTAATGGCATTTGGCAAATTGTCGGACGACGGAGACGATCAGCCCCTCTCCGAGATCAACATGATCCCCATGATTGACGTCATGCTGGTGCTGCTCATCGTCTTCATGATCACGGCCCCCCTGCTCACCAATGCGGTCAAGCTCGAGCTGCCGGAGGCCAGCAGCCAGCTCAATCAGCCGGAGAAGGAGGACATCACACTCGCCATCGATGGCACAGGCAAGATCTACTGGAACGACAAGGAGGTCGATGAAGCCGCCCTGCTCGCCCGGATGGAGACTGCCGGCAAGGCCGATGGGGAGTTGCCCGAGATCCAGCTGCGCATCGACAAGCGGGTCGAGTACGGCATCATAGCCAGGGTGATGGCGCAGGCGTCCCAGCATGGATTGCACAAGATTGCCTTTGTCAGTCAGCCGGACGCAGGCTAACCCCGGCCTTGTGGCACCCGCCACCTGGCAATGTGCAAAAGGCATCACCCCGGGTGATGCCTTTTGCACAAGGACGCCCCCCATACACGCAGTTGCCATCCCACGCCCGTACCCGGCATGATGCCGAGTCTGACCCGCATCAGGTTGGCCCACGGCCATCATTTCAAGGAAGCAAGATGAGAACATCGGATTATGTGAGACTGCTGCTCCTGGCCGCGATCTGGGGCGCCAGTTTTCTGTTCATGCGCATTGCCGCGCCGGCCTTTGGTTCGGTCAACACCGCCTTCCTGCGGGTCTTCTTCGGCCTGGTGGGGCTTGGCGTCATACTGCTACTGCTGCGCTCCCCCATGCTCTTCCAGGGCAAGCTCAAGTCCGCCATGCTGCTCGGGATCATCAACTCAGGCATCCCGTTTCTGATGTACGCCATCGCCGCACTCTGGTTGCCGGCGGGTTACTCGGCCATCCTGAACGCGACGACGCCGCTGATGGGGGCCCTGATCGGCTTCTCCTGCTTCAACGAGCAGCTGAGCGGGCGCAAATGGCTGGGGGTCATGCTGGGCATAGTCGGCATCACCCTCATCACCACCACCAGCGAGGTGAATGTGAGCGGCAACCTGATCACGGGAGTGCTGGCCTGCCTGATCGCCACCGCCTGCTACGGCTGCGCCGGGTTTCTGACCCGGCGCTGGATCTCGGAACGCGGCGGCCTCGATGCCAAACTGGTGGCCTTCGGCAGCCAGCTGGGGGCATGCGTGTTCCTGCTGCCCTTCTTCGGCTACTCGGTGACGGCGGGGCCTGCGGTGGACTGGACCATCCCAGAGGTGTGGGCCAGCGTGCTGGCGGTCGGTCTCATCTGTACCGCCCTCGCCTACCTCATCTACTTCAGGTTGATCGCGGATATCGGGCCGCTGCGCTCATTGACGGTCACCTTTCTCATTCCTCCCTTTGGCATCTTGTGGGGTTACCTGGTGCTCGGGGAGACCATCACTGAGGGCTTTGTGGTCGGTGGCGCCATCGTCTGTCTCGCAGTCTGGCTGGTGGTCAGCCCGACCAGATCCGCAGCCAGCCTGGCACGGATGAAGGACTCTTGAGCCGCCCGGGTGGGCCGCAACATGCCTGCCCACAGCGCGACTCCATGGCAGATGCCAGCAATCTTCCGTTGTGACACTGCACCGGGGAAACAAACGTCATTCTGCGCCATGGGACAGACATCGACACAAGATGCCGGCGTCATTTCTTGGCCGTTTTATTTGAAATTGCAATCCAGTGTGGAGTCTTCATCGACCCGACTCTGAATACCATATTTCTTCCATATATCGTCAAGCAACCCCAGCCGAGCCAAGCTTGCCAGGTGCTCTTGAAAAACCATGATGGAAATATCGGATGTAGCGGCGAATATGGCTCGTAAATGATAATTTTGTGCCGGATGAATGGATATGATCAGTTTGCTCCGTAATTCAGGATCCTGCTTCAGCATGTCTTGCAGACGATAAAAACCCAGCCTGATAAAATCCCCCCGATCTCTCAACAGGGCATTGACTATCTGGCTATCATCTCTCAACAGCAAACTGGTCTTTTTCTCAAAATAATGAAAACCTCTTACCCCTATCATTGTCAGTTTATTTAACTCATTGAAAAAATTTTGATCCCGACCCGCTTTATAACGTGCGACATAGCATTCCGAGTAATCCAGCAGAGGGGTTGATATAATCACTTTATTGACATCCCATCCCCAGCTGACATCCTGAAACAGGAGCATGTCAAATCGTCCCATATACATTTCTGCATATACACGATAAGGGCTGGTAACAACGGGGCGATAGTGATAATCGGACTGGATAGCATTGAGTGCATCAATAATATCGAAGGTCACCCCATGCCACTCATTGTCACTGGTTTTTTCAACAAATGGACTGAATGGGTAGACTGCAACATCAATGTCGGTTGCCCCCCATGACAAAGAAGAGACAAGAACAAGCAATAGCGCTTCCCGGTGAAAGATACTCATGGTAATGCCTCCTGAATGAGGGGGCAGGTGCAGGCAAGCGTGTTTTATTTACGCTCACCTGAACCATCCCAAAATATTCAATATCAGCGATGAGAAAACCGTTGATTTGGGTTGCAGCAGCACTGTCGATACGGCCTGTCTCTGCTTGCTTGGCGCTTTTTCGCGACCGCCTTGCCACACCCCTTGTCCATGCTGACATCACCTGCTCGCTCTGGCAGTCGGTCGACTGTTCAAGATACGATTGATGATAGTTGCTTACCCAATGGGTGCTCACCCCCCTGCGGCCGCCACCAGATCAAGCCGGGCCACGCCCGGGCTCGGCTCTTGCGCCGAACTGCGCTAAGATGGCGCCATTGTTTTCTCCCCTTGCCCGGGGCACAGCAGCAGGATCCCCCTTGAATCGCCTCAACCCATCCAGCCAGCAACAACAGGTCTTTACCGTCACCCGCCTCAATAGCGCAGTGCGCATGATCCTGGAGCAGGATCTCGGCCTGGTGTGGCTGACCGGGGAACTCTCCAACCTGGCGATGCCAAGCTCGGGCCACTGGTACTTTTCGCTCAAGGATCTCGGTGCCCAGGTGCGCTGCGCCATGTTCAAGGGCAACAACCGGCGGGTGGCGTTTCGCCCGCAGGATGGCATGCAGGTGCTGGTGCAGGCACGGGTCTCCCTCTATGAGCCGCGTGGCGACTATCAGCTCATCATCGAATCCATGCAGCCCGCCGGTGATGGCGTGCTGGCCCTGCGCTTCGAAGAGCTCAAACGCCGCCTCGGTGCAGAAGGGCTGTTTGACGAGGGCCGCAAGCGCTCCCTGCCCCGTGAACCGCGCGCCGTGGGGCTGGTCACCTCAGCCACCGGCGCCGCCCTGCACGACATGCTGACCGTGCTCAAACGCCGCGCCCCGGATCTCCCCGTCTTCATCTACCCGACCCAGGTGCAGGGCAGCGCCGCCATCGGCCAGATAGTGGCGGCCATTGCCCTGGCCAACCGCCGCGCCGAGGTGGACGTGCTGATCGTCGGTCGCGGCGGCGGCTCGCTGGAAGATCTCTGGTGCTTCAACGAGGAGGCGGTGGCGCGCGCCATTGCCAACTCCAGCATCCCCGTCATCAGCGCGGTGGGCCACGAGGTGGACGTGACCATCAGCGACTTTGCCGCCGACTTGCGTGCCCCGACCCCGTCGGCCGCCGCCGAACTGGTGGCGCCGGACAACCAGGCCCGCATCCAGCGCCTCGCCCATCTGTGGCAACGGCTGGCACAGGGCATAGGCCGCCACCAGACTGCCGCCCGCCACGGCTTCGCGCTGCTGCAAAAACGGCTCGACCATCAGGATCCCAAGCGACGGCTGGAGCAGCAGTCCCAGCGCCTCGACGAGCTCTCCGCCCGCCTGCAACAGCTGATGAATCAACGGCTGCATCAGGGGGAGCGGCGCCTCGCCAACCTGGAGCTGCGCCTGCAAGGCAAGAGCCCGGAGCGGTTGCTGGCCGCTGGCAAGCGCCGCCATCAGCTGGCCGAAGAAAGACTCTATGCGCTGATCGCCAAACGCCAGGATCTGGCCAGCCACCGCCTCGCCATGCTCACCGCCCGCCTCGACGGTGTGAGCCCGCTCGCCACCCTGGGTCGCGGTTACTCCATCACCCGCACCCAGAGCGGTGAGGTGATCAGCCGCGCCGCCCAGGTGAACGCCGGGCAAACCCTGGTCACCACGCTCGCCGAGGGGCACCTGCAGGTGCGGGTGGAAGAGGTGCACAACCGATAACTGAACACGGGGGCGCTTTGCAGCGCCCCCGTTTGATCCCCCTCCCTGTCGTTGACGCCTGTCCGTCACACCAGCGAATGGCGCACCATGTCGGCCGGCGCCGGCGCCGCATCAGATCCCGCCAGCGGATTGAGTTGCAAGTACTCAAACATTCCTGCCTGCAGATTGACGTTCCAGAAACGCCCCGCCAGGGTCAGTTCAAGCCGCACTTGCGTGAGCGTCGCCAACCCGTGCCGCTGCCAGGCCTCAAACAGCGGCAGCAGGTGGGCCCGTAGCGGCGCGGGCAGACGAGCCAGCGTCAACCAGCCGCTGTCGAGGGCGCCACGCAGCAGGCCGTCCATGAGGGCATTGGGGTTCTTCCCCATCACCATGCCGGGCGCCCGCACACCGCCTGCCAGCGCCTCGTGCCAGAGCGCCAGATCCCGGCCATACATGAGGCCATGGCCGTGCACGCTGCCTCCAGCCCCGGCCCCGAAGGGGAGGATCTCGGCGCCGCGCTTGGCCATCTGGTTGTAGCGGCTCTGCTCGGCATCACCGCGCCGCCAGTGGCTGCAGGAAAGTCGCTGCCAGCCGCCCTGCTCCAGGGTCTGGGCGCCATAGGCATACATGCCGGCTCGCTGCTGACCATCGGCCGCCCAGCCCAGCGTACCCTTATCCTGTGCCCGATCCAGATTGGTGCCCGCCATGGCGATCAGCTGATAGAGATCCACGCCGTGTACTCCGCTGGCCATCACATCCGCGATATCCTGGCGCCACACGGCATCATCCTGCCCCGGCAGGCCGAAGATGAGATCCGCCACTATCACGGCGGCATCATCCCGGGTCAGCTCGGCCAGCCGGGCCAGCAGGGTCTCCCTGTCATCGAAGCGGGCCGCCTGCTGGCGCACTTGTGTATCAAAGCTCTGCACCCCGAACGAGAAGCGGTTGAAGCCCCCCGCCAGCGCTGTCTGCCACTTGGCATCATCAAAGCCGTTGAGGCGCCCCTCCAGGGTCACCTCGGCATCTGCGGTCAGCGGAAAACCCTGGATGGCCCTGGCCAATCGCGCCAGATCCTCGACCGCCATGTCGGTCGGTGTGCCACCCCCCACATAGACGGCCGAGCAGGGCTTGCTCTGCCCAAAGGGGGTATCCGCCGCCTGCTGCAGGCTGGCGCACAGGGCCACCATGTAGCGGCTCATGCGCGCCGGATTGGCGCCATTTTCGAAGAAATTGCAGAAGCTGCAGCGCTTGCGGCAAAACGGGATATGGATGTAGAGCGCCCGCTCCCCGGCCTCGCTCTCTTGCTGCCACCAGGCTTGCCAGCGCCCATGGTCGAGGGTGAAGGGGCGAATGCCACCCCGGCTGGCATGGGCCGAGGTTTTGGCGCCGAAGGCAAACTTGAGGGGATCCGGTGTGTCGAGTCCGGTCATGGTCGGGGTCAGTTGTAATGTCATCACTGGCTGGGTTACCGCATGGAAATAATGCAAATGATAACCACTATCAATTAATGCCGAGTTTGTGCTGGATCAAACCAGGCTCAGACAACCCAGCTTTGCTACCCATCCTTAACCTCCATCATGGATCCAGTTAACAGATAATTTACTCAAGATGGGGTAGGGTGTGCCGATAGAGAACCATCTCCCCCGCCCTGACGAGCGAGCGTGAGGAGAGTCGCCCGGCATTGACGCTCGCCCACTTGCGCATGGACCCTGCAAACGATGCAAAATCTGTCACTGAACTGGAAAATCTTCCTCCCCCTCACCCTGGTGATAGGCTGTACCTTCGCCCTCAGTTTCGAACTCTCCGCCTGGCTGCAACGGGATCTCGCCATCCGGCTGGCCGGTGAAAAGGTCGAGAGCGCTGCCAACACCTACATGGATCAGCTCAACGTCATGATGATGACGGGAGCCATCGCCAACCGGCAAATCGTGCAGACCAAGCTCAAGAGCGAGGCGGGGATCGTCGAGGCTCGCCTGATCCGCGCCCCCGCCGTGACCGACTTGTTCGGGCCGGGTCACCCGGATCAGCAGGCAGAAGACAGCTGGGATCAGCGCGCCATCGCGCAAGGGGAGACCATACTCGAGCAGCAGGGCAATCGGCTCACCCTGGTCAAGCCCTTCAAGGCATACAAGGAGTACCGCGGCACCCAGTGCACCACCTGCCATCAGGTGCCGGAAGGCACCGTCATGGGGGCTGTGCGGATCAGTTACGACCTCAGCCATACCTTCGGCGAAATTCGCCACAACAACCTGATCCTGAGCGGCAGCCTGGTGGCGGTGTTCGGGCTCGGGTTTGGCCTGCTTGGCTGGGTGCTGCAGCGCTACATCAAGCGACCGGTGCGCCACCTGCAACTGACCATGACCCGCATGGCCAAGGAGCGGGATCTCTCCCTCCCCCTGCTCAACCCGAGCCAGGATGAGCTGGGCCAGATGACCCGCGCCGTCAGCGACATGGTGCAGGGTTTTCGCCACAGCCTGCAGGAGGTGGAGCACGCGACTCGGCAGCTCTATCAGGAGTCGAACCAGATCCGGCAGGTCGCGACCCAGACCGAAGGCTCGGCCCGCCAGCAGGAGAACATGACCACCCAGGTCGCCGCCGCCGTCAGCGAATTGGCCGCCAGCTCCCACGAGGTGCGCGAGCACGCCCGCCACAGTGCCGAACTCTCCGCCCTCACCAACCAGGATGCGGCCGACACCAGTCGCCTCGCCCAGCACTCCATCGCCGACATGGGCGAGATGTCGGCCGAGATTGAACGGGTCGATCGGGTGATCCAGCAGCTCGACAACCGCTGTCTGGCCGTCGATGGCGTGCTGGAGGTGATCAAGGGGATTGCGGATCAGACCAACCTGCTGGCCCTCAACGCCGCCATAGAGGCGGCCCGCGCCGGCGAGCAGGGTCGCGGGTTTGCGGTGGTGGCCGACGAGGTACGCGCCCTCTCCAACCGCAGCCGCGCCGCCAGCGAGGAGATCTCCCAGATGATCGCCGCCCTGCAAAAAGAGGCCCAGAGCGCCGTGGCGGTGATCGGGGATGCAAAATCCAAGGCGGACGAGAGCATCCACAAAACGGAGGCGACCCTGGCCGCCATGCAGAACATCATAGGTCGCATCGCCAGCATCAACGATCTCAACGCCCAGATGGCACAATCCGCCGAGGAGCAGGACAGGGTCTGCAGCGAGGTGGACAGCTCGGTGAGTGACATTCGCAACACCTCCAACGACACCCTGGGCCAGGCACACGCCGCCAACCTCGCCAGCATCCAGCTGGTGGAACAGTGCCAGAAGCTGGAGCAGTTGCTCAAGACCTACCGCTGGTAAGGCGCAACGCCCCAACAAAAAAGCGCGACCCGAGGTCGCGCTTTTTATTGTCTTGCTGCTGCCGCAGGCAGTCAGCCGGGACAGATCAGGATCAGCCCGCGTTGCGAGTGGCTACCGCATCGGCCAGTGTGCGCAGCAGCACTTCGGTATCGGCCCAGCCGATGCAGGCATCCGTGATGCTCTGACCGACGGTGAGCTCGCACCCTTCCACCAGATCCTGACGCCCTTCCACCAGGTGGCTCTCCACCATGACACCGAACACAGCCCGGCTGCCGGCACGCAGCTGACCGGCCACGTCCTCGGCCACCAGCATCTGGTTCTTGAACTGCTTGCTGCTGTTGGCATGGCTGAAATCTATCATCACCTTCTGCGGCAGACCGGCCTTGTCCAGCCCCTTCACCACCTCGTCAACGTGCGCGGCGCTGTAGTTCGGCTCGCGACCGCCACGCAGAATGATGTGACAGTCCGGGTTGCCCCGGGTGGCGACGATGGCGGAGTGGCCATACTTGGTGACCGACAGGAAGTGGTGCGGCGCGCTGGCGGCACCGATGGCATCGATGGCCACCTTGATGGTGCCATCCGTGCCGTTCTTGAAGCCAACCGGGCAGGAGAGACCGGAGGCCAGCTCACGGTGCACCTGGGATTCGGTGGTACGGGCACCGATGGCGCCCCAGCTCATCAGATCCGCCACGTATTGCGGGGTGATCATGTCGAGGAACTCGGAGGCGGTCGGCAGCCCCATGTCGTTGAGATCCAGCAGCAGCTTGCGACCGATGCGCAGGCCGTCGTTGATCTGGCAGGTATTGTCGAGGTAGGGGTCGTTGATCAGCCCCTTCCAGCCGACAGTGGTGCGCGGCTTCTCGAAGTAGACCCGCATCACGATCTCCAGCTGCCCCTTGAGCTCGTCACGCAAGGTCTTGAGGCGCTTGCCGTACTCCAGTGCGGCGGCGGGGTCGTGGATGGAGCAGGGACCGATCACCACCAGCAGGCGCTGATCTTCACCGGCCAGGATCTGATGAATGGCCTGGCGGGATTCGAAGACGGTATTTGATGCGGTCTCGGTGGCTGGAAACTTCTCAAGCACCGCAACCGGGGGTAATAACTCTTTGATTTCACTGATACGAACGTCGTCGGTTTGATGCTGCATGACAAGGCTTCCTGCTAGATGACTGCGATAAAGAAACTTCAATCTAGCCCGCACGGGCAGCGGTGTAAATAGAAAATTACATCTTCATGAAATGAATTTAGCAACGCAGTCTTGCAAGTTGCAATAATACTGCTAGCGAATTGTTGGCGGACTGAAAAACAAGGCCCGCACTGAGGCGGGCCTTGGAGCAATCGAAACTGGCTCAAACGGCCTGACTGACGCTTGCCAATTTGTCGAAGTAGTCCGGGAAGGTCTTGGAGGTACAACCCGGATCATTGATGGTGACGGCGGTATCCGACAGCGCCACCAGCGAGAAGCACATGGCGATGCGGTGATCGTTGTAGGTGTCGATGGCCGCATGCTTGAGCTGGGCCGGCGGCGTCACGGTAATGAAGTCGTGCCCCTCCTCCACCTCCACACCCAGCTTGCGCAGCTCGGTGGCCATGGCGTGCAGACGATCCGTCTCCTTCACCCGCCAGTTGTAGATGTTGCGGATGGAAGTAGGCCCCTCGGCAAACAGCGCCACAACCGCTATGGTCATGGCCGCATCGGGAATATGGTTCATGTCCATGTCGATGCCGTGCAGCGGGGCCTGCTCGGCCTCGATGAAGTCGTCACCCCAGGTGATGCGCGCACCCATCTTCTCCAGCACGTCGGCGAAGTGGATGTCGCCCTGGATGCTGTGCTTGCCGATGCCGGTCACGCGCACCTTGCCCTTGATGGCCCCGGCCGCGAGGAAATAGGAGGCGCTGGAGGCATCCCCTTCCACCAGGAAGTCGCCCGGGCTGACATAGCTCTGGTTGCCCTTGATGTAGAACAGCTTGTAGTTGTCGTGCTCGATGACCACCCCGAACTGCTTCATGATGTGCAGCGTGATGTCGATGTAGGGCTTGGAGACCAGCTCCCCCTTGATGTGGATGCGGGTGTCGCCCGCCGCCATGGGCGCCGCCATCAAAAACGCCGTCAAAAACTGGCTGGAGACGGAGCCGTCGACATGCACATCACCGCCCCACAAGCCCTTGGCATCCACCACCAGCGGCGGGTAGCCGTCTTTTTTCAGGTACTGGATATGGGCACCCGCTTCGCGCAGGGCATCCACCAGATGGCCGATGGGACGCTCTTCCATGCGTGGCTCGCCGCCCAGGGTATATTCGCCCGAGCCCAGACACAGCGCGGCGCACAGCGGACGCATGGCGGTACCGGCGTTGCCGAGGAACAGATTGACCGGCTCCTTCACCGCGAAGCTGCGGCCCAGACCGTGCACTGTGCACTCTGTCTTGTCGGCGGAGAGCTTGTACTTGACCCCGAGCTGGGTCAGTGCCGCCAGCATGTGACGAATGTCATCGCTGTCGAGCAGGTTGGTGAGCCGGGTGGTGCCACGGGCCAGCGCCGCCAGCAGCAGGGCCCGGTTGGACACGCTCTTGGAGCCGGGCAGATTGACCTCACCGGCCACACGAGAAATAGGTTCCAAACGCAACGAATTCATAAACTTCCTGTACTGTCTCAAATAATTCACCTGACCGGACGTTAGCAGCCCGCGCCTTGCTCGGCAAGACCGCGCGTGGCACAAAAGCGGGCCAGACTCACGGTCGATCAGGATCCACTGAAAAAACAGACGCCGGGGAGTCCCCGGCGTCTGCAATTGGGGAAAAACGCCTCAGCCGTGACGCTTGGCAAAGCCATCCATAAAGCTCACCAGGGCCTTGACCCCTTCCAGCGGCATGGCGTTGTAGAGGCTGGCACGCATGCCACCGACGATGCGGTGCCCCTTGAGCGCCAGTAGACCGGCGGCTTCCGACTCGGCCAGGAAGAGCGCGTCCAGCTCGGCATTTTTCAGCTGGAACGGTATGTTCATGCGGGAGCGGCAGCTGGCATCCACCTTGTTGCCATAGAAGCTCGACTGGTCGAGGTAGCCGTAGAGGAAATCGGCCTTCTCCTTGTTGCGCGCCTCCATGGCGGCGAGCCCGCCCTGTTCTTTCAGCCACTCGAACACCAGACCGGCCAGATACCAGGCGTAGGTGGGCGGGGTGTTGAACATGGAGTCGTTCTTGGCGGTGAGCTGGTAGTCAAAAATCGAGGGCACGTCGGCGCGGGCCTGGTTCAACAGGTCATCGCGCACTATGGCGATGGCCAGGCCCGACGGGCCTATGTTCTTCTGGGCACCGGCGTAGATGATGCCGAAGCGGCTCACGTCGATGGGGCGGGAGAGGATGGTGGAGGACAAATCCGCCACCAGGGGCACATCGCCGGTGGCCGGGATGTCGAACATCTCTATGCCGTCTATGGTTTCGTTCGGGCAGTAATGCACAAAGGCCGCATCGGCGCGAAACGCCGGGGTCGGCAGCAGGTGGGAGATGCCCTGGGCGTTCTTGGCAACCCCGGGGAAGGTCTGGATGTCACCGTACTTGTGGGCTTCATCCACGGCGCTCTGGGCCCAGACACCGGTCAGCAGATAATCGGCCTTCTTGTTGGCACCGCCGAGCAGGTTCATGGGCACGGCGGAGAACTGGCCACGACCACCACCGTGCATGAAGAGCACCTTGTAGTTGTCCGGCACCGCCAGCAGTTCGCGCAGATCGGCTTCCGCCTTGGCGGCGACCGCCATATAGGGCTTGCCGCGGTGGGAAAGCTCCATGACCGAGGCTCCCAGCCCCTGGAAGTTACAAAATTCGCGCTGGGCGCGCTCCATGACTTCAACCGGCAACATGGCGGGGCCGGCGCAGAAGTTGTAAATCTGTTTGCTCATGACGCTTTCCGTGAGTGGATGAGAGTAATCGATGACTTGTCTGGTTTTACACAAGAGCCGCCCCAGGATCAAAGGCTTTTTGGGAGCTGGCTCAACCTTTTGTCGCCCGGCCCGGCTCAGGCCATGATGAAAAAAGCCCTGAACGGGTCAGGGCTTGCAGGGAACATGCATGGAAATGGGGGACAGGCCGCATCAATGACAGGCAAGGCCCCTTTTCAACAAATTCACAGCTTGGCGGTGAGCTCGGGCAGCAGGGTGAAGAGATCCCCCACCAGACCGTAGTCCGCTACCTGAAAGATGGGAGCCTCGCCATCCTTGTTGATGGCGACGATCACCTTCGACTCCTTCATGCCCGCCAGATGCTGGATGGCACCCGAGATACCGACAGCTATGTAGAGCTCGGGGGCGACCACCTTGCCGGTCTGGCCCACCTGCAGATCGTTGGCCACATAACCCGCATCCACCGCCGCCCGCGACGCCCCGACCGCGCCGCCCAGCTTGTCGGCCAGCGCCTCGATCAGGGCAAACTGCGCCTTGGAGCCGAGCGCCCGGCCGCCGGAGACCACCACCCGCGCCGCCGCAAGCTCGGGTCTGACGGATCGCACGGCGCGCCGCTCGACCAGCCGGGTGCGGCAGGCCACATCGGCCACCGGCAGCCGCTCGACAACAGCCTGCCCAGCCCCGAATTCGGCCTTGGCAAAGGCGGTCGGCCTGATGGTGAGCACCTTGATGGGAGCGCTGCTCGCCATCCGGGCAACGGCATTGCCCGCATAGATGGGCCGCAGGAAGGTATCACCGCTCTCTATGCCGGTCACCTCGGAGAGCATCTCGACCCCGAGCCTGGCCGCGACCCGCGGCAACAGATCCTTGCCCTGGGTGCTGGCCGCCATCAGGCAGTGCTGATAGTCGCGTGCTATGTGGGCGAGCAGCGGATCGACGCCGTCGTTCAGCCCTTCCGCCAGCATGGGATGCTCGGCCAGCAGCACCCTGTCCACCCCTTGCAGGCTGGCGGCCTGTTCGCCCGCCTCGGTCAGCCCCTGGCCCAGCAGCAGGAGATGCACCTCGCCGCCAAGCTGACCCGCCGCCGTGACCAGCTGGGCCACGTTGTCGGCAAGCCTGCGCTGATGATGTTCAGCAATAACCAGTACGCTCATGACAACACCCTATCGTTAGCAACGCGTTTCATCGTGCCAGCCCTCATCCCAGCCAGGGACAGGCACCCAATATGTTTCACCATCATAGGTGCGCTCATGGCAGTACCTTGGCTTCGTGCCTGAGTTTGTCCAGCAGCTCGTCCACCGAGCCGACCCTGACGCCGGCACGGCGCACGGCTGGCGCCATCACCCCAAGCAGCCGGGTATGGCCGGCGGGTTCGACGCCTAGGCCCCCCCCCCTAGGATCGCGAAGGGGGCACTCTCAAGCGGCTTGCGCTTGGCTTTCATGATGTTGGGAAGCGAGGCAAAGCGAGGTTCGTTCAGGCGCAGATCCACGGTCACCACGGCAGGCAGTGGCATGCCGAGGGTCTCCAGGCCGCCGTCAATCTCGCGGGTTACTTGCAGCTCGCCGTCCACCAGCTTGATGGCGGAGGCGAAAGTGGCCAGCGGCCAGTCGGTGAGGGCTGCGAGCATCTGGCCCGCCTGGTTGTTGTCAGAATCGATGGACTGCTTGCCGAGCAGCACCAGATCGGGCTGCTCCAGCTCGCACACCTGTTGCAGGGCGCGCGCCACGGTAAGCGGAGTGAGCGTCTCATCGGTCACATAATGGCGGGCACGATCCGCCCCCAGCGCCAGGGCATGGCGCAACTGCTCGACCGCCGCCTCAGGCCCGAAGGTCACCACCACCAGCTCGGTCGCGATGCCAGCTTCACGCAGCCTCACCCCCTCCTCCACCGCAATTTCACAAAACGGGTTGATCCCCATCTTCACATTGGCGAGCTCCACGTCGGAGCCATCGCTCTTGACCCGGATCTTGACGTTGTAATCCAGTACCCGCTTGATCGCGACCAGCAGCTTCATGACGCGCATCCCTCGCTTCGGTTGAGTGAATCCATTGACGAGCCCTCGCATTTTTTTGCTTACAATTGCTTTACGTTTACGTAAACTACCAGCACTACCCTAGGCCAAGTCAAGCGCAGAGGCAAGATGGAACGCGAAGCAATGGAATTTGATGTCGTCATCGTCGGTGGCGGCCCGGCAGGGCTCAGCGCCGCCATCGCCCTGAAGCAGCACAATGCCGATCTCTCGGTCTGTCTGCTGGAGAAGGGAGCGGAAATCGGCGCCCATCTGCTCTCCGGCGCCCTGTTCGATCCCATAGCCCTCAAGGAGCTGTTGCCGGACCGCTGGCAGCAGGCGCCCCTTGGCATTCCCGTCAACGATGATCGGGTTCATCTGTTGCAAAACGACAGCCGCGCCCTGCAACTGCCCCACTGGGCCGTGCCGCCGCGCATGCACAACGATGGCAGTCATATTCTCAGCCTGGGCAACCTCTGCCGCTGGCTCGGTCAGCAGGCCGAGCAGCTGGGAGTCGAAATATACCCGGGTTTTACCGCAAGCGAGCTCATCATGGAAGCGGGGCGGGTGCGGGGTGTGATCACCGGCGATCTCGGGCTGGACAAAGCCGGCAATCCCAAGGCGGATCACGTGCCCGGCATGGCGCTCTATGGCCGCTACACCCTGTTTGCCGAAGGGGCTCGCGGCCATCTGGGCAAGCAGCTGATCGCCGAGTTCAATCTGGAAAACAGCGCCCAGCCGCAACATTATGCCATCGGCTTCAAGGAGCTGTGGCAGGTGCCCGCGGATCAGGCCAAGCCGGGCCGGGTGCTCCATGGCAGCGGCTGGCCGCTGGTCGAACGCCGAGCCAGCAAGAGCCAGGGTGGCTTCTACCTCTATCATATGGAGGGCAATCAGGTGGCGGTCGGGCTCATCGTCGATCTCAACTACAGCAACCCCTGGCTCAGCCCGTTCGCCGAGTTCCAGCGCCTCAAGCACCATCCCCTCATCGCACAGACCCTGCAGGGAGGCGAGCGCATCAGCTACGGTGCCCGCGCCATCACCAAGGGCGGCTGGCACTCCCTGCCCCGCATGCACTTTCCCGGTGGTCTGCTGATCGGCTGCGATGCCGGCACACTCGACTTCTCCCGCATCAAAGGCATTCACACCGCCATGAAGTCGGGCATGCTGGCGGCGAAAACCGTCGCCATGACGCTGCGCGGTGGCGATGAGGGTGGCCGGGATCTGGCCGAGTACAGCGATGCGTTGCAACAGAGCTGGCTGGGGCAGGAGCTGAAGACAGCCCGCAATTTCGGCGCCGCCCTGCATCGCTGGGGTCCCTGGCTTGGTGGCGCCTTCAACTGGCTGGAGCAGCGGGGTTCCTCCTTACCCCTGATGGGCTCTTTTACCCTGCTGGACCGGGAGCCGGACTACCGCCAGCTGCGCATGGCCGGCCGCTGCGATCCCATCGATTATCCCAAGCCGGACGGCAGGCTCAGCTTTGACAAGCTCTCTTCTGTTTATCTCGCCAACACCAGTCACGATGAGGATCAGCCCTGCCACCTCAAGTTGCAGGACGCGAGTATCCCGGTGGCGGTCAACCTGCCCACCTGGGCCGAGCCCGCCCAGCGCTACTGCCCGGCCGGGGTGTTCGAGATAGTGGAAAGCGAGAACCAGCCACGCTTGCAGATCAACGCGGCCAACTGCATTCACTGCAAGACCTGCGACATCAAGGATCCCAGCCAGAACATCATCTGGACGCCGCCGCAGGGAGGTTCGGGCCCCAACTATCCCAATATGTGATGGAAGGTCTGCAGCGCTACGGCGACACCAAGGATGCGCAGCCCCAGAACATCGTCTGGACACCACCGCAGGGAGGTTCGGGCCCCAACTACCCCAATATGTGATGGGACTGCCCATGCAGATCAGCGGCGACACCAAGGATGCGCAACCCCAGAACATCGTCTGGACACCGCCGCAGGGAGGTTCGGGCCCCAACTATCCCAATATGTGATGGGACTGCCCATGCAGATCAGCGGCGACACCAAGGATGCGCAACCCCAGAACATCGTCTGGACACCGCCGCAGGGAGGTTCGGGCCCCAACTATCCCAATATGTGATGGGACTGCCCATGCAGATCAGCGGCGACACCAAGGATGCGCAGCCTCAGAACATCGTCTGGACACCACCGCCGGGAAGTTCGGGCCCCAACTATCCCAATATGTGATGGGAGGCCCGCTGCGCTACGGCGACAACAAGGATGCGCAGCCCCAGCACATCATCTGGACGCTACCGCGGGACTCAGGATCCCGCAATCCCGGCAGGTAAACCTGAGTCATCTTTCGCACAGAGGTGAACAAGGAGGTCGAACAAGCATTGCTACTTTCGAGGCCGGATCCGCTGATCCGACCTCGCTGTTTTTTTGAGCGAACAGGCTGAACCTCGGATGAATAGGCCCTGACAAGCGCGCCCCGCCCCTGTATAGTTCGCCGCATTCAGGTTTTCCATCGGCCCGTTTTGCTTGTCCACGGGATCGCTTTCTATGCGATCTAGGCCGCATGACCTGTGCAACCATCCCTGATTACCCATGACTTCTTAAGGGGGGACAGATGATCACCGCCTACATTCTCAATAACAAGGTACTGGACATAGTCACGCTCGGGCCTGACGACATAGTGCCTGACAACACCGTCTGGCTGGATGCCTACAAGCCGGACACGGCGGAGCGAGAATGGTTGACGGGCCTGTTTCTGGAAGAGGTTCCCGACAAGGAAGAGCTGGACGACATCGAAGCATCCGCCCGTTTCTACTGGGATACCGATGGTCTGCACATTCACTCCCTGTTCCCCCAGCGGATCGGCCGTGACACCAAGGGTGTCCACGTCTCCTTTACCCTGCGCAACAACCTGCTGATCAGCATCCGCGAGGATGACATCGGCCTGGTGCGCCTGCTGCGCCACTACATGCGCCAGGACAGGCTGGAGGTGGAGGATGCCCTCGATATCCTGCTGGAAGTGCAGAACCTCAAGGTGGAGTACCTCTCCGACCTTATCGAAGACGGTTACAAGACGTTGGAGAACACCGCCGATCAGATCTTCGAGCCGGATCAGATCAATCCCATGCTCAAGGAGTTGATGGCACAGGAAGAGGCCAACGGCCAGATCCGTCTCTCCCTGCACGATACCCGTCGCGCCCTGCGGTTCCTCAAGCGCAGCCTGCGCCAGCGCATGAGCAACGAGCAGAACAAGTGGATCGACGAGATGCTGCACGACGTGGAGTCCCTCTTGCCCCACACCCAGTTCCTGTTCGACAAGATCAACTTCCAGCTGGAGGCCTCCATGGGGGTGACCAATCTGGAGCAGAACAAGGTGATCAAGATCTTCTCGGTGGCCGCGGTGATCTTCCTGCCGCCGACGCTTATCGCCAGCATCTACGGCATGAACTTCGGGCGCATGCCCGAGCTCGCCTGGGAGTATGGCTATCCGCTCTCGCTGGTGTTGATGGTGATGTCATCGCTCGGCACAGGCCTCTTCTTCAAGCGCAAAGGCTGGCTGTAAACGCCGCCAGAAAGTGCGATAGAAAGAGACGATGGATTGGGGGGCACTGGCCCCCCGATTAATTCGTGTCACCCGGCACGCCTTGCAAAGGGCGCCAGCCTGCCCCATATCCTCTTCATCATTTGCACAACCCAAGCGGATAACGGGCGACCATGACCCTCTACCCCGAACACAGATATGACGATCACGGCCAGTTGCGCCCTCCCCTCTGGTTTTGGCCCATCGCCCTCTTGCTGACCCGCTCGGTCTGGCTGTTTCTGATGGCCGGGGTCACCCGCGAGAGCGGCAGCGAGATCCTGACCCTCTTCTATCCGGACAAGATCAGCCTCTACATCAGCCTGCTGACCGACGTGCCCGCCATGCTGGCGCTGCTCGCCTTTGGCGGCACCTATCAGCAGACCAACAGCGTGCGCGCCTGGCTCAGGCGCCACAGCCGCGGCCTCTTGCTCTGCTCCACCGTCAGCGGCCTGCTGATGCAGCTGCACAGCCTCAACCTGCAGAAATGGTCGTTCAGCTGGCCGACCGCCCTGGTGCTGATCGGCAGCCTCTGGGCGCTCTGGTATCTGCTGCGCAGCCGCCAGATCCGCGAATACGCGGCCGATCAACCTCACTGAGAAAATAGGGGTCACTCATTGACGCGTGACCCGGATCTGCAGGGTCTGGCGATCGCTCTGGCTGCCGCGCCCCCCCTGCAACTGGGTGCCCAGGCTGCTGCCTTGCTGGGCCGAACTGGTGGAGAGCTCCCCCACCGTCAGCCACTGCCCCAGGGCACCGCTCACCTCGGTGGCGTTCTGCCCCGTGCTGATGGTGCCCTGCTCCAGCCTGGCCTGTTCGCTGCTGAGCGCTATCTGCACCCTGTCCCCTATCAGGGTGGCGGTGGCGTAGAGACCGTTGATGAGCGGCATCAAGCCCACCACCTGACCACCGCGCCACTGATAGAAGGTGACCGGCTGGTAGGAGCCCATCTGCAGCAACACGGGCCGCCCCGACAGGCCGCGTACCTGCCAGCTGTCGTTCTGGCTGCGCTGGTATTGCCGGGCATTGCCCTCCAGCAGCCATTGCCGTTTGGCCGCATCACCACCGATACCCGCCTCTATCTGCTGACCGCTTGAGGCGCCATCCACCCGCCATTCGACGAGCAGACTCTGGGGCGGCTGGTTGAGTTTGGCCAAGGTCGCTTCGGCCTCCTGCAACTGGGCCGCACTGCCGCTCAGCACCAGCTGATTGCCCATGGCACTCACCCCGAGATCCGGGTAGATCTCCTTGAGGGTCTGCACCGCCGCCTGGGCCTCGAATACCGGGATCACCTTGACCTCGGCCCGCAGCGGCAGGCACCAGAGCCCGCACAACAACAAGATCCCGCTCCAACGCCACCTTTTCATCTCTCTCTCCTGTCCGGGAGCCCGGCTCACCGTCTCTGCCAGTCTGGCTATCACCATCATGATCCATCTGCCTCGCATTTCAATGACTTTGCACCCCAGGGGCGATGGCGGCATGGGCCGGAGCGCCCCCCTTGACGGCCTGCGAGCCGAAAGGACGGAGATAGATCAAATAATACAAATAAAAATGATTACCATTTGTTGTCACGAAAAAATCGCTCGGATACAATTCGGACTCATTTTTTCGAGCCAGCCGCTGATGAAGCCTGTTACCGCCACCACCACTCCTGCCATCATCCATCTGGCGATGCTGATCAACATGCTCTCCATGGGCAGCATGATGATGGTGATGCCGCTCGGGCCGGATCTGGTCATCAGCCTCGGCATGCAACCGGAACAGACGGGTTATTTCAGCGGCGGTGCCACCCTGGGCGCGGCCCTGATGGGGCTTATCGCAGCTCCCTGGCTCGATCGCGTCAACCGCAAACCCGCTCTGCTGGTGCTGCTGACCCTGCGCTTTCTGCTGCTGATGGCCTGCGCCCTGGTACAGAACAGCCAGCAACTGCTGATGCTGTTCATTCTGTCGGGCTGCGTGGCCGGGCCCCTCTCCGCCATCCTGATGGCCGCCGTGCTGGACCTGGTTCCCCCGACCGAACGGGGCCGCCGCCTCGCCTACGTGGGCATGGCCTTCTCGCTGGCTGCCATTTTGGTGGTGCCCATCGCCCTCGTGCTGGCCCAGTGGCTCGGCTGGCAGAGCCCCTTCCTGCTGTTTGGCGCTGGCGGCCTGCTGCTGGCCCTGCTCTGCGCCCGGCTGCTGCCCTCCCTGCCGGTCAGCCGCGCCCCTCACGGCAGCGGCTTGCGCCAGCTGCTGGGCTCGCCGCTCTGCCAGGGCGCCCTGCTCATTCTCTGTTTGCAGATGTTCGGTCACTTCCTGCTGATCCCGCACTTTGCCAACTACTTCCAGTTCAACCTCGCCTTCCCGCGCGAGCAGATCGCCGCCCTCTATCTGTGTGGCGGTCTCGCCAGCATGGCGACCATGCGGCTGTGCGGCAGCTGGATCGATCAGGGCCGGGCGCTGGCCGCCATCCTGATCACCAGCCTGTTGCTGGCGATGATCACCCTGCTCGGCTTCGCCGCCCCCGTCGGCGTGCCCGTCTACCTGCTGTTTACCCTCTTCATGGCGCTGAGCTCGGCCCGATCCAGCACCACGCTAGCCATCACGGCGGCCATTCCGGCCCCCCATCAGCGCGCCGCCTTCATGTCCTTCCAGGGCACAGTGACCAATGTGGCGGCGGGTCTCGGCAGCCTGCTCTCGGCCAGGTATCTCTTCTCGGATGACACTGGCGCCCTGCATGGCTTTGCGGGGCTCGCCTGGATCAATATCGGCTGTGGCCTGCTGGCCTGCGGCGGTGTCTGGCTCCTGCTCAAGGGGCTGGCGCAGACAAGGAATAACAATAACCCCGAGTCTGGCGCCGCCAGACAAGGAAGTCAGTGAGCTACCGGCCCCAGAGCCGGACCCCATAACCTCTGTTTTATTCATGGAGTTTTGACTATGCAGTTGCAGCCTGGCGTATTTCGCTTGAACCCGATTTTGCTCTCCCTCGGCCTGTTTGCCCTGCCGGGCCTGGCCCAGGCCGAATCGGTCAAGGCCAACGAGACCATGGTGGTCACCGCCACCCAGACCCAGCACACCGAGCTGTCCGCCCCGGCCAGCGTCTCTGTGGTGACCCGCGCCGATCTGGACAAGATGAACGCCAACAACATAGGCGATGCCCTCAAGCATGTGCCTGGCGTCAACATCATAGGCACCAACCCCACTGGCCGCAGCGAGATCAAGATCCGCGGCATGGGCGGCGACTACACACTGCTGCTGATCAACGGCAAACGGGTCAACGCCCGCGAGACCCTGGGCAGCTCCTTTGGCAATGACTTCGACTTGAGCTCCATCCCCATGGCGGCCATAGAGCGCATCGAAGTGATCCGTGGCCCCGTCTCCTCCCTGTACGGTGCCGATGCCCTCGGCGGCGTGGTCAACGTGATCCTGCGCCAGGCCAAGGAGAAGACGGAAGCGGCCTTCGGCTACACCCACACCATGCCCACCAAGGGCGACGGTGGCGATGCCAACCAGGGCAGCGCCTTCGTCTCCGGTGCCCTGATCGACAACAAGCTGCTGGGCAGCGTGGTGGTGGAAGGCTATCAGCGCGACCGCTGGCACAGCGATCAGTCCAACAACCCGGATGCCGATGCGCTGGAGAAACGGGAAGTGGTCAACATGCTCTCCAGCCTGAAGTGGCTGGTCAGCGACAACCAGGATATCGATTTCGATCTGGGCTACAACCAGAACGACATGGACAGCTACTTCAACAACGTGCCCCGTGCCCCGACCGCACCGGCCACTCCGCACAACGTGCAAAAGCTCGATCGCCTGAGCCTGGGAGTCACCCACAACGGCCGTTGGGAGCACTTCGACAGCCGCGCCCGTTACTACTTCGAGCAGACGGATCTGATGGATGATTCCCAGCTCAATGGCGGCGCCGCCGATGTCACCCAGACCAACCACACGGTCGATGGCCAGCTGAGCGGCTATCTGGGGGATCACCTGCTGACCTCGGGCGCCGAGATGCGCAAGACCGAGCTGGAGCACAGCCGCAGCATCACCAACGGCAGCGTGGATGCGAGCCAGAGCGCCCTCTATCTGCAGGACGAGTTCAGCCTGGGAGATCTGGCGCTGACCCTCTCCGGCCGCCTCGACCACCACGAAACCTATGGCAACGAGTTCAGCCCGCGCGCCTATGCGCTCTACAAGCTGAGCGACGAGTGGGTGATCAAGGGTGGCGCCGGCAAGGCGTTCAAGGCACCGACCCTGGCCCAGTCCAGCGAAGGCTTCGCCACCACCGCCTGCCGTGGCGCCTGCAAGGTGGTCGGCAACCCGAACCTGAAACCGGAAACCGCCGTCAGCTATGAGCTGGGCACCGCCTACGAGAGCGCTCGCTTCGGCGCCGGTGTGACCGGCTTCCACAACGACATCGAGGATCTGATCCAGAGCGATCAGTGGGGCCCTGGCTACCGTCCGACCGTCATGACCTACCTCAACGTCAAGAAGGCGCGGGTGAAAGGGCTGGAGCTGAACGGCTGGGTCGACGTGCGAGACGACCTCAAGCTGACCGGCAACTGGAGTCTGCTGGATTCCGAAGACAAGAGCACGGGCGAGGATCTGGCCAAGACCCCGGATCACACCGGCAACCTCAGCCTGGATTGGCAAGCCACCGAGATCGTCAGCACCAACCTGGCCTGGCAATACGTGGGCAGCCAGTTCATCAAGGTACCGATGCACAACTCCCAGGCGCTCAAGTCCAAGCACTACCAGACCCTGGACGTCAACACCAAGTGGAAGGTGACCCCGGCGCTCGACTTCAAGCTGGGCATCACCAACCTGACCAACACCCAGCGTGATCAGGTCGCCACCGACGCCGACTTCATCCTGGAAGGTCGCACCGTCTACGCCGGCGTGGATTACAAGCTGTAATCCCCCGTTCGGGAGCCCGGTCCAGGGCTCCCTTTTTCCGTTTTATCGCCTCGACAATAAGGAGTAGCCGGGTGCTCAGACACCAAACACAGCTGTTCTGGCTGGGAGTTGTTCTCCTGTTCCTGCTGATCTGCCTGTCACTGGCCACGGGTGCCGGTGTCTATGGTGGCCGCGAGGTCGCCGGATTTCTGCTGGGCGATCCCGCCCTCATGGCCGACGAAAAGCTCGCCATGATCATTCATACCCTGCGTCTGCCCCGCACCCTGTGTGCCCTGGTGGTGGGCGTCTGTCTCGCGCTGGCGGCCTCCATGCTGCAAAGCGCCACCCGCAATCCGCTGGCCGAGCCCGGCCTGCTCGGCGTCAACGCCGGCGCCGTGTTCGCCCTGGTGATAGGGCTGACTTACTTTGGCGTCGAATCCGCCTACGGTTACCTGCTCTGGTCCGGCATGGGTGCCCTGCTTGGCAACCTCATAGTACTGGGTCTCGGCCTCATGGTGGGTCGCTCCAATCCGCTCAAGCTCATCCTGGTGGGGGTCGCCCTCTCCGCCACCTTCGGCGGCCTCTCCAACTTCCTGCTGCTCTCCAACAAGGTGGTGCTGGAGCAGTTCCGCTTCTGGAACCTGGGGTCGCTGGCCGCCTCGGATCTCGACGCCGTGCTGACGGTGGTGCCCTTCGCCCTGGCCGGTCTGCTGCTGACCCTGGCCCTGTGTCGCCAGCTCACCCTGATGCAGATGGGGGACAACCAGGCCCAGGCGCTCGGCATACGGCCGACCCGGGTGCGGATCGGCGTGCTGCTGGCCGCCACCCTGTTCACCGCCTGCGCCATCGCCATCGCCGGCCCCATCGGTTTCGTCGGCTTCCTGGCCGCCTACTGCGCCCGTCTGGTGGAGCCGGTGCGCCTCGCCATCCAGGTGCGTTTCTCCGCCCTGTTTGGCGTGCTGTTCCTGCTGGGGGCCGACATACTGGCCCGCTGGCTGATCCAGCCGTTCGAGCTGCCCAACGGGGTGATCCTGGCGCTGATCGGTGCCCCCGTGCTCATCATGGTGGTGCGCAGTGGCGGCTTCCGCTCCCTGCTGGCCGTCAAATAAGGTCGACCTGCCTCATGAACAATCCAATGAATAAACCGCTGAACGCTTCTCTCCCCTCCGGCACCCTCTGCCTGCGACTGGGTGAGCGCACCCTGCTGCTGCACCGCCGCGCCTGGCTGATCACGCTGGGGCTCCTGGTGGCCCTGGTGTTGCTCTCCCTGCTGGCGCTGACCCTGGGCTCAAGCAAGCTCACCATGCTGGGGGTCATCCAGACCCTGCTCGGCGAGGGGAGCCGACTCGATGAGGTGACTGTCTTCAAGATCCGGCTGCCGCGCATTGTCGCCGTCTTGGTGGCTGGCGCCGCCATGGGCCTCTCCGGCTGCCTGGTGCAGACCCTCATTCGCAACCGCCTCGCCACCCCGGACATGATAGGGGTCAACGAGGGGGCGTCGCTCGCCATCATCGCCTTCTCCCTCTATCTAACCCTGGGCAGCTGGCCCTGGTGGGCCGCGCCGCTGGGCGCCCTGTTTGCCGCCGCCGTGCTCTACGCCCTGTGCAACAAGCCGGGGGAGCAGGGTTATCTGTTCGTGGTGATCGGCATCGGCGTCTCCGAGCTGATGAACGCCATCGGCCAGTTCGTCATGTCCACCCAGTCGCTGGTGCACCTCACCAGCCTCTACCTGTGGAACATGGGCAACTTCGTCGGCCAGGGCTACGGCACAGTCGTGCCTGTGGGGATCCTGATCCTGCTGGTCTGCCCCTGGATCATTTATCTCTCCCGCGCCCTGGGCGTGCTGCGTCTGGGCCCCATCACGGCCCAGAGTCTGGGAGTGAACGTCAACCGGGTGCAGCTCGGCGTGCTGGCCCAGGCCATAGTCGTGGCGGCCCTTGGCACCGCCATCGGCGGCCCAGTGGTGTTCATCGCCATGGCGGCCCCCATACTCGCCTCCTGGATGAGCCGGGATCGCATAGTGCCGCTGTGGATTGCCGCCCTGTGTGGCGCCCTGCTGCTGCTGGCGAGCGACACCCTGGTGCGGGTGCTGGCCAGCCCCCATGAGGTCGCCACCGGCATCATGACCCGTATTCTTGGCGGCATACTGCTGCTGTTTATTCTGATCAAAGACAGACAGAGAACCGACTGATGACCCTCACCCTAAATCGCCTCCACTTCGGCTATCAGCAAAAGCCCGTCTTCAACGACATCTCCTTCACCATTCCCAAGGGCAAGCTGGTCGGCATAGTCGGCCCCAATGGCGGTGGCAAATCCACCCTGCTCAAGCTGCTGGCTGGCCAGGAGCAGCCCCAATCCGGTGAGATATTGCTCAAGGGCAAACCGCTGGAGAGTTACGGCATGAAGGCGCTGGCCCGGGAGCTGGCCTACCTGCCCCAGCGCCCCCTGGTGCCCGCCGGCATTCAGGTCGAACAGCTGGTGCAGTACGGCCGCCATCCCCATCAGGGCTGGTTCAATCAATGGAGCGAAGAGGATGCCCGCATGGTGCGCTGGGCCTGCGAGCGGATGCAGCTTGGCGACATCTTGGCGCAGAGCGCCAGCTCCCTCTCCGGCGGCCAGGCCCAGCGGGTGTGGCTGGCCATGGTGCTGGCCCAGGACGCGGACATCATATTGCTGGATGAGCCCACCAGCGCGCTGGACATAGGCCACCAGACGGAGGTGATGGAGGCCATCCACCAGATCACCGCCGAGGGCAAGACTGTGCTCATCGTCATCCACGATCTCGCCACCGCCGCCCGCTACTGCGACGAGCTGATCGCCATCGGCGAGGGCAAGATCCAGGCCATGGGCCCAGCTCGCGAGGTGGTGACCAAGCCCCTCATCGACCGCCTCTACCAGACGGACGTGGACATACTGCACGCCCCCGGCGACGGCGCCCCCATCATAGTGCCGCGCCGCCGCCCGCACGCCTTTGCCATGCAGCAGCAGGCCTGAACGCAGGATCAAAAAAACCGCCTTGATGGCGGTTTTTTTGATCCCATGACACCGAGCGGCAAAGGCACGTTCAGAGCACAAGCGTGGTCAACACGCCCCCCGGCAAGCGTTGCCAGTGCAAGGTACAGTGCCAGCCGACGGGCAGTTCCGGAGTCAGCGCACTTTTTAGTTCGAGGGTGAGGGTCTGCTCCGTCATGGCCAGCCAGCGGGCATCGAGAAAGTCAAAATAGCGCCCCACCCTGGGGTAGAGCGCCTTGAACAGGCTCTCCTTGGCGGAGAACACCAGGGTCAATCCCAGGGCCGGACCGAGCGGACAGCGCTGCAGCCGCGCCCACTCCTCATCATCCACGATGCCGGTCCAGAGCTCGCTCGCCTGCCCATCCTCCAGCCAGGCTTCCAGATCCAGCCCCATACCAGCCTGACCCGGACGTGCCGCACACAGGGCCATGCCGCGCCCCTGCAACAGGCTGTGGCTGATGCTGCCCTCAAACCCCGCAGGCCAGCGCGGCTCGCGGGCCGCCCCTATGGCCACCACATGATCATCCAGCCCAAAGCGGTGCAGGGCCTGGCGCGCCGCCAGCCGGCCGGCCAGAAACTCCCCCAGCCGCTTGGGGGCCGCGCGCTGCAAGCTGGCAGGCAGCAGGATCTCGGCCTGCTCATAGCAAGCCGGGGTGAAGGCAGCGAGATCGAAGCAGACTCGTTGCAGCGCAATTTCCGCGAAACCGGGCAGTGGCAGGCAGTCGGCCTGCAGGATAAAGCTGCCTCGGGATCCGGCAGCCAGGGGAGCGATTGGCATCGAAAAAGCCCTTGGTTCGAGAGCGGCCATGGTAGCAAATCACCCAGTCCAAACACCACAAACGCAAATGACAATTTTTATCATTTGAATTTGTGATAGCATAAGGCCGCCCGTTTGGGGCCCGGTTTTCCGCTGATTTCACCAAGAAGGATGTAACGATGAAGATCTCCTCCCCCCTGGCCGCCGCGCTCATGCTGGCCAGCCTGGTCGGTTTTCAGGCCCAGGCCGGCACCGAGACCCGTCAGGTGACCGATGCCGATGGCAAGACCCAGCTCGTGCCCGCCCAGCCCAAGCGGGTGGTGGTGCTGAGCGAAATCGATCTGGATACGGCCCTGACCCTGGGACTGCAGCCAGTCGGCACGGTCAACGGTCGCGGCCAGGGCACACTGCCCCGTTACCTGCTGACCAAGGCGGGCAAGGATATCGCCGTGGTCGGCGATCTGGACAACCCCAATCTGGAGCGGCTGATCGATCTGGAGCCGGATCTCATCCTCACCGGCCAGACCAAACCCGAGCTGCTGACCCTGCTGCAAGAGATAGCCCCCACAGTGGTCACCGGCAACTGGGGCGATTCCTGGAAGGAGATCTTCAATCGCAGCGCCCACGTGCTGAACCGGGATGCCGAGGGCAAGGCCTTCCTCGCCCAGTATGACGCCCGCCTGCAGGAGGCCCGCAGCAAGCTTGCCAAGCATCAGGGCGAGCGCCTGAGCATAGTGCGCTGGAACCCGAAGGGCCCGAGCTACATGCACGGCGGCACCTTCGCCAGCAGCGTGGTGGAAGAGATGGGGCTGGCCCGTCCGACCCACCAGATCGGCGACAAGACCCCCCACTCCCCGGCCCTGAGCCTGGAGTCCCTCAACCTGCTGGACGGTGACTGGCTGGTGATAGGCACCCTGAGCGCCAGCGGCGATGCGGTGGATGCCATGAAGCAGGCCGAGCAGACCCCGGCCTTCCAGCAACTGAACGCCATCAAGGGCAAGCGCTTTGGCGCCGTGGACGGCTCGCTGTGGACCTCCACCGGCGGCCCCCAGGCGGCCCTCAAGGTGATCGACGACGTCGAGCAACTGCTCGCCAAACCGGACGCGGCCCCCATCACCCAATAAGCCTGCGCTCATATGACAGCCAAAAAGAAGCCCGCATTTGCGGGCTTCTTTGTTTATCAAGGCACTCGGGCAGAACCTATTCCGGCAGTGGCAGCGCCTTTCTGTCCAGTTTGCCGCTGCCAGTCTTGGGCAGGGCATCGAGCAAGAGGATGCGCGCCGGCACCATGTAGTGCGGCAGCGTGGCCTGCAGCCCCTTGCGCAGGGCGAGGCGATTGATGATCACCCCGGACTTGGCCTCCACATAGCCCACCAGCATGGCCTCGTCCCCCTCGCCAAAGAGGCGCACCGCCGCCTCCTGCACCCCGGGTTGACGGCGAAGGCCCGCCTCCACCTCCCCGAGCTCGATGCGAAAACCGCGCAGCTTGACCTGATCGTCCCGCCGTCCCAGGTAGAGGAAGCGATCCGCCCCCAGTCGGCGCACCCGATCGCCGGTGCGATAGAGGCGATGGGCATCAACCCGCAGGAAGGCCGCCGCCGTCAGCCCGGGCTTGCGCCAGTAGCCTTCACACAGGGCCGGGCTCTCGATGCAGAGCTCGCCGCACTCCCCCTCTGCGACCTGCTGCCCCGTCTCGTCCAGCACCCAGTGGCGATAGCCGGGCAGGCTGTGGCTTATGGTGATCTGCCCCGCCGCCGGCGGCCAGCATACCTCGCTCACCAGGGACCAGACGGTGGCCTCGGTCGGCCCGTAGCAGTTCCACAGCCGCTGGGTGCGGGCACAGAGCTGCTCGGCCAATCCCGAGTCCAGCGCCTCGCCGCCACACAGGGCGGTGAGGCGCTCGCGCCCCTGCCATCCTGCCTTGAGCAGCATGCGCCAGCAGGCCGGGGTGGCCTGCAGCCAGTTGATGGAAGGATCCGCCTCGAGCAGCGCCATCATTCCCAGCGGATCCTTGTTGTGCTCGCCGCCGGCCACCGTCAAGCGGCCCCCGCCCCAGAGCGGCCCCAGCATCTCCAGCAAGGAGATGTCGAAGGCCGGGGTGGTGATAAAGAGCCAATGGCAGTTAGGTGATAACCCGAGCCGCTCGCGGATCCCGTCGAGGAAGCAGAGCAGGGCCCGCCGGCTGATGACCACCCCCTTGGGCTCCCCGGTAGAGCCCGAGGTGAACATCATGTAGGCCGTCAGCGCATCGTCCACCTTGGGCCACTGCACGGCCGCACTCCCCGCATGACCGAGACCCGCGAGGGAGCGCAGCGGACAGCCGAAGGTCGGCACCTCCCGATCTCCATCGCAGATCACCGCCGAGAGCCGGGCCTGACGGGCGATGTCCTGCAGCCGCTCCACCGGGAAATCCGGCTCGAGCGGCACAAAGGTGAGCCCGAGTCGCAGGCAGGCGAGCAGGCTGGCCACCAGATCCGGGCCTCGCGCCAGATAGAGGCCGACCCGCTCTCCCACCGCCAGCCCCTGCAGGCGGGCGGCGATCTGACCGACCCGCAGGCTGAGCTCGCCATAGTTGAGCCAGGCGCCGGGGCCGGCCTCGTCCGTGCCGTGCTCACTCATGCCTTGCTCACTCATACCGACCCCGCCCATGCCGATGGCAGGGGCCAGCGGGGTGGCAGCGAGGCAATCGGCCAGGCGCGAGCCCAGGGTCTGTTCTGTTGCCAGCCCGCCTTGCGGAGGGCTCAGCTCCCGATGGGCTCTCGGTTTGACGGGAGCCTGGTCAATCTGGGTCAGAACCGTCATAGCACCTCCTCGGGCAGTCGCACCAGCCAGTGCTGATAGAGCCGGCTGGGGGATGAATGGGCCTTGAGATCCCGCAGGGTGAGCGGCGCACGCTCGCCGGCGAAGGCGGCATTAAGGGCCGCCAGCAGGGCGAGCTGCTGCACCGAATCCACCCCGAGTTCACACAGGGTCTGCTGCCAGACGCCAGGCACGCCACACTGGCGCTCCCACAGGGCCACCAGCGGACGGGCCGCGGACGGGCAGGACTCAGCGACTGGCGCCGCGACGCGCGCTGCCACGGGGGCAGGCAGGCTCATCTCATCGGGTCTGGCCGGCAGCGCAAGGCTCGCCCCCGCCAGCCAGCCAAGTTCGGCCAGCCAGGCGGCCAGCACGGCTTCTGCCTTCGCCATGGGGATCAGATCCCCGTCGAACTCGAGGCGCAGATTGAGCCGGCCGCCGCGGGCGTTCACCACCAGGGAGAGCGGCAGTTCCACCTTCTCCACCACGGCGCCAAAGCGCGGCACCAGCTGATGGGGCTCCGGCTCCTCCGGCAGCGCCGGCACAGGGTAGTTCTCGAACACGAACAGGCTCTGGAACAGGCGCGCCCTGCCCTGCGTCAGCGCCGCGAGCGACTGGGTGCCGTGCTCATTGAGTGCCATCGAGTCCGACTGAAGCCTGCCTATATGCTCGGCCAGGGTCGCCTCGGTGCGCCAATCCAGGATGAGCGGCAGGCTGTTGATATAGAGGCCGACACTCTGGGTGATCCCCTCGATGGGGAAATCCCGGCCCGGCGTCACGTTACCCACCAGGGTGATGTCGTCGCCACAGCGGCGGGCCAGCAACCGATGCCAGGCGTATTGGGCCAGCAAGCCCGTGGTCACCCCCAGCTCGCGGGCGCGAGCCTCCAGTTGAGCCGACACCTGCGGCGCCAGGGTCTGGCCGCACACCGCAGGCCTGTGCTGCGTCAGCTGCGGCTCCAGCGCCACCCCGAACAGGCGGGAGAGATCGTTGGGTCGGGCCAGCAACTCGGCGCGTCCCTGCCAGTAGGCCTCGCTGGCGCGGGTTTGGCTCGCGATATGGCGGCCAAATTCGAGCCAGGCCCCATCCGCTTCGGCTTGCGGCAGCAGGCCGTTCATCAGGGCTTGGTAGCAGCGATGCAGGGAGCCCAGCAGCACTGGGCCGCTCCAGCCATCCAGCACGCCATGGTGGGCGCTGAAGATGACCTTGTGGTGATCGGGCGCCAGTTTGAAGCAGGCGACCCGCAACAAGGGAGCCTGATCAAGCGGGATCGGGCGGGCCAGATCCTGCTGGCGATAGGTTGCGATGCGCGCCTCGGCCTGCTCATCCCCCACCAGGTCCTGATGGTGGAACGGCAGCTCGGCATGGCGCAGGATGCGCTGCAGCGCCACCCCATCCGCCAGCACCAGCTCGCTGCGCAGGGCTGGCCAGCGGGCGATCTGCGCCTGCCAGGCCTGGCGGTAGACGGCCAGGTCCAGTGGCTGGCGATACTCCATCTCGGTCTGCAGGTGGTAAGCCGTGTCACGAGGCGCCAGCGCCCTGTGATAGAGCATGCTCTGCTGCAGCGAGGTCATGGGCAGCAGTGTCTCCACCTCGCGCCCGCTCAGCACCTGGTCTAGCGCCGCTTGCGAGAGGCCAAGCCCCGGGAAGTCGCTCGGGGTGTGGCGCGGGGCGCTCACCCCACAGCAGTGATCCACCAGGGCACGCAGGTTGGCCGCCAATCTCACCATCAGGGCGTCGCTCCCTTGCTGGTTGAGGGCACCGACCTGGCGCAGGGTGAGGCAGCCGTCATAGACGCCCCCGTGCAGGCTGATGAGCTCCCGCGGCAAGTTGTCCGGTGAGGAGGGCGCCCCCGGCGCCATGGGCAGGGGTTGCCAGGGCTGACCTGCAACGCCCTGATGGCTGACCCCCAGGTAGTTGAAGACGATGAGGGCTTCGGGCAGCTCCCAACCACGGGGGTGGTGCAGACGCAGGGCGTTGAAACCCACCCCCTTGTCCGGCACGGCCCGCAACCGCTCCTTGGTGGTGCACACCAGCACATCCCACTCCGGCTCATCGGCCAGCGCCAGTGGATAGGCGCTGGTGAACCAGCCCAGGGTGCGGCTCACGTCGAGCTCAGCATCGATGGCCTCACGGCCGTGCCCTTCCAGCATCACGCAGTGGCGTGCGCCATAACCCAGCTCGCTCAGGGTGCGAGTCAGGGCGGCCAGCAGCAGGTCGGGCACCCGGGTGAAGAAGGCCTGGTTGGCCGGATCGATCAAGCGGGCCGTGGTCTCCTTGTCCAATTGCAGCAGGCTGGCGGCGGCGCGGCCATCCTCGGCGCGCTGCGCTTCCAGCAGTCCTCGCTGGTTGCCCTCCCCCTGGGCCAGCCAGAACGCCAGCTGATCCTCTTCGCGCAGGGCATAGGCGGCCAGCCCTTCGCCCCACTGGCGATAGCTGCTGCCCTTGGCGGGCAGGGGTTCGCCCCTGCTCACCCGGGCGAGATCCTCGGCCAGAATGCGCCAGGAGACGGCATCGATGACCAGATGGTGGCAGGCGAGGAAGAGCCCCTCCACAGGATCGGCCTCACCCTCTATGGCCAGGTTGCGCAGGCGGGCCCAGGCCAGGGTGTGGCCGCTGGCGGGATCGAGATCCCCCTGCAGCTCGGTCAGGCGGGCCTGCAGTTCAGCACCGCCGAGTGTTCCTGCATCCAGGGTCGGCAAGGGCGGCAGCGCCAGCTCGGCCAGATAGCGCTGACCGGCCGGGGTGACCGCGAGGCGTAGGGCGTCATGATGCTGGCGCAGAGTGGTCAGCCAGCCGGCCAGGGTGTCATCATCCACCCCGGCGGGCAGGCGCAATATCACCCCCTGATTCCAGTGGCCGGGCTTGGCGAAGCCCTGCTCGAAGAACCAGTGCTGTATGGGATGGAGCGGGAAGTCGCCGACCAGGTTGCCCTGTTCGGTCTGGTGGCTGACCGCCTGCTGCTGGCCGAGCTGGCGGCAGAGGCGGCGCACCGTCTTGGCTTCGAACACGTCCTTGACGCTGCAGTGCAGCCCCGCATCCCGCAACCGGGTGGTGAGCTGGATGCTGAGGATGGAGTCACCCCCCAAGCGGAAGAAGTCATCCTCCACCCCGAGGGGCTGCTTGAGCACCCCCTGCCAGATGGCGAGCACGGTTTGCTCCAGCTCACTCTGTGGCTCGGCCTTGCTCTCCTGCCAGTCAATGGCAGGCAGGCGGCGCAGGTCCAGCTTGCCGTTGGGGGTGAGCGGCATCTCGGTGAGCCAACAGAGCTTCACCGGCACCATATATTCGGGCAGACATTCGCCGGCCCGTTGCAGCAGGGCCTCGGCGTCCGGCTCGGTCGCCCCGGCTTGCAGGCAGGCGTACGCCAGCAGACGACCCTCCTGCACCACCACCTTGATCTGGCGGATGGCCGGGCACAGCGCGGCGACTTGCGTCTCTATCTCGCCGGGCTCGATGCGATAGCCGCGCAGCTTGATCTGCTCGTCAAGCCTGCCCAGATATTGGACCTTGCCGTCGCGGCGCAGCAGGGCCCGATCACCGGTGCGGTAGAGGCGACAAGTACGACCCGCCAAGGCGAGCTCGATAAAGGCCTCTTGAGTACGATCAGGCAGATTGAGGTAGCCGCGGGCCAGGCCGAGGCCGGCCAGGCAGAGCTCGCCCGGCACTCCCACGGGGCAGAGGTTGCCCCCCTCGTCCAGGATCAGCGCCTTCAGGTTGCTGATGGGCTGGCCTATGGTGATGGGCTGACCCGGCACGAGCCGCGCGCAGAGCGCAGTGACTGTGCACTCGGTCGGGCCGTACATGTTGTAGAGCGCCACCCGCGCCCCCCAGCGATCCACCAGGCTGCTCGGGCAGGCTTCGCCACCAAAGCCGATGGCCTTGAGGGAGCCGAGATCCATCGGCGGCAGCAGGTTCGCGAGCAGGGCGGTCGGCAAAATCATATGGCTGGCGCCCTTGGCGATGGCGGCGGCGATCACCCCCTCCCCCGGCTCGCCAAAGTGCAGGGCCGCGCCGCAGTAGAGCGGCAGCAAGGTGGTCATGTTGCCTGCATCAAACGACAGAGACATGCAGTTGAACATGGTGCCGTCCTGATCAAGGGCGATGCGCTCTGCATGATCCGCCATCAGGTTGACCAGGCTGCCCTGCTCCACCATGACCCCCTTGGGCAGGCCGGTACTGCCGGAGGTGTAGATGATCTGGGCCAGCATGGCGGCGTCCCGGGGGATGGCGGGAGCGCTGGTTGGCAGCCCATCCAGCGCCAGCCGATGCAGGTTGTGGTAACCGGCATCTGTGCCCTTGATGGCCTCGGCGAGCCGGGCATCCGGCTCTCCCCCCAGCACCAGCGCAATGCTGGCGTCACTCAGGATATGGGCCAGCCGCTCGGCGGGATAGGCCGGGTCGAGCGGCACATAGGCCGACCCCGCCTTCCAGCAGGCGAGCAGGGCGACCACGAAGGCGACATCCCGTCTGGCCTGGATGCCGATGGCGGCGCCCGGGGTCACGCCGCAGGATTGCAGCCAGTGGGCCAGCCGGTTGGCTCGGGCCTCCAGCTCGCCATAACTCAGCCGTTGCTGATCGTCACTCACCGCCAGCGCGCCCGGGAACTGAACGGCCCGCCGCTCGATATGGCAGAGCAGGGTGTCGCGGCTGGGGTAATCCAGAGGCAGGCTGGCAAGCTCGGCGGCCAGCGCCGTCTGGTCTGTGCCCGCCTCCAAGGGCAGTTGCCAGATGTCGGTCTCGGGGGCCGCCACCACGGCGCGCATCAGGTGCAGCAGCCTGTCCGCATAACTTTCAATCGTTTCCCGCTCGAACAGGGCGGTGGCGAACAGCCAGTCCACCCGCACTGAGTCCATCAGCTCGGTCACCTTGACCGAGATGTCGGTCTTGGCGGGCAGCACGGGGGAAGTCTCCTCCACCAGCTGGCAGCCGGGGATGAGATCGTTGAAATCCACCTTGGCCTGATAGACCAGCATGATCTGGAAGATGGGGTTGATGGCGGTAGTGCGATCCGCTCCTATGGCCTCGGCCAACGCCTCGAACCGATAGAGTTGATGGTCAAAGGCAGCGAGATCTTCCTCCCGGCACTGTTGCAGATAGTCGACAAAGCTGGGGCGCCCCTCGAGCTGGGTACGCAGCACCAGCGTATTGACGAAGAAACCCACCAGGGACTCTATCTCGTGGCGTTCGCGGTAGGCGAGCGGGGTGCCGATGACGACTTCTTTCTCCCCGCTCTGGCGCACCATCAGCAGGGCGAACAGGGCGTGCAGGCCGATGAAGTTGGAGGTGCTGTGGCGCTGGCAGAGGCGCTTGAAGTTGTCCCACAGGGCGTTGTCTATGGTGGAGAAGACCAGCTCGCCGCCGCTGGCCTGATGGGCCGGACGCGGCTTGTCGAGCGGCAGGCCGTGCACCTCGGGGCTGCCACCGAGCCGGTCGACCCAGAACGGCTTGAACTCGGCGTGATAGTCAAGAAAGCGCGGCGAGTTGAACCAGTGGGCATAGTCGAGATAGGTGAGCGGCAACTCGGCCACGCTCAAGGGCGCACGGTTC
Organism: Aeromonas sp. CA23; assembly: GCF_002587065.1. NCBI lineage: Bacteria > Pseudomonadati > Pseudomonadota > Gammaproteobacteria > Aeromonadales > Aeromonadaceae > Aeromonas > Aeromonas sp. CA23. Next base: position 3,935,056 of record NZ_CP023818.1, read on the forward strand.
TGATGGGCGAGAAAAGCGCGCTTCAAGTCGGCAAACATGTTCTTGACCGACCAGCCGTCCGAGATGATGTGGTGCTGGGTGATCAGCAGCACGTGCTCATGGCTGCCCAACCGGATAAGGTGCACCCGGCTCAGATCCCCCTGGGTCAGGGAGAAGGGACGCCCTATCTCTTCGCGCACCCGCCTGGCCACATAGGCTTCACGCTCGGCTTCGGGCTCTGCGCTCACATCCTCTATCTGCAGCTTGAAGGGCGCGTGGGGCAGGATCTCCTGGGCCCCCCTGCCCGCCTCGTCCTTGACGAAACGGGTGCGCATGCTGGGGTGGCGCGCAAACAGGTGGTCGAAGGCAAACTCCAGGGCGGTGGTGTCCAGCTCGCCGCTCACCCGAAAATAGACCGGCATGTTGTAGAGGTGGGAGGCCTCCTCGTACTGCTCGATAAACCAGAGCCCGCTCTGGGAGGAGGAGAGCGGCCCCTGCAGGGCACCCTGGGCAAGGATGGGTGCCTCGAAGGCGGCGCGGGCGGCCAGGCAGCGCACCAGCTCATCCTTGTGCGCCTTGATTTGGGCGCCGATGGCGGGGGTCACCGCCTCCTTGCTCGACTGGGAGATGAGCTGGCCCTTGTCGTTCAGGGCCAGCTTGACTCCCTGGCGCTCCAGCTGCTGGAGCAACGCAATCATGTTGTTCATAAGTTATCTCAGCCTCTTGGATCAGGCGCTCAGGGTGGCGCCGCCGTCGACAACCAGATCCTGCAGCGTGATATGGCTGGCCAGGCTCGAGGCCAGGAAGAGGACGGTATTGGCGATCTCACGGGGGGTGGCGATCTTGTTCAGTGGGATGCCGAGTTTGAACTGGGCCGGCAGCCCGGCAATGGTGCGGGCCATGGCCCCCTCGTCCGGCAGCATGCCGCGCAGCATCTCGGTATCCGTCGAGCCCGGCGACACCAGGTTGACCCGCACCCCGAAGGGGGCCAGCTCCAGCCCCACCGTCTGGGTCAGGCTAGTGACCGCCGCCTTGGAGGCGCAGTAGGCAGCCATCTGCATGCGCGGCACATGGGCCGCGTTGGAGCCTATGGTGATGATGGCACCGTGCTGCTGCGCCTTGAAATGGGGCACCAGGGCCCGCAGCAGGTAGAAGACGCCGCTGGCGTTGACCGTCATGCAGTCATCCCAGTCGTCATCGCTCAGGGTCTCGGTGGGGCCGAGGCGCAAGACCCCAGCCCCGTTCACCAGCACATCCAGCCCGCCGTCCGCCAGCAGCCCCTCGCAGCAGGCATTGACCGCCCCTGAGTCGCGAATGTCGAGCAGCCGGGTGGTGAAGGGATAATCCGCATGGGGGAAGGCCTGATCCAGCCCTACCACGGCGGCGCCGGCGGCCACGAACTGCTCGGCCACCTCGCGGCCGATACCGCGCCCAGCCCCGGTCACCCAGACCCGCTTGCCACTGAAATCAAACGCCATTTTTTGCTGCTCCTTCGTCATCTTGCCCATCACCAGACCATCTCCACGCTTTCTTCGTCTTCGGTCAGCTTGCCGTCGAGGAAACGGCAGAAGTCGTCGAGACGAGGGTGGTCGAAGACATCGGAGACCTTGACCTGCACCCCGAACTCGGCGCCGAGCCGGTTCACTATCTGTATGGTCTGCAAGGACTGGCCCCCCAGCTCGAAGAAGTTGTCCGCCGGCCCCATGGTGGCCAGCCCCAGGATCTGCTGCCAGATGGCGCCGACCCTGTTCTCGGTCTCGCTACCCAGGGTCAGCGCTTCCCCGCCCGCCTGGTATGCGGCCAGCAGGGCCTTGCGATCCAGCTTGTTGGAGCCGGTGCGGGGCAGTTGATCAAAGTGGCGATAGTCGGTGGGGATCATGGCGGCAGGCAGCACCTTGGCGAGCTGCGCCTTGATGACCCGGCTGTCCCGCTCGGCCCCGGCCACGAAGGCCACCAGCCGGCGCACATTGCCTATGCTCACCCCCTGCACGCAGGCCTCATCCACCCCGGGCAGGGCCAGCAACTGGGCCTCCACCTCGCCGGGCTGGATGCGGTAGCCACTTATCTTGAACTCGTTGTCGCGCCGGCCCAGATAGACCAGACGACCGGCCACCCAGCGCACGCGATCGCCGGTGCGATAGACGGGCAGATCCTGCGCGCCGACCCTCAGGGTGCCAAAACTCCCCTGCACGCCACCCACGTAGCCGTTGGCGAGCTGTGGGCCGAGCAGCACCAGTTCCCCCTCCTCGGCGGGTTGCTCCCCCGCCCCCAGGATCAGTGCCTGCATGCCGGGCAGCGGCAGGCCGATGGGCAGTTGGGCCTGAGTCGGGTCCTCCCCTTGCAGCTCCTGAGTCGTGACCACGACAGTGGTCTCGGTGGGGCCATAGGTGTTGAACAGACGCAGATCGGAGCGTCCCTGACGCTGCCACTGGGCGAGCTGCTCCGGGTAGACCGCCTCACCGCCTATGATGACGGTGGCCAGATTGGCCGGGATATGGGCCTGGCCGGCGCCGAGGGACACCACCCACTCGTTCCAGAAGGCGGTGGGCAGATCGAGATGGGTGATCCCCAGCTCCTCCACCCCGGCCACGAAGGCGGGGATGGATTCGAGCAGGGCGTCGGTGCGCAGCACCAGAGTCGCGCCGGCGCTCAGGGTGGCGAACACCTCCTCTATGCTGGCGTCGAAGTTGAAGGGGGCGAATTGCAGCATCCGCGCCTCCTCTCCCAAGTGGTAGCGGCAGCGGGCGGCGGCGGCAAAGTGATCCAGCGCCCCGTGACTGACCGCCACCCCCTTGGGCAGACCGGTCGAGCCCGAGGTGAACATCAGGTAGGCGACGGCGCGACCGGCGGCCGGCTGGTTGAGCCGATCGTCGCTCACCAGATCCCCCGCCAGCAGGGTGTGGCCCTCAAACAGGCTGGCCAGCTTGTGACGGTACTCGGCCTGGGTGATCAGAGTTTTGACCTCCCCCAGCCGCAGTATGTGGCCCTGGCGCTCCAGCGGCTGCTCGGGGTCGAGGGGCACGTAGACGGCGCCCGCCAAGAGTACAGCCAGCTGGGCGAAGATGGCCTGGGGGGTGCGGGCCAGCATGACGCCGACCCTGTCCCCCGGCTGCACGCCGGACGCCTGCAGGGCCGCCGCCATCTGCTCGCAGCGGGTCAGCAGCGCCTCGTAGCTGAAGCGGCTCTCCCCTTGTATCAAGGCAATCTTGTGCGGAGTCTGGGCGGCGAAGTGGCAGAGCGCATCCAGCACAGGGCGCACCTTGATCACTTCGTGGGCGGGCCCAGTGATCAGCGCAGCCAGCCGCTGCTCGGCCAGCCAGTCGGCCTTGAGGCTGCCCAGAGTCAGAGTCGGCTCGGCCAGCCAGCGGCCCAGTAGGGCAAACAGGGTATCGGCGATGGCCGCCAGATCCCCCTGCTGGTAGCAACCGGGATTGGCATCGAGATCCAGCCTGGGCTGACCATCGGCGCCGACTTGCACCTCTATGGTGAGATCCTCCACAGGGCCTGCGCTGATGTTGAGAATATGGGCACTGAGGGGGCCAAACCGGCGGGCATGGTCGAACGGCATGATATTGACCAGAGGGCCAAACAGCCGCTTGTCCCCCCCCACCAGGCCAAGGTCTCGGCGCAGCAGCTCGTAGCGGTAGTGCTGGTGCTTGCGCACGCCGCGCTTGGCCTTGGCCACGGCGCCGGCGGCCCCCGCCAGATCCAGCGCTTCACCAAGCGCGAGAGCCAGGGGGGTGATGTTCATTTGCATGCAGGGCACGGTCAGGGAGGCCGAGCCGATGCGGTTCATCATCATCAGGCCAAACAGGGTCTGGCTCTGACCGCTCGAAAGCGACAGCTGTGCAGAGAGGCCGGCCAGCAGCAGATCGGGCCAACCCAGCTTGTGCTCGTCGGCAAAGCCGGTCAGCGCCTGCCACAGCGCTGCCGGCAACGGGCGGCTCTCACGGATGAACTCGGCGGCGATGGGGGCGCGGGCCTCGCCAAAGGATTTCACCTCGGGCCAGGCCTGCAATTGCTCCTGCCAGAAGCTGCGGGCGGCGGCGTTCTTGCCGCTCTCCTCGCGGGCCAGCTCTTCGGCCAGCACCTCATCCAGCAGGCCAAACGGCGATGGCGACGGCACAGCCCCGGCCAGCCCTTCGCCATAGAGTTCGGCGATGCGCTGGAACAGCAAGGTGGTGCCAAAGCCGTCCAGCGCTATGTGGTGCACGCAGCTGTAGAGGTAATCCCGACCGGGGCCGCGCAGCAAGGCGAAGCGGCAGGGCGCTTCTTTGGTCAACTCGAACGGGCGGCGCAGATCGGCCCAGGCCCAGCCGCGGGCGGCAGCCTCGTCATCACTCGCCAGGTTCACCTCACCATAGGCGAGCTGTGCCTCGTCCGAGACGAAGCAGACCATCTCCCCATTCTCTTCGAAGTGGCCCTTGAGCGCCTCGCACTCACCCACAGCCCGGGTGAGCGCAGCCACCAGCACGGCCGCGTCGACCTTGCCATCGAAGGCGATGCACTCGGCGGTGTTGAACATCGCCTTGTCGTCGTTGAGCAGATGACCGGACCAGAGCCCCTGCTGGGGTATGGTCAAGGGGAAGCGGCTCATTGCGCCACCTCCAAGGTTTTTTGCTCGGCCAGCTTCTTCTCGATCAGGCGCCACCAGCCGTTGAGGGTCGGCAGCTTGGCCAAGTCCACGAAGCCGAGCTCCACCCCGGCGGCGCGCCACTCGGTGAGCAGGGACATGATGCGCACCGAATCCAGACCGTAGTCGATCAGGTTCTCGTCCGCATCGAACTCTTCTTCATCCTCGTCGATATGGCTCAGCAGCCGCGCCTTGAGCCCCTCATACGTCAGCAACGGATTGGTCAGTAACGGATTAGTGGGCTGGACGGCAGAAGCTGAAACCGGGGCGAGCGCCCGCACCTCCTCGCAGAGCACCACCTTGCCGCAGCGGGTCGCCACGTAGTCCAGCGCCATCTGGTGATCGGCCAGGGAGAAGTCCGCCACCCCGTCCGCCAGGAAGAAGGGCTGGATGTCGCGCATGAAGGCATCGCAGGCGGTCATCATGCAGCCGATGTGGCCGTAGATGCCGCCTATGATGAGCTGATCCCGCCCCAGACCTTTAAGCATCTGTTCCAGCTCGGAGCGCTGGAAGGCGCTGTAGCGCCACTTGACCAACACAATATCGTCACGCTCCGGACGCAGCGCTGCCACCACCTGTTGCAACTCGGGGCTCTTGTTCAGACCCGGGCCCCACATGTCGTTGAGCAGGGCGCGATCTTCGGGGGATTGATCCTTGGGCTGGGCGGTGTAGAAGACCGGAATGCCGAGGGCCTTGCACTGTTTGCGCACCGCGGCGAGCCGCTCGGTCAAGGCCTGGATCAGCGGGCTGTTCTCGCCATAAAAGGCGGTGAAGTACTCCTGCATGTCGTGGATCAGCAGGGCGGCGCGTTTGGGATCCAGGGTCCAGTTGACCTTGTTGGCCTTCCACTGGCTGGGCATGGCGTAATTGTTCAGGGTTGGGATAGCCATAACGTCATGATTCCTTAATAGTTTTATGCTGTAGAGGATTGCCGGCGGCTATGACGTGCGCGATGCGCGCCCGCAGCCCCTGCTTGTCGATCTTGCCCACGGCCGTCATGGGCAGGGCATCCAGGGTTTCGAAACGGTCGGGCAGCTTGAAATCCGCCACGCCGCGCTCGCGCAGAAACTTGCGCAAGGCCAGCGGCTTCAAGGCGGGATCCGTGCTGACGATAAAGGCGCAGCTCTTCTCCCCCATGGCGCTGTCTGGCATGGAGACCAGGGCCGCCTGGGTGATGGCCGGGTGGTGCAGCAGCTGGTTTTCCACCTCTTCCGCCGCTATCTTCTCGCCGCCCCGGTTGATCTGATCCTTCTGCCGCCCCACCACGGTGAGGTAGCCGTCCTGGTCTTGCACCACCAGATCCCCCGAGCAGTAGAAGCCCTCGGCATCGAATACCCGGGCGTTGTGGGCCGGACTCTGGTAGTAGCCACGGAAGGTGTAGGGGCCGCGGGTGTGCAGGGCGCCGGGCTGCCCCGGGGCGACCGGCTTGCCCTCCTCGTCCAGGATCCGCACCTCGTCATCCGGGCTCATGGGGCGGCCCTGGGTGTGGATTATCTTGTCGTCGCTATCGTCCAGCCGGGTGTAGTTGACCAGGCCTTCGGCCATGCCGAACACCTGTTGCAGCCGGCAGCCGAGCAGCGGCCCAATCTTGCTGGCCACCGCCTCCCCCAGCTTGGCACCGCCCACTTGCAGCAATGCCAGGCTCTCGAGCTGAGTACGCGCAGTGGGATCCGCTTCCGCGGCCTGCAACCAGAGGGAGACCGCCGGCGGCACCAGCGAGGTGAGATTGACCTGGTGGCGGGCAATCAGCGGGAAGCAGCTGATGGGGCCGGGATCGGGTGCGAGCACCACGGCGCCGCCCGCCTCGAACACCCCCAGCGCCCCGGGGGAGCTCAGAGGGAAGTTGTGGGGCGCCGGCAGGGCGCACAGATAGCGGGTGTGGGGCCCCAAGTCACAGATCTCATTGCTGCGGCGCACGCTGTAGAGATAGTCGTCGTGAGTGCGGGGAATGAGCTTGGGAGTGCCAGTGCTGCCGCCGGAGAGCTGGAAGAAGGCCACCTCGTCCGCAGGACTCGGGCCATAGGCGGGGACGGCCAATCCTTCAGTCTTTGCCAGATCACTCAGCCAATGGGTCAGCCCCAGCTCGCCGCTCTCGCCATCGAGCAACACCAGCTCGGCACCTATGCCTCGCAGCAGGTCACTGTGGCGATCCCCGTTGGCAAACAGCACATGAGCGAGCGAGCCGATAAAGAGGCGCGGTGTGATCTGCTCGGCGTAAGAGGTCAGCTCCAGCCGGTTGTGGCTAAAGAGGGCATTGACCGGCGCTATGCCCGCTTTGAGCAGGGCGAAGAACACCAGATAGAATTCGGCCACATTGGGGAGCTGCACCAGGGCGGTATCCCCCACCCCCAGGCCATGGCGGGCGAGCCGCCCGGCCAATCGGCTCGAGGCGGCGTCCAGCTCGCGATAACTGAAGCTGCGCTCGCCGCAGAGGATGGCCTCGGCATCCGGCGCCAGTTCGCACTGGCGGTGCAGCATGGCAGTCAGCGGCTCGCCGCGCCAATAGCCCTTGGCTCGGTATTGATCCGCCAGCTCTGCGGGCCAGCGGGTATAGGGCAGGAAGCGGTTGGGCTGAGTCATTGTGCCACCTCCGGACTCAGGCCCAGGGCTTTGAGCATGGTCCCCAGCTTGGTGCCGGTCTCGGCCCACTCCATGGCGGGATCCGAGCCTGCGACGATACCGGCGCCGGCAAACAGTTCCACCTGATGACCATCGAGCACGCCGCAGCGGATCACCACGGCCCACTCGCCATTGCCCTGACTGTCGCACCAGCCGACGATGCCGCTGAACAGGGCGCGCCGGAAGGGCTCCTGCTCGAGGATGAACTGGCGCGCCAGATCTGTGGGGTAACCGCACAGGGCCGGGGTCGGATGCAGCTGACAGGCCAGGGAGAGCACAGAAGCCTGACCCGGATGCAGCTGGCCGGCGATGGGCGTGCCCAGATGCCAGAGGGTATCCGTGCTCATCAGGGTGGGATTGGCGGGAATGGCCAGCTCGCGACAGTGCGGTGTCAGCACCCGGCGGATCTCGTCGATCACCAAACGGTGTTCATGCTGATCCTTGCGGGAGGCCAGCAGATCCCGTGCCACCTGCCGGTCCTGCGCCGGCTCGCCGCCGCGCTTGGCAGAACCCGCCAAGGGGTGGGTGAAGACCTCGCCCCCGCTGACCCGCAACAGCAGCTCGGGGCTGGCGCCGAGCAGACGGCGATCTTGCCCGAGCGGCAGAGAGAAGTGAAAGGCATGGGGATTCTGGCTCATCAGCCGGGCCAGCACCTGCTCGGGATCGGCGGGTTTGTGCAGCGTGAGGATCAGCTTGCGCGACAGCACTACCTTGGCGAGGTGACCCTGGGCGAAGGCATCCAACGCCGAGCTGACCGAGGTCTTGAACTCGGCCGCCGCCGGCGTGCTCTGCACCGAGATGACCTGGTTGGCCTCGGCGGCACGCTCCGCCGCAGGCGCTCGCTCTCCCCGCTCATAACGGCCGGGCACATAGAGGCAGGAGGCGTCGGCCGGGTCGAAGGCGAAGGCACCGATCAGCAGCGGATTGGCTTGCCCTGCGGCCTCGGCCGCCGCCAGCGCCCTGGCTATCTGTCGCTCCAGCAGGGGCCATTCGCAGGCGGGGGTGGTAATAGGCTGGCCCAGATCGTAGGCGCTGATCGTGCCCTGACCTGAGGTAAACAAGAAATCGGGCGGAGACGCAGCCTGGGCAGGTGCGCTATTTTCCATCACAAGAGTATCCACGTTACACCCTCAAACATGATTCAAAATGATAATGATTATCAATTTGTATTTGTGCGGCGGTAAAATACTCGCTTTGAAATCACCCGGTCAATGGGATTTTTATATCGATAAAACTGGAACTTATCTGTGGATATTGGGCAAACCGCGCCACTGGCGGCCTGCCATGCCAGGCACCGAAAGGGTTACTCGTATGAAGATGCAGCCCACACCCCATATGAGGCTGCGACAAAAACGGCAGCTGTGTGCCCAGACTGGCAGCCAGGGGCATTTCCCCCTAAGATGGCGCCATCTTTCTGGTCACTTATCTCAACTCACGGAACTGTCGATGTTAAAGCACCTGCTTCTGCTCCCCCTCAGCCTGCTGCTGGCAGCCTGTTCGCTCACCCAGTACAACGTCAGCGAAGGCGAAATCAACCAATACCTCAAAGAGAGGGTCGCCTTCGAGAAACAGCTGGGGATCCCCGGCATCATGTCGAGCAAGATCCGCCTGGACGAGATGCAGAGCCGCATCGGCCGCGCCCGCGCCGATCGGGTCGAGCTGGATGCTGCCGGCGATCTGCAGGTAGCGAGCCCCCTTGGCAGCCAGCAGATGAAGATCCGCTTCTCCCTCAGCGCCCGCCCCGACTATGTGGCCGAACAGGGCGCCATCTACCTGCGTGACCTCGAACTCATCTCGGTCAAGACGGAGCCGGCCGACGTGGGCGCCGCCCTCACCCCCCTGCTGCCCACCTTCAACCAGTCGCTCTCGCTGTTCCTCTCCCAGACCCCCGTCTATCGGCTGGATGGCAGTCGCAAGAACGAAGCCAGGATCAAGGAGAAGGTCGAGGCGCTCAAGGTGGAACCGGGCCGACTGGTCATCCCCTTCAAGCTGCTGTGACCCTCAGGCCGCGCCCCTCTCGGAGCGCGGCTTTTCTCTTCTCAAGCCCATCACCTTGGTACATAATGCACACCATTCTCATTTAGATTCATGAGAAGCGTCATAATAAAATCAAACATATGGTGAGAAGGGACATGAGAAAAACCGTACTGGTACAGGCGATCGCCTGCGCACTGCTCAGTGGCGCCGTACAGGCTGCCGTCAAGGTGGAAGACAAGACATTCAACACCGCCGCCAACATGCTGGCCTATACCGAGTTCGAGCTCTCCGGCGAGCCGCTGGCCGAAGCGCTGGGGCTGGATCTGGATGTGCTGGATGCCAACCGCGCCGATGAGCCGACCCCGTTCGACTTCGCCGCCGGCATCGAATCCTATGAATATTCCGAAGAGGCCATGTACGCGCTGAACTATCAGTCCGGCATGGGCCCCCATCTGGTGAACGGTCCGCAAAACCTGGCCCGCGGCGGCACCCTGGCCGACCTCGGCAAGCGGGTGCTGGCCATGGCCGAGGCCGTCGGCTTCCCGGCCGATGAAGTGCCGCAAGGCATGTATCCCCTCTCCCTGCCTTACGCCTCCGCCAATCCGGAGTTTGCGCAAGCGGTGAACACCACCCCGGTCAACGGCGATCAGATCACCATCAAGACCGCCAAGGGCACAGAGAAAACCGTCAAAACCCAGGTGCCGGCCTACTTCCGCGACTACGCCACCCTGCGCTGGAGCGGTGCCGACAACCTGCTGAACCCGGCAGCCGTGGGCGGCATACTGCTCAAAGAGGTGATGTGGTCCCAGGACTTCCTCGGCGGCATGCACGTGGCCGAGAGCGATGAAGAGGTGGAAGCCGCGTCCTCCACCATGGATCAGGACGGCAAGCACAAGCTGGGCGTCTCTGCCGCCGACGGCTTCAACGGCATGATGCTGACCGAACAGTCCATCGACAAGCTGGCCATCATGCAGGGCCAGCTCGGTTTCGATGGCAAGCAGCTGGGTGCCAAGATCACACCGCAATACGATCCGTCCAAGGGTATCGTCTACTTCCCCCATCAGGTGAAAGTGACCGAAACCAGCAAGAATGAGGTGGGCGCCATCGGCAAGCTCGAGGTGGTGGATGGCTCAGCCCAGCTGCGCGATGCCTGGATGATGCTGTGGCCGCTCTCCGAGTTCTACGCCTTCAGCGATCAACGCACGGCCAACACCAACCAGAACCCGGCCTTCCACGCCGTGTTTGACGGTGCCCCGTTTGCCGCCGCCCCGGCCGCCAACACCCAGGGTCAGAGCGCCAAGCAGGTGGTCGGCGACGACGCCTTCTCCCTGGCCCTGAACCTCTCCGGCATGGTGTTCAAGAACCTCAACGCCCTGCACTTCGAGCCCAAGGCCGGCACCCTGGTCGACAGCTGGCAGGCAGGCAAACAAGGCAAGCACGTCACCACCTTCGACGCCGCTTACGCCCTGGTCGCCCTGCAGATCTTCCAGCGTGCCCAGGATGCACTGCCGGTCGGCTACGCCGCCGGTGACAACGGCGAGCTGAACCTGAAAACCGCACAAGGCCAGCAGGCGCTGGTGCTCATTCGCCAGCAGGCCGACTTCATCCTCGGCAAGCTCAAGGGCAAGAACGGTCTGGTGCATGACGGTTTGACCCTGGGTGGCAAGCTGGATGCAGGTCAGTCCATCGACGCGCAATTTGCCGCCGTGCGGGGTCTGACGGCCGCCTTCCTGGCCACCTCGGATGCCAAGTACCGCACTGCCGCGCGCGAGCTCTTCATCGCCACCGACAAGGCCTACTTCAACCAGAAGGCCGGCACCTGGCTTGCGGCCAAGCAGGGCGAATACACCCCCTGGACCCAGGCCGCCATCTCGGGTGCCCTGCGCTCCGCCATGCTGAACCTGCGCAACGAAGGGACAGAGAAAGCCCCCGCGCTGGAACTGGCCCAGCTGACCCAGCGCTACGTGAGCTGGTTCCGTGGCACGGTCAACGGCGGCATGCAGATGGCCGAGTGGATCGGCGACTCCGGTGAGAACGTCATCGAAGGAGCCGGTGGCGACACGGACGAAGACGGCGTACCGCAAGTCACCGCCGCCGGTGGCAAACATGGCACCGCCATGGTGATGGCCGCCAAGGCGCTGATCACCGAGAAATAATCAGCCACTCGCTGAATAAAAAAAGGGAGCCATATCGGCTCCCTTTTTAGTTGTGGCGTCTGGCGTTGGGCGTGACATCACCCCAGCTTGGCCAGCATCTCCTTGGTCACCAGCACGATACCCTGCTCGGAGCGATAGAAGCGGCGGCTATCCTCATCCGCGTTCTCCCCCACCACCAGTCCATCGGGCAGCACGCAGCCCTTGTCCACCACCACCCGGCGCAGACGACAGCCGGCACCTATCTCGACCCCGGGGAATATGATGGCCTGATCCAGGGTGCAGAAGGAGTGCACCCGCACATGGGTAAACAGCACAGAGTTGAGCACGAAGGAGCCGCTGACGATGGATCCCCCCGCGAACATGGAGTTGATGGTCATGCCGTGCTGACCGTTTCTGTCCTGCACGAACTTGGCGGGCGGCGTCATGGTCTGGCTGGTCCAGATGGGCCAGTTTTCGTCATAGATGTCGAGCTCGGGCACCACGGAGGCGAGATCCATGTTGGCTTCCCAGAACGAATCCAGGGTCCCCACATCGCGCCAGTAGGGTTTCTGCCCCTCCTTGGCACCGACACAGGACATGGTGAAGGGATGGGCAAAGGCCTTGCCCTCTCCCACGATGCGCGGGATCACGTCCATGCCGAAGTCGTGCTTGGACTCCTGATTGTGGATGTCCTCTTCCAGCAGCTGATAGAGGTACTCCGCCTCGAAGATGTAGATGCCCATGGAGGCCAGGGATCTGTCCTCATGGCCCGGCATGGCCGGCGGGTTGGCCGGTTTTTTCGACGAAAGCGCGGATCTTGCGTTGCTCGTCTATGTCCATGACCCCGAAGGCAGAGGCCTCCGCCCGTGGCACCTCGATACAGGCCACCGTTACCTTGGCACCGAGACGCACGTGATCGAGCAGCATGGCGGCGTAATCCATCTTGTAGATGTGATCCCCCGCCAGCACCACTATGTATTTGGGGCCATAGTCGCGAATGATGTCGACGTTCTGATAGATGGCATCGGCGGTGCCGCGATACCAGTGCACCTCGTCCACCCGTTGCTGGGCGGGCAGCAGATCGATGAATTCGTTCATCTGGTAGCGCAGGAAGGACCAGCCCGATTGCAGGTGGCGCAACAGACTGTGGGACTTGTACTGGGTCACCACCCCCACCCGGCGAATGCCCGAGTTGATGCAGTTGGAGAGCACGAAGTCGATGATGCGGAACTTGCCGCCGAAATGGACGGCAGGCTTGGCGCGGTTGTCCGTCAACTGCTTCAGGCGGCTGCCCCGTCCCCCCGCGAGCACCAAGGCCATACTCTGATTCAATAGTTGCCGTGCTTTGGCAGTATTTACGGGTTCTAACAACATGATTTACCTCTGCCTTGTTTGATCTATTTTCAACCCATCTTCGCCTTTTTAAGTGCCCATGAAAGTGGTTTCACTCACATTTAACCGATTTCAATTGGCCCTTTTCCAGGAGTTGAGCGGGATCCCATGCTTTACACCCCGAGCTTGGTTAGAATTTCAACATCACACGCATCATCAAGGATGACAAGATGTTGAACAAGCTCGGGAGTAACCTGTTACTGATCGCAGCCGTCACCTGTGCTCCTCTGCTGTTGTTACAAGGCATCTGGCTCGCCGTACAGGCAACCCCCTTCACCCTGATCCTCATCGTCGGCACTACCCTGCTCGGCTTTGGCCTGCTGTTCATGCTGGCCCATCGCACCCGCAACGCCGAACGTGAACAGCAGGAACAAGTCTGGCTCAAGGCACTGCGACTGCGCGATCCCGCCTGTCTGGAGAGCCCGGCAGCCCAGGAGGCATTGCAACAACTGCTGACCCGGTTCAATGAAGCCGAGCTCGACGCCCACCGTCAGATCAGCGAGCTGCACAATCAGGCCACCCAGGATGAGCTGACCCAGTTGCAGAACCGCCACGCGTTCCGGCGCGACATGACGGAGCTGCTGCAGCGGGATCAGGACACCCAGACCGCCACCCTGGTGCTGATCCGCGCCACCGAACTTGGCAAGCTCAACGCCCAGCGCGGCTTCCAGTCGGGGGACGCCTACATCAAGGATATCGCCAATCTCATCACCCGGGTGGTCAGCCGCTTCCCGGGCCATCAGGTCTACCGCATCTCTGGGGCCGACTTCGCCGTGCTGGTGCAGCCGGTGGCCAACATACCGCCGCCCCTGCTCGGCCGGGATCTGAAAATCGCCTTCGATCACTATCAGCAGCAACACGAGCTGGAGAGCGCCGCCTACTCGGGGCTGACGCGCCTGAGCAGCGGGCAGAAGATAGAGGCCATACTGGCGCGGGCGGATCTGGCGCTGGCTCGCGCCCAGACAGAAACGGTCAACGGCTGGGCCATTCAACAGGACGATGACGTGGTGGAACTGCAGGGCCAGCACCACTGGAAGCTGGTGCTCAATGATCTGCTGGAGCAGGAGCGCATCAGCTTTACCTATCAGCCGATCCAGCCCATGCACCGCAGCATGCTGGCCTACAACGAGATCTACACCCGCTTCAGCGGCGCCGACGGCACAGTGCTGCCGACCGACACCCTGTTTGCCATGGCCCAGCGACTGGACATGGTGATGCGACTGGAGCAGATGCTGGTCATCAACGTCATGCGCCAGTACCGGGCATTTGGCTCCAACCAGAGTCGCTGGGGCATCAGCCTCTCCAGCAACCTGTTGCAAAACAGCGCCTTCCTGATCTGGCTCGACCGGCAATTGCTCAAGGATCCCAACACCAGCGCCAACCTGGTGTTCGAGCTGGATGAGGAGCATCTGGAGCGCAACATGACGGGGGCCAAGCGGGTGTTCGAGCTGCTCAGGCGCAATGGCAGTCGCTCCGCCATCTGCAACTTCGGCAAGGGGATAGGGTCGTTCAACCTGTTTCGCGAGCTCAAGCCCGACTACATCAAGCTGGATCCCGCCCTGATCACAGGGCTGGAGCAGGATCTGACCAATCAGCAGTTCGTGCGGATGATAGTGGACGTATCACATCGCATGGGCTGCCAGGTGATAGCGGAAGGGGTGGAGCAGCTTGGCCAGAAACAGCTGCTGCAGGGCATGTATGTGGACGGCTTGCAGGGTTATCTCATCGCCAAGCCCCAGCAGTTGCGGCCGGATATCAGCCAGCTTGGCCTGTTTACTGAGGACGCTTCAACTTCAGCAGAGTCAGAATGATGTCGTTGAGCTGGCGATAACGTTCCAGCTCCTTCTGATCGTAACGGGTCGCTAGGGTGGTGGGATTGTGGCGATTCTTGAGGTAGCGGTTGATCTGCAGGCGGTTGAAACCCGCCACCTGATAGATCTGGCCCAGCAGGGCATTGAGCTCTTCGTGCTCGAAGCCGGCTCTGGCGAGGTAGTCGCTCTGGGCCGGGCTCTCCAGCTGGCTGCTCTGCTTGGCGATGCGGCCTGTCTCCTGCAGATAGGCGAGCCACTGTTCGAGATAAAGCGGCTTGCTGCCCGCCAGCAGATTGAAGAAACCCACCGCATCGCAGCGGCACTCGGTCAACAGCAGCACGGCCAGTTGATCGTCATCACAGCTGAAGGTGACTGGGCCTGTCTGCCCCCAGTCCAGCGCCTGGACCCGGATCTCGGCGCGCTCCCCTGCAATGCCGGTTACGTCGAATACAAACATGGCTCCTCCCGCTCGGCAAAAGGTTGATGATGGACCATACCCCCCGCAGGTGCAAAGCCAAATCGCCTTTTCATTCAGTATTCTGCAAGCTGGCCATAAAAAAACCGACATCCTCGCGGATATCGGTTCTTCAGGCATCCGATGGCCGTGGCCATCAATGCAGAACGGTTCAGGCATCCAGTTCGACCAGTGCCTTGGCCAGCTCTATGGGTTCGAGCTCCTGGCCTTCCAGATCGGCATTCCAGTTCGGGCCGATCAGCACATCGTCCTCGTCCAGATCGTTGATCCAGATGTCGAGGAACTCTTCCAGCTCGATCACTTCCGGCTCGTAGTCGGCCCACTCGTCCACGCAATGCAGACGGGCATCAACCTCGGCGGACCAGAGCGGCATCACATCGGCATCTTCAAATTCGGCAGAGCGGCAGACGACCCAGTCTTCACCGTAACGCAAGCCCCACACCTGACCCGACTCGCGGACTTCTTCGATGAACAGTTGGAAATTGGCGTCAAGATTGTCAGTTAACTTACTCATGGGGCTCTCTCTTTATCGGGTGCTGCGGCCACTGCAGTGCCGAGTGGCAATGCGGTGGCCAAATGGTGTCGCAAAAGTGACATGGACTCAAGCATCTTGGGGTTATTCGCACAAAAAACTGCCCAATGCCGTGTTTTGCCTGATAAAACGCCTCCCGAAGGAGGCGTTTGCCATGGCCGGGATCAACGCTCCCAGTAAACCTCTTCCAGGCTGTCTTCCTTCTCGGGCAGACCGCGAGAGAGACGCGGGCTGCTCTGGGCCAGCACCTCATAGCTGACCCGGTTGGCGTACTTGCACACCTGGGCCAGGGAGGAGTAGGTCAGGAACTCGGACATGTGCTTGGCGGAGTTCGGCACATTCATGCGGTGATAGGCGTTGGCCACCATGTCGTGCAGCACGGCAGACAGCGCGCCATCCCCTGCCCCGTTGGTGTTCTTGATCTTCTCCGGTCCGCCCATGTAAGGGGAGATGTGGGAGTAGATGCGGGCAGGCTTGCGGCACTTGGCGCGGGCCATGGGGCGGCTGAACTCATACATGTTGAACTCGGGGATGACACCGGGCAGCAGGGTATGGGTGGTCTCGCGCTTGTAATCTTCCTCCGTGTAGCTCGCCATGTAGAGGCCGATGGGACCGGCGGTGCAGAGCACCATGTCGGCCCAGTCCAGCGCCTTGTCGGCAGCGCCGAGGGGATCGGCGATGCCGGTCAGGGCCTCGGCCTCATCTTCATTCATCGCCAGCACAGTCACGTTCTCGGCGATGAAGTCGCGCCACCACTGGGGATTGTCGGCAATGACGAAGCGGGTACCCAGGGTCAGCACCACGGGCACGCCGGCCTCGCGAGCGTAACGCACGGCGGCCATGGCGGCCTCTTTCATGGGATCGCCATCGTCACCGCGCACCAGATAGGCGGTGATCACCAGGGCGGAGGCCCCCTTGATCACCTCTTCCGGCACATGGTGCACATCCAGCTGGTTCATCTTGCCGGCGTTGATGCCAAAGCTGCGCTCGCCGCACTCAGTGATGAAGGTGAAGCAGCGACCGACCGGGCCGTCTACCGGCTGCAGGTAATCGAGGTTGACGCGGGAAGAGGTGTTGCACAGATAGCGGTAGGCGTAGCTGCCGATGCGGATGTCCTGGCTCATGACGCCGAGCAGGATGGAGTGGGAGTCCGCCAGCACCGAGTAGTTGTGCATGGTGTTGCCTATGGTGCCACCGGCAAACTCGCTCACCACCATGTTGTTGGTCTTGAGCTCTTCGTAGACCCGTTCGGCCACGTCGTCACTGATCACCACAGAGTGGCCCTTGCTCAGGCCATAACGGTTCAGGAAGTCCTCATCCACATGAGCTTCGATGTCCACCAGGGTCTGATCGATTCCCACCACATAGGCTTTGCCAAGTTCGGTAAGCAGGGGATTTTGCGGGATCAGGGGATCGCGCCTGTCGACCGGGAAGTAGTGTTTGGACTTGCGCTGACCGGGAAATTTCATGGCAATGTTCTGTGCTCTGGGGGAAAGAGGGGCGGGATTTTAACACAATCCGCCGCGCCGAAAAGTCGCCTGATTAAAATATGGCGTCAGTATAGACAAGGGCTGCAGAGGAAAACGTTTATCCCTCTCCCATAAAAAAACCACCTCGCCGGGAGGTGGTTTTTTCAGTCAGCAACGATGAGGAGATCAGCCGAACGAGAGCCCCTGCACCAGGGCCAGCACCGAAAAGAGGCCGAGGGAGAGCCAGAAGAACAGGGTGCCAAACAGCCTGGGCTTGTTCGGCGCCATAGGGATCTGGATGCCGATGGCGTGCAGGATTCGCCCCACCAGCAGGAGCGCACCGCCGAGGTGCAGCCAGAGGGCACCGACCCCCGCCAGTTCACACAGAGCCATCAGCAGCAGGGTCAACGGCACGTACTCGGCGAAATTGCCGTGGGCGCGGATCGCGGAGCGCATCTCGGGCGCCTCCCCTTCCCCTATCATCACCTTGAACTGGGCACGGCGCTTGACCACCCAGAAGGAGAGCAGCAGGAACAAGAGCCCCAGCAGGCCGGCGTAGATCAGCGTGATATGCATCATGAAGACAATCCTTATCGTTGAACGTTGAAACCCGGGGCGGTCACGCCAGCTCGCGGCAGATCAGCGACACCATCATGCGGATATGGGCCTGATCGCTGTTGAGCGCCGGGATGTAGTGGAACTGCTCGCCACCCGCCTCGGTGAAGAGGTGGCGGTTCTCGACCTGGATCTCCTCCAGAGTCTCGAGGCAGTCGGCGGAAAACGCCGGGCAGATCACATCGAGTCGCTTGATCCCCTGCCCCGCCAGCGCCGTGATGGTGGCATCGGTATAAGGCTTGAGCCACTCCTGCTTGCCGAAGCGGGACTGGAAACTGGCGCTCCACTGTTCGGGCGCAAGACCCAGGGCCTCGGCCAGCAGGGTCGCGGTGCGGCGGCACTGATGACCATAGGGATCACCCTCGTCCTCGCTGCGTTGGGGGATGCCGTGGAACGACATCAGCAGATGCTCACCCTGGCCCTGCTGCTCCCACTGGCGGCGCACGCTCATGGCCAGCGCCTGTATGTATTCGGGGTGATTGTGATAGTCGCGGATGAGCCGCATCACCGGCAGGTGGCGCTCGTTTTTCATCACCCGCGCCCAGCCGTCAAACACCGCGGCCGTGGTGCTGGCGGCATATTGGGGATAGAGCGGCAACAGTATCACCCGGTTGACCCCCTGCGCCTTGAGCGCCTGCCAACCGTCGGCCAGTGACGGCTTGCCATAGGTCATGGCGAGCACCACGGGCACATCCACCCCTTCGCGCTTGAGCTCCTGCTCGAGGGCATCGCGCTGACGCTGGCTGATGGCCATCAGCGGCGATCCCTGCTCGGTCCAGATCTGCTGGTAGAGCTTGGACACCCTGGGGGCACGCAGCGGCAATATGACGAAGTTGAGCAGGGGGGACCACAACAGGCGAGGTATCTCGACCACCCGCGGATCCTGTAGGAACTGGCTGAGGAAGGCCTTGACGGCGGAGGTGGTCGGCGCCGCTGGCGTCCCCAGATTGACGAGCAAGATCCCGGTTTTGGTGGTCACGTTAGCTTCCTGTCATGCTGTTTTTGTCGTTCTTGTTATGATGCAAGAAAGGGCCCTGGATGGACCCTTGTCTCAGACTCGTTATCGACCGATTGCGGTTGGCAACGGCAGGCTTAGCCCAGAATGGCGGCCAGCTGCTTGCTGACCAGATCCACCGGCTGGGTGCCGTCGATCTTGACGTAACGGGTGTTGCCCGCGTCCGCCTCTTTACCGTAGAAACCGATCAGCGGCGCAGTCTGCTGATGGTACACGTCCAGACGCTTGCGCACTGTGGTCTCTTCGTCGTCAGCACGGATCACCAGATCCTCGCCGGTCACGTCATCCTTGCCTTCCACTTTCGGCGGGTTGAACACCACGTGGTAGGTACGGCCGGAGCCGGAGTGGACGCGACGACCGCTCATGCGCTTGACGATCTCTTCGTCCGGCACGTCGAATTCCAGCACGAAGTCGACCACGACACCGGCATCCTTCATGGCTTGCGCCTGGGGAATGGTGCGCGGGAAGCCATCCAGCAGGAAGCCGTTGGCGCAATCCGGTTGGGCGATACGCTCTTTGACCAGGCCTATGATGATGTCGTCAGAGACGAGCTGACCTGCGTCCATCACGGCTTTGGCCTTGAGGCCCAGCTCGGTGCCCGCCTTGATCGCCGCACGCAGCATGTCGCCGGTGGAGATCTGCGGAATACCGTGTTTTTCCATGATGAACTGAGCCTGAGTACCCTTGCCGGCACCCGGAGCCCCCAACAGAACAATGCGCATACACGCTCCTATTGATTGGTTATTCAATTCTTGAGAAGGCAAAAAACTACACGGTTTCGCTCATTTTCACAAGCTTGCCCCGTGTGAGTGGCTTATTTTTCACCATGTTCCCGCAGCGGCGAGGCGACTCAAGCCGCAACGCTACCCTGAAAAAATGAGTGAAAATGCAGCGCCCCCCCAATAACGAAGAGAGGCGCTTGCCCCTTGTCGGGCAAGCGCCACATAAAAAAGGCCCACTGCATGCAGTGGGCCCAAACATCATGCCTGGAGTAACAAACGGTTGATACGGGAGACGAAGCTCGCCGGATCATTCAGCCCGCCCTGCTCTGCCAGCTGGGCCTGTTCGTGCAGCAGGGTGACCCACTCGCCGAACAGCGCCTCGTCCTGGATGGTGTCGAGCTTCTTCACCAGCGCGTGATCCGGGTTGAGCTCCAGAATGTACTTCTGCTCAGGTACCGGCTGGCCGGCGGCGCGCATCAGCTTGATCATCTGGGTGCTCATGCCGTGGTCGTCGGTGACGATGCAGGAGGGTGAGTCGGTCAGACGGTGGGTGACACGCACCTCTTTCACCGCGTCGGCCAGGCTCTGCTTGACCCGCTCAACCAGACCGGCGTTGGCTTTTTCAGCCTCCTCCTGCGCCTGCTTGGACGCTTCATCCTCCAGATCCCCCAGATCCAGCTCGCCACGGGTCACAGAGACCAGCTGCTTGCCGTCGAACTCGGTGAGGTGGCTCATCAGCCACTCGTCGACGCGCTCCCACATCAGCAGCACTTCGACGCCCTTCTTGCGGAAGATCTCGAGGTGCGGGCTGTTCTTGGCGGCGGCGAAGCTGTCGGCGGTGATGTAATAAATCTTCTGCTGGCCTTCCTTCATGCGGCCAACGTAATCCTCGAGAGAGACGGTCTGGGCTTCGCCCTCGCCCGCCGTGCTGGCAAAGCGCAAGAGCTTCGCGATCTCTTCGCGGTTGGCGTGATCCTCGGCCGGACCCTCTTTGAGCACGTTGCCGAACTCGCTCCAGAACTTGGCGTACTTCTCGCTGTCATCCTTGGCCAGCTTGGCCAGCATGGTCAGCACCCGCTTGGAGCAGGCCTTGCGCAGGGAGACGGTCACCTTGTTGTCTTGCAGAATTTCACGGCTGACGTTGAGCGGCAGATCGTTGGAATCCAGCACCCCTTTGACAAAGCGCAGGTAGGCCGGCATGAACTGCTCGGCGTCGTCCATGATGAAGACGCGCTGCACGTAGAGCTTGAGGCCGTGTTTCTGATCCCGGTTGTAGAGATCGAAGGGGGCACGGGCCGGTACGTAGAGCAGGCTGGTGTACTCCTGCGCCCCTTCCACCCGGTTGTGACCCCACAAGAGCGGATCTTCGAAGTCGTGGGCGACGTGCTTGTAGAACTCCTGGTACTCCTCGTCCTTGATCTCTTTCGGATTGCGGGTCCAGAGTGCGGTGGCGCGGTTGACCTGCTCCCACTCGCCCGGGGTACCGACGACGGTCTCGCCATCCTCTTCACGGTCTGGGGTGCCCTCTTTGAACATCTCCACCGGCACGCTGATGTGGTCGGAATACTTGGCGACCACGGCGCGCAGACGCCAGTCGTCGAGGAACTCTTCCTCTTCGGCACGCAGGTGCAGGATGACGTCGGTACCACGGCCTTCCTTGGTCACATCGGCCACGGTGAAGGAGCCTTCCCCTTCCGATTCCCACTGCACCCCTTGATCAGGCTCGGTGCCGGCGGCGCGGGAAACCACAGTCACCTTGTCGGCAACGATGAAGGCGGAGTAGAAACCGACACCAAACTGACCGATCAGCTGGGAGTCGCGGCCCTGATCACCGGACAAGTTCTTGAAGAACTCGGCGGTACCGGACTTGGCGATAGTGCCCAGATGCTCGATCACCTGATCCCGGCTCATACCTATGCCGTTATCAGAGATGGTCAGGGTCCGATTCTCTTTATCAACCACCAGGCGAACGCGCAACTGGCCGTCGTTTTCGAACAAAGAGGCATCGGAAAGCGCCTTGAAGCGCAGCTTGTCCGCCGCATCTGAGGCGTTGGAGATCAGCTCGCGCAGGAACACTTCTTTGTTGGAGTAGAGGCTGTGGGCCATCAGGCTCAGCAGTTGTTTGACTTCAGTCTGAAACCCGTGGGTTTCGGCATGAACGCTTTGGGTCATCGACACTATCCTCAGGCGATTCGGGTTGAACACATTCCTGATACAAGATGGGGCCTGGGATCCCCATTTCAAGGGGGACAAGTCTGCTGACGGTGCGAATGGCGATTTTTGCGCCAGCGCACTGCCAGGCACCGCCCATTGCTCAAACAAAAACCCGCCGAGGCGGGTTTGGGAAACAATAAGCCTGGCGCAGGCTCAGCTCAGTGGCTGATACGGCCTCAATTAAGGGGCTGACGCGGGCTCAATTAAGGGGCTGACGCCCCATCAGCGAGTGAGAAAGCGTGGTGCCATCCACCAGCTCCAGCTCGCCACCCACCGGCACGCCGTGGGCAATCCGGCTCACCTTGACGCCGGCGGCGCGGGCCATGTCGGCGATATACCAGGCGGTGGCATCCCCTTCGATAGTGGGGTTGGTGGCCAGGATCAGCTCGCTGATGGACTCGGCCTTCAGGCGCCGCTCCAGGATCTCCAGCCCCAGCTCTTCCGGGCCTATGCCATCGAGGGGGGACAGGTGCCCCATCAGCACGAAGTAACGGCCGGAGAACTGGCCCGTGTGCTCGATGGCGGCCACGTCCGCCGGGCTCTCCACCACGCACAGCAGGCCGCTCTCTTCGCGCTTGGGATTGGCGCAGATCTCGCAGCGATCGTTCTCGGTGAAGGTGCGGCAATGGCTGCAGTGGCCTATCTCGGTCAGCGCCCGGTTGAGCAGCTGGGCCAGTCGCAAGCCGCCGCTGCGCTCGCGCTCGAGCAGGGTGAACGCCATGCGCTGGGCCGACTTGGGACCGACCCCCGGCAGCACCTGCAGGGCCTTCATCATCTCATCCAGCAAGGGGCTGAATTTCATGGGCTAAGTATCCTTTGACGCTGTGTCGGCGGGCGGCGACCTCAAGCAACCCTTGCGGGTGCGGGTTGCGCTTCGCCCGACCGAACCTATCTTGTTGGCGCAGGACTATACCCGAGCCGCCCCCCGTCCGCCAATGGCCTTGTACCTGCCGGCGCTATGACGTCGCCGACCGGATGAGGCGGCGAGCAAGACCACACTAGCCCAGCAGGATGCGCTGACGACCGCTGTAGATCTCGGCGCGGCCCGGGCGGCAAAAGCCCACCAGGGTGAGCCCGGTCTGCTCGGCCCGCTCGACCGCGAGCTCGGTGGCGGCCGAGATGGCAAGCAGTATCTCCACCCCGGCGCTGGCGCACTTTTGCACCATCTCGAAGCTGGCGCGGCTGGTCACCAGGATGGCGCCGTCGCGCCGGCCGGTGCGCTGCAGGTGCCCCACCAGCTTGTCGAGCGCTATGTGACGCCCCACGTCCTCGCGAATGGCCAGGATATTGCCCGCACCATCCACATGGACGGCGGCATGGGTGGCCCCCGTGCTCTGCCCCAGCAACTGCAGGGGCCGCAGCGCCGCCAGCACCTTGTCGATCAGGGTCACCTCGAAGCGCTGGCTGTCCGGCAGCCGCGGCAAAGTGCGCACCACCTGCTCCAGGCTCTCGCTGCCACAGATGCCGCACCCAGTGCGCCCCGCCAGGGTACGCCGCTTCTCTTTCAGGCGATGGACGCAGCGATTGGCCAGGGTGATATGCAGCTCAATCCCCTGGCAGCCATCGACCTGATCGATGTCGTGAATATCGTGGAGGCTGTCGATGATCCCCTCGGAGAGTGAAAAGCCGATGGCAAAGTCCTCCAGATCGGCGGCTGAACACATCATGACGCTGTGGGCCAGGCCGTTGTAGACCAGCGCCACCGGAGTTTCGCAGGGCAGCTGCATGGCGCTGTCCGTGGTGACGCCGTCGCGCTGGTAATGGACCACCTCCCGGTGGGCGCTAAGCACCTGCGGCGTATCGCTATCGAGTTCGAGCAACATCTTGGAGCCCTTAGTTGAGGGTCTGGGGGGCTTTCGCCGAGATACCGAGCCGCTTCATCTTTGACAGCAGGGTGGTGCGCTTCATGCCGAGCCGGTTGGCGGCGCCCCGCTCCCCCGCGACTATGCCGTTGCATTCGCGCAAGGTGTCTATGATGGTCTGGCGCTCGTCCTCCACCCCCTCGCTCTGGCTGCTGGCGCCCTTGAACAAGGCCTGCTCGGGCTCGTCATAGACCAGGGTCTCTATCTTGTGATAGCCCTTGAGCGGCATCAGCTCGTCCGGCGAGAGGTTGAGCACATGGCCCCGGGTCATCACCACGGCGCGCTCTATGATGTTTTCCAGCTCGCGGATGTTGCCGTACCAGGGGAGCGACACCAGCATCTTCATGGCATCGGCCGGGATCGAGGTGATGTTGCGCCGCATCCGCTTGGCGATCTTCTTGATGAAGAAGTTGACCAAGAGCGGTATGTCTTCGCGCCGCTCACGCAGGGGTGGCAACTCGATGGGAAAGACGTTGAGCCGGTAGTAGAGATCGCTTCTGAAGCGCTTGTTCTTGACCATGGAGAGCAGATCGCAGTTGGTGGCCGCCACCAGCCGCACGTCGATGGCGATGGGGTTGCTGTTGCCGACCCGCTCCAGCTCGTGTTCCTGCAATACCCGCAACAGCTTGGGCTGCAAGTCCAGCGGCATGTCCCCCACCTCGTCCAGAAACAATGTGCCCTTGTGCGCCCGCTCGAAGCGACCGATGCGCTGGGCCAGGGCGCCGGTGAAGGCCCCCTTCTCGTGGCCGAACAGATCGCTCTCGATGAGGCCGGTGGGAATGGCGGCGCAGTTTACCTTCACCATCTCCTGTTCGCGGCGATCGCTCAGCCGATGGATGGCCTGGGCGATCAGCTCCTTGCCGGTGCCGGTTTCCCCCAGGATCAGCACTGAGCAGTCGCTCTGGGCCACCAGCTTCACCTTCTCCAGCACGCTCTCCATGACGGCGCTTTGATAGATGATGCTGGAGAAATCGGCGTTGGGCTCGAGCTCCGCCACCCGGATCGTCTTCTCGCGGGCCCCCGTGGTGTTGGAGATCTCCTGCTGCGCCTGCACGTTGTTCATGGCAATGGCGGTACGGGCCGCCACCTGCTCCAGCAATGAGATATCGATGTCGGCAAAGAAATCGGCATCCGGGTGGGAGAGGATCAAGACCCCCAGCAGATTGCCCCGATAGCGCAGCGGCAGTATGCAGGAGCTGTCCGCATCGGCCGGCAGTATCTGGGAGCTGAAGCGGCAGCTCGAATCGCAGCCGTGGCCCTGCTCCCGATAGATGAAGAAGGGCTCGCTGTGGCCGAGCGCCCCCTGCAGACAGTTCTTCTCGAAACAGGAGTGGTTGATGATGCCGGGCTGATCGCTCTGCTGCTGATTGACCAGATAGCTCTTGAAGCTGTCGGAGGTGGCGTTGTACTCCGCCAGGCAGAGGCTGCTGATGGAGAAGTGGTGCTGCAGTATGGAGAAGAGGCTCCTCGGCAGCTCGGCGATGCGCACCAGTTTGATCACCGCATTGGTGACATCCACCAGGATCTTGCAGCTGTCGCGCTCCAGACGC
The DNA here is from genome assembly GCF_002587065.1 of Aeromonas sp. CA23. Classification (NCBI taxonomy): domain Bacteria; kingdom Pseudomonadati; phylum Pseudomonadota; class Gammaproteobacteria; order Aeromonadales; family Aeromonadaceae; genus Aeromonas; species Aeromonas sp. CA23. The sequence goes on from NZ_CP023818.1 coordinate 3,960,056, forward strand.
AGGGAGTTGGCCTGCTCCAGGGTGCGCTCCTTGTCGAGCACGTTCTCGAGCGCGATGGCGACGATGGCCGCCAGCTGGGTCAGCTTGGCCAGGGTCTCCATCGGGAAGGCATTGGCCGCCGGGCTGATGAACTCCACCCCGCCCAGGTGGCTGCGGGCCGTGGTGATGGGCAGTTGGCAGTAAGAGTGCAACCCCTCATACACCCCGGCCGCCGCCAGTAACTCGCAGCGGTTGTGAAAGCGGGCCACGGGCAGCACTATGGCCTGCTCCCTGGAAAAATGGAGATCAGCCTTGGCACAGACCAGGTGCTTGGGGCCCTTCTCCCCCATGAAGTAGAAGAGGGCCTCCTCCCCCGTCCCCAGATTGAGGATCAGGTTGACCCGGGTCACCCCGGCGAAGCAGGCGTCGATCCGGTTCAGCTTCTTGATGAAATCATCCAGGGTGACGGCGGAGAGCAGGTTCTTGGAGAGAGAGAGAAAGCCGTCATCCCAGATGGGTGAGATGTCGGTTAACGGAATGGCACTCACATTCAGCATTCTGGCCTCACGTTACATCTATATGGGCAAAAGATTGCAGGCACATTGCGGTCAGCAACGACGGTAAACAACAGGTCAGCCAGATCCGTCAGATGTTATAATTAATTTTTAAAAACTTAACGCTTAATTATAAAAACTAACATGCCTTGAAATAGCTTCTCACTGCCTGACGCATAATAAGGTAGCCCTACCCCCATTACAACCAGACAGGCCAGCGCCAATATCCCGCCATCACTACCAAATATGCTCACATTGGCTCACATATATTGCCGTGCTCCGCCAATTCCTGTCGGCTCGCGTCGCTGCATGGCGTCGTTTGATGGGTTGACTGGATAGCCGCCGCTTGCCCATGGCTGCACCCCGTCAGGAGGAGATGAGCTGGTAGTTGTAGAGCTTGAGGCCACCCAGGATGAAACCGGCCGACAGCAGCTGAAATGCAATCAATAACCCACTGATATTGTCGGCTATTTCTGCAGACACCGCCTGATGGGTGAGCAGGATCACCAGCGCCAGCAAGCCCGTCAGCAAGCCGTTGACCAGGGTGGTGGAGAGAAAGGCGATGAGCCAGGCCGCCTGCACGCTCAGCGCCGCCAGCACGGCGCCCATGGCGATGCGCGCGGCGATAAAACAGCCGAAGAAACCGAACCCCAGCAGAAATATCAACTCGTCGTGCCACCAGAAGCAGACCAGCCCCAATAACATCACCAGAAAATAAGCGGAAACATAAAAGATCCCGAATGAGAGAGTTAATTCATTTTTCATGAAGGACACCTGCCAGCTGAAAAAAGGATGAGAGGATCCGGGCCCTGTGAACAGAGCCTGGATCCACTTTATTTAACGACGATTACCCTTTGGCGGCGCTGCGCAATTTCGCCTTGAGAGCACTGTATTCAGTCTGGACGTACACTTCCGCCTCGGGCTGATCCTCAATGCGCTCAATCTTCACTGCGCAGTACTTGTACTCCGGGGTGTAGGAGACGGGATCAAGGTGCTCTATGGTGAGCTCGTTGCACGCCCCGATCCACCACTGGTAGGTCATGTAGACCACACCGGCGTTGACCCGTTCGTTGTAGTTGGCCCGGGTGATCACCTTGCCGCGCCGCGACGAGATCCAGACCAGCGCCTGATCCTTCACGCCAAGCTTTTGCGCATCGCTCGGATGGATCTGCACATAGCCGGGCTCATCGGCCAGGGTCTGCAGCGCCGAGCAGTTGCCTGTCATCGAGCGGCAGGAGTAGTGACCCACCTCCCGTACCGTGGAGAGCACCAGCGGGTACTCGGCACAAGGCTGCTCCAGCGGTGCCCGCCACTCGGAGGCAATCAGCTGACCCTTGCCGCTCGGGGTGGTGAACACATTCCCCTCGAACAATGTGCTGGTGCCCGGGTGATCCTCGGTCGGGCAAGGCCACTGCACGCTCTTGAGATCGGCCATCTTGTCGTAGCTGACCCCGGTATAGAGCGGGCAAAGGGCGCGCATCTCGTCCCAGATCTGTTGGGTGTCGCGATACTCCATGGGATACCCCATGGCGGTGGCCATCAGGGAGAAGATGGCCCAGTCCGGCTTCACATTGTCCGGCGGCGTCACCGCCTTGTAGAAGCGCTGGAAGCCGCGATCCGCCGAGCTGTAAACCCCCTCGTGCTCGCCCCAACTGGTGGCGGGCAGGATCACATCCGCCATCTCGGCGGTCTGGGTCATGAAGATATCCTGCACTATCACCAGATCCATGCCGCCCAGGGTACGCCTGAACTGGGCCAGGTCGGCCTCGGTCTGCGCCGGATCTTCCCCGAAGATGTAGAAGGCCTTGCACTTGCCCTCCTCCACCTTGTGGCTGAGCTCGGTCAAGCGATAACCCGGTTTCTGGGACAGGGACTCTACGCCCCACGCCTTGGCAAACTTGGCGCTGATGGCGGGATCGCTCACCGACTGATAGCCCGGGAACTGATGCGGCAGCATCCCCATGTCGCAGGTGCCCTGCACGTTGTTCTGGCCGCGCACCGGACCGCAACCGGTGCCACGGCGACCGAAGTTGCCGGTCAGCAGCGCAATTCCGGCCAGCCCCTTGACCACATCCACCGCCTGACCGTACTGGGTCACCCCCATGCCCCACAGGATCATGGAAGCAGGCGAGGCCGCATAGGTGCGGATGGCGGCGCGGATATCGGCGGCCTTGAGGCCGGTGATCCCCTCCACGTATTCCGGGGTGTACTTGGCCACCAGCGCCTTGTAGGCCTCAAACCCCTCGGTGTAGTTGGCGACGAACGCCTTGTCATAGAGGTTCTCGGCGATCAGCACGTTGCCGAAGGCATTGACCAGCGCCATGTTGGAGCCGTTTTTGAGCGGCAGCCACTGATCGGCGATGCGGGCGGTCTCCACCATGCGGGGATCACACACAATCACCTTGGCCCCGTTCGCCTTCGCCTTGAGGATATGGCGGGCGACTATGGGGTGAGAGTCAGCAGCGTTGTAACCAAACACCAGCAGGCACTTGGTCTCTTGAATTTCGGGAATGGCGTTGCTCATGGCGCCGTTGCCTACAGTTGTCTCCAGACCGGAGACTGAGGGTGCGTGTCACACCCTCGCGCAGTGGTCGACGTTGTTCGTCCCAAGCACGGCGCGGGCAAATTTTTGCATCACATAGTTGGCTTCGTTGCCGGGGCCACGGGCCGAGCCTGTGGTCATGATGGCGTCCGGGCCATATTTCGCCTTGATGGCAGCCAGACGGCTGCTGGCAAAGTCGATGGCTTCGTCCCAGGAGACGGATTCGAGCTTGCCACCGCGCTCGCGGCGGATCATAGGGCTCTTGAGACGGGGGGTCAGCAGGTTGGTGTCGTTCAAGAAATCCCAACCGTAATAGCCCTTGAGGCAGAGCTGCCCCTCGTTGGTCCGGCCGTTGGCGCCTTCGGCCCCCACCACCTTGTCGTTTTCAACCAGCAGGTTGATCTTGCAACCGGTGCCGCAATAGGGGCAGACGGTAATGACTTTTTTCATGACTCACACTCTTGTTTGTTAACGGTAAAAGGCTGTTAACGATAAAAGGCCTTTAACGAAAATGGCTTGCCAGGGATAAAGGGCAAAGCAGCGCCCAGCAAGGGGCTGTGCACGCCATCTTGATGCCCCACTCCCGTATGCCTCACCCCTGTGCGGAGACCGGCTGGCGCTGGCAGGACGCCATCGCCTCGGCACTGGCCAGCTGCTTCTGGCGGTTCAGCTCGCCGAGCGACTCCGGCGTCACCAAGCGCAGCGCCTGGGTCGGGCACACCTCGACACAGGCCGGGCCCGCCTCACGGTGACGGCAGAGATCGCACTTCAAGGCTTGCGCCTTGGTCTGCGGGCGCTTGAACAGCGCATCGGCTTCGGGGGCCACCTCTTTCACCACCACCGCCATGGCACCGTAAGGACAGGCCACCACGCAGGATTTGCAGCCGATGCAACGCGCCTGCAGCACCTTGACGCAACCATCCTCGCTGACAATGGCATTGTTGGGGCAGGCCACAGCACACGGCTTGTCTTCACACTGGCGGCACAGCACGGGCGTAGTCACCTTGCTGCCGACGATCACCTTCAGGCGCGGCTGGAAATAGCTGTCCTTGGAGACCAGATGTCCATCCTCGATGGCAAGACGCAGGCCGCCCTCCCGCTCAACGGTACCCGCGCAGGACGTTGACTGGTGTGACACGGCGCAGGCCACCTCACAGGTACGGCACCCAATACAAAGACTGGGATCTGCAATCACGAAGCTGTTCATAGAGAGGGATCCTAAATGTTTCGTTACTGCCGCACTGGCATCGCCCGGCGTGCCCAAGTGTCATCGCCTCAGGGGGCGCACACTCAAACACCGACGACGCAGCCGGCTCACCCACAAAGCATTTATCAGACCAAAAGCGGGGACGGGCCAAATAAAGTTCACAAGCAACTGAAAATAAAGGGGTAATCAGAAACATGGACGACGACTTTCAGGCCGGTGACGATGACGACAGCCCCGCCGAACTGTGATCGACACGACAAAAGTGACGAGCTCGACACCAGGTGACAGCCCCCTGCCCCAGCTGATTATCGGGGAGTGTAAACAGCATGATCAGAGAAGATTCCGGGGCGGCCATTGTTTGGTTTTACTATCGGGATAGCCCATAAGCACCAAGCAAACCTGAATGATAAATCGTTTTACATCGACTGATTTGTTGAGCCAGAGCAGGTTTTCAACCCATGTCCCTTCAGTTCTTATCGTATTCAGTTAATATGGAAAAATTAAAATTTTACTACTCATTATCGAAAGTGCAGGCTTTAAATTGGTGACAATATGACAATTTTAAAAACCTCTGTTAAATCAAGAATAATAAGTTCTTTGGGCGATCAAAACTTTTGTCGTGAAGACTTCACTCTTGTATTTCCTGATAATGGAAATACATTGGTGCATGTAACATTTTCAGCAAAACCAAAATATACATTTAGAATTTATGAGAGCTCGGGAGTTATAAACTTTATCAACATAAACAAAAATGCAGATGTAGCATCCAGGACTATATGTCAAATGTCTCCTGGACAATATAAAAATGTTGAACAAAAAGCGTATGATGACTTAGACTCTGCAATAGCAACAATACCGCACTGGTTAGGATATATAAAAGAAGATCTTATAAACCTCAGGTTCAATGACACATCCATAATTGATGATTTCACTCAAAGCTTTCAGGAAAAAGTTGACGAATCAATAGACGAACCAGACTCTTACTTTACTGAAGAAGAAGCTAACGTACTAAAAGAAAAACTAGATGATTTAAAGCGTAGAGTCGAAGAACTTGAAGCTCGCGATGAAATATCAAGCAATGATAAAAAACAATTCGACAATGCAATAAACAAAACAAAATCAGACTTAGATATATTCCCAAAAGGGATGTGGTATAAGACAGCAGGAAATAAAATAATTAGTTTAATCAAATCAGTTCTAAAAACTCAAGAAGGTAGGCAAGCGTTGTTTGAAGTCGCCAAGAAATTGCTCGGCGCATAAAAATCAACAGTTTTACTCCTATATTAGAGAGGTTTATTAGATGTGTTCCGACAGTGAATCTATAAAAGAAGTTGCCAAAGCAACACAAGAAGTAGCAAAAACGACATCCCAAGCTATTACAGCTAGTCAAGAAGTAGGTAGTTTTTTATCAAAATTCATTTCTGGGCCGCTGGAGCAATACAAGGGGATTGTTGAAGATAAATTACGTTATATTAGATGGGAAAGACAAATCAGACTAATGATGCGCGCTAAGCAATTTCTACATGAAAGTGGACTGCCCGCACCTGACAATCCTATCCCATTAAAGAATGCTGTTGCATTATTCGAATATGCAACTCTGGAGGAAAACAATGAACTTCAAGATTTATGGGCTCGTCTTTTAGTTAATGGCACAAATAAGATGACAGGTATAAAAATCGAGCGTGCGTTTATTGAAATACTCGCTCAAATATCTTACTTAGAAGCAAATATTTTGCAAAAAATATACTCTGTTCCTTTTGAAGATACTCAACACAACGGTATATTAACCGCAAACTTGCCTAACAGTGTTATTGTCTATGATGATAATAACGATGATGTAGATCTCCTTAAAGAACCAAGCCATGATGTAAAATTGGCACTTGCAAATCTAGTTCGTCTTGGGTGTGTTAAATTCGCTTTCAGCTGGGGTGGGGGTGAGATCTTCACAAAAATAAACCCAACGATTATGGGAAAAGAGCTTATTCATGCATGCACATCACTTAAAATTTAATGGTATAGGGCCGTAGGGTGCAATAAGCGTAGCACATTGCACCTTTTGCCTCTTTTAATACTTGGTGCAACTCACTTCGTTCATTGCACCCTACTTCCTGTCTCTTGATAAATAAAGACTCTATCGCCACCCAACACAGTCCTCTTTACCCACCTCTGCATCAATTTATTAGTCAGCATTTTATCGTATATTTTTCAATCAGCCTGATTGAAAACTCTGGCCAAAATGGATACTCAGAGAAAACAAACGCTTGCACGCGCCCCGACGGGTTATTTCAATCAATGGATAATTAATAATTTCGTTCAAAAGCCCCTTTTGATTATTTATACCAGAGCATGATCCCACAGAGTGTGTGTCATCATACGCTTAACGGCAGATGAACAGACTGTGTCCCATAATGAGCCCCTTTATATCCAGTTAACTCCCTTTCCCATAGCAATTTCTTAATACTATCCCGATTGAATATCAGGGTTTTTCCTGATCGTTCGGGCCCTTGTGCTTTGGCAAACGTGTAACAAGATAACCTCATGAGCTGTGATAACAAACAAGCCCTGTCCGGCGTCACGCTGGCGGCGATTGGCGTGGTCTATGGTGATATCGGCACCAGCCCCCTCTATACCCTGCGTGAGTGCCTGTCGGGTCAATTCGGGATCGGGGCCGAACCCGCCGCCATCCTGGGATTTCTCTCCCTCATCTTCTGGCTGCTGATCCTGGTGGTCTCGGTCAAGTACCTCTCCTTCGTGATGCGGGCCGACAACGCCGGTGAAGGGGGCATTCTCACCCTGATGTCGCTGGCCACCCGCAATGCCTCTCCCCGCTGGACGCCTGTGCTGATCATCCTGGGGCTGATTGGCGGCAGCTTCTTCTATGGCGAGGTGGTGATCACCCCGGCGATGTCTGTGATGTCGGCCATCGAAGGCTTGAGCCTGATGGCCCCCTCCCTCGACCCCTATATAGTGCCGCTCTCGGTGCTGGTGCTGACCCTGCTGTTTGCCATTCAAAAACATGGCACCGCCATGGTGGGCAAGCTGTTTGCCCCCATCATGCTCACCTGGTTTCTGACCCTGGCCGTGCTGGGGCTGCGCAGCATCATCCAGAATCCCGAGGTGCTGGGGGCGCTCAACCCCATCTGGGCGCTGCGCTTCTTCGCCGAGTACCAGACCACGTCCTTCTTTGCCCTCGGCGCCGTGGTGCTGGCCATCACAGGGGTGGAGGCGCTCTACGCCGACATGGGCCACTTTGGCAAGAACCCGATCCGGCTCGCCTGGTTTGTGGTGGTGCTGCCGTCGCTTGTGCTCAACTACTTCGGCCAGGGGGCCTTGCTGCTGGGCAACCCGGCGGCCATCGCCAACCCCTTCTTCCTGCTCGCCCCCAAATGGGCGCTGCTGCCGCTGCTGGTGCTGGCGACCATGGCGACCGTGATCGCCTCCCAGGCGGTGATCTCCGGGGTCTTCTCCCTCACCCGGCAGGCGGTGCGGCTCGGTTATCTCTCACCCATCCGCATCGTCCACACCTCCGAGCAGGAGTCCGGCCAGATCTATATTCCCGTCATCAACTGGATGCTCTACATCTCAGTGGTGATCGTCATCATGAGCTTCGAGCACTCCAGCAATCTGGCGGCAGCCTACGGTATCGCCGTGACCGGCACCATGGTGCTCACCTCCATCCTCTTCTGCTCCGTGGCCAAGAACAGCTGGCGCTGGCCCACCTACCTGGTGGCTGCCCTGTTCGCCCTGCTGCTGGCCATCGACGTGCCGCTGTTTGCCGCCAACCTGGGCAAGATCTTCTCCGGTGGCTGGCTGCCACTCACCCTGGGCGCCGTCATGTTCACCCTGATGACCAGCTGGAAGAGCGAGCGCTTCCAGCTTATTCGCCGCCTGAACGAGCACGGCAATTCGCTCGAGCCCATGATAGCCTCGCTGGAAAAATCCCCGCCGACCCGGGTGGCGGGCACAGCCGTCTATATGTCGCGGGTGGTCAATGTGATCCCCCATGCGCTGCTCCACAACCTCAAGCACAACAAGGTGCTGCACGAGCGGATAATCCTGCTCACCCTGCGGGTGGAGGATGTGCCCTACGTCCACAACGTGCGCCGGGTCTGCATCGAGCAGCTCTCCCCCACCTTCTGGCGGGTGGTGGCCAGCTACGGCTGGCGCGAGACCCCCAACATGGAGGAGATCTTCCACCGCTGCAACGCGGAGGGCTTGAGCTGCCGCATGATGGAGACCTCCTTCTTTATGGCCCACGAGTCGCTGATCATGAAGGAGCGCCCCTGGTACCTCTATCTGCGCGGCAAGCTGTTTATGCTGCTGCAACGCAACGCCCTGCGCGCCCCGGATCAGTTCGAAATCCCGCCCAACCGGGTGATAGAGCTGGGCTCGCAGGTGGATATTTGATGGCGTTTTTGATGGCATAAAGAACGCCAGCAAGAGAGAGGGAGGCATTGGCCTCCCTCTTTTTTTGCCGTTAACCGTTAACCGTTAACCACGGGGGCATTTCTCCCCCTCATCCCCAACCCTTCTCCCACGAGGGGAGAAGGGAGCTGACCACGACGACCATATGGCTGCAAACGGTGCAATTTACTTCGTTCTTTGCACCCCATTCCCTACCGCAGATGAATAACCCTTCCGCCCTTCATCACTACCCCGTATCCCTCCCTGTCGGCACTGTTTTTCCGGGGTGACGAAGCCTCTCCCGCCCTTCGTCACAAGTGACGAACGTCACACTTCGACACTGTGCCGCGTCCTCGCCACGGCTCGACACAAAATTTAAAGCCATTTAAAAACAACAACTTGAAATCAATTTCACGCTAATAGTCAATCTGGCCCGCATTTTGCCATCCTGCCCCTATTCTCTCCGTTCGCGACACGACAAGGTAGGCTATGAACCGCTTCGTTATCGCTGACCCCAAGCTGTGTATCGGCTGTGGCACCTGTATGGCGGCCTGCAGCACGGTTCACAAGGCGCAAGGTTTGCAGCAAGCCCCCCGATTAACCGTTATGCGACACGAGCAGGCGACCATGCCGGTTCAGTGCCGTCACTGTGAAGACGCCCCCTGCATTAAGGTGTGTCCGGTCGAGGCGATTGCCCAGACGGACGATTGCGTGCAGCTCAACGAGTCGCTCTGCATCGGCTGCAACCTGTGCGCCGTGGCCTGCCCGTTCGGCGCCATCCAGAGCGGTGGCAGCCGTCCGGTGGCCATGGCCAACAGCTACGACACCTATATCCCCAGCTCCATCCGCTCCAGCAACCCCTCCACCTCCGCCGGTCTGCGCTGCTTTGGCGAAGATCTGCTGAGCTGGGAGCCCGGCGTGCGCAGCATAGCGGTCAAGTGCGACCTCTGTGAATTTCGCGCAGAAGGCCCCGCCTGCATTGAGGCCTGCCCCTCCCAGTCACTGAGCATGGTCAACGACAGTGCCTGTGCCAGCGCCGCCCGCGACCGTCGCCTGCAAGCCGCCAACGCTCACCCGCAAGGTGCGCCCGCATTCTCGGCCTCTGCATGTTCGACCTCCACGACCACGCCCCCTTCACTCGACGCTTCAATCACAGAGGGAGTTCGCTGATGTTGTCCCCGCTTGTTATGGGCACGCTCGTGCTCTTTCTATTGGGCGCGGCCGCCGGTCTGCTGCTGCAAAAGCAGCCCTGGCTTGCCAACCGCCTCAATAGCGGCTTTGCCCTGCTGGGTTCGCTGGTCGGTGTGGTTGCCGCCATCAAGGCCCTGGCCCAAGGTGCCCCCATCGACGGCCAGCTCTGGCTGCTGGGTTCGGTACATCTGGACATGCTTGCCGCGCTCATGCTGCTGGTGATCACCCTCGTGGGCGTCGCCGTCTCCCTCTACTCCTTTGCCTATATCCGCGAGTACCAGGGCAAGGGGGATGTGGCCATTGGCGTGCTGATGAACCTCTTCCTCTTTGCCATGGTGGGCATGGTGCTGGCCGACAACGCATTGGGCTTTTTGCTCTGCTACGAGCTGGTGACCCTGACTACCTACTGGCTGGTCAAGACCAACCCGGACGCCGCCAAGCAGAGCCGTCTCTATCTGGTGATGAACCATATCGGCATGGCGCTGGTGCTCATCGCCTTCTGGCTGCTCTGCCGCGAAAGTGGCTCGCTGGAGTTCGCCGCCCTGCGTGAACACCATCTGGCGGGCGGATTGGCATCCCTGGTCTTCCTGCTCAGCTTCTGCGGCTTTGGCCTGCGCGCCGGTTTCGTGCCCCTGCACGGCTGGTTGCCGGTGGCCGAGCCCGTCGCCCCCTCCCATATTTCGGCGCTGATGTCCGGGGTCATGGTGAAACTGGGTCTGTTTGGCATTTTGCGGGTCAGCATCGATTTTCTCGGCGCCAGCCAGCTCTGGTGGGGCTACATGGTGCTGATCTTCGGTGCCTGCTCGGCTGTACTCGGGGTGCTGTTTGCGCTGGCCGAGCACGATCTCAAGCGGCTGCTCGCCTACCACACGGTGGAGAACATCGGCATCATATTGATGGGGATGGGCATTGGCATGATAGGCATCGCCAACCAGCAAGCCGCGCTGGTGGTGCTGGGGTTGCTCGGCGCGCTCTATCACCTGCTCAACCACGCCATCTTCAAGAGCCTGCTGTTTATGGGCACAGGATCTGTGATGTTCCGCCTGCACACCCGTGACATGGACAAGATGGGGGGCCTGGCCAAGCTGATGCCCTGGACCGCGCTGGCGTTCCTTATCGGCGCCATGGCCATCTCGGCGCTGCCGCCGCTCAACGGCTTTGTCAGCGAGTGGTTTATCTATCAGGCCTTGCTTTCCATGACCAAGCTCGGCACCTCTGTGGTGGCCCCGCTCGCGGTGGTGATGCTGGCGGTGACCGGCGCCATGGCGGTGATGTGTTTCGTCAAGGTGTATGGCATCTGCTTCTGCGGTGCCCCGCGCAGCGAGAAAGCGAGTCAGGCCCGCGAAGTACCCAATGCCATGGTGGCAGGCACCCTGCTGCTGGCCGCCGTCTGTCTGGTGTTGGGTCTGGGCGCCCCCTGGATTGCCCCCCATATCGCGGGTTACGGTCAGGCCCTTGTGGCCAGCCAGATGAGCGTCGCCACCGGCGCCACCCTGCTGCCGCTCGATAGCGCTCAGGCGATCCTCTCCCCGCCGGTCATTGCCATCACCCTCTTGGGGCTGTTCCTCATCCCGCTGCTGGTCGTGGCCATCTTCAAGGGGCCCAAGCTGGGTCGTCGTCACGCCGGTACGCCCTGGGCCTGTGGTTACGCCTATGAGGAGCGCATGAGCCTCACCTCCGGCGGTGTCACCCACACCTTGCGCCAGCTCTGCGCGCCGCTTTATCGCAAACAGCCGCAGCTCGATCTGGCCACCGCCCTGCACGGGGTGAGCGACGCCCCCGGCAACACTGGCTGGATCCTCCATGGCGTTGTACTGGCGCTCTTTATCCTGATGGCTGTAGGAGTCTGATATGCCTGTTCTTGAAATGCCGAGCTGGGGCATGGTTGCCCTCGCCCTGACCCAGGCCATCGCCATGCTGGCGCTGGCGCCGCTGGCCACAGGTTTCAACCGGGTGCTGCGGGCAAAAATGCACTCCCGTCAGGGGCCGGGCCTGCTGCAGGACTACCGGGATATCGGGAAGCTCCTGCGCCGCCAGGAGGTCACCCCCGAGCCTGCCGGCATCATCTTCAACCTGATGCCTGCGCTGCTGATCTCGGCCCTCTTGCTGGTAGCCATGGCGCTGCCGACCCTGACCCAGGAATCCCCCTTCCCCATCGCCGGGGATCTCATCACCGACATCTATCTGTTCGCCATCTTCCGCTTCTTCTTCTCCCTGGCGGGGCTGGACAGCGGCAGCATGTTTGCCGGGATAGGTGCCCGCCGCGAGCTGACGCTGGGCATTCTGGTGGAGCCCATTCTGGTGCTCGCCTGCTTCATCATGGCGATGATGGTGGGCAGTTCGGATCTGGGCAACATCAGCAGCTATGTGGCCAATCAGCCGCTGGCCGCGCCGATCGCCACCCTCTTGGCCGGCGCCGCCTGCGCCTTCGCGGTCTTTGTGGAGATGGGCAAGCTGCCCTTTGACTGCGCCGAAGCAGAACAGGAGTTGCAGGAGGGGCCGCTCACCGAATACTCGGGCGCGGGGCTGGCGCTGCTCAAGCTCAGCATGGGCCTCAAGCAACTGGTGGTGGTGCAGCTTTTTCTGGTTATTTTCCTGCCCTTCGGCAAGGCGGCGAACTGGAGCCTGCCCGCACTGGCGGTGGCAGCCCTGATCCTGCTGTGCAAGCTGCTGGTGGCCTTTCTTCTTGCGGGCATCATCGAAAACGCCATGGCCCGCACCCAGTTCGTGCGCACCCACAAGCTCACCCGCTATGGCCTGGGGCTGGCCCTGCTGGCGCTGCTCGCCTATCTGGTCGGGGTATAAGCCATGCCCGCCATCACAGCCATTTTTTTCGATTTCACCTTTTCCGATTGCTCATTCCCGAACATAAAGTGAGAACTGCATGACCATCGCCATTTCGGATCGCATCGGCTGCGACTATATCCAGCAACTGCGACAGCAACTGCCCCACGCCATCATCGACGAGCAGTGGCAGACCGCCGATCAGGCCACCCTGACCGTCAAGCCCACCAGCCTGGTGGCCCTCACCAGCCTGATCTTCCACAAGCAGGGAGGCTGGCTCTCGGTTTCGTTTGCCAATGACGAGCGCAGCCTCAACGGTCACTTCGCCGTCTACCACGTCTTCTCCATGGAGGGCGACACCAAGAGCTGGATCACCGTCAAGGTGCTGGTCAACGCCATAGAGCAGGAGTACCCCTCCATCACCCCGACCATACCAGCGGCTGTGTGGGGCGAGCGGGAGATCCGCGACATGTACGGCCTACGCGCGGTCGGCCTGCCGGACGAACGCCGGCTGGTGCTGCCGGACGACTGGCCTGAGGATATCCACCCGCTTCGCAAGGACGCCATGGATTATCGCCAGCGCCCCATGCCCACCACGGACACAGAGACCTACCCCTTCATCAACGAGCTGGGCAATGAGGCCAACCGCATAGTGCCGGTCGGCCCGCTGCACATCACCTCGGACGAGCCGGGACATTTTCGCCTGTTCGTCGATGGGGAAGACATCATAGATGCCGACTACCGGCTGTTTTATGTCCATCGCGGCATGGAAAAACTGGCGGAAACCCGCATGGGCTACAACGAGGTGGCGTTTCTGACCGACCGGGTCTGCGGCATCTGCGGCTTTACCCACAGCGTCGCCTACACCACCTCGGTGGAGAACGCCATGGGCATCCAGGTGCCGGAGCGGGCCAAGATGATCCGCGCCGTGCTGCTGGAGGTGGAACGCCTGCACAGCCATATCCTCAACATAGGCCTGTCGAGCCACTTCACCGGTTTCGACACCGGCTTCATGCAGTTCTTCCGGGTGCGGGAGAAATCCATGACCCTGGCCGAACTGCTGACCGGCGCGCGCAAGACCTACGGCCTCAACCTGATTGGCGGGGTGCGCCGCGATATCTTCAAGGAAGATCGCATCAAGGGTGCCCAGCTGGTGCGCGAGCTCCGTGACGAGCTCAAACCCCTGGTGGCCATGCTGCTAGATACCGCCAACATCTCTTCTCGCCTGATCGGTATCGGCAAGCTCGACCCACAGATTGCCCGCGATTTCAGCTGCGTCGGCCCCATGGTGCGGGCGAGCGGCTTCAAGCGTGACGTGCGCCGGGTCCACGACTTTGCCGGCTACCGCGAGCTGCCGATGGAGATCCAGACCAAGGCGGGTTGCGATGTGCAATCCCGGGTACTGGTGCGCATCCACGAGCTTTACGACTCCCTCGACATGATTGAGTTTGGCCTTGAGCACCTGCCGGAAGGGCCGCTTTTGACCGAAGGCTTCACCTATCAGCCGGGCAAGTTTGCGCTGGGCTTTACCGAAGCGCCCCGCGGCGAGAACGTGCACTGGAGCATGACAGGGGACAACCAGAAGCTGTTCCGCTGGCGCTGCCGCGCCGCCACCTACGCCAACTGGCCTGCCCTGCGCTACATGCTGCGTGGCAATACAGTGGCTGATGCGCCGCTCATCATCGGCAGCCTGGATCCCTGCTACTCCTGCACCGACCGGGTCACCCTGGTCGACCCCAGGAAGGGCAAGTCCACCGTGGTCTCCTACAAGGAGATCGAGCGTTACGGCATCGACCGCAAAAACTCTCCGCTCAAGTAAGGGGTCATCATGATCAAGCTGTTCAAGACCATACTCCAGGCGGGCACGCCGACCGCCAAGTACCCCTTCGCCCCCTACGAGGTGAACCGGGATTTTCGCGGCAAACCCAAATATCAGGCCGATCAGTGCATCGCTTGCGCCGCCTGCACCAAGGCCTGCCCGGCCAATGCGCTGGTGATGGAAGTCGACATGGAGACCGGCGAGCGGCGCTGGGAGATCTCCATGGCGCGCTGTATTTTCTGCGGCCGCTGCGAGGAGGTCTGCCCGACCCATGCCATCGCCCTCTCCCCCGAGTTCGAGCTGGCGGTGACCAACAAGGCGGATCTCTATGAGGAGGCCCGCTTCGCGCTGGCCCCCTGCACCCTGTGCGGCACCTACTTTGCCCCGAGCAAGCTGGTGGCGCTGGTGGAGGACACCCTGGTACAAGCGGCCACCCCGCTGGCGCATCCCGAGCGACTGCACCACTGCCCCGACTGCAAACGAAAACAGAGCATGCTGAGCCAGCCTGACTCGGCCCTGACCACACCGATTGCCACACCGATGACCACACAACAGGAGTGGATGTGATGAGCAAGATCAAAGGCATAGAACCGGTTGTCGGCCATGCCCATACCCGCGCCGTGCCGTTGGCACAGGATCCCGAGATCACCAGGCTCAAGAAGACCCTGCTCAAAGACATTCGCCGCTCGGCCTATGTCTACCGGGTCGATTGCGGCGGTTGCAACGCCTGCGAGATCGAGATCTTCGCCACCATCACACCGCTGTTCGATGCCGAGCGTTTCGGCATCAAGGTGGTCGCCTCTCCCCGTCACGCCGACATCCTGCTCTTTACCGGCGCGGTGACCCGGGCGATGCGGGTACCGGCCCTGCGCGCCTACGAGGCGGCGCCCGACCCCAAGATCTGCATCGCCTACGGCGCCTGCGGCTGTGACGGCGGCATCTTCCACGACCTCTACTGCGTCTGGGGCGGCACCGACAAGATAGTGCCGGTGGATGTCTATATTCCGGGCTGCCCGCCCACGCCTGCCGCCACCATCTACGGCTTTGCCGTGGCGCTCGGTCTGCTGGAGCAGAAACTCAAAGCCACCAGCCACCAGGTGCAACCGGGTGAGCGGGTCGAGCTGCGCCACACCGGCATCCCCAACGAAATCCGGGTGATGATAGAGCGCGAGGCGCGCCGCATGGCCGGTTACCGTCAGGGGCGGATCATAGCCGACGAGTTCATGGCCCTGCTCGAAGGGGCGACCCAGCAGGATGTGGATCTGCGCATCCGGAGCTACCTCGCTCAACATGACGATCCGCGCCTGGCGGAGATCGTCAACAACCTGGCCAACGCCTGCCTCAACCGGACCGTTGGCAAGGGAGAGGCGGTGCATGGCTGATCAGGTTTTCTTCTACCGTCTCTCGCGCAAGTTCGTGGACGAGCAGTTCGACGTGCCCGAGGAGGCCAAGGAGGTGATGTACTACAGCCTCGCCATCGGCCACCACCTCGGCATCGTCGACTGTCTGAGCGCCGATCTGGTCTGCCCACTGGCGGGTTATCGCGACTGGGTGGCCAAACTGCCGGCCGGCAGCGAGGCACGCCGCAAGATGGAGGGTTTTCTCACCTTTGGCGAGATCACCGTCTATCGCGAGCACTGCCACATGCTGGCCTGTGCCTTCGACCGGCTGCGCAAAGCCGACAATCTGCTCGATGAGCAGCAGCTGGGCTGGACCGACACCTTTATGGATCAGCTCACCGCCCTCTATAACGACCCCCATATGTACCTGATGGTAAGGAGCCGCTGATGGGCTGCAATCTCGTGTTGACCGTGGGCAATGCCATGATGGGGGACGACGGTGCCGGCCCCTATCTGGCGGACAAGCTGCAAGCCGCGCCCCTGCCCGGCTGGATCCATATCGACGGCGGCATAGCGCCGGAAAATGTGGTCCACAAGGTGCGGGAGCTGCAACCGGAGCGGGTGGTGCTGGTGGATGCCGCCGAGATCGGCGAGAAGGCGGGCACCCTGCAGGTGATCCCCCCCGAAACCATAGCCGAGATGTTTATCTTCTCGACCCACAATATGCCGCTCAATTTCCTGATCGACGAGCTCAAGACCTTTGTTCCCGAGGTGATCTTTGTCGGGGTGCAACCGGCCATTGTGGCCTTCTCCTTCCCGATGACCGAGATGGTGAGCGAGGCGATGGATTATCTTTATCAGCACCTTGATGCCGCCAAGGATACCAGCTTGTTAATAGAACGACTGGACCAATGGAATATCGCCAACGCCGAGCGATAACTATTTACCGAGTTGTTAACGAGCGTTATTGACTGACGCTTTTGGCAATGTGATCGAGGCCCGATGTTAAATTAAAAACATCGGGCTAATCGTGCTGAATTTGATATAAAACAAGGTTCTTTTGATTTTTCAAAAAACCGCTAACCCCCGCTTTTTCATGACAAAAAAAGCGTTGCCAGTCACAGAAAATTGCCACAAAATGGTGGCCATTGCGGAAGCTGATGGGGTCTGGTGGCCTCCTCGGTCTTCAAAACCGATGAGAGCCGAGAAGGCTTTGGCAGGTTCGATTCCTGCCTCTTCCGCCAAATTTCATATATTGGAGAGAAACCGTCAATTATGTTTCAGGCTGGTTGACGACTGTTTCACACATTGTTCTAACAAGGCGCCTGTCGCATTGCCAATATAATCTGAATGCGCTCCGACACCCTTATTTATCTGCTCGAACATTAATTTATCCATTCGCCTTTTTTATTAATTCATGAATGGCGAAAAGCAGCAAATAAGCAGCGTCGCAGCGGCCTTCCTCCGGCAAGGCGGCGTGCATGTCACTCCCACGCACAGCCAGGGTCATCCCATGCCAACTCCGTCTGACGTATCCTCCCTCGCCCCCAGCGCCTCTTATACCGCGACTCCAGCAAACCAGCGTCGCTTGCCACAAGTGGAACAGCTGCTGCAGCAACCTTTTCTCGCTAGGTTTATCGATGCGCTGAGCCGCCCGCTGGTGACTCAGGCAGTGCGCGATTCCCTGAGTGAACTGCGCCAGAGCGAAGATTTTCGCCAGCACGGCGTCGCCCCCGAGCACCTTGAGGCACTCATTGCCAAACGCTGCCAGCAACAGCTGCGCCAGCGCCAGACCCGGGTCATCAACGCCACCGGCACCCTGGTGCACACCAATCTGGGGCGCTCGCCGTTAAGTAGCGATCTGTGGGACGAGGTGCGTGACCTCAACACCGGCTACAACAATCTGGAGCTGGATCTCGCCACCGGCAAGCGTGGCGGGCGCAAGGGGCTGATCGCTCCCCTGCTAGGCTGCCTCACCCAGGCCGAGGATTCGCTGGTGGTCAACAACAACGCCGCCTCCCTCTTCCTGCTGCTGCAGGAGGTGGCCAAGGGGCGCGAGGTGATCGTCTCGCGGGGCGAACAGATCCAGATTGGCGGCGGCTTTCGCATCCCCGACATTCTGGCGCTCTCCGGTGCCAAACTGGTGGAGGTGGGCACCACCAATATCACTACCGCCAACGATTACCTGGATGCCATCACGGATCAGACCGCGCTGGTGCTGATGGTGCACAGGTCCAATTTCGCCATTCGCGGCTTTACCGAATCCCCCGACATCGGCGAGCTGGCCCGCGCCCTGCCAGAGCAGGTGGTGCTGGCGGTGGATCAGGGTTCGGGATTGACCACAGAAGAGTTTGCACCGGATGAAACCTCGGTGCGCCAGTACATCAAGGCGGGGGCGGATCTGGTCTGCTACTCAGGCGACAAGCTGCTGGGCGGCCCGCAATCGGGCATCATCAGCGGCCGCAGCGATCTTATCAAGCGGCTGGAAAAACACCCCATGATGCGCACCTTCCGCCCGAGCCGCATCGTCTACTCCCTGCTGGAACGCCTGCTCATCCACAAGCTCAACAAATCCCCCATCGGCGAGGGCATCGCCCAGCGCACCCTGAGCAAGCCCGCCGCCATGCAGGCCAGGAGCGAGCAGCTGATGGCCGCCCTGCCCGGCTGCTTTGCCGAGGTGCCCGTCCAACTGGTGGTGGGCGGCGGCACCCTGCCGGACGAATTCTACCCGGCGCTGGCGTTGGAATGCACAGATCCGCGCCCGGCCCAGCAACTGCTCGACGCCCTGCGGGAATTGCCGGTGCCTGTCATTGCCACGGTGCGCCAGCAGAAGGTGCTGCTCAATATGGCCACCCTGCTGCCGGCTGAGATGGAGCTGTTGATAGCCCAACTCAAGGAATTGCTGTTGCCCGCCCAGATCAATGCAACAGAGGAGCCCTGATCCCATGACCCCCTATCGCGCCGTTATCGGCCTTGCCGGCCACGTGGATCACGGCAAGACCCTGCTTATCAAGGCCCTCACCGGAATCACCACAGCCCGCGCCCACGAGCAGGCCATCGGCATGACCCAGGATCTCGGCTTTGCCCACTTCGATGACGGTCAGGGCAACACCATAGGCGTCATCGACGTGCCCGGCCACGAGCGCTATATCCGCAACATGGTGGCGGGGCTCTGGAGTCTGGACTTGGTGCTGCTGGTGATTGCCGCCGACGAGGGGTGGATGCCGATGACAGGCGATCACCTGCGCCTGCTCAAGGCGATGGGAGTGCCGCGTCTGCTGGTCTGCATTAACAAGTGCGATCTGGTCAGCGCCGACGAGCTGGCCCTGCTGGAAGAGAGCCTGCTGGAACGGGTGATGGACGAGAGCGACATGGTGCCCGATATCATCAGCGTCAGCGCCAAAACCGGCGCCAACATGGCCGCTCTGCACACTGCCATCGTGGGCCAGCTTGCCGATCTGCCAGCATCGCACGCTGCCCGCGAGCAGGGCGCGCCGCGCCGCTCTCGTGAAGAGGCACCACCGCGCCTCTATGTGGACAGGGTCTTTACCGCCAATGGCACAGGCACAGTGCTCACCGGCACCCTGCAGCAGGGCAGCCTCAAGGTGGGGGACAAGCTGCGCCTCTACCCCGCCGATCGGGAGGTGCAGGTGCGATCCCTGCAGGCCTATCACCAGAGCGTCGATGAAATTGGCGCCGTCTGCCGGGTGGCAGTGGGCCTGAAAAAAGTGCCCCACAAGGAGGTGGCACGTGGCCACTGCCTTACCAGCGCCGCCGGCCAGTGCGAGGCGGCGACCCACCTTATCGTGCGACTGAACGAGGTCGGCGGCAGCATCCGGGAGCAACGCAACCGCGAGGTTGAAATCGCCCTCGGCAGCTGGCACGGCCGGGCCCGTTTTGTCCCGATCAAGGACACCCGGCTGGCGCGACTGATCTTTGCCAACCCCATCCCCTGCTTTTTCGGCCAGCCGCTCGCCATTATCCGCCACGGCAGCAGCGAACTGTTGCACGGCGCCCGCATCCTTTGGTGCGGCGATATCCATCCCGCCAGACGCAAGGCACTGCACGCCCTGCTGGGCGAGCTGCCCGATGAACTCGCCAACTACAACCCCGCCACCCTGCAACTGGGGCTCAACGGCTATGTGCTGGCCAGCCGCTTTGACGAGCAGCCCGATCAGGTCACCCCGCTCGGTGACTGGCTGCTGGACAACCACTGGCTGGCACAGAGCCGCGAGCGGCTGCTCGCCACACTGAAATGCGAGCCCCTGAGCGCCGCCGAGCTGGCGACCCGATTTGGCATCGCCCTGCCGGTCATTCAAGCCCTGCTCCAGCAGCTCAAAAGTGAGCAGCTGGTTCGCCTGCACCATGACAAGTGGCAGCCGGGCGGCGGCGAGTCGGAAGATGATTTAGGGGAAGAGGCACAGCTGGTGCTCAAAGTGGTGCGAGATCAAGGCAAGGAGGGTTACGAGCCCGGTAAACTGGGCCCCGGCGGCGTGGAGCTGGATCCCTTTATCACCCGCAAGCTGCCCACCGCCCTGCAGCAGGGCTTGCAGCGCAATGGTTTACAAAAAAACTGCGCGCTGCAAAAGCAGCTGCGCAACCTGGCGCGACTCAAGTATCTGGTGCAGCTCGATGGCCCCATCTACTACGACACCGCCCTTTACAACCAGATGGTCGCCGCCGTGCTGGCGGGCCAGCAGGTGGGAGATCTGATCGACATGGCATCCTTCAAGGAGATCACCGGTTTGTCGCGTAAATACGCCATTCCGTTCTGCCTGCGCATGGAGATGGATGGCTGGGTGCGGCGCGAGGAGAACGAGCGCCGGGTGCTGCGCCTGCCAGAGAGCCAAGATGCCCTGCAGCAGGAGCCGGTATGACGGCCACGCTAGCAGCCCATTCTGCAGAAACCCGACTGCGCCGCGAATTTCATATCGACGGCATAGTGCAAGGGGTCGGCTTTCGCCCTTTCGTCTATGGGCTGGCGCTGCGCCACGCGCTTACCGGCTATGTGCTGAACGATGCCAACGGCGTCACCATAGGCGCAGAAGGCTCCCCCGAGCAGCTGGCCGCCTTTGCCCGCGAACTGCGGGAGCTGGCACCACCGCTCAGCCGTATCGATCATTTCAGCGAACGGGAACTGCCCCGAGCAGATAATCCCGACTACGACGGCCAGTTTCATATCAAGGCCAGCCAGCAGCAGAGCGCAGCCACGGTCGCCATCTCGCCGGATCAGGGGATGTGCGAGGCGTGCGCCACGGATGTGGCCAACCCCGTTGATCGCCACCATCACTACCCCTTTACCAACTGCACCCACTGCGGCCCGCGCTACACCATCATCCGCCGCCTCCCCTACGACAGACCCCACACCGCCATGGCGGGCTTTGCCATGTGCCCGCGCTGCGCGGCGGCTTATGAGGATCCGCTGGATCGGCGCTACCACGCACAACCGGTGAGCTGCCCCGAGTGCGGGCCACACCTCAGCTGGCGCAGCGGCAAGGGTGATGCCCTGGCCGAGCGTGAGGATGCCCTGCAAATGGCTGCCCGCGCCCTGCAAGCGGGGGCACTGATTGCGGTCAAGGGGATGGGGGGCTATCACCTGATATGTGATGCGCGCAGCGAGTCCGCCGTGGCACGACTTCGCCAGCTCAAACGGCGCGAGCGCAAGCCGCTGGCGGTGATGATGGGCTCCCTTGCCGAGGCCAAACTGCATGTCACCGGCTGCGAGGAGGAGTGGAAGCTGCTCGCCTCTCAGGCCAGGCCCATCACCTTGCTGCGCAAGCGCACCAAGGATGATCGGCCGTCAGAATCCCAACACACCGCGACCCCGCTGGCCGAAGGGATAGCCCCCGGCATTCCCTATCTCGGCGTCATGCTTCCCTACACCCCGCTCCATCAACTGCTGCTGGACGCATGCGCCATGCCGCTGGTGGCCACCAGCGCCAATGGTCGCGGCAGCCCGATCCTCATCGAATGCGATGCTGTGGTCAGGGAACTCGGGGGCGAAATCGACGGCATCCTGGATCACAACCGCCCCATACTGCACCCCTGCGACGACAGTCTGGTGCAGTGGGCAGGTGGACGGCGCCAGACGTTGCGCCTCGCCCGGGGCTACGCCCCCTGTACTCCCAGCCTGAAACAGGCTGTCAGGGTGCCGCTCTTGGCAGTCGGGGCGCAGCAGAAGAACCAGCTGGCGCTTGCCTTCGGTCGCCAGCGCATCTACAGCCCCTATATCGGCGATCTGCACAGCCTGCCGATGCAGGGCCACTTCGAGCAGACCCTCGCCACCTTTCGCGATCTCTACGATCTCAAGCCAGAGCTGCTGGTGTCGGACTGCCACCCCGGCTATCTCAGCCACCAGTGGGCCAAGGGCTATTGCGCGGCAGAGGGTGCGACCCATCTCGAGGTGCAGCATCATCACGCCCACCTGCTGGCTGTGATGGCCGAGCACGACATCAGGGGCCCTGTGCTGGGTTTTGCCTTCGACGGCACCGGCCTTGGGGATGACGGCACCCTCTGGGGTGGCGAGCTGCTGCTGGCCGATGTGAAGGGCTTTACACGGGTTGCGCACCTCAAACCCTTCAAGCTTATTGGCGGCGAGGCGGCCATTCGCGAGCCGGTGCGCCAGCTGTTGGGACTGCTGTTTGAGTCGTATACCCCCGACGAGATCGGCGCCCTCGATATTCCGCTGGTAATTCGGCTACCCATCGAGCGGATCAGCAACCTGCACCAGCTCTGGCACCTGGGTCGCAACGCCCCCCATACCAGCTCCATCGGCCGACTGTTCGACGCCGTGGCCGCGCTGCTGGGGGTGATAGATACCCCGGATTACGAGGGCGAAGCGGGGCTCCTGCTGGAGGCCGCCGCCTTGCGGCTGACCCTAGATGAACAGCCCTTCCCCCTCGCCTTTGGCCTGAACCAGAGCGCGGAGGGGCCGCTTAAAATCGAGTGGGCCGAACTGCTCAATACCCTTGTCGGCGAGCGGCGCAAAGGCACCGCCATCGCCAGCCTGGCCGCCGGTTTTATCTGCGCCATCAGCGATTTGGTCATCGCCCTGGCCGGGCGCTTCCCCGGCTATCCGGTCGCGCTCGGGGGCGGCGTGTTTCAAAACCGGGTGCTGATGGACCAGCTTGTGCCCGGCCTCGAAGCAGCCGGCCGCCAGGTATTGACCAGCGAAACCCTGCCGCTCAATGACGGTGGCATAGCCGCCGGTCAGCTCTGGTTTGCCATCCACCATATTGCCACGCACCAGCCTGCCACAACCGGTTGTGCCACCTTGTCGGAGTCCTGAAATCCATGTGTCTATCCATACCTTCTCAGGTGGTGCAGCTGCACCCAGAAGATAACTGCGTCACCGTCGACACCCTGGGGGTGCAGCGGCGCGTCAGCTGCATGCTGCTCGAAGAGCCCCTCAACCCTGGCGACTATGTGCTGCTCCATATCGGCTTTGTGATGAGCAAGATTGACGAAGAGGAGGCGCAGGCCAGCCTCGAGAGCTTCCGCCAGATGGTGGCCCTTATCCCTGCGCAGGATATCTTGCCATGCTGACCTTGAATGACTTGTTTCAGGGCTTTCGCCAGCCCGAGGTGATCCGCGCCCTCGCCGCGCAAATTACCGAACTGGCAAAGGATCTGCCCGAGCCGCTGCGGGTGATGGAGGTGTGCGGCGGCCATACCCACACCATCATGAAATACGGCCTGCCCCAGTTGCTGCCGGCCAGCATAGAGTTCGTCCATGGCCCCGGCTGCCCGGTCTGCATCATGCCCAAGGAGCGCATCGATCAGGCCATCGAACTGGCTAGAGAGCCCAACGTCATTCTGGTCACCCTGGGGGACATGATCCGGGTGCCGGGCTCCAAGGGCACGCTGGCCCAGCAGCGGGCCAAGGGGAGCGATATCCGCCCCGTCTATGACCCCCTCGATGCGCTGCGCATCGCCAAGGAGAACCCGCAAAAAACCGTGGTCTTCTTCGCCATCGGTTTCGAGACCTCCACCCCCATGACAGCCGCGCTGCTGGCAGCAGCCGACGCTGCGGGGGTGGAGAACCTGCTGTTTCATATCAACCATGTGCTGGTACCGCCCGCCATCCACGCCGTGATGGCCGACGGGGTTGCCAAGGTGAACGCCTTTATCGGCCCCTCCCACGTCAGCGTCATCACTGGTGCCGATATCTACCTGCCCATCGTTGATCGCTATCAGGTGCCTGTGGTGGTGAGCGGCTTCGAGCCGGTGGACGTGATGGAGGCGCTGCTGATGATGGTGCGCCAGAAGGTGGAGGGTCGCTACGCGCTGGAGGTGCAGTACAGCCGGGCGGTCACCGCCAGCGGCAACCGCGCCGCCCAGCGGCTGGTCGACCAATATTTTGAGACCCGCGAGCACTTTCGCTGGCGAGGTCTCGGGGACATCAACGCCTCCGCCCTGCGCCTGCGGGATGCCTTTGCCAGGCGCGATGCGGAGCGCCACTTTCAACTCAGTGAGACCCCCATCGACGATCACAAGGCGTGCCAGTGCGCCGATATCCTGCGCGGGCTGGCCAAACCGAACCAGTGCAAGGTCTTTGGCCGGGGCTGCACCCCGACCCAGCCCATGGGCAGCTGCATGGTCAGCTCCGAGGGGGCCTGCAATGCCTACTACCGCTATATGGGGATCCAGCAGCGATGAGAGAAATTCAGTTAAGCCACGGTGGTCGGGTGATGAGGAGAGATGAACCAGCCTGTTTCGGCAATCTTGTGGAGAACCAGACCCGATGAGAGAAATCCAACTTAGCCACGGTGGCGGCGGCGTCGAGATGAACCAGCTGATCAACCAGCTGTTCTTTCGCCACTTCGGCAACGAGATCCTGCTGCGCGGTGAAGATGCCGCCCTGCTGCAGGTAGAGGGCCCCGTCGCCTTCACCACCGACAGCTTCACCGTCTCGCCGCTCTTCTTCGAGGGGGGCGATATCGGCAAGCTGGCCATCGCCGGCACGGTCAACGATCTCGCCATGATGGGGGCCAAACCGGAATACCTCAGCTGCAGCTTCATTATCGAAGAGGGGTTCCCCTACGCGGATCTCGTCCGCATCGTCGAGTCGATGGCCGCAGAGCTGGCCAAGAGCGGCGCCCGCATCGTCTGCGGCGACACCAAGGTGGTGCCGAGAGGAGCGGCCGACAAGATCTTCATCAACACCAGCGGGGTCGGCACCTTCCCGCTGCCTGAGCAGAGCCGGGGCATCTCGGTACGAAACCTCAAGGCCGGTGACGCCATTCTGGTGTCGCGGGATATCGGCAGCCACGGCGCCTGCATCCTGATGGCCCGCGATGCCCTGCAGCTGGGCTCGACACTCAAGAGCGACTGCACCACCCTCTGGCCTCAGGTGGAGGCGCTGCTGCAAGCGGGGCTTACCCCCCATGCCCTGCGCGATGCCACCCGCGGTGGCATCGCCGCCGTGCTCAACGAGTGGAGCACCGCCTCCCAAGTGGCCATCGAGCTGGAAGAGTCCGCCATTCCGGTCTGCGATCCGGTGCGCGGCCTGTGCGAGCTCTACGGCTTCGAGCCCCATGATCTCGCCAACGAGGGGACCATGGTGCTGGCTCTGCCTGCCGAACAGGCGCAGGACGCGCTGGGCATATTGCGACAGTTCAACCCCTCTGCCAGCCAGATAGGCGTGGTTCAGGCGAGCGATCGCCACAAGGTGGTGCTCAACAACCCCTGGGGCAGCCGCCGTTATCTGGAGCTGCCGCAAGGGGAACTGCTCCCGCGGATCTGTTGATCGGCCATGCCGTTCACCCATATGCCGTTTTCCCAATTAGGGGGAGGAGTCACTCCTCCTCCCCCTATCGGTTAAGGAGTCACCATGCACGAAATGTCTCTGGCCATGGCTGCCATCGATCTGGCGGCTGAACAGGCCGCCCAGCGGGGCTTTAACAAGGTGACCGCCCTCTGGCTCGAGGTCGGCAGCTTCTCCTGCGTCGACCCGGACACCATTGCCTTCTGTTTCGAAGCCGCCGCCAAGGGCACCGCCGTCGAAGGGGCCCGGCTCCACTTTCAGCATCAGGCGGCAGAAGCCTGGTGTTACGACTGCAACCAGACGGTCACCCTCACCGAGCGCGGGCAGGCCTGTCCCGAGTGCGGCGGATACAAATTACGAGTCGCGCAAGGCGATAGCCTGCGCATCACCGACATCGAGGTAAGTTGATATGTGTAGCGTATGCGGATGCGGCCAGGCGCGGATCGCCGGCCATGAAGAGGATCACGACCATGTACACCCCCACGCTCACGATCATGAGCACCATCATCACCATGAACATGAGCACGGCCACCCTCATGCCCATGACGCTCATCACGAACATGAGCAGAGCGCACCGCGCACCCTGATCGTTCACCACCACTATCACCATCAGGGGGATGTCCATCACCACTACCACTGGGTAGGGGCGCCAGTGGGAGCAGAGGGTCATGAGCACCATCACGATCACCCCCACGACCATCATCATGATCATGCCCACCCGCACCACCATAGTCATGCTCATGACCACGAGCATCCCCATGACCACAGCCATTCTCATGACCACGACCACGACCACGACCACGACCATCAGCAGGGTGATCTGCACTATGGCAAAGGGGAAGCGGGGTTATCGGTACCCGGCATGGGGCAGCGCCAGCTGATCGCCATCGAGATGGATGTGCTGGCCAAGAACAACAAGCTGGCGGCCCACAACCGCGAACACTTCGACGAGGCAGCCCAGCTGGTGCTTAACCTGGTGTCGAGCCCGGGTTCAGGCAAGACCACCTTGCTGTGCGAAACCCTGCGCCAGCTGGCCGACAAGCGCCCTTGCGCTGTGATCGAGGGGGATCAGCAGACCAGCGCCGATGCGGATCGCATCCGTGCCACCGGCGTCCCTGCCGTGCAGATCAACACCGGCAAGGGCTGCCATCTGGATGCCAAGATGGTCCACGACGCCTGCCACCAGCTGCCCGCCAATGAAGGGGGCATCCTCTTTATCGAGAACGTGGGCAATCTGGTCTGCCCCGCCAGCTTCGATCTCGGCGAGAAGTACAAGGTGGCGATCCTCTCCGTCACCGAGGGGGAAGAGAAGCCCCTCAAGTACCCGGACATGTTTGCCGCCGCTCAGCTGATGGTGATCAACAAGATTGACCTGCTGCCCCATGTCAGCTTCGACGTCGCCCGCTGCATCGAGAACGCCAAACGGGTCAACCCCTATATTCAGGTGATCCAGGTCAGCGCCACCACGGGTGAAGGGATGGATGCCTGGCTCAACTGGCTGGCCACTGCCTGAAGATGAACCGATTAAACGCCGTTGCTAACGGTGGATAACAAAAGAGGGAGGCTGATGCCTCCCTCTCTTTTATCTGCGAACCTTGCCAGCCGTGCTATCTGCACCAAATGGCCAGCCTCTCACACTTGCCCCCTCACCCTGGCCCTCTCCCCAGGGAGAGGGAACCGGTTCGTGGATGTCGCATTCTTCTCTTCTGTCTCAACAGGGAAAGGGAAACCTATGCGTGGATGCTGGCAATATGCTCGAAATATGCGTCCCCCTGAGAGGGTCTGCAAGCATAACAACCAGCCCTGTTTTCCAAACCCCGAGCCTGACGAGATGGCACCTTCTGCTCCCTTCTCCCCTTGCGGGAGAAGGGTTGGGGATGAGGGGGAACACCAATCCTCAGGCCGCGTTTTCAGCCAATACACCAGTTGCAGGCGACGCCTCACCAAAGCGCAGCACCCGATGGCAGATCTGGCGCAGCAGCGCCTGCTGGTGACTGAAAACAAGCATGCCAAGCCCGCGCTGTTCGCACTCACGCATCAACTCCCGCCAGAGCTGGCGTTGAATTTGCGGATCCAGCTGGGCGGTCACCTCGTCGGCGACAAGCAACCGGGTGCGGGGATCGAGGGCGCGCAGCAGCGCGATGCGGGCCAACTCGCCACCGGAGAGCTGACCCGGCTTGCGCTCAAGCCACTCGGGCTTGACCATAAAGCGGGCCAGCATGGCGTCATCGGGGCGCCACACATCCCACAGCGCCTGCCCTGTGGTGCGATAGGGATTGAAGGTGAGTTCGGGGTGCTGGGGCACCAGCTGGATGGGGTTGTAGCCTTTTACCTGCTTAGGCAAAGGCTGCCCATCCAGCAGGATCTGCCCACCTGCCCGAACCGGTTGCCAGCCCGCCAATACCCGCCCCAGCGTGGTCTTGCCATAACCGCTCGGGGCAGACATCCCCAGCCGCTCGCCCGCCTTCACCGCCAGTGACAGTCCCTGCCAGAGAGGGCGTTCCCCCTGAGCGATGGTGAGATCCCGTACTTCAAACATCAGCAGACCTCCGGGGTAACAAAGGGTGAATGGCACTGCGGCAACACCGGCCATTGAATGTCGGACATTGCATATCTGCTGCGCAGCAAGTTCTCTGTTTCAACAAAATCGGCATCAGGAAACCTCCGACACAGAGAAGAGCGCGTTGAACTCGGGCAGCGCCTGCCAGTGAGCACGCAGCATCTCGCTTCCCTGCCCCTGCCGCAGGTGGTGGCAGCTCAGGGTATCGCTCACCTGGCCCTGATGCAGCGCGACTATGCGATCGGCAAAGCGGGCCGCCAGCGCCAGATCGTGGGTCACCCAGAGGATGCCGCTGCCCTGATTGGCCAGTTCGCGCAATTGACCGAGCAACAGACAGGCCAGCTCCTCGTCGAGCCAGGCGGTGATCTCGTCCGCCAGAATATAGCGGGCGCCGCCGAGCGCCGCGGTGCAGGCCAGAATGCGCTTGGCCATGCCGCCGGAGAGCTGGCGCGGATAGCTGTCCAGGGTGGAGGCGGGCAACTGATAGCACTGCAACTGCTGGCCGAGCCGTTCGCGGGAACCGTTCTGGCCACAGAGACGAGCCGCCCGGCCCAGCTGGCGCTCCACCGTCAGCAGCGGATTGAGGGCGCTCACCCCTTGCGGCACATAGCAGAGGGTATGGCCGCGCAGACGGGCACGGCTGGCATCGCACAGGGGCGTGCCATCGAGGGAGATGGTGCCGCGCATGCGCAGGTTGTCCGGCAGCAGGGTCAGGGCGCTTTGCAGCAGCAGGCTCTTGCCCTCGCCGCTCCCCCCCACCAGCGCCACTATCTCCCCCGGCGCCAGTTGCAGGCTGATGTCGGTCAGCAAAGGCTGCCAGCTGCGCCGCCCCAGCCAGGAGTAGTGGGCGGCCTCTATGGTCACATGGTCAAAACTCAGCATGCTTCACTCCTGTGCCACAGCAGCTGTTGCAGGGCGCGCGAGTAACCTGATCGAACAGCAGCGCCAGCCTGTGCTGACGCCAGATGGCGGTTTCAAATATCAGCATGCTTCACCCCCAAACCAGAGCTGCTGCAGAGCGCGCGAGTAACCTGATCGAATAGCAGCGCCAGCCTGTGCTGACGCCAGATGGCGGTTTCAAATATCAGCATGGCTCACCCCCAAACCAGAGCTGCTGCAGGGCGCGGGTAGCCTGATCAAACAGCAACACCAGCAGCAGCAACATCAGGCCGGGGAAGAGGGCCAGCCACCAGCCGCCACCGGCCAGATAACGCAAGGCATCGGCCAGCAGCAGGCCAAGGGAGGCCTCATGGGCCGCCAGACCAAAGCCGAGAAAGCTCAAGGCGGCGCTGTGCAGCACCGCATGGGGAAACATCAGCAAGGTGCCGATAAACCACTGGGGCAAGAGCCCCGGCAGCAGGTGGGTGCGCCAGCGGCGCAGCGCCCCCATCCCCTGACAGCGGGCCAGCACCACATAGTCGCTGCAGGCGATTCGCCGCGCCTCTGCGCAGAGAATGAGCGCCAGCTTGGGCCAGTGGGTGAGCGCCACCGCCAGGATCACCCCGCGCATGCCGCCCCCCACGGTAAAGCAGATCAGGATCAGCAGCAGCATATGGGGCAGCGCCAGCATGGCGTCGATCACGAGGCGCACCGCCACATCGCATCTGGGGTGGATGAGCGACACGCTTGCCGCCACCATGGCCAGCAGGCCGCTGCACAGGGCCGTGCTGATGCCGAGCTCCAGACTGGTGAGGGTGCCCTGAAAGGCCCGCAACCAGAGATCCCGCCCCATCTGATCGGTACCGAACCAGTGCGCCAGCGAGGGGGGCTGCTGGCGGGCCAGCAGATCCATGGGCACATCCTGATGAGAGAGGCTCCAGCCATAGGCGGCCAGCAGCGCCAATCCGATCAGGGCAAAACCCAGACGCAACATTGAGGGGAGCGGATTAAACAGCATGCCCACCCTCCCAGCCCAGGTTGATGCGGGCCAGCAGCACGCTGGCCACAGTGTTGCCAATAAAGACCAGCAGGGTGCAGAAGAGCACTATGCCCATCAGCAGGGGGATATCCCCCCTCAGCCCCGCATCCACGGTCGCCTGCCCGAGCCCCGGATAAGAGAAGACCTTCTCGGCCAAAAGCGATCCGCCGATCAGCTCACCCAGGGAGGCAAACTGCAGACAGATAGCCGGGGTCAGGGCGTGGCGCAGCACGTGAAGACGCAGCATGGGCCAGCCACCGTCCCCCTGGGCGCGGGCGTAGCGGATAAAGTCGCTCGCCAGCACCTCGGCCACCCGCGCCCGGGTATGCAGGGCGATGTTGCCCACCCCGAGCAGCGCCAGCGTGGTCACCGGCAGCAGCAGATGGCGCAATCGCATCAGCCAGTCCGCCTCATCGGCAGAGAGGCCCGGCGTCCAGGCGCAGCAAACCGGCAGCAGCGGCCAGTGCACAGCAAACAGGGCAAGCAGCAAGAGGCCGACCCAGAAGGTGGGCAAGGAGGCGAGCAAGTAAGCAAGGCGGCAGATAAGGCGATCGGGCCAGCGGTTGAGATAGCGACCGGCGCAGAGCCCAAGCAGGATGCCGAAAAAGCCGGAGAGCAGCCAGGCGCCCGCCAGCAACAGGAAGGAGGCGGCAAAGCGGCTGCCTATCACCTGAGCCACAGGCGCGTTGTAGAGCATGGAGTAACCGAGATCCCCCTGCAGCACCTGGCAGAACCAGTGCCAGTAACGCAGCCACAGCGGCTGATCCAGCCCCCAGCGGGCGGCAATGCGGGCGTACTGCTCCGGGGGAACATGGAGCAGATCGTTACCGATATAGGCCTTGATGGGATCTATGGGGGAGTAGCTGAGCAACACAAAGGTGGCGACGGAGACCAGACACAAGAGCCCTGCCAGACGCAGCAGGGCTTTTAGCAACATATAACCTGACGTGCTCAAGGGCGAACTTAGCGGCACGTCCACCGCCAGTCAGAGAGGTTGTTGAGCAAAGACCAGCTACCGTGAATTTCCGGCGCCCCCTTGCCAAGGTCGATGCAGCGGTTGGCGAGATAGGTGTGCTGCACATTGAGCAGCCAGGCCCAGGCGGCATCCCCCTGCACTCCGGCGCCTGTCTTGCCATCCCACTCCACCTGCTGCCAGAAGGGCACGGCCGCCTGCCAGTTCGGGGCATCCAGCGCCTGCTTGAGGTGGCCATCCACCACGGGGTTGCTGTAGTAACCGGGGTTGTAGAACTCGACGCCCCCGGCACCGCTCTGGTAGTGGTGATATAGCTCCATGGGATCCAGACTCCCCCACCCCATCAGCACCGGATTGGCGTGCATCTCACGCTCCACCTGCTCCCAGCTGCCGGACTTGAGGCTCACCTCCAGACCTATGGGTTTGAGCATGGCCCGCACAGCTTCCGCCAGATCCCGGCGAGTGCTGTCGCCACTGGTGTACCAGAGGGTGAAGGCCGCGCGCAGATTGTCCTTGTGGCGAATGCCGTCACTGCCCCTCTTCCAGCCCGCCTCGTCGAGCAGGGCGTTGGCATGGGCGGCATCGCCGTCCTTGAAGGCGGTAGATTTGCTTTGCCAGGGCAAGCCTTCCACCGCGCTGTAAGCGGGGATGGCGTGCCCTTCCAGCAGCTGATCGGCCAGCAGCTTGCGATCGATGGCGTAGTTGATGGCGCGGCGCACCGCCACATCGGAAGTTACGTCGTTGCCGATGGCATAACCCTTGGCATCCTTTTTACCTGCTGCAGGAATGGGGAAGACGATGCCGCGGTTCTCCACGCTTGGCCGTACCCAGAGCTTGAGCGAGGCAGGCACTGTGGGCGCCAGCGACGGGGGGATGCGCACCAGATCGAGCTGGCTGCTCTGGGCGGCGGCATAGGCACTCTCTTCGTCGATAAAGACAAAGACCAGCCGTTTGAAGTCATTGCGGCCACCGGCGTAATGGGGGTTCGCCTCCACCACCAGCTGCTGACCGGGCAGGAAGCTCACCAGCCGGTAGGGGCCGGCACCGACCGGCTCGCGGGCATAACGCTTGGGATCGTAATCCCGCTTCGATACTATCCCGAGCGATCCCAACACATTGACGAAGGTGCTCTGGGGGGCGCTCAAGGTGATGGCAACCTCGGTGGGCGAGAGCACCTTGGCAGAGACAAAGTTGCCCATGTCGATCTTGCCGCCGCCCCTAGCAGCGCTCTTGTAGGTAAAGGCCACATCTTCGGCGGTGAGCGGCACGCCGTTGGAGAACTTGAGGTCGGGCTTGAGGCGGATGAGCCACCCCTTGCCATCCTGGTTCGGGGTCACAGATTGGGTGAGCACATTCTGCCAACTGAGGTCTGCGTTCTGCTTGAGCAGCGGGCTGTGCAGCAGCAGGTAGCTGCCGTGACTCCAGCCAAGCAGGGGGTCAAACCCTTCGGTAGGCTCGGCGCCGATGGCGAGCTTGAGTTCGGCAGGAACCGGCTGGGCTGCCAGTGCCACATGAGAGAGTCCGCCCGAGAGCAGGGCCAGCAGGGTGGCCGCGACGACAGGCACGCCCTTGCGGCGGCCATGGCATTGAATGGTCATAAGATTCCTTGTTCGTTTGTACCACTCACCTCGAAGAAAAACGCCAGACGAAGAAGCGAGTGAGGGGCCAAAACGGGCCCCTATTCTAAACTTGATTTCGCGTGAAACCTAGCGGCTATGCCGGTTGGCCACGACGGGCACCAAACAGCCGTCTGCGCCCCAGATCCACGCCGGCGGCACCTTGCTGCACAGGCAAGGAGTGCAGCATCTTGAGGGTGCTGTTCACCAGCGAGCGCCCCTCCTCGGCACCAAGGTGCGGATCGAGCGGCGACATCAGGGAGCAGGCCAGCAGCTGCCCCGTCTCGGGCAGTTCGCCCACCATGAAGGTCATGTTGCCGCAGGGGAGCTGCAGGGCGAGCCGATCGCTGCTGCTGCGCACGGGCCAACATTGATCCGGCCCCGGCAGCACCACCAGGCTCAGCATCCAGGGGGTGAGCACGCAACCGAGCCACTGCCCCTCAAACAGCACGCACTCGGCCACTATGGGCATAGTGGCGTGGTAGAAGGGCAACCCCTGCATCTGCTCTTGGGCGATCCGCTCATACTGGGCCACCAGCAGGGGCGCGGGATTGGTGGCGAAACCGATGAACTCCTGCACGCGTTCCTGCACGGCATCAGCCTCGCTCAAATGGGACTGCGCCATAGGCCCTCCTGCTCCTGTTTTGCCTTTTCCTGTTCGGAAAGCGCAATGGCGGGGGCGCCGACGCTGGCCAGCAGGGTCAAGATCCTATCCTTCGCCTCCCCCATGGCCGCCGCCACTCGCGGGGTGAGGCCGATGCGGGGTTCCAGCGACTCGGGCTCCACCCCTATCAGGGTGAGCCGCTTGGGGGATTCCCCCGTCATGTGCAGCGCCGAGAGCACATCCGCCAGCCCCAGCTGATGGGGGGAGATCTTGCGGCCAAACAGGGTCGGGATCTCCTCGCCCTGCAGGGTCACCACAGTGCCCGGCGGGTTGCCGCTGCGCACCGCATCCGCCAGTATGATGTGGTCACGGCTGGCCATGGCTTCCAGCAGCTCCATGCCGGCGGTACCGCCATCCAGCAGCTCGATGCCGGGGGCGAAACGGTATTCGCGCCCCAGCGCCTCGACGAGGCGCACCCCGACCGCCTCGTCACTCAGCAAGAGGTTGCCGACCCCCAGGATCAAGGTGTTCATCACAGCACCTTCACCTGGGTCACTTCGCCATTCTGGGTATCCACCACGTGCACAGCGCAGGACATGCAGGGATCGAACGAGTGGATGGTGCGCACCACCTCCAGCGGTTTGGCGGGATCCGCCACCGGCGTGCCCACCAGCGCCTGCTCGTAGGGACCGGGTTCGTCGTTGAAGTTGCGCGGACCCGAGTTCCAGGTCGACGGCACCACTGCCTGATAGTTGGCGATCTTGCCCTCCTTGATGACGATCCAGTGGGAGAGCATGCCGCGCGGCGCCTCCTCGAAGCCCACCCCGCGAAACTCCTTGTCCGCCGGGATCTCGGCCTTGATGTAGGCGCTGAAGTCCCCCTTGCCGATGTTGTCGACCAGCGCCTTCCACTGGTGCGCCAGGGTGTCTTTGAGCACACAGCAGCGCACCGCGCGGCCTATGATGCGGCCCATGGTGGAATGCAGCTGTTCGGTCTTGATGGCAGAGCCGGTCAGCGCCTTGTAGATGCCGTTCAGCTGATCAAAATGGGTCACAGTCTCCGGGTGCTTGGCGGCGAGCTTCACCAGCAAGTCTGCGAGCGGCCCCACCTCCACCACCTTGCCGTAGAAGGTGGGGGATTTGACCCAGGAGTACTTGCCGTCATCCTGCCAGCCGGTGTAGTTGGGCTCGGTCTTGCCCTCCCAGGGTTTGAGAGGTTCGTCATCCTTGTACCAGGCGTGCTTGTTGCTCTCGGCTATGCCATCCATCAGCCAGGCATCCTGATGACTCTCGATGGGGCGATAACCCGCCAGATCGCCGTTTTCGATGTAACCACCCGGCATCAGGAAGCTGCCACCCTTGGCATCGGTGGGAAGCTCGGGCACGCTCAGGTAATGCTTGGCTCCCTGCCCCAGGCTCAGCCACTCGGGATAGTGGGCGGCTATGATGGCGGCATCCACCTTGTAGACCTGCTCGATGAACTCGCCGAGCCGATCGATAAAGCTCTTCACATAGAGCAGCCGCTCCAGGTTGAGCACGCTAGGGGCATCCAGGTTGATGGGGTTGGCTACCCCGCCCACCGCCAGGTTCTGGATGTGGGGCGTCTTGCCACCGAGGATGGCGACGATGCGGTTGGCATCGCGCTGGCACTCCAGCGCCTGCAGGTAGTGGGCCACGGCGATGAGGTTCACCTCCGGGCTCAGCTTCATGGCCTTGTGACCCCAGTAGCCGTTGGCAAAGATGCCGAGCTGGCCGCTCGCCACCAGGGCACGGATCTTGTCCTGCACCTTGGTCAGCTCTTCGGCGCTGTTGAGGGACCAGGTGGACACCCCTTTGAGGATGTCCGCCGCCTTTTGCGGGTTGGCCTCAAGCGCCGCCGTGATGTCCACCCAGTCCAGCGCGGAGAGCTGGTAGAAGTGGACTATGTGATCGTGGATATTGTGGGCCGCGATGATGAGGTTGCGGATGTACTGGGCGTTGACCGGCACCTGGGCGCCGATGGCGTTCTCCACCGCCCGCACCGAGGCGATGGCGTGAATGGAGGTACATACCCCGCAGATGCGCTGCACTATCATCCAGGCATCGCGCGGGTCGTTGCCCTTGACGATCTCCTCCATTCCGCGCCACATGGTGCCGGACGACCAGGCCTTGGTGACTATGCCGCCTTCGATCTCGCAGTCGATACGCAGGTGCCCCTCAATACGGGTGATGGGGTCTATGGTGATACGTTGGCTCATACGTTGGCTTTCCCTCGGGCCTGATAATCTTGGTGAACACGTTCAAGTGATGGCAGTACCGGCAGCAGCCGGATCAGCAGCAAATAGGCACAGACCTCGATGGCGACGAAGCCCAAGGAGATCAGCACTTCCGCCGCGGAGGGGAAGTAGTGATAGCCATTGCCGGGGTTGAAGGCGAGCAGGGAGTAATCCAGTCGCCAGAGGGCTGCGCCCAGTAGCATGCTGAGGGCCCCCAGGAACAACATGCGCGAGTCCCGGCGGCTCTTGTCCCAGTGGAACACCAGCAGCGGGAATATCATCAGCGCAATCTCGCTCCAGAACATGACGGCGTAGCGGTTGAACTCGGAGAGATAGGACGACTTGTCGTTGATGACGATCTCGGCAAAGCGCAGCGCCACAAACAGGATCAGGAAGATGTCGATCACCTGGGTCAGCTTGTAGAAGAGCGACTTCTCGTTGGGACCCCGCCCCGCCAGCCCTGCCTGCACCAGGGATCCTTCAAACACTACGATGGAGAAGCCCATGATGAAGGCGGTCAGCAAGGAGAAGACCGGCAGCAACTCGTAGCTTTGCCAGAGCGGATGTATCTTCTCCCCCGCCACTATCATCAGGGATCCCATGGAGGACTGGTGCATGGTGGGCAGCAGGGCCCCGAGCGCCAGGATGAAGAACATGATCTTGTTGAGCCGGGCCATGGAGGTCTTCCAGCCGAACTTCTCGAGCAGCACGGGTGCGAACTCCAGCGCCATCACCCCTATGTAGATGGTCATGCAGACCGCCGTCTCGAACAGCACAGAGGAGGTGTTGAAGAAACCCGGAATGTAGAAGTAAGGCAGGTTCCAGTAACGCCCCACATCGATTGTGATGGAGAGGCCGCCCAGCGAATAGCCGAACAGACTCGCCAGCAGGGCCGGTCGCACCAGGGGGTGATACTCGCCCCGGTTGAAGACGTAGACGGCCCAGGCCAGTGCCCAGCCACCGCAGGCGAAACCTGTGCCGATCAGCAGATCAAACGAGATCCACAGACCCCAGGGGTAGCCCCCGTTGAGATCGGTGACCGAACCCAGCCCGAAGATGAGGCGTTTGAGGATCAGCATGCCGCACAGGATGACGAAGGGCGCCAGCACTATGACGGGCCAGCTGACCAGCTTGCCACCGAGCGGATGTGCCTTGTGGTTACTCATGATCCTTGCCTCCCTTGTCAGAACCCGGCTCTTTGCCCTGCCCAGGCGCAGGGTCCTCGTCATGAGGGTGCGCCTGATCGTGCTTCTTGGCGTTGCGGCGAATGAGCACAGAGAGGCCGGTCAGCACCACCATGGGCAGCACCATCCCCTTGTAGAGGGTGTGCTGGATATGCTCCGAGCGCGCCCCTGAGGAGAGCTCCGGCAAGTCAGGCATGTCGAGCTTGGTGTAAGGCACTCCGGCCAGCACCAGCACCTGGGTGCCACCGCCCTCTTTCTCGCCATAGACGTAGGGCTGGTAGTTCGGCACTTCATGCAGATAAGGGTCGTTGGCGTTAAGGGTCTGGCGCGGATAGGCGTACTCGCTGCCCGGGCTCGCCAGCAGGCGGCGCCTGGCCTCGGCCATCAGATCCTCGCGGCTGCCGAAGATGACGGCGCCGGTCGGGCACACCTCGACACAACCGGGCAACTTGCCCTGATTGATCCGCTCAAGCCCCTGCTGGTTGCAGAGCTCGCACTTGTGAATGGCCCCGAACGGGTTGTCGTAGTCATATTTGGGCACATCGAACGGGCAGCCCACCATGCAGTAGCGGCAGCCGGTGCAGACGCTCGGGTCGTAGTGGACTATGCCGGTCTTGGGATCTTTTTTAAGGGCCTGCACCGGACAGACGGAGACACAGTTGGGATCGACGCAGTGCATGCACTGCTTCTTGATGTAGGCATAGCCATCCACCAGCTGATCCTTGTTCTCACCCGTGCCGCTCTTCCACACCTGGATGATGTTGTTGGTGTAGGGAGTCAGCTTGTCGTTGTTGGACCAGGTCTGCTCCCCCGCCGGGTTGGCCGGGTTGCCGTTGAGGCGCTGGCACTCCGCCACGCAGGCCTGACAGCCGACGCAGAGGGTGGAGTCGTACAACATGCCGAGCGATCCGGGAATGGGCGGCTTGTTCTTGGCCGCCGCCATGGCGCTGCCGGGCACGGCAGCCCCTGCCGCCAGCGCGCTGGCGGAGGCAAACTTGAGGAAATTGCGTCTGTTCACGGTCACTCCTCCCGTGATGGGTGCTGCCCGGCTTCGTGGCGCTTCTGCTGGCGACCGAGTTCACGCACCGTCATCAGGCTCACCCCGACCAGCACCCCGAGGGCACCGCCGATGAGGCCGGTGGCGGTGGGCGACATGTGTCCCCCCTCCTGAATGGCCACATCGGGTTTTTCCACCCGCGGGGTCGGATTTTCGACCTTGGCGAGCTGGAAGATCCCCTTGCTGAAACCCACCCCCTGTTCGTTGCAGCCATAGCAGGGATGGCCTATGCCCACCGGCCAGATGCCGCCACCCACGTCGCAGAACTCCAGGGTCGAGCAGTTGCCATAGGTCTCGGGTCCCTTGCAGCCAAGATGGTAGAGACACCAGCCCTGACGGTGGCCCTCGTCGCCGAACTCCTTGGCAAAGCGTCCCGCATCGAAGTGCGGGCGGCGCTCGCAGTTCTCGTGGATGAGGCGCTCATAGGCAAACAGCGGGCGCTTCTTGCTATCCAGCGCCGGCAACTTGCCGTAGGTGATGTAGTAGGCGACCGTGGTGAGGAAGTTGTGGGGGTTGGGCGGACAACCTGGAATATTGATGATGGGGGTGCCGATATTGCCGAGGGCTTCCTCCAGGCTGACGGCGCCGGTCGGGTTGCCACCGCTGGCGGGCACACCGCCCCAGGCAGAGCAGGAACCGATGGCGATGACGGCGGCCGCATCGGCAGCCGCACGGCGGATATGATCGACTATGGGTTCACCGGCCACCATGCAGTAGACGCCACCATCTTTCAATGGAATGGAGCCGTCCACCACCAGCACATACTTGCCCTTGTAGCGCTCGATGGCGTTGCGCTTGTTCTCTTCCGCCTGATGGCCAAAGGCCGCCGAGAGCACCTCGTGGTACTCCAGCGAAATGGTGTTGAGGATCAGGTTTTCTATGGTGGGGTGGGTTGAGCGCAGCAGTGACTCGGTGCAACCCGTGCACTCCTGCGCGCCAATCCAGATCACCGGTGGCCGCTCGGGGCTGGTGAGCGCCATGGCCATCTTGGCCACGGCATTCTGGCTTAATCCCAGGGTTGCGGCCATCCCGGCGCACAATTTCATAAAGTCACGGCGATTAATTCCATGAGCCGATAAAAAATTATCCTCGACCATTCTTCTTATTCCCGTTAGTGAGCACTTGTTTGATAAATGCTTAATAGCGGAAATGCTAAGGACTCCCCTCTCCTCCCGTGTTGATCTCCATCAAGCTGCGGGACATTATCCGGATATATAACTCATCATCATTAATTTAAAAAAACCATATGCAGCATATAGTTAGCAAAATCGCCAATGAACCAACAAAATACCCACAAAGGGTTATTTTTGTGGCTTTATGAATTAACAACATAAAAATCATTCGTTAATTCGCGATGTTAAATAATCAGAATGAAAGCGTTGTCACACTATTTTACAGGCCACTGATGTTATCAGCCATGAGTGATCGCCAGAAAAGAAAGAGGCCGATAAAATATACCTTTATTATTTGTGATCATATATGTAAACAACAAGAATGGACTTGCCAATGATATTTATTATCAGCTGTCGCTCCGTCAATATCGTGCTCATGGCAGCGCTCATTCAACTGCCTTTTATTTGGGCAAAACCGCACTACGGCCAGGAGCCTTCCCCTCGTTTCCACCCCTAGCCCCCATATGAGGTTGCACAATCAGTGCCAAGTGTCTCCCAGGTCTGGTTGCAATATAAAAAATCTCTCCAACATCAGACTCTTGAACAACAATTATCACTGAGGCCCAGAGCTGGCCTCGCCCCTGCGCTGGGGCCCACTCCTGATGTAGCGTCGAGAGGATGACTTATGGGCAAGACCATACTGGTGGTGGATGATTCCGTCGGGATCAGGGCGGCCATCACCATGACGCTCAGCAGCGCCGGTTTTGACGTGATAGAAGCAGAAGATGGCGAGGCCGCCCTCATCCAGCTGGGCAACCAACGCGTACACCTCATTATTTCAGACCTCAACATGCCCGGCATGGATGGCATGACGCTGCTCAGACGGGTCAAGGCGCAGCAGACGACCCGCTACCTCCCCTTCATCATGCTGACCACGGAAGACTCCGACCAGATCAAGCGAGAGGGATTCGAGGCCGGCGCCCGGGTCTGGCTGACCAAGCCGTTCGAGCCGCTCAAGCTGCTCGATGATGTCTACAAGGTGGTGCAACCATGATCCGGGAGCGACTGTCATGAGCCTGGAACTCGATACCCGGCACACGCCCCCCACCGCCACCCTGAGCGGTGAACTGAGCATAATGACGCTGGGGGATCTGCAGGACGATCTGTTCGGCCTGCTCAACTTTGCCGACCTGAACCTGGACTTGAACCCGCTGGAGGTGCTCGACGGCTGTGGCGCCCAGCTCATCGCCATCTTGCAGCAGGAAGCAAGCCAGCAGAGCAAGCGGCTGCGGCTGCTGGCGAGCGATGAGTGTGTCGCCCACGAGGTATTGACCGAGCTGGGGTTGTGGGCAGACGTAGGCTCAGAGGGGGCGATTCATGGACATCAATAAGGCCCGTGCCCTCTTTTTCGAAGAGGCCTATGAGCAATGCGACAACCTGGAACATGCCCTGCTGGATCGTGAGAGCTATCCGGCCCACCCCGACACCTACAACCTGATGTTTCGCACCGCCCACACCATCAAGGGTTCGGCGGGCATGTTGGGGCTGACCATGCTGGTGCGCTTCGCCCATGCCATGGAAAACATGCTGGAGCGGCTGCGCAGCGGCGAGATAGCGCTGGATGAACACCTGATCAACCTGTTGCTGGCCTGCAACGATCAACTGCGCGATCTGTTGCAGGGCGCCGAACACAATCCCGAACTGCAGCAGACCGAGACCCAGCAGATCCTGGCCCTGCTCTCCCAGTTGCAGGGTCACCAGACCCTGCCCAGCGAGCCGCTGGCCATGCCCTCGCCGACCCCCGTCGCCTCGCAGGATCTGCGCCCCTGGCACCTCTCCTTGCGCTTCTATCCGGCCCTGTATCAGGATGGCTTCGACCTGCTTGCCTTCATCCGCTACCTGGCCAATCTGGGACGGATCCACTTCATCCAGCCAGTCTGGCACGAGTGGCCACCACTGCAACTGCTCGATCCCACAGAATGTTTTCTCGGCTACGAGATAGGCCTGCTCAGTGCCGAGCCCAGAGAGCGGATCCTGGGCACCTTCGACTTTATCGCCCACGCCAGCCTCATCAGCGTGCTCACGCCGCATCAGGATCTGGCGCTGTTTGCCGAGCAGGGCCAACGGCTGGCGGCATGGCGGGATGAACCGCTCTCGGCCCAGCTGCAACGCTGGGTGGCCGCCCAGGCACTGACCGAAGCGGAAGCCGCCCGCATCGCGAGCGGTGACTTGCCGAGTGCCGCCACGACGCCGACACCAACGAAGCCCGATCCGGCCCCGATCCCCGCCCCCCTGGTTCAGGCCAAGCCACAACTGCGCGCCGAAGGGCACTACATCCGGATCGAGGCGGCCAAGCTGGATCGCCTGATCAACCGGGTCGGCGAGCTGGTGATCGCCACCTCGGCCACCACACTGCAGGCCAGACTCAGGGGGGATGCGGAGCTCATCGAATCAGTCGCCACCGTCAACACCCTGGTGGAGGGGATACGTGACGATGCCCTGACCCTGCGCATGGTGCCCATCAACGAGATCTTCAACCGTTTCCCGCGACTGGTGCACGAACTCTCCCAGCAGACGGGCAAGGAGATCCAGCTGCAGATCCGCAACGCCGACACCGACATCGA
Organism: Aeromonas sp. CA23; assembly: GCF_002587065.1. Classification (NCBI taxonomy): domain Bacteria; kingdom Pseudomonadati; phylum Pseudomonadota; class Gammaproteobacteria; order Aeromonadales; family Aeromonadaceae; genus Aeromonas; species Aeromonas sp. CA23. The sequence goes on from NZ_CP023818.1 coordinate 4,001,543, forward strand.
CAAATCCATGGTCGAGAAACTGACCGATCCCCTGATGCACCTGGTGCGCAATGCCGCCGATCACGGCCTCGAAGATCAGGCACTGCGGCTGGCGGCCGGCAAGCCGGCGCAAGGGGTGATCACCCTGAACGCCTACCATGACGCCGGTGCCGTTGTGGTGGAGGTGAGCGATGACGGCCGGGGCATAGATCGCGACAAGATCCTCGCCAAGGCCCACGCCCATGGCATGGTGCCGGAGGGCAAGGTGTTCGGTGAGCAGGAGATCTTCCAGCTGCTGTTCCTGCCGGGGTTCTCGACCGCCGCCGATGTCAGCGATCTCTCGGGGCGCGGGGTCGGGCTGGATGTGGTCAAGCGCAATCTGGACTTTCTGCGCGGTGAAACCACCATAGAGAGTCGGCTGGGTGCAGGCACCACCTTCCGGCTCAGGCTGCCCCTGACCCTGGCCATCATAGACGGCTTCCGGATTGAGGTGGATCACGCCTCCCTGGTGATCCCCCTCGACATGATGGTCGAGTGCATCGACCTGCCGCCGGATGCCCTGCACAGCCAGAGTCGCCAGATCAACGTGCGCGGAGAGTGGGTTCCCTTCATCGCCCTGCGCGAACTGTTTGCCCTGCCGGCGGCGACCGAACCCGAGTTCGTGGTGATGGTCGATTACGCCGACAACCGCGCCGGTATCGTGGTGGATCGCCTGATAGGGGAAGTGCAGGCGGTGATCAAGCCGCTGGGAGACTTGTTCAAATCCCTGCGTTACGTCAGCGGCTCCACCATTCTGGGCAATGGCCAGCCGGCGCTGATCCTCGACGTACCCCAACTCATCCAGCTGGCGTGGCGGCGGGAGCAACACTTGCTCCATCAGCAGGCCGACGCCCTGTACACCATCAGACATTGACCACAGACCATACTGTCACTAACAGGATTCACGGAGTAGAGCCATGGACTGGTTTCACAACTTGCAAGTCAGAACAAAGCTGGTGTTCTCGTTTTCCATTCTCATGCTGTTGCTGGGCGTGCTGACGCTCACCAGCTACTCCTCCACCAAGGAGATGGCAAAGCTGGTCGAGAACATGCACGCCAATCAGCTCGTCCCCATCAAGGATCTGGCCAACGCCAATATACAGGCCATATACATGAGTCGGGCCCTCTATCGCTATGTGCTCGAGAACAATGTGGAGACCAGAAAAGTAAACGAAAACAACATGTTTCGTTATGAGAAGAAAATGAATGAGTTAATTGAAAAATATCGCAAAACCTACCTCACCCAGCCAGAAATAGATATGTTGGCTCGCTTTGACCAGGCATGGGCAATTTACAAACCCATAGCCGACAGCATCATACGGACTGTGCAATCCGATACGGGGGATAATCTCAATAACCAGAAAGCCGCCATCATGCTGGCCGAACAGGGGCGACCGGCGTTCAATGTTGCTGACGATCTTCTCACCGACCTGGTCAACCTGAATGACAAACTCGCCACTCAGTCATTAGCCGACAGCAAAATCATTTATGGGGACAATCTGCAGATCCTGATCGCCATCGCCTGCAGCGCCTTTCTTATCTGCTTCGTGCTGGCCCTGCTGGTGACCCGCAGCATATTACGCCAGCTGGGAGGAGATCCTTCCTATACGGTGCAGGTGGTAGCCCGCGTCGCCGACGGCGATCTCTCCACCCCTGTGCTGCTCAGGGCCGACGACACCAGCAGCCTGCTTTACGCTATCAAGAGCATGGCCCACCGCCTCTCCGATACCCTCAACGAGGTGGGTGCCATGTCGGAGGCGATAGGTTCGGCCTCCGAGCAGGTGGCCGCCACCGCCAATGCCCTCTCCCAGACGTCATCCGAACTCGCCTCCAGCGTCGAGCAGACCAGCGCCTCGGTCGAGGAGATGACGGCAACAGTGAGCCAGAATGCCGACAACGCCAGGGTGACCGAGAACATCTCCACCAAGGCTGCCAGCAGCGCCACCGACAGTGGCAAGGCGGTTGGCGAGATGGTCCACGCCATGAAGGAGATAGCCTCGCGCATCACAGTCATCAATGACATCGCCAACAAGACGGATCTGCTGGCCATCAATGCTGCCATCGAGGCGGCCAGGGCCGGTGAGCACGGCAAGGGCTTTGCCACCGTCGCCGCCGAGGTAAGAAAGCTGGCGGAGCGGTCACAAACCGCCGCCAAGGAGATAGGCGAGCTGGCGGGTCGCTCCGTCAGCGTGGCCGAGCAGGCGGGTTCGTTGCTGCGCGAGATGCTGCCCGGCATCGATCAGACCGCCACCCTGGTGCAGGAGATAGCCTCCGCCTCCCGCGAGCAGCGGGCCAGCGTCTCCCAGATCAACATAGCCGTGACCCAGATAAGCGATGGCATGCAGGCCTCGGCCGCCTCGGCGGAAGAGCTCAGTTCCACCTCGGAAGAGCTCAGCTCCACCGCCCTGCAACTGCAGGAGCTGATGCAGCAGTTCACGCTCAGGGGGGGCAACAACCGCCAACCCCATCCCTTGCACAGTGCCACCTACTCAGCCGCCAGACGCATCAAGCCGAAGAAGGGAACTGCCCGTCAACAGCCCTTCCACGAAGAGGATCTGGAGCGGGAAATCGACGATGGCAAGTTCACCAACTATTAGGAGCAGGCCGATGAGAGATACCTTTGCTCCTGCTGCCACGGCTTCCCATTTTCACTGCGTCACCTTCATGCTGGGGGGGGAGCTGTATGGGGTCGACATAGGCTGCATCCGTGAAATCATCGAGTTCGAAGGCATGACCCCGGTCCCCATGATGCCGCGCTTCGTGCGGGGCATCATCAACCTGCGCGGCGCCGTGGTACCGGTGATCGATCTCTCCATCCGCTTTGGCAGAGATCAGACTCCGCTGCTACCCACCACCTGCGTCGCGATCCTCTCCCTGCCCAACAGCAATGGGGAGGAGCAGGAGATCGGCATGCTGCTGGATGCGGTGTGCGAGGTGCTGGAGATCCGCACCGACACCATAGAGCCGGCACCGACCTTCGGCACCCACATCCGGGGTGACTTCATTCAAGGGGTCGTCACCATAGATCAGCGGTTCGCCATCCTGCTCGACATGCACAAGGCGCTCTCCATCACCGAACTGAGCGCCATGGCCGAGGCCGCCACCGGCCAGCTGTTCTCGCAAGAGCAAGGCGGATGAACATGGCGGCGCCGCTGTTCACGCCAGAGCTGGTCCCGACCCTCAGTCAGAGCGAATTTGATCTGTTTCGGCGTTTCATCCTCAACACGGCGGGCATAGATCTCGCCCCCTGCAAACGGGCACTGGTGCAATCCCGGCTCGCCAAGCGGCTGCGGGCGTTGCAGCTCACCAGCTATCAAGCCTATTGGGAACGGATAAACCAGCCCCTCGCCCCCCAGGAACGCCAGCTCGCCATCAATCTGCTGTCGACCAACGAGACCTATTTCTTTCGCGAGGCCCAGCACTTCAGCTGGCTCAAACACCATGCCGAGCAGCTGCTCGCCAGTCGCAGCCAGCCGCTTCGCGTCTGGTCCGCAGCCTGCTCCACCGGCGAGGAGGCTTACTCCGCCGCCATGGTGCTGGCCGAGCAGCTCGGCATCAACGAACGCTGGAGCATTCATGGCACCGACATCAATACCCGCGTCATTCCCTTTGCCCGGCGTGCCATCTATTCGGTCGAGCGGGCCCGCCATGTGCCGCCCCATCTGTGGCTGCGCTACTTTCAGCGCGGTCACGACGAATACGCGGGCAAGATCCGGGTCAAGCCGACGCTCGCCAGAAAAGTCGTCTTCGCCAACCTCAATCTGCTGTCGTGCAGCGATTATCAGGAGCGCGATTTCGATGTGATTTTGCTCAGAAATGTCCTCATCTACTTCAACGACACCACCAAGGCCCGCGTCCTGACCCAGCTCTGCCAGCTGCTGAGACCCGGTGGCTATCTGCTGGTCGGGCACTCAGAGGTCATTCGCCAGCAAGATCTTCCCCTCGTGCAGGAAGCCCCTTCCCGCTATCGCCGTCTGCCAGCAAAGGATGCGCCATGACAATACGGGTATTGATCGTCGACGACTCGGCCCTGGTGCGGGAAGTGCTGACCCAGATGCTGAGCAAGGCTGCGGATATAGAGGTCATTGGCGCCGCCTTCGATCCCATCTTCGCCATGCAGCAGATGAAGAAGTGCTGGCCCGATGTCATCATCCTCGACATAGAGATGCCGCGCATGGACGGGCTGACCTTCCTCAAGAAGATCATGGCCGAGCGCCCGACCCCCGTCATCATCTGCTCCTCCCTGACCGAGGAGGGTGCCATGATCACCCTGGAGGCCCTCTCGGCGGGGGCCATCTCCATCGTCACCAAGCCCAGCGTGGGCATCAAGAGCTTCCTGCAGCAGTCGGCCAACGACTTCATCCAGGAGATACGAGCTGCCGTCGGCGCCAAGCTGCGCAATCTGCTGCCCGCGACCAATCAGATTGCGGTCGTCCCGCGCCACAATGCCGATGAGATGCTCTCCCCCCCGGCCGAGCGGATCTCGTTTCGCACCACGGAGAAGATCATCGCGCTCGGCACCTCCACCGGCGGCACCCAGGCGCTGGAATACCTGCTCTCCCGCCTGCCGGCCAGTTGCCCTGGGCTGGCCATAGTGCAGCACATGCCGGCCCGCTTTACCGCCTCCTTCGCCGAGCGGCTCAACAGCCTCTCCCAGCTGGAGGTAAAGGAAGCCGCCACCGGCGATCGCCTGCTGCCGGGCGTCGCCATCATAGCCCCGGGCGGCAAGCACCTGCTGATCCAGCGCAGCGGCACCCAGTATCTGGCCGAAGTGAAAGAGGGCCCGCCGGTCTCCCGCCACTGCCCGTCGGTGGACGTGCTGTTTCGCTCGGTGGCCGTGAGTGCAGGCAGCAATGCGCTTGGCATCATCATGACCGGCATGGGAGACGACGGAGCCCGGGGCATGAAAGAGCTGCACGACACAGGGGCCCGCACCATAGCGCAGGATGAAGGCAGTTGCGTGGTGTTTGGCATGCCCAAGGAGGCCATAGCCCATGGCGGCGTGGACGAAGTCATGTCACTCACCCACATCACCCAGACGCTCAGCCGTCCGGATCAGCGAGGCGTGTAATTATGTCGTTGGAAAAATGGCAAGGACGCAGTGCCATGGTGGTCGATGACTCCCGCACCCAGCAGTATGAGGTGACCTGCTTGTTGCAGGAGCTGGGGTTTGGCCACGTTCATGTGGCTCAGGATGGTCAGGATGCACTGGACAGGTTGCAGCAACTGGAGCACATAGACGAGCGCATCGATCTGCTGCTGACCGACCTCAACATGCCGGGCATGGACGGGGTGGAGCTCATCAGCAACCTGGAGAAAAATACCCACTACCGGATGTTTGTGGCCGTGATGAGCGGAGTGGAGCGGGATGTGCTGGACGTGATCCACGCCATTGCCGATGCGGGTACCCTGGAGGTGATAGGCGTGCTGTCAAAGCCGCTCAAATCGAGCGACCTGCGCAACATGCTGCAGCATTGCGATCCCCTGGTGCACAGGGAGAACAAGAAGTGGATGCAGCTCGCCTTCACCGCCGACGATGTGCAGCAGGCGCTGGACAACCGGCAACTGGTGCCTTTTCTGCAACCCAAGATAACGATGGCGGATTCGCGCCTCTATGGCTTTGAGGCCCTGGTGCGCTGGCTCCATCCCGAACACGGCGTGATCCCGCCCGTCTGTTTCGTCCACCATCTGGAAGAGGGGCAATTGGCGCTGGATTTCTTTTATCACTTCCTGCACGCCACCTGTGATGCGCTCACGACACTGGCCAGCCTGCCCGACCCCATCAGCTGCTCGATCAATTTGCCGGTGAGCCTGCTGCTCACGGATAAATTGGTCGAGAACATGATTGCCGTCGTGCAGGAACACCAACTGCCCTGCAACGCCATCATTATTGAAGTCACCGAAACCACCTTCATGTCCAATCTCTCCATGTCATTGGGCACCCTGGCCCGTTTGCGGCTCAGGGGGTTTGGCGTCGCAATGGATGATTATGGCACCGGCTACTCCTCCATGAAGCAGTTATCCCGCTGCCCCTTCACCGAGATCAAGATAGATAAAGAATTTGTCCACGACGCCCATAGCAGCCCGAAGAAGCTGGCTATATTGACCTCAGCCATCGTCATGAGCCAGAAGCTTGGGCTCAAGACGGTGGCCGAAGGGGTTGAAAGCGAAGAGGACTGGCGGCAACTGGCCCTGCTGGGCTGTGAACTGGCCCAGGGCTATTACGTCAGTCGCCCCTTGCCTGTGGCACAGATAACGTCCTGGTTTGCCGAATGGCAAGCCAGGGTGACATGAAGGGTGAAATAACGAGGATGCAGAAACGATATTGTGGTGCTCACCCGGCCAGGGGTGGGATGACAAGAGAGCAGTCGTAATCTCGCTGCAGGGAACGCAAATAAAACAAGCATGAGGCTACCATGAACAACCTACTTCGCCAGATCTCCATCAAGACGCGGCTTATCGTCTCTTTTCTGTTGCTGAACCTCATCCTGATCGGGGTGGGGCTCTACGGCAAACAGAATACTGCCACTGTCAATGACATGCTCAATGGCATGTATCTCAACAACCTGACCCCCATCACCGACATAGCCAATGCCAATATGCAGGCCATCTACCATAACCGTTCGCTGTTTGACTATGTCATCGAGCCAACACAGCCAGGTATGGACAAGATCGCCAGCCAGATGGATGGCTACGAACAGAAGATGAATACCCTGCTGAATAAATACCGGGCGACCGAGCTGACCGAGCCGGAAAAAGCCGCGCTGGCGGAGATGGACAGAACCTGGCCCATCTATAAAGAGAGTGCGAAAAAGGCGATGGCCGCCAGCTATGCCAATGACAACGACACCGCCGTCAAGCTGATGAAGGGGGAAGCCGCCGCCAGCTTTCAGGTGGTCGACGATCTGCTCAGCAAGCTGGTGGACATCAATCAGGGGCTCGGCAAGAAGGCCTATGATGACAGCGACGTGATCGTCGCCGATATCACCACCACCACCTATACCATACTCGCCGGATCCGTCATGCTCTCCCTGTTGCTGGGCTGGCTGCTCAGCAGCAGCATCAATCTGCCCTTGCTCGCCATCATGAGCGAGCTGAAGCAGCTGGCGCAAGGGCATCTCACGGCGCAGGACAGTGCGGAAGGCAACGACGAGCTGACCCAGATGCAGCAAGCCATGAGCAGCACTCGCCACAGCCTGCGCGACATCGTCTCGACCATGCAGCGTGCCGCCGAAGGGTTGACTGCCAGCTCCTCCCAGCTGGTCGCCGCCGCCCAGCAGGTCAACACCAGCTCCCAGCAACAGTCGCTGGCGACCGCCAACACAGCCGCATCGGTCGAAGAGCTGACCACCTCGGTCTCCCAGCTCTCCTCCTTCGCCAACCAGGCCAACAGCGTGGTGATGCAGTCGGGGGAGATTGCCCATTCGGGTGAAGAGCAGGTCAAGCACGCCTCGCAAGAGGTGCTCAAGGTCACCACGGCCGTCAACGACTCGGCCAAACAGGTGCAGGGGCTGTTCGATGACATCACCCGCATCAGCCAGATCTCGGTGATGATCCAGGGAGTGGCGGATCAGACCAACCTGCTGGCACTCAACGCCGCCATCGAGGCCGCCCGGGCCGGTGACATGGGGCGTGGCTTTGCCGTGGTGGCCGACGAGGTGCGCACCCTGGCGGCGCGGACGACCCAGGCGACACAAGAGATCAACGAGATGCTCAAGTCGATCCAGCAGGGGGCCACAGGTGCGGTCAAGGGAATGAATGCCTGTGCCGACAGCATGAGCAGGGTGCGAGAAACCACCGACAGCTCCAGCGATACCATGGCCCAGGTGGATCAGAGTTCCCGCAAGGTGGTGGGCCTCATCCAGGAGATCAGCTCCATGCTCCATGAGCAGGCCGCCGCCAGCCAGCTGATCGCCCAGTCGGTCGAAGAGATCACCCAGATGTCGCTGGAGAACGTATCCGCCGCCGAGAGCGTCAACCACGATGCCTCCCAGCTGACCGACATCATCCACCAGCTCAACCAGGGCATAGGTTTCTTCAAGGTGTAGCAGGCCAACAAGGGCTGCCATCCCGGCAGCCCTGCTTTTCCCCTCCCCCCACACCTTCATCCGGCCGGTCTCGGCTCCCAATCCGTGTCAAACCCCATCAACCCGAGCCGGGTCCTGCCGCCAACTCACTGAAAAATCCACATTAACCCCTGCCTTTTGGCGGGTCATAACCAGTGATAAATATCGCGTGATAGGGAGCAAGACAAAGCGTTGGGAAGCACATTTATACAGAGGAATATCCCGTATTCAGGCCATTCATGCGCTCCCATTCGCCACGTAATTTACCAAACAAAAAACAACTGATAACATAATCGTACATTTTAAAGCATATAAATAAACATCCGCTGCGTACTCCGGCGACCCGACACAGGGCGCCCAAGCCAGCGGGTCAAGATTGAGACGAACAGCCAACCCAGATCCTCATCGAGCAGACACCCGATCCCATGATGAACACAGTTACGGCCAGCATCGATGTCGATGCGCTCCATCACAATTTTGCCGTCGTGCGGCGTCACGCCCCCCACAGCAAGATCATCGCGGTCCTCAAGGCCAACGCCTATGGTCATGGCCTGCTGCAAGTCGCCAACACCCTGGTCCAGGCGGATGCCTATGCGGTGGCGCGACTCGAAGAGGCGCTGGTACTGCGTGCCAATGCCATCACCAAACCCATTCTGGTGCTGGGTGGCTTCTTCTCGGCCGAGGCGCTGCCGCTGCTGGCGGAGCACAATCTACAGACCACACTGCACACCTGGGATCAGCTGGCACTGCTCGAACAGGCTGAATTGCCGGCCCCCATCAAGGTCTGGCTCAAGCTCGATACCGGGATGAACCGGCTGGGGGTGAGGGCGCAGGATCTGCCCGCCTTCATCGAACGACTGAGCCATTGCAGGAGCGTGGTACAACCATTCCATCTGATGACCCATTTCGGCCAGTCCGACGAGCAGGAGAACCAAGCCACCCAGCAGCAGATCGAGGCGTTCAACCAGCTCACCGCCCACCTGCCGGGCGAGCGGGCCATGGCCAACTCGGCGGGGATCCTGGCCTGGCCGGGTTCACGCAGCGACTGGATAAGACCTGGCATCATGCTCTATGGCGCCTCCCCCTTCGGGGGTCAGCTGGCCACCGATCATGGGCTGCGCCCCGTCATGACCCTCAAGAGCCAGCTCATCGCCATCAGAGAGTGCAAGCGGGGAGAATCGGTAGGATATGGCGCCCATTGGGTGGCCCAGCGCGACACCACCCTGGGGGTGGTCGCGGTCGGCTATGGCGACGGTTATCCACGTATGGCTCCCGAGGGGACGCCCATGCTGGTCAATGGTCGCCGGGTGCCCATCGTCGGCCGGGTCTCCATGGACATGATCACGATCGATCTCGGGCCACACACCAGCGACCAGTGCGGGGATGAGGTGATCCTGTGGGGAGAGGGTCTGCCGGTGGAACAGGTGGCGGAGAAGATAGGGACTATCCCCTATGAACTGCTGACCCGCCTCACCTCCCGGGTGTTCGTCACGCTTGCCCAGCCCTGCGCCAATGCACAGTCGCTGGCAGACGCCGATATGCCCTCATATGCAGGCCGCGCCCGGCGAGTCATGGCCTAGCACAGGCTCCCCCATCTCAACTCGGGAGAGATAAGGCATGGCGGCATCTAAAAAACACCCGGCGCAGCCGGACTGCGCCGGGTGTGACTGAGCCTCTGGTAGCTGAGGCGGGCTCACGCTGGCCAGCCGCTCCGACCCTGGGCGAGTTGCTCGACGCAGCGCACAGGGGCTTGTTCTGGCTAGTCGATATCAAACCCGACCGGCATCTGCGTGATCAAGGCGCCGGGCATCATGAGTTGCAGCCCCTCCGTCAGCCGGGCCCCCGTTTGCGCAGAGCATCTGCCGAGCCAGGCGTCCGCTGGGGCTTGGCCCCGAACTCTTTGAACACACAGACCCAGGCCGAGAGATGCGCCTAGACCCACACGGCATGGTCGCCGGTCACCCCCTGGCAGGCTAGCGCCAACGCGCATCAGCCATGGCCGGGTTGACTGTCTCGCCCGCCACCCGTGTGATGCTCAAGGCCCTGAAGTGCGGCGATCCCGCGCTCGGCGAAGGTGCGTCCCCCGGCAGGCAGTGAAAGATGACCTGCCTGAAAGCAAAAAACCGACCATCAGGTCGGTTTTTCAAGGCGGTATTCGGCCGGGATGTGCTCACCGTCAGCGGGCTCTCGCCCAAGGGGCACTCTTGGCTACCCGGCATGGCGGAGCCTGTCCGCTTGCCGAGCCTGGATAGGGGTTGCACCAGCAAGCACTGGAGAAACAAAAGGGCCTGTCTTTCGACAGGCCCTTTTGTTTTATTTGGCGGTGAGGGAGACCGCCTGAATTAAGTCCAGTCAAAACCAACCACATCCTACACATCCAATTACAATCAGTATCTTACAGAAAAAATCGTCCAACATCGTCCGACTATAAATGACACTATCCCGCTCTAAATGGCACAATGGATGGCATAGTCCATGGCATGCCACATTCTCAAGGAATCTTCCCTATGGCACTTCTTACCGATACCAAAGCACGTAATCTCAAGCCGGGTGACAAAGCAATTGCACATGGTGGTGTAACAGGCCTTGCACTTCATCCGTCAACGGCGAAAGGCCGTGGCAACTGGGTGCTTCGTTATGTCAGCCCAGTGACCGGCAAACGCAGAAATGCGGGGCTTGGTTCTTACCCAGAGATATCCATCGCCGATGCCACCAAGCAAGGACAGAAGATGCGAGAGCAACTCGCCAATGGCCTTGACCCACTCGAACTCAAACGTGCTGAAGAGAGCAAACCCTCTATCCCAACTTTCCAGGCAGCAGCTCGAGAAGTTCACTCCAAACTGCTGCCTGGATGGAAAAACCCCAAACACGGCAAACAGTGGATCTCGACGCTCGAGCAATATGCATTCCCCATGATTGGCCAGTGCTCAATCTCTGCCATCACTCCTGCACAGATCGCTGAGGTCTTAATGCCGATCTGGTTGGAGATCCCTGAAACTGCCAGCCGTGTGAAACAACGGCTGCATGCGGTCATGGCTTGGGCCTGGGCGCATGGTCACTGCCAAGCAAACCCGGTCGATGTGGTAAATCACTTACTCCCACTACAACCCAGTAAAGCCGTTCGTACCGAACATCAACCTGCCATGCCCTGGCGTGACATTCCAGCCTTTGTTCAGCAGCATCTGAGGACAACACAACGTTACGATGTAACTCGCTTAATGCTGGAGTTCTTGATCCTGACGGCTTGCCGTTCAGGTGAAGTGAGAGCCATGAAATGGTCAGAGGTAGACCTGGAAGCAAAGGTCTGGACCTTGCCAGCAGAACGAATGAAGGCCAAACAAATGCATCGCGTCCCGTTATCTCTTCGAGCCGTCGAGATCCTGATGGGGTTGCAGGGGTTGCATGATGAATTGGTCTTCCCTTCTCCACGCGATCAAGTCCCCCTATCAGATATGGTACTAACGACATTTTTGCGACGGGTAAAAGCGCCAAGCTCTACTCCTGGCCGTCTGGCAACGGCGCATGGTTTTCGTTCCAGCTTTCGCGACTGGTGCAGCGAGCAGGGTTATGCAAGGGATCTCGCTGAACGAGCGTTAGCTCATACAGTGCAAAACAAGGTAGAAGCTGCGTACCATCGCACGGACTTGCTGGACCAACGACGGCCCATGATGGATGCTTGGGCTGAATTTGTGGCTGATAATTTACCAACAGAATAAGAAGGAAGCGGCCCTGATGGGCCGCTTCCTTCTATGTTCTTTTTTTTAGCTTGCTCTGACTGATGATGCCATCTTGCCAGGCCAGAGCTCAGACAGCCTGACCATATCGTTACTGTAGTACATCAGGCATGGCAAAAAATGGGCATGCGTAGTATTACAAACCCCTCTTCATTCCTTATGCCATATGACAACCCAGTATTACGCCAGTATCTACATCCATTCTCTTCTTTGCCACAGCCTGTAATCGATATCAAGTCACCAAACAGAACATCACCGCACGTGCTCAGCTTTGGTAGTTTTAAATTTTTATGTAAAATAAGCGAACTTTCGAATAGGGGCATTAATGATGAGTTCTAATAGGCCGTTGCTAAAAATAAGAGAAGAACTAACCCACCTATCTGCAGCACAGATAGATGAACTATCTGCCCGATATGAGGCGGGGGAGAAGTGTGCCCAACTGATAAGTGATTACAATATCAAAACCACACCAAACAAGCTCTCGAAAATTTTACCATTATGTATAGCGAGTAATTTTACTTGTCCTCACTGTAAAGAACAGATGTATCGTGAGGTAAGAAGAAAGAATACACACTACTATAATCAGCCTTCTGCAATATGCATAGAGTGTCAACATATAGAGTACGCAGATAAAGATAACAGCAGAAATGAATTATGCACATGTACCCAATGCAACAACTTAAAAAAGCACAAAGCAGAAATAAAAGCAACTATGAACAGAGCTATTATCTCTGAAAAATATTCAACTAATTCATATCCCGCTTATCCTTACTCACAGTTAAGCTTTTCGGAGAAACTGTTTATCCTTGCCCTTATCGAAGCTGGGCACATTGATACCGAACAAACTTTTCACCCACTGAATAAAACATCTAATAGCAAGCCATTTACGCCAAGCCGTAGCATGGGAGTTGAATGCTTGACATCACTTTTTCATAGGAAGATATTACTGGTTAATCCTGATACACCAACCTGCTTCTTCCATGAGACGAACAACTTCAACACCTTCGATTTTGAAAGTGTATCTTGGGTAGTAAACGTCACCTTAGATACAATTAAAAAAGCTAATGCAATAGTATTGCGAGACCAGATCGCTCAAGATGTCATATATGGCAGAATCAGGCCAGAATGGTCTATGGAGATACATGACTTGATCTTCAAAATAGCCACCGAAGAGGCCATGACGAATATAAGTACGGCGATAGAAAAACATGACCAACTTACTGAGCCACCTAGCACCAGCACGAGAAAAAGCATCATTGCTATGCTAAATGACTTTTCAGTAAGTGAGATTCGTCATCTTGCAAAGCTAGCAATAGACAATGCTATTAAATTTTACAATAGTGGACTCTCGAAGGGTAGAAGACATGCTACATACAGCATCCCTGGTGAAATGCTTAAAAAAGCAGAGCGAGCAAAAATAAAGTCATGGTCAATATCCAATCCCCCGAGAAATCCCGCCCTACCTCGCTCAGCATTAAGCATTATCCTTTACGAGCAAATACTTAATGCTAAGGATGCTGGATTTTACAAGCCACTAACCCCATTCTGGGAAGAAGATATCAAGAAGAAATATTTTACTGCACACGCGCCTAACTTGTTGCATTGTACAGCATGTAACTCTCATGAAATTATTCCCGTAATGACTGGGAATAACATACATATCGCCTGCAAGGAATGTGGAGAATTAAAGTTTTTCAGTGAGTGTTAATACAAAAACAGACAGGGGATATATAGTCATCCCCTTTCCATTTTGTTTTTTGATAACTGAAACCAATGCTCCGACAGTTTTTGAGCCTGCTTTACTTCTGGCTTGGTCATTACAGCCTCCAGCTCGTCACGAGCCCGTACTGCTTCAGACATCCCTTCGGTTGCAGCTAGAGACAACCAGGCGTAGGCATGCACCCGGTTGCGCGGCGCCCCCAGACCTTCCTCACGTAGTGTTCCCATCCGGTATTGAGCCATGCGGTCACCTTGCTGGGCCGCCAGGCGATACTGCTTGAGAGCCAGTGCGTAATCCTCTTTGCCACCTTGCCCCAAACGCAACATTTCACCGTAGGTGTACTGCGCGGCAATGTGTCCTTGTTGGGCGGCCTTGGCATAACTGGCTCTGGCCCGCTCCAGTTCACCTTGCTTATGCTGTAGCTCCGCCAGCTCGAACAACGCCTTGGGTACGCCACCGTCAGCAGCCTTTTCTAACCAGTAGAGCTGCTGCTTCTGGTCTACCTGCTGCAAGCTCAGTTGATACTCGGCCTCGTGGGAGCCGTGTCCGGCGGCCAGCTCCAGCCAGTAACGCCCCAAGGCCGGGTCTGTCGGGACCTGTTTCCCTGCCAGATACGCCATTCCTAGCCAGAGTTCAGCCTCGGCAGAGCCCGCAGTGGCGGCGCGCTGATAGGCCGTGAACGCATTGGCAGGTGCTGCCTGACGAGCCAGCAATAACAAAGCATCCGGCTGCTGCTGGGCGGCAGCCTTCTCAAACCAGCGCTGGGCAATATCTGGACGTTTGGCGACCCCTCGGCCTTGCGCATATCGCTCACCCAGTAGGTACTGGGCATCACGGTGGCCCAGTTCTGCGGCCCGCTCAATCCACTTGATGGCGTCCGCATCTGCACCCGGTTGTTTACTGTACCACCGGGCCAGGACTAACTGCGCTTCGACATGATCCCGCTTGGCGGCCTGCTCGAACCAATCGAGGCATTCATTCACCAGTTTGCCTTGATGCTGCTCCTGGCACATCAGCCCCAACCGATAGCTGGCATGGGTGTTACCAAGACGCGCAGAACGTTGCCACCACTGATTGGCAAGTGCCGGATTTTTAGGCTCACCGAGCCCTGCTTGGTACCAGTCACCTACCTGCCATGCGGCGTTCGCGCGGATCTGCTGATCGGCGGCCAAGGGGCCTGACTGCTCTGCCGCTTGCTGCATCCAGTGCATTGCGTTGGGGTAATCGGGTTGGGTTGCCAGCCGTTTGGCTAGCTCATACTGGGCGCGGCCATCCCCCTGCTTTGCAGCTTGGGATAACTCGGCCTCAGTGCGTGAGGCAGTGGAAGTACAGGCTGCAAGCATGCTAGCTGTCAGTGCCAGCCATAAGGCTCGATGTGTCATGGGAAAATTCTTCGCAGAGTGAAAAGTGACGGATGAGGTACTGCAGTATTGCGGGCTAATCCGTTATGCTACGCAGCCACCTGATGGGCATAAAGCTGATGCGGCGCCTTCCCTGGCCATTAGCCTTGCTTGTCAGGTGGTTTGAGGAACAGGCTAATTAGTTATTCGGCATACCAGACTCAATTTCAGAACGCACGCCAGCTACCTACCTCATGCACTTCATAATTATCCAGATAGGGATAGAGCAGTTTCAATACCTTCTGATATTCCCCCTCTAAACAGTAGAGTACACCGAACTCTGAGATATGTTCACGGCCATGTAGTTTAATTGCTCCCCCTCTCTCAAAAAGGGTCAACTCGGCTTTATCACCATTAGAGTAAAGACATACTTCTTCTTTTAACTCCGGCTTCATATCTTTTATCTTCCAAGCCAGCAAAGCACTTGCACCAGCACCGATAAAGGCGGCTGGGCCAAGCAGACCTGCCGCTAGGACACAGGCGATACAGCCAAACCATCCCACACCACGCATGATGGTAAAGGCAATCTCGGGAATGTCATCCTGCAAGGTGTAATAAATACCCTTGGCCGTAATATGGTAGTGGTAGATTTTGTTGGTATTTATCAAATAACGGGCATAAAAAATCATTATTACACCTAAGGAATAGAGTATGTTTGACATCGTATTAAAAATACTGACATCACCATCTCTCAACGGGAAATATAGACCAAGAAATATACCTACCCCTCCACCAAACAGACCTGAGTGCCAAGCAGTTGGGCTCTGATAATTAATCTTCCATTGGTAGATTACAGGCTCTTGTTGCAGTGCCTGATATTGTTCCGCGATATAGCGAAATAGTGGTTCCCCTGAACGGGGCGGATGATCCTCTACTTGTACGTCATTCATTGCTTCATCTCGATCAATATGCCTTTTACCGGTAAGGCGGCATCTATTTCTGCGGTGAGAACGGCCCCGAGGGAGAGGGAGCCACGGATCACAAAACGTTGTGCTGTGCCACTCAAGCTTTCTTCTGCTGGATAGGTGATCAGCAGTATCAGCTTGTCCCCTTGTGTCAGCGTATGTGGCAAACGATATTCACCCCGTTGACCCTGACGAGTGGGCAGAGGTAGCGCCTGAGGAGCGCCATGTACCGACACGGCAGCCGGATAACTGCCACTGGGGTTGGCCTGATAGCTAATACGCTGGACGCCCGCCTGCAAAGTCATTTCACTGATATGTGCTGGCATGCGGATCACCAATTCCCGTCCTTTTTCATCCATCGTCACTTCCGGGGCATGGGCCAATCGCTCATACTCCCCCAGCTCGACTGCGGGTGTCCAGCCCGCAGGTTTGGTGCCCCAGGTCGATTGCAGCAACCAACGCTCGATGGGGGTTCGCCCAAAACGGGCCAATAACCAGGTTGATACCAAGTAAGCAACACCCCCAATAGCAATAAACGCCATCATCCAAGGAGCCCAAATTACACCTATAAGAGAACCAGAAACTAATTGAAATAGAGCTACTCCAGAAGCAACCGCTTGAGCTCCAATACCCATTGCCTTTAAGTAGTAAGCAAACTGCTCCGTATCAGAGTTCGTTGTGTCTTCCGTTTTACCCCATGTTTCCGCTAGCTCCAACGAAGCAGCCAGCAAGCCTAACCCCGCCATGGCACCCATCGAGAGCGCAAAGCGGCGGGCCAACACGCCATAACCTTCTTTGGCCACATCCTTCAACTTCATGGCCAATAATGTATTTTCTTTGAGCGCACCGTATGCACTGCCCTGATAGACACCAGCAATGGCGCTACCTGTCCAGGCAGCGGTATAGGTTACAGCACGATCAAGGTCCGCCAAGGCCTTGGGGCTGCCTGTGACTTTTAAGCGGTTCTCCTGATAGTGGTCCAGGGTTGAAACGAGATTGGTCATATTGACCAGGGCGGCCAACCCACCAAAGTTTCCCCAGCTATCCCAGACCTTGCCAGCCTGCCCTGCCGCTTTTACTCCCCCTTGGTGCAACAGCGCCTGATAGCGCGCTACATTGGCTTCAAACTCGACCTGCTTACCTTCAAGGAGAAACAGGCGGGGCCAGCGGGCGCGTTGCAACTGCTGGCCAGCTTGTCCCAGCTCCTGCGTTTGGTGTGGGGAGATGGGTTGCCCTGGGGTACCCAGCTGACGGCTCTGCATCCCCGCCGCATCGTGTTGGTGCTGTAGCCACGCCTTGGCTTCGGTATTGAATGCCTTGTTAAAGCGTACTGCCTGCCCGGTATGCACCGCCTCCAGCGCTACTGCTGCCACCCAGGCAGCGTTGGATTGCCCTTTAAGCAGTAGGGGATGCAACACCATGGTCAGCCGCTCCCATGCCTGCATGGCTGGGCCAGTGATGGCTTGATGAAGTGCATCCATGGTGGCCTTGGATGATGCCCCCAATCCGGCAAACAATTTGCTATCGAGCAAGCGCCCTTCATCGGCCAGCGCACTCCACCCCGCACTGGCGTTAGCGCCCGCGGTGGTGTTACTGATATTGAGCCAGGATGCCTGTTCGACCAGCTCTATTTTTACTGTCTCGTCAAAGCCGTAATGCGCCAATGCGGGTAAGGCGCCTTTACGTAATTGCTTTTGCAGAGTCTTGGCCCATTCCATCCCAGGTGTCGTCACCTGCAACATCGCCAGCCACTCTTGGGCACTGGTGAGCAGGTAGGCTTGTGCTTTTTCCGTCTGACTATCAAACCCAAGCAACAGAGGGTTACCCGGCAGCGCCGCCAGCACAAGCAGGGCATCGTCATAGGTCACTTCCCATCGCTTCCGGAGTTTGTCCATCAAGGGTTGGTGTTGTGCAATCTGGGCTTCCAGCGCTTGCCAGCGAACCACATCCTTATAGCGGAACTCACCCCACTTTTGCACTAGGTCTGGGCCTGGTTTATACCCTTGCAGCGCCGTTAGCGCCTTATCCACACTGGCCATTAACGACGTGGCTATCTGAGGGGTACTGACGGCCACGGGAGGCGCTAGCATAAACTGTTGGCGCTCTCGCTCAGCTTTGGCGTAAACCAACAGGCTCTTTTTAAAACGAAAGGTCGCCAGTCGATTGCCCTTGATGGCGGCAGGGAGCTGTTGCTCATTCACGGGCGGCAACCCAACCATCTCGGTAATCGCGGCCATGGTCCATTTGTGGCGCTGGGTGTCATCACTGAAGGGATTTTCCTGCTTGGCCCACACCTCACCCAGTCGTACCGTCAAATCGTGCATATCGGAGACGATGTCATCAAGCGCAACGACCAGTGCACTTTTCAGATCAGGCATTCCAACCTTGCAGGGCGCAGGTGAACCGGCCGGTTTGTCGTGCCAAAGCAGACCCGGCGCGGCCCCGTCCGGGGCTTTAACTGGGGCACAGCTTGCCTCAAAGCCTTTATTGGCCAGCCCCATGTCTGCCACATGGCTTGAGAGCACATCCAGTAATCCCGCATGGGTACCACCCATTTTGCTCGCCAGCGACAGCAGGTTGAAGCGGCGCATGCCTTTGCTGCGCAGGCCGCTCTGCTCGCTATAGGCCGTTTTCAGGCGCGCCGTCCAGCGCTGATGGGAGAAAGCCATCGCCACCTTGTGGTTGGCATGGTAGAGCAAATGCCCTTTGCTGCCCTTGCTGGTATGGATAAATTGGCTGCCTTTGACCTCGTACTCATCGAGCTCTTTCGCTGTTTCGTCAAAGACATAGAGCCAGCCATCACGCAGTTGACGTAAAGTGTAGGGGTTGGCCTTCAGCGTCAGGGGGCCTTTGAAGTCTTTGGCTGGCAGGGGATGAGGTTGTGTGGCAGGCGCCTCAAACGGTTCATCCACCGCGTAACGCACCGGCACCAGTGCGAGCTCTTTATTTTTAAAGGGGCAGGTGCCCACCGGGCTTTTACAGTCTTTATTGCTGGCCGCCATGGCTGCCTGGTTGGGTCCGCTCTTGGGTTGGTTCATTTGGCCCATTTAGGTTAACTCCTGTGGTAATGCGTGCTGCTCTGCCCAGTTGGCCGCCAGCTCCACACGTTGTGACGGGGTTTGTGCCGAGGGGGAGGTTAGATACTTGCTCAGGGTCGGATAGTCATCGCCCTCCCACCATCCATCGCCGACAAATCCCAGCACATTGAAAAACAGCAGCAGGTCACGCTCGGTCTGAAACCCCAGTTGGTAAGCTCGTCTGGCCCAACGGGCAATCCACTCCTGCGGCGCGAGCTGCTGCGCTAACCGGGTAGGAAACCACACCTGCATATGGCGATAAACCGCATCCAGCTGGTTTTGCCAACTCACTTCGCCCAAGCGAGCCCATTGCACATCGGTGAGCCTGCATGTGTCGCCCATCAGCTCGGCAAGCGTCTCTTTGACCTGCCAATGGTGCCAACCCGCACGGGTCGGCAACCAGACTTGTGAAATCCCCCGCCACAGCCAGGGGTCTGCATCCACCATCAGGCATGCCATGGTTTCCGGAGCCGCCAGTTTGAGCAAGATGCGGCTACAGTAGGGGCTTTCGACCTCGATAAGCTGGCGTAACTGGTCAGCCAGCGGCAATAACGTCAAATGCGAGGCGAGCAGCCATCCCGTATTGGCGGGCAGCTGCTGAAACCAGCTGAGCAACGGCTCACTAGCCTCAACCAGGCAAGGGGATACCTCTCGCAAGCTATCCCAGGGGGAATAGAGATAAAGAGGTTGGTAAGCCGGGCTATCGCTTACCTCAAACAGCTGCCTTTCAAGCTCGGGGAGTTGTCCGCCATCGAGCAACAGATAAAGACGCTCACCATTAGCCAAGGCGACTTCTGGCAAGACCATTACTTGCCCTCCTTCGCCATCTGTTCACAAATCTCACAGACGGGTTCAGCGGATTTGAGGGTGGCTATCTGACGGATGGGGTCTACCGGTGGCGGTGGTGGCACAACCTCGACATCACCTGGCTGAATGGGCATCTGCCCGGCCCAACCTGACCCAGCACCAGGGCTACCACCCGAGTTCATCTTGATAGAACCACCGCTGAGGGTCACGCCACTCGGGTCGATTTTAACGAAGCTGCCGCCCACTTTCAGGGTTAGCTCGGCACCGGCTTCCATCACAATCTTCATCCCGGCCTTACAGTGGACCTCACTACCAGCATCAACCAACAATGACTGGCCGAGTTTCTGATGCATGGAGGCATCAGCAGTGAGGGAGTAATCGGCCTTGATGTGGTCGCGCTTCTCACCTTCTACCGTCAGGTGGTCATTCGCCTTGATGCGGGTGACCCGCTCGTTGTCGATGTCTGTGTGCTGGTCATGTTTGATGTGCCAGGCCGCATCATTTTCGATAAATACGTTCAGGTCTTTCTGACCATGGATGTAAATCTCTTCCTGTCCCGCCTGGTCTTCGAAGCGCAGCTCGTTGAAACCCTCGCCCTGATGGGTTTCGGTGCGCAGCACGGTGCGGGTTTTGTTGGCTGGCAGGTCGTAGGGCGGCCGGTTGGTGGCATGGAAGGTGCGACCTGTCACGATGGGCTGGTCGGGGTCCCCTTCCAGGAAACTCACGATAACCTCGTGGCCGATGCGCGGAATGGCCATCATACCGTATTGGCCACCGGCCCAGCCTTGGGATACGCGTACCCAGCAGGAGCTCTGGTCGTTGCTCGAGCCATAGCGGTCCCACGGGAATTGCAGCTTGACCCGGCCATGTTCGTCGCAGTAAATCTCTTCCCCTTCCGGGCCCACTACGCTGGCGATTTGCGGGCCATCCACCATGGGTTTGTGGGGCGCCTGTGGGCTGCCGATATGGGCGCGCCAAGTGGTGCTGGCTTTCACTACCCCAAATTCGTTGTGGTAGACGGTAGGGCCATCGCCGCCCTCTTCCTCCAGCGCCTGCGGCTGCTCGCCGGTATGGCGGATATGGACGATTTGCCAGCCTGTATTGAGGCTGCCGTTCGGGTGTTCGGAGAGGGAAAAGAACTGGCCCGGCAGCAGGGCTGCGCTGTTGGATTTGCCACTGCCCGCCACGGCGTCATTGCGTAAGGCATCGAGCCGGTGCTGGGTGAATGCCTTGCCGCTCGGGTCCTGCTTGAAGCGGCCCGGATAGTCGAAGTGCTGGTAGGTGTCGCGCTGGTGCTCGAGCTCGGCTCCCATCTTCTTCTGGGAGAGACTGTAGGCTGGGGTCTTGAAGCTGTAGTCCTTGAGCTCGACCTCTGCGGGGCGCACTGATTCGCGGTAGTGGAACTGACGGACATAAGCACCTTGTTCCAGCGAGCGGTTGCCGAGGTTGAAGAACAGCTCGGGGCCAGCGGTTAATGCCGCCGCATCGTCGGCAAAGACAATGCGATGCTTGCCTTGCTCGAATTCGTGGAAGTAGAACAGCCCCTCTTCAGCTGCGAGCCGGTTGACGAACTCGAGGTCAGTCTCCCGGTACTGCACGCAATATTCCCGCTGGGCATGCTCGTTTTTCAGCGCAAAGGCGTAATCGGTGATGCCGTGCTCTTGCAGCAGGATGGAGAGGATTTCGTCTGGTTTCTGTGCCTGGAAGATGCGGGAGTTTTGGCGCAATCCCAGTCGCCACAGGGCCGGTTTGACCTCCAGACTGTAACGGGTGCGGCGAAAGCCACTGTCCCCTTGGGCAAACTCGCTCACTACCCCGCAGACCCGGCGCTGCTGCTCGCCGTTGTACCACACCAGCAGCTCGCTGGGCTGGTCCAGTACAGCACCAAAGTCAATGTCCGGTTGCTGGCTGGCCACCTCCAGCTTAAGGCTAAATGGGCTGTTTAGGCCCTCATCGAGCTTGAAGCTCGCGACCACAAAGGTACTGTCAGCCAGTGCGCCAACCTTGACGGTAAATTGTAATCCTGTGCTCTGTGCCATGACTCTGTTCCTTATCCTGCTTGCCCACTACCCGAACCGATTACCACGCCACCACAATCCACGGCTGTGCCGGTGACGGCGATAGGCTTGCCGTTCACCAATACCGAACCCACTCCACCGGCAATGCTGCGTGGATGGGGTGGATTGTTGGGCTTGTCGTGCGGTGCGAGTGGGTCACCTTGACGAGCGACGGGCTTGCCATCGAGGAATACATCAGGGCTGGCGGCTATCACCGGCGTCGGCGGGAAGCCATCGTGGTCGGTGCCAATGTCACCGAGCAATGCAATGGAGGGACACATAACGTAAAACCTCTTGTGTGCTTTGCCATCCCCCCGCACTCGCTACCACGGTAATTCCCATTACATCAGCGGCCAGACAGGGGGATGGCAAAACATAAAAGCTCCGGCAGCCAAAGACTGACCGGAGAAACACGGGATAAAGGCCGGAGCACACCGGCCACAAGATACAAAACGTAATACAAGGAATAGCGAAATCAGAAAGTCAGGCTTATGCCTCGATAGGAGCGCGCCAGTCGTCAGAACCAGAGGTACCGGCAACGGTGTGCTCCCAGTCAATCTTGCGGTAAGCAAGGGAGACCTGGATAAGCTGGGTGAAATCAGATTTCGCTGGGTCTTGGCAGTGCGGCATCTGGCAGTCGATATCAACGATGGTGGCATCGGTCAGCACAGTGCTGAAGAAGTGCTCCTGCTTGCCTTCCACAGAAGTGCGGTACCACTTCAGGGTCACTTTCGGCAGCATTTCACCGGAAGCCAGGGAGTTGTACATCAGCGGAACAGCTTTGTTCAGGGCCACAGTGAACTTGAACGGCTTGTGGACACGCTGACCAGCTGGCTGACCGGATTGCGGGTCAGTCGGTACGGTCACCTGGTGATTGAACTCTTGTACCAGCATCTCGTCTTCGTGGCCTTGCACGAAGATGTTGCCGACGGAGTCGGAAGTGAAGGCACTCGCGGTGATGTTGCCCTGGGTTTTACCTTCGATGCTGATATAACACGGAGTTGGCATGGGGTTGCTCCTAGATAGATTGGTTAAATGAGATAGCACTCGACCAAAACTCTTAGCAGTGACCATGCCACTTTATTGAGCTGTTAATTATCAATAACTTACAAACACCCGCCACTACACCGCCCCAACCAGCAGCAAGATGTTGCACCAAGCAGAGTATCAAGCCAGCAAGAATGGCATTATCAGCGTTAAATTCCACAAATTGCGCAATGAATTGCTCCAGTCAGAACTATTGGTCACCCTCATCAATATTTCCCACTAATGCGGTATCGATGTTAAGTCGCACCAGCCCCTGCTTGAGCGCCCAGGATATCGCCTGGCTTTTACTGCTCGCCCCCAGCTTCTCGACAACCCGATTGAGGTGAAAGGTCACGGTTCTTGGGGTGATACCCAATATCTGGGCGATGTCGCTGACTTGCTTGCCCTCCGCTGCCCACTGACACACTTCCAGCTCCCGTAGACTCAGCGCATCCCGAGGAGGCATATCGGACAAGCAGACCCGAACGACCGCCTCAAAGATATGCATCGATAACCAGCTCAAAAAGGGCGTGGCCGTCAGCCACTGGTGTTCCGGACGGGGTGTTCGGGTAATAAATGACAGCAACCCCACATGACCGTTGGCCCCATGCCAGGGGAACGTGATGCCATCGCACAATCCCGCATCATGGGCCTGCAGCATGACCTCTACACCAGAGGTATCCTGTTGCTCGCAACACTCGTTGATGAGATTGGCCCACAGAAACGGCATGCTCTGAGTCATCCCTTTGCGTACCACCGGGTCTACCGCGAAGAAGTGCTGCGCATCATAGGCCTGCACCCACTGGGCAGGACAGCCATTGAAGATACGCACCTCGGGGCGCTGGATAGAGCTTGGAAAAATGAATCCCAGCCGAAAGTGGTCAAAGCCCATCTGCTGGCTGAGGGTGCGCAACAGCGTGACGATGGTGTGCTCGTCAGTTGCCGTATCGAACTGGTTGATGAGCGTCAGTGCGTCGGCAGTATTGAGGAAATGAAGCGGGGTGGTGGTCAAGCATTCAGCTTACAAGCGATAAAACGTACTAAATATTACCAATAATCAATCAGATAGTATAATGCCCCGTCAATAAATAAATGAATGGCTACATCAATAGTCGGCATCGCCCACAAATTTTGATGAGGAACTCGTCCAGCTGATAGCCTTGTTCGCGCTGCTCCAGTGACAACTATCATGCCACTAGGGGCAGACCTAAAAGGGATGGTGGTGCTAAGATTGCTGAATTTTCAATTGTTCCATTCCATCCATATGGACTTGGGCAACAACGCCCTCAGGGCCTGAACATTAAAGCAAAGCAAATCGCTGATTTTATTGCGATTACTATAGAAAGCAATCTTGATTGTAAGAGGCTGGGAGGGGCGAAGAAATGGGGCCATCGGCCCCACCTCCCCGGCATATATTTCCTGACCGTCTTACTTCCCTGTGGATTTACTCGGCTTTAACGATGGAGTATTTCCCGGAGTATCTTTATTATCACGGCGACGTTGATCAGGTTTCCCTGTTGATTTAGCAATTGGTTTCGGACCAGGTTTGAGACCCATAATAGTTATCCTTTACATGTTTAAGAGGAAAGCCCTCAAACTGGATATATAGGCTGTAGTAAAAATTATCAAGAGGAAGTTCTTCACCGGAACCGCCGAAATTTTCATGAGGCTAAATTAATCCGTTACTTGGGATCGATTCAGAAACGGGTAGGGCAAAGTCGAGATATGGCGCAGTAATTTTGCAGGTCAGACATATCTGTTGCCGCCTCTTTCGATTGGTGGTGCCTTACTGCCCTGACCATAATCCCGTTCCCCCCTGCTCATCGAACCAGAGGTACACTTCTAACGCATCCGGCTCTCGGACAGGTTCATGCCTTCGTCCACAGAAGCCTCTGCGGTAGTTGCGGCAAATGGATGAGTCCCTACTGTTGGTAAAGTACTCATCAGGGCATCGTCGGGGGTTTACTGCTAACCCCGAGCTTCTCGACTACCCGATTGAGGTGAAATGTCATGGTCCATAGGCCCACTACCTTTGCTATATCACTGGGCTACTTAACCACTCGATATCTGCCACCAAAGTGCCCAGTCTTGCCAAACGGCTCACAGATCAGCCCCTGCAAAGGGGGACGAGATAGATTGCAGCAGAAGATACCGCTATAAGAAAGGCCCTTGCTATCCAACGAAGTAAAGACCGTGACATGGCTACGATTAAACAGGTTGCCACGCTAGCAGGCGTATCTACCGCGACCGTTTCCAGGGTGATCAATGACACTGCATATGTTGAACCCGTCACCCGTGAGCGGGTTGAAAACGCCATGCGCACCCTCAACTACCGACGGGACATGACAGCTGTGGCCCTGGCCAAACGCAGTGGCAACCTGCTGGGTTTGTTGACCGGCAATCTGGCTGATCCCTTCTTTGGCAGGCTGGCGCGTGGCGTAGAGTCCGTCACCCGCCAACAAGGTTTCCGTTTGATGGTATGCAGCGGATCCCACCAGAGCGAACAGGAGCAGCATGGTCTCGACTTCCTGATCAATCAGGGTTGTGAAGCCATTGTCGCACATACCACCCGCCTGCCTGATGAAACATTGCTACGCTACGCCGCGCACATGCCTGCGCTCATTCCCATCAATCGTTATCTGCCCGAGTTGGCTCACCGCAGTGTCTGGCTTGATAACCGGTCAGGCGCTAGAGCTGCCGTTGATCACCTGGTGGCCCATGGTCACCAGCATATCGCCTGCATCACGTGTGACCTGCCAATTGCCGATAGGCAGCTGCGACTAGAGGGATACCTGCAGGGGATGGAATATCACCACCTTCCAATCAAACCGCACTGGATTATCAGCCAACCTTTCACGGAACTTGGGGGGGAGCAAGCCGCTGCACAGCTGCTTGCACAGAGTCCAGAAGTCACTGCGGTACTGACTTTCAATGATGTGATGGCGGCAGGCATGATGGCCCACCTGCGTCAATGCGCAAGAGAGCTGCCTCAAGCGCTCTCCATCGTCGGGTTTGACGACATCTTGCTGGCTCGCTATCTCTACCCTCCGCTGACAACACTCCACTACCCCATCGAAACCATGGCGCGTCGGGCAACCGAACTGGCAATTTCCCGCTTACAACAACTTGAACAGCGGCCAGAACTCCAGGAATTCACACCCACACTGGTGGTGCGCGGCTCGGTCCATTCCTTGGTCAAGCTGGAACATTGAGATGTAAGTCACGTTTAATGACGCCATGTAAGCGATTACATGAGAGGTGCTCCTGGCTCACATTTCTTGATATGGAGACCGGCACAATAAGGCATCTTCAAGCGATGGGTTCATGATAATGAAAAACAACATAAAGGCACTGACTCTGGGCATGGCCACCCTGCCCATTCTGGTGATGTTGACGCTACTGGTCGTGGGGTACGCCCTGATGGGGCTCAGGATTGAGCCACTGTTGCTGCTGTCCGCCGTGTTTACCGCACTGTTGGCCCTTTGGCAGGGCTACAGCTGGGATGAGATTATGCATTCCATCGTCCAGAAGCTGACCAAGGCGATGCCGGTCATATTGATCTTGGTCTGCGTGGGGGGGCTAATAGGTAGCTGGATGTTCAGCGGAACCATCCCCTACATGGTTTATTGGGGACTAAAACTCATCAGCCCGCAGTACATATTGATTGCCGCCTTCTTCATTACCAGCTTGGTCTCTGTCTGCACCGGCACGTCATGGGGCTCAGCAGGTACCGTTGGTGTGGCGTTGATAGGCGTGGCACATGGCCTGGATATCTCTCTGGCTGCTGCAGCTGGCGCAGTGGTCTCCGGTGCCTATTTTGGTGACAAGATCTCCCCGCTCTCCGACTCCACCAACTTTGCCGCCATCGTGGCGGATACGACCCTGTACGCCCATATCCAGCATCTGCTCTGGACGACGTTGCCCAGCTTCCTGCTGGCTGCCGGAGTCTTCTTTGCGGCGGGTCTGTCCACGATGGGTGAACAAGTTGCAACGCCCGAAAAGGTCGTCACCATACTGACCAGCCTAGAGGGGCTCTACCACTTCAGCCCGTTACTGCTACTTCCACCTGTTATCGTACTGTGGGGAGCCGTTGCCAAGAAACCGACCATCCCGTTGATGCTGCTGGCCAGTACCATCGCCATTGTATTGGGGATGGTCATGCAGGGTCTGCCGTTACAGGCTGGTTTTGATGCGCTCATCGATGGCTTCAACCTGACCATGTTCACGACCCAAGGACACGATGTCAGCAGCCTCATCGCCGACATCCCCCGCTTGCTCAACCGGGGCGGCATGTTTTCCATGATGAGCACCATACTGCTGGTGTTCTGTGCCTTCTCCTTCGCCGGGGTACTGACCTTGACCGGCGCACTCAATCTCATCATCAACCGGTTGCTGCAACTGATCCACTCTACCGGGCAGCTCATCGCCTCCACCATCGCGACCACACTGCTGGTCACCGGTGCGACCAGTGATGGCAAACTGGCCCTGTTGATCCCCGGTGAATTGTTTCAGGATGCCTACCGCCGTATGGGACTGGATACCAAAAACCTGTCTCGCACCATCGAAGATGCAGGCACCGTCATTGAGCCATTGATCCCGTGGACGGCAGCGGGGGTCTACATGGCAGGCACACTCGGCGTCAGTACGTTGGATTACCTACCTTGGGCTATCCAGTGCTATTCGGCACTCTTCTTTGCACTTTTCTACGGTTTCACTGGCATTGGTATTGCCCGTAACACCGGGCTGGCCGATTCGCCAGAAACCCTCCTCCAGCCAACAGTTGAAGGCCGCCATCATGCATAACGCCCACTTTGATCTCGTCATCGATCGCCGTAACACCAACTCCATCAAATGGGATTGCATGAACCAGTATCTGGGGCTGGACGGTACAGACCTGTTGCCCATGTGGGTGTCTGACTTTGATTTCTCTTGCCCGGACGTAGTGAAAGCCGCTCTGCAGCGTCGAGTTGAGCATGGCGTATTCGGCTACAGCGAGCGTCGTGACGACTACTTTGAGGCGGTACAACAGTGGTTTGCCCGTCGCCACCGGGTCACGATTAAACGAGAGTGGATCCAGTCTATCGAAGGGGTCATTCCAGGTATCTCGCTGCTGCTGCAGATGCTCACTCGCCCCGGTGACGGCGTGGTAATACAAGGTCCCTGTTATGGCTCCTTTGCCAAAATCATCGGCTTGAATGAGCGTCGCTTGCTCGACAACCCGCTACGTCGTAAAGGAACACGCTACGAGATGGATTTGCACCATCTCGAGCAGTTGTTCATCCGAGAGCAGCCGACCGTCATGATCCTCTGCAACCCACACAATCCAACTGGTAGAGCCTGGGAGCAAGCGGAACTTCATGCCCTTGCAGTCCTCTGCCAGCAGCACAAGGTTACCCTCATCTCCGATGAGATATGGGCGGATTTGCAGCTAAATGGTCATCAACACTGTTCAGTGCTCACGTTGCCTGACCATCTGCTATCGCATCTGGTCGTGGCGACATCAGCCAGCAAGAGCTTTGGTCTCTCCTCACTGCGGATCTCCAACTTCATCTTGCCTGACGCAAATTTACGCCAACGCTTCAAACAAAGGCTTGATGCGCATGGCCTGGACGTATTTAACGCCCTCTCCATGGAAGCAGCCACGGCGGCATACCGAGAAGGAGAGGTCTGGCTAGATGAGTTACTCGTCTATCTCAGTGACAACCGCCGCTGGTTCGCAGCTCAGTTGGCACATCGCATCCCGGCGCTGACGCTGATGGACGCCGACGCAACCTACCTGGCCTGGATTGATTGCAGTGCATTGGGTTTGAGCGACGATGAGCTGAAGTGCCACATGATCGAACACGCCAGCATAGTCCCCTCTATGGGAATTGGCTTCGGGGAGGCGGGCAGTGGTTTTATCCGACTAAATCTGGGTTGTCCGCGTCAATACCTGGAACAAGCGATCAGCGGTCTGGCACACCTCATGATAGAGCATGCGGTTTGAGCGGGTCATATTGAGCAATACCGACACGGGCACATAGATACCGCCGAGTGTCTTAGTCTCTCACCTGTTCAATAGGAAAGGCCATGCCGATGAATGGCATGGCCTCGTTCGCTCAGATGAGGAACTCATCCAATTGGCGGCCTTGCTCGAGCTGCTCAGCCAGGAACTTGGGCGTACGGCCCTGACCGGTCCAGGTTTTCTCTACGCCATTTTCAACGTAACGGTATTTGGGGGGACGAGGTGCTCGTTTAGCTTTAGCCGCAGTCGCAGCTGCCGGAGTACTGCCAACCAACTCAGTCGGGTCGATACCAGCTTGTGCCAACATCGCCTGGAACTCAGCCAGTTTTTGCTGGTGCTCAGCTTGGGCGGCTTGTTCTTTCTCAGCTACCTCTAACCGCTCCAGATAAATCAGCTCGATTTTCTCGTGGGCTTCTTTGAGCTGATCCAGAGACAACTCGCGCAGTGCTGCCCGCAGACTACGGATGTTCAACAGCACTTTCAGAAATTCACTCATAGATATCCTTTAATTAAATACGCAGGGATTGTTCTATAGCATACTAATGAGCACTGATGTGCTCAAGCGTCTTATCGTATTTGACTGCAACCGAAGTTGCGTTGCCCACCCATAACCTTCGTACTCTGTTTACTGAAATAAGCCAGACGAAATAGGAAGTCGTGATAGATTTTATCTCGATTAATTGCCGCATTGCGAAATAGTCCATAAGTCCCTTTGGAAGGGAAATGAACCAAGTGAGCATGCTCTGGATGCGGTAAGCTTAGTGCACTACACCACGCTTTCTGTATCCTCACCCCCATGTTATCACCATCACTTTCTAAATAGTTACCCAGATAGGCATAATCGTCTCTGTGGAAGAATAGCATGACGTGGTAATGGTGGTGTGCTGATGAGTCCTTTTCCCTGCACCAGATGTAAGCAGGTAGACGAGGCTCCCCTCGTCGGTTGTTACGTTTATGGTTTGCTTTGATCTGGCTTTTAAGGGATTCCATGAAGCGTGTGATAACCGCTGGGTCTGTACGCTGCATGAAGATAAGTTGATCCAGGTCGTATTCAGTGGTATCCACTGCGAACCTTAAATCGCATCGAATAGCAAAGACTCGAGGAGTCTCTGCTAATACTTGAGCTGTAAATTCTACACTGCGCGCCAGATAATCGAGGTTCATTGGCCCATATCCAGATATGCACTTCTGCAACAGCGCTTCAAACTCCATATTGGTTAATAATATTTTGTCATACATAATGAGCACTCCTAAATGCTAAGTGTTTGAAAAATGTTATGCCTGTCACAATAACGTGAGTTAGTGTTTTAAATAAAATTTAATCCTCCCCTCTCAAGAGAGAGGGGATATCTAGATGATGATATAGACACCGTTATAGGGCGTATAACGAGTGTGATGACACATGTTTTATTGATATACTTCATTTACATATATTACATATACCGGACATATTCCCCCTATCAATTAGATAATATAATAAGCTCAATCCTTGCCATATAAGGCTCACAATGAATTGCATATAAATATAGTTATAAATATCAACTCTGAAGTTATTTTCGATTAGAAATAAAATTGTTCACCCAATTCATCATGATCAATCAAGCCTTCAATGCTTGGAACTGTCGTATTATTTTGTAAGTTGATACCGCCTCTCCCGCTATAAAATCTTGAGATATTACTACCATAGTAGGGCTCACCATAGTCGCCACCAACATCTTTAAAAACAAAAGGATTCTTTAATCCATTACTAAGATATGGATACTTCCTGTGCGACAGAATAACACTAATAGATTGTTTTTTCTTAAAGCAAGTTATATGTTCTTCTGCAAGGAGTATGTTTATTGCCTCAGCCAGCCCCTTTTGATTCCTAATACTGTAGGGGCCACAACGTCTAATTGTACTTTTCTTAATCGGTATACCATTGAAGTTATCGTATAACCATTTTAATAGTACCTCGGCACCACGACGGTCCGGCAGCGTCAAGGATGCGGGTGACTTGAATAGATTTATCGCATGTTCAAAATATAGTTCTGTTAGCTGAATCGCCGTCTCCATCGTCTCTTTCTCAACAACATTCTCTATTTGCTGAGCATGACTAAAGACATGCAATACTGCCGCTAACCGAGTCGCCTGCTCCATAAATTTAGAGCCAAACTCCGTGTACTCCTCAAGCCATTGCCCCTTAGCCATCGCTGCTTCAATCTGGTTGTACTTCTCTAGCCATAACCACTCAGCATCAGGAGATAACGTTAATAAATCACGTTTATCGCCTTGTGTGACTCGTTCTTGTCCTAATGCCAAAAGGCGATGAACAGTTGCATGAAAATTATCCAGCGGCATCATGTTGTGCTGTGTAACAAGACCGAAATCATACCGCTTACCAATCTCAGATTCAGGCTGGCAAAAAAATACCCTTGAGAAAAAACCTGAACTACGCATGGTCTCCCCGTGACGTTCATTAAAGGTGTTGAACAGTTCAGGTTGGATCATCAGGCTCATTGTTAACCGAGCCCCTTCGATTTTGGCGCTTGAGTTATTAGCCCTATCAATTATTAGTGGTTGGTTAGACCACAGAGAACAAAAAAGCGCAGAATCTTTCAGCAAGTCACCATTAAAAATGGAGCTAGCTTCATCTGACATTAGAGCAAGAGAAACCTCATGCCCGATGAGCATTTTCTTTAATGCTGCAGTAGAGACATCATTAGCCAACATACGTTTTTTCTGTGGTTCCATGGGTTTGCTTCTCATATGGACCTTAAATTTTTCATCAAGCTCGCTGAATTCCGTACTCCCCTGTGAGCTCATTCTTTTCAGTGCAGTAGTGATTGCAGTTTTCTTTATCTCCCACAGCTCCGACTCTACCTTGAACTCTTCATATTCACGCCTGTAGGCCTCGAGCATACTTTTTTCAAATTCATAAATTACCTTCATCAAGTATTTATCTATCGTACTTTTTCGCTCACCTGAGCTTGCCAATACGATAAAAAATAATGATGTGGGAAAAACCATTCCTTTCTTAGGACTAATGTCTACCAGCTGTTGCGCTACAATACTCATCACGCTAAGCAACTCTGAGAGGATCAGTAGCAGAGGAGCCTTGGTTATACGGTGCAAGAGCACTATTACAGCGAGTATCGATGGCGGCAGCCTTTCCAGTATCCGATCAAGGTTCATAAGGTCACTCCTTAGCAATGCGTTAACGGGTAGCAATCCAGTGTTGCACTTCACTCAGGCGCCAGCCTATAGCTGATCTAGCCGAGCAGGAGAGCCTAATAGGTCTTGGAAAGGACGGGTCGTAACGACGAGATTTCTCATTGATTTTTTCGTAAACCGTTGACCTGCTAGAAGCAATCATGGTGAGCAGTTCTGGCAGCCTGATGATACGATCTTGCACTTTTGACATAAGCGGTCTCCTGGTGTCGCTTTGAATGTGTTCGTATATTTGAGCAAGGGTGAGGTGTCGTCATGGGGTGAAACTACGAACCCAACTAAATAGCTGAACCTAATAGTGCAGCACCATAAGGTTGGCAGCCAGACAATGCCCATACGAGGTAACCCTCGACGAAGGGTGGAGGCTGCCACATTGAGCTCTATTAACCGATTGATTTTGATAGCCAATAGTTCGGTACACAAACGACTACGCTGATAACCACAATCTTGCGGAGAAAGCTCCATGAGCAGCGCCAGTAAGGTGGCAATCTTCGCGACAGGTAAGACCGGGGCTCGGCCAGCAAAAGCCGAGGATCGGCCTAACCAAGTGTCCGGATTTAGTTGACCACAACAGAAGCCAACGGCCGATGGTCGAGCGAGCTGCGCCGGTAAGGTGATGAACATCAGTGATCGTGCGTCCTTCACGTAACAGCAAGATGGTCATCAAGCGACGAACATGTCCTTTATCACGCCTGGCATGGCTGATTTTGTGAATGCGGCGCCGCTGTGGTTGTGGCAGGGGTGGTAAGATAGGCATCAACTCAGTCCTTTGGGTTTGTTTTGTTTGGCGACTAATGAGAGCGCACAAACTGGACTGAGTTTCCTTCTTCCAGCGACCTACTCTTCGGAACAGCCATGCAGGTGAAATCATGACCCCCCATCCTTTTGCAAGTTTTATCTATTCAGTACAAAAAACGCTTGGGCTGTGGAGTGGAGGCCGCCAATCTGAGCAAATCAGAAGAGCACCATTCGATGCGCATAAAGGGCATTTCCAAAGTGTTCATGATTCACAACAAGGCAATGACGTTCTCTCAGATAGTAACAGGTCTAGAGATAATAAGACTGAGCCAGATCGGAATGATTATTTGCCGAGGTTAGATCTGATATGCAATTACTTACATATTGGAAGCAATCAACCATCAAACGTTCTAATAAATCATGTGCCTGTATTAGAAGCGATATATACATCGCTAGCTCAGACTACATTTATCTGGGAAAAGTCTGAAGAAGACACCATTGAAAAATATACTAGAAATGCCTTAATACCTTTAATGTGCGCAGACATTAGCATTTTTAAAAACAATGCAACTCAAGACTCGATTTATTTTCACCTAAATAGATTGTTATTGAATGAAGATATAATAAAATCTAACGGCCCTGTAGTGACATATAACAAACTAACAGCTAAGAAATACACAGTGGATTTCATTGAAACCCATCTAATAGAGTGCGAACTACGTTACAACCAAGCCCATAAAAAAGCCACTTCCATTGAGCCTGAAATATTACTCCCAGAGATAATGGAGTATTTATCGTCTTTTTCAAAAAAAGAAAATCAAACCTGCATCACGTTACGTGAAAAAATTAAAATTTGTAATCAAAGGCTTAATAATGAAAAGTTCCATAATTTAAATATTAACACTAGATCTATATTTTCTGCTTATGCAGCAATTATTATCCTGCAAGATATAAACAATAAAATAGGCATGTTTAATAATTTTCATAAAACCTACAATAAACTAGCCAAAGGAAATGCTGTAACTCTTAACGAGTTACAAGAAAATTTATATCGAGCCTTGAGCTTCTTTGAAAATAGAGTTGAAGGTTGTGATGTAAATAGCACACCATCTAATAGACAAGAAGTTAGCCATATAACTTCAATTCATAAGTTGATAAAAAATATTAGAATAAATATATTCTGCGAATCAAACGAAATCCGAAATAATGTTATAGTAGACAACCTCGTTTTTGATGCACTTACAGAAGAATATTTGTTGTCCCAGATGGTATCTCTTCCACCTATTTTTTACATGCCAATGAAGGATAATGAAAGACTTCAGGTTTGTAGAAACTGCTGTAGAGAAGAGATAACCTCAAAATATGAGAGCTTTTTAACATTCAAGAAGGACTATTTCACCGCAATTAATATATTGGCAACAATGAATGGCCATCCGAGTAAGGTATATTTCCATCAATGCCAACTGTTAATTGATGTACTTCGCAGTATAAAAAACTACGATCCTTATCGAGCACTACAAATCATTGATAGAATAGACCATAAATCGTTACCATTATTTGGATTTATCAAACATGCTCTAGCCGTCCTCAAAATTGGATTGATGTATAATCAAGAAAGAAAGGAAATAAAAAATTTATCCTTAATGCCGCAGGTCAATGATATTATAAATCATCAAGGATTGATCTATATACCTACTATTTTATCTCCTCATACAAGCATAAAAAATAGACAATCCTGGCTTTCCGAGAGTGATTATATTGCACATTCTATTGTTGCAGGTGGCAATACCTATAACGCAGTGATGGCACAAGCTATTTATTGTTATAACTTCACCATCGCTCGCCATACTATTTTATTTACGCTGCATACAGATTATATTTACCCTCAAACAAACATAAATGTATCGACAGCAACTATAGTAGACCTAAATCATGGTTCAGAGATGATTAGTCACGATTTACTTGAAGGGCTAAACAATATTTCCAAGAGAATATTATCTAATCTAGATGGAATCAACACGAATGTAGAACCAGATGTCTTTGTCAGTGATTTAATAAAGAAAGGTGTTGTTTCATCTGAGGAGCTGATTGTTAATTTAATCCACTGCATTAATGGTTCCTCCATTGGAGTTTGTCTATTAGATTCCGAATCTATTAAAATGCTCTATTCAGTTCCTGATGACCAAGTCGAAAGCTTTGTCAAACTTGGAGCTCGCTCAGACGTCGTAAAATTGCTGTTTAAGTATTATCAGAATCACACTAAAAAATAGACGAAGAGCGAAAATGCCAACCGGCTTGAATAAGGTTAGACAATAGATGAGATGGCCTAACGCGACTTTTCACCCTTCGTCATCGTAAACTTTACTGATAGTGTAACCAGCAAAACCCTGCTACTTTTGCTATTCGTATCAAAAATAGCACTTAAAAAGAGCACCGATGGTATTGACAAAAGTTTAATTCATAGTTCTCTTGCTAGTTCGCATCATTGGTGATCAGAGGCTGTTGCATCATTTAAATAATGCATTTTAATAGCGGTATACATTTCAGACACTCTTAAAAGTCATTCACTACAAGAATACATTAATATTTATTTCAAATAATCTTGGATATACTTTATTGAAGTGAACTATCCCAAAGGAGTGCGCAATACGCACTCCTTTTTATAAAGGAATCATTATGTTTGCCTCTATAACTGATATTAACAATTGGTCAAATTTAATCTTGATACTGATTTTTGGAAGAACCACGCATTAGTAATGTGTATTCCCCACGGTACTCCAAGAGTGATTAGGACGGCTGTCTAACCAAATCAAAGCAACACTACTAGATTTTTGTGATGCGTGGTTGTAGTCAGCCATTACTGCAACTGTCACAAGATGACACATTACGTCTTTAAACCACTGGTTTGATTCAATAGATCAAGCCCTAGTGACACTCACGAAATCGGCACTCATTTCATCTATTTCCCTCCATTTTCTGGTCATTAAGGTCTCTTCGAGACTTTTGACCATGGAGGTCAGTGTACCTTGCCCTATTGACCGGGAGGAGACCATGGCACTGGTAGGTTACGCACGTGTTAGTACGGGAGGTCAGAGCCTGGAAGTCCAGCTTCGAGCGCTGGCCGAATGCAATAAAGTTTTCCAGGAGAAGGTTAGCGGAGCCAGTGATGATAGACCGCAACTTACTCTCCTGTTGGATTATGTGAAGAAGGGAGATGTGATGATGGTTACCAAGCTGGATCGTCTGGCTCGTAATACTCGTCACCTATTGGAAATATCAGAATTTCTACAACATAAGCAAGTTGCATTGCGGATATTGAATTTGGGGATCGATACCTCTACGCCTACCGGCAAGTTAATGCTCACCATGATCGGTGCTATCGCAACGTTTGAACGAGAGTTGATGCTGGAGAGGCAAGCAGAGGGTATTGAGTTAGCCAAGCGACGAGGTGTTTATAAAGGCCGAAAACCTAC
The DNA here is from genome assembly GCF_002587065.1 of Aeromonas sp. CA23. Taxonomy (NCBI): domain Bacteria; kingdom Pseudomonadati; phylum Pseudomonadota; class Gammaproteobacteria; order Aeromonadales; family Aeromonadaceae; genus Aeromonas; species Aeromonas sp. CA23. The sequence goes on from NZ_CP023818.1 coordinate 4,037,778, forward strand.
AGCCATGGCAAAAGGTAATGAAGTTCTTGCACTGGTTGCCAAAGGACTATCCAGAACTGAAATCGCCAAGCGCACGGGAATAAGTGTTTCCAGCGTACAACGTATTCTCAGAAATCAAACTAACCAAACACAATTTGGACCAGAAGCAATGTGAGATTAACAGTAAATTTTTCTTACTGGCAAGCCAAACATCGATAGGACGTCTTTTGGCAATGGGGATATATACAATGGAGATAGATATGAAGAGTATACTCAAAACAATGATGATATCGAGTGGTCTGATGTTCACCGCGATGTCTGCTCACGCTGCTGAAATCACAGGAACGTATGATACCTGGGCGACAATGAAATCTCAGGGCTGGCACTCATCTGATAATTTTGATGACAACAAGATGCATAACGCCCTGACATGGAGTGGTGAGGTCATAAATCAATATCCATGGACCAAATATGCCTTCCTGAGGAAAATGTCTGGAAGTCCTCTGTTTTTAGCTGATAAGAACAAAAAGACACTTACCTATCTTGCGTACAAGCCACGCAGTGGTGACTACTCTGATATCAGCATCATATATCAAGGTGAAAATGAAGGGAAAGGTTGCTACGTCTCCATTGTCGACACCGGGAAGGTGCTTGAATTTGAGCAGTCGCGTTACTCTATGCTTTCAGATGAACCACAGCAGTCAGTCAGCACCGAAATACTAATGGTGTTACCAGAGCGTTGTATCGATAAACAACAGCTCAGTTCAATCAAAGCCAAACAGCGCCAAGAAGAACGAGATCTTCAGCAATGGGTTGGCAAACAAAGTCTGAAAGAGCTCTGTCAGAAAAGCGGCAACTGTTAATTAAACGTGTTGAAACTAACACCCAGTTTAAAAGGTGGCTTAGCTGAACATGAATAAAATTCGAATGGTACGAAGTGGCATGAAAAAAAGCTTCTCGGTATTTCTCGTGAGTGGTTTGTGTTGGAGTACTACCTGTTTTGCCGAGGCCCAACGCTACCTCGCTATCCAGCACACCGACACGCTTTACGCAAACCAAGGTGTCTGTGCGTATCACTTCTCTTTAGATAGTGGTGGGGCAGACGAGTTTGGTCATTTGTATATCACGCTGCAATTTAATGACAAGAAGGGCAAAGCGCTGGCCGAATCAACGCTGGAAGTTGAACCCTTTGGTGGGAGTTCCGCGACTCGTTATGGTGGCGGTTTTACGGAAGTTGATTGCGGATTGGTTGAGCAAGCCAAGTCTATCGCCATTATTCAGGCGACCGAAGTCTTTGCACGTAACCAAGTTACCCGGCTCCCCATCTCCACCTTCACACCCGAGTTTCATCAACCACTGAAGATCACCGTAGGCGGCAAGTAGCCCGCTCAGAAAAAAATAAAGCCAAAGGGCGTCACCATCACGGTGACGCCCTTTTTCATTTCCAACCCTTGATGAGGAACATCACCCCATGACACGACATTTCATTATCGGCGATCACTTGGTAACACCGCAGCCTGAAGGCCAGCATCATGGCATCTTTGTTGGCCATGACCAGGTCATTCACTGTCTACCAACTCCTGCCGGTGATCACTCAGGTCAACTGGCGTTGACCTCGCTGGCTGAATTCAGTCAGCACTGCACCATTGAGGTCCAGCCCCATGCCCAACGCCTGTTCAGTCGAGAGGAAAGCCTGACACGGGCTTACGCCCGACTCAATGAAGGTGAGCAAGGTCAACAGTTCGCCAATGGCGAGCGATTTGTCACTTGGTGCATAGAAGGGGTTCAGCATCCCCCAAAGCTGCTGCAAACCGCTGTAGCAACGGTGGTGGCAGCTGAGGTGGCTCGCCATACGCTGGGTAAAGCAGCCACCAGTGCAACGGCTGGGCTTGCAGCCGCCACTCTGGCCACTACTGCTGGCGGTAGTGGTGCCGCTGCGACGGTGGTGTCGGTGACCGGTATTGCTTCAGCCCCGCTGTTAGCTCCCCTTGCAGTAGGCGCCGTCGCAGCCTATGGCGTCAGCAAACTGTGGGATTGGCTCAAAGACTGACCCCACATGAAGGCCCCTCTTCCCCACTCACCGAGGACACATCATGACAATTCCTTTTCACCGGGGCGGTTTTGCCCTGCCCGTTGCCCAAGCGCTGCTCTCGCTCCTCAATCAGGAGGTCGCTCATGCCGACATTGACCTCGAGCGCCTGACCCAGCTTACCTTCAACTTTCGCAGTCCCACCTACAGCCCCGAGCAAGGAGGGGCTCACCCCGTCGAGATACGTCTGATTCGCGGCCTTGATGGCTGGCTGTTCGATTACGTCACCGACTTCAGTTACCAGGGACTCGGTCAGGATGCCGAGCTCTGCAAGGAGCTCGATTTCAACTTCCTGGATGACGAGCACTATTTGCAAGGATGGGGGCCAATCCAGCGCTCAGAGGCCCATGAGTTATTCACCTTGTGGCAGACCAACTTTGTTGCCTACTGCCGGATGGCGTACTTCACCGTTGAGGTCAGTGGGGATTAGGAGGTGTGTGATGACTAACGAACTGCCGCTCTCCCACTACTCACGCCAGTGGCTGGGACTGGTCGCGGCCAAGGCCAAGCTGCAACCAACTCGCCAGGGCGAGCGCTGGTTGCTGCACCTCACTCCTGGTAACCCAAACGCCCGCACCGTCACGCTGCATCTGCGTTGGTCTGGCGTGCAGTGGCAACTGATTTCACTCACCAATGCCGAGGATTGGCGCACCATGAGCCAGCCCGAGGATGAAATCTGCCTGGACCCCACGCGTCGCTGTTTCTGGCGCTGTCAGGCAGGACCGGTTCCGCTCATCGATCAGCCCCGCGTGCTGGGTAGCTTTCTGAGTGACCTGCAACGCACCTGCATCCATCACGGTTATTGCGTGGAGAGTGACCCCTTACCCCAAGAGGAGGCACACGATGCCCAAACAACCAATAGCCGTTGAGCTTGAGGCCATCAATCGGGAGGAGGAGACGAAGGTGGTGCGTGACAGTGGCCTGACAGTGCACGGCTACAGCGTCTACCTGCGGGCAGTGGAGGGCAGCAGCCTGGCCTTGGCTACCTGGGTGGCCGACTACGACACTATAGGGCCAGCCTATGAACTGGCGGAACGGCTGAGCATTGCGCTGGCTATCCTGCTCACTGTGCTGGTCCCCGGACCACTGATACCGGTACAGAGTGCCCCGTAGCCACGGGCAACTGAACTACCCTCAAAGTGAACCAACAACCTCTCTACCTTTAACCCCGACATGCTTCATGCGTGCCGGGGTTTTGTTTATTTGGAGAACTCCACTATGCGTTACCACAAACTGAAAGCCGGGGAATGCCCCGGCACCTATGTCGTCACCGAACCGGTGACCGAGCAAGACCTGCTGCGTATCGCCAACCAAATTGCCCGCAAGCGCCTAGCCAAAGGCACTGCCATCACTAGCACCACGGACGCCGCAGAGCGGCTACAAACCTTGCTGCAGGACCGGGAACACGAAGTGTTTGGCGCTCTGTTCCTCGACTCACAGCATCGTGTACTGGCCTTTGAAGAGCTGTTTCGCGGCACCCTCGACAGTGCCAGCATCTATCCACGGGAAGTGGTCAAGCGGGCCTTACTGCTCAACAGTGGTGCGCTTATCGCGGTCCATAATCACCCAAGCGGTGACCCCGAACCCAGCCACTCCGACCGGGTCTTTACCCAGGCCCTCAAAGAGGCATTAGCCCTGGTCGATGTCCGGCTGCTCGACCATCTGGTGGTCGGCGCAGAGGGCGTGGTGTCACTGGCAGAGCGAAACCTGCTATGAACCTTCCTTCAGACAAATCACACCTCACAGCCCTCGATATCCTCATTGAGCTGCGCGGCTGGCTCGAAGACAACATCCAGATGCAGGCAGAGCCCGCCATCGTGGCCTACCTACCCAACGGTTACCAACTCACCCAGGCCGACTGCATCGAGGCCATTGATGCACTGCTGCACCAACTGCGTCATTGGCCCACCCAACAAGAGATAAGAGCGATGTGATTGTTCTACCCCTAGAGTACGATGTCTTGCCAACCCCGCCACTCAGTTGGCCCTGAGTCTTATCAATTCACTCAGCCCTGACGGGTGGCTGCTCCCGCAGCGAGAGCTTAATCAGGAACAGTAAAAAGGGGCGCATCAATGCGCTCCTGCTGTTGCCATTTCCATGATGCGCTGAAATCACATTTTGAGCAGACTTGTTGGCATTGCAGGTGCCATGTGAGATTGGCAGCAGACAACAAATCAACCTATATTCTCATACATGTCAGTAGCGCCGCTGATAGTTGAGCTTTTATTTTCTGCTGGGCTGAGAGGCAAGGGTAAGGATGAAACGTACTTCCATGCATAGCATTACGAACCCGACCAGTACTCATGTAAAGAGCCTGACTCGATACCTGTTGGTATCTCTGCTTTTTATTGGGTTGGTACCACTTATATCGGTGGGATTCTTGGCATATCAGCGCAGTAGTCAAAGCCTGAATGATAAAACGGGTAGTTTTCTGGCCGCTCAGGCACGAGAAGCGATAGACAAGATTGATCGCAACCTGTTTGAGCGCTACAGCGACGTGCAGATGATGGCCCTCAACCCCAAGGCATTGGGGGATCCCGCAAGCATCAGTAATACCACTGACATTTACACCCAAGCATATGGTTTTTATGACTTGATGGTGATTGCCGACTCAGCGGGGAACATCATCGCCAACAGCACTTCGACAGGAGATGGTCGGCAGATCAACAGCGATGCATTACGAAGTACATCGGTCGCAGATACGGAGTGGTTCCGACGTGCGATGAGTGGTTACCTCGGTCATGGTCAAAGCTATTACCGTGATGCTACGTATGACCCCCTACTTAAATTGGCGACCGGCACTGAAGCGCAGACGCTCCTGTTTGTTGCACCTATTTATGGCGCGGATGGCAAGATAGCGCGTATATGGGCTAACTGGGTTTCGTTTGATCGTGTTGTTGGCGAAATAATGAGAAGCGTTCGGCAGCAATTATTGGATGGCGGTAATGCGGGCATAGGTACCCAGGTACTGTCTCATGATGGTTTGATACTCGAGCCGAGACCGGATGATGGAGCTTCACCAGCACAATTGCTGAAAATTGGTTCGCTAGGTACCATGGACCTGCATCAACGCTCCGCTGGCTTTATCACAGTGGACGCCGACGATGCAGGTGGAAAAGCCCAAATCATTGGCTATTCCAGCTCCAAAGGCATTCTTGGCTTCAAGGGTTATCACTGGGGAGTACTGGTTCAGCAAGATCTTGCGGCGGCATCCATTGCTGCACGTGATTTGGGTAATTTTGTCGTGATTGTCTCACTAATCGCATTTCCGCTGATCCTGTGGCTGGCCCTTACCATCAGTCGTTCAGTCAGAAGAACAACTGAAGGACGAGAGCAGGCACTGTTTAAAGAAGCTGAGCGTCAAGATTTTGAAGCTAAGTTGCACCGGGCGCTGGATGCCAGTGAGTCGGAGGAGGAGACATTTGCAGTGGTGGGTGAAGCACTATCACTTGCCATCAAAGAAACACCAGGGGAAATGTTATTGGCAGACTCGAGTCAGATGCATTTTCGCCAAGTTGTAACTGCCGAACCGGCGGGAGCTCCCGGATGCATGGCTCAGACTCCTCGCCAATGTTTGGCGTTCAGACGAGGGGCAACCTTGATATTCCCAGATTCAGAGTTGATGGATGCATGCCGCAAATTAAGAGGACGCCCAGGTGGCACTTGCTCTGCCGTGTGTATTCCAATGACAAGCATGGGCAAACAAGCCGGTGTTTTACACGTATCGGGAGTTAAGGGACAAGTCTTTGATAGTGAAACTGTTTCACGCTTGCAGTCTATCGCATCACGCGCGAGCACCCGGATCGCCATGTTACGAGCCATGCAAGAAACACAGTTGCAAGCAGAAACCGATGGTCTCACTGGGTTATTGAATCGACGCAGCCTTGAAAACCAGGCGAGAGCGTTGCTGTCTCGCAAAGGGCCCGTATCTGTGGCTTTTTGTGATTTGGATCACTTCAAACGACTCAACGATAGTTTTGGCCATGAAGCTGGCGATCGTGCACTACGGGTCTTTGCGCGCGTGTTGAGCGATGTGGTACGCAACACCGATATCGTCGGACGCTATGGTGGCGAAGAATTTGTCGTGATACTGCCTGATGCTCCCGTAACCGTTGCTGTGGATGTGATGAATAGAGTGCGAGAACAACTCGACCTCGCCTGCATGTCAGGGGCCATGCCAGCAGTCACGGCCAGTTTCGGGGTTGCCTACGGCGAAGGCCCCATAGATTTCGATGAAATCGTGCATTCTGCTGATGTAGCCTTACTGGTTGCAAAGCAGACAGGGAGGAATCGTGTCGTGGTGGCAGGAGCAGTCATTGATACCAATGTCGCTGTTGAGTCGCATCAAGATACCAGCATCATGGAAACCAGTGAAACTGCCTGAAGTGATTGGCAATTAGGTACTTTGCCTGCCGCGCTTTACTTGGCGCCCCTTCAAAGAGTCGTGACAGACTGTGCTAGTTACCGCTCTTTGAAGGGCTTTGCTGCAAATGCTCAACCGTATTCTGACAACGGCGTAGTTGTGTGTTGGCGTTGTAAAGAGGCCGGCAAGGTGCGGCATTGCTGGTGATGCTGTGGCCTAATGATGGAAAGCTTTTTGTCACATAAACAAATAAAGCGCCGAGTGCCCACCCTGTAGCCGCACTGGTTATCAGAATTGCGAACACTAGCAATATATCCACGACATAAGACCTCATCATGCACCTCACCCCAGGTAGTCAGCTTGCCTTCGGCTGCAACCTCACTTCCTACACCTAGCGTACTTCTAAACGATGCGCTGGATCTCACCAAAACTCAATGTGAATCACCCCGATTTTCCTAGACACCTCAAGAGCCTCAAACTGAGGTCATTCAGGAGGTGTCATGATCAAGCAGCAACGTTACACGGAAGAATTCAAACTGGCCGCAGTCAAGCTGGTAACTGAGCGCCATTACCCTGTGGCAGAGATCGTCAATGCAATACAAGAAAAGCAAGATTGGAAACGCGGGTGTTTCATTTACTTTATATTATATTTCGATACTTTTTATTAATTTCGGCCAATCGGCAATCGCTTAGACGTATTTCGGCCAAAAGAAATATTCCAAAAAAATTTAAGGAAACAATGAAGATGATAGTGGATCACTCACCGCCGTTAAGCCTGCTAACCCGATTTCTGCATTGGTCGGTCGCCTTGCTGATGATTGGCCTGACCCTGCTGGGTTATCTGATGGTGAAACTTGAGATATGGGCTCTCTATCCCCTGCATAAATCACTGGGCGTGGTGGCATTGCTGCTTGTGGTGCCACGGGCAATTGTCAGACTTGGCAAAGGGTGGCCTGCACCGGTTCGCCAATACCCCCGCTACGAGGCTATGACAGCCAAAATGATCCACTGGGGATTGCTTATTTCAACCTTGCTCATCCCTGTTTCTGGTATTTGTTATTCCGGTGCTGCAGGCCGTGGCGTTACCCTGTTTGGCTGGTTCATTATCCCAATGAATCCAGATAGCAATGATCCAGAGAATGTTATTCCATATAGTGAATCATTGAGTGATATCACTCATTCCGCTCATGTATATCTACCTTATATCATGCTGGCATTCGTGCTGATTCATATTGTCGGCGCGGTAAAACATCACCTGCTGGATAAAGATAAGACTCTGATGCGTATGCTTGGCAGGACGTCACCTGAGAGATGAACGTAGTGGAGAGATAAAAATCTCTCGACCGAAAGCGTCCATTTCTTTAGGGGACATAGAGTTGTCTGGCAGAAAAGATAGTGAAGATGAATGAGTGACCAGAGCAAACGGGTTCGACAACGGCAGAGGGCTCTGATTAAATCCGACTCTGACGCCCACTTTTGCTGGCTGGCAAGGAGTCCGTTCTGGATTATCGCAAACCTGTGTTCAAGGCGATGGACTACATCAGCCACCATCTGGATGACAATCCGAGTCTGGATGAGGTCGCAGCGGCAGCGGCCATCTCCACCTTTCACTTCCACCGTATTTTCAAGACGATGGTCGGCGAGACCATTGCCGGATTTACCCGGCGCCTGCGCATGGAGCGTGCCGCCCGTCGCCTGCTCGCCTCCCCCCAGAGCGACATCACCACCCTCGCGCTGGCCGCCGGGTTCTCCAGCTCCCAGAATTTCGCCAAGGCCTTTCGCCTGCACTTCGCCATGAGCCCCTCGGAATACCGCCAGCAGCAGGGGGGAAACTGGAAAAGCAAGATTGGAAACGATCCCCTTCCCTTTGACACCTATGATGGCTTGGTCATGCACCCGGTCACCGAACACCCGGGTCTGCTGCAGGGGGCAAACGTCAGGCAGATGCCCGCCCGGCGTGTGGCATACATGCGCCGCCTGGGCCCCTATGGCAAGGAGACCTGCGAGCAAGCCCATCGGGATTTGCTCGCGCAGTTCGCCTCAGACGAGGCGATGACACCGGCGGGTACCCTGAGTCTCTATTGGGATATCCCCGATATCACCGATGAGACGCGCTGCCGTACTGACGTTTGCATTGAGCTGGGGCCAAAGATCCCCGTTGGGCGCCAGTTAACCACCCAGACCATAGCCGCGGGCCCCTATGCGGTATGCCAGTTTATCGCTCGCGGCGATCAACTGGTCGCCTGCTGGGAGACGGCGTTTCGCTGGGTAGTGGGCCAAGGGCTGAACTGCGACGATCGCCCGTGTTACGAGCAATACCACGCGGGCACGGATCCCGACCGGGATCATTACGTGTTTGATATCTGTATCCCGCTTATCAACCCATAAGCCGATACCCCATTTCCACTTACCCACTTCGGTGCCTTCGGGCGCCGAAGCGACGGAGTCATGCCCATAAATATCAAAACGCTGTTTCTCGCCAGCCTGCTGGTGACGCTTCCCGCTGCCGCGAATGCCCAGCCACAGAGCCAGACCCTGATCTTTGGCGGCACCATCTACAGCGGTGATCCGGCGAATCCTCACCCAGAGGCGGTCGGCATTGAAGGTAAAAAGATCGTGGCGGTCGGCAGCTATCAGGAGGTCAGCGCCCGACTCGGCAGCCATGCCAAGCGCCTTGACCTGAAAGGAAAGTACCTGATGCCAGGGCTCATCGACAGCCATGTTCACGCGGCATTTGCCGGCTTTCAAGGGATGACGGTTAACTTTCCAGATGCCATGAACCAGGTTGAGCAGGTGCAGCAATTTCTGACCCGCAGCAAGGGTGATCCTCGCCTGACACTGGGGGATGTGCAGCTATACAGCAATGTCTCCCTCGACTACTGGCATCAGCTACCCCTGCTCGATCAGGTGTTCAATGGCCCGCAATACCAGCAGACCCCGGTGGTGCTGGCCGGTTCGGATGCCCACACCGGTTGGGCCAATCAGGCCATGCTGCGCAAGGCTGGCATTGATGCCGAGTCCCTTGCCAGTCGTTATGCCCCGCTGAAAGGCAATTTTGGCCTCACCCCATCCGGCGAGCTGAATGGCTTTGCCTCGGAAGGCGGGTGGGATGCAATCCTCAAGGCGTTGCCCCCCGTCAGCGACGAGAAGATTGCCAGTGCCATCATGACCGCAGCCAAGCAGCTCAATCAGGTGGGCATTACAGCCTGGATGGACCCTATCAGCAACATTCGTCCCCTCGCGCCCATCTTCAACGCCGAGCCGGATCGCCGTGACACTGGCCTGCTACCGGCGTACAGCATGCTCTCCCGGGAAGGCAAGCTGACCGGACATGTATCTGCACTGGCACTGGTGGGTATCCACGCATCGCCAGCCATCATTGATGACATATTGGCGCTACAGCAGCAGTTTCAAGATGCCCCGGACGTCAAACTGGTGGGGATCAAGATCCTGCAAGATGGTGTCATCGAGTTTCCATCCCAGACCGCCAAGTTGAGCGAACCCTACCTCAACCGCCCCGGTTACAGCGGCAAGGATGATCTGGACAAGCAGCGTTTCAACGAGCTGATCCGCACCGCAGATTCCCATCAGCTGATCGCTCATTTTCATGCCATCGGGGATCGGGCCGTCCGTGAATCACTGGATGCCATCGCCTATACACGAGCCCACAATCAGGATCAAAGCCTGCTGCACAGCATCACCCATCTGGAGGTGGTGAGCCCGGTCAGCATTGCCCGCTTCAAACCACTCAATGTGGCCGCGTCGATGCAGCAGTTGTGGGCCGGGAAAAACGTGGCAACCACCATGCTGCTGGAGGGGAAAGTACCCCCGGCCCTGCTGGCCCGCCTCTACCCGGCTGGAAGCTTGCTACAAAACGGGGTAATTATCGCGGGAGCCAGTGACTGGCCGGTCTCAAGCCCCAACCCCTTCCTCGCCATGTATACCGCAATCACCCGACAAGGGGAGCTTGGCTTGCTGCCCCCTGCCAGCGAACAGATCAGCCGTCAGGCGATCTTGCAGGCATATACGCTCAACGCCGCCAAGGTGATTGGGCAGGAAAAAGAGATTGGCTCTATCAGCGTAGGCAAGAGTGCTGACCTAACCTTGCTGGATCGCAATCTGGAGCAGGTGGCGAGCGAGCAAATCAAGGAGACCAAGGTGCTCTGGACCATGTTCAAGGGCAAGCTGGTCTATCAGGCCCTCTAATACTAAGCGGGCTGAGCTGGGTCGGGGGTTATTAAACCACTGCATAGGGAGACCTCAGGCAGTGGTGATCACCTGTTCAAACCTAAAATACCGTCAATGATGGCTACTTGCTAATGGAAGGCAGGGAGTTGAGGAGTTAGCAAAAAAGATACCCATTGTAAGAACATATTGACTGGTGGATGTCTGCCCCATATCAGCCCAATTCGATAAGCACCCTACACATCCACCAGGATCATCTGCAGCAACGGACATGATCCTGGTATCACTGCCCCCCTCACGCATGCCGATAACAAAATAACATCGCTAGTCGATCACATTTTCCCATCCGATAACGCGGCACATTCAGAGCAATTCTAATGAGCCCACTACCCCACAAGGCCACCTCACTGCAGGTGGCCTTTGTCATTTCAAGGAACCACCGACATGTCTGCTTTTATGATTGACCGCAAGGACTACCTTGCCTTTACCGTACAGTTACACCGTTTCTGCAATGCCCCGATGCCACCCCATTACACCCTGGAACTTCTGCGCACCCTCTGGTGGATGCCGCCAGCAGACACGACCAGTACCTGGGCGTGGCGGGTTGACCGGTTAGCACGGCTGATGATGCTCGCTAATCGCCGTGCAGTCTGGCATCGCTATCAGCTGGGACGTCAGCAGGAACGCAAGGAACCGTACCAACGTAGCTCTACCAAGCTGAGCCCACTTAAACCTGTCCACCGTTACCACCAAGTACCACTTACCGATGCCGAACGGGTAGCCCTGTATAAATTCACCTGCTGCGCCCTGTACCAATCGAGCGAATGGACCGGCAGCCCTGAACAGCCCCCCCGGCTAGTGAAGGTACTACAGCAGTTGCAACAAGCACTGGCGCAAGACGTGCTGACCCGGTTGTCATTGTGGGAACAAGCCCCTTGGGGGGAGATGTGATGAACCTTTCCATCACCCTGACCATGATGAGTTCACCACCGGACGGCACAGCCCAGATAGCCCAACGTATCTCTGATGACATGGCACACCTGCATCAGCGTCTGGGGGATGGGGTCAGTGATGAACTGGGCATCAGTATCAGCTATCTGGTCGAACAGTTTGCGCTGTTGGTAGAGGCTTACCGTGCACCGGAGGAAAGGGAGAAACACCCATGATTGAGTTCAACGACAGCTTTAGCCAGGCCGCCGTGGCGGAGGCCATGTGTGCCCATTCAGGGCTTGCCAAGCTCATCAGTCAACAGTTGATGCTGCCTGGCTTTGCCTATGCCCACGATGTGGAGGGGCGGCGAATTGGTGGCCCACTAGTTGCCCCCAACCCGGTGCTGCACAAGACCACGCTCTTTGTCAGCCCACGGGATATGCGTGAGCACCTGCCGCGAGAGATTAACTTCGCTCGCTTTCGCTGTGCCTGTAATGCAGCTGGCCAACCGGTCGGCGAGTGGCAACGGGTAATTGTTGGAGCCTACGTCAACCATGGCAGCAACGATGCGCCAGATTGGAGTAGCCATACATGACCACAACAACGCCGACAGCACCACCAATGGAGTCAGAGGCCGCTATCGCCAGGCTCCGAGTACATATCGAGGAGTTCATTGCGCTGGAGCTGACCCAAAAGCTCGATACGCAGTTGGCCAGTCTGGCACGTTCCGGCGTGCTGGACCTGGATAACTGGGACGGGGCAAATCTGGTCCTGCCCCGCACCGTGACCACTGCACTGTTAGAGACGGCTGCCGAACAGGTGATTTGGCACAGCCACCGCCGTCGCTATCAGCGAGACATCAAGCGCCTCAAGCAATCGCTATAGACAATCCTCCCCCTAACCCCATGCAGCCCCTCACGCCGAGGGGCTGTTTGCATTTTAAGGAACCACACCATGCACGACCTGCGTGATTACAAGACCCTGACGCCGAAGCAGATTACAACTGCCATCAGTCAGCTCAACTACAACACTACGCTAAAGATAATGAGCCACCTCGCATTGCGGGCCAAACAGCCGCACCCGCTCGGTAATAGTCGCAGCAGAGCCAAGGCCATCACGCTGCTGCGCCGAGTCAAGAAAGCCCACAAAGCGGGGCGTATCCCGTTTGAACTTACAGTGACCGGCTGCCGCATCGACCGGGGTAGCCATCAAGCAGACCGTTACTACTACGACAGGACGCTACTGGCCCAAGGCTGGCAGCAGTACGACACCGAGGAGGACGCCTGGTATTTCGGTATCTGGATTAACACAGAGAAGCGCGAGACCTTTACCTATGCAGAGGGCGATATCTGCCATGTGATAGCACCGAACGTCGAGGCGTTTCGCTCTGAATTGGCGCGGCTCTATCAGTACCACCCTCAAGCCCCAGCATTTATCAGTATCGACCCGGAAGCAGGCGTTGTGACCCACCACTTTGAAGCCAAACCGGAGGTGTGAGATGGCTAAGAACATCACTATCAAGGTGCCAGGCAAACATCCGCAAACTGGCGAGCTCACCACCTTCGAGCTCAAGGGCCAGCGCATGGATATCAACATCGGCGGGCAGGCCGTGCCTTTCCTCATTCATGGGAGGGGCATCGGTACGTCGCTCACCCACATCCCGAGCGGCTATCGCATTGCGCTGCTCGGTGGCTGGCTCACCGCTCGTTACGTAATACCTGAGAATAAGCCCAGCAGAACGGCCTGCGCCCAGATGGCCATAGACCGACTGGTAGCCCAGTACGGCTCGCTGCACCTGCTGGACCGGCTCAATTGCAAGCCTGTTATCAATCCATCGCGCTAACCCACCCACTCGGCATATTCCCTCCCGCATCAGGTCACCCTGATGCAAGATGACTTTCATGGAGAAACCACATGTTCCACCCCACCGTTCATTCCTATTTCTCCGGCGCAGGCCTCATGGATGCAGGTCTCATCTGTGGTGGTCTGCCCATTACCCGCTCGTTCGAGCTCGATGCCCGTGCCTGCAAGGTGCAGCGTGACAACCTGGGTCATCACGTTGAGAACGTCGATATCTCCCGGCTGTGTGTCACCGGCCAAGGCGAAGCGGACGTGATTATTGGCACCTACCCCTGTACCAAATACAGCAGCATCGCGGACATCAATGGCGCGCGTACGGGGGATGACCTGTTCTTGCATTTCTTTCGACACATCGCCTTGATGCAACCCGAGGTCTATGTGGTGGAAAATGTGCCCGGTATGACCAAGTTCCCGGTGGTGATGGAGGCCATGACCCAACTGCCAGATTACTATGTGACCACCTTCAATCCCGTACAGGCCGAGCACATGGTGCCGCAGCGGCGTGACCGCCTCATCATCATCGGTAGTCGTCGTCCTTTCAGCTGGCAAGCACCCGACAAACACAAGGTGCCTTCGCTCATGTCCCTGCTGGAGCGTGACCCCGAGATAGTCATCCCCCCATCCGTCTATGCCCGCCTCAATGGGCAGTACCGCGACAGACCCATCATCAGCGACCCCTTCAAGGGCGATATCGCCCCCACCTGTTTGGCCCACTACGCCAAAGACAAGGGCACCCGGCTGGTTATCGACCCCAAGACCCGCACACCCAGGCCATACACAGTCCGGGAATACGCACGGCTGATGGGACTGCCTGACCACTTCACCTTTAATGTCCCTGACTCGGACGCCTATCGCATGATTGGCAATGGCGTGGTGTTTCAAAAAGGACGCTGGGTGGCGACGCAAATCGCACGGTACTTCACCACTCGCAATGCGCACTCATGACCAACTCACAGAGGACACCAGCGCAATATCGAAGAGACCACATGACCGGCACACAACCCACTGCTGACCCACTGGCAGAACACCTCACCATGCTGATGCTGGATGTCGTTATGAGCTCCATCGTTGGCGATTACGATGACGCAGACCTGGTACCAGAATGGCAATGGGTCAAGCGAATGGCCTCCCATAAACATGTCGGCGTGAAGGATGACTCCGCCTATGAGTTCACTCTGAACCTGGCCATGGAGCTCGATGCCATCCCGCCAGCACTGCAACCCTTGCTCACTGCCGCCCAGCATGCTGGCGTGAACTACATCCTGTTTTACAACGGCTAGCCACCGCGACCTGGTAGCGGTCAACAGCCACAACAAGCCAGCCCCGCTCATCCACAAACAGCATAAAGGGCCAGCCCTCACAGGCTGGCCCTTTGCATCATTGGAGTCACCGAACATGACCCGTCTTATCACTGGGCTCGAGGTGCATCGCTATGCCTCCGAGCTCAACAAACTGCATCTGCGCAACCGCCAGACGTTACCAGCTCCTGGCATCACCACCATCAAAGAGGCTAAAGCACGCCTGTTTGGCCACTGGCAGCCCGGACATCAGGTGACCATCACCGTACACCATCCCGACTACATCAATATCTCCCGGCTCTATCGGGGACGGCTGACCAGCCTGACAGACCTCCCAGAGCACCTAGCCAGACTACGCCAGCGCCACAACGTGCCAGGCACCCACATCGACATTGAACTGAGGTATCGTTAATCATGACCACTACAACTACAAACACTCAGGACCAACAACCCGCAGCACCAGACCAGTCCACCTGGATTTTTGCACCGTGGGGCTTGCCCCATACCGTGACGCCCCGCTTTGGCGCTCGTCTCATTCAAGAGCATCACCGGCTGCACTTTTTGTCAGATCGAGCCTCATTGATTGGCGAATGGGAAGAGGAGGCAATAGACCGTCTGGAAGACGTCTTCCCAGCCATCATCAAGGAACTGGAAGCAAGATTGCTAACAGGCGAGCTGGATGCCCGATGCCAGCAACGTATCACCATCCAGCACAGTGGGTTTACCTGCGAAGCCGATACCCTGGGCAGCCATGGATATGTCTACTTGGCGATTTACCCTTTGGCGAGCATGGACGCCTGTCATGGTTGTAAGGCGTGAACACACATCCGCTTGTAGTAACATTTCGACACCTACTCGCCCGTGATGAGTGTGTAGGTGTGAGGGGAAGGCCACGAATTGGCCTTCCCTTTGTTTTTTATGATATATCCACTCAATTTTTAGTAGCCCACGAAGGCTACTTTAGCCATCATCACATTTTATTAGGGAGCAAAGGAATCCCTTTTGTTGCGACATAAGGGTCTATTTGTGTGAGAATGATCTTTTATATGCACGATTCGTACTGTGAATCCCCCAAGGGCACTCCCTTGAGACCCAGCCTCTAAATTAACCAATTAATAACGGCGAAAACCCTGAGTCACTCCTATGTCTACCAACACCGTGTCTATTTTCGGAGACCCTTCTCGGATTTGGAACGTTCCACCAGAAGATCTGAGCCGACAAGCAACAGCATCCCTTCGTGGCTATGTTTACCAGCTCCATGCCTCGGCTGCCGCGTGGTTGGCGTTGGGGGCAGATGATGAACTCTACTTGGAGGTCGCAGAGGACTTCACTGAGCTTCTACGTGAACCAGGTGGAATACATGACGTGTTGAGAGCTACGCAAGTGAAAGACACCCGCGAGTCTGGTTCTGTGACGCTGAATTCACCAGATGTTTTAGCTGCTATTGAGGCTCTACATAGGCTTCGTGTTCACAATCCAGGCCGGGAAGTTAGGCTCGTGTTTCTCACAACATCAAGCATTGGAAGGGAACGCAAGAATGCATTGCATTCTGGAGAACCAGGCCTGACCGCTTGGGGAAAAGCTGCCTCCGGAGGCGATATTGAGGAGCTACGAAGCGCTCTTCTTCAACGTCCTCTGTCAGAAGCGTTGCAAACTTTTGTCACCAATAGTCCGCCCGAGCAATTAAGGAGTGAGCTGCTCAGCCCCTTGGTCTTCGCATGTGGCGCACTGGATTGGAGCTCTCTTGAAGAGCAGAATCGGCGTGCACTTGTAGAACGTCGAAATGAGTATGCATCAACATCAGATATGGCTCGGCGTGCCTATGATGCTGTGTTCCGTGACGTTATTGCGTGTGTCCTTGGCTCGGGTCAACGTCGCTTAGATAGCTCGCGACTTAGAACGTGTCTAGAGCAGGCAACATCACTGCCTGTTCCGTCAGGGATCGTGATGGATTTACTGGGTAAACAAGCCGTTCGCCCAAGATCCAATTTGTCTATTGATGAGCTGCGAGAACTTGCGATTTCATTGATTGAAACTGGCACACCGCCATCGATAGACCTGCTCTTCCCTGAAGCCAAAAAGGTAGCTCGGGACGCCCTTATGGCAGCTTTTTCTGTAGGGCCACGACTCACAGAGATTAAGCCTGACGGAGTTCCCGCGAGCGCCCAATTATTGGACCTAGTTGAACTCCCAGAAAAAAAGCACCTCATAGTTGGTCAGCCAGGCTCCGGGAAGACGCATGCCCTCTGGCACGCTGCAAACGAACTTCTCACAAAGGGGAAGATAATCCCATTGTACCTTCCCGCAGGGCAGGCAACTGGCTGGCGCGACCTAGAAGAAATGATCATGGGGGCAGCACCTGGGATTGAGCTATCTACGCTGTTTCAAGACCCACGAATCTGCGTCTTCGTCGATAGTTGGTCCGAGTTTGCTGCTATTTCACAGGCTGGTGAGAAGAGACGAGCGCAATGCGCACTGCGTAGTACTCGCTTGATTGCCACGGCCAAATTCACTGACATCGACGATGGAGCCTTTAAGCATTGGTCGCTCGACTTGCTTTCTCCTGATCGAGTGACACGTGCGGTCGCGGAAGCCACGTCAGGCGAACCACTTCCGCCTAGTTCAGTAATTGACCTTCTACGGTTGCCTCTTCTTTTATCTATCCACATTCTTTCGGATGCACGGTCTGTGACGACTGGTGATCTATTGCGTCAGTTCCATGAACACCTGATGCGCGACTTGCCTGAGAGCTTCACCGACGTACTCGCTGGAGCAGTAGCAGACCTAACACTGGCGGGTACACGATCTTTTGGTCGTTTAAGAAATGAGATTCAAACTCGAGGGGGAAAGATAAGCCTTGCGGACCCAGCCAGATTGCTGAAGAGTCTAGGCACGATCCTCGAACGAGGAGGCCTGGCGGTACCTGTCCATGATCTTTATTGGAGCTGGCTCGCAGGGCTTGGCCTTTTGCAAAATGCCATCGCCGAACATGCAGTAGACTCACTCCGGACACGTGAGAGCTATGCCTTAGCCATTCAAGCCGGTGGATGCGCAGTTGAGAGTGATGTCAACGCAATAATAAATGATGACCTTGTACTGGCAGCAGCCCTTGATGCAAGCCGCAGTGGAGCTCGCGCCACTCCAGCCTTGGCAGAGGCATTTTCTCAAATGCTAGCGGATCCTCGTTTGGCTGTGCGTAATCGTGCAGCCCTTGCGGCACTGAGTGGAGCTCGACCGGAGCTTCTCCGTCCCGCTTTGGAAGTACTCAGCGACTTGGGTCGGGCCAACTTGTATTCTCCAGAGTGGGAACAGGTACTCCGCCCTAGCTCACTATTTAGCCAGCGGGCTACGCTCGCCGAGTGGCTAGGGGCTCCGAATAGTAATCTAATCCTCAATGCAATCGCTGAAGATGGAGGACCAGAGTGGAATATTTGGCTCGAGCAGGTAGCACTAGATAGGCGGATAAGTTGGATCGAGGCAACAGCAACAGCACTTGGTTGCTGTGGCGATGTTCCGCAATGGTCCTGGCCACATCTTGATTCCGTAATTGCTTCGAGAGCCTGGATGCTTCGGGCAGCAGCAACAAGACGCAGCAACAGAACCTTGGCACGATTTATCGCTATCAATTACGAACGATTAGTCGACACAGTTGCAATGCCGAGCTCCAGCGCTTGGCTCGAGCTTAATCGAGTGCTTGTTGGCTGTGGGGATGATGATGTGTTCGATCTCTTGGTCGCCCAGTTCCCTTCTATGAGTTCTCATGCACAAGAACTACTTGGTTTTGCTATTGTCGAACGTGGTTCACCCTGGGTTGCCCGCTTTCAGCGTTTGGCATTAATAACTGGCGCCTCTCACCATCACAAACTAGCCGATGAACTATCTCTTGAAATTGATGATGAAACGGCACGAGCTTGGATTGCTGCCGGACATGACAAGGCTGGTTGGCGAGTATTAATCGCCCGCCATGGTGAGGCCATATTGCCGGAAATGATTGGGCTGTTGCCTTTATCTTTTGCTGATATTCACCATATCCCAGCACTTGCTCACATGCGTTGGCTTCCGAACGCGCCAGATACGCTCATTGATGAGATTTGGCATCGGCTCGGTAGCCCTATGCAGCCTAAGGCAATGCAAGATGTGCTCAATGCTATTGCGCGTGTCTACCCGGCAGGAATGATACACATTGTAAGATTCATTACAGAACAACCGAACGCACTTCCTGGATACCATCTACGTCAAGCTCTTGCTCTCTATGAAGAGTGGCAAAAGAGGTCTGGTATCAAGCTATGTGTAAAAACAGCCGATGGTGTAGAACATCCTGTTTTGGAGTGGATTGTCAGCAACAAGATAATGAGCGAATGGGAAGATCACTTCACTCCAGAGTTGCTGGCCCTTACACCATGTTTGGCAGTTGACTATGTTGCACATTATCGCGTGGACGATGAACATGCGGCCGCAATACTGAAAGCGTTGAAGGGAAATGTTGCATACAGTGCTCCATTGCTGGATCGCATGCTTGCTGTCCCAACACTCGCCTCGCTCGTTCCACAAGTGTTCGCGGATAGCTTTGACCTATTTCCAGTAGAGGAACTCCGACGCTGTATTTCATCGGACTACATCGATCAAAGTAGCTTACTATACCGATTGGCAGCTAAGGCGAGCCCTATGCACCGTAGCCTGCATGAGCAGCTTATTGCGCAGGCTCTCGGCGGACAGCTTAAATCACATGATCTGAATTACATCTCGAATATGTTGAGAGCATATTCAAGGGAAGAGGTTCTCCGTATTATTGAAGCAGCTCCCCGCAGTTGTGAGGATGGCTGGTTTTGGTTTGTCCGAGCGGTGGAAGCTGTGAGGGGCGAGCGCTTGATCAATGAGGATGGGTCTATCAGGTATTATCAGAATCGAAAATTGCCATAGAGAATCTTATCCAAAACTTAGCACCAAACTTTAGGACAGGGTGTCTACCGGGACAAGAATGAACCGGTTTAACGCATTGGATTGTCACAGGAACTAAGGGAGATTCTATTAATTACATTCCTGAGCGGAATCAGAGGGAAACTACGATGATAGACGACTGGTGGAATGGTTGGAATATGTTTACACCGGAGCAGCCCTGCCCAGGCAAAGTGGTGTTGATGGTTGGGGCCGGGGTTTCTATAGAGCCTCCTACGCAACTACCTGGCGGATATGCGCTCACGGAAGCGTTACTTGACCATTTGCTTGATAGCCGCGCGGCCTCCGAAATAAAAACTGTATTTAGTCAATGTGAACAGTGGATGGGGCGAGGTTTACCACGTCTGGAACATGTACTTGATAAAGCGTTTGAACCTTCAGCAGTTGAAGGCGTCGAGCGTAGCGGTGCAGCCCGCGAATTGCTGCGCATCTTTTCTCAGCGTCCCCCAAATGCGAATCACCACCTGATTGCCGATTATCTGATTAAGCAGCGCAGTTGGTGTATTACTACCAACTTTGATAACTGTATCGAACAGGCTGGCCGTCATCAGATCCCCGTGCACGTTATAGATCCTGATACTCAAAAGGTTGACATCCTGCACCGGGAGTACGGTGAAGACTGGGGCATCATCAAAGTGCATGGCACCATAGAGCTCGGTTGTGCTGAGCTTGGTGCAACGCTTGCAGACCTAGAGCACGGGCTGCCGGAAGCATTCAAAACTCTGCTCGAGCAAGTTACAAGTCAGGCCGATTTAATGGTGGTTGCGGGCTACAGTGGCACCGACCATTTTGACATTAATCATTGGATCCGCGAGCGATGGAATACAAAGCGTACGACCCGGTTGGTATGGATTGACCATCACCCAAAAGAAGTGGAGGAGCCATGGCGGCTGAGCGGGCAGGAAAATCGTGAGCCGAAAGTCTACTGGCAGAGTGCATTTGGCGGTACGAGGGTTCAATACGGGCCAACAACAGATCTACTGATTGCACTACTGGGCATTTCTCGTAGGAACTTGGGCGATACCATAGAAGGTTGCGACTGGTGGCGAACAGCAATAGCCGCATATTACACCCCAACCGAGAAAGAAAAGTACCTTACTGGTACTCGGTTGGCCAGCTCGATCGGGCTTGGTCAACTGGCCGAGGAGCAACTCCGCTGTTTGAAGCGCTTAATGGAACATGACAAATCAATGGTTCCTTTTGAGGCTGATATTTACTATTCTCGTGGATTTATTGCCGAGGCACTATTGATACAAAACTATCTGAAGACCCCAATAGAAAATTCCAGAAAAGTGAACAGCACAGGTCTTCTTCGCACTAAAGGAAAACCAGCAACAGCGATCTTATTCTATCTAGTTAAGTGCTTAAAGAGTCGAAGCAGACCTTCATTCGATGAGCAAATCGACGCATTTTCCTGCCTACTTGACATCGCCGAACGGTGGCAGCGATGGCGTTTCTGGCAAAGTAGGCCTTTGCGATGCTTAGGTGAGAATATATGCACCATTTTCTTTCAGCATTTCATGAAGCTTGAAAATGAGAAGTTGCCTCTGTATTTGCAGGGAAGAATTCAAATGGAGCGCGTTCGCTTGGCTGCCATGTTTTCTGATGAAGAAATTTTTTCCTTTGGTGAAGTCTGGAATTTACTATACCACGAGAGCAGTCGACCAGACTTTTACACCCCAGATGGCCCAGCAGTCCCTGGTTTTTATCTTATTGAACGCAGCACTGCTCGAGAAGAAGACCGCATCGCAGACCTAGTGCTGGCAAATATTAATTACGTCAATATCCTGCTTTCCGCACTGCGACGCCGTTGGCCTAAGGGCAGCCAAAGCGTGCTGCAAGAAAAGCGGTTACATAGGGGATATCTAAATCCGGGAAATTATGTCGTAACGTATATCGTTCAGCTGTTGACCGAAAGTTCACAGATCGTCAGTATTCTAAACGCCCCACACATTCAGATTCAGATTGCTAGAACGTGGCTTAGGGCGGACAATATTTTAGGTGGCATCGAGTATTGGAAGCAACAGCGTCTGTATCTTCCTTAACGATGGTACGTTATAGCCCTTGGCAATATAGTACAGTACTATTTTTACCGCCTCGCCTATGCCAGTCAAATAGGGGGTTACGACAGTGACACAGTGCAAGATGCCATACTTAGGTCTGTCTGTAGCTTCAGGGGGGCGTTGCCGGCATCTGCGGTGGAATGGCTGACAGAGAATGGTTCGGCGTATCGAGCCCATGAAACCCGTGCGTATGCACGAGAAATCGGTTTGGAGCCCAGAACGACTGGCGGTGAGGAGCCCACAGAGCAACGGTGTAGCGGAGAGCTTCGTAAAGACGATGAAGCGAGACTATATATCGAGAAGATACCGAACAGCGGTAGGCAACTTGGCCATCGCGTTTGAGCATTATAACGAACACCACACGCACAGCTCATTGGGATACCGTTCATCTCGGGAATATCTGCGCTGTCGGATACCACAACCCTAAGCGGGAAAAAGTGTCTGGATCTATGGGGTCAAATCCAGCAGAAATCGACAAGTATCTTGTCCGAGATCCCTAGACTTTTAATCGCTGAAGATCTCTTAGATACCATTGGTGAAATTTGCTGAGGTCAGTCTTCAGTTTCTCTACTGTGCTGTTATAGATCGCATCACTGGTAACAGCGCAAGCAGACAAGCCAGCCTCATAGACGAAGCGAGTAGCTATCGGTGACTTCTTCGGGGTGCTGTCCCAGCGTTTTTTCAGCCACAGTGTGAGCCCTTCGTCAAGAGGGGCAACCAGATTAAGTTGTTGTTTTGTGCGAGTGATACCGACATAAAACAACCGACGTTCTTCCTCGATTTCCTCGTCAGTCGAAGGGGTGTTCATCGATGTGCGCACGCTGTGAACAGCATCGGTTTTGCCACCAGGAAATTCCTGCTCATTCAAACCGATCAGTATTACATTATCCCACTCTAGCCCCTTGGAACCATGCAGTGTGGAAAGGATGAAGGGCTCGCAGTCAGTAGCAGCCTCCTCTGGGTTTAGGATAAGGTTTAAAAACGTGCGGGAATCGATCTTACTAGAGTCAAGTAGTTCCCCGATCCTCACGACTCCTCGTTGCCGATCGTTTGAGCCAGTGCGTGTCACGCCGTCTGAGCCAACACTATCAATGAAACCCTCCATGCTAAGGCGGCGTAACGCATCAATAGCTGGCGTTTCCTCTCCGTCCTTTTGGCAGATAGTGGCAAGCCTTCCCAGCCGGTCCTTTTGGTATTGTGCACCGTCGAATAACTGACCAAGAACAGTCCATAGGTCGGCGTGTGGAGCCATCAATCCATTGAGCGCAGCGTTTAATTGCCCTGTCTGCCAGTTAAAACCAGCCTCCTTCAGAAAGCCGTAGACAATCGCTTTTTTGTTGGGGTGGTTTTCAAGTAGCCGCAGATCGCCGTACACAGACAGCAATACGCCGACTACCAGTATCCCGATTTCAGTACGGGTATGTAATGCGCTTGAACCATTGAGGTAGCGATAGCGTAGACCACACAGGCGTAATGCAATTTCCGCCTCGGCAAGATTCGCCTTAGTGCGGGACAATATAGCTTGTGTTCCGCAGCTCACCGAAAGGTTTGATAACACCTTGGATAAGCAGTTATCAAAGTGCAATCTGACCTCTGTTTTTGGGGTGCTAGGATGACTGACACAAAGCCTAGTCAGCTTTGTGGAGTTACGCCGAATTACCGAGTTAGCCATCAAGGAAAGCTCATGGCCAAACCTGAAAGTGCATGAAAGTTGAAACACCTTCGTATTCCGGTAATGCTGTTCAAACAGGCCACCGATAAAATCTGGTCGAGCACCACGCCACTCGTAAATACACTGGTTAACATCGCCAACAGCCATAACTGACGCATCCGGCTTAGATAGCAAGCGGGTCATTTCATGCTGTATCAGGTTAACATCCTGATATTCATCAACAATGATGTGCTTGAAGTGGGCGCCAAGGCTGCTGTCATTACGCAACAGTGCGACAGCCTCAACCAAACAGTCATCAAAGGTTCGCAGACTATTTTCCTCCAACAGCTCACAATAGCGGCCATAAGCGCGAATAAACTCCCGTTTGATGCTGCTGAATGTTGGATCATTAGCAGCATCAACAGGAGTCACTGCCGCCGCCCGACAACGAGCGATAAACAGTTCGAAGTTTTCAATATCATTGGGGTCGATGTAATTCGCCTCACAGTCAAAGCCATGGCGGTAAGCTTGCTTAACCAGTTGCTCATAGCGGTAGTCGGCGGGTGTGATGAGGTCTTTCTTCTTGATTAGCTGTCGGCGCTCCCCGTAACCAATAATCTTCAAGGCCAAACTATGGAACGTGCGAATTTCTGGCATCACGCCCAACTTCAGTGCTGTTTTCAATTTCTCAGTGAAGTTCTCCTGGGCTGATTTGTTGTACATCAAAATTAGGATGGAACGAGGGTCCGTCCCCGTTTTTACTAACCTTTCAACACGCTTGACGAGCGTGGTTGTTTTTCCGCTGCCCGGTACGGCTTTTACCAACGCATGCCCGGTATCATGGCCGACAATGCTTTTTTGCTCCCAAGTCAGTCTTTTTGTCATACCTTCACCTTGTAACTGGCGCACTGACGGGCCTCGGTGTAAGGAACTATTTTTGCCTTACTCCGACATTGCAGATAGCCATCCTCCCACCGGTCTGCTTGCTCGCACATAATGCAGTTAGAAAATAGCGAATGATGATCGGCGTGACGGATAAAATTTCTCAAGTTATCGGCCAGTTCGGCATATCCTAACGATCTGGGCCATGTGTTCACGTCAGAGTTGATTGTTAAATCCACTTCAGCGAGCTGCATCGTTTGTTCGTTGAGTCGGCCGGAATCACTTAAGCTCCAGACAGACATAACCATGTTACCTACGGAGCAGACGCCAGTGCACGTATCAACGGCTTGCGAGGAAGGATGCCAATTGAACACCTCTAGGCGCTTCTCCTTGATTGAGTATGACCCGGTAAGCAACATCTGAATATCGGCGGCAGATTGAACCTTAAACTCAAGAATCGGGATGCCGGTTTCGATCTTCTCTTGAGAGCAGGGGTGCGTAACACAAATCTCAACATAACAACGCCTTTCGCCAGCCGTATCCCACAACATTATGTCTGGGCGCAGTCCTGTAACCTTATCGTACTTTTCCAGCTCCACCTGATCGAAGAATTGAGTCAAGTTGTAGCGTGCAGGTACGAATTTTAGGCAGTGACGTGTTTCGTCTCTAACTAAGGCTAAACGAGAACCATTGCAGGAAACCCGGCGCTCTAGCTCAAGGCTAATAGGCACTTCATGGCTGAGAGCTTGTTGGTAGCGATAGAAGAATGCTTCTTTGGCGCACTTGTGAAGATAGGTTTCAAGGGTGCAGCATTCTTCCGAATGACGGAAGTGCTTAGCATAGTTCTCACCTAATACTGGCGTGAGGGGGCTTTTACAGCCTGGACAGGTGTAGGAACCCGAGCGCAAAGCATCGCTAATGTGCGTGAGCGCGCCTTGGCTATCTAGGGCGTAAGCATACTGTATTGAGATGGATTGACTTGTCATGACTGCAAATCGTCCCAGAAAAAAGCTGCCAAGAACAGACTTTTACGGCATGCAGCGAGCGCGCAAGCCTTATTTAGTCCCGTTGTGAACGAAGGCCTGGTAAAAAGAGGTTCGGTGGTACTTGCTGGTCCCGCCATATTGCACTGCATCTTTGACATGAATAGGAGTAGAAACCAAGCCAACGTCGCTAGAACAACCCAATCATGCACAATGTTTGGAAACCCAACTGCAAATTACACAACTCGTTCCCGTGGTAAGTGGCTATTGCTACCCTCACTAATATTGACTGTGCCCTACTGTAGAGGGGGGCTGAGATAAGACCCAAGCAATAATATTCCATTCATCCCGTCTAGCTGTCTGCTCTCTTAGCAGTCAGTCATGTGTGTGCTAACATGACCGTTTTAGACTCAATAAAGCCCTTTTCATTGCCTTGTAGACGGAATGGTCAAACTGCAAGGTAGTATGGGCGGCGACTACTGAATTTTTGAACTCCCACTTGACGGTTGGGGGCCATGCAACGTGATCGCCAGATATCAAATAGCTCCCAAATCTCCAAGGAACCTAGATGAGTGATCCATTAGCAAAGCCCCCTTTAGTACCAGAAGTAAGCCTCACTTGCATAGAACTCAGTCGATTTCGACGCTTGGCAAAGGCTTGTGTCCAGATCGACAGGAGAACAACTGTCTTAGTCGGAGCCAACAACAGTGGTAAAACATCTATTCTTATCGCTATCCGCAATTTCTTGGCCTCAAGTCAAGTCTTCGGCGCCTTCGATATCAGCATTGACCAATGGCCAACGCTGAAGGCCCTTGGCTCTGAGTGGGAAAAACTGACAGAAGATCCTACATCGATATCGGAGGATATCGATACGTGGAAAGAGCAGTTGGCAGCACTCTTAGGTTCTATGCCTACATTGGATTTGTGGTTCGATGCTCAGCCAGGATCTTACAATCTGGTTGCGCCCTTCATTACCTCGCTCGACTGGGGGGGCGGAGCAGTAGGGGTTCGTCTGCGCCTTGAGCCAGCTTCTTCGGTAGAAGACCTCCAACGGCTGGCATGGCGATACCGTGAGGCTCGGAATCCAGTCAAAGACTTTAAAAAGCAGGCTCATGCCTGGCCAGTAGACCTCATTGATTACTGGCTGCGTCATCCTTCCGACCTTGGTAGTGTTCTTGTCTATAGGCTGGATCCAGCACTGGGACCGCTTGCCACCCCCCAGCAACTGCGCCACAGTCCTTATCGCCAAAATCGGTAGCTATTGACCGAACAAAACTATCTAAGCTCCTACGTGTCGACTTCGTTGCAGCACAACGCGGATTTGGTACTGAGGAAGCCGAGTCTCGCTCCAGTTCTGGTACGAATCGCGTTGGCCTATTTTCCAACCAGCTGCTGAAGTACGCCCGTCAGCATCTGAACATAGCGACGAAAGGTCAGGGCCATCAGCCAGAACTGATTGCAGCCATTGCTCAAGCCCAGGAAGACCTTGACGATCGAATAAAAGTTGCTTTGACGCCATCCATAGAACATGTAAAGAAGCTTGGGTATCCAACTCTTCATGACCCCCAAGAGATTCATTTCAGAACTCGTATACAGACTGGAGATTTGCTCGACCACAGTACCGCAGTGCAGTACCGCCTTGATGGAGTGCAGGCTGACGTCTACCTGCCTGAGTATTCAATTGGTTTAGGTTACCAGAACCTCCAATCGCTGAGTTATCAGCTAGTCTCATTCAGAGATGCTCGGCTAACACCCACTGAAGGTAGCCCACCGGCAGTGCACCTTGTACTTGTTGAAGAACCTGAGGCCCATCTACATGTTCAGGTGCAACGCATTTTTCCACAGCGAGCAACCGAGCTCATCAGTCCGACCGCCCCTGAACATGCGCATCTAAGCAGCCAATTAGTCATCAGCACTCATGCAAGTCATCTAGCTCATGCAGAAAACTTCGACCGCTTGAGATATGTCAGGCGGATTCCGTCCACAGTAGGCACGATGCCGTGCTCCGATGTTATCGATCTCGCTACAGCCTTTGGAACCGACAAAGAAACACGGACATTTGCGGAACGATACTTCCGAGTGCAGCATACGGACCTACTGTTCGCCGACGCTGCGATCTTTGTAGAAGGCGCGGCAGAGAGGATGCTTGTTCCTTTGTTCATCGAGCGCGATTTCGAAGAGCTCGACAAGCGCTATATCTCCTTCCTCGACCTCGGCGGGCGTCATGCCCACCGACTACGACCTCTCGTAGAGAGGCTTGGAATCCCTACGGTTATCATCACCGATGTGGACCCGGTGGAAGTAACGAAGGGCGAAAATGATAAGGTCATACGAAAGGCAGCAGCAATCGTTGACCCAAATAGTCTTGAGTGCGGAAATGACACTCTCAATGGCTGGCACCCCAAGAAGAAGGAACTGCATTTGTTGGCAGATCCGGTCGAAGCAGACCAGACCTGGAGCAACGGAAGCGGCGGACGGGTCCGATTTGCATGGCAGGTCCCAGTCCCCAAAAACGGCCCTTGGCCGAGCTCGTTTGAGGACTCTTTGATATTGTCCAACATTGATTGGTTCAAAAACATTGGGCAAGGGATTGGCAAGAAACCCGCAGCAGGTGAGGTAGCTACGCCGAAAGTGACAGGTCCCTTGCGCGTAGCTGTTAATACCGTTCTTGCCGAACAGGAGCCTGCGAAACTCTGTATTGCGCTTCATTCTATGCTGCGTGAAAATTTCGCAAAGGCTGAGTTCGCTGTAACCATGTTTGAACGCATCAGTGTGGGCGACAAATTAGCTTGTCCAGGCTATATCGCCGATGCTCTGGCGTGGCTCGATAATGAATTAGCGCCGTCAAAGAAGGAGTTGGCTTGATGGTTAGCGAAATAATAGATCCGAATGAGCGCGATACTGGTGTAGTGGACGAAATTGTCTCCTATGTCACAAGCACGCCGCCTAGAAGCTTCTTTCTTTTTGCTGGTGCTGGCTCCGGTAAAACGCGGACATTAGTTTCTGTTCTCCGCAGGATCACTGGCGGCGAGCAACAAGACGCGCAACCGGGGTCTAAGGATACAGCAGACGACCTGGCTCTTCGATTTGCACGAGAACTGAGAGCTAGAGCCCAGACTATTCGTGTAATCACATATACGAAAAATGCCGCCTTGGTAGTCACCGGCCGATTGGGTATCAACGATCTTACACAAGTTGCCACCATTCACTCCTTTTGCTGGGACTTGATCGCGGGCTTTGACGACGATATCCGCGAAGCTCTTCTGGCATTAAATAGCAGTGCGGTAGAGAAGGCGCGGGAAGTTGCTGCTGGCAGGAAGAAGGGACCTACAGACAAAGATAAGGTTGTAATTGCGGAACTTGCGGCTAAAGCTATAGCCCTGTCCAAAACTCCACAATTCATATACAGCCCTGATCGGAAACGATTTTCCGATGGAGCCCTGAGCCATGCGCAAGTCCTGAGCGTGGCAGCTTGGCTGCTCAATCAAAAACCGACTCTGCGGCGCATTCTTCGCGACCAGCATCCGGTTATCCTGATTGACGAGTCTCAGGACACGATGAAGAACATTCTAGATGCTCTGCTTGAAGTCGCGGCAGAGGACCCGACTCGGTTGATGCTCGGCTTGTTAGGAGATCACCGTCAACGCATCTACATGGATGGGCATGCGGACCTTCCGAGCATTGTTCCACCAGAGTGGGCTACCCCAAAGTTGGAGATGAATCACAGAAGTCAGCGCCGTATAGTTGATCTAATTAACGATATTTGGGATTCCGATTTGGAAGGGCGAACGCAGTCTAAAAAGGCGGTGCGTCAGCATTCTCGAGAAGAGAAATCATCAGGGATCGTACGAGTATTCATCGGCGATACGGCGGCTTCACCTGAAGATAAACTGCGACGAGAGGCCCTTTGTGGGTCTGCAATGGAGACTGCCGTGGGTACAACTGAGTGGCAGCGAGGCAATCCCGGACACAAGATTCTTGCTCTTGAACATTCGTTGGTTGCTCGACGCGGTGATTTTCTTGAAATCTTTGAAGCACTAGCACTACTTGATCCCGATTCAGTTCGACCAGATACGACAGGTGAAGCTTCTGGTCCCGCTGCGGTGCAAGTTTTATTGCGAGAAATGATGGATCTCGCAGATTGTGTAGCAAATGGTCAAGTTTCATCGGATTTCGCCGTCATGGAGGTCCTTCATCGCTACGACCGGCTTTTGAATCTTTCTGCTGATAGAGATAGTCGTGCTCAGCAGTTGAGGGCATATCGGTGTGCAATCGAACACTTCGCAGCTGTTTGCTCGAGACCTTCTGCAACGGTAAGGGAGGTCTTGGCCCCCATAGTTCATAGTGGCCTTTTCGAGTCAGACAAGAGGTTACTCGCAGCTTTTAATGACACCCAGCCACCTCCTGATGCGCCAGAACCACGCCAGAAAGAGAGTGTCGAGAATCGGCTGGCCAGAGGTTGGCATGCTCTTTTCGCTTCACCGTGGATTCAGGTGCGGAGATTCAAGACCTACTTAAGTGGTAATTCGCACCTCGCCACTCACCAAGTAGTCAAGGGTTCAGAGTTTAAGCATGTCATGGTGGTAATGGACGATGAAGATGCCGGTGGTTTTTTGTTCTCATATGACCGGCTGTTTGGCGCCCCTTTGGGGGCCTCTGACCTCAAGAACGTGGAAGAGAACAAGGAAACATCGATTGACCGCACTCTCCGTCTTCTCTATGTGACCTGCAGCCGAGCAAAAGAAAGCTTGGCCCTAGTGCTCTGGACTCGCGATGCAGGCTATGCACTTGCCTATGCCCATAAGAGCAAATGGTTCTTACCTGAGGAGATTCAAGCTACTCCTAAATAGACTCGTGTGAGATAAAAATCTCATCCAACTATCAGTGAACACTACACATCAAAATCAAAATCAGCCGATTGTTTTACCTACTGGATTCGTGGCACTTATGTAGAGGCGTTGAACGCTGCTCGTGTGGTTCCGGCTGCGGCCGTGGCTCCCGTCGAAGAACAAGGAGAACCGTAATGCCTTTTTACTCGAGGCGGAACATGATGCATATTGGCGATGCAGTTGCCAATGCATTGTCCAACGCCTTCAAACATCCAACGCAATCAGAACCACAATTGGTAGCTAACCTGGTTTTCGAGTTTCCCAAGCAGATTAATAAGGCCATATGTCCCGGAACAATGAAAGTTACGGCTGGCGGTGTATTCGTTCATTCGCGGCCTTTTGTTGCTTGTAAGTCATTTCCACAGCCCACCCCTGCATCAGTAGAGATAGGTGATCTCTTGTTGATCCGAACATTGGTTGTGAGCGGTAAGGTTGTAGAAAACCGAGCCTTGCTTCTGCAGGCAAAAAAGACGGATAGCATTCCTGTCATACCTGACAATAAAAACCAATGGCATCTTTATGAGCAGTGGCCTGGATTTACTTACGCGCCCAGATCTGGTTGTCTGACAGGAAAACCACGGCACATCAAAGAGCCGGATATGTATGAAGCGTCAAAATATCTCTTGATTGGCACAGACTCTGCGGCACTTGGCCAGTATTGCGCATGCTGCAGTTATTGGCCATTCCATTGGCATTGTCACTGGCCAGAGATTGGCCTTCACCATACCGCACAACCTACGAGGCCGAAAATTAGCCGCTATAAGTGTTTTGCAGGCGATCTTGTGGACTTTATAGCGGGCAATGCTGGCAAGGTCTTTGTCAAGCCGAAGCCTAGAACCCGCGGATGGAACCGAGTGATCCAGGATCTGATAGACGAGACGGCCAAGGCTAAAACCATTTTTATAGGGCGTGCGGCTGGCCAATCCACATCTGCTATGCGAGGGAATGGCGTATTGTTCTGTTCGCAGGCAGGTCACTCCAGTTTCTCCCTGTTTGGCGGAGGCGATGATGGCGCGGCCAATAATGTCGACAAAACGCCAAATGTACCAGCCGAGTGGAATGGCGATGACAACGGTGGTGGGATATCAATCATCGAATTTGTGGTGGAACAAGGAGAAGGCTAATGGCTTTTTTATCCAAGGCCTCGGTGGAACTGGCATTACTGGAACAGTTGGGAGAGTTGGAATACAGCATCGCACGCTAGGAGGTCATCGGCCCTGATGGACATCGATCAGAGCGCGAGAGTCACGATGAGAGCGTCCTCAAGGAACGACTCTAAGACGCTGTCACACGTCTGAGCCCTAGCCTACCACTGGAGAGGCCAAGCAGGACTCCTTGTGCCGCGTGATGCAATCCGAACTGTCATCGTTGCTCGAAAACTGCCGCATCCACAAGCTGATGACAGAAGGTGTGTACGTCCAGCACTACGTGAACAACTGCACTGTGACTGCTGGCAAGACAGCGCTCATCAACGTTGAGCAACCGGAGCAAAACGACTTGCTGGCGGTAAGCCAGTTTGTGGTGATCTGCAGTCAGAATAACCGGCAGCCCGATGTGGCGGTGTTCATAAATGGCTTGCTGCTAGCCATGTTCAACCAGTTGCAGACTTACAAAAATCAGATTCCAGGGTTGTTCAAAACCGACGAGATAAGAGATAACGCTCATTAAGCTACGTGGGAGGTGGGCGTTATCCCTATCTAGATAGCACATGATGATCGCTCTTGCCCCGTAGGTGACAACCCGTGAATCATCGACCACATTGTCCAACAGGGTACGAGATAGTTCCGTACCAGCCAACATCAGATGGCATAGTGAATGGCATAACGAAAATTGCACATAAAGAAAAATCCCAAGCAATTCAATTGCTTGGGCTTATCATTTGGCGGTGAGGGAGGGATTCGAACCCTCGATACGTTGCCGTATACACACTTTCCAGGCGTGCTCCTTCAGCCACTCGGACACCTCACCAATTTGTTCTAGTCATGGGCTCGTGCTTGCTTGCCGATACCATCGGCTGGCAGCCACTTGGGCACATCACCAAATTTTGGTCTGTTGTTTAACGTGTTCAGCCAACACTGTGTTCACGGCGCTGTTGCGCTGGAACGGGGCGTAATTTAGGGGAAAGCCCCGCCGGCGTCAACGGCTTTTTTTGCCTGACGGATCGTTCGCACATTTAACGCACAAATCAGTGCACGCATTCCGGCGCGACCAGGATCTCGGGCAGGTTCAGGAAGCCAAGGCGCTCGCATTCGGACACTACTTCATGGGTCGCGGCCGTGGTGCTTTCGACGAACAGCAGGAACTGTTCCACTGAGAGACCCGCCTTGGTGAACACTGTGTGGCCCACGATGAGGCGCGGCAGGTTGTCATCGATAATGTCGAGGAACACCTTGAGCGACGGGTACTGCATGTTGAGGCGACCCAGTTCGGCCATCAGCGGCAGCAGCGAGGAGGGACGCACTTCCAGCTCGGATGAAAACAGCAGCCCTTCCTCTTCGACAAAGATCCGGCTCTCCTGGATGCCGTCGACGGACTGCAGGGAGACAATGTGGATGCCATGACACTGATCGCAGACATAGTGCTCGATACGAGCCTGCTGCAACCAACGCATTATCATTTCAGAGCTGGGGATATTCATCATTTCCACGACACGATAAGGATCAAGGGGCGCAGTCTAAACCAATTTTCCGGCAACCAAAAGTGCAGTGGCCGGATAAGCAGGGAGCCAGCTTCTTTTTGGCAAACACTATGCATATACTCAGCCATTCTCGCCCCACCTTCACCCCACAGAAGGCCTGATGACCATCCAAGAAAAGTACCGCCTGCATCTGAAATCCCTCTCGGATGAACTGCTGGCCCTGCAAAAGCCCATTCGCATTCTGGATGCCATCAAGTGGCCCCGTCACCTCCAGGCCGATTTTTTGGCCAACGGGGGACGAGCGCTGCCCGCCATCGATCAGCACTTCTACGATGCCCTGCCCCTCGGCTTCGATCCTCGCAACAAGTATCTTGAACTCAAGGAGTTGCGGGACAGGATCCGGCGCCGGCTGGGCCCTCAGGATGATCTGGGCCGGATCCTGCAAGAGACGGTCGATCAGTACATGGTGGTGATCGAGATGCTGCGCCAACGCGGGCAGCCTGATTTCCTGCGCTACAGCCAACTGCTGTACGGCTCGGCCAGCGATCACCTGCGCGGGGATCGCAAGACCCTCAAGGAGCTGGGAGCCCGCTTGTGCGACATCTTCTCTCTGCCCGGTGCCCGTCATCTGGTGCGCCCCTACCCCAAGGAGTTTGAAGGGGAAGCGGCGGTCGCCAAGCTGCAGGGCAAGCTGTCGAGCTATTTCAGCGACGGCACTGTACAGGTCAAGCTGAGCGATGGCATCGTCTCGGACGCCGCCGCCGGCGGCGATTACATCAAGCTCAACTCCCACGCCCGCTTCTCCGAGCTGGATCTGCAGGTGCTGGAGGTACACGAGGGCTGGGTGCACGTGGGCACCACCCTCAACGGCCGCCAGCAGCCCTACGCCACCTGGCTCAGCGCCGGCTCGCCGCGCATCACCGCCTGTCAGGAGGGGCTGGCGGTCCTCATCGAGACGCTCACCTTCAGCTCCTTTCCGGATCGGGCCAAGCGCATCTCGGATCGGGTGATGGCCATCGACATGGCGGAGCGAGGCGCCGACTTTGTCGAGGTGTTCCAGCATTTTGTGGCGCAGGGCACCAGCGAGCACGATGCCTACAAGATCACCCAGCGGGTGTTTCGTGGCGGCATGGTGGGTGGCGGTGCCTGCTTTACCAAGGATCTCTCCTACGTGCGCGGCTACGTGGAGACGGTCAACTTCATCCGCAGCGCCGTGCTGGAAGGGGTCCCCGAGATCCTGCCCATGCTGTTCGTCGGCAAGGTGACCCTGGACGACATCCCCGTGCTCTATCAGCACTATCTGG
The DNA here is from genome assembly GCF_002587065.1 of Aeromonas sp. CA23. Lineage (NCBI taxonomy): Bacteria > Pseudomonadati > Pseudomonadota > Gammaproteobacteria > Aeromonadales > Aeromonadaceae > Aeromonas > Aeromonas sp. CA23. The sequence goes on from NZ_CP023818.1 coordinate 4,071,848, forward strand.
AAGGACTGATCGATGCCCCCCGCTACCTGCCGCCCATGTTTCGCGATCTCACCGGACTCTACGTCTGGTTCGGCTTCGCCTCCGGCATGTCGCTGGTGGACATAGGCCGGGTTCAGCAACATTTTCGCCAGCTGTTCCATCGCCTGCCGGTGGCCGATCCCATTATTGCGCCGGTGGATATCGAGATCGACTGAGTCGCGAACAAGAAGGGCGCCAGATTGGCGCCCTTCTCTCTTATCCCGGCCGGATCACTTGTAGGCCCGTCCTTCCAGATAGTGCTTGCGGCACAGCGACACATAGCGATCGTTGCCACCTATCTCCACCTGCTCACCATCGCGCATCACCTGGCCTGCTTCATTAACCCGGGAGTTCATGTGCGCCTTGTTGCCGCACCAGCAGATGCTTTTCAGCTCCTCGAACTTGTCGGCAAGACAGAGCAGATGGTAGGAGCCGGGGAACAGTTCACCGCGAAAGTCGGTCTTGAGACCGTAGGCCATCACGGGAATATCCTGCTCATCGACGATGCGCGCCAGCTGGTAGACCTGCTCGCGGGTCAGAAACTGGGCCTCGTCGACGATGAACACATCGATGCGCTTCTGGGCATGGCGCGCCTTCACCATCTCGAACAGATCGCAGCAGTCACTGAACACATCCACCTTCAGCTCCAATCCCACCCGGGCACTGATCACCCCCGCGCCGAAGCGGTCATCGATGGCCGGTGTCATGGCCAGGGGCTGCATGCCCCGCTCCAGATAATTGAAGTGGGCCTGGATGAGCTGGGTGGATTTGCCTGAATTCATGGTGGCAAATTTGTAGTGCAGTGAAGCCATGGTGTTGTTCCGAAACTGAATTTATGGGGCGCATGCTAACCAAAGCCCCTGCCAAAACCAAGGGGCCCGTGGGCCCCTTGTTCTATTTATGCGATAGCCAGCTCTCGATGGAGCCGAGCCTTGCGCAGATGGTAACCGGAGAAGATCACAAACCAGAGCCCGCTGACCGTGAAGCCCGCCAGTACGGAATGCATCAACCCCATGACCAGGTAACCGAGCGCGGCACCGAAGGCGATGGCCAGCGCATAGGGCAGCTGGGTCATCACGTGATCGATGTGATGGCACCCTGCGCCCGTGGCCGACAGTATACTGGTGCTCGAGATGGGCGAGCTGTGGTCGCCGAACACAGAGCCTGCCAGCACGGCGGCCAGCATGGGCAGCATCAGGCTGATGTCGCTGGCGGCCGCCATGTCACCGGCCAGCGGCAGCATGATGCCAAAGGTGCCCCAGCTGGTGCCGGTGGCAAACGCCATGGCGCAGGAGAGGATGAACACCACCGCCGGCAACACTTCGATCGGCAGGTTGCCGTTGGCCATGGAGGCCAGGTACTTGCCGGTCTCCACGTCGCGTACCACGGCGCCTATGGTCCAGGCAAACAGCAGTATGTTGATGGCCGGCAGCATGGCCATGATCCCTTGCGGGGCGGCCTTCATCCAGTTCTTGGCGCCGAGCTTGAGGCGCATGGCCAGACCGATGGACACCACCAGGCTGCACAGGGCGCCATAGACCAGGGAAGAACCGACATTGGTGTTCTCGAACGAGCCGAGCACGCTGAACGGCAGCCCCTTCTCGCTCAGTACGGCGGCACCGGAGTGGATCATGAAGTAGACGGTGGCGGCGGTCAGGGTCAGGATCGGCAGCACCATGTCGATCATGCCGCCATTGCTCTCTTCCGGGCTCTCCATGTCCAGACCTATGGGGCGACCCTTGGACTCGTCCCACAGCTTGCCTTCCAGCGCCCATTGCTCATGCTGACGCATGGAGCCTATGTCGAGCTGGAATGCGATCACCACCAGCACCATGATCAGGGTGAACACGGCGTAGAGGTTCATCGGGATCATTTCGACGAAGGCGGAGATGGGGCTCTGATCGGTCAGACCGTGCGCCGCCATGATGCCCCCCACCAGGGCAATGATGTAGGCCCCCCAGGAGGAGATGGGCATCAGCACGCAGACGGGCGCAGCGGTGGAGTCCAGCAGATAGGCCAGCTTGGCACGGGAGATCTGGAAGCGGTCGGTGACCGGACGGCAGATGGCCCCCACCGACAGACTGTGGAAGAAGTCATCGATGAAGAAGGCAAACACCATCATGCCGGTGAGCGCCTTGGCCCCCTTGCGGGTCTTGGCACGACGCTCGGCCCACTCGGCGAAGGCACGGGTCGCACCGGAGACGCTCATCAGGCTGATGAGGCCGCCCAGCAGCAGCATGAACAGCAGCATGTTGACGTTGTCACGGTTGAGTGCACCCTCGACCCAGAAGATCTTGAGCACGGTATTCAACATGTAATGCAGGGAATCGAGCGGGGAAAACTGGTTGAGCAGCAGGCTGCCGGCAAGGATCCCCACCCCCAGCGACACTAGGACGCGGCGAGTGATGATCGCCAGAGCGACGGCCAATAAAGGGGGAATGACAGACCAACCGGAGTCAGCGTAATGAATGATGTCCATGATCTCTTTGCACCTAAAGACAGCAGGTGGAGATCTACCGAGAGGATAAAGAAACAAAACCCATGGGGAGGTTATACTCCTCAGCCCCTTCAGGTAGCGCTCCATAGTGGATGACTATGGCAGTCCTGCACCTGTTCGATGCAGAACCAGCAGCCCGGTATGATGGCCTGGCCACTTCGGCGCTGACTCCTTTCCTCATGCATCACAGGCATCACCCTCCGCACAAGTAGTCATAGGCAGCGCGCCTCTACTTAAAGGTATTCGAGGCACATTTTATCGTGCCGGCACGTTATAGCAAGTTTTTTGATTAAATCCCCATATGGGGCGTTTTAAAATGGCAAAATGGTAGTCAAATGGTGCAAATATATTGATTTTGTCGCTATTTTCATCTATCCAGAACTCAGTCGAGTATGATGACGGCCAATATTGCTGAATCCAGCCTGAATTCAAAATAGTTCACTTAATTTGCACTCTGAATTTATTAATTCGCTTATCTTGACTTAATAGCAAGCTGCCGTATAAATTACCCAAAATTACTCTTTTTTATTTAATTCACTCCTTTGCTCGCGTGGTGGACACTATGAACGAATTTTTGAAAGTACTGCTGAATATCCGTAGCTTGCGCGCAGCTTGCCGTGAGCTGACCCTGGAGCAATTGGAAGAGGGGCTGGAAAAGCTCTCTGCTATTGTTGCCGAACGTCAGCAAGATGAATCCGCCGATCGTCAGGCCCGTGAAGAGCATCAGCGCAAGATTAACGAATATGCTGAAATGCTGAAAGCCGCCGGCATTGATCCGGCCGAACTGGTGGGCACGGTTGCCACTGAACCGGCCAAAGCCGCCAAAGGCAAGCGCGCCCCTCGCCCGGCCAAATATCGCTATCTGGATAACGGCATTGAAAAAACCTGGACCGGTCAGGGTCGCATGCCGTCCGTGATTGCCAAGGCCGTTGCCGACGGTAAATCCGTCGAAGAATTTGCCATCTGATCAGGCAAACGACCTCTAATAAAACCTCGCACTGCGAGGTTTTTTATTGCCTGATATCCGCTCATCAACTCCGTTCTGCCGCCTTGACCCAGAGCACTTCCGGCGTCGCGGTACAGGCCAGCAGGTAGCGGGCTATGGTGAAGAACCAGTCACTCAGCCGGTTCATATAAGGCAGTATGGCCGGATTGATCTGCTCCGCACGGCTCAGACTCAGCAGCAGGCGCTCACAACGACGGGTCAGGGTGCGCACCACATGGGTTTGCGCCGCCGCCCGGGAACCACTGGGCAAAATGAAATTGCGCAGCACGGGCAAATTGGCGCTGTAGCCATCAATTTGCCGCTCCAGGCGCAACGTCCATGCATTATTCACCTGCCAGATGGCCTCCTGCTGACCCTCGCTGGAAAATGCCAGTTCACCGCCCAAATCGAACAACTCTTGTTGCAATAATAACAAGTCAGCTAATAAGCCGGTTTCAGCAGCAGGAACCTCGGCAATGAGTAGACCTATATGAGAATTTAATTCATCGATATAGCCATAGGTTTCCACCCGCATATCGTCCTTGGCCAATTGCACACCATCGGCCAGCCGGGTCATGCCTTTATCACCCTGCCTCGTATATATTCTCATACCGACATCCTGTTAATAATGGGAACAATCATGGATTCGAGCCCGTTGAGCTTGATCTCATAGGCAAGGGCCAGGGTCTGGCCCAACGCGCCAGCAGGAAAACCGGTGCGCGCCATCCACACCAGATAGGGCTCTGGAATATCTATGATGCGCCGCCCCCGATATTTGCCGTAAGGCATCTTGTGGGCCAGGGTCAGCAACACCCGCTCGTCAGAGAGCCACTCCATATTAATCGATGTCCAGATATTTATGGGTCTGGATGGAGAGCCGCCAATTACGGGCGATGCAGGTGGCCATCGCCAGCTGGGTGGCTCTGGGCTTCTGGCTGATGGGTTGCAGCGCAATCACCACGTCAGGACGCAAGGTGGCGGTCGCCAGCAGGGCATCCAGCTCCTCGATATGGCGCTCGGTCGCCACCGGATGCTTGATCTCATTGGCACGCTCGAGGGCCGAGACCAGCACGGGCAGGCCCCCCTTCATGCCAATCTTGGGCGACACTGTGACCCAGGTATTGGCATGGGTCTGGATCTCGCTGGTACCGCTGGTTTCAATCTGCACCTGATAGCCGGCTGCCAGCAAGGCACAAGAGAGCGCCTGCAAGTCATACAGACAAGGCTCTCCCCCGGTGATCACCACATGACGAGCCTGATAACCGAGCTGCTGGAAACTGGCCAGGATCTGCTCGGTGTTCATCTTGCTCCAACCATCGGATTCATTGGAACAGTCGAGCACCGCCTGAACCCCCACTTCACGAGCGGGATCGACAATCCAGGTATGGCGGGTATCGCACCAGGGGCAGCCCACGGGGCAGCCTTGCAGGCGAACGAAGATGGCGGGCAGGCCGGTGAAGATGCCCTCCCCCTGGATGGTCTGGAAAATCTCGTTGATTGGGTAGTGCATCTCGGTCACGGCTTGTTGCAAAAGTCGCGGATTATACCCCAAGCGAAGGCAAGACGCAGGCTCACAGTCCGCTTTTCTCGCCCAGCCCGGTTTTCTCGTACAACCGGGCCATGATGCCCGCCTTGTCGGCCAGATACAGATTCAGCCCCCGGCTACGCAGTTCGCAGGCAGGACAGGTGCCACAACCATCGCCGGCGATGCCGTTGTAGCAGGTCAGCGTCTGCTGGCGCACCGTCTCCAGGTGACCATAGTGATCCGCCAGCGCCCAGGTCTCGGCCTTGTCGAGCCACATCAGCGGGGTATCGAAGCGGATGCCGCGACCCAGCCCCAGGGAGACCGCCTGATTGAGCGCCTTGACGAACTCGTCGCGACAATCCGGGTAGCCGGAGAAATCTGTCTCGCACACCCCTGTGATCACCGATTCGGCGCCCACCTGGTAGGCATAGATGGAGGCCAGGGTCAGAAACAATATATTTCGGCCCGGCACAAAGGTATTGGGCAGACCGTTGTCCTGCAGCTCGCAGCTGACCGGAATGTCGTCACGGGTCAGGGCCGAGACCGCCAGTTCATTGAGCAGGGTCACGTCCATCACCTTGTGGGCGGCAATGCCAAGCGCGCCGGCCAGTCGGCGAGCCGTCTCTATCTCCTCCCGATGGCGCTGGCCATAGTCAAAGGTAATGGCGTGCACCTCGTCATACTGGGCCAGAGCCTGCACCAGACAGGTGGTGCTGTCCTGCCCACCACTGAATACCACGACGGCTTTTTTCACGTTTATCACTCCTTCAGGCAGTTCAAGTACGGCGACCTTGTGCAAAGTCATGCCACTGCCGGTTTAAATGGGTAAAGAGGTTCATCAGCGGGGCGAAGCGCTCGGGCTCGCCCTCCCACTGGGATAACAGATGATAACCCGCTTCCAGGGTCGACAACGCCTCGGGAAACGGCTTCTTGCGAATGGAGTACTGGCCCGGTATGGCGCCGAGCTTGATCCTGGGCAGCCTTAGCAGCGCCGGATTGCTGTGCAAGATGCGATACGCCTTGCGCCAGGTGCCATCGAGCAGCAAAAAGCAGACCTGACGGCGATCCCCTGCCTGATGCCGTTGATCGCGTACCTGATCCAGCGCCAGCGCATGCTCGTCAGGCCAGAGCAGATAGCAGTGCACCTCGGGATCCGCCAGCAATGCATTGAGCCAATTTGCCTCGGCAAAATCCTCCCCCACATGAATGCTGGCCTGGGTGAGAGAGGCGGCGAGCAGAGCGGCTGTGCCCTTGGGGTGCCCCGCTTCGCTCGGATGCTGCAAAATATGGAGGGGAGCGAGATGCGGCACCTGCCGAATATAATCACACAGACAGGCTTTGAGGGCTCTGGTGCAACGTGTACAGTATCGGCTGTTCTTGTCGTTGGGCTGTTTCATGTTGTCAGAAAAATCAGGATTGCTCTGGGTCATCACGCTTTCACTCGCCAGCTTGTTGCTTTTCTTCACAGTACCGAATCATTTGCTCTCCTTCGATCGCACCCTGATCGCCCAAGGCGAAGGGTGGCGCATCATAACAGGCAATCTGGCCCACACCAATTTATGGCACCTGCTGCTCAACCTGAGCGGCTTGTGCGTGCTCTACAGCCTGTTTCGTGAATACCTGACGGGTTGCCGCCTGCCGGTATTGCTGCTGTTGCTGGGGGGTGCCGTCGGTCTCGGCATCTGGTGGTTATGCCCGCAGACCCAGTGGTACATGGGGCTGTCGGGCGCCTTGCACGGCCTGTTCGTATGGGGAGCCTTGCAGGACATCCGCTATCGCCGCTATTCGGGCTGGCTGATGCTGCTGGGGGTGGCCATCAAGCTTGGCGTGGACTTCTACAGCGCGGGCGAGAGCCCGGTTTCTGTACTGATAGGCGCCCGGGTTCACATCGAATCACATCTGATTGGCTCGGTGGCGGGCTTGCTGCTCGGCCTGTTGCCGGTCAGTCTCGGCAGCCAGCCCATCAAGGAGTGATGGCGCCCAACGCCTGGTTGCCTTGACCAAAAAACAGGCCGGGGTCACCCGGCCTTCAAACCTTAACGCCCGGCCAGCTCCGCATTGATGCCTGCCAACATGGCGGCGGGATCCTCTGCCTGGGTGATGGGGCGACCTATGACCAGATAGTCGGCGCCGGCTTGCATCGCAGCCAGCGGCGTCATCACCCGGCGTTGATCCCCGACCGCAGACCCGGTGGGGCGAATACCCGGGGTCACCAGCTTGAAGTCGGCGCCGAGCAGGGCCTTGAGTTCACTCGCCTCATTGGCGGAGCAGACCACCCCATCCAGCCCTGCGGCCCTGGTCAATGTCGCCAGCCGGATCACCTGCTCGGCCGGGCTCACATCCAGGCCAAGGGGCACCATGTCGGATTGCTCCATGCTGGTCAGCACTGTCACCCCGATCAGCAGCGGCGCCTTGTCGCCATAGGGCAGCAAGGCCTCTCTGGCGGCACGCATCATGCGCTCACCACCGCTGGCATGGACGTTGACCATCCAGACACCCAGCTCGGCACTGGCGGCCACGGCCTTGGCCACGGTATTGGGAATGTCGTGAAACTTCAGATCCAGAAACACATCGAATCCCTTGGCGACCAGCTGACGCACAAACTGGGGGCCAAACAGGGTAAACATCTCCTTGCCTACTTTGAGGCGGCACTGGGCCGGAGAGATACGTTCAATGAACGCGAAGGCATCGGCCTCGTGCTGATAATCCAGCGCTACCAGTACTTTGGGATCTAGCATCTCACTTCCTATTGATTGTTGTTCACCATCTGGGCACGGCTTCACCATCCAGGCCCAGGTTCAACCTGATGACACCGCGGCGGCACTTGCAGCACCCGGCATCTCACTTTCAATTGATCCGGCTCTTACTCGCCGTCCAGGCCGCGGATCGGCTTGATGGATCCCCACTGACGGCAGGATGGGCACTGCCAGAACAGCGAGTGGGTGGCAAAACCACACTGCCGACACTTGTGGGTGGATTTGATCTTGATCTGTTCGCCAACCAGTTGCTGCAGCAACTCCAGGCTCTCCTTGGCGGGCCCCTCCTCCGCGCTGGCAAGCTGGAAGCCCACCAACTGGTAGAAGCCCTTCATGGAGGGGTGACGGCGCAGCTGGCGCAGCACCAGCGCGCGGGCCTGACTCAGGCCATCGCGCTCCTCCACCAGTTTGGCAAGGGCCAGGGTCACGCTGACGCCGGCGTGATCCTCCACCGCCTGCTCCAGCAAGGGAATGAGCTCGAGAGAGCGGCCCTGGCGCTGGTAGCATTCGGTGAGCCGAGGGATGGCTTCGGAGGCAAAATCGATGTCCTGCTCGAACACCCGCAGCAGATCCTTGCCGGCCTGCTCATACTCCCCCGCCTCCATCGCCAATTCGGCCAGCCGCAGGCTGGCGCGGGCACAGGCAGGATTGACCCCCAGTGCCCGCTTGAGCTTGGCAAGCCCAGCTGGCTTGTCGCCGTCGCGCAAGGCACTGTCTGCCTGCTCGCAATAAAAATGCGAGATGGGATCGGCCAGCTTCTTGCCCTGATATTTTTGCAACCGCACCGCGACCTCGATGGCCTTGTCCCAGTCACGCAACTGCTGATGGATGATCAGCAGCTGGGCCAGCGCCGTCTCTTCATAGTCACCGTCTTCGCACAACTCGTTCCAGAGCGCCTCGGCCCTGTCCAGCAAGCCTGCGGCCAGGAAGTCTCGCGCCAGCTCCTGTAGCGCGAGCTGGCGCTGCTCACGGGTCAGCTCACGGGTCACCAGGTTTTGGTGGATCTTGATGGCACGGTCGACTTCGCCGCGCTGGCGAAACAGGTTGCCAAGGGAGAGGTGGGTTTCGATGGTTTCGCTGTCTACTTCCAGCAGCTGGATGAAGAGATCCACCGCCTTGTCAGATTCATCGGACAGCAAATAGTTGAGGCCCGCCACGTACTGGCGGGAAAATTGGTTACTCTGTTTCTGGGTGTCCTGGCGAACACTCCTGCGCCCCATGTACCAGCCATAACCAGCGGCAATCGGCAACAGCAGGAAAAGCAGTTCAAGCATCGAGGGACATTATTCCTTGACTGCCGACCGAGCCAGCTCCAACTCGCGGGATTGACGACGCATGGTGCGGTTGAGGGTACGGTTTTGCATCTTGAGGCGCAAAAACAGTAGACCGAACACCAGCCAGCCGAGCAGGAAGCCACCGCCAAAGAAGAAACCCAGCAGCATGGAGAGCGAGAACTCCCCTTGGGCAATCAGATAGTTGAACTGCACCAGCTGACCATTTTGCGAACCGATGGCCAAGGTCAGAATAAACACCAGCACCAGCGGAATGAGGGCCAAGATACGCTTCATAGGAGCTCCCTGTCAGTATCTAATGAAAGGCTGATTATCCTTAAAATCACGGGCAGACTCTAGAGCGAATGGGAAAAGACTTGGAGAAACCGGACGATTGGCACAATAGCGGCCATAAAAACAAAAAAGGCATACCCAAGTATGCCGTTTTCTGCATTATTCAATAATGTTCACGCGCTCGCGTAACTCTTTGCCAGGCTTGAAGTGAGGGACATATTTCCCGGTCAGTTCAACCTTGTCCCCGGTCTTGGGATTACGACCCACACGGGGGGCACGATAGTGCAGTGAAAAACTTCCAAATCCACGGATTTCAATCCGATCGCCGTTTTGCAAAGTCGATGCCATCTGCTCAAGGATCTCCTTGATGGCAGCTTCGACATCTTTGGCCGGCATATGCATGCGGCTCGCAGCCAATTGTTCGATGAGATCTGATTTGGTCATAACGTTAAATCTCCTTCCCCGATCACATGCAATATTCATTACGCCAATATAAAAAAGGGCGGCGTGAAGCCGCCCTTTTCTTGCATCAAGGATTATTCACCCTTGGCAGCTTTGAACGCTTCAGCCATAGCATTGCTGAACACAACTTCTTCTTGTTGGTTCAGGCTATCGATAGCAACACGCTCGTCAGCCTCGTCCTTAGCACGGACAGACAGGCTTACGGTGCGGTTCTTACGATCAACGCCCATGAACTTGGCTTCAACTTCATCACCAACAGACAGTACCAGAGTCGCGTCTTCAACACGGTCACGAGCAGCATCGGAGGCACGCAGGTAGCCTTCTACGCCGTCAGCCAGTTCGATCACGGCACCCTTGGCATCAACCTCGGTAACCTTACCCTTCACAATAGCACCTTTCTTGTTATCAGACAGGTACTTATTGAACGGGTCTTCTTCGATCTGCTTGACACCCAGGGAGATGCGCTCACGCTCCGGGTCCACTTGCAGAACAACGGCTTCGATCTCGTCGCCTTTCTTGAATTCACGAACTGCTTCTTCGCCCTGGTTGTTCCAGGAGATGTCAGACAGGTGAACCAGGCCGTCGATGCCGCCGTCCAGACCGATGAAGATACCAAAGTCAGTGATAGACTTGATTTTACCGGAAACACGGTCGCCCTTGGCGTGAGTTTCGGCAAACAGCTGCCACGGGTTGGATTTGCACTGCTTCAGACCCAGGGAGATACGACGACGTTCTTCGTCGATATCCAGAACCATCACGTCAACCACGTCGCCAACGTTAACAACTTTGGACGGGTGGATGTTCTTGTTGGTCCAATCCATCTCGGATACGTGTACCAGGCCTTCAACGCCTTCTTCGATTTCAACGAAGCAGCCGTAGTCGGTCAGGTTGGTCACGCGGCCAGACAGACGGGTGGTCTCCGGGTAACGCTTGGCGATAGCAACCCAGGGATCTTCGCCCAGCTGCTTCAGACCCAGGGATACACGGGTACGCTCGCGGTCGAACTTCAGAACCTTGACTGCGATCTCGTCGCCAACGTTGACGATTTCGGAAGGATGCTTAACGCGCTTCCACGCCATGTCGGTGATGTGCAGCAGGCCGTCAACACCGCCCAGATCTACGAATGCACCGTAGTCGGTCAGGTTCTTGACGATACCCTTAACTTCTTGACCTTCTTGCAGGTTAGCCAGCAGGCTCTCGCGCTCGGAGGTGTTCTCGGTCTCGATCACGGCACGACGGGAAACAACAACGTTGTTGCGCTTCTGGTCCAGCTTGATGACTTTGAACTCGAGTTCTTTGTTTTCCAGGTGAGCGGTGTCACGGATCGGACGTACGTCAACCAGAGAACCCGGCAGGAAGGCACGGATGCCATTCAGTTCAACGGTGAAACCACCCTTGACCTTGCCGTTGATGATACCGATAACGGTAGCTTGCTCTTCGTAAGCTTTTTCAAGCTGCAGCCAGGCTTCGTGGCGCTTGGCTTTTTCACGGGACAGCTTGGTTTCGCCGAAACCATCTTCGATAGAGTCCAGAGCTACGTCAACAGTGTCACCCACACTGATTTCCAGCTCGCCCAGGGCGTTCTTGAATTCTTCAGCCGGGATGGCGGACTCAGATTTCAGACCGGCGTCAACCAGTACGAAACCGTTCTCGATAGCAACGACAGTACCCTTGACGATGGAACCTTGACGGGTTTCAACGGAGTTCAGGGACTCTTCAAAGAGTTGAGCAAAAGATTCGATCATTGTTTATGTCACAAATGAAACATCCACTTGCAATCCGGCACAAGCGGGGCTGTTTTAAATAATCTGCGCCATCCTTGGTGCAGACGACCGGATGTCAGCTTGCGCTGGCATCACCAAGTTGTTGCTCTGCATAGGCGAGTACCGTTGCCAGCACTTCATCTATGGTCATGGCGGTAGAATCCACCACGAGAGCATCTTCTGCCGGTTTAAGGGGCGCTACGGCGCGATTTCTGTCGCGATCGTCACGTTCCCGAATCTCGGTTAAAAGACGCTCAAAGTTAACATCAAAGCCCTTATCTTGCAACTGCTTATAGCGGCGCTGGGCGCGTTCTTCCGCACTGGCGTCGAGGAAAATCTTCACCTCGGCCTCCTGGAAAACCACGGTTCCCATGTCACGTCCATCGGCGATCAGACCCGGTGCCTGACGAAATGCACGCTGGCGGCGCAGCAGGGCTTCGCGTACCCGCGGGAAGGCGGCGATTTTGCTCGCGGCATTGCCCACCTCTTCGGTACGTATGGTACGGGAGACATCCTCCCCTTCCAGCACCACCTTGACCTGCTCGCTGTCCACCTGGAATTGCACATCCAGGTTGGCAGCCAGTGGGACCAATGCGGCTTCAGAATCGAGCTCTACATCGTGATGCAAGGCAGCCAGGGCCAACACCCGGTAGATGGCGCCGGAATCGAGCAGGTGCCAACCCAGTTTCTCAGCCAGCAACTGGCACAGAGTGCCTTTACCGGCACCACTCGGGCCATCGATTGTCATCACGGGGGCCATCTGAGGCATAACTTCTCTCCTGCACACTTGTTGCACACATCCCGGAAGGGATGGGGTAATGGGCGCCGATTATACCCAAATGTGCCGAGCCTGGCAGTCGTCAAGGCGCACATTTGCGCAGAAGCCGTCGCGATCGCGTGGTTTGCGTACAGCGACTCAAGTCATTAAACAGTGCAAGGTTTTGTTCTTATGGTTGTTCTGGACAAGGCGCGCTAAACTGGCCGCCCTTTTTAAGCAGCTGTAGTAAGGAGCAACCTATGAGCAGCGTTACCCTCGTGGCCAAATCCAAGTTGCCGACCCCCTGGGGCACCTTCACGCTGGTAGGCTTTCAGGAAACCGGTACCGGCAAGGATCATGCTGCGCTGGTGATGGGCGATGTCACGGGTGATGAGCCTGTGCTGGGCCGCATTCACTCTGAGTGCCTGACCGGAGACGCCCTGTTCAGCCTGCGCTGCGACTGCGGTTTCCAATTGCAGGCCGCCATGGAGAACATCGCCAAGGCCGGTCGTGGCGTCTTGTTGTACGTGCGCCAGGAAGGGCGCGGCATAGGCCTGCTCAACAAGATCCGGGCCTACCACCTGCAGGATCAGGGCGCCGATACCGTTGAGGCCAATGTGGCGCTGGGCTTTGCCGCCGACATGCGCGACTACACCATCTGCGCCGACATGCTCAAGGCGTTGCACGTCACCAGTTTGCGCCTGATGACCAACAACCCGCGCAAGATGAAGGCGATGGAGAGCTTTGGCATTCCGGTGGCGGAGCGGGTTCCCCTGCAGGAAGGGCGCAATCCCCACAACGAGTTTTATCTCTCGACCAAGGCGAGCAAGCTGGATCACCTGTTCAAGAAGTGATCCCGGCCCGCCACACGCCGGCATGAAAAACGCCTCCCATCGGGAGGCGTTTTTGTTGGCAGACACTCAGGCTGGCCGCGCTAGCGGATGGGCAGCTCGATATCGGCGAACATGGCATCCACATCGTCACTGGAGCGCAGCGCGATGGCGCGCTCCACCACATCCCGGGTCAGGTGCGGGGCGAAGCGGGTCATGAAGTCATACATGTAGGTGCGCAGGAAGGAGCCCTTGCGAAACCCTATCTTGGTGGTGCTGTGGGCGAACAGGTGGCTGGCATCGAGCGCCACCAGATCGGTATCGACCTGGGGATCCAGCGCCATGGTCGCCATCACGCCGATCCCGACGCCCAATCGGACATAGGTCTTGATCACGTCGGCATCGGTGGCGGTGAAGACGATATTGGGTTCGAACCCTGCCCGGTTGAAGGCGGTATCCAGCTCGGAGCGGCCGGTGAAGCCGAACACATAGGTCACCAGCGGGAAGCGGGCAATATCGGCAATGGAGAGCTTGCCAACCTGGGTCAGCGGGTGGCCCTTGGGCACGATCACGCTGCGATTCCAGTGGTAGCAAGGCAGCATGATGAGATCTTCGTACAGGTGCAGCGCCTCGGTGGCAATGGCAAAGTCGGCCTGGCCCTTGACCACGGCTTCGCTGATCTGGGTCGGGGTGCCCTGATGCATGTGCAGGGAGACCTTGGGAAAGCGCTTGATGAACCCCTTGATCACATCGGGCAACGCATAGCGGGCCTGGGTATGGGTGGTCGCGATATGCAGCGTGCCCTGCTCGGGATGAGTATGCTGGCTCGCCACCGCCTTGATGCTCTCCACCTTGCCCAGGATCTCGTTGGCTATCTTGATCACATCCCGTCCTGCCGGGGTGATCTGAGTCAGATGCTTGCCACTGCGCTCGAAAATCTGGATCCCCAGCTCATCTTCCAGCATGCGCACCTGCTTGCTGATCCCTGGCTGAGAGGTGTAGAGGCTCTCTGCCGTTGCCGACACGTTCAATCTGTGGTTGGCAACCTCAACGATATAACGCAACTGTTGGAGTTTCATGGTGTTAGGCTCTAAAGGCGACTTGAACTAATACTAACAAACTTTTGCCTGATAGCCTTTCCTTCTTGGCCATTTATGGCCGGGCCTGTGCCAGCAAAAAATCCCGCAAGGCACGGTTCGCCATGGAGAGCGGATCCCCCCGTCGCCACGCCACGCAGAGATCGAGGAAAATGGGTGGAGCAAACGGCACGCCGGTCAAGGCAGTCTCCTCGTCCAGCACCATCCGCAGGAAAGTGGTCACCGCAAAGCCCTGCTTTACCACCGCCTTGAGCAGCGGGATGAGGTTGCTCTCGAAGGCGATATTGGGCTCACAGCCCAGCCCCTGCGCCAATGCTTCCATGTGCTCGCGGTGGTAGAAACCGCGCCGGAACATGGCCAGCTCCTGGCCGAAAAACTGGGTCAGGGAGACGGCCTGGGCCTGCCGTAGCGGATGCTCCTCCCCCACCACCATCAACATCTCTTCACGCAGCAGTTGGGCCCCTTCCAGCGCTGGGGGCAGATCGCTGGTGATCAGGATGGCGAGATCCAGGGTGCCGTCCACCATGCGGCTCAGCAGCTCACGCGAGCCCGCCTCCTCCACCCGGATCTTGAGGCCGGGATAGCGATGCTTGAAGGCCATTAGGATCGGCGGAAAATAGTAAGAGCCCATCATGTAGGGAATGCCGATACGCACCTCGCCACGCTCCAGCCCTTTCAGTTCGGCCATCTCGGCTTCCGCCTGATGCATCTGCAACAACAGTCGCTCGGCATGACGGCAGAGTACCTCCCCCTCCGGGGTGAGTCGCACAGTGCGATCCTGCCGGTCAAACAGCCGCAACTCGAGCTGCTGCTCCAGCTTGGCGATGGCCATGCTGATGGCGGGCTGGGCTATATGGAGGCCATTGGCTGCTTTAGTGAAGGAACCGGCATCCCGCACCGCCAGCAAATAGGTGAGCTGTTTCAAATCCATATCAATTAATCTTATTAGTTGGATAACTTAAATATATTATATTTATGCTCTGCGGCGCACTACTCTGCACAAAAGCCGTCAGGACAACCGCATATGATCGAAGTAGGTAGCCGCGAATGGATACGCGCCACCCTGGCCCTGAGCCTGGGCTCCTTCCTGGTGTTTCTCAACCTCTACCAGACTCATCCCCTGCTGCCACTGCTGGCGGATGTCTTCTCCGTCAGCTCGCTGGCGGCGGGCTGGACACTGGCTGGCTGCACCGCAGGTCTGGCCGCCTCGCTGCTGCTCTGCGCCCGCCTCGCGGACAGGTTCGGTCGGCGACGGATCATGCTGTGGAGCCTGGCCGGCGCCATCCTGTTCTCCCTGCTCATCAGCCTGGTGCACCAGTTTGAATCGCTGTTGCTGCTGAGGATACTGCAAGGGGTGTTGCTGGCCGGGCTGCCCGCCACCGCCATCGCCTACATGGGAGAAGAGTTCAGCAAGCGCGCCCTGCTCTCCGCCGTCGGTGTCTATATCGCCGCCAACTCGCTCGGCGGGATCGCCGGCCGGGTGGTCGGCGGCTTGCTTGCTGGCTGGTTTGGCGACTGGCAGCACACCTTTCTCGGCATAGGCCTGATAAGCCTTGCCCTGCTGCCACTCGTCATCTGGCTGCTGCCGGCCCAGACCCGTTTCGTGCCCGTCATCGCCGAGCCGGGCCAGTTCCGGCAGGCCATCAGCAGCCACCTCGGCAACCCGCTGCTGGTCGGTGCCTATCTCATCGGCGGGCTCAACTTCATGGTGTTTTTGAACCAGTACAGCTACCTCACCTTCCTGCTGGCCAAGGCCCCTTTCTCCCTGCCCACCCAGTGGCTCGGCATGCTGTTCCTGACCTATCTGTCGGGTACGGTCGCCTCCTCCCTGAGTGGTCGCTGCGCCCACCGCTGGGGGGCACAGCGCCTGCTGCTGGCGGGGATCTCGCTGATGGCGCTGGGCAGTGCGCTGCTGTTGTATGGCTCGCTGGCGGCCATATTGACGGGGCTGCTCATCTCGAGCTTCGGGTTCTTTCTCGCCCACGCCTGTGCCAGTGCCTGGGTCGGTCAGCACGTGGAACACAACCGGGCGCTCGCCTCGTCACTCTATCTGGTGGGGTATTATCTGGGGGCCAGCCTGGGAGGCCTCTACCTGCACCCCTTCTGGGAGCGGGGTGGCTTGGGGGGATTGGTGCTCGGCATCGAGCTGGTGCTGGTGATCACCGCGGGCTTGAGCCTCTGGCTCGGTCACTTGAAGGGGCGTAACACCCGCCCCCTCTCCTGCCATACGCCATCGTAGTCACGGATAGCGGCTCCCACGCCTACACAGCGTCATCATCAAGGGGCACCCGTGCCCGCGCTCGCATCAATCAGAGGTTGTCGTAATAATCGGCGGGCACAGGCACCACGGCGCCAGTGTGCAGCTCTTCCTCGATCACCTCGGCCAAAGAGCGCAGGTGAAACTTGATCTGGCCAGACGCCAGCATCAAGCCCACGTCAGGGTTGCGGAGATCATCCATGTTGCCAGTCTTGAACGGCACATCGGGATGCGCGGCCACCAGCGCCGGTAGTGACGGCACCACCAGCTCTATGTGCTCCAGCCCCGCCTGATGGCTGCGACCCGGTTTGGGCGCCGCCAGTTCGATGCAGGGCACGCTGACGTCGCCACAGCACACGGGATGATGCAGCTGGTAGGTGGCAATGGGACGCCCCCCTATCATGCCTTCCACCAGCAGGGCACCGTGCGCCACCAGGGTCTGTTGCAGGGCCTGATATTCGACCAGCGTGGCCGCACGGTAACAGAGGTGGTCAACGTCGATGGCATCGACATGGACGGCCCGTTGCGCCAGTTCAGCCAGCAGCTGGCAAACAAATGGGGCCATGGGCCCCAGTGTGGTATCGAGTGGGTGGGACATGATCACCATTTCTTCTTGGGTTGGAACAGGACGTCCAGCTCGTCCGCCTCTTTATCCTTGATGTTCTGCAGCTCCTTCTCGCTGTGCTGCTGCAGATGGGCATCCAGTCCGGCCAGCCCCTGGCGCATGTCTTCTTCACGAGCCATCAGATAGGGATCCTTGTCAGACACCCCGGCCAATGCGGAGAGCCCCTTGGTATAGAGCTGACGACAGGTACCGTATTGCCCCTGGATCTGGGCATCCATGGCCCGCTTGACCAGATTGGAGATGTTGATCTTGAGCTGCATCAGCTCGAGGCGACGCTCCTCCTGGGCAAAACCGTGGGGATCTATCTTGCCCTTGTTGTGCTCGACCCGCAGCACGGCCCGCATCTTCTTGACCAGTTGCAGCATCTGAATGGCCTGGCGGTCGGATTCGGGCGTCTTGAAGTGCCCCTCATCCTGGCTGCTGTAATTCTCCTGCACATTCTTGATCTGGGTCTGCACATCGGCGATGCGCTGTTTGATCTGGCCATTGGGCATCACCAGGGCGATCGCCCGGTACGCATCCAGAATACGGTGTTGCAGCAACAGCACTATGTTCTTGGAGAAGGGCACCAAGTTGACATTCAGCAGCACCTCTTCGGTTTCATCCGCCACTGCCTTATGACGAGCGATGGCATGGCGCTTGTCGGCCTCTGCCTTCTGCTTATATTGCTGCATCACGTTATAGGCGATCACCAGAAACAGGAGTGCGCCAATAGACAGCAATACCAAGGTTAAAATCATAGGATGTTCAAACTCCTGTCCCAATCCAATTGCGTGATCCTACAACAGCTTACCCACTTAAGGTAGTCCGCACCGCCGCGCTTACCCACGATTTATTGCGCTTTGGAGCCACAAATCGGCAGCGGAGATCAGGATCACGCAGCGATGGCAACACTGCCATTACCTCATAGTATCGCCCATCGGGCCCATTACTTGAGGTTGAACCCTTTCGATTGCAGGAATTCCTGCATGAAGGGGCGCGCCTCCTTGCCGAGGATGCCCCGGATCTGGCTGCTCCAGGTCTGCTGCTTGTTATTGCTGCTGCGAGCCTGATAGTAGGCCTCGATCTGCTGATCGTATTGCGCCAGCAAGGGGCGGTCCAGCTCGGCCTGATAGTGGTTTTCGTGCACCACCAGCGCCCGGGGCAAGCGGGGTTTCTGCTCGGGAGCCTGCGCCGGATGGCCCAGACAGAGCCCAAACAGGGGGATCACCTGATGAGGCAGCCCCAGCGCCTCGCTCACGGCGACCGGATTGTTGCGAATGCCACCGATGTAGACGCCACCCAATCCCAGCGATTGGGCGGCCAGCAGGGCATTCTGGGCCATCAGGGCGCCATCGATGGCCCCGATCAGCAACTGCTCGACAAAACCTGTCTGGGCATCCGGCACGATTTGGCCGTGGCGATGATAATCGGCGCAGAACATCAGAAACTCGGCCGCCTCGGCCACATAGGCCTGATGCCCCGCCAGCTCGGCGAGCCGGGCACGCAGGGCCATGTCGGTCACCCGTATGATGCTGTTCGCCTGCAGGAAACTGGAGCTGGAGGCAGACTGGGCCGCACTCAGGATCTGGTCGAGCTGGCTCGCCGTGATGGGCTCCGGGGTAAATTGACGAATGGATCTATGGGCGAGAATAAGGTCTATGGTCGGGTTCATGATGCCTCCAGGAAGAAGCCCACACTCTACCCAAAAAAACGGAGGGGCCCAAGGCCCCTCGTAGCTGACGATGACGGATGCACTTCCTTGGCCCTATCCTGCCAGCGGATAGTCGCCCGCCTTGCAGCACACCAGAAAAGCGCTGGCCTCCACCTGCTCCACCGTCATCGGCTTGCTGAACAAAAAGCCCTGGAACACGTGACAACCCTGGGCACGCAGCGCGGCGAGCTCATGCTCATCCTCCACCCCTTCGGCCATGATGCCAAGCCCCAGGCTGGTCGCCATGGCGACGGTGGCGCGGATCACCGGCAGGTTCAGCCCCACCACGAACGAGCGATCCAGCTTGATGGTGTCGATCGGCAGTCGGTTCAGGTAGGCCAGCGACGAATAGCCGGTACCAAAATCGTCGATGGCGATCTTGATCCCCTGCTCGCTCAGGGCATCGAGGATCTCGATGCAGCCTTTCATGTCCAGCATAAGGACTGTCTCGGTCAGCTCCAGAGTCAACAGGCTGGCATCCACGCCATACGCCTTGAGCTGCTGAGCCACCAGCTCCGGCAAGGAGGAGGAGAGCTGAAACCCGGACAGATTGACCGAAACCGGCACCCGCACCCGCCACTGCTGCTGCCAATGGGCCATCTGGGCCAAGGCCGTCGAGAGCACCCAGCTGCCGATCTCCCGGATCAGCCCCATCTCCTCGGCCAGCGGAATGAACTCCACCGGCGAGACATGGCCGAGCACAGGATTGTGCCAGCGCAGCAGGGCCTCGTAACCGAGCAACTTGCCCTTTGCCACATCCACCTGGGGCTGGTAGCAGAGACTCAACTCCTGCCGACCTATGGCCTTGGCCAGAAACTGCTTCAGGGTTAGCTTGCGGTGCAGGGTCTGCTGCATGCTGGGGGTGAAACGCTGCCAGCGCAGGCGCCCCATCTGCTTGGCCTGATACATGGCCATGTCGGCGCGGGTGATCAGGTTGTCGCCGTCATCCGCATCGTCCGGGTAGATGGCGATGCCTATGCTGCCGCCTATGGTCACCTCCGGCACCCCGCTCAGCTGCAGCGGCTTGGTCATCTGGGAGAGCATGAGATCGGCCACTTCCTGCGCCCGATCGCTGGAGTGCGTCAGCGGCACCAGGGCGGTGAACTCGTCTCCGCCGAGGCGCGCCAGCTCCACATCTCGCGGACAAACCTGCTTGAGCCGACCGGCCACCCGCTCCAGCAGCCGATCCCCGGCCTTGTGGCCATAGTTGTCGTTGACCAGCTTGAAGTTGTCCAGATCCATGAACACCAGCGCGAAACGCCCACCCAGACCGCAATATGCCTCGAGGGATTTCATCAGGCCGTAGCGGTTGAGCAACCCGGTCAGCGAGTCGTGCCAGGCTAGATGGCGGTGTTCCAGCTCCTCCAGCTTGCGGTCCGTGATGTCGCGCATGGTGAGCAGGATCTGCGCCCCCTGCTGGATATGACGGAACTGGTACTGGAACCAGCGCATCCCCTTGAGCGTCCGGCACTCCCCCTCGGCCACCACTTCGTCGAGTCGGGAGAGCTTCTGATAGAAGGCTTCGTCGTTGCCGGAAAACACCTGGGAGAGTTGGCTGACCTGGCCACCGAAACACATGTCGAAGTGGTGGTTGCCACTCTCCAGCCGCCCCTGATTGTCAAACAGGCAGGCCAGGGTGTCGCCAGTGGCGAGGGAGGACTCCTGATAGAGGGTATCGGCGTCGATCACCGCCTCCGTCATCATCATCAAGCGGCCAGCGAGCTGAATGCCGGACAGCCGCAGGTAGATCTGCTTCTTGACGCCCTTGGGCGAGAGGGTCCACCACTCGCTGTAGCTGCGCCCCTGTTGAAAATCACCGAGATAGCGTTGCAGCAACAAGTCGATGGCATCGGCCATGTCGGCCGAGAAGTCACGCGATTGCAGTTCGGCAAGCGAGCTGGCTTCCCACACCCCCAATGCGGTGCGGTTGGCCCAGTAGATATGATGGTGCCGGATGTCATAAACCCAGATCGGGGTATGCAGCACATCCATCCCGTTCAATAACCGTTCGTCTAGCGTATTCATCTAATATGGTGATTCATGATGTGTGATCACAGGGAAACCCTGCAACAAGACGCCCTCTCGGGACGCCCGGTGCTGGTACAAAATCGGATCCAGCCCATAATCTGGAAATAAGCATGCGCACAAGGGCTGACTTCATATGAAAACGCTACATGTGAAACCCATGGTCAGGAAAAACGGACTCACCTTGATATTGTTGGGCATCATAGTAACCATTACTATGATTTTTATACTTTTTTTATTCCGTGAACAACCACTAATCCCCTTCGTCTCCGGCCTGCTGGCGGGTCTGATGATGATATTTATCGGCTCATTGAAGCTGGTTGAACCCCATTTCAGCCTCTCGCTCTGTCACGATTGTTTGCAATATCACCATAAATACGGCGGTTGGATCCTGAAATGGAGAAATATTCAACGTATTGACCAACCACGCATTCATCTGGGCTGGGATCTGGTCGCCCTGCCCTACATAGGTTTGAAGATAAAAGATTACGACGATTTTTTGACATTGATCACACCCAGATTGGCAGTGCGCCTGCTGACCGAACAGCGGGCCGTGCTGTTGCAAGCCCTGCGCAGTGAACGGCAAGATTGTGCCAGCGGCGGCTGCGGTGATGCCTTTCAGGGGGAGGGATTGCTGGAAGAGAGCCACTTTCGCTCCCCGTCTGGTCAGCGCTACGAGGGGGTGATCGCCATGCTGGCCAATCGCATGACCCGCTTGCGTGACCTGCTCGGTTACGATCTGCTGGTGCCGGACAACAGTCTGGACCGGGATCCGGCCGAATTTGTCCGCCTGTTGCACCAATACCAGCGGGAGTCGAATCTAATCCAGATCAATTAAACGCCGGATTGCACTTGCCAAGGCGGGCGGCTCTTTTTAAGGTCACTCCCTTGTTACACCCAGAACACCGCTTATGAAGTACATCGAAGAGTTCTATCTGTTCGTCAAGGTGGTGCAAGAGGGAGGCTTCT
Source organism: Aeromonas sp. CA23 (assembly GCF_002587065.1). Classification (NCBI taxonomy): domain Bacteria; kingdom Pseudomonadati; phylum Pseudomonadota; class Gammaproteobacteria; order Aeromonadales; family Aeromonadaceae; genus Aeromonas; species Aeromonas sp. CA23. The sequence continues at coordinate 4,093,672 of NZ_CP023818.1, forward strand.
CCCACGCGGCTGCCGCACTGGGCATGCCTACCGGCACCATCAGTCGACGTATTTCTCAGCTGGAAGAGCAGCTCGGCTGCTCCTTGCTACACAGATCCACCCGCAAACTCCGCCTCACCGACGACGGGCTCAGATATTACGAGCGTCTGTGCACCCCGCTGGCCGAGATTGAGCAGGCCACGGGTGAAATCCAGGGCCGGGAAGCCGACATCAACGGGGTGATCCGCCTCGCCGCGCCCATCGCGCTCTCCAACACCATACTGGTCGACATGCTGGCGGATTTTGGCCTCCACTACCCGGCGGTGCGGTTCGACATCGCCCAGACCAACGACCATCAGCACCTGCTCGACAACGATCGAGATCTGGTGTTTTTCAACGGTGAACTGCCCCAATCCATGACCAATGCCCAGTGTCTCGGTCACATCGAATACGGCCTGTTCGCCTCCAGACTCTATCTGGAAAAGATGGGCACACCGGCGCACCCGGCCCAGCTGGAGGAACACTCCCTGATCTACTGCTGGCCCCATCAGCACTGGCAACTGACCGGCCGGGACGAGCAGACGGTGCAGATCAAACGCGCCGCCAAGCTCACCGTCAACCAGACCCAGGCCGCTGTCAGGGCCGCCAGACGGCATCTGGGAATAGTCAATGCACCGCGCCACTACGTGCACCCCTTCCTGCAGGATGAGCAACTGGTCGCCGTGCTGCCGGACTGGAAAACCGGCAATCGCCCCTTCTATATGTTGCGCTGCCAGCCTCAGTTCGCCCCGCTGCGTGTTAAGATGTTCGCTGAATTCGTTGAAAAATACTCAGCGCGCTACCGGAACCACCAATGGGACAACCAATTTTCACCGGCAACCAGTTTGTCCCATTGCATCTGACCGTCAGCGGGCCACACTTATAGCAATCCTCGTTGACCAGGCCAGCCTAACACTATGAATGTATTGATATGTGATGACTCAGGATTCGCTCGTAAACAGCTGGCCCGCGCCCTTCCTTCCGACTGGGATGTGACGCTGCATTACGCCGCAAACGGGCTCGAAGGGGTGGAACAGGTGCTGATGGGGCATGGCGATCTGATCTTTCTGGATCTGACCATGCCGGAAATGGACGGCTACGGGGTGTTGGAGACACTGCAACAGGAAGGGCTGCGCAACAAGGTGTTCGTTGTGTCTGGCGACATCCAGCCCGAGGCGCATCAAAGGGTCATGAGCCTGGGCGCCCTCGATTTCATCAAGAAACCCGCCGCCCCCGAGACCCTGAGCGCCCTGCTCAGACAACACGGTTTGTGGCAACCCAATGGCGTCGCCGCTGCACCTGCCTTGCTGGAAGGCCTGGCGGCAGGTGAACCTGATGCCGATGTCGGCGTCAAGATCACCCCCGAGATCCGCGACGTTTATCAGGAGCTTGCCAACGTCTCCATGGGCCAGGCCGCTGACCTGCTGGCCCGCCTGCTCAACGCCTTCGTGGTGCTGCCCATCCCCAATGTCAACGTACTGGAAGTCTCCGAGCTGCACATGGCCCTCTCGGCCGCCGCCGATTCGGATACCCTCTCCGCCGTCTGCCAGGGCTTCATCGGGGCGGGGATCGCCGGCGAAGCGCTGATCCTGTTCCACGACTCCAGCTTCAAGGATCTGGCCCGGCTGATGAACCATCAGGGCGCATTGGATCGCAATGCCGAGCTGGAACTCTTGATGGACACGGCCAACGTGCTGATCGGCGCCTTCCTGCGCGGTTACGCCAGCCAGCTCGATACCCCCTTCAGCCAAGGTCACCCTGTGGTGCTCGGCCAGCACAGGCCCATCAAGGATCTCATCAACACCAACAAGAGCCGCTGGCGTCGCACCCTGGCCATCGAGATCAACTACCGGGTCCAGGATTACGCGGTGCAGTGTGACCTGCTGCTGCTGTTTACCGAAGATTCCATCGCCACCATGAACAACAAAATCATGCACATGCTCTAGGGAGTGACCATGGAAATTCGTGAATTTCATTGGCTGATGAACATAGTCCAGAACCTGGACGTGGGGCTGGTGGTGCTCGACAAGGAGTACAGGGTGCAGGTATGGAACGGCTTCATGGAGAGCCACAGCGGCCGGCTGGCCGGTGAGGTGCGCGATGGCGTGCTGTTCGATCTCTTCCCCGACGTGGACAGGGCCTGGTTCGAACGCAAGGCCAACATGGTGTTCAAGCTCAACAATCGCGCCTTCAGCACCTGGGAGCAGAAACCCTATCTGCTGCGTTTCTCCAACTATCGCCCCATCACGGGCTCGGCCCCCCACATGTTCCAGAATCTGACCCTGGTGCCGCTGGCCGATTTCGGCGGTCAGGTGACCCATATCGCCGTGATGATCTACGATGCTACCGACGAGGCCATGCTGATGACAGGCCAGCGACAGGCGTAACAAACAACATCATTCAAAAATGAAACAGGGCGCCGCGGCGCCCTGTGCTGTTTCTGTAGTGAACAATCTGTATCAATGCGCTCCGAGGTACTCGGTAAAGGCGTCGATCACCTCTTCGATGTCATCATCGTGGATCTGCAGATGGGTCACCAGCCGCAACTCGCCATAGCCGGAGAAGAGGATCCCCCGCTCCTTCATGAAGGCCAGCAAGGGTGCACTCTCGCCACTCGTCAGTTGCAGGAACACCATGTTGGTCTGCACCTGCGCCAGATCCAGCCTGATGCCGGGCAGCGCCGCCAGCCCCTCGGCCAGCCGTCTGGCACGGCGATGATCGTCTGCAAGGCGTACCACATGCTGCTGCAGGGCAAACAGGCCGGCCTGGGCCAGGATCCCCGCCTGACGCATGCCGCCACCCAGCATCTTGCGCAGCCTTCTGGCACGGGCGATAAAGGCATGGGAACCCACCAGCAACGATCCCACCGGCGCCCCCAACCCCTTGGAGAGGCAGATGGAGACACTGTCAAACGGCGCGACCAGCTCGCGCACCGTATGGCCACTCGCCACCACTGCGTTGAACAGACGCGCGCCGTCCAGGTGCAACTGCAAGCCATGCTCGTCGACAAACTCGCGCATCTCGCGCAGATAAGACAGGGGCAGCACCTTGCCGTTATGGGTGTTTTCGAGGCAGACGAGGCGGGTCTGGACAAAATGGGCATCGTCAGGGGCTATGGCCGCCCGCACATCCGCCAGTGCCAGCGAGCCATCGGCCTGCATGGGCACGGGTTGCAGGGCCACAGACCCCAGCACGGCAGAACCCTGCGCCTCGTAGCGATAGATGTGGGCTGCCGAGCCCAGCACGGCCCCTTCCCCTCGCAGGCAATGGCTCATCACCGCCAGCAGGTTGGACATGGTGCCGGACGGCACGAACAGCGCGGCCTCCTTGCCAAGCAGGTCGGCGCCATAGGCTTCCAGCGCATTGACGCCCGGATCCTCCCCATAGACATCGTCCCCGACCTCGGCATGCAGCATGCTCTGGCGCATGGCATCCGTGGGCTGGGTGACCGTATCACTTCGTAAATCGATGTAGCGCATGACATCCCTCCTGGTGCAGGAGGACGACGTTAGCCAGCCCGGGCGGGCTTGGCAAGCAGGGCGTCGCTGGAATGTGAACCCGGTGACGGCTTACCAGGGCAGCGGCTGCCCCTGCAGATCCACAAATGCGCCGGATTGTACCAACGACAAACCGGCGATCAGATCCAGCAAACGGGGGGCGACCCATGCCGGATCCTGCAGGCTGGCGGGGGCCAGCTCATGGAGAAAGGGCTGGTTCATGGGGGTATCCATGGGACCCGGATGCACGGTGATCACCCCGGCGCAGGGGAAGCGGTCCCGCCATTCGAGCGCCAGCGTCCTGGCCCCCATGTTGAGGGCCGCCTTGCTCATCCGGTAGCTGTAGCGGCTACCCGTCTCATTGGCGGTCAGGCTGCCGGCCAGATCGGAGAGAGAACAGAGCCACAAGCTGGCATCCGGGGCCATGCGGCGGCTCAGGCAGGCGCCGAGGGCCAGATGTGGCCAGGCATTGGCCAGCAGGCTGTCGCATAGCCACTTGGGATTGACCTCCTCCACCCGCCGCTCCGGCATGAAGTTGATGTCGTGCAGCAGACCTATTGTGTTGATCACCACGCTCGGCAGGGTGGTCGTGTCATAGAGGGTGAACAGCGCATCGAAGGAGAGTGGATCCACCTCCTGCAACGGGAAGTAGCAGGCCGGATCCAGCCCTTTTGGCAGTTGCCTGCCCGCCAGCACCAGCTCCTCGCCCCGGTCCGACAGCTCCCTGGCCAGCGCCGTGCCCAATCCACCACTGCCCAAGATCAGATAGCCCATCACCCTCTCCCCGGATCTGCCGTCTGTTTAGAGGTTATCAGAATAATAACCGGCTGCCGCCAAGAGTTGGCCGGCTACGCCCATCCGGGTTCATGCCTCATTGAGGTGCTTGCCAAATTCGCGCGCCAGCGCCAGATCCAGGAAGCCGTCGGCCTTCTTGTGGCTGCGCAAGAACTGGTAGTAGGCGAGCAGGGTGACCAGTTGCCTTTCATCAGGCAGGGATGGCGCCGGCTGCAGCTCCTGCAGCAGGGCGCCTGCGGCGGCCAGCGCCTCCCGATCCACCACTTCTGCCTGTCGGTAAAGATAACCGCAACCGGTGGCAAGCCACTCCAGCGAGCAGTTGGCCCCCATGGCGATCTGGTTTGCCTTGCCAAGGCCGGGCTCGGCCCCCTTTAGATATTTGCGGATCAGGGCTTCGCTCAAGCCGACTTTACGCGCAAACGCGCTGATGCTGCCCGCCCCGATCAGACTCCGCAACCGCTCGGCAAATCCTTCCATATATATCCCGTCAGAACCAAAGTTCGAGTGAACAAAAGCCGCATTATTGCCTTGCCAGGCAGAAGAGACCAAGATGCTGGCAGCATTAATTTCCCAAGGAGTCACTCATGTCTGTATCTCGCGTCACCCTGCACGATCAGGGCCCGACCTTCTCCCGCCTCATCATGGGCTACTGGCGTCTGATGGAGTGGCAACTCTCCCCGGCCGCGCTGCTCGACCTGATGAAGTACCACCTGGATCTGGGAGTGACCACCCTGGATCACGCCGACATCTACGGCGGTTACCAGTGCGAGGAGGCGTTCGGCAAGGCCCTGCGCCTCGAGCCTTCCCTGCGCGAGCGGATGGAGATCGTCAGCAAGTGCGGCATCGCCCTCACCGCCAGGCCTGAACATGCCCTCAACCACTACAACACCGGCAAGGCACACATCATCGCCAGCGCCGAGGCCTCCTTGCACAAGCTCGGCACCGACCATCTGGATCTGCTGCTGATCCACCGTCCGGATCCCCTGATGGATGCCGACGAGGTGGCCGATGCCTTCATCACCCTCAGGCAGGCAGGCAAGATCAAACACGCCGGGGTATCCAACTTCACCCCTCGCCAGTTCGAGCTGCTGCAATCGCGCCTGCCCTTCCCGCTGGTCACCAACCAGCTGGAGATCTCGCCGCTGAACCAGAGCACCACCCTGGATGGCACCCTTGATCAATGCCAGCAACTGCGCATCAAGCCCATGGCCTGGTCCTGCCTCGGTGGCGGACGCCTGTTCAACGGCCAGGAGTATGCGCCGCTGCGCGCCGAGCTCGAGCAGATCCGCCATGAAGTGGGCGCTCAGCACATAGAGCAGCTGGTCTACGCCTGGGTGATGATGCTGCCAAGCCAGCCGTTGCCGCTGATAGGATCAGGCAAGCGGGAGCGGATCGCCGCCGCCGTGGCTGCCGAGTCCATTGTGCTCACTCGCCAGCAGTGGTTCCGCATTCGCAAGGCGGCGCTCGGGTATGACGTGCCCTGACCCTGAGTGACAGCGGCATGGCGCCGCACCAACAAAAACGGCATGGGGGATACCCATGCCGTTTTGCATTATCGAGGCAACTCAACGATGACGCTGGGGGCGACCACGTGGTGCATCTGTCTTCGGTTTGGCTTGGTTGACTGTGATGGTGCGGCCACCGATTTCGGTGCCATGCAAACCGGCGATGGCCTTCTCGGCATCGCCATTGACAGGCATTTCAATAAAGCCAAACCCCTTGGACTGACCGGTATCGCGATCGATGATGATATCGACCTTTTCTACCTGCCCAAATTGGCTGAACACGGTTGTCAGTTCGTCGGCCGTCATCCGGTACGACAGATTACCTACGTAAATCTTCATGCCATCCACTCTCGATTCAAGGTGCCTTCTCTATCCAATCACCAACACAGAAGTAAGGGCACAACCTCCATGCCGGACCTGCCAGGGCATCATGCCGAGGCACTCCCCGTCCTGTTCACTCAAGTCATTGATCTCTTGGGCGAACAGAACAGGCAAGATCAATTCGAGTCACTGGCAGTATCTGAGCTTTGGGGTGGATTGTCGAGAAAATAGTCAGCTCAAATGGGGAGCAGCGCCCTGAGTATCTCCTTGAGTGCACGGCGACCGTGCCAGGCCCGTTTAAAGCCGAAGCGATAAATGCCGGGCGCGACCTCGTGGGTTCCCTCACGGCCAAGCCCCATCAATTTGGTCGCCGCCGCGAGCTGCTCGCCATCGAGCCTGAGATCCAGGCTGAACTCCAGCCACTGGCCGTCGTGGCCCACCTTGCGATCCCGCTCTATGCCGACCAGGGCCGCTCTTGGCAGTGCCAGCGCCCTGTCATCGCTGCCATTGAGCAGATAGAGGCGCTCATCGTCCCAGGCGAGCTCGGCCAGTCGCCAGCGCTGCCAGTTGCGAGGCAGCACCATCATCAGCAGCACTATGCCGCCAAACACCAGACCCACCCAGGGCAGCAGCCCCATCGTCGGATAACCCAGGCCGACGGCGGCAAACACGGTTGCCAGACTCGCCAGCAGCAAGACCCCCATCACAGGATAAAAACGTCGGGCGGGAGGCATCAGGCAACAGAGCCCCGCCTTCTCCACCAGCTCACTCACCTTCATCTCCTTCTCCTCATGCTCTCGTGCGCTCACCTGGCTGTGGCGCGCATTGTGCGGGAGCCGGACGCCAAGATGCAACCCGACCGGCAAGTCGGGTGACGACCTTGCCAGACTCTTGATATGATTGGGGTTATCTGAGCCCACCTCTTAGCGTGATTGTCGGGAGTCTCATGCTTGCTACCACCCTGCTCTTCATGGCCAGTGCCCTGCATACCGGGACCAGCCGCCCGATCGATCCCGAAGCCATTGGCGGCTATTCGGCCGGCTGCCTCAAAAATGGCGTGGCCCTGCCGCTGACAGGGCCCGGCTATCAGGTGATCCGCAGCAAACGACTGCGCTACTACGGTCACCCTGACCTTATTCACTACCTCACTACCCTGGCAAACCAGACCCGGATGGCTGGCATGCCGGATCTCTATATCGCCGATCTGGCCATGGCCCACGGCGGCCCCTTCAGCTCGGGCCATCGCAGCCACCAGACCGGGCTCGATGCCGACATCTGGTTTCGGATGGCCAACCAGCCCATCAGCAAATGGGAGCAAGATGCCCCCAGGGAGTGGGCACTGATCGACGAGCCCAGTTACCGGGTCTTGCCGGGACGCTTCGGCCCCCAGCAACTGGAACTGCTGCGCCTCGCGGCCAGCAAGCCCGAGGTGGCCCGCATCTTTATCAACCCTGTGCTCAAGGGCGAGGTGTGCAAACGGGCCGCCGACGAACCCTGGGTCGCCAAGCTGCGTCCCTGGGTCGGCCACTTCAGCCACTTCCATGTGCGCCTGCGCTGTCCGGCTGGCAGTCCGGATTGCCAGCCCCAGGCCCCGATCCCGCCCGGCAATGGCTGCGGCGCCGAGCTGGCCTCCTGGCTCAAGGACAAGCCGCAATTGCCCAAGGTCTCGATGGCGTACAGCAAACCCAGGCTGCCCGCCCGTTGTGGCAGTTGACCACAAGCTGTTATGGTGCACCTATATCCGCTAGAAATTTCAATGGAGAACAACAAGATGGCCACTTCACTCTGGCGCAGGACAACACAGAGCCTGTTGACCCTGACCCTGCTGCTGGGACTGACGGGTTGCGGCATGAACAACATTCCGACCCTGGATGAACAGGTCAAGGCGAGCTGGGGCCAGGTCGAGAACCAGTACCAGCGCCGGGCCGATCTCATTCCCAATCTGGTGGCCACCGTCAAGGGCTATGCCAGCCATGAGCAGGAGACCCTGAAAGCGGTCACCGACGCCCGTGCCCGGGTCGGCAGCGTGCAGGTGAGCGATCCCGCCCAGCTCAAGGAGTTTGAAGCGGCCCAGAACCAGCTCTCCAGCGCCCTCTCCCGACTGATGGTAGTGGTCGAACGCTATCCGGACCTGAAGGCGGATCAGCAGTTCCTCACCCTTCAGGCCCAGCTGGAAGGCACCGAGAACCGTATCTCTGTGGCCCGCCGCGACTACATAGAGGCGGTGCGCCAGTTCAATACCGAGATCCGCACCTTCCCCGGCGTCATCTGGTCCAAGTTGCTCTATTCGGATCTGGAGGCCAAACCTAGCTTCAGTGCCAAGCCAGGTGCCGATGAGGCGCCCAAGGTCAGCTTCCAATGAGTAGGCTTGTTCGCTGGCTGTTGCCCTGTCTGCTGCTGTGGACGGCGGCGCTGCAAGCCGCCCCCACCTTTCCAGCCCTCAGCGGCCGGGTGGTGGACGAGGCGAACCTGATGTCCCGCAAGCAGGCCCATCAGCTGACCCAGCAACTGGCCGCGTTTGAAAAGCGCAGCGGCATCCAGCTGGTGGTGGTCTCCATCGACACGCTGGGTGGCGACACCATAGAGGAGTACGGCTACCAGCTCGGCCGCCACTGGGGCATAGGTCAGAAGGGCAAGAACAACGGCATCCTGCTGCTGATCGCCCAGGATGAACGCAAGGTGCGCATCGAGGTGGGCTATGGGCTGGAAGGTGCCCTGCCCGACGCCATTGCGGCCAACATCATCCAGACCCGGATCCTGCCAGCCTTCAAGCGTGGCGACATGGTCGCCGGCGTGGTCGCCGGCAGCCGGAGCATCATGCAGGCGCTGGCGGGTGAGTACACGCCGGTGGACACCGACAAACAGGAGGGCAAGCTGGGCGGCCCCTGGCTGTTCATCCTGATGGTGATTGTGATGCTAGTGCTGCACAACCTGCGCGGCGGTGGCGGGGGGGGTGGCAGCGGTGGCCGACGCCGCGCGGCCTTGCTGACCGGAGGCTTCGGGGCCGGCAGCTTCGGTGGCCGTGGCGGCAGCAGTGGCGGTTTCAGCGGGGGCGGCGGCAGTTTTGGCGGCGGCGGAGCCTCCGGTGGTTGGTAACAGGAATACAGGAATGAAGAGACGACACCATGATTTCTAAACAGTTCTTCCACACGCTGCAGGCCAAGGTTCGCGAGGCTGAGCTGGAAACGGATGCTGAACTGGTCACAGTGCTGGCGCCAGCCAGTGACGGTTATCGCTATATTCCCACCCTGTGGGCAGCGCTGATTGCCATGCTCACACCCCTGCTGGTGTTTGAGCTCGGCTTCTGGCTCGGCTGGTACGAGATCCTGCTGGCACAGTGGTCGGTCTGGCTGCTGCTGAGCCTGTTGTTCCACTGGACCCCCATCAAGATGTACCTGATCCCGAAGAAGGTACGCCGGCACAGGGCGGCGCTGATGGCTCGCCTGCAGTTTGTCGAACAGGGTCTGCACCGCACCCGTGACCGGCTGGGGGTTCTGATCTTTGTCTCGGTGGCCGAGCACTACGTGGAGATACTGGTGGACGACGGCATAGCCCAGCACATCGACAATGCCCAGTGGCAGGCGATCATCGACGACTTCACCCAACGGGTGCGCAACCGGGAGGTGGAGCAGGGATTCATCGAGTGCGTGGAGCGCACCAGCGCCATCCTGACCGATGCCTTCCCGGCGACCCGGGATCAGAATGAGCTGCCCGACAGCCTGATCATCCTGGACAAGCCCTGATCGGGTTTAAAAAACCGGCATTCTGTTCAAGGGATAGGCATCCGATAAAGATTATGAAAAATAAGGGGAAAAGTGGTTGACCCCGGCAGCCCTTTCCCCTAAATTACGCCCCGTTCCAGCGCAACGGCGCAGCGAACAAGGTGCTGGCTGAGCACCCTAAACAACAGACCAAAATTTGGTGAGGTGTCTGAGTGGCTGAAGGAGCACGCCTGGAAAGTGTGTATACGGCAACGTATCGAGGGTTCGAATCCCTCCCTCACCGCCAAATTGCAAAGCCCGACCCACTGGTCGGGCTTTTTGCTTTCTGGCCTGCGCATCGGCTCTCGAGCGGCTAATGCTCTCACCACCCGCTCGAAAAACACCGGCATGACCTTGGGGGCATTCTTCATATCAGGCGTCCTTGCCCCTCGGTATCACAATGCCTGGTTTCTCGCCCTGTCCAGACAGGTGTTCCACCCTGCGCCGTCAAATATTTTCCCGCCGGACCCGGCTCTGATTTATTGCACACCGATTGGATATCATTTTGAAAAACTGATACTTAAATAGCTACACTAGCCATTATCAATATTCAGGGACGTACAAAGAATGAGCTTGATTGGCCTGATTTTTGCAATAATCTGTATCCTTGGCGGTAACATCATCGAGGGGGGCCATCCCAGCGCCCTGCTCGATCTGCCAGCCTTCCTCATAGTGATAGGCGGTACTGTCGGTGCCGCACTGACCCAGTTTCCCTTCTCCGTCGTCGGTAAAACCTTCAAGCGCTTCAAGTGGCTGCTTGCCCCCCCCAAACTCGACATGCTGGAACAGGCACAGTTGCTGGAAACCCTGGCCGGCAACGCCAGACGCAGCGGCATGCTGGCCCTGGAAGGCATGATCGACGAGATCAAGGATCCCTTCCTGCAAAAAGGGGTACAAATGATGGTCGATGGCTACGAGAAGACCAAGATCCACGAGGTATTGGAGAACGAGATCGAGTTCGAGCATGAGGATCTCGAGCAGACGGTCAAATTCTACGAGGCCATGGGCGGCTACTGCCCGACCATGGGGATAGTGGGCGCGGTATTTGGCCTGATCCACGCCATGGGCCTGCTGGATGCCCCTGACAAACTGGGTGGTGCCATCGCGGTGGCCTTCATCGCCACCATCTACGGGGTGGGTGCCGCCAACCTGATCTTTCTTCCCTTCGGTAACCGCTACAAGGGGTTTGCCCATGATATCCGCCACTACAAGGAGATGACCTTGACCGGTATCCTCTGCATCGTGGATGGCGAGTCGCAAGCCCGGTTACAAGTTACCCTCGAACCTTATCTGGGAGGCCATGGTGGCCAAAAAGAAAAAGCCTGAAGCGCCGGAGAACCACGAACGCTGGCTGGTTTCCTATGCCGACTTCATGACCCTGTTGTTCGCCCTGTTCGTGGTGCTCTACTCCTTTGCCATGGCCAAACAATCCGAGACCCGGGTGCTGATCCAGGGCTTCATCGAGTCGCTGGGTAAAATCGGCCTCATCTCTCCACCCGCGGGTTCCCCTGTGATGCAGGGCGGCACCGGGATCCTGGAGCCGGAATCCAGAACGGCCCCCAGCAGCCCGGATAAAGAAACCGTGCTGGAAAAAGAGGCACCGACCGCGGCGGCAGATCCCTTCAACGAAACCATAGGGGCCTCGGAGAAGCCGAGTGCCACCGAGGCCTGGCCGCACAAGACCAAGGAACAGGAGTGGGTACAGGTCACCAAGAAGAAACTCGAGCAGCAGCTCAAGGCACAGATTGAATCCAAGGATCTGGAGGTGGAGCAGCTCGGCAGCCAGCTGGTGATCCGCATCGGCGAGAAGGCGCTGTTCCCGGCCGATTCGGCCTTCCTGCAGCCCCAGTTCATTCCGCTGGTCAGCAAGATCTCCGGCATACTGGCCGACATCCCGGGCAAGGTGGTGGTGACAGGCCACACGGACAACTCGCAGGCGCCGATAGAGCTCTATCGCAGCAACTGGGAGCTGTCGGTGCTGCGCTCGGCCTCCATCGTCCATACCCTGCTCACCAACCCCAAGCTGGACGCAACCAGGGTCATAGCTCAGGGGGTGGCCGATGCCCAGCCGCGCTATGCCAACGACACGCCTGAGCATCGACAGGCCAACCGCCGGGTCGAGATCACCCTCTCCCAAGGCAAGGCTGCCGAAGAGGCGCTCCCCATCCTCAAACCCTGATCAGCAAACCCCGCCCAGCGGGGTTTTCTTTGCATCTCATCCAGCCGTTATCGCCCAAGTCATCCGACCAGCATCCCCTATTTTCCCCGCATGCCACGCCGTACAGGCCCCTGCGGCGCGCCGTTTTCCGGGTCTATTCGCGCCATTGAAAATGATTCTCAAATGAGAAAATTGACCTTGCTAGCAAAAACCGATTTTTCCCCCCATGATTAATAATTAATCCTTTGAAATGACATGTAAATCAGTATGGAAGTGGCATAATGCGTAACACCCTTGTTAAGTCACATGATTAATTCGGTTAGGGAAAACCTATATGTTTGCTGATATTGCTGTCCAGCATTGGGCTTTTGCTATCTATGTCGTTGCAGCCATTTGCCTGTGCCTGATCATGATAGGTCTGGCCGCCTTGCTGGGAGGCCGTGCCTACGGTCGAGCCAAAAACAAGCCCTTCGAATCGGGCATAGATTCGGTTGGCAATGCCCGTCTGCGTTTCTCCGCCAAGTTCTACCTGGTCGCCATGTTCTTCGTCATCTTCGACGTCGAGGCACTCTATCTGTTCGCCTGGTCCGTCTCCGTTCGGGAGAGTGGCTGGGTCGGCTTTATTGAAGCCGCCATCTTTATCACTCTGCTGCTGGTAGGTCTTATCTACCTGTGGCGCATCGGCGCCCTCGACTGGGCACCAAAGAAACGCGTTCTGACTGACAAGAAGCCAGACTGAATTACCGATATTCCCTTTGAGGTTGCACCATGAAGTACACCCTGACCCGGATTGACCCGGATGCGCCGGTTGAGCGCTACCCCCAGGAACAGCGCCAGACAGTCGATGATCCGCTGGCGCAACAGGCTGAACGCGGCATCATGATGGGGCGTCTCGAGGAGGTGTTGCAAGACACCGTCAACTGGGGTCGCAAGAATTCCCTCTGGCCCTACAACTTCGGCATCTCCTGCTGCTACGTGGAGATGTGTACTGCCTTCACCTCCCCCCATGACGTGGCCCGCTTCGGCGCCGAGGTTATTCGAGCCTCGCCGCGTCAGGCCGATTTCATGGTGATAGCAGGGACGCCCTTCATCAAGATGGCACCCGTCATCCAGCGCCTGTACGAACAGCTGCTCGAACCCAAGTGGGTCATCTCCATGGGCGCCTGCGCCAACTCGGGCGGCATGTATGACATCTACTCAGTGGTACAGGGCGTGGACAAGTTCCTGCCGGTCGACGTCTACATTCCTGGCTGCCCGCCCCGTCCCGAGGCCTTCCTGCAAGCCCTGATGCTGCTGCAGGACTCCATCGGCAAGGAACGCCGCCCCCTCTCCTGGGTGGTGGGCGATCAGGGGATCTACCGTCCCCAGATGCAGGCCGAGAAGGAACGCAAGCGCGGCGAGCGGATCAACGTTACCAACCTGCGCACGCCGGATGAGATCTGATCATGAAACTGACTCGAGAATTCCCCAGTAACTACACCATGGCCCAGTGGCAACCGAGCGATCACCAGGATGCCCAGGTGGTCGGCGAGCTGTTTGCCCACTTTGGCGCCGAGCGCTTCACCGTTCAGACCACCCGCACCGGCGTGCCCGTGGTCTGGCTCTCCCGCGAGCTGCTGCTGGACGTGATCGGCTTCTTGCGCAAGCTCCCCTCCCCGTTCGTGATGCTGTTTGATCTCAGCGCCACCGACGAGCGGATGCGCAGCCATCGCGACGGCCTGCCCGAGAGCGACTTCACCGTTTTCTATCATCTCATCTCCATCGACCGCAACGCCGATGTGATACTGAAGGTGCCGCTCAAAGAGAGCGATCTGAGCCTGCCAACCATCAGCCGCCACTTCCCCAACGCCAACTGGTACGAGCGGGAAGTGTGGGATCTGATGGGCATCAACTTCGATGGTCACCCCCATCTGACCCGCATCATGATGCCCAAGAGCTGGCAGGGTCACCCGCTGCGCAAAGACTATCCGGCGCGCGCCACCGAGTTCGATCCCTTCATGCTCGATGCGGTCAAACAGGATCAGGAGCAGGACAACCTGCTGTTCAAACCCGAAGAGTGGGGCATGAACCGGGGCAACGAGAACGAGGACTACATGTTCTTGAACCTCGGCCCGAACCACCCCTCCGCCCACGGCGCCTTCCGGCTGGTGCTGCAGCTCGATGGCGAGGAGATACGCGACTGCGTGCCCGACATCGGCTATCACCACCGCGGTGCCGAGAAGATGGGTGAGCGTCAGTCCTGGCACAGCTACATCCCCTATACCGACCGGGTCGAGTACCTGGGCGGCGTCATGAACAACCTGCCTTATGTGCTGGCGGTCGAGAAGCTGGCGGGCATCAAGGTGCCAAACCGGGTCGACGTGATCCGGGTGATGCTGGCGGAGCTGTTCCGCATCCAGAGCCACCTGCTGTTCCTCGGGACCTATATCCAGGACGTGGGCGCCATGACCCCCGTCTTCTTCACCTTCACCGATCGCCAGAAGATCTACACCATCATCGAAGCCATCACGGGCGCACGCATGCACCCGGCCTGGTTCCGTATCGGCGGCGTGGCGCACGATCTGCCGGTGGGCTGGGCTCGTCTCATCCAGGATAACCTGCTGAACTGGCTGCCCAAGCGGCTGATGGATTATGAGAAGGCGGCCATGCGCAACAGCATATTGCGCGGCCGCACCATAGGCGTCGCCCCCTATACCACAGAACAGGCATTGGCGTGGGGCATCACGGGGGGCGGTCTGCGCGCCACCGGCCTCAACTTTGACGTGCGCAAATGGCGCCCTTACTCCGGCTACGATCAGTTCGAGTTCGAGGTGCCGGTCGGTGCCAACGGTGATGTTTACGACCGCGGCATGATACGCCTCGAAGAGATGCGCCAGAGCCTGCGCATCATAGAGCAGTGTGTGAAGAACATGCCGGAGGGGCCATTCAAGGCGGATCACCCGCTCACCACGCCGCCGCCCAAAGATCGCACCCTGCAAGACATAGAGACCCTGATCACCCACTTCCTGCAAGTGTCCTGGGGCCCTGTGATGCCGGCCGCCGAATCCTTCCAGATGATAGAGGCGACCAAGGGGATCAACAGTTATTACCTGACCAGCGATGGCTCCACCATGAGCTACCGGACCCGGATCCGCACCCCGAGCTTTGCTCACCTGCAACAGATCCCCTCGGTGATCCGGGGCAGCATGGTGTCGGATCTCATCGCCTACCTGGGCAGTATCGATTTCGTTATGTCGGATGTGGATCGTTGAGTAACCGCTGTTACTAAACAACCGTTACGCGACAAAAAGGACAAGCCACAAAAGGTTAAGCCATGAGCCAGCAATGTCAGTGCCAAAACAATCAGACCCCGCAGGGGCAAAGTGAGTGCCAGGGCAAGGGGGACGGCTTCGTCCTGAGCCAGGCCGAACGCGATGCCATCCGGCATGAGATACACCACTACGAAGATCCCCGCGCCGCCAGCATAGAAGCGCTCAAGATAGTGCAGCAGGCCCGCGGCTGGGTACCGGACGGTGCCATCCATGCCATCGCTGCCGAACTCGGCATTCCCGCCAGCGACGTGGAAGGGGTTGCGACTTTCTACAGCCAGATCTTCCGCCAGCCGGTCGGGCGCCACATCATCCGGGTCTGTGACAGCATGGTCTGTTACATCAACGGCCACGAAGGGCTGCTGGCCGGCCTCAAGGAAGTGATGGATCTGGCTCCCGGCCAGACCAGCGCCGACGGCCGTTTCACCCTGCTGCCCGTCTGCTGCCTCGGCAACTGTGACAAGGGGCCGGCGCTGATGATCGACGACGACACCTATGGCGGACTCGATGCCATCAGCCTGCTCAAGACCCTGGAGGCCTACCCATGAGTCTTCACGAGGGCAATCTGCCCATGCGCCTTGAACGCAACCAGACCCCGGAGGCCAACCTATGTCCATGAGCCCACGGCCGACCACGCCTCTCGCCTCCATCGGCACGGCCAACCTGATCGCGCGCGCCCCCGAGACCCATCCGCTCACCTGGCGGCTGCGTGACGACGGCCAGCCGGTCTGGCTGGATGAATACCAGAGCAAGCAGGGCTATGACGCTGCCCGCAAAGCCCTCGGCCAGATGAGCCCGGACGAGATAGTCGGCACCGTCAAGGATGCCGGCCTCAAGGGTCGCGGTGGCGCCGGCTTCTCCACCGGGGTGAAGTGGGGCCTGATGCCCAAAGACGAGAGCATGAACATACGTTACCTGCTCTGCAACGCCGACGAGATGGAGCCAAATACCTACAAGGATCGGCTGCTGATGGAGCAACTGCCCCACCTGCTGATCGAGGGGATGATCATCTCCGCCAAGGCCCTCAAGGCCTATCGCGGCTACATCTTCCTGCGTGGCGAGTACGTGGATGCCGCCATAAACCTGCGCCGCGCGGTGGAAGAGGCCAAGGCCGCCGGCCTGCTCGGCAAGAACATCCTGGGCTCGGGCTTTGACTTCGAGCTGTTCGTCCACACCGGCGCCGGTCGTTACATCTGCGGCGAAGAGACGGCGCTCATCAACTCCCTGGAAGGGCGCCGCGCCAACCCGCGCGCCAAGCCCCCCTTCCCCGCCGTCTCCGGCGTCTGGGGCAAGCCGACCTGCGTCAACAACGTCGAGACCCTGTGCAACGTGCCCGCCATCATAGGCAACGGGGTTGCCTGGTATCAGGGGCTGGCGCTGCCGGGCTCCGAAGATCACGGCACCAAACTGATGGGCTTCTCCGGCAAGGTGAACAACCCTGGGGTCTGGGAGCTGCCGTTTGGCATCACGGCCCGCGAGCTGTTTGAAAACTACGCCGGTGGCATGAAGCCCGGCTACCGCCTCAAAGCGTGGCAACCGGGCGGCGCCGGTACCGGCTTCCTGCTGCCCGAGCACCTGGATGCCCAGATGTATGCCGGCGGCATCGGCAAGGTCGGCACCCGCATGGGCACCGGCCTCGCCATGGCGGTGGATGACAGCATCAACATGGTGGGGCTCTTGCGCAACATGGAAGAGTTCTTCGCCCGTGAATCCTGTGGCTGGTGCACTCCCTGTCGCGACGGCCTGCCCTGGAGCGTCAAGCTGCTGCGGGCGCTGGAGCGGGGCGAGGGTCAGCAAGGAGATCTGGCAACGCTGGAACAGCTGGTCAGTTTCCTCGGCCCGGGCAAGACCTTCTGTGCCCATGCCCCTGGCGCCGTCGAGCCGCTTGGCAGCGCTCTCAAGTATTTCCGCGCCGAGTTCGAGGCCGGGATCAAGGGACCGCAGGACAATCACAAGCTGCTCAAAGGGATCCAGCCCAATCTGCTGGGTGAACGCTGGTAAGACGAGGACGCAGGGCCGATGGGCGAAGCCTGATCGGCCGTTTCATGCAACACAGGTGCAAACCAGAGTTCACGAATGTTTGATGACGCCATTGTCTGATTACGCCTGCCGGCTAATCCAATCTGCGCGTTTTATCTAATTGATGTCAGGGAAGTTGTATGGCCACCATTTTTGTAGACGGTAAAGAGTACGAGGTAGACGGGGCAGACAACCTGCTGCAAGCCTGTCTCTCCTTAGGGCTGGACGTCCCCTATTTTTGCTGGCACCCGGCGCTGGGTAGCGTCGGCGCCTGCCGCCAGTGTGCGGTCAAGCAGTATCAGAATGCCGACGACAAGCGCGGCCGCCTGGTCATGTCCTGCATGACCCCCTCTACCGATGGCACCTATATCTCCATCGAAGACGAAGAGGCGAAAGAGTTTCGCAAGACGGTGGTGGAGTGGCAGATGACCAACCACCCCCACGACTGCCCGGTATGTGAAGAGGGTGGTGCCTGCCACCTGCAGGACATGACGGTGATGACAGGCCACAACAGCCGTCGCTACCGCTTCACCAAACGCACCCACCAGAATCAGGAACTGGGGCCCTTCATCAATCACGAGATGAACCGCTGCATCGCCTGTTATCGCTGCGTGCGTTACTACAAGGATTACGCCGGCGGCGAGGATCTGGGTGTCTATGGCGCCCACGACAACGTCTATTTCGGCCGGGTCGAAGATGGCACCCTGGAGAGCGAGTTCTCCGGCAACCTGGTGGAGGTCTGCCCCACCGGCGTGTTCACCGACAAGACCCACTCCGAGCGTTACAACCGCAAGTGGGACATGCAGTTTGCCCCCAGCATCTGCCAGCAGTGCTCGGTCGGTTGCAACATCAGCCCGGGCGAGCGCTACGGCGAGCTGCGCCGCATCGAGAACCGCTTCCACGGTGGCCTCAACCACTACTTCCTGTGCGATCGCGGCCGCTTTGGCTATGGCTACGTCAATCTGGCGGATCGCCCGCGTCAGCCATTGCTGCGTGACGGCAACGACAAGCTGGCCATCACGGTGGACGGCGCCCTGAACCGTGCCGCCGACGCCCTGCGCACTGCGGCCGGCGTCATCGGCATCGGCTCTCCCCGCGCGTCGCTGGAGAGCAACTTCGCCCTGCGCGAGCTGGTAGGTGCCGACAACTTCTATTGCGGCGTCGAGCAGAGCGAGTGGGAGTGCCTGCAAAAGATGTTGCACATACTGCAACACGGCGGCATTCGCACGCCGAGCCTGCGGGACATGGAAGAGGCCGACGCCATTCTGGTGCTGGGTGAAGATGTCACCATGAGCGCCGCCCGCATCGCCCTGGCCCTGCGCCAGTCGGTCAAGGGCAAGGCGCGCGAGATCGCCCGCAAGATGAAGGTGGACTTGTGGCAGGTCGCCGCGGTGCAGACCCTGGGCCAGAATGAGCGCTACCCGCTGCTCATCACCAGTCTGGACAGCACCCGCCTCGACGACGTGGCGGCAGAAAAACTGCACGCCCCCCACGCGGATCAGGCCCGCCTCGGTTTTGCCATCGCCCATCTGCTCGACAGCTCGGCCCCGGCCCTGGCCGATCTCGGCCAAGAACAACAGGCGCAAGCCGCTCGCTGGGCCGACCTGCTTGGCAACGCCAAAAAGCCGCTCATCATCGCAGGCTCCGGCGCCCGTACTCCGGCACTGATCGAGGCTGCCAGCAACATAGTCCGTGCCCTCAAGGGCCGTGGCCAGGACGTCAGCCTGGCACTGGTGGCGCAAGAGGCCAACAGTCTGGGTCTGGCCATGCTGGATGCAGGCAAGTCGTCAGGCAAATCGCTGGAAGCTGCCCTTGAGCGCATCGAAGCCCAGGATAACCTGGCACTGGTGACCCTGGAGAACGATCTCTATCGCCGCGCCCCGCGCAATCGGGTCGATGCGGCCATCGCCCGCCTGCAACACCTGCTGGTGGTCGATCATCAGGATACCCAGACAGCCCAGAAGGCCGATCTGGTGCTGCCTGCCGCCAGCTTTGCCGAGGCCGATGGCACTCTCGTCAATATGGAGGGCCGTGCCCAGCGCTACTTCCAGGTCTATGCGCCGGCCTTCTACAACGCCGACATCCAGATCCGGGAAGGGTGGCGCTGGCTGGCCGCGCTGCAGGGGGCTCTCGATAACAAACCCCTGCGCTGGCAGAACCTTGACGAGATCAGCGGTGCCTGCGCCGCCTCGACGCCGCTGCTCGCCCCCATGCTGGAAGCCTCGCCCAACGCCGGGCTGCGGATCCGTGGCATGAAGCTGGCTCGTGAGCCGCACCGCTACAGCGGTCGCACCTCCATGCTGGCGGATCAGAACGTCAGCGAGCCGAGAGTGGCCCAGGATCCGGACTCCCCCTTCAACTTCTCCATGGAAGGCTATGCCGGTGCCCGCCAGCCGATGCAACAGGTGCCGTTTGCCTGGGCGCCGGGCTGGAACTCGCCATCGGCCTGGAACAAGTTCCAGGACGAGGTGGGCGGCAAGCTGCGCGCCGGTGATCCGGGTCGCCGCCTGCTGGAGCCGGGTGAAGACAATCTTGGCTGGTTTGATGCCATACCGGCCCCCTTCGTGGCTCAGGAAGCCCTGCAGGTGGTCAACTATGACCAGCTGTTTGGCGGCGAGGAGCTCTCCGCTCGCAGCCCGGTGATCCAGGCCCGCATGAACGAACCCGAGCTGGTGCTGAACCCGGCCGATGCGGCTCGCCTTGCCCTCAACGCGGGCAACCAGGTGAGCTTCTCCTGGGGTGGCAACCACTGGCGCCTCAAGCTGCGGCTGAGCCATGCTCTGGCACAGGGTCTGCTGGGTCTGCCGCTCGGCGTGAACGGTCTGCCGACCGCGCTGCAACAGGCCTACATCAACAACCTGCAGGAGGCGATCGCATGAGTGATTCCCTGATGGAGCTGCTGATTGAAGTCGGCAAGGCGCTGATCGTGCTGGTGGGGATAGTGGGGGCTGGCGCCTTCATGAGCTTCATCGAACGTCGCCTGCTGGCGCTGTGGCAGGATCGCTACGGCCCCAACCGGGTGGGCCCGTTCGGCCTGCTGCAGCTGGCGGCCGACATGGTCAAGATGTTCTTCAAGGAGGACTGGATCCCGCCGTTCGCGGATCGCCGGATCTTCATCCTGGCCCCCATCATCGCCTTTACCGCCTTTATTCTGGCGTTTGCCGTGGTGCCGCTCACCCCCACCTGGGGCGTGGCGGATCTCAACGTGGGCCTGCTCTACATACTGGCCATCGCGGGACTGGCGGTCTATGCCGTGCTGTTCGCCGGCTGGTCGAGCAACAACAAGTACTCATTGCTCGGCAGCCTGCGCGCCTCGGCCCAGACCCTCTCCTACGAGGTGTTCCTGGGGCTCTCCCTGATGGGGATAGTGATCCAGACCGGCAGCTTCAACCTGAGAGACATAGTCGAGGCCCAGGAGGGCTTGTGGAACGTGGTGCCCCAGATCCTGGGCTTCATCACCTTCCTGTTTGCCGGCGTCGCCGTCACCCACCGCCACCCGTTTGACCAGCCGGAGGCCGAGCAGGAGCTCGCCGACGGCTATCACATCGAGTATGCGGGCATGAAATGGGGTCTGTTCTTCGTGGGCGAGTACATCGGCATAGTGCTGATCTCCTCCCTCATAGTGACCCTGTTCTTCGGTGGCTGGCACGGCCCCTGGTTGCCGCCCTTCATCTGGTTTGCCCTGAAGACCGCCTGCTTCATGGTGCTCTTCATCCTGCTGCGGGCCTCCCTGCCCCGTCCGCGTTTTGATCAGGTGATGTCCTTTGGCTGGAAAGTCTGCTTGCCGCTGACCCTGATCAACATGCTGATCACGGGTGCCGTGGTGCTGATGAGTGCGCAGTGAGGCCGGAATGGATATGAACATTGTGATGCCGTTTGGCTGGAACGTCTGCTTGCCTCGCGCCTTGCACCCCGCTCGGGATGCAAGGCTCAGGGGCTGTGGTGCTGATGAATGTGCAGTGAGGCACGACTATGAAAATTGTTAGCATAATCAAGGGTGTCGGTACCCAACTTCGCAGTCTGGGCATGGTGTTTTCCCATGCCTGGCGACCACGCGAAACCCTGAGTTACCCGGAAGAGGCTGTCTATGCCGCCCCCCGTTTCCGTGGCCGCATCGTGCTGACCCGCGACCCGGACGGCGACGAGCGCTGCGTGGCCTGCAACCTCTGCGCCGTGGCCTGCCCGGTCGGCTGCATCTCGCTGCAGAAAGCGGAGCGGGACGATGGTCGCTGGTATCCGGAGTTCTTTCGCATCAACTTCTCCCGCTGCATCTTCTGCGGCCTGTGCGAAGAAGCCTGCCCCACCACCGCCATCCAGCTGACGCCGGATTTCGAGATGGGCGAATACCGCCGCCAGGATCTGGTGTACGAGAAGGAAGACTTGCTGATCAGCGGGCCCGGCAAATACCCGGATTACAACTTCTATCGCATGAGCGGTATGGCCATCGACGGCAAGCCGAAAGGGGATGCCGAGCACGAAGCCAAACCTATCGATGTCAAGAGCCTGCTGCCCTAGCCCTAGGAGTCAATCATGGAACTGGCATTTTATGCCGCGGCCCTGGTAGCCGTTTACAGCACGCTGCGGGTGATCAGCACCAGCAATCCCATGCATGCGCTGCTCAATCTCATTATTTCGCTCATCGCCGTGGCCATGATCTTCTTCTGTCTGGGTGCCTCCTTCGCGGGTGCCCTGCAGGTGATCGTCTACGCGGGCGCCATCATGGTGCTGTTCGTGTTCGTGGTGATGATGCTGAACTTGGGATCGTCCCAGGATCAGGAGAAGAACTGGCTCACCCCCACCACCTGGGTGGGTCCGGGCCTGCTCTCTCTCGTCCTGCTGGGCTTTCTGGCCTACGGCATCCTCGGCGTGACAGGGGGTCAGCTTGGTCTGACCGACGTCAGCGCGAAAGAGGTCGGCATCGCCCTGTTCGGCCCTTATGTGCTGGCGGTGGAGCTCGCTTCCATCCTGCTGCTGGCGGGTCTGGTGACCGCCTACCACCTGGGCCGTGAAGACAAGAGCGGGGAAGTGCTTTCCGTTCCCAAAACTGCCGTGCGCCCAGCACCAAGTCCATCTCAAGAAGGAGGTCAGCAATGAGTGGCATCCCCATGGAACACGGTCTGCTGCTGGCCGCCGTGCTGTTTTGCATCGGTTTGTGCGGTCTGCTGATCCGCCGTAACTTGCTGTTTATCCTCATGAGTATCGAGATCATGATGAATGCGTCCGCACTGGCGTTCGTGGTGGCTGGCAGCCGCTGGGCCCAGGCCGATGGCCAGATCATGTACATACTGGTGATTTCTCTGGCGGCAGCGGAGGCCAGTATAGGCCTGGCCCTGTTACTGCTGCTCTATCGTCGTTACCACACCCTCAACGTGGACACTGTGAGCGAGATGCGCGGATGAGCCTCTTATACCTGACTTTTCTATTCCCGCTGCTGGGATGGCTGGTGCTGGCCTTCTCCCTCGGCCGTTTCGGCGAGCGCAGCTCGGCACTGATCGGCGTCGGCAGCATAGGGTTGTCGGCCCTCACCACCCTGTGGGTCGGCATCGATTTCCTCAATACCATGCCGGTCGGCGGTGTCTACACCCAGACCCTGTGGCAATGGATGTCGGTGGGCAGCTTCAATCCCACCTTCCGCCTGGCGCTGGACGGCCTGTCGCTGACCATGCTGGGGGTGGTGACCGGAGTGGGTTTCTTCATCCACCTGTTCGCCTCCTGGTACATGCGCGGAGAAGAGGGCTATTCCCGCTTCTTCACCTACACCAACCTGTTCATCGCCAGCATGGTGTTCCTGGTGCTGGCCGATGACCTGCTGTTCGTCTACCTCGGCTGGGAAGGGGTGGGGCTGTGCAGCTACCTGCTGATCGGCTTCTACTACCGCAACCCGGCCAACGGGGCGGCCGCCCTCAAGGCGTTCGTGGTGACCCGGGTCGGCGACGTCTTCCTCGCCATCGGCCTGTTCGTCCTCTACCGGGAGCTGGGCACCCTCAACATCCATGAGCTGCTGGTGCGCGCGCCCGCGATGTTTGCCGAGGGTTCCCCTGCCCTGTCGTTCGCCTGCCTGATGCTGCTCGGCGGCGCCGTCGGTAAATCCGCCCAGCTGCCGCTGCAAACCTGGCTGGCGGATGCCATGGCGGGCCCGACGCCTGTCTCTGCCCTGATCCACGCCGCGACCATGGTGACCGCCGGTGTCTATCTCATCGCCCGTACCCACGGCCTCTTCCTGCTGGCCCCCGAGATCCTGCATCTGGTGGCGCTGGTCGGTGCCATTACCCTGGTGCTGGCGGGTTTTGCGGCCCTGGTACAGACCGATATCAAGCGGATCCTGGCCTACTCCACCATGAGCCAGATAGGCTACATGTTCCTGGCCCTTGGGGTTGGCGCCTGGGAAGGGGCCATCTTCCACCTGATGACCCACGCCTTCTTCAAGGCGCTCTTGTTCCTCTCCGCCGGTGCCGTCATAGTCGCGACCCACCACGAGCAGAACATCTTCAAGATGGGAGGCCTGCGCAAGAGTCTGCCGCTGGTCTATGCCTGCTTCCTGGTGGGGGGCTCGGCGCTGGCCGCGCTGCCGCTGGTCACGGCCGGTTTCTACAGTAAAGATGCCATCCTGTGGCAGGTGCAGGCATCCGGCCAGACCACACTGTTGTGGGCCGGTCTGGTGGGGGCCTTCCTGACCTCCCTCTACACCTTCCGCCTCATCTTCATCGCCTTCCACGGCAAGGTGCAGACCGAGGCCCACGCCGGCCACGGCCTGGCCCACCAGCTGCCGCTGCTGGTGCTGCTGGTGCTCTCCACCGGGATCGGGGCCCTGATAGTACCGCCGCTGGCCGGAGTACTGCCGGCCGGTCCGGGAGATCACATAGAAGCGGGTCGTCATGCGCTGGAAATAGCCTCCGGCATAGTCGCCATCGCGGGCATAGCCCTGGCCGCCTTCCTGTTCCTGGGTGAGCGTCGACTGGCCACCAGCGTGGCGAACAGCGCGCCAGGCCGTCTGCTCAGCACCCTCTGGTTCAATGCCTGGGGCTTTGACTGGTTGTACGATCAGCTGTGGGTCAAACCCTACCTGCTCAGCACCCGCCTGCTCGGCAAGGATCCGCTGGACTGGATGATGAACCTGCCGGCCTGGCTGGCACAGAGTGGCCACCAGCTGTTGGCCTGGACCGTTTCCGGCAAGTTGCGCTGGTATGCAGCCTCCATGGGGATGGGCGCCGCCCTGATCCTGGCCCTGCTGCTGCTCGGCTGATCCCGTGATGCAGCCCCTGAACTCGCAGCAAGCCCACGGGCCTGCACAGTGACTAGAACATAGACGAGAGCTGATATCGTGACCTTACTCTGGATCTTGTTAATACCCTTCATCGGCGGTCTGCTCTGTTGGCAGACGGAGCGCTTCGGTGAATACTTCGTGCGCTGGGTCGCCCTGCTGTCCATGAGCGCCTGCCTGCTGCTCTCCGGCGCCATCTGGTGGAGCGGTGACTTTTCCCTTGCGACCCAGACGGGCGTGTCCGCCTGGGCCGCCGAACTGCAGTTGCCCTGGATCCCCCGCTTCGGCATCTCATTGCACCTGGCGGTGGATGGCCTGTCGCTCTTGATGGTGATGCTCACCTGCTTCATCGGCGTGCTGGCCATCCTCTGTTCCTGGAAGGAAATCGTGCAGCGCATCGGCTTCTTCCACCTGAACCTGCTCTGGATCCTGGGGGGCGTGCTCGGCGTCTTCATGGCGCTGGATCTGTTCCTGTTCTTCTTCTTCTGGGAGATGATGCTGGTCCCCATGTACTTCCTGATCGCGCTGTGGGGCCACTCGGTCACCGACGGCAAGTCCAGGATCAACGCGGCCACCAAGTTCTTCATCTACACCCAGGTCAGCGGCCTCATCATGCTGGTCGCCATCCTGGGTCTGGTGCTGACCCACCACGCAGCCACCGGCGTGTTCACCTTTGACTATCAGGACTTGCTCAACACCCCGATGAGCAAGGGCGTCCAGTGGTTGCTGATGCTGGGCTTCTTCATCGCCTTCGCGGTCAAGATGCCGCTGGTACCGCTGCACGGCTGGCTGCCGGATGCCCACAGTCAGGCGCCGACCGCGGGTTCCGTGGACCTGGCCGGCATCTTGCTGAAAACCGCCGCCTACGGTCTGCTGCGCTTCGCCCTGCCGCTGTTCCCGGAGGCCTCCGCCGAGTTCGCCCCCTACGCCATGCTGCTGGGCCTGGTCGGCATCGTTTACGGCGCCATAGTGGCGTTCGCCCAGACCGACATCAAGCGGCTGGTGGCCTACACCAGCATCTCCCACATGGGCTTCGTGATGATCGCCATCTACTCGGGTAGCGAGCTGGCGCTGCAAGGCGCCGTGGTGCAGATGATCGCCCACGGCCTCTCCGCCGCCGGTTTGTTTATCCTGTGCGGCCAGCTCTACGAGCGGCTGCACACCCGTGACTTGCGCCTGATGGGCGGCCTGTGGGGCCGGTTGCGCTACCTGCCCGGCGTCATGCTGTTCTTCTCGGTGGCCTCCCTTGGCATGCCGGGTACCGGCAACTTCGTCGGCGAGTTCCTGATCCTCATCGGCAGCTTCCAGGTCGCTCCTATCATCACCATCATCGCCACCTTCGGTCTGGTGCTGGCATCCGTCTACTCCCTCATCATGCTGCAACGGGCCTGCTTCGGCGCGCCCAAGGACGACAAGCTCCTCAAGGGACTGGACAGCCGCGAGCTGGCCATGATGCTGACCATAGCCGGCCTGCTGGTGCTGCTCGGTGTCTATCCCCAGCCGGTGCTCGATACCGCAGGCAGCAGCCTGATGAGCGTGCTGCACTGGTACGCACTGCCGTCCGCTGGAGCATTGCAATGAACCTGACTGTTTCCCGACCGCTGGCCCTGTTGCCTTACTTGTCCATTACAGGAGCACTGCAATGACATTCACAGCTTCTCAACTGCTGGCCCTGTTGCCTCTGCTGCTGACCACGGGGGCCATGCTGGCCCTGATGCTGGCCATCGCCTGGCGGCGCTGTGACGACACAGCCTTCGTCGTCACCATAGCGGGCCTCAACCTGGCGCTCTTCTCCCTGCCCATCGTCATGGCGCAGGGTGATCAGGGGGTCACTCCGCTGCTGCAGATAGACGGCTACGCCGTCTTCTACATGGGGCTGGTGCTCATCGGCGCCCTGGCCACCTGCACCTTCGGCCGCTCCTGGCTCAAGGGCTATCCGGACAACCGGGAAGAGTTCTACCTGCTGCTGCTGATCGCCACCGCCGGCGGCCTGGTGCTGGCCGGTTCCCGCCACCTCGCCTCCCTGTTCATCGGGATCGAGATGCTGACCCTGCCCATGTTCGGTCTGGTGGGCTACGCCTACCGCGAGCGCCATTCGCTGGAGGCCAGCATCAAGTACATGGTGCTCTCCGCCGCCGCCACCGCCTTCCTGCTGTTTGGCATGGCGCTGCTCTATGCCCAGGCGGGCAGCCTGAGCTTCAGCGATCTCGGCCTGACCCTGGCCACCACCCCGGCTCACCACCCGCTGCTGATGGGCGGTCTGGGACTGATGCTGGTGGGGTTTGCCTTCAAGCTCTCCCTGGCCCCCTTCCACCTCTGGACACCTGACGTGTACGAAGGCGCCCCGGCACCTGTAGCCACCTTCCTGGCCACCGTCAGCAAGATAGCCGTGTTCTGCGTGCTGCTGCGCTTCTACCTGGCGGTGCCTGCGGCGGGAGATCCCATGATCCACTGGCTGCTGGCCGCCATGGCGGTCGTCTCCATCGTCATCGGCAACCTGCTGGCCCTGCTGCAGACCAACATCAAGCGGATGATGGGTTACTCCTCCATCTCCCACTTCGGTTATCTGCTGGCGGTGATCGTCGCCAGCCGCCTCGGCCAGATGCCGGTGGAAGCGGCCGGCGTCTACCTGCTGATGTACCTGTTCACCAGCCTGGGGGCCTTCGGCGTCATCAGCATGATGTCCAGCCCCTATCGCGGCAAGGATGCGGACTCCCTGCACAGCTACCGTGGTCTGTTCTGGCACCGCCCCTACCTGACCGCCGTCATGACGGTGATGATGTTGTCGCTCGCGGGTATCCCCATGACGCTGGGCTTCATCGGCAAGTTCTATCTCATCGGGGTGACGGTCGATGCCAAGCTGTGGTGGCTCTCCGGCGCCATAGTGCTGGGCAGCGCCCTGGGTCTCTATTACTACCTGCGCGTCATGGTCACCCTCTATCTGCGGGAACCCGGCATGCAGCTGCGTGATGCCAAGGCCGACTGGGCCGTCTCCTCGGGCGGCATGGTGGTCCTGCTCTCCGCCATCATAGTGGTGGCGCTGGGTATCTACCCCCAACCCGTCATCAGCCTGGTGCAGGGCTTCCAGAACGTGGTCTTGCGCTAACCCGCCCTGATGGCCAATGCCCCTTGTGTCAGGTACCATTGGCCATCTTCCAGAGATGAAAAAATCCGAAACCAGCTTGGCTGGTTTCGGATTAATGTGATTGTCAGCAGATGAAACCTACAGATTCAGAATAGGACTTTAGTCGACACATTCCATTAATGTGTTTATTAAGACCCTTTATATTTATGACAAGAATCTATTTTCTCAACGTGAAATCATAGTTCCCCTCACCATTATAAGAATAAACATTAAACCGATAATAACCACTGCTTGCAACATAGTTAATCGCTTCATTCGAGGTGACGCTTGTTGATGTTGCCACAGCTATCCAAGTACTATTCTGCCATTTTTCCAGTGACAAATCGAAATCAGCATTGCCGGGGCCGGTCAACACACCACTCAGGGTTCCACCATCATATTGAAACCAGCTGCCATTCGGAATGATATGACTAACGCCCTTCCCACTCAGATAACCTGAATAATTTTCCTCTTGATTTGAATTACCCTTGCCACCGATGTCAAATGTCATTTGACTTGAGACAGCGCTGATATTAGTCAGCTCCAACCCTGAATCAGCACCACTCCACCAGCGTGAATTGGTTCCTCGGCTGGACAGCGCATTGGGTTGAGTATCACCGAAAGTGTCTTGCCCAGAAGCATGATACATATCATAAGCATCACCAAGATTAGTATTTTTTTCTGGGTCACGATTCCCATCCGCATGCTCCATCTGAACATATGGATACCACTCATTATTATTGGAGCCATTAGGATCAACATGCCATACAATCAGACCTTGACCTGGCATATACTGATTTTGCCCGACTTGCGTTCTTGTCTCTATATAAAAAGCCTCACCAGCTTTATTCTGGTTGGACCAGCGGTATAGTGTGTTGCTGTTAGCCTGGTGACTCAATAGACCTGAAGGAGCATTGCTGTTAACCGCAGGATTGAGCTCGGTGATCGTTTCCCAGCCACTCAGTGAGCGAAAGTAGCCATTGGGTGGAACTGGTTTTTTATGTCTGTTACCGGTTACACCGCCATATCCCATAATGCAGTGCGAGCCAGCGGATCCTCCTGAGCTGCCATCGTAATCGTAAAGATCAGGCCAGCCGAACAACAGGTGTCCTGACTCGTGGATGAAGGTCCCGATAGATAAACTGCTATCCATGTTGGAGATCTGGTATTTGGATGCACAGACCCCATCAGCACACCAGCGGTTCAAGCCACCTTGATGAGGCCATAGGCCCTGAGCCCAGCCACCACCAGTACTGCCAGAATAGAACACGTTCAAACCACGAATATTGCCGTCAATATCTTTCGAGATGGTCGAAAAGTCGAAGCCTTCGGTGTATTCAAGCCAATCCAGAGCTTCGGCTATCAACTCTCTTGCTCTGGCACCATAGGTTATCGTGGGGTCTGTGTAGTAGGACTTATATTTCTTGGCCGTATAATATCCAACAACAGTATTTGTATAGTCTAATTTATTACCAGACACAGCACGAAAATAGTCCCGGATTGATTGTGCATTTCCATAGCCTGTGTAACCGATTTGGTTGGTGTAGTTGATGACCTCACTGGGTGGAATAGAACTGGATTCATCAGGAAACTGAATTAATATGGTCAACCCTCGAACATTACCTGTTACATTGGCATATTGATTGGCAAAAACACTGATTTTTGGTGACTGGGGTTGATATTGTAAAATTTGTAATTGCTTGGCGTTACGTTGCACGATAGAACGCTTGGCATGTTGAGGAATATCGGTGTCCTTCTGTATGGACCTGGTGCTAACACCATTCGACTTGGTAACTAGAATTCCGGTCGACTCAAACATTTCTCCATTTTCTGAAAGCTTGGCATAAGCGTAACCTTTCAGGGTATTGTCATAGATAACCGGATAGCCATCTTTAGTACGTTGATCTGCGTAAAGAGTTGAACCATTGAGGATCAACTCAAGTGTCGAACCATCCGGCTGCGTAACCGTGTGATGATAGTTGACATAAGGTATTGCAGCCTCCGTTTGAACAGTGAACATTACTGACCCTAGCCCTAGGATGGTTAAAATATTTAACCATCCTGTTCTTCCATTTTTCATTTTATCTTCCTTGTGAGTCCCGTGCAGAGTAAGTCTTATATCCAGTTCACCAAGGGATCAAATTTTATTTTTAAACTGGGATGTGTGTAACCATTCACCGACGTGAATTCAAACAAAACCATGTCATTTTTTGTGTAAGTGGGAGCGTTATATCCCAGGTCAGGGAATCGCCCAGGTATTCCCATGACATTGGGCCTATCGGCAAGTCCCATCTGATCGACGTGACGGTCAAAGTCCGGCTGTGGTGGCGCTGGGCATCTACCCCCAACCCGTCATCAGCCTGGTGCAGGGCTTCCAGAACCTGGTGCTGCGCTAATAAGTAGCGCCCCTGCCAGAAACACAAAACCGGCCCAGATGGCCGGTTTTGTGTTTCTGGTTGAGCAAGAGCACGGCCGCAAGGTGGCAAGCTCTTTTTTTATGCGTATTTATAACCACTTATGTCACATCGCAGGTCACCGCTGAGTATCATCACCCCGCCCCTTGCTGATATATTCATGAAATACAGGAATGGAGCCAGGAGCCATGACGCAACCCTCCTTTTGCCTCTTTGATACCCGCTCACTGGTCGATGCACTGCTCCCCTATCGAGGCGGTCGGCTCGATGTGTTGCTGGCCGAACAGGATATCGACCGTGTCGCCGAGCTGCAGCAAGAGTGCCGGCAGCTGGCGATTTCGCTTTCCGGCGCCATCTTTCCCCGCCTCATCAGCCGACAGGGTTTTCATGACAGGGGCGCCTGGTTGCTGCCCCGTCCGTCATCCCACGATCCCCGGCTGATCTCGTTACCCCAAAATGACGATGCAGACCGGCTTGCCGCCATGCTCTGCGAACAGCTGGCGCCCCGGCTCGCGCAATGGCCGGATCCGGCCCGCCCCCCCACCCTCTTTCTGACCTTCGATGCCATGATCCCCAACATCGCCTCCATCCTCGAGGGGATCTATCTCAGGCTGGCGGACAGGGTCAACTACGCAGGCGTCAATGCGGGCAGCGGCCAGTTCAAGGCCATGCCCTGCCTGTTCGACAGCCAGACCCTGACGAGTCAGGCGGTCATCTGCAGCCTACTGCCCCATCACAGCTATCCCCTGCTGGAGCATGGCTATCAACTCATGGCCCAGCCCATGCTCGCCACCAGTACGGAGGGCAACAAGGTCTCCTTCATCGACTGGGAGCCCGCCTTCAGCCGCTACCAGTCGCTTGTCCGGCAACAATTTCAGCAGACGCTGACCCAGGCGCAGTTCTATCAGTACGGCGTCCACCTGCCGCTGGGTCTGCTGCGGGCCAATGGCGACGTGGTCGTGAGGATCCCGGTCACAGTCACCGAAGAGGGCGCCCTACTCTGTGTCGGCGAGGTGCCGGATCACAGCATTCTCACCCTGCTCAAGGCCCCCCATAGCCCGACCGCCCATGCCATCGAACTGGCCGGCAAGCTCCGCCAGCACGGCCCGGTCGACACGCTGGAGCTCTATTACTGCGCCGGCCGTCAGCAGCATTTTGGCCAGCAGAGCGAGCTCGAGCTGAGCACGCTGTTTACCCATAGCGGCGCCCGCGAGCTGGTCGGCGCCCTCTCACTCGGCGAGATTGGCAGTTTGCGGGCGGGGGATTATCCCCTCTTCCACAATGGCGCCATTCTCTGCAACGGAGCAACGCCGTCATGAACAACGACCATGCCATGGCCATCGTCTGCGATCTCGCCCTCTGCATTGGACGCGAGGTGACCCTGGATGCCTTGCTGACCAAGGTGCTGCAACGCTTTCTGTTTCACTGCGCCTGCCCGGTTGGTCTCGTGCTGCAGCAGTTGCCGCAGGGGGAGTACAAGATCGTCAAGGCCATCGGGGACGAGCAGTTGATCCAGCAGCACGGGCAACCACTGGTGCTGCCCGCCTGGGTCAGTGACGGCGAGCAGTGCACCCTGCACGGCCCCATCCCCCTGCCCGGCTCCCGCCCCTATCCCTTTGCCTACCGCTTGCGGATCGAAGGGGGCTACCTCATGCTGCTGCTCTCCCCCAGAGCCGAACAAGAGGGTGAACAGCTGTGCCACCTGTTCAGCCCCATCCTCGGCAACCTGGCTCGCGCCATCCAGCTGTGCCGGGACAGCGAGCAGCTGGCCCTGCGTCAGCAGGCGGAGCTGGTGGACATGCAGCGCTTCAACGAATCCCTGCTCAAGGCGATCCCTATCCCCGTG
Organism: Aeromonas sp. CA23; assembly: GCF_002587065.1. Classification (NCBI taxonomy): domain Bacteria; kingdom Pseudomonadati; phylum Pseudomonadota; class Gammaproteobacteria; order Aeromonadales; family Aeromonadaceae; genus Aeromonas; species Aeromonas sp. CA23. The sequence continues at coordinate 4,125,699 of NZ_CP023818.1, forward strand.
TTCTACAAGGACGTCGAGGGGCGCTTCATCAGTTGCAACCCGACCTTTACCCAGATCACCGGCATCAGCAAGGCAGAGCTGCTGGGGAAACGCGTGGATGAAATTCTACCGCCCGAGATGGCGGACGAGTACAGCCAGCGGGACATGGAGGTACTGCGCAGCAAGCAGCCGCAATATTTCGAGCACAGTCTGCTCGATCGCAGCGGCCACCGTTATCAGGTGCTCAACTTCAAGGGTCTCTTCTATGACCATCAGGGCAAGGTGGCCGGCATCATAGGAGCACTGGTCGATATCACCCATATCAAGGAGAGCGAGCAGCATCAGCGCACCTTGCTGTTTCAAACCATAGCGGCACTCTCCTCCGCCATCGCCCACAAGGATCCCGGCACGGCCGGCCATGAAAGGCGCGTACACGACCTGGCGCTGGCCATAGGTCAACACCTGCAACTGCCACAGGAGCAGCTGGATGGGCTCGGTCTCGCGGCCATGGTGCACAACATAGGCCTGCTGCAGATCCCGGCCGAAATCCTCACCCGCCCCCGTGAGCTCAGGCCGGTGGAGTTTGAACTGATCAAGCTGCACCCTCAGGCCGGCTGTGACATCCTGCAGCAGATAGATTTCCCCTGGCCCATCGCCACCATGGTGCAGCAGCATCACGAAAACATGGACGGCAGCGGCTACCCGCAGGGCCTGCAGAGTGATGCCATCTGCCTGGAGGCCAGGATCATCCGGGTGGCGGACTCGCTGGCTGCCATGACGGCGCACCGCCCCTTCCGCCGCGCCATGTCGCTGACCGATGCCTTCGCCCAGCTGGCGCGCTATGCCGGCGTCCACTATGACGAGCAAGTGGTGAACGCCTGTCTCGCCGTGTGGCAGGCGGGCTACCGTTTCACTACCAGCTGATCAGCCGCAGGAGCACAGATGACTTCAAGACCGGAACCCTCATCCCGCCAGCTGCCGTTGCCCGCTGGCCCTCTCTTCGCTCAGGTGATGGATCAGCTGCCCTATCGCGTCCTGCTCAAGGATACCCGCTCCGTCTTCACCGCCTGCAACCGGCTGCTGGCCGATGATCTCGCCCTGGAGCCGGCCCAGATCATCGGCAAGTGCGATGCCGATTTTTTCCCGGCCGAACTGGCCCAGCGCTATCGGGATGACGATCTCAGGGTCATGACCAACGGCACAACGCACCGGCACGAAGAACCCTACCTCAAGGGCGGCGAGGCCCGCTGGCTCAGCACCACCAAGTTTCCCCTGCGCGATGAGCTGGGCCAGGTGATCGGCGTCGGCGTCTTCTTCGATGACATCACGGAGAAGAAACAGCAGCAGGAGCAGTTGCTGCAATATACCTGGACGCTGGAGGCCATTGGCCGCGCCCACCATGCCATGCTCAGGCAGGGGGATGAGCAGATGCTGCTGCAGGAGATCTGTGACGCCATCACCTTCGATGGCCGCTTTCCCCTCGTCACCGTGCTGCAGGAGGCCGCAGAGCCGGATGCGCTGCAGATCCTGGCGCAGGCGGGCAATGCCGTCTGGTTTGCCAACGACCGCTGGCTCACCCGGGATCCGGCCTTGCGTCAGGCCATCCGCGATGATGAACCACGCAACGAAGCACTGGCGAGCGAGATTGTCCATCACTCGGCCACCTTGCGGGCCCGCCTGCTGCTCCCGCTGCCGTGGCATTCCAGCGTGCGGGGCGCCCTGCTCATCCACAGTCCGCAGGCCAGGGCCTTCACCGAGGAAGAGGTGCGACTGTTCAGTCAGCTGGCCGATTACCTGGCCTATGGCCTGCACGCCCGTGGCACTCAACAGGCCTATCTCGCCGCGCAGCAGGACAAGGTGCTGCATGCCCGCCAGCTGGAGCTGGCGCTGGAGGATGCCCTGGGGGCCATCGCCGCCGTACTGGAACAACGCGACCCCTACACAGCCGGTCACCAGAAGCATGTCGCCACCCTGGCCATGGCCATAGGCCGCGAGCTGGTACTGGGCGACAAACAGCTGCGCGGCCTCTATCTGGGGGCCATGGTGCACGACATCGGCAAGATCCAGGTACCGGTCGACATCCTCACCAAACCGGGCAGGCTGACCCCCCAGGAGTTCAACCTGGTCAAGGAGCACCCGGGCGCCGGTTACCAGGTCCTCAAGGACATCGCCTTCCCCTGGCCCATCGCCCAGATGATCCACCAGCATCATGAGTATCTCGACGGCTCAGGCTATCCCGAGGGTCTCGCGGGGGATCAGATCTTGCTGGAGGCGCGCATTCTCACCGTGGCCGACATTGTCGAGTCCATGTCTTCGGATCGTCCCTACCGCGCCGCCCTCGGCATTCCCCAGGCCAGGGCTCACATCATACGGATGCGGGGAGCCCAGCTGGACGAGGCCGTGGTGGATGCCTGCCTGCGCATTCTGGATCGGGGGGATTTCACCCCCCACGAGCTGGGCAACGGCTAGCAGGAGGCAGAGATAAAAAACCGGCCTGCTGGCCGGTTTTTTATTGTTGCAGGTTGCGCTGCGGGATTAACCCAGTTGCACCCGGGCGTTGCGGAACATCCGCATCCAGGCACCGTCCTCGCCCCAGTTGTCTGGGTGCCAGGAGTTGGCCACGGTGCGGAACACCCGCTCCGGGTGCGGCATCATGATGGTGGCGCGACCGTCTGTGGTGGTCACTGCGCTGATGCCGTCCGGCGAGCCGTTCGGGTTGGCCGGATACTGCTCGGTGACCTTGCCGCGGTTGTCCACGAAGCGCAGTCCCACCAGACCGCTGGCTTGCAGCGCGCTCAGGTGAGCGGCGTCACGCACCTCCACTCGCCCTTCCCCGTGGGAGACGGCAATGGGCATCACTGAACCCGCCATGCCGGCGAAGAAGGCGGACGGCGACTCCTGCACTTCCACCAGGCTGAAGCGCGCCTCAAAGCGCTCGGAGCGGTTGCGCACGAAGCGCGGCCACAGATCGGCTCCCGGGATCAGGGTGCGCAGGTTGGACATCATCTGGCAGCCGTTGCACACGCCCAAGGAGAGGGTGTCGCCACGCTCGAAGAAGCGCTGGAACTGCTCGCGGGCGTTGTCGTTGAACAGGATGGACTTGGCCCAGCCCTCACCTGCCCCCAGCACGTCGCCGTAGGAGAAGCCGCCACAGGCCACCAGGCTCTGGAACTCTTCCAGCTTGATGCGGCCGCTGAGGATGTCGCTCATGTGGACGTCGACTGCCGCAAAGCCGGCGCGGTCAAACGCCGCCGCCATCTCCACGTGGGAGTTGACCCCCTGCTCGCGCAGCACCGCCAGACGGGGGATACCCCGCGAGCGATATAGGGCGCAGCCACGTCGTCGGACGGGTTGTAGCTCAGTTTTGCCTGCAGACCCGGATCCGTGGCGTCCTGACGGGCGGCATGTTCCTGATCGGCGCACGCCGGGTTGTCGCGCAGACGCTGCATCTGCCAGCTGGTCTCGCCCCAGAGGGTGCGAAGCGCAGTGCGACTGGCGCGATACACTTCCTGGCCCGCGCGCTGCAGGGTGATGAGATCACCTTCGCGCACTGTGCCCAGCACGTGGGAGCAGGCGGCCAGGCCGTGACCGGCCAGCAGTGTCATCACGGCTTCCTTGTCGTCGCGACGCACCTGGATGACGGCACCCAGCTCCTCGTTGAACAGCGCCGGCAGCAGTTCGCCACCGATGCGATCGAGCTGGATGTCGAGGCCGCAGTGACCGGCGAAGGCCATCTCGGTCAGGGTGACGAAGAGGCCGCCGTCGGATCTGTCGTGATAGGCGATCAGTTTGCGATCGGCCACCAGCGCCTGAATGGCGTTGAAGAAGCCTTTCAGCTGGACCGGATTGTCGAGATCCGGCGCCTTGTCCCCCAGCTGGCGGTAGACCTGGGCCAGGGCGGAGGCGCCGAGACGCTGCTTGCCGTTGCCAAGATCGATGAGGATAAGGTCTGTCTCACCGAGATCGGTACGCAGTTGCGGAGTGACGGTATTGCGCACATCCTCGACACGGGCAAAGGCGGTGATGAGCAGGGAGAGCGGCGAGGTGACGCTCTGTTCCTTGCCATCCTGCTGCCAGCGGGTCTTCATGGACATGGAGTCCTTGCCAACCGGGATCGTGATGCCAAGGGCCGGACAGAGCTCCTCGCCCACCGCCTTGACTGCCTCATAGAGGCCGGCATCCTCACCCGGATGGCCGGCTGCGGACATCCAGTTGGCGGAGAGCTTGACCCGCTTGAGCGATCCTATGTGAGCCGGTGCCAGGTTGGTGAGCGCTTCGGCCACCGCCATGCGGGCCGACGCGGCATGGGAGAGCAGCGCCACCGGGGTGCGCTCGCCCATGGACATTGCCTCACCATGATAGCCGTCGTAGGTGGCGGCGGTGACGGCGCAATCGGCTACCGGGATCTGCCAGGGGCCGACCATCTGGTCACGGTTGACCAGACCGGTCACGCTGCGATCACCTATGGTGATGAGGAAGGATTTCTCCGCCACGGCCGGCAGACGCAGTACCCGCTCGGCTGCCTCGGAGAGGGTGGTGCCATCGAGCTGCAACGGCTTGCCCTGGGCAGGCAGGGTGACCACATCACGGTGCATCTTGGGCGCCTTGCCCAGCAGCACGTCCAGCGGCAAGTCGATGGGCTGGTTGTCAAAGTGGCTATCGGAGAGGGTGAGGTGCTTCTCTTCGGTGGCGATGCCGATGACGGCATAGGGCGCGCGCTCACGCTCGCACAGCGCCTTGAACAGCGGCAGCTTGTCCTGCGCCACCGCCAGCACGTAACGCTCCTGGGACTCGTTGCACCAGATCTCCAGCGGGCTCATGCCAGGCTCGTCGCTCTGGATGGCGCGCAGATCGAAACGACCGCCGCGCTCACCGTCGTTGACCAGCTCCGGCATGGCGTTGGAGAGGCCACCGGCCCCCACGTCATGGATGAAGACGATGGGGTTGTCGTCCCCCAGCTGCCAGCAGCGATCGATCACCTCCTGGCAACGGCGCTCCATCTCGGGGTTGTCACGCTGGACCGAGGCAAAGTCGAGATCTTCGGCCGACTGACCGGAGGCCATGGAAGAGGCTGCGCCGCCCCCCAGGCCTATGTTCATGGCCGGGCCGCCCAGCACTATGAGGGCAGCCCCGACCGGGATCTCCCCTTTCTGGACGTGTTCGGTGCGGATGTTGCCTATCCCGCCCGCCAGCATGATGGGCTTGTGATAGCCGCGCACCTCGACGCCGTTGTGGCTCGGCACCTCCTCTTCGAAGGTGCGGAAGTAGCCGAGAATGGCCGGACGACCGAATTCGTTGTTGAAGGCGGCGCCGCCGAGCGGCCCCTCCTGCATGATGTCAAAGGCGCTGACGATGCGGCTCGGTTTGCCAAAGTCCTGCTCCCAGGGCTGCTCAAAACCGGGGATGCGCAGGTTGGAGACGGTGAAGCCCACCAGACCCGCCTTGGGCTTGGCACCACGGCCGGTTGCCCCCTCGTCGCGGATCTCGCCGCCGGAGCCGGTGGCGGCCCCCGGGAAGGGGGAGATGGCGGTCGGGTGGTTGTGGGTCTCCACCTTCATCAGGATGTCGACGCGCTCCTGATGATACTGGTACTCACCGCTGGCCGGACTCGGGAAGAAGCGGCCACCCTGGCTGCCCTCCATCACGGCGGCGTTGTCTTTATAGGCAGACAGGACATGATCCGGCGTCTGCTCGAAGGTGTTCTTGATCATCTTGAACAGCGACTTGGGCTGCAGCTCGCCGTCTATGGTCCAGTCGGCGTTGAAGATCTTGTGACGACAGTGCTCGGAGTTTGCCTGGGCAAACATGTAGAGCTCGATGTCGTTGGGGTTGCGACCAAGCTTGGTGAAGTTCTCCACCAGATAGTCGATTTCGTCATCGGCCAGCGCCAGACCCAGCACCACGTTGGCCTCCGCCAGCGCGCTGCGGCCACCGGCCAGCACATCCACCTGGGTGAAGGGGCGCGGCGCCTGGTGGGCAAACAGGGCACTCGCCTGGCTCATCTCGGCAAACACCACTTCCATCATGCGATCGTGCAGCACGGCGGCAACGTCAGCGCACTGGGCCTGGGTCAACTCGCCCTTGGCCTGCACGTAATAGGCGATGCCACGCTCCAGCCGCTTGACCTGGCTCAGGCCGCAGTTGTGGGCTATGTCGGTTGCTTTGGAAGACCAGGGGGAGATAGTGCCGGGGCGGGGGGTAACGAGAAACAGCTGACCGCTGGGGGTGTGTTCGGGGATGGTCGGGCCGTAGCGCAGAAGCTGGCCCAATGTCGCTCGCTCGGGCGGTGACAGCGGGCTCGAAAGCTCGGCGAAGTGCACATATTCGGCATAGACATCCTCTATCTCTACTCCGCTCTCTACTCCACTCTCCTTTCTCATCTGTGCGAAGCGTTGCAGCAGTTTTTGGACACGAAAATCAGACAGTGCTGGGGCACCACGCAAGATATCCATATGACCTTTCTCACCAAGTGTTAAAGTGGGGGGGAATTGAGACGCGCGTATTATAGGGATCAGGCCGACGCCGGACAAACGTTTTTCTTGATTTGCCAAGTGTGACTCGGTGCACACTCTCTGGTATAAAGGTCCCTCTTTTTTGACAAATGCCGATTTTTTCAACAAGGGTACTCACCTACTTGCGCTGCATTTTTCGACTGTTTATCGGGCTGATGTTGCTGCTGACCCTGGTCGGCTGTGACTTCTACACCCCCTCCAGCCAGCTGGAACAGATCCGCCAACGGGGCGAGATCCGGGTTGGCACCATCTATGGCCCCACCTCCTATTACCAGCGTGACGAGACCGCCCAGGGCTTCGATTACGAGCTGGCGAAAAGCTATGCCGACTGGTTGGGCGTCAAGCTCACCATAGTCCCCGTCTACTCCACCGCCGAACTGGTCGAGCTGCTCAAGAAGGGCAAGCTGGATCTCGCCGCCGCCGCCATCGTGGTCACCCCGGAGCGACGTGCCCTGTTTCGCTTCGGCCCCGGCTTTTATCAGGTCTCCCCCAAGCTGGTCTATCGCAACGGCTCCCCCAAGCCCAAGGGGATAGCTGATCTCAAGGGCTCCATAGTGGTGCCTGCCGGCTCCACCGGGGAAGATCTGCTCAAGGAGCTCGGCAAGCAGCACCCCAACCTGAAATGGAGCACCAATCGGGACGCGGATGTGGAAGAGCTGCTCAAGCAGGTGGCCGACGGCAAGATTGATTACACAGTGGTGCAGGATACTGTGCTGGCCCGTACCCAGCGCTACTACCCAGAGCTCACCGAGGGGCTGACCCTTTCCAAGAACCAGACGGTGGCCTGGGCCATGACCAAGCTGCCCGATGACAGCCTCTACGCCAGCATCATCGACTTCTTCGGCCAGCGCTTCATGGATGGCGCCATCGCCAAGCTGGACGAGAAGTACTTCGGCCACGTGCAGAACTTCGACTTCGTTGACACCCGCACCTTCCTGCAACGGGCCAAGAGTCTGCTGCCCAAGTATCAGGATCTGTTCAAGACCCACGCCAGCGTGGTGGATTGGCGCCTGCTGGCCGCCATCAGCTATCAGGAGTCCCACTGGGATCCGGAGGCGCGCTCCTATACTGGCGTGCGCGGCATGATGATGCTGACCGAACCCACCGCCAAGGCGATGGGGGTCAACAACCGGCTGCACCCGGAGGAGAGCATCAAGGGCGGCGCCCGTTATCTGCAACAGATGATGGAGAAGGTGCCCGCCTCAGTGCCCGATGACGAGAAGGTGTGGTTTGCCCTCACCGCCTACAACATCGGCTACGGCCACATGATGGATGCCCGCCGCCTGACCAAGGAGCTCGGCAAGAATCCCGACGCCTGGAGCGACGTGAAAGAGGTGCTGCCCCTGCTGCAGCAGGCACGCTGGCACCGCAAGGCGCGCTACGGCTATGCCAGGGGCGGCGAGGCGCGCAACTACGTCAACAACGTGCGCCAGTATTACCAGAGCCTGCTCTGGCTCGACAACGAGCAGCAGAAGGCCCACCGCCGCGAGGAACTGGATGACGACGACAGCAGCGAGCCGCCCAGTGCCGAACGTCCCACCGTCATCGCCGAAGTGGTCAAGCAGATCACCCTGCGTTGAACCCTTGTTGACAAGTTTGTTTTACCGGTAGGTTCTCTGTTACCATCCGGATGTGCCGGGGCCTGTCCGAAACTGTTTTTATCGCCTGATTTCAGCAGCTTGACAGCTGGATGACAGCATTTTCAGATGGGCTCCATTCATCGAGGCCGGGATGGCCATCCAATGGGAGGAGACCAAGATGCGAGCTCGTAAAAGAACTACTCTGGTCAGAAAAGCAAAGTGCGCCTGGAGCCCCAGACGCAAACTCAAGCTCAATGACACCAAACGCAAGATATGGCGCAGAAACCGCTCCTACACCTTGCTGATAGCAGAACACACAGCATAAACCCGGCATTTGCCGGGTTTTTTATTGCCTCACGCCTGCCCTGCCGGGCTCGCCTCGAAGTGCACTGCGCGCTTCGACACCAGGCTGTTGCAGTGGTTGCAGAAGTAATCCACGGCGCCGCAGGCCTTGAGCCGCTCCAGCTCCTGCTGGCAGGTCGGACACAGGGCGCGGATGCGATAACGGGCCTGGCACTGGCCACAGCAGACCTCGGGACTGCGGCTGTCCAGCTCGGCGCCGCAGGCCGGGCATATCAGGGTGCTCATACTCGACTCCTCTCAAAGGGGATCTGCTGTGGGTCTCCCCACAGCAGATCCCCTTCGCCTCTCCCCAAGAAAAAACGGCTGCCGGTGAGGGCAGCCGCTGGGCCTTACTTCTTGGTTTTGGCCTTGAGCAGGCGCTTGCGTTGACGCTCCTGGCTCAGGGTCATGGTGTTCTTCCGGCCCTCGAACGGGTTGGCCGACTCCTGGAACTCGACCCGGATCGGGGAGCCCATGATCTTGAGCGACTTGCGGAAGTAGTTGATGAGATACCGCTTGTACGAATCCGGCAGGTCGTTCAACTGGTTGCCGTGGATCACGATGCGCGGCGGGTTGTAACCACCGGCGTGGGCATACTTCAGCTTGACGCGGCGACCGTTCACCATGGGCGGCTGGTGATCTTCCTGCGCCATCTGCATGATGCGGGTCAGCATGGCGGTGCTGGTACGGCGGGTGGCGGACTGGTACGCCTCCTGAATGGATTCGAACAGGTGGCCGACACCGCTGCCGTGCAGGGCGGAGATGAAGTGGACACGGGCGAAATCGATGAAGCCCAGGCGTCTGTCCAGCTCGTTCTTGACGTCCTCTTTCACCTTCTGATCCAGGCCATCCCACTTGTTCACCACCAGTACCACGGAGCGGCCCGAGTGGAGCACGAAGCCGAGGATGCTCAAGTCCTGATCCGTGATGGTCTCCTGGGCATCGATCACCAGCAGGCAGACGTTGGCATCTTCAATGGCCTTGAGGGTCTTGATGACGGAGAACTTTTCCACCGTCTCATGCACCTTGCCACGACGACGCACACCGGCGGTGTCGATGATGACGTACTTCTGCTCGTCACGCTCCATCGGAACATAAACGGAGTCGCGGGTGGTGCCCGGCATGTCATAGACGATGACGCGGTCTTCACCCAGCATGCGGTTGGTCAGGGTCGATTTGCCGACGTTGGGGCGACCGACGATGGCGAACTTGATGGGCAAGTCGGCGAACGGGGTCTCCTTGGTATCTTCCCGGGTATCGAGATCACCGGCGGCTACCATGCGCAGCAGGGCTTCTTCGTCGAAGTCCTCCTCTTCTTCATCCTGCGCATCTTCTTCGGCAGCGGCTTCGACCAGGGTTTCCAGATGGGGTGCCAGCGCCAGTTCAAGCAGGCTCAGCACGCCACGGCCGTGGGCGGCAGCGATCTGGTAGACCTCCCCCAGCGCCAGACCGTAGAACTCGGACACGGCGGAGTCACCGTCGATGCCATCTGTCTTGTTGGCCACCAGAAACACCGTCTTGTGGGTCTTGCGCAGGTGCTCGGCGATGGCCTGATCCGAGGCGGTCAGACCGGCACGGGCATCCACCATGAACAGCACCACATCGGCTTCTTCAATGGCCAGCAGGGACTGCTCGGCCATCTTCAGCTCGATCCCCTCTTCGGTGCCATCGATACCACCGGTATCCACCACGATAAATTCCAGCTCGCCCAACTTCGCCTGACCGTATTTACGGTCCCGGGTCAAACCGGGGAAGTCGGCCACCAGGGCATCCCGGGTACGGGTCAAGCGGTTAAACAGGGTGGATTTCCCCACGTTGGGGCGGCCCACCAGGGCTACTACAGGAGTCATAAAAGCCTCATTCTCAAGACGACAAAGGCTCCGGGTCCGAAGACCAGGAGCCGGATATTCACATTATCGGACGATCAGGGACGCTTGATAGCGTACAACTTGCCGCCACGGCTCTGCACATACAGGGTGTCACCGTCCACCAGAGGGGCGGCGTAGAGACCACTGCTGTCGAGCTGCTGCATGGCCTTGATGGACCCGTCGGTACGATCCAGCCAATACAGGTAACCTTCCACATCGCCGACCACCACATAGTCACCCAGGATGACGGGGGCAGTCACGGTGCGGTTTTCCAGCTGGGTATTGGACCACAGCTCAAGCCCATTGCGTCTGTCAACGGCAAACAGATGGCTGCGGCTGTCGGTCAGCACTATGGCATTGCCGGTCACCGCCATGTCGCGGTAGCCGGAATACTTGCGCTTCCACACCTCGTCACCCGTCATCAGCTTGCGCGCCATCAGCTGACCATTGTAGGCGATGGCATAGAGCTCATCACCGGCGATCAGCGGCGTCGCATCCACGTCCACCATGCGATCCAGCTCGGTCGCACCGCGCGGATCGGCCACCTTGGACTGGCGCACCGGTTGACCATTGCTCAGCAGGGCAATGCCTACCTTGCCATCGGCACGGCCATAGAGCACGGCGCCGTTGGTAATGATGGGGGCACCGGCACTGCGCAGGGTCAGCGGCGGCTGCTCTTCCGCCAGGGTCCACTGCAACTTGCCTTCATCGGTATCGAGCGCCACCAGGCGACCCGAAGTGGTCAGCACCACCACACGACCGTCTTCGACGGCGGGGCTTGCCACCACTTCACCCGGCACCGTGGTCTGCCACAGCACTTCCCCGTTCTCTTCGTTCAGGGCGTAGACAACCCCGTTCTCGGAGCCGAGGAACAGCTTGCCGTAGCGAGAAACCAGACCGCCGGAGAGACGGGCGCTGCGCTTGTCGGCGTTGATGGGCAGGTCAGCCAGATCCACGCTCCACAGCTCCTTGCCGCTGGCACGATCGAAGGCGGTCACATCGCCATCGCGGGCCGCGGCATAGATGCGCTCCTCTTCCACCGCCGGCTTGAGCTGGGAGTAGAAATCGCCTATGCCGTCCCCGACGGAAGAGGACCAGGCCGTGTCGGCGGTGAAGGCAGACTCAACCACGGGCAAAGGCGCCATGGGGTTGAGATCTTCTTCCGAGCTGAACAGGGAGCACCCCTGCAGGGCGAAGGAGACTGCCGCCCCCAACGCCACCATCTTGAACAGATTACGCATCCGGAGCTCCACCCGTGGTCACGGCTGGCAGCGCCAGATCGTCCATCTTCAGCTTGAGCTCGGCGCTGCCCTGCAGGCCGCCAGCATCGGCCGCCGCCTGATAGGCATCGCGCGCCTCTTCGGCCTTGCCCTGTTTGAGCAGGATGTCGCCACGCACTTCCGCCACCTGGGCCTTGAAGGCGTCATTGCTGATCTTGCCAAGCTGGGCCAGGGCCTCGTCGGCCTTGCCCTGATCGTTCAGGACCCGGGCCAGACGCAGGGCGGCGATGGGACGAATGCTCTCATCACCATTGTTTGCCACCTGGGTCAGCTGCTCGGCAGCCAAGTCCAGCTTGTTTGCCTTGACGGCAGCGGCAGCCAGTTGCAGGGCGGCCAGCTCGGCGTAAGAGTCACCCTGGTGGGCACTGATGAAGCCTTGCACCTGTTCGAAGGCGGCGGCATCACCCTTGGCCAGCTGGGCCGAGATCTCGTTGTAAGCCTGGGAAGCGGCTTCCTGATTGGTCTGCTGACGCTCGTTGTAATAACGCCAGCCAAAGAGTCCAACCAGACCGATAACAGTTCCTGCGAGCACCGAGGTTCCGTTCTCTTTCCACCAGCTCTTGATGACCTCAACCTGTTGTTCTTCGGTGGTATAAACTTCCACTGCTTACTCTCCTTTGGCTGCCAGCAGGGCAATGGCGGCGTCGACCGTGACGGTCTGTTGCTCGGCCTGGCCACGCAGATATTTGATGGTGATCTCCCCGTTTTGCACCTCGGTTTCACCGAGGATCAGGGCAATGGCCGCGCCGCACTTGTCGGCACGCTTGAGTTGTTTCTTGAAGTTGCCGCCACCGCAGTGGCTCATCAGGCGCAGGTCAGGCAGGGCATCGCGCAGACGCTCGGCCAACTGGAAGCCCGCTTGCTCAGTCCCCTCGCCCACCATGCACAGATAGGCATCCACCGCAGGACGAATGTCGGCATTGAGCTCCAGGGTCTCCAGCATCAGCACCAGACGTTCCATGCCCATGGCAAAGCCCACCGCCGGGGTCGCTTGACCGCCAAGCTGCTCCACCAGGCCGTCGTAACGGCCACCAGCACAGACGGTGCCCTGGGCACCCAGGCTGTTGGTGACCCACTCGAACACGGTGAGGTTGTAATAGTCAAGGCCGCGTACCAGACGCTCGTTCACCTCGAACTGGATACCGGCGGAGGTGAGCAGGTGCTTGAGCCCCTCGAAGTGAGCCAGGCTCTCTTCGCCCAGGTGATCGAACAGGCGCGGGGCATCCACCAGAATGGCCTGAACCTTGGCATCCTTGGAGTCGAGCACCCGCAGCGGGTTGCTGTACATGCGGCGCTGGCTCTCTTCGTCCAGCTGATCCTTGTACTGCTCAAGGTAGGCCACCAGCGCATCGCGATAGGCGGCGCGCTCGGCACTCTGACCGAGCGTGTTGAGCTGCAGGGTGACATGATCGCTGATGCCGAACAGCCGCCACAGACGGTGGGTCAGCATGATGAGTTCGGCGTCAATATCTGGCCCGTTGATGCCAAACAGCTCGACCCCGAACTGATGGAACTGGCGGTAACGGCCCTTCTGGGGGCGCTCGTGGCGGAACATGGGGCCCATGTACCACATCCGGCGTTCCTGGTTGTAAAGCAGGCCGTGCTCGATACCGGCGCGGACACAGCTGGCGGTCCCTTCCGGACGCAGGCTCAGGCTGTCGCCGTTGCGGTCTTCGAAGCTGTACATCTCTTTTTCGACCACGTCGGTCACTTCACCGATGGCACGCTTGAACAGATGAGTCTGCTCGACGATCGGCATGCGCACTTCGCTGTAGCCATAGCTGGCGACCACTTGGCGCAGTATCTGTTCTACTTTCTGCCATACCGGGCTCTGCTCCGGCAGGCAATCGTTCATACCGCGAATAGCTTGGATCTGTTTTGCCACGTTGATACTCGAGAAAAAGACGTGAAATTTGGCCGCATTATAGGGATTTTCGACCCAGAGGTAAAATCAGGGCGTTCCAATGCGGGATTTAAAATCAGCAACCTAAAGACGGGGCCACCCTAGGTGGCCCCGCACTGGCTCAACCCTCGTCCACCTGGATCTGGTTGGCCGGATCCAGCATGGCCGCCCGGGCGCGAATGCGGCGCTCCAGGATCGGGATGAGATCCTTGTTGTCCAGCCGGTCGACCCGCTGACCGCCCTCGTAGAAGGCGCTCTTGTTGGCGGCCCCCGCCAACCCCAGATCGGAGACCAGCGCCTCGCCCGGCCCGTTCACCACACAGCCGATGATGGAGACATCCATGGGGGTGATGATGTCTTCCAGCCGCGCTTCCAGGGCGTTGACGGTACCGATCACGTCGAACTCCTGACGGGAGCAGGAGGGGCAGGCGATGAAGTTGATGCCACGGGAGCGGATGCGCAGGGATTTGAGGATATCAAAGCCTACCTTGATCTCTTCCACCGGATCGGCCGCCAGCGAGATGCGGATGGTATCGCCTATGCCATCGGCCAGCAGCATGCCGAGCCCGACGGCGGATTTCACCGCGCCGGCGCGAAAACCGCCCGCTTCGGTGATGCCAAGGTGCAGCGGCTGCTCGATCTGCTTGGCCAGCAGGCGATAGGCCCCGATGGCCAGGAAGACGTCAGACGCCTTGACGCTCACCTTGAAGTTGTCGAAGTTGAGGCGATCCAGGTAATCCACGTGGCGCATGGCCGACTCGAGCAGCGCCTCCGGGGTCGGCTCGCCGTACTTCTCCTGAATGTCTTTCTCAAGAGAGCCGCCATTGACGCCGATGCGGATCGGGATGTTGTAGTAGCGCGCGCAGTCGACCACGGCACGCACCCGCTCTTCGTTGCCTATGTTGCCCGGGTTGATGCGCAGGCAGTCGGCGCCGTACTCGGCCACTTTCAGGGCGATGCGGTAATCGAAGTGGATGTCGGCAACGATGGGGATACGGGTCTGCTGCTTGATGAGCTTGAAGGCTTCCGCCGCTTCCATGGTGGGTACCGAGACCCGGACTATGTCGGCGCCAACCCGCTCGATCCGCCGGATCTGCTCGACGGTGGCGGCCACGTCCGTGGTCTTGGTGTTGGTCATGGTCTGGACCGTGATGGGGGCGTCGCCCCCAACCGGTACGTTACCGACCATGATCTGCCTGGATTTACGACGAATGATGGGAGATTCGTGAGCGGACATGGCGGACAGATTACTCCTGCGGCAGTGAGAGGCGAGCAGTCCGGCCGTTGTTGTAACGGCTCATGTCGATGGACTTGCCCTGATATTCGATATTGACCGCCATGGGCGCGCCAATGATGAACTTGAGCGGCTCGGGTCCTTCCAATACCAGTTGATCATTTGCCTTCTTCAGGCCGCTGAACAGTGTCTTGCCCTTGGCGTCCTTGACGTCCAGCCAGCAGTCGGCGGTGAAACTCATCTTGAGCTGAGGTGCCTTGGCGGGATCCACGGTCGCATCATCATCAGCGACCGGCAGCGTCGCCACACTCGCAGAGGTCACAGTCGCCACGGCGGCACTGCTGGCCTCAACCTGCGGCGCCGTGGCAGCAGCGCCGCTCACGGTCGGCTCTGCGGCCGTTGCCATCGCATCGGAGGCAACAGGCATGAGCACAGGGTCGACCACATCCGCCGCAGAAGACAGGGTTGCCCCCTGCGGGTTGGCGGTCGCACTCATTTCAGTGGCCGCCAGAGCTTCGTCACCGGCGGAGCGGCGCGCCGTGCTCTGCCACCACCAGGCGACGGAGAGCGCGATCAGCACCAGGATCACCAGCCAGGTCACCACCTTGAGCCGACTGTCGTTGGCCTGCTGGCGCGAGCGACGGGAGAAGCTCTGCATGTCGATGTTGTCGGGGGGCGTCAGCCCCAGCTTGTCGTAGGCGGCCAGTATGGTCTCATCCGGGATGCCGACCAGCTTGGCGTAGGTACGCAGGTAGCCCCGAATGAAAGTATGGGAAGTGTGCTTGTCATACGTATCTGATTCGATCGCAGCAATCAGGGTCAGACGAAGGTGAATGCGGGACGCAACCTGTTCTCGTGTCCAGCCAAGCTGTTCACGGGCGTTGCGCAGCAGCTGGCCTGGGCCTGCTGCCTGAGAGTCGTCTTGAAAATCGTGTGGCTGTTCAGTAGTCATTGGCTAAGTAACGCTTGGCTTGTTGCGAAGAGGGATATTGCCTTACCAGCTCAGTCCCGAATTGGTGAAGGAGTGCCGGTTTGTCCATGGCCTGAGCCAGCCGCAATCTCAACCAGAGACTGCTCTCGTTCTCGTCTGACGCATCGGCGAAACGAGCGAGATAGGCCTGCACATCAGGCAGCTTGCCATCTTTCATGGAAAGCTCAGCCATGTCCAGCAATAACCTTGGATTGCGGGGATTATACCCCAAGGCCAAGCGATAGTACTCGCTTGCTTTATCATTTCTGCGATTTTGCGCGGCGCAAAGTGCCGCATTTTCATAGGTATCGGCAATCTTGATGTAATTGGGTTGGCTGATCGCCTGCAGGAATGCCTTCTCCGCCTCGTCGAAGCGACCACGGTTGCACAGGAAGGCACCATAGTTGTTCATTGCGTCAGCATTGGACGGATCCATGGCGAGGGCTTTCTTGTAGCTCTCCTCGGCCGCCTTGTAATCCTCTACCTGCTGGTAGAAGTAAGCGAAGCCGATGTAGACCTGAGGGTTGTCGGGGTCGTACTGGAGGGCGCGATCAAGGTTGAACTTGGCCTGTTCGGCATTGCCCTGTCGCAAATATTGAATGCCTAAGTCCAGACGGGTCTGGGCAGCCGCCTTGAGGTCGGGACCCACTTCACGCTGGGTCGAATTCTGGCCCGCGTAAGTGGTCTCGGTAACACAGCCTGGCAGCGCGCAGAGCGCTGCCACTACGATCAATGTACGTGTATCCATTCCCTGACTATACAATGGCTTAGCAATTTAAACCATTTTGACGGAAATCCCATCCTGTTGCATCCGATTTTTCATGGTGCGTTTGGTGCGATCTATCACCTCTCCCACCAGCTGACCGCAGGCGGCATCTATGTCGTCACCACGGGTCTTGCGGACTATGACGGTGAAGCCATATTCCATCAGCACCTTGGAGAAACGGTCGATGCGACTGTTGCTCGGCTTGCCATAGGGGTTGCCCGGGAAGGGGTTGAACGGGATCAGGTTGATCTTGCTCGGGGTGTCTTTGAGCACTTTGGCCAGTTCGTGGGCATGCTGCATGTCGTCATTGATATGATCGAGCAGCACATACTCCACCGTCACGCGACCACCGTTGGCATTGGACTTGGCCAGATAACGGCGCACACCGGCGAGGAAGTCCTCGATGTTGTACTTGTCGTTGATCGGCATGATCTCGGAACGCAGCTTGTCGTTCGGCGCATGCAGGGAGATGGCCAGGGCCACGTCAATTTGATCGCCGAGGATATCCAGCGCCGGCACCACACCCGAGGTGGAGATGGTCACCCGGCGCTTGGAGATGCCGTAGCCGAAGTCATCCATCATCAGACGCATGGCCGGCACCACGTTGGCGAGGTTGAGCAGCGGCTCGCCCATGCCCATCATCACCACGTTGGTGATGGGGCGCTTGCCACCGACTATCTTGGCGGCGCGCCATACCTGGCCGATGATCTCGGACACTTTCAGGTTGCGGTTAAAACCCTGCTGGGCCGTGGAGCAGAACTTGCACGCCAGCGCACAGCCTACCTGGGAGGAGACGCACAGGGTGGCCCTGTCCTCTTCCGGGATATAGACGGTTTCCACTTCCTGATCGCCAACCTGCAGCGCCCACTTGATGGTGCCGTCCGCGGAACGCTGTTCACGGCTCACTTGTGGCGCGCGGATCTCGGCGATCGCCTTCAGGCGCTCGCGCAGTACCTTGTTGACGTTGTTCATCTGATCGAAATCATCACAACCGAAGTGATAGATCCACTTCATGATCTGATCTGCCCGGAATGGCTTCTCGCCCAGTTCGACGAAGAAGGCACGCATGGCATCCCGATCAAGATCCAGCAGGTTGGTTTTTATTTCGCTCATCAAAGGCCTCAGTCCACAAACTACATAAATTATTGGCTGACTATGTCAGGGGGCGGCATTGTACAAATAATGGGTCCGGCTTTCCAGCTGGAGAATAAGAGGATATTGACCAAAAGGCCAAAAAACAAAAGGGAGCCGAGGCTCCCTTGATCATCTCAGGGCAAGATCAGCCGCGCGGGCAGATCTCGTCGTCGGAGAAGAAGTAGGCAATTTCACGGGCGGCAGAGGCCGGGGCGTCGGAGCCGTGCACCGCATTGCGGTCGATGCTCTCGGCGTAGCAGGCACGCAGGGTACCGGCCAGGGCCTCTTTCGGGTTGGTCGCCCCCATGATTTCACGGTGACGGCGGATGGCCTCTTCCCCTTCCAGCACCTGTACCATGACAGGGCCAGAGGTCATGAAGCTGACCAGCGCATCATAGAAAGGCTTGCCCTGGTGTTCTGCGTAGAAACCGGCGGCTTGCTCGCTGCTCAGGTGCAGCATCTTGGCGGCGATGACCTTCAGGCCAGCGCTCTCGAAGCGGTTGTAGATGGCACCGATCAGGTTTTTGCTGACAGCATCCGGTTTCACGATAGAGAAGGTACGTTCGATGGCCATTGAGATCTTTCCTTAACTACAGAGTTTTATTGTTAGAATCCATGTTCGGCGGCGATTATACGTAAACAAAAACCGAAATAACACACAAAAAAGCAACTTTTTATTAAACAAACACGTCCTTAAAACAACATCACCACTCATCTTGGCCCAGTGCAGCAGGAAAAAATGTGCGCTTGTGCACGATAGCCATGTTAAGCCTCTGAAACCCTGCCTATTGCTTACTCATCCAGCACGGTTGAAAAGGGCACCCTCAGGTGCCCTTCCTTGACGATTGTCTCTCTGCTCAGCGCGCTTCCGCCAGCAGGGTATGCGCTATGGTGCGCATGCCCAGGGTGTTGGCGCCCGGCGCCCACAGGCTGTCGCCGTTGTCGCTGAAACAGGCGGCCAGATCGATATGCAACCAGCCCTGCCCCTCGCTCGCGACGAAACGGGAGAGGAAGCCCGCCGCATTGGAAGCACCACCCGGGCCGCCGCCCTTGACCGGACGACTGTTGGCCGTGTCGGCATAGTGGGACGGACACTGCTGGCGATGCCAGGGCTCCAGCGGCAGCGGCCAGGCCGGCTCCTGCTCCGCATCGGCGTAGACCATGGCCCGGCTCAGCAGCCCCTTGTCCAGGCCAAACAGGGCGTTGTAGCGTCCCCCCAGCGCCATCACGGCGGCGCCGGTCAGGGTGGCGGCATCTATGATGAGTGGCGCCCCGCTGTCGCTCGCCAGTTGCAGCCCATCGGCCAGCACCAGACGCCCTTCGGCGTCGGTGTTGACGATCTCCACCGTGGTGCCGTTCTTGTAGGTGAGGATGTCACCCAGCTTGTAGGCGTGACCCGAGACCAGGTTCTCGGCGCAGCAGAGGATGAGCTTCACCCGCTTGTCGAGTCCGCGCAAGATGGCCAGCGCCAGCGCGCCCGTGACGATGGCGGCCCCGCCCATGTCGCACTTCATGGTGAGCATGCCTTCCGAGCTCTTCATGGAGTAACCCCCGGAGTCAAAGGTGATGCCCTTGCCTACCAGAGCGGCTGCCACCGGCGCCTTGGGATCGCGCCCCGGGTTGAAGTCCAGCTCCAGCAGCACGGGTTCGCGCTCGCTGCCACGGCCCACCTGATAGAGGCCGACCCAGCCAGCCTGTTGCAAGGCTTCACCTTTCAAAATGCGGTGGCTCACCTTGTCCGGCGCCAGCTCTGTGATGAAGGCCGCCGCCTCCACCGCCAGCTCCAGCGGCCCCAGCTGTTCCGGGGTGGCATTGGTCATCTCGCGCACCCAGCGCCCGCACAGCCAGCGTGCCTCCAGCTCTTCCCTGTCCTCTTCCGACGAGGTGGCCCACTGCAGCTCGACCTCGGCCTTGGGCGTTTGCAGCCCCTGGGCAAAGGCCCACTGCTGCTCGCGCTCCCAATGACCGGCCAGCGCCACCTTCTGGATCCCCTGGCTGCACAGACGACGCGCCGCCTGCTGGATATCGAGCAGCGGCGTGGCGGTGACCAGATGGATCACCATGCCATCGGCGCGGTGAGAGAGCAGCGCTCCCTCCCCCCACTCGGCCGGTGCGAACTCACGGCTTAACCAGACGTTCATGCTGTTTCCTCCTGCAGCCTGCGGGCTACCGATAATGCGCAGGCCGTGGCTCTTTGCGCCGGTTGTCCCAAACCATCGCCCAATTCTTGACTCAGCCAGACACTCATTCAGTCACCTCCTGCAGCCAGCGAG
This sequence comes from Aeromonas sp. CA23, assembly GCF_002587065.1. Lineage (NCBI taxonomy): Bacteria > Pseudomonadati > Pseudomonadota > Gammaproteobacteria > Aeromonadales > Aeromonadaceae > Aeromonas > Aeromonas sp. CA23. Next base: position 4,145,540 of record NZ_CP023818.1, read on the forward strand.
CGATAGTGCGCAGACCGTGGCCCTTGGCACCGGTCGCCCACAGATCGTTGCCGGATTTTTGATAGGAAGCTGCCAGATCCAGGTGCACCCAGCCCCGCCCCTCGTCACGCACAAAGCGGGACAGAAACGCGGCCGCCGTGGTGGCACCGGCCGTGCCCTCGGCGGAGGCCACGTTACCCAACTCGGCAAAGGCGGAGGTGAGCTGGCTGGCATGCCAGGGTTCCAGCGGCAGGGCCCAGGCCTTCTCCTGCTCGGCTTTGGCGGCGACCAGGGTGCGTTGCAGCTCGGTCTCATCGAGGGCAAACACGGCGTTGTAGTCGCGACCCAGCGCCGTCTTGGCGGCGCCGGTCAGGGTGGCGGCATCGAGAATATAGGCGGCGCCACTGTCGGATGCGGCCATCAGGCCGTCGGCCAGCACCAGACGCCCTTCGGCATCGGTATTCTGGATCTCGACCGAGATGCCGTTCTTGTAGGTGAGGATGTCACCCAGCTTGAAGGCGTGGCCGGAGACCAGGTTCTCGGCGCAGCAGAGGATCAGCTTGACCCTTTGCTTGAGACCGCGACTGATGGCCAGCGCCAGGGCGCCGGTCACCATGGCGGCGCCGCCCATATCGGACTTCATCGGCAGCATGTTGTCAGAGGACTTCATGGAGTAGCCACCGGAGTCGAAGGTGATGCCCTTGCCCACCAGGGCCGCCACCACGGGGGCGTTGCGATCCCCGGTCGGGTTGTAGTCCAGCTCCAGCAGCACGGGTTCGCGCTCGCTGCCACGGCCCACCGACCAGATCCCGATATGGCCGGCTTCACGCAGCGCCTCGCCAGCCGTGATACGGGCAGTCACCTGATCCCCGGCCAGACCGCGAATGAGCAGCAGGGCGGATTCCGCCAGGCTCATGGGATAAATGTCTTCCGGGCAACCGTTGGTCACCTCGCGCACCCAGCGGCTCGCCTTGATCAGCGCATCCAGCTCGTGGGCATCAGCAACACTCTGCTCACAGTCCAGCTCACGCACGCCCTTGGACAAAGGCGTAGCGGCGCTCCAGATCCCAGGCATCACCGGCCAGCTTGACCCGCTTGATGCCGGTCGACTCGAGTCGACGGCCAGCACGCTGGATGGCACGCAGTGCATCCGGCTCCTGGCGGGCAAGGTCCAGATGGATCAGCACCTGGTCATCGTTGAAACTGAGCAGGGCGCCTTCGCCCCAATGGGCGGCGGCGGCCTGGGTGGACAACAGAACCTTCATCATGTCAGCCATCTTCGCTTGCTTCCTTTTTATTGGCACTTTCATTCATGAACAGGGAAATAACGAGCACAAAAAAGGCCGTTCCCCTCGAGGGTCACGGCCTTCACCATATCATTACTGCACCATGGGATGCTGCACGCTCAATTCACTCATGTGTAATTAAGGCGTCATCAATGGCGTTCTGAGGCGAGGTTGATGGTGTACTTGGGCAGTTCCACCACCAGATCCTCGTCCGCCAGACGGGCCTGGCAACTGAGGCGGGATTCCGGCTCCAGTCCCCATGCCTTGTCCAGCATGTCATCTTCCAGCTCATCGCTCGGCTCGAGGGAGTCGAACCCCTCCCGCACCACGCAGTGACAGGTGGTGCAGGCGCAGGACTTCTCGCAGGCGTGCTCGATCTCGATGCCGTTGCGCAGCGCCACGTCCAGAATGGTCTCGCCACTCTTGCCTTCGAGGGCGGCACCGTCCGGACAGAGCTCGGGATGGGGCAGAATAATCAGTTTTGGCATATTACACCTTGTTGACGTTTTGTCCGGTCAGCACCTTGCGGATGGAGGCATCCATCCGGCGGGCTGCAAATTCGCCACTGGAGGCGTCCGCCGCCTCGATGGCATCTTTGATTTGATTGGTTGTCCCTGTGGCGCGCATGGCCAGCAGATGGGTGATAGCACCGTCGATGGCGGCGCGCTCGGCGGCGCTCAGCAGTACATCGCCGTCGGCGGCCAGCGCGGCGGTGAGGCTTTCGACCACACGATCGGCCTCCACCTGCTGCTCTGCCAGCATGCGGGCATCCATGTCTTGCTGGGCATTGGCGATGGAGGCGCTCAGCATGGTGAGTATGTCCTCCTCCCCCAGCCCGTAGGAGGGCTTGACCTGGATCTCGGCCTGCACGCCGGAGGATTTCTCCATGGCACTGACCGACAGCAGACCATCCGCATCCACCTGGAAGGTGACGCGAATGTGGGCGGCGCCCGCCGCCATCGGCGGAATGCCGGTCAGGGTGAACCGGGCCAGGGAGCGGCAATCGGCCACCAGCTCGCGCTCCCCCTGCACCACGTGGATCGCCATCGCGGTCTGGCCATCCTTGAAGGTGGTGAACTCCTGAGCACGGGCCACCGGTATGGTGGTGTTGCGCGGGATCACCTTCTCGGCCAGGCCACCCATGGTCTCGAGCCCCAGGGAGAGCGGGATCACGTCCAGCAGCAGCATCTCGGCATCGGGCTTGTTGCCCACCAGGATGTCGGCCTGGATGGCGGCGCCGATGGCCACCACCTTGTCCGGATCTATGCTGGTCAGCGGCGGACGCTGGAAGAAACCGCCCACCAGCTCGCGCACCAACGGCACCCGGGTGGAACCACCGACCATCACCACTTCCAGCACTTCCACCTGCTCCAGCCCCGCATCGCGCAGGGCGCGGCGGCAAGCCAGCAGGGTGCGCTTGACCAGCGGCATGATGAGCTCATCAAACTGGCTGCGGCTCACCTCTCCCTGCCAGCCGGCAAAGGCACAGGGCACCCGATCGGCATCGGTCAGGCCGTGTTTGACGGCGGCGGCCACGTCCAGCAGCTCGCGCTGGGTACGGGCGTCGAGCTGGCCTTCAAGGCCGGCTTGCGCCTTGATCCAGTCCGCCAGCAGGTGATCGAAATCATCGCCGCCGAGGGCGGAGTCGCCGCCGGTGGCCATCACCTCGAACACGCCGCGGTGCAGCCGCAGGATGGAGATGTCGAAGGTACCGCCGCCGAGGTCATAGACAGCTATCACCCCTTCCTGACCGGAGTCGAGGCCGTAGGCGATGGCGGCCGCGGTCGGCTCGTTGAGCAGGCGCAGCACGTGCAGACCGGCCAGACGGGCCGCATCCTTGGTGCCCTGACGCTGGGCGTCATCGAAATAGGCGGGCACGGTAATGACAACGCCATCCAGCTCGCCGCCCAGTGCGGCGGCGCCCCGCTCGGCCAGTTTCTTCAAGATTTCGGCTGAGACCTGCACCGGGTTGACCAGCCCCTGACGGGTCTGCAACTGGGGCATGCCGTTGTCGGCAGCCACGAACTGGTAAGGCTGCTGGCGGGTATCGATATCGGCCAGTGCCTTGCCCATCATCCGCTTGGCGGAGACGATGGTGTTGTGCGGATCGAGGGCCGCCTCGCGCTTGGCGTCGAAGCCGACCCGGATCGCATCAGCCTGACCATTGTCGAACTGATAGTGCACCACGGACGGCAGCAGATCGCGTCCCTGCTCGTCGCAGAGAGTATCGGCGTGGCCGCTGCGAACCGCAGCAACGAGAGAGTTGGTGGTGCCAAGATCGATGCCAACGGCACGTTTATGCTGATGAGGTGCGGCGCTCTGGCCGGGCTCGGCGATTTGCAGTAATGCCATGGGTAATCAAAATTCCAGCGTTAAAGGATCAAGACTCGAACAGCGAGTCTTCGAATCGTTCCAGCTCTTCGAGGAGCTTGTCGACAAACTTGAGTTTGCGAACGCAATCAGCCGCGCTCACATCATCGCCAGCGGCGAGATCCTGCGTCAGGCGTTGCATCAACAACTGGTGATCATGCCTGATTTCGTGGCGAAAATCCTTGATGGCGCGCTCAGGCTCGGGCTCCCCTTTCAAGTCGGCCAGTCGCTCGCGCCACTCCAGTTGCTGCATCAGGAAGGTAGTGTCTTGCAGGGTTTGCTGCTCGCCACGAAGTTCGGTGCCGCGCAGGGAGAGCAGATACTCGGCTCGGCGCAGGGGCGCCTTGAGGGTCGTGAAGGCATCGTTGATCTGGGCGGCACGTTGCACCGCAACCAGCTGCTCCCGCTCGGGAGCCGTGGCAAAACGATCGGGGTGGAACTGGGTTTGCAACTGACGGTAGGTGTCCGCCAGCTGACGGGTATCGAGCTCGAAGCCTTCAACCAGCCCAAACAGCTCGAAATGATTCATGCAAGCCTCTTAGACACGTTCGCCATCACCACACTCGCCCTTGGCGCTGGCGATGTTGAACTGGCCGTTTCCGGCCAGTTCAAGCGGCAACACATGCCGTGCGTCAAATCGGTTAGACACTGAAACTTTCGCCACAACCACACTCGCCCTTGGCGTTGGGGTTGTTGAACTGGAAGCCCTCGTTGAGCCCCTCCTTGACGAAGTCCAGCTCGGTGCCATCCAGATGGATCAGGCTCTTGGCATCGACGATGACTTTGACACCGTTTTGCTCAAACACCTGATCTTCATCCGCCAGCTCATCGACAAACTCGAGCACATAGGCAAGACCCGAACAGCCGGTGGTCTTGACGCCGAGGCGCAGGCCAATGCCCTTGCCCCGGTTGGTCAGAAAAGAGGAAACCCGTGCCGCTGCGGCATCTGTCATGGTAATGGCCATACTGCGCTCCTGACCTTAGAGACCTTTCTTCTGCTTGTAATCGGCGATGGCGGCCTTGATGGCGTCCTCAGCCAGAATGGAGCAGTGGATCTTCACCGGCGGCAGGGCCAGTTCTTCGGCGATGTCGGTGTTCTTGATGCCGGCGGCTTCGTCCAGGGTCTTGCCCTTGACCCACTCGGTCACCAGGGAGCTGGAGGCAATGGCGGAACCACAGCCATAGGTCTTGAACTTGGCATCTTCGATGATGCCGTCGTCGCTGATCTTCAGCTGCAGCTTCATCACGTCGCCACAAGCCGGGGCGCCAACCATGCCGGTCGCAATGTTGGGATCGTTCTTGTCGAAGCCACCTACGTTGCGGGGATTCTCGTAGTGGTCGATTACTTTTTCACTGTAAGCCATATCTAACTCCTGCTAATTCCGTTGATCACTGATCCTGTGGATCAGTGATGAGCCCATTCGACCGTGTTCAGATCGACGCCGTCTTTGTACATCTCCCACAGGGGAGACATCTCGCGCAGACGACCGATGGAGTCACGGATAAGCTTGATTGCGTAATCAATCTCTTCTTCTGTGGTGAAGCGACCCAGACTGAAACGGATGGAGCTGTGCGCCAGCTCGTCGTTCAGACCCAGTGCACGCAGCACATAGGAGGGCTCCAGGCTGGCCGAGGTACAGGCAGAGCCGGAAGAGACCGCCAGATCCTTCAGCGCCATGATGAGGGATTCTCCTTCCACATAGGCGAAGCTGACGTTCAGGTTGCCCGGCACACGCTGTTCCAGGTCACCGTTGATGTAAACGGCTTCGATGTCCTTGATGCCATCCCACAGACGCTGACGCAGGGCCATGATACGTTGACCTTCACTCACCATCTCTTCCCTGGCGATGCGGAAGGCTTCGCCCATGCCGACGATCTGGTGGGTCGGCAGGGTGCCGGAACGCATGCCGCGCTCATGACCGCCACCGTGCATCTGGGCTTCCAGACGAACGCGCGGCTTGCGGCGCACATAGAGGGCACCTATGCCTTTGGGGCCGTATACCTTGTGGGCGGACATGGAGAGCAGATCCACTTTCAGGGCTTCCACATCCACCGGGATCTTGCCCACGCTCTGGACTGCGTCCACGTGCAGCAGGATCTTGCGGGAGCGGCACAGATCGCCGATGGCGGCAATGTTCTGCACCACGCCGATCTCGTTGTTCACATGCATGATGCTGACCAGAATGGTGTCATCGCGCAGGGCACCTTCGATCTGCGCCAAGGTGAACAGGCCGTTCGGCATAGGCTCGAGGTAGGTCACCTCATAGCCTTCACGCTCCAGCTGGCGGCAAGTATCGAGTACTGCCTTGTGCTCTGTCTTGGAGGTGATGATGTGTTTGCCCTTGCCAGCATAGAAATGGGCAACGCCCTTGATGGCCAGGTTGTTGGATTCTGTCGCGCCGGAGGTGAAGACGATCTCGCGCGGGTCGGCACCGATCAGCTCTGCCACTTGATTACGGGCCAGGTCTACCGCCTCTTCGGCTTGCCAGCCAAAGCGGTGGGAACGGGATGCTGGATTGCCGAACAGGCCATCCATGGTGAGACACTGCATCATTTTTTCTGCGACACGCGGGTCCACCGGACAGGTTGCCGAATAATCAAGGTAAATAGGCAGTTTCATGTTTTTCTCCGTTACAGCCAGGGTCACACATCGACCGACTGTGGAAAGCACGTTTGTTTATAGTTGGACTTTCAAGCTCACATCGCCGCGTTCTGCCCGATCAACCAGGGACAACACGGTTTTCATTTGTTCGTCTTGCTTGCCGGCGATCCGGCGCACATCCGCCTGACCCACCAGCTCTGCCAGGGTGATATCCCCCAGGAAACTGGAAATGCGCTCGCTGAGATCACGCCACAGGGAGTGAGTGAGGCACTGGGTGCCGCCGTGGCAGCCGCCTTTGCCGAGGCACTTGGTGGCATCCACCGATTCGTCGACCGCGGTGATCACCTGACCGACCGAGATGGCGTCAGGGGCCAGACCGAGGCGATAACCGCCACCCGGGCCACGTACGCTGCTCACCAGACCATGCTTGCGCAGGCGGGCAAACAGTTGCTCCAGATAGGACAAGGAGATGCCCTGGCGTTCTGAAATATCAGCCAGGGGCACGGGCCCCTGCTCTGCATGCAACGCCACGTCGAGCATGGCAGTCACAGCGTAACGTCCTTTTGAGGTCAGTCTCATATGCCTTACCGTCTTGCGAACCAATCAATATGGGCATATGGTCACATACCCGACTAAAACAGTCAAGTATATGGTTGAGTAATACAGTCAGGTTTAATCCTGCGGTTTCGGCTTCTGTACCGAGGTCAAAATGCCGCGCAGAATGTTGAGTTCCACCGTTTCCGGACGGGCTCGATTGAACAGGCGACGCAGCTTGCTCATCACCTGCCCCGGATGATCATCGGCGATGAAACCCGTCTTGAGCAGGGTCTGCTCCAGGTGCTGATAGAAACCTTCCAGCTGATCGGCACTGGGATAATCCGCCTCGCTCTCCACCTCGGGAGCCTGATCCTGCAACCAGTGCATCCGCACTTCGTAGCAGAGGGTCTGCACCGCCATGGCCAGATTGAGGGAGCTGTATTCAGGGTTGGCCGCAATGGCCACATGATAGTGGCACTTCTGCAGCTCGTCGTTGGTGAGGCCGGTGCGTTCACGACCAAACACCAGAGCCACCGGATGCTTCACCCCCTCCACCACCGCCTTCTCCCCCGCTTCGCGAGGATCCAGCATGGGCCAGCTCAGGGTCCGGGAACGGGCGCTGGTGCCTATGACCAGACCACAATCAGCAATGGCTTCATCCAGCGTCGAGACAATACGGGCATTGGCCAGGACATCGCTGGCCCCTGCCGCCAGGGCCATGGCGTTGTCATCTGGCAGGGCCTGCGGATCAACCAACACCAGTTGAGTCAGTCCCATGGTCTTCATGGCGCGCGCCGCAGAGCCCATGTTGCCGGTGTGAGAAGTGTTTACCAACACGATACGAATCTGATCCAACATGCCCAGTCAATCTTCAGTCAAAAATGGCGCGCAATTGTAACATAGCCAATCGCTATTTTGGCACCGTAAAAGGCGCGCCATTTCACAACAAAACCATCATTGTGTAGAACAAAGCATCATGAGCGGAGGCTGACTGCAGGCTAAACTTGGAGGATGAGTGGATCTAGGAGCGGAGGCAACATGTGCCCACGCTGGCTTTATGAGAGGTTACCAGTCTGCTATCTGCTGATCGCGGTCGGCACGCTCACGCTTACCCAGACCCCCTTGCTCTGGCTGGCGGGCAGCCTGTTGTTTGTCGCAGGCGCCGTCATCTGGATGATGCGATCCAGCTATCGGCGCACCGATCTGGTCATCTTTCCGACCAAACGCTGGTTCCAGCCGGAGTGGCTGTACGAGGCGCAGCCCTTCGTCTGGCTGGCGCTGGGCCTGTTGCTCTCCCGCCTCCCCAACGCCACTGCCCTGCTGGCCTTGATCCCATGCGTCTGGGCCTGCCGCTGCCTGTGGGCTCGCAGCCACTACCGCCACCATGCCGGTGGCCTGGCATCACACCTGAGACGGGACCCCGCCCGTCGGCGCAGAGTGCGGCTCCTGCGCTGACGCGGTCCGTGCCCGTTCGATGAAGGTGGCAAGATCCATCAGCGGATAGCGCATCAGGCTCGGCAAGCCAGCCAGATCCAGGCTGTCCATCAGGTTCTTCACCTCCAGTCCCAGCTCGGTATCCCCTTCAATCTTCAGCTTGCGCTGAAAGAAGAGGGAATCGGGATCTTCCTTGCGACCGGCGATCAGTATGAGGTCGTTGGTGGTGCCGCTGAAGCAGACATCCGCCCGCTCACAATCGCGGGCCACCACCAGTTTTCCATCCTGTTCGCTGATGAACCAGCACAGCTCGAGATCCGATACCTCGACCTTGAGCCATTTGCCGGCCAGAAATTCGAAGTCACCATCCTGGATGGCTTCCTTGAACACCCGTGCCAGCAGGCGCTCCATCAGGTTCTGCTGCAGCGCAAACGGCACCAGCTTGAGGGGGCGGCGCAGAAAGCGGGGAGCCTGTTCGACCAGGCGACATTGCAGTTGTTGAAACACGATAAACTCCCAGTTTTTTGCGCATTCAAACACAGGGCCACGCTCTGGATCCTGTTGGAAATCAAACTTGTGCCGACTTACCTCAAGAAGGGTAAAGCCACACAAAGCTGCCTCAGGTCAAAAAGTGGGAAGGCATCGATGAATACAATCGGGCCACTTTTGCATTTTTTGCCCTCTCGGAGCGTACCCGATGGAATTACTCTGTCCGGCAGGCAGTTTGCCGGCACTGAAAACAGCCGTGGATAACGGGGCCGATGCGGTTTACATCGGTTTCAAGGATGACACCAATGCCCGCCACTTTGCCGGTCTCAACTTCACCGACAGCAAGCTGGAAAAAGCGGTGGACTACGTGCACCAGCATGGCCGCAAGCTGCACATCGCCATCAATACCTTCGCCCACCCGGGCTCGGATGCCAGATGGAAGCAGGCTGTGGACAGGGGTGTGGCGCTCGGTGCCGATGCCCTGATCATCGCCGATCTCGCCGTGCTCGATTACGCCAGCCGCCATCATCCGGACATGGAGCTGCACGTCTCGGTGCAGGCCAGCGCCACCAATGCCGCCGCCATCCGCTTCTATCAGCAGAATTTCAACGTCGGCCGGGTGGTGTTGCCACGGGTGCTCTCCATGCATCAGGTCAGACAGCTGGCCCGCGAGACCGATGTCGGCCTCGAGGTGTTCGCCTTTGGCAGCCTCTGCATCATGGCCGAGGGGCGCTGCTATCTCTCCTCCTACATGACAGGCGAGAGTCCCAATACCGTGGGTGCCTGCTCACCGGCCAAGTTTGTACGCTGGGAGGAGACGCCGGCTGGCCTCGAGTCCCGCCTCAACGAGGTGCTGATAGACCGCTACGGCCCGGGTGAAAACGCCGGTTACCCGACCCTGTGCAAGGGCCGCTTCGAGGTGGATGGCCAGACCTACCACGCCCTGGAGGAGCCGACCAGCCTCAACACGCTCGGCCTCTTGCCCGAGCTGTTCCAGACCGGGATCCAGTCGGTCAAGATCGAGGGGCGCCAGCGCAGTCCCGCCTACGTGGAGCAGGTCACCCGGGTCTGGCGCGCGGCCATCGATGCCTACCAGGCCAATCCCGAGGCTTACAGCGTCAAGGCCGAGTGGGATGCCCAGCTCGCCCGCGTCTCCGAGGGGAGCCAGACTACCCTGGGTGCCTATCATCGTCAGTGGCAATAAAGGAGCTCAACCACATGCAATTCTCTCTCGGGCCTCTGCTCTTCTACTGGCCCAAGGCCGACACCCAGGCCTTCTACGACGCCGCGGCACAGAGCCAGGCGGACATCATCTATCTGGGGGAAACCGTCTGCAGCAAGCGCCGCGAACTGAAAGTGGATGACTGGATTACCCTCGCCCGCCAGGTGGCCGGTTCGGGCAAGCAGGTGGTGCTCTCCACCCTGGCGCTGATCTCGGCCCCCTCGGAGCTCAAGGAGGTGAAGCGGCTGGTCGACAATGGCGATCTCATGGTCGAGGCCAACGATCTCGGCACGGTACAACTTGCCTGGGAGGCGGGGATCCCGTTTGTCTGCGGCCCGGCCATCAATGCCTACAACGCCGATGTGCTGCGCATGCTGCTCAAACAGGGGATGACACGCTGGGTGATGCCGGTGGAGCTGTCGCGCGACTGGCTGGTGCAGCTCAATCAGGATCTGGGCAGCGCGCGCCAGCAGTTCGAGGTGGAGGTGTTCGCCTACGGCCACCTGCCGCTCGCCTACTCGGCGCGCTGCTTCACCGCCCGCTCCCTCGACAAGCCCAAGGACAACTGCGAACTCGCCTGCATCCACTACCCCACGGGGCGCCTCGCCAGCAGCCGCGAGGGGCAGAAGGTGTTCAACCTCAACGGTATCCAGACCCAGTCCGGCTACTGCTACAATCTGGGCAACGAGCTCAAAACGATGGACGGTCTGGTGGACGTGGTGCGCCTCTCTCCCGAAGGGATGGAGACACTGGAGATACTGGCCAGCTTCAAGGCCAATGTGCAGGGTCAGGCTCCTCTCCCCCTGCAGCAGGAGCGAGACTGCAACGGTTACTGGCGTCAGATCCCCGGCATGAGCCTGGTGGAATAACGCCACTCCCATGCCAGAGCGCAGACAGGTCTGGGCGCGGTTGCCACGGCTACTGTTGCCAAATATCCCCGGCATAGGCCTGGTGGAATAACACCACACCCATGCCAGAGCGCAGACAGCAAAAAGGCCTCATTGTGAGGCCTTTTTTACATCGCGAGAGCCTGCAATCAGGAGGCCTGCTTGCTACTCTTGCCCTGTGCGCTCTGGGCACCCGGCGGCAAGGGTTTGCGCGCCATCAGCTCCAGCTCGAGCAGGGCATACCTGTGCTCGATGAAGTCGTACACGTTGTTGGCGAGTGCCAGCTTGAAGTAGCTGATGGCTTCCTTGCGGTTGCCCTTGGCCAGTTCAAACTTGCCGAGGTAGAAGTAGGTTTCACACAGGCGCTCGGCAAGCTCCCGGTTGTCCTTCACCCCTTTCACCACGTTGCCCATCAACTGGGTCGCATTGAGCTCGCCTGTGTAGAGGCGAACCAGATCCCAGTTCCAGGCGTCATCGTCATATTTGTTGAGACGCTCGCGCATCCGGCTCATGGCGGCCGGCGCGTTGAGCTTCTGCTCGGCCAGATAGAGCCAGATCACCCGATAGGGATCTTCCGGCTGCGCTTCATAGAAGCGTTTCATATCGGCTGCGGCCAGCTCGGGACGATTGCCGTAATAGAGCGCTATGCCACGGTTGAGATAGGCATAGTCATAATCGGGAGCCAGCTCGAGGGCGGAATCAAATGCCTCGTAGGCTTCGTCATAATTCTGCTGCTGCACCAGATAGACGCCGATGAAGTTGTAGGCCTCGGCAAAATCCGGTTTCTCCCGCAAGGCCCGGTTGAAATCCAGCCTCGCCAGGGAGCGCAAGCCAACCCGGTCAAACACCACTGCACGCTCATAAAACAGTTCAGCCCGTTGCTCGGTGGTCAATTCCATCTCACCGAGCATCTGCCCGAGTCGCGCCAACGCCAACTCGCTCTGGTAAGAGACCTGCAGGGGGGTCGCCAATACCAGTGAAGCGGGTTGCGGCTTGGGAACTTGAGGCGCTTCAACCTGACTGCTACTGCTGCAACCCCACATGGGGAGCAGCAACAGGATACCAAGGAGGTATCCAATCCCTTTCCTGACGTTCAATGAACACTCCGACGCTTACGCTTGACCCCGCATATGGTAAAGGTCAACCGACACTTTGTCATGTGGCTGATCCTCTCTCCCTCAAATAAATCAGGATTCGACAGGGTATCCGGCATCACACCAGCCCCGAAAGCCACCATCTACGCTGACAACCCGGCTATAACCCATCTTCTGCAGGTTATCCGCCACCAGGATGGAGCGAAATCCCCCACCACAATAGAGGTAGAGCTCGGAGGCCGGATCCGGATAGCGAGTCTCTATGTCACGCTCGATCACGCCACGGCCCAGGTATTCGGCCCCCGGCAGATGACCCCTTGCCCACTCGCTCTCTTCCCGCACGTCAATAAGATGAAAGGCGCGCCCCTCATCCTGCCAGCGTTTGACCTGATGCACGTCTGTCTCTTGCACCTGGGGACGAACGGCCTCTACCAGCGCCAGAAAACGGGGATTGTGTTGCATGGCTTGCTCCTTGCCTTGGATGATAGGAGATGGGTAACGGGGAGCATAATGACTCACCCGGGCCATAAGAGAAAGGGCGCCTCGCGGCGCCCTTGTCGTTTACGGCAGGATCTCTTGCTGATCCGCGCCCTCTTTTTCCACCTGGGTCGGCAGCATGTGCTCCCGCTTGACCCCGAAGAACATGGCTGAGGCACTCGCCACATAGATGGAGGAGTAGGTCCCGAAGGCCACCCCGATCACCATGGCGATGGCAAAACCGTGGATCAGCGGACCGCCCTTGAGCAGCAGCGCCACCACCACCACGAAAGTCAACCCCGAGGTGATGATGGTCCGGCTCAGGGTCTCGGTCATGGAAAGATCCATAATTTCGCTGGTATTTCCCTTGCGCACCTTGCGAAAGTTCTCCCGCAACCGGTCGAACACCACGATAGTGTCGTTCAGAGAGTAACCCACCAGCGTCATCAAGGCCGCCAGCACGGTCAAGTCAAACTCGTACTGGAAGTAGGCGAAGATGCCGAGGGTGATGATCACATCGTGCGCCAGGGAGAGAATGCCCCCCATGGCCAGACGCCATTCGAAGCGCACCGCCACGTAGATCAGGATACAGATGATGGAGGCCAGCATGGCCAGGGCACCGTCTGTCGCCAGCTCGTCACCCACCGAGGGGCCGACGAATTCGACGCGCTTGAGCACGGCGCTCTGATCGATCAACTTGGCTGCAGCCAGCACTTCGTTACCCTGCTGCTCCACCTTGACCCCCTCTTTCGGGGTCATGCGCACCAGCACGTCACGGCTGGAGCCGAAGAATTGCAGGGTCGCCCCTTCAATCTTCTGCTGATCCAGCGCCTCGTGCATCTTGTCCAGGCTCACCGATTGCTGGAATCCCACCTCTATGGTGGTACCACCGGTGAAGTCCAGACCCCAGTTCAGACCCCGATCGAACAGGCAGAACAGGGCGAGTATCGTCAGCAGGGCAGAGAACACCATTCCCGACTTGGCGAAGCGCATGAAGGGGATAGGCTTTTCAAAATGTAGAATCTGAAACATGTCTCTTCCTTAGATCGGCAGCTTGTCGATGCGCCGTCCACCCCAGGCCAGGTTGATGATGGCGCGGGATACAGTAATGGCCGTAAACATGGAGGCACTCAGACCAATGCCCAGCGTCAGGGCGAAGCCCTTGATGGCGCCGGTGCCGATACCGAACAGGATCACGCAGGTGATGAGCGAGGTGACGTTGGAGTCGGCTATGGTCGAGAAGGCGCGGTCGAAGCCCAGATGGATGGCTTGCTGCACCCCGCGACCGTTGCGGATCTCTTCACGAATACGCTCGTAGATCAGCACGTTGGCATCCACCGCCATCCCTAAGGTCAGGACGATACCGGCAATGCCCGGCAGTGTCATGGTGGCCCCGGGGATCATCGACATGATGCCGACGATCAGCACCAGGTTCATGGTAAGCGCCAGGTTGGCCACCCAGCCGAATGCACGGTAGTAGATCCCCATGAACAGCACGATCACCAGCATGGCCCAGCCGATAGCTTCCATACCGCTGTCGATGTTCTGCTGACCCAGGCTCGGGCCTATGGTGCGTTCTTCGACGATCTGGATCGGGGCTATCAGGGCACCGGCACGCAACAGCAGCGCCAGGTTGTGGGCTTCGTTCGCGTTGTCGATACCCGTGATGCGGAACTGGCTGCCAAGACGCGACTGGATGGTGGCGACGTTGATCACCTCCTCCTGCTTGCGGAACTTGCGCTTGCCATCCGGACCCGGCTGACCGACCGGCTTGTATTCGATGAACACTGTGGCCATGCCTTTACCGACGTTGTCCTTGGTAAAGTTGGCCATCTTGTTGCCACCCTGGCCATCGAGCTTGATGTTGACCTGGGGACGGCTGTATTCGTCGAAACCGGACTGGGCACCCACTATGTGGTCACCGGTCAGTATGATGCGCTTTTGCAGCACGACGGGACGGCCGTTGCGATCGTTGTAGACCTTGGAGCTCGGTGGCACCCGGCCATCGGCGGCGGCCTGGATATCGGCAGTCTCATCGACCATGTGGAATTCCAGGGTCGCGGTCGCGCCCAGGATCTCCTTGGCACGGGCCGTGTCCTGAATACCGGGCAGCTCCACCACGATGCGCTCGGCACCCTGCTGTTGTACCAGCGGCTCGGCCACACCCAGCTCGTTCACCCGGTTACGGATGATGGTGATGTTCTGCTCGAGGGCGTACTTCTTCACTTCCTTGATCTTGGCTTCGCTCAGACCCGCCAGCAGGATGAACTCATCCCCCTTCTGTTCTGTGGTGAAGGTCAGATCAGGGTTCTGACGACGCAGGTGAGAGACCGCCTTGGCCTGATCCGCTTCATCGCGGAACAGCACCTGTACCTGATCACCGGCCCGACGCACGCCGGAATAACGGATCTTCTGGGTACGCAGCTCGGCGCGGAAATCCTGCACCATCTGCTCTTGCTGCTTGGTCAGCGCCTCGGCCATGTCCACTTCCATCAGGAAGTGCACACCGCCGCGCAGGTCAAGACCCAGCTTGAGCGGGTTGGCACCGATGGCTTCGAGCCAGGCAGGCGTGGAGGGCGCCAGGTTGAGAGCGGTAATGAAGTTGTCGCCCAGCTTGTTGGCGACGACGTCGCGCGCCTTGAGCTGTTCTTCGGTGTTCTTGAAACGGATCAGAATGAAACCGTGTTCGAACGCAGCATGCTTGACCGGGATCTGAGCCGCATCCAGCGTCTCTTTCACCAGATCAAGCGTCTCTAGCTTGACTTCGGCACCCCGGCTGGCAGAGATCTGCAAGGCCGGGTCTTCGCCGTAAAGATTGGGGGCTGCATATAGAAAACCGATGGCGATCACGAAGACCACCATCAGGTATTTCCACAGCGGATAGCGATTTAACACGCTGTGCTCCTCGGGAGATTAAAGGGACTGAATAGAACCCTTGGGCAGAACGGCAGAGACGAAATCACGTTTGATGGTGACTTGAGTCTGATCATTCAGGGCCAGCACTATGTATTCGCTATCGGCGGACACCTTGGCAATCTTGCCGACCAGGCCACCGGAAGTGAGCACTTCATCACCCTTGGAGAGGGAGCTCATCAGATCACGATGAGTCTTGGCGCGCTTGGCCTGGGGACGATAGATCATGAAGTAGAAGATAAGGCCAAACACGGCCAGCATGATGATCATTTCCATACCACCACCCTGTGCACCCGGAACTGCGCCTTCTGCATACGCCTTGGAGATAATGCTCATTTAACAACCTCTTATTGATGTAGATTTGAGAACTGGCTTATATATCGTTGTTATTTCACGTCATTTTCAGCTAACGGAGGCACAGGCTTCCCTTGCCGACGGTAAAACTCAGCTACAAAGTCGTCTAATTTACCCTGCTCGATCGCGTCCCGCAAACCCTGCATCACACGCTGGTAATAACGCAGGTTGTGAATGGTGTTCAGACGGGCACCGAGGATCTCGTTGCACTTGTCCAGATGGTACAAATAGCTGCGGGTGTAGTTCTTGCAGGTGTAGCAATCGCAGTCCGCATCCAGGGTACTGGTGTCGCTGCGATACTTGGCGTTGCGGATCTTGACCACACCATCCGTGGTGAACAGATGGCCGTTGCGGGCATTGCGGGTCGGCATCACGCAGTCGAACATGTCAACCCCGCGGCGCACCCCTTCCACCAAGTCTTCCGGCTTGCCCACGCCCATCAGGTAACGCGGCTTGTCGGCCGGAATTTTCGGGCAGACGTGCTCGAGGATCCTGTGCATGTCTTCCTTGGGCTCACCCACCGCCAGACCGCCGACCGCATAACCGTCGAAGCCGATCTCCAGCAGACCGTTGAGGGACACGTCCCGCAGCTCTTCATACACGGAGCCCTGAATGATACCGAACAGGGCATTCTTGTTGCCCAGGGCATCAAACTTGTCGCGCGAGCGCTTGCCCCAGCGCAGGGACATCTCCATGGACTTGCGCGCCTCTTCGTACGTGGCCGGGTACGGGGTGCACTCATCGAAGATCATCACTATATCGGAGCCCAGATCGTACTGTATCTCCATGGATTTCTCGGGGTCGAGGAAGATCTTCTCGCCGTTGATGGGGTGACGGAAGTGCACGCCCGCCTCGGTGATCTTGCGAATGTGCCCCAGGCTGAACACCTGGAAACCACCCGAGTCGGTCAGGATCGGGCCCTGCCAGTTCATGAAGTCATGCAGATCGCCATGGGCGCGCATTACTTCCTGCCCCGGCCGCAGCCAGAGGTGGAAGGTGTTGCCAAGCAGGATCTGGGCACCTGTCTCGCGCACTTCTTCCGGGGTCATCCCCTTGACGGTGCCATAGGTACCGACCGGCATGAAGGCTGGGGTCTGCACTGTGCCGCGCTCGAATACCAACTGGCCGCGACGGGCACGGCCGTCGGTGGTTTTCAGTTCAAATTTCATTGCTACCTCGTTGCGTCAGAGAAACAGTCTGACAATAGAGAGCCCGAAGGCCCGGTATAAAGGGCGAGGCTTATGCCACCGCCCGGCGACGGGTGACGAACATGGCGTCCCCGTAGCTGAAGAAACGGTAATTTTCGGTCACGGCCGCCTGATAGGCCGCCATCACGTGATCGTAACCGGCGAAGGCGCTGACCAGCATGATCAGGGTCGACTCCGGCAGATGGAAGTTGGTCACCATGGCATCGACCACCTGGAACTGGTAGCCGGGGAAGATGAAGATGTCGGTGTCGCTGAAAAACGGCGCCAGCGGCTTGCCCTGAGCCAGGCTCACCTTGGCGGCGCTCTCGAGCGAGCGTACCGAGGTGGTCCCCACCGCAATCACCCGGCCACCGCGGGCGCGCGTTGCGGCTATGGCATCCACCACCTCCTGCGGCACTTCAGCATATTCCGAGTGCATGTGGTGATCTTCAATCTTGTCCACCCGCACCGGCTGGAAGGTCCCCGCCCCTACATGCAGGGTGACGAAGGCCAGCTCCACACCCTTGGCCTTGATCCGCTCGAGCAGCGGCTCATCGAAGTGCAGGCCGGCGGTCGGCGCCGCCACGGCGCCCGGCTTCTGGTTGTAAACGGTCTGGTAACGCTCCTTGTCGGCATCCTCGTCGGGGCGGTCGATATAGGGGGGCAACGGCATGTGGCCTATGGCCTCCAGGATCTCCAGCACGGGGCGGGGGTCCTGGAAATGGATCTCGAACAGGGCATCGTGGCGGGCCCGCATCTCGGCTTCGACTTTCTCACCGTCGGGCCCACCATCCAGAATAAGACGGGTGCCGGGCTTGGGCGATTTGGAAGAGCGCACGTGAGCCAGCACGCTCTGTTCATCCAGGATGCGCTCCACCAGCACCTCCAGCTTGCCGCCGCTGGCCTTCTGGCCAAACATGCGCGCCGGAATGACACGGGTGTTGTTGAATACCAGCAGATCGCCGGGGTTGAGCTGGTCCAGCACGTCCACAAATTGACCATGGCGCAGGGCGCCGCTTTGACCATCGAGCTGCAACAGGCGGCTGGCGGTACGCTCTGCCATCGGATAGCGGGCAATCAGCTCGTCTGGCAGATCAAAATGAAAATCGGATACTTGCATCTTTCACCTCGGGGGAATCGGCGGCTAGTCTAGTTATCCCCCTCTTCCAAGGCAACCCAAAAGACCAAAAACCCAAGAGAGACAAGGGATAGCGAGCAATTATGTGAAGCAGGGCCAGTTAAAAAACCTTTAAGGTTTTGTATTGACCCTGATCATGTTTTGCCTGTGGGGGCTGGGCTAGGGTGAAAGCAGATACACAAGGAGGCCCACCATGATGACCTTATCCGAGATCATGACAGAACATCCCTTCACTCTGGGTCCGGAAAACAGCGTCAAACAGGCGATGGATCTGATGCAGCAGGAGCGGATCCGCCACATCCCCATCGTCGACGAGCACCATCACCTGCTGGGTCTGGTCACCCTCACCGACATCCTGGCCACCCGCGAGTCCAAGCTGCTGCTCATCAACCCGGAGCGGGAAGCGGAATTCACCGACAGCGTCCAGCTCGACGAGATCATGACCCGCCAGGTGGCGAGCGTGGATCCCCACGCCGGCATCAAGGAGGCGGCGCTCTACCTGCAGCGCCACAAATATGGCTGCCTGCCGGTGCTCAAGGGGCGCAAACTGGTGGGCATAGTCACGGAGTCGGATTTCATTGCGGTTGCCATCAACCTGCTCGAACTGATGGAAGAACAGGAACCGCCCGGCGATTTCTGATCTTTAAAACCTGTAATAAAATTACAATAAAAGCGTTTTCAGCACATGAAATCGGCAATAAAGCTGAAAGACTTTCATTTTGATTGAAAATTTACACCACAACCTTGCTTTGTGATCTGCATCACACTATTATCTCCCCCATGCAATAGTTGCCGAGGGGGAGACGAGGGATTGTGCACCCAGCCTCTTCCTCTCATATGTCTGCAAGTTTGCACACCCCGTAGTTAGTCTTTGCTGTAAAGCTTTTGTTTATATAGCCATTCCTTGTTTGATGACCCGGCCTTGTCCTTACGACAGCGCCGGGATTTTTTTTATCTGCACCCTCCTGCCCTGCCCCGGGCCCCCCTCTTTTTGCGTGTTTCGCCCAGTACGTCACTGCCACGCCCCGTCCCCCCGAGAAAGCTGCCCATTCGCCCCTTGAAAAACCCAAGAACCGCACAGATGTTGAATCTCGACAAGGGGTTACCTCTGCATGTCAGAAATATTCATGTTAGGTACAGCAGCGGTAGGTTATCTAATAGATAGATTGAAGTGATTCAAAATTGCGGCTTTAACCGATTAGGAGAAGCCCCTATGATGAATCCATCGAACGTTAAACGCCTGGTCCGGACAGACTCTTCAATACCAGACAGGCATATGTACATCACCAAGGAGCTAATACATGTCTACCTACATCAACACTGAAATCAAGCCGTTCAACGCCACCGCCTACCACAATGGCAAATTCGTTCAGGTGTCTGACGCTGACCTGAAAGGCAAGTGGTCCGTGGTGTTCTTCTACCCGGCTGACTTCACCTTCGTTTGCCCGACCGAGCTGGGTGACCTGGCTGACAACTACGCCGAATTCAAGAAGCTGGGCGTCGAGATCTACTCCGTCTCCACCGACACCCACTTCACCCACAAGGCATGGCACGACACCTCCGACACCATCCAGAAGATCCAGTATCCGATGATTGGTGACCCGACTGGCGCCATCACCCGCAACTTCGGCGTCATGATCGAAGAAGCCGGTCTGGCTGACCGCGGCACCTTCGTCATCGACCCGCAGGGCATCATCCAGATCGTTGAAATCAACGCTGGCGGCATCGGCCGTGACGCCCTGGAACTGCTGCGCAAAGTCAAAGCGGCCCAGTACGTTGCTTCCCACCCGGGTGAAGTCTGCCCGGCCAAGTGGAAAGAAGGCGATGCCACCCTGGCCCCGTCCCTGGATCTGGTAGGCAAAATCTAAGCCTCCGCTTCCAAGACCGGCCCATTCAAGGGCCGGTCTGCTTTCTGGCCTGACAAAACGCCGACCCGCAATCAAAAGAAGGAATTCGAAGATGTTGGATACCAACCTCAAACAACAGCTGAACACCTATCTGCAGTACATCGTCAATCCCATCGAGATCAGCGTGTCCGGCAATGACAGTGACAAATCCGCAGAGCTGCTGGCATTGGCCACAGAGATCAGCGAGATGTCCCCCAAGATTACCCAGACCTCTGGCACTGCCGCTCGCAAGCCTTCCATGAGCATCGCGCCAAAGGGCCAGGCCCCGCGCGTTCATTTTGCCGGCATCCCCATGGGTCATGAATTTACCTCTCTGGTGCTCGCCTTGCTGCAAAGCGGCGGCCACCCTTCCAAGACAGATCCGGCCGTGCTGGAGCAGATCAAGCAGCTGAAGGGCGAATTTCACTTCGAGACCTATATCTCCCTCTCCTGCCACAACTGCCCGGACGTGGTACAGGCGCTGAACCTGATGGCGACCCTGAATCCCGGTATCACCCACACCATGATCGACGGTGCCCTGTTCCAGGACGAAGTGAACGAGCGCCAGATCATGGCGGTGCCGAACGTCTACATGAACGGTCAGCCGTTCAGCCAGGGCCGTATCTCGCTGGAAGAGATCATTGCCAAGCTCGACACAGGCGCCGCAGAACGCAAGGCTGAAGAGCTCAATGAAAAAGCGCCTTACGATGTGCTGGTAGTGGGTGGTGGCCCGGCTGGTGCCGCAGCAGCCATCTATGCCGCCCGTAAAGGCATTCGTACCGCCATCGTCGCAGAGCGTTTTGGTGGTCAGGTGATGGACACGGTCGGCATCGAGAACTTCATCTCCGTGCCCTACACCGAAGGTCCCAAGCTGGCTGCAAGCTTGGAGCAGCACGTCAAGCAGTACGGTGTGGAAGTGATCACCGAGCAGCGTGCCGCAGCAATCAGCAAGGACGGCTATGTGAATGTGGCGCTGGCCTCTGGTGCCACGCTGAAGAGCCGCGCCGTGATCCTGGCGACCGGTGCCCGCTGGCGTGACCTGAACGTGCCTGGCGAACTCGAATACCGCACCAAGGGCGTAGCCTACTGCCCCCACTGCGACGGTCCCTTCTTCAAGGGCAAGCGGGTGGCAGTGATCGGTGGCGGTAACTCCGGTATCGAAGCAGCCATCGATCTCGCCGGCATCGTCGAGCACGTCACAGTGGTGGAATTTGCCGATACCCTGCGCGCCGACGAGGTGCTGCAGAAGAAAGCCCGCTCCATGGGCAACATCGACATCATCATGAGCGCCCGCACCACGGAAGTGATCGGTGACGGCAGCAAGGTGGTGGGTATGGATTACGAGGACCGCACCACGGGTGAGATCAAGCACCTGGCGGTCGCCGGTATCTTCGTCCAGATCGGTCTGGTGCCGAACACCGAGTTCCTCAAGGGGAGCGAGGTGGCACTGACCCGCTTCGGCGAGATCGAGATCGACACCAAGGGCGCCACTTCCCTGCCCGGGGTCTATGCTGCCGGTGACGCCACTACGGTGCCGTTCAAGCAGATCATCATCTCCATGGGCGCAGGGGCGACCGCAGCGCTGGGGGCATTTGATTACCTCATCCGCAATGCGGCGCCGGACGCCACCGAGACATCCGCCAAGGCCGATGCCGTGACCGCCTGATAGTCCCGTTGCAAATAGTCCCGTTGCCAATAAAAAGCCGACTCCCTGGAGTCGGCTTTTTTATCCGCGTGATTCAGTGACCGCTAGCTGGCCTTCATATCCTGCGGCCCGGACGACTCAGGCGTGGCATAGCTGGCAGGGACAGCCTCCCCCGCCAGATCCGTTCTCGGCTCCAGTTCGGCAGTCATGGGGGTATTGGGCGGTACCGGCATGAACACCTGATGCTCGGCCAGCGGAATGGGGGCCCGCTGCCGCTTGCGCCAGCCCAGATAAGCCGTCAGTAGGGCGCCGCACAGGGCAAAGTAGACAAACAGCCCCTGTGGCCCGAACTGCATCATGACAAAGGCGCCAGCAATGGCCCTATCATGGCGCCCAAACTGTAGGCGAGCAGCAATCCCTGATTGGCCCCCAGCACCTGATCCGGGCGCAGCTCATCGCAGGCATGGCTCAGACTCAGGGGATAAATGGAGAACGCCATCCCCCCCAGCAAGAACACCAGGACGCCGGCGATCGGCTCGCGCCAATCCTCGGGCAACAACACCATCAGCAAAGCGAGCAGGGTCAGCACGGCACTGAGCAGCAGGATCACCAGCCGCCGGTCATAGCGATCAGAGACCCGGCCAATGGGATACTGCAGGCACATGCCCCCCAGGATCACCAGCGCCATCATGTCCGCCACCCGCGAAAGCGAAGCACCGCTATCGGTAAAATAAAGCGGCAACAGACCGTAGATGGCACCGAGGATAAGACCTGAGGTGAAGCTGCTGCCCATGCCCGCCGGGGTAAGCCGCACCAGCTCGATCACCCCGACAGGTTGGGGCGCCACCATGGCCGGTGTCGCCACCCGGGAGAGCGCAAGCGGCACCACCGACAAGGTGGCCGCCATGGCACACAGGGCAAACGGGGTCAGCACCATGGGATCCACCCACTTGAGCACCAATTGGCCCATGGCCAGTGATCCGTAGAGCAGGATCATGTAGAGCGACATCAGCCGCCCCCGATTGGCCGGGGAACTAGAGACCAGCATCCAGGACTCCAGCACCACGAACAGACCGCCGGTGGCAAAGCCTCCCACCAGCCGCAGCGCCGCCCAGCTGACGGGTTCCACCACCATGCCGTGCAGCAGGAACAGAAAACAGAGCAGGGAGGCGTAGGCCGCATAGGCCCGGATATGGCCGACCCGTATGATGAGGCGCGCGTTGACGAAGGCCCCTAGCACCAGACCGCCAAAATAGGCGGCCGACACCAGGCCTATGGCTTGCACCGACACCTGCTCTGCCGAGAGGCGCACCGTCAGCAGGGTATTGAACATGCCGTGGCCCAGGATAAAAATTACCAGACTGGCCAAGGGTGACAGCAACCTTGTGAGTGACATTGAGTCTCCCTGTGTGGCTCATTAATGAGCTAAACAGTCATGGTACCGCTTGCTTCCTGCCCACATCAACCCAACCGGCCCTGCAAGGGGCGCGCTATCCTTGATGAGCCCCCTCCTTGAGATAACAAACATGAAAACCAAACTGCTGATGATCGGCCTGCTCTTTGCTGGCAACGCCCTCGCCTTTCACTGCCCCGCAGACATGAAGAAGATAGATGATGCCCTCGCCGCAGGCCCGGCCCTCAGTGCAGAGCAACTGGCCGAGGTGAAAAGGCTGCGGGCCGAAGGGGAAACTCTGCACAAGGCGGGCAAGCATCAGGAATCCGTCGATGCCCTGGCCAAAGCCCTGGCCCTGCTTGCACCGGCCAAGTCCTGACGCAGCCCGAGGCTGCGAAGACTCCGGCGTGATGTCATGTCAGACATTCGCCACAAACAACAAGGCCACCCGCTGGGGTGGCCTTGGTTTTATCGGGTAGCTAACCCTCATTCACTCTGCACCGCGATTACTTGGCGTAATCCTCGGTCGGGATGCAGGCGCAGAACAGGTTGCGATCGCCGTATACATCGTCGATGCGATTCACTGACGGCCAGAGCTTGGCTGCACGGACTGCATCGGACGGGAACACCGCCTCGGCGCGGCTGTAGCCACGATTCCACTCAGCGTCCATCACGTCATCCTGGGTATGGGGCGCGTTGACCAGCGGGTTGTCGGCCAGGCTCCAGTGACCGTCCTGCACCTTGGCAATCTCGGCACGGATGGCTGTCATTGCCTCGACGAAGCGATCCAGCTCGCGCTTGGATTCGGATTCCGTCGGCTCGACCATCAGGGTGCCCGCCACCGGGAAGCTCATGGTCGGCGCATGGAAGCCGTAGTCCATCAGCCGCTTGGCCACGTCCATCTCGCTGATGCCGGACGCCTCTTTCAGCGGGCGGATATCCAGGATGCACTCGTGAGCCACCCGGCCGTTGCGTCCGGAATAGAGCACGGGGAAGGATTCACCCAGCTTCTTGGCCAGATAGTTGGCATTGAGGATGGCCACCTGAGTGGATTTCTTCAGCCCTTCGTCGCCCAGCATGGCGATGTACATCCAGCTGATGGGCAATATGCTGGCCGAACCGAACGGTGCCGCCGACACGGCGCCGTTGTTGCGGCTCTCCTTGTCGGTCTTGACCACGGCATGACCGGCCACGAAGGGGGCCAGGTGTTTCTTCACTCCTATGGGGCCCATGCCCGGACCGCCACCGCCGTGAGGGATGGCGAAGGTCTTGTGCAGGTTGAGGTGGGAGACGTCCGCCCCGATAAAGCCCGGCGCCGTGAGGCCCACCTGGGCGTTCATGTTGGCGCCGTCGAGGTAGACCTGACCACCGTGCTGGTGAACGATGTCGCACACCTCCTTGATGGTCTCCTCGTACACCCCGTGGGTGGAGGGATAGGTCACCATCAGACAGCTAAGCTTCTCCCCCGCCTCGGCGGCCTTGGCGCGCAGGTCGTCGAGATCCACGTTGCCGGACTTGTCACAGGCGGTGACGATGACCCGCAGCCCCGCCATCTGGGCGGAGGCCGGGTTGGTGCCGTGAGCGGAAGCCGGAATGAGGCAGATGTCGCGATGACCGTCGCCACGGGACTCATGGTACTTCTTGATGGCCAACAGGCCAGCGTACTCGCCCTGGGCGCCAGAGTTCGGCTGCATGCAGACCGCATCGTAACCTGTCACCTTCACCAGCCAGTCTTCGAGGTCGGCCAGCAGCAGCTGGTAGCCCTTGGCCTGGGCCAGCGGGGCGAAGGGGTGCAGCTTGCCAAACTCGGGCCAGGTCACCGGGATCATCTCGGCGGTGGCGTTGAGTTTCATGGTGCAGGAGCCTAGCGAGATCATGGCGTAGTTGAGCGCCAGATCTTTCGCTTCGAGACGGTGGATGTAGCGCAGCATCTCGGTTTCGGAGTGGTACTTGTTGAACACCTCGTGGGTCAGCACGGCGTCGGTGCGCAGCAGATCCTGCGGTATGCCGTGATGGATCTGGGCCGCCTTGTCGAGCGCCTCCACATCCAGGCCGTGGCCCTTGCCGAGGAAGAGATCAAACAGCTCGGCCACATCGGCGCGGGTGGTGGTCTCGGAAAGCGACACACCCACGGCACCATCGAGATCGGCGCGCAGGTTGATGCCGAGCCCTTCTGCTTTGGCGATCAGTGCCGCCTTGTCGCCCGTCAGCACGGTAAGCGTATCGAACCAGCTGGCGTGTTTGAGGGCCACGCCCTTGGTTTTAAGCCCCAGCGCCAGGATGCTGGTGAGACGGTGCACCCGGGAGGCGATGGTTTTCAACCCCACGGGGCCGTGGTAGACGGCGTAGAAGCTCGCCATGTTGGCCAGCAGCACCTGGGCAGTACAGATATTGGAGTTCGCTTTCTCGCGGCGGATATGTTGCTCGCGGGTCTGCATCGCCATGCGCAGGGCACTCTTGCCACGGGCGTCCTTGGAAACGCCTATGATGCGGCCCGGCATGGAACGCTTGTAGGCATCGCGAGTGGCGAAGAAGGCGGCGTGAGGGCCACCGTAACCCATGGGCACACCGAAGCGCTGGGCGGAGCCGAACACCACGTCGGCGCCCAGTTCACCCGGGGATTTGAGCAGCAACAGGGAGAGCAGGTCGGCGCTGACGCAGGCCAGCCCCTTCTGGGCTTGCACGGCGGCGACCAGCGCCCGTACATCCTTCACTTCCCCCGTGGTGGTGGGGTACTGGAACAGGGCACCGAACACCTCTTCGCTCACCGCCTCGCTGGCAGGGCCGACGGCCACGTCGAAGCCAAAGTGCACGGCGCGCTCCTTGACCACGTCGATCACTTGGGGATGCACGTCATCGGCCACGAAGAAGAGATGAGACTTGGACTTGGCCATGCGCTTGGCCAGCGCCATGGCTTCGGCAGCGGCGGTGGCTTCATCCAGCAGGGAGGCACTGGCCAGATCCATGCCGGTCAAGTCCAGCGTGAGCTGCTGGAAGTTGAGCAGGGCTTCGAGACGGCCCTGAGCCAGCTCGGGCTGATACGGGGTATAGGCGGTATACCAGCCAGGGTTCTCCAGCACGTTGCGCAGGATGACATGGGGCACATGGGTGTCGTGATAGCCCATGCCGATGTAGCTCTTGGCGATCTTGTTCTGGGCGGCGTAGCCCTTGAGCTTGGCCAGTGCCTCCACTTCGGTCATGGAGGCGCCGATACCGAGCGGGCCCGGCCGGCGAATGGCGGCGGGGACCGTCTGCTCAATCAGATCGTCCAGGCTCTCTGCGCCCACGACGGCCAGCAGAGCGCGCACTTCTTCCTCACCCGGGCCTATGTGGCGACGGATGAAATCGGTTTTTTGCTCGAGTTCAAACAGTGACTGGGTCATTTCCCTATTCCTGGTATTAAGTCCTGATAACCAAGACCTGATGTTCCTGATAGCCGGCTGATACCGACTCCACTCATGTTCTGGGTCCCGCAGACAGGGTGCGGCACCGGATGCTGCGGCAGCATCGACAGGGGATCGCCTTGTTGCGTACCGGCCCGCTTGCCTCCTGGCAAGGCCAGGCTGACAAACGGCGGGCGCGGCGACTTCACCCTTCCACCGGCCGGCGTGTGTCCGGCTGGCGGTCATACAAAGGGGCCCTGCTGTGTTGGCAGGGCCCGGGGGCATTACTCTTCGTCCACCAGGTTCTGGTAGCCTTCGGCATCCAGCAGGTTGGCGAGCTCGCCCGCGTCATCCAGCTTGATGCGGAACAGCCAGCCGGCGCCGTAGGGGTCTGAGTTGACCAGTTCCGGGCTGCCTTCCAGCTCTTCGTTGATGGCGATGATTTCGCCGCTCACCGGGCTGTAGATGTCGGAGGCGGCCTTGACCGACTCGGCCACGGCGCAGTCATCACCGGCGCCAATTTGCTTGCCCACTTCCGGCAGGTCGATAAACACCATGTCTCCCAGCAGATCCTGGGCGTGCTCGGTGATACCGACCACGGCCTCGCCGTTGGCTTCAACACGGATCCACTCGTGGGAGGTGGCATATTTCAGTTCGCTCGGGATATGGCTCATTTGTGCTTCCTTCTTATTCACTTGGATCACTTGTACCTGGACCGCGTACAAGGGGTACTGGCGAAGGGCAGCC
Source organism: Aeromonas sp. CA23 (assembly GCF_002587065.1). Taxonomy (NCBI): domain Bacteria; kingdom Pseudomonadati; phylum Pseudomonadota; class Gammaproteobacteria; order Aeromonadales; family Aeromonadaceae; genus Aeromonas; species Aeromonas sp. CA23. The sequence continues at coordinate 4,172,563 of NZ_CP023818.1, forward strand.
CCTTCGCCGCAATGGGGTTGTTACACCAGCTTCTGGCCGTTGCGCACGAAAGCGGGCTTGGTGACTTTGACGGTGACCAGCTTCTTGCGGATCTCCACCTCGGCCTGTTCGCCGATGTCGCGGGGCACCCGCGCCAGGGCAATACTGTAGCCCAGGGTCGGCGAGAAAGAACCCGAGGTGATCACACCTTCCCGCTTCTCGCCGCTGGCGGTGGTGAAGGTGACCGGCATGCCGGCACGCAGCACCCCCTTCTCTTCCATCACCAGACCGACCTGCTTGGGCTGAGTGCCCGCCGCCTTCTGTGCTTCCAGCGCGGCGCGACCGATGAATTGGCGGGAGGCCGGCTCGAAGGCCAGGGTCCAGGCCATGTTGGCGGCGAGCGGACTGATGCTCTCGTCCATGTCCTGGCTGTAGAGGTTCATGCCGGCTTCGAGGCGCAGGGTATCCCGTGCGCCCAGCCCGCAAGGGGCCACACCGTTGTCCAGCAGCGCCTGCCACAGGTCGCACGCCTTCTCTTGTGGCACCACGATTTCATAACCGTCTTCGCCTGTGTAGCCGGTAGTGGCGATGAAGAGATCCCCTGCCTGCACGCCGAAGAAGGGCTTCATCCCCTCCACTGCCGCATTTTGCTCAGGGGTGAACACCTTGGCCGCCTTGGCCTTGGCGTTGGGGCCCTGCACCGCGATCATGGCGAGCTCGGGACGTTCGGTCACGCTCACGGCAAAATCGATGGCGTGGTGGCGGATCCAGGCCAGATCCTTCTCGCGGGTGGCGGAGTTCACCACCAGGCGGTAAAACGTATCGGTCAGGTAATAGGTGATGAGGTCGTCGATGACGCCGCCTTCCGGATTGAGCATGCCGCTGTAGAGGGCCTTACCCGGGACTGTGAGTTTGGCCACGTCGTTGGCCAGCAGGTGTTGCAGGAAGGCTTTGACCCGTTCGCCGGTCAAGTCGACTATGGTCATGTGGGAGACGTCGAACATGCCGGCATCGGTGCGCACCGCGTGGTGCTCTTCCAGCTGGGAGCCGTAGTTGATGGGCATTTCCCAACCGTGGAAGTCCACCATTTTGGCGCCGGCTTCCAGGTGCTTGGGATGCAGTACTGTAGTCTGGATCATCGCTGTGTTTCCTTAAGCGTTCGCGACAACACTCGCAATCCGCCCTCCCCTGACAGCCAACAGGACATGCAATCGCCTGTGCAACAGAAAGAGAAGAGACGGCTGGAGTCTGTGCTCGTTCCAGCCCCGCGGGGCAAGAGTGATTCCTTGAACGCAGCGGATTATATGACAAGCGGGCGAGCCTGCCGCTCAAAAAAAACTAATCCACCGCCAGTAAACAGACCCCAGACACTAAGGTAAAAACAGTGATAAAAACAGTCGAACAGCGACTCACACGAGATTAAATTTCGATTTTTACCGTTTCGTCACAATTTGAAGAAAAACGTTTCGCCTGCCACCCAGATTAAAGGCTGATGCCCAAAATGGGTCATCAGCCTCGTCAGATTAGTTTTGTTGTAAAAAAACCTGAGTAGTATTAGATTTTTTCACCCTTGGCCAGGGCGGGCAGTTCGCCATCGAGCCCCATGGCGGCCCGGATCACCCCCTGCTTGAGCGGCGCCAGCGCGTCGAAGGCGCACAATCCCACCCCGCGCACCAGCTTCTTGAGGGGGTTGGCCCCGCTGAACAGCCGCTTGAGCCCTTCCATGGCCGCCAGCATGCGGGCCGCCTCGCTCTTGCGCCAGCGCTCGTAGCTGCGCAGGTTGGCCAGCAGGCCTATGTCCCCACCGGCACGATGCGTTTGCACAATCTGCTCCGCCAGCGCCGCCGCATCCAGCAGGCCCAGGTTGACCCCCTGCCCCGCCAGCGGATGTATGGTGTGAGCCGCATCCCCCACCAACACCAGCCGCTCGCGAGCGAAGTCGCGGGCATAGCGGGCGGTGAGCGGGATGGCGCTGCGCGCCCCTTCCACCTTGCACAATCCCAGCCGGCCATCGAAGGCGGTGGTGAGCTGGCGGTTGAACCGTTCGTCATCGCAGGCGCACAGTGCCTCGGCCCGGCTGGCGGGCACGGACCAGACGATGGAGCAGAGATCCGGTTGCCACAGAGGCAGGAAGGCAAGCGGGCCATCCGGGGTGAAGATCTGGCGGGCCACCGCCTCGTGGGGCTCGGCACAGCGCACCGTCGCCACCAGGGCGTGATGGCCGTAATCCCAGCTGGTGAGCGGGATATCCGCCTGTCGGCGCACCCAGGAGTGGGCGCCATCGGCGGCCACCACCAGCTTGGCCGACAGCGCGCGGCCATCGTCCAGCAGCAGGAGCGACCCCGCCTCGCCACTTTGCAGGCTGGCGGCCCGGGCCGGACTCAGCAGCTGTATGTTGTCTGCATCCCCTGCATTGCCACCAAGAATCGCCTCCAGCAACGCCAGCTGGATGACCCGGTTCTCGACTATGTGCCCAAGCGCCCCCTGGCGCAGACTGGCGGCATCAAAGCCAATCTGGCCGAAGCTGTCCTGCTCCCACACCTGCATCTTCTCGTAGGGCTGCAGGCGGCGCGCCGCTATCCCGGCCCAGGCGCCGACCTGCTGCAAGATGCGCTGGCTGGCCAGACTCAGGGCACTGACCCGGTTGTCCGGCGCGTTCCCGAGCTCAGGATCGGGCAACTGCCCCTCCACGATGGCAATCTTGAGGCCACTTTCCTTGAGCGCGGCGGCGAGCCCCAGGCCCACCATGCCGCCCCCCACTATCACCACATCCACATTTTGCATCTGCATCATCTGTTCCTTTCGTGGCTGACCGCCGGGTCAGCAGGGGACGCCCGTTGGCATAGCCCCTTTCAATTCGCGATTGACCGCCGCAGGTGGGCGGCGCCCCTCATTTACGGCACAGGTCGGCCACAAACCCCAGGGTACGGGAGGCCAGCGGCGCCTTGAGGCAAGCCAGCCGCCCCATCAGGGAGAGCGCCAGGTTGCGGCCCGCCACCAGCGGATCGTGGCCATTGGAGAAGAGCTGGGCCAGCGAGGAGGTGAGCCAGATGGTCCGGGCCTGATCCTCCTTGCGCAGCTGCCAGTAACCGTTCAGCACCGCAAAGCTGCCTATGTCCTCCTCCGCCGCGAGCGCGCCAGCAACCGCCTGGGTGAGCAGGTCCAGATCGCGCATGCCGAGGTTGAAGCCCTGCCCTGCTATGGGGTGCAGCAGGTGGGCGGCATTGCCCACCAGCACGGTGCGCTGGGCCAGCGGGTAGTCGGTGGCCGTCTGTACCAGCGGATAGACGTGGCGCTGGCCGCATCGCTCGAAACGGCCCAGCCGCCAGCCAAACGCCTGCTGCAACCGGGCGAGAAAGGTGGCCTCATCCAGCCCCATCAGTTCATCCACCTGCTCCCGCCCGACGCTCCACACCAGGGAGGAGAGCCCATCCTGCATCGGCAGCAAGGCCAGCGGCCCCCCCTGGGTGAAGCGCTCGAACGCCCGCCCGGCGGGATCCTCGGCGGTCTTGACCGTGGCTATGATGGCACTTTGCTCAAAGTCGTGACGAGTGACGGTCATCTTGAAGTGCTGGCGCACGAAGGAGTGACCGCCATCGGCCGCCACCAGCAGCCGGGTCTGGTAGCGCTCGCCACCGGCCAGCGTCAGGGTCACGCCCTCCTCAAGCGGCTCAATGGTCGAGAGCTGGGCCGGGCACAGCATATGGATGTGGGGGCAGGCCGCCATCCCCTGCTGCAGTGTTATGCCGGCCGCCGACAGCTCTATCACCTGACCGAGCGCGGGCAGACCATATTCCGCCGCCGACAATCCAGCCTGGCCGACGTGGCCCCGATCCGAGACATGGATTTGGGTGATGGGGGAGCAGTGAGGGGCGAAGCGAGGCCAAAGCCCGTGACGGACCAGCGCCTCGCAGGTGCCCGCAGAGAGCGCGATGGCGCGGGCATCGAAGCCCGGATGGGCATTGAGCTCGGGGGCGCTCGCCTCCAGCAGCAGGATCTGCAGGGGCTCGCCGTCGGCACCTCGCAACGCGGCAAGAGAGAGCGCCAGCACGGCGCCGCTCATTCCACCGCCGACGATAGCCACGTCGACGTGAACCAGATCAGATTGAGACATGAGATGAGAGGAAGAAGCTGGGAACGTGACCTCATGCTATCACAAAGCGGGGGGCCGGGATGCGAGGCCACGGGCAAAAAACGGCGTCACGACCATGATCTGGTTGAAAAAATGCTGAACTGCCTCCCCCATACGGCCAGATAAAAGCAGAGCGCCACCGGGGCGCTCTGCGTTGTTTTATGCTGTTTCTGTCGCAGGAGCGATCAGTGCAGGGTCGGCGGCGCGATCGGGGTATCGGGACGCTTGCCAAACTCCTCGAAGGTCATCATGACCCCCAGGCGCACATGCTCGTAGAGCACCAGGAAGGAGGCTTCGTTCTCGTCATCTTCCTGATCGAACTCGGCAGAGACCTGGGTGATGCTGGCGATGTCCTGGATCATCTCCTGCAACTCTTCGGACGCCCTGGAAAGCTCCTGTTGCACCACGCCAAACCCGGCCAGAAATGCCTGTGACCAGTCCACCAGCGAATCGATGCGCTCGTCAAGCGGCGCCTCATCGCTCGGCAGCAGCAGCTCGACGCCCTTCTGGGCCATCAGGCTCTCGACTATCTCGTGATAGAGATCTGTCATCACCTGGCGCACCGGGGCCGGCAAGCCGAAACCGTCGTTGACCAGATCGTTGAATGGCGGCAGCCAGCTCTTGTCGTCCAGTGCCACGCCACCGCAGACGAGACCGCAGATCACGCCATGGGCCTCCACCGCCGTTGCCATCAGCTCATGCTGTTCCATCAGGTCGGCCACGGCCGTGTATTTCAGGGGGTTCGTTTTGCTCATCGAAGATCCGCTCAAAGTTCAGGCAAATATGCAAAATTAATGGTCAGGATCCTAGCATTCTCCCCCTTCCAGAGCCAGCAAGGCCTTGAAACTTCTGCATCTGCGCTATATAGTCCCGCCCAGTTGTCCACGTGGATAAAGGCGGAAATCAGCACCGCCGTATTGAGGAAGGCATGAGCACAGAGGCCGTAGAAATCGTCATTTTGGGACGTCCCTACAAGGTATCCTGTCCCTTGGGACAGCAGGATGCCCTGCGCCAGGCCGCCGACCAGCTGACTGACAAACTCATCGAGCTGCGTCAACGTTCCAAGGTCTCCAGCAACGAGCAATTGGCGATCATGGCAGCGCTCAATTTTTGCCATGAGCTCTGCCTTGAAAAAGAGAAGAATCACCAATACTCTGAGACCATGGACAAGCGGATCAAGATGCTGCAACGCACCATAGAAGCGGCCTTGATCGAGCACGGACAGTATGGCGAATCCAGCGGCGAGGGCCTGCAGCCCTAATCGCGCACCGTTTTAAAATTCCCTGGGATGTGCGTCAGCCGGTTCAAGTCCCCGAGCCGATAATCATACCCACCAGGGGATCGGCCTTCTGGCTATTGCGCATGCTCGGCACGACCGAGAAGCCTGCGGTCAGATTCGATTCCCGCCTTGAACCTACGGTTCAAGGGCCCAAACCGGCAACGGCATCTCCGGGGTACCAACAGCAAAAAGCCCGTCATCACGATGACGGGCTTTTTCTTTGCCTCCCGTTTACAGATGCCCAGCGCGGCAGCTCATCCTTGTCTGCTCAGATTCACCCCGAATGTCTCCCCCAGCCCAGGCCCCCACAACACCAGTATCGAACCAATAAAAAGCCCGCCGGCGAGGGCGGGCTTGTCACTGTGACGAGGCGATCAGACGGCCATCTGCTCGTGCGGCGAGCCGTGGTGGCGCAGCCAGGCAAAGCTCAGAGCCACCAGCAGGACCATGAGCGTCATGATGGCCCCCAGGGTCACCTGGCCTTCCATCGGGAAGCAGGCTGCCAGCAGGGTGACTATCCCCGCCCCCAGGTTCTGCATGCCACCCAGGATGGCGCCGGCGGTGCCAGCCTGCCCCGGGAAAGGCTCGATGGCGCAGGAGGTGGCGGTCGGATAGAGGATGCCACTGCCGATGAAGTAGACGGCCGCGCCCCCCACCAGGGAGGCCGCACTCACCACACCGAACAAGCCAGGCAGCAGTATGATCAGTGACCCCAGCGCCAGGAAGACGATACCAAGGCGCATCAGCTTGCCCTGACTCAATCGGAAGCTCAGCTTGGCGGAGAGCCAGGCGCCGAACAGGTAGCCGGGCAGCGGCAACACGAACAGCACGCTCACGGTGCGGGCGCTCAGCTTGAGCACATCGCCGAGCAGCACGCCGGCCGCCGCTTCAAACACCGCCAGACCGGCGAAGGTCGCCATCAGGCAGAGCAGGTTGCCCTGAAAGCGCGGATTGCCCAGCACGTGGCGGTAGGCGGCGCCGACCCGCAGCGGCTGTTGGCGAGCCGCTTGCGGCAGGGTTTCACCAAACCAGGCCAGCAGGGCCAGGGTGGTCACGGCACCAAAGCCGAACAGGAACCAGTAACCGGCGCGCCAGTTGAACAGCTCGGTCAACCAGCCACCCAGGACGGGGGCCAGCAGCGGGGAGAAGATCACCCCCATGCTCACCAAGCTGTTGGCCCGGTTCAGTTCGGCGCCGCTGTAACGATCGCGCATCACGGTCCGGCTCATGGCACCGCCGGCACCCGTGCCCATCCCCTGGATCAGGCTGCCCACCAGCAGCGCGGTGAAGCTCGGGATCAGCTGAATGGTCAGGGTCCCCACCAGAAACACCATCATGCCGATGAGCAGCACAGGACGACGACCGATGCGATCCGACAGCGGGCCATAGACAAACTGGGAGAGCCCGTACGGAATGAGGTAACAGGCCATCACCGCCTGCAACTGGCCGGAGGCCACGTTGAAGTCCCCCGCCATCATGGGAATGGAGGGCACATACAGGGTCTGGGTCATCTGGCCCACGGCGACCATCAGGATGGTCAGAAAAAACAGAGGGTAAAAACTGTGCCGATACATATCTCAGTCCCGCAAATCATCAAAAAGCTGCCGCACCCCTGGCAGAAACCTGCAGAGGGGATCCAAAAAAACAGAGTCAATCAAAGGTGAAAATACAAGGCGGAGAACCCGCACCGGCCGGGAGCAGGACACTCCCTTGGCTTGGCGTGATCTTAGTGATTCAGATCACGAAAAACGAACGAATCTTTGTAATCAGCTTTCCCTAGTTTTTCTAATGTAACGGGGCAATTTGCCCCGTCAGCAATAAAAATCAACGCGTTACCATCTGCTGGGCCTGCTTGACCAGATCCTCCGGTGTCTCGTTGCGTGGCGGTATGGTGATCCCCTTCTGGCAGGCGGGTTTCTCTGCCATGCGCGCCATCCAGGCTTGCAGATGCGGCAGACCCTCGATGGAGATGCCACTCCAGTCATGAATGCGCACCCAGGGCCAGGTGGCGATGTCGGCGATGCTGTACTCGTCGGCCAGGTATTCGTGCTGTGCCAGGTGGCTGTCGAGCACCTCGAACAGGCGGCGCCCCTCCTTCTGATAGCGCTCGATGGCGGCCGGGATCTTCTCCGGGAAGTAGCGATAGAAGACGTTGGCCTGCCCCATCATGGGGCCGACCCCGCCCATCTGGAACATCAGCCACTGGATGGCCTGGGAACGACGCTTGGGATCCTGCGGCAACAGCCTGCCCGCCTTCTCTGCCAGATAGAGCAGGATGGCGCCGGACTCGAACACGGCGAAGTCACCGTTATCCCGATCGACGATGGCCGGGATGCGTCCGTTGGGGTTGATGGCCAGAAACGCGGGGGTTTTCTGATCCAGCGCCGACAAATCCAGCGGGATCACCCGATAGGGCAGTCCCAGCTCTTCGAGGGCGATCGCCACCTTGAAACCATTGGGGGTGGCTGCGGTATAAAAATCGATCATCATGAACTCCTTGTGATCCACACATTGGCACAGACACGATCACTGCTGTGCTTATGCCAGACAGGTAAAGACAACGGGATAGACGCCATGCGGACATTTTCCCGGCTCCGGCATGGCAAAGCGGCGCAATACGGGTCAGTTATGACAAATATTGCGCCGCTTGAACAGCCCGGAAGCAGGAAGAGAAACGCTAGTTGCACAGCCCCACGGGTTGGCGCTGGCGCAGTAAAATGAGGCGGGACAACAGCGGGAAGTAGGACTCAAGCTTGCTCAACAGCACTCTGCTGCAGGCGGGATCGGCCAGCTCGGATTCGTCCAGTACTATGCCGTTGGAGACAAAATAGAAGCGCGGATCCCGCACATCCGGCCCCTGAATGGTGAGGGTCTCATCCCCGCCGCGCATCAGCAGCGGCAATACCGGCAAGCCGAACGTCTCGCCGCTGCGCTGCCAGGCAAACTCGGGCCAGGGGGTATCGCCATCGAGCAGCAGTATGGCCGCCTCTTCTTTGCCCGGCTGCCACTGTGATGGCTGGGCAATGCTCACCTCGTTGAAGTAGTCGCCATATCCGGTTGATGCTCTCAAGGCAGCCAGCAGCCCTTGAGTGCTCGCTGCCGACGGTTTTTGACTGACTAATGACAGATTCATGATCCACGTCCCTATGCTCAATGCAGCCTGTTATTCGGCTGCTGCCATAAGACTAGACCAAAAGAAGCCTATATTGGAGCCGTCAGATCTGGCAGTCGCCAAGGTCAGGGAGAAGGCGTATAACGGTTGCCATTATCGAAAAGACTGGTATTATACCGCGTCCTTTTATCCCCCGTTCTTTAACATCCAGTGGTGAACCTATGCATCCGATGCTGAATATCGCCGTGCGCGCTGCGCGCAACGCCGGTCAAGTAGTAGTAAAAGCCTTCTCCCAGCCCGAGAACATCGAGGCCATCCAGAAAGGCAGCAATGACTTCGTGACCAACGTTGACCGTGACGCCGAAGCGGCCATCATTCACACCATCAAAAAATCTTACCCGGAACACAGCATCATAGCTGAAGAGTCTGGTGAGATTGCCGGTACCAATCCGGACTACCAATGGATCATTGACCCACTGGATGGCACGACCAACCTCGTCAAGGGCATTCCGCACTTTGCCGTCTCCATCGCCCTGCGCGTCAAGGGCAAGACCGAACAGGCCGTCGTTTACGATCCCATCCGTGACGAGCTGTTTACCGCGACCCGTGGTAACGGCGCCCAGCTGAACGGCTACCGCATCCGTGTCGGCAAGGCCAAAGAGCTGGCTGGCACAGTACTGGCCACCGGTTTCCCGTTCAAGCAGAAGCACCACATAGAGCCGTACCTGAAGATGTTCCAGAGCATGTTCATCGAATGTGCCGACATCCGTCGCTCCGGCTCTGCCGCACTGGATCTGGCCTATGTGGCCGCCGGTCGCGTCGACGGTTTCTGGGAAATCGGCCTCAAGCCTTGGGATACCGCTGCCGGTGAGCTGCTGGCCAAAGAGTCCGGTGCCATCGTCACCGACTTCGTGGGTGGTCACAACTACGAAAACTCCGGCAACATAGTGGTTGCCAACCCGCGCGTCCTGAAAGAGATGCTCGGCAAGATCCGCGAAAACCTGCCGGAGTCCCTGGCCAAATAAGCCAGCCTCTCGCAGCGCACGCACAAAAAACCCGGCCTTGGCCGGGTTTTTTTATTGCTACAGCAACGAGGCAGGCCCTTCCATGGCAGTCCTGAGCCTCCCTTGCAGCCCGGCAGGCATGAGCGTTATCAACGCAAATCCTCATACCCCTTTCCCGCCAACCGGGTTTCACCATGCTTAACTGCCGACATCAATCCTTTGCCCGCGGCCATCCGCCCGCAGTCGCAGGCCCGGCATGAAGACGTGAAGATCAGGATTCATTCGCCGGGTATCCGCCTCCCCTGGCGCCCTGTAAAACAACAAAACCCGGCAAGCGCCGGGTTTTGTTGTGTGTCCAGCGGGCATGGGCCGGCTCAGCCTAGACCAAGCCGGCATTGCCCTCATCAGGCCAGGCGGAAGCGACCTATGGTCTGCTTCAGACCGGCAGCCAGCTGGCTCAGCTCCAGACAGGCGCGGGCGGTGTGATCGGCACCGATGGCAACCTCGTTGGAGGATTCATTGATCCGCTCCACGTTGCGACCCAGCTCATCGGAGACAGCATCCTGCTCGCCACAGGCACTGGCAATCTGAATGGCCATGTCGGCAATCTGGGCGACCGCCTCTTCGATCTGCTGGATGCCGTTGCTGGTCTGCTCGCTCTGTACCACGCACTGGCGGATCATGTCACAGCTTTGACCTGTCACCTCTTTCGCCTGGTTGGCGCGCGCCTGCAGGGTTTCTATGATGGCCACTATCTCGCCGGTGGAGGCCTGGGTACGACCCGCCAGGGTACGCACCTCATCGGCAACCACGGCAAAGCCGCGGCCCTGCTCGCCAGCACGGGCCGCCTCGATAGCGGCGTTGAGCGCCAGCAGGTTGGTCTGATCGGCGATGCCACGGATCACGTCCACCACCACATTGATCTGGGCAGATTCACGCTCCAGCTCGGCGACCAGGGTCCCCGCCTGTTCAATCTCCTCGGCGACCCGGGTAATGGCCACCAGCGAGCTCTGCACATCCTGATTGCCGCGACGGGCCAGGGCGTTGGCGGAGCTGGCGGACTCGGAGGCGGTCTCAGTGTTGCCGGCCACGTCGGCCACGGTGGCCTTCATCTGGGTCATGGCGGTTGCCACCAGGGAGATCTCCTGCTGCTGGCTCTGGATCCCTTGCGCCGACTGTTCGGAAACGGCGCTCACCTCTTCGATGGCGGCGCCAAGCTGGGTCACCGCGGCTACTACCTCTTCAATCAGGCCACGCAGGTTGTCCTGCATCTTGAGAGATGCCTTGGCCAGCATGCCCAGCTCATCGCGACCTATGTGCTGTCGATCCAGCTGATGGGTCAGATCACCGGCGGCGATGGCGTTGGCCTGCGCCACCACGGCTTGCAGTGGCAGGCAGATCTGGCGAGTCAGGAACCAGGTCATGGCCATCATGAACAGCAGCAGGCCACCTATGCTCACCATGGCAAAGCTGGTCACCATGTTGACGCTGTCGAGCAGGCTGCCCCGATTCTCCTTCACGAAGCCGAGGTTCACCTCCACCAGGCTGTTGACCGACTGTTCCAGCGCACCATAGGCAGCGTTGGACTGGAACAGCTGCGCCTTGGCCTGGGCCAGCTGGCCTTGTACCAGCAGCTGATCCACCGCATTGACCGAGTTCAGGTACTGCTGCCAGTCCTGCTTGGCACGGTTGAACACCTGGCGCTCATGATCGGCACCGACCGTGGACTCGTAAGCACGAAAGGCACGCTCGACCTTCTGGACATTGTCCTGAATGCGGCCACGGCGAGCCTGCAGATCGGCGGCATCGTCAACCATCAGCAGGGCGAACTGGGCCCGACGCACGTAAGAGACGTCGTAGAGCAGCGTTTCCACCGAGAGCACGCTCGGCAGGGTGGAGTCGGTAAAGTTCAGCACGCGGTCGCGCACGCCGCGCAGCTCGCTGGAGAGAAAAATACCGAATATCACGTTGACGGCGGCAATGACCGCAAAGACCACGGCAATCTTCTTGCCGATAGACAGATTTTTGTAAAACATGGTGGCTGGTGATCCTCAACTGCTGACAAGCAGGTGCACTGTGGCGATCACATCCGTATGAGCTGATACCCGGACATTCCTGACGGGAGATGGGACGTTGCGAAAAACCAAGGGAAGGGCTGGTTTCGCGAGGGCGGCACTTTACCACAGATCTGCCTACTCCTTCACCGGATTTCGCGGTGTGAAAGCAAGTTGTTTTTCCGCACAACCGGACTTTCATCACAAACTTTTTATAGCGACCAAAACATATCAAATAGTTAGCCGATGAAGGCAATCGGTCAGCGGGCATGGACAAAGCAGGCCCGCCTCGGTGTAATGCAAGACCATGGTGATGAGCCCCCTCATCCGCTGCCAATCGAGGTCATGCTTATGGATAACGCGTCGGCGCTGCCGGTTTCCTCCTGGTCAATTCAGCTGCGCGAGCAGATGCAGGCTCGCCCGCTGACCGCGATCGGCCTGCTCATCGCCCTGGCAGCCGTGTTGTTGCTGCTGTTGCAGAGCCTCATCATGCTGGCGGCTGGTGACATCAGTCCGGGAGCCCGTTATGGCCTCATCGGTGGACTGGCCGGTTTTGCCGCCACTGCCCTCGGGGCCCTGCCGGCCCTCTTCCTGCGCGCCGTGCCACAACGGGTGGAAGACAGCATGCTGGGCTTTGCCGCCGGCATGATGCTGGCCGCCAGTGCCTTCTCCCTGCTGCTGCCGGGACTCGAGGCAGCGGAAGGGATCACCGGGGATGGCTTCCTCGCCGCCGCCGTGGTGGTAGCCGGTATGACGCTGGGGGTACTGCTGATGCTGGGACTGGATCAGTTCACTCCCCATGAACACGACAAGACGGGCCCCTGCGGCCCGGGCCATGAGAGTTGCTCCCGGGTCTGGTTGTTCGTGTTTGCCATCGCCCTGCACAACCTGCCGGAGGGCATGGCCATCGGGGTCAGCTTCTCCCAGGGAGACATGTCGGTGGGATTGCCGCTCACCACCGCCATCGCACTGCAGGACATTCCGGAAGGGCTGGCGGTGGCGCTGGCCATGTGCGCCGCCGGTTTTCATCCAGGCAAAGCCGTACTGGTCGCCATCGGCAGCGGTCTGCTGGAACCGCTCGGCGCCCTGCTCGGAGTGGGCCTCTCCAGCGGCATGGCCATCGCCTATCCCATAGGGCTGGGGCTGGCCGCCGGCGCCATGCTGTTTGTGGTATCCCACGAGGTGATCCCCGAGACTCATCGCAATGGTCACCAGACCCACGCCACCCTGGGGCTGATGGCCGGCTTTGCCCTCATGATGACGCTCGACACCGCATTGGGTTGATAAGATGCTGATAAATAGCCCAATGTCCCATTCGTTGACGATACTGACATAGCTGGCATCGGGATCTCCCCGAGCCTTCATCAAGGGCCTGCATGAGATGAGATCCTGGGTGGCCTCACTGCTTTTCCTGCTTGCCCCTGCGCTCTGGGCAGCCAGTACCATAGAGGTCTATCACACGGCGGCGCAGCCGGAGTCGGCCCCAAAATACATTGAAAACCCGGATGGACACGTCGGCGGGATCTGCGTCGACCTGTTTCGACTCATGGAGCAGCGAGAACCCGCCCTGCGCATCCAGGGCGATCAGATCTTCCTGCCGCTGAAACGGCTGGAGAAGAGCGTGCTGCACGGCCAGCTCGATTTTATCTGCGGCGTCGGCGACAACCCGGCCCGCCGCAACCACTTCATCTATCTGCAACCGCCCATCTTCACGGTGCGCTACCACCTGGCGGTGCGCAGCGACGACCCCATCCATATTCGTCACTGGGACGATGTCAGGGCCCTTGGCAAGGAGGGCATCATCCTCATCAACCATGGCAGCGGAGCCATAGAGCGGCTGCAAGCCATCGGCGGGCTCCTCATCGACAGCGGCGGGATCAACAGCACAGCCAACTACGACAAGCTGCGGATGAAACGGGGGCGCTTCATCTATTACCGCTCACCCGGCTTCGAATTCGATATTCGCCAGCACAGGCTCACCGGCCAGGTGCGCATACTCCCCACCGTCATGGAAGAGACCCCTTTCTACATACTGTTTCATCAACACACCTCGCCCGCGCGGCTGGCCCTGTTTGCCAGCACGCTGCAGCAACTGGCCGACAGCGGCGCGCTGACCAGGCTGGTGGAACAATACCGCTGAGCGGGGACACGTCACTTCCGCCTCTTTCCCCTTTTATCTTCCTCCTGGCGACCATCTCGGAATGCTCGGCGCCATCGCCAACTTTTGTTATGATCCACAACAACTTATTCGGCCACGCGGCCATCGAGACGAGGTGAGTGATGAAAGTAGGTATTATCGGCGCCATGGAACAGGAAGTGGCCCTGCTGCGCAGCCAGATGAGCGAGCCAACCACCCTGCAACTGGGCGGTTGCGAGTTCTATCAGGGGATGCTGGCGGGCAAAGAGGTGATCCTGACTCGCTCCGGCATCGGTAAGGTCGCCGCCAGCGTCGCCACCAGCCTGCTGCTGGAAAAATTTGCCCCGGATTGCGTGATCAACACAGGCTCCGCCGGCGGCTTTGCCCAGGATCTGCATATAGGTGACGTGGTCATCGCCAGCGAAATGCGCTTCCACGACGTGGATGTGACCGCCTTCGGCTACGAGATGGGCCAGATGGCGCAACAACCCGCCGCCTTCCCCTGCGACGAGAAGCTGATCGCGGTGGCCCAGGATTGCATCGCCGAGCAAGGCAAGCATCAGACCAAAGTTGGCCTCATCTGCACCGGCGATCAGTTTATGTGCAAGCCCGAGGCGATTGCGAAAGCCCGTGCCGATTTCCCGCAGATGCTGGCAGTTGAGATGGAAGGAGCCGCCATCGGCCAGGTGTGCCACATGTTCAAGGTCCCCTATCTGGTGGTCCGCGCCATGTCGGATATCGCCGGCAAGGAACAGGTTGAATCCTTCGACGCCTTCATCGAGGTGGCGGGCCAGCATTCGGCCGAGATGATCATCAAGATGCTCGGCAAGCTGTGATCGACCTCGCCACGCTGGAACACATGGCCGCCACTCCGGCGGCCATTTTGCTCGGGGCCACGCTGCTGGAAGCCATACTGCCCTGGCCTGCCCAGTTCAGGCTCTCCGCCTTGGTGCCCCTGCTGACCCGCCTCGGCCACAAGGTACACAGGCCAGATGGCGCGCCCAGGCAGCAATTCCAGGCCGGTCTGCTGGCCTTGCTGGTTGTCTGGCTGCCGTGCGCCGCCGGACTCTGGGCGGTGCGCAACCTTTCCCTCTCGGAGCCGTTGTTTGATCTGCTGTTTCTGCTGCTGATGATAGAGTCGCGCCCGCTGCGAGAGCTGGCCAAGGCCACCCGTTCGCTGGCAAGTCAGGAGACGCTGGTGGTTGCCCGGCTGCAGGCTGCCCCCTGGCTCAGGCGCGATACCGGCAAACTCTCCGTGATGGGGGTCGCCAAGGCGGTCAGCGAGACCTGCACGCTGCGACTGACAGGACAATGGGCCGGTCCCTTGCTCGGGTTTGCACTGGCGGGCGTTCAGGGTGCCCTGCTGTGGCGACTCGCTCAGTTGATGAACCAGGGCTGGAGCCCCAAGCAAGCGGCATTCAGCCACTTCGGCCGCGCCGCTGCCGTGCTTTACCAGGGACTCTGTACCCCCGCCATCCTGCTGCTGGCATTGCCCCTGTGCCTGACCCAGCTGCGTCAACTGGGGGCTCGCCTGCGCACGGCCATACGGTGGCCCTACCCTGCCATGGGCGCCTTGCTGATGCTGCTTTCCCACTCGCTGGGGATCCGGCTGGGCGGCCCACGCTATTACCAGGACACCCTGTTTCGCTTCCCTGTGTTCTATGCGGTGAGCGACCCTGACGCCAGCAGTGCACTGCGCTTGCTCAACCGGTTGCAACAAATTGGCTGGGGCTGGCTGGCACTGGCCGTCCTCTTCACCGCGCTGGAGCAACTGCATGGCTAGGCATGTCGCCCTGATCTGCCTGTTCTGCTGGCCACTGATGCTGCAGGCGGCTGCGCCGATGCGCATCGTCAGCCTCACCCCCCATCTGACCGAGCTGCTGTTTGCCATCGGTGCCGGCGATCGCATCGTCGCCACCGATGATGCCTCCGACTTTCCACCCGAGGTGACGACACGGCCACACGTGGCCAACTACCGCAGCATCAACCTGGAAGCCCTGCTGGCCCAGAAACCGGATCTGGTGGTGGCCTGGCGCTCGGCCCAATCCCGCATGCTGGCCCCCATAGAGCAGCTGGGTATTCCGGTGTTCTACTCCGAGCCCACGGATTTCGCCTCCCTGGCCTCGGAAATACGCGTGCTGGGAACACGGCTGGAGCTGGAGCAAGCGGCCAATGCCCAGGCCGATGCCTATCTCGCCAGGTTGACCGACCTCAAGCAACGCTACGGCCAGCCCAAGCATATCAAGGTGTTTTATCAGCTCTGGGATCCCCCCCTGACCAGCGTCAGCGGTTCCGCCTGGCCGGCTCAGGCCATCGAACTGTGTGGCGGAGAGAATGTGATGGCGGGAGCCCGCACTCCCTACCCCCAGGTCAGCCTGGAGCAGATCATCAAGGCCAACCCGGCACTGATCCTGGCGGGGAGTCAAGATCCCGACGCCCTGCGTCACTGGCAGCAGTGGCCCATGATCGATGCGGTCAAGCATCAGCGCCTGCAACTCATCAACTCGGATGAGCTGCATCGCTTCACCCCGAGGGCACTCAATGCCGTACAGCAGGTGTGTGATGCCATCGCGCAGTTGCAAACCAAGTAGCAACCAGATCTGGTCATGACACCAGGATATTGAAAACAGAGACGCCGGCATCAGCCGGCGTCTCGTTATGCCTGAACAGGCATCTTTTCAGTAGAAGGCATGGCCTGCTTGTCAGGTATGTTTGAAGACATCAAGCCCGGCGAAGTAGGTAGAATCCTGCCGCTGGAACGCATCGGCATACATGACCTTACTCTCATCAAAGAAGTGACCGAGTATTGCTTCAGCCTCTTTCAGCTTTATTTCAAACTCGTCAGACTCTGCATTCACCAATGCCATCATCAAGCTGATGATATTGGCATAGAAATAGTTTATCGAACCAATCAGTACACGATAGAAATGGCATTCCCGACTCATGAGCAAGTAGAGGAGATAATCATGGTGCCGTTGCATCAGGGCTAATATGGCATTGTGCTCGCACGGCACGACTTGCCAGTCTGCTCGAAGTTTATCTATCAGCTCATCGAAGAGTGGCGCATTGAGCGCAGCATTGAAATCAAAACTGGACATGTCAAAAGGTTGGAAACAACGTTCCATCACCTCATCCATCAAGTGAACTTTATTCAGTTCAGGCCAGAATGGCTGCAGAGATTCGATACGCTGAGGTTTGGCGCCTTCTATATAGGCACCATCGCTGCTGTTGATACAGCGCAAATCAGGATAATCATTCAGTACCCGCTCCATATTATGGATAGCGAGCCCAAACAAATGGTTGATGCGCACCTCGCCACCAAAGTTGCCTGGTGCGGGGAAAGTGTCTTTCAGATCCTCGTCATATTTTGCTTCTTTCTTGTCGTTATAATACAGGCTCAAACTGGAGTGGTGTTTTCCAGCAGACTTGTAACCATTGTCGATGCCGAACAGATAAACCTGTTTGAAACCCAGCAAGGCTGCATAGTTGAGACCTGTATTCCCAACAAACGGGTTGGAAAACTCAATGGAGTCATATTCAAATGCTTGGCCAAAGACACTTATCAGCATGGAGAACATGGGCTCGTTGGGTTTGAACGTCAATCCCGTCTTGCGGAAGAATTCTTTGCACTCAGGGTGGATGACATCAACACTCAGGAAGACGGTATCCTTGATAAAATCATCGGCATCCAGAATACGCAGAAAATCGGCCGAACTCTTGGTTCGCTCTACCGCCACATAGATATCTGGTTTGACTCCTGCCTTGTGAAGCGCGCTGACGGCCGTACCACAGGCGATGATAATGGCCTGCTGCTGGTGCTGCTTGATAAAATCTATGCTCTGGTCCAGAGACGGCCCATTACCTACAACAAATACAGGGACCTGGCTGAATGCCGACGTATCACGCTGCCGCTTGAGGAATGGCGTTCCCTCCTGCAGATGATTATGGCTATGGGCAAGTGCATAAATATTATCGTCAAAAAATCCCCAACCCGTCTTGAGCAAATAGAACTCGCGCTCTACCTGATCTATCAATTCATGTAATTTTGGTGAATGATAATGACAAAACGAGAAATAACTGGCCGACCAGAATGCCCCCTTGCGATGGAGGGCCTCCATCATGTCCGCTACCAGCAATTGTTCATCTACACCGATGAACAGGTGCAGAGTCAGTGACTCTTGCTCCATATACTCAAGCAAAGTATGCCAGTCGAAGCAGTAGAGGGAAGCATAGAACATGTCGAGATCAGGCTCGAAGGCAAATAGATTCCTTATCTTGCACCGCTCATAGAGATAACCCAGCTGGTAACCCAGACCAATGCCAAACATGAGTGACAATGGAATATCTGAATTCAATACCTTATTTAATCTAAGTCCTTCCAACGCGGCCTTGTCTTTAAGATTGGATATTTCATTGTTGTATTTTATATGGATTTGACCATCGATGTACCACTGGGGAACAAAATCGATGCATTGCAACACACTCTGTTCAATCACTTCGGTTATCTGTGCTTGTGCTTCGACAAGTGGGTCTTCCCCATAGAGTGACACTTGTTCATCAAGCCATAAGACGTTGGGAATACCATTCTCATTGCAGAAGAAGCGAAACGGCCTGACAGGCTGGTAATCTTTGAAAAATTCATGAATGCCAGGCATGTATTTTTCGAAGGCCGCCATATTGAGTTCATAACGAGCAGGCAGCACATCCAGCATGGCGGCCTCCTGCTTTTTTTGCAGTTCGAGGCGGGATAATTCATTCTCGACCTGAGTAATATTTTTATTAAAATCCATTCTATATGCCTAACCTGCATTCAATTTGTAAAGATCAGAGGCTCGACCGGCCTTGGAAAACTGCAGTAACTCTTGTTCTGTCAGATGCTTCGCTTTTTCTACCCAGTCGTGGATGGTTTGAAACTGCAGCAATACTTGTTGCTGTTCCACACTCAATGCAGTTCCAAGTTCAATGTGTTGAAACACACCATCAAGCGCGCTCAAGTAATGAGCCGTCAGCTTGTCTGCCGCAAGCATGTCGCCCTGCTCCAGCAGGGCCAACAGCTGGTTGCCATGCTCAATCAGCTCGGATAACGGGACATGGCTCATTCCGGCCGGCCCACTTTTTGCTGAGCCAGCGCCTTGTCACGCTCTTCAACAGGAATCGCATCCCACCCGCTTTTCACGGTCAACATCAGGGCCATCACCTCGTCAACGATGGCGATATCCATGTCGCGGCTGGCATCCATCATCCGCACCTTCATATAGTCATAAAGCGCAAAGAGATCTTCTGGTATCTTGCCGTAGGAGAGATCCAGCGAGTCCTGCAACCCGTTGATGATGGCCATGGTTTTGGAAATGGATTGGGACTTGCTCTCAAAATCACGGCGCTCAATCGCACCACGCGCCTGAGCAAGACGTTCGAGACACCCCTGCATCAACAGCTGGATGACGCGATAAGGGTCTGCGACTGCCAGCTCGGATTGCAGACTCTGGGTGGTATAGGCTTTGATATTTTTCCGATACATATGAAACACCGATCCTGACTACAAATTAGCTGCTCTTGGTGTTGAGCAGATTCAAATATGAGGCCGACTTGTTCATCTTGGCCAGCATGCTATCCAGACTCCCGTAGCGGGCACGCAGGGTCTCTTCATACTTGGTCAGCTGGGCCGCGACATCCGACTGCTTGCGATTGACATCGCGCAGATCCGAATTGAGGCTCTCTTCACGTTTGGCAAGCAACCCGCCCGTTTTTGAGTAACTTTCAAGCTGCCCGGCCAACTTGCCCGCCACACCATCCTTGCCACCAAATACGGCAACTACCTGGTCGAAGTTCTTGTCGATAGCCTCATCAAATTTTTCACTATCGAGGGAGAGTACTCCCTTGTTGTCCATCTTGACACCCAACTGGAAGATGGTCGAAAACGTGGACGAGTTATTGGAAGGCTCTGTGATCGCACCGCTCATCATGTTGGCCACGGCGCGAGTCGTGGCGTCACCGGCCAAGGCACCGCCATCATTTTGACTGACCCCTGCCACAATCGAGTTGCGTTTGCCAAGGTCACTGCTCTTCTTCACCAAGGCGTTATAGCCATCGATGAAGCTTTTGACCATGTCCTTGATGCCGCCCTTGTCGGTGGTCACGTCAACCTTGTTCGACTTGTAAGTAGTCGTGGTCCCGACCGTGGTACTGTCCGATTCCCTCAACACAGTGAGCTTGAGTCCTGCAATGGTGCCATCGAATGTGTTGGTCGCACTGGTCAGCGTGCTGCCATCCACTTTGATCTGGGCATCTTGAGCAGCTTGTTTTTGGCTCAGCTTGGAGACAAGGTTGTCAGTCAGCTCAGTGGTATTGCCGGTAATCTGCAGATCCTTGCCTGTACCACTGATGCCAGAGTCGATGACAAGTTTGGACTTGCCATCGGATGTGTTCATGATGTTGACGCTCAGGCCGAAGTTGTCACCGTCATTATTGATGCGCTTGCGAATGGATTGCAGCGTATCCCCCGCCTTGACATCCACGTCAAAGGTCTTGTCACCGGCCTTGAAGGTCAGGACACCATCCTGGGTAATAAGAGGGTCGGTGGATTTGTCGAACACACCTTCAAACCTGCTGGTCTTTGCCAATTTTTCGACGGTAATGTCATACTGCCCGTTGGAAGCTCCCGCTTTACTCTCGATTTTGAGGACAGGATTATCCTTGTCCTGGGTGATAGAGATGGCCCGCTTGTTGAAGGCATCATCCTTGGACATCGCCTTGAGCGTGGTCACGAAAGAGGCAATTGCGGATTTCAGCTGCCCAACCCCTGAGAGAGTGATCTGAGTGTTGGTCTTCTTGGTGGTGATAGGCTGCAGCAGCTGTGCCTTCTTGGCATCGACACTGGCAGCAATCACTGACTCCAGGTCGAGTCCCGAACCCGCACCTGCAGAAGTAATCGTGGTCATACTCACTCTCCTCGTAACGCTTGCGTATTAGATCTCTTTATCGAGCAACAACCCGACGCGCGAGCCTCCACCGGCCACATCGCCTTCGCGCAAATCCTTGATCCGTTTGCTGATGGCCAGCAACTCTTCACTGGGTATCTGGCGAATCATAGATTTGGTTTCAGCATCCATCACCTTGATGACGACCTGCTCGAGATCCTTCTCAACACTGAAATTGACTGTCCATCCTTGCAACTTACTGAACTCCTGCAAGTTTTGAACCTCTTTTTCAACATCAATCTCGGAGGTGTCCTGCTTGCTGCTTTTTTCTTCAGCTTTGACCTCTTGCTGTTTTTTCACATCCTGTGCCGTCACCCGCTGCTCTTCTGTCGTGCCAGATAGCACTTGAGCGGCCGATTGGCCGCTCTTGCTACTTGACTGAAGAGAAGAAGGAGTGACCGATGACGGGATTCCAATTTCATTGGCCATATCGTCGCTCCTCTTTCTATCTCATCACAGCCTGTCTGTTAACCCAGCAGGGACAGGGCAGATTGCGGTCTTTGGTTGGCTTGCGCCAGGATGCTGGAGGCAGCCTGTTGCAGGATGTTTTGCTTGGTCAGGTTGGCCGTCTCAGTCGCGAAGTCTGCGTCACGAATACGAGAGCGTGCTGCACTCAGGTTCTCGGAGACGTTGGACTGGTTGCGAATGGTCGAGTCAAAACGGTTCTGCACCGCACCCAACTCTGCCCGCTTGCTGTCAACCGCCTTGATCATGAAATCAAGGTTGGCCATGGCGGTCTGGGCATCCTTAGCAGTACTGATGCTGCTTACACTGGTGGAAGTCACAGCAGTGGTGCCCTTGGTTACCGTGTAGGGTTCACCGGTAGCGCTGGTTGCAACGGTAGCACTGCCCTTGGTCGATGACGCAATACCGCTGATCGTGAAGGCAGATGTCATCTTGAAGGTGATGGTCTGACCGGCATCGGCACCGACCTGGAAGGAACCTTTGTAGTTGCCATCCAGCAGTTTTTGACCACCAAAGGAAGTATCGGTGGAGATACGGTCGATCTCTGTGGTCAGCTGGTCGAATTCCTGCTGCAGTGCTGTACGGTCGTCAGTGTTGTTGGAACCGTTGGCCGATTGCTGGGCCAGGGTACGCATACGCTGCAGCATGGAGGTGACTTCATCCATGGCGCCTTCAGCGGTCTGAGCAACAGAGATGCCATCGTTGGCGTTGCGGTTACCTTGATCCAGGCCATTGACTTGTGAGGTCAAACGGTTGGAGATCTGCAGACCGGCTGCGTCATCCTTGGCGGTGTTGATACGCAGACCTGAGGCCAGTCTGGTATAGGACGTATCCAGGGACTTGTTGGTGTTCATCAGGTTACGCTGGGCGTTCAGTGATGAAGTATTCGTGTTGATATACATGGCCATAAAATATTCTCCCGAAGAACATGCGACTGCGGGTTGCGCCGCCAAAGCGACGTCCCACCGTTAGAAGAACAGGTTGAACAATCCTGTGTCTTCTGGCGGGTGTCTGTTTGAACGAACAGGCCACCCGCAGTAGTGCAAACGTTGGATTCCGAACACCCCTCGATTGCTTCACTTTATTTAACGGCCGCATGGACACAAGCTTTAGGAAAATAATTGCCGAAGGCGGCAAGTTTTATCCGGCAAGCGGCAAATCGCAGGCATCAGAAGACTCGCCATGTGACGTCAGGCACCATGACGACATGCACA
This sequence comes from Aeromonas sp. CA23, assembly GCF_002587065.1. Taxonomy (NCBI): domain Bacteria; kingdom Pseudomonadati; phylum Pseudomonadota; class Gammaproteobacteria; order Aeromonadales; family Aeromonadaceae; genus Aeromonas; species Aeromonas sp. CA23. The sequence goes on from NZ_CP023818.1 coordinate 4,194,916, forward strand.
CAGGAGAGATTGGTTTTGGCACGGTTTGTGCTTGCTATGATGGAGTGGCGTCAATTTGACGGCACAATAAAAAAGAGGCCGGAAAATCCGGCCTAAAATGAGCATATGCTCAGGAGAATACGACCAAGGGTGACAGAACTGAACAGCTGGACAACACTTGGCATTAGTAATAGAGAATTGATTCTCTCCCGATAGAACAGAGTGCAAACCCGAACACCCCTTTGTTCCATCTCTTGACCAGGGCGGCCTGAACAACCGCCCTGTTTTCTTTTGTTAGCCCTGCAGCAGCGAGAGGGCTGACTGAGGACGCTGGTTTGCCTGTGACAGTATGGTCGATGCAGCCTGTTGCAGAATGTTCTGCTTGGTCAGGTTGGCGGTTTCTGTCGCGAAATCTGCATCACGGATCCGTGAGCGGGCCGCACTAACGTTCTCGGACACGTTCGCCTGGTTGCGAATGGTCGAGTCAAACCGGTTCTGTACCGCACCCAATTCAGCTCGTTTGCTGTCCACAACCTTGATCATGAAGTCCAAGTTGGCCATGGCCGACTGGGCGGAACTTGCTGCAGTGATGGTCGACATACTGGTGGAGCTGACCGGTGTTCCCGCCGTCTTGGTGATTGCATAAGGTTCACCTGAGGCAGTGGTCGCCACAGTCGCACTGCCGCTGGTTGCTGAAGCCATGCCCGAGATGGTAAAGGCTGTGGTCATCCGGAAGGTAATGGTCTGACCCGCATCGGCACCGACCTGGAAGGAGCCCACGTAACCGCCCTTGAGCAGGTTCTGGCCACCGAAGGTGGTGTCTTTGGCCACGCGGTCGATTTCAGTCATCAGCTGGGAGTACTCTTGCTGCAACGCGGTACGGTCATCCGTGTTGTTTGAGCCGTTAGCGGATTGCTGAGCCAGGGTACGCATCCGTTGCAGCATGGAGGTCACTTCGTCCATGGCGCCTTCAGCGGTCTGGGCAACGGAAATACCATCGTTGGCGTTGCGGTTACCTTGATCCAGACCATTGATCTGGGAGGTCAAACGGTTGGATATTTGCAGACCGGCGGCATCATCTTTTGCGCTGTTGATGCGCAGACCAGATGCCAGGCGGGTGTAGGAAGTATCCAGAGATTTGTTGGTGTTCATCAGGTTACGCTGAGCGTTGAGCGATGAAACGTTCGTATTGATATAAAGACCCATGACCATTCTCCTAAGCTATTAAATTTACTATCTAATTTGCTCGAACTTTATTGTCTTTCATGTCCGATGCGTCTTATTTAACGGCCTCTTTTTCGATGTCTTTAGCATTATTTTTAACGCTTCATCGCATTAACGCCGCTTACCCTATTTATCGGCACATTCTCGCAGGACTTAAGGGAAAAAATTCAAAAAGTGCCCCTTATCAGCAGGATGCAGGCACAGGCGGAGGACAATGAGAAGCACAGCCCCCTTGCCAGCTGCGGCTCCCGCCTCAAGCCAGCAGCCACGTCCCCTCTGCCTCCCACCCATCCCGCCTGCAAAAACTTGGTCTGGCTCCCACTTTTGCAGGCAGCCATTGGTCAGATGCTGGCCCAGCCCCTAAAATCGCGGCCCCATCAACAATTGGACGTGAGTTGTTCTCCATGCAGACACTGGTTGAGCAGATTGTTTACATCAGCGACATGTTTGGTACTGCGGTATTCGCGTTTTCTGGCGTGCTGGTTGCGGGGCGGCTCAGGATGGATGGCTTCGGCGTCATGGTGCTGGCAGCCGTCACCGCCATTGGTGGCGGTACCATACGTGACATGATCCTGGGGGCCACCCCCGTGTTCTGGGTGCGTGACCCTCTCTATATCTGGGTCGTTATCGCCACGGCGCTGATCGGCATGTGGATGGTCAAGCTGCCCCGTCGCATGCCCTGGTATGTGCTGCCGGTGGCGGATGCCTTCGGGCTGGCCCTCTTCACCGTGATCGGCACCCAGAAGGCCCTCAACTTTGGTTCCCCCGGCCTGATTGCCGTGATCATGGGAACCATGACAGGGGTGGCTGGCGGCATGATCCGCGATGTGCTGGCCCGGGAGGTGCCCATGGTGCTGCAAAAGGAGATCTATGCCACCGCCTGCATCCTGGGCGGCATCCTCTACACCCTGGCGCTTGAGGTCAATATGGACAGGGTCACCGCCATGCTCATCTGCATGACGGCCGTGTTCGGTTTGCGGGTTGCCGCCATCTACTGGCACCTGTCACTGCCCACCTTCTCGCTGCAACGCCATTGATATCCAGGCCGGGGGCGCCATGTCGCACTCCCGGCCTCGTTACGTTGAACCAAGCAGGCTTTTCTGTTGTCATAGGATCCAGTCGTTGTAAGCCGGAATCCCTCATGCAAAAACTTGGGCTCATCACTTCCCTGTTACTGATGAATGTGGCAACGGCGCAAGCCGATGCACAGGTACTGTTCGGACGACTGGCTTCTACCCCGGTACAGCAGTTCAACCAGCAGATCCGCCAGGCAAGCACTGCCCAGCAAACCTGGGTCAATGATTATCGTGAAGTGGCGCTGCGTTTCGTCGGCCACAGCGACATACCCAGTCGTATCCAGGCACAACAGCTGGACAACGATCTGGTGCTCTCGGTGGCCCTTGATGGCAACAAGAGCGACATGATCTACATCCTGACCCTGTTTCGCAGCAACAACCTGTGGCAGATGCGGCAAGCCGAAATGGGCTGGCGCTGTCAGGGGCAATCGACCTTTACACCCGTCCCCTGCCCCTGAGCCGCGCACGACGTCAGGATGCAATCAGCGTTCCATAAAAAAATCCGGCACATTGGCCGGATTTTTTTATGGAACGCGTATGCCGTTACGGGCGGTACACCTTCACATTGTCAAAGCCCTTCTCTTTCAGATAGAGCGCCTGCAGCTTGCTCATCACGCCGCGATCGCAGTAGAGCAGGTAGGTCTTCTCTTTTGGCAGATCGCCAAAGGCGGTGGCCAGCTTGAAGAAGGGAAGGTGCAGCACCTCGCGACCTTCCACCACCAGCGGCTTCTCGTCGCGCTCATCGCTGGAGCGGATATCCAGCACAACCTCATCGGCGGCCAGCACCTCGGTCGTCTCGACCTCCTGCACTTGGGCGGAAGTCTCCTCGCCGATGCGACGGATGTCGAGATAGCGCGCCTCGCTCACCACCTTGTCCAGGATGGCGAAGTCGAAGTTGCCCTCTTCCACCTCGATGTTGGACAGCACGGCCTTGATGGTCGGCTTCTTGGAGATGACGCCGCAATACTCCGGCATAGTCTCGGCGAACTCCAGGGTACCGATGCGGCGGGCCTCAGCGATGATATCCGGCTTGTCCCAGGTGATGAGGGGGCGCAGGATCACCTTGTCGGTCACCCGATCGATGACGTTGAGGTTGGTGAGGGTCTGGCTGGAGACCTGACCCACGCATTCGCCAGTCACCAGCGCCGGGATCTGGAAGGTTTCGGCCACCTGGCCGGCGGCACGCATCATCATGCGCTTGAGCACCACGCCCATCTGGCCGTTGTCGATCTTCTCGAGGATCTCCGCCACCACAGGCTCGAAGTCGATGGCGGTGAAGCGCACCTTGTGGGAGGCACCGAACTTGCTCCAGAGGTAATAAGCAACCTGCTTGACGCCGATCTCGTGAGCGGCCCCGCCCAGATTGAAGAAGCAGTAATGCACCCGGCAGCCGCGCTTGATGAACTGGTAGGAGGCAACGCCGGAGTCGAAGCCGCCGGACAGCAGGCTCAACACGTCTTCCTGGGTCGCCATGGGGAAACCGCCCATGCCGTGGTGAACGGCGCTGATGATGTAGAGCTCGTCATTTTCCACCTCCAGGTTGACCTGGATATCGGGTTTTTTCAGGCGCACACCGGCGGTTTCGCAATGCTGGTTCAGGCCACCACCCACATAGCGCTCCAGCTCCAGAGAGCTGAAGTCGTGCTTGCCGACCCGGCGGGCACGCACGCAGAAGGTCTTGCCTTTCAGGCGATCCCCCCAGACGGCGCGAGTCTGCTCGAAGATGTCGTGCAGGTCGGTAAAGTTGCTCAGCTTCACTTCAAGGAAATACTGGATGCCGGGGATGCAGGCCAGGGTCTCCAGATACTGGGCGTGGAACTGGTCGTTGCGCGAGCTCACTATCAGCTTGTCCCAGTCCATCCGCACGCGGGCATCTTCGTCAAAGCGGCGCAACACGTTGCGGATGTTGCCCTGCAGCATCTTGGTGAAGCGCTGGCGCACTGACTTGCTCTTGATGGTGATTTCCGGGAACAGCTTGATAATGAACTTCATGATGATGACTCGGGTGGCCTCGATTTAAGGGCGCGAATTATATCAGAAGTTTGGGGCCAGCGCCTACTGGCTGAGCACCCGCTCACATTCCCCCGCACAATTCCCCACGCAATGTTTGCCGCCAGACGGCGATCTTGCGTATATTCCCCAGCCTGCGGCTTGGCAACAGTCTTGATAACAGATCGATTCGATGAAGACCTATATCTACTACCCCGGCATGGAAGTGCGGGATGAACTCTGGCTCAAGTTTGCCCTGATCTATCTGGAGCGGCTCGCCTTCGTCTTTACCGTCAGCGAGAAGAGCGGCCTGACCGCCCTGCTGGAAACCCTGCGCCAGCAGACCGATCTGCTGGCCGAGCGGCCCGATGCCAGCTTCTTCGCCAACATCACCCCGCAGCTGGAGAGCCAGCTCGACGGCCTTATCGCCCCTGACTTCGTCCGCCACAAGGTGTTTGGCAACAAGGAGCTCATCGGCCGCTGGCGTCAGGCCAGCAATCACGACTGTTTCTGCCCGGCTCAGGATGGCCTCGAGCGGCTGCACGGCTATTGTCTCGCCACCGGCTTTGCCAGCCAGGACGAGGGGGGGATCAGGATGGCGCGGCGCTTCGCGAATCTGCTCTCCATGCGTCTCGCCCGTGAGTGGGCGCTCGCCAATGAGGGGGCCCTCATCACGGATCACGACTATCTGGACCGATTGCTGCACCTGCTCGAATCCCGCTACCATAACCGGGGCGGTCAGGATTGCTTCCACCTCGAGATCCCGTTGCGAGTGCCCACTCACCTCGCCGAGATCCCCTTCGAGGAGCTTATCGCCCTGCGGGCCCGCAGCGGTTTTCGCCAACAGCTGGCGGCATTTCATCAGGCCCTCGATGCCCTGCTCGCCATGCTGGGCAGCGGCTACGCCGACCCCGCCGTCATGACGCGATTCGAGCAGGCCCAGCAAGGGCTCAACCTGCTGCTGGGGGCAGAGACCCAGTGTCTGCCACTCACCACGCTCGTCAGTACTGGCTTACCGGCCATGGCGATGATCCATCGGCTCAAGGCGAGCCACCCGGATACGGCGCTCATCTTCCATCCCATCAAGAAGAGCCACTTCCATCAGCGCAAGAGCCAGCACTTCTTCACCCGGCTGGGGCAAGTCAAACCCTGAGCCCGCCGGCCGCCAATATGGTCCAACGGGATCGGCTCACAGCCTGATCCCGTCTTGGTGACATGAGGCGCCGTCAATATTCTGGCGCTTGGTCAGCGCGGATCAGGAGTCTCCTCAGGAGGGGTTTTCCAGCCGAAATTCGACTCTGTCGCTGTTGCCCGCCTCATCCACCACCACCAGCTGGTAGCGCCCCGCCTCGCTCAATACCTGATCCCCGTCCCAACGCAGCCGCTGGCCGTTGAGAAACCAGAACGGCTTGCCCACGCCACCCAGCACCCTGGGTTGCAGGCGATAGCGCTGGCTGCGGATAAGGTTGCCCTCCCCCAGCGCCACTATGCGAATAGGCGCCTGCAGCTCGGCACTCTGCCCCTCCCCCGCGCAATGGCTTGCCAGCAGCGCCGTGCGCCGTTCCCCCGGCGCCCGCCAGGGTTCCAGCGAGAGCGGCCAGAGCGCTCGCCAACGTGAGTGGGTCGCATCACTGCAGCGCGCCAGGGTGGGGTTTCCCTGCTCGGTCAGCGCCACCTGGCGCAGCGGTGAGGGCCAATCCATGGGGTCCGGCAAGGTGGGGGGATCCCGCTCGTCCAGCAGCCAGGCGCTCTGTTGTTGCAGGCAGGCCTCTGGCAGGGTGGTACTCACCCGCCGCCCGAGCGGCCAGCAGATGTCGGCCTCGCTCACCGTATTGGGCTGCACCGGCAAGGGGCTGTTGTCCCCCAGCCGCGAATAGACGGAGAGCAGCAGCGGCACGGCCGCACTCTGGCCGTAAAAACCGGGCAAGGGGGTGCCGTCCGGGCGCCCCAGCCAGACACCAATGGTCCAGCGACCGGAGACCCCCAGCGCCCAGCTGTCGCGATAGCCATAGCTGGTGCCCGTCTTCCAGGCCAGCCGGTTGACCCGGCCGGTCGCCTCGCTGGCAAAGGGCTGATCCGCCCGCCCCTGTGCACTCAAGATCTGCCAGATGATCCAGGCGGCTCCCGGGCTCAGCAAGGGTCGCGAGACCGCCTGTTGTCCCGCCAGCCAGACCGGCATCGCCACCTGTCCCTGCCGGGTGAGCGCACTGTAGAGCGCCACCAGCTGCTCCAGCCGAATGCCCGCCGCCCCCAGCGCAATGGCGGGGTTGGGCCTGTCGGAGAGGGCCAGCCTGACCCCGGCGTTGTCCAGTCGATTGACCAGGGTAGCGGGCCCCAGCGCCTCCAGTACCTGCACGGCCGGCACGTTGAGGGATTGCTGCAGCGCCTGGGTCAGGGTCACGGGCCCCTGAAAGGCGCCGGTAAAGTTGGCGGGCCTATAGTCGGATCCCAATCTGGGGGCATCGGAGAGCAGGGAGGCGGAGTGCACCAGCCCGGCATCGAGCGCCAGACCGTAGATGAAGGGCTTGAGGGTGGAGCCGGGGGAGCGGATCGCCTGCACCATGTCGAGGTAACCGTGGCGCCTCAAGTTGCCGTACTCGGCGCTGCCCACGTAGGCGCGCACCGCCATGGTTCTGTTGTCCACCAACAGCAGGGCGGCGGAGGTCTGCTCCGGGAAACGGCGGATATAGCTCTCCACCCGCGCCTCAAGCCAGCGCTGCAGATCCCCGTCTATGGTGGTGTGCACCAGGGCCCCCGGCTGGCTGTCGGCGGCGAGGCGGGCAAACAGCGGTGCCTCCATGGGGGTGAAGTGGCCGCGCGCCAGCACGGGTTCGATGCGCCCCTCCGTCCAGACTGCCTCCGGCCAGGCCCCCTGCCTGACCAGTCGCTGCATCACCTTGTCACGGGCGGCGCGGGCGCGATCCGGGTGCCTGTCCGGCCGGTAACGGCTGGGGGCCTGCGGCAGCACCGCCAGCAGGGCGGCCTCGGCATGGGTGAGTTTGGCCGCACTCTTGCCCAGATAGGCAAAGCTGGCCGCCTGCACCCCTTCGAGGTTGCCGCCAAACGGCGCCCGATTGAGGTAAACGGTAAGCAGGGTGCGCTTGTCATAGTGCCACTCCAGTTGCAGCGCCCGCGCCATCTGGCGCAGCTTGCCGGGCACGCTCCTGTGATAGGGCTCAATGAGGCGGGCCACCTGCATGGTGAGGGTCGAGCCCCCCGAGACGGCACGACCATAGCGCAGCCACTGACCGATGCCGCGCACCATGGCCACAGGGTTGACCCCGGGATGGCGCCAGAAATAGCGATCCTCGTAGCCCAGCAGCGCCTCTATATAGCGGGGGGAGACCTGCTCCAGGGTCACGGGATAGCGCCACACCCCGCTGGTATCGGCGAAGGCCCGCAGCGGCCTCCCCTTGATGTCGAGCACCACCCGCGCAAAGGCGGGATCCAGCGGTGGCGGCGGAAAGGCGCGATCCAGCACCAGCAACAACAGGATCACGCCAGCCAATAACAGCCCCGTCAGGCGCAGCCAGCGGGGCAGATGCCGCAGCACAAGCCAAGTCTGGCGCAACCACAAACGGCCACGTTGCCAGAAGGTGGCCGGGAGAATCGTCTCCAGCAAGGGGGCGTTACTCAGAGATGATCACCTCGTGAATATCCTGCCCGACCGCCCGCAGCTCCGGCCGGTACATATCCTCCACCTGGGTCGGCGGCACCTGATAACGGCCCGGGGTCACGGCCCGCATCAGGTAGACCAGCTGCTGATTGCCCCCCTCGCTCAGATCCAGCGCCGCCGTGTAGCGGTCGTCACGAAACTCCTGATGCTTGAGGTAGTCGTTCCACTCGCTCTGCCACGCAGGTTTGCCCTCTATGCTGAGCTCCTCGAGCTTGATGCTGGTGCCAAGGGCCGGGTTTTCCAGCTCGAAACCCGCCGGCAGCATCTCCACCAGCAGGGCGTCGGGCACAGTCTGCTCGCTGCTCACATTGAGCCGCACCACCACCAGATCGCCGACCCGCACCTTGGCCGGATCGAGCGGCTTACCATCGGCATTGAACCAGCTGCGGGTCACGCTCATGCCCTGGCTGATGCGCGCGGGCGCCTGCTCCGGGTAGCCTACCAGGGTGCGCTGCACATACAGGGAGCCCTTGCCCTCGTTGGTCACGGCAGCGGCCGCCAGGGCCTCGGGGGCGCCGATCTGCAGGCTGTTTTTACCGGCAACGGGATGATCGCCATTGATTGACACTAGCCTTGCCTGCCAGTCGGCGGCGGGATCAACTTGCGCCAGCCGCAGCAGGGCGAGGCGCTCCTGGGTGCTGAGCCACTGACGATGAGCCAGGGTATCGGCCACCCTGGCGCTCAGCGCAGGCCAGCGATCCTCGGCCAGCTTGTGCTGGCGCAGCAACGAAAGCGCAAGGGCATCATCGCGCAACGGTGAGCCGTAATCCCCCAGATAATCCTCACCGCGCTCGGTCGCCAATGCCCGAGCCAGGGCCTTGGCGGCATTCTGCTCATCCCCCATGGCCGAAAGCGCCAGCGAGAGGTGCAAGAGCGGCAGGCCTGAGCGGGCGTGATCCGCCTGCTGCTCCCAGATGAGGCGCAGGGTGGCGAGCGGCGCCTTGCCCACCCGCGCCAGCACATAGGCGCTGTAGGCCTGATAGGCCAACCGGCTATGCTCGGGGGCACTGCTCCAGCGCTCGCCGTACTGGCTGTCGGTGAGGTAGCTCTGCAGGCGATTGAGGGCCTGACTCAACATGGCCTCGGGCACGGCGTCGCCGGCCTCCTTGCGGGTCAGCAGGTAGTCGGCCGCATAGGCGGTGAGCCACTGCTCCTCGTCGGAGCGACCATCCCACAGGCCAAAGCCGCCGCTCGGCAGTTGCAACCGTTGCAGCCGCTGCAGCAGGGTGCGCTGCAGATCCGCCTCGCTCACCGGCTTGCTCCCCTCTGCAGGTTTAGCCCAGACCGCACGCTCATCCACCGTGGTCAGCAAGTAAGGCCAGGCGCGGGACAGGGTCTGCTCCAGACAGGCGTAGGGATAATCGGCCAGCGCCTGCCACTGGGCCGCCGGATCCCAGGGTGGCGTACCTGAGAGGCTGAGCAGCCCCTGCAGGTTGGCGGGATCCAGCCCGGCCAGTTCGCTCTGGGCAAAGCTCATCTGCTGACCTGGAGTCAGCATCTGGTAACGCTGGCGCGTCTGGGCAGGCCAGGGGGAGCGCAGCGGTAGCGACCAGTCGCGGCTTATCGCAAAGCCCTTGCCGCTCGCCGCCAGTTGCAGGCGGGCCACCCCGCTCGCCCCGGTCACTGTGAGCGGCAGGGTCAGCCACTGCTCCTCGCCGTTTTTAAGCGTCAACGTCTCGGGCAGTTCACCGCCCGCCTGCAAGCCGCCGGTCAGGGTCCAGACCAGCGACAGGCTCTGATCCTCGCCGCTCATGTTGCGCAGTTGCATCAGGGCGCGGGTCTGATCCCCCCTGGCCCCAAAGCGTGGCCAGCCGATCTCGGCCACCAGCGGTGCCACCACCTTGACGGCGCGCTCGGCCTCCCCCACCTGCTGCGCGTTCCAGGCCAGCGCCATCAGCGCCAGCTCGCCGTTGAAGTTGGGCAGGTCGAGCGGGATCACCGCCTTGCCACTCTCGTCAAAACTCACCTCACCGCTCCAGAGCGCGGCGATCTCGACCCGGCTCTCCAGCGCACCGCCCTTCTTCAGCGCCGGGGCATCGCCGCCGTAGTTGAGGCGGGCCAGCTTGCCATCCTGCGGCGGTATCACCTGACCGTAGTTGTCGAACAAGTCTTGCGCGAAGCGCTTGCGGCCAAAGAAGATCTCGAACGGGGAGAGGGGCTGGTAATCGCTGATATTGAGCACGCCCCGATCCACCGCCGCCAATACCACTCGCCCCTGACTATTGGGAGTGGAGGTGGCGGTTACCTCGAAACGGGTGAGCGGCACCGCCTTGTCCGGCGCACTCAGGCTGAGCGGCAGGCGGCGGGCTTCTCTGTCCAGGGTGAGCGGCACCAGCCCGACCGAACGTAGACTCTGCACGCTCTTTTGGCTCACCGGCTTTGATTCGCTGTCGGGAGCGGCGATCTGGGCTGAGATATGCAGATCATGACGCTGCCACTCTGGGCTCACGGGGATCTCGAACTCGCCGCGCGCCTCTGCCGATCCGCCGCCTTCGGCTCGCAGCTCGATACGCTGCCACCAGCGCAGGCCGTCGCCATCTTCCACCAGCAGCAGTCCCTTGCCGGCACGGGGGGCAACCAGGGTCACCTTCGCCTTGTCGCCGGCCTGATAGGCGCGCTTGTCGAGGCTGATGGCAATCTTGTCAGGCCGCGCCTGCTCACCACCGCCGCCCCAGGCGTAACTGCCGATCTCGACCCTCAGGCTGGATTGATGGCCCTGACTGTTCTCCACCTCCACTCGATACCAGCCCGCCGCCAGTTGCAAACTGAGGGCGGTCGGCCCCTTGCCATCGAGTTGCAAGATCTGCTCCTGTTCCAGATAGGGCTGGCTGTTGAACTCGTACTTCCACCCCTCGCCGTCGGCGTAGTGCCAGTAGTAGTCGCGGTATTCGTTGACCAGTCGCACCTTCACCTCGCCCGCCACCGGCTGGCCCTTGTCATCCAGGTTGAGGATCTGGAAGGGCAGCGGCTTGCCCCCTTCCACCCTGTCCGCCACGAAATCGGCCCTGAGGGCCGGCCACTGGCTGCCCGCCGGCCAACCGTACTGGGTGCGACTGCGATTGACGGCGCGACCGCCTGGCTCGGAGAGCGACACCCGATAGGCTACCTCCAGCGGTCCGAGGGCGCGCACGCCATCCAGCTCATCTGCCAGCGAGAAGGTCCCCTGCCCCTGTTCATTCAGGGTGAGGTTGAGGGGTTCCAGCTCCTTGGTTTGCTCGGCGAGCAGCACGTCCCCCAGGGTGAACTCCTGCCACTGGGTGAAAGGCATGGCCGCGCGGCTTATTTTCACGTCGGCCTTCGCCTTGGTGTTGCTGGCGGGGGCGCCGTAGAGATAATCCCCCTGCAACGGTAGGGTGAGCGCCTCTTGCGGGGTCAGCAATTCGCCATCCGGCCCCTTGCCAAGTTGCAGCTTGAGCCGCTCCGGCAGGAACTCCTCCACCAGGAAGGGCCACTCGAAGCGGCTGCCAGCGGCGGTTTTCAGGCTGATGGTCCAGCGCCCGAGCGGCGCGTCATCCGGCAGGCGCAGACCGTAGTGGGCGGCCCCCAGGCTGTCCGGCAGCAGCCGTTTCTGTTCGAGCAGCTGGCCGTCCGGCTGTTTCACCTCCAGCTCCACCGCCATTCCCGGCAGCAGCTGGCCATCCTGCCCCTTGAGCAGGATCTCGCTGTCCAGCCGCTCGCCGGGACGATAGAGATCCCGCCCGCTGAACAGATACAACTGCTGGGCCTGCCAGGGCTGGGTGCCGAGATCGAAGGCGGCGAGATCCAGCGCGGCGCCATCGAGGCGCAGCACAGCCAGATGGCTGCCCTGCTCGGCCAGCAGCAGGCGGGCGCCCTGCACCTGGTCGAAGCGGCGATGGCCCTGATTGTCACTGGTCTGCACCTGCAGCCGGTTGCCCTTCTCATCGAGCAGGGAGAGCTGTACCTCCTTGAGGGGATCCGCACTCGCCAGCGAGCTGACAAACACCTCCAGCTGATCCCGGTAACGGCGGGCACTGAGCCCCATGTCGCTCACCGCGAAATAGGTGGTCTCCTTGCGCCAGTCGTAGTTGCCAAGGGGGGACATGACGGCGAAGTAAACACCGGCCTCGGCCAGCTGCGGCTCCTTGACGTTGATGAGGCGGGTCTCGCGGCGGTTGGCATCCAGCGCCAGCGCGTAGCGGCCGCTGAATACCCGCTTGGCGCGGCTGGTGATCTGATCCAGCTCCCAGTTGCCCATGCCGGCGCCGGGTCTGTACTCGGCCAAGAAGCGCGGCAGATAGCCGGCATCGACCCGGAAGAAGTCGATATTGACCTCATCCACGTTGACCGCGCTGATGGGCAGGCGCAGCTCCTGGCGCAGCGGCAACACCATGCCGCTGGCGGTAAACGAGGCCCCCGCCTCCAGCGGCCGGGTCTTGAGGGTCCAGCGCTGGGGCTCAGGACCCAGGCCCGATTTGAGGGTCACCTCGTAGCTTTGGTCGGGTGCGACCTGCGGGAAGTAGAGGGTGCGGCCATCCTCGGCCAGGATCCACTCCCCCTGCACCTGCTTGCCCCCCTGGCTCACCGCCAGCCAGCTCTGCCAGTTCGCCCTGGGCGCCAGCGGGCCGGAGAAGACCAGCGCCAACGCCGGTGCGTCTCTATATTGGCGGGCATTGGCCTGCACCACTGAGCCAGGTGCTCCTGCCTCCTGCTGCGCGCCGGTTTGCGTAGTCGGCGCACTGGCTGTGGCATGAGTGGCGGGCTTGTCAGGGCCGCAGCCGGCCAGGAGCAGACCGGCCAGTCCGCTCAACAACAAGGCAGACCAGCGACGCCGGCGCGGCGCAAGCCGCAGGGGAGCAAGGTGGTGGGCAGCAGGGCGAGGGTCAAAGGGGCGCATAGGTTCCATCCCGGATTGGATCGCTGCCACAGCAGCGCGATAGGCAACAGGATAAGACATCCGACTCGCTTGACACAAAACTCATTTCCTGGAGGCCAAGCGCCTCGCTGTTCAGCAGTGATTCCAGACGGCCATAGCGTTGTCGTTCGAATAACAAGCCGGCAGACATGTCATTGGGCACCTCTTACGAAACCCATGCTTGGTGTGACGCTACCCACATGCTTTCTATCAACCCCGGCTAAACTGAATGTCACTGTCATCTTTACTGAAGTTAACGATGGTTCACGCTCAGACAGCAACTGTTTTTAGAACATGTCGAAATGGAAATTACAAAGAGAATCCATCTTTAAGAAGCTTGATAAACATCTAATTTATTCAATGCATTGCGACAAACATCATCCGAGATGATGTGCAGCCATGAATATAGCGACATGAAAGATCCAATTATATTTATGTGATTGCCGGCTTGGACGTTAGCCACACCGAATAGTATGCCCCCTTTGTTAATCATGAGGTTTCGTCAAAATGGAAAATAATGACCAGTTTCTTTTTGAAAAACGACTAGTTGCCAGATTCCTAGATATGTTCATCAAGTTTGGTCTGATCATGGGGTTGGGTTCTTTCTGCTTTACCGTCTTTTCACCCTTCATGAACATGATGCTATGGGCCCTTATCCTGGCCGTGACCCTCTATCCGCTGCACCAGCGCTTTGCCGCACGGCTGGGGGGAAAGCAAGGGCGGGCATCGACCCTGTTGGTGCTGCTTGGCGTGCTGCTGATCGTGGCCCCCACCGTGGCCATGCTCAGCTCGCTGGGCGACAGCGTCAGCGCCCTGGTCGACAAGATGGACAACAATACTCTGGTGATCCCGGCACCTTCTGCTGACATCGCCAGCATTCCGCTGGTGGGCGCCAAGCTGCATGGCATCTGGTCAAAAGCCTCGCAGGATCTGCCCAGCCTGGTGAACAGCTACCGGCCGCAGTTGGGAGATCTGGCCAAGCAAGTCGTCGGCATGCTGGCCAGCATGGGGGGCGGCTTGCTTGGCTTCGTTGTCTCCTTCATCGTCGCCGGCATCATGATGGCCTGGGGCACGGCAGGTGCCGTCAGTGCCGACCGCATCGCCATGCGCATCACGGATGAGCGCAAGGGCCTCGCCCTGACCAAGCTGTGCACCAGCACCATACGGGCCGTCGCTCAAGGGGTCATCGGGGTCGCCTTCATTCAGGCCCTGCTGGCAGGCATCGTCATGTCCTTGGCAGGGATCCCGGCGGTCGGCATCTTCTTTATCCTGGCCCTCATCCTGGGCATAGCCCAGGTCCCCGTTATTCTGGTGACAGGCCCCGCCATCGCTTACATGTGGGCGGCGGGCGATCACGGCACAGTAGTGAACATCATTTACTCTGTACTGCTGATAGTAGCGGGCATGGCAGACAACGTGCTCAAGCCGCTGCTGCTGGGGCGTGGTGTCGATGCCCCCATGCCGGTGGTGCTGCTCGGCGCCCTGGGCGGCATGGCCACCAGCGGTATCCTCGGCATGTTCATCGGGGCCACCCTGCTCTCCATCGGCTATCGCATCTTCATGGCCTGGGTCAACGAAGGTCTGGCCAGCACGGGCCAATAACCCTATGGCTCCCGACCTGCCTCTCATGCGCCCCCTGCTTGCCGGGGGCGCATGCCTGTTGCTCGGCGCCTGTACCCTGCTCGGCCCCGACTATCAGACGCCCCGAGTCGAGGAGATAGCCAGCTGGCAGAACGCCAGCCAGCACGAGATGCCAGCAGCGGCTCGCTCTCTCGACTATCACCAGTGGTGGCAGCGGCTGAATGACCCCGTGCTGACTGCGCTGGTCGAGGAGGCTCTGGTCAAAAACCCGGACGTACGGATCGCGGGCCTGCGCATCCTCGAGGCCCAGGCCCAGCTCGGCATAGCCGAGAGCCTGCTCGGCCCGCAAGCCACTGTGGGCACGGGGGAATGGCTGCAGGCCGGCCAGACCCAGAGCGGCCACAGCAGCGCGGGCAGTCGCTATGGCGCTGGCTTCAACCTCGGCTGGGAACTCGACTTCTGGGGCAGGTTCCAGCGTGGTGTCGAGTCGGCGGATGCCAACTACTTTGCCACCCTGGCGCAGTATGACGATGTGCAGGTGTTGATGATTGCCCAGGTGGCCCAGCTCTATGTGAGCATACGCACAGTCGAGGCCCGCCTGCAGATAGCCAATGAGAACGCCCGCATCCAGCAGCGCAGCCTGGAGATCACCGAGCGGCTGTTCAAAAGCGGCAACAGCGCCGAACTGGATGTGCAGCAGGCCAAGACCCAGTACCTCGGCACCCTCTCCGGCATCCCGCAGCTCGAAACCAACCTGCGCCAGAGTCAGAATGCCCTCAGTACCCTGCTTGCCAGGGCTCCGGGGCCGCTGCCGGAGATGAGCCGCCATACCGGGAAGATCCCGCAAGGTGCGCTCGCACTGGTCGCCGAGATGCCGGCAGACTTGCTGCGCCGTCGCCCCGACGTGCGCGTCGCGGAGCGGCAACTGGCCGCCCAGTCGGCGCTGATCGGGGTCGCAGAGGCCGAACTCTACCCCACCATCACCCTGCTCGGCACCCTGGGGATCAGCGCGACCAGCGGCAGCAGCGAGACCTTCTCCTGGGCCGTCGGGCCGTCACTGAGCTGGAACCTGCTCGATCAGGGGCGGCTCGGCAACCAGATCCTGGTGCAGGATGCTCGCTTCCAGCAGTTGCACGAACGCTATCGCGATACCGTGTTCAAGGCGGCTCGCGAGGTGGACGATGCGGCCGTGGCCTATGCCAACGACCAGGATGAGCTCGCCCTGCTGATCCAGACAGGGGCGGCGGCCCGTCGCTCTCTGGACATCGCCAACACCCAGTACCGCGAGGGGATGGCCGACTTCCAGCGGGTACTCGACTCCCAGCGCGCCCTGTTCAACCAGCAGGAGCGCCTGGTCAACAGTCGCGGTGCCCAGATGCGCGACCTCATCACGCTCTACAAGGCTCTCGGCGGTGGCTGGGAACCGGGACGAACGCGCGCCCTGGTGACCCCAGAGGTCGATGCCCGGCTCAGAGCCCGCGCCGACTGGGCTCCCCTGCTCGATGCCACCCGGCCCCCACCCACGACCATCAAGGTAATCACCCATGACTGACAGATCTGCCTCGCCCGGTCAGGCCAGCCGCCGCGCCACCCAAGGGCTGCTGGGGTTAATCGTCCTGCTGCTTGGCTGGTATCTGCTGGCCGACCGGCTGACGCCTTACAGCTCCCAGGCTCGCGTGCAGGCCTTCGTGATCCCCGTCGCAGCCGAGGTGGCTGGCCAGATCAAGCAGGTGTATGTGCGCGACAACCAGGACGTAGAGGCCGGCGCTCCGCTGTTCGAAATCGATGCCGAGCCCTATGACATAGCGCTGGCCAAGGCCCGCTCCGACTACCAGACGGTCTTGAGCGGCGTCAAGGCGAGCGGTGAAGGGGTCAAGGCCGCCGAGGCGGCCCTGCAGGCCATGCGTGCGGCCTATGACAACGCAGCCAAGGATGCCGATCGCCAGGAGCGGCTCTATCGCGAGGATCCCGGTGCCATCTCGGTGCGCCGCCTCGAGGTGGCCCAGGCCAGCCGCGAGACAGCCAGGAGCCAGGTGGTAGCGGCCGAAGCCGACGTGCGCCGGGCCATCGAAGCCGCAGGGGTGAACGGGGACAACAACTCCCAGCTGCTCAGCGCCCGCTCGGCGGTGCACAAGGCCGAGCTGGATCGCAAGAACACCCTGATGGTGGCCCCCGGCCGCGGCCTCATCACGGATCTTCGCACCGATGCGGGCCAGTTCATCGGCGCCGGCGCCTCGGTCATGACGCTGATCGCCATCCACGACGTCTGGGTGTCGGCGGATATGACGGAGAACAACCTCGGCCACATTCAAGCCGGTGACAGGGTCGCCATCCTGCTCGACAGCCTGCCCGGCCGTTTGTTCGAAGGCGAGGTGCGCAGCGTCGGCTACGGGGTGGGCGACGGCAAGAGCCAACCGGCAGGCACCTTGCCGAGCGTGGACAACAACCGTGACTGGCTGCGCCAGGCTCAGCGCTTCCCGGTCAAGATCGCCTTCAGGGCCGATGATCTCCCCCCCGTTGCCAGTCTGCGGGTTGGCGGTCAGGCCGACGTACTGGTCTATGCCGGCGAGAATGGGCTGATGAACCTGCTGGGGGCCCTCTATATCCGACTGATGAGCCTCTGCTCCTTTCTCTACTGAGGCGTCACATGCATAACGCCGACAGGGCAGTACTGCGCATTGGCACCGGCATCGCACTGGCGACGCTGATCTGCTACGGGCTGGCCCTGCCCATGCCGCACCTCGGCGTCATCATGGCCTGGGTGGTGCTGTGCCGCCCCGGCGAGCCGCTCGGCCTTGGCAAAGGGCTGATGGGCGGGATCCTGCTGCTGACCGTGATGGTTGGTGGCGTGTTGCTGGTGCCCCTGCTGACTCATTATGCCCTGGTGGCCGTGCTGCTCGTCGCACTGCTGCTCCATGGTCTGATGCAGCAGGCGATGGCAGGCAAGGGGGCGGCCGCCATGCTGCTCATCATGGCCATCACAGTGATCCCGGTGGCCGGCCTCATCGAGCAGGCGTTGGCCATCGCCATTGCCCAGATGATGGCGCTGGGGATCCTGATAGGCACTCTGGTCAACCGGGTGGCCCATGCTCTGTTTCCACCCCAACCGATGCCAACGGGGGCTGAGCCTCACAAACCACGCCCCCCCGAGTATCCCGAGCGCCTCGCCCTGCGGGCGGTCGCGATCGTGCTGCCGGTGTGGCTGCTGGCGCTCGGCAATCCGGCGTTCTATATCCCGGCGGTGATGAAGACTGTGATGCTGGCTCAGCAAAGCAGCTCGCTCAATGCCAGACAGGCGGGTCGGGAGCTGGTGCTGTCGACGCTGATGGGCGCCCTGCTGGCGTTTGTGCTCTGGCTGGGACTCAGCCTCTGGCCCTCCCTGTTGATGCTGGTACTGATGCTGGGCTTGATGACGCTCTGGCTGGCGCGACGACTGACGCAGCTGGTATGGGGTCGCTTCCCACCATCATTTTGGAGCAACGCCTGGATCACGGCGCTGATCCTGTTTGGCCCGGCAATCGAGGACAGTGCCACCGGCAAGGATGTCTGGCTGGCGGCCGCGATGCGCTGCGGCCTCTATCTGTTGGTGGCCGGCTACGGCTGGCTGTGTATCTGGCTGCTCGAACAGTGCTGGCCCGTCGGCCGGCCACTAGCAGAAGCATCGATAGGAGACTGATATGTTTTCCATTTTTCTGGTCGGCATCCCGGTGATCCTGGCCAACATGCTGTTGCAATCCCTGATGTCCGTCTGGTGCATCCGCTTCTACGTCAAGCGATTCAGTGAGCGGGAAGGCATGCTCGCCGGGGTGTTGGCGCTGTTTGGCATCATCACCCTGGTGATGCTGGGCAACCTGGCGCAGATCGGTATCTGGGGCGCCCTGTTCCTGTGGCTGGGCGAGTTCAATACGCTGCAGGAGGCCATCTACCACTCGGGCGTCAACTTCGCCACCCTGGGCTATGGCGACATCGTCATGAGCGCACAGTGGAAGCTGCTCGGGCCGCTCGAGGCGGTCAACGGCGCCCTGATGATAGGCCTCTCCGGCGCCTGCATGCTGGCGATCCTGCAACACCATGTTCGCAAGCAACTGGGCAACACGCCGCACTAACCATTCATCAGGCAAGTAACGAAAACAAAAAGGCCACTCCCCCGAGTGGCCTTTTGACTGATGTTGACTCTGATCCCCCTCGGGGTCAGCGCTATTCGGCGGTGGCCATCTGCCAGGTTTTGAAGCCGCCGGAGAGGTTCTTCACCTTGAAGCCGTGCTGGCTGAGCAGGCGGCAGGCCACGTGACCGCGCAGGCCCACCTGACAGCTGATAAGCAGCTCCTTCTCTTTGGGCAACTCGTGAAGCCGACCGCGCAGCTCATCGAGGGGGATGTGCAGGGCACCCGGGATGCGACCCAGCTTGTCGAGCTCGGGGCCGTTGCGCACATCCAGCACCTGTTGATGGGGGTGACGGGCCTGCACCTCGGCGGCGTGGCAGAGCAGGGTGTCCCCCTTCAAGTGGTTGCTCGCCACGAAGCCCGCCATGTTGATCACATCCTTGGCCGAGCCGAACGGCGGCGCATAGGTGAGCTCCAGATCCTGCAGATCAAACACGCTGAGCCCGGCACGTTGGGCCACCGCCAGCACGTCGATGCGCTTGTCGACCCCATCCTTGCCGATGGCCTGGGCGCCGTAGATCTTGCCATCGGGGGCAAACAACAGCTTGAGGCTGACCGGGTGGGCGCCCGGGTAGTAACCGGCGTGACTGCCCGGATGCACATAGGCCTTCTCGAACGGCAACCCCAGTTGCAGCAACCGTTTCTCGTTGAGACCCGTGCTGGCCACCGCCAGGTCGAACAGCTTGCAGATGGCGGTGCCCTGGGTCTTCTTGTAAGTTTCAGCTCGGCCCAGCATGTTGTCGGCGGCGATGCGTCCCTGCCGGTTGGCGGGGCCCGCCAGCGGGATCAGCACGGACTCGCCGGTCACAAAATCTGTCTCTTCCACCGCATCCCCCACCGCATAGATGAAGGGATCCGAGGTGCGCATGCTGGCATCCACCTTGATACCGCCGCGCGGCCCCAGCTCAAGCCCCGCCTTGGCGGCAAGCAGGGTTTCTGGCTTGACGCCGATGGCCAGGATCAGCAGGCCGGTATCGAGCCGGGAGCCGTCGCTCAGGGTCAGCCGCAAACCGGTGCTGACCGTTTGCGCCGGCTGCCCGTCCAGGCGCTCGATGGCCGAGAGGCCGGTGCGCAGTCGCAGGTCGATCCCCTCTTCGCGGATGCGGGCATGGAGCATGTTGGCCATCTCTCTGTCCACCGGTGCCATCACCTGATCAGAGAGCTCCAGCAGGGTGACATCCAGCTTGCGCTGGTGCAGTGCCTCCATCATCTCCAGCCCGATGAAGCCGCCCCCCACCACTGTGACGTGGCGCGGATCATCGCGCTGCAGGGCCGCCAGTATGCGGTCCATGTCCGGAATGTTGCGAAGGGTATGCACGCCCGGGCTGTCGATACCGGGGAAAGGCGGGCGAATGGGGGCCGCCCCCGGGCTCAGCAACAGCTGATCATAAGATTCGCGCCGCTCTTCGCCGGTGAGCAGGTTGCGCACCAGGAGTGTCTTGCCGGCCCTGTCGATGTCGATCACATCGTGAAAGACCCGCACATCCACGTTGAAACGGCGCTTGAAGCTCTGCGGCGTCTGCAGCAGCAGAGCCGAGCGGTCCTGAATGTCGCCACCGATATGATAAGGCAGACCACAGTTGGCGAAGCTGACAAACTCGCCCCGCTCGAACATCACTATCTCGGCCGTTTCGCTCAGACGGCGGGCTCTGGCCGCCGCCGAGGCACCACCGGCCACACCGCCTACAATCAGGATCCGTTTCATCAGCAAGACTCCGGTTAACTACAGATTGCCACTACATTAGTAATATCTAATTTAGATTTCAATGAAATTTTGTTTGCGTCGATTTTGCAGTATTCTTGCCACCCGACAGTTGTTCAACAGGATGTTACCAGTTCATGTCGTCTACCGCGCTCAGTCACCTTCCCCCTGCCAGCCAGACACCCCTGTTCTTTCGTCTGGATGTGCGCAGCCAACGGCTGGTCGCCCTGACCGATGTGATGCAAACCCCGCTCTACTGGCTGGATGAACCGAGAAGCGCCTGGCCCGCCCAGTTGCCCGATGCCCTGCGCCTGCCCATAGAGCAAGCCCTTGCCAGCGGCCAGGGAGGCAAGCTGGTGCTGCGCTTCGCCGGCCAGCAGTGGCACATAGCCCTCTCCCACGAGCAGGATGCCTTCTGGCTCATCTGCCTGCAGACCCTGCGCCAGGAGCCCATCGCCGATCTGGCGTTGCAGCTGCCACGGCTGAGCCAGATGGCCAGCCAGCAGCAGTTTGCCGCCATGCTGGAAGCCCTCAAGGAGAGCCTGGGGGCCGATCGCCTCATTCTTTGGCACTATCAGGCCAACGGCTCGCTCGGCAGCGAGCAGCTGACCCCTGTCTTTGCCCTCGGCGCCGAGGGGCTCTCGGCCATCCGGGGTGACAGCCGCTACATACGCGCCCTGCGCACCCGCAAGTCCTTGAGCTTTTCCGAAGCCGCGCACCAGCCCATGCTGAGCCAGCACTATTACCTGGCCAGCGCGGGGATAAGCTCGCGCCTCGACGGCGCCCTGCTGGAGCAGGAAAAACTCATAGGCGTGCTGAGCCTCGAATACCTCAACGCCACCCCGCTCAGCGAGGAGATGCTGCAGCTGGTGCGCCACAGTGCCCAACTGCTCGGCCACTGGCAGCCGGAACCCGAGCCCCTGCTCAGCCCCGGGCTGACCCTGCCGGCCGAGCTGACCCTGCTGACCGGCATCGCCTATTGCCGCGCCCTGGTGCACTGGGCCATGACCGCCTGTGGCGCCCGCATCGGCTGGATCGGTGAGTACCAGCCGCGCGGCCAGGATCTCTGGATCATTCCGCGCTGCGTGCTGGAGGGGGAAACCTTCTCCGTCCTCAAACCCATACAGATGGATCCGGGCCCCGGCCAGGAGCTGTTCCAGCACGGTCAGGCTGTCTATGTGGAAGACCTGCCCCTGCGCTACCCCCAGGCCGCCCAGTTGCTGGCCCTCAATGCCAGGGCCTATGTCGGCATACCGCTGCACGGGCCGAGCGGCGCCCCCATGGGCCAGCTCACCCTGCTGCTCGACGAGCCGCTGGCCGACCCCATGCCCCTGCTCGATGCCCTCAGCAGCCAGCACGAGCGGGCCGCCATCGAACTGCAGCGGCTCGCCGCCGACGATGCCCTGCGCCTGGCTGAGGTGGCCTTCAACACCCACGACGGTCTGCTGGTGATGGATCACCAGGGGATCATCCTCAAGGTCAACCGCTCCTTTGGCCGCATCACCGGCTTTGGTGACAATGAGATGATCGGCCAGCATATCGTCAAGCTGCGGCCCACCTATTACGGCGATCACCTGAAAGAGGATGTCAGACGGGCGGTCGATGAGCAGGAGTTCTGGATGGGCGAGGAGCGCTGCCTGCACCAGGATGGCCACCTGTTCCCGGTGCGGCTGATGGTGAGCGGCGTCAAGGACGAGCATGGCGAGCTCAGCCATTACGTCTGCAGTTTCTACGACATCACCCGGGAGAAGGACGCCGCCCGCCACATAGAGCAGCTCGCCTATTACGACGATCTGTGCGGCCTCTACAACAGGCGCAGCCTCAACGACATCATGCAGCGCACCCTGCAGGCACCCAGTGGCCAGTGGGGCGCCCTGTTGCTGGTGGATCTGGACAACTTCAAGTCGATCAACGACTCCCTCGGCCACGCCTGCGGCGATCTGCTGCTGCAAGCCGTGGTGGAGCGGCTCAAGGGGCTGCCCCAGGACAACCTGGTGCTGGCCCGCATCTCGGGGGACGAGTTCGCCCTGCTGTTCACCGCCCTGGGTCAGGGCTATGTCACCGCCAAGATCCTGGCCGAGCACTTCGCCCGCGAGCTGATGGGGCTGTTTCGCACCCCGTTCGACATCGAGGATCACAAGCTGCATTGCAGCGCCTCTGTGGGGATCAGCCTCTTCTCCAACGAGGATCAGGATCACCTGGTGCTGATGCAGCAGGCCGATACCGCCACGCACATGGCCAAGCGCTCTGGTCAGGGCAACTATGTGTTCTTCAGCGAGGCCATGGCGGAGAAGGAGAAGAACAAGCTTGCCCTCAACAACCAGCTGCGCGATGCCCTGCGCAACCACGAGCTGCAGCTTTACTACCAGCCGCAATACAGGGTCGACAACGGCAGCTTGTCAGGGATAGAGGCGCTGCTGCGCTGGCAGCGCAGCGACGGCACCATGGTGCCGCCGGGAGACTTCATCCCCATCGCCGAGGAGACCAGCCTCATCCAGGACATAGGATACTGGGTGATGAAGACCGCCTGCGCCCAGTACAGCTTCTGGCTCAACCGCGGCTTTGCCATTCCCCACCTGTCGGTCAACGTCAGCGCCCGCCAGTTTCACACAGCGGGGTTCGTGCAGCAGGTGGAGTACATATTGCGCGACACAGGCGTGCCCCCCTCCCGCCTGCTGCTGGAGGTGACCGAATCCGTAGTACTGGAGAACCGGCTGGAGAGCATAGCCCGCATGCGCCAGCTCAAGGATCTCGGCATCCTGCTCTCCATCGATGACTTCGGCACCGGCTACTCGTCGCTCGCCTACCTGCGCGACTTGCCGGCGGACGAGGTGAAGCTCGACAGAAGTTTCATTCAGACCCTGGTGCACAGCGAACAGGACAAGGCCATCGTCAAGGCGATCTTGGATCTGGCCAAGGTTTTCCGCTTTACCGTCACCGCCGAAGGGGTGGAAGATGAGGAGCAGCTCGCCATCCTCAAAGCACTGGGATGCCAGCATTATCAAGGCTTCCTGACCAGTCGGCCACTCACTGTCAGGGCCCTGGAGAGCCTGCTGGGTTCGCCCCAACCGGGCTAAACATGTAGGATTTATAGGGCTTTATGTAATAAAATAACGACCTGCTCGAATCGTTGGAGTTGTCTATGTCTGTCATTAATCGGATCCCTGCTGTCGAAACCAGCGGTGTGGTCGCTGAAACCAGCGCGTCCGGGATCATTGGCCGGATCCATTCCGTTGAAACCTGCGGCACCGTCGATGGCCCCGGGATACGGTTTATCGTGTTCATGCAAGGCTGCCTGATGCGCTGCAAGTACTGCCACAACCGGGATACCTGGGACACCCAGGGTGGCCGCGAAGTGACTGTGCCGGAGTTGATGAGCGACATCACCAGCTATCGCCACTTCATGAATGCCTCCGGCGGTGGCGTGACCGCCTCGGGTGGCGAAGCCATGTTGCAACAAAACTTCATCGCCGAACTGTTCGCCGCCTGCAAAGAGAAAGGCATACACACCTGTCTCGATACCAACGGCTTCGTGCGTCACTACGACGAACAGCTCGACAAGGTGCTCGACAACACGGATCTGGTGCTGCTCGACATCAAGCAGATCAATGACGAGAAGCACATACCGCTCACCCACGTCAGCAACAAGTACACCCTGGAGTTCGCCCGCTATCTGGCCGCCAGGGGCAAGACCATGTGGATCCGCTACGTGGTGGTGCCGACCTGGTCAGACGATGACGAGAGCGCCGAAGGGCTGGGCCAGTTCATCGCCGAGCTGGGTGATTGCGTCGAGAAGGTGGAGCTGCTGCCCTACCACGAACTGGGCAAGCACAAGTGGGACGTACTGGGTGAGAACTATGATCTGACCGGGATCAAGCCCCCCAGCAAGGAGACCATGGACCGCGTCCAGGGCATCCTCAGCAAGTATCACAAGCTCGTCAAATACTGATTGTTACAGCAGGGCTGGCAGGGAAGACGCCAGCCCTTGTTATTGTTATCCGTCACCCCTGCTCGCTCAGTACGCCATCACATGACAAGGACATGCCATGAGTGAAGGACAAGCCGCAGCCCTCCTGCTCTGGCTATTGCTGCTTATATTCAGCCTGCGCGGCGCCCTGCTGCGAACCCTGCTTGCCCAGCCACTCTATCAGCACCTCTGCCTTGGCGGCGCCATAGCGCTGGTACCACTCTGGGTCTTGCGTGCCGGCCTGCACGAGGGGCTGGAGGTGCATTTTCTCGGTCTCACCAGCCTGACCCTGCTGCTGGGGTGGCGCCTCGCCCTGCTCGCTCCCTGCCTGACACTGCTGGTGCTCGGCTACTTCGATGTCATCGAGCTCGCCGACATCGGCTGGCAGGCGCTGATCGGCATCGCCCTGCCCGTGGCCACCACTTGGCTGCTGTTTCTGGCCAGCTGGGCCTGGATGCCCCGCCACCTGTTCGTCTACCTGTTCGTGGTCGCCTTCGGCGGCGGGGCGCTGAGCATCTCGGTCAAGGTGATCGCCAGCGCCCTGCTGATGGGCATGAGTGGCACCTATCCGTGGCACACCATCAGCGCCGACTACCTCTCCATCTGGCCGCTGCTGCTCTTCCCCGAAGCCCTGCTCAACGGCATGACAATGACGCTGCTCGCCATCTATCGCCCCCACTGGGTCAACACCTTCTTCGATCGGGAATACCTGGGGCGCTGACCCCGAACGCCATGCTTGTCTGCCAACGACTCAATACTCACGGGCAGACAAAAAGCCCCTGGCGAGCAGGGGCTTGGTAACAAGAAGAGAAGGAAGGCTTAAAACCGGTATTCGATATGAAGGGAGTGACTATCCAGACCCGGGTTCTGCTCATACATGTTGGCGTTGGACATGTGCTCATACTGATAGCCAATCAGCCAGTTGCTGGTGATTGCATAGCCAAGACCGATACCGGTGGAAAACTGGAAAGGACCGCCGTAATCCTTGAAGCCATTGCCGCGATGACCAAACTCATGGTCCGCCAGCCAGAGCACCTCAGCCGGCAGCCAGATCACCCAGTTACCCCACAGGCATTCGGCGCGAGCACCCGTGCCCAGCCTGGCGGTGTTCTCATCCCCCACCTTCAGCATGCCTCCCCGTACGCCGAGACCAAACTGGCAGCCTGAATCACCCCAGCGCCAGAACATGTGATGAAATTTCACGTCAGCAGTAAAGATGTCGAGCTTCTCGCTCTCGGCAGGTGTACCCAATTGCAGTGCAACAATATCGTCATTGGCGATTGCCCCTGAACTCGCGACCAACGAAGCCAGCAGTCCTGAGAGCAAGAGAGTGTTAGCGTCCATGTCCCCTCCTACATCCTTGTTATCTATGGTGCCATCCGAACGGGCACATATCAGGAATAGTCAGTGGGATGGGGGCTTGTCAACGCGATGGATAAAACTAAAAAAATCATCATTTCAGGATAAATAGTCTAGCAATGAAGAGTACACCCCCTTAAATTCAGAACAAAAAACGATCACAGATCAATTATTGACCAACTAATGGTGATATTAAAAATTGGCGGACTGCCTGCTAAAAACACGACTAAAAATGGGGTCTATAACGCATCAAACCTATGTAAGAAATATCTAAATTAATCGCTTTTTATCCAAATAAACTCATTAAACAACTATTGCAAATTACGATTAAAATTAAAAAACACATATAAAACAATTACTTATATGAGTGTTTTGATGTCGAATGATTGGCTATTATGTATTGACTCAATCGCACCTGATAAGTAATATGCGGCACAAACAAAATAAAGCATGATGCACGTCACAGATTGACGCGCAGAGGGCACGGGGTAATCAACCTGCATAGCAGGATAATTTTCTGAACAACATTGTTGTTCAGCGCCCTCCTATTGACCTCATGTTTCAAAAAACACAAATTGATTGTTTTCAGAACGGGGCCTTGTCATTTCCGTGCGGTAGCCATGGTGAAAACCTATCTTTTTTCACCCAAGATGAAACGGTACGGCAACAAAAAACAAACAATCAATTTCATTGCCATTCTGGACACAGAAGTCGGCCGCTACATTTGCATCGAACACACATGGTAGACTCGCGCCTCGCTTGATTCAGCAAGACAACGCCACTCCATTTTGCAAGAAAAGACCAACCATTGAACAAGCCAATTTTATCCAGCCAACATCGTTCGCCCATGACAGTACTGAAAGATGTCACCTTCGGCTTGCTGATGCGGGAACTCAAGACCCGTTTCGGCAACTATCGCATGGGCTACACATGGGCCGTACTCGATCCTCTGTTCGCAATTTCCGTTTTCTGTTTCATCTTCGGGATGCGCCAGCGCAGCGGCTTTGGCGGGGTTGAAGCGCCCGTGTTTATCGCAGCTGGTTATCTGCCGTTTATTATGTTTCAAAACATGGTGGGTCAGTTACAGTCTGCCGTCAGCGCCAACAAGGGGCTGTTCTGCTATCGACAGGTGACCCCCTTTGCCACCCTGTTCTCCCGCTTCTTGCTGGAAACCCTGATCGGCGTACTGGTGGCCTTTGTGCTGATCCTGGGGCTGATGTGGTTCGATTTCGATGCCATGCCAGCAGATCCATTGGCCGTACTGACGGGGTATGGTCTGCTGATGCTTCTCTCCTTTGCGCTGGGGACCTTGTTCTGCATCGCCACCTCCCTCTCCGAGGAGGCGAGAAAGCTCATCCCCATTCTGATGCGCCCCATGATGTGGATCTCGGCGGTATTCTTCCCGCTGGCCAGCGTCCCCCAGAGCTATCAGCACCTGATGCTGTGGAACCCTGTCGTGCACGCCCTGGAGCTTATCCGCTCGGGCTGGATTGCCGGTTTTCAGACCCAGGGGGGCAGTTGGTCTTATCTGGTGAGTGTTACATTGATATTGCTCACTTTCGCCATGAGTGCCTATCGCCTCAGCCATCGACGACTCATAGCAAGCTGACAACATGATCACTCTGGATAACGTCTCGAAATACTACCCGACCAAGTTTGGCCGCCATTACGTGCTGAAAGATGTCAGCTTTACCCTGCCGGGAGATCGCAATATCGGCATTCTGGGGGCAAATGGTGCAGGCAAGTCGACCCTGCTGCGCCTGCTCGGCGGCATGGACATGCCCAGCAAGGGCAAGGTGATCCGCCACAGTCGGGTCTCCTGGCCACTGGCCCTGAGCGGCGGCTTTCAGGGCAGCATGACGGGGCGTGAAAATACCCGCTTCGTCTGCCGCATCCATGGGGTACACGACACAGAAGCGGTGGAGGAGTGGGTTAAGGAATTTTCTGAAATTGGCCAACACTATGAGCTGCCCATCAAGGGTTACTCGAGCGGGATGAAATCCAAGTTCTCCTTCGCCGTCAGCATGGCCTTCGATTTTGATATTTACCTGACCGACGAGATCACCTCGGTGGGGGATGCCAGATTCAGACAGAAATGCATCGATGTCTTCACCCAGAAACGGGAGACCGCCAGCCTGATCATGGTTTCCCACGACATGAAGACGCTGCGCCAACAGTGCGACATGGGCATAGTGCTGCAAAACGGGCAGCTGACCCTGCACGATGACATCGAAGACGCCATCGCCATCTATCAAACGCTCTGATGTTTCATTTTCAAGTATTTCCACGGACCTTTATGACCAAAGCCACTTTGACCGCCCTGCTTGAACGCAAGCTGCGTAAATTCAAGCGCGACCCCAAGCTGTTTCTTATCGACTCCAAGGGTTATCGGGTTGCCCACCACTCCTGGAAAAAAGCCATCAAGCTTGGCAGTTTTCTCTGGGTGGTAGTCTGCTTCAGCCTGGCCACTATCTATTACGGTACTCTTGCCAGCGATCGCTATGTCAGCCAGGCGAGTCTCATCATCAAGCAGGCCGATCAGCTCAAGATGCTGCCGGATGCCCTCTCCATGCTGGGGCTTGGGGGCAGCAATCATCAGGATGTGTTGGTGATCCAGGAGTACCTCAAGTCCTGGGATATGCTCAACACCCTGGATAAAGAGCTGCAACTGAAAAAACACTTTCAAAGCGACAGTGCCGATATGTTCTCGCGCCTGCCGGCAAATGCCACCCGCGAACAATTTCTGGCATTTTATCGGGATCACCTCACCGTCAGCCTGGATGAGCTCTCCGGGGTACTGACCGTCAGCCTGCAAGCCTTTGACCCTGACTATGCCAAGCAGGCAGTTCAGCTGATGCTCAAAGAGAGCGAAGGTTTTATCAACCGGTTGAGCCGCCAGGTGGCGATGGAGCAGCTCAAATTCGTGGAAACCGAAGTGGCCCGCTCACACGAGCGACTGCTCAGTGAACGGGAAAAGATGCTGGCCTTCCAGAACCAGCACCAGCTGATGAGCCCGGAAGCCACCAGTACCGCCATGATGGGGGTGGTGTCGGAACTCGAAGCAGAACTGGTGCGCCAGGATGCCGAACTCAAGCGACTGCAAATCTACATGAACCCCAATGCCCCTGACGTGGTGGCAGTAAAAGACAGGGTCGATGCCCTCACCCGCCAGCTGGCGCAAGAGAAGAAGCGCCTGACCGGCAGCGAGAAGCAGTCCCTCAACGAGGTCAATGCCGACTATCAGGCGGTGCAGGTTCAAACCCAGCTGGCGGCCGATGTCTACAAAACGGGTCTGGTCAGCATGGAGCAGGCTCGCGTCGAAGCCTACCGCAAATTGAAACACCTGCTGGTGGTGAGCCAGCCGACTCAGGCCGAAGAGGCCGAATATCCCCGTCGTCTCTACAATCTGGCCACCATAGGCGTTCTGCTTTGCCTTTTCTACGGCCTGGTCGTGATGGGTCTTGCCACCCTGCGCGAACATCAGGACTGACAGGAGTATGTCGTTGAATACCTTCTTTACTAGATCACTGAATATCAAGCCGAGTCTGCTGGCTCTGAGTCTGGGCCTCTTGTTGCAACCCGCTTATGCCCTGGAAATCTCCCAGGAAGGAGCCCCGGTGCGCAAGGTCATCACGGATACCCAGACCCGGGATCCTGTGTTTGGCAACTGGCTGTTTCGCGGTGAGTTTGCCCGCGAATCCTTCAATGGCTTCAACCCGGATTACCGCATCGCCATCGGCGATCGCCTGCAGGTGCAACTGTGGGGGGGGGTCGAGTTTGATCAACCCCTGACCGTCGATCACCAGGGCAATATCTTCCTGCCCAAGGTGGGCCCCATCAAGGTAGCCGGGGTACGTAACGAGCAACTGAACGACACCCTGCTCGGCGCCGTCACCACCGTCTATCAGAAGAACGTCAGCGTCTATGCCACCCTGGACGTGAGTCAGCCGGTCAAGATCTTCGTAACCGGCTTTGTCAAACAGCCGGGCCTGTTTGCCGGTCAGTCTGGCGACTCCATCCTCTACTTCCTCGACAAGGCTGGCGGTATCGCCCCCGAGCGCGGCAGCTATCTGGATGTGGCCCTCAAGCGCAATGGCCAGACCCTGCGCCACTACAACCTCTACCAGTTCCTGGTCAATGGCACCCTGCTGCCGACCCAGCTGCGCGATGGCGACATCATAGTGGTGGCGCCACTGCGCTATCAGACCACGGTGCGCGGCAAGGTGGCGAATGCCAACAAGTTCGAGCTGAGCAAACCCCATGTCACCCTGGCCGAGCTGATGCAAATGGCCAGTCCCGATCCCGATGCCACTCATATTCGGGTGAGCCGCAATCAGGGGGAAGATATCCGCATGGATTACTACCCCATCAATGATGAGCAGCTCGCCAGCCACATGGTCAGCTCGGGCGATACAGTGGAAGTGATCGCCGACAAGCGCTATGCCTCCATCGCAGTACGGGTCGAAGGGGAACACGACAGCGCACAGGAGTATGTGCTCAAGTACGGCGCCCGTCTCGGCGACATCCTCAACGGCCTGAAACTGACCCAGGATGCAGACCTGAGCGCCATCCAGCTCTATCGTGATTCGGTCAAGGTGCGCCAGAAGGAGATGTTGAACTCCTCACTCAAGGCGCTGGAAGCCAGTATTCTGACCGCCCGCTCCTCTTCTGAAGGGGAAGCCAAGCTGCGCAACAGCGAAGCCCAACTGCTGATGCAGTGGGTTGAGCGCGCCAAGGACATTCAACCCAACGGGCAGGTGGTGCTGGCCAATGGCACCAATATGGAAGATGTGCGACTCGAACCGGGCGATATCATCCGCATTCCGCGCCAGACCAACCTCATCATGGTGCACGGCGATGTCATGTTCCCGAATGCCATCCTGATGGACAACAAACGTACCGTAGCCGATTACATCAATCTGGCCGGCGGCTTTACCCAGAAAGCCAGCAACTCCCGTATTTTGTTGCTGCATCGTGATGGCACCTTCAGCCAGATCGAAAAGAGCGACTTGGAAAATAAAGACATCACTATCAAGCCGGGTGACGAGATCTTCGTCCTGCCACAGGTCGATACCAAGTCGCTGCAGATCACCAAGGATATTACCGAGGTGCTCTATCAAATCGCCATTTCGGCCAGAGCCCTGGTGCTCTTGTAATAAAAAGAACAGGGTGGCAGTGGCTGCCACCCTATTTCACCTGTGAGTCAATTCCTTTGCATAATAATAAACGACCACGTATCGCATTAGTGGCAGATCAGTTCACGACTTTCAGCTTGGCACCCGATGCCGATCTTGTTCAGGTCACACCGCTCGACTGGCAATGGAAACTCAGATTTTTCAAGCCTGACTTTTTATTTGTGGAGTCAACCTGGCGTGGCTACAAAAATAGCTGGCAGGGCAAGATTGCCAGTTATGCACACAGCTCACCCAATAAACCCGAGCTGAGAAAACTGCTGGATTTTTGTCGAAAACGGAAAATAACAACCATCTTCTGGAATAAAGAGGATCCGTTCCATTTCGAGCGCTTTGCCGATGCGGCGGCGTTGTTCGATGTGGTTTATACCACGGATGCCGGCTCACTTGAACGCTACCATACCCTCCCCCATCAGGCATTTCAGCATGTGGGAGTTCTGATGTTTGCCGCACAGCCAAGCTGGTATCAACCCGCGCAGGACGGTGAACGAGGGGCCGGGATCGCTTTTCTGGGCGGCTATTATGGCAATGAACTGGCCGAGCGCAGCAGGACGCAAGAAGACGTGTTGTATGCACTGCGGGACAGAGGCTTGATTATCTTCGATCGCTTCTGGCAGAAAAATAATGGCTGCAGTTACCCGGACAAACTTCTGCCTTACTGCAAACCGGCCATTTCGCCGATCTCTGTCGCCAAGGCATATCGGCAATATCAGCTTTACTTGAATTTCAATACCATAAGTCAATCTTCAACCATGTTGTCTCGCCGGGTATTTGAATTGGCGGCGGCTGGCTGCCCCATTATCAGCACCCCTTCGGTAGCAATGGATAACATATTTGGCAAGAGTATTATCGCGGTGCAAGATGGTACGGCAGCGCGAGAATGGTGTGTGCAATTACAAAAAGACATTCGACAAAGAAACGAATTGGGCAAGCAGGCAAGGGATATTGTGCTAGCCCAACACACCTGGCAACACCGGCTGACGCAGTTAAACAGTGAACTCAGCCTTTATTAAGTAGTTTCGGGACAATACATAAAACCAATTAACTCACACGGGAGTGATTATTATGCCTATAAAAGCGCAGCGGGTTTTGATTGTGTTTGGTACCAGACCGGAGGCGATCAAGATGGCGCCGATCGTCAAGGCCTTCCAGGCCAATCGCAAGATTGACGTCAAAGTCTGTGTCACGGGGCAACACAGGGAGATGCTGGATCAGGTGCTCAACCTGTTCGAGATAGAACCGGAATATGACCTCAACATCATGAAACCGGGCCAGGACTTGACCGATGTCACCACCGCCATTTTGCAAGGACTGAGACCCGTGTTTGCGGAGTTCAAGCCGGATCGCATTCTGGTTCACGGTGATACGGCCACCTCTTTTGCTGCCACCCTGGCGGCCTACTATCACCGCATTGCGGTCGGTCACGTTGAAGCCGGCCTTCGCACCGGCAACATCTACTCCCCTTGGCCGGAAGAGGGTATGCGTCGCCTGACTGGCGGAATTGCCGATCAGCACTACACCCCGACCATCAGCTCGCTGAAAAACCTCATCATGGAAAACATCGCCCCCGAGACCATCTTCGTGACCGGTAACTCGGTGATCGATGCCCTGATTGAGGTTTCCCACCGCATTGATAAAAACGTCGGCATGAAAGCTGATCTGGCCAGCCGCTTCCCCTTCCTGGACAAGAGCAAGAAGCTGATCCTGGTGACCGGCCATCGCCGTGAAAACCACGGTGACGGCTTCGAGCGTATCTGCAAGGCGCTGGCAGTGCTGGCCCAGCGGGACGACGTACAGATCGTCTATCCGGTACACCTCAACCCCAACGTGCAGGAACCGGTCAATCGCAACCTCAAAGGGCTCGACAATGTGCATCTGATCGAACCGCAGGATTATCTGCCCTTCGTCTATCTGATGAAACAGAGCTACCTGATCCTGACCGACTCGGGCGGTATCCAGGAAGAGGCCCCGACCCTGGGCAAACCCGTGCTCTGCATGCGCGACACAACTGAGCGCCCAGCCGCCGTCAAGGCTGGCACAGTGCGTCTGGTCGGTACCTGTGATGAGACCATAGTGGCTGAGACAGTGCGTCTGCTGGACGACGAGCTGGCTTACAAGGTGATGAGCCATGCCAACAACCCCTATGGGGATGGCAAAACCAGCCAGCGTATCGTTGAAGCCGTGACAGGCCTTAGCGGCGCCCTGGGTCAGCAGATTGACAGCAGCCTGCAGGTTGCCTGATTTACAGATTACATACCTGTCTTTGGGGGCATGCCTGATGCCCCCTGTTTTACTATCGAGAGCACAAAATAATGAAATTTGAAACCATCTCCGTTGTTGGTCTGGGTTATATCGGTTTGCCAACTGCCGCAGTGATCGCCAGCAACGGCATTCGTGTCGTGGGCGTGGATGTCAACCAGCATGCGGTCGATACCATCAACCAGGGCAAGATCCACATCGTCGAGCCGGGTCTGGAAGACTTGGTCAAGCAAGCCGTGCAGGATGGCTATCTGAGTGCCCACACCAGCCCGCAGAAAGCCGATGCCTTCCTGATCGCCGTGCCGACCCCGTTCAAGGGCGAGGATCATGAGCCGGATCTGAAATATATCGAGAGCGCCTCCCGCGCACTGGCCCCCATGCTGGAGAAAGGCAACCTGGTGGTGCTGGAATCCACCTCACCGGTCGGCGCGACCGAGCAGATGGCCAAGTGGTTGGCCGAAGAGCGCAGCGATCTGACCTTCCCCCATACAGTGGCGCAAGGCCAGACCCCTGATATCTTTGTGGCGCACTGCCCGGAGCGCGTACTGCCAGGCCAGGTTATCCGCGAACTGGTCGAAAACGATCGCATCATAGGCGGCATGGACAAGGCCAGTACCGCAGCCGCCACTCAGGTCTACAAGCTGTTTGTCAAAAAAGGCGAGTGCATCGCAACCGAGGCCCGCACTGCCGAGATGAGCAAGCTGACCGAGAACGCCTTCCGCGACGTCAATATCGCCTTTGCCAACGAACTGTCACTGATCTGTGACAAGCAGGGCATCAATGTGTGGGAGCTGATTTCCCTGGCCAACCGCCATCCTCGTGTCAACGTCCTGCAGCCTGGCTGCGGCGTGGGTGGTCACTGCATCGCCGTCGACCCCTGGTTTATCGTCAACCAAAACCCGGAGACGGCCCGCATGATCCACCAGGCTCGTCTGGTCAACGACTACAAGCCCCAATATGTAGTGGAGCAGGTAGAAAGCGTGGTCGCAGGCATCAGCAACCCGAAGATTGCCTGCCTGGGGTTGGCATTCAAGCCGGATATCGATGACCTGCGTGAAAGCCCTGCGCTGGATATCACCAAGACCCTGGCCAACAATCCGGCCTATCAGATCCTGGCGGTTGAACCCAATATTGAAACTCTGCCGGCTGCGCTGGAGAATCGCAATAACGTCAAGCTGGCCTCCCTGTCAGATGCTCTGCAGCAAGCGGATGTGATTGTTATTCTTGTCAAGCACAAGCAATTCCTTGGTCTGAATCGCAGCGATACCGCCAACAATAAATTGCTTGACTTCGTCAACGCCGCTCAATAATCCACTCGAAACGGTGGCCGGGATTAACTCGGCCACCGTGTGAAAAAAAAAGAACTCTGATATGTCGACCCGACTCGCTAAAAAAAACGCCCGAAAAAATCAGCCGCCACGTCAGCAAGAGAATCATCTCAATACTGTTTTCTCCATCTATGACGAGCACCTCGATCACCTATATCGACAGTTGGCCAGGAAGACCGACAAGATTGAATGGGTAGAACAGTCTTACCCCCTGCTCACTTTTGGCAACATCAGCAATATTGAAACTGCTGATGCCTGGATGCTGCCAGCAGACAATGACCGCAACAAGACGATCACTGTAGACGCTAGCGGTAGTATCTCTCTGGAGCTTGCCCTGGTTGATGGAGACTGCTTTTATCTGCAGACCGGCAGCATGGATATCAACGGTCTGCCACTGAATAAAGGTGCCTGGCGCATCAACGGCAGCCATAAATATTGCGTCCATCTTGATGCCCAATTCGGTGAGCAACGCCCAGATTGTGCCATGTTCTTCATTCAATATGACGAAAAGAAGCGCATTGCCCATAAATTTCAGAAGGTCTATAACGGACTGAACAAGATAGAATTTGAAACAGCGCCTGATGCCCGTTATTTCAGCATTGCTTTGCGCCTCATGGGGCAAGGCACTCTTAATATAAAACCCCTGAAAATCATCGCAGAAGAGATGCTGCCGGTTAATGCCATCAAGCTGGAAAGTTGCCAGAGCGAAGAAGAGATTGCCCGCATTTTTGAGCTCAAGGCCAAGGCATTGACCACTGCGTTTGAAAAACGCATTCACGCTTTACCTGATTCCCCTCTTGTACAAAAGACCAATCTGGAGTCGTTAAAAGACAAGCTAGCCGTTGCTCTCTATGAAAAGCAACAGATGGAGAAGTCGCTCTACTATCGTCTTGGCAAAACGCTGGCGGAAGCCAAACGAAACAAACTGGCTGGGCTGCTGTCACTACCACAAAAACTGATCAAAATTCGAGCGGCGAAACGTAAAGGAAAATTTGAACAGCCTCCGATGGATAACGCCATCAAGCAGAGTTTGCTGGAGCAAGTTGGTATCTTCAATGAGGCTCGTCCCAATGAAGAAGTCACCTGGCCCGGGTTTGAGCCGAGAGCCAGACTGCGAAACCAAAGCATCAATGTCGTGTCTATCAGTGACAAGTTCACTTATGAGTGTTTCCGTTATGAGGCGAACTTCATTCCGCTAACCAAGAAAAACTGGAAAGAGGAAATTGATGCGGCCAACCCGGTTCTCTTCTTTGTCGAGTCTGCCTGGAATGGCAATGATGGCGAATGGACCTATACCATGGCCAGCTACAAGAAGAATCTGGGTGATCCGCTACGCGATGCCATCAAGTATTGCCAGTCGAAGAATATCCCAGTGGTATTCTGGAACAAGGAAGATCCGACAAACTACGATGTATTTATCGATGTCGCCGCCGATTGTGATTATATTTTTACCACAGACGGAGCCATTGTCGACAAATACAAGAGCCGTGTAGGTCACGATAGAGTTTATCCTCTTGCCTTTGCCGCCCAACCTGCCATTCATAACCCAATTCGTGACAAGCGCAAGAAATTGCCGACTTATGAAATCTGTTTTGCCGGTAGCTGGTATAACAATGGCCATGATACCCGTCGGATACAGACCGAAATCGTGCTGGATGGCGCCATGCACCGGGAACTGCATGTCTACGATCGCATGTTGCACGCAACCAAGCACAGGGAGTCCCGTATATTCCCAGCCAAATACCAGCCCTTTATTGTCGGCTCGCTGAGCTATGACCAGATGGTCACGGCTTACCGTCAATACAAATTGTTCCTGAACATCAATACGGTGCAAGATTCACCGACCATGTTCTCTCGCCGGGTTTTTGAAATTCTGGCCTGCGGTACACCTGTAATTTCCACCCATTCGGATGGGATGAAGGCGATGCTCGGCGAGCATGTTCATGTTGTTCATGATAAAGAGGACGCAAAGAAAGTAGTACAGCAGTTGCTGGAATCTGACCTCGATCGTGAGCGTCTCGGACACCTGGCTGCACGCCATTGCCTGCAGCATCACTCATATCAGCAGCGCTTCGCTCAGATCCTCGATACCGTTGGCATCGCACGCAGCAATGGCGAGGATGATAAAGTATCTACCATCATGTGTACCAACCGCCCCAAAAATATTGACATGATGATAGATAACTATCAGCGCCAGGCACATCCCAATAAAGAGCTGCTGATCATATTGAACAACGATGAATTCAATATTGATGAAGTGAAAGAAAAAATCAGAGATATACCCAATGCTCAGGTTCACCAGCTTCCACAGGATCTGACCCTTGGCGACTGCCTCAATCACGGCGTTTCACACGCTTGCGGCGACTATATCGCCAAGATGGATGATGATGATATCTATGGTGCCAACTATCTGGTAGATGCCCTGCTAGCGCTCAACTTCAGTGGCGCCGATGTGGTCGGTAAAGACTCTTACTTCTGCTATGTAGAGTCCAAGAACATCATGGCCATCAAGCAACCAGGTAAAGACAACCGTTATTCTGATTTTATTTCAGGTGGCACTCTGGTTATTCGCAAGCAGGTCTTTGAAAAGGTCAAATTTCATAGCCGAAATCGTGGTGAGGACACCAATTTCCTTAAAGATTGTAAAGAAAGTGGATTTATTATTTATTCATCCGATAAGTATAATTTCATTCAAATGAGATATGCCAATACCAGTGCCCATACCTGGACAATTGAGGATGAAGAATATCTAAAGAACTGTAAAACAATAGAAAGTGGGCTTACAACAAAACTGTCAGGCATTTAAATGAATAAAATTGAAATTAAAAATATAAATGATTTTATTTTTAATGGTGATGGGCATTATATTTTTAATGATGCATCTATAACCCATAATATTTACATAAAACGTTCAAAAACAAACAGTAATAGGTTATTTGTTTTTGGGCAAGGTGCTGTAGATAAAACAAAAACACAGCCAAATTTTCAAAGAATCAGCTGGGTGGATGAAATTGAAGGGAATGTTATAATAGTAGATGACCCAACGGTATTTAATAATGAGCTAAGTATCGGCTGGTTTCAGCATTCTACAGATGTAAACTATTTCTATCGCTTTTCAGAGCTATTGAAAACAATAGCCCTTAAAATGAATTTTGACATAGACAAGCCTATTTTGTATGGTTCATCAGCTGGTGGTTTCTCATCCCTCATGCTGTCACCATACTTCAACAATCCAGTCGTGGTTGTAAATAACCCACAAACAGATTGGACATTATTTTATGAACCTAAAGTTAATTGTGTTCTAAAGACTATATATAATGATATGAGCGTTGCAGAGTATCGAGAAAAATACCCACTTAAGTACAGCGCCATTAATTTATTTAAATCAGTATCGAAAGTTCCAGCTATAATATTAATGCAGAATCTTGATGATGTTTTTCATTATGAACGGCATTGCCTCCCACTATTAAATTGGATCCAAAGCCAATATAAGAATACTAACTTAATTAAGAACCCTCTAATCACCTTTTTTTATAGGAATGCATCAGAGGGGCATGGGCCATGTGGAAAAGATATCACTTTACGTTATTTGTCATTAGCCAAAAGCTTATAATTATATATAGGTCATTTTCATGATTAAAAAAGCCGTTTTTCCAGTAGCAGGTATGGGCACTCGTTTTCTACCTGCTACCAAGGCATGCCCAAAGGAAATGCTGCCAGTTGTAGACAAGCCGTTGATTCAATATGCGGTTGAAGAGGCCATTGCTGCCGGTATCACAGATCTTATCTTTGTGACCTCCTGGACCAAACGCGCCATTGAGGATCATTTCGACAGCAATTTCGAGCTGGAGTACAAGCTCGAACAAGCCGGTAAAAAAGCCTTGCTGGATGCAGTCAAAAATATCATTCCCGCGGGCGTGAACTGCTTCTATGTTCGCCAGACCGAAGCCCCTAGGAGGTTTGGGTCATGCCGTCCTGTGTGCCAAGCAGATTGTGGGTAATGAGCCCTTTGCCGTGTTGCTGGCCGATGACATGATTTACTGTGAACAGACTCCCTGTCTGGAAACCATGATCGCGCTTTCAAGTGAGGGCAAGAGTTCAGTGGTTGCCGTAGAGGCAGTACCGATGGAGAAAGTCAGCCAATACGGGGTGATTGATCCCATCACATTGAGTGAACGTCTCTACAAACTGAATGGCGTGGTCGAAAAACCCCCTCGGGAAGAAGCCCCATCCAACCTGTCGATCGTCGGTCGTTATGTGCTGCAACCCCGGATTTTCGAACTGCTTGAAAACACTCAGCGTGGCGCAGGTAGCGAGATCCAGCTGACTGATGCGATCGCCGATCTGCTGAAAGAGCAGGACGTGCTGGCCTATCAATTTGATGGTATTCGTTACGACTGCGGTAGCAAGCTTGGTCACATGAAAGCAAATATCGAGTATGGCCTACGCCATCCTGAGCTTTCATCAACGCTGCGTACTTACCTTGAAGAGCTGATTGGCTAAATCTAGGGAAAATATGTCGCGCGATCTCAGTGTTATCACCCCGTTTCACTTTCAACAAAGCGGTCGGGGAAGTCTGGACGCAGCGAGAAAGAGACTGGAGGCGTGCCTCCAGTCTCTTTCTATCAAACCAGAGCTGGATATTCTGATCCCCACCAATCGGAAACAATTTCTATCGGACAGGGTGAGCGCTCATTTGATCGAAGATGTGCAACCATTTCCAGTCTACTCTCCCGGGATTGCCCGTGACCAGGCGAGCAAGTGCAGCACGACAAAAACGCTCTTTCTTATTGATGCAGATCTGCTCTGTCCCCCTGAACTGGTTGAGCAACTATCCGAACGTAGCCAGACATGCAGTCAATACGGCTTGGCTGCGTTTGAAATGTACCCCTGCCTCTATCTGACCAAGGAAGAGACGGAACGGTTTGACGGGGATTTTCAAGGCTGTCTGGAATCCTTTCTGCGCGGTGAGAATCACAGGGTGGAAGGGATTGCCCTGGCCAGCAGTTGTTTGCTGCTCAATCGCGAGTGGTTTTTGCAACTGGGGGGCTTTGACGAACAGTTTGTCGGCCATGGTGGTGAGGATCTGGAACTGATTGACCGGCTCACCCGCCATTATCCCATAGGGCCAAGGCCCGATGATTATGGCCTGAATATCAAGGCGCAGCATCCGGGGGATTATCAGGGCTTTCGCCGTTATTTCAGTTACTATGCCCTGCCCCATCTGTTTGCCGGCCGCTTTCTGGTGCATCAGTGGCACCCGCGCCCCCTGACTCACCCCTATCACAAGCGCCGGGCGGGCAACGACCAGTTGCTGGAACAGATGCTTGCCCGCACCGAGACGGAACGGGCCCCCCTGAAAGGGCCCGTGGTGCCCTGCAATGACCTCAATGGAGAACTGCCGGAATTTCGGGAGTGGATGATCCGTTTGCAGGAAGAGGCGGGGTATCCCGTCCGTGACTATCCGGGGCTGCTGCGCTGGCAGGATGGCATAGGCCCCAAACGCCCCCTGTGGCGAAAACTGCGCAAGCTTTATCTCAATCCCAAAAAATTTTTCAAAGACTTTATTAAAGGTAAAAAATGATTTATTACGCAATTCCATTAAGAGCAAAACAAACCTCGAATAACTGGGATGATGTATGCAAACTACTATATAAAACTCTACAATCTATATCTTTAACTGGTGGGGACTATAAGGTTGTTGTAGCCTGTCATGACAAGCCAGATTTCCCTTTAACTGAGTTCGATGACCGCGTCAGCTTCGTGAAAGTTTGGCACCCTGTTCCAACAG
This sequence comes from Aeromonas sp. CA23, assembly GCF_002587065.1. Lineage (NCBI taxonomy): Bacteria > Pseudomonadati > Pseudomonadota > Gammaproteobacteria > Aeromonadales > Aeromonadaceae > Aeromonas > Aeromonas sp. CA23. Next base: position 4,235,075 of record NZ_CP023818.1, read on the forward strand.
ATAAAAATGGATACATGGCAGATAAAACATCGAAGAAGAACGTCGCTCGTCGTAAAATATTAGAGTTGGCTCAAGCTGACGATCTATTTATGTTTATTGATGCGGATGATATTCTAGCAAAAGATTTTTTTAACGTAATTTCATCTGCGTTTTCAAGAAACCCAGACATTCATGACATTGCATTTCATACCGGCTTTATTCTAGATTCAAACAGAGGAAAAGTAGGGTATCTTGATGGCAAGGAGAAGGTTTTTTATAAAGGCTGTGGAACCTGTTTTATCTCTAGACTTAGTGGGGAAGATGTTAACAACGACGATGAAACAGCAACGTTCTTATTTTCTCTTAAAGATCATACGAAATACCCAGAATCTTCCCTTACTTTCGGTCGAAGTGTCATGGCCATGCAGACACCTGTAGTCTGCTACATTGTCAATCATGGTTCTAATGATACAACCGAGAGGGTGGGATTAAATGCAATGGAATCTTTTGTCGATCGTCTAGAGTGTAAAAATGAAGCCTTACTAAAGCGTTACGAGAAAAACTTCGAAAACTAACTTCCTCCCAAAACATTGAGTTTAAGTAGTTATATATAATAGAGGTTCTACTAGTACAGCTTATCTGGCCCGCCTTACTAAACTTCTTTTACTCTGAGCAACTTGCATGACTCTATGGACACAATCTGGCGGCATACTGGCCCGCAGCGCGCAGATCAGCGCCTGTCTGGGCCAGCCATTGGCACGTCTCACTCCTGATGCCACTCCTCAACCCGGCGATGCCCTGGTGGGTTGGGGCCAGAAGGCCAATACCCGTCAGATTAAACAACAGGCGCAGGCATTGGGCCTGCCCTATTGGCAACTGGAAGATGGCTTTATCGGTTATATCGGTCATCCCGCCAGGGGCGGCAAGGCGGTTTCGCTTATCGCCGATCCCGTCGGCATCTATTACGATGCGCGCCAGCCCAGCCAGCTTGAACAGCTGATTGCCACTCCTGTGGATGACGCCCTGCTTGAGCGGGCACAGCGACTCATGGGTGCACTGGTGCGCCTCGGGGTGACCAAATACAACTGCTATGCCACTCGCCCTGCCGATCCCGCTTGCGATACCTCAGCCCGGCTCTCTGCGCGAGGTGAGCATGGTGGTTTGCCAGCGGCGCTGGCCCAGCGCATGCTGCAAGATGCCAGACCCAGGGTGCTGCTGGTGGATCAGGTGGCCGGCGATCTCTCCATTCCGGGGGCCCTGGCCAGTGAAGCCGATTTTGTGGCCATGATCGAGGCGGCGCGTCGCAATCACCCCAATGCCCGTCTGCTGCTGCGCACTCACCCAGACACCCGCTTTGGCAAGAAGAGCGGCGTGCTGGCCCGACTGCAGCTGGATGATGTGGAAGTGGTTGCCGATCACTGCCATCCCCATGCCCTGCTCAGCCGGGTGGAGGCTGTCTATACCGTCTCTTCCCAGCTCGGCTTTGAGGCCCTGCTGCTCGGCAAGCCGGTATATTGCTTCGGCATGCCGTTCTACGCTGGCTGGGGCCTGACCTTTGATAGCAAGCAGTGCGAACGACGTGGCACCCATATCTCGCTGGCTCAGCTGGTCGCAGCGGCGCTCATCCTCTATCCGCGCTATCTGGATCCGGTTCTGGGTCAGCGCTGTGAGGTGGAGGAGGTGCTGGCCATCATAGCGCGCCAGCAAAAGCCCGCCCCTCGTTGGCGCAGGCTCTATCTGGTCGGTTTCTCCCTGTGGAAGCGCGCCTTCATGCAGGCGTTCTGCCACCACCTGGCCGATGAACTGCGCTTTGTGCGCAGACCGCCCAAACGCCTGACCGGTGATGAGCAGGTGCTGGTCTGGGGCAGCCGCCACCCGGACCTTACCTCGGCCATCCGGGTGGAAGATGGCTTTATCCGATCCCGGGGGCTCGGTTCCAACCTCTGTCGTCCTTCTTCCCTCTCCATCGATCCGGTCGGGATCTATTTCGACAGCCGCATGCCAAGCGGGCTCGAACAGTTGCTCAACTATCAGCAACTGACGGAAGTCGACGTCAATCGGGGCGCCGCCCTGATTGAACTGCTCCTGCAGCACAGGGTCAGCAAGTACAACGTGGGCACGCCACAGCACTACACGCCCCCTGCCGATGGCCGCCCGCTGGTGCTGGTGGTGGGCCAGGTGGATGGGGATGCCTCCATCCTGACCGGCAGCCCGACCATTCGCAGCAATGAACAGCTGCTGTGGGCCGTGCGCGCCGCCAAGCCAGAGGCGCATATCCTGTTCAAGCCTCACCCGGATGTGGTGGCCGGCAATCGGGCTGGTGCCATCTCTGCCGCGTGCATGGCAGAGTGTGTCGACAGTCAGGTGCTGGACATAGGGTTGACCAGTCTTTACCCCCACGTGGGCGAGCTGCATACCATGACCTCGCTGAGCGGCTTCGAAGCCCTGGTGCAGGGGGTCAAGGTCACGACCTGGGGCCAGCCCTTCTACAGCGGCTGGGGACTGACGACAGATGCCCATCCTCCGGCCCGGCGCCAGCGCAACCTGCCATTGGCGGCGCTGGTTTACCTGACGCTGGTCGCCTATCCACTCTACATCGATTGGCAGACAGGGCTCTGGATAAGTCCGGAGCAGTTGATCCGCCAGCTGGCAGAGCAAGGGCACTCATCGACCCAGAAGTCGAGCCTGTGGCAACGTTGGCAGATCAAGCTGAGTTACCTGGCACAGACGCTGTTGCAGCGCCCCTCCCTCCCCCAGTTCATGAGATAAGCCGACCATGAAGATTTTGTTGTTGCAAGGACCGCTCGGCCCCTTCTTTCAGACCCTGAGCCAGACCCTGAGTGAGGCAGGCCACGAGGTTTACAAGATCCATTTCAATGGCGGCGATGAGTGCTGGCCCTGCGCAGGCCATAACGAACGCTTCACCGGCAAGCCTGAGACCTGGAACACCTTTTTTCGCCGCTTTATCAAGCGAAATGGTATCGACAGCCTCATCTGCTACGGCGATTGCCGCTATTACCACCTGCAGGCGATTCGCATCTGCAAGCTGAAGAAGATTGCCGTCTGGGCCATGGAAGAGGGGTATCTGCGCCCAGACTATGTGACCCTGGAACAGGGAGGCGTCAATGCCTTCAGCCCGCTCTATGCCAAACGTGACCAGCTGGCCGAGATGACATGGCCCGCCCCCTATGAAGCGCCGTTGCAGGTGGGCAAGACCTTTGCCCGCCGCGCCTGGTATGCCAGCCGCTACCACATCAGCAAGAATTTGCTGCGCTGGCGTTATCCGCACTTCGTCAACCACAGACCCTGGAGCCTGTATCAGGAAGCCAGAGGCTGGGTGGCGGGCGGCCTGGTCAAGTGGTGGTACAGATGGTCGGATCGCTCGCTGCTCAAGGCGCTGCCCCAGCACAAGGGCCATATCTTCTTCGTGCCCTTGCAGGTCACCGAGGATTTTCAGATAAGAGAGCACTCTGACTTGAGCGGAGTGGAGGAGATGGTCGCCCAGGTGATGAACTCCTTTGCCGAGCATGCCCGCAGCGAAGATGTGTTGCTGTTCAAGCACCACCCCATGGACCGGGGTTATGTCAGCTACCAGTCCCAGATAAACCGGCTGGTGACGCTGCTTGGCTTGGAGGGACGGGTGTTTTATGGCTACGAATTGCCCCTGCCCACCCTCTATCCACTGCTCAAGGGGGTCATCACCATCAACAGCACGGTTGGCCTCTCCGCCCTGCTGCACGATGTGCCGACCTTCTGCATGGGACGGGCCCTGTATGATCTGGCGGGTCTCACCACCCGTGGCACCCTGGCTAAGTTCTGGCACAAGCAGAGCCCGGTTTGCAGCGAGACCTTCGAGCGCATGCGCCAGTCCCTGCTCCATCTGACCCAGCTCAATGCCAGCTTCTACCGCCACCTGGAACTGAGCGCCATGGCAGTGGTGCAGAAGATCCATCAACACAGCGAGCAGGCCCTGCCCGTCAAACAGGGCAAGCAGGCACTGGCGCCGTCCAGCGTCATAGGCGCCATCGGCGCGCTCAGCGCCCTGGGTTTCATGGCCGAAGAGATGCTGACCCCCATCGCCACCTTGTAAGCAACATAGAGACAAAAAAGCCCGCGATTGCGGGCTTTTTTTATGGGGATTACACGGTGCGGGGTCGCAGGTGGGCGTGCCAGCGGGCTTCCCACTTCTTGAACAGCCAGACGATGACGAAGGTCAGCAGCATGTAGAGCAGGCCTGCGGTCAAAAACGCCTCGAACGGGCTGTAGTAGCGGGAGTTGATGATCCGCGCCGCACCTGTCAGGTCGACTATGGTGATGATGCCGGCCACCGCCGAGCCCTGCAGCATGAAGATCACCTCGTTGCTGTAGGCAGGCAGCGCACGGCGAAACGAGTTGGGCAATATGATGCGGGTCAGGGTCTGCCAGCGGGTCATGCCAAAGGCGTTGGCCGCTTCAATCTGCCCCTTGGGCATGTTGAGCACGGCGCCACGCACTATCTCGGCGGTGTAGGCGCCGGTATTGAGGGTGAATGCCAGCAAGGCGCAGAACCAGGCCTGGGCGAACAGCTCCCAGGCGGCGCTGTTCTTCAGCCACTCCCACTGGGCGGCGCCGTAGTAGATGATGAACAGTTGCACCAAGAGCGGGGTGCCACGGAAGAAGTAGATGTAGGCCCAGATCGGCCCCTTGATCAGCCAGTTGCGGCTATTGCGCAGTATCCCCATGGGCACCGCCAGGGCCAGACCGAGCACCAGAGAGGCCGCCACCAGCAGCACTGTGGTGTAGAGCCCCTCCCAGTAGGTGGGCCACTCTTTGAGAATGATTGAGAAATCCATGGCTTACCTCGTCTTTATCGCGTAGTGACGCTCGGCCCATTTCAGTGCCGAGGTGGAGACCGCAGTGAAGATCAGGAAGATCAGGGCCACCGCCATGTAGAAGGTGAAGGGCTGCTGGGTCGACCCCGCAGCCAGGGATGCTTTGCGCACCATGTCATCGAGCCCGATGATGGAGACCAGCGCCGTGGTTTTCAGCAGCACCAGCCAGTTGTTGCCAAAACCCGGCAGGGCGTGGCGCATCATCTGGGGGAAGAGGATCCGCACAAACACCTGGGTCGCCCGCATGCCAAAGGCGCGAGCCGCTTCCAGCTCCCCCTTGTCCACCGCCAGAATGGCGCCGCGGAAGGTCTCTGTCATGTAGGCGCCGAAGATGAAGCCTATGGTGGCCACCCCGGCCGCAAACGGACTGATGTCGATGTAGTCAGGCAGCAGGGAGACCCACTCCTGGTTCGGATCGCTCGCCAACAGGTAGTTGTTGTAGCTCTCGTTGATCCAGCTGCAGAGGTTGTTGATCAGCACCTGGCCGCCGAAGAACAGCAGCATCATCAGCACCAGATCGGGAATGCCACGAATGACGGTGGTGTAGGCAGTGGCGATGCCACGTGCCCACTTGTAGGGGGAGAGCTTGGCGAGTGCCCCCAGCATGCCCAGCAGCAACGCCAGCAGCAGCGAGGCCAGCGCCACCTCCAGGGTGATCCAGGCACCCTCCAGCAGGGAGGCTTCGTATCCTTTCAAATCAAACATATGCGGCTCCATTGCAACGCATTGAGCGGGCCAGCCCGTCCCAATATCCTTTCAAACCAAACACATGCAGCTCCATTGCAACTAAGCGGGCCCATCGCTCCCTTGCGAGAGACAACGGGCCCGATGACTACAGACGAGGGTCAACCTGTCGTGATGATTCGCCGCAATCCCTTCGGCTGCTACTCGGTGTAGCGCGCCTGGGGGTTACTCGCCGTAGACGTCGAAGTCGAAGTACTTGTCGTTGATTGCCTTGTACTTGCCGTTGGCGCGCAGCGCCAGGATGGCGGCGTTGAATTTCTCTTTCAGATCCTTGTCAGCCTTGCGTACCGCTATGCCGGCACCCTCGCCAAACCACTTGGGATCGGTCAGTTTCGGGCCGACGAACTCGTAGGCATCGCCCCCTTCCTTCTTCAGCAGACCGTCGCTGATGGCGGCGGAGTCGGCCATCACATAGTCAACCCGACCGGATTTCAGATCGAGATAGGCTTCATCCGCGGTGCCGTAACGCTTGATGGTGGCGTTCGGGAAGTTGTCCGTGATGTAGGTATCCATGGAGGTGGCGCGTTGCACCGCCACGGTTTTACCGTCCATGAAGGCCTTGTCGAGCTTGACCTCTGTGCCCTTCTTGGCGGCGAAGCGGGCCGGAATGTGCTGGTACTTCTGGGTGAAGTCCACCTTCTTCTTGCGCTCTTCGGTGATGTCCATGGTGGCTATGATGGCGTCATATTTGCGCGACAGCAGCGCCGGAATGATGCCGTCCCAGTCTTGCTTGACCAAGGTACACTTCACCTTCATCTCTTCGCACAGAGCGTTGGCGATGTCGATGTCGAAGCCTTTCACCTCGCCACTGGGCTCGGTCCAGGAGAAGGGAGGGTAAGCACCTTCGACCCCGATCCGCACCTCTTTCCACTCCTTGGCCATCAGGCTGCCGGAAGACAGGGCAGTGACTATGGCAGTCGCCAGCATCAGCTTGTTCATGTATCTCTCCTTGATAAAATCGTCGACTGTTGAAGTTGCAGCTTGTTGAAAACAGATCCCGCCCATCAATAGATGGAGGAGATGAATTGCTTGAACCGTTCCGACTTGGGATGGGCGAAGATCTCCTTGGGATTGCCCTCCTCTTCCACGCGCCCCTGATGCAGAAACATTACCTTGTTCGACACATCACGGGCAAACGACATCTCGTGGGTCACCACCAGCATGGTACGTCCCTCTTCGGCCAGCTCGCGCATCAGACCGAGCACCTCCCCCACCAGCTCGGGATCCAGCGCCGAGGTGGGTTCGTCAAACAGCATCACCTCGGGCTCCACCGCCAGTGCCCTGGCGATGGCGGCCCGCTGCTGCTGGCCGCCGGAGAGGTGACCGGGATAGTAGTCGCGCCGCTCCCACAGACCCACCCGGTTGAGCAGGTGTTCCGCCTTGGCGATGGCCTCGGCGCGGGGGACTTTCAGCACCTGGATAGGCACCTCTATGATGTTCTGCATTATGGTCATGTGCGACCAGAGGTTGAAACTTTGAAACACCATGGCCAGCCGGCTGCGAATACGCTCCACCTGACGCATGTCCTCCGGCAGCCGCTCACCGGCCCGGTTGGATTTCATGCGAATAAGCTCGCCATGGAGTGAAACTGTGCCGGAAGAGGGTGTTTCCAGCAGATTGATACAACGAAGAAAGGTCGACTTCCCCGAGCCGGAGGAGCCGATCAGGGAGATGACATCCCCCTTGCGGGCTGTCATATCGATGCCCTTGAGCACTTCGTGGGTGCCGAAATACTTGTGCAGTTCACGAACTTCCAGTGCGGCAACGTCACTCATCCATTACAACCTTGTCTGTCCCTAGACGCCGCTGGGGCGTGACTCACACCATCATGAATTTAACAAAAAGTTAACCGATGGCAACCTTCAGCGAAAATATCACTCGAATAGTTAAAAAACAATACAGAACAGAGGTCTTTGGTGTTTTGTCTGTATTTTTATTGGTCTCACTGGTATTTTTCAGCACTTTGTCTGCATAAAACTCGGTTTGGACCCGTCGAGCGACACCGCCTTTTTATACCCTGATCGCAAGGGTGGCAAGAAAATTCCGACATCATGACAGCAAGATGGCGAAAGCGACTTTATTCACCCCATCGATGTTTGCATCTTGTTGAAAAATCGGCGATGAGCGTGATTTTATGGCGGCACGCTTGCCGCACCAAGGTGGGCCTTTGAGCCAAATGAGTGCAGCTGCTTGCACCAAAAACATAACAACCTGATAAAAAGCCCCGGATGAGCCATCCAAACTCACAGAAATGTGACACAGAGCCAATAAGTAGTGATAATGTGTCATTTTTATCAGTTTTTGTGATCGAGGCCCCGATGTTGCTCAATGTATTGCTGATCCTGCTGCCGTTAGGCGTCGGCTATCTGATCCCCCTCTCCTCCGCCCGGCTCATCAAGCTGGTCAATCAGTCCCTCGGCAAGATGGTCTACCTCATCCTGTTTCTGATGGGGCTGGGACTGGCCTATGTGGAAAACCTCGGCAGCAATCTGGCGGTGATCTTCAAGGTGGCCGGTGTCATGCTGGCCGCCATTACCCTGTGCAACCTGCTGGCGCTCTGGTGGCTGGACAAGCGCAGCCCGCCGACCCACGAGGCCAGCGACGCCAAGATGCCGAGCAAGCTGCACCTGCTGTGGGAGTCCCTCCAGCTCTGCTTCGTGGTGCTGGGGGGCGTGCTGCTGGGGCTGCTGGTCGATCTGCAAGCCCTGCCCATCGACAAGCTGAGCGAGTGGGCCCTGATGCTGCTGCTGTTGCTCATCGGGGTGCAGATGCGCAACTCCGGCATGCGGTTGCGTCAGATCCTGCTCAACCCCTGGGGCATGAAGATCGCCTTCACCGTCATCATCAGCAGCTGGCTGGGCAGCGTGGTGGCGGCCCAGCTGCTGGGCATGCCGCTGAGCCACGCCCTGGCGCTCAGCTCCAGCTTCGGCTGGTATTCGCTGTCCGGCATACTGGTGGCCGACAAACTGGGACCCGTGCTCGGCTCCGCCGCCTTCATCAACGATCTGGGCCGCGAGCTCATCGCCATCCTCATCATTCCGATGCTGATGCGTCGCCACCCCTCCGCCGCCATCGGCTACGGCGGCGCCACCGCACTGGACTTCACCCTGCCGGTCATTCAGAAATCCGGCGGCATCCAGATGGTGCCGGTGGCCATCGTCTCCGGCTTTATCCTGAGCCTGCTCGGCCCCATCCTGATCCTCGGCTTTCTGGCGATCTAGGCCACACCTGCCGCCTGCAGAATCAAAGAAGCCCGACATTGCTGTCGGGCTTCTTTCATCTGGATATGTCGTACTCTCGCGCTATCCGCCGTTTATCCGCGCCACTGACCGCCGCTCATTACCCGCTCGATGGCGAAAGAGTGGGGATGGATCAGCAGCAGATCCGCATCCTGCCCCACTGCGATCCACCCCTTTGCAGCCAATCCCAGCGCTCGTGCCGAATGGGTACTTACCACCGCCAGCGCCACCTCGAGCGACACCCCGAGCTGGCAGGCGCGCACGCACTCCTGCCACAGGCTGGCAATCTGGCCGCAGCGCATCTCGATAAGGCGCCCCTCGCCATCAAAGCGCGGCAGGCTGGCGTTGGCATCTGAGCTGAACGTGATGCGATCGGCAGGCACGCCGGCGGCCAGCAACTCGATCAATCCATCGGCGGCCAGCCGTTCACCATCCTCCACCAGATCGGGGAAGCTGGAAGTGGTGAGATCGACCCAGCCTCCCGCCTTGCCCCAGGCGATCGCCTCGGCAAACAGCCAGGGGTTGCGGTTGCAGTGGGTCGGATAGAGCTGGCGCAGCGGAATGTCGGTCTCATCGCGCAGGGCCCGCAGCGGTGCCAGCGCCCCGCGCCCATCCCCCAGATGGAAGAAGCTGACGCCGCTCTTGCCCGAGAGCAGCCCGGCCACCCGCGCCTCGCTCACCAGCCGGGCCAGCTCGTCGTGGGTGGGGGCGCTGGATCTGTGATCGCTGATGGCCAGCTCCCCCACCCCCAGCACTTCGGGAATGAGCATGATGTCGGACTCCATAGTGCCGGTGAGTGTCTTGACGGGCAGATGGTAGGAGCCGGTATACATGAAGGCGCTCACCCCGGCGGCGCGAAACTCGCGCACCTTGCCGAGCACCTGGGCCGGGCTGCGGGTCAGGCTGTCGGTGCCGAGCGCCGCCACCAGGGTGGTCACCCCCGCCTTGAGGGCCTCGCTCGCGGCGAGTTCGGGCGTGCGAAAGGCAAAGCCCCCCTCGCCGCCGCCCCCGGTGATATGGGCCAGCGGATCCACCAATCCGGGCACCAGGTAGCGACCGCGACCATCGACCCGCGTCAACGGCCAATCTGCGGGGGCCGTCAACCCCTTGCCAATCCAGGCAATGCGGCCATCGGCCACCAGCAGATCCTGCTGGCCGAGGTGGGTGGGACTGAAGATCTCGGCGCCCTCGATCAGGGTCAACATAATGGCTACTCCTTGCAAGCTATCCCCCTGCGGGGAAAAGAGAGAAATCGCTATTTACCCACCATTGGCCTCTCGGTAACGGCAGTGCCTGCTGGCCAGTGTGCCATGTTCGGCATAGGCAAGGGAGAGGGGATCGGCTAGGCTCACCAGCAATTCCCGCTTGCTGGTCAACATCCACCGTCATGAACTATCTGGCTCACCTGCATCTGGCCTCCCATACCCGAAGCTCCCTCACCGGCAACCTGCTGGGGGATTTCGTCAAGGGCCCTTTGCCAAGCACGCTCGGTCCCGCCTTCGATGAGGGGATCTGGCTGCACCGCAGAATCGATGCCTTCACCGATGCCCACCCCGAGCACAGAGCGGCGGTGGCCTGCTTCGAGGCGCCCTGGCGCCGCTTCGGCGGCATCCTGGTGGACATGCTCTACGACCATTGGCTCAGCCTGCACTGGCCACAATTTGGCGAAGACCCCCTGCCCCGCTTTCTGCAGCAGAGTTATGGGCAGCTGCTGGCGGATCATCGGCGCCTGCCGGATGGCTTGCCCGTTGCGCTCACGCGGATGGCGGAGCAGAACTGGATCGCCTCCTATCGCCACAGGGAGGGGCTGGGCCATGCCCTCAACGGCATAGGTCACCGGTTGCGCCGCCCCATCTTGCTGGGCGATGCCCTCGCCACCCTGGACGACGCCAGCTGGCACAGTGGCGAGCAGGGATTTCTGCGCTTTTATCCCCAGTTGATGCGCTTTAGCGAGCAGCAGCTCGCCCACTATCGCGAGACAGGCGGCCACGCCGGCGTGCGGCCATAAAAAAGACCCCGTGAGGGGCCTTCTACCAACTCTTCATCAGGCCCCTGGCGTGGCAGGCAGGAAGGTGAACGCCTTGGCCGGCACAAACTTGTCCGCCGTTTCGCCCGCATAGAGTTGACGCTCAGTCAGCGGGAGTTTCTTGACCGGGGCGCCCGCACTCAGATCCAGCTGATCCATGCTCACCCAGAAGGTGTTGGGCAAATGAGTCAGCTCGAAGAAGTAGCGGCGATGCTGTTGATCCGACACGCTGCGCCAAAGAGTGGTGGAGATGTTGGGTTGATCCTGTGTACTGATCCCCATGGGCACCGAGACGTTGCGCATCACGCTCATCACACCGGCAACGGCTTCATTGGCCTGATCCGTCTTGGGCAGGGTCTTGATATAAAAAGAGGCCCGGGCGAAACGATCCGCCGAACGGTTGGTGCCCGGCAGCATGGTGAGCCCGCCTATCTCCTCCCAGTACTCGTTGAGTGCCAGCTGCTTGTCGAAAACGGGGGAGTTGGTCATCACCTGATAGCTGCGGTCGTGATGGATCTGCAACTTGCCATCCACGTACTGGAAAATGGCCGAGTCACCGCTGGCATCCGAGATGGAGAGGTGCAGCTGGCCCGGCTTGCCATCCGGCGTCAGAGTGGTCACCACATAGAACTCGTCCTTCGACAAGGCGGCGACCGCCTCGGTGACGGTGGCAAAATTGTCCAGCACATACTGGGCCCAGAGGGAGATGGAGAGCGTCTTGCGCGGATCCTTGTCGCTCGGAGTCACATACTCGGACTCGGTCAGATAGAGCAAATTGGCCACCAGCCCCTTTTCGTTCATGCCATCGGCGGTACCCGCGTCAAAACCTGCGGCGACCAGGGAGCCATAGCGCGCGTTCCACTTCATGGAGTGCGGACCGGCCGCCCCGCTCCGATCGATGCCACGCGGCAAGGCCCAGAGGTTGGTCGGCATGGCGGCGCGCCAGTCCATGGTGCGGCCGGTCACCACCAGACCGCCGTCGCCCTGATAAACGGCGCGGGTGCAGGCATCGGCCAGCGAGCTGACCGACAGGGCCATGGTCAATGCCAACAGGGTTTTCTGGAACAGGGGGCTGGATTGACGTTTCATAGGATGCATCACTCAGGCTGGTGAAAACGACAGGCTAACGGCTACCGCTGTATGGGAGCTTAATGAGGATAGTCAGCCGCCCGCCACGCTCCCACCTCGTTGCGGCCAAGATGTGATCATGTCGACATAGTTACAGCAAGATCAGCGAGATACACCTGGCATCTGCGTTGCCAGCAGGCTTTTGGCCCAGCCGCTGTCACGTCAACCCCGGTCACGTCATGCCAGGCTGCACATCCATAAAAAAACCGGACCCAGGGTCCGGTTTGCAGATAGAGGCGCGCTGACGCAGGCCTCATTTCTCTTGCTGTGACGGCTCACCTTTCTTCTTGCGGATGCTGAGCCCCAGCTCACGGCCACGCAGGCGGGCGTAATAGATGGTGCCGACGAAGGCGAGTATGGTGAACACCAGCTCCACCACCGCCAGCCAACGCTCTCCCTCGTCCGTAGTGATCAGGGTCAGGGCGTGCAGGAAATAGGGCATCAGCACGAAGTTGCCCCAGGCGTGGGTGTAGGGGTTGCCCTGCACTATTCCCTTGAGCGGGAACAGCAGCGGCACAGTCCAGATCACCGGCAGCAGCCAGGGGTTGAGCTCAGGGTGGGGCGAGAGCCACAGATGCCAGAGGATGACCCAGCCCAGCAGGCCAAAGAAGCCGACCAGGGTCAGCAGACGGGCGAAGCGGGTGCTCACTTGAGGATCTCCAGCACCTGCTCGGGCGGACGGCCGATGCGGGCCTGACCATCCTTGATGACGATGGGGCGCTCGATGAGCTTGGGGTGCTGATGCATGGCGCGAATAAGGGCGTCGCCGCTCACCTCGCCCAGCCCCAGCTCCTTGTAGAGATCTTCCTTGGTGCGCATCAGCTGGCGCGGATCGGTGAAGCCGAGCTGGCTCAGCAGGGTGCGGATTTGCGCCTCGCTCGGCGCCTGCTCCAGATAGAGCACCACATCAGGGGCGATCCCGTGCTGCTCCAGCAGGGCCAGGGTTTCACGGCTCTTTGAGCAGCGCGGATTGTGGTAAATTTGGGTCTCGCTCATGGTAACTCCCTGATTGATCGCAAGATGGGACAAGAAACGGCACTATTGTAGGGGAAACTGATGGTCAGGGTAAGCGGCACTGGAAAGGAATTGAAACGAATTTGTTGGCTGATTGTGGCCGGTCTGCTGAGCGCCTGCACCCCGGCGCCCGAATTCACCAACGGCCAGGGCCAGCCGGTGGCACTGGCCCAGTTTGCCGGCAAGCCGCTCTTGGTCAACTACTTCGCCCCCTGGTGCGCCCCCTGCCTGCGAGAGTTGCCGCTGCTGGAGGCGCTGGCACAGGAGGGCTCCCTCGCCGTGGTGGCCATCCACTATGATCCGGCCACCCCGGCCGAGCTGGCGGCACTGGCGAGCCGCTACCGGGTCAGCCTGCCGCTGTTGATCGCCCATGACACGGCAAGCCTGCCTTTCCCCCACCCCACCGGGCTGCCCACCAGTTATCTGCTCGATGCAGAGGGCAAGCTGCAACAGACGATCGTCGGCGAACTCGATGCGCAGCAGATTGCCGCCCTCAAGGCGCAGGCTGCGGCGGTTCGCTAGAGTGATCCCTCCCCTCTCCTTGGCAAGTAAGGGGCCCATCACACCCACACACGACGACGGGATTGACCTGCACGACGGCATAGGCCAACGATGGGAAAGGAAACGGGGTGTCCCATTGCTGGCACACCCCGTTTCACCGCACCTCTGATGCATCACCCCTTCAGGCTGTCGAGATCCTTCTTCGCCCGCTCCAGCTCAGTGATGCGCGCCTCCAGCCTGGCCAGGGTCAGCTTGTCGCTGGTGGTGCCACGGGCCACGATCAGCTCGTCGATGGCGGCCTGATAATCCCCGCGCAGGGAGAGCATCTCGGCCCGCGCCATGTGCAGGTCCGTCATCCGTCCCGCCTTGCGATAGGCATCGGAGAGCAGGCTCCAGGCCAGGTTGTTCTCTTCGTGCTCGCGGGCATAGGGGTCCAGGATGGCGATGGACTTCTTGTAGTTGCCCCCTTCCAGATAGGCGTTGCCGAGATTGACCACCACCACCTCGTTGTCCGGCATGCGGGTGCGGAACTTCTCCAGCCGGGCGATGGCCTGGGCGCTGCGCCCCTTGGCGAGATCGATGTCGGTGAGGGCATCCACCACGAACAGATCTTCCGGGTGACGGCTCGCCAGCTCCTGCATCAGGGTGTCGGCCTCGTCGGTGCGCTTGAGCTGCAACAGCGCCAGTGCCTTGCCGTAGGTGGCTGCATCCTTGAGCGGGTAATCCCCTTTCTGCAGGCGGTTGTCGAAATAGCTGAGCAGCGCCTGCGGGCTCTCGGTGCCATAGCGCACCTGGATGCGCACCTTGGCCAGCCAGAAGTCCAGGCTGGGGGGCAGGTTGCGGCGAGCATAGCTGGAGGCGCGGCCACGGGCCTCGGAGATCCGGGTCTCGGGCAGCGGGTGAGTCAGCAGCATCTCGGGCGGCTTGCTGGCGTAGCGATACTCGGCCGCCAGTTTCTGGAAGAAGTTGGCCATGCCCATGGGATCGAAGCCTGCGTCATACAGGGTCTTCATGCCGATCCGGTCCGCTTCGTACTCGTTATCCCGGGTGTAGTTGATGGCCGACTGCATGGAGAGGCCGAGCGTGGTCTGCAGGGCGGCGATACCGGCGGTGGGGTTGATCACCGCCAGCGCGATGGAGCCCACCAGCCCGGCCAGGGTCATGGCGGAGCTGCTGGCCTGCGCCTCCATATAGCGGGCTATGTGGCGCTGAGTCACGTGGGTGATTTCGTGCGCCAGCACCGAGGCCAGCTCGCTCTCGCTGTCGGCGTAGAGGAACAGGCCTGTGTGCACCTTGACCCGCCCGCCCAGGAAGGCGGCCGCGTTGATGCTGGGGTCATTGATGAGGAAGAAGGTAAACGGGAAACGTACCCCATCGGCGTTGGAGAGCAGCCGCTGACCGAGATCGTCTATGTACTGGCTCAGCACGGGATCATCTATGATCGGCAGGCCGGCACGGGCGAAACGCATGAAGGCGTTGCCATAGCGCACCTCCTGCTCGATGGGCAGGGCGGCTACCCCGGCGGTGCCTATGTCGGGAAGCTGGTTGTTCGCCTGGGCATGGAAGGTGGCACCCATCAGGGAAGCCAGCAGGGGAAGCGATGCCATCAGGGGGGAAAAGCGTGCCACGTTATCTCTATCTCCATCAGAAGGGGCCTCGGCAGAATACCCTTGCCCCTCAAGGGCTACAAGCGTTGTTTCGTGCTCTCATCACGGCCATAATAGCCGCCTCACGCCTGCTGGAGCCCTCATGGAACACCTCGATCTGACCCCCTGGCGCTGCCCCGAGCCGCTGATCCGGCTCAAGCTCTGGCTAAGGGAGGCCAAAAGCGGTCAAACCGTGACCATTCGGCTGGCTGATGCCGGCTCCCGGCAGGACATTCCGGCCTATCTGCAACGTCAGGGTCACCTCTTCACGGTGCAGCAGGCGCAGGACAATACGCTCTCTTTGCAGTTGGTCGTCGGGGCACAGCACCATCATGAGCCCCGGTAACGAAAGGATGCTGTCATGTTAGATGTGCTCAAACGCTGGTATCAGACCCGCTTCTCCGACCCCGATGCGGTCACCCTCTTCCTGTTGCTGGTGGCCTGCTTCGCCGTGCTCTGGCTGTTTGGCGATCTGCTGGCGCCGCTGCTGGTGGCGCTGGTGATGGCCTATCTGCTGGAGTGGCCGGTGAGCCGGCTGCAGCGCCTCGGTCTCTCCCGAACCCTGGGCACCAGCCTGATCCTGCTGCTGTTCATCGCCCTGACGGTCATGGCATTCCTGGGCCTGATCCCGACGCTGGTGAGCCAGGGCATCAACCTGGCCAAGGAGTCCCCCTCCATGCTGGCCCATGCCCAGGACTATGTGCGCACCCTGCCGGAGCAGTATCCCGAGCTCATCAACGTGACCCTGGTCGAGACCATCATAGACAACATTCGCCAGCGCATTCTGACCGGTGGCGAACAGCTGGTGAGCGCCTCCCTGAACTCGCTGGTCAACGTGGTGGCCATCCTCATCTACCTCATACTGGTTCCCTTGATGGCGTTCTTCATGCTCAAGGACAAGCAGGTGCTGATGGGCAGCCTGCGCCGCTTCCTGCCGCGCAACCGCACCCTGGTCAACCGGGTCTGGGTGGAGATGAACGAGCAGATCCTCAACTACATTCGCGGCAAGGTGATCGAGATCCTCATCGTCGGAGTCATCAGCTATGGCGCCTTTGCCATGCTGGGGCTGCGCTATTCGGTGCTGCTGGCGGTGGCAGTCGGCTTCTCCGTGCTCATCCCCTACATAGGGGCCGCCGCCGTGACGGTACCGGTCGCCATGGTGGCCCTGTTCCAGTGGGGGCTGACCCCGGAATTCACCTGGCTGATGGTGGTCTATACCGTGATCCAGGTGCTCACCGGCAACGTGCTGGAGCCCGTGCTCTTCTCCGAGGCGCTCAACCTACATCCGGTGGCCATCATCATAGCCGTGCTGGTGTTTGGCGGGCTCTGGGGATTCTGGGGCGTCTTCTTCGCCATTCCCCTCGCCACCCTGGTCAAGGCCGTGCTCAACGCCTGGCCCAAGCGCGATGACGCCCCCCAGCCAGGAGCCTGACGAGGCGCCTTCCCGCCCCCCCGCTTCATCCCCACAGGGCATCTCTTCGGACATGCCCTATGTCATCTTGAACATCTGCTAGCTGGCGCTGTCAGCGCCCTGATAAAGTGCGCTAATATCCAGCCTCACAGCGCCAACCGACCAGGATGGACGCCTCACGTTCATGGAGCCCGAGCGACAATGACCCTACCTAGCGCACGCCGGCTTGCCAGCGCACTCACAGCCCTCACACTGCTCAGTACCCCGGCCCATGCCGAGATCGATCTGGGTTCCCTCGACGTGTTCGCCCACGACAGCCCCACCAGTCCTGTCCCCAAGGGGCTGGTGCTGGGGACGGCGGTCATAGGCGGAGATGCGCGCTATCAGGCGCAAGATGCCGCAGGCTACGTCATTCCCGGCTTCATCTACTTTGGCGACCAGTTCATGTACCTGGGCGATCGGGCCCGCTACTACTTCTACAAGGATGAGACCCTGGCCGCCTACGGCTATGGCCGGCTGCGCTTTGGCAACCTGGATCCCGACGAATATGTGCAGTTCAACGGCATGGAACCGCGCAAGTGGGAGCTGGAAGGGGGCATGGGAGCCAGCCTGATCACCCCCTACGCCCTGCTCAGCACCCGCCTCAGCACGGACGTGACCGGTCGCAGCCAGGGCCAGGAGCTGTTGCTGTGGGCCGACTTTCCCATCATCCGCGACCGGCTGCTCATCATGCCCGGCATGGGGATGATGATCCGCAGCAGCAAGCTGGCGAACTACTACTTCGGCGGCGTTTCCGAGAGCGAGGCCACGGCGCAGCGACCAGCATGGGACACGGGGGCAACCCTCTCACCCATGGTGGCCATAGTCACCAGCTACCGCTTCACTCCCAACTGGATCGGCATGTTCGCCGCCAACTACGAACGCTATGACGAGGAGGTTGCCAACAGCCCCCTGGTCCAGCACCAGGGGGAGCTCTACGCCGGCTTCGGGATCGGCTATATCTGGTAAGCCGCGCCGCCACGCCATCACAACCAGGAAGGGAGCCCATGGCTCCCTTCCTGGTCTGGCAACATGGCCGTAGCTGTATCAGAGGTCGGCCAGAAACGCCGCCAGAGCCTGATTGACGAAGGCGGGATTTTCCAGCGACGAGATATGGCCCGCAGCCGGGATCTCCTTGAAGGGGCAACCCAGCACCTCGGCCATCAGGTAGCCTTCCAGCACGGGGCGTGCCTTGTCTTCGCACCCCGTCATCACCAGCGCAGGCATGGCCATCTCTTCCAGCCAGTCGATGCGATCTTCCCGGGTCACGAAACTGCGCCCCACCGCCACCATGGCGGCAATCTTCTCCCCTGGCCAGGCGGCGAGACGCCCCTTGAAGTCGGCCATCAGGGCCACATCCGGCTGGTTGGCAAAGAACAGCGGCGCCACCTGCTCGACGATGGGGGCCGGTATGGTGCCGAGCTGCCCAATCATGCCCAGCATGCCGAGGTAACGTTCGCAGGTGATCTGCGGCTCCAGGCCGACGAAGCTGTCCATCAGCACCAGGCCCTTGATGCGATTTGGCGCCATCCTGGCCAGCTCCACACCCCACATGCCACCGATGGAGAGGCCCACCAGCACGCACTCGTCGATGCCGAGGCCGTCGAGCAGGGCCAGGTGATCCCGCGCCAGGGTCGCCAGGGTGCAATGGCCTTCCGGCAGCAGGTCGGAATCACCGTGGCCCCACAGCTCGGGCACAATGCAGCGGTACTGGCCCTTGAGCGCGGCGACTTGCGGCGCCCACATGGCGCTGTCCCACAGGTAGCTGTGACCAAACAACAGAACCGGGCCCTGCCCCTCGTCCAGATAGGCCATTTGGCGGCCCGCTATCTCCATAAATTGCTTCATGTTTTCTCCTGTTGCCAACTGCTGATGATGAGACGGCAGTGCAAATCGCCATAAATGGCTTCATGTTTTTTCCATTGCCAGCGGCTGATGAGGCGGCCGTATGAATCGCCATAAACTGCGTCATGTTTTTCTATTGCCAGCGGCTGATGAGGCGGCCATCACAAGCGCCATAAATTGCCTCATGTTTTCTTCTGTTTCTGTTGCCAGCGGTTGATGGGGCGGCAGTGTAACACGTCGCCCTTGGCAGTGGCGCCTCCCTGGTGCAAGCTGGGGTGACGCACAAAAAGGACTCAAAAAGGAGAGAGCCATGCCCAAGGAAAAGAGCAAGAAACGCCCGCGCCTGGACAAGAAATGCTACGAGCACCACCTCGCCCACCTGCAGGAGGAGCTGGTCAAGCTGCAAGAGTGGGTCAAGCAGGAGGGACTGAAAGTGGTGGTGCTGTTCGAGGGACGCGATGCCGCTGGCAAGGGGGGCGTCATCAAGGCGATCACCGAGCCCCTCAACCCCCGGGTCTGCCGGGTCACGGCCCTGCCCGCCCCCTCGGATCGGGAGCGATCCCAGTGGTATTTTCAGCGCTATGCCGCCCACCTGCCCGCCGCCGGCGAGATGGTGCTGTTCGACCGCTCCTGGTACAACCGGGCCGGGGTCGAGCGGGTGATGGGCTTTTGCAGCGACAACGAGTATCGCGAGTTTCTGCGCGCCTGCCCCGAGTTCGAACGCATGCTGATCCGCTCGGGCATCACCCTGATCAAGTACTGGTTCTCGGTGTCGGACGAGGAGCAGGAGAAGCGCTTCAAGGAGCGCATCAACACCCCCATCAAACGCTGGAAGTTCAGTCCCATGGATCTGCAATCCCGTTCGCGCTGGGTGGAGTACTCCCGCGCCAAGGATGACATGTTCACCTACACGGACACGCAAGACAGTCCCTGGTTCGTGGTGGAGGCGGACGACAAGCGCCGGGCCCGCCTCAACTGCGTCGCCCACCTGCTCAGCAAGGTGCCCTACGAGGCGATCCACTACGAGCCCATCACACTCCCCCCCATCAAGACCGAGGGCTATGAGCGCCCGCCCCTGACCAGCCAGACCTTCGTGCCCGACATCACGGCCGCACTGGAAACCTGAGCAGAGGCCAGGGAACCAGGCCTGCCGGACGAGCCCCGAACGGCAGGCAATAAAAAGCCGGTCTTGCGACCGGCAAAAAGGCATTGAATTTAGTGGAAAATCTCGGTGCCATCAGGCTCTTACATAGCGAGCCATGCGCGGGAAGGCTTGTTCGTTGGCATCGAACAGGTAGCAGGCTTCGGCCGGAATGCCGACGCTGTACGCCTGACCCGTGGCCACGTCGATATCGGAGTGCGCCTTGACGGTGAAGTCGTGGCCATCCACATCCATATAGACGAAAGACTCGGCGCCCAGATGCTCGGCCACCTGCACGACGCCGGTCACCTTGCTGTGCGCATGGGGGTGATCCAGGGTCACCAGGTGCTCGGGGCGAATGCCCAGCTCCACCTTGTCACCGACCGCGCCGCGACGGGCATCTACCCGCGCCCGCACCGTATCGCCGGAAGTGAGCTTGACCACGCACTCCTGCTCGCCGATTTCCAGCAACTCGCCAGCCAGGAAGTTCATCTTGGGGGAGCCGATGAAGCCCGCCACGAACTTGTTGTCCGGGTTGTGGTAGAGATCGAGCGGGGTGCCGAACTGCTCCAGATTGGTCTCGGCATCGCCCTTGAGCGGGCTCAGCACCACGATGCGGTTGGCCAGCGTCATGGCCTCCACCTGATCGTGGGTCACGTAGATGATGGTGGAGTTGAGCTCCTTGTGCAGCTTGGCGATCTCGATGCGCATCTTGACCCGCAGGGCGGCATCCAGGTTCGACAGGGGTTCGTCGAACAGGAACACCTGGGGCTGCTGGACTATGGAGCGACCTATGGCCACCCGCTGGCGCTGACCGCCGGAGAGGGCCTTGGGCTTACGGTCCAGCAATGGCTCAAGCCCCAGGATCTCGGCGGCACGCATCACCCGCTTGTGGATGTTCTCCTTGTCCATCTTCTTGAGCTTGAGGCCGAACGCCATGTTCTCGTAGATGTTCATGTGCGGGTAGAGGGCGTAGGACTGGAACACCATGCCCACGTTGCGCTCCACCGGCGGCACGTCATTCATGTAACGACCGCCTATGGTCAGCTCACCGCTGGTGATGTCCTCGAGCCCTGCGATCATGCGCAGCAGGGTGGACTTGCCGCAGCCGGACGGGCCGACGAAGACGATGAACTCCCCTTCCTTGATGGCCAGGTTGATGTTGCGCAGCGTGTCCTTGTGGACCGCCGGATCGTAGTTCTTGCGAACGTTGTTGAGTACTACTTCAGCCATGACGAGCTCCGCTCTTAAATCTGTGCAAATCGTGACGGCGGGGGGAGTCAGCTCCCCCGGCCATTAAAACCTTAACCTTTCACACCACCAGCAGTGAGGCCACCGACCAGCCAGCCCTGCGACAGACCAGCAGGAACACCTTGGTGCTGGCTGTGTGGCGCATGCGGCAACACACTTAACCTTTCACGCCACCGGCAGTGAGGCCGCCGACCAGCCAGCCCTGTGACAGACCAGCAGGAACACCTTGGTGCTGGCTGTGTGATGCATGCGGCAACACACTTAACCTTTCACGCCACCGGCAGTGAGGCCACCGACCAGCCAGCGCTGCGCCATCAGGAACACCACTGTGATGGGCAGGCCAGACAGCACAGCGGCCGCGGCGAAGTCACCCCACAGATAGTTCTGCGGATAGAGGTATTGCTGGGCACCGACCGCCAGGGTCAGGTTGTTCACATCCTGCAGCAGGATGGAGGCCACGGGCACCTCTGTGATGGTGCCGATGAAGGCCAGAATGAACACCACCGCCAGTATGGGCACCGACAGGGGCAACAGGATCAGGCGGAACGCCTGCCAGGGGGTCGCACCGTCGATGGCTGCCGCTTCTTCAAGCGAAGAGTCTATGGTCTCGAAGTAGCCCTTGATGGTCCAGACGTGCAGCGCTATGCCGCCCATGTAGGCCAGGATCAGGCCGCCGTGGGTGTTGAGACCCAGCCAGGGCACATAGTCACCTATCTTGTTGAACAGCGCATAGATGGCCACCAGTGCCAGCACGGCCGGGAACATCTGGAAGATCAGCATGCCCTGCAATATGGTCTGCTTGCCACGAAAGCGCAGGCGGGCAAACGCATAGGCACAGGTGGTCGACAGCGTCACTATCATCAGCGCCGTGATGCACGCGATCTTGATGGAGTTCCACAGCCAGGTCAGCACGGGGAACGGCGGCGGCGTTATGCTGCCATCGGCGTTGGTGATGGACATGCCCAGCGCCAGCTTCCAGTGATCCAGGGTCGGATTGGAGGGGATGATCTCCCCCACCGAGAAGTTGCCGTTACGAAACGAGATGGCGATGACCATGATCACCGGGAAGATGATCAGCGCCAGGAAGCCCCACATGACCAGGTGGGTTGCCCACACCCGGTATTTGACTGATTTGGGTTGTACGATAGCCATTGAGAAGCCTCCTTACTGTTGCTTGTCGGCTTTGGACAATTTCAGGTTGAGCAGTGCGAGCGCGCCGACGATCAGGAAGATGGCGGTGGCGATGGCACTGGCCAGACCGTAGTCCTGACCACCCGAGCCCTGGAACGCGATCCGGTAGGTGTAGTTCACCAACAGATCCGTGGTCCCGGCCGGGGTACTGGCGCCTATGATGTCCGGTGCCCCGTTGGTCAACAACTGTATGAGTACGAAGTTGTTGAAGTTGAAGGCAAAGGATGCAATCAGCAGCGGCGTGAGCGGCTTCATCAAGAGCGGAACCGTGATCTTGAAGAAGTTCTGCACCGGACCCGCACCGTCCATGGCGGACGCCTCATAGAGATCTTCCGGGATGGCTTTGAGCAGGCCCATGCAGAGGATCATCATGTAGGGGTAGCCGAGCCAGGTATTGACGATGAGGATCATCACCTTGGCCAGGAAGGGGGTGGTGTACCAGTCCGGCTTGATGCCGAACGCCGCTTCCAGGAACAGGTTGATCTCGCCGAAGTTCTGGTTGAACAAGCCCTTGAACACCAGGATGGAGATGAAGGCCGGTATCGCGTAGGGCAGGATCAGCATGACCCGGTAGAAGCCGCGACCTCTGAGCTGCTCCCACTGCACCAGGCACGCCATCACCATGCCGATGGCCAGGGTGAAGGCCACTGAACCGGCGGAGAAGATCACGGTCCAGACGAAGATCTGCATGAAGGGACCCTGGATACCCGGGTCTGTCATGATGCGCACGAAGTTTTTCCACCCCACGCTCACCACGAAACCGGGGGCCATGCCCTTGCCGACAAACTGTCCCTGCTCGTCGATGTATTGATAGAAGCCGGTGTCGCCGTTGGGCAGCATCAGCTCGCCGGTCTGGGTGTCACGCAGCAGATTGCTGTCCTTGATCACCACGCCGGACTTGAGCACGGCGCCATCCATCAGACGGGTGTATTGCTGTTTCTGGGCGGCAAACTTGCGCAGGCTGCTCAGGGTCAGGTGAGTGCCGCCATCCGGCAGGACCAGATCCAGGTCACTCAGGTGAGTGCGATGCTCAACGATGGCACGGATCGGGGCGGCCTTGCTTGCCGCTTCGCCAGTGAAGGGCTGCAGTTCGACCACTTGCTGGGTGCTTTGCACTCGGCCCTCACGGGTCGCCAGCTCACGCGCCTTGTTGTTCATCAGGGAAACAGGTTGACTGATAAAGGATTGGTCGTCCTGTTTCAGCAGCAGCTGAAACTGATTGTTCTCACCACCCAGCAGGGTGAAATCGAACTCACCGCCCGCCACCTTGTAGCTTTTTTTCAGATGGTAATCCCGCGCCTGCTCGAGGGAGAGCAAGTTGGATCCCGAATAGTTGGTGAAGGCGATGCCGATCGTGTAGGCAAGAGGGAAGATGATAAACACAACCATGCCAGCCACACCGGGGAAGATATAGCGGTGGGCATAGGTCTTCTTGTTCATGAAGACATACAGACCGACGGAGACCACCACCAGATCGAGCAGAGCGAATACCCACTCACCGCTGGCGTACATCATCACGGCCGCATAACCGTTGAGGATGGCTACCAGAGCAGCGATGGTCCACTTAAGCCAGGTGTGCTTATCCTTCGGACCGGCATAGGATTCAATAGAAGGTACTACTTCCATGCCAATTAACCTTTATAACGCCAAGAGAGATTTGAGAGAGTGGGAGGCCATTGCGGCCTCCCGGGTAATGCATGCTTACTGAACGATACGCTTGGCAGCGGTATCCAGGGCTTCGTCAACGCTCTGACGGCCGGAGGTCACGTTCTTGAGGGCAGTTTCGAAGGAAGACCAGAAACGGCTCATCTCAGGCACGGACGGCATAGGCTCGCCATTCTGGGCGTTTTGCATGGTCGCCTTGATGTGCGGATCGGATTCCAGAGTCTTCTGGAAGGACTTCAGTGCCACGGCGCCCAGCGGTTTGTCGGCGTTCACCGGTGCCAGACCGGCGTCGGTCAGCAGGTAGTTTTCCAGGAACTCGATGGCCAGATCCTTGTTCGGGCTGGCGGCGTTGATGGTGGCACCCAATACGCCAACGAAGGCTTTGGCCGGCTTGCCGTTCAGGGTCGGCAGCGGCGCTACGCCGTACTTGATGCCGCTCTTGTCCAGGTTGCTCCAGGCCCAGGGACCGTTAATCATCATGGCCACTTCGCCCTTGTTGAACTTGGCGTCCATCACACCGTAGTCGATGCCTTTTTCCAGGTGACCGGATTTGATCATCTCGGAGATGTAGCCCACACCGGCCTTGGCGCCTGCGTTGTTCACGCCGGTGTCTTTCACGTCATAACCGGTAGCGGTTTTCTTGAAGGCGTAGCCACCGTTGGCAGCCACCAGCGGATAGCTGAAATAGGGGGTGTCATAGGCCCACATAATGGCGCGCTTGCCGTTCTTCTTCAGAGTCTCGTCAATCTTGGCGATCTCTTCGAAGGTCTTCGGCGGCTCAGGCAGCAGATCCTTGTTGTAAATCAGGCTGACGGCTTCCACCGCAACCGGGTAACCGTAGGTCTTGCCATCGACTGCCATGGCATCCCAGGCGAACTGTTCAAACTTGGCTTTGGTGGCTGCGTTCGGGGTCACGGGGACCAGCAGACCGGCCTTGACCCACTCACCGTAACGGTCGTGAGCCCAGAAGAAGATGTCCGGGCCGTTGCCGGTGGCAGCGGCTTGCTGGAATTTCACTTCCACCTGATCAGGGTGAGCAACCGTCACCTTGATGCCGGTTTCGGCTTCAAACTTCTTGCCGACTTCAGCCAGACCATTGTATCCCTTGTCACCGTTAATCCAGATGGTCAGTTGACCTTCGTCAATGGCGGCAGTGGCAGAGCAAGCCACGCCCAGAGTAGCCAGACCGATCAGGGATGACAGCAATTTCTTTTTCATGAGCCTTTCCTTGTATTAGTTCCGCGCTGTAAGAGCATTGTGTGCGAGATGAATATTATCCCAAGCCGTCACCGCCTCACATGACGCAACTCGCATTTTTGAAATGCAATTACGTATTTTCTTCCAGAAAGTTCTGAAAACATTTTCTTATTTCAGGGGGTTATCGCCATTTATTGGCATATTCCTCGCCAAAAATGGAAATTAAATTACCAAATGGAAATAAAAAAACACGAATGAAAGGGTTTTCACCTCATTGAAAACCCTTTCATGGTGGTTATTCTGTTTAATTTGTTAACAAAGCACCGAGTTGGTTTCGATGCGACTTACCCCCTTAAATAAAAAGACACCGCAGGGAAGTGCGGTGTCTTTTTGCCAAAAGTGGAAAGCAGATCACATTACGACTGGCGCAGCAGCTGATCCTTGAGATTGGGCGGCACGCCACGAATGGTCAGGGTGTCGGTCTGGGGATCATAAAACACCCGGCTGTTCAGCAACTTCTGCTCGAAGCTCAGGGTCAGGCCACCGCCGGATCCGACGAACTTGGTCAGGCCGCGCAGGGTGGAGCGATCGGCGGGGAAGCGATCTTCCAGCTCATACTCCTGGCCGATGAAGCTGTAAAAATCGAGGTCGCCCTCGCCCGCTTCTTTTGCAGAGAGTTCGGCGGAAAGCTCCTTGATTTCGATCTCTTCACCGGCGCTGGCCTGCTCGGTGCAATATTTGAAGACCTGCTTCTTGTAGTCGTTGCGCTCGGCGGGTTCAAGCTGACGGCTGTCGCAATAATCGTCCACCGCCTGCAGCAAGCCCTTATTTTGCACCTTGGCATCCATCCCCTCGCGGGCACCCAGCAGATCCATGAAGAAGTCGCCCAGTTTGCGGCCGACTCGCCCCTTGCTGAAGGTGATATATCGGCGAGAATCCGGCTGGGTTTTCCATTCGGTCAGATCGATGCGGGCCACCAGATTGAGTTTGCCGATATCCAGATAATGGATATGGCGCAAGTCCAGCGCCTCGCTGACGGTGACGCTCTCCTTGCCTTCCAGCAGGGCAAGCATCAGGTAATCGACCCCGACGTAGTTGTATTTGGCAAACAGCAGCACCCCCTGCTCATCGAGGGCGTGATCCACCAGGTTTTTCACCAGCAGCTGGGTCATGTTGACCGAAAAGGGCACGAATTCGGTCTGTTCGCCGAGCAATTGCTCGAGGGCGATGCGAAAGGCGGGAGAAGGCTGCTTGGGGGCGTCCTCACCGTCGGCCAGCTCGGCGACGGCGGCTTCGGGGTCGGCAAAGAAGCCGAAGCCCTTGCCACCCTTGCCGTTGTAAATGCGATGCAGCTCCGCCATCAGCCCCTGTACCGCCTCATCGGCAGGCAGGGTCTGGCTGCGGGTGTCGGCGTGAGGTTGACCATCGCCGCCCTGGCGCAGGGAGTGAAGAATGATCTTGTCGATATCGAGACTCATGTCACAAAGCCATAGTGTTAGCCGAAAGGGTGAAGTATTATAAGGCGCTTTGAACCGAGATGAACCCAAGATTATGCCCATCGTATCAAAGTACACAAACCAGCAATTTGATGACCTGATGAATGACCTGATCACTGTACTGGAGAAGCACAAAGCGCCAGTCGACCTCAGCCTGATGGTGCTGGGTAACGTGACAACCAATATCATCAACGGCATGGCCCCGGCACAACGCCAGGCGATCACTGAAAAATTTGTCCAGGCACTGACTTCCTCGGTCGACAATCGCCACGACGCACACTGAATCGCCGCTTTTTTTTGACGTTTCTCAAAGCAGATGGATCACTATGGTCGAAACCGGCAACCCCTATCGTGATAATGTCTCTCGCCTGATCACCTGGGGGCATTGGTTCTCCTTCTTCAACATCATACTGGCCATGCTGATTGCCACCCGCTATCTGGGGGCGATCAGCTGGCCGTCGACCACGCTCGGCGTGACCTATCTCATCATCAGCTGGATAGGTCACTTCTCGTTTCTGAGCTTTGTCACCTATCTGTTGACGGTATTTCCGCTGAGCTTCGTGCTGCCCAAAGAGAAGGCGCTGCGCTTCATTTCGGCCATCATAGCCACCCTGGCGCTGGTGCTGCTGCTCATCGACACCCAGGTGTTCCAGCTGTTCAAGTTCCACCTGAACGGTCAGGTGTGGCAGCTGCTGCTGGATCAGGCCCAGACCGAGGAGGGCTCGATCTGGAGCATCATCTTCGTGGCGGTGCCGACCATCTTCCTGCTGCAACTGCTGCTGTCGGCCTATGTCTGGCGCAAGATCAACAAGCGCAAACGCCGCCAGTACGGCAATCAGGTGGGGCTGGCCCTGCTGGTCTGCTTCATTCTGACCCACGTGGTCAACAGCTGGGCCGATGCCACCCTGTATCAGCCCATCACAATGCAGCGCGCCAACTTCCCGCTCTCCTACCCCATGACTGCCAAGAGCTTCCTGGCCAAACACGGCTGGCTGGATCTGGATCAGTACGAGAAGAAGGCCGAATCCCAGGACGGCGACAGCGCGAGCCGCTTGCGCTACCCGCTGCGTCCGCTCAGCGTCAATGCCCCCGTCGAGCACAAGAATCTGCTGATCGTAGTGGTGGACTCGCTGCGGGCCGACATGCTCAATAACATCAACATGCCCAATCTGCAACGCTATGCGGATCAGCACCTCAACTTCCGTAACCACATGAGTGGCGGCAACGATGATGTGATGGGGATGTTCAGCCTCTTCTATGGCCTGCCCGGCCACTATTACGACGACATTCGCAACGACAAGACGCCGCCTGTGCTGTTCGACGAGATGCTGCGCCAGGACTATCAATTCGGCCTGTTCGGCGCGCTGGAAGATGCCCAGAAGTATCGCCAGAGCATACTCTCGGGCCTGCGCAAGCAGGTGTTCGTCTCAGAGCAGACAGATGACAACCAGCTGATCGGCGACTGGCAGCAGTGGCTCGCCAAGCGTTCACCGGACAGACCCTGGTTCTCGCTGGTCTATCTGTCGAGCCCGGGTGATTACCAGCTGCCGGCCAACATCAAGGGGCCCTTCCAGCCCGAACTGACCAAGTTCAATCCGGCCACCGCCTATCAGGCCGAGAACCTGCAAAAGCTGGAGAATCGCTACAAGAACACCGTCTTCTATACCGATCAGTTGCTGGAGCAGATGCTGACCCAGTTGCAACAGCAGGGGCTCAATGAGCAGACCATAGTCGTGGTGACCTCCAACCACGGTCAGGAGTTCAACGAAACCCAGAACAACAGCTGGGGCTATGGCACCAACTACTCGCCCTATCAGGTGCAGGTGCCCTTCGTGCTGGCCTGGCCGGGCAATGACAGCCTGCCGCAGAGTCAGGCGAGCAGTCACCTGGATCTGGTGCCGACCCTGATGCAAAGCATGCTGGGGGTACGCAATCCGGCGCGGGACTACAGCATAGGCCGCAACCTGTTCGACACCAGCCCGCGCAACTGGCTGCTGGCGGGAGATCAGCGCGACTTTGCCATCTATCAGGGCAACACCATCACCCACTTCAACAAGCAGGGTGACTTCGAGTTGCTGGAGCGCAACAGCTACCGCCCCATCAAGCACGGCACCCCCGACATGGGCGTCATGATCCAGGTGATGAACGAGCTGAACCGCTTCTATCGCGCCCCCTGAGGCCAAGCCCGCTCGCAATGAACAAGCCCGCTCTCGCAGCGGGCTTTTTATTCCGTCTCCGTCAGCACAACCTGAAGAGAACACCTCGGCACTCATAGCCAATCGGTGCCTTTCGTCCCCAGTGCCCCGCCAGATCGCCTCCCAGAGAAACGCAAACGTTCGCCCCTCCCTTGCTGAGCTTGCTATCAAAAACACCAGTCTGATCAGGATCATAAAAACAAAATGATAATGATTATCAATCGTTGATCTGGCTGTACCTCTCTGCAATAATCCGCGGCCTTCAGGCTCAAATAATAATTATTCTCAACATGAAAACACTGCTTCACTACTGGCCCATGCTGCTGTCCGGTACAGCGCTGGCCGCCGGCGATCCCGCCGGAATAGACACCTCCGGCACCACCCAGCCCAAGGCGCGCGAGACCATAGTCGTCAAGGGTCAGCGGGTCGAACAGAAACTGTCCGACATCTCCGGCTCCATCACAGTCATCACCGAAGAGGACTTGGAGCGCCAAATCGCCACCGAGCTCACAGACGTGTTCAAGAACGAGCCCGGCGTCTCTGTGACCGGCTCGGCGGGCCGGCCGCAGAACATCAGCATCCGCGGCATCGGCGGCAACCGGGTGCTGATCATCAAGGACGGGGTCAGGGTCAGCGACGGCTTCGGCGCCGACGACCTCAACGACAAGGTGGGCCGTTTCAGCTTCGATCTCGATGACGTCAAGCAGATCGAGGTGGCCAAGGGGGCCGGCTCCGCCCTGCACGGCTCGGACGCCATCGGCGGCACAGTGGTCATCACCACCAAGCAGCCGGAAGATTACCTGCAGGGGCAGGATGCCTACCTCAGCAGCAAGATCCTGCACGATGGCAGCAGCGCCAAGCAGAAACTGAGCGCCACCAGTGCCGCCCGCTGGGGAATGACGGAACACCTGCTGCGCCTCTCCGGCTGGCAGGGACACGAGACCGCCAACTACGACCAGAGTCGCATCCCGGCGGATCTCGACGGCCTCAGCGCCTCCACCAGCTCTCGTTTCACCCTGAATGAGCACCACCTGCTGCGCCTCGAGCTCGACTACTTCGAAGACAACGCCAAGCGGGATCAGGGGCCGCGCGAAATGCCCCAGCCCGATGGCAAGTGGCAGGTACGCCAGTACCGGGAAAACGGCGCCCAGCAGACCCAGGGCGGCAAGCTGAGCTGGGAGGCCCGCAGTCTGGATCATCTGCTGGCGGATCAGTTCACCTGGAGCCTGCACGGCAACCAGGCCAAGAACACGGCCAACAAGCGCAGCCTGCTGCAAAATGACGAGCTGAGCGGCTACCCCCGCTATCGCAGCGAGCGGGAGCTGGCCACCTTCACCGAGGATCTGATCGGCAGCGAGCTGGATATCCGCCGTGACCTGACCACGGGCGCCGTCGCACACCAGCTGAGTTATGGCGTCGAGCTGGAGCGCACCCGCCACGAGCGGCCGGTGGAGAAGCTGATGCTGGAAGCCGGTATTCCCCAACCTACCCAGTCCGCCCCCTTCAGCAGCGCCCGCACCGATCGGGCCGGCATCTGGCTGGGGGACGTGGCGACCCTGGGCAAGTGGCAGTTCACCCCCACGCTGCGCATGGATCACCAGTGGCTGAGCCCGCAGGATGGCCGGGGCGAGAGCAACCACAGCTGGCACCTCTCCCCGAGTCTGGCCACCAGCTACCGCTTCAACGAGCAGTGGCGCAGCTGGCTCAGCTACGCCAACGGTTTCCGTGCCCCCTCCTACGACAAGGTGTACGGCAACATTCCCCACTACTTTGCCCTGCCGCCGTTCGAGATCATCGCCAACCCGGCCCTCAAGGAAGAAACCAGCCACAGCTTCGAGTGGGGTGTGAGCGGCGAAGGAGATGAGTGGAGCATCAAGCCGGCCCTGTTCTACAACCGCTACTACAACTTCATCGACTGGCGTCAGGTGGGCTTTCGCCTGAGCGACGGGGTCATGCTGCGTCAATACCGCAACGTCGCCAAGTCCGAAACCTGGGGCGCCGAGATCGCCGCCAGCTACTGGCTGACCCAGCAATGGGAGCTGGCTACCAAGCTTGGCTGGGTCGACGGCAAGGACAGCCAGGGCGAATCGCCGCGCGCCCTCACCCCGCTCGAGGGCAACACCCGCCTCAGCTATCAGGCCAACGACTGGAGCCTGGGACTGCAGGCCGACTACGCCACCGCCATGAGCCGGGTGCCCACCTGCGGCAACAGCCTGACACAGCAGCAGGGTGAGTGCATGAAGACCGCCGGCTGGCTCAGCTTCGCCCTGACCGCCGACTGGCAGATCACCGACGCTCTCAAGGCCAACCTCAAGCTCGATAACCTGCTCGATACCCGCTACACCCGCTATCAGGATGTGGCCGGGCTGGAAGCGGGCACGGATGCGGGCCTCTACACCCAGACGGGCCGCTCCCTGAGCGCCAGCCTGCGCTACACCTTCGTGGGGATCTGATGCACGCGCTATTGATAATGACGGCTCTGCTGGCCAACCCGGCGGCGGCCTCCCCCACCGAGGCCGTGGGCCTGACGGTCACCACCACGGCGCCACAGAGCGCCCCCGCCATTGCCAAGCGGCCCCTGCTGATGAAGGGCGACACGGCGCGGCGCGATCCCTATGGCGGCTGGCGTGACGACAGTCGCCAGGATCCCGCCCTGCTGGCCATGCTGGGCGAACAGAATCGCTGGACCGAGCAGCAGCTCGCCGGCCAGCGGCCGCTGGAGCAGACGCTGCAGGCCGAGTGGCAGGCGCAGCCGCGCGGCGAGCCCATGCCGGACGAATGGATAAGCGAGGCGGGCAGCCAGTGGCGGATGGAGGCCGACGGCAGCCTGTGGCAGCGCAGCGGCGATCAGGCCCAGTCCCGTCAACGACTGGCGGCCCGCCAGCCGGCCAGCGGCTATTACGAGCTGGCCGGCTGGGCCCTGCACCCGAACGGGCGCTGGCTGGCGCTGGCCGAAGATCTGCGCGGCGATCGGGACTACCGCATCAGCCTGCTGGATCTGGCCGATGGCAAGACTCTCGCTACTCTGGCGCACAGGGCAGCCGATCTGCTCTGGAGCCTGGATGGCAAGACCCTCTACACCCTTGCCAACGAGCGCCGTACCCTGCGCCCCTGGCAGCTGTGGGCCTGGCAGGATGGCAAGGAGCGGCTAGTACACCAGGAGGCCGATCCCGCCTGGCTGCTCAGCCTCTATCGCACCACGGACAAACGCCACCTGCTGCTGCAGAGCAACAACCACGACAGCTCGGAGCAGTACCTGCTGGACGAGGGGGCACCCTCTCTGCTCAAGGCCCGTCAGGCCGGGCTCGAGTACTACCTGGATACCCAGGGGGAGCGGGTGCTGCTCAAGAGCAACCGGGATGGCGCCCTGGGCCTCTATCAAGCGGCCAGCCTGGCCCAGGTGGCCGAGGGCCGCTGGCAACCACTCTGGTCCGGCGAGGGCAAGAGCCTGGAGAAGTGGCGCCTGTTTGCCGACCATACGGTCCTGCAGTATCGCCACCACGGGGATGACTGGCTCGACGTGCTGGACGGTGGCGGCAAACTCAGCCACCACCTGCTCCTGACCGAGGGGGCCGGCACGGCCTGGATCCAGGGTGCCCACGACCCCGCCAGCGGGCAGATCCTGATCCGCCGCCAGGGCATGGCCGAGCCGCCGCACCAGCGCTGGCTCAATCTGGCCAGTGGCCAGTGGCAAGCCGACGCGCAGGCGCAGCGCCCCTCCCCCTACCGGAGCGAGCGCCGCTGGGTGGTGGGCAAGGACGGCGTCAAGGTGCCGGTCTCCCTGGTGTGGCGCACCGACATCATCAAGCCCAAGGCGCTGCTGCTTTACGGCTACGGCGCCTATGGCACCCCCATGCGCCCCTACTACCAGCCCCAGGTGCTGAGCCTGCTGGATCGCAGCTTTGTCTACGCCATCGCTCATGTGCGCGGCGGCGGCATGCTGGGGGACGACTGGTATCTGGCGGGGCGCGGCCGGCACAAGCAGCACAGCGTGGACGACTTCCTGGCCGTGGCCGAGGCGCTGGCCCGGGATCCGTCCATTGATCCCGCCCGGCTGTTCGCCATGGGTGGCAGTGCCGGCGGCCTGCTGGTGGCGGCGGCCCTCAACCAGGCGCCGACCCGCTTCGCCGGGGCCGTGCTGCAGGTACCCTTCGTCGATCTGCTCGGCACCATGAGCGATCCCGAACTGCCGCTCACCCGTCAGGAGTACGCCGAGTGGGGCAACCCGGCCATCCCCGCCGACTATGCCGCCATGCGCCGCCTGAGCCCTTACGACAACCTGCACGCGGCCCCTTATCCCCCCGTCTATGTGACGGCCGGACTGCACGACAGCCAGGTGCCCTACTGGGAGCCGCTCAAGTGGGTCGCCCGGTTGCGGGAGCACAGCACAGGCACGGGCCCCTATCTGCTCAGCACGGCCCTCGACAGCGGCCACCAGGCCAGCGCCGGCACGGCGCGCCAGCAGGCGGCCCGCGAGTATGCCTTCCTGCTCACCCTGGCGGGTGTCAGCCAGTGATCCCTTTTCTCATTTTTGTGTTGGAGTAAACCATGAAACCCTCTTCCCTGGCCCTCTGGCTGGCGACCTTGCTCTCCCAGCCTCTGCTGGCGGCCGAGCTGCAGTTTGTCGATGAACAACCGCTGACCACGACGCCACAGCAGTGGCTCGAACAGCGCCTCGGCGTCACGCTCGCCCCCGACTACGACAGGGCCAGCCTGCTCGGCCATCACTACAGCTTCCGCCAGCTGGTCAACGGCCTGCCGGTGGCCACCATCCAGGCCGCCGTCAGTGTCGATCTGGCCGGCAAGCCCTGGCGCCTCTATCACAACAGCCGCCCCCTGCAGAGCAGTGAGCCCGGCTGCGATGCCAGCGGCAACCTGGATCCCTTGCTCGGCCAGTTGCGCGATGCGGGCAACGAGATCGACACGCTGGGCGCGGTCGAGGCCTGGTACTGGCGCGACGGCGACACCCTGGTGCCCGCCCTGCGCCAGCGGGTGCGCGAGCACCAGGCGGGCAACGCCAAGGCCAGCTATGTGCAGCTGTTCGCCAGTTGCGACGGCAGCCGAGAGCTGGGCCGCTGGATGGATGCGGCCAGCACCCGGGCCAGCCGCACCGCCGACGCCGGCGACACCCAAGTGGAAGCACGCGTGTTCGACCCGGATCCCCGCACCCAGTTGCAAGACGCCAGCCTGGTCTGGCACGACGAGCTGGTACTGGCGGACGCCGCCTATCAGGACAAGGTGGCGCTGCCGGTCACCCTGGCGGGCGGCCACTATCTGCTGAGCGGCCCTCACGCTCGGGTGGTGGATGCCATGGAGCCCGATACGGCCCCCTTCAGCGGCGACACCCCGCAGGCGTTTCGGCTGACCCGGGACGATCGGGGCTTCGCCGACATCAACGCCTATTACCATCTGGACTTGGCCCAGCGCCACCTCAAGAAGCTGGGCTTTAGCGGGCTCATCCCGGGGGCCCTCGACATAGACACAGAGGCCGGCTATCAGGACAACTCCCTCTACGATCCGTTCGAGCGCCGGCTGGAGCTGGGTCGCAGCGGCGTGCCCGATGCCGAGGATCCCATGGTGATCTGGCACGAGTTCGGCCACGCAGTGCAACACCACATAGTGCCTGATCTCGGGGACGAGGCGGACTGGGGCGCCATCGGCGAAGGTTTCAGCGACTACCTGGCCGCCAGCCACCGCCAGCGCAGCGAGGCGGGTCGCCAGTTCGAACCGGCCATGGTGTTCAACTGGGATGCCCGTTTCACCGACCGCACCCCGCGCCAGCTGGACGATCTGCGGGCCCGCTACCACCCGGACTACAGCTATCCGGCCCACCGCACCATCAACGGCAGCAACGGCGATCAGTTGTGGGGCACACCGCTGTTCCAGGCCCTGCTGGCGTCGGTGACCGAGCATGGCGAAGGGGCCCGGGACGAGTTTGACCGCGTCATCATCGAATCCCACTTCGGGCTGGGCCCTGCCATTCGCATGCCGCAACTGGCCCGCATCACTGTGGACACGGCGGCGCGGCTCTACCCGGCCCGTCACTACGCCAGCCATCTGGAGCAGGCCTTCCGCCAGCACGGCCTCTTGCTGGCGCCGGTCAATATCGCCCTGGCCGAGGGCAGCGCCATCGAGCTGGGGCAGCGTCAATCCGTGCAACTGACCCTCACCAACCAGGGCCCGGCGCCTGTGACCCTCAATGAGCTGACCCTGACCCTGCCCGCTGGGCTGCAGGCCGATCCCTATCAGTGGCAAGCCACCACACTGGCGGTGGGTGCCAGCACCACCACCACGCTGCGGCTGCTGGCCCAGAGCCCGCTGGCCTGCGGCGATGAGGTGAGCCTGCCGGTGAGCCTCGCCATGACGGGGACCAGCCCGACCGAGCGCCAGTGGCAGCAACCACTGAGCCTGCCCATAGGCACGCCCATCATCAGCCGCGCCACTGGCCAGCCGCTGCTCCTCAACGATGCCCAGAGCGAGGAGGTTCGCGGCTTGAGCCAAGCCAGCCTGTTGCTGGAGCAGAGCAGTGCCAAGGTGAGTGAGCAGCTGCAACTGAGCCTGGATCTGCAACACGATGCCCTGGATGAGCTGGAGATCTGGCTCAACTCCCCCTCCGGCACCCGCATCCAGATCTGGGACAAGGGCTACAGCCCCTTGCCACGGCTGAAGGGGCTCTTCCCCACCGAGCTGCAGCCCCTGCAACCCTTCACCCCCTTGCTGGGAGAGCCGCTGGCCGGCAGATGGACGCTGGAAGTGGTGGACAGCAAACCCGGGCACCAGGGCCGCATCAATGGCTGGAGCATCAGCCAGCGCATCGGCGCCCAGTGCGGTGAACCGGTCGCCCCGCCGGATGACGGCATCATCCATTTCAACGTTTCCGACAGCAGCGGCGGTGGCGCCGCCAACCTGCTCTGGCTGCTGCCGCTGGCAGTCTGGCGCCGCCTTCGCCAGCGCGGCTGAGTAATCCACCCATATATAAGAAGAAGGGGCCCAGAGCCCCTTCCCAAGGACAAGAGATGAACCCAACCTATTCCCGTCTGGCCTGCCTGCTGGCCCCCCTGCTCACCGCCTGCGGTGGCGGTGGCTCGGATGAGGCGCCGCTGGCGGCGCCAGCCTATACCCTGAACGTCAATCTGCCCGAAAGTGGCACCCTGTGCGTCAATCTCAACCAGAACACCAGTTGTGACGAGGGGGAGCCCGGCGTCAGCGGCGTGGCCGGTGCCCGTCAGCTGAGCGGCACCTCCCCCGCCCTGCTGACCAGTCCGCTGCTGTTCCTGCCAACCAATCCGGCGGCGCCGACGCTGCTGCATCCGGCCGCCCGACTGGATGGCCAGACCCTGACCCCCAGTCTACTCAGCACCCTGCTGCAAAGCCGCATCGCCGAGGGACATCCCCCCAAACAGGCACTCGACCAGATGCTGAGCGCGCTGGCGCCGCTGCAACCGGGTCAGGGGCTGGCCGCCCTGTCGCAACTGGCCGACTTCAACCTGGCGCTGGGGCAACTGCTGCAGACGGTGATCGATGCCGAGCCGGGGATATCGGACCTTTCACCCGTCCTCGTGCAAGCCGTGGTGTGGCCGGCCCTCGGCAGCCTGCTGCCCGAGCTGGCCAGCCACTTCGCCCAGCACGGCGAGCTGACCAGCCTGCAGGAGAGCGTCTCCCGCCTGCTGCAACAGCAATACTCCCATCCCCTGGTCACCGGCAGCGGCGTCACTACCTACACGGATGGTGTCGACTACCTGCTCACCGAGGAGCCCGCCGACCACCCGGGCCAGGAGGCCAGCCTGAACAAGGCCCCCCTGCGCTATCGCAAGCTGGATGGCAAGGGCCAGCCCCTGCCGGATGACGCCCCCGTCTGGGAGTGTGTGGAGGATCTCACTACCCGCCTCATCTGGGAGAAAAAGCAGGATGATGCTAAGAGCCCCCGCGATCTGCACCGCACCTTCGCCTGGGAGCTTGGCGACTATCACCCCACCCAGGAGGAGCGCGACTACGCCTGCCCGCAAGGCGAGGCCATCTGTACCACGGAGCAGTATCGCCAGTGGCTCAACGCCCAGCAGCTGTGCGGCATCACCAGCTGGCGCATGCCCCACTCGCGCGAGCTGATGAGCCTGCAACACTACGGCTCGCTCGCCCGCCAGTATGGCCAGCTGGTCACCCTGGATGTGCGCTACTTCCCCGATGTCGGCACCACGACCAAAGATTTCAGCGGCTACTACTGGAGCCAGACCCTGACCCCGTCCCGTCGGCTGGAGAGCGCCCCCCTGAGCGCCATCGCCCATATCTTCCTCGGCGATGACGCCGGCACCGACTACGCCACCACAGTTCAAAACAGCGATGATGCCAACGGTCTGCAACTGCGACTGGTGGCGGAGGTAACCCGATGAACCGATTGATGTTGACCCTGCTGCTGACCCTCGGCAGCCCCCTCGCCCTGGCCACCGCCATCTGCGATGACACCATGCCCAGAACCAGCCCCACCGCCCGCTTCATCGATCGCGGCAACGGCACAGTCACGGACAGGAGCACGGGCCTGACCTGGATGCGCTGCCAGCTCGGCCAGACCTGGCGCGACCAGAGCTGCAGCGGCGAGCCGACCCGGCTTTACTGGCAGCAGGCCCTGCTGACGGCAGAGCGGATCCGCACCGAGCCCAGTCATGCCCTGTACGGCTTTGGCGGTTACCGGGATTGGCGCCTGCCTACCATCAAGGAGCTGACCAGCGTGC
Organism: Aeromonas sp. CA23; assembly: GCF_002587065.1. NCBI lineage: Bacteria > Pseudomonadati > Pseudomonadota > Gammaproteobacteria > Aeromonadales > Aeromonadaceae > Aeromonas > Aeromonas sp. CA23. The sequence goes on from NZ_CP023818.1 coordinate 4,272,380, forward strand.
TGGAATCCGCCTGCTACAAGCCTGCGCTGAACGAGACCATATTCCCCCGCGCCATGGCCGGGGAAGGGAAAGAGGTGAACGACGGTTACGTCTATCTCTGGTCCTCGACCCCGGTGCCGGCCAGCAAGAGCGTCGCCTATCTGGATATCACCAGTGGCTCCGTTGGCATGCGGGCACCCGGTGCCTGGGCCAAACAGCTGCTCCTGGTGCGCTGAGTGCGCAGGGGTGGCCGGAGATACTGCTGAAAACAGGATCCGCTTCCGGCCACCCCAGCCCCTTGCCGGTGAGGCGTACAAGGAGTGTGCGCCCTGTCAGAAAACAGCCAGAACACGTCATCCTGTGCCGGATCCGGCATGATTTGCACCGCAGATCGCTGGCATGAAACGGGCAGAGCGGTTAGTCTAGCGGCGTTGAACCAACCCCATGAGGTACAGATGAAAACCGTATTGCGTTTTAGCCTGCTGGGCGCCTTGTTGCTGGGCGGCCATGCCTTCGCCGCCGAACCGAAAAAATTTGATATCAGCATGTTCCCGGCCGCCGAAGTAAACCAGGAACGTGTCGTGATCCGCCTGCCGGAAGTCGAGAACGAAGCCGACATGATGGTCGAGCTGCAGGTCGGCAAGAAAATGATGGTCGATTGCAATGTGCCGCGCTTCGCGGGCAATCTGGAGCAGCACAGCGTCAAGGGCTGGGGCTACAACTACCTGATGCTCGGCAAGGTATCCGATCCCATCAGCACCCTGATGGCCTGCCCGGATGGCCAGAAGAAAGAGACCTTCGTCCAGATCTACGGTCAGGGCTTCTTCGTGAACTACAACTCCAAGCTGCCGTTCGTGCTCTACGTCCCGCAGGAGTATGAAGTGCGCTACCGTCTGTGGCGTGCCGACAACCTGGCCCAGCCAGCCATGATAGAGTAAGTCTCCATCGAGACCAAACCTCCCGCTTTGGTTCATGATTGATGTAAAATAGAGCGCCGAATGGCGCTTTATTTTTGGCCCAAAATCGTCTGCCCCGCGCGCCAAACCTTTACAGAACCTGACATAACTCCGCTTTTTTTCTCGCTTTTTTGCTCCTGTCTCCCCTGAATGCCCACTGGATCATGGCGAAATCACTTTCGATGAAAGAGATTTATCCATATAGTGAAAAAATTGATTTTGCACTCTGCGACGGCCTGATGATACTTGCCCGCAAAGGTCAAACTAACCAGAAAAAGAGCACTATGAGCTTCGAATCCGACAAGCGTTTCAACGACTTCAAACATTTTCCCCGTGGCCTGCGTCGCAGTGGCGAATTCACTGTGGCCGAAGCGGACAGTCTGGAAAAATACGGCACCGCCATGCTGGCGCTCTATCAGGGCAACCTGACGCCGCGCGATGACATAGAAAGCGCCTTTCTCGAACAGATCAAATCCGGCGCCGCCGGCAGCAACCCCCACGCCAAGGTGTGGTTCAAGTATCTGAAGGTAATAGGTCCCAAGCGCGTGCATCGTCTGTGCACAGTCGCGGGTGGCGCCAACGAGGAAACCGGTGGCGGCGGGTTTGAAGGTGGCAGTGGCGGCGGCAGCGACGAGTCCATCGATTAATGGATACCGAACTGCTTCGGACCTTTATCGAGGTCAGCAAGACCCGGCACTTTGGCCGGGCTGCTGAGAATCTCTACCTGACCCAGTCGGCGGTGAGCTTTCGGATCCGCCAGCTCGAGCAGCAACTCGGGGTCAGTCTGTTTGCCCGTCATCGCAACAACATCCGTCTGACCGCCTCCGGTGAGCGTCTGCTGCCCTATGCAGACGCCATCTTGCATACCCTGGGCCGCGCCAGACAGGATGTGGCCCTCTCCCCCGGTTTCAGCCAGCAGCTCGCCATAGGTGCGCCCGCCGTGTTTTGGGAGCTCGATTTCAACGACTGGCTCAACCATGTCTATGCACTGGCCCCCGGCCTCGCGGTGCGGCTTGAAACCGCTTCTCGCGAACACCTGTGCCGCCAGTTGCTGGAGCGATCTCTCGATCTCGCCCTGCTCTCCGAGCCGACCAAGATCGACGAGATAGCCCTGCACCCCATAGGTGAGCTGGTGTTCGAGCTGGTGAGCCGGGATGCTGCCGCCAACGCCGACAGCCTGATGCAGATGCCCCACATTCACCTCGACTGGGGCACCAGCTTCGAGCCGCAACCCAGCCGCTTGCAGAGCCTGCAAAAGACCCCTGTGCTGCACTCGAGCTCAGCCAACATGGCGCTGCAGTTCGTGCTGGCCAACGGTGGCGCCGCCTATCTGCCGCGGCGCATGGTGAGCCCCTTCCTGGAGCAGGGACGGCTGCATCTGGTGGAGGGGGGGCAGCCACTCAGTCGTCCGCTCTACCTCGCCTATCTGGAGAAATCCGATCGCCGGGAGCTGATCGATCAGCTGCTGACCCTGCCGCTCGGTTGGGATGGCGCCGATCTGCGCCTGCCGCAGCCCGAATAACCTCGGGCCGGACAGCACAGACAGAAAAGGGGCCGAACAGGCCCCTTTTTTATGATGCTTGTGTGCGATCTCGTCAGCCGTGGTGGCGGCGGTCGTTGGCCTGGGCCAGCAGCATGCGACTCTCCCGCAGGAACTCGTCGGCATGTTCGCCGAAGAAGCCGGACACCTGCGAGAAAGCATCGATGAAGCCGGCCCTGTCCCCCTGCTCCAGCAACCCCAGCACCTCGCCAAAGTTCTGGTAGTAGCGGCGGATCATCGCCAGATTCTGCGGGGACGACAATATGATGTCGGCATAGAGCTCGGGGTCCTGGGCAAACAGCCGCCCCACCATGGCCAGCTCCAGCCGGTAGATGGGGGAGCTCAGGCTCAGCAGGCGATCCAGATTGGCCCGCTCCCGGGAGAGGTGCCAGCCGTAGGCGAAGGTGGCGAAGTGGCGCAGCGCCTGGATGAGGGTCATGGCCTCGTCGTGAGCCTTGGCTTCCACCTGTTGCAGACGGGCGCCCCAGATGGTCATCTGATCCAGCAGCCACTGACTGGCGGCCGCGTCACGGCCCTGACAGCAGACGATCACCTGCTTGGCGAGGCTCGCCACATCCGGTCCGAACATGGGGTGCAGCCCCAGCACCGGGCCTTTGTGCACCGCCAGCATGTGCTCAAGCGGCGCCGCCTTCACGCTGGTGACATCCACCAGCAGGCAATCGGCGGGCAAGTTGCCGAGCCGGTCGATGATCTGGCAGGTGATATCGATGGGCACGGCCACCATCACCAGACCCGCGTCAGCCAGGATGGCGTCAGCCCTTGGCCAATCGGCTTGTTCCAGGGTCTCGACCCGGTAGCCGGAGAGGCCGAACATCTGGCCGAACAAGCGGCCCAGCTGGCCCTGGCCGCCTATGATGACCACCTTGCCAAGCTCCGGCTTCATGCATTTGAAATGGTTCTCTTTTTCGCTGGCCGATTCGAGGATGTAGGATTCGCGCATCACCCGGCGCAGCACGTCTTCGATGAGATCGCCGGGCACCCCCAGCAGCTCGGCCTCGGCTCGGCGGCGGGCCAGCATGCTCGCCTCCCTGTCCGGCGCATAGATGGGCAGGCCATGGCGGCTCTTCACCTCACCCACTTCCCCCACCAGGGCCAGACGGGCGGCCAGCAGATCGATCAGCTGCCTGTCCACCGCATCTATCTTGTCCCTGAGGGCATTCAACTCTTCAGCCATATCCAGTCCCTGCTGGCGCCGCTGGCGGCGGCGCCCTGTGATTCAAGAGGCAACAAGGTATCACCGCATGGGCGGTGATACCTCTATGGTTCAATTAGTTACGACAAGATACCACGGCTTAACGCCCGGTTCTGCCCCTGAGCGGCGGCGCCAGCTCGCGATGGCATCGCGCCAGCAGATTGGCTGTGCTATCCCAGTCGATGCAGGCATCCGTGATGGAGACGCCGTAGCGCATCTGCTCCTTGGGCTGCTCGCTGGACTGATTGCCCTCGAACAGGTTGGATTCGAGCATCACCCCTATGATGGAGCGGTTGCCCTCCTGGATCTGGTGGATGACGTTGTCGGCCACCTTGGGCTGCAAGCGGTGATCCTTGCTGGAGTTGCCGTGGCTGCAATCCACCACCAGGCCGGGCAGCAGGCCCGCCTTCTCCAGCGCCTCTTCCGCCAGCGACACATTGACCGAGTCGTAGTTCGGGTGCTTGCCGCCGCGCAGTATCACGTGGCCATCCGGGTTGCCCTGGGTCTGCAGCAAGGCGACCTGGCCCTGCTGGTTGATCCCCATGAAGGCGTGGGGGCTGGAGGCCGCCTGCAGCGCATTGATGGCGGTACCCAGATTGCCGTCTGTGCCGTTCTTGAAACCGACCGGCATGGAGAGGCCGGACGCCATCTCCCTGTGGGTCTGGGATTCTGTGGTGCGTGCACCTATGGCCGACCAGGAGAAGAGCTCGGCCAGGTATTGCGGGCTGATGGGGTCGAGCGCCTCGGTCGCCAGCGGCAATTCCAGCTCCGCCAGCCAGCACAGCAGCTCGCGGGCACGATGCAGCCCCAGCTCCACATCGAAGGTGCCGTCCAGGTTCGGGTCATTGATGAACCCTTTCCAGCCGACCGTGGTGCGCGGTTTCTCAAAGTAGACCCGCATGACAATGTAGAGAGAATCCTGGTAGGCATCATGCAGCGCTTTGAGTCTGGTTGCGTACTCTTTGGCGGCGTCCATGTCGTGGATGGAACAGGGTCCACAGATCACCAGCAGGCGGTGATCGCGACGGTGGATGATGTCGGCTATGGTAGTGCGGGCCCCTTGCACGAATGCCAGCGCCTGGTCGGAGATGGGTAGCTTCTCCTTGAGCTGGGCAGGCGTGATCATCACTTGTTCGGACTGGATATGGATGTTGTTCAGGGGGTCTCTTTGCATGATCTCATTCTCTCTACAGTATTTAAGCCAATTGCACCGAGTGTATTTATTTGTTTACACAAGTCAGCGCTTTGTTACGCAACCGCCCTCACCTTACCAAGGAAAAACAAACAATCAAGTGAAACTAGCGGATTAACTGTCTAATAGATGGATAAACGACCAACCTGGCGTTCTAAACAGCCAGAAAGTAGCGGATAAAAAGCCCCTGACCCGACAAAATCGTAAACATGTTGTTACACCCCAATGCTGCCGTCAGCGCTGCTCGACCACAATCCCACCCCAGTGCTTGCCTCCATTTTATAAAAAAAGCGGGACACCTGGCCCCGCTTGCGTTCCCGTGTTGCTCTTCTTTTATGATTTGCCGTGTGCCTTGATGGCTTCAACCGCCTTGTCCGGGAAGTCGCTGAACACCCCGTCCACATCGGCCTGATAGAGGAAGATGTTGAGCAGATCGCTGAAGTCCTTGGCATAGGCCGGGATCTGCCCCTCATCCTGGCGGAAGGTATAAGGATGCACCTTGAGACCGGCGGCATGGGCCTCTTTCACCATATTGGTAAACACTGGTTTGCCCAGGGTACCCGGCTCAGTGACTATCATCGGCTTCCAGGGGCCTATCCCTTCCGCATAGCCAGCTATGGTCTTCATGGCGCCCGGCTTGAACATCCAGTCATAGTCGTAAGGGGTTGCCTTGCCCTTGGCGTCATAGACCATGGTCTCGTTCCAGTCGGTCTCGGCCATCAGCTGCACCAGTTTCAAGTCCATCCCCATGGCGGGCATCAGCTCGCTGTTGATGCGCTTGAGCTCGTCGGCATCGAAGCACTGCAGATAGACCTTGTCGTTCTTGCTGGTGTAGCCGTACTCCTTCAGCACCTTGAGCACCGCCTTGGAGATGTCCTTGCCCTCGTGGCGGAACAGCCAGGGAGCCTTGATCTCCGGGTAGATACCTATGTTCTTGCCGGTGCTCTTGTTGAGCCCCTGGATCATCTCTATCTCTTCCTGGAAGGTGTGGATCTTGAAGCTGGACTTCCACAACGGGAAGCGGGCCGGATAAACGGGCACCTGCTTGCCATCCACCAGCTGGAACGGCTCCGTCATGCGCAGGGAGCGCACCTCGGCCAGGGTAAAGTCCACCACATAGTAGCGACCGTCCGGACGGGCCCGGCCGGGGAAGCGCTCGGCCACGTCCGTGATGCCGTCGAGGAAGTGATCGTGCATCACCACCAGCTGGTCATCCCTGGTCATCACCAGATCCTGCTCCAGATAATCGGCCCCCATGCCATAGGCCAGCGCCTTGGATTCCAGGGTATGCTCGGGCAGGTAGCCTGAGGCGCCACGGTGGGCGATCACGATTTTACCTTCATCGGCAGCCAGAACGGGCAATGCGAGGGCGGCCCCCAGGCCCAGGGCGATCAGGGAGAGAGAGAGTTTTTTCATGCGCGGTGCTCTTTGTTATTGTTTATTGGGTGTAGGTTATTGTTATAACAGAGGTTTATTGCATTTTAACGACGGGCGACCAAGGGGCCGCCCGCCTCTTCATCAGCTGGCCTTGGGCAGGGCGTGCTGGTGTTGCTCCAGCCAGGCGTGCAGTTGCTGCTGCTCAGGCTGGGACAGGCGCAGCCCCAGCTTGCTGCGGCGCCACAATATATCTTCCATCGAATGGGCCCACTCGCGGCTCATCAGATAACGCACTTCCGACTCGTACAAGCCGGCGCCAAAGTGCTGGCCGCGCTCTTCGTGCAACCAGAGGCGGGCATGACTGCCATAGGCCTCGGCGATACGACGGGCGTTACGCTCATCCAGCCAGTCGAACTCGAGCAGGTAGGCACGGGCCAGCTCTGTGGTGGAGCAGTCGAACTCGCCACCGGGCAGACGGCTGCTCGCGGTCCAATCCTCACCCATCTGGCTGAACCAGGGCTTGAGCTTGTTGCAGGCGGCCTGGGCCAGCTTGCGATAGGTGGTGAGCTTGCCGCCAAACACGGACAGGAGCGGCGCGCCGTCGGATTCGCCGGAGAGCTCCAGGGTGTAGTCGCGGGTCACCGCCTGGGGGGAATCGGATTCGTCATCGCACAGCGGGCGCACGCCGGCATAGGTCCAGATGACCTCTTTGGGTGCTATCTGGCGGGTGAAGTGGGCGTTGACCACCTTGCACAGGTAGCTGATCTCGGCATCGCTGATCTTCGCTTCCCGCGGGCTGCCGTGATGCTCCACGTCCGTGGTGCCGATGAGGGAGTAGTCCTGCTGATAGGGGATGACGAAGACGATGCGGTTGTCCTCGTTTTGCAGGATATAGGCCTCTTCGCGCTCATGGATGCGCGGCACTATGATGTGGCTGCCCTTGATGAGGCGGATGCCACGGGGAGATTTCTCGTGCAGGCTCTCATCATAGAAGGTCTTGACCCAGGGGCCGGCCGCATTGACCAGACCGCGGCAGGTGACGGTGAACTGCTCGCCCCCTTCCCGCTCCAGGGTCAGGGTCCAGTGTTTGGAACCGCGCACCGCCTTGACGCAGCGGGTACGGGTCTGCACGTCGGCGCCCTTGTCGCGGGCCATCATGGCATTGAGCACCACCAGGCGAGCGTCATCGACCCAGGCATCCGAGTATTCGAAGCCCTTGTTGATGCCGCTCTTGAGACCGTCTTGCGGCAGGAAGCGCACGCCGCAGCTGCCCTTGAGCTTGTCGCGCTTGGCCAGGTTGTCATACAGGAACAGACCGGCGCGGATCATCCAGGCCGGGCGCAGGTGCGGGCGATGGGGCAGCCGAAAACGCATGGGACGGGCGATGTGGGGGGCCATGCCGAGCAACACTTCCCGCTCTGCCAGCGCCTCTTTCACCAGCCGGAATTCGTAATGTTCGAGGTAACGCAAGCCACCGTGGATCAGCTTGCTGGAGTTGGAAGAGGTGGCAGAGGCGAGATCCTGTGCCTCGAACAGGGCAACCTTCAGACCCCGACCCGCTGCATCAGCCGCAATGCCCACCCCATTGATGCCGCCGCCAACGACGACCAGATCATAATGTTCGCTCATGTTCACCTACTCTTTCTTATTTTGTGTTGCCATGACAGCAATGTTTGATTTCGCTCATATTAGAGCATGAAAAAATGATAAACGAACATTTTATGGAGAAAATGTGATCGCGATTGTTTTGGCAATGCTAAAAATGCTGCCAGTCGGTGATCAGGGCGTCAGCACCGGGCTGCCGGGCCCGAAAGCGTGCGCGAGATCGCGCTCATGCTGGGGGGCATCCAGGACGCGGAGCATCAGTAACAAGCGAAGGGGGTGCAAGCAGAGGGGAGAAAGCAGAGGGGAGAAAGCGGAAAAGAAGCGGCCGCCAGTGTGGCGGCCTGATGCCAGAGAGGGGTTAACGGCGGCTCAGCAGATGTGGCACTCGATCTGATGCTGGGACATCAGCCGCATCAGCTTCTCGGGCGGCTCCTGATCGGTGAACAGGGCGTGGATCTGGTTGAGGTTGCCCAGATTGACCATGGCATTGCGGCCAAACTTGGTGTGGTCGGCGGCCAGAAACACCTGACGGGAGTGGGCTATGATGGCCTGGGCAATCTTCACCTCGTGGTAGTCAAAATCGAGCAGAGAGCCATCGTTGTCGATGCCCGAGATGCCGATGACACCGTAGTCCATGCGGAACTGGCCGATGAAGTCGCGGGTCGCCTCCCCCACTATGCCGCCATCCCGGTTGCGGATCTCGCCACCGGCTATGATGACGGTGAAGTCATCCTTGGCGGTGAGAATGCTGGCCACGTTGAGGTTGTTGGTGACCACGCGCAGCTCGCGGTGATCGAGCAGGGCGCGGGCGATGGCTTCTGTGGTGGTGCCTATGTCGATGAAGAGCGATGAACCGTCGGGAATGTTGGCGGCCACTTCGCGGGCGATGCGCTCTTTCTCCTTGAGCTGCATCACTTTACGGGCGCTGTAGGCGGTATTGACGGTACTCGAATGCAGGGAGGCACCGCCATGATGGCGCCGGATCTTGTTCTGTTCGGCGAGATCATTCAGATCGCGGCGAATAGTCTGGGGGCTGACGTCAAAGTGGGTCACCAGATCCTCGGTCGAGACAAAGCCCTGCCGCGTCAGGACGTCCAGGATCTCCAGATGTCGTTGGGTTTGCTTCACGCTTGAACTCCGATGATGAGACGAAAAAAGGCCCCGGCAGATGCGGGGCCTTTGGCAGTTTACCTGATCCCTTTTCGGATCGATAAGGGCAGGATCACGTTTTATGCCTTATCGGCAGCCGCTTTCTTGGCCGCGACGGCAATGTTCTCGTGCTTGAGGGTCATGGCCAGCAAGATGATGGAGAGCACGCAAGACGCGGTCAGCACCATGAAGCCACCATCCCAGCCGAAGTGGTCAACCGTGTAGCCCAGCATGGCGTTGGCCGCCACGGCGCCACCCAGATAACCGAACAGCCCGGTGAAGCCTGCCGCGGTACCGGCCGCCTTCTTGGGTGCCAGCTCCAGCGCATACAGACCGATCAGCATGACGGGACCGTAGATCAGGAAGCCGATGGCCACCAGCGCCATCATGTCGATGGTCGGGTTGCCAGCCGGGTTGAACCAGTAAACCAGCACGGCCAGGGTCACCAGCACCATGAACAGGATACCGGCCGGGGCACGGCGACCCTGGAACATCTTGTCCGAGATCCAGCCGCACAGCAGGGTGCCCGGAATACCGGCCCACTCGTACAGGAAGTAAGCCCAGGAGGAGTTGTCGACGCTGAAGTCCTTGGCCTCTTTCAGGTAGGTCGGAGCCCAGTCCAGCACGCCGTAACGAATGAGGTAAACGAAGGCGTTGGCAATGGCGATGTACCACAGCAGCTTGTTGTGCAGCACGTACTTGACGAAGATCTCCTTGGCGGAAAACTCCTGCTCGTGGCTTTCGTTATAGTCCTTCGGATAGTCGTTCTTGTGCTCTTCGATGGGAGGCAGACCCACGGATTGCGGGGTGTCGCGCATCACGAAGAAGGCGATAACCGCGATGGCCGCCGCCGCCGCCGCCGGCACATAGAAGGCACTGCGCCAGTCGTTGAACCAGCCCATCCCCAGGATGAACAGCGGGCCTATCATGCCGCCGCCGACGTTGTGTGCCACGTTCCAGACCGCGACCACTTCGCCACGCTCCTTCTGTGACCACCAGTGCACCATGGTGCGACCGCAGGGCGGCCAGCCCATGCCCTGTGCCCAGCCGTTCAGGAACAACAGCACAAACATGATGCCGATGCTGGAGGTGGCCCAGTGCACTGTCCCCATCATGAACATGATGCCCGCCGACAGCAGCAGGCCGGCAGAGAGGAAGTAGCGCGCATTGGAGCGGTCAGACACGTTCCCCATCAGGAACTTGGACAGACCATAAGCGATGGAGACCCCGGACAGGGCCAGGCCCAGATCGCCGCGGGAGAATCCCTGTTCGATCAGATAAGGCATCGCCAGACTGAAGTTTTTCCGTACCAGGTAGTAACCGGCATAACCGAAGAAGATCCCGAAAAACACCTGCCAACGCATGCGTTTGTAGAAGGGATCGACCTTGTCGGCCGGGAGCCTGTCTATATGTGGTGCAGGCCTGAAGAGACTAAGCATGTTCTGCTTCCTTATTGTTGTTGTGGGCGGTTGAGGGTGCCCTGTCCATGCTGACCAACCAGAGGAGTCCTGATTCGAAAGCGAGCCTATTGTGCTCATATGTGAACATTTAATCTGTGATGGAGGCTCAAATATTGCAGTTTTATTACAAAAGAAAGTGCCAAGTGAGTAGTCACTCATCAGCCGCAATCCCTTGTATAGCAAGGCTTTCGGCTACCCACTAAGTGGTATAACCACTGTTGCAACTTGCTTTCCGTCACATTTTCTTAGCAATGAGTGGGATCTTGTCCACATTTCCTGCGGGGAGGGCGTGGTGAATGTTCGATTTAGGTTTATTTTCTCTCTCGTCCGAGAACGAGCGCAAACGAGCATAACGTTTGCGCCAGCTCAAAAAACAAGAAAAAACGTTTTCGGACGCAACAATGGGACTGAAAAAACAACAAAACGGAACATCAAACCTACTCTGGGTGGATATAAGGAATAACGGTATGAGCATACAAAGACCCAATACCCTGCTTGGCGAGTGCATTGCCGAGTTTATCGGAACCGGCCTGCTGATATTTTTCGGCGTCGGTTGTGTGGCCGCCCTGGTGCTGGCCGGTGCCAACTTCGGACAATGGGAAATCTCCATTACCTGGGGTCTGGGTGTCGCCATCGCCATCTATGTGACCGGCGGTATTTCAGGTGCCCACCTGAACCCGGCCGTGACCCTGGCGCTGATGACCTTCTGCGGGTTCGACAAGCGTAAAGTGGTGCCCTACATCATCGCTCAGGTCGCAGGCGCCTTCTGCTTCGCCGCCCTTGTCTACTTCCTCTACGGCGGCCTGTTCACCCAGTGGGAAGTGACCCACAACGTGGTGCGCGGCAGCGTCGAGAGCCTCGGTACCGCCGGCATCTTCTCTACCTACCCGAACGCCCTGCTCTCCAACATGCAAGCCTTCGCGGTCGAGCTGGTGATCACCGCCGTCCTGATGCTGGGCATCATGGCACTGGGTGACAACAACAACGGCGCCCCCAAAGGCTTCGCCGCCGCCCTGCTGATCGGTATCCTGATCGCCGTGATCGGCGCCTCCCTCGGCCCGTTAACCGGTTTTGCCATGAACCCGGCCCGTGATTTCGGCCCCAAACTGTTTGCCTTCCTGGCAGGCTGGGGTGACGTGGCCATGACAGGTGGTCGTGACAACCCCTACTTCTGGGTCCCCATCCTTGGCCCCATCGTCGGTGCCCAGCTTGGTACTGCCCTCTATGTAAAAGTGTTGGCTCCCTGCGTGCCTGGCAACCGTGTTGCCGCCACCGAGCAAGCTGCCCAAACCGCCAAAGAAGAGGCCGCCGCATAAGAGCGGCCCTCCCCAACGTGTAAAAACGTGGAAAATAAAAACGTGGAGAACATCATGTCTGCTGAAAAAAAATATGTCGTCGCTCTGGACCAGGGTACTACCTCTTCCCGCGCCATCGTGTTTGACCAGGATGCCAACATAGTCGGCACCTCCCAGCGCGAATTCACCCAGCACTACCCGAAAGCGGGCTGGGTAGAGCACGACCCCATGGAGATCTGGGCGACCCAGTCCTCCGTGTTCACCGAAGTGCTGGCCAAGACTGGCCTGCGCAGTGAAGAGATCGCCGCCATCGGCATCACCAACCAGCGTGAAACCACAGTGGTGTGGGAAAAGGCCACCGGCAAACCCATCTACAACGCCATCGTCTGGCAGTGCCGCCGCACCGCAGCCATCTGTGAAGAGCTCAAGGCCCGTGGCCTGGAAGAGTATGTGCGCGAGAACACCGGCCTGGTGCTGGATGCCTACTTCTCCGGCACCAAGGTGAAGTGGATCCTCGACAACGTCGAAGGAGCCCGCGAGAAGGCGATGAACGGCGAGCTGCTGTTCGGCACCATAGACACCTGGCTGGTATGGAAGATGACCAACGGCGAAGTGCACGTCACCGACCCGACCAACGCCTCCCGTACCATGCTCTACAACATCCGCGACCTGAAGTGGGACGAGAAGATGCTGGACGAGCTGGGCATCCCCTTGTCCATGCTGCCAGAGGTCAAACCCTCTTCCGAAGTCTACGGCTACACCACCCGTGGCGGCGGTTCCCGCATCCCCATCGCCGGCATTGCCGGTGACCAGCAGTCTGCCCTGTTCGGCCAGCTCTGCTTCGAAAAAGGGATGGCCAAGAACACCTACGGTACCGGCTGCTTCTTGCTGATGAACACGGGCACAGAGCCGGTTCGCTCCAGCAACGGCCTGCTGACCACGGTCGCCATCGGCCCGAAAGGGGAAGTGAACTACGCGCTGGAAGGGGCTGTCTTTATGGGCGGCGCCACAGTGCAGTGGCTGCGTGACGAGCTGAAACTCATCCACGATGCCCGCGATACCGACTACTTCGCCTCCAAGGTGGGTGACACCAACGGCGTCTATCTGGTACCGGCCTTCGTCGGTCTGGGCGCGCCCTACTGGGATCCGTATGCTCGCGGCACCATGGTCGGCCTGACCCGTGGCGCCAACCGCAACCACATCATTCGTGCCGCGCTGGAATCCATCGCCTACCAGAGCCGCGATGTGCTGGATGCCATGCAGCAGGACTCCGGCATCAAGCTGGCCGCCCTCAAGGTGGACGGTGGCGCGGTAGCCAACGACTTCCTGATGCAGTTCCAGTCCGACATGATGCACACCCCGGTTGTGCGTCCGACCCGCATCGAGACCACCGCCATGGGCGCCGCCTTCCTGGCCGGTCTGGCCGTCGGCTTCTGGAAGAGCTCGGACGAGCTGGAAGACAAGTTCAGCGTGGATCGCGAATTCATCCCGCAGATGAGCCACGAAGAGCGCAACAAGCTCTACCACGGCTGGCAGAAAGCGGTTGAACGCTCACGCCGCTGGGCCGAAGAGGATTAATCGGGCAACCGACATCTTTCCGAGATGAAAATACAAAGAGGCCGACAGCGATGTCGGCCTCTTCTTTATTCAGCCAGGTATCCACAGTGGTCATTCATCGCCTCTGGCGGACAGCCGGTCGGCTCCCTTTCTCTTGTCATGGATGGAGGCCGGCTCTTTCTTCCCTCCCGCTTGTCTGAGCTGCCAGAGGCTACCTCGCCCCTTCTGTTGCCAAGGGAAGACGCCAGCCTATGCAGCCTGGTTGTCATGGCTGGTCGCCAACATCCCCTCCCCTTTGGCCGGAAGAGTGTCAGCCCTTAAACGCCGCCATCATAGGGTATGGCTACCGAGCTGCTCCTTGATAAAGTCGAGCCAGACCCGCAGCCGGATGTCGCGCTGGGCATCGGAGTAGAACACCGCATTGATGGGGCGCGAGGCGCCGCTGTTGCTGCGGGCCAGCACCTCCACCAGGGCGCCGCTCGCCCGATCCGGCCCTGTCATAAAGTCAGACAGGCAGACGATCCCCTGCCCCGCCAGCGCCAGCTGACGCAAGGTCTCGCCGCTGCTGGCGCGCAGGGTCGGGGTAATAGGAAAGCGATCCCCCTGCTCGGCACTGAGCAGCGGCCAGTGGTTGAGGTGATCGGGGTGCAAAAAGCCCAGCAGCTCGTGACCCGCCAGCAGATCCGCCGGCTGGCGCGGGGTGCCGCGCTCGCTCAGGTAAGCGGGGGATGCCAGCAACCGCAGCCGTGAGTGGCCGAGCGGCAGGGCGCGCAGGGAAGAGTCGGTCAGTTCGCCGATGCGGATGGCCATGTCCACACGCCGCTCCATCAGGTTGATGAAACCCTCCGAGCTGTGCAGCTGCAGCTCGATGCCGGGATAGCGGCGGCGAAACTCGCCTATGATGGGCACCAGCCGGTGCAGGATAAAGGGGGTGGCCGCATCGACCCTCAAAATCCCCTCCGGCTGCTCCTTGCGGCTGAGCAGGTGCCCCTCAGCCTCGCTCATCTCGGTCAGAATCTTCACGGCCCGCTGATAGAACCAGCTCCCCTCCTCGGTCAGGCTGACCCGGCGGGTGGTGCGGTTGAGCAGCACGGTCGCAAGCTTCTCCTCCAGCCGCTTGATGCCGCGACTCACTACGGAGTTGTCCATGCCGAGGTTCTCCGCCGCCTGGCGAAAACTGCCCGCCTCCACCACGGCCACAAACAGGGTCAGTTCATCAGAATGGGTCTTCATTGCTGTTATCCAGACAAGAGTAATGGGCCTTTATAGGCGCAGTGGCTGTGGATTGGCAAGTGAGCTCTGGTGCCACATCTTTGTTTGCACAGATAAATAACGTGATGGCCAGCTCAAACCAGACTCGCCCATTGCCGGTACAATGCAGCCAAAACGGCATCGTATGGCGCCACAATCTGACAAGGAAGGAAACCATGACATTCGAAGAACGACTGGCAGCAGCCCATCAGGAGCTGGCCAGCAAAGGGGTATGGCACGCCAACTACAATCCTCCCCTGTTCAGACTGCTGCGCAGGCTGGGTTGCCCGGTCAAACCGCCTCACTATCAGGGCTGGCTAGCCAACGTTCTCGGGTTTGGCATCAGCATAGGGCTGTTCTGGGGTCTGTTGATGTGGTTTTTCAGCTGGCGCGGGACGGGAATCGCGCCGGCAGCGGCTCTGTATCAAACGGCCCTGTTTGTCAGTTTCTTTGGCCCCACCATGGCGAGCTGGTTCTGGTTTCGCTGCAAGCAACTGAAATTGACCCCATGGGAGCAGCTGGGCAAGGAGTAACATTTGCAGGCATGAGTGGTGGCAAAGGGACAAGTCCACCCATATGGCTCTGGACATAATGCTGCTGCACCTATAAAAAACGGTTCTTGCCTACATGGAGCTCTGATTTTGCTGGATTTTGTCGTCACCTTTGCGCTAACCCTTTTCTTCGGTGGCCTGCTGATCATCTACCGGGTTCTGCGCCATCACAACAGAAGTTGGCACACCTACAGATGCAGCAAGGATCCTGTCCCACTCATTTTTTACATTCCCATCAGCACTGGGGGCGCCAACATTCTGAAACCGTTCATCATGGCAGCCCTGTTCTAAACCGTCGATAAACGGGTCGAGGCCCACGGTTTCAAACCACAAAGAAGAGTGCAACGAATGACCAGACAGTGTTGCCCCCGCTGTGGAATGGATACAGAGCACAGCAAGCGGATAAAACAGAAGCCCTCCCCTTATCCCAAGACCCGCAGCGGCCAGTTCAGGGCGTTTCTCAACGGATTTTTCTCCGGGGTCGGCGGTCATGGCATAGCCGCACTTGAGCTGCTCGACCGCTATGTGGTGTGCCAGCAGTGCGGACTGGAGCGACTGGAAAACCACGGCGAAGAGTTCAAATAGCCTTCCGTTTTGCCAGCGCCACAATTTCAGGGAAATGATTTGATGGGGTATTGTTAACCAGGCACTCTTTAATCAGCCTCTTCTTGACACAAGATGGACACGCAGGGAGCAAAACAGCATGAAAGCCCATGAAAAACTGAACTATGTGGAGTTTGCGGCGCGGGATCTCGCGGCCACCAAGGCCTTCTTTCAGGCCGCCTTCGGCTGGCAGTTTGTCGATTATGGCCCCGACTACTGCGCCTTTGCCGATGAGGGGCTGGACGGCGGTTTCTATAAGGCGGATCTGTGCAGCAGCACGGCTCAAGGTGGCGCCCTGCTGGTGTTCTACAGTGCCGATATCGTGGCGACCCAGAGCAAGGTGGCCAGCGCCGGGGGCTCCATAGTACGACCCCTGTTCGACTTCCCCGGTGGTCGCCGTTTCCACTTCGTCGAGCCCAGCGGCAATGAATTTGCAGTCTGGTCTGAGCCCGCCAATACCTGATGGCAAGGGGGTGCCCCGGCACTCCCTGCTCCATTTGCTTCATTGACCTCCTCACCCCCACATCGCGTCTGTCCATTCATTGCTGCTCTTTCCTCAATAGTGTTTTGCGGCTGTTGCCCTATTTCCCTCCCCCTGCGGCAGGCATACTGACCTTCGTTTTTGCAAGGAGGTTCAGATGTCAGCACCCGTGATTGTGATTGCCCAACTTGAAGCCAAACCCGAATTTTCCACCCAGTTTCGGGCCGCCCTTGAGCCGCTGATAGCGGCCACCCTGCAGGAGGCCGGCTGCCTGCGTTACCAGTTGCACCAGAGCCTGGACAACCCCCATGGCTGGATGCTGCACGAAGAGTGGGAGAGCGAAGCCGCGCTCAAAGCCCACCAGCAGCAAGCTCACTTCCTCGCGTTTGTCGCCAGGGCCGATCCCTGGTTTGCCAGCAGCCATATTCGCAATTACCGCCGACTGCCGGCCTGAATATCCCGAGACTCGTTGACGATGGCGCTGCCAACTTGCAACGCCGCCACGGCCTTTGCACCGAGCCAACCCCCTTGCTCTGGGCAAGGGCCAACCACCCCATTTGAGGAAATAGATGATGAAAATGCCCGCCATGGGTCTGGGCACCTTTCGCCTGAAAGGTGAGCCCCTGCTTGCAACCCTGAATACCGGCCTGGCGCTCGGCTATCGCCATATCGATACCGCCCAGATTTACGACAACGAAAGCGAAGTGGGCGAGGTGCTGGCCAGCACTGCTGTCCCTCGCTCGAATATCTACCTCACCACCAAGGTATGGACCAGCGAGTTCGGCCCGGGCAAGCTGATCCCCAGCCTCAAGACCAGCTTGGCGAAACTGCGCACCGATTATCTGGATCTGGCGCTGATCCACTGGCCCTCCCCCAAGGATGAGGTGCCGATGGCGGTCTACCTGGAGCAGCTGGCCGAGGCCAAGGCGCAAGGCCTGACCCGGGAGATAGGGGTATCCAACTTCACTGTGGCCCAGCTCAAACAGGCCATCGAGATCCTGGGGCCGGGCGCCATCGCCCACCAGCAGGTGGAGATCCACCCATTGCTGCAAAACCGCAAGGTGGTGGAGTTCTGCCGCGAGCAGGGCATCGCCATCACCGCCTATATGCCGCTGGCCTATGGCAAGGTGCTCACCGAGCCGCTCCTGATCGAGATCGGCAAACACCACGGCGTCTCGGCGGCCCAGGTGTCGCTGGCCTGGCTGCTGGCCCAGGGCATGACGGTGATCCCGAGCTCTACCAAGCGGGAGAACCAGGCCGCCAACCTGGCCGCCCTCAAGGTCCAGCTCAGTCCCGACGAGATGGCCCAGATCGCCACTCTGGAGCGGGGTGAGCGCTGCGCCAATCCGGACTTCGCACCGGCCTGGGACTGATCCCCCTCATCCCCGGCCCTTCTCCCGCCAGGGGAGAAGGGAGAACAACAGTTCGGGACATCTCTTCGACCCCAAGCGGGAGGCACCATGCCTCCCGCTTTTTTGGGTTTTGTGCGCCACCCACGCAATTCCCCGCCCGATAAGACCCGCTCCATCGCGATGATTGCTGCTGATTAAGCAAAAGTAATTTGATGTCATCGTCATTTTTGCCAACAAAAGTCATCGGCATACTGGCGCCATTCTCCCGTCGGGAGTCCCTATCCAAGGAGTTTGTATGCCACTGGCGTTATTTGCCCTCACCCTGAGTGCCTTTGCGATCGGCACCACCGAATTTGTGATAGTGGGGCTCATTCCCACCATAGCCGAGCAACTTCATGTCTCCCTGCCCTCCGCAGGCCTCTTGGTCAGCCTCTACGCCCTCGGCGTCGCCATAGGTGCGCCGCTGTTGACCGCCCTCACCGGCAAGCTGCCGCGCAAGTGGCTGCTGGTGGGGCTGATGGCGCTGTTCACCGCCGGCAACCTGCTCGCCTGGCAGGCTCCAGGCTACGAGAGCCTGATCGTCGCCCGGGTGCTGACCGGGCTGGCCCACGGGGTCTTCTTCTCGGTGGGCTCCACCATAGCCACTGGCCTAGTGGCCAGGGAGAAGGCGGCCAGCGCCATCGCCATCATGTTCAGCGGCCTGACCGTCGCCCTGGTCACCGGCGTGCCGCTCGGCACCTGGATTGGCCAACAGTTTGGCTGGCGCGAGACCTTCCTGGTGGTGAGCCTCTTGGGCCTCATCGCCATGGTGGGCAGCCTGCTGCTGATCCCGAGCAACCTGCCCAAGGGTGCGGCCTCCAGCATTCGTGAACAACTGCTGGTGCTGACCAAGAAGCCGCTGCTGCTGGTCTACGCCAAGACAGCACTCGGCTACGGCGGCGCCTTCACGGCGTTTACCTTCCTCGCCCCCATCTTGCAACAGGTGAGTGGCTTTGGCGCCAACGCGGTGAGCCTGATCCTGCTGGTGTACGGAGTATCAGTGGCGTTCGGCAACATCTGGGGCGGCAAGCTGGCGGACAAGATGGGCCCATTGCCCGCCCTGAAGCTGATGTTTGCCGGATTGGCTGTCATCCTGCTGATGCTCACCTTCACCGCGCCCCATCCGGTGCTGGCGGTGCTGACCGTGCTGGTGTGGGGTGCCTTCGCCTTTGGCAACGTGCCTGGGTTGCAGGTACTGGTGGTCAAGCAGGCCGAGATCCATACCCCCAACGCCGTGGACGTGGCCTCCGGCCTCAACATCGCCGCCTTCAACGTCGGCATCGCCTTGGGTTCTGTCGTTGGTGGCTTTGTAGTGGAGCACCTGGGGCTGATGCACACCCCCTGGATAGGCGCGCTGATCGTGCTGCTGGCCTACGGCCTGACCCACGTCAGCGAGAAGCGCGAGGCCAGATTGGCACTGGCCTGCCCCCAGTATTGAGGGCACAGACCAGCCGCAAGCCCCTTCTCTTCTCCCAATGAAAACGAGCGGCACATGCCGCTCGTTTTTTCACGCTCTGCTATTTTTGCTTGTTGTTATGCCGCCTGCGGGCGAATGGCCCCTCGGTTCACTGCTCGCGTGAGCCAGTAGTCGAGGCTGACATAGCGACCCCCGCCGTACACCAGCAGCACCAGCAACATCACGAAGTAGGTGGCGGCAAACTCCATACCGTTGTTGAGCATCACGGGGTCTCCCAGCTCGGTGATGTAGTTGTAGCGACCGGGGAAGTTGGCGGCCAGCCACTCGATAAAACCGTTAAGACGCAAGGTGGCCTCCATGCTGCCGGTGGCGATGGCGTCCCAGCCGTGCTTCCAGTGCACCATGGCGCTGGCCACACTCATCAGGAAGATGGTGGGAATAGCCATGATGCGGGTAAAGAGGCCAAGGGCGATGCAGATGCAACCCAGCACCTCGGTACCCGCCGCCAGAAAGGCGAGCAGGGTCGGGAACGGCAGGTTGAGCCCCCCTTCCGAGGCCGGCGCGCCAAACCAGGCAACGGTACCGGCAAAGCCCACCACCTTGGAGTGGGCCCCCACATAGATGACCGGAATCAAATAGAGGCGAATGGCCAGCAGGGCCAGAAAATCGAGCCGCTTGCACTGGGCGACCGCCCGCTCGTACCACTGGATCAGGGTGTTGTTCATGGAAATTCTCCTTGGTGTTTGCTAAATGAGGGCAAGGGGGCGCCGGGCTGGCGCTCGCCAACAGGCTGCGTCAGCAGACCAAGCCGGTGAAAATGGCGCGCCCATTCGGTCAGATCAAAATCGCTGCGAACCTGTTGAACCTGTTGAACCTGTTGCTGGAACGCCGTTCGGCTAAGCCCCGGCTGCTGTTGCAACAGCTGGATCAGCGCCACATCCCATTCGCGCAACCGCTGGGTCACCACCTGATGATCCGGGCTGCGAAACAGACCATAGAAGTGGTTGCCCTGCCGGGTCGGCACCACGCCGCTGCGGCTAATGGCAAAGGGGAGCTCAAGCAGTTGCAGGGTGGGATTGAGCCAAAGTGGACTCTCCGCCGTCACCTCCTCCCACGGCACAACTTGCGGCACCACCCCTTCGTCAATCTCGACACACAGGCAGGCCCACTC
The DNA here is from genome assembly GCF_002587065.1 of Aeromonas sp. CA23. Classification (NCBI taxonomy): domain Bacteria; kingdom Pseudomonadati; phylum Pseudomonadota; class Gammaproteobacteria; order Aeromonadales; family Aeromonadaceae; genus Aeromonas; species Aeromonas sp. CA23. Next base: position 4,292,568 of record NZ_CP023818.1, read on the forward strand.
ATACTCCAGCAGCGCCAGCCGCTGCCTTGACCAGTTGAGGGAGCCCTCGCCGTGGCGATGCTGCACATAGCGGACAAACTCGGTGGCAATATGGTGAAACTCGGGGGCATCGGCGCCGTGGTAGGCGACAAAGCCCTCCACCAGCTGCCATCTGTCCACCGGCGCCCAGTGGCCGTGGGTGAGCGGAAACGCGCTCTCCAGCACCGACTCCACATTGGCGCGCACGCTGCGGGCATACTGGCTGGCGATGCCATCCTGCGGCAACCGCACCCGGCTCGCCAGCCAGGCGGTCTGCTGCTGCATCCGCTGTGGGGCCACTTTGGGCGCGGTGATCAGTGATAACCGCCTATCCATAGCGCACCTCCCGCACCTGACTGTCGAGCGCCTCGCAGCAGGCGCCATGCACCCGGGCCAGCTCGGCCTCCAGCTCTGCCAGAGGCGGCAGATGGTGATCCCGCTCCAGCAGCAGGGGGCGCAGACCGTGGGTCTGCACCGTATAACGGGCCAGCGCCACCACCGCCTCGCACACCGGGCGACCATGCGTGTCGAGCAAGGTGCCGTCCGCCTCTTCCAGATGGCCAGCGATATGGAAGTAGCGGATCGCACTGCCCGGCAATCCGGCGATCATCCGCTTGGGGCAGTAGCCGTGATTGCGGCTGTTCACAAAAACGTTGTTGATATCGAGCAGCAGCTCGCAACCGCTGCGCGCCACCAGCTCGGCGAGAAAATCCTCCTCCGGCATCTCGTGCTCATAGCCGTGGTAGTAGGAGATATTCTCCAGCACCAGCGGGCGGGCCAGCGCCTCCTGCACCTGCTCGATCCGCGCTGCCAGATAAGGGATGTTCTCCCACTGGCGCGGCACCGGTAAGAGCTCGTAGAGATATCCCTGCTGGTCGCGGGAAAAGCTCAGGTGCTCGCTGTAGAGCCCGATGCCGAACTCGTCCAGAAAGGTGCGGATCTGGCCAAGCAGAGTCCGATTGAGCGGCTGACAATCGCCGAGGGAGAGGCTGAGCCCGTGGGCCACCAGCGGGTAACGCTCGGCCAGCTGATGCAACTGCGCCCGCTTGGCGCCGCCGATGGCCATCCAGTTCTCCGGCGCCAGCTCGAGAAAGTCGATGCCGGGGCGTATGGGGCCGCTACAGAGCGCATCCAGATGCTCCTGACGCAGCCCGACCCCCCGACTGCGGGAGCTTATTGGCCGCATACCCCCTCCGTCATCTTGCTGCCCTTGCGCGAGGTATCGCCATCGATCCCCTGCTCTGCCACGCCGCACTTGCCGTCACGGGCACGCACCAGCCGACCCTGCGGATCGCTGTCTAAAGCCTGCTTTTCGAAGCGCTTCTCGGTGCCGCACTTGCCAGCCGCACACTTGCCGCCATGCTGTTCGCTCGGCGCCGCCTTCACCGGCGCCTCGCTCGGGGTGGCCGCCAGCGCCAACCCGGGGGTCAGGGCGATCAAGCCGGTCATGGCGATGGAGAGAGTCAGTTTGCCGGTGCTCTTGTTGTTGCTTGCATTACTCATGGTTGGACTCCTTGACGGATGAGACGGGGTAACTGGAGAGATCGCGGGCGGCCACCACCTGGCCGTGGAACTGCTGCTTGACGATGGCCATCGCCTCTTTCTTGTGATGGAGGCCGACCCCCATCCAGTGGTTCAGCACCAGCAGCCTGGGGTTTATCTCGGCGGCAATCCTGGCCACCACCGACGGTTTGGCATGGAGCGAGGCGGAAACAGGGTCGGCCGCTTCGTGGATGGCGAGCGGCATCACCAGAATGTCGGCCCCCTTGGCAAACGGCACAAAGGCCGGGTTGCTGCCGTTCTGATCCGCCGAGATGACGATGGTCCCCTCGGCACTCTCGATGCGATAGGCCAGACAGGGCACGTCACCGTGAGGGATGCCGAGCGCGGTGATGGTCAAACCATCCTGCTGATAGACAGTGTGGGGCTGCGGGCTCTGATAGGGCACATCGTGCAATGTGATGGGGAAGAGGCCATCGCTGCCATCCTTGAAGCCGCTCAGGTAGGCATAGGCGCCCTTGTCCTTGTTGAAGAGGGCATCAAAGTAGCCGCTCATGCTGGGGAAGGCCGAGCCGGCTTGCGGCCCCGCCAGATCCAGCGGATCGCTGCGCTCGAAGAAGTAGGCCCCCTTGAGCAGGGCGGGCAGGTCGGTCACATGGTCGGTGTGAAAGTGGGTGATGCCGATAAAATCGACCTCTTCGAGCTTGGCCCCCGCCTGGCCGAAGCGTAGATAAACGCCGCCACCGGCATCGATCAGGATGCGGGATTTCCCCTTCCACCAGATCACCTCGCTGGAGGAGGCACGCAGATCGTCGGAGATGGGACCGCCACTGCCGAGAACCTGCAGGGTGAAGGCTTTGTCCAGCGGGGTCAGTTGTACCGGTTCGGCATTCGCCTGGGCGGCGGCAAGCGCGCAGCCGATGGCCAGCGCCACCGCTTTCAATGTCTGTTTCATAACGGACTACCTGTCGGTTGTATGACAAGAGAGGTTGGCCGAGGCGCTGCACCTGGGTGCATCCCCCAGCCGACGGGTCAGAGGTGGGGCGGATTGTCGTCCCGTTCATCGGCTTCCCAGCGAGCTTCCAGCCAGAGCAGGTTGCACAGACCGAGCAGCAGGGCGAAACCCAGGCCCAAAATCCAGGTGAAGTACCACATAGCGGCTCCCTTGAGGTCAGTAGAGTTGATGGCTGTCGCGCTTGATGCGGGCACGGTCGAGCTTGCCACGCACCACCCGGTAGACCCAGCCGGTGTAGCCGAGGTTGATGGGCATCAGCACCAGCACTATCCCGAACATGATCGCCAGGGTCTTGTAGCTGGAGGTGCCATCCCACAGGGTCAGGCTGCTCGCCGGATCCAGCGACGAGGGCAGCACGAAGGGGAACAGGGCGATGGCCACCGAGCAGAGCATGGCGGCGCAGGTCAGGCCGCTCGCCAGCAGCGCCAGCCGCCCCTTCTCCAGCCAGGCGGCGATGCCGCTTGCCAGCGGCGCCAATGCCCCGACAAGTGGCACCAGCCACAGCAGCGGGTAGTCGAAGTAGTTGCCAAGCCAGCCGCTGGACTGGGGGATCACCCCCTTCATCAGCGGACTGATGGCCGCGTTGGGGTCAAAGGGCTGGCCCGCCAGACCGGTCAACTGATAGCCGGGCAAGTCCAGCAGATGCCAGCCGGCCAGCAGGTAGCAGAGGGTCACCAGGGGGGCCAGCAGGATGGCGAGACCACGGGCACGCAGCGCAGGAGTCCCCTCCACCTTGGCTTGCAGGAAGCTGGCACCATGCAGCAACAGCAGGCTCACCCCGGTCGCCACCACGCTGGCGAACCAACCCCAATGCCAGTCAAACGGGCCATAGTGCAGGCGCAGTGCACTGTCGAAGCGAAACGGCAGCCCCTGCATCACCAGCGCGATGGCGGCGGCGAGCACCAGGGTCGGCACCAGGCCACCGGCCACCAGGGCTCTGTCCCACCAGCGGCGCCACACCGGGTCGGCCAGCTTGCTGCGATAGTCAAAACCGACCGGACGCAGGAAGAGGCCGAACAGCAGGAACATGAAGGGTACATAGAGCGCCGAGAAGGCGGCGGCATAGACCAGCGGCCAGGCGGCGAACAGGGCGCCAGCCCCGGCGATGAGCCACACCTGGTTGCCCTCCCACACGGGCCCCACGCTGTTGATCACCAGTCGCCGGTCTTCGTCATCTTTCGACACCACCGGCAGCAGCATGGCGATGCCGAGATCGAAGCCATCCATCACGATAAAACCGACCATCATGAAGAGCACCAGCCCCCACCAGATGAGTTTCAGGGTTGCGTAGTCCATCAGGCGATCCTCGCAAGTTCAGGTTGTTCACCGCGGTAGCGGCCGGTATGAAGAATGGCGGGCCCCTGGCGGATCACGTGGCGCAGCAGGAACAGCTCCACCACCAGCAGGCAGGAGTAGATGAGGCAGATGGCGATGAGGCTGAACCAGAGCTGGCCCGGCTGCAGCAAAGAGACGGAGGCCGATACCGGCAGCACGTCGCTGATGGTCCAGGGCTGACGACCGAACTCGGCCACGAACCAGCCCGCTTCGATGGCTATCCAAGGCAGCGGAATGCTCCACAACAGCGCCTTCAACAGCCAGGGTGACCCGAGCAGCCGGTTGCGGCAGAGCTGGACAAAACCTGCCACGAACAGCCCCAGCATAAGCATCCCAAGCCCGACCATGATGCGAAAGCCCCAGAACAGCGGCGCTACCTGCGGCACCGAGTCCTCCACCGCTTTTGCTATCTCGGCCTCACCGGCCTTGGCGATGTCGCTGGCATAGGGAGTGAGCAGCAGCCCGTAGCCGAGATCCTGGCCGTGCCGATCGAACAGCGCGCGGTTTTCGGCCGAGTCGTTGCCCGCGCGGATCTGCTCGAGCGCCCCGGCCGCCACCATGCCGCTGCGGATGCGTGCCTCGTGCTGCACCTTGAGTTCCTTGATGCCGGTCACCGCCTCATCGAGAGAGCGGGTGGCGATGATCCCCATCAGATACGGGATCTTGACCGCGGCATGGGTGGTCTCGGCGCCCTGATCCGGGAAGCCGAACAGGGTGAATGACGCAGGCGCAGGTTCCGTCTCCCACTCCGCCTCGATGGCGGCGAGCTTGACCTTCTGTACCTCGCCGGTGCGGTAGCCCGACTCGTCCCCCAGCACGATGACCGAGAGGATGGCGGCCAGCCCGAAGCCGGAGGCGATGGCGAAGGATCGCAGGGCGAAGCGCACCTCCATGCGGCGCAGCAGATACCAGCTGCTCACCCCCATCACGAACAGGGAGGCGGCCACATAGCCCGCCGCCACAGTGTGCACGAACTTGACCTGGGCCACAGGGTTGAGCAGCACGGCGGCGATATCCACCAGCTCCATGCGCTGGGTCACCAGATTGAACTCGGCACCCACCGGGTTCTGCATCCAGCCGTTACCGATCAGGATCCAGAGCGCGGAGAGATTGGAGCCGAGCGCCACCAGCATGGTCACCAGCAGGTGCTGACCGCGGGAGAGCTTGTCCCAGCCGAAGAAGAAGAGCCCGACCAGGGTCGACTCGAGGAAGAAGGCCATCAACCCCTCCACCGCCAGCGGGGTGCCGAAGATGTCCCCCACATACTGGGAGTAGTAGGCCCAGTTGGTGCCGAACTGGAACTCCAGGGTAATGCCTGTGGTCACCCCCATGACGAAGTTGATGCCAAACAGCTTGCCCCAGAAGCGGGTGATGTCCTGATAGATCACCTTGCCGGTCATCACATAGGCCGACTCTGCGATCACCAGGATCCAGGACAGCCCCAGCGTGAGGGGCACAAACAGGAAGTGGAACATGGCCGTGGCGCCAAATTGCAGGCGCGACAGGCTGACCACGTCATCCAGATTGATCATGCGTCACTCTCTTTTGTTGTATTTGTCTTGCACGTTTTGTGCGAGACAAGTACACCACGGAGCATGACACCTATAACAGATGCAGTTATAGTGAATTACACCTATAACAGTTGTGTTATCCCATGTCCCTCTACCGCCAGCTGGCCGACCGCCTGCAACACCAGATAGATACAGGTATCTGGCAACCGGGGGAGCGCATCCCCTCCATTCGCCAGAGCTGCAAGACCCACGGACTCAGCCCCATGACGGTACTGCAGGCCTATCAGCTGCTGGAGAGCCAGGGGCGGATCCTCGCCCGCCCCCAGTCCGGCTACTACGTCAAGGCCGCCCCCTCCCGCCTGCAGCACTATGCACCGCAACAGACCCACTACAGCGGCTCGGTGGACATCAACGATCTGGTGTTCGAGGTACTGCAGGCGAGCAAGTCGCGGGAATTGGTGCCCCTTGGCATGTCGGTGGCGGATCCGACCCTGTTCCCCCATCCCCAGCTCGGGCGGGCATTGGCCAGCTGCATGCGCAAGCTCGATCCCTTCAGTACTGTGGCGGACCTTCCCCCCGGCAACGAGGCGCTGCGCCGCGCCATCGCCCAGCGTTACGCCAGCGACGGGCTGGCGGTCGACCCGCAGGAGATCATCATCACCACGGGGGCCATGGAGGCGCTCTCCCTCAGCCTGCAGGTACTGACCGAGCCGGGGGACTGGGTGGTGGTGGAGACCCCCACCTTCTACGGCGCCCTGCAGGCCATAGAGCGGCTGAAACTGAAAGCGGTGGAGATCCCGGTGATCCCGGGGGTGGGCATAGATCTCGCGCAGCTGTCAGAAGCGCTGGCACAACGTCCCATCAAGGCGTGCTGGCTGATGGGTAACGTGCAACATCCTCTTGGCCACACCATGCCAGATGAGCACAAGCGCGAGCTGATGCTGTTGCTCAATACACACGACGTCGCGCTGGTGGAGGACGATGTCTATGCCGAGGTCTATTTTGGCCGCGAGCGCCCCAAGCCCATCAAGTATTGGGATACACGGGGGCAAAGCCTGCTCTGCAGCTCGTTTTCAAAGTGCCTGGCGCCAGGTTTTCGGGTCGGCTGGGTGGTGGCGGGGCCTCATGCCGAGCGTATTCAGCGGTTGCAGTTGATGTCGACCCTGTCGACCAATGTGCCAAGCCAGCTGGCACTGGCCGAGATGTTGCGCCAGGGCGGGGTAGATGCCCATTTTCGCCGTCTGCGCCACACCCTGGCCCAGCGCCAGCAACAGATGCGGGCCGCCCTCCTGCGCCTCTTTCCGGATGAAGTGCGCATCAGCGCCCCCGATGGCGGCTACTTCCTCTGGCTGGAGTTTGCCCCCCGTCTCGACAGCCGGGCACTGCACGCCCGGGCGCTCACCTGCGGCTTCTCGCTGGCGCCCGGTGCGCTCTTCTCCAGTCAGGGGCAGTACAACCACTGCCTGCGCCTCAACAGCTCCCATCCCTGGAGCGAGCAGTTGGAGAGCGCCCTGATCAAACTGGCCGGGCTTATCGACGCCACACTTAAGCAAAGCTCTTCGTATGAATAAGCGTCACTTTCCGTGGCACATGAAATGTTTGGAAAATGCGCTTAACGTATGCGTATAAAAAATGGCATAAACCTTAATCACGACTTAATTTTCCCAACCAGTCGCGTATGCGACTGGCATTCCAACATCATAAGTTGAGGGTGAAGTTTAATGACAGTTATCAGATATTTTTACCAGTGCAGCGTTAAGGACAGCATCATTATTATCAGCAAATACTGCAATCCCTTTTACCATATCACCCTTTTTCAGAACACCTGAAACCAGGGCTTCATCAACGGTGTCTAACTTGAACTCCTGATTATTCTTGGCGTATGCTTTCAAGCAAGTTTTTGATAAGTCGATGTCATTGCCAGATAGCTTTGCCAAAGCAATTTCAAAGGTTTTTGTGTAAGCATCTTTGGTTCCTATCGACATTGAGCCTTGCGATTTTTCTGTTGCATATACGGCGATGTCCCCAACCGTTGAGGCGTTTGCAGCGAAACCTGAACCAGCCAGTACCAATGCTGTCGCGATAATAGAAATCTTCATCTCAATCTCCCAATAAAAGAACAAACAATACGAAAGTAAAACCAATCCGGTTTCTGACAAGAAAAGCATAAAGGTAACTAGCCAATATTATCTTGCACAGTAGTTGATTTTAGTTAGCAGCGCCTACGATATGCGCAGTGCATTTTAAACGCATGATCACACCTGCCACAAGTAAAGAGTCGAATTACATTCCTTTACAACTACATAAATTGTTACGAAATGTTCCAACCCTGCATTACAATTTCATTTGTTCATTAAAACCAGCACAGCTATATATTATTCTGCCACTCAATATCGGCAACGTATAACCAGAGCCCGGCAGAAAATGACTCACCAGAAAAAGCAAACAACAGAGGCCCGTAACGGGCCTTTGTGTGGGAGATAACGCGACTTATCTGGCCATGATCTGTGACTGCACCTTGAACCCTAATGTTTCATAAAGCGCCTTGGCGTGCTCGTTGAAGGCCATCACCTCCAGCCGGATCTGGTGGGCACCGTGAGCCCTGGCCCAGTGGTCGCAGTGAGCAATCAGCGCCCTGCCGATACCTTGCGAGCGGTGCCCCTCATCGACCACCACTGAGCCGATGCGGCAGATGGGTTGCTTGCTGAGAAACGGGATGCTCTCGTTGATGTCGATGCGCGCGGTCAGAAAACCCACCACAGCGCCATCCAGCTCGGCAACGCAAAACAGTCGCCCTTCGGCGGCGATGGCAGTGAGCAAGAATGCCCGCTCCTCTGGCGAAGGCGGGCAGAACACCTCGGGATAGTGCTCATAGTGGATCTCTCCTATCTGCCGGTTCAGCTCGAGGATGGCGTCGATGTCCGGCTCCTGTGCCTTGCGTATTTCCAATGGATGCTCCTTGCCTCTGTGCCCTGACGATGAGACGGTCTCATCTGCTCCCTTTTGGTCGAAGATCCATCATAGTGGCTGCCCACTCCGATAAGAAGTGGCGCGATCGGCATTCGGCCGGTGGCCAGACACGACAAGGCCCCGTCACGGGGCCTTGTCGACAATCCTTGTACGTGACGGGGATCAGGCCGGCTGCGCCAGCTGGGCTACCTGCCGTTCTATGCTGCTCTTGAGGTTGTCATCGAGCTTGAGCGCACGGGCCAGCTCGTCGAGATAACCGCGCTCCATAAAGTGATCCGTCTCGATGGCAAGCAGGGAGGCAAGGTACACCTCGGTGGCCAGCTCCATGTCGGTCACCTCACGCGCCAGGGCATGAGGGTCGAGGGGGCGGGCAAGCTCGGTGTCAATCCAGCGCGCCGTATCACTTTGACCCTGCTCGGTCAGGTACTGCTGGATCTTCTCGCGCTCGGCACTGTCGATATGACCGTCGGCCCGGGCGGCCGCCACCATGGCGCGGACCAGCAAGGCTGCACGGGCATCCAGCGCATTGCCCTGCAGAGTATCGAGGGGCTGGGTCGGTTGCGCCGGACTCGACTGCTGGGCCTGCCAATCCTGATAAAGCTTGTAGGCCAGCCCGCCGAGGGCCGCTGCACCGCCCACCGCCGCCACCTTGCCGCCATACTTGCGGATCTTCTTGTTGCCAAGCAGCAAGGCCATGGCACCGGCAGCCAGGCCGCCCTGCGCCACACCCTTCATCTGCGCCTTGCGGCTGTCGCCGCCTTCGTTGAGCCAACCTTTGCCAGCGCCCAACAACTGATCCAGCATTTGTTTCATCATGACTCCTCGCAATTGACCCCCCATGCTTGCGCCGAGTTTATGAACCAAGAGTGAATACGCGCCCAATATCACGCCGGGCGCTGTGCATCTTGTCGCCATTCGCGGTATACCTGACATAAATGCTGGCCAGCTTCTCAGGCCCGCCATGGCGCCAATGAACCAACCGGTACCGCGACTATGTCAAGACAAGGAGAGAGCATGACCCCACCCCGCGAGCTGACCCTGCAGTTTCTGGCCGAGCCCGCCGACGTGAACTTCGGCGGCAAGGTGCATGGCGGCATGGTGATGAAGTGGATCGATCAGGCCGGTTACGCCTGCGCCGCCGGCTGGTGCAGCGGCTATGCGGTCACCGTCTACGTGGGGGGGATCCGCTTCCTGCGGCCCATCCAGATAGGCCAACTGGTGGAGGTACACGCCCAGGTGATCCACACAGGCACCACCAGCATGCACCTGGCGGTGGATGTCTACAGCCGCCATCCAGCGGACCGGCAGCGCCACAAGACTACCCACTGCATCATCATCTTCGTCGCCATGGACGAGACGGGCACGCCGACCAGGGTGCCCCAGTGGCAACCTGTCTCGGCCGCCGATCTGAGCTTGCAGCAATACGCCAAAAAGCTGATGGCCCTGCGCGAGGAGATAGACAAGGAGATGCGTCAGCACCTCTGAGCCCTTCATCGCCCGTGATACAGGGCCGGTCCCTATCCGGGTGCGGCTCTGTATAATGGCGCTTTTCCCATTACGGAGTCTGTCATGTCATTGGAAAATGCCCCGCCCGAGGTCAAGCTGGCGGTGGATCTCATCGAGCTGCTGGAAACCAACCGGATCGATCCCGCGCTGGCCCTGGCGGCGCTTGCCATCGTATCCGAGGACTATCAACGCAAGCTCAAGGAAGGCAAGGATCACTGAGGGTGGCAGCGCTGCCGCCTCACCCCGCACAGGAGGCAAGATGACAGATCCCATACGTTTCGAAAGTGGCCGCCCCATGCTGTTTGGCGGCCTGCGTCGCCAGCATGCATTCGCGCACGCCGACTTCGGCGGTCAGTGGCGCGATTTCAGCGCCCTGGGTCCGCTGCCGGGCCAGCTGGGGGAGCATGCCTATGGCGTCATCTGCGGCGTAACCGCCACGCAATGCGAATATATGTGTGCGGTGGAAGTCGCCGCGCTGGAGGTACTGCCCAAGACGCTGGGGCGGATGCGCATCCAGCCCCAGACCTATGCCGTCTTTTTGCATCAGGGTCATGTCTCGACCATGCCAAACACCTGGCAGCAGGCACTGGACTGGCTGGCGCAATCGGATTACCAGTCTGCCCACCAGCCCGACTTCGAGCGCTATGGCGCCGAATATGACCCCCACACCGGCAGCGGCGAAGTGGAACTCTGGCTCGCCGTTGTGCCGCGTCAGGCCATGGCCTGAAGCTGGCCCCTCAACAGCGCGCCCGACCCATTCAGGCTGGCCCCATCACCTGGTCGCACAGGGCGATCAGGGCCTCGCTGAGGCGAGCCAGGGGTTCGCCCCGCTCCGCCCCCAGGTGCAGGGCCAACTCGACCGGATTGATCCTGGGCCAGTGCGAAAGGGCCACCTGATCCGGTTGCAGCAGACGTGTTGGCAGCAGACTGACCCCGATCCCGGCGCTCACCGCACCCTGCAAGCTGGCGAGGCTGGCACTGACATAGGCGATGCGCCAGCGCCGCCCCTGCCCATCGAGCGCATCCGTGATCTGGCGTCGATAGAGCCCTTCACTTGGGAACACCACCAGCGGCAGGGGATCGCGATCACAGGCAGGCCAGTCGCGGCTGTCGACCCAGGCCAGGGGTTCACGCCAGCTGGCGAGTGGTGCTCCTCGCCCCCGGCCCTGCTTGACCAGCGCCAGATCCAGCTCGCCGGCCTCGAAGCGCTGCCAAATCCCGTGGCTGAGGCCACTTTGTACCTCCAGCCGCACCTGTGGATATTGGCGGGCAAATGCGGCCAGCACGGGGGCAATGGCGCCAGCGGCGAAATCCTCCGGCACCCCCAGGCTCAATTGCAGGCTCGCTTCTGTCACCTGTGCCTCGGCTTCTGCCAGCAGCGCCAGAATGCGGCGGGCCAGCCCCAGCAGCTTTTCACCTTCCGCCGTGGTCACCACCTGACGACCACTTCTGTCCAGCAGCGGGCAGCCGAGCTGCTGCTCAAGGCGCCGTATCTGCTGACTGATGGTGGACTGGGTCAGGTGCACCCGCTCACCGGCACGGGTGAAGCTGCCCGTGTCTATGATGGCAACGAAGCTGCGCAGCAACAGGGGATCCAGCATGGCATTCTCCATTTACAAAATTACTGGATGTCATTCTATCATTTAATTTCCAAATGATTGATGGCACCACTAGGCTGGTCTGCTCCCCCATAGGTTCAAGGTTTCTCTCATGCCCCACTCTCCTGACGAGCCCTCAGGCTCCTACCTTGTCTCGTCGCTGACCGCCCTCACGGCCCCTTCCCATCCAGAGTGGCTGGAGCAGGTGCTGCAACTGGCCCTGCAGAATCGGCAGCGAGGAGGTCGCCCCTTCGCCGCCCTGCTGGTGCAAAATGACCGACTGGTGGCAAGCGCCGTCAATGCCATGCATCTGGAGGGTGACCCCACCCGCCATGCGGAGCTGGAAGCCCTGCGCCAGGCCAGCCAATCCGGGCCACTGGCGGGCGCCATCGTCTATGCCAGCGGTCACCCCTGCCCCATGTGCCTGAGTGCGCTGGTGATGAACGGCATTCGCGCCGTCTATTACGCCTTTGATAACCATGATGCAGCCCCCTTCGGCTTTGACAGCACATCAAGCTATGACAAGCTGCGACTGCCCCTCAGCCCGCCACCCCTGCCCCTCATCAAGCTGCCAGTCGCCCTCGACGCCGCCGCGCTCTATGGAGACAACTCAGAGGCGGAACCAGCCCATGAGTAAGGACCTGCCCGCCAGCACCATCCACCACAGCAAGCAGGATCTGGCCCTGCTGGTGCTGGTGATCCTGATTGGCCTCAATCTGCGTCCCTTTCTCACCGCCATAGGGCCGCTGGCCCAAACGATAGACAACCACCTTGGCCTCGGCATGGATACCCTGGCCTGGCTCACCCTGCTGCCCCTCTGGCTTATCGGCGTCGGCGTGCTGATCACCCCTGGCCTGCGCCGCCTCACGGGCCCAAGCCAACTGCTGGGGGCTGCTCTCTTGCTGCTGGGGATGGGAAACGCCATGCGCTTTGATGCCCAGAGCGGCGCCCTGCTGATCGCCAGCGCGGCGCTTTGTGGCCTCGGCTCGGCGCTGGTGCAAGGGGTGCTGCCCGGCCTTATCAAGCAGAGCTTCGCCCAAAAGGTGCCACTGGTGATGGGGATCTTCTCGGCCTGCATGATGGGGGGCGGAGCGCTGGGAGCCAGCCTCACCCCGCAACTGGCGGCAAGCCTCGACTGGTCGCGGGCGCTCGCCCTGTGGAGTCTGCCGGTGCTGCTGGCCATGGTCTGGCTTATCTGGCGGGTACGGCTGCCAGGCGCCACTGCGGTCGCCATTCCCCACGGCGAGCAGCGGCTGATCGCCCTGCCCCGCAGCTGGCTGCTGATCGGCTGCTTTGGCATCATCAACAGCGGCTACGGCATAGTCGTCGCTTGGCTGGCACCCGCCTACATGGCACAAGGCTGGAGCGCCCAGCAGGGAGGCGAGCTGGTGGCCTGGCTGGCACTGGCCCAGACCGCCAGCGGTCTCGGCCTGCCGCTGCTGGCGGCACGCAACACAGACCGGCGCCCCTGGATGGGGTTGGCCATTGTCATGCAACTGGCGGGATTTGGCGGCCTCTGGCTCGCCCCACAAGCCGCCCCCATCCTCTGGTGCATGCTGTGCGGCGCAGGGCTCGGCGGCAGCTTCTCCCTCATCATGGTGATAGCGCTGGATCACCTGCCCGACCCGCGCCGCGCCGGCACCCTCAGCGCCCTGATGCAGGGATTTGGCTTCATGCTGGCGTCGACCGGCCCCTGGGTGGCCGCCCGCCTCCATCACCTGAGCGGCGACTTCGCCGCCGCCTGGCAGTGGCAGCTGGGGGGCCTGGTGCTGATGAGCCTGCTGGTGCTGCGCCTCGATCCGCGCGGCTACCCCAGTGCCATGAAGCTGGCCACACCGTCTCCCGCACCCACCCCCATCAACTGATCTGAACTCGCCTCCTCTTTCCCGGATGAGGAGGCAAACTCACCGCCCTCCAGCCCCTCCCCATCCCTTTCTCGCTTTCCTGTATCGGGCCAGCTGAGCAAATCATCAGCAACAAGCTGCATATCCATTTGATTTATAACATATTAAATCTTCCCACATGGTGGGTTGCGCCGCCATATGAGCCCATTAAGGTAAGGCACTCAGACGAGAATTAATCTCGTTTCGTCTGACAGGGAAGAGGCTGTATTCATCAAGGAGGAGAACGCCACGCGCCAGTGGCTTTGCTATCACTCAAAGGAAATCACATGCAGACAAACACAAAATGGGCTTCTCTACTCGGTGGCTTGGCCATGCTAGGCGGTGCCATCTCACCGGTCATGGCCGACGAGTCATTCAACCTGTGGCAGGAGTGCGCCACCCGTTGCACTCTGGATCTGGCCCAGGGGGTGCGCGCCAGCCAGCTCGATCTCACCGGCCTGCTGGGTGAACAGGCCGGATCCGGGGTACTGCACTACTCCATGGTATTGGAGGAAGGGGGAGACAGCCTCAAGCTGGCCCTCGGCAATGCGCTGACCTTGCGCACGGATGGCACCACCATCACCCTGACCAGCGCCACCGCGGGCAAGGGCCCGCGCACCTACAGCTATACCCGCCAGGGACGCGGCAACTGGTCGCTGCATTGGCTGGTCCCCGTCGGCGACGATGCCCCCGCCAGCATCAAGGTCTTCTTCCACGAGCTGGATGCAGGATCCGAGGTGAGCCATATCTCCCCCATCTACAGCATTGAAGTGAGCGACGACCTGCTGCGCAGCATGGCCAGCAACTCTACTCTCTTCGTCAGGCACGTGGAAAACAATCAGATCAATCGCACCCTCACCCTCAGTGCAGCCGGTGTCGGCTTCGTGGCGGCGCCCACCCAGCACAGTCGTCAGAAGCGCTGGAGCGAGTGGCACACCGGCAAGGTGTTGTGCCTGCTGGATCCGCTGGATGCGGTCTACAACTACCTGTCTCAGCGCACCTGCAACCTGGGCGATACATGGGAAGGCAAGGTCTACCGGGTATTGGCCGGTGCGCCCGCCTCTCACGACACCCATATCGTGCCGACCGCCATCAGTCATCGTCTGCACTTTGCCAAGGGAGACGGTCTGGCGGCCCTCACCACTCATCAGGTTTGCGCCATACCGCTTGAATCCCTGGCCAGAAGCCGTCAACCCAGAGGCTGGGAAGAGCTCAGCCAGTGCGGCTATCCGGTCCACAATCTCATCACCCTCTATCTGCTGACCCGCCTGCCATGGTCCCAGCTTGATACTGTGATCACCCAGGCGCTGGCCAACACCACACCCGAAGATGGCGAAACGCCCCAGGGGCAGCTGGCGCAAGCCATTCGGGAAAACCCGGCCCAGGCACGGCTGGCCCTGAGCATGGCGGCCGCCCAGAGCGATGCCTTCACCCACCAGCGTGCGGGCAATACCCAACAGCAGGCCGCCAGCGCCGACGTGGTCAATCTCACCTGCCCCGCCGCCGATCTTAACTGCCTGGCGCCGGCCGACAGTGCCGATGCCCTGCAGGAGCGGGATTATCCGAATGGTGCCAGCTTCCTGGGTGAAGGGGACGAGGTCAGCTTCAGCACGGCCGGTACTCGCAACTGGTCGGTGCCCCGCCTGGATCAGGCCCATCGCCAGCTGCTGGCGCGCGGTTACCTCTTCGTCGGCTATCACGGCACCTTCCTTGAAGCCGCCCACAGCATAGTGTTTGAGGGGGTTCATGAACGGGATCAATCCTCGATAGCCCCCTGGCAAGGCTTCTATGTTGCTGGCGATCCGGCCCTCGCCTATGGTTACGCCCAGGATCAGGAAGCGGATGCCCGTGGCCGCATCCGCAATGGCGTGCTGCTGCGGGTGTATGTGCCGCGCGCCGCGCTGCCCCGCCTCTATGCGACCCAGCAGACACTGGCCGATCCCGGCGCCGTTGATGAGGTCGGCCGCCTGATTGGTCACCCCTTGCCACTGCAACTGGACGCCATCACAGGACCGGAAGAAGAAGGCGGGCGCCTCGAAACCATATTGGGATGGCGCCTGGCGGAGCAGGCAGTGGTGATCCCCTCCACCATACCGACGGATCCGCGCAACGTGGGTGGAAACCTTGATCCTGCCACTGTGTCACAGGAAGAGCGCGTGATCAGCACACTGCCTGACTACGTCACCGCCCCCCGCGACGAGCTGTGATCCCTGTATGCAGATACCAAAACACCGGCCTGAGGCCGGTGTTTTGGGGATAACAAGGGGAGGCTGACGCCGCTCAGGGTTGCGTCTCAGCGCCCCTTCTTCTGGCGGCCGGACTGGCCGGCGCGTGGTTTGGCTGCGGCCGGTTTGCCGCCCTTGTTGGGGGCCCCTTTGCCTGCGGCGGCTTTTCCAGCGCCGCCTTTGTTGGCAGCCCCTTTACCGGATCCGACCTTGCCCACCGGGCTCTTCTTCTCGAAGGCTTCCGGGCCCGGCACATTGGGGCGGCCGCCTATCTCATGGTCATCATCGCGGCGCGGCTTCTTGCCTTGCGCCGCTTTGCCGGTTTGGGCAACAGCGGCTTTGGCCACCTTGGGCTTGTCGCCTTTGGCCGGTTTCACCTCGGAGGAGGAGTCCTCGATCAGCTTGAACAGCTCGATCAGCTCGTCATCGGTCAGATCCCGCCACTCGCCTACCGGCAACCCCTTGAGGCTGACGTTCATGATGCGAATGCGCTCGAGCTTGGTCACCTCGAAGCCGAAGTGCTCGCACATGCGGCGGATCTGGCGATTGAGCCCCTGCACCAGGGTGATGCGAAACACGAAGGGCGCCTCTTTCTTCACCTTGCACTTCTTGGTGACGGCGCCGAGGATAGGCACCCCGGCCGCCATCCCACGCACAAACTCGTCGGTCACCGGCTTGTCGACGGTCACCAGGTACTCTTTCTCGTGATCGTTGCCCGCCCTCAGTATCTTGTTGACCAGATCGCCGTGGTTGGTCAGGAAGATGAGCCCCTGAGAGTCCTTGTCGAGCCGCCCTATAGGGAAGACGCGGGTGCTGTGGTTGACGAAATCGACGATATTGTCCTTCTCGCCCGCCTCAGTGGTGGAGACTATGCCCACCGGCTTGTTGAGCACGATGAAGACCAGGCTGTCGGCTTCCCGCGCCTCGATCACCTGACCGTTGACCTTGACCAGATCCCCGGCAAACACCTGATCGCCGATCCCGGCCCGCTTGCCATTGATAAAGACCTGGCCCTGCTCGATGAAGCGGTCGGCCTCACGGCGCGAGCAGATGCCGCTCTCGCTGATGTATTTGTTCAGGCGCATGGATTCATCAGCCAGCATGAGTCACCTGCCACAGGCCGATAGCCCCATCCAGTTGCGCGGTTGCCGGTTCCGGCCAGGCCGGGGAGGCTGTCTGCTGCATCAGCCGATTCACTACGTCAAAGTTCTGCATACCATTCCATCTTCAAAAAGGCCAAGGCCAGCTTAACCATCAAAAAACGCCGCTACAGTAGCATATTGCCCCGTCCAGCACGCCGGATACTTGCCATCCACGGCGACGCGCCACCCCAAAATGTGCGTGGCGTCATGCCGTTATGAAGCCGCACCGCTGGCGCCTTGCTCCTCGCCCAACACGGCAAGGCCGGGATGCGGCCAAGAGAAAGATTAAAAAATGGCGACCAGGGCGAGGCATAAAGAGCCTCCCATTTTCATCCTGAAAACATTCACGCCATATGCAACCGGCTTGCCGCTGCGCCCTACATCACCAATAACAGCTTGCTATTTATTAACTTAAAATGCATAAAAAGATTTTCGTTGTCGCGAATTATCTTGCTGCAGCCATCCCGGTTTTCTGTGACTTTCGGCGGCCAACACAACAATCGTTGGCAAACCAGACACAAAACCAAATCTTTGTCCGCATTCATCCCCAACACAAATCATAAATTTGGATGCACGGCATGCGCTTTTCTCTGGCAAGAGGCCAATTTCATCATTCACTACAGGAGTTACAGATGAGTCATTCCCTATCCCAGACGGATTTTCTGGCCCAGGTGGCCAGCCGCAACCCTCACCAGCCCGAGTTCATTCAGGCGGTGAGCGAGGTGGTCGCCTCCATCTGGCCCTATGTGGAACGCCACCCCCGCTATTTGCAGCACGGCCTGCTGGAGCGGCTGGTGGAGCCGGAGCGGCTGATCCAGTTTCGGGTGAGCTGGGTCGACGACCAGGGCCGGGTACAGGTCAATCGCGGCTATCGCATCCAGCACAGCTCGGCCATAGGACCCTTCAAGGGCGGCATGCGCTTTCATCCCTCGGTGGATCTCTCGGTGCTGAAATTCCTCGCCTTCGAGCAGACCTTCAAGAACGCCCTCACCACCTTGCCCATGGGCGGCGGCAAGGGCGGCAGTGATTTTGATCCCAAGGGCAAGAGCGAGGGGGAGGTGATGCGCTTCTGCCAGGCGCTGATGCTGGAGCTCTATCGCCATCTGGGGGCCAACACAGACGTGCCGGCCGGCGATATCGGGGTGGGCGGGCGCGAGGTGAGCTACATGGCGGGCATGATGAAGAAGCTCACCAACAGCGCCGAGTGCGTCTTCACCGGCAAGGGACTCTCCTTTGGCGGCAGCCTCATTCGCCCCGAGGCCACCGGCTACGGCCTGCTCTATTTCGCCCAGGCCATGCTGGCCCATCGCGATCAGTCGCTGGCGGGCATGACGGTGTCAGTATCGGGCTCGGGCAACGTGGCCCAATACGCCATCGAGAAAGCGATGGCGCTCGGCGCCAGGGTGATCACCGCCTCCGACTCCGGTGGCACTGTCCATGATCCGGATGGCTTTACCCCCGACAAGCTGGCTCGCCTGATGGCACTCAAGAACGAGCAGCGCAAACGGGTGGCCGATTATGCCCACGAGCTGGGGCTGGAGTTTTTGAGCGGCCGCACGCCCTGGCATCTGCCCACCCAGATTGCCCTGCCCTGCGCCACCCAGAACGAATTGGGGGAAGAGGACGCCGTCACCCTCATCGCGAACGGCGTGCAGCTGATCGCCGAGGGGGCCAACATGCCGAGCAGCGCCGCCGCCATCAAGCTATTCCACGAGGCCCGGGTGCTATTTGCCCCGGGCAAAGCGGCCAATGCGGGGGGCGTGGCCACCTCGGGCCTCGAGATGAGCCAGAATGCCCAGCGCCTCTCCTGGGGCCGGGAAGAGGTGGATGCCCGCCTCAGGGAGATCATGACCAGCATACACGCCACCTGTGTCCGCTTCGGACAGGATGGCGAGGGCCATGTGAACTACGAGAGCGGCGCCAACATCGCCGGCTTCGTCAAGGTGGCCGATGCCATGCTGGCGCAGGGGGTCTGCTAGTTCAGCTCAACTGACCAGGCCCAACACACAGCGCGGCAGCCCAGGGGCTGCCGCGTTTTTCATGGCCTTGCCACCTGCCGCCGCCTGTACTTATCACCTTGTTTCCATTAGGCTTTAGACCATATTTCTGCATTCAAATCGCAGCGCTTATCCCGGCGGCCCGGTCCAACCTGTTCCGGCCCCCCTCTTCATCGCCAAGGACAGTTTCATGCTGGCTCGTACCCGTCGCCTCCTTCGCCTCTCTCTGCTGACCCTGTTGCTGGCGCTGCTGCTCGGCTGGGGGGTGATCGCCTACCTCGCCTGGCAGGCGGCGCCGCTGCAACTGTGGCACACCTTTGTGCCACCCGAACTCAGTGCCGAGGAGCTGGATAGCAGCGACTGGCAAGCCTATCTAACCCGCGAGCAGCAGTTGTTCAGTCTGGTGGAGCGGGAGGTGGTCGCCAAGACGCCGCCTGAGCAACAGCTGGCGGGCAATCGCTACTTTCAGGATGCGCCCATCAATCCCGCCCACTTTCGCGATAACTGGAACCGATCCTACCTGCTGCGCCCGGATGGCGAGGTGAAGGGGGTGGCCGTGTTCCTGCACGGCCTGACCGACTCCCCCTACAGCCTGCGCCACCTGGCCCAGCGCTATCGCGAGCAGGGCTTCATCGCCCTGGGCCTGCGCATTCCCGGCCACGGCACAGTGCCCGCCGGGCTGGTCAAGATGGAGTGGGAAACCTGGCTGGCGGCCACCCGACTGGCGGTGCGCGAGGCCAGGGTGCTGGCCCCTGGCAAGTTGCCGCTGCATCTGGTGGGCTTCTCCAACGGCGGCGCGCTGGCGGTGAAATACGCGCTGGATGCGCTGGAAGACAAGACGGGCACCTTGGCAAGGCCGGATCGGCTGGTGCTCATCTCCCCCATGATAGGGGTGACCCGCTTTGCCCGCTTCGCCGGCCTGAAGGCGGTGCCCGCCCTGCTGCCCGCCTTTGCCAATGCGGCCTGGCTCGGCATCATGCCGGAGTTCAATCCGTTCAAATACAACTCCTTCCCGGTCAACGGGGCACGCCAATCCTACCGGCTGACCCACGCCATCCAGCAGCAGGTGCGCCAGCTGGCGGCCAGTGGCGAGCTGGCGGCATTTCCCCCGGCCCTCACCTTCCAGTCGGTGATGGACTACACGGTCAGCACCCGCTCCATCATCGCCGATCTCTACCACTTCCTGCCGGCCAACGGCAGCGAGCTGGTGCTGTTCGACATCAATCGCGGCTCTGTCTTCGGCCCTCTGATGAACAGCGCCTCCGAGCTGGCCCTGAGTCACCTGCTGCCGAGCCAGCCCCAGCCCTATCGGCTGACGGTAGTGGGCAACGAGGCGACGTCCCGTCCACAGACCCAGGCCAGCACCCTGGCCGCGGGCGGCGGGCCGCAGCAGATCCTGCCCCTTGGCATCGACTATCCCAAGGAGATCTACTCCCTCTCCCACGTGGCCCTGCCCTTCCCCATGGACGATCCCCTCTATGGCATGGCGCCATGCCCCGAGCAGATGAACCAGTACGGCATCAACCTGGGCGGCCTGGCCCTGCGCGGCGAGCGCGGGGTGCTGATCGTCAATCCCGGCTCCCTCACCCGCACCTCTTCCAACCCCTTCTACCCCTATCTGCAGGCGCGGGTGATGGAGACGCTGGCGGCACCGGCCCAGCTCCCGTCGACGGCCATGGGGCAACCTGCACAGGTCGGCAACGAGCGCAGCGATGCCGACTATCGGGCCGACATAGACGCGTTTTTGGATGAAGCGGATACGCCGGATTCTCCCTTTTAGGGCGATCGGCAGGCAGTCAAGCGCGAGTCGTCAGCCGAGGGGCGTCATCCCCCTCCAGAGGCAGCTGATTACGATAGGGTCTGACGGGGCCAAGCCATGGCAGGGCCCGCAGCATTCGCCGGCAGGGATCAGACCGCGCCATCAGGGATAGCGGCTGATCTCGACCAGGTTCTGATCCGGATCCAGGCAGTAGACCGACTCGATGGGCCCGCAGGCGCCGCTCTTGGTGACGGGCCCCTCCACTATCTCGACCCCGTGACAGTGAAGCTGGGCGATGACCTGTTCCAGCGGCCAGCGGGTGATGAGGCAGAGATCTCCCGCCCCCACCTGCGCCCGGTTGCGCGGCTCCTGCCCCGGCAGTTGCAGATTGATCTTCTGGTTGCCAAAGCGCAGCGCCCGGCGCCCCTTGCCAAAGGTGATGGCCTCCATGTTGAGCACAGAGCTGTAAAACGCGACGGCCCGCTCTATGTCGCTCACCGTCAATACCAGATGGTCGATGTGGCTGATCATGTCCCCTCCTGGTTGCTGTGTGTCGATGCCGCAGGCCGTACAGACTGGCCCGCCAGCCCCCTCATCATATCCAATTGCACACATGGCAACTGTGCCGCAAGGCGCAAAGATGGCCTAGAACGGCTGATGGCTGAGTGAAAGAGGCCTTGGTGTTCACCGCTGCGCGCTACAAGCCTGTTCACGCTGAGCCAGCAGGGTTTCATCATCACTGTCCATGGCCGCCAGAATGGCCTGATTACAGGCGCGTTCAGCCTGCCGGGCAGGATCCTGTTTGCTCTCGCGAATATCGGCGATCATGGGGCGATAGTTGACTGACGCCGCGCAGTACATGGCGCGATACTGAGGTTGCTGCCAATTACTGTCCTGGCGAGACAACTCGTCACACAGCTTGCCAAACAGGGCAGACGCCTTGACGGTGCACTGGCTGAAGCGTCGCGCATCCTGCTCGTAGCTGCGGCAGACGCTTTTGGGCTGAAGCTGCCAGAACTGGAAGACAAAGGGGATCTGCTCCCCCTCATACTCCACCACCAGCGACTTGGGCTCAGCGCCATAAATATCCGATACCTGCTGCTGCACCAGATTGAGATAGGCCGAAAAAAGATAAGAAACCGGATCCATCACCACCTCCCTGTGGTTGTCACTGCCGAGCTGTATCACGGAAAACCGTGAGCGATCTTCAAACGAGTAACAGGCGACAACAGCTTACTGATTTGGTTGGAAAAAATGATACTCTTCTCGCCACCCTCATGTACAACGTTCAAGGCCAGTGTGCGATGCAACAATGCGGTATTTATGAACAACTGATTACTCAACTGCTGACATCTCGACTCGACCGCGAGCGTTTTTACGTAGGGGAACGCCAGCTTGAGCCGGCCGAAGCGGCAGTCTGGTTATCCCGATTTCTGAGCCGTGTTTTGGAATATGCGGTGGGTTCGGTCACTGGAGAGGATCAGCTGCAACGGCAAATTGAACTGGCTAACCAGTTATTGCTTTGGTTAAAGGATCGCACACAAGACCCAGACTTTATTGGCGAGAACCTCATCGATAGTCAGGGGAAAATCCTGACGGCGCTCTATCAGTTGGATAACCCCATCTCCGCTAATTTAAAGCAATATGCCGAAGATATTTTCCCTCTGACAGGTCTAACGCAAAGTGAGCTTTTCTGCGGCAGCAATGCGGGTTTGTCGATGGAATCAGAGATTAAACGGGAAATATTATCGGCAGATAGCATCTGCTGGCTGGTCTCATTTATCAAATGGGCAGGCATTCGTATTTTTCGCCATGAGCTGGAGGAGTTCACCCGTAGCGGCCGCCCATTAAAAGTGATTACCACTTCTTATATGGGGGCAACCGACGCCAAAGCAGTCGAATTTTTAGCCAGCCTGCCCAACACAGAAGTCAAACTCAGCTACAACACCCAGCGCGAGCGGTTGCATGCAAAGAGCTATCTCTTTTGCCGAAATACGGGCTTTCATACCGGCTATATAGGTTCATCTAACCTCTCTCATTCTGCCCTCACCAGCGGCTTGGAGTGGAACCTAAAAATCACCTCGCAAGAGATCCCTCATATTATCGAGAAATCCCTGAGTACCTTTGAAACCTATTGGGAGTCCGATGATTTTGAGCTGTTTGATGGCAAGCTCGAAAGCCGTACAAAATTACAGCATGCGCTGCAAGAAGCTCGTGGTGATGGCGACAAAAATGCCCCTGCCTATTTCTTTGATATTACGCCGTTTCCTCATCAACAGGAGATCCTTGAGCAATTGGCCATGGAGCGCTCCTTGCACCAGCGCTTTCGTAACTTGGTGGTTGCGGCCACCGGCACGGGAAAAACCCTGATCTCCGCCTTTGATTTTGCTCGTTTTCTGAAAACCAAACCCGACGCCAAGCTTCTATTTGTCGCCCACAAAGAGGAGATCTTGCACCAAGCATTGGCCTCTTATCGCGGTGTGCTCAAGCAATCCCATTTTGGTGAACTCTTGGTCGGTGGGGTTGTGCCAACCCACTACCATCAGCTGTTTGCCTCGGTGCAATCCTTGAATAACCAACTGGCTAGTTTGCGCCTTAGCCCAGACTATTTCGATTACATCGTCATCGATGAGGTTCACCATATTGCTGCCGCCAGTTATCGTGGTTTGCTCGCCGCCTTTAACCCTCACATTCTGTTGGGATTGACCGCAACGCCAGAGCGCCATGATGGCGGTGATATTCTCGCCGACTTTGGTGGCGTGATCGCCGCTGAAATCCGCCTACCAGAGGCCATCAATCGCCGCCATCTCTGTCCATTCCAATATTTTGGCATCGACGATGATACCGATTTGCGCCAAGTCGCTTGGAAAAATGGCCGCTATGACATCACCGAGCTCACCAATATCTACACCCACAATCAGCAGCGGGTGCAGAAAATCGTCCAGAGCCTCTATGAGATCGTCACCGATATAACCATGATCAAGGCGCTGGCCTTTTGTGTGAGCCGTGAACATGCCGATTTTATGCGCAAGGCATTTTTATTGAAGGGCATCAAGGCTGACATTCTCACCAGCGATAACCGAGACGAGCGGCATAGCAAACAACAAGATTTGCGCACCGGGATTATCAATATTCTCTGCGTGGTGGACATCTTCAACGAAGGGGTCGATATCCCGGAAGTCGATACCTTGCTGTTTTTACGACCGACGGAAAGCCTCACTATCTTCTTGCAGCAATTAGGGCGGGGTCTGCGACTGGCAAACGATAAAGAGTGCTGCACCGTGTTGGATTTTGTCGGTAATGCCCGTGCTGAGTATGACTTTGCCCAGAAATTCCGGGCACTGGTGGGTAAAACCAATAAGGCGATCAGCCACGAAATCAAACAGGGCTTCCCTCACGCCCCCTTGGGCTGCCGCATCGAGCTCTCAAAACAGACCCAAGAGTTAATTCTGAGCAATATCAAGAAGGCGACCCTCAATACCTCACGACTCATGGGCCTGATCCGCCGTTTTTCACAGGATTGTGATTTGCCGCTGACGCTGGCGAACTTTTTGAAGTTTTACCCTCATATCAGCCTCGAGGAGATCTACAAGCGCGGCAACTGGAGCACCTTGGTCAAACAGGCCCGCAACCATACCGTTTCTGAAATGAGCGATGAGAAGTTATCTACCCTCTACACCCGGGCCATCAAAACCCGGCTATTGGGCTGCGATGCGCTCCATTACTTGAAATTCTTACAAACCTTGGTGGCAGACGCCTTTACCTTAACGGCCGAGCACGATGAACGCATGGCCTTGATGTGCTATTACGACTTCTGGCAACAGAGCGGTCCCAATGCAGGCTTTAGCTCCTTGGCGCACAGCCTGAAACGACTCAATCAACCAGAGTTAAGGGCCGAGCTGGCAGATCTGTTGCCCATGCTGATCAACCGGGTGCAGCACGAGCAACGAGCCATGCCTGACCTTCCCGGCAATCCGCTGCAACTGCATGCCCGTTATGCCAGAGAGCAGGTACTGGTCGGCTTTGGCGCCACTACCTTCGAGCAACAGCCTACGGCTCGCGAAGGGGTATATGTCATCGCAGAGCAAAATATCGAGTTGCTGTTCGTGACTCTGAACAAAACGGAGCAGCACTTCTCCCCTACCACTCGCTATCACGACTACGCCATTAACGAGTCGCTGTTCCATTGGCAGAGCCAAAACAGTGCTCGCCCTGAGCGTGGTAAGGGCCTGAGTTATATTGAGCATAAGAAGGAGGGTAAGCGCTTGTTTTTGTTCGTCCGTGAGCAGAGCAAAGATGAATTTGGCCGTACCCTTGGCTTCGTGAACTTTGGCGAGGTGGAGTACGTCTCCCACAGCGGCAGCCAACCGATGAACATCAAATGGCAGTTGGCTACTCCGATGCCTCCCTTCATGTGGAAAGAAGCAGCAAAGTTGGCGGTTGGCTAACTCCTGTTAAATAAAACGGCTCGCCAGTGGCGAGCCGTTTTTGTCGGGGTTAGCAGGCGATCCGCTCGATGTGGCCGCCGCTGAGTTTGAAGAAGGCATCCTGCGGCAGCTCTTGTGACCAGGTGGTGGTGTAGTCCAGATCGGCATAGGCACCGCGCAGCATGGCGCCGAACAGGCCGTGGGAGACCACGATGGCGCGCTCGGCAATGCGCTCATCCTGCAGCCACGCAAGGGCCCGGCGTTGTATGCATTGAAAATCTTCACCACCAGGGGCCTGCAGATACCAGTCGGGCTGTTCCAGATCGAGATCTGGGTGGGCCGCCAGCAGCTCGGGCACCCGGCGACTCTCCCACTCCCCCATGTCCAGCTCCACCAGCCGCTCGTCCCAGACGATGCGCTCGCTATCGAACCCAAGCTGTTGGCACACCAGTTGCGCCGTCTGCCGCGCCCGACCGAGCGGACTGGCATAGAGAGTCCAGCGTGCGGCGTCATCCAGCAGGGCGCGCAGGCGAGCGCCCATGGCGGCGGCTTGCGCCTCCCCCTTGGCGGTCAGATCCGAGTTGCAGCGCCCCTGCAGCCTCAGCTCGGCGTTATAGCGGGTTTGGCCGTGGCGCAGCAGATAGAGGGTGCGAGGCATGGTTTCTCCAGCAAGTTGAGATAGACGAAAGGGCAGATGATAACAGATGAGCGGGGCGATGGAGACTCAGCTGGCAGCAAGGGGCGGGCAAACGGGTCAGGGCTGACCCGGTTCCTGCCACGACGTTCAGGCTGGGCGGGCTCAGCCTTTCTTGATTTCCCGCAGATAGCGGTAGATGGAGTGCACCGAGATGTCGAGCTGGCGGGCGGCTATCTGGGCGCTGTCTTTGAGCTCGAAGATCCCCAGATCATGCAGCTGCTTGACCATGACCCGGGTCTTCTGGGATGGCGGCACGGCATCGTTGCCACGCACCTCGGCACTGACTGTGTCTATGGTGCTGTTGAGGGCCTCGTCTATGTTGCGGGCGAACACTTCCGGCGTGCCGCTCGGCTCATGGTGCTGCATGCACTCGGGCATCATAGTGCGCAGCACGGATTGCAGCGGGGCGTCCATGTCGGTGTTGATGCAGAGCAGCCCTATGGCCTGCCCCTCGCCATTGCGAATGACGGTAGTGAGGGAGCGCAACGTCTTGCCGGTGGCGCACTTGGTCATGTAGGGGCTGGAGATATCCTGCCCGCTCTTGAGCTTCATCATCGCCAGGTTGGTGATGGGGGCCCCGACACTGCGGCCCGTGATATGGCCGTTGGCAATCTTGATGATGGCAGGATTGCGCACATCCAGGCTGTGCAGCAGCACCTCTGTGTGCTGGCCATACATGGCGGCTATGCCATCCACTATGATCTCCATCGCCTTGAGGATCTCGAAGTCAGTCGGGGTCAACTCTTGCAGTTTCATGGGGGCCTTCATGGTAGTGCTGCTGCCCGTCACCGGCAGCAGCCAGGTCGCGTGATCAAGCAGACATGATGTCGATAATGGTGATGTCTGTGGCAGACATGCCGTCTTTTACCATCTGCCCGATATTTTTGATAGTTTGCTCGACATCGTGCGAGACGATCCCCTGCCCCGACACCGAATGGCTGTTGATGGCCATCAGGAAGCCGCGCACGGCCGCGCCGGAGGAGGTGCTCACCTTCATGGCGCAGGAGGCTTTCGCCCCGTCACACACCATGCCGGCGCTGTCGCTCAGCACGTTCTGGATGGCGTGACAGGATTGCGCCAGGCTGCCGCCCGCCAGATAGACCATGGCCATGGCGGCCGCCGCGCTGGTGACCGTATTGCCACAGAACGCCGACAAGGGCGGATAGTGGGACTTGATGTAGATGGCCCCCAGGTGGCTCATGATGAGGGCCCGCGCCAACTGCTCCTCGCTGGCGCCGTAACGCTCGGCGATCACCACCACGGGGATGGTGGCGGCTATGCCCTGGTTGCCGCTGCCGAAGTTGCTCATGGCCGGCAGGCTGGCGCCCCCCATGCGGGCGTCGGAGGCGGCGGCGGTACGCATCACTATGCGGTTCATCACATCTTCGCCGATGAAGCCGGCGCTGATGCTCTTTTGCATGGTGCGACCTATCTCCAGGCCATAGGGGTGATTCATCCCCTCGTCGGAGAGCTTGCCGTTGAGCTCGGAGGCCTGGAGGATGAAGCGGATCTGCTCAAATTCCACCTGGGTAGCGAACTCATGGATGGCGGCGATGCTGATGTCGACGCCGTCACAGATGGCGCCTGTGGCCCCACGCTGGCTCTGATCGGCGGTGAAGGTCACCTCGCCGTCGCGGCGCTGCTCGACGATGCGGGTATGGCCGCCGCACAGGGTCACGTCGGCGCTGTGCTCCTCCCCCTTCTCATCAGCGCCGAACACACTCACGCGGCAGTAGATAAACTCGGGCGCCTCGGTGCGGCTGACCTGGACACCACCGGCATCGATCAGGGTCTGGGCACGGGCAACCTGCGCCGGGGTGATGGCGGCCAGCACCTCCAGTCCGGCATCGGCCTTGCCGCCGATGGCACCGGCGGCCGCGGCTATGGCCAGCCCTATCTTGCCGGTGCCGGGCACATAGACCCCCATGGAGTTCTTGTAGAGATTATCCGACACCGCGACCTCAATGCGCCGGACTTCACAGCCCAGTTGCCGAGCGGCGACGGCGGCGGCATAAGCGGCGGCGATGGGCTCGGTACAGCCCAGCGCCGGTTTGACAACCTGTTGAATAATCTGCAGATACTGCTGCCATGCTTGCTTCATTGCGGGGACCTTTTTATCAGCATTAACGGGCGATGTGGGCAATCGCTTCGATTTCAACCTTGACGCCCATCGGCAGATCCTTCACTGCAAAGCAGCTGCGGGCCGGGCAATCTTGCTGGAAATAGTCTTTGTAGACGGCATTGAACTGGGCAAAATCGCCGATCTCCGCCAGATAACAGGTGGTCTTGAGCACCGTATCCAGGCTGCCACCGGCCGCTTCCAGCACGGATCTCAGGTTTTCCAGCGATTGGCGGGTCTGGGCTGCGATCCCCCCCTCCACCACGCCGCCCTGCTGCTTGCACACCGGCAGCTGGCCTGAGGTAAAGATGAGGTCGCCATAGGCGGTGCCATGGCTGTAGGGACCGATGGCATCGGGTGCTGCGGCTGATGTGATGATGGTTTTCATATGGCCTCCACTTACATTCAAATAATGTTGCACTTGTGCAATTTGTTTCATGCAACATTATTTGCTTTTAAAGCCATCCGTTCAACTATTTTATAAATTTAAAACCAGATTAGCGCGATAACGCCGCATTAACACAAACTGTGAGCGCCATTCCGATTTGAGCCGATGAGAGAAACCCGCCATTGTTTAGGGTTTTTTATTCAACTATATTTGCGCCAACAATCACTCACATAACAACAAGGTCAACCATGGACGCTCACAGCACGACACTCACCCGGCCCGCCATGGGCACGCTGGAATGGAAAGAAGCAGTTCGTTTTGACAGCACCGACTGGGGCTGGATCATCATGAGCATCGGCATGGCCATAGGCGCAGGGATCGTCTTTTTGCCGGTGCAGGTGGGGTTGATGGGCTTGTGGGTCTTCCTGCTGTCGGCGGTGATCGGCTACCCGGCCATGTACATGTTCCAGCGCCTCTTCATCAATACCCTGGCCACCTCGCCCGAGTGCAAGGATTACCCCAGCGTCATCACCGGCTACCTCGGCAAGAACTGGGGCATGCTGCTCGGCGCCCTCTACTTCGTGATGCTGGTGATCTGGGTGTTCGTCTACGCCACCGCCATCACCAATGACAGCGCCTCCTTCCTGCAGAGCTTCGGGGTCACCCAACAGCTGCTCTCCGAGAACCCCTTCTACGGCCTGGTGCTGATCTGCGGCCTGGTGGCGCTGGCGTCCCGCGGCGAGAACCTGCTGTTCAAGATCTCCACCTTCATGGTGCTGACCAAGATAAGCGTGGTGGCCGTGCTCGGCCTCATGATGGTCGACAAGTGGGATGCGGCCAACATCACCGCCATGCCGGCGGCCGGTGACTGGATGAAAGACGCCATCATAATGCTGCCCTTCACCCTCACCTCCATCCTCTTCATCCAGAGCCTGAGCCCCATGGTGATCTCCTACCGCTCGCGGGAGAAGTCGCTGGAAGTGGCCCGCTTCAAGGCGATGCGCGCCATGAACATCGCCTTCGGCATCCTGTTCGTGGTGGTCTTCTTCTACGCCGTCTCCTTCACCCTGGCCATGGGCCACGAGCAGGCGGTCAAGGCCTCCGAAGAGAACATCTCGGCGCTGGCCATGGTGGCGCAAGGCATGCCGGGCCAGACCCTCAAGCTCTTGAGCCTGACCCTCAACATCTTCGCCGTGATGACCGCCTATTTCGGCGTCTATCTGGGCTTTCGTGAAGCCTGCCAGGGGCTGGCGATGAACCTGCTGCGCCGCGTCATGCCGGAAGATCGCATCAACAAGGGGCTGGTGGGTCGCGGCATCATGCTGTTCACCGTGCTGCTCTCCTGGGGCGCCATCGTGCTCAACGCCCCCGTGCTGAGCTTCACCTCCATCTGCAGCCCCATCTTCGGCATGGTAGGGTGCCTCATCCCGGCCTATCTGGTCTATCAGGTGCCGGCGCTGCACAAGTACAAGGGCGCCTCCCTCTACGTCATCATAATCACCGGCCTGCTGCTCTGCGTCTCGCCCTTCCTGGCGTTCAACTGACCCACCGCCAACCGGGCCGCGCGGCCCAATGTTCAACCGATAACGGGCCACCCTCTGGGTGGCCCGTTGGTCTGACTCATACAGCCCCGCCCTGCCCCGAAAAAGCCAAGGGGATCACAACTTGCACCCCAGTCTCACCGGACCTCGCCGGCTAAGGGTAATATCCAGCCATCGCGGTACACACCCGCCACTTCGGGTATCGAGGCTTCACATGAAATGGATTTTCACCCCGGCCATCCGGCTGGGCAATCAGCTCTCCTTCAAATACAAATTCCTGCTCTGGTCCTGCCTGATGCTGTTGCCGCTGGCCTACAGCATGACCAACCTGCTGGGGCGATTGCAGGATGACAACAACCTGGCCCGCAGGGAGCTGGCGGGCGTGGTCAAGCTGGCCCCTGTCCCCGCCATCGAGCAGGCGCTGCTGACCCATCGCAATCTGGTCACCCGGCACGCCTATGAGCAGGCCCCGGCCACCGAGGAGGAGGTCAAGGTGGCGGCCCGGGCCGTGGAAGCGAGCCTTGCCGCCTTCGTCGAGACCAAACAGAGCAACCCCGCCTTCGACGCCCTGGCGCAAGGCTGGTCCAGCCTGCAAAGCGAGGCGCTCGGGCTGGAGGTGGAGCAGAGCAACCTGCGCCACGACAAGCTGCTGACCGAGGTGCGCCACCTCTACAAGAGCACCACGGCCGCCAGCAGCCTGATCCAGGATCCGGCGCTCGGCACCTACTACATGGTGATCCTGGCCAGCGAGCGGCTGCCCCAATTGCGCGATCTGCTGGCCCAGGTGCGGGACAGGGCCGCCACCATAGCCGACTTCGGCCTGTTTCAGGCAGAGGGCTACAGCGGCCTGCGCTTTCGCCTCGATCTCATCAGCGCCACCCTGCAGGAGCTGGAGGCCGACTTGACCCTGCTCTACCAGATAGCTCCCGCCTACCGCACCGAGCTGGGCCAGCAGACCGACGCCCTGTTGCAGCAGCTGCGCCAGGGAGTCGATACCCTGGAAAACAAGATGATGAAGGATCAGCTGGTACAGCTCTCGACCAAAGAGGTGCTGGCGCTGGGGGATGGCATGGACACCGCCATCACGGCACTGGCTGCCCAGGTACGCCAGCGGCTGGAGGCGGATCTGCACCAGCGGCTGGCCGCCAACCAGCGCCACTTCTGGTGGGTGACGGCGCCGCTGACCGCCATACTGCTGCTCTATCTCTATCTGATGATCGGCGCCTACCTCTCCCTGCGCGGCACAGTGGGCCGGGTGCGGGAGATAGCCGCCCGGGTCAATGCCCAGGATCTCAGCCAGCAGATCGCGATCGTCGGCCAGGATGAGCTGGCTGACATCAGCCGGGATTACAACGTGACGCTGCAGACGCTGCGCACCTTGATGTTGCGGGTGCGGGAAAACGGCGTCACCGTGGTGGAGAGTGCCACCGACATAGAGGCGCGCACCTGCCGCTCCCAGGAGGTGATTTCCGATCAGCAAGGGGAGACCCACCAGGTCGCCACCGCCATCAAGGAGCTGGCGGCCACCTCCCACGACATGGCGGGCAACGCCCTGCAGGCCGCCCGCATGACCCAGGAGGCGCAAACCGTGGTCGGCCAGGGCGAGGCCGTGGTCGAACGCACCATAGCGGCCATCGACCACATCAACCGCGAGGTGCTGCGCACCGCCGACGCCATCGGCCAGCTGGAGCAAAGGTGCAGCCAGATAGGCGGCGTCATCAGCGTGATCCGCGGCATCGCCGAGCAGACCAACCTGCTGGCCCTCAACGCCGCCATCGAGGCGGCGCGGGCCGGCGAGCAGGGACGCGGCTTCGCGGTGGTAGCCGACGAGGTGCGCTCCCTTGCCAACCGCACCCAGGGGGCGACCGTCGAGATCCAGCAGATGATAGAGCAGCTGCAGTCCGGCGCCCGCGCCTCGGTCAGCGCCATGTCGTCGGCCAGCCATGAGGCGCAGGAGGGGGTCGGTCTGGCCCGGGAGGCGAAACAGGCCTTTGGCGCCATCACCGAGAAGGTGGATCGCATGGTCGATACCAACTCCGTCATCGCCAGCGCCATCGAGCAGCAGGGGGCCGTGGTCAACGAGATAGAACGCAACGTGGTGCGCATCTCGGATGGCAGCGACGAGGCGCTGCAGGTGGCCAACGCCGCCCGCGATGCCGCCCGCCAGATCCACCGGCTCACCGAGCAGATGCGTACCATGGTGCAGAGCTTCACGCTCTGACGTCGGTTGACGGCTCGTTCGACAACCCTGCCACCAGCCTCGTGATGAGGCTGGTTTTTTGTTTGCCCTGCCAGGCAGAGCCCATTGTTTTGTCTGGCGAAAAAAGTATCGGCCACCCATTGTGCGATGCGGTGAAAGCAGGGTAATCTCCAGCCACAACAAGATTCGAACGTTACCTTTTTTGCCTGCAAGAGGCGCGGGGATCAGTTCGACAAGATGAAGGTCACATCATTTACCACCCGTTCAGGCGAGGAATCGCAGATGGCTAGATACCAGTTTTTTACCGTTCCGGCATCCAACCGGCAGCAGTACACCTTTGTCGACATGGCCTCCCCCACCTTTCTGATCGAGAAAGCGGCGCTGCTGGCGCAGGGGTTCGAGGTGGAAGAGGATTTTATCGATGCGCACAGCCGGGAAGAGGCGGTGGAGAAATACAGATCCAACTTCCTCTACGTGGCCGATGAGGTGGGCAAGTCAGACAGCAGCTACGCCGCGGCGAGCGCCCTGATGGAGATGGGCAAGCAGCTGTTTGAGCGCAAGACGAACGGCTGACGGGAAAGAAACAGAAGGTGGCCATCGCGGCGCATTGCCCGATGGCCATCAGACAGCCCGGCTCAGAAGCGGGCCAGTTGCTGGAGCATGGCGATCAGCTCCTCCTCGCTGCTGGGCTCATAGGCCAGCTCCAGTCTCGGTGCCGCGCCCCCCATCAGCATGTAAACTTGCGTGCTGCAGTGGTCATAGTGATACCACTTACCGTCGATACAGACGTCGGTATAGCATCTCGGGTCCCTTTCAAGTTCCATATTCACATCCTTTTGTTACATACCACCAACATCACTCCTGACCGTAAAATAACCCGCCCGCG
This sequence comes from Aeromonas sp. CA23, assembly GCF_002587065.1. Lineage (NCBI taxonomy): Bacteria > Pseudomonadati > Pseudomonadota > Gammaproteobacteria > Aeromonadales > Aeromonadaceae > Aeromonas > Aeromonas sp. CA23. The sequence continues at coordinate 4,325,285 of NZ_CP023818.1, forward strand.
GCAGACTTGATGCAGATCAAGAGAAGAGGCGGACTGAGGCCGATATCTGCCGGATCCGGGCCTTGAGCCCCCTACTGCAAACATCCACTACTCAAATGAAGATGGCCGCCCCGCCTCCCGCGCGCCGCAAGAGGATGGCGATGCCATCAACAAAAACGGCGCCCGAAGGCGCCGTTTTTCATTCCCGTCTTTTTGTTTCCACCGACGGGGCGAACAAGCCAGAGGCTTATTCGTCTTCCAGATAGGCGTAGCCTTGCAGACCCAGCTCCAGCTCGTCGAGCAGGGCCTTGCGGGTCGCGTCGTCCAGCGCCGGGTGGGAGACGATGCGCTGGTAGTTCTCGCGAATGACGGAGGGGTCTATGTTGACGTAACGCAGCAGCTGATCGACGGTATCGCCGCGCACCACGTTGCGAATGTCCATCTTGCCTTCGTCATCGAGCCACACTTCCGCGCAGTGGGTGTCACCGAACAGGTTGTGCAGATCCCCCAGGATCTCCTGATAGGCACCGACCAGGAAGAAGCCGACGTGGCACACTTCGTTCTCGGCGTACTCCGGCATCGGCAGTGTGCTCTCGACACCCAGACCGTCGACGTAGTGCTCCACCTGACCGTCCGAGTCGCAGGTGATGTCCATCAGGATGCCGCGGCGGCTGAGCGGACGCTCGAGACCGGTCAGTGGCATCACCGGGAACACCTGGCCGATACCCCAGGCATCCGGCAGGGACTGGAACAGGGAGAAGTTGGCAAAGCACTTGTCGGCCAGTTTCTCGGAGAGCTCGTCAGCCAGCGCGCGGTGGTTGCGGTTGACCGGGTTGAGCAGCTCTTTGAGCGCCAGACAGGTGTTCTGGTGCAGCATCTCGGCCCAGGCGCGTTGCTCCAGGTTGAGCAGACCCATGGTGTACTGGGTGTTCACGTCGCCCAGATCCGCCACAGAGTCGTGGAAGATCTCCAGCAGGGAGGGATCTTCGCTGCGCAGGTCCAGCCAGCCTTTCCACATGTTCTGCAAAATGGTGGGGGCGTCGTCATCCGGTGCGCTGATGTCGCTCATCTCCACCCCTTCGGCACCAATCAGATTGGTGACCAGCACGGCGTGGTGGGCGGTCAGGGCACGGCCGGACTCGCTGATGATGGTCGGGTGCGGCAGGTCGAACTCGCGGCACACATCGCCTATGCCCCACACCACGTTGTTGGCGTACTCGGACAGGCTGTAGTTGGCGGAGCAGTGACTCTGGGAGCGGGTGCCCTCATAGTCCACACCCAGACCACCACCCACGTCGACCACGTCGATGGGCACGCCCAAACGACGCAACTCGGAATAGAAGCGGCCGCACTCGCGGATACCGCCCTGGATGTCACGGATGTTGGCGATCTGGGAGCCCAGATGGAAGTGCAGCAGTTGCAGGCAATCCAGCTTGCCGACGCTGCGCAGGCGCTCGACCAGCGCCAGGATCTGGGAGGCGGAGAGGCCGAATTTGGACATGGAGCCGCCGCTCGATTCCCACATGCCGGAGCCGGTGGAGGCAAGCTTGGCACGCACCCCTATGTTGGGCTTGATGTTGAGGCGAGCTGACTCGTCCAGCACCATTTCCAGCTCGGAGGGTTTTTCCACCACGATATAGACCTTGTGGCCCATCAGGTTGCCCAGGAGGGCGTGGCGGATATATTCGCGGTCTTTGTAACCGTTGCAGACGATCACCGAGCCTTGCTCATGGTGATGGGACAGCACGGCCAGCAGTTCCGGTTTGGAACCAGCTTCCAGGCCAAGCCGGGGCTTGTCGCTGTAGGACTGGCTGATGGTCTCGATGACACGACGCTGCTGGTTTACCTTGATCGGGTAAACGCACAGGTAGTCCCCTTCATAGCCTGACTTCTCGATGGCCTGACCAAAGGCGTTGAACAGCGCATCGACCCGACTCTTGAGGATGTCGGGGAAGCGCAGCAACACTGGGGTGGTCAGCCCGGACTGACGCAACTGTTCGATGGCATCAGAGATGACGATGTGTGCGTCAGGGCGTGACTTGTCGGGAGCGACGGTCACATGACCGGCGTCATTGATGTTGAAAAAACCCGCACCCCAGTAGGGAACGTTGTAGACCTTCAAGGAGTCCTTGCTGGACCAGTTAGTCATGGGCTATGCCTCGCAAATGAGCGGCCAGTGGCCGCCTTCGTTACCCTCAATCACATCCAGACCATCGAGTGCAAAGCGTGGCGAGCCAAGGCTGCCTGCTGGAGTCTGGAAAGTCATCTGTCTGAGCCCGCGGCGCAGGGCCGCTTGACCTCGACCGTGACTCTCTGTCACATCCAGACCATCTCTTTGCACATCGCGGCAAGCCTGTGGCTGCCTGGTGGATTTTGGGAAGTAACGAGTCTTGATGTGGGGCTGGTGGCTTTACATCAAGCTCAACGGTATGCGGTGCTGCGCAAACAGCGCCGCGGTACTTTGATGACAGACGACATCAGCCACGCCGTCAGTTCATCATTCGGCCGCATCACGACGACAAGGGAGGTTTCAAAGAAGAAAGCGAAGACGCCAGCACGCAAGCGTGTTGATGGACGACCACGACCACAGCCCAACTCAACACCAGTGACCGCCCATGACAAGGGAAGATGATGAGCCATTGGCTCACTCGGTCAGATGGATAATGAGTGTCCGTTGTTCTCCCTGATACCGGAGCCTAACCGGTATTAAAGAAACCATACCCCAGCAGTGTCTGTCGTTTCTGCGTGCCTCGCCCTATAGGCGTATGATCTTTCAGGTTTCTGGCGGCCTCTGCCTGCTTCAGGGTTACCCTTGGATCGGCGCGGAGTGTACACACTTACCGCCAGCGGTGACAATAAAAAATAGTGTTCAAAAACTGCTTTTAATAAGGCGATCAAATCTTGCTGCCGATGAGGCTGGCACTGGGATGCCGAGGCTCGCCCGCAGGCCATTCTTGCCCCTGAAAATAGCGCGGGATTGGCCCCCTCGGGCAGAGCCCTTGTGGCACCACGCCGCACACCGGATGGGGCTTAATTACAACGCGCTTAAAAATGCCAATTTCTCGTTATTTTATTCTGCGTGGAATATCAGTAGCCACCGCTTGCTCTACCTTACACGCTTCACGCCACATCTTCGCCAAAAAATGTGACAAAAACTGCGCTGACGCAATAAGCACCCCGGCAAGATTGGCCACAATGGCCCTTCACCACAGGTTTGAGGCTTGCCAATGGATACCCTGCTTGAGCGTTTTCTGCGTTACGTGACTTTTCATACCCGCTCCGATGCGACCAATCCCGTCTGTCCCAGCAGCGAGGGGCAGCTTATCTTCGCCCGCGCCCTGCAAGGTGAGATGCAGCAGATGGGGCTGACCCAGGTCACCCTGGACGAGCACGGCTACCTCACCGCCTGCCTGCCGGGCAACCAGACGGATGCGCCGGCCATCGGCTTGATTGCCCACATGGACACCGCCGACTACGAGGCCCAGCAGGTGGTGCCCCAGATCATCGAGAATTATCAGGGAGGGGACATCTGTCTGGGCAAGGGGGACGAGGTACTGGCCATTCGCCAGTATCGCTGCCTGAAAAACTACCTGGGCCAGGATCTCATTACCACGGATGGCACTACCCTGCTGGGCGCCGACGACAAGGCGGGCATCGCCGAGATCCTCAGCGCCATCGCCCATCTGCAGGCCCACCCCGAGATCCCCCGTGGCGACGTCTGGGTCGGCCTCACTCCGGACGAGGAGATAGGCCGCGGCGCCGATCTGTTCCCGCTGGACAGATTCCCGGCCAAATGGGCTTATACCGTCGATGGTGGTGAACTGGGCGAGCTGGAGTATGAAAACTTCAACGCCGCCAGCGCCACTGTGCGGTTTGTCGGCAACAACGTCCACCCAGGCACCGCCAAGGGCAGCATGATCAACAGCCAGACCCTGGCCGCCCGCTTCCACGCCGCCATGCCCCCCGAGCAGACCCCGGAGGCGACCGACGGCTACGAGGGCTTCTTCCACCTGGCCCAGATGAGCGGCACTGTGGAGGAGAGTACCCTGCATTACATCATCCGCGACTTCGATGACGACAGCTTCGCCGCCCGCAAGGCCCAGCTCAAGGAGCGGGTCGCCTCCTCGCAGCTGGATGCCCCCAAGGCACGCATCGAGCTCACCCTGACCGACAGCTATCGCAACATGCGCAGCCAGATAGAGCCGCACATGCACATCATCGAGCTGGCCAGGGCCGCCATGCAGGCCGCCGACGTGGTGCCCAAGATCAAGCCCATTCGCGGTGGCACAGATGGCGCCCGCCTCTCCTTCATGGGCCTGCCCTGCCCCAACATTTTCACCGGTGGTCACAACTTCCACGGCAAGCACGAGTTCATCCCGCTGCAATCCATGGAGAAAGCGGTCGCCACCCTGGTCGAGCTGGTGCGGCTGACCTCGGCCTGGCGCAGTTAATCGGGCAACCAGCGCGACCACGACCACAAAGAGGGGAGCCGGTTAGCGGGCTCCCCTCTTTGCTAGCAAGCAGTCATCCCGCGGCACAAGGGAGGGAACAGAACACTGCCATTCCCTGCCCCTGCCATCAAACCGTCATCCCGCTGCCACATGGCGGGAACAGAAACCGCACATGCTGGGGCAAAGGTTCACCGGAGCTTTGCCCATGTTCAGCGTCGATACCCTGCTACGACAATACCTGCCCCACCTCCCGGACAAGACGCCGCTGCGCCCCCTGCTCGGCCGGGGCCTGCGCTGGCTGCTGCACGAAGAGGCCTTCCAGCACTTTGCCGGCCGCTACCCCCATCTGCGCGGACTCGATTTCGTTGAGCAGGCGCTGCAGCAGCTCGATTTTGACTACCGGGTGAGCGAGACACAGCTGGAGCACATACCGACCTCGGGCCGGGTCATTATCGTCGCCAATCACCCCATAGGCTCGCTGGACGGGCTGGCACTGCTGCGCCTGCTAGGTCGCATCCGGCCGGACGTCAAGATAGTGGCCAACCAGCTGCTGGCCCAGCTGGCGCCGCTGCGCCCCTTGCTGTTGCCGGTGGACAACCTGGGGGGCAAGACCGACCGACGCGCCATTCTGGCGATGGGCGAGCATCTGGCGAGCGAAGGGGCCCTGGTCATCTTCCCCGCCGGCGAAGTGTCGCGCCTCGGCCCCAGGGGGGTGAAGGATGGCCCCTGGCAGGGGGGCTTCATCAAGCTGGCCCAGCGTACCCGCACCCCGCTGGTACCCATCCACCTGGGCGGGCGCAACGGTCTGGGTTTCTATCTCGCCGCCTGGCTCAACAACGCCTGGGCGGGTCTCTTGCTGGTCAAGCAGCTGTTTCGCCAGCAGGGCGGGCGCATTGCCGTCACCATAGGGGCGCGCATTCCGCCGGCCAGCCTGGCCGGACTCCCCACCAAGACGGCGGCGCAACTGGTGCGCAGTCACCTCTACCGGATCGGCAAGGGCAAGCGGGGCAAACTCGCGACCGAGGCCCCCATAGCCCTGCCGGAGGAGCGCCGTCAGCTCAAGCAGGCCATCGAGGCTTGCGAGGCCCTCGGCCACACCCCGGACGGCCAGGGGATCTACCTCTACCGGCGCCATGAGCTGAGCCACTCGGTGATCCTGCGCGAGCTGGGGCGCCTGCGGGAAATAGCCTTTCGCGCCGTGGGAGAAGGCTCGGGCAAGCGGCGGGATCTCGACGCCTTCGATGATGACTATCACCACCTGATCCTGTGGGATCCGGCCCGGCTCGAGATCATAGGCGCCTACCGCTTCGCCCCCGTGGCCGAGCTGATGGCGAGCAAGGGAGTGGCCGGCCTCTACAGCCATACCCTGTTCGGTTTCGAGGAGAAGCTGCTGCCCCGGCTGGAGCTCGCCATCGAGCTGGGCCGCAGCTTCATCCAGCCCGCCTACTGGGGCAAGCGGGGGCTGGATTACCTCTGGTTCGGCATAGGTGCCTACCTGGCCCGCTATCCCCACTACCGCTATCTGTTCGGCCCTGTGTCGCTCTCCGGCAGCCTGCCGCCGCCGGCCAAGGATCTGCTGGTGAGCTTCTACCGCCAGCACTTTGCCCCCGAGCTCGCGCTCGCCCCATCGCGCCGCCCCTACCCCGCCACAGCGCCGCTGTTTGCAGGGCAGGACTACGCCGCCGATCTGCGGGAACTCAAGGCCCGACTCGACAATCTGGGCTGCGCCATCCCCACCCTCTACAAGCAATATTCCGAGCTGTGCGAGCCGGGCGGCGTGCAGTTCATGGATTTCGGCATAGACCCCGACTTCAACCACTGCATCGACGGCCTGGTGTGGGTAGACACAAGCCGCCTCAAACCCCACAAGCGGGCCCGCTATATCGGCAGCCCCCTGGGTCACCCGAGCCGCACTCAGCCTGCCGCCTCGACCACCGGCACCGAGCGCGGCGGAACATGCTCAACCGTGGATTGACCAACAACAAACAGGGAGGCCGCAGCCTCCCTGTTTGTCGTGCAAGCCACCGCCATCACTGTGCGGCAGGTTTGCGATCCGAGTGACCCAGATCCCGCTCGGGGGCGATGACATCGCGCACCCGCTGCTTGATCTCTTTCGCCTCGGGGAAGCCCTCGTCAGCCACCCTGTCCCACACCAGCACGCCATTGACCAGGATGCGGAACTCCCCCTTGCTGGCGGGTACCAGCGCCACCTCGCCGAGATCGCTGTCGAAGGTGGAGAGCAGCTCCTGCGCCAGCCAGGCGGCGCGCAGCATCCAGCGACAGAGGGTGCAGTAGCGGATCTCGATGCGGGGCTTGCTGATGGGGGTTAACGACTCTGTCATTGGGTGACTCCATAAAAATCGGCCAGCGGGAGATGGGGATAATGATGGCCCGCCATGCTGGCTGCAATAGCAAAAAGCAGCGCCTGGCTCACTGGCTGACCCCGTGGAAATCGGTCAACCAGTGGCGGGCTATGGTGCGCATGGTGGACTGCGGCAGATCGAACAGGCCGGGGGCCAGGGGTTGCTGCGCCAGCTGACGCACCCCCTCGATGATCTCCGCCAGCACCAGATAGACGTATTCGCCGATGACGGCGCCGTGGACGAAATTGACCGCCTCCCCCCGGTTGAGCAGGAAGATGGTGCTGCCATCGGGCCGGGTCAGCGCCAGCACATGGGGGCACACCTCCTCGCTCGGCCAGGGCAGCTGGGAGAGACAAAATGCAAATTCGTCGTCGGCCGAGGTGACCGAGGCCAGCATGGCGCCGGGGCGCAACTGCTGCAAGTCGGCCAGATCCAGCGCACCGTTGCCGGTGGAGCAGATCACCAGCTCGGCCCGACTCAGCGCCTCGGCCTTGCCCACCAGCTTGAAGCCGTGGGAGAGCGCCTCCACCTGGCGCAGCACGTCTGTCTCCACCAGCTCCAGGTGCAGGTTGCGGCACCTGAGCTCGCGGGCGATGCTGCGCCCCACCTTGCCATAGCCGAACAGGGCGGCCTGACAGACGTTGAAGGTACGGTTGAGGGTGCGGGCCAGGGACTCGGCGGAGTAGACCACGCTGAGGCCAATCTGGATATCCTCGGCCTGCTTGAGGGGGCTGCGCGCCACCGAGATGACAGGGGTGGCCAGCACCTCCTGCTCGTAGCGCTGATGGCCGTTTTCGGTCATCTCCACTACCCCGAGGAAGCGGGGGCCGAAATACTCGCTCAGGGTCGCCTGGGTCTTGGCAAAGTAGCCGCCTATGTCCAGAATGATCAACCTTTCATGGGGGGCAACCAGGGGGGCTATGTGCTCTATCACCCCCTGCGGCGTGTTGGTCCACTGGCGGTTGAGCGGCAGCACCGGGTAGTGCTGCTGGGCCCAGGTCAGGGTCGGTCCGTGCACTGACTTGGGTTTGGGCAGGATGGCGCCGATCCGCCCGATTTGATCGAGAGCCTGGATAAACTGGGGGCGATCGGGAAGCAGATGGGTAACCAGCAGGATGCAGAGGCCGTCGAGGCGTCCCTGCTCGGTGAAATGGCGAAAAAACAGATGCTCAGATCCTTGACTGCGCAACTGTGGCCTCCTTAGCGCGCCGCAAACAAGCAGGCAAACAGAACCCGGCATGACCGGGTTCTGTGTGTGTCCAGATAATTGAAAATCCTTTTTATCTGAATCCACAAGGGGGCTCAATCTTTATCTGTGCAGACTATGACGAAGTCGTCAACTTTCGGGTTAATTGCCTGTTTTTTATGCTAAAAATCAGTACAAAGAGGCCTCGGGCCATACCTTCCACAGACTCAATCCGGTGCCGACTCCCGCCAGCAGGATCAGCAGGGCCCAACGCTGGATCCAGGGCTTGTTGCGCAAGGCCCACTCCAGCAGCGGCAACAGCCAGACCGGCAGCAAGACCGCAAGCGGCACTTCCACGTATTGCCAGGCGAGCATCTGCATGAAGGCCAGTGCCAACCCGAGCGCGGCAGGCGCCGCCTTGACGCCGGCAAAGGCGCCAAGCAGGGCCCGGAAACCGGCAAAGGCAGCCAGGGCCCCCGCCAGCTGGGCAATCAGCAAACTGCCGTCTATGCCGATCACCAGCGCCAGCCAGATGAAGCCGAGGGCAAAGCCGAGCCCCTCGTGGCTGTCGGTGCGCAGCTGCACCCAACCGAACCAGGCGATGGCGGGCAGCAGCGCCAGCCAGATGCGCGGGTCCAGGGCGAGCACAGAGGCCAGCCCCTGCCACCACACCAGGGCGGCGAGCGCTGCGAACAGCAAGAGCGCGGCCCGCTTGTTGGCCAGTTGCGCCGCCATCGCCGGCACCAGCAGGGTCAGCGGCAGCCACTGCCACGCCTTGACCGGCAGCCCATAGGCGCCACCCAGCAGGCAGCCCACCAGCCAGAGCGCCAGGGCGCCCCACAGATACCCCAGTCGTGGCCAGCGCCATGACAGCAAAGCGGCCCCCAAAGGAGCCGCCAGGGTTTGTAGCAGGAGTGCTGCGCCCATTACTTGCGCACGCCTTCGACGAACAGGTTGATGCTCATCTCGTCCGGAATGCCGGGCAACATGTAGCTCACGCCAAAGTCACTGCGCTTGATGGTGGTGGAGGCATTGAAGCCGCTGCGATAGCCGCCCCAGGGATCCTTGCCTTCACCGATGTGAACCAGCTCGAATGCCACGGGCTTGCTGATCCCGTGCAGGGTCAGGGTGCCTTTCAACACGCCCTTCTCCTTGGTCCCTTCATAGCCGGTGCTGACGAAGGTCATCTTGGGGTACTGTTTCACATCCAGAAAATCGGGGCTGCGCAGGTGTTTGTCGCGCGGCTCGTGGTTGGAGTCCACGCTGGCGGCGTCGATTTCGAAGCTCGCCTTGGCCGCTGCCGGGTTGGCATCGTCCATGCTGAAGGTGCCGCTGAAGGTGTTGAAACGACCGACCAGCTCGGAGAAGCCGAGGTGCCCCACCTTGAACTGGACAGTGGTGTGAGCCGCATCGACATCGTAATCGGCCGCCATCAGGGGGGCCGCCATAAACAGGCAGGAGGCCAGCAGGGCCTTGGTCATTTTCATCCGTTCGTTCCTTCATATTGGGGGTTCACAACAACAACCAAGATGCTAACCTCCATATCGGAATAGATAATCAGCGATTTATTAAAATAATTATCAACTGAGAGTGAAAGATGGACCAGATAGCCGCCATGCGCACCTTCATCAAGGTGGTGGAGTGTCAGAGTTTTACCAAGGCCGCCAACCAGCTCGGCATCTCGGTCGCCATGACCTCCAAGCTGATGCAGCAGCTGGAGGAGTCCCTCTCCACCCGCTTGCTGTCGCGCACCACCCGTCAGGTCAACCCCACAGAGGCCGGCCAGTTCTACTACCAGCGCTCCCAGGCCCTGCTGGCGGAGCTCGAAGAGACCCACAGCCAGCTCACCCGCAACAACCAGCAACCCCAGGGCACCCTCAAGCTGTCGGTGCCGATGGACTTTGGCTACCTGCACCTCTCCCCCGCCCTACCGCTGTTTCGTGAACGCTTCCCGGATCTGAAGCTGGAGATAGAGTACAGCGACCGGCGGGTGGCCCTGGTGGAAGAGGGATTCGATCTGGCGCTGCGCATCGGCAACCTGCCGGACTCTTCCCTGGTGGCCAAGCCGCTGGCCATGATGAGGCTGGAGGTGTGCGCCAGCCCTGCCTACCTGGCCCGCAAGGGCGCTCCCAAGACCCCGGAGGATCTCAAGCAGCACGACTGCCTCATCTATACCCTGACCCAGCCGGACTGGGTCTTCAAGCGGGATGGAGAGCAGCTGAGCGTGCGCCCGCAGGGGCCGCTTCGCGCCAACAACGGCGTGGCCCTGACCCGGGCCGCCTGCGATCATCAGGGCATCATATTGCAGCCCACCTTCATCGTCGGCGATGCGCTGCGCTCGGGGGAGCTGGTGTCACTGCTGCCGGAGTGGGAGAAGGGGCAGGTGGGGCTCTATGCCCTCTATCCGCACCGCCGTTTCGTCTCGGCCAAGGTGCGCTGCTTTATCGAGTTCGTGCAGGAACGCTATCTCGCTCCCCACTACTGGGATCGGGAGGTCTAACCGGTGGCCTTGATTCGATGATGGAAGCGGCCTCGCCTCCCATGGCGGGAAGCGAGGCTGATGTTCAGGAGTGGGTCTCGGGGGGCGCTGTATGACCGGCGGGCAGCGGCAGCTCGGCCACCAGCAGTTGATCGGTCTGCATCAGTTGCCAGCGCGGCAGGCGGCGCCGCAGGGTCGCCAGCTGCTCCTCGCTCAAGGCATAGGGCAGAGCGATGTGCAGGCAGTGGCAATCGAGCATGCCGGCCAGCTGCAACATCAGAATGAGATTGGCCTCATCCGCCTTGTGCTTGTTGATGCGCTTGCCCAGCTCCTGGCGAAAGTGGGTCTCGGGATCCTGGGTCATCGCCTGCCAGCCATAACCGAACAGCGGCATGAAGGCGCTGACGATGCCAAGGGCGGTGAGCGGCCGCTTGGGCGGGTGGTAGAGGGCGTTGAGATCCAGCAGTATGGGCGTTAGATGCAGCTCACGACTGCCGGATAAAATGTTATTACTCATTGGATAACCCTGTTGATTCCACTAGACTGCGCCGCATATTTGACCTGACATGCCAACGAGGTGCTGATGCTAAGCGATATCGAGATCTCCCGCCAGTCCCCCCGCCTTCCCATCCATGCGCTGGCCGAGCGCTTGTGCATCCCGGCTCGGCTGCTCAGCCCTCACGGTCACTACAAGGGCAAGCTCAGCCTGGATCTACTCAGGCTACCCGCTGGCAAGGCAGGCAAGCTGGTGCTGGTAAGCGCCATCACACCGACGCCCCTCGGCGAGGGCAAGACGGTCACCACCCTGGGTCTCTCCATGGGGCTCAATCACATAGGCCAGCCCAGCATGGCCACCATACGCCAGCCGAGCCTGGGCCCGGTATTCGGGGTCAAGGGGGGTGCCGCCGGTGGCGGCCACGCCCAGGTGGTGCCGATGGAGGAGATGAACCTGCACCTCACCGGCGATTTTCACGCTCTCACCGCCGCCCACAACCTGGCGGCCGCCGCGCTGGATGCCCGCCTGTTCCACGAGACCCGGCTCGGCGCCGAGTTCACCGCCAGGACGGGGCTGGCACGGCTCGATATCGACCCCGCCAACATCCTCTGGCCGCGTACCCTCGACATGAACGACCGCGCCCTGCGCCACCTCACTATTGGGCAGGGGAGCGCCGCCGATGGCGTTGAACGCCAGGATCGCTTCGTCATCACAGCCGCCTCCGAGCTGATGGCCATTCTGGCGCTGGCGAGCGATCTGAACGACTTGCGCGAGCGCATCGGCCGCATCCAGCTGGCCCTCGATAGCCAGGGCCAGCCCATCACGGCCGAGCAGCTGGAAGTCGCGGGCGCTATGACGGTGCTACTCAAAGACGCGCTGCAACCAACCCTGATGCAGACCACGGAGCAGACCCCGGTACTGGTGCACGCCGGCCCCTTCGCCAACATAGCCCATGGCAACTCCTCGGTGATCGCCGATCGCATGGCGCTGCAACTGACCGACTATGTGGTGACAGAGGCGGGTTTTGGCTCCGACATGGGGCTGGAGAAGTTCTTCAACATCAAGCACCGCCAGTCCGGCATAGCGCCGGCCTGCGTGGTGCTGGTGGCCACGGTGCGCGGCCTCAAGGCCAACAGCGGCCTGCTCGATATCCGTCCCGGTCAGCCGCTGCCCGAGAGCCTGCTGGGGGAAGACTTGCCCACCCTTGAGAAAGGCTGCACCAACCTCGCCTGGCATATCAACAATGCCCGCCGTTATGGCGTGCCCGTGGTGGTGGCGGTCAACCGCTTCCCCACCGACAGCCAGGCCGAGCTGGATCTGCTGATGCGCGAGGCGCGCCAAGCCGGCGCCTGCGGCACGGCCATCTCCAGCGCCTTCACTCAAGGGGGCGCAGGTGCCAGCGAGCTGGCCCGTGCCGTGGTCGCCGCCTGCGAGATGCCAAGCCAGATCCAGCTGCTCTATCCTGATGAGATGAGCCTGTGTGCCAAGCTCGCCACCCTGGTGGAGTGCGGTTATGGCGGGCGCGGTGTGCGCCTCTCTGACAAGGCACGCCGCCAGCTGGCGGCGCTCTCGGCCGCAGGCTGGGATCACCTGCCCATCTGCGTGGCCAAGACGCCGCTCTCCATCAGCCATGACCCCGCCCTCAAGGGAGTGCCGGCCGATTTCGAGGTGCCCATCGACGAGGTGAAGCTGTGCGCCGGTGCCGGCTTCGTCTATGCGCTGGCGGGCCCCATCATGACAATGCCTGGGCTCGGCAGCCTGCCGGCCTATCGTCATATCGATATCGATGATAACGGCGAGATCGTCGGACTGAGCTGATGGTGAGTGGCAGCTGCAGGCCAAGCCGACAGCCTCCACGCTCAAGATCGTCGGAAACGACAAGGCCCCGCCAATGGACGGGGCCTTGTTGTTAGTAGCCATACAACTCGCTGGCCTGCCCCTAGAGGGTGAAGCGCTGGGTCATATGGTGCAGCGAGGTCGCCAGCTTGCTCAGCTCGACGCAGGCCTGGGCGGTCTGCTGCGCCCCCTGGGCGTTCTCGTCCGCGGCATTGTGGATGTTGACTATGCTGCGGTTGAGCTCCTCGGTCACCGCATTCTGCTCCTCGGTGGCAGTAGCGATCAGAGTGTTCATGTCGGTGATCTGGGTGACGGCCCCATTGATGGTATCTATGCTGCTGCCCGCATCCCGCGCCAGCCCGACGCTCTCCTGCATCTGCTGACGGCTCAGCTGCATGGCGCTGCCCGCCTCGGCGGCGCGGCTCTGCAACAGCTCTATCATCTTGCTGATCTCGGCGGTCGAGTCCTGAGTCCGCTGGGCCAGGGAGCGCACCTCGTCCGCCACCACGGCGAAACCGCGTCCCTGCTCGCCGGCACGGGCGGCCTCGATGGCGGCGTTGAGGGCCAGCAGGTTGGTCTGACCGGCGATGTCGCGGATCACATCCAGCACCATGCTGATGTTGGCGCTGTCGGTCTCCAGCTGCTGCACCACGGCGCCCGCCTGTTCAATCTTGACCGACACATCTTCGATGCTGCTGATGGCACTGCGCACCACCTGGTTGCCCTGGGACGAGGTGCGGGAGGCATCCTTGGCCGCACTCATGGCATCCGTGGTATTGCGGGCCACTTCATTGACCGTGGACTGCATCTCGTTCATGGCGGTGGCCACCTGGGAGACTTCGCTCTGCTGGCGGGCCATGCCGGTGGCGGACTGTTCTGAGATGGCACTCACCTCCTCCACGGCGCTGCTGAGCTGGCTCACAGAGCCGGCAATTTCGCTCACCAGATCCGCGAGCGCGCCCTGCATGCGATCGATGGCGGCGCCGAGCTGACCGAGCTCGTCACGCTTGAAGCGACTGCCGCGGATCCACTCCTGCAGTTCACCCTTGCCGAGATCACCACTCGCGATGCGCTGGGCCTGACGGGCCAGCATCACCAGGGGATCCCGGATCTGGCGGGTCAGCACGGTGGAGAGCACGGCCGCCAACCCCAGTCCCAGCAGCAGGGAGATGATGATGCTCAGCTTGGCGCTGTCAAACGCCCCCACTACCTGGGCGCGGGAGTTGGCGGCATAGCCGTGATTGATGCGAATGAGCTCGGCCACCGACTTGGACAGGGTGGTGTACAGCGTGACCCCCTCCGCCATGAAGATGCGCTGGGCCTCCGCCATCTGGCCGTTGTCCTGCATCTGTTTGATGCGCTGGTGCAGGGCGACGTACTTGCTCCAGTCCGCCTTGACGATGTCGAAGGCCCGTCGCTCTTCCAGATCCTCCGCCCAGATGGTGGCATCGTGGGCCGCTACCTGGCGATCTGCTTCGCGCAGGCTCTGCTCGCTGGCATCGCGGTAATGGGCTTTCTGCTGGGGGTCGTCCGCCACCAGGAACACATCCAGCTCATAGCGGCGCAGGGCATTGATGGTCTCACCCAGGGTGCTGGTGCGAACGACGGCAGGCAGGATGCTGTCGGTGAAGCCGGTAGCGGCCCGGTTCATGTTGCCAAACTGCAGCAGCGAGAAGCCGCCGATAAAGGCCATCATCAGGCCGAGCACCGCAAAGCCTGCGGTGAGTTTCTTACCTATGGTCATGGTGTTCATGGCATGTCCTGCAATGGGTGAGCGAGTGGTATTCGTCTGTACTGTGCCTTCCCGGCACGGATCAGGATACCTGCCATCCATAGCAGTTCATCGAGCCGCCTACATCCTGATGACAGGGATGAGGCAAGTTCCAGGGGTAGCCGTGGCCTGTCCCCTGAAGCGCCCTTGCCCTGAAAGGGCAATGGCCAGGGCAGCGTTAGACCGGCATGGTGAGCTGTATCGGCCCATTCGCGCATGGCTTTAGCACTTTTCTGACGAAAGTGTCGGGCACAGCAAAAGGGGATAGAAGACAACAGGGGCATGTCGATGCGACATGCCCCTGTCTGCTAGCCTTTCAGGCCGCCCAGAAACTCGGCACGGGTGTCGGGCTGGGTCTTGAACACACCACCGAGAGAGGTGGTGGTGGTATAGGAAGTGGAGTCCATCACGCCGCGCGCCTTCACGCAGAAGTGGGTCGCCTTGATGCTGATGGCCACATCCTTGGTGCCGAGCAGGGTCTGCAACGCCAGCAGGATCTGCTGGGTGAGCCGCTCCTGCACCTGGGGACGACGGGCGAAGAACTGCACTATGCGGTTGATTTTTGACAGCCCGATCACCTTGCCACGGGGGATATAGGCCACGTGGGCCAGCCCGTCGATAGTGACGAAGTGGTGTTCACAGGTGCTGGTGAGACTGATGTCCCGCACCATGATCATCTCGTCCACCTTCATCTTGTTCTCGATCACTGTCACCTTGGGGAAGGTGCTGTAATCGAGGCCGGAGAAGATCTCGTTCACGTACATCTTGGCGATGCGGTGCGGCGTCTCCGCCAGGCTGTCATCGGTCAGATCCAGCCCCAGCGTCTCCATGATGGCGCGCATGTGGCCTTCGATCTTCTCCCTTTTCTGCTGACCATCCAGTGCATTGGCCACCAGAGGTGTCTCGAGGCCCTCGGCCTCGAGGGCTGCCCTGACCAACAGGGCTTCCTGGCTTAAGCTCGTCATCTTGTTCCTCTCCCACGCTCAGGGACTGTGATGGCCGCCTTGTCTGTGACGGCACTTTGTTATGGCGCAATAGTAAACGGCGATTATTGCCATAATTCAAGCTAACTCAAGTCCGTCTCCTGACTTTATGCCAATCCGTCGACTTTTACCCCTTGATGGCCCCCCCATACGGGGAGGGTTGCAACAAACAATCCCTCTTCCGCCCCCCCTGTGCCAGACAGCCTGGTGTCGGCTCCTGATAAGCCTGCCCATCCACCCTGATTTTTGGGATAATCCGCCCTCAACCACACCAAAGAGGTAATGACGATGGGATTTGATACCAGCGGACTACTCCCCCTGAGCTATGCCCTGCAAGGGATGCTGGACCAACTCGCCTGCTGCTGCGACACCGAGCAAGTGCCCCTGCCCCAGGCCCTCGGCCGGGTGCTCGCGGCAGATATCGCCTCCCCCTTGTCAGTGCCTCCGTTCGACAACGCCGCCATGGACGGTTACGCCGTGCGGCTGGCCGATCTCGCTGCCGGCACCCCGCTCATCATGGCGGGCAAGGCCTTCGCCGGTCAGCCCTATCAGGGGGAATGGCCCGCGGGTCACTGCGTGCGGATCATGACGGGCGCGCCCGTGCCAGAGGGGACGGATGCGGTGGTGATGCAGGAAGAAACCCAGGCCGACGGTGACAAGATCGCTTTTCTGGTGCCGCCCGCCCCGGGCCAGAATATCCGCCGCCGCGGCGAAGATATCCGCGAGGGAGCCAGCGTGCTCTGCGCCGGTACCCGGCTCACCCCCCGCGAGCTGCCGCTGCTGGCCTCCCTCGGCATAGCCACCATCAGCGTGCGCCGCCCGCTGCGAGTGGCCATCTTCAGCACAGGCGACGAACTCAAGCCGGTCGGCACCCCGCTCGCCCATGGCGACATCTATGACTCCAACCGCTACGGGGTCAAGGCCATGCTGGCGCGCATGGGCTGTGAGTGCCTCGACCTTGGCATCATACCGGACGATCCCGCGCAGCTGCGCGCCGCCTTCCTGCAGGCCGACCGCGAGGCCGATGCCCTGATCACCACGGGAGGCGTCTCGGTCGGTGAGGCAGACTTCACCAAGCAGTTGCTAGAGGAGCTCGGCGAGATCGGCTTCTGGAAGCTGGCCATCAAGCCGGGCAAGCCATTCGCCTTCGGCCGCCTGCCCAACGCCTGGTTCTTCGGTCTGCCGGGCAATCCGGTTTCCGCCATGGTCACCTTCGATCAGCTGGTGCAGCCTGCGCTGGCCAAGCTGGCCGGGCAGCAGTTCGAGCGTCCGCTGCAACTGCAGGCCATCGCCAGCGAGCCTCTGAAAAAAGCGCCGGGCCGACTCGACTTCCAGCGCGGCATTCTGAGCCAGGGGCCAGACGGCCTGGAGGTGCGCAGCACAGGCTCCCAGGATTCCGCCGTGTTCAGCTCACTGTCGCGGGCCAACTGCTACATAGTGCTTGAGCGTGAGCGGGGCAAGGTGGCGGCGGGTGAAACCGTCACCGTCGAACCGTTCGGGGGCTTGCTGCTGTGAGCGACATTCTCTCGGACGCCGAGCTCCTTCGCTACAACCGCCAGATCATCCTCAAATCCTTTGACTTCGAGGGGCAGGAGGCGCTCAAGCAGGCCAGCGTGCTGGTGATAGGTGCAGGGGGCCTGGGCTGCGCCGCCAGCCAGTATCTGGCGGTGGCCGGGGTCGGCCAGCTCACCCTGGTGGATTTTGACAAGGTGGAGCTATCCAACCTGCAGCGCCAGGTACTGCACACCGATGAGCGCATCGGCCACTACAAGGTGGACTCCGCCGCCCAGTCCCTGCACGCGCTCAACCCCTGGATCAAGGTGGAGACTCACGCCTCTGTTGCCGACGAGGCGCTGCTCGATGCCCTGCTACCCAGCCATCAGCTGGTGCTCGACTGTACCGACAACCTGACCATCCGTAATCTGCTCAACCAATACGCGCGCAAGCACAGGGTGCCGCTGGTCAGCGGCGCCGCCATCCGGCTGGAGGGGCAGCTGTGCAGCTTCACCTGGCAGGAGGATGAACCCTGCTACGCCTGCCTCAGCGCCCTGTTTGGCGAGCAGGCCCTTACCTGCGTCGAGGCGGGGGTACTCGCCCCCGTGGTAGGGCTGGTGGGCAGCCTGCAGGCGCTGGAGGCGATAAAATTGCTGGCGGGCACGGGGCGCAGCTACAGCGGCCGCCTCTTGATGATCGATGGCCTCACCGGCACCTTCCGCGAGATGAAGCTGCCCAAACGCCCCGACTGCCCGGTTTGCTCCCATCCTTGAACCCGAGCGATACCCACAAAAAAGCCGACCCCACGGGGTCGGCTTTTTCGTATCCCGGACCCGCGTTCAGTGGGTGGAGAGGATCCGCTGCAGCAGGTGGTTGAACCCCGAGGGATCTTCTGCCGGCCAGGCGTGGTGACCGTTGGGGGTGTGGATGGTGGCGTTGGGCAGGGAGGCGAACTGCTCCACCCGCTTGGCAAGCGGCAGATAGTCGTGGCTGGTGGAGATGATGGCCACCGGCTGCCAGATGGCGCCGAGCCGGGCGCGCACCGACCAGCCGGGCAAGGCGTCGAGCAGCGCCTTGTAGACCTTCTTTTTGTTACGCACGAAGCGCAGCCGGAAGGTGTGGCGCACCTGGGCGAGATCCGGGCCGGGGAAGAGCTCGCGCCCGAGCCACCAGGCGAGCGGGCGCATGCCGAACCAGCGCAGCAACTTGAGGCGCTGGGCGTAACGCTCCTGCTCTTTGGGGGTCTCCAGCAGAAACTCGCTAACACCGTTGACCAGCACCAGACCTCGTACCTTGTGAGGAAGTTGCAAGGCCAGCTCCAGTGCCACCATGGCCCCCAGAGAGAGACCCACCACCCAGGCGGGCTCCGGTTGCTCGTCGAGCCAGCGCACCACGTCGGCAGCCAGGGTGGCCACGTCGAACGGTCCCTCCTGCATGCTCTGACCATGGCCTCGCAGGTCGAGGGCCACCACCCGATAGTGTTCGGAGAAGCGCTCTATCTGCGCCTGCCAGTCGAGACTGGATGAGCCCAGCCCGTGCAGCAGCAACAGCAAGGGGCCCTCCCCCGCACTGCGCAGGGCAAGACCGTTGGATTTCATCACCTGATTGCGACGCATCAGCTCATTGCCCCTCGACTCATCGCCTGAACCATGCCTTGTTTATCCCGATAGTGACCGGCCAGCTTGCTGGCATCCCCCAGCACCCACCAGGGATGCCGCTCCATAATGTACCAGAACGACGCCGACTCAGCCTTCGCTGACCAGACTGACCGCCTTGATATAGGCGTATATCTGCTGCTCCGGCGCCAGCGCCAGCCGGGTGGCGGAACGGCTGGTGATCCGGGCCAGCAGTATCTGCTCACCCAGTGCCAACTGCAACAGGGTCTGGCCGGGGCGCACCTCGCGCACCGCCAGCAAGCGAGTGACGAGGCAGTTGGAGAGGCTGGAGTGCTCTATGGGGGCGGTGGCGATCACCACGTCCCGCCCCGCCACCTTGATCTGCAAGGGGCCGCGCTCGTCCGGTACATGGTTCATTGTGACCCGCAATGTCTGCTCGCCGAGCTGCAGGGTCGCCATCTGCTCGTCGTCATCGTAGTGGGCCAGGGTGGCATCCAGCATCACACCGGCATCGTCGCGACTGGCGAGCGAGAGATCGGTGCGGGCGAAGATCTCGCTCGGCCGCCCCTGCGCCTCCACCCGGCCACCCTCCAGCAACACCAGCTGATCGCACAGCAGGCTCACCTCCTCCATGGCGTGGCTGACGAAGATCATGGGGATGCCGCTCTCCTGCTGCAACCCCTTGAGCACGTGGGCCTGATGGATGCGGCTGCGCCTGTCCAGCGCAGAAAAAGGCTCATCCAGCAGCAGCAGATCGGGCTCCGCCAGCAGCGCCCGCCCCAGTGCCACCCGCTGGCGTTGACCACCGGAGAGGCCATGGGCCGGCTGCGCCAGCAACTCGGCAAAGCCGAGACGCGCGGCCAGCGCTTCGGGCTGCCAGCGCCCTCGCCCCTTGCGGGCCGCCAGCTGCAGATTGCCCAGCACGCTCAGATGGGGGAAGAGCCGCGAATCCTGAAACACCAGTCCGATGCGACGCGCTTCGGGCAGCAGATCGGCCAGTTCACGCCCTCGCCACCACAGGCGATCGCTGCTCTGGCGATCCAATCCGGCCATGATGCGCAGCAGGCTGCTCTTGCCGCAGCCGGAGGGGCCGAACAGGCCGAGAATACCCCCCGGCTCGAGGGTCAGTTCGCAGTCGAGGGTAAAGGCGCCAAACTCGCGCCTGGCATTAAGTTGCAAGGACTGGCGGTGCAGGGCGTGGCCCTGCGGAATATTGGCTGGCGGGTTCATCCGAACAGCCTCCGTTGCCGGCGCTGCAATACGCCGTAGACCAGCACCAGCATCACCAGCGAGAAGCCCATCAGGCCACCCGCCAGAATATGGGCGTTTTGGTAATCCATCGCCTCCACATGATCAAACAGGGCGATGGAGAGCACCTGGGTCTCCCCCGGGATGTTGCCGCCGATCATCAGCACAACGCCAAACTCCCCCAGGGTGTGGGCAAAGCCGAGCGCCGCCGCCATCACGAAGCTGGGCAGCGTCATCGGCAAAATGATGTGAAAGAAACGCTCCAGCGGCCCGAGCCCCAGGGTGGCGGCAGCTTCCAGCTCCTTGTTGCCCATGTTGACGAAGGCGGAGGTGAGCGGCTGCACCACGAAGGGGAGAGAATAGAGGATGGAGGCCAGCAGCAGACCGAGAAAGCTGAAGGCAAGCGGTGCGCCGAAGGTGTCACGCCACCAGGCACCTAAGGCCGTATGAGGGTGAGAAGGCGAGCAGCAGATAGAAACCGAGTACCGTGGGGGGTAGCACCAGAGGCAGGGCCACCAGCGCCTCCACCAAGGGCCGCAACTTGTTCTGGCTGCGGGACAGCCACCAGGCCAGCGGCGGCGACAGCAGCAACAGAATGCCGGTGGTGCTGGCCGCCAACTTCAGGGTGAGCCAGATGGCCTGCAGATCCCCTTCACTCATCGGACTCACTCCCAACGCCAAGTTCAGCACCAGACACTGCAAATGAGCAGATCCCCCGATAGACCTGATCCTGAGTCAGGCAGGTCATCGCCAGCAGATCCCTTTTATTCATCGCCCAGCTCCCGGTTGGGATCAGCCAACGGCATGGTGTGCATCCTCATGGCAAAGCGTGGTCGACCCCAAGGCCGACCACTCATGGTTGCGCATCAGGCTCATGCCCTTATTGGGGCAGGGCATAGCCTGCGGCCTTGATCTGCGCCTGACCCGGTCCCTTGAGCCAGGCGACCAGCGCCTCGACGGCGGCGCCCTTCTTCAGCACCAGCCCCTGCTGTTCGATGGCCGGATACAGCGTGTTCGGCACAGCCCAGGCTTCGCCTGTTTTGCCCGCCTCCACCAGGTTGGCCCAGGCGACGAAGCCCAGCTCGGCGTTGCCGGTATCGACGAACTGCCAGGTCTGGCCTATGTTGGCGCCGGTCAGCAGACGGTACTGTTTGGGATCGATCTTGAGGCTTTCCAGGGCCACCATGGCGGCGGCACCATAGGGAGCGGTACGGGCATTGGCGATGGCCAGGTTGCCTTTCCAACTGCGCAGGCTCGCCTCGTCGGGGGCCGGGCCGCCCTTCTTCCACAAGCCCAGCTGGCCGATGGCATAGGTGAAACGATCGCTGCCCTTGCCCTCTTTCTCCAGCTTCTCGGGGGTGGCCACATCGGCGGAGAGGAAGAGATCGAACGGCGCGCCGTGACTGATCTGGGTGTAGAGCACACCGGTGGCGGCAGAGCTGATGATGACGCTGTGGCCAGTCTTGGCGGTGAACTCCTTGCCGATGCGCTCTATGGTGCCCTTGAAGTTGGCGGCTACGGCCACCTTCACCTCGTCGGCTTGTACGGCAATGGGGTTAAGCGCCGCGGCACAGACGCCTGCAATGACAACAGATAACAACGGTTTCATTCCCTTCCTCCTGATGTGGGTCTGGTCTCACCAGGCCCGAAAACAGGGGCAAGGTTCCCGTTGAACCTGAGCCCCTACGATGAACAGGTCAAATTTTCCAGCGGGCGGCGGCAGCGCTGTCGCTCTCCTTGGCCTCGACCCAGCGTTGAATCCCCTCGGCAGTCAGCTCTTTTTTCCAGAACGGTGCCCGGGTTTTCAGAAAATCCATGATGAAGTGACAGGCATCAAACGCGGCATCGCGGTGGGCACTGCTCACCGCCACCAGCACTATCTGATCGCCGAGCAACAACTCGCCGATGCGGTGAATGAGGGTGCACTCCTGCAGCGACCAGCGGCGGCGTGCCTCCTGCACTATGTCGGCCAGCGCCTTCTCGGTCATGCCGGGATAGTGCTCGAGGGCCAGCCCCTTCACCTCCTCCCCCTGATTGAAGTCGCGCACCTTGCCGACGAAGGTGACGATGGCGCCACTGTCGGCGCGGGTGGCGAGACGGGCATACTCATCGGCCAGTGAGAAGTCTTCCCGCTGCACCAGGATGCGATCTACGGGCGTCGTGGTTGCTTGAGACATGGCTCAGCCTCCGGTCGTGACTGGAAGGAGAGGGAAGAAGGCGGCCTCATCCCCGTCCCACAGCTCAGTGGTGCGATCCACGGTCGTTATCTCGCTCATCCTCAGCCTCCGGTCACGGGGGGGAAGAAGGCCACTTCATCGCCATCATTGATGGGGGTATCGAGGGGCACCAGGGTCTGGTTGACCGCGACCAGCAATTTGCCCGCTTCCAGCGCCAGTGCCCACTTGTCACCGCGCTCACACAGGGTCGCCCGCAGCTGCTCGGCGGTAGCGTAGTCGCAGGGCAGGCTCAGTTCGTCACAGGCCACCAGCTCTCTTACTTGCGCAAAAAACAGTACCTTGATCATGCCTGCGCCCCTGCATTCGCGCCCAGCTGAAAGTGGCCGGACTTGCCGCCCTTTTTCTCCACCAGTCGCACCTGTTCGATCACCATGTCCTTTTGCACCGCCTTGCACATGTCGTAGATGGTCAGCGCCGCCACCGAGGCCGCGGTCAGCGCCTCCATCTCCACCCCTGTCTTGCCGGAGAGCTTGCAGAGGGTGCGAATATGGACCCTATTGTCCGCCGGCAGAGGTTCGATCTCTACCTCCACCCGGGTAAGGGCCAGGGGGTGGCAGAGGGGGATGAGATCCGCCGTTTTCTTGGCCGCCATGATGCCGGCGATGCGGGCGGTGGCGAACACGTCCCCCTTGTGGTGCTGACCGCTCAGGATCAGCGCCAGGGTTTCCGGTGCCATGGCGACGAAAGCCTCGGCGCGGGCCTCACGTTCGGTGACCTGCTTGTCGGTCACGTCCACCATGTGGGCTTCGCCGCTTTGGTTGAGATGGGTCAGGTTCATCAGGTTCCCCTTGAAGGCTGAAAGAGTGCTGGGATCCATGGCTCGTGGCTCAGAGATGGGTCACGAAGTTGCAGGGCTGGGTACGGGCATCAAGCTGATCCCGGATGAGCTGCTCCCAGCCCAGCTGGCAGGCGCCGGGAGAACCAGGCAGACAGCAGACCAGGGTGCGGTTGGCGAGCCCGGCCAGGGCACGGCTCTGCATGGCAGAGCCTTCGATCTCGGCAAACGAGAGCTGACGGAACAGCTCGCCAAAGCCCTTGACGGTGCGGTCAAACAAGACGCCGACCGCCTCCGGCACCCAGTTCTGATCAGTGAAACCCGTGCCGCCATTGATCAGCACCACCTGGATGCCCTCATCGGCGATCCACTGGCTGACCCGGGAGCGAACTTGATAGAGGTTGTCGGCGAGCAGGGCCCGATCGGCCAGCTGGTGACCGGCGTCGGTCACGGCCGAGACCAGATAGTCGCCCGAGCTGTCATTGGCGCTGGTACGACTGTCGGAGACCGTCAACACGGCGATCTTGAGGGGAATGAATGCGGTCATGTTCTGTCCCATGGGCAGCTCCTGATAACAAAGGACCGTGAGCAAAGAGAAGAAGAGAGTAGCCAGGATCCTGGTGTGCAGCGCTTGATCCGGGGAGGATCCATACCTGCGCAGGCATGACCCTTACCACATGGTCACTCGCTGCGACTCACGGCGGCCCGATTCTACCAAAACTCGTGCCAGAGGGGGGATTTAAAGGACACACAAATGCCGTTTTGGCGCGGTTGGCTGCAATATGAACAGGCCGGGCAAGCCCGGCCTGGATCTGGCTACCTTAGAAGCCCTTCACCCCTGTCATGTCAGGCAGCTGGTGAGCTATGCCCTTGTGGCAGTCGATGCAGGTGCTCTCGCCACTGGCCAGACTGGTGGAGTGCATCTGGGCCCCACGCTTGCCTTGCAGGGAGAAGTCCATGTACTCGAAGTTGTGGCAGTTGCGACACTCCCTCGAATCCGTGTCCTTCATGCGCTTCCACTCCCGCTCGGCCATCTCGCGGCGGTGGCTCTCGAACTTCTCGCGGGTATCCACCTTGCCGGTCAGCATGCCCCACAGCTCCTTGGACGCCTGCACCTTGCGAATGATCTTGTAGGTCCATTCGTGGGGCACGTGGCAATCCGGGCAGCTAGCGCGCACGCCGGAACGGTTGGCGTAGTGGATGGTGTCGCGGTACTCCACGAACACGTTGTCCTTCATCTCGTGACAACCGGTACAAAACTTCTCGGTGTTGGAGGCTTCCATGGCGGTGTTGAAACCGCCCCAGAAGATGACCCCGCCAAAGAAGCCCATCATCAGCAACACCCAGAGGGCGGCCTTGGAGGGAGACTTGAAGGTGGTCCACAGTCGTTGCACAAAACCAGGTAATTTCATCTATGGGTTCCTCAGTTCAGCGCTTCAACCGGTTTAAACGTATTTTCCACCAGCGGCTTGGCATCCGTTTGCGGCACGTGGCACTGCAGGCAGAAGTAGCGACGGGGCGAGACCTCCCCCAAGGTCATGCCGTCACGGGTCTCGAAGTGAGTCGGGCTGATCTTGGGGGCCTTCATCTTGCTGGCATTCTTGAAGCTGTGACAGGCCAGGCACTTGTTGACCTTGTTGTCCACTTCATAGTTGCGGGTGTCGTGGGGGATCAGCGGTGGCTGATGCATGTACTGGCGATCGTAGAGGTCGCCATCCTTGCGAAAGTTCTTCATGGGGGCGGCTTCGGCCTCGGTCCCGAGATCCGTGGTGCCCCGTTCAGACTTGATGCCACCGGTCTCCGTCGTGATTTCGGGATTCTGTGCTGCCATCAAGGACCCCGCCACCAGGCAGGCCAGCATTGCTCCAATCAGCTTTTTCATTATCTGTTCTCCGACGTTTTATCAGCCTTGACGGCAAAACCTACAGTGATTTCAAAAACTTGCTCCGCGCAGACATCAATGCAACGGCCGCAGTTGGTACACTCTTGAGCCACAATCAAGGGCCCGTGACCACGCTTGGCACCGTGAACGGGGCCGCGCAGAATGGGACGCTCGGGGCAGACCGCATAACAATCCATGCAGTTGCTGCACCGCTCACGCCCCCTGGCAGAAATCTTGATGAACCCGACCCGGTTGACCAGGGCATAGAAGGCCCCCACCGGACAGAGATGACCACACCAGCCCCGCTCCACCACAAAAAGGTCGAACAGGAAGAGCACCGCCAGCAAGGCCCACCCAGCCCCCATGCCAAACAGCAGACCGCGCAGGGCAAGCGAGACCGGATTGACCAGCTCCCACACCAGCACGCCCGCGATGGCCGGGGCCACCAGCACCATGGCCAGCAGCCAGTAGCGCGTATTGCGGTTGAACTGACCGTTGCCCTTGAGGCCAAGCCGGGCCCTGGCCCAGGCGGCGGCATCCGTGATGAGGTTGACCGGACAGACCCAGGAGCAGAACACCCGCCCCCCGACCAGCCAGTACCCCAGCAGCACCAGGACCGCCCCCAGCCAGAGGGTGGTGATGGGCCAATGGCCCGCCGCCACCGATTGCAGCAGGGTGAGGGGATCCGTGAGCGGGACCGTCTCCAGCAAGAGTGAGCTGGAGAGGTTGCCCTTGAGGATCCAGACGCCCGCCAGCGGCCCCAGCAGGAACAGCCCCAGCACGCAGCACTGGGTCAGGCGCCGCAGCAGCAGGAAGCGATGTGACCGCCACCAGCCGAGCCGCGCGCTAGCCTCTGCCCCCGGATAACGACTCATAGCCCCTCCGGTTTGCGGGTCGGCAGGGTGAGCCGCTCACCGATGAGCGACTTGCCCGCCTTGCGCTTCTCTTCCCAGCCGAGCCGGTAGTGATGGCCCAGCTCCCCCTTGGCGAGCTGACGGGGCACCACCTTGATGGCAGACTCCTCCAGCACGCAGGCATGCTCGCACTTGCCGCAGCCGGTGCAGCTGTCGCTGTGCACCGTGGGCAGAAACATGGCGTGCTTGCCGGTGCGCTGATTGTGCTGCAGCTCGAGGGTGATCGCCTTGTCAATCAAGGGGCAGACCCGGTAGCAGACATCGCAGCGCAGCCCCAGGTAGTTGAGACAGGTCTCGTGATCGATGAGCACTGCCACCCCCATGCGCGCCTGATCGATGTCGGTCATCCCCTGATCCAGCGCCCCGCTCGGGCAGGCCACCACGCAGGGGATGTCGTCACACATCTCGCACGGCACGGCACGCGCATCAAAATAGGGGGTGCCGGTGGTCACGGGTTCAAACAGCCGGGCAAGCTTGAGAGTGTCGTAGGGGCAGGCCTCGACGCAGAGCCCGCAGCGCACGCAGGCGCTGAGAAACTCGGCCTCGTCGAGGGCGGCTGGCGGGCGCAGCGCCTGGACAGGCACGGCTTGCACCTGCTGGCGCGCCATGCCGCCGAGCCCCACACCAAGCAGGCCCACACCGCAGGCCCCCTTGGCCATGTCGGCCAGAAACTGGCGCCGACTACGACTCATCTCGCGCTCCCCCGCCTTATGCCTTGACGACCTTGACGGCGCACTTCTTGTAATCCGTCTCTTTGGAGAGCGGATCTGTCGCGTCCAGGGTCAGCTTGTTGACTAGTTGACTCGCGTCGAAGAAGGGCATGAACACCAGGCCTTTGGGCGGACGGTTACGGCCACGGGTCTCGACCCGGGTCTTCACCTCGCCACGACGGGAGGAGACGATCACCTCTTCGCCACGACGCACGCCACGGGCCTTGGCATCTTCCGGGTGCATGAAGAGCACGGCATCCGGGAAGGCGCGATAGAGCTCGGGCACGCGACGGGTCATGGTGCCTGTGTGCCAGTGTTCCAGCACGCGGCCGGTAGAGAGCCACATGTCGTACTCTTTGTCCGGTGCCTCGGCGGCCGGCTCGTAGGGCAGCGCGAAGATCACCGCCTTGCCATCGGGCTTGCCGTAGAAACGCACCCCCTCGCCCGCTTTCACGTAAGGGTCGAACCCTTCACGGTAGCGCCACAGGGTCTCCTTGCCATCCACCACGGGCCAGCGCAGACCGCGCGCCTCGTGGTATTGATCGAAAGGGGCCAGATCGTGGCCATGACCACGGCCGAAGCTGGCGTACTCCTCGAACAACCCCTTCTGGACGTAGAAACCGAAGTGTTCAGCCTCGTCGTTGAGCACACCCTTGCTCTGCTCTTTCGGGAACTGATCGACCTGACCGTTCTTGTAGAGCACCTCATACAGGGTCTTGCCCTTCACTTCCGGCATCTTGGCGATAAGCTCGGCCGGCCACACCTCTTCCACCGTGAAGCGCTTGGCGAACTCCATCAGCTGCCACAGGTCGGACTTTGCCCCTTCCGGCGGCTTGACCTGCTGGTGCCAGAACTGGGTGCGGCGCTCGGCGTTGCCATAGGCCCCCTCTTTCTCCACCCACATGGCGGTGGGCAGGATGAGATCCGCGGCCTGGGCAGTCACGGTCGGGTAAGGGTCGGACACCACGATGAAGTTGGCCGGGTTGCGGTAACCGGGCAGCCCCTCTTCGTTCATGTTGGGGCCGGCCTGCATGTTGTTGTTGCACATCACCCAGTAGGCGTTGAGCTTGCCGTCTTTGAGCATGCGGTTTTGCAGCACGGCGTGGTAACCCACCTTCTCCGGTATGGTGCCTTCCGGCAGTTTCCAGATCTTCTCGGCGATGGCACGGTGCTTGGGCTCGGTCACCACCATGTCGGCCGGCAGACGGTGGGCGAAGGTGCCCACTTCGCGCGCGGTACCGCAGGCGGAGGGCTGGCCGGTCAGGGAGAAGGGACCCGAGCCCGGGGTGGAGATCTTGCCGGTCAACAGGTGGATGTTGTAGCAGAGGTTGTTGGCCCAGACGCCACGGGTGTGCTGGTTGAAGCCCATGGTCCAGTAGGAGACCACCTTCTTGCTCGGGTCGGCATAGAGCTGGGCCAGCTTCTCGAGCTTGTCTTTGGAGACGCCGGAGAGTTTGGCAACCGAGTCGACATCGTAATCCGCCACGAATTTCGCGAAGTCATCGAAGCTCATGGGGGTGGAGTCACCACTGTCCGGGTTCTTCGCCTGCTGTTGCAGCGGGTGAGTCGGACGCAGGCCATAGCCGATGTCGGTGACCCCCTTGCGGAACTGGGTGTGCTTGTTGACGAACTCCCAGTTCACCTTGTCATTCTGGATGATGTAGTTGGCTATGTAGTTGAGGATCGCCAAGTCGGTCTGCGGCGTGAACACCATGCCGTTGTCGGCCAGTTCGAAGCTGCGGTGCTCGAAGGTGGAGAGCACGTGCACCTGCACCTCTTGATGGGACAAACGGCGATCCGAGATGCGTGACCAGAGGATGGGGTGCATCTCGGCCATGTTGGAGCCCCACAACACGAAGGCATCGGCCTGCTCTATGTCATCGTAGCAGCCCATGGGCTCGTCCATGCCGAAGGTGCGCATGAACCCCACTACGGCCGAGGCCATGCAGTGACGGGCATTGGGATCCAGGTTGTTGGTCCGCAGCCCCGCCTTCATCAGCTTGGCGGCGGCGTAGCCTTCCCACACTGTCCACTGGCCGGAGCCAAACATGCCGACGGCGGTCGGCCCCTTCTCTTTCAGGGTCGCCTTGAACTTCTCGGCCATGATGTCGAATGCCTGATCCCAGCTGATGGGGGCAAAGTCACCGTTCTTGTCGAACTTGCCATCCGTCATGCGCAGCATGGGTTGGGTCAGCCGGTCCTGGCCATACATGATCTTGGACAGGAAGTAGCCCTTGATGCAGTTCAGGCCACGGTTGACCGGTGCATCGGGATCGCCCTGGGTCGCCACGACGCGCCCATTCTGGGAACCCACCAGCACGGAACAGCCGGTACCGCAGAAGCGGCACGGCGCCTTGTCCCAGGTGATGGCGGTCTTGTCGGTGCTGGTGATCAGGTTGGCCGCCAGCGTGGGGGCACTGACTCCGGCCACGGCCGCGGCAGCAGCCACCGCATTGGCCTTCATAAAGTCGCGTCGACTCAGCTTCATGACATATCCTCACATTGCTTAATCACATCAATGACAGCCATAGTGACGAGCCGCGCTGGCTCAGCTTCATGGCGCTTTATTGCTTTTATCGGGTATCGCGAACCTCGCGGCCCCGCCCTCACGGCGTTTCTATTCCTTGCATTCGACATCGAGCTCATCGAACTGATGGTAGATCAGGGCGGCGGACAACACGCCCGGCATGGCATTTATCGCATCTATGGCATCCATGATGGGGCGCTGGCTTGGCCCTTCCAGGGTCACCACCAGCTTGCCGATCTCACTGACGGCGTGGACCTCGGCCCCCTCAAGGGATGCTATCTGTTCTGCGAGCTGGTGACGCAGGGAGGGCTGGGTCAGCACCACCAGGCTCGATACATGGAACTCTTGGTTCATTGTGGCTCCTGCTTCACACACATCCTGACTCATGTTGGATCCTCGGATTTGGGTGCGCCGACCCGGATGCTGCCCACCGGACAGTCCATCACGCAGGCGCCACAGCCGGTACACGAGGCGGCATCTATGCTGGGGGTCGGTACCCGGCCCAGCACGGGAGAAAAGCGGATCGCGCGGGTTTCGCAGCTATCCTGGCAACGCTGGCAGAAGACTTGGGTACTGGCCAGACAGCTGGCTTCAATATGGGCTATGTATCGCCAGGGCGCCTCCGTCATGGGACGAAATACCGGCGCCTTGCAAGCCGTGACGCAATCACCGCAGAAGGTGCACTCGCCACGCAGGAAATCCACCGCAGGATAACCACCGTCACCCTTGATCAGGATCTGCTCCGGGCAGGCCGCCAGGCAATCGCCACAGCGGGTGCAGTCGGCCACGAACTCGGGCCAGGAGACTGACCAGGGCAACTGAACCTGAGGGTCGCTCGATGTCAGGCGACCTCGAAACAGACCACGACGCGACAGGTTGACCCCATCCGGCATATCGACTCCTTTCTGGTGGTTGATAGCGCACGAGCGAGTCCCATGACAGGCATTTTCAATACCTATTATAAGAGTGGGTGTATATTGCGGCCCTGACAAGGTCAGGGATATACCACTAGGGAGATAAACAGGGGGGATTCTTGCGCTGGATCAAACCCTTGGCGTCAAGAGAGAGAAGGGGGGCAGGTGAAAATACCCCCATTTGAGGATTGCTTATTAATCGATGGCTATTTTTTCAAGCCCACCTGAGGGTTAGCCGCCGATAGAGGCCAGATGAGGGGTCATGCCGGCATTGCCCTCGTGCAAGCGGTGGGATGCAGCCTTGCCGGTGAGGGCGGCACGAATGCGCTGTTGCAGCGCATCCTGCTGGTTGTCTGCCGCCAGCAGATCACGCAGCTCCACCCCGCTGTCACCGAACAGACACAGGTGCAGCTTGCCCACGGAGGAGACCCGCAGCCGGTTGCAACCGGCACAGAAATCCTTGCTGTAGGGCATGATGAGCCCCACGCCCCCCATTGACTCAGGATGCATGAAGACCTGGGCCGGACCATCGTCCGCACCACGCAACTGCTGGACCCAGCCACTCTCGAGCAGCCGCTGCTTGATGAGATCACCGCTGGCGTGATGGTTCTGAAACAGGGTATCCATCTCGCCGGTCTGCATCAGCTCGATGAAACGCAGCTCGATGGGCTTGTGCCTGATCCAGGCCAGAAACGCATCCAGTTGATGGTCATTGAGCCCCTTGAGCAGCACTGCATTGATCTTCACCGATTTGAAGCCGGCGGCCAGCGCCGCTTCGATCCCGTCCATCACCTCCGCCAGCTTGTTCTCACCGGTGATCTGGTGAAACTGACGGGGATCCAGACTGTCGACGCTGACGTTGAGGGCGGTGAGGCCCGCATCGAACCACTCCTGGGCGCGCTCTTTCAAGCGGTAGCCATTGGTGGTCATGGCCACCTTCTCTATGCCCGGGGTATTGGCCACCGTCTCTATGATGGCGGTGAAGTCCCGGCGCAGGGAGGGCTCGCCTCCGGTCAGACGCACCTTGCGGGTGCCCATGGCGGCGAAGCCCGAGACAATGCGGCGGATCTCGTCCAGCGAAAGAAACGACTTGCGCCCCTCTTTGTTCCCGTCCGGGGGACGATAGCCGTCGGGCAAACAGTAGGTACAACGAAAATTGCACACATCGGTAACCGACAGGCGCAAATAGTAAAAACGACGGGAAAAACCATCTTGCAGTGGCGACATAAACACCTTTCCAAATACGGGAGGCCAGGGCATTTCTTTCCTGACCCTTACAGCTCGAACATCGGCTGACGGCGGTTTTCCCCTATCGCAAGGACTTAGGCAAAACAGCTCGGAGTTCATCTAGTTTTTCGATGCTAGCACAAGTTGGAGTACACTCCCATGCTACTTTGTGGGGTTATTGTCTGATGCGAAGGAAGACGATCAGCATGGGAAAGTGGTTCAAAGTGCATTCGGTCAGCAGCGCCATCGGGCGCTCCATGGTGCTCATTCTGTTCATGGCGAGCCTGATCGCCGTGGTGGCCATGGTGACCCTGTTCTACTCGGTGCCCGATGCCAAGGCGATCAACCTGTCGGGTTCGCTGCGGATGCAGGCCTACCGCATGGCCTACGAGATAGAGCAGGGCCAGCCCGTGCTGGGACGACTCGATCAGTTTGAACAGACGCTGCATGCGGCCGAGTTGCAGGAGACCCAGCGCTGGATCACTCCCGCCTCCCTGCGCCGCACCTATGGCGAGGTGTTGCTGCAATGGCAGGTGATGCGCGAGCACATCGAGAATGCCACCCCCAGACGCTACACAGACAACACTGAGCAGTTTGTGGCGGCCATCGACGACTTCGTCAACCAGATGCAGTACCACGTGGAGTTCAAGGTGCGCATGCTGGCGCTGGCCGAAGGGCTGGGGCTGCTCTCCATCATCACCATCGCCTGGTTTACCGTGCGGTTTACCCGCCAGCAGGTGGTGGCACCGCTCAACCAGCTGGTCTATTGCGCCCGCCAGATCCAGCGCCAGGAGTTCGATCTCACCCTGCCCCCCCATTGCGAGAACGAGCTGGGGGAGTTGTCGGGTGCCTTCGTCACCATGGCCGACGAACTGGGCAAGCTCTATCGGGAGCTGGAGAGCAAGGTGGAAGAGAAAACCGCCAAGCTGCAGCAGGCCAACGACACCCTCTCCTTCCTCTACAGCACAGCCCAGAAGCTGCATGCGGCGCCGCTGAGCCGGCGCACCCTGCTCAAGCTGCTGGAGCGGGCCGCGGCCCATCAGCACATAGACCACATACGGCTGACCCGCTTCGAACACAACGCCATGCCGGACTACATCACGGGGCGCAAGGGCTGGCCCGGCGATCTCGACTCAGTGGTGAGCTTTCATCTGCAGATGGATGAGCAGGAGTACGGCCGGCTTGACGTGATCAGCAGCCACCCCATAGACGAGCGGCTGATGAAGAACTTCTCCATGCTGCTGGCTCAGGTGCTGCACAAGGATCAAACCCTGCTGCAACATCAGCGGCTGCTGCTGATGGAAGAGAGAGCCGTCATCGCCCGCGAGCTGCACGACTCGCTGGCCCAGGCGCTCTCCTATCTCAAGATCCAGTCCACCCTGCTCAAACGCGCCTTCGCCAAGGGGGAATCCGCCAAGACAGAGGCCGCCATGCAACAGATCGACGAGGGGCTCAGCAGCGCCTACACCCAGCTGCGCGAGCTGCTCGGCACCTTCCGCCTCAGCATAGGTGACGCCAATCTGGGGGAAGCCATCAAGGTGATGCTGGAACAGCTCAAGCCACAGACCCAGGCCGAGATCGGGCTCCATTACGGTCTGGCCGATACGGATCTGGAGGCGGGCCAGCATATCCATATCCTGCAGCTGATCCGTGAGGCAGTGCTCAACGCCATCAAACATGCCAACGCGCAAGTGATTGATGTTAGCTGTGAGACCCTCGCCAATGGTAACATTCAGGTTCAGATTTCAGATGACGGTGTTGGAATAGGGATCGCAAGCTCGGCGGTCAACCACTATGGCCTTAGCATCATGAATGAGCGTGCCAGCAAGTTGCATGGTCTGCTGACCATCAGCGAGCAGCCGCCCAGAGGCACCTGCGTACATCTGACCTTTCCCACCAGCCTAACAAGAGATGCCTGATGGACGAGATGAAATATAGTGTTCTGGTCGTGGATGACCATCCCCTCATGCGCAAAGGGATTGTGCAATTGCTGGCCCTGGAAGAGAACATAGAGGTGGTCGGTGAAGCGTCCAACGGCACCGACGCCGTCGCCATGGCCAAGGAGTCCGAACCGGATCTGATCCTGCTCGACCTCAACATGAAAGGCCTCTCCGGTCTGGATACCCTCAAGGCGCTGCGCACCGAAGAGGTCACCTCCCGGGTGGTGATCCTGACCGTCTCGGATGCCCGCCAGGATGTGGTCGCCCTGCTCAAGGCCGGCGCCGATGGCTATCTGCTCAAGGATACCGAGCCAGAGATGCTGCTCGCCCAGCTGGCGGACGTGATGACCGGCAAACAGATCCTGAGCGAGCCGCTGCGCCCCTACCTCGAGAACATCTACGAGCTGGATCATCTGCAGCAGAAGCTGGAGAGCCTGACCCGTCGCGAGATGCAGATCCTGCGCGAGATTGCCAAGGGCCTCTCCAACAAGCAAGTCGCCTCCGTGCTCCATATCTCCGAGGGCACGGTCAAGGTGCACGTGAAGAGTCTGCTGAAGAAGCTCGAGGCCCAGAGCCGCGTGGAAGCGGCCGTCATGTACCTGGAGCAGCGCAACTAACGCGCTTGCCCTAAAGCGCTGCAGTTTGTGCACTGCATGCAACAGAGCACTTTGTTGCGCTCTATGCACATGCCTTGATCAGCTTGAGAAAAAAACCAAAGCCCCGCATCGTCGGGGCTTTCCTTATCTACGCAAAACCCGGCCGGTCCCCTTTGCCCCCACAACAAGCGAGATGGGCGACCACACACTCCCGCTTGTGTGGAAGCGGAATTCACCCGCCGATTCACCGCATCCGTCACTGCGGCACGCTTCTATCTTCTCGCTTCTCAAACCGGACTCCCCTGCCTGCTCGCACCTTGTACTCAGGCCAGCGACGCGGTTTGCACGCCGCCGCAACGGCCATGCGCATTTTGCACTTGGCTCTTTGCAAGATGCGATGCGCTTCAATTCAGGACGCAAAGAGAGCGGGGGGCGAGTACTCAGGATCCGGCCGTATTCAGCTGACTACGGGATCACCTTGGAAAAAAAGATAAAAATATAAATATCTGATTATTAATAAATTTCAGACTCAACTTGGAGACTGACACCCCCATTTCGGGGCCTTTTTCATCCTCTGGCACAGTCGCTGCATTGTCCTATTCAGCAACTACTCAATGGAGGACGGAACATGAAACTTCAACCCTTGGCATTGTTCCCCTTGCCTTCCCACATACTGCCTGGTGGCAAGCTTCCGCTGCGTTTGTTTGAACCGCGCCACCTGCAGATGCTCAAAGAGTCATTCATCAATGACCAGGGTTTCGGCATAGTGATGGAAGAGGCGACCACCACGGGCAAGTCCGGGCGCATACTGCCGGTCGGCACCCGGGTGAAGGTGACCGATTTCTACACCCTGAATGACGGCCTGCTCGGCGTCACTGTGCTCGGCATGGAACGTTTCTGCATCCATGAGATGGAAACGGACGAGATGGGATTGCGCCGGGCCAAGGTCGAAGCGCTGCCCAACTGGCCGAGCGCCCATTCAGACTTCAGTGACAAACCGCTGGTCACCCGGCTGCGGGAAGTGTTCGAGCAGTATCCGGAGCTCGATGAGCTCTACCCGGACAAGCAGTTTGACGATGCGGCCTGGCTCTGCCAACGCTGGCTCGAAATTCTGCCCATGCCCATCTACGAAAAACAGATGTTGATTGCCAAACAAAATAGCGAAGCGGCCCGTCAATTCTTGCGCCGACTGATCGCACAGTGAGTCAAAGAGAACATTGCAAAATGCGAATATTCCCACAATGAAAATAAGAATTTCGCATTTTGCAAACGGCGGTGATCGATAAAAAGCAATAACACAGCCGCAAGCCGCATAAACAGGTTCTGAAAAGTTGGCACGACTTTTTCATATAGAATCGTACAACCCGATTTATCCCGTGCTCTCTTCAGTATTTGCTGAAGAATTGGTCAACCACCCAGGTTGACCATTTTTTTTACCTGCGATCCGGCAACACTGGGCTGATATGGCGCTGCAGGCACTCTCTCAGTCGCATCAGGCTGATGGGCTTGGCCAGAAAATCATCCATTCCCTGGGCCAGACAACGGGCCCTGTCTTCGGCCATGGCATTGGCCGTCAAGGCCACTATGGGCACCTTGCAGCCCAGTTCCCGCAAGCGACGAGTCGCCTCCAGCCCATCCATCTGCGGCATCCGCATGTCCATCAGGATGAGATCCGGCTGCTGCTCCGCCACCTGGGCCAGCGCCTCCAGGCCATTGGCCGCGAGCCGCACCCGACTCACCAGCTTTTGCAGCATGAGGGACACCACCAGCTGGTTGACCGGGCTGTCTTCCACCACCAGCACATCCAGATCCTGTATGGGCAATTGATCCGGCTCGGGCCGGCTGCTGCACTCGCACGGCAGTGCCATGCCGGGCAGCTCGAACCAGAAGCAGCTGCCCTGGCCGGGCGCGCTCTGCAGGCGGATCTCCCCGCCCATCAGCTCCACCAGCCGTTTGCTGATGGCCAGCCCCAGCCCGGTCCCGGAGAAACGGCGGGTCGCCGAGCTGTCGACCTGGGAGAAGGGCTCGAACAGGAGCGCCTGATCCTCGGCCGAGATGCCGATCCCGGTATCGGTCACCGACACCCGCAGCCGTTGCTCGTGCCAGTCCAGTTGCAGCAAGACGCTGCCCTGGCTGGTGAACTTCACCGCGTTGCCGAGCAGGTTGCTGATCACCTGTGACAGCCGCACAGGATCCCCCTGCAACTGGGGCGGAACCGCCTCATCCACCCGCCAGCGCAGGGCTATGCCCTTGCTCCTGGCGCGCTCTTGCAGCGGTTCGATCAGGGATTGGCACAGCTGAGTGGGGAGCAGGGTCTCGCAATGAAACTCCAGGGTATGGGATTCGATTTTCGAGAAATCGAGCACATCGTCGATGATGGTCTGCAGCAGACGGGCCGAGTGGGTGGCATGCCCGAGCAGGGTCTGCTGCTGAGGCTCGAGCTGGGCATGTTGCAACAGATCCAGCATGCCCAGCACCGCATTCATGGGGGAGCGGATCTCGTGGGTCATCATGGCCAGGAACTGCGACTTGGCACGGTTGGCCGCCTCGGCCTCATCCCGTGCCCGGGCCAGCTCCTGCTCGCGGCGGATCTGGTTGCCCACATCCCGCGCCGTGCCCCGATAGCCGATGAAGACACCGGCGGCGTCAAAGCAGGGCTCGGCGTTGATCTCCATCCAGCAGGGTCCCCTGGCCAGGCTGACCTGGGCTCGTACCGCCCGCACCGGCAGATGCAGCTCGATGAGGCGGCGGTACTTGCCCCACTCGGGATCCCGCCGATCATAGACGTAATCGTAGAGACTCTGACCGGGTGGATGCGCTTTCACATCCCCCTGATATCCGGGCGCCGACACATAGCTGAGCCTGTGCTCCGTGTCCGTCTCCCAGAACCAGTCGGAGGCCATGCCGGCAAAGCTGCGAAAACGCTGCTCGCTGGTCTGCAGCGCTAGCGTCTTGAGCTCGACCTGCTCCTGCAAGCGGGCCCGATAGGCGATGTTGACCAGCGCTTGGGAGATGAGCGGACGGCAGCGTTGCATCGCCGCCTTGCTCTTGAGATCGAAGGTACCCATCACGGCGTGACGGCAGATGAGGACGCCGGAGAAACCGGGGGCGCGCAACCCCGTCATCATGACGCTGGCCCAGCCGGCCACATCGGCCAGTGGCGCCAGCTCGGGCAACTGGGTCGGGTCATAGATGACCAGGGTCTCCCCCTCGATGGCGCGAGAGAAGAGCGGGGTCAGCTGCCAGCGGCGCCCCACCTCGCCATCCTGGGTGCTGAGGTGGGTGATGCCACTGCCAGCTTCCCAGGCCACCACATCCGCATGTTCGAAACCGATGAAGGGCTTGAGCGCCTGGATGAGGCTGTCCAGCACCTGCTCCAGGGTCTGGGCATCGGCCAGCGTCGCGACCCCGCACAGCAGGGTCTGCGACTCCTGGCGGTACTTGGCCTCGCGTTCCCGACAACGCACCAGCTCCACCAGCGTGGTCTGCAGCTTGTCACCCAGGGCTTCCAATTCCGTATTACCTATCATCTTGTTTCCAGCGCCATATATCAGCTGTCGAGGAAGATCACGCTCGATACCATCAGGTTGCCGTGTGCCAGCTCACCGTGGGGCAGACGCCCCTGCTCACCGAAGGTGAACGGGGTAATGAAGGGGATCTCCCCCAGCCGGGTGTGAAATTGATCGACGAATTGGCATAAGCTATCACCAAGAGCCAAGCGACAACCAGCACAAAAGATCACTAGGGCCCCGAACGGCTGCATCTCGGCGGTCATACCGTACTCGGGTTCGATGCGGGTCGCATTCAGACTGCGCTGCAGCAGCCCCTCCTGACTGCTGTACATCAACAGCAGCCGCTCGCCGAGCCGGGTATCGGTGAAGAGGCGCAATCCGCCACCTTCTGTCACCGCCTCGGGATGAGATAGCTTGTAGTAGGGCATGTCGTCCAGGGTGCCCACCTGGCGGGCCAGCGGCGAGAGGGTGGTATCCCGCAGTATGGGCCCCACAGGCCAGGCAGTAGTTCGTCCGGTCCAGCGAGCGTAGACCTCGGCGGCGGGCTCATGATCTATGGTGAGGATCTCGCGCCCTGCCAGGGCGGTGATGGTGCCGCGATGCTCGGTCGGGACATAGCCCGAATGAAACTGGAACGCCAGCTGGCAATCGGGATAGAGCACCGCCAGCACCACGCCCTCGCGGGCACTGCCCTCATCCCAGCACAACTGCCAATCGCCGCTGACACTGTTGTCGGCCGCCGAGCCTCCCACGACAGGGACGGTCGTTCCCAGCTCGGCCTCGATACTGGCCAGCATCGCCTCCTCCTGACCCGGGCTGGCGTGCAACAGGATGAGCTGAGGCAGCTCGCCGGGACGCCCCCCATCGGCGATGGCGGCGCGCAACAGCTGGCGAATATCCACCTCATCCCCCGCCTGTCCCGCCACCCCATAGGCTCCCTTGTCATCGTAGAGGGCGGCCACCGCCAGCCCTATCCCCTGACGGGCGTGGTGGCCAACCTGGGTCATGACGCCGCCACAGGAGCTGCACCCTATCAGTCGGGTCGTCGGAAACTGCTGCTTGAGGTGATGGCGCAGTTCCTCGGCATCATGAGCTTGGGTAAAATAGACCAATAACAGCGAAGGGGAATGAGGCGATTGAGCGAGCAGCCGCTCACTGACCTGCCGGGCAGCCAGCAGGGAGGTCTCTTCAAGAGAGTGAGCCGTCAGAAAGTTCAACACCATCTCCTAGTTGTTCATGATGCTGGGGGTAAGCAAAAATCATACCTTTATCAAACAATTATCTGATTTCATCGGCTAGAATGGCCCTCAATTGAGCCCAACCACAGGACAGCTGCATGTGGCAGAAAAACATCAATGACTTTGACCGGGTCGTCGCCATCGGTGGCGGCCACGGCATGGGCCGCGTGCTCTCTTCACTCTCGTTTCTCGGCCAGCGGCTGACCGGCATAGTCGCCACCACGGACGATGGCGGATCCACTGGGCGCCTGCGCAAGAGCCAGGAGTGTATCGCCTGGGGAGATCTGCGCAACTGCCTCAATCAGCTGGTGACGGATCCCAGCATCGGCAGTCTGTTGTTTGAATATCGCTTCGCCGGCCGCGGTGAGCTGGCGGGTCACAACCTCGGCAACCTGATGCTGCTGGCGCTCGACAACCTCTGCGTGCGCCCTCTTGATGCTATCAAGCTCATCAGTGACATGCTGAAAATAGAGTCACAATTGTTACCCATGTCAGAATTTCCCACCGACCTGTGTGCCCACACCGTCTGTGGCAAGCAGATCCTAGGAGGAGAGGTCTCCATCGATCAGCTCGATACGCCACCGCTCTCCCTGAGCCTGAGCCCGGAAGTACCGGCGACTCGCGAGGCGGTGCAGGCGCTGGCTCAGGCCGACATGATTATACTCGGGCCCGGCAGCTTCCTCACCTCCATCATGCCGCCCCTGCTGCTGGCCGAGGTGGCGCAAGCCATCAATGAGAGCGATGCCATGCTGGTGTTCATCTGCAATCTGGTGGCCGAGAATGGCCCCGCCAGTCAGCTGAGTCTGATCAACCAATGGCGCTGGCTGGAGTCACGGGCCGGTACGGGTCGTGTCGATGCCATTCTGGCGCCCACAGGGGAGTATCCGGCCGAGTTGGCCAGCCGCCTGATCCAGGCCGAGCTGGGTGAGGCCGAGCTCCCCCATCGCCACGACAGACTGAAACTCAAGCTGGCGCTGGATCGGGTGATCCAGCAACTGGTCAATCAACGCTGATGGCAGCTACGCGCAGCGGTGAACCGGCTGGTTCCCCGCTGTGCAGCAAGCTCAGTGGTAGTTGGCAAGGTGAGAGAGCACCTGGGGCAGGGATTGCTCCAGCTGGGTCAGCAGCCGGGCGACGTCATCGGCATCTTCATGCTTGCAGGCCAGCTCCAGTGCCACCACCTGCTGGTAGCTGAGCTGGGCGCCGTAGCTGCCGCAGGAGGATTTCATGCTGTGGGCAAGCCGCGCCAGCGCAGGCCAGTCCCGCCGTTCATAGAGCGGTCGCAGCTGGGCGAGCTGCTCTCCCACTTCCTCGATAAACACCGAGATCACCACCGGCATCATCTCCTGGCCTATGTCTTCCGCCAGCTGTCGCAGCACCTTCTGATCCAACCATTCCATCCCTCAGTCCTCATTTGGCGGTATTCAAACAGAACATACTATAGATGCCCGGCGCGACAGCGTCATCCCTCACTCACCTTCTGCTTGTCGACCGGCGAGCGGCCGCAAAATGAAAAGTGTGATCCGGTTCTAGTAATGTGGCGATAGGCAGGCCGGATTGAAACATAAATGTTGCCAACAAATTAACATCTAAATAACAATGGAGGCCGTGAGAATGATGCGACTCAGCAACACCTCTCTCATCCCTTTTGCCTGTATGGCTGCTGCGAAGAACCAGGGTAGGATTCTACCCTGGTATTTTTTTATATTTAAATCAGATGATTACCGATCCTGACTGCCGCATACGCGCTCACCCAGCCGAAACAGGCTGAACTCGCCGGGCGCCATTCTGACCCAATCTTCATTGCCGGTCAGCGGACGGGTCGCGATCAGGGTCACCACGTCATCCGGGGTCGTCTCACTCTGGAAATCGATGGCCACATCTTCATCCAGCAGCCTGGCCTCGCCAAATGGCGCCCGCCGGGTAAGCCAGTGCAGGTTGTTGCTGCAATAGGTCATCACAAATTCCCCATCTGACAGCAGCATGTTGAATACCCCGAGTCCGCGCAACTCGTCGCACAGGGTGGCCAGATGGCGAAACATGGCAGGGAAGTTGGCAGGACGCTTGGGATATTTCTGTTCCAGCCGATTGAGCAGCCAGCAAAATGCGTGCTCGCTGTCGGTGTCCCCCACCGGGCGGTGCCGCCCGGTGGCGAGTCGCTTGTAACCGGTCAGCTGGCCATTGTGGGCGAAGGTCCAGTAGCGGCCCCACAGTTCACGGGTGAACGGATGGGTATTTTCCAGCGACACGCAGCCGCGGTTCGCCTGCCGGATATGACTGACCACGGCGCGGCTCTTGATGGGCAACGCCTGTACCAGCTTGGCTATCGGTGACTGGGCACTGGGCTCGGGATCCTTGAAGGTGCGAAACCCCCTCCCCTCATAGAAGGTGATCCCCCAGCCATCCTTGTGTGGCCCCGTCTTGCCGCCGCGCAGCATCAGACCGGTAAAGCTGAAGCAGATGTCGGTCGGCACATTGGCACTCATGCCGAGCAGTTCGCACATAAGCAGCGGACTCCTTAATTACTGGGCCATCTTTTTCAATCAGCGGGACCAGCCAGATGCAGAGCACTGCCGATCCCGCCGCTTATCGGACAGGCACAACCGGGACATGGCCTGGCGAGGCCACACATCCCGGCTGGACATGCTGCCTTACTTGGCCATCTCTTTTTCGACCAGCTGGATCAGGATATGGATCACCTTGATGTGCACTTCCTGAATGCGGTCGGCATAGCCAAAATGCGGCACCCGGATCTCGACGTCGGCCAGCCCCGCCATCTTGCCACCATCCTTGCCGGTCAGCGCTATCACCTTCATGCCTTTGGCATGGGCGGCTTCAATGGCCTTGAGGATGTTGCCTGAGTTGCCGCTGGTGGAGATACCGAGCAGCACGTCACCACGACGGCCAACCGCTTCCACATAACGGGAGAAGACGTAGTCGTAGCCAAAGTCGTTGGAGACGCAGGAGAGGTGGCTGGGATCCGAGATGGCGATGCCGGCATAACCGGGACGGTTCTCGCGATAGCGGCCGGTCAGCTCTTCGGCAAAATGCATGGCATCGCAGTGGGAGCCCCCATTGCCACAGGAGAGCACCTTGCCTTCCTGCTTGAAGGAGTCGGCGAGCAGCCTGGCGGCAGCTTCAATGTTTTTCAGATTCTGCTCATCTGCCAGGAACGCCTGGAGCACGCCGGCAGCTTCGGTCAATTCATTGCGGATCAGTTCTTGGTACATGATGTCTCTTCCAAAATATGGGCGATGTCATTGTCGCACAAGCCAATCCCGGAGTCGCCCCCCCGCCCGTCAAGATGCCGCCGGCAGGACGTTATGCCGATCACAGAGCCAAGGTAACAAGCTTGTAAACAGCTTGATAAGTTTGTGCGTATGAATTACAACAGGGGCCATATCCAACAGGTCAGACCTCTGGATCAGCTAACCCACTTTTCACCCAACTTCGGCAACTCATGCAAGGAGCGAAAAATGACGACGACCCTCACTCTGCTCGGGGTGATCCTGGTGATCGGCGCCATGGCTTATCGCCGGGCGTATCTGTTCACATCCACGCTTGCCACGGCCGCGGCCCTGGTCGCCGGCACATTCTATGGCCATGTCCCCCTGCTGGTGTGGGCACTGTTCGCCGTGATTGCCATCCCCCTCAATCTGGTGGATTTTCGCCGCAATCAGCTGACCAAGCCGCTGTTCAAGCTCTACAAGTCCATCATGCCGGAGATGTCCCGCACCGAGAAGGAAGCCATCGAAGCGGGCACCACCTGGTGGGAAGCCGATCTGTTTGCCGGCAACCCGAACTGGAAGAAGCTGCACGCCATCCCTGTCAGCGTGCTGTCAGCCGAAGAGCAAGCCTTCATGGACGGTCCGGTTGAAGAAGTGTGCCGCATGGTCAACGACTGGGAAGTGACCCACGAGCGGGCCGATCTCTCCCCCGAGGTGTGGCAATACCTGAAGGACAACAAGTTCTTCGCCATGATCATCAAGAAGAAATACGGTGGTCTGGAATTCTCCGCCTATGCCCAGTCCTGCGTACTGCAAAAACTGTGTGGCGCCAGCGCCGTGCTGGCCTCCACCGTGGGCGTGCCCAACTCCCTCGGCCCGGGTGAACTGCTGCAGCACTACGGCACCGATGAGCAGAAAGACCACTACCTGCCCCGTCTGGCAATCGGTAAGGAGATCCCCTGCTTCGCGCTGACCAGCCCTGAAGCGGGTTCAGATGCCGGATCCATCCCCGACTTCGGCATCATCTGCAAGGGTGAGTGGGAAGGGGAAGAGGTGCTCGGCATGCGGCTGACCTGGAACAAGCGCTACATCACGCTCGCCCCCATCGCCACCGTACTGGGTCTGGCCTTCAAGCTGCGTGACCCAGATCACCTGCTGGGTGAAGACGAGGAGCTGGGGATCACCTGTGCCCTGATCCCGACCCACATCAAGGGGGTCGAGATCGGTCGCCGCCACTTCCCACTCAACGTGCCGTTCCAGAATGGCCCGACCCGTGGCGACAATGTGTTTGTGCCGCTCGATTTCATCATCGGCGGCCCGGCCATGGCCGGTCAGGGCTGGCGCATGCTGGTCGAATGCCTCTCGGTTGGCCGCGGCATCACGCTGCCCTCCAACAGCACGGGCGGCGTCAAGATGCTGGCCCTGGCGACCGGCGCCTACAGCCGCATCCGTCGCCAGTTCAAGCTGCCCATCGGCAAGATGGAAGGCATTGAAGAGCCGCTGGCCCGTCTCGGTGGCAACGCCTACATCATGGGCGCCGCCGCCAATCTGACGGTGACCGGCATCGATCTGGGGGAAAAACCCTCGGTCATCTCCGCCATCGTCAAATACCACCTCACCGACCGGGCCCAGAAGTGCATCATAGATGCCATGGACATCCACGGCGGCAAGGCCATCTGCATGGGCCCCAACAACTATCTGGCCCGCGGCTATCAGGGAGCCCCCATCGCCGTCACGGTAGAGGGCGCCAACATCCTGACCCGCAGCATGATCATCTACGGTCAGGGCGCCATCCGCTGCCACCCTTATGTGTTGCCGGAGATGTTGGCCGCCAGCCACCCTGACAAGGATCAGGCGCTGAAGGATTTTGACAAGGCGATGTTCAGTCACGTCGGTTTTGCCATCAGCAATCTGGTGCGCAGCTTCTGGCTGGGCCTGACCGGTGCCCGCCTTGCGCCCGCACCGTTCAAGGATCAGACCAAGGGCTACTACCAGCAACTCTCCCGCCTCTCTGCCAACCTGGCCTTCCTGTCAGACATGGCGATGGGCACCCTGGGGGGTGAGCTCAAGCGCAAGGAGCGGGTCTCCGCCCGCCTGGGCGATGTGCTGAGTCAGCTCTATCTGGCTTCGAGTGCCCTCAAGCGTTATCAGGATGAGGGTCGTCAGCAGGCGGATCTGCCGCTGCTGCACTGGGCGCTGCAGGATGCCATGTTCAAGGCGCAAGAGGCGATCGACGAGCTGCTGCGCAACTTCCCGAACCGCTGGATTGGCTTGGCCCTGCGCGTCATAGTGCTGCCCCTTGGCCGTGACATGAAGCGCCCGAGCGACAAGCTGGACAGCCAGGTTGCCCGTCTGCTGCAGACGCCGAGCGAGACCCGCAGCCGTCTGGCCCGGGGCCAGTATCTGACCCGCGAAGAGGGCAACCCCTTCGGTCTGCTGGAACAGGCACTCGATGACGTGCTCTCTGCCGAACCGCTGTTTGAGAAAGTATGCAAGGCTGACGGTATCAAGCGTCCGTTTATGCAGCTGAACAAGGTGGCGGATGCAGGTCTGGCACTGGGAGTGCTCAACCAGACCGAGGCTGACTTGCTGCGCCGTGCCGAAGAGAGCCGCCTGCGTACCATCAACGTCGATGATTTCGACCCCATCGACCTGGTTGCCAACAAGGCCCTGTTCGAGCCATCGACCTATCACAGAGCAGCCTGACCCACAGGAAAATAGTCAAACGCCTCCCATGTGGAGGCGTTTTTTATGGGCCTGGATCACGATGACGACAAAGAGATTTCACAGATCAAATTTTATTTCCCAATAAGTTTCCTATCCTTAGTGAAGCAGTTAATGTAAGCACAGGATCCCAAACAGGATTGCATGATGGATGACCAAATCCTGATTATTG
Organism: Aeromonas sp. CA23; assembly: GCF_002587065.1. Lineage (NCBI taxonomy): Bacteria > Pseudomonadati > Pseudomonadota > Gammaproteobacteria > Aeromonadales > Aeromonadaceae > Aeromonas > Aeromonas sp. CA23. The sequence continues at coordinate 4,369,782 of NZ_CP023818.1, forward strand.
ACGATGACGATCTGCCCCTTCTCGATAACCAGCAGGCTGGATGGAAGGTGATGATTGTGGACGATGAACCCGAGGTACATCGCATCACCAAGATCACCCTGAGCAAGTTTGAATTCGATAACAAACCCATTGAATTTTTGCATGCTTATTCAGCCGCGCAGGCCAAGGAGTTGCTCGCCAAGACCCCGGATGTAGCCTTGTTGCTGCTCGACGTTGTCATGGAAGTCGATCACGCCGGTCTCGATGTGGTCAAATTCGTGCGCGAGGATCTGCAAAACAAGATGGTGCGCATAGTGCTGCGGACCGGACAACCGGGTCAGGCGCCGGAAGATGATGTGGTCACCAACTACGACATCAACGATTACAAGGACAAGACAGAGCTCACCTCCCAGAAGCTGCGGACCCTGTTGCGGGCCAGCCTGCGTTCATACCGCGATATTCGTACCCTGGAGAGCAATCGCCAGGGGCTGGAGAAGGTCATCGAGGCCTCCAAGGGGATCTTCGAGAAACGGGCGCTGCGCCAGTTTGTCGAAGGAGCTCAGGAGCAGCTCGGTGCCCTGCTCAATCTGGAAGAGTCCCAGATCTATGATGTAAAACAGTTTGCCTACGAGGTGCGGGATCAGATCCTGGAGCCCCTGCTGCCTGGCCATCCGTCCGTGCGGCTGGTCGATGCCCCCCTGATCTTGCGCCAGGCCATGGCCAATCGCGCCAACGTCTATGACGGCAACCAGATGGTGCTCTACTGCCAGAATCCCCGCCATCACCTGCTGTTTCATATCGAGACGACCCGCCATCTCAGCCAGATGGACACGGGCCTGCTGAGCCTGTTTACCGAAAACATCATAGTGGCGCTGGAAAATATCCGGCTCAACGAGGTCATCGCCGACAACCAGCGCGAGATCATCTACCGCATCGGTGAGCTGGTGGAGACCCGCTCCAAGGAGTCTGGCCTGCACGTCAAGCGGGTCGCCCTCTACACCGAGCTGTTCTGCCAGTTGCTCGGCATGAGCGAAGAGCAGAGCGAGCTCATCAAGCGCGCCTCTCCCCTGCACGACATCGGCAAGGTGGGGATCCCGGATGCCATCCTCCACAAGCCGGGCAAGCTGACCCCGGAAGAGTGGGAGATCATGAAGACCCACGCCCAGCTGGGGCAGGACATGCTCTCCGGCAGCGATCTGGCGCTGTTCCAGATAGGCGCCACCATAGCCGGCAACCACCATGAGAAATGGAATGGCAGCGGCTATCCCCGCGGCCTCAAGGGCGATTCAATACCGCTCGAAGGGCGAGTGGTAGCGCTGGCCGACGTGTTCGATGCCCTGGGCTCGGATCGCTGCTACAAGAAGGCGTGGCCATTGGACAAGGTACTGGCGCTGATTGAAGAGGAGAAGGGACAGCACTTCGATCCCCGGCTGGTGGAGCTGATGCTGGCCAATCTGGACAAGTTCCTCGAGATCCGCGATCAGCACAAGGATATCTACGTCGGGGATCACTGATCCTCCCTCACCCCGACTGGCCAACCGCTACACATGAAAAAGCCGCCTCAACAGGGCGGCTTTTTCATTCAGGGCAGACTCTTACTGCTCGGGCAGGTTCAAGTCCAGCTTGGCCTCGGATTTGGCCCCCTCATTCTCTGCCTTCTGCGCAGCCATCGCCTTTTGCAATGCCCGGCGTTTTTGCAACAGGATGAACCCAACCCCGCCGAGCAGAGTCACTAGGATACCGACGCCGCCCAGCAACCAGAGCAGCCAGCCGCTGCTCTCTTTCTCCTCAAATTTCACCTGGTCGGGTACGGCTGCCGAAGCCGCGGACGCGGCCGAAGGGGGCGCCGCCAGCACGGGGAAGATGTTGAATGACTTGACCGGCAGAGTGACCTGGATCTCGCGGCCCAGGCGGGTGGTTCCGAACAGGGTGGCGGTCACGTCATACTGGCCCACCTCCTTGATGACGGAGAGATCGACCTCCACCCTGGGTTCGGTCGCCACCGCGCTGAACGCCATGCTGGCCCCTACGGTATTGGTTGCCTTGCCCTTGATGATCACCGAGGCGGGATCCAGCTCATCGCCGTCAATCAGGAAGGAGAGCCGGGCACCGTACTCTTTCGACGGCGCCGCCAGGGTATAACCGACCGGTAGCGGATAGATCAGCACATCCTGATAGCGGGCGCGCGAGAAGACCTGATTGCCGGTGCTGTAGAGCGCTCTGTATTTGCCGGCCGGGACATCCAGCACCGCCTTGGCGGTCATGATGCCATCACCCGGCACCTCGTCGAGCCCCTTGCCATCATCGCGATAGTGGCCGAGCACCTCATCCAGAATGGGCTCGCCCTGCTGCTTGGCATCATTGAAGCGCTGCAGCTTCACCGTCATGCCGAGATCCGTGAGGTAGTAACCCTCCTTGGGCGGGGCATCGTCGATCAGCAACCAGGACTTGAGCTTGACGATTTCCCCCTGATAGAGCTGGGTCGGCAGCAGATCGGTTTCCAGTTTGATGTTCGACAGGATGCGCACCCTGTTTTCAGGATCCACCTCACCTATGGCCTGCCAGGGACCCGGCATGGGATCACGGATGGTGATGAGATCCTGATCCTTGAGCGCCAGCCAGCCCACCTCGGGCGGCGTCACCTTGCCGACATACAACTTGCTGCCATCGGGCCGCACCAGGATCACCGAAGGGGTGCCCGGCTTGCGCGTCACTATGAAGGTGATCTCCTTCACCCCGTAATCGATGCGAAAGCGATTATCGAGCAGGGGAATGTCGGAGGGGGCAAACACCTCGTTGGCCCCGGCCGTCAGCGAGGTCAGCAGCAGCAGACCGCTCCATAGCTTGCTCATTGCCGCCACAAGCAGGCTCCTCCTTTCTTCTGGACCAGATCCAGCCTCGCCTCGTGCACGGCTTCGATGTCGGCGCCGGCACGCACGACCTTGAGTGGCGGACGGTTGCTCTCCAGTCGACGGATGCTGGTGTCCTGATTGCGCTCGTTCTCCTGGCTTTCGGTGGCCAGGTTCAGCTTGGTCTGGCCACCCGTCATCAGCAGGTAAACGTCGGCCAGGATCTCCGCATCGAGCAAAGCCCCGTGCAAGGTCCGGTGGGAGTTGTCTATGCCATAGCGATCGCACAGCACATCCAGGTTGTTGCGTTTGCCCGGGAAGAGATCCCTCGCCATCGCCAGGGTATCTGTGATGCTGCAGATATCCTTGGTCTTGAAGTTGAGTCCGAGCTTGCCGAACTCGTAGTCCATGAAGCTCACGTCAAAAGGCGCGTTGTGGGCGATAAGCTCGGCGCCACGGATGAACTCGATGAAGTCGTTGGCGATCTGGCTGAACGGGGGCTTGTCGACCAGGAAGGCATCCGTGATGCCGTGCACCTGGATGGCCTCGGGATCCACCAGCCGATCCGGCTTGATATAGACGTGGTAGTGATTGCCGGTCAGCTTGCGGTTGATCACCTCCACACAGCCGATCTCTATGATGCGGTGTCCCAGATAGATGGGGCCACCGGCGGTGTTCATACCTGTGGTTTCAGTATCCAGAATGATCTGGCGATTCAGTTGGGGTGTGTTCATGATCCAATCTATGTCAAACTTCGGCCTTACCCGCTAGTTTACCCCAAGACTCATGCTAAAAAAGATCGATTGCTCATGTTAAAACACATTGATTTATACACGGATGGTTCCTGCCTCCCTAGGCAATCCTGGCCCGGGTGGCTATGGCGCCGTCCTGGTCTATGGCGATCACCGCAAGGAGATTTCCGGTGGTTTTCGGCTGACCACCAATAACCGGATGGAGCTGATGGCCGCCATCATGGGGCTGCGCACCCTCAATGCGGCCTGCCAGGTACGACTCACCACCGACAGCCAGTATGTGCGCCAAGGGATCACCCAGTGGATCATCGGCTGGAAGAAGAAGGGATGGATGACCTCAAACCGCCAGCCGGTCAAGAACGTCGATCTCTGGAAGGAACTGGATGCGGAAGTGGCCCGCCATCAGATCGAGTGGCTCTGGGTCAAGGGACACTCGGGTCACCCCGAGAATGAACGCTGCGATGAGCTGGCGCGCGATGCCGCCAGTGGCAAGCAGCTCGCCGAAGACACCGGCTATCAACCCTGATCCCACCTGTCAAAGGGTGACGAGCGTCTTTGACCCGAGCGGTCGCGAGTTGTTCGTCTAGGATATGGGCTACCAGCCCTGACGCGCCATGCCCGGTGCCGCTATCGACTCAGGCAAACGCCAGCGACGGCGCACCGGGATGAGTGGAAAACGCCGCTTGCGCGCGGCTATCACATAGACTGATGCAAAGGGTCTGAAGTAATCCCGCCCCACACTCTCCCGCCACCAGCCGATCCGGCTCTGCTTACTCATGAACGAATAGCCGAAGCGCTCATCAAACATCACCTCGCAACCGAGCAGTTGCAACCAGTCGGTGACCCGCGCCGGGGTGAACATGCGAGCCGACCAAGGCAGATGTTGACGCAGGAAAGGCAGACAATGACCGATACCGACCAGACTGAGCGGGTTATAGCCGCTGACGATGAGCCAGCCATCGTCGGTCAACACACGTTCGGCTTCACGCAGCACCTGATGGGGGTCGGGCGAGAAATCGAGACAATGGGCGAGCAGACAGGCATCCACGCTGCCGGTTCGTACCGGCAAGACCAGTGGATCGCCCTGGATATCCAGCAGCCGACCACTGGTCGCCACCCCTATCTGGTGGCGGATGGAAGAGCAGCCACAGGAGAGCTCGGCGCTCAGGGCGCCGACTTTAAGCAGATGATAACCAAACAGATGTGGGCACCAGCTGTCGAGCCGCTCCTGGATCTCGGCCGCCACCCAGTCCCCCATGGGTAACGCCGACCAGCTGGTCGGGATCTCGATTTGTTGTTCGGTACGTGCCAACTGCATAATAGGGCTCAACTTGGGGTTCGAACGCCATCCAGTTATATAAGATACCCTCCATAAAGAGAAGCAGACTCATGTATCCAGTGATCACAGTTCCAGCCTTTAACGACAACTACATCTGGTTGATCCGACACGAAAATCACTGTCTGGTGGTCGACCCTGGCGATGCGGCCCCCGTGCTGGAGCGGCTGGCGGTGTTGGAGCTGCAACTCGACGCCATCCTGCTGACTCACCACCACCAGGATCATGTGGGTGGCGTCACCGCCCTGCTCACTCACTTCCCTCATGCAAGACTCTATGGTCCCAAACATGATCCCATGCCCGATCACCACGGTCAGTGGCTCGATGACGGGGATCAGATCAACTGGCATGGCCTGAGCCTGGATGTTATCCACGTGCCAGGCCATACCCTGGGCCACATCGCCTACCACGGCCATGGCATGCTGTTCTGTGGTGATACGCTCTTCTCCGCCGGTTGCGGTCGCCTGTTCGAAGGGACCCCGGCCCAGATGCATGACTCGCTGCAACGGCTCGCCGCCCTGCCCGACGACACCCTCATCTATTGTGCCCATGAGTACACCCTCTCCAACCTGCGTTTCGCCTACGCGGTCGAGCCTGACAACAGGGCGATCCAGCAGCGGATCGGGCTGATCAGCAAACTGCGCCAGCAGGGCCTGCCGAGTCTCCCCTCCCGGCTGGGTGATGAGCGTGAGTTCAACGTTTTTCTGCGCTGCGAACAGGATTCCGTGAAATTTTCTGCTGAGAAACACGCCTTAAAATGCTTGGAAAATCCAGAGGATACCTTCGCAGTGCTACGCAGCTGGAAGGACGTTTTTTGAACAAACCTTGATCAGGGGGCCATTGCCCCTTATGATGACAGCTGTTTTTCAAGAGATGACCTGAGCGAGATGAAGGTACGAACGGCCTTATTGGCGGCGCTGTTTCTCAGCGGCTGCCAAAACCTGAGCCATCAGGATGACCGGGCGCTAACGGCAATCGAGCCGATCAAGTCCCCCCAAGTCAACAAAAAAGCGTATAAAAAACATTCTGCGCGCTTCCTGTTTGGTGACGAACAGATAGACGAACTGGATGACACCGAGAACCTGTGGGTGCGTATCAGCGATGATATGCAGTTTGATCCGCAGGAGAACGACCGTGTCCGCCAGCAGCGCGATTGGTTACTACGCAATGATAAGCATCTGGCGACCATTGCCAGCCGGGCTGAGCCCTACCTGTATCTGATGGTAGAGGAAATCGAACGGCGTGAGCTGCCAATGGAGCTTATTACCATCCCCATGATCGAGAGCATGTTCGATCCCCACGCCCGCTCCCGCAGCAATGCGGTCGGTCTGTGGCAATTCGTCCCTGCGACCGGCAAGAACTTCGGCCTGCGCCACGACAGCTGGTATGACGGCCGCCGCGATGTGTTGGCTTCCACCAATGCCGCGCTGGATTATCTGGAGTACCTGAACCGCTTCTTTGATGGTGACTGGCTGCAAACGCTGGCCGCCTACAATGCCGGTGAAGGGCGCGTGCGCAATGCCATAGTCCGCAATCAGAAGGCCGGTCGTCCAACCGACTACTGGTCCCTCGATCTGCCCCGTGAGACCCGGATGTATGTGCCCAAGATCCTGGCCATGGCTGACATGATCCGCAACGCGGACAAATACAATGTCACCCTGCCGGTACTGGCCAACAAGCCGCAACTGCGGGTGGTCAACACCGGGGGCCAGATCGATTTGAACGTGGCCGCCCAGCTGGCGGGTCTGCGCCCGGCCCAGTTGAAAGAGGTCAATCCGGCCCTGAGCCGCTGGTCGACCTCTCCTCAGGGCCCCTATCGCCTGCTGGTACCGGTCGAATATGCCGATACCCTGGAACTGGCCCTGGCCGACCTGCCCCAGAGCGAGCGCATCCGCACCCGCTCCTATCAGGTCACCAGTGGCGATACCCTCTCCCGCATCGCCCAAAATCACGGGGTGAGCGTGCAACAGCTCAAGCTGGCCAACAATCTGCGTGGCAACAACCTGCGCCGTGGCCAGACCCTGATGATCCCGACCGGTGGCAGCAAACAGGTCAGCAGTCAGGCAGCCCAGAGCAAGTCGCAGCAGATTGCCAGTCGCAGCGGCAGCAAGATCCAGTACAAGGTGCGTTCCGGTGACAATCTCTGGAGCATCAGCCAGGCACACGGGGTGACCCATGATCAGCTGGCCAAGTGGAACGGTCTTAACGCCAAGTCGGCCCTGAAACCCGGCATGAAACTGGTGGTCTGGCCCAAGCAGGGCAAGAGCAGCAACAAGTCCATGGTCTATCAGGTTCGTCGGGGTGACTCCCTCTCCTCCATCGCCGCCCGCTTTCAGGTCGCCGTGATGGATGTGATGCGCTGGAATCAGCTCGGCAAGAGCGACTACCTCAAGCCGGGTCAGGAACTGACCCTGTTCGTGAAGAACAACAGCTGAGCAGCCGTCACTTCATAAAAAAACACCCCGCCAAGTGCGGGGTGTTTTTTTATCGATGCCGACTGCTGGTGCAGCCGCGGGCCATCAGGGAGTGATGGCCTGGGCCGCGAAGCGCGCCATGATGGGATTGTGATCCGATGCGTCGGTCGCCGGGCTGCTCACTTCCACCAGGTCCAGATTGCGGTAGTAGAGGTGATCCAGCGGACGGCCAAATGCGGTACGGCGCAGATCCGGCACCGGAATGGCTTCCTGCAGCCCCAGCTCGCCCACCAGCTTGTTCAGCCAGAATTCGCGCTTGTCGCTCCAGGTGTTGAAATCCCCCGCCAGAATGACAGGCCCCTGATGGTGATGGATGAGGGCGGTCAGATCATTGAGCTGCTCGCGGAAGGTAGCCATGCCCAGTTCGAAGTTGACCGCATGCAGGTTCACCACCAGCACACCGTCAGGATCGCCCTGCAAGGGGTACAGGCTGACCAGACCGGACTTGGGAATGCGTAGCAGAGGCTCTGGCGAACGAACGCCGCAGACGAAGGCCTGTGGCGTTTTGGCGACCGTCATGACGCCAAACGAGACGCCACCCTGGGTGAACGCCTGCAACTGTTGCCACTGGAACTCACCGGCCTTGAGCCACGCCAGCATGTCCGGACGGGTCGCCGACTCCTGCAGCAGCACCAGATCCTGGGATTTCGCATACTCGTCCAGCCCCTCTCGCCAGTTTTTACGCTGACCCTTGTAGAGGTTCCAGACTGTGATGCCAAACTCGCGGGGCAAGGCGGTGGACGCCAGCGCTACCAGCGGCGGCTTCTGGCAATTGACGCCGGGAATGATGCCCTGCGCCGTCACCAGATGATCCTGATCCGGCACCTCGAAACAGCCGACCAACCCCAACGTCAGCAGCGACGTTCCCAGAATGCGATAACTATTTTTCATTGGCTAACAACCACCTGCCTCTGCATTGTGTCATGACCATCACAAATGTCATCGCAGCCGACTAGGCTCATGATTCGTGTCCGGCCCGGCGCATCCAGAAGGAATTCAACGATGGCGAGACAGCACCAGTACCGCGTGACATTTTATGATCAACAAGGAAATTGTCATCAAGTGGAGCTTTCCACCGTCTATCAGATCAGACGGGATCCCCAGTGCGATCTCTGCCTGTTCGACACTGAGCAGTGTGTCGGCTCGGAAGAGATGCTGGAACGCATGATACGGCAAAAAACCGGCTTTGAGCAGGAAATATCCATCATCAACGCCCGGCTGATCTGAGCCGGATCAGACTGGAACCGGGCGGGATTTGCCCTGATCGTCGATGGCGACGTAGGTAAAAATCCCCTCGGTCACGCAGTAACGCTGGGCTTCGTTTGCACGCAGCACCGGCTTGACCCAGACCTCCAGTTTAAGACGCATGGAGCTGCGGCCAATCTTCAGGCAACGCCCGTAGCAGCACACCACATCGCCTACCTTGACCGGGCTGTGAAAGGTCATGCCCTCGACGGAAACGGTACAAATACGTCCTTTTGCCAGCTCCTTGGCCATGATGCCCCCACCTATATCCATCTGGGACATGATCCAGCCCCCGAAAATGTCGCCATTGGGGTTGGTATCGGCTGGCATTGCCAGGGTTCTCAGCAACAGCTCCCCATCGGGGTGACGTCTTGTATCTACCATCATTACCGCTCTCTCTATCATGGATGGCGGCATGATAGGGGGCGAGCCCCGCCTTGGCAAACCTCAATTGCCCCGCAGCCCCAGCCCGCCGGGGCCCTGGAGTCGCATGCCACCGCTCAGGAGACGATCCGTGAGCAGGCCAGACACGCCTCAGTTGCCCCCTGCGGCCAGCTCGGCAAACCAGTGGGCCGGATCGGGCCAGCGATAGGCAAAACCGAGTTGCTCACAGATGCGCTGCCCCTCGACCGGGGCAAAGATCCCGGCAGGCTCGATGAAGACGGGTACCGGCAGGCCTAGCTGGCGGGCCGTAAAGGGATAGAACTGCTCGCGGCGCGGATGGACCGGCGCACTCAAGTTGTAGGCATCGCCATCCTTGCCTTGTGCCAGCATCAGCTGGCAGGCGGCCACCACATCATCCAGATGCACCAGGTTCACCGCCTGACCACCGCCCTCCAGGGTCTTGCCCGCCAGGAAACGCCCGGGATGGCGATCCGGGCCGTACAGGCCGGCGGGACGCAGCACCATGGCACACTCAAAACCTGCGGCCAGCACCGCCTGCTCGGCGGCCAGCATCCGCATCCCGCGGGCGTGGGCAGGAGCCGGCTGTTCATCCTCCCCCTGCCCAGGCGCCCATACCGAGGTGGCGCTCACGAACAATACCCGCTGCACACCCGCAGCCTTTGCCAGCTGGCACAGGCGGGCGATGGCTGCCGGGTAATCCTCTGTCTTGCTCGGCGGTACGCAGATCACCAGCTCGCGGCAGTGCAGCGGCAAGGCGTCCAGCTGGGCCGACAGTTGCAGCGGCCAGGCCGCTACCCCTTCGGCCGTCAGGCGCGCGGCCTTCTCGGCCGAGCTGACCGTCACCACCACGGCCTTGCCTTGCGCCTGCAATGCCCTCGCCAGCGGCAGCCCCAGCCAACCCGCCCCCACTATCCCCGTCTGCTGTTTACATTCTGTTGTCATTGGCAAAAATCCTGGCAAAAAAAAACGGCCATCCATGATGACCGTCGAAAGTAACGAAGGAAATAGCTGGATTGACCAGTTACCTCCCACAGCGGGAAAATCGGGAGCGCAGGCTCCTAATTCGTGGGGCCTATGCTAGTGGCAGGCAGGCCAAAAAGCTTTGAAGCGGATCACAGTTGAAAAGGATTTCTGAAAACGATTTCAATTTTTTGGCTGCGCATCGACGAAGAATTGGCCCATTCAGGGCCAATTCTGTCTCGTCAGGCGACGGATTCCCGTCTGACCAGCTCGGCTTCGAACTTGAGCGCCAACCCGTCGACCGGCTTGTGATCCAGCAGGCGCAGGGCCAGCTCGGCCGCCCGCCCCCCCATCTCCTCGATGGGATAGCGCACCGTGGTGAGCTTGGGATAGATGTAGCGGGCATAGGGTATGTCATCGAAACCCACCACAGAGATCTGCTGCGGTATCTTGTAGCCGCGCTCCAGCAGGCAGGAGATGGCCCCCGCCACCATGGCATCGTTGAAACCGAGCACGGCGGTAAATTCGACGCCCCGCTCCAGCAGCTCACCCATGGCCACATAACCGCCATTCTCATCGGCGAAGGCACGACCAATCAAGGCGGGATCCAGCTCGATGCCCGCCCGTTGCAAGGCGTGACGGTAACCCGCCATCCGCTGCTGACCATCGACGAACTCTTCATCATCAGAGGTCACGAAGGCGATCTTGCGGTGACCCGCATCCAGCAGATGCTGGCAGGCGGTGGTGATGCCGGCCTGGTTGTCCAGCCAGACACAACGATCCTCGGCGCCCGGCACCTGGCGGTTGATGAAGACGATGGGGGTATTGCCGGCCACCAGCTCGCTCAACTCCTCGTCGGGCAGCGCCTTGCTGTGCAGGATCAGCGCATCGCACTGACGCTGCAGCAGCGCCTGGATGGCGTGACGCTCGCGCACCGCATCGTGGTTGCCGGACATGACGATGGTGAACTTGTCCGCCTTGTCGACCATGGTCTCGATGCCGCGCATCATCTGGGCGAAGAAGGGGCCACCACACAGGTCCCCCACCAGCACGCCGATGCAGTTGGAGCGCTTGCTGACCAGTGCCTGGGCAAAACTGTTGGGACGAAAATTCAGTTCCTTCATGGCCGCCAATACGGCCTCACGCTTTTCTGGTGCCACCTGCGCCGTGTTGTTGATCACCCGCGACACAGTTGAAATGGACACATTAGCCAACCGAGAAACGTCTTTAATCGTTGCCACTATCAATTCCTTTGTTGGGGAAGCCTGTCTGTGTTGATCGAGCGATTATATCGAACCTGTCAGACCAAGACGTGGCGCCCGATCACCTGACAGGTTTCCTTTTGTAACAAAACCTTATGGGATAATAACCATTTTGGGGAAGGAAAGGGAATCTGGCAGCCGCCGGGGCGGCTGCCGTCTCAATAAGCGTGACTCAGCTCGCGATCGGACATGAAACGCAGCGGCTGCTGCAGCTTGTGCTGATAGATGAGATCGAACGACAACACGTTCTGCACATAGTTGCGCGTCTCCTTGTAGGGGATGCTCTCGACCCAGACATCCATCGGCTTGTCCGCACTCTGGTCGCGCCAGCGTTTGACCCGGCCAGGCCCGGCGTTGTAGGCCGCCGCAGCCAGGATGCGGTTGCCGTCATACACATCCAGCAGCCGCTTGAGATAGGCGCTGCCGAGGCGGATGTTCATGGCGGGATCGAACAACTGCTCCTCGTTGCGATAGGGCACCCCCAGCTTGCTGGCGGTCTCCCTGGCGGTGGCCGGCATCAGTTGCATCAGACCGCGCGCCCCGACCGGCGATTGCGCCAGCGGATAGAGGGCGCTCTCCTGGCGGGAGATGGCGTAGAGCAGGCTGGTATTCATGGTCCGCTCCTGCGCCATCTGGGAGAAGGTGCGCTTGAGCGGCAACGGGAAGCGCAGGTCGAGCGCATCCCAGGCCTCGGCCCGGATGCTGGCCAGGATCGCCAGCTCATGCCAGCCCTGATTGAGGGCGATGTGGCCAAACTCGATGCGCTGGGCCACGGGGTTGCGATCCATGTTGTGGATCCACTCAGAACGCGCCGCCGTGATCTCGTTCATGTCGAGCAGTTCACGCACCCGCAGCAGGAAGGGCCAACGGGCGCTGGCGGTACGCCAGTCCGGCACCCGCTTCACCGCACTCTGGTTCTTCATCCGATAAGGCACGCCGCTGCGCTGCGCCGCCATGAAGCCGTAGAAGCCGCGCAAGTTGGCGGTCTCCAGATAGAGATCCCGCGCCGGTTTTTTCTGACCCTGCACCTCCAGCGAGCGGGCCAGCCAGTAACGCCAGCGATCCTCCTTCTGCAGGGCGATGGGCATGCGCTTGACCCAACCGGAGAGCCCGCGCCAGTCCTGCTCCCAGATGGCGAGCCGGGCCCGCAGCTCCAGCAGATCCGGATCGACCAGCCGCACCACTGTGGCATCCACCCAGCCGCGCTGGGCAGTGGCACGATCCAGCAGCAGACGGCGCGCCACGGCTCGCTCCACCGGTTTGAGCTCTGTGGGGGTCAGCCCGAAGCGCGTGCGCATCGCGGGCAATTGGCCCAGCACGGATTCGGGTTGCTGATTGGCATAACGGGCCAGGCCCAGCAGCAGCAGTCGCTTTGAGGGGGCCGTGGTGGAAAAATAGGCCGGGTTCATCGCCTTGGCGGGCTGCTCGAACAGGGCGACCATCTGATCGCCATAAGGCTGCATGCCGCTGCCAAGCTGGGCGCCGAGGTGGCGGATCAGATTCGGGTTCTCCGCTTCAAACGCCAAGGTCATGCGGGTCCAGATCTTCTCCTGGGTGCGCAAACCGGCCTGCTGCCAAAGCTGGAACAAGGGGGTGCAGGCATCGGGACGAGACTGGCCGCTGAGCCAGAGCTTGCCCGCCTCCTGCAAGGCCTGCATCTGCTGCCCCGTGTAGTAGCGCGCCTGATAGTGCATGCAGAGCAGATCGGTGGAACTCGGCTTGGCCGGGTAGAAGCGCAGGAACTGGGACCACTGCTGGCTCTGGGCCAGATAGGTGAGGTAGCTGCGCTCCAGCCGGTTGGATTGCGGCGTGTCGCCGTGCTGTCGGATGAACCGGGTCACGTCGTCATACTCTGCCGCCCCGGGCCGGAAGGCCAGCTGGTAGTAATCCAGATAGGGCAGCAGCGGATAATGGGTCAAACGGGCACGAATTTGCTGGAAACGGGCCTGATCGTCGGCACGAACCGCATCATAGGCCTGTCGATAGAGAGACTGCTCCGTGGTTTGCGCCGCGACTTGCGCCAGCAGCCCTGGCACGCACAGCGCCGATAAAATGATTCCCTGCACGGCTTTCACGAAAGACTTCTCCCTTGAGAGGCAATGCCACCGCCCGCTGGCGGTGGTCTTGTATCCCCTCATTCTACCCGTTAACGCCCAGGGCTACAGCTCGCTCACCACACTATTTTTCGCGCCTGAAACGGCGCCATCAGGGCGGGCAAGACGTTTGACATAACGCTCCAGATAGGGGACGGGCAGCGGCTTGGAGGCCAGGTAGCCCTGATAGAAATGGCAGCCCTGTGCCTGCAGAAACTCCAGCTGCTGGCGTGACTCCACCCCCTCCGCCGTCACGTTGAATCCCATGTGACGCGCCATGGCGATGACGGCCTCGACGATGGCCATGTTGTCGCCATCCTTGGGAATGTCCTGGATGAAGGAGCGATCTATCTTGAGCTCATCGGCCGGCAGCCGCTTGAGGTAGCTCAGGGAGGAGTAACCGGCGCCGAAATCATCGATGGCGAAACTGATGCCGAGCACCTTGAGCTCGCTCATCTTGCTGATGGTGTCTTCCGCATGGCCGAGCACCACGGACTCGGTGATCTCCAGATTCAGGCAGGCGGGATCCATGCCGGTGGCTGCCAGCACGTCGTGAATGCGCTCGACAAAATCGGTGGCATGGAACTGCTTGGCACTGACATTGACCGACAGCTGGGGGATGTGAATGCCGTTCTCTTCCCACAGCACATATTGGGCGCACGCCTCGTGCAGCACCCAGTTGCCGATGTCGACGATGAGATCCGTCTCCTCGGCGATGGGAATGAACTCGGCGGGCGAGACCAGAGCCCGCCCCGGCGGTTGCCAGCGGATCAGCGCCTCGACTCCTATAATGTCCCCCCCTTCCACCATGTGCTGCGGCTGGTAGTAGAGGGTCAGCTCCTGCTGGCTCAAGGCATTGCGCAGCTCGTTGTGAATGAGCAACCGACGATCCGCCTGCTGCTGCATGGAGGCATCGAAGAAGCGCCGGGTCTTGCGACCCGCCGATTTGGCCTGATACATGGCGGTATCCGCCTGCTTGAGCAGATCGTCCACCCCCTGCTCACGGCCGGGGAAGAGGGTAATGCCGACGCTGGCGCCTATGTGCAGCACCTGCCCGCCATGGGTGTAGGGGGCGGCGATCTCGCTGATGAGCCGCTCGGCGATGAGGTCGGCCTGCATCTCCGCCTGGGGCGGGCTGGCCGACAGGGAAGGCAGCAGCAGCACGAATTCGTCGCCACCCAGCCTCGCCAGGCAATCCCCCTGGCGCACCAGCCGTTTGAGACGCGTGGCCACCTCCTTGAGCAGCCAGTCGCCGGTGGCGTGACCCAGGGAGTCGTTGATGGTCTTGAAGTGATCCAGATCGATGAACAGCAGAGCCCCGATCAGGTTGTCGCGGCTCGCCTCGCTGAACGCCTGCGCCAGGGTCTCGTGCAGCTGGCGGCGATTGGGCAGGCCGGTCAGCTCGTCGTAGTAGGCGAGATCCTGGATACGGCGCTCGGCCTCCTTGCGCTCGGAAATGTCTTCGAAACAGATGACGAAGTGGCTGATCACCCCCTTGTCATCCTGCACGGGCGTGACGATTTCCCACTGGGGATAGATGTGACCATCGACGTGCAGGCGCAGGGTCTCTCCCTGCCAGCGGCTCAGGGTATTGAGCTCATAGCCCAGCCCCCCCAGCCCTGACCAGAGATCATTGCCAAGATGCAGGCCTATCACCCGCTGGCTGTCAAAGCCGGTGATCTGGCTGAAGGCATGGTTGACCCGCAATATCTTGAAGTCGGGATCCGTGATGATGATGCCTTCATGGGTTTCGAAGGCCACCGCTGAGAGCCGCAGCTGGGCATCGCTCTGCAACCGCTCCAGCTCGGCCACCATGCGCACGGAGAAAATGGTCAGCACTGAGCCCAGGTTGGGGATCTCTATCTCGCTGGAGAAGAGCAGCGCCAGATGACCCAGGATCTGGCCGTGCCGGTCGAACAGCGGCTGGGCGTAATAACGCTGCCCCGCTTTCAACTGCGGATTGAGCTGGCAATCGGCCTCGATGGTGACCACGCAGGCCTCACCACGCCGATAGACCTGCTGGCAGGGCATGCCGGCGAGTTCGTACTCCTTGAGGTCGATCCCGTGACAGGCCAATACCTTGAGACGATCGCTGCTGGTGCGCTCCGCCAGCCAGACCGCATCCGCGACCAGAATATGGGCGAGCTGGTTGATCAGGGTATCGAAAAAGTCGAGCCCGGTTCTGGCGGAGAGCGCCTGGGCCAGCTGGGCCAGCAGGGGATCTTGCAACAGGGGCAGTTGCTGGGACAGCTCGGCGGGCAGCGGCGTGCTGCGGGTGGTATCCAGCGGGGCCAGCCAGCCACAGCATACCTGCTGGGCAGAGACGTACTGGCCGCTCCAGAGCACATGGCGCACCTCGCCATTCTCGTCCATCAGGTGCCCGATGAACTGGGCGGGCTGGCGTGAGTGGTAGAGTCTGGAGAGAAAATCAGAGAAGCCGGGTTCATCGTCCACGGCCAGCTGACCGGCCCAGGGGTGTGGCCCCTCCCCTTGCCATAGCTGGTAAGAGGCATGATCGGACAGGCTCCACTGCTCATGTTGCCGATCATAAAACCACATCATCTGAGTGGCCTGCTGTTTCATCTACTACTCCAACACCACGACAACCACGTTCACTACCCTGACAACTTGATAGAGCCCACAACCCCCTCTCGCACTAAGGGCATAGGGCGATACGTGAGGAGTGCGAAAGAAGCGAGACTATGCGGTGAAAACCGGACATGAGGTCGACATGCGGCGCTGCCAAGAGGGGACAGAAACGATCCAAGTTTCCCCATACTGCCTGCCAGTTTCATGGAGCTCAAGCGCTTTTTGGCGCAGAACGGGAAAAGATCACAATTTATAAGTCGCGTGATAGTAAAGGATTCATTTCGTGACTCAGATCACATTTCAATATTCCGCCATGAGTAATCTGAAGGTGAAGACACAAGCAAGACGACCCGAAGGGGGCCAATATGAAAATCGAAATTACCAGCAAAATCATCGACATCACCCCGGCTATCCGCGAGCGCATTGAATCCCGCTTTGAAAAGCTCGAACGTCTTCAGGTGCCTCTTATCACACCCCATGTGATTGTCTCCAAAGAGCGTCTGATGTTTATCGTTGAAGCCAGTGCTGGCATCCCCAACGGCAAACTGTTTGCCCAGGCAGAACACGAGGATATGTACGCCGCCATCACCGAACTGGGGCAAAAGCTGGAACGTCAGCTCAACCGCCATATCGAGAAGCCCATGGCCCGTCGTGCGGCCGCCAGTGCCAAGGACGTCGTACCCCAAGCGGATGAAGCCGACGCATAATCTGCCGCACATCACACGAATCAAATACCAAGGCGGGATCTTCCCGCCTTTTTGCATCCTGACGTTGCCGCGAGCCGCCCCGTCTCAGCTCAACCAGTGCAGGCGGGCATCCACACCCTGTTGCAGCGCATCCAGTATGGGCAGCATGAGCAGTGGATCGTCACGCCTCGGTTGATCCGCCAGCTTGCGTTGCCAGCGCTCGCGACCCAGGGGCGAGAGGTTGTCATACACGGCGGGCTCCAGCGCAGGCTGAGGGCCCAGCAAGGGCGGCGAGCGCAGCGCCAGCCAGAGCCTGACATCCACCATGGAGCCCCCCTGCTGCAGCCGCTCGTTGAGCCGCACGCCCTCCCCGTCGTCCTCACCCCCTTGCAGGGGGGCCACCGCCGGCAGCGCAAAGCGGCTGCGCCAATCCTGGGGATCCGGTCTGGACACGGCCGCCGGATCGAACCAGGGCTGCTCCTCCACAGCGTCGGTCAGCAGGGCCAGGTGCAGACGAAAGTCGGCCCTGTCGCCGTGCTGGAGATCCCGGTTGAGACGTTGCCCCAGTTGGGCCTCGTCAACCAACAGCTGATCACGTATCGCGCTGGGTAGCATGAGATAACTCTTGGAAATGGTGGTTTCATCGCTTATCGGCCGCAAATCGGATCCTGTGAGCAGGAAAAATCCCGCCAAGGGGTTCACAACAGCGGAAGATCTGTTAGTATGCGCCTCGCACTTGTGGAGGGGTTCCCGAGCGGCCAAAGGGATCAGACTGTAAATCTGACGGCTCTGCCTTCGAAGGTTCGAATCCTTCTCCCTCCACCATTTCAAGTGCAATCACGGCGCGAGTCGTGGATAAAAATTGGTAATACCCCGTGGAGGGGTTCCCGAGCGGCCAAAGGGATCAGACTGTAAATCTGACGGCTCTGCCTTCGAAGGTTCGAATCCTTCTCCCTCCACCACCCTTCAGAAAACCCGGCCTGCGCCGGGTTTTCGCATTTCTGGCCAGGCGCGACCGGCCCGAGCCGCATTCAACAGCTCACATAAAAAAACGGGAGGCCTGGGCCTCCCGTTTTGCATCAACCTGCCCTACAGGGTGAAGCGATAGAAGATGTCCACCGCCTGGGCCACCCCGCTCATGGCCTGCAGGTAGAGTCTGGGCATCAGCTCGTAGCGCAGCTTGAACTCGGCGATGGGGCTGAACACCCCGACCCCGTACTGGAACTGCAAGCCGGGCAGCAGATAGGCCGACAGGGTCACCTGGGTGTTGTCACCGCTGCCGGCGGTATCGAGCGCCACATCGCTCATGCCGAGAGATTCCCCCAGGCTGGAAACCACGCCGTTGGCCTGGCTGACGGCACCGGCCACCAGCAGACCGTTGAAACCGCCATCCTCGCCACTGGTCTGCAGCCCCTTGCCGCGCAGCAGATAGGAGAGCTGCTCTGACTGGGCCATCTGCGGCTCCGAGTAGACGGTGATCTTGGGCTTGCTCGCCGGCCCCGTCACCCGCACCCCGACCGTCACCTTGTCCTCTATGGTATCGGGATCCCGATACGCCTCTATGTTGAGGAAGGGCTGATCGAGGGGGCCGGAGAAGAGGATGCGGCCATCCTTGATGATGAGGTTCTGGCCATAGGCCTTGAAGCGGCCATCGTTGAGCACCAGCTGGCCGTTGCCCGCCAGCGGCCGGGACGGCTCCTGGCGGATGTTGATGCCCCCCCCCACCTTGGTCTTGAGGCCCATGGCCTCCAGCCGCACGTCGTCGCCGAGCCGGATCGCCAGCTTGATCGCCATCGGCAACGGCGCCGTCTTCGGCAGCGGCGGCAGATCGTCATAGACCACGGTCACGTCATCGGAGACGGCCACCGCACTCTCGGGCAGGCTCTTGACCAGGATCCGCGCCCAGGGAATGTCGACCTGACCCGTGATCTGGGTCTCCTCTCCCAGCGAGATGGCGATATCGGGGGAGACCCGCACCCGTCCCATGCCAGGATACTGGGCTTCCAGCTCCTTGCCCTGAATGGTGAGGCTGCCGCTGACCGGCATCCTGGCCCAGCTCAGCCAGCCACCCAGCGCCAGCGGACCCTTGCCCACCAGCATGGTGCCGTCGAGCTCGGCCCGGTTGCCCTCGATCTTGAGGCGGGTCACCAGCTTGGAGAGGGTCACCATGTCGGAATGGGTCTGCACCTCCCCATCCAGCAGGTTGAGCTGACCAAACAGCAGGGGGGCGGCCAGGGTGCCATCGAAGCGGGCATCGGCGGAGATGATCCCCTGCAGGGAGCGCACCTCGGGGATGAGCGGGGCGAAGGTGGTCAGCTTGAGGTCATCAAACTTGAGCTGACCCGACAGCTGGCCACGGCCGGACGGATCCTTGATCAGCAGATCGGTATCGATAGTGCCTATCTGTTTGGAGACGAAGTCGAGCCGGATCGCCGCCTGCTGACGCTCGAAATCGACCCCGAGCTCGAGGCGCTGGTAGTTGGTCTTGAGCTCATCGGCGACCAGGGTGCCCGGCGTAGTACGCACTGTGGCGTGCAGGGTCGGCTGGTTGCCTCGCCAGCTGGCCCGGCCATCGGCGGAAAGCACCGCCAGCCAGCGGAAGTTGTCCGGCAGCCAGGGGCGCAGGCGCTTGAGATCGAAGCCGCTCAGGGCAAATTCGAGGCTGCCCTGCTGGGCCGACACCTGGCTGCCCTTGACGCAGAGGCTGGCCCCCTGGGATCCCAGGCAGAGATCCCCCATGGTCAGCCGCTGGCGCGGCAGATCGAGGTCGAGCGCCCAGGGGGCGGTCAGCTCCCAACGGCGCAGCGGCGTCTTCAACTTGAGTTCCCCGAGGGCGCCGCGCCAGCGATCCCCGCGCAGGCCACCGCTCAGCTTGAGGTTGGCGGCCACGGGATCGCCCTTCATGGTCAGCGACAAGACATGCTGATTGAGGTCACCGCTCAGGTTCAGGGCCAGCTGGCTGAGCGCGTTGGCCCCCTGTGCCAGGCTCGCCACCGTCAGCGCCAGCTCGCCAGCCGGTTTGTCGCCGACCAGGGCATTGCCCTTGATGGCAATCCCTTTCAGATCCGTGCCCGCATAGTAGAGCCGGCTGGCGGCCAGATCTGTGGTGACCCTGGGCGCCTGCTGATTGCCGGTGAGGCGCACCTGTCCCTTGATGTCCCCCTTCAGGCCGGGGTAGAGCCCGGCCAGGTTGGGGGCATCGATATCCGCGTCCAGCTTCCACACCTGCTGGCTCAGGCTACCCTTGGCCTGCAGCTGGTTGGGGCCGCTTTGCAGCGCCAGCGCGGGGATGGTCCACTCCATCTTGTAGTTGCCGCTCGCACTGCCCTTGATGGCCAGCGGATACTGGTTGAGCTTGCCGTCCACCTTCAGCTCGGGCAGTTGCAGCTGCCAATGGCCCGCCTCATCGAGCTCGAAACGACTGGCAATCTTGCCCGCCAGGGACCCCTTGAGCTCGGGCACCAGCTCGGCCGGGTTGATCCCCTTGAATTCCGTGGTGCCCTGCCAGCGTACCCCCTGGTTCCAGGCCAGCTTGCCGTCAAGCTTGAGCTCCCCTTTCAGGGCGTTGAGCAGCAGGTTGATCTGGTTCAGCTGCGCCAGATCCCCCTTGCCCGTCAGCGCCAGCTTGAAGGGGGGCACGTCCGTGCCCTTGCCGGCGGTATTCAAGGCAAACTGATAGCCGGAGAGCTTGCCCTTGGCGGTCAGGCTGCCCTTGTCCAGCTGATAGCTGGGCTCATCTTGAGTCGGCTTGTGCAGCGGCCAGCCGAGGCGCTTCCACTCCAGCCCCAGGTCAAACGGCAAGTCAGGATTGAGGGCGGCCAATGACCCCTTGAGGTTGGCAGCCACAGGCCCCTTGGCTTGCAACGCCAGCGCCAGCTTGCCTACCGAGCCACCCAGGGTCAGGGTCGCCTGCTGCCCTTTGAGTTCGCCATCGAGCAGCCCCTTGCGGGCCTTGGCATCCAGAGTCAACTCGAGCGGATAATCCTCGATCAGCCGGACATGGCCCTTGAGCGCCAGATCCGCCATGGCATGGCGCAGGGAGAGCTCGCGCACCTCGATGCGCTCCTCTTTGGCACTGGCCGACAGCCGCAGGGTGTCGAGCCCTTCGATCAGCTCCCCTTGTTGATAGCGAAACGCCGTGGCCTGCAATCCTTCCAGCTGGATGGGGAAAGGCAGCCGGATGGCGGGCAGCTCTATGGGCGCCGCCTTGGTTGCCTTCTGCGCCTTGCTCTCATCCGCCGGCTTCGCCTTGGCGGTGACAGGCGACTTGGCCGCAGCCTTGTCTTTGGAGGTTGCCTTGCCGGAAGCCGGTTTGGCGGCATCGGCAGCCGGCGTCTCGGCCAGAGTGACGTTCAGACCGTCCAGCACGGGCCCGCGTACTATGAGCCCCTTGCGACTGAGGGTGGCGCCTATGTCGAGGGACTTGAAGGTCACATCCACGCCGGGCACCGCCAGATCCAGATCCGCCACCTTGAGGCTGTCGACCTGGATCCTGAGGGGCAGCGGATGCCAGACGAAGGGCTCCGACGGCTCTTCCGGCACAGGCTCGGACTCGGCGACCTTGACCACGGGGTGGGTGACCGTCAGGGATTTGATCCAGAGCTTGCCCTGCAACAACTTGCCCAGATCCCAGTCCAGCACGGCGCGATCGACAGTGACATCCACCAGCTCGTCCTGCCAGCCGACCCCTTCCAGGGTCCAGCCATAACCGAGTTGGCCCGCCACCAGCTCCCCCTTGAGGGAGGGCAGCGCCGCCCTGGCCTGCAGCCACAGCCACTTGTTGCCCTGATGGGTGAAACCCAGCAGGCTGACACCGATGAGCAACAGGAAGACGAGCCCCATCAGCCAGAGAAAAATGCGTTTTACCCAGATCACAGCGCAGACCCCCGCGAAACATGCAGCCGCAGCGGCCAGGAAAGAGAACAGAGAGAATGAGTGCGTTCAAGCCGGATCATAATTCAGGCCCCAGCGCGAAATGGAGCCGCAGCGGCTTGTCTTCCTCGGAAATGCCCACCGCCAGATCGAGCCTGACCTGACCTATGGGGGTAACCCAGCGCACGCCGACACCCGTGCCTATCTTCCAGGCCTCGCTGTAGTCGACCGTGGCCGTCCCGCCATCCACGAACAGGGCGCCTAGCCACTTGTCGCTGAAGCGGTAGTTGTATTCGGCACTGGCAACGCTCACGTAACGGCCCCCCAGCAGCTTGCCGTCGCTGCCGCGCGGCGATATGGTCTCGTAGCCATAGCCACGCACCGTCTGGTCACCACCGGTGAAGAAGCGCAGGGAAGGCGGCACCAGCGAGAAGCTGTCCCCTATGATGGCGCCCTGTTCGGCCCGCAGCAGGAAGCGGTGATCCTCCCCCAGGGTGCGCAGCCACTTGCTGCGCCCCCACACCCGCACGAAGCTGATGTCGGAGCCCCAGTAAGGGTCGGAAAACTCCAGGGTCAGCTGCTGGCGATCGCCCCAGTCGGGCACCAGACCGCCGCGCACCCGCAGCCGCGACCAGGAGACACCGGGGATCAGCAGCAAGCTGTTCCCCTCGTCGGCACCCTGGGTATAGATCTCGTTCTCTAGCCGGATGAAGACGTCTCTGTCCCAGCTCTCCGGCCGCCGCTTCCAGCGGTGCACGCTGACGGTAGTCAGGTCGGAGCGGGTATCGTTGCTGTCCTTGTATTGATAACCCGCCTGCAGCGAGTAGTAATCCCGCAGCGGGTTGCCCACCGGGATCTGGTAGTCAAAGCTCAGCTCGGCCTCGGGTTGCGAGACCTTGGCGGTGGCGTTGAGGCGATGGCCGTAACGGTTGACCCAGGGCTTCTCCCAGGTAGCGCTCATGCGCGGGCCCACGTCGGTGGCAAAGCCGATACCCGTCTCGATCTCGTGGTCGACCCGGTTGGAGAGGGTCACCTGCACCGGCACCCGGTTGCCCTCGGCCTGGCTGATCATGGGCTTGATATCCACCTGCTTGAACAGCTTGGTGGAGGAGACATCCTGCGACATCTCGGCCAGCCGGATCGCCAGATAGGGGTCGCCGCTCTTGATGTTGATGAGCGGCCGAATGAGGCGCAGCGCCTCCGGCGTGGCGTCGTAGTGGATCTCGCCGAAGTGATAGCGGGGGCCGGAGCGAAACAGTATGTAGATCTCGGCCGTGCCCTGATCCGGGAACACCTTGACCTGACTCTTGCTGATCTTGGCGTCGAAATAGCCGCGGGCCAGCCCCAGGCTGCCGAGATCCGCCTTGATGGATTCGTATTTGCCGTGGTTGAGGGGATCCCCCTCCTTCAGGGGCAGCTTGTCCAGCAGCTCGCTATAGATCTCGTCGCTGCCCGCGTCCCCTTCCAGCAGTATGTCGAGGCGGGAGATGATGACGGGCTTGCCCGCGTCCACCTCGACCACCACCCTGGCGGGGGCTTTTTTGTCGCGGCTCAGGGTGATCTTGGGCTGGTAGTAGCCATAGACCTGCAGGGCTTTTTGCACGCTCTCGGTGATCTTGGCGCGGGCCGGCCGGTATTGGCGCTCCTGATAGACAGGCAGCGCATTGAGATAGGCTTCGACGTTATCCTTGGTCTCCCCTCTCAGACCCTTGATCTGATAGGTGAGTTTGGCCGCCATGGCCGGCGTGACGAACAGCAGCAGACAGAGGCTCAGGCCCAGCGCGCGGAGCCCACGACGGAAAACCCGTCCGGGCGATGAGATCCCTGCAGGCAGGGGCGGATTGCATCCTGTCAAACGTCAATTTCCCCGAAGAACATGATTAAAATAATGCAATATTTAGAATGAATATGAGGCTCACTCGATGGCAAGCGCGCCTCATCCTAGCATATCCCCGGCGCAACATCAGAGCGGAGCGGCATCGAAATTCACCCTATTATTGAAGCCTTTGCCACTCGGCTTGCTCACTTTTCTCCCGCCTGCCCCACAGACTTATGCCATTGTGGGTAAAAAAGGGCCATTCCTCAGCCATCAGGCCATGACAGGCATCACAAACGGCGGTTCGTCTCGCCTCCCCCTTGCGCCAACGCCCCCTCGCCGACGCGACATCACCTGTCGGCAACTGGTCAAGATGACGACGGGCAGCCCGCTACCTGCCCCCTGAGCCCCTGCCTTCCTCTTCGATCAAAAGCTTATTTAGATGATAAAAATCAACTGGTTGAATCTGAATAATCAAAGCCTCGTTCGCCTCAATCGATTTATCCCGCTGCCCCCCGCCGCTCGTCTCGCCCACACTGGGTTCATCTACCAAAGAAAACGCATCGCCCGCACCGGCGTCATGAGTCCAGGGGCCCGTCGCCCCCGACGCTCTCAACCGAAGGAGACACATCATGCATGCACGCAGCGAACAGATGGCTGACTACATTGCCGACCGACTCGAGTTCATCACCTTTCTCGCCTGTTGCAGCGCCCTGCTTGCCCTGCTGACCGGCATGAACGGCCAGCAGGCGCTGGCCTTTACCGCCCTCAATCTGCCGTTCGGGCTCGCCATACTGCTGGGCATGGCCATGCTGGCGCCTCTGCCGGCGCACTGGCGTCTGCCGGGCATCACCCTCTTGCTGGCGGGCTGCGCCCTGGCCACCCTGCAACTGGGGGGCGACTGGCTCAACCCCTTGGCCATCTGGAGCCTGCATGCCCTGCTGGGGCTGGAGATCCTGTGGCAATCGCGTCCAAGGGTCCGCCTCGGCGCCCGTGCCCGCAGTTAATCCCTGCATGACGGCTGACGCGCGGCGGGAATTGGAGTAATCTTGCGCCCCGATTTGCCCGCCGCCGAGGAGCGCCAACATCATGAAGAAAGCCTGTGCCCAGCACATCCTGGTCAAGACAGAGAAGCAGTGTCTGGAGATCAAGGAGAAACTTGCCAAGGGGGCCGACTTTGGTCAGATGGCCAAGCGTTTTTCCACCTGTGCCTCGTCCAAACGTTCGGGGGATCTGGGGGAGTTTTCGAAGGGCGACATGGTCAAGCCGTTTGACGATGCCGTGTTCAAGGGCGAACTGCTGACAGTGCTCGGCCCGATACGCACCAAGTTCGGCTTTCACCTCATCAAGGTGCTCTACCGCAACTGATGGCTCAGGGCTCGGGTGTCAATGTCACCGGCCAGCCGCCGCAACGGCGGGCATAGAAGCCGAAGCGCCAGGGATGGCGCGCCGCCCAGTCCTCCATCTCGGGTGCCGGCGTGAAGCGGCTATCCGGCCAGAGCGATACCCGGCTCGCGCGGCCATGCAGCGCCTGCCAGCGCGTCAGGCTCACCTGGGCCAGACGCCACTGATAGTCATCCCTGGGCAGCAGGGCCGGGACAAATTCCTGACCGCGATTGCAATATTGCCCGCCACCATCGTGCCCATCCACCAGCTGCCAGAAGACATTGAGCAGATCCCCATAACCCACCAGGGCCGGATCGTAATCGATGCGCACCGCCTGGCGGCGCGCCGCCCCCTGTGCAGGCGCGGTCCCCTCGGGCAAGGGAATGACATAGCCGGGTTCGACCCGCGTCACCCCGGGTACGGCCTCATAGACGATCTCGGCGCGCCACATGTCCCCCGCCGCCAGCATTGCTGTATCTGCCCACAGCGAAGCGCTTGGGAAAAGCAGCAGGATTGAGATAAATTTACTAACGTTATCAGTCAATTAAGTTTATCCTTCTGGGCACTTGTCCATCATAACCAGTGGATCCCCGTTATGCCCAGTTATTTGTGGTGGCCCCTGCTGGCCTGGTTGCTGCCCCTCGCTGGCGCCCTCGGCAGCCGCCTTCACCTCTGGCCCTGGTGGCTGGGGTTCGCCATCTGTCTGCTCGGTGCGCTGATATCGCTCCTGTTGCTGGTCCGCCTGCCCTGGAGCCGGCGCAAGGTCCCGAGCCTGTGGGGGATAACCCCGCTGCTGCTGCCCCTGCTGTTTCTGGTGCAGGCACTGCGCATGCCGCCGCTCAACGACATCAGCACGGATCCCTATAACCCGCCGCCCCTGCGCTGGGCCGCCGAGCTGAGAACGGCGCAGGATCTGCCCATCAATGCGGCCCCCTTGAAAGCATTCGAGAGCAAACCCGGTCCTCTCTATACCAGCGCCTCCCCGATCGAGGTGATCACCGAGGCGAACGAGCTGATGGAGGAGCTGGGCTGGCAGGTGCGACCGAGCCAGGATGGCCTGGATGCGGTGGCCACCACCGGCTGGTTCGGTTTTCAGGATGACGTGGCGCTGCGCGTCTTTGCCGGCCCGAAAGAGACCCGCATCGACATGCGATCGGCCTCCCGCCAGGGGCGCAGTGATCTGGGCACCAACCGGGCACGGATAGAGGAGTTTCTGACTCGCCTCAACGAGCGGCTCGGTCAGGCCTACAAACCCAATTTGAAGCAATAGAAGGTAATCAATGCGCGTCGAGGTCAAGCCAGATCGGGAATATGCCTGGTTCATCCGCCCCTTTTTCTGGCTGCAGAAACGCAACTACGGCCAGGTGCTGATCCCGGGCAAATGCTGGGGCCGCTCGCCACGGCTGTTTGCCGCCGTGGCCACTCTCTACGGCGTCATCAACCGCAAGCGCTCGCCCATCGATCCCGTGCTGCGCTCCCTGGTGACGGTGCGGGTCTCCCAGCTCAACTGGTGCCGCTTCTGCGTCGACATCAACGCCATGACCCTCATCAAGCGGGCCGGCTCCAGCGCCAAGGTGGAGGCGCTGGCACACTGGCGCGGCAGCCCCCTGTTCGATGAACGGGAAAAGGCGGTGCTCGACTACACAGAAGCCATGACAGGCCTGGATGGGGTGAGCGACGCGCAGGCTGCGCGCCTCAAGCCCTGGTTCGACGACGATGCCATGGTGGAGCTGACCGGCCTCATCGCCTTCCAGAACATGTCCGCCAAGTTCAATGCGGCCCTCGACATAGCCCCCCAGGGCTTCTGCCAGCTGCCGGTGCAACCCGAGCGCCCCGCCGCGGCCCCCGATCAGCAACCCGGCAAGGACGCCTGATGACACGGGCCCGCCTGCTGCTCCTGCTGGTGATGGGGTGCCTCATCGGCGCCTTCTTCGCATTCGATCTCGGCCGCTACCTGAACCTGGCCCAGTTGCAGGCCCGCCAGGCCGAGCTGGCCGCCCTGGTCGATAGCCATTTCGTCAGCGCCGCCCTGATGTTCGTGGTCCTCTATGTGCTGAGCACGGCCCTCTCCCTGCCCGGCGCCAGCCTGCTGACCCTGGGCGGCAGCGCAATATTCGGGATCGGCTGGGGGCTGCTGCTGGTCTCCTTTGCCAGCACCCTGGGCGCAACCCTGGCCTTTCTCAGCGCCCGCTTCCTGCTGCGCGACTGGGTCAGGGCCCGCTTTGGCGACAAGCTGGCCACCTTTCAGGCCGGGATGGAGAAGGACGGCACCTTCTACCTGCTGAGCCTTCGCCTCATCCCCCTCTTCCCCTTCTTTCTGGTCAACCTGCTGATGGGGCTCACCCCCATCAGAGTCAGTACCTACTACTGGGTGAGCCAGCTCGGCATGCTGCCCGGCACCTTCGTCTACGTGCTGGCGGGCAGCGAACTTGCGACCCTCACCAGCACGGGCAATATCCTCTCCCCCGGCCTGATGGTGGCGCTGACCCTGCTGGGGCTGATGCCCTTCTTGATCAGGCGCGCCATGCAACAGCTTGCCCTGCGCCGCCTCCATGCCCCTTATCGAAAACCCGCCAGTTATGACTACAACCTGCTGGTGATCGGGGCCGGCGCCGGCGGTCTGGTCACCAGCTATATCGCCGCGGCGGTGAAGGCCAAGGTGGCGCTGATCGAGAAACACAAGATGGGGGGCGATTGCCTCAACAGCGGCTGCGTCCCCTCCAAGGCGCTGATCCGAAGCAGCCGCTTTGCCGCCGAGCAGCGCAGGGCAAGCGAGCTGGGCTTCAGTCCGAGCCAGGCCCGCGCCGACTTTGCCGCCGTGATGGAACGGGTCGCCAGGGTGGTAAAGGAAGTCGAACCGCACGACTCGATGGAACGCTATCGGGCGCTGGGGGTGGAGTGCATCGCAGGGGAGGCAACACTTGTCTCCCCCTGGGAGCTGGAGGTGAACGGCCGGCGCCTTGCCAGCCGCCATATAGTGCTGGCCACCGGCGCCAGACCCTGGGTGCCGGATCTGCCAGGACTGGCCGACGTGCCTTATCTCACCTCGGACACCGTCTGGCAGCTGCGCACCCCGCCGCGCCAGCTGCTGGTGCTTGGCGGCGGCCCCATCGGCTGCGAGCTGGCCCAGAGCCTTGCCCTGCTCGGCGTGCCGGTCACGCTGGTGGAGCTGGCCGATCAGCTGCTGCCGCGCGAAGAGCGGGAGGTGGCTGATCTGCTGACGGATCAGCTGGCCCGCGACGGCGTGCGGGTGCTCACCGGCTGGCACGCCGAGCGGGTCGACTATCTGCCAGAGGGGGAGCAGACATCAGACCCGCAGCCGCAATCGGCGGAAGCGCAAAGCGCCTTGCCCATTCGGCTGCAACTGCGCCGGGGCGATGACGTGCGAGTGATTGAGGGGGATCAACTGCTGCTGGCGCTGGGCCGCGTCGCCAATGTGAGCGGCTTCGGGCTGGAGGCACTGGGGGTGGAACTGGCGCCGCGCGGCACTGTGGCCGTCGATGGTTTTCTGGCCACCAACTACCCCAGCATTTTGGCGGTGGGGGACGTGGCCGGCCCCTACCAGTTCACCCATGTTGCCGCCCATCAGGCCTGGTATGCCGCCGTCAATGCCCTGTTCGGCCAGTTCAAGCGGTTCAAGGCGGACTACAGGGTGATCCCGGCGGCCACCTACACCACGCCGGAAATCGCCCGGGTCGGCCTCAACCGCAAGGAGGCCGAAGCCGAGGGTATCCCCTTCGAGGCGACCCGCTTCGAACTGGCCGAGCTGGATCGCGCCATCGCCGACGGGGAGCGCCACGGATTTATCGAAGTGCTGACCGTGCCCGGCAAGGACCAGATCCTGGGTGCCACCATAGTGGGCACTCACGCCGGCGAGCGGATCGCCGAATTTGTGCTCGCCATGCGCCACCGGCTGGGGCTTGGCAAGATCCTCGCCACCATACACGCTTATCCCACCCTGATGGAGGGGAACAAGTACCTGGCCGGTGAGTGGAAGCGGGCCCACCAGCCCACCCGGGTGCTGGCCCTGCTGGCCCGTTATCATAGCTGGCGCCGCGGCGCCTGATCCTTTGCCCAAGGTAACTCACATGATCAAGACACTGCCCTTGCTCAAATCCCTGTTGTGCGCCCTGCCCCTGCTGGCAGGCGGCGCCCTCTTTGCCCATGCCAGTGCCAACGAGGCCAAGGATGCCCACTGGCAGCAAACCCTGGCCCAGGCGAAGGGGCAGACAGTCTACTTCAACGCCTGGGGCGGCAGCCCGGAGATCAACGCCTATCTGGTGTGGGCCGGCCAGGAGCTTGAGCGCCAGTATCAGGTCAAGCTGGTGCAGGTGAAGGTGGATGACATAGCCCAGAGCGTCAGCCAGCTGCTTGCCAACAAGCAGGCGGGCAAGGACACGGGCGGCCCCATCGATCTGCTCTGGGTCAACGGCGAGAACTTCAAGGCGCTCAAGGAGCAGGGGCTGCTGGGTGCCCCCTTTACCGGTGATCTGCCCAATATGGCGCAGGTAGACAAGACGCTGCCGGTGAGTGAGGACTTCACTGTGCCGGTCGAAGGACTGGAAGCCCCCTGGGGCATAGGCCAGCTCAACTTCATGGTCAATGGAGATCTGGTGGCCACCCCGCCCACCTCGGCGGCAACCCTGCTCACCTGGGTCAAGGAACATCCCGGTCGCTTCACCTATCCCAAGCCGCCCCAGTTTCATGGTTCCAGCTTCCTCAAGCAGATCCTGCTGGAGTTGACGGCCGATCCCGCCCCCCTCTATCGGGAGGCGACCGACGCCGACTTTGACCGGCTCACGGCGCCACTCTGGGCCTGGCTCGATGAGCTGCATCCGGCGCTCTGGCGCAAAGGCAAGCTGTTCCCCGCCAGCGCCGCCGAGACCCGCCAACTGCTCGATGATGGCGAGCTCGCCATGGCCATCAGCTTCAATCCCCAGGAAGCGCAGAGCGCGGTGCAAAACGGCACCCTGCCACCCAATGTGGTGGCGGTCGCCATGGAGAAGGGGGCGCTGACCAACAGCCACTTTCTCGCCATCCCCTTCAACGCCACGGCCCGGGCCGGCGCCAAGGTGGTGGCCAACTTCCTGCTGAGCCCGGTGGCCCAGGCCCGCAAGGCCGAGCCTGCCTTCTGGGGCGATCCCAGCGTGCTGCAAGCCAGCGCCCTGCCGATCTCGGCCAAACAGGCGCCTGCGCTGCGCTTCAAGGCTAAGCCTGAACCCCACCCCAGCTGGCAGCTCAGGCTCGAAGCGGCCTGGGCCGAGCGTTACGGTCACTGATGAGCCCGGTCGGTCACCTTGAGTCCCACTGGCGCCCCTTGTTTGGCGCCGGCTGCACCGCCCTGCTGGCCGCCCCCTTGCTGGCGGGGCTGGGGTTGTTGCTGGCCGAAGGGGTGGCCCCCCCGCACCTTCAACGGCTGCTGGCCCAGCCCGGGCTCTGGCACTCGGCGACCCTGAGCCTCTGGATTGGCGCCGCCTCGACCCTGGGCAGCCTGCTGCTGACCGCCCTGCTGCTGGCGCACAGCGGCACGCAGGGGGCAAAGAGCCGGGCCTTCTCGCTGCTGCAGCGCCTGCTCTCTCCCCTGCTGGCGCTGCCCCACGTCGCCTTCGCCATCGGTTTGGCCTTTCTGCTCGCCCCCTCCGGCTGGCTGCTGCGCCTCGTCTCGCCAGCGCTCACAGGTTTCGAGTTTCCCCCCGACTGGCAGACCATCAAGGATCCGCTGGGTCTTGGGCTGATCTTCGCCCTGATCCTCAAGGAAACCCCCTTTCTGCTGCTGATGGCGCTGGCCACACTGGAGCCCGCCAAGCTGGCGCGCCAGCAATGGCTGGGGGCGAGCCTTGGTTTCAGTGCGCCGCAGATCTGGTGGCGCCTGCTGCTGCCGGCGCTGTGGCCCGCCCTGCGCCTGCCCCTCTATGCGGTGGCCGCCTACGGAGTGGCCGTGGTGGATCTGGCCCAGCTGCTGGGGCCCGATGCCCCCGCCCCGCTGGCGGTCAGGTTGTGGCTCTGGTATCAGGATCCGGATCTCGTCTGGCGTGGCGCCACCGCCAGCGGGGCCCTCTTGCTGCTCGCCCTCAGCCTGCTGCTGCTCGCCGGTTTGCGGCTGCTGGAGTGGGGCCACACGAGCATCGGCAAGCACGCCTGGCTCGATGGCCGCCGGACCGAGCCTGGTCTGCTGGCCGCCGGCCTGGCCAGCGGCAGCGTATTTGTCCTGATCGCGGTCAATCTGGTGGTGCTGGGAGCCCTGCTGCTCTGGTCGCTGACCCGGCGCTGGTCCTTCCCCGACCTCTGGCCGAGCCAGTGGAGCGGCCAGCATTGGCAAGATCTGCTGCCGGGCCTGATGCCGCTGCTCACTGACAGCGCCCTGCTGGCGCTGGCAAGCGGGCTGCTGGCGCTGATCATGGTGGTGCTGAGCCTGGAGGCGCAGCAGGGACGCCGCCCCTGGCCGCTCTGGCTCATCTGTCTGCCGCTCTTGCTGCCCCAGGCCAGCCTGCTGTTTGGCGTCCGCCTCGGGCTCGACTGGCTAAGCCTTCGCTGGACAGGCAATGGCATCGGCTGGGGCTGGGTGCTCTGGAGCCAGCTGCTGTTTGTCTTCCCCTACGTTTATCTTTGCCTGCACGGCCCCTATCGCCAGTTCGACCCGCGCCTGGTGCAAGCCGCGCTGACACTGGGGGCCGGCCCCTGGCGCACCTGGTGGCGGGTGAAGGGACCTCTGCTGGCCCGTCCGCTGCTGTTCGCCTTCGCGGTGGGAGCGGCGGTGAGCCTGGCCCAATATCTGCCGACCCTGCTGTTTGGTGCAGGAAGAGTGGTCACCATCACCACAGAGGCGGTGGCCATCGGCAGCGGCCTCAACCGGCGGCTGGCGGGCCTCTACGGCCTGCTGCAACTGCTGCTGCCGCTCTTTATCTATCTGCTGGCGCTCTGGCTGCCGGCCAGGCTCAACCCGGCGCTCAAGGGCGCCCGCTGAACATGAGAACTTGCCGATGCTGAGCACCACGCCCCTTCGCCTCTACCTCGACGAAAACCTGCTGCTGTCGCTCCCCGCCCTGCAGGTGGCCCCCGGCGAGGTGCTGACCCTGATGGGGCCAAGCGGTTGCGGCAAGAGCTCGCTGCTGGCGGCGCTGGCAGGAGTCTTGCCCCCCAGGGGCCCCATCCGGCTGGAGGGGGAGATACGGCTCGACGAGCAGCTGCTCACCCCCCTGCCCCCCCAGGCGCGGCGCATCGGTATGCTGTTTCAGGATGATCTGCTGTTTGCCCACCTGACGGTGGCGGAGAACCTGATGTTCGGCATGCCCGCCACCCTCAAGGGATTGGCGGCCAGACGGGCAGCCGCGTTGGCCGCACTGGCGCAGGTGGCGCTGGCGGATCAGGCCGACAAGTTGCCGGGGGCGCTCTCCGGCGGCCAGAAGGCGCGAGTCAGCCTGCTGCGGGCCCTGCTGGCCGAGCCGCAAGCCCTGCTGCTGGACGAGCCCTTCTCGCGCCTCGACAAACCGCTGCGCGCCGCGTTCAGAACCCTGGTGTTCGAGCGGCTCAAGGCCAGAGGCATGCCTGCCATCCTGGTGACCCATGACGAGGAGGACGCCCCCGGCACCATACTCGATCTCACACCCTCTCTTTGTCTGCCAACCGAGGACCCCGACCTTGTTTGATCGCCACCTTATTCCCCTGATCCGCAGCCCCCTCACCCGGCTGGCCAGGCCCCTGTGCCGGGCCGGGATCAGCGCCAACCAGATAAGCCTCACCGGCTTTGCCATCGGCATGCTGGCGCTGCCGCTGCTGGCGTTCGGCCTCTATCCGCTGGCGCTGGTCGTCATACTGCTCAACCGCTTGCTGGACGGGCTGGACGGCGCCGTGGCGCGGGAAACCGGGATCACCGACTGCGGCGGCTTTCTCGACATCACGCTGGACTTTATTTTCTACGCCGCCGTGGTGCTGGGCTTTGCCCTCGCCGCCCCCGCCAATGCGCTGCCCGCCGCTACCCTGCTGTTCGCCTTCATGGGCACAGGCTCGAGCTTTCTGGCCTTCGCCATCATGGCGGGCAAGCGGGGGATCGAAAACCCCGTCTACCACCACAAGT
The DNA here is from genome assembly GCF_002587065.1 of Aeromonas sp. CA23. Lineage (NCBI taxonomy): Bacteria > Pseudomonadati > Pseudomonadota > Gammaproteobacteria > Aeromonadales > Aeromonadaceae > Aeromonas > Aeromonas sp. CA23. Next base: position 4,402,560 of record NZ_CP023818.1, read on the forward strand.
CCCTCTACTATCTGGGCGGGCTCACCGAGGGGAGCGAGACCATAGCCCTGTTCGTGCTGATGTGCCTCTGGCCCGCGGCGTTTGCACCGCTCGCCTACGGCTTTGCCCTGCTCTGCCTTATCACCACCCTGACCCGGCTCTGGAGCGGTTATCACACCCTGCGGCAGCAAGGGCACAGGATGTGATGAACAGGCCCTGCGATGCACTGAGCACTTGCGCATGGATGACAATGTTTTACCATGGCGGCACTCTTTTTCAGGCTCATGAGAACCTTATGCGTCGCCTTGTCTCCGTGCTCACGCTTTCCCTGTTTCCCCTGCTCTACGGCTGCAGCAGCACGCCGGCTGCCAAACCCGTGGTCAAACACCAGCCCAACAGCGCCTTCATCAACCAGACGCCGCCTAGCCGCCCCGTCTACGGCCAGGGGGTCAGCAAGGGGGATTTTGCCAATCGCAGCAACGTGGATCAGTTCGTGCAACGCATGGTGCAAAAGCACGGGTTTGACGGCGCAGAGCTGCACGGTGTGCTGGCACAGGCACAGCGTTATGACTGGATCATCCGGCTGATGGATGCCCAGGCCCCCACGCCGAGCAAGCCCACGGGCCCGACCGGCGCCTGGAATCGCTACCGCGCCAAGTTCATCACCCCGGACAACGTGCAAAATGGCGTCAGCTTCTGGCGCGAATACGAGAGCGAGCTCAACCGCGCCCAGCAGGTATATGGGGTGCCGCCGGAGATCATAGTCGGCATCATAGGGGTGGAGACCCGCTGGGGTCGGGTGATGGGCAAGACCCGCATCCTGGATGCACTGGCGACCCTGGCGTTTGACTACCCGCGCCGGGCCGAGTTCTTCACCAGCGAGCTGGAATCCTTCCTGGTGATGACCCGGGACGAGGGGATGGATCCCACCGAACCCAAGGGCTCCTACGCCGGCGCCATGGGCTACGGCCAGTTCATGCCGTCCAGCTTCCAGCGCTACGCGGTGGACTTCAACGGCAACGGCCACACCAACCTGTGGGATCCTGTGGATGCCATCGGCAGCGTGGCCAACTACTTCAAGGCCCACGGCTGGGAGAAGGGCCAGCCGGTGGCGGTGCGTGGTCAGGGCCAGCTGCCCGGCTATGAGCACGGCTTCCAGACCCGCTACCCTGTCGCCTCCCTGCGCCGCGCCGGGCTGACCCCCACCAGCACCCTCGGCAACCACAACGAGTCGAGCCTGCTGCGCCTGGATGTCGGCACCGGTTACCAGTACTGGTACGGTCTGCCCAACTTCTACGCCATCACCCGCTACAACCACAGCACCCACTACGCCATGGCGGTGTGGCAGCTAGGGCTGGCGGTGAAGGATGCCAGAGGCGGTTACTGAACCGAGATCCGGCGACAACACAAACGGGCCCACGGGCCCGTTTTTTTATTCGTTTTCCAGCAGCCAGCGTTTGAGCAGGGCCGCCAGCTGGGCCTGCTCGGCCAGGGTCAGCGACGCCAGCAGACGCCGCTCGTTGGCCACGTGCAGCTCGACCGCCCGGTCGATCAAGGCCTTGCCCGACTCCGTCAGGCAGACCAGCAGGCTGCGTCTGTCACTTGGCGCCGCCTGTCGCTCTACCAGTCCCCGCTCAGCCAGCTTGTCGAGCCGGGCCGTCATGGCCCCCGAGCTCAGCATGGCGGATTGATAGAGCACGGTCGGCGTCAGCGGCTCGCCGGCCCGGCGCAGGGTCGCCAGAATGTCGAAGTCGCTGCCGAGCAGGCCGCACTCCTTGAGCTCGTCGCTCACCTCCCGTCCGGCGATCGCCGCCATCCGCGCCACCCGACCCAGCACCCCCATGGGTGAGCAGTCGAGATCCGGTCTCTGCCGGGCCCACTGGGCCAGCAGCAGGTCTACATGATCACTGTCCATCTCAGGTCACTTATCTTTTCATCGAGATACTTGATAGTAAACCAATCCAGGACTAGATTATCTTTACTTAAAGATACTTCACAAAGAGATAAATCATGCCTCTGCTGATCGCCCTGCTGGCTCCCCTGCTGTGGGGCAGCACCTATGCCGTCGTCAGCCTCTATCTGACCGACTACTCCCCCTACTGGGTGGCGGTGTGGCGCGCCTTGCCCGCCGGGCTGCTACTGCTGTTGCTGCACCCGTGCCTGCCGCCCCTGCCATGGGGCAAGCAATTCCTGCTGGCGTTTTGCAACATAGCCGCCTTCTTCGCCCTGCTGTTCGTCGCTGCCTTCCGGCTGCCGGGGGCCGTGGCGGGCACGCTCGGCGCCACACTGCCGCTGGTCTTGATGTTGCTGGCCTGGCTGCAGGATGGCACGCGGCCCAGCCTGAAGTGGCTGCTGCTGGGGTTGATGGGGCTGGCCGGGGTCTTGCTGCTGCTCAATCCCTCCGCCAATCTGGATCCCGTAGGCGTGACCTGCGCCCTGCTGGCCACCCTGCTCATCGGCCAATCCAGCCGCTGGATGCAGCGCTGGCCGGTGAGCGATCTGCTGGCGCTGACCGCCTGGCAATTGCTGCTCGGCGGCCTGATGCTGATCCCGCTCGCCTGGTGGCTGGCCGGCCCCATGCCGCTGCCCCATTCGGCGAGTGCGCCAGGGCTGATCTGGCTTATTCTGCTCAACACGGCACTGGCCTACTGGGCCTGGCTGTGGGGGCTCAAGCGCCACGGCCCGGAAGTGATGGGCATGCTGGCCCTCACCAATCCCATGGTGGCAGTCTCCTGCGGCGTGCTGATGGTGGGTGAAACCCTGGATGGCCGCCAGTGGCTCGGCATAGGGGTGATCCTGCTCTCCCTCTTCCTGATGAAGCTGCCGGCGCGGCCCTTCTTCAAGCGCTGGCAGGCCCGCAGGGCAAGCACGGGCCAGTGCGACCAGGCGTGAGTGCCAGACCGCCTCGGCCGAGAGGAATAAAAAAGAGGAGCCATTGCGGCTCCTCTTTTGGTTTTGAGTCAGTTTTTATTTAGCTTTACAGTGGCTTGATGCTGACTCAGACGCCCGCTTTGGCCAGCGCAGCGGAGACGATCTGCTGGGCTTCCTGCTGTATGAGGTCCAGGTGTGCCTCGCCCTTGAAGCTCTCCATGTAGATCTTGTAGATGGACTCGGTGCCGGAGGGGCGCGCCGCAAACCAGCCGTTTTCGGTCACCACCTTGAGACCGCCGATGGCGGCGTCATTGCCCGGCGCCCGGGTCAGCTTGGCGATGATGGGCTCACCTGCCAGGGTAGAGGCTTCAACCAGCGCCGGGTCCAGCTTGGAGAGCACGGCTTTCTGGGCACTGTTGGCCGGGGCGTCGATGCGGCGATAGCTGGAGCGACCGAACTTGGCTTCCAGCGCGTCGTAGTGGGCCTGGGGATCCTTGCCGGTCACGGCCAGGATCTCGGCGGCCAGCAGCGCCAGAATGAAACCATCCTTGTCGGTGGTCCAGACGGTGCCGTCCTTGCGCAGGAAGGAGGCGCCAGCGCTCTCCTCGCCACCAAAGCCGAACTCGCCGCTGTAGAGACCATCCACGAACCACTTGAAGCCGACCGGCACCTCTTTCAGGGTGCGGCCAATCTCGCCGGCGACCCGGTCGATCATGGAGGAAGAGACCAGGGTCTTGCCGACCGCAGACTCTTTCGACCAGCCGGTTCTGTGGGTAAACAGATACTGGATCGCCACCGCCAGATAGTGGTTAGGGTTCATCAGCCCCGCCTTGGTGACTATGCCGTGACGGTCGTAGTCAGGGTCGTTGCCAAGGGCGATGTCGAACTTGTCTTTGAGCGCGATCAGGCTCGCCATGGCGAACGGACTGGAGCAGTCCATCCGGATCTTGCCGTCCTTGTCCAGGGTCATGAAGGAGAAGGTAGGGTCGACCTTGTAGTTCACCACCTCTATGTTCAGACCATAGGTCTTGGCGATCACGTCCCAATAGGCGACACCTGAGCCACCCAGCGGATCCACACCTATCTTGATACCCGCTTTCTTGATGGCGTCCAGATCCAGCACGTTTTTCAGGTCATCCACATAGGGGGTGACGTAGTCGTGCTCAACCACGAACGGGCTCTTGAGCGCATCGGCAAACGGCATCCGTTTCACCCCGGCCAGGCCGGCTTCCAGAATGGCGTTGGCGCGGTCTTCCACCCACTTGGTGATCTCCCCTTCAGCGGGACCGCCGTGGGGCGGGTTGTATTTGAAGCCGCCATCTTCCGGCGGGTTGTGGGACGGGGTGATCACCACGCCGTCCGCCAGCGCCGCCGGCTTGCCAGCCCCTTCCTTGCCAGCGTTGTGGCGCAGGATGGCGTGAGAGATGACCGGGGTCGGCGTGAAGCCGAGGCCTGCCTGAATGCGCGTCTCGACCCCGTTGGCGGCCAGTACTTCCACCGCGCTGGCAAAGGCGGATTCGGACAGGGCGTGGGTGTCCATGCCGACAAACAGCGGGCCCTGGATGCCGGCCTGCTGGCGATATTCCACCAGTGCCTGGGTCACCGCCAGGATGTGGGATTCGGTGAAGGCGTTGTGCAGGGCGCTGCCACGGTGGCCGGAGGTGCCGAAGGCTACCCGCTGCTCGGGGCGGCTCATGTCCGGCTTGTTGAGGTAGTAGGCGCTGACCAGACGGGGAATGTTGGTCAGGTCACTTAAACGGGCCGGCTGACCGGCGTGGGAATGCTGTGCCATGGCGTTGTCCTTGCTTGATGGCGGCCTTGCCCGGCAAGGCCTGAGTCTGATGAAGCGTTAAATTGCGCTGCACACCTGCGCGATCACCTCTTCGCCATAGCCCATGCTGGCCATCAGCTGGGCCACCATGTTCTGCTTGCGACTGGTATTGGTATTGGTGATCACCCAGAACGGGGTCTGTGGCACCGGCTTGGGCTTGGTGGTGCTGCCGCTGGCACGCAGTGCCTCGGGATCCTGCGAGAAATAGACGCGCTTGCGCCCCTTGATTTCGGTGGCCTGGGTAAACCCGACCGGGTCATCCCGATAGAGGGTACTGAGCACCTGCATGAAGCGGTTGATGGACTTCTCTTCTTTTTGCAGCTCACCCGAGTCGAGCAGGGCCTGCAGCCCTATGGGGTCGGCGACGACGCGCGGCTGGGCAATGACGACCGGCTCGGCCGGCGGCACTGCGATGTGCGTGGGGTGTTCCAGCAGACGGCGCAGGATATCGGAGGCACTCTCACCAATGTGCCGGGTCTGGCTGGCGATATAGAAGTAGAGATCGTCATCAAGCTCGATGGTTTTCATAGGGATGCGCTGGACTCGTCGAAATTCGGATGCGGCGATTATACATAGGCAAACCCGGCAGCCCAAGCCAAGGGCTGGCAGATGTGCATGAATCTCATCGAGAATACGGCATAATGGCGGGCCAAGTGTGTGATCCTCCGCACTGATAGCGCATACGGGGCCATTTTTTTGAAAAAAAACCACAAAAAAATGCCTCCCAGGGAATGAAATCCTTTTCTTTCAGTGTGTTAAAAAACAGGCGAAAAAGCCCACGACCGGCAAGGTGTCATTTTGCAACAAAACTCATTATTGAACTTCAAGGAACAGGGCCAGGGCCAGGCTGTCGTGCTGATCCACGGTCTGTTCGGCAGCCTGGACAATCTGGGGCTGCTGGCCCGCGCACTCGGCGAGCACTATCGCGTCATCAGCGTGGATCTGCGCAACCATGGCGCCTCCTTCCACTCAGGCGAGATGAGCTATCCCCAGCAAGCCGCCGACGTGCTCGCCCTGCTCGATGCCCTGGCGCTGGATCAGGTGGCCCTGGTCGGTCACTCCATGGGCGGCAAGGTCGCCATGCAGCTGGCCAAGCAGGCCCCCGCCCGGATCGGCAAGCTGGTGGTGGCCGACATAGCGCCGGTCGCCTATCCCCATGCCCGCCATCAGAATGTGTTTGCCGGCCTCAACGCCACCCTGCGCCAGCCGGTGCAGAGCCGCAGCGAGGCGGAAGCCCTGCTGGCCCAATACGTCGAGATCCCCGGCGTGCGCCAGTTCCTGCTCAAGTCTTTCGCCAAGGGGGAGTCAGGTTGGGGCTGGCGCTTCAACGTGCCGGCGCTGGAGCGCAACTACGCCAACATCATGGGCTGGCCCGACGACCAGAGCCGCTTCGAGGGGCCCGCACTCTTCATCAAGGGGGGGGATTCTGACTACATGCAGCCCCAGCATACCGAGACTGTGATGGCGCAATTCCCGGCGGCAAAGGCCCGGGTCATCGCCGGAACCGGCCACTGGCTGCACGCCGAAAAGCCGGTTTTGTTCAACAAATTGGTTGTGGATTTCCTGTCGACAGGCGGTTAACAGTTTCAAATCCTTTGTGATATAGTGCGCCCGTCATAAGGAGTGTGCGCAATCCATGCTGAGTGAACATATCGATCTTATCGAGAGTCTGGGCCTGAAGTTGTTCTTTCTGGCCATTTTCATATTGATTGGCCTGGCCATTCACGACGTGCTCAAACGCGGTAATGTGCCCCGTTTCGGCCGACTCATCGTCTGGTTGGTTCTCTTTCTCGGTTGCGCGGGTTTTGTCGCCAAGGGGCTGATCGAATTGGGCTGGGAAGGCTCAGGGATCGGCTAACTTATTTTCATCTGTGATGTATGGCCAAACAGCAAACTGATCGAACAACACTGGATCTGTTCGCAAATGAGAAGCGCCCCGGCAGGCCAAAGACCAATCCACTCCCCCGTGAGACCCAGCTCAAGATCAACAAGCGCAACCAGCTTAAGCGCGATCGAGAGAATGGCCTGAAACGGGTTGAGTTAAAGGTGGAGGCCGAGTTGCTGGAGCGCCTGAACCAACTTGCGTTACAACAGAACGTCAGCCGAGCCGAGCTGATCCAATCTATCCTGAAGCAACAGATTGAGTCTGCTTTCGCAGTAGGCATCGCAATCTGACCGTTAAGCATTAACACCAGATACGGGTAACTAAACACTATGGCTAGTGTAGGTCTGTTTTTCGGCAGCGATACCGGTAATACCGAAGCTGTCGCCAAGATGATCCAGAAAGAACTGGGCAAACAACTGATTGAAGTCCGTGACATTGCCAAGAGCAGCAAGGCCGACATCGACAGCTTCGATCTGCTGATGTTCGGTATCCCGACTTGGTACTACGGCGAAGCCCAAGCCGATTGGGATGACTTTTTCCCCGAGCTGGAAGAGATCGACTTCACCAACAAACTGGTCGCCATCTTCGGATGCGGCGATCAGGAAGACTATGCCGAGTACTTCCTCGACGCCATGGGCACACTGCGTGACATAGTCGAAGCCAAAGGCGCCATCATCATCGGCAACTGGCCAACCGCAGGTTACGAGTTTGAAGCCTCCAAGGCTGTGGTGGATGACAAGCACTTCGTCGGTCTGGGTATCGACGAAGATCGCCAGCCGGAGCTGACCGCCGAGCGCGTCAAGGGCTGGTGCAAGCAGCTGCATGAAGAGATGTGCCTGGCCGAGCTGGAGTGATCCGGCAAGCCAGCCACCTCTGACAACAAGGGCCCCATCGGGGCCCTTGTTGTTTCTGCAACATGCCCTTGCTAGCCGCCCCTGTGCTCGGGTTTGGCGCGCACATAGAGGGTGCGTTTGACCTGGGCCACCAGCTCGCCGCCCTTGTCCTGCACCGTTACCTCGAACTCGGGGAAGTGCTTGTTGCCCCCCTCGGTCGCCGCCGCTATCTCGGCCAGCTTGCCGTCGGTCAGGTTGAATTCGGCCACCAGCTTGCCCTTGCCCGGCTTGATGTAGTTGATGCTGCCCGCCTTGTCCCAGACGTAATAGCGGTTCTTGAAATAGCCCATCAGCATCAGCGGATAAATGGGGTCCGTCATAGCAAACATGCTGCCGCCAAACTGGGTACGGTTGGCGTTCTTGTTCCACCAGCGGGACTTGAGCGTCACCCGGCAGTAGCGAAAATCATCGCTCAGCGCCTCTATCTTGATGCCTGCGCCCCAGAAGGGGGGCCAGGCGTTGAGGGCGCGGCGCACCCAGGCCGCGTTGTCAAAAAGCCAATCCATGGATCTCATCCGACCAGACAATGAAGAAGGTTACATCTTATCAACATTCGACGGGCGAGCAAGCCGGTGCCGCGATTTCACCAATTCGGCCAGATGGCGGACTTTGCGCTAAAGCCCTTGAATTACTGGGTTTATTTTTAGGTAAGCTACGACCTATAATGACAGGCCAAGCGAGTTCGTGGTTGCCATTCCAGCGGCAGTCAATCAGAATAACCACACCTTCGAGAATGCGAATAAGTAGAATATGGCAGACAACAACCAAGCGTTAAAAAAGGCCGGGCTCAAGATCACCTTGCCCCGCGTCAAAATCCTGGAAATCCTGCAACAGCCGGATTGCCAGCACACCAGTGCGGAAGATCTGTACAAACGACTGATCGACCAGGGTGAAGAGATTGGTCTCGCTACCGTATATCGCGTTCTCAACCAGTTTGATGATGCCGGTATTGTTACCCGTCACCACTTCGAAGGGGGCAAGTCGGTGTTCGAGCTGGCCACCCAGGAACACCACGACCACCTGGTCTGCCTCGATTGTGGCAAGGTGATCGAGTTCTCCGACGAGGTGATCGAGCAGCGTCAGCGCGACATCGCCAAGCTGCACAACATTCGCCTGACCAATCACAGCCTCTATCTGTACGGCCACTGCGCCAACGGCGACTGCAAGCACGACGATTGATAACGGCTTGCACCGGTCAATAAAAAAGCCAGCATAGCGCTGGCTTTTTTTGTGTCCGCAATCCGGACAAGAAGGGACAGGGTCTCCCCTGCCCTCTGCTTGTCAGACCTCGGCCTTGCCCCAGACGTCACGCAGGGCCACGGTGCGGTTGAACACCAGGTGCTCGGCGCTGGAGAGCTTGTTGTCGGCGCAGAAGTAGCCTTCACGCTCGAACTGGTAGGCAAACTCCGGCTTGGCGTTCTGCAGGGAGGCTTCCACGCGGGCGCCTTCGATGATCACCAGGGAGTCCGGGTTGAGCGCCGCCTCGAAGTCAGCCTCGGCACCCGGGTTCGGCATCTTGAACAGACGGTCATAGAGACGGATCTCGGCCGGCAGGGAGTGAGTGGCGGAGACCCAGTGGATCACGCCCTTCACCTTGCGGCCATCGGCCGGATCCTTGCCCAGGGTCTCGGGATCGTAGGAGCAGTAGATGCAAGTCACCTTGCCATCCGCATCCTTCTCGACCCGCTCAGCCTTGATCACATAGGCGTTGCGCAGGCGCACTTCCTTGCCCAGCACCAGCCGCTTGAACTGTTTGTTCGCTTCTTCTTTGAAGTCCGCTTCGTCGATGAAGATCTCGCGGGTAAAGTTCAACTCGCGGGTGCCCATCTCGGCGTTGTTCGGGTGCGCCGGTGCAGTCAGCACCTCGTCGGCCGCCAGGTTCTCGATGACCACCTTCACCGGATGCAGCACGGCCATGGCGCGCGGTGCATTCTCGTTGAGATCGTCACGGATGCAGGCCTCCAGCATGCTCATCTCGACTATGTTGTCCTGCTTGGTCACGCCGATGCGCTTGCAGAACTCGCGGATGGAGGCAGAGGTGTAGCCACGGCGACGCAGGCCTGAGACGGTCAGCATGCGCGGATCGTCCCAGCCATCCACGTGCTTCTCGGTCACCAGCAGGTTCAGCTTGCGCTTGGACATGACGGTGTATTCGAGGTTCAGACGAGAGAACTCGTACTGACGCGGGTGGCAGTCGATGGTGATGTTGTCCAGCACCCAGTCATACAGACGACGGTTGTCCTGGAATTCCAGGGTACAGATGGAGTGGGTGATCCCTTCCAGCGCGTCCGAGATGCAGTGGGTGAAGTCGTACATCGGGTAGATGCACCACTTGTCACCTGTCTGGTGGTGGTGGGCAAACTTGATGCGATAGATGACCGGATCGCGCATCACCATGAAGGGGGACGCCATGTCGATCTTGGCGCGCAGGCAGGCGCTGCCTTCGGCGAACTCGCCGTTCTTCATCTTGGCAAACAGCGCCAGGTTCTCTTCCACGCTGCGATCGCGGAACGGGCTGTTCTTGCCGGCTTCGGTCAGGGTGCCGCGGTATTCGCGCATCTGCTCGGCAGACAACTCGTCCACATAGGCCAGACCCTTTTCGATAAGCTCGATGGCGTAGCCGTGCAGCTTGTCGAAATAGTCGGAGGAGTAGCAGATCTCGCCGTTCCACTGGAAGCCGAGCCACTGCACGTCCTGCTTGATGGACTCCACGTATTCGATGTCTTCTTTCACCGGGTTGGTGTCATCGAAACGCAGGTTGCACTGACCCTGATAATCACGGGCGATGCCGAAGTTCAGGCAGATGGACTTGGCGTGGCCGATATGGAGATAACCGTTCGGCTCGGGCGGAAAACGGGTATGCACGCTCTTGTGCTTACCGCTGGCCAGATCTTCATCAATGATCTGACGAATAAAGTTAGTTGGGCTGTTCGCCTGACTCATGGCTCACCTCAAAAATGCGTCACTGGCGGAAGTTGTGCCGGCTGGCACCCTCATACCCCCGCCGTCAAGCCGGTTATGATCCCTCATTACGCGCCCTGTCTCAACCTGAATTTACCCAATTCGGGGCGCGGGCAGGCCAAAATGGCACGCGCCCGCCGGCTGGATGTCATGGCGGATAAAAAAAGACCCCGCACTGGGCGGGGTTCAAGGTGATGAAAAAACAAAAACAGACAATACACACACACAACAAAGGCTCACACGCACAGTCAACCTTTCCCAAGGCCGATACGTTATCGGGCTTGGGAAAGGCGGGTCTTGCGACCCACCTTGCGTTAACGGTTGACTGCTATCAGTTCAGCTCGGTGACGCGGCTGGTGCGCTTGCCATCGAAGCTGGTGGTACGCAGGTAGACCTTGCCGGTCACGCTCGGCTTGGCCGCGGCGTCGTAGGCACTCCAGCTCTTGCCGTCCAGGCTGTACTGGATGGGCAGGCCCGGCAGATCCACGTTCGCTTCCAGCTTGCCGTCGATGACCTTGGCGCCCGGCACCGAGAGACGATACTCGACGCCCTGGACATCCAGTTTCGGCAGGATGCGCTGACCCAGCAGGTTGGCGAACTGGTTCCACTCCTTGTTCAGGGTGGCCTTGTTGACATGCTTGGTCTCACCGGAGAACTCGCGACCCTTCACATAGTTCAGCTCGAAGCCACCCTTGTGCCAGGCACGCTCGGCCATGGAGAAGATGCGCGGGTAGACCATGTACTCGTATTGAGCATCGGTACGCACGGTTTCACTCCACTGCTGACCGGAGATCCCGCGGAACTTGACCGGATCCTGGTCACCCTTGGCCACGAAGGCGTTGCCGTCGCGGTCAACCGAAGTCTCGGCGTTCTGCGGCAGGTTTTCCGGGGCGAAGGCGAACACCTTGCGGGTGTCGTTGACGCGGGTTGCCCAGTAGTAGCCGCGCTCGGCCGGGTGTACCTCGTTCGGGAAGTCGAAGTAGAGGTAGTCCGGGTTGGAGAGCACGACGTCATAGCCCTTGTGCACCCACTTCATCGCCTCGTTGAAACCACCCCAGTAGAGGGTTTCCCAGAAGTTGACCACTGTCTTGTCGGTGGCAAAATCCTTGGCGCTATTGGCGTACTTGAGGCCATCTTCCCATGCCTGCAGGGTGGAGAAGCCACGGCTCTTGGCCAGCTCGCTCACTTCCTTGGCGAAATAGACAGGCAGCTCGGCCACGTCCTTGATCTTGCCATCGTCGATCATCTTCTGGCAGACCGGCGACTTGCCGAACGGCTTGTCCTGCTTGCTGGAGTCGACGTTGCCCTTCCAGGCGACCAGCTCTTCTTTCTTGGTGACGGCCGGATCCTGATAGCCACCGCCCTGCATGATGTTCTTCGCCTCGTCACCACCGTAGTGCCAGGCAGTCAGCGGCTGGCCGGCGGCCTGGTGCATCTGGGCCACTTCATCCATCACCTTGCTCACGAAGGTGGCAGCACCCGGCTGGCAAGGGTTGATGAAGGACATCTTGTCGTAGAACTGCACCGAGGTGACGTTGGAGGTATCCGCCGGGTCGGTCAGACGGAACTGGTTGGCTTCCGCTTCTTTGCCCTCGGCCATCAGACGCTGGTAGCGCGCCTCCATGGAGACCACGGCGGCACGAGCGTGGGCCGGCATGTTGATCTCGGGGATCACGGTCACGCCACGGGCCTTGGCATAACGCACCAGGTCGATGTAGTCGGACTTGCTGTAGAAACCGGAGCCCTGGTTGTCGCTGGTCGGGCCGGAACCCAGCTGCGGCATCAGGCACTTGGTCTCGGAGAGATCATGACAACGCTGGCTGCCCACGTCGGTCAGCTCCGGCAGCCCCGGGATCTCCAGACGCCAGCCTTCATCGTTGGTCAGTCCCAGGTGCAACTTGTTGAGCTTCATGGCCGACATCTGGTCGATCAGCTTGTGCAAGGTTTCCGGGCTTCTGAAGTGGCGGGCCACGTCGGTCTGCATGCCGCGGTATTCAAAGCGCGGCGCATCCTCGACGCTCATCTGGCTGACCAGCTTGTCGTTGACCCCCAAGAGGGAGATCAGGGACTGCGCGCCCCAGAAGGCGCCTTCGATGTCATGACCCTGGATCACAGTGCCTTTCGGGCCTACGGTCATGTCATAACCTTCGGCCTGCTTGAGCTTGCTGCCGAGCTTGACGGTCACTGGATAGCCGGTGTCGGAGAGGGTAACACCCAGCTTGGTCAGTTGAGCCTTCAGGGCGTCGGCGCGATCGCTCGGCAGGTCCAGCGCATTGAGCTTGATGGTGGAGAAGTCAACCTGCGGGCCCGCCTTGATGACTTGCTTGAGCGGGGTCGGCAGTATCTGGTCATCGATCTTGCTGGCCGGCAGCAGGCTGCTGGTCAGGTTGGCGGCGAAACGGGTTTCGCTGTTCATCAGGATGTTGTTGTCATCCTTGGTGCGCTTCCAGCCATCGGCCGGCATCGGCTTCTCGTAGGTGCTGGCGTCATCGATGTTGCTCATGCTGGCCAGTACTTTCGGCTCGGCACCTTCGCTGGCGACATACCAGTTCGGCATGATGTCAGATTCGAACAGTACCCAGTATTCCACCACCAACGGCACTTCGACCGTGGCATCCTTGGCAAAGCCCTTAAACTGCTCGGTTGGCGTCAAACGATAGAGGTCGCCGGTCAGATGGGTGATGGTGAACTGGTCGTTGTCGACCCGCTGGATGCGACGGATGGAGGAGACATAGATGCTCCAGTCCTTGGAAGTCACGTCAGCACCTGTATTGGTCAGGTGCAGCTTGGCAACGCCACAGCTCGCCCACTCGGAACCCAGCGCCTGGCAATCGAGGCCGGCGCCGGCACCGTCGTTGGTGACGACTTCGTACTTGACGACGAGGTTGCTGGCGAGGGAATCGACCACGGCTTGCTTGGCGGCATCGGCTGCCTGTACCTGGCTGACGAAAACGGTAGACATGGCAATGGCTAACAGAGAATGTTTCAAGTTCATAACTGCTGCTCTCATTTGAAGTAAAGGTTGGAATTTCTTGGCTTTTTTTATATTGGGCCCCGAGGCGGGGCCCTAGTTATGTCAACAATGGACTTAGACTTGAGGCGAGCTTGGCGCCCGATTAACGCAGGGCCTTCATCTCACCGGCGATGATTTCGGCCAAGGGGCCCAGAATCACCTGCAGGTTCTGTTCACCGAGCTTGACCACACCGGCCGCGCCCAGAGCTTTCAGCTTGCGCTCATCCACTATGCTGCGGTCTTTCAGGGTCAGACGCAGACGGGTGATGCAGGCATCTATGGTGACCAGGTTCTCTTGACCACCCAGCACTTCCAGATACTGGCGAGCCAGTTCGGTGCGGTCTGTGGTTTGAGCCTGTACCGGTACGGCTTCGTCATCTTCACGACCCGGGGTTTTCAGGTTGAACTTGACGATGACGGCACGGAATATGACGTAGTAGAGGCCGAAGAACACCAGACCCTGTGCCAGCAGCATGTACCAGTGAGTCGCCAGCGGGTTGCGGCTGGAGAGCACCATATCCACCAGACCGGCACTGAAGCCGAAACCGGCAATCCACTGCATGCTGGCGGCGATGAACACGGACAGACCGGTCAGCAGGGCGTGGATGACGTAGAGCACGGGTGCCACGAACATGAAGGAGAATTCGAGCGGCTCGGTCACACCGGTGAAGAAGGCGGCGAAGGCGGCGGCGATCATGATGGATGCAACCTTGTCCTTGTTCTCTTTCTTGGCGGAGTGATAGATGGCCAGCGCGGCGCCCGGCAGACCGAACATCATGATGGGGAAGAAGCCAGCCTGGTACATACCAGTGACACCCACAACCGCTTTACCGGCGTCGATGGAGGATTGGCCACCCAGGAAGTTCGGGATGTCGTTGATGCCGGCCACGTCGAACCAGAACACTGAGTTCAGGGCGTGGTGCAGACCGACGGGGATCAGCAGGCGGTTGAAGAAGGCGTAGATACCGGCACCGGTAGAGCCCAGGTTGACGATGGATTCACCAAAACTCACCAGACCACCGTAAATGACCGGCCAGACGGCCATCAGGATGAAGGCGACGACTATCATCACCACTGAGGTCACGATCGGCACCAGACGACGGCCAGAGAAGAAGGCCAGCGCCTTGTGCAGTTCGACGCTGCTGAAGCGGTTGTAGAGCTCGGCGGCGATCACACCGGTCAAGATACCGATGAACTGGTTCTCAATCTTGCCGAATGCGGCAGGCACTTGATCCAGCGGGATCTGCTGGATTTGCGACACGGCGCCCGGGCTCAGCAGTGTGGTCACCACCAGGTAGCCGACCAGACCGGCCAGCGCGGCGGAACCGTCTTTATCCTTGGACATGCCATAAGCGACACCTACAGCAAACAGTATGGCCATCTTGTCGATAATGGCGGCACCCGCCTTGATCAGGAAGGCAGCCAGCGCGCTGTCACCACCCCAACCGTTCGGATCAATCCAGTAGCCAACCCCCATCAGGATCGCGGCGGCAGGCAATACCGCTACCGGCACCATCAGGGCACGGCCGATCTTTTGCAAATAACCGAGAATGTTCACGGTTCCTCTCCTTAGTTAATGTTTTTCTAGAAATTAAGTGCTTATCACGTTTGACGCATAAGCCATCAAGGCTTGTTTGGCAGTCTAGGGCTTTTATTTCGCTGCGCAAATTAATAAACGTATATTCGTGATCATTATCACCCAAACGAGATAAAGGTAGCGGATACATGTGGCTTAGTTCGCAATCTTTATTTACGCTATAAAACAACTTGAATCCGTCTCAGCCTATTTGCCGCCGACACCCCGGCAGCAACCCGTACAGAGGTATCTACAATGCGCCTGATCCCGTTGAAATCTGCCAGCCAAGTGGGCCTGTGGTCTGCCCGTTACATCGTTGACCGTATCAATGCGTTCAAACCCACTGCTGATCGCCCCTTCGTACTGGGCCTGCCCACCGGTGGCACCCCGCTCAACACCTACAAGCGCCTGATCGAGCTGCATAAAGCGGGCGAGGTGAGCTTCGAGCACGTGGTCAGCTTCAACATGGACGAATACGTCGGCCTGCCGGAAGATCACCCCGAGAGCTACCACAGCTTCATGCACAACAACTTCTTCTGTCACATCGACATCCGCCCCGAGAACATCAACATCCTCAACGGCAACGCCCCGGATCTGGTGGCCGAGTGCAAGCGCTACGAGGAGAAGATCAAGTCCTACGGCAAGATCAACCTCTTCATGGGCGGCGTCGGCAATGACGGCCACATAGCGTTCAACGAACCGGCCTCTTCCCTCTCCTCCCGTACCCGGGTCAAGACCCTGACCGAAGACACCCGCATCGCCAACTCCCGCTTCTTCGGCGGCGACATGGAGCAGGTGCCCAAGCTGGCGCTGACCGTGGGTGTCGGCACCCTGATGGACGCCGAAGAGATCATGATCCTGGTGACCGGCCACGGCAAGGCCCAGGCCCTGCAAGCCGCAGTGGAAGGCAGCGTCAACCACATGTGGACCATCTCCACCCTGCAACTGCATCCGAAGGGAATGATGGTGTGCGACGAGCCCTCCACCATGGAGCTCAAGGTCAAGACGGTGCGTTACTTCCAGCAGCTGGAAGCCGCCAACATCGGCCGTCTGTAAGGAGCCACCATGTACGCATTGACCAACTGCACCCTCTACACCGGCAGCTGTGTGCTGACCGGTTACGGGGTGGTGATCGAGGGCGACAAGATTGTCGCCATCTCCCGCCGGGCCGAACTGCCCGCCGGTATCGAACAACATGATCTGCACGGCGCCAACCTCTGCGCCGGCTTCATCGACGTGCAGCTCAACGGCTGCGGCGGCGTCATGTTCAACGGCCACATCACCACCCAGACCCTGGCGACCATGCAGGCCGCCAACCTGAAATCCGGGACCACCAGCTTCCTGCCGACCCTGATCACCAGCCCGGATGCGGACATGAAGCAGGCCGTCGCCGTGACCCGCGATTACATGGCCGCCCACCCCAACGAGGTGCTGGGCGTGCATCTGGAGGGGCCCTACACCAACCTCAAGCGCAAGGGCATTCACCCGGCCGAGCAGATCCGCCAGCCCGCCGACGAGATGATCGACTTCTTCTGTGCCAACAGCGACGCCATCGCCAAGATCACCCTGGCGCCGGAGCGCAACAAGCCGGAGCACATCCGCCAGCTGGTGGAAGCGGGCATCCTGGTCTCTGCCGGCCATACCGCCGCCAACTACGATCAGGCCATGGCCGGCTTTGACAACGGCATCCGCTTTGCCACCCACCTCTACAACGCCATGACCCCGACCGTGAACGGCCGCGAGCCGGGCGTGGTGGGCGCCATCTACGATCGCAAGGATGTCTATGCCGGCGTCATCGTCGATGGGCATCACGTGCACTGGGCCAATGTGCGGCTGGCCCACAAGATGCTGGGGGATCGGCTGGTGCTGGTCACCGACGCCACCGCCGCAGCCGGGGCGCCGGAAGGCTTTGAGAAGTTTGATTTTTGTGGCGCAACCGTCTATTTCCGCGATGGTCAGTGCGTCGACGAGAATGGTACACTCGGCGGTTCTGCCCTCACCATGATTGAAGGGGTGGAGAATCTGGTCAAACAGGTCGGATTACCGCTCGATGAAGCACTGAGAATGGCCACCCTATATCCCGCTCGCGCCATTGGATGGGACTCACGTCTCGGTAGTATCCAGGTCGGAAAAATAGCCAACCTGACTGTCTTTGATCAGGCCTTCACGGTCTGCGGGACCGTGGTTAACGGACACTACACAACACAGTGACACTATGACTGGCGGACAAATAGCAAACGTAGATCTTATCAAGCAGGTCAACAGTGCGGCCGTATATCGGCTCATCGACCTGCAAGGCCCCATCTCGCGGGTCAAAATTGCCGAGTTGAGTCAGCTGGCCCCGGCCAGCGTGACCAAAATAACCCGGCAACTGATCGAACATGGCCTGATCAAGGAGACCTCACCGCAAGCTTCTACCGGCGGGCGGCGCGCCATCTCCCTGACCACCATCAAGCATCGCTTTCAGTTTGTGTCCGCCAAGCTCGGCCGCGGCTATCTGCAGCTGAGCCTGTACGATCTCGACGGCAAGGAGCTCGATCAGCACATCACCCAGGTGACCGAGATCGACCAGCAGCCCGTGGTCGACATGCTGCTGCGCGAAATTGGTGCCTTCATCGACGCCCAGCAGGAGCGCAGCCGCAACCTGATCAGCATAGCGCTGACCATGCCGGGTCTGGTCAATCCGGAATCGGGCATGGTCATCTATACCCCCAAGTACCAGATCCGCAATCTGGCGCTGGCCAAGCTGCTGGAGAACCACTTCAACCTGCCCTGCTACGTGGGCAACGACACCCGCTCCCTGGCGCTGGCCGAGCACTTCTTCGGTGAATCCCGCGACTGCATGGACTCCATCCTGGTGAGCGTGCACCAGGGGGCCGGCTCCGGCATCATCACCAAGGGCAAGGTATTCCTCGGTCAGAACCGCAACGTCGGCGAGATCGGCCACATCCAGGTCGAACCGCTCGGCAAGCGCTGCCACTGCGGCAACTTTGGCTGTCTGGAGACCATCGCCTCCAACGAGGCCATCGTCGACAAGGTGAAGGAGCTCATCAGCCGCGGCCACCTGAGCTCGCTGCAGGAGAAGCACATCACCATCCAGGAGGTGTGCAAGGCCGCCATGGCCGGTGATGAACTGGCCCGCAGCGTGATTGAGAACGTGGGTGAGCATCTGGGACGGGCGGTGGCCATCACGGTCAACCTGTTCAACCCGCAGAAGGTACTGATCGCCGGTGAAATCACCGCCGCCGAAGAGATACTGTTCCCGGCCATCCGCCGCTGTGTCGAACACCAGTCACTGCCGAGCTTCCACCGTGGCCTGCCCATAGTGAAGGCGCGCTTCCAGAACCAGCCCACCATAGGCGGCTTCGCCCTGGTGAAGCGGGCCCTGCTGGAGGGTGATCTGTTGCAGATCATCATGGAGCAGAAGTAAGGCGCTGGCCTTACGAGATAAAAAAACGGCAGCCAGTGGCTGCCGTTTTTTTATTGTGTGCTGTTCGCCGGGTTAGCCCGCCCGGCACGGTTTGAACAGATCCAACGCGCCATCATAGACGCGGGTCTGCACATCCATGATCCCCAGCATTGAGTGGAACAGGTTGTCGTGGGAGAAGCGCTGGCTGGCCGCCTCCTGCTGCAGGCAATCCATGTTCAGCCGCCGATCCGCCTGCAACTGGGGGGAGAGCCAGGTCAGCAGCGGCACCCGGGTCTGATCGTCCGGCGCGAACTTGTAGGGGGTGCCGTGCAGGTAGAGCCCCATGGCACCGAGGGACTCGCCGTGATCGGAGAGATAGACCAGCCCCACGTTGTAGTCGTTCTGCAGCGTCTTGAGCTTGTCGATCAGCCGTGCCACCACCTTGTCGGTGTAACGTATGGTGTTGTCATAGCTGTTGACCAGCTCTTCATTGGTGCAGTTTTCGATGTCGCTGCGCGGGCAGTCCGGCACGAAGAATCGCTCGGAGGCGGGGTAACGCCGATAGTAGGTCGGGCCGTGGCTGCCCATCAGGTGAAAAGCCACCAGCTTGTTGCCCTTCATCTGCGCTATCTGCTGATCCAGCCCCTCCAGCATCACCTCGTCGTAGCAGGAGCCTCTCTGGCAATACTGCGGGAACGCCTTGGCCTCTATGTCTATGGTTGGCACGTTCTTGCACACCCCCTTGCAGCCACCGTCGTTCTCCTTCCACAGCACGGAGATGCCGGCGTGTTGCAGCACATCCAGCATGCCATCCCGCGACTGGGCCAGGGTGTCGTCATATTCCCGGCGCGTGAGATTGGAGAACATGCAGGGCACGGAGACAGCCGTGGCTGTGCCGCAGGAGCGCACGTTGCGAAACGAGACCATGCCCGCCTCCTGCTCGGTGAAGCTGTTGGTCTGCTTCCCGTAGCCGTTGAGGGAGTAGTTCTGGCTGCGGGCCGTCTCCCCCACCACCAGGAACATCAGGGTCGGCTTGCCGCCCTGCCCCACCACTTTGGCATCCGTCCCCAGCGGCTGGTACGGGATGGGGGTAGCAAACAGTATATCCGTGGCATAGCGATAGAGACCGTGCACATAGTTGGCGGGCACTATCTCCTTGCCGAGGGACTTGTTGTTGCGCCCGACCGAGGCGTAATCCTGGTAATAGAGTGCGGCCACCCCCACCAGAAACAGCAGCGACAGGGCGATGGAGCCAAGGCGCAACCCCAGTCCCTTATACCAGGGGCTGGGATAGGCTATTTTCACCCACAGCAAGGCCAGCGCCGGCAGCACGCCGGTCAGCAGGAACCAGAGCGCGACCGAGCCATTGAGGTAGGCCGTTGCCTCCCCGCTGTTGGTCTCGACTATGTTCTGCACCATGCTCACGTCGAAGATGACGCCGTACTTGAGCATGGCGTAGCTGACCACAGAGCCCATCAGGATCAGCAGCACGAAGAAGGGCTTGAGCAGATAGCGGAAGGTAAAGGGCAGAAACACCGCATTGAGCGCGGCCAGCAGCACCAAGGGGATAGAGAGGGCAAAGCCCGCCTTGACGTGCTCCAGCTGGGTGAGAATGTGGTAAAAGTGCAGGAAGATGGGCCAGTTGAACACCAGTGCAAACAGCAGCACCAGCAACAGATTCACCTTCATCACTCCCATGGTGATGCGCATAACGATACTCCGACAAACCAGGCAGGACTGGGGCCCCTGCATGGGGGCACCCGTTGTGAGTGCTCGCTTGCCGCGCACCTCTTCCTGAGGGCAAGCGCGGCAAGGGGCTGGGCGCCCGGACACGGCAGGCAGCTTAAGTCGCCAAACTTAAGGGAAAATTAAGGCAGGCAATGCCATGGTCGGCACGATCTTCAGGTGCCAGCTCATCATAAGAAAAACGGCAGCCGAGGCTGCCGTTTTAGCGGGGGCGAACAGAGCGTCGCCACCTGAGTGTTCACGGACCGGATTACAGGGTCGCGGCGACTTCGTCGGAGATGGAGCCGTTGTGGTACACCTCCTGCACGTCGTCCAGATCTTCCAGCATGTCGATGAGGCGCATCAGCTTGGGGGCGGTTTCCGCATCCAGCTCGGCTTCGGTGGAAGGGATCATGGTCACTTCGGCGCTCTCGGCCTTGAAGCCGGCGGCTTCCAGCGCATCCAGCACGGTACCGAAGTCGTTCGGGGTGGTGTACACCTCGATGGAACCATCTTCCTCGGTCACCACGTCATCGGCGCCCGCTTCCAGGGCCGCATCCATCAGGGCATCTTCATCGACACCGACGAAGGTCAGCAGACCTTTCTTGCTGAACAGGTAGGCGACCGAGCCGTCGGTGCCCAGGTTGCCGCCGCACTTGCTGAAGGCGTGACGCACTTCCGCCACGGTACGGTTGCGGTTGTCGGTCAGGCACTCCACCATGACGGCGGAGCCAGCCGGGCCGTAGCCTTCGTAGACTATGGTCTCGAGCTGCTCGCCGTCGCCACCACCGGCCCCACGTGCGATGGCGCGGTTGATGGTGTCGCGGGTCATGTTGCCGGTCAGGGCAGCCGCCACCGCCGCACGCAGGCGTGGGTTGTTGGCGGGATCCGGATCACCGATACGAGCCGAGGTGGTGATTTCACGGATCAGCTTGGTGAAGATCTTGCCGCGCTTGGCATCCTGAGCTGCCTTGCGGTGTTTGATGTTGGCCCACTTACTGTGACCTGCCATAGAGACTCTCCGTTATATTTTTTAGATTTCAATAACACAAAGTGACCGGGTAGGCCGCGCCGGGCGCGGCCGGGACTGTGCCGGATGCCGGCTTATTCATCACCCTTGACGGTCGTCGCAATCGCCAGTTCGCTCATCTGCGCCTGGTTGGCAAAGCTGGGGGCGTCTGTCATCAGACAGGCGGCCGCCGTGGTTTTCGGGAAGGCAATCACGTCCCGGATGTTGTCGGTACCGGTCAGCAGCATGCTGAGGCGATCCAGGCCGAAGGCCAGACCGGCGTGCGGCGGGGTACCGTATTTCAGCGCATCCAGCAGGAAGCCGAACTTGAGGCGCTGCTCGGCCGGGGTGATGCCGAGGATGTCGAAGACGGTGGCCTGCATCTCGCTGTTGTGGATACGCACAGAACCGCCACCCACTTCGTAGCCGTTGATGACCATGTCGTAGGCGTTGGCATAGGCGCTGAGCGGGTTGGCTTTCAGCTCGCTCGGGCCCAGGTTGCTCGGCGCTGTGAAGGGGTGGTGCATGGCCGCCAGGCCGCCTTCGCTGTCTTCCTCGAACATGGGGAAGTCGATGACCCACAGCGGCTTCCAGCAGTTTTCTACCAGACCCAGATCGCGGCCCACTTTCAGACGCAGGGCACCGATGGCATCGGCCACCACTTTCTTGCTGTCGGCGCCGAAGAAGATGATGTCGCCGTCGGCAGCGCCGGTACGGGCCAGGATCTCGCGCACTATCTCGTCAGACAGGAACTTGGCCACCGGAGACTGTACGCCTTCGAGGCCGTTGGCGGCGTCGTTGACCTTCATCCAGGCCAGGCCCTTGGCACCGTAGATGCCGACAAACTTGGTGTACTCGTCGATTTGCTTGCGGGACAGCTCGGCGCCGCCCGGGACTTTCAGGGCTGCCACGCGGCCTTTCGGATCGTTGGCGGGGCCGGCGAACACGGCGAACTCGACGGCGGTCAGCAGATCAGCCACATCGACCAGCTCCATCGGCAGACGCAGATCCGGCTTGTCGGAGCCGAAACGGCGCATGGCCTCGTCGAAGGTCATGATCGGGAAGTCGCCCAGATCCACATTCAGGATGTGCATCCACAGTTTGCGGATCATCTCTTCCATGATTTCACGCACTTGCGGCGCCGTCATGAAGGAGGTCTCCACGTCGATCTGGGTGAATTCCGGCTGGCGGTCGGCACGCAGGTCTTCGTCACGGAAGCACTTGACGATCTGGTAGTAACGGTCGAAGCCGGACATCATCAGCAACTGCTTGAACAGCTGGGGAGATTGCGGCAGGGCGTAGAACTTGCCCTTGTGCACCCGGCTCGGCACCAGATAGTCACGGGCACCTTCCGGAGTGGCCTTGGTCAGCATGGGGGTTTCGATGTCGAGGAAGCCGTGCTCGTCCATGAAGCGGCGTACGAAGGCGCTGGCCTTGGCACGGGTCTTCAGGTACTTGGCCATCTCGGGGCGACGCAGATCCAGGTAGCGATACTTGAGGCTGATCTCTTCGCTGTTGACCTGGTTGAAGTCCAGCGGCAGCGGCTCGGCACGGTTGATGATGTTGAGTTCGTGGGCGAACACTTCGATGGCGCCAGTGGCCATGTCGCTGTTGCGCTGGGAGTCCGGACGGGTACGCACCACACCGGTCACCTGGATGCAGAACTCGCCGCGCAGTTCGGAGGCCAGGGCGAAGGCGTCCGGCTTGTCCGGATCGAAGAACACCTGCACGATCCCTTCCCGGTCACGCATGTCGATAAAGATCAGACCGCCGAGGTCGCGACGACGATGGACCCAACCGCACAATGTAATGGTCTGCCCAGCATGGGCCTCATTGACCTGTCCGCAATAGATAGAGCGCATGGACTTCTTCCTTCGAAATTGTAGAGAGACGGTGAACCTGGGTCGCCGGGCACGACTGGCAAGCACCGTCTGTCTCACAGCTGGCCAGAGTCTTGTTCTTACCCGGTTTGAAATCTGTCTCATACCGTCCGATCCCCTGGATCGGACACCTGCCACCGATATCGGCTCGACCAGAGGCGGCTGGCAAGCGGCCGGGCAGTCGGTCAGAGGGCATCGGAAAGCGTCGTTGTTTGGCCAATTCATGGCCGCTACCGTCGCCACAATATGCGCACAGCGGCGTGAGTCACAACAAATTGGCAAACAAAAGGGCTGGCATTATAGAGGAAAACCCCCATTTGGGTAAAATGGCCAGCAGCCCCCTTTGCCCTGTTTTTTACATCTCAAGGCAAAAAATGGGCGCAAAACGAGATAAACCCGCAGACAGGATCCGTCATGAGCCTCTTTTTGGGCCTGCCACAATGGTCACACCCGGCCTGGCCCGGTCAATTATTGGGCGTGGGGGCCAAACCCGCCGAGCACCTCGCCCACTACGCCCGGGTGTTCAACACGGTAGAAGGCAACACCACCTTCTACGCCTCGCCGCCCCCGGAAACGGTGCTACGCTGGGCCGATGCGGTGCCCGCCCACTTTCGCTTCAGCTTCAAGTTTCCGCAGACCATCAGCCATCAGAGCGATCTGGTGAGCGCCGACAAACAGGTGAGCGACTTTATCCGCCTGCTGGAACCCTTGCATGACAAGCTGGGACTGCTCAAGCTGCAACTGCCCGCCCGCTTCGGCCCGAGCGGCCTTCCCCGTCTCGCTGAATTCTTCAACCGGCTGCCGACACAGTTTCGCTATGCCCTCGAAGTGCGCCACCCCGATTTCTTCGCCAAGGGCGAGGCGGAGCGCAGCCTGAACCGTATGCTGATGGAAAAAGGCATCAACCGCATCATGCTCGACAGCCGGCCGCTGTTCTCTGTGCCGGCCACCACGGCCGCCATGATAGATGCCCAGGGCAAGAAGCCCAGACTGCCGGTGCATCTGCTGGCCACCGCCAGCGCCCCCGTGGTACGGCTCATCGGTCTGCCGGATCCGGCCGCCAATCACCCCTTCCTGCCCAGCTGGTTGCCCCACTGGCGTCAGTGGCTGGCGGAGGGGAAGGATCTCTACCTCTTTATACATACCGCTGACAATGCCCAGTCACCCGAACTGGCCCGCCAGATAACCCGCCTGTTGGGGCAGGAGATGGCCCCCTGGCCGGGGGAAAACGATCGCGCGCGCCAGGGCGTGCTGCGCTTTTAGTCAGCCATTTCACAGGCTATCGGGCATGCGTAAAAAAAGCCGCTTTTTTGTGGCTGGACGGGGCTCGGCGTCAAGACAAACGCCCATCAATCCTCTACACTAGCGCCCCAAGCAAGGGGCCTTCGTTGACCACTGCAATTCATTGCAACAGACAGCACGGCTCCGAATAAGGGGCCTGCCGTTGACCACTGCAATTCGTTGCAACAGACAACGCGGCTCCGGATCAAGGGCCCGGATGATGGCCCATTGCGAACAGGGCCGGCCCGAAGGATCTCACGGCCAGCCACCCCGTTCGTAAACCGGTGATAAAACAACCCTGAAGGGTGTCACCCAACGACTCAATTGAACAAACAGTCGGTTCATATACCGGCTGTCAGGTTGCGCCAGCATGCATACCAAAGACCAGATTTTTGCCGCCCCCATCGCCCGATTGGGGGACTTTTGCTTTGACGAACAGGTCGTCGACGTCTTCCCCGACATGATCCAGCGCTCGGTGCCGGGTTACAGCAACATCATCTCCGCCATCGGCATGATGGCCGCCCGCTACGCCCAGCCCGAGAGCCGGCTCTATGACCTCGGCTGTTCGCTGGGTGCCGCCACCCAGGCCATGCGTCGCCACGTGACCCAGCCGGGTTGCGCCATCACGGCGGTGGATCTCTCCCATCCGATGATAGAGCGCGCCCGCGCCCACCTCTCCGGCTTCAAATCCGAGGTGCCGGTGGAGTTGGTGGAAGCGGACATCTGCGACGTCGAAATCGAGAACGCCTCCGTGGTGGTGCTCAACTTCACTTTGCAGTTCGTGGACCCCGAAAAGCGGATGACCCTGATCCAGCGCATCTTTGATGGGCTGCGCCCGGGCGGCATCCTGATCCTGAGCGAGAAGTTCCGCTTCGAGGATGCGCCGGTCAACGAGCTGCTCATCGATCTGCACCTGGATTTCAAGCGGGCCAATGGCTACAGCGAGCTGGAGATAAGCCAGAAGCGCAACGCCCTCGAGAACGTGATGCGCACCGACAGCCTGGAGATACACAGAGCCCGCCTGCGGGACGCCGGTTTCGTTCACCAGGATCTCTGGTTCCAGTGCTTCAACTTCGGTTCCATGATTGCCATCAAATCCAGCGACGCCAACTAAGCCATGATCGACTTTGCCAATTTTTATCAACTGATCGCCAAAAACCGGCTGAGCCACTGGCTGCATACCCTGCCAGCCCAGTTGCACGCCTGGCAGCATGACAACCAGCACGGGGATCTGCCGCGCTGGAATCGTGCCCTCAACAAGCTGCCCACGGTCGCGCCCGGCTCCATAGAGCTGCAACATGGGGTCGAGATCGGCCATGCCGAGAGCCTGAGCGAGGGGGAGCGCAAGAAGGTCGAGAGCCTGCTGCGCCACTTCATGCCCTGGCGCAAGGGCCCGTTTACTGTACACGGCATCCACATCGACACCGAATGGCGCTCCGACTGGAAGTGGGATCGGGTAGTGCCCCATATCAGTCCGCTGGCCGGTCGCTATGTGCTGGATGTGGGCTGCGGCAGCGGCTATCACCTCTGGCGCATGGTGGGGGAAGGCGCCAAACTCGCGGTCGGCATAGACCCGAGCCCGCTGTTTCTCTGCCAGTTCGAGGCCATCCGCCACTTTCTCGGCGGCGACCAGCGCGCCCACCTGTTGCCGCTCGGCATTCAGGAGCTGCCGGCGCTGCGCGCCTTTGACACCGTCTTCTCCATGGGGGTGCTCTATCACCGCAAGTCCCCCATCGAGCACATAGAGCAGCTGCGCAACCAGCTCAAAGATGACGGCGAGCTGGTGCTGGAAACCCTGGTGATCGATGGCGGGGTCAACGACGTGCTGGTGCCCACCGACCGTTACGGCAAGATGCGCAACGTCTGGTTCATCCCCTCGAGCGCGGCCCTCAAGCTCTGGGTCGAGCGCTGCGGCTTCACCGACGTGCGGATAGTAGACGAGAATATGACCAGCACCGACGAACAGCGTCGTACCGACTGGATGATAAATGAATCCCTGAGCGATTACCTGGACCCTCAAGATCCAGCGCTCACGGTGGAAGGACACCCGGCGCCGAAACGTGCCGTACTGATTGCCAGAAAGGCCAAAGACTAGCCGATGGCGCCTGTGGAAGTTACACTGACCCAATTCCAGGAAGCACAGTTAAATGAATGACATGAAAAGCAAATTAAAAGGAATGACCCTGCTCTCCCTGCTCAGTCTCGGCGGGTGTGTCAGTATGGAGAAAGCGCCCCCGGTACCTACCTTGACGCTGGCCGAGCTTCGCACCGAGATCAATCTGAGCGAGCAACGTCTGCAAACATCCATGGAACAGCAACAGAAGCAGTACGTGCAGCAACAGCACCTGCTGGTTCAGCTCAACACTGATGTCAACAACATGAAAGAGTCCGTGAAAAAAGTCGACAGCAAGCTCGAATCCTTGCCGCCAGAGCCGCCCAAGCCCATGGCGATCCCGACCGAGAAGTGCCAGGCACCAAGCCAGGGCCACACGGTCGACGGCAAACTGCTGGTCGGTGAAGCCGAGTGGATCTGGGTAGACGCCGCCAATGACGCCTTCCAGGCGCGGGTCGATACCGGTGCCACCACCTCCTCCATCAGCGCCCAGGACATCACCATCTTCGAGCGCAACGGCAAAAACTGGGTGCGCTTCTTCCTGAGCCACCAGGAGATGGATGACAAGATCCAGATCGAAGCGCCGCTGGTGCGTCACGTGCGGGTGCGTCAGGCGTCCGCCGACGATCTCGACCGTCGTCCCGTGGTGCGTCTGGCTGTGCGGATCGGCGACATGACAGAAAAAGCTGAATTTACCCTGAAAGACCGCAGCGACATGACCTTCCCCGTGCTGCTGGGTCGCGAATTTTTGAAAGACATCGCCGTGGTTGATGTGGCCCGCGAATATATCCAACCAAAACCCAAGCTCAAGGATGTGAAATAATCCATGGTTTCCCGTAAGCCGTTCTATTTGCTGGTCGCCCTGCTGTACATTGTCGGCCTGGGGATGACGTTTTATCACCACATAGCGTTGGACGTGCCGCTGACGCCGGGTGAAAAACGCCAGATCTGGTCCATCGAGGCCAAGCTGGAATTTGAAGCCACCGGCGAGCCTGTGATCGCCTCCCTGGCCATTCCGGGCACCCAGCCCGGTTTCACCCTGATGAACGAGAACGCCGCGAGCCCGGGCTATGGCCTGTCGTTTGTCGAGAAAGATGGCGATGCCCGTGCCGAGTGGTCCATTCGCACCGCCTCCGGCCGGCAGGAACTCTACTATCGCGTCGACATGATGGCTGACGAGCACGCCAAACCGGCGGCGCTGGCCCAGCCCCCCGTCATCGAGAAGCAGATCGAGAGCGAGCCTTACGCCACCGCGATGAAGCAGATCTCCGAGCGGGCGCAGGAGCGCTCCGCCGACGGCTACACCCTGACCCGCGAGATCATCAAGGAGATCGAGAAGCAGGAGCAGAACGCCGAGCTGCTGAAGTCTCACAAGAGTCGCGCCAACCTGATCGCCGAGCTGCTGAGCAACGCTGACGTCCCGGCCCGGGTCGTCCATGCCCTGAGCCTGGAAGACGGCCGTCGTCGCCAGGAGCTGGTGGATTACCTGCAGGTGTTCAACAGCCCGACCGACTACAAGCTGTTCAACCCGCAAACCGGTGAACAGGGTCGCCCTGCCAACCTGCTGCTGTGGGAATACAACTCAGGCGCCCTGCTGGACGTGACCGGCGGCCACAACTCCAAGGTGACCTTCTCGATGATCGAGCAGGAGCAACCGGTGAACGTGGCGCTGGCGCAGAAGTTCGAAAAATCAGAGATGATGAACTTCTCCATCCACAGTCTGCCGCTGGAAGAGCAGGCGCTGTTCAAGGGCTTGCTGCTGATCCCCATCGGCGTGCTGATGGTGGTGTTCCTGCGGGTCATAGTCGGTATCAAGACCTCGGGCACCTTCATGCCTGTGCTGATCGCGGTCGCCTTCATCCAGACCTCCCTCATCACGGGTCTGATCGGCTTCCTGCTGATCGTCGGCACGGGTCTCATCATCCGTTCCTACCTGTCGCGGCTCAACTTGCTGCTGGTGGCCCGAATATCGGCGATCATCATCATGGTGATCTCGATGATCGGCATCTTCTCCGCGTTCGCCTTCAAGCTGGGGCTGACCGACGGCATGAAGATCACCTTCTTCCCGATGATCATCCTCTCCTGGACCATAGAGCGGATGTCCATTCTGTGGGAAGAAGAGGGTCCGAAAGAGGTCGTCCGTCAGGGCGGTGGTTCCCTGCTGGTGGCGGTCATCGCTTACCTGGCCATGGACAACGAGCTGATCCGTCACCTGACCTTCAACTTCCTCGGCCTGCAACTTGTGCTGATGGCGACCGTGCTGCTGCTGGGTAACTACACCGGCTACAAGCTGAGCGAGCTCAAGCGTTTCAAACCGCTGGTGAACGAGATCAAGTCTGGCGCCACCCCGGGTAAGGACAAGTAACAGATGTGGTTCTGGGAAAAATACACCAGTCCGTGGAGCCTGTCCCAGGCAGGCATCCTCGGCATGAACAAACGCAACCACTCCTACATCAGCCGCTACAACCCGCGCAGCCTCTACCCGCTGGTGGATGACAAGCTGCAGACCAAGCGCATCGCGCTGGATGCGGGGGTGACTGTGCCGGAATTGATCGGCACCATCCGCGAACAGCATGACGTGACCCGCATCACCCAGCTGGTCAAGGATTGGCCGGGTTTCTGCATCAAGCCGGCGCGCGGTTCGGGCGGCAAGGGGATCCTGGTGATCCTGCGCCAGGAAGAGGGTCTCTTCTACAAGCCAAACGGCAGCGCCAGCAATGGTCAGGATCTGGAGCGCCATGTCTCCAACATACTGGCCGGGCTCTACTCGCTGGGCGGCAAGCCCGACGTGGCGCTGGTGGAAGGCCTCATCAACTTCGATGACGTCTTCGATGGCTACTCGTTCGAAGGGGTGCCCGATGCCCGGGTGATCATCTTCAAGGGCTTCCCTGTGATGGCCATGATGCGCCTCTCCACCGCTGCCTCCGACGGCAAGGCGAACCTGCACCAGGGCGCCGTGGGCGTGGGCCTGTGCCTGCGCACCGGTCGGGCACTGCGGGCGGTGCAGTTTGGCAATCCGCTGCGTCATCACCCGGATACCGGCCTCGATCTGTACGAACTCAAGGTGCCCCACTGGGATACCCTGCTGACCCTGGCGGCCTCCTGCTACGAGATGTCCGGCCTCGGCTACATAGGCACAGACATGGTGCTGGACAAGTTCCGCGGCCCCATGCTGCTGGAGCTCAACGCCCGGCCGGGCCTCGCCATCCAGATCGCCAACGGTCGCGGCCTGGTGCCCAATCTCAAGACCATAGAGAAGCTGGGCCAGGTGAAGATGAACGTGGAGCAGCGGGTCAACTTCGCCAAGGATCACTTCGGTATCTTCGACGAATAGCCTGACGGCCTGACTAGCAAAAGCGCGCCTCTGGGCGCGCTTTTTTATGGCTGGCATTTGGCCGGGTGACGAGATCCGGCGCAAAAAAAGACATAAAAAAACCGATGCCTTGGCATCGGTTTTTCAGTATCCGGTACGCAGACCTTATTACAGGGAAGCGGCGTTCTCGGACAGATACTTGGCAACGCCATCCGGAGAGGCGGTCATGCCTTTTTTGCCTTTCTCCCACTGAGCCGGGCACACTTCGCCGTGCTCTTCGTGGAATTGCAGGGCGTCGACCATGCGCAGCATCTCGTCGATGTTGCGACCCAGCGGCAGATCGTTCACGACCTGGTGACGAACCACGCCGTGGCTGTCGATCAGGAAGGAGCCACGGAACGCCACACCGGCTTCCGGGTGCTCGACGTCATAGGCTTTGCAGATCTCGTGCTTGATGTCGGCAACCAGCGGGTACTTGACCGGGCCGATGCCGCCGTCTTCGATCTTGGTGTTGCGCCAGGCGTTGTGGGAGAACTCGGAGTCGATGGAGACACCGATCACTTCCACGCCACGCTTGTTGAACTCTTCCAGGCGGTGATCGAAGGCAATCAGCTCGGACGGGCAGACGAAGGTGAAATCGAGCGGATAGAAGAACAGGACGGCTGCCTTGCCTTTGATGTGGGATGCCAGGTTGAAGGTGTCAACGATCTGGCCATTGCCCAGAACGGCAGCAGCGGTGAAATCGGGTGCGGGACGGCCTACCAATACCATATTCAATTCCTCTTTATGTGAAGTGAACAATCCTGTCAGGATTGGGCTACCTAGAGCCAAGTCCGTCTAATTCAAGCGACAAACTATAGACCCGGTGGTAGATTAGTTAAATCAAATTAAATAGATAGCATTAATCGGGTTTTCCTATGCAACGTTGGCCCAGCCTGAAACAGCTGCAATATCTGGTCGCTCTCGACGAGCACAAGAACTTCAATCGCGCCGCCAAGGCCTGTCATGTCAGCCAGTCCACCCTGAGTACCGGGATCCAGACGCTGGAAGACATGATGAACCTGCAACTGGTGGAGCGGGACCACAAGAGCTTCATTATGACCCCGGTCGGCATGGAAATCGTCGAGCGGGCTCGCAATTTGCTCTCGGATGCCCGGGATCTGATGGAACTCGGCCAGCATCAGGGCGGTGTCATGCACGGTACTGTGCGGCTCGGCTGCATCCCCACCATAGCCCCCTTCCTGCTCAGCAAGCTGCTGCAGGTATGTGGCAAGGCCTATCCTGAGCTGGAATTGTTGCTGCGTGAAGACACTACCACCAACCTGCTCAAGCAGCTGGAGCAGGGTCAGCTCGACTTGCTGATCCTGGCGCTGCCGGTGGAGATCGGCGGCTTCCACTGCAAGATGGTCGGCCAGGACCCCTTCCACATGGTGATGCCCGCCAGCATGGCGGCCGGTCTGCACACCCCGTTCGACTACAAGGAGCTGCCCAATCAGAGCATCTTCCTGCTGGAGCGGGAGCACTGCCTCACCGAGCATGCGGTCAGCGCCTGCCGGTTGCGGGACAAAAGCAAGATCAACCCGTTCGCCGCCACCAGCCTGCACACCCTGGTACAGATGGTCGGCGCCGGGCTTGGCACCACCTTCCTGCCGCAGATGGCCATAGATGCCGGCATCCTCGACAACACGGATCTGGTGGCCATCCCCCTGCCGGGCGAGAAGCCGTACCGCGAGATAGGCCTGGTGTGGCGTCCCAGCACCACTCGGGTACAGACCTTCTACAAGCTGGCCGAGCTGCTCACCCCGCTGATCGAACCCAAGGCCTGAACTTAGACTGACCTCAATGAAAACGCCGGCAACTTGCCGGCGTTTTCATTGATCAAGACTCTGACACTAGATCAGCTGCCGGTCGGTGGCCCGAAGATCTGGGTGTAGGAGGTCAGGGTACGCAGGCTGACGTCACCAGGCTGGCCATTCTCGTCATAGAGCGCCAGCGCCCCGCTCTGCTTGTTGTGGCCCAGCAGCTGATGGGCGCTCAGGTTGCTGAGTGCATCACTCTCCGCTTTCCACTCCCAGCGTTGTCCCAGGCTCAGGCTGCAGCTCTGCAACTGGCCCAGGTTGTTGCCATCCAGGCAGTGACGGGTATCCAGCGCACTGACATAGCGGCCGTACTGGTCATAGATGAAGGACTGGGCGGCCGAGCTCTCGTCACAGGTCACGGCGCTCACGCCTTGCTGGGCATCGGCGCTCAGGCAACGGTTGTCAAAGCCGCCCAGCTGCAGGTTGACCGGGCGACCGCCGGTAAACACCGGGTGGTTCCAGTCCACCTTGAAGCTGGTGGAGGCGGTCACCCGTCTGCGCTTGTCGACATCCTCGAAGCCCTGGAAGGAGACATGGGCGCCCACCACGTAATAGTGCTTGTAGATGCCGGTGTAGATGGGGCGGATGTTGACCGAGGAGTCAATCTTGAACTCGGTGCTGCCCTGCTCGTTGGGCGCCGCCTTGTAGATGACGTCCAGATTCGGCACGAAGCCCTTGTAGCTCAGCGGCTGGATGCGATTGTGATCCACATCGTACCCCATGCCCCAGACGGTGGCCGTCTTGGACGAGAGCAGAGACTCCGCCGTCGCGTATTGATCCCGCACCCAGCTGAAACTCACCTTCTGGGCGCTGGGAGCCGAGCGTTCGACCCGATAGTCCTGGGTGTTGTAGGCGAGCTGGCGCTGCTGGCTGAACTTGGCCGAGGCCTCCAGCTTGGCCTTGGGCCCATCCTTGTTCACCTCGACCCCGCCGGTCACCCCCACCTCGAAGCCGGAGATCTCGCGATGCTCATACTTGCTGTTGAGGTTGGTGGGCAGGCTCTTGAGCACGGCCGCCTTGGCGTTGGAGGCTTCGATGGTGAAGCGGTAGTCCTGGGCGATGGCGTCGGTGGCATAGTCCCGCGCCCAGCCGTCGAGCAGGGTGTAGCCGGCAAAGTTCTCGCTCCAGGTGAGATCTTCGTTGAGCTGGATGCCGGCACCGGCCGACTCCTCATCCAGCGAGATCCGCACTATCTTGGCATCCGGCGTGGCGGAGCCCGTGTTGCCAAATTGCAGGGAGCGCTCCAGGTTCACCCGATAGACCAGCGAGATGTTCGGTGAGTCACAGAACAGCCGATCCCCCCGATCCCAGGTGCGCGAGCGCGGGAAGGTACACTCGGCATCGCTGATCTTGCGATTGACGTTGAGGTAGAAGGCCACGTGCGGCAAGCCGGCTTCGGCGGTGGCCGGCTGGGTCAGGGAGCGTTTGTGGCGTTTGCCCTGCCCCGTAAGACTCTCGACCCGCTCCATCACCTGATAGAAGGCCGGATCATCGACGCCCCCCAGCGGGGTAAACAGCAGCGCGCCCTTGTAAGCGGAGACCAGCACCCAGTCGGCATCGAACGAAATGCCGGCCAGCTGCTCCATGGCCTTTCTGGCCTGTTGCTGCTCGCCCTTGTCAGTGATGGCGCTGAAGTCGATGAAGACGCGCTCCCCCTGCCCCAGCACGCGCTCGCGCAGTTGATCAGGGGTCAGCCCCCTGGCGGCCTGCTGCTCATCCAGCCAGACGCCGGCATTGAGGTAGACAAGTCCCTGCTCCGATTGCAGGCTGGCCAGCATGGCGGTGCCCTGATCGGTACGCTCGCCTATGTCTTCGGCATGCACGCTGCCTGCCAGCAAGGCCAGCGCGAGCAGACTGAGAGTGGGAGCCTGAGTGATGAATTTGCGTGGTTTTTTGTTTTTCATTGTTAGCTCCTTGTCGAATCACACCAGACTATTTCCACCATGAGGCGGAACAGCATAGCCCTATTATTGATGGTTATATTTCGGTGTTATTCTGCTTGCTTGCCGCTCAATGCCAACCATTTTTCTCGCTGTGAATTAACAGCGTATTCATGGCGGGTATTTCATATGACAAAACAAGGACTGCGGTGCAGTCTAAGGTGGAAGATTCGGCGCTCGCCGATGCTATTACACGGTTATCGCGCTCTGATAGCGCTGCCCATTTTGGATGCGGGTGACACCTGTCTTTAGCCTCGCGTCCCTGTTCATCGGCCTGAACGATGAAGCGGAGCCTGATGCCTTGGGCATTCTGCCGCGAGGAAACACTCACTGCTATGGGCTCGATATCATGGGGTGGCCCTCCTCTGTCTGGTGATATTGTCAGCCAACGCCAGTCATTGACCGAATATTATTATGTGAACCAGTTGCGGGAATATACCCATATATATCTAACTTGCTGCCACCATATTGGTGACGGGGGTTGCCTGTCTAGCGGCCTGCTGTAATAGGGTTTCATCATAACGAATTAGCCTGAAATAATAACGTGACACAGATCACACGACGGCGTCAATAAAGTTAATGATAAAATCATTCAAACTTGAATAGAATAATTACGTTAATATTGAAATGCTCATTCAAGATAGCCGCCAAATATTATTCAAATGAATACAACCGATAATATGACGTCACTCGGCCCATGTCTTTTCCGGGCGCTCAGGCGCGGTTTATTGCCAACAAGGCTATGTTCGAGCCCCAAACCCCGTTTATGATGAGCGGGTCGTCGAGTCGAAGGAGCCCCCATGCATTGCAAGTTACTGCTGCCCCTGCTGGCCCTGTTGCTGGCTGCCTGTTCCAGCACGCCCGAACCGCCGCCGCCCCGTCAGAGCAGTGCCTTCGACGGCTTCTACCAGCAATGGCGCGGCGTGCCCTATCGCATGGGCGGTGCCAGCCGGGCCGGGCTCGACTGCTCCGCCTTCACCCAGCTTGCCTACCAGCAGGTGCTCGGCTTCAACCTGCCCAGAACCACTGAATCCCAGGCCAGCCTGGGCACGCCGGTCGATCGCTACCGCTTGCAGCACGGCGATCTGGTCTTCTTCAAGACCGGCTGGCAGCAGTACCACGTCGGTGTCTACACCGGGGCCGGGGAGTTCATCCACGCCTCCACCAGCAAGGGAGTGATCCGCTCGCGCCTCGACAATGTCTACTGGAACAGCCGCTACTGGCAGGCGCGTCGTCTGACGCAGTGAGCCCCGCTCACCATGAGAAATGAGAAAGGCCCGTGACGGGCCTTTCTCATTATCTGTTTGCCGACTCAGTGCTTGCGATGCCAGCGCGGCGAGGTGGCCTTCTCGCCCCAGGGGGTGACGCATGGCAACAAGGCCCCCTCGATCACCGCATCGCTGCTGGCCAGCGCCTCGGCAATCTTCTGATGCAGCACCCGCAGCAAGCGTCCCTCCTGCTCGGCCAGAGAGTGACCCGCGGCAAAGAACTCGCGCTGGTGTTGCAGCGCCAGCTTCTGGGCAAATTCATAGGTGTTGAAGCAATCCGGCATCCGCTCGACCACATCATCAAGCCGGGCCAACAAGCTGTTCAGTTCCCTGGTCATGTCGCTCACTCCTTGTAGGTTGATGGCCAAAAACCACCCCTAATTGGATAAGTCACCAACCACCAAATCTCGAAACTGTGGTGGGTCGCACAGTTCACAGGTGAGTCATCCGCGACCCTATGCTAAGCCAGATGGCAAAACTTTACAGCCGATTAACAAGCCGCTAGATTTAGACCGACCAATCAGTCGGTCAATTAACGCGCGAGGTATGCCATGGAAGCGGTTCAGTTGCAGGAGACCACCACAGACAAGCTGTCGCTACCGGGCAAACTGGCCCGGCTCAGGCAGGCCTGTCAGGCCAATCCCATGCCGGGTCTGAGCGAACGCAGAGCCCACCTGAGCCAGCTCAAGCGTGCCCTGCTGGCCCACAAGCAGCCGTTGTGTGACGCCCTGGCCCGGGATTATGGCCAGCGCAGCGATTACGACAGCCTGATCGCCGACATACTCCCCAGCGTCATGCAGATCAACTACACCCAGCGCCGGATCAAGCGCTGGATGCGCCCGCACCGCCGCCACACCGGGCTTCTGCTGGCCCCGGCCAGGGTCGAGGTGTTCTATCAACCGCTCGGGGTGGTCGGCATCATAGTGCCGTGGAACTTCCCCGTGATGCTGAGCCTGGGGCCCCTCATCAGCGCCATCGCCGCCGGCAACCGGGCCATGCTCAAACTCTCCGAATTCACCCCTCACACCAACGCCGTGCTGCGCACCTTGCTGGACCAGGTGTTCGATGAGGATGAGGTCACAGTGGTCGAGGGGGATGCCCAGGTGGCAGCCGCCTTCAGCGCCCTGCCGTTCGATCATTTGCTGTTTACCGGCTCGACCGCGGTGGGCAAGCTGGTGATGGCCGCCGCCGCCCCCCAGCTCACCCCGCTCACCCTGGAGCTCGGTGGCAAGAGTCCCTGCCTCATCGCCCCCGACATGCCCATAGCGCTCGCGGTGGAGCGGATGATCTTCGGCAAGAGCCTCAACGCCGGCCAGATCTGCGTGGCCCCCGACTATGTGCTGCTGCCACGAGGCCAGGAGCAGGCCTTCATCGAGGCCTACCGCAACCACTTCGCCCGCCTCTATCCCCAGGGGCTGGGGAGCCCGGATTACGGCTCCATCATCAACGGGCGCCAGTATGAGCGGCTCACCGGCTGGCTGGCCGAGGCCGAGCAGGCCGGTGCCCAGGTGCACCCCTGCGGCAGCCCGGCCCGGGACGACGTCGCCCACCGGCTGGTGCCCCACCTGCTGACCGACGTGCCCAACCACTGCCAGCTGATGCAGCAGGAGATCTTCGGCCCCCTGTTGCCGCTGGTGCCCTACGACAGCCTGGACGAGGCACTCGCCTACATAGCCGCCCGCCCGCGCCCCCTCGCCTTCTATCTGATGAGCCTGGATCCGGCTCTGCAGGCCAGAGTGACCCGGGAGACCCACTCAGGCGGCATGGCCATCAACGAGAGCCTGTTCCAGGTGGCGGCCGATGACGTGCCGTTTGGCGGCATCGGCGCCTCCGGCATGGGCCACTACCACGGTCACGAAGGCTTTCTCACCTTCTCCAAGGCGAAAACCGTGTTGAGCCGTGGCAGGTTCAGCACAGGCTCCCTGGTTCACCCCCCTTATCGGCGCTGGCACCAGCGGCTGATGATGGCGCTGTTTTTGCGCTGACGGGCGCCGGAGACCTGCATGCACAAACCCATGACAGACAAGCGCCGCCAGATCCTGGATGCCGCCCTCGCCCTGTGCGCCGAAGATGGGCTGCAAGGCGCCGCCACCGCCCGCATCGCCAAGGCGGCGGGGGTGGCCAACGGCACCCTGTTTCACCACTTCCCCAGCAAGGAGGTGCTGATCCAGTGCCTCTATCAGGATGTCAAACTGCGGCTCGGCGCGGCCATCACGGAGGCGGATGCCGCCCTGCCCCTGCGCGAGCAGGCCAGCCATTACTGGCAGCAGGCGATGCAGTGGATGCTGGCCCATCCCAACGAGCTCAAGTTCGTGCTGGGGTTCTTCCACTCCCCCCTGCTGGCGCGCCCCCTGCGCAGCCAGATCCTGAGCGATACCCTGCGCTTTCTGCCGCGCCTGCTGAGCCTGGGCCAGGCCAGCGGAGCCCTGATGCAAGCCCCGCCGGCCCTGATGCTGGAGGTGTGCCAGAGCCAGTTTCTGGCCTGCGCCTCCCTGTTTGTCGACCAACCTGAACTGGGACGGGACGCTCACTGGCAAGCCAGTGCCTTCGCCCTGTTCTGGTCCGCCATCTCGGGAGTGAACCCTCATGCAAAACCGGACGCTTGAATCCCTGGCGGCCCTTGGCCGCCGTCTCTGGATAGCCACCCTACTCTGGGTCATAGGGCGCACCCTGTGCCGCGCCGCCCGGGTCGATGAGGCGGTGCGACAAGAACTCGCCCCCCTGCCCGACGGCCTCACCATACGGCTGGAGGTGGCGGGCCTCAGCCAGGCGCTGATCATCCACAAGGCGGCAGGCCGCTGGCAGTGCGGTGCACCGACCCATACCAGCGGCGATCTGCACCCGTTGCGAGTGCGTTTCAAGCATCCGGGCATCGCATTTCGCGCCCTCAGCTTTCGGCTCGGGGTCAATCAGGCATTCAGCGAAAACCGCTTGCTGGTGGAGGGGGATCTCACCGTCGCCATGCACCTGGTACGGGCGCTGGAACAGCTGCAGGCCCTGATCCTGCCCGCCTTCATCGCGCGGCCACTGCTGCGCCACTATTCTGACCCGCGCCGCAAGCTGGCGCGTGCCTGCCACATCTACCTGGGTCTGTTGACCGGCTGAACAAGAGGATGAGCACCATGAGTCGCTATTACGATTTTTTCTGCCCGGTCAAGCTGATGGCGGGCGAACAGGCACTGGAGCAGCTCGCGGGCGAGCTGGCCGGATTGGGCGCGCGCCGCCCGCTGCTGCTCACCGACAAGGGGGTCAGCGGCACCGGACTCGCCACCCTGCTGGCCAATGTACTGGCCGAGGGGGAGCTGCCGGTCGCCGACATCTGGGACGAGATCCCGGCCGACTCCTCCACCGCCGTGGTGGAGCGGATCGCGGCCCGCTATCGGGAGCTCAAATGCGACAGCCTGGTGGCGCTTGGCGGCGGCTCCGTCATCGACACCGCCAAGGCGGTCAACATCCTCGCCTCCATGGGAGGGACGCGGCTGCTGGATTATGCCGGCGCAGGCTGTCTGACCAGACCCCTGCAGCCGCTGGCTGTGGTGCCCACCACGGCGGGCACGGGATCCGAGGTGACGCTGGTGGCGGTGATCAAGGATGAGGCGAGCGGGCGCAAGGTGCCCTTCACCTCCCCCTTCCTGCTGCCCCAGCTGGCGGTGCTGGATCCGCGCCTCACCCAGGGCTTGCCCCTCAACATCACGGCCGCCACCGCCATGGATGCCATGACCCACGCCATCGAGGCCTTCATCGGCAACGCCAAGAACCCGGTCAGCGACGCCCTGGCCCTGATGGCGGTGGAGAAGATCGCCAGTGCCCTGCCCCAGGTGCTGAACAACCCGCAGGACAAGCGCCTGCGGCTGCAACTGGCGGAAGGATCCACCCTGGCGGGCATGGCGTTTTCCAACTCCATGGTGGGGCTGGTGCACGCCCTCGGCCACAGCCTGGGGGCCCGCTGTCACCTGCCCCACGGTCTGTGCATGAACCTCTTCCTGCCGACCGTGCTCGACTACAACCGGCCGGGCATAGATGAGGAGCTGGCTCGCCTGCTGCTGCCCCTGGTCGGCGCCGAGCACTTCGCGGCGACCCCGGTCGCAGAGCGGGCACAGGCCAGCATCCAGGCCCTGTGCGCCCTGCGCGATACCCTGTGGCAGGCGGTGAAGCTGCCGCGCACCCTGCGCGAGGCCGGCGTCACCGACAAGGCCCTGCTGCCCGAGATCCGGGATCTCGCCATCAACGACGGCGCCCTGCTCTACAACCGCAAGGATGCCGACCGGACCCAGCTGCTCGGCCTGCTGGAGCTGGCCTGGGAATAGGAATAGCCCGGTTAGCTAGGCCCCGCATGGCGGGGCCGCTTGCTACCAGCTGATGGTGGCACCGGCGCCATAGTTGTCCCTTCCCTCCGGCGTCTTCTCGCGCCAGATGGACTCCTTGTTGCGACGAATGGCCTCTTCCCGCTCCTGGTTGCGCTCCCAGACGGGTTTCATCTCGTCCAGCGGCCGCTCATGTTTCTCCCCCTTGTGATCGATGACGGCGCAGTGCTTGTCGCCGCACTGGTAGGCATAGGGTTCGACGGTGCAGCCCGCCAGGGCCAGGCCAATGAGAGAAACACTCAGGGAGTAAGGCAAGATCATGTGACGCTCCTGTTTGCATCGGTGACGAGAGGGCGCCGAGTGTCAAACAGGAGACAAAGGGATTCAACCTTGCGAAAGCTGTTGATTGTTACAAAGGGTACATAGAGCTGTTTGTCAGCAACTTACTGATAACTATCATGTTACTGACCAACGCACTCAGGTAGGCTCTGCCGGAACCGGCGTAAAGACCCCGGTGGAGAGGTAACGATCCCCCCGATCACAGATGATGACCACCACCACCCCCTGCTTGATCTCTGCCGCCACCCGCAGGGCACCGGCCACGGCGCCACCGGAGCTGACCCCGCAGCAGATCCCCTCCTCCCGCGCCAGCCGGCGCATCATGAGCAGCGCCTCCTGCTGGGTCACGTCCAGCACCCGATCGACCCTTTGTGGCTCGAAAATGGCGGGCAGGTAGGCCGCGGACCAGCGGCGAATGCCAGGGATCTGGCTCCCCTCTGCCGGTTGCAGACCTATCACCTGCACCGCCGGGTTCTGCTCCTTCAGATAACGGGAGACCCCCATTATGGTGCCAGTGGTGCCCATGGCCGAGACGAAGTGAGTGACCGCCCCCTCGCTCTGGCGCCAGATCTCGGGGCCGGTCGATTGATAGTGGGCATCCGGGTTGGCCGGGTTGTTGAACTGATCGAGCACCAGTCCCTCCCCGCGTACCTCCATGGCCAGCGCCAGATCCCGCGCCTCTTCCATGCCGTTCTCCACCAGCACCAGCTCGGCGCCATAGGCCTGCATGGCATCGCGCCGCTCCTGGCTCATGGTGCGCGGCATGATGAGCCGCATCCGGTAGCCCCGCGCCGCCGCCACCATGGCCAGTGCTATGCCGGTGTTGCCGGAGGTGGCCTCGATGAGCCGGGCTCCCGGCAGCAAGCGACCGCTCGCTTCGGCGCTCTTGATGAGGTTCAGCGCCGGCCTGTCCTTGACCGAACCGGCGGGATTGTTGCCCTCCAGCTTCACCAGCAGGGTGACCTCTGGCCAGGGATTGATGCGGCGCAGCGCCAGCAGGGGTGTATTGCCAATCAGATCTTCCAGCGTGGCGAAGGCCATAATGGGATCCATCCTCTGTTAACTGTTCTATACCTTGGCTAGCGGGTATGCACCCGGTCGGGCTCGCAGTGTAAGCGAGCCCGTGCAGTTGGCAAAGGGCTGCCAACGTGGTCAGATAACCCCATTCCCCGTACCGAGGAGCAAGCATGAGCGAGATCATTCATCAGGCCAACCAGCAACAATTCATCTGCGTGGTGGACGGCAAGGAGTCCAGGCTGCGTTACCGGCGGCTCGATGCCAAGACCATAGACGCCTACAGCACCTTCGTCCCGCCGGAGCTCAGGGTACAAGGCATCGCCGATCAGCTGGCACGCACCTTCTACAGCTGGACCCAGGCGGAGGGGCTCACCATAGTGCCCAGCTGCAGCTACATAGACGTCTGGCTGCGCCGCAATGCAGGTTGACGCACAGACGCGTCAGAGTACGCAAGAGGCGCGCCTGCAAGCGCAGACCGAAATCCTGCTGCGGGCCGATGGCCAGCGCATGGCCTGCCTGCAGGCAGTGCGCGAGCTGGCGCTGCCCGACTGGGCGCTGGGGGCCGGCTTTATCCGCAACCTCATCTGGGATCATCTGCACTGTAAATCAGTCCCTACCCCGCTCAACGATATCGATCTCATCTATCTGGATCTCGCTGATCCGCAAGGGCTGAGCGAAGCAGATCACGAGGCCTGGCTGGCCGCCAGGGTGCCTGGCCAGCGCTGGGAAGTGCGCAATCAGGCCCGCATGCACCAGCGCCAGCGGGTTCCCCCCTTTGTCAGCAGTCTGGAGGCCCTCAGTCACTGGGTGGAAGTGCCCACCTGCATCGGGGTCAGGTTGCGGCCAGACGGCGAGTTCGAGTGGCTGACCCCCTACGGCTTTGCCCCCAACTGGTCCCTGCAGGTGGATCCCAACCCGCGCTGCCGGCAGGAGAGCCGGGTTTTTACCGAGCGGGTCAAGGCCAAGGAGTGGCAACGGCTGTGGCCTGACCTGGTGGTGAACTGGCCATAACCTGATTGCAATGTTTCGGCAACCTTGGGCACACTAGGGAAAAGCTGTTTGTAACTCAATGGGTTAAATAATGCGCGACTTCTTCTCACTCGAACGCTGGCTACCGGGCCTCGCCGCCCTGCTGCAATACCAGCGGGCCTGGCTGATGCCGGATGTGCGCGCTGGACTGTCGGTGGCGGCCGTGGCGCTGCCCGTAGCCATCGCCTATGCCGAACTCGCCGGCGTGGGGCCCCTGGTCGGCCTCTATTCCTGCATACTGCCCATGCTGGTGTACGCCCTGTTTGGCACCTCCCGCCAGCTGATCGTCGGCCCGGACGCCGCTACCTGCGCGGTGATAGCCGCCGTGGTTACCCCGCTCGCCGCCGGTGATGCCACCCGCCACTGGCAGCTGGTGATGACAATGACCGCCATGACCGGCTTCTGGTGCCTCATCGCCAGCCGCTTCAAGCTGGGGGTGCTGGCCGACTTTCTCTCCCGCCCCATACTGATGGGGCTGCTCAACGGCGTGGCCATCACCATAATGGTGGGTCAGCTCTCCAAGATCTTCGGCTTCACCTTCAGCGAGCGCTACCTCATAGAGCGGATCGCGGGCGGTGCCAACTACATTACCCAGACCCATCTGCCGACCCTGGCCATGAGCCTGACCGCCTTGCTCACCCTGCTGCTGGCCAAGCGCTACAAGCCGGCCTGGCCATCCTCCATGGTGGCCATGGTGGTGACGGCGGCCCTGGTATGGGGACTGGATCTCGGCCAGTTCGGCATCGCCACCCTGGGGGCCATCGGCTCGGGTATGCCCGTCTTCCAGTTGCCGGAATTTCCCCC
Organism: Aeromonas sp. CA23; assembly: GCF_002587065.1. NCBI lineage: Bacteria > Pseudomonadati > Pseudomonadota > Gammaproteobacteria > Aeromonadales > Aeromonadaceae > Aeromonas > Aeromonas sp. CA23. Next base: position 4,444,859 of record NZ_CP023818.1, read on the forward strand.
AGGTCTGATGCGCGAGCTGGTGCTGCCGGCGCTCAACCTCGCCATGGTGAGCTTCGTCTCCATGATGCTCACCGCCCGCAGCTTCGCCGCCAAGAACGGCTATGAAATCGATGCGGACAAGGAGTTCCGGGCCCTCGGCATGGCCAACCTGGCGGCGGCCGCCTCCCAGGGTTTTGCCATCAGCGGGGCGGATTCGCGCACCGCGGTCAACGATGCCAACGGCGGCAAGAGCCAGCTGGTCTCCATCATAGCCGCCGCCGCCATCGCTCTGGTCACCTTCTACCTGACGGCGCCGCTGCAATACATACCCACGGCCGCCCTCGGCGTGGTACTGGTGATGGCGTCATTGTCGCTGACCGATTTTCGCGGCCTGTGGGCGCTGCGCCACTCGGATCGGGCCGCCTTCTGGCTGGCGCTCATCACCTTCATCAGCGTGCTGGCCATGGGGGTCATTCCGGGGATCACCCTCGCCGTGCTGCTGGGGCTGTTCCAGTTCCTGCGCAACGTGATGCGCCCCACCGACCAGTTGCTCGGCATGGATGACGAGGGGGTGGTGCGTACCCTGGGGGACAACGAGCAGGCCAAGGCCATTCCCGGCATCCTGGTCTATCGCTTCAACTCGCCGCTCACCTACTTCAACGCCCCCTACTTCAAGCGGCGGGTGCTGGCGCTGCTGGTGCAGGATCCCCACAACCCCAAATGCCTGGTGGTGGATGCGGTGGCCTGTTTCACCCATCAGGACATCAGCGTGATGAGCATGGTGGGGGAGCTGCACAAGGATCTGAAACGGCGCGGCATCCACATGGTGATGGCCGGTCGCCACGGCCAGATGAGCCAGTGGCTCAAGCAGGCGGGGATCCGGGTGGGCGACGAGGGGGTCATCCTCTGCCCCGATATGTATCAGGCGCTGCGCATGACCCGCTGCTACCGGGAGCCCGTGTTCAAGGATGACACAGTGGTGGAGAGCACCACGGACGCCATCCTCTCCCACTGGCCCCAGGATGATGCGCTGCCGGACTCGGCGCGGCTCACGCTCCCCTCTGAGCAGGAGGCAGGCGCCACCCCGGCCTGATCGGGCGCCGGACTCTCCCCGGGAGGGTCTGGCGCACTCTCCGCTCAGGGCAGGATTGCACCCTGCGGACTCTTGGTGTTAAATGCCCGTCCAGATGGCGCTGACGAGGGCCATCCCCAGTATTTGGACACCCCATGCAAACTCAATCCCACGCGGGCCCGGGCACTCTCTTCTCCCTGACCTGGCCGCTGTTTATCGATCTCGCCCTGCACTTTCTGACCGGGGCCCTCAACACCTTCATGGTGGGCCACGTCTCCTATCAGGGCGTGGCGGCACTGGCGGTCGGCAACCAGGTGTTCGATCTGGCCATCACCTTGTTCAGCTTCGTCAGCATAGGCACCAGCGTGGTGATCACCCAGTATCTGGGGGCCGGCGATCGGGAGAAGGCGCGCATCGTCATCCACACCGCCATCGGCTTCAACCTGCTGGTGGGGCTGGTGGCCGCGGTCGGCGTGCTCGCCGGCGCCAGCACCATGCTCTCCCTGATGAACCTGCCCGCTCATCTGATGGGCGATGCCACCCTTTATCTGCAGATCATCGGCCTGTGCCTGCTGCCGGAGGCGGCGGCGCTCTGCCTGGCCGCCACCCTGCGTGCCCACGGCCATACCCGTCAGGCCATGTACGTGACCCTGACCGTCAACCTCATCACCTTCGTCGGCAACCTGCTGCTGCTCTACGGCTGGTTCGGTCTGCCCCAGCTGGGGGTGGCCGGGGTCGCCATCAGTACGGTGGCGGGTCGCATCGTCGGCGTTGTGTTGCTGGTGTGGCTGGTGGCGCGCAAGACAGGTATCAAGTTGCGTTTGCCCGAGATAGTCCGCCCCAGCAAGGTCATGCTGGACAAGGTGCTGCACATAGGCCTGCCGGCGGCGGGGGAGAACCTCTCCTGGATGCTGCAGTTCATGGTGGTCACCGCCTTCGTCGGCCTGCTCGGCGACAAGGCGCTGGCGACCCAGTCCTACTTCTTCCAGATCTGCCTGTTCATCCTGCTGTTCGGCCTCTCCATCGGCCTTGGCAACGAGATCATCATCGGCCATCTGGCGGGGGCCCGCCGCTTCGAACAGGCCTACAACCAGCTGATGAAGAGCCTCAAGCTCGGCCTCATCGTCACGACCCTGATCGCCATCGCCGCCGCCCTCAATGGCCGCGCCATCATCAGTTTGTTCACCGACGATCCGGACATCATCACCCAGGTGGCCCAGCTGTTTCTCATCAGCCTCATCCTCGAACCCGGCCGCACCTTCAACCTGGTGGTGATCAACGCCCTGCGTGCCACCGGGGATGCCCGTTTCCCGCTCTACATGGCGCTCGTCTCCATGTGGGGGATTGCCGTTCCGCTCGCCTATTTCCTTGGTATCATGCAGGGTTATGGACTGGTCGGCATCTGGTTGGCGCTCGCCTGCGATGAGTGGGTGCGCGGTCTGGCCATGTTCTGGCGCTGGCGCAGTCGTCGCTGGCAAAACAAAATTCTTGTTGAAACATAAGCGGAATCACAATGAAGAAAATCGGACTCTTGTTGGCTGCCATCCTGCTCAGCCCGCTGGCCATGGCGCAAACCGCGCCCGCGGCTCCCAAGGCGCAAGCCGCCAAAACCTGGTATGTGGCACCCATCGCCATCGACGAGACAAGCGAGACCCAGACGGCGCTGACCAAAGATTTTACAGCCCAGATGATCAAGACCATCAAGATCAACGAATACCAGACCGGCAAAGCACTCGGCAAGACCCAGGATCCCAAGTGGCTGATCCGCACCAAGTTGATGCCCGCCAGCACGGAGCCGCTGGTCGGCAAGAAGCACCCGCAGGGTCTCACCTACGGCAAGGGCATCCCCACCCAGGAGATAGTCGGCGAGCTCATCATGAACGGCACTCTCGTCGCCCATGTGGGCCAGGGCTGGCGTGAACCCATAGTCCCGGGCACCCCGGTGGCCGAGAAGATCACCATAGCCAACTACCAGTACGCCATCGGCAACGAGGCCAAGGCGCCGGATCTGGAAGAGCTGGCGGCGCAGATAGGCTTCGAAGTGGGCAAGGTGATTGCCAGAGACGGCAAGCCGCTGCCCGAGAAGAAAAAGAAAAAAGAGTAAACGCCACACCTGTTCTCAAGAAGGGGCCCCTGGCCCCTTTTTGCTGCCCGCTTGCCAGCCCGCCACCGTCATCAAACCGTCACAACTGTGATCGCGATTCCAGTTTGAAGCTCAGTTTCTTACTTACAAATGGCTTATCAGCTTGTGATTCAAGCAGTTAAAAATCATCCCCCAGATGCAGCAAATCATTGGTCCCGAATTCGATCGGGATCACATTTATCTGTGGGGGGAAGGGGTACTTTGGTTTTGAAGGCACAATCAAACGAAACCAAGGAGGCTTCATTACATGTTCCCAGAGTACAGAGATCTCATCTCGAAACTGAAGAGCAGTGATGTCCATTTCCAGAAGAAGTTTGACTTGCACAACGACCTGGATGCGGAGATTAGAAAGTTGGAAAAGCATCACGCCAGCGACTACAGCTCCGAGGTGAAGGATCTGAAAAAACAGAAACTTAAACTGAAAGAGGAGATATACGACATCCTCAAACAACATCCACACTAGACGCCTCGACGAATACCCGGATAAGCAACTTATCCCTCCAGCCCGGCTCAAGCCGGGCTTTTTATCGTCTCGTCACGGGGAAGCCGTCCGAAACGCTGGCAGGCCCTGACGGCGAAATTCGCTCGGGGTCTGCCCCGTATGGCGGCGAAAGGCGGTGTTGAAGGTGGACTTGCTGTTGAAACCGGCCCGGTAGCAGATGCTGGCCACCGTCTCGTCTCCCGCCTGCAGCAGCCGTTTGGCCTCCTCCACCCGATAACGGTTTAGCCAGTCGTAGAAGTTGCCCCCCGAGCAGGCGTTGATGGCGGTGGAGGCCTGATGGGTACTCAGGCCGCACTCGCCAGCCAGCTTGCCGAGGGAGAGCCCGGGATCCCGATAGGCCCCCTCCTTCAGCCGCCGCTCCAGCTCGTCAAACAGCGGCTGCTGGCTCGCGTCCAGTGCCGGGCTCATGATGCAGGCCTGACCCTCACTCCCGCCGGGTTGCGTGATCTCTGCCGAGGCCGCCTGTTGCGGCAGGCGGGCATGGGCCAGTACCTGCAACAGCAGATAGGCGGTGACGGGGGCCTGCAGATAGACGGTGGAGAGCGGCCAGCCGAGCCAGCTCAGGGCGATCCGCCCCAGCAGCAACAAGGCCACCAACAGTTGCAGTCCCTGCAACTGGCTCACCCAGGCCCGCAGCGCCGGCTTGCGGCTGACGACCCCAAGCCGCTGCTGCCGCCACCAGTAGATCAGCCCCAGCAGGGCCATGATGGCCAGATAACGATTGCCGTAGAGGGTGATGCCGGGCCACAACCCATCCCCCTGCTTGCCGAGCAGGATCCAGCGCACCTTCTCGGCGCCAGGCAGCAACCAGTAAGGCAGCGCCAGCACGGCCACCAGCAACAGCGGCAGACTGTGCACCATGCGGTCACGCCAGCGGCCGAGTACAGGCTCCCCCTGCAGGGCCCGGATATAGCCATAGAGGCAGAACGGCAGCATCACCACCAGGGGATCCGCCAGTTTGAGCAGATGAGGCCAGCGTTCGAACAACTGCTGCTGATGGTAGAGATACTCCAGCGCCTGCACGCTGCTCAGGGCGAGCAGGGCCAGCAGATAACCGGAGGCTGAGTCCCAGCGTCCCCGCCACTGCCAGCCGAGCGCCGCCAGCAACAACATGCCCGCCAGGCTCAGACTGAGCAAGGCCGCCACTTCTTCCCACTGCATATGCTTGCTCCCCCAGGTACGGCTCCATCGAGACGGACCTGTTTATCCTTGTTTTTATTCTGTTTTTGGAACTATGACCGGTTCCATCCAGCGGAGCGACAGCCAGCTCGCCCTGCTCTTAAATACCCTCTCCTGCGGGCAAAAAGCAACAGAACCATAACAAGCACGGACAACAGAAGGAACTCAAATGCGATCTCCCTTTCCCCTTACCCTGCTCGGCTGCCTCGTTCTGGCCGGCTGCCAGGAGAACAGCAGCGAGCCGGATCCCGCTCGCCACTATGACGTCACCCTCACCTACACGGAGCAGGGGGTGCCCCACATCAAGGCGAATGACTACGCCAGCCTCGGCTTCGGGGCGGGTTACGCCCATGCCGAGGAGAACCTCTGCACCCTGAGCGAACAGATCATGAAGCTGCGGGGGGAAAAATCCCGCTGGCTGGGGGCGGGAGAGCAGCAGCGCAACCTGCTCTCCGACGTGGGCTATCGCTCGCTGGATCTGCCCGCCCAGGCCGCCGCTCTGTATGGCAAGCTGGCGCCAGATGCCCGCGATCTCATCGAGGGCTATGTGGCAGGCTTCAACCACTCACTCGCGGGACGAGCCGGCCCGGCGGACTATCCCTCCCCCTGCCGTGGGGCCGAGTGGGTCGAGCCCATCACCCCGACCCAGCTGCTGGCCTATCACCTGGATCTCGCCCAGCTCGCCAGCGGCCGCAGCTTCATCGGCGCCATGGCGAGCGCCCAGCCTCCCGGCAGCGGGACGCAGGCGCGCGCCCTGCCTGACCCGGAAGCCGAGTGGCTGCTCACCGCCGAGGGGATCGGCAGCAACGGCTGGGCACTGGGGGCGGATCGCAGCAGCAACGCCAACAGTTTGCTGCTCGGCAACCCCCACTTCCCCTGGGATGGCGAACTCAGGTTCTACGAACAGCACCTGCAGATCCCGGGCAAACTCAACGTGACCGGCGCCACCATGATGGGTTTTCCCGCCATCCTGATCGGCTTCAACGAACAGCTGGGCTGGACCCATACCGTCTCCCAGTCCAAGCGCTTCACCCTCTATCAGCTCACCCTGGATCCCGCCAACCCGCTGCGCTACCGCTACGGCGACCAGTGGCGGGAGATGAGCCAGAAAACCGTCACGCTGCAAGTGCGTCAGGCCGATGGCAGCCTGCAACCCTATGCCCAGACCGTCTATGCCAGCCACTTCGGCCCCGTGGTCAACCTCGCCTCCCTCTCGCCCACCCTGGGCTGGACCAGCAGCAGCGCCATCAGCTTCCGCGATGCCAACGCCGGCAACTACAAGATGCTGGAGCAGTGGCTGGCCATGGCCAGGGCCCAGAGTACCCCGGCCTTCTTCGACGCACTGGCCGAGCATCAGGGGGTGCCCTGGGTCAATATCCTGCTGATCGACAAGGCGGGCCAGGCCAGCTATGTGGATGCCACCCAGGTGCCCCGCCTCGGCGCCAAAGCCGAAGCCTGGTGGCGAATGGCCTCCCAGACCCCGCAGCTGGCCCCCGTCTGGCTGGATGGCGAGGGCAGCGTGCTGCTGCCGGGCAATGATCCCGACTTCGAGTGGGTCGACAGCGGCCAGACCCGGGCCCCCGGCCTTGTCCCCCTGAGCCAGGCCCCCCGCCAGACCCGCAGCGACTACGTCTACAACGCCAACAGCAGCCACTGGCTGACCAACCTGGCGGTGCCGCTGGAGGGTTACTCCATCCTCTACGGACCGGAGCAGACGGTGCGCAGCCCGCGCACCCGCTACAACGCCCAGCTCATCAGCACCCCAGAGACCATGGGACTGACCGGGGCCGATCGCCGCTTTACCCTGCCGGCGCTGCAACGGGTGCTGACCCACAACGGCTCCCTGTTTGCCCGCGAACTCAGGGAACCCCTGCTGGCCCGTTGCCAGGCCCATCCCCTGATCCAGCTGACGAGCGGCCCGCTGGACCTGACCCCGAGTTGCAATGCGCTCGCCAACTGGGATGGCGAGTATCAGCTGGAGAGCCGGGGTGCCCACCTGATGCGCGAATGGCTGACGGCGTTTCGCACCAGCGGCCACAGAGACATCAAGGATACCCTGTTTGCCATCCCCTTCGATCCGGCCCGGGGTGCCACCACGCCGAGCGGACTGGCCCCCTGGGGTGGCGCGCCGGATCAGGATCCCGCCCTGCTGGCGCTGGCCCGGGCTCAGCAGCGGTTGCAGGCCGCCGGTATCGCGCCGGATGCCGAACTCGGCGCGCTGCAGTTCGTGCAAAAGGCGGCCGGGCTGACCCCCATAGCACTGCCGGGAGGCAACTCGTTCGAGGGGCTGTTCAACATGGTGCAGACCAATCTGCCTTCGCGCAGCAGCTCGGATCTCGCCAACATAGTGACCGGCAAGAGCGTGGCGGATACCACGCTGCGCAGCCTGGATGACGACGGTGACGGCCAGCCCGAGCTGCGCTATCGCGCCAACTACGGCTCCAGCTTCGTGCTGGCCCTGCAGTTCGATGCCGCCGGGCCCAAAGCGGAGCGCTTCCTGAGCTACGGCCAGTCCCACGATCCCGAGAGCCCGCACTTCACCGATCAGACCGAGCAGTTTGCCCGCCAGCAGTGGCAGCCCATGCGCTTCACCGAGCAGGAGATAGAAGCCCATCAGGAGCGCAGTCTGCACCTCAAGGTGCTGCGTGCCACCAGCCCCTGAACCACGCCTCTCTCCAGTCATAAAAAAAGCGGGCCGACAGGCCCGCTTCGTCATTCAGGATCCGGCTCAAACGGGAGGATGGAAGGCGCTGGCCTCCCGGGTCGCCATCTCCTCGTAGGTAGCCCACTTCTGCCACGCCACTTGTTGTGCCACCTGCATCAGCCGCTCGGCCTCCTCCGGGTGGCTCTGGGCCAGCACCCGGTAGCGGTTCTCCTCTGCCCTGTACTCGGCAAGCGGAATCGAAGGGCGCAGGCTGTCGAGGCTGAAGGGGTTCTGCCCCGCGTGGCGCAACACCGGGTTGTAGCGCAGCAGCGGCCAGTGGCCGGAGTCCACCGCCCGTTTCTGCTGGGTCAGCCCCAGCTCCATGTCGATGCCGTGGGCGATGCAGTGGCTGTAGGCGATGATGAGGGACGGCCCCGGATAGGCCTCCGCCTCCCGCAGGGCCTGCAGCGTCTGCTGCGGATTGGCGCCAAAGGCGATGCGGGCCACATAGACATTGCCATAGGAGATGGCCTGCAGCGCCACATCCTTCTTGGCCAGCGTCTTGCCCCCCGCCGCGAACTTGGCGACGGCCCCCAGCGGGGTCGATTTCGACATCTGGCCGCCGGTGTTGGAGTAGACCTCGGTGTCCATCACCAGCACGTTCACATCCCGCCCGGAGGCGAGCACGTGATCGAGCCCCGCCGAACCTATGTCATAGGCCCAGCCATCGCCGCCGACGATCCAGACCGAGCGGCGCACCAGCTGATCGATGAGAGACAGCAGCTCGCGGGCTTGTCCCGAGTTCACCTCCTCCAGTCGTTCGCGCACCTGTGCCACCCTGCCCCGCTGGGCGCGGATCTGTGACTCCAGCCGCTGCGGGGCGCTGATAAGCGACTCGACCAGCTCATCCCCCAGATCCCCCTTCATCGCCTTGAGGGCGGCCACCGCCTGACCATGATGCTGATCGGCGGTGAGGCGAAAACCAAAGCCGAACTCGGCGTTGTCCTCGAACAGGGAGTTGGACCAGGCCGGTCCCTTGCCTTCGCCATTCTTGGCCCAGGGGGTGGTCGGCAGGTTGCCGCCATAGATGGAGGAGCAGCCGGTGGCGTTGGCCACCAGCATGCGATCGCCAAACAACTGGGTCAGCAGCTTGAGATAAGGGGTCTCGCCACAGCCCGCGCAGGCGCCGGAGAACTCGAACAGGGGTTCCAGGAACTGGGCACCGCGCACCGTGGAGAAATCCACCCGCTCGCGGGCAGGCCAGGGCAGCCCCTCGAACCAGCGCAACGCCTGCTTCTGACCGGCCAGATGGGGTGCCTTGTCCATCATGGTGATGGCGCGATCGCCTTCATGGCTCTCTCCTTCAACACGCTCGCCTTGATGGCTTGCATCGGCCCCGGCCCGCACCGGACAGGCCTGCACGCACTGGCCGCAGCCGGTGCAATCCTCCGGGTAGAGCTGCAGGGTGTAGCGGCTGTCGGGGAAACCCCTGGCGGTGACGGGCACCGACTGGGCCGCCTCGGGGGCGGTGGCCAGCCAGTCCTGGTGATAGAACTTGGCCCGCAGCGCCGCATGGGGGCAAACGAAGACGCAGTTGCCGCACTGGATGCAGATATCGGAGTGCCAAATCGGGATCTCGCGGGCGATATCCCGCTTCTCGAAGCGACTGGTGGCTGTGGGGTAAGTGCCATCCACCGGCAACATGGAGACGGGGATGAGATCGCCGCGCCCCGCCAGCATCTCGCCGGTCACCCGCTGGACAAACTCGCTGCCGCCGGGGGCCAGTGGCAGCGGATAGTCGCTGATCGGCTCATCACCGGCCGGGATCGCCACCTTGCAGAGGTGAGCCAGGGTATCGTCCACCGCCGCGAAGTTGCGCGCCACCACCTCTGGCCCCTTGCGGGCATAGCTCTTCTCTATGCTCTCCTTGATCAGCGCAATGGCCTCGTCCCGCGGCAAGACTCCGGCCAGCGCGAAGAAGCAGGTCTGCATTATGGTGTTGATGCGATTGCCCATGCCGTTTTGCTCGGCTACCCGATCCCCGTCGATGCAGTAGAGCTGGATGTTGAGGGCGCGGATGCGGGCCCGCAGTCGCTCGGGCAGGCGGGCCCAGACTTGGCTTGCCTCACAGGGGGCGTTGAGCAGCAGTATGGCCCCCTCGGCGGCGTGCTCCAGCAAGTCCACCGACTCGACAAAGCTCCACTGGTGGCAGCCGATGAAGCTCGCCTGCTCGATGAGCCAGGGCGCGTCTATGGGCTCGGGGCCAAAGCGCAGGTGGGAGACGGTGCGCGAGCCCGACTTCTTGGAGTCGTAGACGAAATAACCCTGGGCATGGAAGCCCTCCAGCTCGCCGATGATCTTGATGCTGTTCTTGTTGGCGCCGACAGTGCCGTCGGCGCCCAGGCCGAAGAAGAGCGCCCGCACCCGGCTGGCAGGCTCCAGATCACCGATGGGGTGCCAGGCCAGACTCAGGCCCGAGACGTCATCGACAATCCCCACGGTGAAACGCGGGCGCGGTGCATCGGATGCCAGCTCCTCGAACACGGCGGCGCACATGGCGGGAGTGAACTCCTTGGAGGAGAGGCCGTAGCGGCCGCCACTGAGCCAGGGCAGTCGCTTGAGAAGGCCGCGCTGCAAGCCGTCGATGAGGGCGCTCTGCACGTCCAGCAGCAGCGGCTCGCCGCCTGCACCCGGCTCCTTGGTGCGATCCAGCACAGCCAGCCGGCGCACACTGGCAGGCAGGGCATCGAGCAGCGCCTGCACCGGGAAGGGGCGATAGAGGCGCACCACCAGGACTCCGGTCTTGCGATCCTGACGGTTGAGCCAGTCGACCGTGGTGCGGGCGGTGGCCGCCCCCGAGCCCATCAGCAAGATGACGTCGGTCGCATCGCTGGCACCGTGATACTCCACCAGCCGGTAGTGGCGGCCGGTGAGGGATCCCAGCTTGTCCATGCACTGCTGCACCCGCGCCGGCACAGCTTCGTAGAAGGGGTTGACGCTCTCGCGGGACTGGAAATAGGTATCGGGGTTCTGGGCCGTGCCGCGCATCACGGGGTGATCCGGGTTGAGCGCCCGGGCGCGGTGGGCCCGCACCCAGTCGTTGTCGATGAGGGCGCGGATCTCGTCCCTATGCAGGGCCGTGATCTTGTTCACCTCGTGGGAGGTGCGAAAGCCGTCGAAGAAGTGGATGAAGGGCACCCGGCACTGCAGGGTGACGCTGTGGGCAACCAAGGCCAAGTCCTGCGCCTCCTGCACAGAGCCGGAGGCGAGCATGGCAAAGCCTGTGCTGCGCGCCGCCATCACGTCCTGATGGTCGCCAAAGATCGAGAGCCCCTGCGCCGCGAGCGATCGGGCCGCCACATGGAACACGGCAGCGGTCAATTCCCCGGCGATCTTGTACATGTTGGGCAGCATCAGCATCAGCCCCTGACTGGCGGTGAAGGTGGTGGCGAGCGCCCCCGCCTGCAGGGCGCCGTGCACAGTCCCGGCCGCCCCTCCTTCGCTCTGCATCTCCACGACTGTGGGGATATTGCCCCAGAGGTTGGTCTGCCCCTCGTCCGCCCAGGCGTCGGCCAGCTCGGCCATGGTCGAGGAGGGGGTGATGGGATAGATGGCGCACACTTCGCTCAGCTGGTACGCCACCCGGGCCGCGGCTTCGTTGCCATCGACCATGATCAGTTCATGTTTCATTGGGACTCCTCCGGTTGGCGCAGCTCGATAGCGTGGCAGGGGCATTGATCGTGACAGGCACCGCAGCCGGTGCAGCGATCCGCATCCACCCGATAGCCGTGGCCCGGCCCCAGCTTCTCGATGGCCTGCTCGGGGCAGCTGCCATAACAGCCGTCGCACTCGAAGCAGTTGCCGCAGGAGTAGCAGCGCGCCGCCTCGTAGCGGGCCGCCGTCTCGTCCAGCCCACCTATGATCTCGCCAAAGTCGTCCCGCGCCCACGCCGGTTTGACCGGCTGACTGCTGGCGGGCGCATGGGTCTGGAACCAGAGCTGCAGCTGCTCAGGCCCCACCAATGGATAGGAGAGCGGTTTGTGGTAGTGGCGACCGCGCAGCCAGGCATCCATGTGGCGCGCCGCCTTCTTGCCGTGGCCGGTGGCGATGGTGACTGTGCGCTCCGAGGGCACCATGTCGCCGCCGGCAAACAGCCCGGGCACGTCTGTCATGAGGTTGTCTGCCACCTGCACCACCCCCTCCTGGCTGACCCGCACGCCGGGAATGCTCTCCAGCACGCTCAAGTCCACCTCCTGACCGAGCGCCAGAATGAGGGAGTCTGCTTCGAGTGTTTCAAACTGGCCGGTGGGCACAGGTTTGCCCTGCTCATCCAGCACCATCACCTCCACTTCAATGCTGGTGTTGTCGAGCTGGCGAATGCTGCGCAGCCAGTTGATCTTGATCCCCTCCTCCTCGGCTTCAAGGGCCTCGAAGGCGTGGGCCGGCATGTGATCCCGGTCGCGCCGGTAGATGATCATCGCCTCCTCCACCCCGAGGCGGCGGGCGGTGCGAGCCGCATCCATGGCGGTGTTGCCGCCGCCGTAGATGGCTACTCGTCGTCCCAGTTTGGGGGGCGGAAGACCCTGCTCCTCGGCCAGGCTGGCCTGCTCGAGGAAGCTCACCGCATCGAGGATCTTGCCCGCCTCCCGGGCCGGAATATCGACCCGCTTGGCCAGATGGGCGCCAATGGCCATGAAGACGGCATCAAAGCCCCCCGCGTCACGCGCCTTGAGCACGTCTTCCACCTTGTGATTGAGGGTGAGGGTGACGCCGGCGGCCAGGATGCGGGCCACCTCCCTGTCCAGCACGTCGCGGGGCAAGCGGTAGGCGGGAATGCCAAAGCGCAGCATGCCGCCGGCCAGCGGCCCCGCTTCGCGGATCTCCACCTGATGGCCGAGTCGGTTGAGGTGCCAGGCACAGGACAAACCGGACGGGCCGGCGCCGACGATCAGCACCTTCTTGCCACTGGCGGGCGCAGGTGGCGCAGGCTGCCAGCCTTTGGCCAGCGCCTCGTCGCCGAGGAAGCGTTCGATGGCGTGAATGGAGACGGCATCATCCACCTGGGCGCGATTGCAGGCGCTCTCGCAGGGGTGATAGCAGACCCGGCCATGGACGGCGGGCAGGGGATTTTCTTCGATCAGCGTCTGCCAGGCCGCTTCAAAGCGGCCCGCTTCGGCCAGGGCAAGCCAGGCCTGGATGTTCTCGCCGGCCGGGCAGGCGTGGTTGCAAGGTGGCAGGGCCGGCCGCCAAACGGGTAGCCGAGTACGGACCGGGCCTGTTCCCGTTTTCTGGGAGAGATCCGGCTGTGGGGTCATATCCAGTTGTTTGCTCATACATTGCTTTCTTCTTTTTGTGTGACAGGCCCCCTCCGATGGCACTTGATACCGTTTAGCCGGAGCGGACGGTGGCCGGAGAGGGAAGAAGCGAAAGCGTTAGAAACTGGAAGCTGTCTCGATAGTGGACTGATTTTTGTACTGAATGGCGGATCAGGATCAAAAAATGTTGCACTTTATGGGGTCTGGAGCGCGGAACGTGACCCCTGTAACATCTTGCCCAATTGCACACGGGATGGCGTTGACCGGCTCATCCGACCGAGGGCGGACACAGTACCGTCGGCGCCGGATCGCCATATGAGGACGGCACAGGGCGGCGACCATGCAAGGATTGCTGCACGGGGCGGGAACCGTTATCTTGCCTCCTCTTCATCTGCACAGGCCACTGCACAAGGACTCGGACATGCCAATACTCGACAGCATTCATCTCTACCCCATCAAATCGACGGCAGGCATGCCACTGGCCCGTGCCCGGGTGACCGAAGAGGGCCTGCTGGGGGATCGCCGCTACATGGTGGTCAAGCCGGACGGCAGCTTCATCACGGCTCGCACCCATCCCCAGCTGCAACAGGTAGTGGCCACCTCCATGGAAGGCGGCCTGCAGTTGCGCTATCCGGGTCTTGAGCCACTCACACTGCGAGAGCAGGATTTTTCCCGCACGCCCCGAGCCACCGGCGTCTGGGGCGACAGCTTCACCGCCCTGCAGACCCTGCCCCAGGCCGATCACTGGCTGAGCCAGGTGACGAGGGAGCCGGTGCAACTGCTTTGGCTTGGCGAAACATCAGACCGCTTTCGGGAGAAGACAGGCACCCGGGTCAGCTTTGCCGACGGTTATCCGCTGCTGCTGATCAGCCAGAGCTCGCTCGATGATCTCAACCTGCGCTCCGATGCCCTGCACCAGATGAGCCAGTTTCGCACCAACCTGGTGGCGAGCGGCACCCGTCCGTTCGAGGAGGACGGCTGGGTGCGCATCCGCATCGGCGAGGTGGAATTCAGGGTCGACAAGCCCTGCAGCCGCGGCATCATGACCACGGTGGAAGCGGGCACGGATCGCTTCAATGCCCTCAAGGAACCGCTCGCCACCCTCACCCGCTATCGCCGGGGCGAGGATGGGGATGTCTATTTCGGCCAGAATCTGGTAGCCCTCAACGAGGGCTGGATTGAGGCGGGCAGCGAGATAGAGGTGCTGGAGACGACCCGTCCCCGGGTCTACCCCAACGCGGCGCCCAGGAAGCGGGCGCTGGTGTGCGTGGCCCGCGAGCCGCTGGCACGGGATCTGGAGACCTTCTGGTTTGAAGCGGCCGATGGCGAGCCGCTGCCCGACTACCTGCCGGGCCAGCACCTGCCCATCAGCCTCGACCTCAAGGGTGAGCGGCTGCAGCGGCGCTATACCCTGAGCTCAAGCCCGGATCTGCCGGATCGCTACAGCATCAGCGTCAAGCGCCTCGGTGAGGGGCGCATCTCTCCCTGGTTGCACCAGCAGCTGCGAGTGGGCGATACCCTGCTGGCATCCGCCCCGGCTGGCGAGTTCCACCTCGGCACAGAGCGCTCGCTGTTGCTGCTCTCGGCCGGCTCAGGTGTCACCCCCATGCTCGCCATCGCCCGCACCTTAGGCCTGCGCGGTGAGCTTGGCGATGTTCACTTCATGCACCTGTGTCGCAGCGAGGCCGACATCCCGGCCGCCGCCGAGCTGTACGCCATGGCGCAGCAGGGGATGGCTCTCACCCTGATCCTGAGCCAGCCCGATGGTCACTGGCAGGGGCTGAAAGGGCGCCTCTGCGATACCCATCTGGCCCAGATCAAGGGGCTGATCCAGCGGGAGGTGTTCCTGTGCGGTCCTCACGGCTTTATGGCCGATGCGGCGGCCAGACTGACCGCCCTTGGCGTGCCCGCCAGCCAGATCCGGCAGGAGAGCTTCGGCGGCGCCATCCTCTCGGTGGCGCGCCCCCACAAGGCGATACGGCTGCGCATAGGTGAACAGGCCTTTGCCGGCAACAATCAGGGAACCGTGCTGGATCAGGCCCACAAGCAGGGAGTGGAGCTGCCCTGGAGCTGCCGCGCCGGCATCTGCGGCAGTTGCAAGCAGACCCTGGTCTCGGGTGAGGTGGATCACCCGGATGCCCCGGCCATCACGGCCGCCGAGCGCGCCGAGGGCAAGATCCTCACCTGCTGCGCCGTGCCGCTGACCGATCTGGTGATCGGGCCGCGATAATCCAAGGGACCGGGAGCATGGCGTCGTCCATGCATCCCGGCCCTCCCCCTCAAGCCCCTCCCCCTTTTCTCGGCGCTGCCCGCCAAACTTGCCGAGCCCGGCTCCTATACTCACAGCAACAACAATAAAACCCCACAGAAGTACCGGCCTTCGCCGTGTGACAAAGGGGGTTGCTCTGGTGAGAATAAGGACGCTCAAACCATGGAACAGAACAGACCCACCTTTCAGTTCAACCTCCTGCTCTCCGTTGTCACCCTGATCCTGCTGTCGCTGGTGTTTTTTGCCTACAGCTGGTCAGGGACGCGACTCGAACAGAGTTATCAGCAACGCTACCAATCCTATCTGCTGGCCGATGAACTGCGGCAATCCTCCGACGATCTGACCCGGCTCGGTCGCACCTATGTGATCACCAAGGATCCCGCCTACGAACAGCAGTACATGCGGATCCTGGCCATTCGCAACGGTGAACAGAACCGGCCAGAGGGCTACAACCGCATCTACTGGGACTTCGTCGCCGCCAACGGCCAGAATCCGAGACCCGACGGCAATCTTCGCCGCGGCCTCATCGATCTGATGAAGGACACCGGCTTCACCGACGGGGAGCTGGCCAAGCTCAACGAGGCCAAGAACAACTCGGATGCCCTGGTCAACACAGAGGTGGCGGCCTTCAAGCTGGTGCAGCAGACGGACGGTGATCAGGCAGCCAACCAGCAAAAGGCCATCGCCATGATGCATGACAAGGCCTATCACCAGAACAAGGGGCGCATCATGTCCCCCATAGATGACTTCTACGTCATGATGGAGAACCGTACCCAGCAGGCGGTGGACGACGCCACCAGCCAGTCCTCCATGCTGCGTTACCTCTTCATCGCCCTGGGTCTGGTGTTGATGTTCTTCCTGTGGCGCACCTACAAAGCCCTGCTTGATCTGGTCGGCACCTCGGTCAGCCAGCTCAGGAGCGATCTCGGCAGCCTGGCGCAGGGGGATTTCTCGCGCCAGATCCATGTGCCGAGCGGCGCCAAGGAGAGCCTGATCGGCCTGCTGGCCACCATGCAATCCACCCTCAAGGGGATCATTGCCCAGGTCTCCCACTCCACCGAGGAGCTGTCGGGATCGGCCGACAGCATAGTCCAGATAGCGGAGCAGACCGCCCAGTTTGCCACCTCCCAGCAAACCAGCACCCAGACCATGGCGGCGGCCATCGAGGAGCTGGTGGTGAGCATCAGCCACCTCTCCGACAACGCCACCCATGCCGACGAGTTGAGCAAGGTTTCCGCCAATACCCTGGAAGAGGGATCCGGCGTCATCAAGCAGACTCTGGACAGCATACAGAGCATCTCGGACACCGTATCCAACGCGGCCAGCAGCCTCTCCGAGCTCAACAGCCACACCCAGCAGATCTCGGACATCATAGAGGTGATCCGCGGCATCGCCGATCAGACCAACCTGCTGGCCCTCAACGCGGCCATAGAGGCGGCGCGGGCCGGTGAGCAGGGGCGCGGCTTCGCCGTGGTGGCCGACGAGGTGCGCAATCTCGCCAGCCGTTCGGCCGCCTCGACCCAGCAGATCACCGGCATGATCAGCAAGATCCAGAGCGGGGCGGATGCCTCCATCCGCAGCATGGAGAACACGGTCAACAACGTCTCCCGCGGGGTGAGCCTGGCCAACCAGACGGGCGAGGCCATCGCCAGCATCAAGAGCCATGCCTCCAACCTGACCGGCCTGATGGGGGAGATAAGCCACACGCTGCGCGAGCAGTCCACCGCCGCCAACGAGGTGGTCTCCACCGTCGGCAACATCACCTCCCTCTCAGAGCAGTCTGGGGACGCGGCCCGTCACGTCTCCCAGGAGGCGGCCAAGCTCAAGCAGCTGTCACGGCTGCTGCGCCAGGAGATGGGCCACTTCAAGCTGTGATCCTATGGCACAAAGCAAAACGGCTGCCCAAAGGCAGCCGTTTTTTATGCGGGTGTGTCACCCTGGCATCACACTCAACCGCGCAGGGCGGCGATGCGCTGCTCGATGGGCGGGTGGCTCATAAACAGCTCGCTCACGGAGCGCTTGCCGTTGATGCCAAAGGCCATCATGGCACCTTCCATCTGCGGCTCGGCACCGCGGGAGAGGCGCTGCAGCGCGGCAATCATCTTGTCGCGGCCGGCCAGCTTGGCGGCACCCGCGTCGGCGCGAAACTCACGCTGACGGCTGAACCACATGACGATCATGGAAGCCAGCACGCCGAACAGCATCTCCAGCACGAAGACGGTGATCATGTAGGCAAAGCCACCGGAGCTGCTGCTCTCTTCGCTGTTGTTGGAGCTGAAGAAGTTGCTGATGACGCCGGCCACGATACGGGCGAAGAACATCACGAAGGTGTTCACCACCCCCTGGATCAGGGTCAGGGTCACCATGTCGCCGTTGGCCACGTGGCTCACCTCGTGGGCCAGCACGGCTTCCGCCTCGTCCCGGCTCATGCTGTAGAGCAGGCCGGAGGAGACGGCGACCAGCGAATCGTCGCGGCGGGCACCGGTGGCGAACGCATTCATCTCGGGGGAGTCGTAGATCCCCACTTCCGGCATCTTGATGCCCGCTTCACGGGCCTGACGGGCCACGGTACTGACCAGCCAGTGCTCGGTCTCGTTGCGGGGTTGCTCGATGACCTGGACGCCATAGCTGCGCTTGGCCATCCACTTGGACATCAGCAAGGAGATAAAGGAACCCCCAAAACCGAACACGGCACAGAACACCAACAGACCGGAAATGCTGGACTTGTTGATCCCCAGAACCGAGAACAGGATATTGAGTACCACCCCCAGCACCAGCATGACGGCCAGGTTGGTCACCAGGAATAGCATAATTCGCTTCATATTGACTCCTTGTGAGATATGGATGCGTGGCCCCACACAGCGTCACTGCCGGCCGGGACCACACCTGCCCACATAATAGATAGATTCGATGAATGTTCGCTGAATGTCGGCCTCAGAGCAGGGGCGAAATGTCGAGACGCCCGCGCAGATCGGCCTCGAGCGGATTGTTTACAAAGGGTATTTCACCCAAAAACGGGGCGGGCAGCAAGCCCCGCAAGGTGTCCAGGTTCTCCTGGTAGTGACTCATGGAGCCGTGCAGCCGATTGATGACCCAGCCCGCCACCGGCAGGTTGTCATTGCGAATGGCGGCGAAGGTGAGCAGCGCATGGTTGAGGCAACCCAGCTTGGCCCCCACCACCATGATCACCGGCATGTTCTCCTGCTTGACCCAGTCCGACAACAGGTGCTTGCGATCCAGCGGCAAAAACCAGCCCCCGGCTCCCTCCACGATGATGAGTTCGGCGCCGGCCTGCTCTATCTGGCGCAAACCATCGGACAAGCCCTTCAGCGTGATGGCCTCACGGGCCTCGCTGGCGGCGATATGGGGCGCGATGGGCGGTTCAAAAGCGAACGGATTGACCAGATCGTAAGGCAGCGACAGGCTGGCCGCCTCTTGCAGCAAGACGGCATCCAGGTTGCGCAATCCATCCGGGGTGCGGGCACAACCGGCGGAGACCGGCTTGTAACCGGCGCACTGGATGCCGTGGGCGGCAAATTCCAGCAACAGGGTGCGGGCGACCAGCGTCTTGCCCACATCTGTGTCCGTGCCCGTGATAAAGAAGGATTTAACCATGATGACTCCTCAACGCAAATCAGGTGCCTACCCGCATGTGGGGACAGAGCACCTGCGTATCAACTCTTTCAGGCAAAGCGGCAGATCCACCGCCAGCTCAACCTCGGACCGGTTTATCGGCGGCTCGCTTGCCCCAGACAGACCTGGTAGCTGGCGGTCAGCCTGCCGTCCGGCTGACGATGGGCTTCATAGGCCAGGCTCAGGCGCTGCAAGCGCTGCCGGCTGCTGAGGCCGGGCTGACGCTCGTCATTGATCTGGCTGGCCCCTATCCCCTTGAGATCGCGCAGCAGACCGCTCAGTTCGGGATAGGCGAGCGACCAGGTCAGGCTCTCGAGGCGAGGGGCGGTGAAGCCCCCTGCGGCCATGGCATCCTGCAATTGTGGCAGGCTGAGGAAGCGATTGACATGGGGACTGTCGTCAACCGTGCGCCAGGCCTCACGCAATTGCCAGAGCGAATCCGAGAGCAGGGTCGAGAACAGCAGCCGGCCGCCGGGTTTGAGCACCCGATGCAGCTCGGCAAAGGCCTGCGCCGGACGCTCGCACCACTGCAAGGCCAGGCTGGAGAAGACCCAGTCCAGACTCTGATCGGCAAAGGGCAACTGCTCCGCATCGCCGCACACCAGTTGAGCGCCGCTGCCGCGCAGGGCCGCCTGCGCCAGCATGCCGGGGGCGAGATCCAGCCCGTGCAGCCGATGGCAACGGCCCGCCAGGTGCGGCAGGAAGAAACCTGTGCCGCAGCCCAGATCCAGCCCGCTCACCGTCAGCTCAAGGCCAACCTGCCTGTCCGGCATCCGCTCGAGCAGCGCCAGCCCCACCTCCTGCTGGAAGCGGGCGTGGGCGTCGTAGTGGCGGGCGGCCGCCCCGAAGCGGCGGGCGAGCTGGGCCTTGTCGACCGACTGGAAACGCTCATGCATGGCGAGCACCTCTCGGGTCTGCGGCATCCTGATCCCCGCTAGCCGACAGGGTGCAAGGGCCGAGGGCATAGAGCAGGCGATCCACATCCTGTTCACTGTGGGCCGCGCTCAGGGTGATGCGCAGCCGCGCCGTGCCCGCCGGCACAGTGGGCGGGCGAATGGCGGTGACCCAGAGCCCGACTGCGCGCAGTCGTTCGGCCAGCTGCAGGGCGGCGATGCTTTCCCCCACCAGCAGCGGCTGTATGGGGGTGTCGCTGGCGCCGAGTTGCCAGCCAAGGGCGGCGGCGCCCTGTCGAAAGCGGGCTATCAGCTGCTGCAAGCGGACTCGGGCCTCGTCGGCGCCGCGTACCAGTTCGATGCTTTTGCTCACGGCGCAAGCCTGGGCGGCGGGCATATGGGTGCTGTAGACGTAGTGGCGGGCGAAGTTGACCAGGTAGTCCACCAGCTCGCGGCTGCCGCCCACGAAGGCCCCGGCCACCCCGAGCGCCTTGCCAAAGGTGCCCATCTGGATGTGGACGCAAGCTGGATCAACTCCTTGCGCCGCCAGGGTGCCGCGCCCCTCTGACCCCAGCACGCCGAGACCGTGGGCATCGTCGATCATCAGCCAGTTGCCGCTCCGGGCAGCCAATGCCGCAAGTTCAGCCCAAGGGGCCTGATCCCCGTCCATGCTGAACACCCCTTCCGAGACGATCAAGCCCCGATTTGGTTCGAGTTGACGCGCGAGCGCGGCCATATCGTTGTGGCCGAAACGCTTCATCTTGCAGGGCAGCTGGCTGCCCATCTCCTGCAGGGAGGCGTGGTTGAGCCTGTCCTGCCACAGCAAGTGATCCTTGCCGAGCAAGGCTTTGAGCACAGCCTGATTGGCGGAGAAACCGCAGTTGAACAGCAGCACAGCCTCCACCCCCAACCAGTCAGCAAGCGTCTCTTCCAACTGCTGGTGGGCGCGGCTGTAACCGGTCACCAGCGGCGAGGCGCCGGAGCCCGCACCATAGCAGTCAATCCCCTCCTTGAAGGCGGCCTTGATGGCGGTGTGATCCGCCAGCCCCAGATAGTCGTTGGCGGAGAGGTTGAGGTAGTCGCGCCCATCGACCACCAGCCTGGCCCCCGTGCGGCCATCTGTGGCGGTGCGGCGGCGCAGCAAGGCGGCCTGCTCGCGCCCGGCCAGCGCCTCACCCAGCGTAAAGGGACCCGTTACCACAGGGCTCTTCATGGACGCGCTACGCCTGCACGGGGGCGGGTGGCATCGTAAAACATCTCATCCGGCTCGCTCTGGCGGCTCACCTCGGCCAGCAGCTCGGCTTCCAGTTCCAATGTCTGAACCTGATCCGGCTTCTGGGCCCGCTGGGCGGGGCGAATACCGAGCCGCTTGAACAGCTGCATGTCGCTGTTCTCGTCCGGGTTCGGCGTGGTCAGCAGCTTGCAGCCGTAGAAGATGGAGTTGGCCCCCGCCATAAAGCACATGGCCTGCATCTGCTCGTTCATCTTCTCCCGCCCGGCGGAGAGGCGCACGTGGGAGGCGGGCATCATGATGCGCGCCACGGCTATGGTGCGGATAAATTCGAACGAGTCGAGGTTCTCTTCGTTCTCCAGCGGCGTCCCCTTCACCTTGACCAGCATGTTGATGGGCACACTCTCCGGGTGGCGCGGCAGGTTGGCCAGCGCCATCAAGAGGCCCGCCCTATCCTTGGCCTGCTCGCCCATGCCGACGATGCCGCCGGAGCAGACCTTCATGCCGGCGCCGCGCACATGCTCCAGGGTATCGAGTCTGTCCTGATAGGTGCGGGTGGAGATGATCTCGCCGTAGAACTCCGGCGAGGTGTCGAGGTTGTGGTTGTAGTAGTCAAGGCCTGCTGCCCCCAGCCGCGCCGCCTGATCGGCGGTCAGCATCCCTAGCGTCATGCAGGTCTCCATGCCGAGCCCGCGCACCTCCTCGATCATCCGCAGGATATAGGGCATGTCCCGCTCCTTGGGGTTGCGCCAGGCGGCCCCCATGCAGAAGCGGGACGAACCGTTGGCCCTGGCCTCGCGGGCCCGTTCCAGCACCTTCTCCACCTCCATCAGCCGCTCTGTCTCGAGCCCGGTGTGATAACGGGCGCTCTGGGGGCAATACTTGCAATCCTCCGGGCAGGCGCCTGTCTTGATGGAGAGCAAGGTGCTCACCTGCA
Source organism: Aeromonas sp. CA23 (assembly GCF_002587065.1). Classification (NCBI taxonomy): domain Bacteria; kingdom Pseudomonadati; phylum Pseudomonadota; class Gammaproteobacteria; order Aeromonadales; family Aeromonadaceae; genus Aeromonas; species Aeromonas sp. CA23. The sequence continues at coordinate 4,466,656 of NZ_CP023818.1, forward strand.
CCTCGTTGGGATCGAAATGGGCGCGGTGTACCGTCTGGGCCTGGAACAGCAGATCGTTGAATGGCAGGGCAAACAGGGCCTGAACCTCGGACAGGGTCCAGTCGTGGCGAAGGGCGTGGCCGCCCAGGGTGAGAGCATTCATACATGGCTTCCGATTGTTATAAGTGGGATCCTGCGCCGGCCATCCCGGATGAGCGAACACAGAAACCGCCGCTGTGCCTGCACCTTCTCAATGGGCAGAGCCAAGTGGCTGAAATTGTTGGCTAGTGTAGAGAGCGCGCGTAGACTGTCAACACCGACCAGATCAAACCAATTGACAACAGAACACATAATGACCAATCAAGAATTCGACCTGCACCACGTCTGGCACCCCTATACCTCCCTCACCCACCCCCTGCCCTGCTATGAAGTGGCCAGCGCCAAAGGGGTAAAAATCACCCTCAGCGATGGCCGCGAACTGGTGGATGGCATGAGCTCCTGGTGGGCCTGCGTCCACGGCTATCAGGTGCCGGAACTGGACGCGGCTGCCACCGCCCAGCTCGGCAAGATGTCCCACGTGATGTTTGGCGGCCTGACCCATGCCCCGGCCGTCGAGCTGTGTCGCAAGCTGGTGGAGATCACCCCGGCCGGCCTGGACAGAGTCTTCCTTGCCGATTCCGGCTCGGTGGCGGTGGAGGTGGCGCTCAAGATGGCCCAGCAATACTGGCACGCCAGGGGCACCCCCAGAGCCAAGTTCCTCACCCTGCGCGGCGGTTATCACGGCGACACCTTCGGCGCCATGAGCGTCTGCGACCCGGATGGCGGCATGCACGAGCTCTATAAAGGCTTTCTGCCGGAGCACCATTTCGCCCCGGCACCGAGCTGCCGCTTCCACGCCGAGTGGGACGAGCAGAGCGTGGTGGAGCTGGCCACGCTCATGGCTGACCACCACCAGGAGATCGCGGCCATCATACTCGAGCCCATAGTGCAGGGGGCCGGCGGCATGCGCTTCTACCATCCCCGCTACCTGCAGTGGGTGCGCGCCCTGTGCGACGAGTTCGGCGTGCTCTTGATTGCCGACGAGATCGCCACCGGCTTTGGTCGCACCGGCCAGCTGTTTGCCTGTGACTGGGCGGGGATCAGCCCCGACATCATGTGTCTAGGCAAGGCGCTCACCGGCGGCTACCTGACGCTCTCGGCGACCCTGACTACCGAGCAGGTTGCCCGCACCATCTGCGATGGCAAGGCCGGCGTCTTTATGCACGGCCCCACCTTCATGGGCAACCCATTGGCATGTGCGGTCGCCAACGCCTCCATCGATATGCTGCTCGCCTCCCCGTGGCAGGAACGGGTGCAGGCCATCGAACACCAGCTGCGTACCGAGCTGGTGGAACTGACCCTCAACCCGGCGGTGGCCGATGTGCGGGTGCTCGGCGCCATCGGCGTGGTGGAGATGAAGGAGCGGGTGGACGTGGCCCGCATCCAGCGCAAGTTCGTCGAACTGGGGGCCTGGATCCGGCCGTTTGGCAAGCTTGTCTACCTGATGCCTCCCTTCGTCATCACCCCCGAGGAGCTGAGGGTATTGACCGGCGCCATCAATGAGGCCATCGCCAGCGGCGAATTCTGAGCCTGAATGAACAGGCCCTGCATGAGAATGCAGGGCCTTTTGACTCTTTTTCATCAGAATGTGAGCGAGGCACCAGACCCGGACCACCGGGGCGAGTAGACTGCGCGGGTTTTACCCAACAGACGTACCTTTCCCATGCGCCTCTCCATTGCTGCCAAAATCAACTTCTTCCTGCTGTTCATCTTCTCCATGGTGCTGGTCTTCTCCGCAGCCTATCAGGCGGTGCGCGAGCGCGACCTCATCCTGACCCTGATCAAGGAGCAGAGTCGCGAGCAGACCGAGGCCTATTTCGACGGCCTCAACATGCTGATGCTGACCGGCAAGATGGATGCCCGCGACACCCTGCGCAGCAAGTTTCTCGATCACGCCCACGTGGAAGATGCCCGCATAGTGCGCGGCGAATCGGTGAGCAAGCAGTACGGGGTCGGCCACGAGAGCGAGCAGCCCAAAGACAGGTTCGACGAGCTGGCGCTGGCGGGCAAAGGCAGCCTGGAGGTGGTGCACGACGGCATGCACAGCAAGCTGGTGGTGACCCGGCCGCTGCTGGCCAAGAAGGATTTTCGCGGCACCGACTGTACCAGCTGCCATCAGGTGGCGGAAAATACCGTGCTGGGGGCGGTGCGCTTTGATTACTCCCTCGATACCCTCTTTACCCGGGTCGAGCAAAACATACTCACCTCGGCGCTGAGCCTCACCGTCATCTTCGGGCTGGGTCTGCTGCTCACCCTCTGGGTCATCCGCACCTGGATAGTGCGCCCCCTCAACCAGCTGACCCGCTCCATGGAGGAGGCCACCGATCTGCACGACTTCGGTCATCGACTGGAAGGGGATGAAGGGGACGAGATAGGCCGGGTCGCGCTGGCCTACAACCAGATGCTCGACAGCGTGGAGCGCCAACTGGGCAAGCGCCCCGCACCTCGCCCGGAGAGGGACGAGAAAGAGCAAGATTAGCCCCTGTAGTAGAACAGCAGGCTGGCGATGAGGATCAGCAACAAGATGGCCAGATGCACCAGGCCGACATCCTCCTGGCGACGGCAACGTTGCCGCTCGAACAGCAAGACCACCAGGGTCAGCACAGAGCAACCCCAGAGCCCGTGCACCAGCCAGGGAGTCAGCACGGGATCCCAGCTCTGGCGTACCTTGACCCCGCCATAGATCAGAAAACCGTAGGCCGTCTGTGGCCGCGCGAAGTGATAGAGGGAGAGCAAGGCGATGAAGCCGCCCCAGCAGAGGATCACCAAGCCCTGCAGCACCCGAGTCAGCCGGTCAGGCCCCTGTCGCCGCTCTTTCATGCCCATCCCTCACCCAAGTGGCCCGGTCATGAGGTGATCCGGGCACAAAACCCCGCCAGAGTCCGACATTTTTGCTTGTTTATCAAACCCGCGCGGGTAAGATTGACGGCTTAGTCTGCCATGATGGGCCTATCAATGCCCGGGCAAGACCCATAGCGCTGCAAGAACAAGCTGGAGACAATATTTCGATGACGCACGCATCCGTAGTAGATGTGCTGACCGGTAAATATGCGGTTGGCACCACCCAGACAGTCAAAGGGTGGATCCGGACTCGCCGTGATTCCAAGGCGGGGATCTCATTTTTGGCCGTATCCGATGGCTCCTGTTTCCATCCGGTGCAGGCCGTCGTCCCCAATACCCTGGCCAATTATGAGAATGAAGTGCTGCGTCTGACCACAGCTTGCTCCGTGGAAGTCACCGGTGTGGTTGCCGCCTCCCAGGGCAACGGTCAGGCTTTCGAACTGCAAGCCACCGACGTCAAGGTCGTAGGCTGGGTCGAAGATCCGGACACCTACCCCATGGCCGCCAAGCGCCACAGCATAGAGTACCTGCGTGAACAGGCCCACCTGCGTCCGCGTACCAACATAGTCGGCGCCGTGACCCGGGTGCGCAACTGCCTGGCCCAGGCCATTCACCGCTTCTTCCATGAAGAAGGTTATCTGTGGATTGCGGCTCCGCTCATCACCGCCTCTGACACCGAAGGTGCCGGCGAGATGTTCCGCGTCTCCACCCTGGATCTGGAAAACCTGCCGCGCACCGATGCCGGCAAGGTCGATTACGACAAGGACTTCTTCGGCAAGGAGACCTTCCTGACCGTGTCCGGTCAGCTCAACGTCGAGACCTACGCCTGCGCCCTCTCCAAGGTCTACACCTTCGGGCCCACCTTCCGCGCCGAAAACTCCAACACCAGCCGCCATCTGGCCGAGTTCTGGATGGTAGAGCCGGAAATCGCCTTCGCCAACCTGGACGATAACGCCGCCCTGGCCGAAGCCATGCTCAAATACGTCTTCAACGCCGTGCTGAGCGAGCGCCGCGACGATCTGGAGTTCTTTGCCCAGCACGTGGACAAGGATGCCATCGGTCGTCTGGAACGCTTCGTCTCCTCCGACTTCGCCCAGATCGACTACACAGATGCCATTGAAGTGCTGAAAAACTGTGGCAAGACCTTCGAGTTCCCTGTCTCCTGGGGCATCGACTTGTCCTCCGAGCACGAGCGCTATCTGGCCGAGGAGCACTTCAAGTCTCCTGTCGTGGTGAAGAACTACCCGAAAGACATCAAGGCCTTCTACATGCGTCTCAACGATGACGGCAAAACCGTTGCCGCCATGGACGTACTGGCCCCGGGGATCGGCGAGATCATCGGCGGTGCCCAGCGTGAAGAGCGCCTCGAGGTACTCGATCAGCGCATGGCCGAGATGGGCCTGAACAAGGAAGATTACTGGTGGTATCGCGATCTGCGCCGCTTCGGCACAGTCCCGCACGCCGGTTTCGGCCTCGGTTTCGAGCGTCTGGTGGTCTATGTGACCGGTATGGGCAACGTCCGCGACGTCATCCCCTTCCCGCGTACCCCGCGTACCGCCGAGTTCTGATTACTACCACTTGCCGACAAAGCCGACCCCAGGGTCGGCTTTTTGTTATCCAGGCAGCGCCATTCCGCCCTGCAGACCACCACAATTAATCACCCACTCCACTCCCCCACAGCCCACTTGCCACTCCCCTCACCCCCTGCAGCACATAGAGCCCCGTACGGTGCCGTTTATTGGTACAACAAATAACAATGATGTTAATACGTGGTTTTTATGCAGTTAAATCAAAAAGCGATGAGTTATTGAAGTACCTCAAATTTTTACCCCTTTTAGGAGGGCACAATACCCACTAACCCTTTAGGGCTAAATAAAAAACAGACAATCCCGGTCCATGAACCCAACACAACACTGACATGGATTAAATCACGCGAGGTAATGGAATGATCTTGATGGAATTTTTTGTGGTGCTCGGCTGCTTGCTGCTGGGTACCCGGTTTGGGGGCATGGGACTGGGTCTCATCAGCGGCATAGGTCTATTCCTGCTGACCTTCGTGTTCGGCCTGACCCCCGGTGAACCGCCGGTACAGGTGATGCTGACCATACTCGCCGTGATCGGCTGCGCCGCCACCCTGCAAACGGCCGGTGGCCTCAACCTGATGATGCAGATTGCCGAGCGCCTGCTGCGTCGTCACCCGCAATACATCACCATACTGGCGCCGCTCACTACCTGGACCCTCACCTTCCTGTGCGGTACCGGCCACGTGGTCTACACCATGTTCCCCATCATCGCCGACATAGCGCTGCAGAAGAACATACGTCCCGAGCGGCCGATGGCGGTGGCATCCGTTGCCTCCCAGATGGCGATCTGTGCCTCCCCGGTCTCGGTGGCCGTGGTCTCCATGGTCTCCATCCTGGCAGCCGGTCATGGCATAGGTCAGGCTTACGGCCTGCTCGACATCCTGATGATCGCCATCCCCTCCTCCCTGACCGGCGTGATCATGGCGGCCCTGTGGAGCCTGCGCCGCGGCAAGGATCTGGACCAGGACGAGGAGTTCCAGGCCAAGATCAAGGATCCGGAGCAGCGCACCTTCGTCTATGGCGGTGGTGAAACCCTGCTCAACACCAAGTTCCCGAAAGAGGCCTACTGGTCGACCTGGATCTTCTTCGCCGCCATCGCCGCCGTGGTCTTGCTCGGTGCCAACGAAGGGCTGCGTCCCGTGTTCACCATCAAGGACAAGACGGGCCCGCTCTCCATGAACCTGGTGATCCAGATGATGATGCTGATCGCCGGCGCCATCATTCTGATGCGCTGCAAGGTCAAGCCGGGTGACATCTCCAACGGCCCCGTGTTCAAGGCCGGCATGGTCGCCATCTTCTCCGTGTTCGGGGTTGCCTGGATGAGCGAGACCTTCTTCCAGGCCCACATGCCGCTGCTGAAAGAAACCCTGGCCCACGTGGTACAGGCCCAGCCCTGGACCTACGCCCTGGTGCTCTTCCTCATCTCCAAGCTGGTGAACAGCCAGGCCGCCGCCCTGACCGCCATCGCCCCCATGGGGCTGGCACTGGGGGTGGAGCCCAAGCTGCTGATCGCCTTCCTGCCGGCCAGCTACGGCTACTTCGTGCTGCCGACCTACCCGAGCGATCTGGCCTGTATCGGTTTCGACCGCTCCGGCACCACCCGCATCGGCAAGTTCATCATCAACCACAGCTTCATCATTCCGGGGCTGATCGGGGTCAGCAGCTCCTGCGCCCTGGGGTATGTGCTGACCACCATTCTGCTCTAATCACGGCGGCGTTTATCACGCTCTTGCCAGGCAGGCCCCCGCACGGGGGCCTGCTCTTTTTCCCCCGGTCAATTCCTGCCACGATTTCCCGCTGCGGCTTTACCTGCACCCCCGCCACTGGGTAGCATGCTCCCTCTTTCACCATAGGACTCTTCCCCATGTCTCGCGTCATCCTGCTCTGGAGCGGTGGCAAGGATGCCATGCTGGCCCTCTGCCATGCCCGCGATGCGGGTCATCAGGTGGTGGCACTGGCCACCTTTGCACCGCTGGAGCCCCGCTTTCTGGCTCACCCCTTGCCGCTGGTGCGCCGTCAGGCGGCGGCCCTCGGTCTGCCTCACCTGCTGGTCACCATAGAAGCGCCGTTCGAGCAGAGCTACGAAACCGCGCTGAGCCGCTTGCAGCAGGAGTGGAACCTCGATGGGGTAGTGACCGGCGATATCGACAGCGTGGGGGGCGCACCAAACTGGATCCGCGAGCGCAGCCAGCCGCTCGGGCTCGCCGTCCACACCCCGCTCTGGCAGCAATCTCGCCAAACCTTGCTGGCGGATATGCTGGCGCGCGGCATAGTCGCTCACCTCTCCTGCGTCGATACCCGGGTGCTGGCTCCCGAGTGGGCCGGGCGCTCGCTCAATGCAGCCACCCTCGCCGAATTGCAGCAGCTGGCCGAGCGCCAGGGGTTCGATGCCTGCGGCGAGCAGGGGGAGTACCACACCATGGTGACCGACGGCCCCGGCTTTGCCGCTCCGTTGCGCCTCAATGGCTGGCAGGTGGCACGGCAGGATCATCTGGCCTATCTGGCGGAAGAGGGCGCGAGCCATCTAGTCAGTTAGGCATTAGTCAGTTAGGCGCTAGCCATCTAATCAGTTAGGGCTGCGCCAGACCATCCAATTTCCATAAAAAACGGGAGGCCTGAGCCTCCCGTTTGCACTGCTTTTATTCGATATGTCAGCGTGCCAGCTTGGTCAGCACCCGCTGCAACAGGCGGATGCGCGGCTCTATGCTGTCGAGCAGCAGGAATTCGGCCTCCGAGTGGAAGCCGCCACCCATGGGGCCGAAGCCATCCAGCGACGGCACGCCCGCGGCGGCGGTGAAGTTGGCATCCGAACCGCCACCTGCCTCCAGCCAGTTGAAGGGGATCCCCTCCTCCAGGCCGCCGCCTCCACCAGCGCCATCAGCGCCTCGGTATCGCCACTCGGGCGCATCGCCGGCTTGAAGGCCTGGCGATCCACCTCGACCCGGCAGCCGGCGAGGAAGGGATTGTTGGCCATGAAGCCGAGCCGCTCATGCACAACCGCCGCCTCTTCGTTGCGCCAGAAGCGCAAGTCCACGATCGCCTCGGCAAAGTCCGGCACCACGTTGACGCCAGTGCCGCCCTGCACCACCCCCACGTTCATTGTGGTGCCCGTCTCAAGATTGACCTGATCGTTGATGGCCAGCACCCAGTGCGCCAGCTCTGTGATGGCCGAGATCCCCTCGCTCAGCGCCGAACCGGCGTGGGAGGCCTTGCCGTGGAAGCGGATGCGGTACTTGGCATTGCCCTTGCGGGCGCTGATGAGATCCCCGTTGGGGCGTGCCGCCTCGGCCACCAGCACGCAGCCACTCTGTTTCGCCTTCTCTACCAGCCAATCTTTGGACCAGGGGGAGCCCACCTCCTCGTCACAGTTGCAGCAAACCAGCACCTTGAGTTTGGCCAGTTGCGCCGGATCCATCTCTTTCAGGGCATACCAGATAGAGAGCAGGCCGCTCTTCATGTCCGACACGCCGGGGCCAAAAGCCTGATTGCCTTCGATGGAGAGCGGACGCTTGGCCGCCGTCCCCTCGGGGAAGACGGTATCCATGTGGCCGCACAGCATCACGTCGTAGTGATCGGCGCCCGGCGCATTGGTTGCCTCGAGGCAGGGGCCGCACTCAGGAGCGAACTGGTGGCGGGTCACCTGCCAGCCGATCGCCTGATACTTTTCGGTCATGATGTCGGCCACCCGAGCCACCCCGGCCGGGGTGCGGGTGCCGCAATCGAGATTGATGAGCGGGGCCAAGTCGGCCAGATAGCTATCGAGGGAAAACGGGCTCTTTACATCTGTCATCATCTTCTCCATGCAAGCCTTGCCACTCGCGGCCAAGGCCTGTCAGCAACAGGATGAGGGCGGGCAGCCGCGCTGCCCGCCCCCTCATTACATACACAGCAGACCATCACATAAACAGCAGATAGTTGAGCGCCAGCGCCGTCACCAGGGCGCCCGCCATGGGCACGCTGGTGCGCTTGACCACCACGAAGGGCGACACCCTGGCGATCCCCGCGCAGGCGATCAGCACGGCCGCTATGGGGGATATGGTGCGGCCAATGCTGGAGGCGAGCTGCATCGGCAGCAGCATGGTCACCGCGGGCACCCCGAACTTGGCCGCCACCGCCGGCGCCAGGGTCGAGAAGCTGAGGAAAGCCGCGTTACCCGAGCCCATGATGACAGCCGCCACCATGATCAGCGCCACCATCACCAGCGTCATCAGCGCGCTGCCGATGCCGGCATTGCTGGCCGAGTGCAGCAGGGTGTCGATGGCACCTATGGCCTTGAGGGATTCGGCGAACAGCTCGGCGCAGACGATGAGCGCCACCACAGGGCCGAACACCTTGCCCATGCCATCGAGGAAGCTCGACAGTCCGGCCATGGCGGTGCGCAGCGAGCGGCTGCGCAGCAGTTCGCACAGCATGCCGATAAAGACCGACAGCAGCATGGCCACCTCCACGCTGACGCTGATGGTGGTCACCAGCAGCTTGGAGAAGGTCATCATCAGCACGAAGGGAATGATGGGCAGCAGGGCATACCAGATCGGCGCCTGCACGGCCTCGGTGCCCTGCTCGTCCAGCTCGGCGTGCTCGCCGCGATGCTGGGCCGGATCCCAGCCATCCTGGCGATCGCAGTGACGCTGCCAGAAGAAGTGCAACACCATGGTCACCAGCAGCATGGGGGCCACCAGCCAGATCTGGTAATCGACAAAGTAGCTGGTCGGATCCATGCCCGATTGACCGGCGGAGAAGATGGCATTGGTCTGGGTCGGGCCAATTTCAAACGCCTGCGAGGTGGCGATGACGCCACAGGCGGAGGCCGGGCTGATGCCGAGGTTGCGCATCACAGGATACATGGTGACCATCAACAGCAGGCCAAGGCCGGTGGCGGAGGTGACGAACAGGGAGACAAATACCGCCACCAGATAGCAGATTGAAAGCATCAGGTAGCTGGACTGGATGCCCGCCACCGGCTTGACCGCCACCCGCACCAGCGCCTGGGAGGCACCAATATGGGACATGTAGGTGGCAAAGCCCGCCACCGCCATTATGGTGAGGCCGAGCCCGGCCGCGCGGTAGGAGAAGATCCCCTTGAACACCTCGAACAGGTCGAACAGGGCGAAGCCGGTGCTCTTGTCCGCGGGGAGAATGGGGTGCAGCCCCAACCAGTAGGCCACCGCAAAAATGGCCATGCCCGCCAGCGCCAGCACCGCCTGCGGGTTGTAATCCTTGATGATGCCGTAGACCACGGCGATCAGTACGAGCAAGACAAATAAGAGTTCCAATATTCGCTCCTGATAAAATTATCGAGGAGCGGAATCTAGTGGTCGGGCCTCGCTTTCCCCTTGATCCCTGTCAATAAAGGTGGCTTCGCCTCCCTTTGATGGAATAAAGTGCTACCTACTTAACAAAAAACGGTCGTTTAAACTAAAGGCAAACCTTTAGAATCCCTTTGCCATCCGTTCTGGCGGATAACCTCAGGCTTTTTTGCTTTGGATCAACGTCAGAGGCCAGTGAACTGGCCAAGATGCGCATCGATACAGCGACCATTTCGCGCCGGAGAGAGTTATGACAAACCAAGCAACCGCGGGTATGACCACCAGCGACTACCAGCTATGGGACATCCTCGTCGAGTCTGCAAAGGAACGCACCACCATTCGTTACTCCAAACTGGCCAGGCAGGCCGGGCTGGAGAATAGCCAGGATGAGCTGCGCACCCTGCTGCAACGCATCCGCATGTACTGCACCGAGCACCAGCTGCCGATCCTCTCCACCATAGTGGTGGACGATGTGGGCAAATATACCGGCCTCTCCTCCAGCCTGCCGGACGCCCCCTGGGAACGTGCCAGGGTGTTTGACTACCAGTGGCCGGTAGCGCCCTGAGTCACAGCCTCATCACAACAACGCGCCCGGTGGCGCGTTTTGTACTTCTTCGGGCCCGCTCACCTGAACCGCAGGCAAAAAAAACCCGCCTCGAAGGCGGGTACTAAGCAAGCAACGCTCTGGATGACCAGAGTAAAGAGTTCAGGCTGTCGAATCTTGCCACCCCCGGCACCACGCGAAAGAGGTAACAGGACAACATGGGTTTGTATAAATCGCTGATTTATTCAAGCTTCATGCTGACCATCGACGGGGAATGAGACTAAAGTGAAGGCCCTGCTTAAGGAAATGATTTATTAGTATTCCATTATGCACAGAATGAATTTACGAGGCGTAGACCTCAACCTGCTGGTGGTGCTCAAGGCGCTGCTGGAGGAACGCAACACCACCAAGGCCGCCGAGCGGCTCGCCATGAGCCAGCCGGCCGTCAGTCGCGCCCTGGCTCGCCTGCGGCTGCTCTATGACGATCCCTTGCTGATCCGCACGCCCCAGGGCATGGAACCCACCGCCAGGGCACAGGCGCTGCTGCTGCCGCTGCGGGAGATACTGCACGACATAGAGCAGACCTTCAGCCAGCCGGAGCAGCTCGATCCGGGCAAGTTCGAGGGCGTGCTGCGCATCGGTGCCCACACCTATGTGGAGTACGTGATGATGCCGAGCCTGCTGGCGCGCCTGCAGCAGCAGGCGCCCAACCTGCGCATCCACATGGTGCCCCTCAATGCGGACTACGAGCGTCAGCTCGACGAGGGGGTGATCAGCATGGTGATCAGCAAGCAGGACGAGGTGCCCGGCCGTTTTCGTCGCATCCCGCTGTTTGAAGACAAGCTGATCTGCACCGCCCACCGCAGCCACCCGTTCCAGGGCCAGGTGCTGTGCATCGAATCCTTCGCCAAGGCCCAGCACCTGCTGGTCGCCCCCCGTGGCAGCGAAGGGGGCATAGTCGATGACTTGCTGGCCGCCCACGGCATGACCCGGCATACCCCCTTGATAGTGCAAAGCTTTCTGGCTGCGCCCTTCATCCTGCCCTACGCGCCCCTGCTGCTGACCTCCCCCGCCAGGGTGTTGCGACCGCTGATGCCGCTGCTGGATCTGGTGGAGTACGAGACTCGCTTCGCCCTGCCGACCTTTGAAGTCAGCCTGATCCGCCATCGCCGCGACGACAACCACGCCATGCTCAACTGGTTCGAGTCTGAGCTGCACCTCTGGTGCCAATCCCAGCGCGAGCTTTGATCCCGCCGGCGCCCCAGGCGCCGGGCTCTTTTCTCCCCCGCCCCTTCCTGTTGCCCGTTCGCCTTTGGAAAATCACCCAAGGTGCGGCTCCGCCGTTGCCATGGGATAGTCACAATGCCAGAATCGGGCCTTGGCTTGATGTCGCGTTCAGATCTCAAGTTGCCGATTTCACGTTTCAGCTCCAAGGGCCCGCGCCCGCAGACAAGGACTCCCCATGGCCACCACCCTCTATGGCATCAAAAACTGCGACACCATCAAGAAAGCCCGCAAGTGGCTGGATGAGGCCGGCATCGACTACCGTTTTCACGACCATCGCGCCGATGGGCTGGATCCCGCCGCGCTGGACAGCTGGCTGGCAAAGCTTGGCTGGGAAGCCTTGCTCAACAGCCGTGGCACCACCTTCCGCGCCCTGCCGGATGAGGCCAAACAGGGGCTCGACACCGCAAAGGCACGCGCCCTGCTGCTGGAACACCCGGCCATGATCAAGCGCCCCTTGCTCGAGCGGGACGGCGAACTGACCCTGGGTTTTAAAGCCGATAACTACCAATCCCTCTTCTCTCGTTAAACTTTTCTGTTAAGGAACGCCGATGTCGGATGTCATCGCACTGGCCAAGGATCTGATCCGCCGCCCCTCAGTCACCCCGCTCGATGAAGGGTGCCAGACCCTGATGGCGGAGCGCCTCGCACGCCTGGGTTTCGTCATCGAACCCATGGTGTTTGAAGACACCACCAACCTCTGGGCCCGCCGTGGCAGCGAAGGCCCCCTGTTCTGCTTCGCCGGCCACACAGACGTGGTGCCCGCCGGGCCGCTGGACAAATGGCACACGCCGCCGTTCGAACCGACCATACAGGATGGCGTGCTCTACGGTCGCGGCGCCGCCGACATGAAGGGGTCGCTGGCATCCATGGTGGTGGCCACCGAGCGTTTCGTTGCGGCCAATCCGGATCACCAGGGATCCATCGCCTTTCTCATCACCTCGGATGAAGAGGGACCCTTCATCAACGGCACCACCCGGGTGATAGATACCCTGGAGGCACGCCACGAGAAGATCCGCTGGTGCATCGTCGGCGAGCCCTCCTCCACCGCCGTGGTGGGAGACGTGGTGAAGAACGGCCGACGCGGCTCCATCACCGGCGATCTGCTGGTGCGCGGGGTGCAGGGTCACGTCGCCTATCCCCATCTGGCGGACAACCCCATCCACAAGGCGGCACCGGCGCTGACCGAGCTGGCGGCGACGGTATGGGATCAGGGCAATGCCTACTTCCCGCCCACCAGCTTCCAGATTGCCAACATTCAGGGGGGCACTGGCGCCTCCAACGTCATTCCCGGCGAGCTGCAGGTTCAGTTCAACTTCCGTTTCAGCACCCAACTGACCGACATGGATATTCGCGAGCGGGTCGAGGCGCTGCTGGACAGACATGGGCTGGATTACCAGCTCGACTGGACCCTCTCCGGCCAGCCCTTCCTGACCGACACCGGCGATCTGCTCGATGCCGCCGTCGCGGCCATCGAACAAGTCAATGGCCAGCAACCGGCCCTGCTCACCACCGGCGGCACCTCCGACGGGCGCTTTATCGCCCCCACCGGCGCCGAGGTGATCGAGCTGGGCCCGGTCAACGCCACCATCCACAAGGTGAACGAGTGCGTGAAGGCGGACGATCTGGATCTGCTGGCGGACATGTACCAGAGCATACTGGATCGGTTGCTGGCATGACGCCTATCCAGTGCAGGCTTGCGGGTATTCCACTCAACAACACACAGGATTCGGGATGGGCATGACACAGGATCAACTGCTGGGGCGAGACGAGCACCACCTCATCCTGGTGGGGCGCGGGCCCCATCGTCTGACCGCAGCCACGGCGGCGGCCTTCAACGACATGCAGGTGGCCGCCGCCCATGAGGGGCACAACCTGCAGGCGGCCTCCAGCTGGCGCGGGTTCGACCGTCAGCTCGCCATCTGGAATGGCAAGTGGCGTGGCGAGCGGCCCCTGCTGGATGCCAACAACCAGCCGCTGGATGCTCTGCAACTGAGCGACACTGAGCGGCTGCACGCCATCCTGCGCTGGAGCGCTCTGCCCGGCACCAGTCGTCATCACTGGGGGACGGATCTGGACATCTATGATCCCGACTGCCTGCCTGCTGGCACCAAGCTGGCGCTGGAGCCCTGGGAGTATGAGGAGGGCGGCTGGTTTGCCGATCTGGGCGACTGGCTTGAGGATCACATGAACGACTTCGGCTTCTTCCTGCCTTATGCCAAACCGGCGGGGGCCGAGAGCGGCGTCGCCTACGAACCCTGGCATATCAGCTTCGCGCTGGAGTCCCGCGAGCAGCGGCTGGATCCGGATGCGCTGGCGCTTTGCCTGCAACAGGCGGATATTGAAGGCAAGTCGACCATACTGGCCCAGCTTGACGAGATCCTGGCCCGTTATGTCACTCTCTGTCCCGACACGAGGAATCACTCATGAAGACGGGGTATATTGAAGGAAAATTGACCATGCTGACCCGGCTCGACGAGCTCCTGGTCAGTTATGACGTCACCCCCTGTCCCGACGCGAGGAGTCACTCATGAAGACGGGACATATTGAAGGAAAATTGACCGTGCTGACCCTGCTCGACAAGCTCCTGGTCAGTTATGATGTCACCCTCTGTCCCGACCCGAGGAATCACTCATGAAGACGGGGCATATTGCAGGAAAATTGACCATGCTGACCCGGCTCGACGAGCTCCTGGTCGGTTATGACGTCACCCTTTGTCTCGATGAAAGGAAAAGCTCATGAGTCTGTGGTTATGGATAGGCCTGCCGCTGTTGTTCCTGCTCGGCCTGTTTCTCAATGCCATCAAGGACATGAAACAGCTTGAGAAACAGCTGCCCAACTACAAGGACAAGATCCGGGAAGTCAAGGACGACGAGGACGACTGACCGCCCTCCCAGCCCGCCAGGGGCGCCATTGTGGCGCCCCTGCTGCTTGTGGGGTACATGGCCGGCAGGCCGCCCTCAGGCCGTGTCGATTGTGTGAACCGATTCACATTAAGCGGCCCTTTTCTTCACTTGCCCCCCGCTGTTTTCGGCGTAAATGCTCCCGCCACCCGCGCACCGAAAATGTAAAAAACTGCAAATTAATGCACAATTAAGCCACACGGCGCCCAACAAACTGCATATAATGTGCCTGATTTGCATTTTGACAGAAGGAGTTCGCCATTGGATGCCGTCACCATCAACAGTTTCTTTTTAATCGCGGCCTTGTTGGTGGGAGCCAGTGTCCTGTTGAGCGCGCTCTCCTCTCGTCTCGGCATCCCCATTCTGGTGATCTTCCTCGCAGTCGGCATGCTGGCCGGGGAAGATGGCCCGGGCGGCATTCACTTCGCTGACTACTCGGTCGCCTATCTGGTGGGCAACCTGGCGCTTGCCATCATATTGCTCGATGGCGGTATGCGCACCCGGGTCTCCTCGTTTCGGGTGGCGCTCTGGCCGGCGCTCTCGCTGGCGACCGTGGGGGTGGCCATCACCACGGGCCTGACCGGCCTCATCGCCGCCTGGCTGTTCGATCTCAGCCTGATGCAGGGCATGCTGATCGGCGCCATCGTCGGCTCCACCGACGCTGCGGCCGTCTTCTCCCTGCTCGGCGGGCGCAGCCTCAACGAGCGGGTCAGCGCCACCCTGGAGATAGAGTCGGGCAGCAACGACCCCATGGCGGTGTTTCTCACCGTGACCCTGATTGAGATCCTCGCCACCCAGCAGCAAGGGCTGGACTGGGGCTTCCTGCTGTTGCAGCTGGGCAAGCAGTTTGGCCTGGGCGCCGGCATAGGTCTTGGCGGCGGCTGGCTGCTGTGGCGCCTCATCAACAGCGCCAGGCTGGCCCCCGGCCTCTATCCGCTGCTCACCGTCAGCGGCGGCCTGCTGATCTTCGCCCTCACGACAGCCGTAGGGGGCAGCGGCATCCTCGCCATCTATCTCACCGGCCTCCTGCTGGGCAACCTCTCCCTGCGCAGCCGCAGCACCACCTTGTCGGTGCTGGATGGCCTGACCTGGCTCAGCCAGATCGGCATGTTCCTGGTGCTGGGACTGCTGGCCACCCCGAGCAACCTGCTGCCCAT
Source organism: Aeromonas sp. CA23 (assembly GCF_002587065.1). Taxonomy (NCBI): domain Bacteria; kingdom Pseudomonadati; phylum Pseudomonadota; class Gammaproteobacteria; order Aeromonadales; family Aeromonadaceae; genus Aeromonas; species Aeromonas sp. CA23. The sequence continues at coordinate 4,482,352 of NZ_CP023818.1, forward strand.
CGCCCTGCCGGCGCTGGCGCTGGCCATGTGGATGATACTGTTCGCCCGCCCCGTCTCGGTCTGGATTGGCCTGCTACCGTTCAAGAACTTCGCCCCCCGCGAGCGCTGGTTCATCTCCTGGGTCGGCCTGCGCGGCGCCGTGCCCATCATACTGGCGGTCTTCCCCATGATGGCGGGGCTGCCCAACGCCCAGCTCTACTTCAATGTGGCCTTCTTCGTGGTGCTGGTCTCCCTCATATTGCAGGGCAGCTCGCTGCCGCTGGCCTCAAAGCTGGCGCGGGTGGAAGTGCCGGCGCCGCCGTCACCCATCAACCGCTCCGGGCTCGAGATAGATTTGGATAGCCAGTGGGAGACCTTCGTCTATCGCCTCAGCGCCGAGAAGTGGTGCATAGGCTCGCCCCTGCGGGATCTGCGCATGCCCAGGGGGACCCGCATCTGCGCCCTGTTCCGGGATCAGGAGCTGCTGCACCCCTCGGGCAGTACCTGCCTGCAGTCCGATGACATCCTCTGCGTCATCGGCCACGAACGGGATCTGCCTGCCCTCGGCCAGCTGTTCAGCCAGGCTCCTGAGCAGGATCTGGGCCCCCGCTTCTTCGGTGACTTCCTGCTGGAAGCCACCGCCAATCTGGTGGATCTGGCCCCGCTCTACGGGCTGGATGTGAGCGAGATGGCGGATCAGACACTTGGCCATTTTATTGCCAACCAGTTGGGCGATAATCTGGTGGTCGGCGACCACTTTGAATGGCAGGGCCTGATCTGGACCGTGGCCGAAATGGAAGAGGGTGAACCCCGCAAGATAGGGGTGCGCTTTCAGGAAGAAGACCCGGTCTGACGCCGCTCGTCCGACCCGTCCTCAGCGAGAAGGGAGTTATCTATGCCTTACCAAACCCTGTTGTCTGGCCTGCAACCCCCTTCGCCCCAGCTGGGATTGATAGAGGGATTCTTCGGCAAGGGCTGGAGCTGGGAAGCCCGCGCCCGCTATGCCCAGTGGCTGCCCCGCCACGGCTATGGCTTCTATATCTATGCCCCGAAAGAAGATGGCTATCTGCGCAAGCACTGGACCCAGCCCTGGCCTGCGGCCCAGCTCGAGGCCCTGCGCCAGCTGGCCCGTCAGTGCCGTGAAAACGGCCTCGCCTTTGGCATAGGCCTGAGCCCCATGGGCGCCCATCACGACTATGCCCGCAAGCGCCCGGCTCTGCTGGAGAAGGTGCGGCTCATCGACGAGGCGCTCCAGCCCGATATACTGGCGGTGCTGTTTGACGACATGAAGGGGGATACCCCGGATCTCGCCCACTGGCAGCTCACCATGGCCCACGACATAGCCGCCCACACCCGCGCCAGCCGCTTGCTGTTCTGTCCCAGCTACTACTCGACGGATCCCGTGCTGGAGAAGGTGTTCGGCGCCATGCCGCCCCACTATCTGACCGATCTGGGCCAGGGGCTGGATCGGCGCATCGACATCTTCTGGACCGGCCCCAAAGTCTGCTCCGGCGAGTACCCGGCCCCGCACCTCAGGCAGGTGGCCGACTGGCTGCACCGCAAACCCTTCCTGTGGGACAACTACCCGGTCAACGACGGCAGCAAGGCCAGCAGCTTCCTGCACCTGCGCGCCTTCGAGAACCGCCCCGCCGAGCTGGCGGAGCTGGTGGCAGGTCACGCGGTCAACCCCATGAAGCAGGCTGCGCTCTCCGTGTTGCCGCTGGCCACCCTGCCCATGAGCTACAAGCTCGGCAAGCAGTACGATCCGGACAAGGCGCTGCACGCCTCCCTCAACGCCACCTGCGGCCCGCAGATCTCCGCCATGATCCAGGCCGACCTGCCGCTGTTTCAGGACATAGGGCTGGCCCAGCTCACCCCGGAGCAGATCATCCACCTCAAGACCCGTTACCTGCCGTTCCAGGATCAGGCCTGCGTGCACGAAATCATGCGCTGGCTGGCCGGTGAATATGTGTTCGATCCAGATTGCCTGACTGATTGACGCGGCCCCCGGGCCTTGAGGAGATTGCATGGACGCATCCCTGATTTACCAGAACCTGGCGGTGCTCGCCGCCTTCCTGCTGATCTACAGCCTGATCGCGGGCCGATTCGAATCAAAGCTGGTCAACGGCCCGCTGCTGTTTCTGCTGATGGGCTGGCTGCTGGGATCCGGCGGACTGGGTCTGCTCTCCCTCTCCATCAACAGCGACGGCATCAAGCTGCTGGCGGAGCTGACCCTGGTCATAGTGCTGTTCAGCGATGCGGCCAACACCAACTGGCAGGTGCTGGCGGCCCACCGCGCCCTGCCCATGCGGCTGCTGCTCATCGGCCTGCCGCTGACCCTGATCGGCGGCACCCTGTTCGGCCTCTGGCTCTACCCCGACTTGCCGCTGCTGGAGATGGCCATCCTCTCCACCATACTCGCCCCCACAGATGCGGCGCTCGGCAAGGCGGTGGTCAGCAACCCGGCGGTGCCCGCCCCCATACGGGAAGGGCTCAACCAGGAGAGCGGCCTCAACGACGGCATCTGCGTGCCCGTGCTCTTGCTGCTGCTCGCCCTCATAGCCCCCACAGAACAACACGCCGGCACCGGCATGCTGGCGGTCACCTTGCTGCTGGAAGAGATAGGCATAGGCCTGCTGGTGGCCCTGGTGCTCGCCGGCCTCACCATTCGTCTGATCAAGACCTCCTACCTCAATGGCTGGCAGTTGCCACTCTGGCGTCAGCTCACCATGCCGGGGCTGGCCCTGCTCTGTTTCGCGCTGGCCCAGACCCTGGGGGGCAGCGGCTTCATCGCCGCCTTCGTGGGCGGCCTCTTGATCGGCCGCCGGCTGGGGGAGCACAAGCACGCCTACATGGACAGCTGCGAAGGGTATGGGGATCTGCTCTCGGTGGTGATCTGGATGGTGTTCGGCGCCACCCTGATGCCCATGCTGCCGGAGCTGCTGCACTGGCAATACTGGCTCTATGCCGCCGCCAGCCTCACCCTGCTGCGCATGCTGCCGGTCTGGCTGAGCCTGCTGGGCACGGGCCTCAAGCCCGAGCTCAAGCTCTTTATCGGCTGGTTCGGACCAAGGGGGCTGGCCAGCATAGTGTTCGCCGTCATGGTGCTGCAGCACGAGCCCGCCCTGCTGGGACAAAAACCCATCATAGCCACTGTGCTCTGCACCATCATCCTCAGCGTCATACTGCACGGCATCAGCGCCAACCCCTGGGTCAGGCGCTTCAAAGCCGCATAACTCCCCGGGCCCGGCACCAGACCCGCCGCGAGATGGGCGTCACAAGTTCGAGCGGTGGACAAGGGCTGCAGGGGGGAACAGGGTGCAGGGTGCAGGGTGCAGGGTGCAGCAGAATACGGTGGCTCGCTTCAATCCCCCGCCCCCACAACATAAAAACCCCCGGCACTGGCCGGGGGTTTTTATGTTGTTGTCACAGCAGGAAGAGAGCCGGCTCACCAAGCCCGTATGTTTACACCCGTCGTTGCCAACAGGTTAAAACGCCGCCCTCATGCCCGGCCCTATCACGACTAGCCATTGTCATCCGTGGCCCGGTAAACCAGGATCCCCGGCTTGCTCTTCACATATTCAAGGAAGGGCGAATCCACCACCTTCATATTCGTCGAGACAGACGAGGCATTACGCAGAACGGGGCCATTCTCACCGCGAATGAAGATGCCGGTATGGGTCACATCCAGACCGGCAATATTGGTATAGATGCCGATATAATCGCCATCCTCCAGCAGACTCAAGGTATCTTCATCCACGCGATCACCCGGAATATAGCTGATGTCGCGACTCTTCACTCCCAGCCCGGGAATATAGTGGCCACCATCCTCTTTCTGATTCAGTATTTTGGGGGCCGTCACGACATAATTTCCCACCAGATGGGTCACGTCGCTGACCTTATTGCCACCATGTACCCAGTCAGAGAAAAAGTGCTTTCTAGTCAGATAGTTGACTTCACCATTTACGTAACGAGTGTACATGACGTTCTCAATGAAATTATGCACACTCGTTGAGTGCCGCAGTGACTCAACGTAATCCAGATAGGTGAAGCAATCCAGCTCACCAAAATCCACCACCAGTTTCTCTTGTGTATCACTCGATCCCACCAGCCGATTGGCAATATAGGGATTCTCCAGGAACAGGCGGGAGAAATCCTTTATTGACTGGCCTGGGGTGCCGCCCTGATGCTGAGCAAACATGTCAACGAGTTGCTGTTCCTCTATATTGTAAAAATCCAGGTTTTTTCCATTGTCGGCCGCTGCCACACCCGAAAAAGTGAGTAACGCGGCGCCTATTAACATCATCATCCATTACCATCCTTGACCAAAAATATAAAACTTGGATTGCCCGGATCATCATCACATGTAAAGCACATGCATCTAATGCCATTCGAGACTGATGAAATAGTCGCCGATTGAAAACAAAAAAAATGTAAGCAAATGTACCCGCTCCCCACCTGACAGGGCCCTTGCCCACCAAATAAAGCAGCCCCGGCACTGCCGGGGCTGCTTCATTTTCGTCTCGAGTGGTGTCTGCGACTCGGTCTCTACAAGAGGGGCCTCATATCAACCCAGTGCCAGCCAGACACCGACGCCAAACATCAGGGAGCCGGCGATCCGGTTCATCAGGGTGACGTTGCCGCTCTTGGCAAGGAAGTGGCGCAGGGTGCGGCCACCGCTGGCGTAGAGCAGCAGGCAGGAGAACTCTATGACCAGGATCAGCGCCACCAGGGCGCTGATCTGGGGGGCCATCGGCTTGGCCGCATTGATGAAGGGGGGCAGCAGGGAGACCATGAAGGCCCAGCCCTTGGGGTTGGCGATGGCGGTAACGAAGCCCTGCATGGCCAGCCCCAGGGGGCGCGTCTCCTGCCCGGCCGAGAGATCCGCCGGTATGGCCATCTTGCCTTTGGCCTGCCACATCTGGATGCCGAGCCAGATGAGGTAGGCGCCACCCACGTATTTGAAGGCGGAGAAGAGCGCCGGGTAGTTGAGCATGACGGCCGCCACCCCGATCACCGACAGCACTGAGACCAGCCCCACCCCGATGAGCTCCCCCCACATCATGTGCAGGGTGCGGCGCACCCCCAGGCTCATGCCGAGGGTCATCGCCAGGGTCATGCACATGCCGGGGGTGACGGAGACAAAGAAAAACGTGGGAATAAACAGCGCCAGAATAGCGGGATCAATCCAGTCGGACACGCGACACCTCCATGGTAACAGGCTTGTGATCTTGCCTATCACACTCTTTTCACACAAGAAAAACCTTTTCGTTCAGCACGATTTCAGCCATAAAAACCCTGTGACAACCTTTGTCGCGTCTGTGTAAGATGCCGCCTCACTCCTCTTTTGGGTTAGGACCTTTCATGTCATTGAATAACCTGTCTATCCGTTTTCAAGTTCTCATACCGCTTCTGCTCGCCAGCCTGTTGATGATCCTCATGGCCGGGATCAGCAAGCAGGAGATAGACGGCGCCATTGCGGACATGAACCAGACCACAGCCAGCGTGACTCGTCACAAGGACGACATCGCCACCCTGATCCACGCCACCTACCGGATGCGTACCAACGCCATCTATGGCCTCTACGATCAGCAGCGCTTCGCCCAGTTGCCGAGCGATCTGACGGCGGCCGAGCAGGAGATAGGGGCCATCCTGGCCCGACTGGCGATCGCCGGCGCCGAGCAGGACAACAGCCAGGTGGCCGCCGCCCTGCAAGCCTATCTCGGCCACACCCGCAACAACATGCTGCCGCTGCTGGCCCAGAAATATCAGGGGGCTGGCGATCCCGCCGCCTACGAGCAGTCCAGGCTGCGCTTTCGCGAGCTGGGTGAACAGCTGATCAAGCAGATAGATACCATGTCGGCCCACGTCAACCAGCTGATCCAGGCCGAAATCGCCGAGGAGGAGGCGCACTACCACGCCACCCTGCTGCGTACCCTGCTGTTGATGAGCGCTACCCTGATCGCGGCCCTGCTCGGCGGCTGGTGGTTGTCCGGCCGGATAGTGCGCCCCATAGGCCAGCTGCAGGAGGTGATGCGCGCCGTCGCCCAGGGCCGCTTCAACGTTCGGGCCGCCGCCGAGGGCGACAACGAGCTGAGCCAGCTGGCCAGGGACATCAACCAGACCCTGACCCAGCTGGGCAGCACACTGCATACCCTGACTGGCATCAGCGGCAACGTGGCCTCCGCCGCCACCGAGCTGGCCGCCGTCATGACCCAGTCCGAGGCCAATGCCCAGCAGCAGCGCAGCGAAACCGAACAGGTGGCCTCCGCCGTGACCGAGCTGGCCAGCACGGCCGACAACGTCAACCACAACGCGGCCCTGGCCGACGAACTGGCGCGGGATGCCAACGACAGGGTCGAGCAGGGCTTGGCGCTGTTTGCCGAGAGCATCCAGGCCAACAGCCGCATGGCGGGCAGTCTGGAGAGCGCCGCCGCCGTGGTGGCACGCCTCAAGTCCCAGTCCGAGCAGATCGGCAAGGTGATCGAGGTCATTCAGAGCATCTCGGAGCAGACCAATCTGCTGGCGCTGAATGCCGCCATCGAGGCCGCTCGCGCCGGTGAAACCGGCCGTGGCTTTGCGGTGGTGGCCGACGAGGTACGCCTGCTGGCGGCCCGTACCCAGGACTCCACCAAGGAGATCCAGGCCATCATAGAGCAGTTGCAGAGCCAGTCCCTGTCAGCCAACAGCGGCATGCAGGAGACCCTCTCCATACTGGCGCACAACCAGCAGCTCTCCGGCGAAGTACAGGCGCTGCTCGGCGGCATCACGGAGGCGGTCAACCAGATCAACGGTGCCAATGCCCAGGTCGCCACCGCCGCCGAGGAGCAGTCCTGCGTCACCGCCGACATCAACCGCAACATCACCAACATCCACGAGATAGTGAACCAGAGTGCGGCCGGCATCAGCCAGAGCGCCGCCGCCAGTCACGAACTGTCACAGCTCGCCGAACAGCAGCGCAAGCAGCTGGCCCAGTTCCAGTTGTAATGGCTGCGCTATCACGTCAAACGAAGGCTCCGCTCGCGGGGCCTTAGTGTTAATGGCGCTGCCGACTTGTTATTGTTTTAAACGGTCTTTTTTATGAGGTGGCTTCATTAGGGGCTGGGCTACCCCACCAAATGTGAGTATGGTAGAGGCACGTCACTCCCCCTCACATGAGATCACCATGAAGCTGAAATTCAAGAAACCGGCCTTCATCGGCCTGGGCCTCATCGCCCTCGTCTCCGCCATCTGGCTCGACTTCTATCTGCCGGAACACACCATAGCCACCATCACGGGCGTCGAGGTGAAACGCACCGACAAGGATGGCCCCATCAGCCAGAAAAACCCGGCCGACGGTCCCACCACAGACGTCTACTACATCTATACCGAGCGGCCCGGCGAGAAGATCCGCGTGTTTCGCAACGAGGACACAGAGTGGGGCTGGCCCTTCTACTTCAAGTTCAATGCTGCCGACGTGCAGGCCAAGGCCAAGTCCATGGAGTTCGAGAAGCGTCTGGCCATCATCACCTCCTACGGCTGGCGCGTGAACATGTTCTCCATGTTCCCCAACGTCACCAAGATCGAGAGCACTCAGCCTGACGCCTCCACCTGGAGCTTCTTCCGCTGGTTCTGGTTCGGCCTCTGGGCACTGGTGATGGGCAAGGCCGCGCTGGCGACCTGGCGCTACTTCGACCGGCTCGAGGACGAGATATGACAGAGCCGAGCAAGACTCGCACCAGCTTCTACCGACGACTCTACGTGGCCTGGCTGATAAGTCAGGGCACAGACACAATCCCGGCCATCATGGCCGCCACCGGCATGCCCAGACGCACGGCCCAGGACACGCTAAGCGCCCTGGCCGAGCTGGACATCAGCTGCGGCTTCGAGCAGACCGAGGGGGCGCGTCACCTGCAGGGGCACTACCGCATCGGCGACTGGGGGCCCATCAATCCTGCCTGGATCAAGGCGCAACTGCCCGTGATCAAGCAGACGCTGGGTTATCCATAAATACTGACGGGGCGCTATTGCTCGGCGGCTGGGGGATGCCCGTGATCAAGCAGACGCCGGGTTATCCCGGATCCCGACGAGGGGACGATGAACAGGGGCCAGCCGATGAGGCTGGCCCCTGCTTTTTTATGTCGGAAGGACGGTCAAGACTCTGGAGATGGCGGGAGGCTTATTCCGGGAAGGGCTCTTCCGGCATCGGCTCCTGGGTCTCACCCTGGGTGCAGTCTATGATGGAACGCTTGGGGTTGTTGGGGTCGCGCAGCAGCAAGGGGGCCAGCCCCTCGTTGTGCTTCTGCTCGTCGGAGAACTCGCTGCCATAGGCGTTGTGGGTCAGCCTTCGCGCATTGGCGATGGGGGTGTCCACGAACAGGGCATGCACCTCGAAGGTGGACGAGGGGATGAGAAAGCCACTGATGGGCAGACCATGCAGCTCCTGGCGGGTCTTGTACCAGGCAAACCCGTCCGTTACCTTGTAGGGGGTGAAGTTTTTGAGCTGAGGGTGGGCCGGCTCGCCGGTCTCGCTGTCGAGATAGAGATCATCGAGCTCGCAGGTCGCCAGCCCCTGCCACATAGATTCAAACGGCGTGGAGCAGGCCGTCAGTTGCAACCCGGCCAGCAGTGCCAGCGACGCTTTGTACATTTCCCGTCCCTTCTCTCAATAGTGCAATGGCGGTCAGCCAAACGCCCGCAGTCGCTCGACCAGCAGGTCGATGAAGCCCGCACGATCCAGTCCCAGCAGCACCAGCGCATTGGCCGCTTTGCCGGTCAGGCCATAGCGATCCACCACCGTCATGCCGGTGGTATGCGCACCGCCGGTTTCGATATCGACCCGGCACTCGACCCCGTGGAACAGCTCGGGGGCCAGCAACCAGGCAATGGTACAGGGGTCGTGCAGCGGCGCGCCAGCAAATCCCCACTTGGGATCCCTGTGGTAGATCATGAAGAAGTCGAGCAGACCGGCCACGCACTGGGCCACCGGATTGGCGATGGCGCGCACCCGCGCTATGTCCTCGTCCATCACCTGGGCCTCGTGGGTCACATCCAGCCCGCACATGGTGATGGGGATGCCGGACTTGAACACCATATCGGCCGCTTCCGGGTCCACATAAATATTGAATTCCGCCGCCGGGGTCCAGTTGCCCGCCCCCGCCGCGCCCCCCATCAGCACGATGCGGGCAATCCTGGATTTCAACTCAGGATGGGCCGCCAGCAGCAGGGCGATATTGGTGAGCGGCCCGGTCGGCACCAGCGTCACAGGTTCCGGGCTCTCGCGCAGGCATTTGGCCATCAATTCGAGGCCCGTCATGGCTTGCGGGGCAAAGGCGGGATCCGGCAGCTTGGGGCCATCGAGGCCCGACTCGCCGTGGACGTTGTCGGCTATGATAAGCTCGCGCATCAGCGGTTTGGGTGCCCCCGCCGCCACCGGGATGTCGTCACGGCCGAGCAGGGTCAGGATGCGCAGGGCATTGTTGAGGGTCTTGTCCGGCGTCTGGTTGCCCGCACTGGTAGTGACCGCCAGCACCTTGAGCTCGGGACTGGCCAGCGCCAGTATGAGGGCGATGGCATCATCGTGGCCGGGATCACAATCGAGAATAACGGGCAACGCCATGGACAGACTCCTTACAACATGACAGGGAGCCATACCTTAACAAGCAAGCCCCGGATGAACTCGGGAAGGGGTCACAAAACGGTGCCCTTCTTCGCGTTTCAAACCATTGCGTTATCAAGCTGTTGAACGAATGACTCCCTCGCATCACACGACGCAAGCAGCCGATTCGCCCCGCGCAGCCGGTTCGAGTATGATCGTCCCCCGTTTCCAGCCCGTGTGCCCTATGTCCGTCATTGTCGATACCTTCATCGCCCCGCCCTGCGAGGCTGCCATCGAGATCCTGTTTGAGGATGAGCACCTGCTGCTGATCAACAAGCCGAGCGGCCTGCTCAGCCTGTCGGGCAAGAACCCGCAGAACCTCGACTCTGTCCATTACCGGCTGGTGCAGGACTATCCCGGCTGCACCCTGGTGCACCGCCTCGATTTTGGCACTTCTGGCATCATGGTGGTGGCCAGAAACAAGGCCATCAACGCCCTGCTCTGTCAGCAATTCAGCCAGCGGGCGGTGAGCAAGGCCTACAGCGCCCTGCTGTGCGGCCATCTGGTCGACGATGAGGGGGTGATCGATGCCCCCATCGCCAAGGATCCGGCTCTCTTCCCGCTGATGACCATCTGCGCCGCCAGCGGCAAGCCCGCCCGCTCCCACTATCGGGTCATTGAGCGGCTGGCGCAGCCGATGCAAGGTCAGGCAGTGCCTTTGACCCGCGTGCGACTGGTGCCGGAAACCGGCCGCACCCATCAACTGCGGATCCACAGCCAGCTGCTGGGCCACCCCATCCTCGGCTGCGATCTCTACGGCGGTCTTGCGTTGCCAGGCACAGCGCAGGCGCCACGGCTGATGCTGCATGCCAGCGAGCTGGATTTGCGGCATCCGGTGAGCGGTGAACCGATGGCGGTCAGATGTGCCAGCCCCTTCTAGCGAGACGTGGCATCAAGCGGTGGTGTGATAACAGGCGAAGGGAACAGAGGAGCAACAGGGGAAAAACGGGGCAAACGGCAGATAAAAGATAGGGGCCGTGCTTTCGCAACGGCCCCCACCCCCCACTCGGTGTGGCTATCAGATCAGCTTGCGGGCGGCGCCCAGCACGATCTTGATGGCATCAGATTCGGTTCTCGCCATGGTTTCGGCGTTCGGGATTTCCTGCTGGGTGCGGTTGACGATAACGCCAGCCACCATACCGGCACGCAGGCCCTGGCTGGTGCACATGGTCAGCAGGGTGGCAGATTCCATCTCATAGTTCAGCACGCCCATGGCTTGCCACTCTTTCATGGAACCCTGGAAACGGCTCACTACGCGGCCAGATACGGTGTCGTAACGCTCCTGACCCGGGTAGAAGGTATCGGAAGAAGCAGTCACACCGATGTGCAGCTTGGAGCCCATCTCTTTGGCGGTGTTGACCAGCGCCGTGGTGCAGTCGAAGTCGGCCACGGCCGGGAACTCCATGGGTGCGAAGTGCAGGCTGGCACCGTCGAGGCGCACGGAACCGGTAGTGACGATCACGTCGCCCACGTTCAGGTGCGGCTGGATGGCGCCTGTGGTGCCGATGCGCAGGAAGGTGCGGATGCCCAGCTGGGCCAGCTCTTCTACCGCGATGGAGGTGGACGGGCCACCGATACCGGTAGAGCAGATGATCACGGCCTTGCCGTCCATCTCGCCGCGCCAGGTAGTGAACTCACGATGGCTGGCCAGGTGCACCGGGTTATCCAACAGCTCTGCGATACGCTTTACACGCTCGGGGTCACCGGGGACGATCGCCAAGGTGGCGCCTTGCAGATCCGCTTTCTTCAAACCCAAGTGAAATACATCAGACATAGTGGACTCCTGGTTGCCCCCTGCCAGCATGGTCAGGGCGCAAGTTAAGATGATTCTTTATGATACTTTCAAGCCTTTACCCCCCTCTCTGGGGAGGCGCCAACTATGGTCGAAAGCGCTTTCCAATTCCTTGAAGCTCCTCACACTTCCACGCATTGACAGTGACAAATCCCGTGCAAAACGTTTGCTAACTTGATGAATTTCTTGAAAAACGTTTTTCTTCCAAAGGAGTGGTCTCCGGCCTTGTCAATCCCTGTCACGCCCCGGTTTATCGGTACGTGATCGAGTCCATAAAGTTGCAAACAGGATACCCTTGACCCCTTTTCATCCCCACTGACGATGCTATGTTGGCGCCCGTATACCACTTAATGGCTAATAATACGGAGTCCATCATGGCGACATTCAAGTTCTACATTCCCGCAATCAACCTGATGGGAGCTGGCTGCCTGCAAGAAGCGGCAGCCGATATCAAGGGTTATGACTATCGCAAGGCGCTGATCGTCACCGACAAGATCCTGGGCCAGATCGGCGTGGTCGCCAGGCTCACCACCCTCTTGGCAGAACATGGCATTGAAAGCGTGGTTTTCGATGAAACCAGGCCCAACCCCACCATGACCAACGTCGAAGCGGGTCTGGGGATGATCAAGGCCAACGGCTGCGACTGCGTCATCTCGCTGGGGGGCGGCTCGCCCCACGACTGCGCCAAGGGCATAGCCCTGGTGGCCGCCAACGGCGGCAGCATCCAGGATTACGAAGGGGTGGATCGCTCCGCCAAGCCGCAGTTGCCGCTCATCGCCATCAACACCACAGCCGGCACAGCCTCCGAGATGACCCGCTTTTGCATCATCACAGACGAAGCTCGCCAGGTGAAGATGGCCATCATAGACAAGCACGTCACCCCGCTGATGTCGGTCAACGATCCCGAGCTGATGCTGGCCAAGCCGGCCGGCCTCACCGCCGCCACCGGCATGGATGCCCTGACCCACGCCATCGAGGCTTATGTCTCCACCATCGCCACCCCGGTGACCGATGCCAGCGCCATCATGGCTATTCAGCTCATCGCCAAGCACCTGCGTACCGCGGTCAATCAGGGCGATGACCTGCACGCCCGCGAACAGATGGCCTATGCCCAGTTCCTGGCCGGCATGGCCTTCAACAACGCAAGCCTGGGTTATGTGCACGCCATGGCCCACCAGCTGGGCGGCTTCTATGACCTGCCCCACGGGGTCTGCAACGCCGTGCTGTTGCCACACGTTCAGGCATACAACGCTCAGGTAAGCGCCGCTCGCCTGAAAGAGGTGGCCCGCCATATGGGTGTCGATGTAACCGCCATGAACGACGAACAGGGCGCAGCTGCGGCGATTGCCGCCATCAAGCAGCTGGCGCTGGACGTGAAGATCCCGGCCGGTCTGGAGCAGCTCGGCGTCAAGGCCGACGACTTCGACATCCTGGCCAGCAACGCCCTGAAAGATGCCTGCGGCTTCACCAACCCGAAACAGGCGAGCCACGAGGAGATAGTCGCCATCTTCCGCGCCGCCATGTAAACCGGATGCTCGACAGATGAGATGAGGGGCCAAACTTGGCCCCTCTTTTTTGCACCATATGGCACTATTTTGTCAGCACCACATCGTTGATGGCGCTGGCCAGCCGGGTCAGCACTGTCCTGATATTGCCGCTGGTGGCCTTGTAGGCCAGCGAGCGTTCGCTGGCACACTGCGCCACGAAACGGGCATCCCCCTCGAATGCCACCGTATAGACCTGGATCCCCTTGCGCTTCATCTCCCGACACAGCAGCAGTTGTTTGCGATCCCGCAGCGCCGCTTCGGGCCCCATGTGCTCCCCATCCGAGAACAGCACCAGGATCTTGCGGTTATCCGCTTGCCCGTAAGGGCGCGGCAGTTCGGCGGCCCCCTGCTGCCAGCGACCCTGCCACTGTGGAGAGAGCAGCCGCCAGCCCCACATCACCCCCTCGGCCGTATTGGTGTTGAAGGCGGCATGGAGGGTATCGAGTGCCTGACGATACGCGGCCCAGGTCGACAGGTGCGCCTGAATTGGGCTCACCCCGCAATCCGGATCATCGAAGATGCCGAGCTTGTCACGCCGGTTCTCCAGATAACGCTCCAGGGGGTTCTCCCGCGGGGCATATGCCCGTAGGGGAGTACCATCCTCATACTGCTGGATGGCTGGCGGCTTGGTGCTGTAGTGCAGGCGGGGCTGCGCCTCACCACGCGGGGCCAGTTCCAGCTTGCGGATCCAGCCCGGGGTAAGTTCGGCCAGCCGATCGATGCCGTCCACATGCTCCGGCAGGCGAGCGCAGAATGCCTTGCGCTGGCGTCCCGGCACCTCTCGAGTCAGCAAATTGCTCCAGCCTCGCTCATGGGCCAGCGTCTGCAATCCGAAGGGGAATGTCAGGCTCTCTGGATGAAACAGCTCGGGGTGATCCCCGATATTGACCAGGCCGGTGGCGGGAATGATGCTGACCACTCTGTCCTGATTGCGCCGCTCGCGGCCAAACAGCACCTCGCCAAACTCCGCCAGCCCCTGCTTGATCGCCTTCATAGGTGCCCCGGACATGGAGTTGGACACATCCAGCACCAGGGCAATTTCTATGCGGGTACGGGCACTGCTGGCACGGGCTGCAGCCGCTACCGGCAGATCACCGCTTTTGCCGATGGCGGAGAGCGCCATCAGCGCCGGCACCTCTCCCTGCAGGATGACCTGAGCCTCCTGCTCGTTCTGGCTCAGACTGGGGGGGCCCACCTGCAAATGACGCCCCGCCAGATTGGCCTGAACCAGCGCGGCGGCATCTTCCGCCGCACTGTCGCTGTCGGCGGCCGAGTAAAGCACCGCATCGGCGGCCGCGCTGAGCAGGCTCTGGCCGCTGTAGCCTCGCACCAGCTCGATGACCACGCCGGTCAGCGCCAGCACGCCAGTCAACATCAGGGCGAAGGCGGGGGAGAGCCCGCCCCCCTGGCGCAAGGGCTGTCCCATTCAATGGATCTCCTGAATAAAGTGGGTGGTCATGGTACGACCCGCCCAGAACCGGCTGAACATGCCATCTTCCCCTTGCCCTAGGGGGGGGGGGGGGGGGCCTAGGCGATAACAGAGAGTGACCCGCATCAGGGTGCCGACCCGCAGTGACGGCCAGCTGCCCTGCCCGGCGCAGCCAGTGCCCTGCAACAGGGGCACAAGCTCGCCATTGGCGCTGTTGTATTGCTCTATGGTCAGTGCCGCCTGCCCCCCTTGCAGCGCAGACAACTGGCCCTGCACGAAGCGCTGATAGAAGGTCAGCTGTGCCACGGCGGCGGCATTTTGCCCCGTGCCCTGCTGGGTGACTATCTGGGTCACGTTGTAGGCCACATTGTGCAGACGTTGCTCCAGGCGCAGCAGTTGCAGTGCTTCATTGCCAAAGCTCAGCAGGGCCAGCAGCACGGGAATGAAGCACATCGCCTCCATGCTGATGCTGCCGCCCATGGTGCCCGGGCCGGGAGATGACAGCCGCCGGAAACAACGGCTCATCCTGCACCTCCGGCCGGTAGCCGGTCGGTGAGCAGCAGCAGGGTGCTCCGATAGCTGAGTTCGCGCTCGTCAATCAGCCAGCGCGGGGTGAGCTGTAGACGGGGACGGATCCTGGCCGTCACCTCCAGCACGGGATCCGCAGGCAAGCGGGTTTCGCTGGCGGGATCCGGGCTGCCCTCCTCCTGGCCCAGCATGGCCTCCAGCGACACATGGTGGTTGACGCTCACCGTCACGGCGTCCAGCTCCCCTCGCCCCCGTTGTTGCAAGCGAAGGCGGATCCCGTCGGCCGAGGGGATCCGCCCCGCTGCCGATTCGGCCTGCAGCTCACGCAGCACGGATCGCAAGCCGTGTTCCAGGGTGCTGTATTGCAGATGCACCCGCAGCACATCCACCACCAGCAACAGCAGTGCCAGCAGCAGCGGCAATATGATCACCAGCTCTATGCTGGCTACCCCGCGCTGGCCTCTCACGCCCCTTGCCCCCGCCCCAGCTGTGCCTTGAGCAGCCTGATGTCGTGCTCCAGCTGACTGGCGCTGAGAAAGCGCGATAGTATGAGGCGAGCCTGGGGCTCATTGCCCTCGGCCAGCAGCAGCAAGACATAGTTCATCTCCACCCGCGGTGGCAGGCTCTGGTAGTGCAGCAAGGGCTCGAATGCCTGCCGGGCCGCCACCTTGTTGCCCTCCATCAGCCAGCCCAATGCCAGGTTGGCACGATAGTCGGGCTCGTCGGGAGCCGCCGCCACCGCCGCCTCAAACTGCTGGCGCCCCTTGCCAAACGCCCCCTGCTGCAAGCTGGCCACCCCCAGACCGTTGCTGAGCCGCGCCCGTTCGTCCAGATCAAGCCCGGCCAGCGCCAACCCCTGCTGATAGACCCGCGCAGCCTCGGCAGTCAGGCCGTCATCCAGCAGAAACTTGCCAAGATAGTGGGCGGCCTGAGCCCCCTGCTTGCCGCCCTTGTCCAGCAACTGCTGCAAGCCATCGCGCGCCGCCTGTTTCTTGTCTTGCTGATAGCGGGTGCGGGCCAGCATCAGCTGCGCCTCGTCCAGGCTGGCATCGTCCACCAGCAAGGCCTGATAGAGCCGCTCCGCCTTGTCATACTGGGCCGAATCGAACGCCGCCTTGGCTACCGCCATGCCATTGCTCTGGCTTTGCTGCCGGGTATCGCCGTGATTGCTGCAACCTGCCAGCCCGAGCAGGGCCAGCAGCAGCAGGTGATGAAGTCGTGATCGCATTTCAAGTCCTGTGGCCCGCTCAGCGCAGGCTGTTGATCAACAAGTTGAGGGTGGGAGCAATGATCAGCACCAGCATGGGCAGCATGATGAGTGCCATCTGGATGAGAGTGATCTTGCCCGGCAAGGAGCCTGCCTGCTCCTCCAGCGCCAGCCGGCGCATCTGGCGCGCCTCCTGGCTGATGGTGCGCATGGTCTCGGCCAGCGGCGAACCGTACTGCTGGGCCATCTGCAGGGTATTGGCGAGACGATCCAGTTCGGGCAGGCCTGTACGCCAGGCGAGTCGTGCCAGGCAACCTGCCTGATCGCCGCGCATCTGGATCTCCGCATGGGTGCGCAAAAACTGGCGGGCCAGGCCCGGCTCCAGCGCCCCCAGATAGTGACCGACCCGCAGCAGGGCCCGATCGAGGGCCAGCCCCGCCTCGACGCTGATCACCAGCAGATCGATGGCATCGGGCACCACCTTCTGCTGCGCCGCCTTCACCTTGCGGGCGCGCCATTGCAGCCAGCGCTCGGGCACCCCGGCCCCCACCACATAGGCCACCAGCACCCACATCAGGGTGAAGCCGTCGGCAGGCGCCGCCAGCAGGCGCCACAGCAAGGTCGCCATAGCCCCTCCCAGCCCGCCCAACAGCTTGGCCGCCCTGAGCCGGTCAAAGCCATGGCGGGAGAAGATCCCCGCCTGCGCCAGCAGCTGCTGCAAGCGGGCCTGCTCCCGGGCACCGACCGGATAACCACGACCGCACCAGGCCAGCCAGTCCCGCGCCACGTCCCTGCCTTGACGAGGCGGGCCATAGCGACGGCTCTGGGCCAACCACTGCTGCTGCTGCCGGTAACCATGCCAGCCGGCAAACGCGGCCAGCGCGAAACAGCTCAGCGCCAATCCAAAAAGTTGCATGACCGTCATGGGCTACCCCTGCAGACGCGTGAGGCGACGGATGAGCCAGAGCCCGACCGCCACGCTGATGGAGACATAGCCCAGCACCCACTGGCCGCTGGTCGTGGTCATCAGATAGGTGAAGTGCTCCCGCCCTGTGGTGAACAGCACCAGCAGTATGATGACGGGGAGCGCTGCCAGCACCTTGGCGGCATTGCGGCTCTCAGCCGTGATGGTCTGGATGCTGGCCGCCAGGGTCTGGCGGGCACGCAGTGTCTCCACCAGTTGCGCCAGCACCTCGGAGAGGCGACCACCTGTCTCCTGCTGCAGGCTGAGCACTATGGTCAGAAACTGAAACTCGGCCACCGCGACCCGGCCAGCCGCCTGCTGCATCACCTGCGCCACCGGCTGGCCGACCTGCAACTCGTCGTGCATCTGGGCAAACAGCCGTGACATCAAACCGCGCTGCTGGCGGGCCACCAGCAGGAAGATATCCGCCAGCGGCGCCCCCACCCGCAGCGCCCGTATCATGCCGTCGATCACCTCGGGCAACCGGGTTCGAAACCGCTCCAGCGCCCGCTGTTGCAGCTGCTGATAGAGCACCAGCCCCAGGGCCAGAGCCCCCCCTGCAGCCAACAACACCGCCAGCCAGAACGGCATGCCATTGGCCGCCAGCAAGACGCAGGCCAGGGCCGCACCCGCCGGGCCCTGCCAGGTCCAGCGGGTCAGCTGCTCCTGGCCCACCATGGTCACCATCTGCTGATACCAATGGGGCAGCGGCCTTGTCCTCTTCTGTTGCGCGGGTTGATGGCCATAACGTTGACACTGCTGCTGCCAGGCATCGCATCGGCTCTGCCATTGCCAGAGCAGCAGACAGGCCAGCCCCCAGCAGAGGCACACCAGAATGAGCGTGTTCATGAGACTGGCTCCCCGTCGCCCGCCATGCAGGATTGCAGCTCGCTCAGCAAGCCGGCCTGACGGGCTTTCTCTTCTACTGCGGCCGAGAGAGGGTGGACGCTGAAGCGCCCCTGCAGCTTGCCGTTGAGCTCGGACTCCAGCACGAAGCGAAACAGCGGCCGCATCCGGATTTGCCCCTCTGCCAGTTCGGCGATCTCACTGATGGCGGTGATGCGGCGCTGACCGTCACGCATCCGCTCCAGTTGCACCACCAGATCCACCGCGCTGGCGATCTGGGCCTGGATGATCTGCTCGGAGAGCCGCTCAGCCCCCATCTGCAACATGTTGGTCAGACGCAGCAGCGCATCTTCAGGGGTGTTGGCATGCAGGGTGCAGAGTGAGCCGTCATGGCCCGTGTTCATCGCCTGCAACATGTCAAACGCCTCGGCACCGCGCACCTCCCCCAGGATGATCCGGTCCGGCCGCATCCGCAGGGCGTTGCGCACCAGGGCGCGAACGCTCACCTCCCCCTTGCCCTCGGCACTCTCGTTGCGGGTCTCCAGCGGCACCCAGTGAGGCTGATCGAGGGAGAGCTCGGCGGCATCCTCTATGGTGATGATCCGCTCGTCATCATTGATGTGCTTGCTCAGGGCGTTGAGCAAGGTGGTTTTGCCCGAGCCAGTCCCCCCGGAGATGAGCACGTTGAAGCGGCTGCGCGCCGCCAGCCCCAGAAAACGGGCCATGGCATTGGACAGGGCCCCCTTCTCCACCAGATGGGCCAGGGTCAGACGGGCGCTGGGAAATTTGCGAATGGAGATGGTGGTGCCGCACAGGGCGATGGGAGGCGCAATCACGTTGACCCGGCTGCCATCGGCCAGCCGGGCATCCACCATGGGGGTGGACTCATCCACCCGCCGCCCCACCGCATTGACGATCCGCTGCGCCACGTTGAACACATGCTGGCGGTCACGAAAACGCACGCCCGACAGGGTCAGCTTGCCGTGCCGCTCCACATAGACCTTGTCAGGGCCATTGACCAGGATATCCGATACCTCGGGATCATCGAGCAGGGGTTGCAACGGCCCCACCCCCACCATCTCGTCCACCAGCTGGCGGGCGAGCTGAGTCAGCTCCTGGCGGTTGTAGGGCAGCATGCGACGGGCCGAGAGCTGCGCGAGGGCACTGGCCACCCGCTCCAGCAGCGCGGCGCGCGGCAAGGTCGCCGCCACCGAGGGTTCGACCAGCTCGTAGAAAGCCTCCCGCGCGGCATCAGACAGGGTAAGCAGAGCCCCTGACACCGATGGCTGTCGGCTATTGGCTTGTCCAAACATCAGCGCCTCCCGCCCCGGGCTCGTCCCGCGACCTGAGCCCCCACCAGCTCGGCGGCCAATGACGTGAGGGCACGAGCCAGCTTGCTCTTTTGCTGGATCAACGGCTGCCCGGCTCGCTCGGCGCGCACGAAGGCGCCGTGATCGTAGGGCAGCACGGCGGCGTGGGGCTGACCACAGACGCGCTCAAGCGCCTGCGCCGGTACCCGTCCCTCCTTGCCACGACAATGGTTGCCCACCAGCAGGCGGCGCTGGGCCGGCCCGCCTTGCGGGAATTGCCCCAGCAGCCGCAGCGCCCCCAGACTGAAATCATGCAGCCAGATCGCCACGTCAGCCTGCTGCAACAGGGCCTGCAGCGCATGACTGCGCAGATCCGGCACATCTATGATGAGGGTGCTGTAGTGCTCCGCCATCACGTTGACCGCCGCCACCAGCTGTTCGGCACCGAGCACCAGCTCCTGCCCCTCGTCATAGAAGAGAAAGAGTCTGGGCCCAAGCTGATGGGCGGTATGCGCCAGCAGGGTACCGTCGAGCCGCCCGGTCGCCTGCCACCACTGCTCGCCGGGAGGGGCATAGTCACTGCCCAGCAGTATGGGGTGGCGACTGTGGTGAAGATTGAGATCCAGCAGCGCAACCTGGCGGTGATGCCGGTCGGCCAGCGCCATGGCCAGGTTGGCGGCCACAGTGCTGGTGCCCACCCCGCCGGCGGCACCCACCACGCAGATCACCCGCCCCTTGCGCAACGAGGTGGCAAGGGGAACCCCCAGCAGACGCAACAGGCCGGTGCGCAGGGCATCGGGATCCAGCGGTGCCGGATAGTAATCATCCACCCCCACCGAAATCAGCCAGCGAAACAGGGTCACATCCCCCCGCTCCCCCAGCAATACCAGCCGCATCTGGGGTGGACAACACTCGGCGAGGGCGGCCAGATCGGCCGCCAGCGTCTGCGGGTTCTCCACCTCCACCAGCAGAATATCGGGGGCCCCTTGCGTCAGGCAGTGGGCCCTGGCCTCGGCCAGGGAGCCCGGGACCTGCCGGGTTTCGACATCGGCCAGCCGGGCCAGTACCAGGTCGACCCCGGCACTCA
This sequence comes from Aeromonas sp. CA23, assembly GCF_002587065.1. Classification (NCBI taxonomy): domain Bacteria; kingdom Pseudomonadati; phylum Pseudomonadota; class Gammaproteobacteria; order Aeromonadales; family Aeromonadaceae; genus Aeromonas; species Aeromonas sp. CA23. Next base: position 4,502,678 of record NZ_CP023818.1, read on the forward strand.
GAGCAGGCTGGCGGGTGACGGCCACCAGCTGTTTGACTTGTTCACTCATTCACTACTCCCCCGTCGTCTGCTGTTTCTTGGCCGATTTGGCCTTGCCCTGGTAGAGGCGCTGCACGGCGCCGGCATCGAGGGCACTGCCGCTGCCGTCATAGCCGGCGCCGCGGGCCCAGTGCTCGACATGGCTCTGGGCGCGGTACTGGTTGCGCAGCACCAGACAGGCGATGGGGGATGGCGGGGATACCCCTCTGGCATAGCGGCAGGTCTCGGGTTGCAGGGTGGCGTCAAGCTCGACCTCATACTCTTGCCGGGTCGCCGAAATGAAGGTGAGGCGGGTCTCCAGCGCCAGCCACAGGGCCAACTGCTGACGCAGTGCCTCCGCTGTCGGCTCATGGCTCCCGGGTTGCGGGCCCGTGATCCGCAGGTGCAGGGAGCCGGATTCCAGCCTGCTGGCCAGCGGGGCCAGCTGCCATTGCAGCCGTTGTTGCAGTTGCGACGGAGCAACCCGGAACTGCAGCCGATCCGTGAGCGGGGCGGCGGGGGGTTGAGTGGTACAAGCCAGCAACGGTAACGCCAGGGCCAGCAGCAGTGTCTCTTTTAACATGGTCACTTCCCTCAGTAGCTGTAGCCATAGTTGCCGAACAGGCGGGTCGCTTGTGCGCCCGGTCGCTCGGTTGAGCCCATGTCGGTGAAGAACAGCCGCTCGAACCGGCTCGGCGCCCGATAGTGATCCAGCGGTGTCGACAGGGAGAGGGGATCGCTGGTGGGCTGCACCAGTCGGGCGGTGGCGATGATCACCAGCTCGCTCTCCTGGTTCTTGAAGCCGTTGCTGCCAAAGAAGGGGGCCAGCCCGGGGATCTCGCCAAGGAAAGGCAGGGCCTCGCTGCTCTGGTTGCGATGGGTGCGCACCAGACCGGCCAGGGCGAAACTCTGCCCATCCGCCAGCTCTATGGTGGTGGTGGTACGACGGGTTTCTATGCCAGGCACCACCACCCCGGCGATGGAGACGCTGTTCTCCCGGCTCAGGGTCGACACCTCGGGTGACACCGTCAGGCTGATGCGGTTGTTGTCGAGCAAGGTGGGAGTCAACTCCAGCGAGATGCCAAACTTCTTGAACTCGATCTCCGGGCCGTTGTCCCCATTGCCTACCGGAAAGGGGAACTCGCCGCCGGACATGAAGGTGGCGGCTTCACCGGATTTTGCGGTCAGGTTCGGCTCGGCCAGCACATTGACCAGACTGTTCTCCACCAGCGCATCTATGATGGCGTTGATGTAGACCACATCCTTCTTGCCGCTCCAGCTGCCCCGTTCGGCAGGTTTGGGGAAGCGGTTGCCCGGCGAGACCCCCAGTTGCAGATACTCCCCCATGGCACTCCAGCGCAATCCCAGCTGTTCGCTGGTAGTACGCTGCATCTCGACGATGCGTACCGATATGTTGATCTGATCCGATCCCGCCAGACGCAACTGGTTGATGACGTGAGCATATTGCCCGCTGCCGCCACCGGCGACCGCGGCCCCCTCATCCTGGCTGCCAGTCTGAGGCGGGGCGGGGGCTGTCGTGCCCAGGGCACTCCCCTGCGGCTGGATACCCTTGGCGAACCCCTCCACCATGGTCAGGATCTCGTGGGCCTGCAGCGGACTGGTCACCTCCCCCGCCACCACTATGGCGCCGCCAGACTCGCTGAAGCTGAGTCGACTTTGGGGAAAATGCTGCCTGGCCAGCTGCTTGAGGGGAGCGAGATCCGCCACCACCTGTACCCGGTAGTGACCCAGGGTGCGACCATCCAGGGCCGTCACCACCAGATCGGTGCGGCCAACCTTGCGGCCATAGATCAGCAATTGCTGATCGGAGGGGCTGTGTACCCGAACCAACTCGGAGTTGGCGACGAAGGCATCCAGCACGGGTTCATCGAAATTGAGCAGGGTGGACTGCTCTGGGGTGAGAGTCAGGCTCTCGGCCGCCACTGCCCATAACGGCAGCAGGGCGAGCACCATGGCGAGAGTTCGCAACATCGTGTCCTTTCTGAGTTGATTAAGGTTGGCGGTTACGGTCGTTGCCGTCGCCATAGCTGATCCGGACGCCGTGACCCGGCAGGGCCCTCGGGTTCTGGCCACGGGCCACCTGTTCGGCCCATATCAGGCTCCCTGCTGGCAGGGTCACGGCCTCACTGCCCGTCGGGGCGGCCTGGGCCGAGCGCAGCACCAGGGCCAGATCCCCGAGCCGATGAGCCAGCAACAGCCGGGCCGCCGCGCTCGGGGCCAGCTCGAAGGTCACGGCGACCTGATCGAAGTTGTCCTGCGCCGCCACTGTGCCGTTGAGTGCTGCGATATCGGTGACCTGGGCATCGATGGCCAGCAGCTTGATGTCGGTCAGGATGATCTCTGCCGACTGCTTGCTGGTCACCTCGGCCCCCTGCGCATTGCGCTGGTGGGTATGCTTGCTGGTGAGGATCACATCCACCCGGTTGCCGGGCCGGATCAGGCCATGACTGGCCGCCTCCCGTCCCAGCGCCAGGGTCACGGCCCGCATGCCGGGGGCCATCATGGCGGAGAGATAATGGCTCTGCTCGGGGCGCACCAGATCATCGGCCGAGACGATCTGGCCCGCCTCCAGCGTGCGGGTGACCAGACTGCCCTTGAGCGCCTTGGTATCGGTAAACCCGAACAGGAAGAGCCCGGGCAGGTTCATCTCCTCGGCGGCAGGCAGGGTTTGCCAGACCAGATCCTCGGGATGAATAAAGGCGCCGGCTTGTACCCGGTGAGCCGCCACCAGCACTTGGGCGAGGCGGGCCGAGGCGGCTGGCTCCGGCGCCTGTTCGCCCGGTGGCACAGCCGTCTGCGGCGCCAGTTCAACCGGCCAGAAGGCAGCCAGCATCGCCGCCAGCACCAGCAGTGCAGCGATAAGAGAGAAGAGTTTCTTCATTGGGTGTGACTACATAAATAGAGGAGTGGTCAGACTCGCCGCCCACAGGATGGCGAATCCATAAGGCACAGTGACGGGGCCGGGAAATGGCCGTAAACGGGCATAGGCCAGACAAACCAGGCTGAGTACGCCGCCCGAGAGCGCCATCCAGAGCAGCAGCTCGGGCCAGCGTTCAGACGCGCCATACAGGCAGACCGCCAGCAACTTGCTGTCGCCGGCCCCGCACCAGCCCCTGTGATAGGCAAACAGTCCCAGCAGCAAGGTCAGCAGAGCCAGGCTCAGCGAGAGCAGATTGAACGGCAGCAACCAAAGTGCCCAGAGTGCCAGTACCAGCACCGCCGGGTTCGGGATCCGCCGTTCAAACAGGTCGCTGACCAGGCACCAGCACGCCATCAGGATGGCCAGCCATTGCCCGGGCGCCATCACTTGCCAGCGGCATCCATGTTCAACCCTGCCACTATGGTGGTGAACTTCTCCTTCAAGGCCGTGATAAAGATCCCGTCCGACCCGAAAATGGCCAGGATCCCGGCCGCCAGCCCGGCAGCCAGAATGCCGTACTCGATCGCCGTGGCGCCGGTGTCATCCTTCAGATAATCCCCAAGGTAATCCCAAACTCGCATGTCCATTTTTAGTGTCCCTGTTTTTTATGCCTGAAATTAAACAGCGGAAACATCATATTGAGATCTTAAACGAGAATCAATATCATTATCATCTTTAGAAATAATTCGCAGAGTGAATTTGTCTTTTTGATAAATAAAACAGCAAATAAGTCTGCTTTATTAATGCAAATAGCAATAAATAGCTGACTTGCCTGATTAATAACCTAAATCACAATAATGGAGTCGATCTTGTTCAGGACAACGCGATCACTGTCCCTGGCCCTCTGCTGCCTGGCCTTGCTGGCATGCAAGGCCGAGCTGGGCACCCCGGGGCAGGAAGGAAATAACGGCAACAACAATGCCAACGGCAATAACGGCGGCAGTCAGACCACGCAGCCCACCACCACGGACCCCGCCACCTCGACACCCGATAAGGACACCGGGACCAACCATAACAACACAAATTCGGGCAGCGGTAGCGGCAACGCAGGCAACGCAGGCAACGCAGGCAACGCAGGCAACGCAGGCAACGCAGGCAACGCAGGCAACGCAGGCAACGCAGGCAACGCAGGCAACGCAGGCAACGCAGGCAACGCAGGCAACGCAGGCAACGCAGGCAACGCAGGCAACGCAGGCAACGCAGGCAACGCAGGCAACGCAGGCAACGCAGGCAACGCAGGCACTGTGACCCCGCCCACATCGCCGGATCAACCGGGCAAGGAGCCAGACCAGCCCCATCAACCCACCAGCCTGGATCTGGCGGGCACGCTGTCCGTCAGCCACCAGCAGGGGGCCGAATTCGCGATTCAGCTCTGCTCCGACAAGGTCTGTACGCCTGCCAATATCCGGGCCGACGGCAGCTTTGATTTAAAGCTCAAGCTGAGTCAGTGGCCGCAGGATAAACCACTGAGCCTGACCGCCAGCCACCGCCAGCAGAGTGCCTCCATCCTCAGCAGCCAACTGCCCTCGCTGGAGCAACTGCTCAGACAGGATCAGAATGGGGATGGCATCATCACCGAGCAGGAGGTACCCCATCTGCACCTTTCCCCCATGCTGCTGGCATACCAGAGCCTCACCACGGCACTGCAAAAACGGGAGGGCAAGCAGGATGTCACCGCCCTGCTGGTCAGCGATCCACAACTCAATCACGGCTTCGCTCGCGAACTGACCGCACTGCTGCAGCTCGTGCTGGATGGTGATATCCCACTGCCTGCCAGCGAGCTCACCAGGCTGGCCGGGCATGTGATCGCCCGCCAGCAGTCACTGCCGGGCAGCACACAGCAAGAAGGGCTGCTGCACTATGCCGCCCAGCAGGGGACGGCACTGCCTGTCGATACCGAGACCAAACTGGTCGCAGCCAGCAAGGCCATGGCGACCCTGGATACCCGCTCCCCGGCCTATCAGTTGCTCACCACCTTCCATCCCCACCGCCAGCTGACCCTGCAGGGAATATTCCCCTCACGCCTTGCCGAGCCGACGATCACGGTGGAGATCGGCGCCAAGCCCAATCACGATGGCCTTAACCAGTACTACTTCAAACCGGAACGCCCCATCCGGCCACTGCGACTCCCCATCCGGGCCCAGGATGGCCGGATGCTTGACGGGCTCGCCGTCAAGCAAGGCAACCGGTACAGCCTCACCCTCACCTTGCCGGATCTCAACAACAGCTTCGCCACTTGCCAGCCAGGCAAGAGCGACACCAGCGACGACCTGATGCAGGACACCCTCACCCTGGTGGTGCAGGATGGGCAGAGCGAGGTGGAGTTGCGATCCGTTCTGGGCTCCCTGTGCGAGCTGGTCAAGCAGGACAGCAACCGGGACGGCATCCTCACCGCCGGCGAATTCCCGCGCCTGCAGGTGGGTTATACCAGTACGGCTCAACAAGCCTTGCTGCTCAAAACCACCCTCAGTGCCGGTATGGGCTCATTCCTGGGCTGGCAAGCCTGGACCCTGGCGGAGCTGGATCAAAAACTCAAGGCGCTGCCGAGGCACCAGGTCGAGCTGCTGGCGGCCATGGTCGCCCTGCAAGCCGAGGGGGAGCTCTGGCAACAGAACGTCAACTTGATCGAAGGCACGGATTTTCGCCAGCAACTGCTGAGCTGGCTGGAGATCAACATGGCCAATGAGTATTCCACCGTCTCCCGTGACAACCAGATACCAGACCTGTTCAAGCTGGAGACCGCCCTCGCCGACAACAGCGGGCTTGGGCCACTGCTCAACAGCCAGAGCGACAAGAACATCTCCCACATCATCAAGGCGGCGGCCGGCCTGATCCGCAACTCGGAGAGCGATGCCCCTCTCTATCCCGGAACCAGCACTCCGGGCAGCTGGATCACCCCCTACCCCAACAGCCCCATCTCTGCGGTCTGTCAGCGCGAGGTACTGTCGGATCAGGTGATCGGGCTGGCCATTCTGGGCCAAGGCCGTGATCAGGATGGCAGCCACTGGGTCACCCTCGGCTGGCAACCCCAGGAGGGGGCGAGTCAGTACCGGATTGGCTGGGGACGCACCCCGTTCGAGCATATTGAACACGCCGAGCAGCAAGCTAGCAGCCAGCAGACTCGCGTTACCCTGAGCGGGCTCGCTCGCTACCAGGACTACCAGATAAGGGTGATGGGCGAAGGCGGTACTATCAGCGCCCCGCTGCACTATCGGGCGGGCCAGCTGCATGTGGCCGATACCCGCATCACCCACAGCATGGGAGACGATGACGGCAAGCGGGGGCGGGATCTCGACAACCGCTGCGACCCCCTGAGCGGTCAGGCCGTCAACAGCAATCAGGATGGGGTACTTGGTGCTCGCTACATCAAGCTGGACAGCCAGGGTCAACCTCTGCCACGGCAAGACCTCTCCTACAAGCAATTGCCCTTCGCCTGCGTGGCCGACGCCTTGAGCGGACTGGTGTGGGAAACCAAGGTGCAGCACAAGGATGGGGAGTCCTCCCTGCACGATGACAAGAGCCTGTTTGCCTATGACGATATCCAGAGCGACAACGCCTTCAACGGCAGTTGCTATGACCCCCAAAGTGGCACCCTGGTCAGCGACAGAAGCCGTTGCAACCTGAAACGCCAGACCACGCTGGTCAATCGAAGCAAGCTATGTGGTCTTGGCAACTGGCGCGCCCCCAACCAGCAGGAGTTCTACGGCATCATGACCCTGACCAAGGAGAACCCCATAGCGCTCGACACCCGCTATTTCCCGCTCTATTCCGGCCTGGCATACACCTACGGCAAGTGGAATGAGCTGGAAGGCATCTTCTACGGCTTCTGGACGGCAGATGTCATGCCGGTGAGCCGCCCGGTCGGTACCTGGAACAAGGATGATGGCGGGCCGGATGCCTACAAGGTACGACCCAGCTCTGACCTCAGAGGCAGTATCGCCCGCCAGTATCAACCCCATTACGTCATGCTGGTCAGCGATGGCTTCAAGGTCACAGGAGAATAAGATGCACCGCTATTTCACCCCCCTATTGTTGATCACCATCCTGTTGCCGGTCACCAGCCAGGCACGAGAATGTCTGCCTGGCTATCAGGACGACAACAGCCGCTTCGTCAGCGAACAGATCGACACGGCCGAGGGCAAGCTGAACGTGGTCAACGACAGATCCACAGGTCTGCAGTGGCTCTATTGTCCCTATGGTCAGCACGCCAGTGCCGATGGCACCGGCTGCGAAGGCACACCAGCGTTTATTTCAACCCGCGCCAACGTTGAAGACAATCCCTTGATGGGCGCTATCAAACAGGCCAACGACCGGCTGGGTATACCCGCACACCCCTGGCGGGCCCCCGACATCAAGGAACTGTTTACCCTCTACAACAACCAGTGCCAGCCGGCCATTTATGCGGCACAAGGTTACCCTTCGACATCCCTCCAATCACAGATAGCGGCAGACAAAGAGACCCTGTGTGCTGATGCAGCGCCCAAGTGGGATGAGGTAACCGAGCAGTGGATCGAGGCTCCCGATGATGTCAAAACTGCATGTCACGCAGCTGAACAACAACTCTGGGCACTGACCAACATCGCCTTTGGTTCAGACAGCTCGGGGGGGGAAGGATACGACTTTCTGAACTTTGCCGGCAGCGGGGAAACCTTCAACGTTGGCGGAATAGGAATATCCAGCGTCATGCTGCGGCTGGTCCGCCCCATCCCAACCATAGAGGAGTGATCCCATCGGCCAGAGGGCCAGGCGCCCTCTGGCTATTTTTTCCATGGCTTTTACTTCCGCCAAGGGAGTAGGTATGATTCGGCCAGCGTAAAAGACTTGAATGGATGATCTGAACTCGATATGCGGATGAAACACCTGATTGCCGCGGCCCTGACCGCCCTCACCCTGTCCGGTTGCAGCCTGGTCTATCGCATCGATATTCCCCAGGGCAACTATGTGGAACAAAAACAGGTCGACAAACTGCGCCAGGGCATGACCCGCGAACAGGTCGAGTTCGTGCTGGGTTCCGCCATGCTGCGCGATGGCTTTGACCCGAACACCTGGTATTACCTCTATGAATTCCAGCCGGGTCGCGGCGAGAAGGAGCGCAAGGAGCTCACCCTGACCTTTGCCAACGACAGATTGGCCACGGTCACCGGCGACTTCCCATTGCCAGCGGCCTTCCACACCCCGCTCTGATCGCATTCACAAAACCGGCCCCGCGCCGGTTTTGTTTTATTTGGCCACCGCCATCCCATCTTAGCGAGGAAGCCTCCATGCACCAGCCCAAGAATCCCCATACCCACGGACGACTCGCTGGCAAGACCCTGGCGGCCCTCGTTGAACTAGGGAGGCACGCATGAGCCAGATCCTGATCGCCGGGGCCAGCGGGCTGATCGGCCGGGAGCTGCTCCGTCAGCTCGACCCCGCCCACTCACTGACCCTGCTCTGTCGCAAGGCAGGTGATCCCCGGCCCCAACATCACTGGCTGCCGGCCGACTTCGAACGCCTCTACGAGGTTGCGCTGCCCGGCCCCATCGACATCGCCTTCTGCTGCCTCGGCACCACCCGCAAGCAGGCGGGGTCCGACGAGGCGTTTCGCCGGGTCGATCACGACTATGTGCTGGCCTTCGCGGCACTCGCTCGCCGCCACGGCTGCCAACGTCTGATCGTCGTCTCGAGTCTGGGGGCCAATCCAGGCTCGCCGGCCCTCTATCCCCGCACCAAGGGGCAGATGGAACAGGCACTGCTGGCGCAAGCCTGGCCACGGCTCGCCATAGTGCGCCCCGCCATGCTGCTCGGCAATCGCCAGCCGCCGCGCCTGTCGGAACAGTGCTTCCAGGCTGTCTATCCGTTGCTGCGCCCCCTGCTGGTTGGCAAGTTGCGCCGCTGGCGCGCCATCGAGGCCGGCCAGGTGGCCCATGCCATGATAGTGCTCAGCCAGCAGGAGAGTGGCGTCGAGGTGGTGGAAAACGAGCGGCTGCACGGGATGTGACAGCGCTTTGCCGCTGAAGCGAGCTGGCGGCGGCTCAACAGAAAAGCAGATCAAAAAAGGCGCCAAGGCGCCTTTTTTATTCCAGAGTGCGGCATCAGGCCGGGTCTGTGTCCCCTCGCTTGCGGTTGGCATTGGGCCGGCCGCCGGTCACCACATCGGCACGCCCCTCCTCCTTGGCCTTCTCGGCCCGCTTCTTGCGCATCTCTTTCGGATCGGCGATGAGCGGACGGTAGATCTCGATGCGATCCCCGTCCTGCAGCAGTTCGGTCCCCTTGACCGGCCGGCTGTAGATGCCGAACTTGTTGACCGCCAGATCGATCTCCGGGTGCTTCTGCACTATGCCGGACTGCTCGATGGCAGCCAGCACGCTGGTGGCGGGAGCAACCCGGATGCGCAGCACAGTCTGGCGCTCGGGCAGGGCATACACAACTTCGATATTGAGCAGATCAGACACCGTACACCACCTTGGCGCGGTTGGAGAAGGCGAGCACCATGGAGCCCACCAGATCGCGGAAAATCTGGCCAAACGCCAGCTCAATCAGCTTGGAGGTGAACTCAAAATCGAGGTCGAATTCGACCTTGCAGGCATCCACATCCAGCGGCGTGAAGGTCCACCAGCCAGCCAGCTTGCTGAAGGGCCCCTCCACCAGCTCCATCTTGATCTGCCGGTTGGCATCGAGCAGGTTGCGGGTGGTAAACGTCTTGGCAATCCCCGCCTTGGCCACATCGACCGAGGCAGTCATATAGTCATCGCCTGTCTCGTGGACACGGCTGCCGACACAACCGGGCAGAAACTCCGGATAAGCGTGAACATCATTGACCAGCCTGAACATTTGTTCTGCGCTGAACATCACCAGGGCACTGCGAGTAATACGGGGCATGGGCTTTCCTCATCCAATCGGGCCGATTTTATCACCTTGTCAGCCAAGATCATCCCCAAAACCGCTCACAAAGCCGCCACTCGAGCAGTTGCGCGTTTTACAGCCGCCGCCACCCACGTATAATGCGCCTTCCTAATCATTGCCAAAGGCGCCCGTCATGAGCAAAAAGAACAGTAAAAACAAAGCCGGGTCCAGCACCATTGCACTCAACAGAACCGCCCGTCACGAGTACTTCATCGAAGAGCGCGTGGAAGCCGGTCTGTCCCTGCAAGGGTGGGAAGTCAAATCCCTGCGGGCGGGCAAGGCCAACATCAGCGAAGCCTATGTCATCTTCTTGCAGGGCGAAGCCTTCCTGTTCGGCTCCACTTTCCTGCCACTGAACGCCGCCTCCAGCCACGTGGTGTGTGATCCGACCCGCACCCGCAAGCTCCTGCTGAGCCGCCGTGAACTCGACAAGCTGGAGAGCCTGACCGCCCGTCAGGGTTACACCATAGTGCCGCTGGCGCTCTACTGGAAAGAGTGCTGGGTCAAGGTCGAGATCGGTCTGGTCAAAGGCAAGAAAGAGCACGACAAACGGGAAGACACCAAGGCCCGCGAATGGGATCGGGAGAAAGCCCGCATCATGAAGAACAAGCATCGCGGCTGATTGTGCACCGCATGCAGCCGTGTGGCGTCCAATAAACCAGCAATCGACCGGCCAAGGCCGGTCGATTGCCATCAACGCCTTGCCATGACAGGATTTTTGCGTACAATCGGCTTTGACAACTTGGGGCTGATTCTGGATTCGACAAGATTCACGAAACCCAAGGTGCATGCCGAGGTGCGGTAGGCCTCGTTAACAAACCGCAAAAAAATAGTCGCAAACGACGAAAACTACGCACTCGCAGCTTAATAACCTGCGCTGAGCCCTTCTACCCTAGCTTGCCTGTGTCCTAGGGGGGAATCGGAAGGTCATCCTTCACAGGATCGTGTGGAAGTCCTGCTCGGGGCGGAAGCATTAAAACCAATCGAGCTAGTCAATTCGTGGCGTGTCTCTCCGCAGCGGGTTGGCGAATGTAAAGAGTGACTAAGCATGTAGTACCGAGGATGTAGTAATTTTGGACGGGGGTTCAAATCCCCCCAGCTCCACCAAACAATGTTCCGGCCGGGAACGAAGAAGTACAGAAACCCGCAAGATTCAACGTCTTGCGGGTTTTTTGTTGTCCGTAGCAATCCGAGATAGTCGCCAAAATCCAGCTTGTTTAGTACCATCAGATGTACCACAAGGCTGTGGTACTAATTTTTGGTGGTACAAATGGACGTTATGGATAGAAAGCCACGCAGAACAGGATCAGACTGGCTGTCCCCCACAACAGTGAAGGATGTGTAGCCCGCCGCGAAAAATGAAAAATCTGTCTGCCTAAAATGAAAAACCGTGCCCTTGGTACTTTTATCAAACTTGATGGCACAGGAATCGCCAAGTTTGATCAGCCCGGCGCCTCTCCTGCCGGCTCCCCTCCCCTGTAAAACGCCTTCTTGCCGATGGCTACCCCGACACCGCGCACTGTGACGGTGCCCCCCGCCAACGTATCCAAAGTGGTCGTGGCACTGGTCATGGCTGTCACGGTACCGACCAGCAGCGGGTCGGTACCGGATACCAGCTCCAGGAATCGCTTGAACAGGTTCATACAAATCGCTCCACGCTCAGTTGCTGGCGCACCGTCATGGCCTTGTTCTGCAGTGCAGCAGAGACCCTGACGCCCCGGTTGTAGCCCTTCCAACCATCCACCGCGAGCAACGCCCCCGGCAGAATGAGACCGGTGTCTGCAGATAACGGCAGCTCAATGGTCTGGGTGCGCTGGGGCATGGTCTTGGCCAGCCGCTCCCCGTTGACGGGGTTGGCATTGAGGATGGCCACGAGGGGCGCTGAGTATGGGATCTTGGATATGTTCATGCCGCCATAGTGCGGCGGCATGAAGGGAGGTGGGGTTTATGGTGGGTTAGTCACTATGAAATAGGTGATATGACCACGGCTTTAAATTGATCATATATATTTTGGTTAGCACTCGATGTTGCTTGAACCAGCGAACGGAACGTTGAAATTGCATCGTTTACGGACTTTGTATTCTTCAAACCACCATCCAGTGCCGGAACTAATTGTTTACAAAATGGTATCCCTACATCGACCACAGTCTTCCAATGCTCTTGAGCCTTTGCAGGCGAACATGAATTACCAAACGACACCCTAAATAAATTAGGAACCTGCCTAGATAGGAATATCTCCAAGCATGAAACAATTGCACTTGCAAAAAGAAATATTGAGCCACGCCGTCTAAAGTATTCCAAATAATCTTGTTCCATTCTTGTTAAACTAACGCCACCCCTATCTTTTTGAATAATTTCTGTCTTTCGATCTTCAATAGATCTAACTAGGGCATAAGCGCATACAAGATGGGCACCATGAGTACTTTCGTTGAAAATACGTCCATATAATCTATCGTTAACCCATATTCCAGATTTTTGGTTATATGCTGTTATTGGTTCACCATGAAAAGCAGTCAAAGCCTGACCTACAGTATATGATGGGAGTAGATTAACCCTACGGCGAATCGCATCTGTAACCCCCCCTCTACGACCGCCATCATATTCAGCATTAGGGATTTTTGAGATCTCTTCTTTTAGTCTTCGCTGCACTTTATCTGTACTTCTAAAATCTGATGCCTCGACTTTATTTTGACTATTATTATATTGAATAATTTTTCTTATTAACTCTTCATCTCCATTGGTCGTTGCTACGAACCTAGCCTGAACAACAGTGTCTGGGTGTGGTAGTTTTCTGAGTGAGCCTATTGCTCCAGTCGTTTGAGCTCCATTAACAATGGAAAGCCCTCTAAAGAACAACTTACCTTTCGTTGCGTCAAATGACGCAGAATGCGTCAGAATTGTAAGTCCATTATTATACACCCAAAAATTATCATGCTCGTTATCAAGCGTCGATTTAATGCCGTTGTTAATATTGGAATCTGATGAGCGAGAACCCAAGTAATCCCTTATATTGGCGGAAAACATCTTTGTTTTATGTTTTTTATATAAACGATGTAATAATGCTGCAGGTATAGTTGCTGATACAGCCTTCCAACCAGGCCCGGACACCTCATATGCACCATCACAGTCAACTTCGACTTCATCATTCACTAAGATTGGTGATTGAGAATCTTCATACCAATCAGAGAACATTTCATTCCCAACTTCAAAAACCTGTAGATCTATATTTTATTGAGGGAAGTGTTGCTTTGTAATAGAGGAAGCTGTTTCATGAACAGTTATTAATTCATCCCTCACATTATTAGAGTGTGGTAGATTATGAACATACCATATATATATGGTAGTGACTTCTTTATCTAATATTGCATCTCTCAGTTCTTGAGCAGCAGATTTTATTATCTCTGGAACTTCATTTATTGACCTAGAGAGCAACCATCCTAAGGCAGTATTTAAATCACTAGCTTTATTGGCCGGGGCGGCAGGCTTATCCTTTAAGCTGAGATAACACTGAGCAATAACTGCATATCCATCTTCTCTATTTACATAAACTAAATCACATTTTTTATCATCCCTGCCATCTGTTATCGATTCAGCAGCAACAGTGTCAAGATCCTCAGTTCTAAATCTCAATGCGAGGGCAAATAGAGCTAACGCATTATCATTATAAACTTGCAAGTCTGTTCTTGACTGAAATGCATCAAACCAATTACTCATATTAAAACCCACACCAGTTGCAAATGAAGCTTGATGCTACCTTGATCTGAACTAGTTAAGAGTGATCGCTATCAAGTTATACTGTTTAAGAGTGTTTAAACACTCATGTAACCAATGTAAAGACTAATCCTCATGCTAGACACTTCTACGATCCCCAAACACTATACAGCCCGTTACAGCGCCTCAGAGAGGAGATACCCCTTCAGCGTCTCCAGTACACTTTGCTGGTCCTCTTCCGACAACCCCAAATAGGGGAGCTCAGGCAGGTTGATCTGGCGACCAAACTGATGAGCCGCACCATATTCAAACGGGGTACCAAAATAGAGGGCCTGGGGTTCGGCCTGATAGTTGAGGGTATCGCGCAGATCATCGTTGAGGCGCAGCACCTCATCAGCATGGCGTGGCTTGCGGGCGCGGTACTGCTCAGAGAGCGGGGCCCAAGGTTCCCCTTCCGGGCTCTCCTGCTCATCCCAGCGATCCCGGTGGGAGAGCGCCAACCCCTCGCCGATATCAGCCAGCGGCTCACTGAGATCGCCGGTGCGCTGATAGAGCTGGTCAAGCAGCTGATAGGCATCGACTATCCCATGGTGACTGATGGCGATAAAACTACCGGCCATGACTGCTCCTAAAAATGGGTCAGGTAATGGAACGCCTCGTCATCGGCCGCGATGATGGCGGCCTCCCACAACTCGCCGATCAGGGCACACTCTTCCCCATTGGCCTGAGCCTCCAGCTGCTCCAGGGCATGAACATCAGCCAAGGTGAAGTTGCCCCCCTTTTCAAAGAGGTGGGACGCTTGCGTCAGCAGACTCTCATTCATCGCTTCTCTCCTTTGGTAGCGGCCTGGGTCGCCTGCTCGATCATATCCTGCACTGCCTTGGCCAACTCGGGATAGTGGCTTGCCCTCGCCTCCCGAGCCAGCATCCAGGCGGCAAAGGCCTCGGCAACGGCTTCCTTGCCATTGGTGCCGGCATACTGGGTAAGGAGTCCCATTCAGGTCAAATCCGGCTCGCCAGCCCAGAAGTGGACCTGCTGATCCAGCTCATGCAGCCAGGTGGAGAGCCGCTGGGATGATTCGCCCAAGCGACCCCCTATCCCTGCCGACACACTGAAGTAACGGCGCAGGACCTCACCACTGGTGCCCTTGGGTCTCCATTCACGGGGGCCCTGGTTTTCAATGGCCGACGCAATCACTTCCGCCGCCGCTTGCAGCGCCTGCATGTCTACCTCTTTCAGTTTATTACCCGCCTTGACCTTGATGACCAAGTGATCCCAGCGCTTGCTGGTAAAGCCATTGGTGCTGGCAGCAGATCGGTGATAGTACAAAGAGCAGACCGAGTAAGGATCCTGGCCGAGGCGACCTTGAGCCCCGCGGCCCCCTTCCCCATCTCGGTCTGCTTGATAAACAGCGTCTTGACCGGGTGCGCCTTGAGGAAGGCCGCCAAGGGCTCACGCTGGGGGGCTGGCAGCTGGGCCAGCAGGTCGCTCAAGCCCTGCGCACTCACCCCCTTGGCACTGGAATAGGCACTCTCCACCAGCCGTTCGGGCAGCCGCTCGGCCAACGCTGGCTTGGCTTCCTCCCGCTTGGCCACGGCCTTGGTCAGGGCAGCCGGGGTCTGGGGCCGGTAATCAAAGCCGGGGTCTATACCTCTGGGGATCTTGTGTAGCTCCCCGGTGGCCTTATCCAGCCACTCATAATCGCCGTCGTCCGGCGCCTTGCCGACTTCAAGGCCGCGCTGCTTGAGGTCGGCTGCCGAGAGCAGGAATTTCTTGCACTTGCAGCCATAACCGTTGCTCGGGGAATGGGTATTCCACCAAGGGTGATCCACCGGCAGCACCAAGTTATTCCACTTGAGGTGCAACTCCCTCGGGTGCTCGGAGTCCCCATGGCGATAGAGGGCATACCTGGTGCTTGAGCCGCGGCTCCAATCCGATGTTGCAGGCCTTCGCCAGCAACACTGCGCAGATACAGACAACCAGCTCCTCGGCTCGGGCATTGGATTCGCTGACATGAGTCAATTCGTTGGCGAAGCCGGTATGAGCATTTATCTCCAGCAACAGCTCAGTGAGAGCCTCACAGGGCAGCAAGGGCTCTATCTGCTGGGATACGGGATCAGTATTACTACCTCTATCTGATTGAGGACATTTACAGCCGCAAGGGCATGGGCTGGGAGGTTCATGAGCAAGGGATCTGTGAGCTGGCGGCAGCCGCTGGGTCGTAGAGGCTAGCCGGTTTTGGCAATCTGCGAACTCGTTTCGAACGATGGTTGAATATCCATCTCGCCTTGCTGACGCTGGCTTGTGCCGTTATCTGCCTGCGCTTTGTTGAGCGGTTTTGTTAGCGGCCCTAAATGTTCTCACTCGGCTCACTGCCGAGGGGCTCCCTCGCGCCTTTTCTCACCCAAACCGTATCGAGTCTCATCTTGTGGTGCAAAACGATGCATTGCCAGGCTAATGGTGCGCATCAAGTTGAACTGGGAGATAGGTTTGGTAGCTCTGTTATGAACAATGCCTGTCCATGTTATTTCCTGATGGTGAAGGGGTGCCCAAATCTTCCCGCATCTGCGAACCCCAATGATGGGGGTGCTACCTGCCCATACCAGATGGCGAAGGCATGCCCAGGCGAAGCGTTTTTGGCAAATTGCGCCGTCAAGGCGCAGGGATATGCCAATACGGGCGGGGGGACTCTCTGCCACATTAGGTGTCCCGGACCGGCGCAGGGAGGCGCCAGCAGCGTGACTACACCGGCACGGGCATCTACCCCAACCATGGAGAGTCCTATGCTTGCACTAAAACCCCTGGCGTGTCTGTTGTTGGCTGGCTGGGCCACCGCCCAGGCCGCCACCGAGGCCCCCATCTCCCTGCCCTCGCCCGCCATGGTGCCGGCAGATCTGGCCGGCGCCGAGCACGGCCAGTCCCTCGCTACCCTGCCGGCGCCGCGGCTGCACCGCCTGCTGCCGCCGCCCGCCGCCCCCGAGCTGGCGCAGGATCCCCACGTCCAGCGCGACCGGGAGCCCGACTGGCGCGCCCAGGCCCAGAGCCTGCTGGCCGAGGGGGGCGATTGTCGCGATCCGGCCGGCTTCCTCGACAAATCCGGTGCTGCACTGGCCGACTATCTGGAGGGCCTGCCCGAGGTGTCGTGCACCTATGGCCTCTTCTCTCTCACGGCGGACGACGGCGCCCGCATCTATGACACCGCCAACCTGCTGGCGGTGGCCGAACGGTTGCAGGCGCGCGCCGTCGACTATCAGGGCAGCGGCCGTGGCCTCGCCAATCTGGTGCTCTATCTGCGCGCTGGCTATTACAATGCCATCGCCCGCGATCTCTATCCGGAGCCACCGCTTACTGTGCGCGACGCGATCCGGGTTGGCCTCGATCGGCTGCTGGACAACCCTGCCCTGTTCATCCCCAATCCGGACGCGGGCAGCACGATCGGAGAGAGCTTCACCCTGATGACCAATCTCCGTGATGAGGCCTATTACCTGCCGCGCCTCAAGCCCCTCATCGCCCGCTTCACCAATCGAGACGGACAGCCGAATGCCGCCGATGCCCTCAAGCACTGGGAGGTGGGGTCGGGTTACACCGGCCTGCTGACCGTCCTGTTCATGTCCCATTACCGCGCTGAGGGGCGCGCCCTGGCCGAACAAGACGGCAGCTACGCCGAGGCCCTGTTCGCCTTCGTGCAGGACAACCAGGCCGCTCTGCTCGGCACCAGCTACGCCTACCAGCTCACCGACAGCCTGAACGAGGCCCTGCGCTACATGCAGTATCCGGCCCACTTCGCCGCGTCGCGGGCCAGGATCGAGCAGATCCTGGCAAAGAACAGTCTGGATGGTCCCGGCGCCGATCTCTGGTTAGTGGCCGCCAGTGCCGTGAAATACTATGACAATGCCCGCTGCGCCGAGTACGGCACCTGTGACTTCGAGCAGCGGCTGGCCGACATAGTGCTGCCGATCCGCCACGAGTGCGGGTCGACCCTGCGCATCCGAGCCCAGGATATGACAGAGCAGCAACTGACCGAGAGCTGCGCAGCCTTGGCCAACGAGGAGCAATACTTCCACCGCATGCTGAAGACCCAGAACCGGCCACTGCCGGGCGACGTCAACGACGCGCTGGAGGTGGTGGTGTTCGACGACTACGCCAACTACAGCCGCTACGCTGGCGTCATCTACGGCATCGCCACCGACAACGGCGGCATGTATCTGGAAGGGGATCCCGACCAACCCGGCAACCAGGCGCGTTTCATCGCCCATGAGGCTTCCTGGCTGCGCCCCCTGTTCTCGGTGTGGAATCTGGAGCACGAGTATGTGCACTATCTGGATGGACGTTTCAACATGGCCGGCGACTTCGCCCGAGCCATCAGCCAGCCTACCGTCTGGTGGATAGAAGGTCTGGCCGAGTATCTGTCCCTTGGCAACGACAACGCCAAGGCGATCGAGGCGGCCCAGGCCGGCACCTATCCCCTGTCGACCATCTTCAGCAATACCTATGACATGAACGACTATGGGACCCGCGCCTACCGCTGGGGCTATATGGCGGTGCGCTACATGTTCGAACACCACAGGGACAGGGTGGACGATACCGTGACCAGATTTCGCGCCGACGACTATGACGGCTACTGGTCGACCATGCAGGATCTGGCCTATGACGACGACTTCGCCGCCTGGGTGCAGACGGCCACCACAGCTGGCCAGCCGCCCGAGCCGGACTGCGGCTATCCCGACGATCAGGTCATCGACGCGACCTGTGCCCGCACCGGTATCGCGTCGGACGACATCCGCTACTTCTACGTCTTCGTGCCCCAGGGGACGACGCGGCTGACGGTGCAGACCCGAGGTGGCAGTGGCGACGCCAACCTCTATGTCATGCACCGGGGCTGGCCGAACCGGGACAGCTACGATCAGGGCTCGGCCAATGGCGGTAACGATGAGGCAGTCACCATCCAGACCCCCGAAGGTGGCACCTACTACCACATAGCGGTGGACGCCGGTGCACCCTACCGGGATCTGAGCCTCAGTGTGGGGCTGGCTCAATAGGTGAGTACGACGCGCCGCACCGGCGGCGCGTCAATTCCCCCGGCGCAGCAACTGCCGGTACTGGCGTGGAGACAGGCCTGTCAGGGCTCGAAACTGCCGCGACAGGGCGCTCTGATCGCAAAAACCGCACCGCAATGCGATGTCGGCGATGGCCATATCGCTGCCCTTTAGCCAGTTGATCGCGATGTCGATGCGAGTCTTGGTGATGAACTGACCGGCGGAGAGCTGGAAGATCCGCCTCATGCGCCGCTCAAACTGGGCGACTGATACCCCGGCCCGTCTTGCCAGCGATTCAATGCGCAAGGGGGTGGGATAATGAGTCAGGATGTGATCGACCGCCTCGACGAAGCGATCGTCGATGAAGCCGGCCCGGCTCGGCTCGTGCAGATCGCGTGACATGCATACCAGGCCTACAATGGCGCCACCGGCATCGCGCAGCGGCTCCTTGTTGGTCAGGCACCAGCCGGGGCTGCGGTCGTTAAACAGGGTCAGATCGAGATTGTCCACTACGGGCTCACCGGTGCCAAACAGACGATCGTCCTGGGCCTGGTAGCGCGCTGCCATGTGGGGTGGGAAGATCTCGTGGGCCGTCTTGCCGATGGCATCATGCCGGCTCGCCAGACCACAGCGCTCAGTACAGGCCTCGCTGATGCTCACATAGCGGCCTGCCCTGTCCTTGATGGAGAAAACAATGTCCGGGGCCCGATCGAACAGGGCCTCGAGGCACCGCGCGTCGGGCAGCGCCCGAAAAAACTGTTGCCGCCAGGTATCCAGATCGGCGCGCAGATGCCCCGGACTGGGGGGTTGGGGGGGCAACCACGCCGCGAGGGCGCTGGGAGTTTCTCTCATCATCAACTTCCTTGTTGGTGTGTCCGTACGAATCTCTTCAGCCAGTGTAGCAGCCTCCGGTATGGGCTGTTCCACCCTGTGCCATATCCGGCTCGCACACTCAGTTGCCACCGTCGTCCACGCTCTGTGGCATAGCAATCTACCGGGTCCACAGAGTGCGACCACGCCTTCGCCTGACCCGGTAAGGTCAAGGGCCGGCGGCAAGATCCACCCAAGGGGCTCAACATCACGGGCTTGGCAGTAAGCGTCAGGCCAGTACCGATGGCAAGCTGGTGACCGAGTCATTCAAGGATGACACCCGTAAGACCCTGCTCAAGGAGTGTGCCACCCTTGATGCCTTCACTGGACGCTGCTGGTAGGCAGTTGAGCGCAAGCAGGCCATCATGGGTGAGCTGGCCCGGGCTGGGGTGCGGTGAGACGTCCTAAGCGCCGAAGTGAACCAAGATCTCGACCCGTTCGACCTTATCAGCCATGTGGTATACGATCAGCCACCGCTGACCCGCCGCGAGCGGGCCGACAACGTCAAAAAACACATGCTTTGCTCAACAGCATATCTGTGGCCAAGTTACGACTATGAGTCGCTCCTCCAAGTGGCCAGTATCAAGTCATCTCAATCGTGCCCATTCGCAATTGCTCCATGGTCGAACGGGTTCTGTATGACCATCACTGGCACAGCGCACTACGAACTGCGTAAAAACGAAACCCAACGGATAGTCCAATATAGGATGTTCGAGGCGTGGCAAGGCTTGGGGAGGGGGTAAGAGACTTGGATAATGCGCAATTGCGCAGCCCTGTGAAAAACGAAATACATCGGCGCGAAGAACAACACGCTGAGTATGAATCGTGGGATCCGGGCCATAGGGATTTGAACCCGCATCCCGATAAGTGCGTCGCGAGCGCTCGAAGTAGCCGGTGACCTGGCCCGACAATTCGGCGGGGCAGGCAGGTACGCCTATATGATGGCAAAAATGTGCGGTGGCTTATTTGCCAGTAACACTGAAGCTCTTACCACTAAAGAATCATTTAAAATCAATTCCATGAGTTATTGATTCAGCCTCCCCAGCATTGGAAAAGGCCACTTCGCAAGAAGTGGCCTTTTTTATTTGTGTCCGGTTTCCATCCTATGTCGAACGATTGAACCTTTACTGACGGTACATTCGGCTAACTCGCTCGGATGTCAGACGAATTCCCCGCTCTTCGGCGCCGCGCCTGCCATCTGCACCGCTTTTTGCCGGGTATTCACCCTCCATCCTGCACCCCAGACGGGGAATAACACGGCGCTTGGCCCTGCCGCTTATTGTGTCTCCCCTGCCTGGGCGCAGACCCAGTCGACAAAGGCCTGGATCTTGGGGCACTGGCGGTTAGGCAAGGTCGCTATGTAGTAACGCTGCTCGCAGCGCACCTCCATGCCAGGGAAGGGGGCCACCAGTTCATGTCTGGCCAGCCGCTTGCTCACCAGATTCTTGCGGCCCATGGCGACCCCGGCGTGGTTCATGGCGGCGATAATGGCGAGATCGGAGCGATCGAACCCCATGTTCGACTGACAGGCATCGAGGGAGATGCCGCACTGGCGGGCCCAGCTGCTCCACTCGTCGCTGTCTGAATCATGGCCCCAGGCCTGCCTGTCGTGCAGCAGGCGACAGTGAGACAAGTGGTCCGGATTGTCCCGCAGCCCATGCTGCTCGGCATATTCGGGGCTGCACACCGGCACCATGTACTCATCCATCAGCGGGTGGATGGCGAGCCGCTCCGGGGTCTTGTCATCGAAATAGATAGTCAGGTCTATGCCATAGCCGTGCAGATTGATGTTCTCGTTGCCTGTCATTACGTTGAGATCGATCTGGGGATGCAGGCGAGAAAAATCCGCGAGTCTGGGCACCAGCCAGCACTGGGCGATGGAGGGGCGGGAGTAGACGGTCAGGGAACCGGACAGTTCCTGATGCCTGATCTCCAGGATCTCCTGGTTGATGAACTCCAGCGAGGACTTGAGCGCCCAGAAGACTCTTTGCCCCTCTGCGGTAAGCATCACCTTGCGGTGAAAGCGCTGGAACAGCTTGAAACCGAGCTCCTCTTCCAGCGCACTGATCCTGTGGCTCACCGCACTCGGGCTGAGCGCCAGTTCATCCGCCGCCAGGGCAAACGAGCTGTGGCGGGCCGCCGCCTCGAAGGTATGCAGCTTGGATAGCTGATAACCGTTCAGCAGTTTGTTTCTCGATACGTAGTTGTCTTCGGTATACATCTGACACGCCTCTTCGCCCCCAAAAAACGCACAGATGATAGCCAGAAAACCGGCCTTTGGATGCAGCCAAACAACCCAAACCACATCAAATCCGATAAATGTGATGAATGTGGCACCTTTGCATCAATCTGGCTCATCCAAGACGCCATTTTCATCATTTGTCAGCCGCCCGTCATTTTCATTCAATAGGCGCCTACATCATCACTCATGACACATAGAGGCGCAGTATGAATTCTGAAGTGTGGGTCGTCGGTACCTTGCTGACTAGCATCATTCTGATTGTCTTCACCATAGTGAAGGGCAAGGTGCATCCTTTCCTGGCTTTGCTGCTGGCGAGCTTCTATGTCGGCACCATGATGGGGATGAACCCGGTCAAGATGGTCAACGCCATGGAAGAGGGCATAGGCGGCACCCTGGGCTTCCTCGCCGCCGTCATCGGTCTTGGCACCATACTCGGCAAGATGATGGAAGTATCGGGGGCGGCGGAGCGCATAGGTCTCGCCCTGCAAAAGTGCCGCTGGCTCTCGCCTCAGGTGATCATGGTGCTGGTCGGTCTGGTGTGTGGCATCACGTTGTTTGTCGAAGTGGGAGTCGTGCTGCTCATTCCGCTGGCCTTCTCCATCGCCCGCAAGACCAAAACCTCGCTGCTGACCCTGGCCATCCCGCTCTGCACCGCCCTGATGGCCGTGCACTGCATAGTGCCGCCCCACCCGGCCGCGCTCTATGTCACCAATCAGCTGGGTGCTGACATAGGTTCCGTCATCGTCTATGGCCTCGCGGTCGGGCTGTTTGCCTCCCTGGTGGGCGGCCCGCTGTTTCTTAAGCTGCTCGGTAAACGGGTGCCGTTCAAGGAGGTGCCTGCCGCCTTTGCGAATATAGAGGCGCGCGACGAGGCAAGCCTCCCTGCCTTGAGCGCTTCGCTGTTCACCGTGCTGCTGCCCATACTGCTGATGCTGGCCAAGACGGTAGCCGAGCTCAACATGGATCACGCAAGCGGCCTCTATACCCTGCTGGAGTTCATCGGCAACCCCATCACCGCCATGTTCATCGCCGCCTTCACCGCCTACTACGTGCTGGGGATCCGTCAGCACATGAAGATGGAAGGGCTGCTGAACCAGACCGAGCAGTGCTTCTCCTCCATCGCCAATATCCTGCTGATCATAGGGGCAGGCGGCGCCTTCAACGGCGTGCTCAAGGCGAGCGGCCTGGGAGACAGCCTGGCGACCATTCTCTCCCAGCTGGACATGCATCCCATACTGCTGGCCTGGCTGGTGGCCATAGTGCTGCATGCGGCCGTCGGCTCCGCCACCGTCGCCATGATGGGTGCCACCGCCATCGTCTCCCCTATCATGGTGCACTACCCGAACATCAGCCCCGAGATCATGACGCTGGCCATCGGATCCGGCGCCATCGGCTGCACCATGGTGACCGACTCCCTGTTCTGGCTGGTCAAGCAGTATTGCGGCGCCACCCTGAACGAAACGCTCAAGTACTACACTACCGCCACCTTTGTCGCCTCCCTGATGGCGCTGGCCGGTACTTTCCTGCTCTCCTATATCGTGTAACAAGACCGAGACATCCCATGAAAAACATCGACGTCCAACAACTCATTACCCAATTCCCGCTGGTGCAATCCCTGATCGCACTCGAGCCCGTGACCTGGTTCAACCCCAAGGCCAGCACGCTGGCGGTTGGACTGCCCCATGTGGGGCTGGATGGCAGCGATGTGGCGGATGCCTCCGCCCGGCTTGCCCGCTTCGCCCCCTACATGTGCGACGCCTTCCCCGAGACCCGTGCCAGCCAGGGCATTCTGGAGTCCGAGATCGCCGCCATCCCGGCCATGCAGGCAACGCTCAATGCGCGCTACGGCGTCGAGGTGACCGGCAAGTTGCTGCTGAAAAAAGACAGCCACCTGCCCATCTCCGGCTCCATCAAGGCGCGCGGTGGCATCTACGAGGTGCTGACCCATGCCGAACAGCTGGCGATCAAGGCCGGGCTGCTCTGCGAAGAAGACGACTATCGCAAGCTGTTCACGGACGAGTTTCGCCAGTTCTTCGGCCAGTACAGCATTGCCGTGGGCTCCACCGGCAACCTCGGCATGTCCATCGGCATCATGAGCGCCAAGCTCGGCTTCACCGTCACAGTCCACATGTCCGCCGATGCGCGGGAGTGGAAGAAGCGCAAGTTGCGTGAACATGGCGTCATAGTCGTGGAATATGCCGAGGATTACGGGGTCGCGGTGGAGCAGGGGCGCAAGGAGGCCGAGCGCGATCCCAACTGCTTCTTCATCGATGACGAGAACTCCCGCACCCTGTTCCTCGGCTACTCGGTAGCGGGCGAGCGGGTGAAAAAGCAGTTCGACGAGATGGGCATCAAGGTGGATGCCGAACACCCGCTGTTCGTCTATCTGCCCTGCGGTGTGGGCGGTGGCCCCGGCGGCGTGGCCTTTGGCCTGAAACTCGCGTTCGGGGATAACGTCCACTGCTTGTTTGCCGAACCCACCCACTCCCCCTGCATGCTGCTGGGGGTCCACACCGGCCTGCACGACGGGATAGCGGTGCAGGATCTGGGGATAGACAACCTCACCGCCGCCGACGGTCTGGCGGTGGGGCGCGCCTCCGGCTTCGTCGGCCGCGCCATGGAGCGACTGCTCGATGGCTTCTTCACCCTGAGCGATCAGGAGATGTATGACCTGCTGGGGCTGCTGGCCAGAGAGGAGCAGATCAAACTCGAACCCTCGGCGCTGGCCGGCATGCCGGGTCCGTGGCGGGTCAGTGCCGATGGAGAGTGGCAGGCATCGCGCGGGCTGACTGCCCAGCACATGGCACAGACCACCCACCTGGTATGGGCCACCGGCGGCGGCATGGTGCCCGCCGAGGAGATGGAAAAATACCTGGCCACCGCCAACATTTGATCTTTTTTCACCCAATAAACCCGCCACCCTGGCGGGTTTTTCTCTTCATGGATCAGCAAGATGGCACACCCTTTGCCCTGAGCGTGAGCACCTCACCTCTCCTCCTTCGGCCGCCAATCCCCCCAAGTTGGTTATTTTGTGATAGGATAGGGACCGTTTTTTGACATCTGCGCCCCGTTAGCGCCGTTATCCGGCGAGATCGCTACCCAATCCGGCGATAACAACGAACAGAGGTGCGCAGGAAAACAGTGACCTGGTTGAGTCAGGTCTGGCAGCGGTCGAGAGGCCTGTCTGCCAAACGGGCAACCACCAAGGGCACCTTAGATAAGGAGATCGGGCAATGAAACAATATCAAAGCTGGCTGGGACAATATCTGATGAGTCGCCGCGATGGAGATCACGCCATGGCATCCGAGCTCGCCAACTCCATCTGCGAGTTCTGGCAGACGCAGGGCGATGAAGCCGAAAGCAGCAAGTGGCAACAGCTCTATCAACAGCACGTGGAAAAGACCACCTGATCACAGGTGCACCTTCAGGCCAGCGGCCTGTCACCCATAAAAAAACCGGCGCTCATGGCGCCGGTTTTGCATTTCAGTCTCACCGCTTACATCTGATCGACCATGTCCTGGGCGAACTGGGAGCAGGAGCGCAGGGTGGCACCTTCCATCAGTCGCTCGAAGTCATAAGTCACGGTCTTGTTGGCGATGGCCGCTTCCATCCCCTTGATGATGAGATCGGCCGCTTCGACCCAGCCCATGTGGCGCAGCATCATCTCGGCGGAGAGGATCAGCGACCCCGGGTTGACCTTGTCCTGACCGGCGTATTTCGGCGCAGTGCCGTGAGTCGCCTCGAACAGGGCCACGCCGTCACCTATGTTGGCACCGGGCGCGATACCGATGCCACCGACCTGAGCGGCCAGGGCGTCGGAGATGTAGTCACCGTTCAAGTTCATACAGGCGATGACGTCGTACTCGGCCGGGCGCAGCAGTATCTGTTGCAGGAAGGCGTCGGCGATGACGTCCTTGACCACGATAGTCTTGCCGGTTTTCGGGTTCTTGAAGGAGCACCAGGGGCCGCCGTCGATGAGCTGGGCATCGTACTCTTTCTGGGCCAGGGCATAGCCCCAATCCTTGAAGGCACCTTCGGTGAACTTCATGATGTTGCCCTTGTGCACCAGGGTCACGGAGTCGCGATCGTTGTCGATGGCATACTCGATGGCGGCACGCACCAGACGCTCGGTACCGGCCTTGGACATGGGCTTGATGCCGATGCCGCAGGACTCGGGGAAGCGAATTTTCTTCACGCCCATCTCGTTTTGCAGGAAGGCGATGACCTTCTTGGCTTCGTCGCTGTCCGCCTTCCACTCGATACCGGCGTAGATATCTTCGGCGTTCTCGCGGAAGATCACCATGTCGGTCAGGTCGGGACGCTTGACCGGGCTCGGGGTGCCTTCGTAGTAACGGACCGGGCGCAGGCAGATGTAGAGATCCAGCTCCTGACGCAGGGCCACGTTGAGGGAGCGAATACCGCCACCGACCGGGGTGGTCAGCGGACCCTTGATGGCCACGCAGTATTCACGAATGAAATCCAGGGTTTCGGCCGGCAGCCAGGCACCTTCGCCATAGATATGAGTCGACTTCTCGCCGGTATAGATCTCCATCCAGGCGATCTTGCGCTCGCCTTTGTAGGCTTTCTCGACCGCGGCATTGACCACATTCAACATGGCCGGGGTCACGTCCACACCTATGCCATCCCCTTCAATAAACGGAATGATCGGATGGTTGGGAACCTGCAGCTTGCCGTTGGCATCGACTGTGATTTTCTGGCCCTGGGTCGGGATAACTACTTTGCTTTCCATCGGCATCTCCTAACTTCCGTTTGTTATCAATCTGTAAGTTGCGCGCGGCCATCTTAGCCCATTCGTTTTCATAATCAAATGGCGAGCACGCATGTCAGACCATAGTCGAGTACTGGATCACAATGCGTCCAGCCTGCCCGCCCCGGATCCACAGCGGCCCCGCCAACGCCTGACTCACACAGGTTCCAGCGGCATCCCTGCTTATCCCACCAGCCCCTCACCCTGCCCCTGTGGCTGACTCAGGGAGCGGTACTGGGAAGGGGTCAGCCCGGTCTTTTGCTTGAACACCCGGCAAAAATAGTTCACATCGCCGTAACCGCAGCGGCTCGCCACCTCTTCCAGCCGAAACCGGTACTTTTTCAGCATGAACTTGGCCCGATCGATCCGTACCCAGCTGATGTAATCGGCCAGGCGCATGTGGCCCTGCTCGCGAAACAGGTGGGAGAGATGGCTGGCCGAGACGTTGAAACGGTGGGCGATGGAGTCGCGGGTGATGGGGCGGTGAAAATTCTCCTGGATATAGATGCAGATCCCGTGAAACAGGTCCGCCCCTCTTGGCCGCTCGGCGGCGGACTCCGCCAGCAGCTGGCGGGCACTGGTGAGCAGCGCCTGCAACAGGTGGTTGTCGGTGGGGGAGCGGCCGGGATCCTCGGTCAGCACGTTGAGCGCCGCCAGTATGTGTTCGATCACATGGCCGGCCCGCGCCATTATGCTGTGCTTTTGCACGTCGAAAAAATCGGGGTCTTCCCGCCGCTTGCTCACCAGGCTGAACCCCAGCTGGCGCTTGCCAAACAGCAGGCTCAGCACAGAGCAGTCCGTGGTCCACAGCGGCTTGTTCCAGCCATTGGGAGGAATGTAGAGCGCCTGCCCCGGCAGCACGCTTATCTCCTTGCAGCCCTGCTCCTTGTCCCAGATCTGGTTGAGGTATTCGCCGCTGAACACCAGTTCGAGGCGGGGAAAGTTGACCTGATAGCTGAAACCGGGTGGCACCCCCTGATCCTGGGCAAACCAGATCTGCTCGAAGGGGGCCTGCTCATGAAGGGCGCCATCGAGCAGTTGGCTGAAGATAAGTGACATGCTGATCCTGATCAAATAGAGAGAGGCAAGCGGTTGCGGCGGCAAAGGCCGCCCATGTTATAGTCCGGTCCGCAGCAGCAATGCCACCCTTTTCTTCACCCGACTTTCTTCACACTAAATGAGGCGTCCCTTATGAGCAGTCGCGATCTGTCCTCCTTTCTGCCCTCTTTTTTGTTAATGCAAAATCCGATTCAAGGTTACGACTGGGGCAGTCATGATGCCCTCACCACCCTGTTCGGCATCCCAAATCCGGCGGGCAAACCCCAGGCCGAGCTGTGGATGGGCGCCCACCCCAACGGCTGTTCAGAGGTGACGCTGGCGGGCAGTGCCCAGAAGCTCTCGGCGGTGATCGACGCGGCCCCGGCCGCCGCGCTGGGTGAGGCTACCGTCTCCCGTTTCGGCAGCCTGCCGTTCCTGTTCAAGGTGCTGTGCGCCGAGAAGGCCCTCTCCATCCAGGTACACCCGAGCAAGGCCCAGGCCGAAGCCGGCTTTGCCAAAGAAGAAGCCGCCGGTATCGACCCCAAGGCAGCCAATCGCAACTACAAAGACCCCAATCACAAGCCGGAGCTGGTGTTTGCCCTCACCCCCTATCAGGCGATGAACGGCTTTCGCGCCATTCCCGCCATACTGGCGCTGTTCGAGCGGGTCAAGCTGGCGGCCATCGCCGATCTGGTCGCGGCCCTTGCCGCCAACCAGCACGAAGCGGGCCTGCAGCACTTCTTCCATCAGCTGCTGATTTTACAAGGTGCGTGCAAGGAAGACGCCCTGGCGGGCCTGCTGGCCTATGCCGCCGCGCACCAGGATGAGGAGACCTTCGCGCTGATCACCAGCCTGGCCGCCCAGTACCCGGGGGATGTGGGACTCTTCTCGCCGCTGCTCTTGAACGTGGTAACCCTGCAGCCGGGTCAGGCCATGTTCCTCGATGCCTGCACCCCCCACGCCTATGTGCGCGGCACCGGCCTCGAGATCATGGCCAACTCGGACAACGTGCTGCGCGCCGGTCTCACCCCCAAATACATAGACGTGGCCGAGCTGCTGGACTGCACCCGCTGTCTGCCCAAGCCGGATGACCAGATCCTGCCGGCCCCCCGCTGTGACGGTGTGGTGCAGCACTTCGACGTGCCGGTGCCGGACTTCACCTTCAGCGTCTACCCGGCGGGTGAGCATGCGCTCACCACCGCCAGCGCCGAGATCCTGTTTGCCATCGATGGCACTGTGACGCTCAAGCAGGGCGACGAGACGCTGCGCCTCGAGAAGGGCCAGTCCGCCTTCGTCCCCGCCGCCACCGGCCACTACCAGTTGCTGGCCGAAGGCCGGGTCGCCCGCGCCGGCAACCGCTGCTAAGGCGTGAACCCGGCACGGGTTCAATGAGTGGATAAACCAACAAGGGCCATCACTGATGGCCCTTGTTGTTCCCTGGCGGCGCCTTCGTTCGTCAGTCTGCGCCGCATGACGCCTTCAAGGGCACCATCGCCCGGCCAATAAAAATCCCCCACCTCCCTTGCGGGCTGTGGGGGGTTTTATTATCTGCTTGACCGATGGCCATCACTATGGTGGCCGTCGGCGGGCTAGTGTTCTGCCGCTTCCGGCTGGGACGCTTCTGAACGCTCCCGTTCCCGTTGCAGTTCATCGACCCTGGCTTGCCATTTGTCGTGGGCCTGTTTCTGGCCTTGTGACTCAAACTCCTGGCGCATGGTGTCGATCTCTTGGTCAAGTTTTTCCATCAGGATGTCTCCTTACATCATAGGGTTACACACTGGCTGACGGCACTGTTGGCCAACCTGCTCCCTGATTGGACACCGATCCCGCCTGGATTGTCCAACTAAATAAACGATTGATTATGCAAAAGCTAATCTAAAAATCAGCTAAAAGCCTCTTATGAAACCATACGAAATCATCTAACCCGGCGTAATGAAATTATAAATTTCCTTTTATTATCAGTAAATTGAAATCAACCACATCAACTTTCTCACCGCCATCATCGAGGGCCGCTGGTTATGCACACTTTTTTCACGCGGCTCGGCCAGGCCGGCCTCTCTCCCCTTGCTGATGTGCACTTTGGCTCCCGGACCGCACTTTTGCCAAGCGGCTCACATTTCAAGAGATGGCAAGGGCGCACAAATCTCCATCCATGCTTGCCGGTTCAGGGGGATCCTGTCCCGCCATCTCTTTATTCTCATTTATCTGACAAGCTCAACTATCTGTTTTTAAACAGCTTTAATCAAACATTGGCCAATGCCATGGCATAAACAAAAATGCGAACCGGCTCACAGGGTGAGGGGACTGGCACAAAAATCCAGTAAAGGGCACATATATCCGATTTCGGTGACATGGCTTGGGAGAAACAATAGGCAGGTCAATCGTTTGCTCCATTCGTTACTCATATCACCAGGGCTCGCAGAGCCAGGAGACGCCTATGCTCACCACCTTGATAGATGAAGGACTGATCTGCCTCGACATAACGGCCAACGACAAGCAGGGATTGTTTGTCGAACTGGCCGCCCGACTCAACGCCTGCGGCAAGATAGGCAATCAGGATCAGTTCGTGCGCGACCTCTGGGCGCGGGAAAACCTCGACAACACGGGTTTTGAACAGGGGGTTGCCCTGCCCCACGCCAAGAGTGAGGCGGTATTGCAGCCTGCCATCGTCATCGGCATCAGCCGGCAGGGGATCGACTACGGCGCCGAAGATGGGCTGCCCTCCAAACTGTTCTTCATGATTGCCTCCCCGGCGGGCGGCGCCAACCACCATATCGAGGTGCTGGCCGAGCTCTCCACCAAGCTGCTGGAACCCGGCTTTATCCCCCGGATGCAGGCGGCCACCAGCAAGGCCGAGGTGCTGTCACTGCTGGCGGCCACGGCGCCTGTCGGCCTAGCCGGCAAGCCGCCGGTACGCGCCGAGGCAGCAGCTCAACCGCGAGCCAGTGCACCTGAACCCCAGGATCGCAGCATCAAGGCACAGCTCAACACCCTCAAGCAGCACCTGCTGTTTGGCACCTCCCACATGATCCCCTTCATAGTGGCAGGGGGCGTGCTGCTGTCGCTCTCCGTGATGATGAGCGGCAAGGGCGCCGTGCCCGAGGCGGGCGTGCTCAAGGACATGGCCGACATGGGGATAGCGGGGCTGACCCTGTTTACCGCCGTGCTCGGCGGCTATATCGCCTACTCAATGGCGGACAAACCGGGCCTGGCGCCCGGCATGATCGGCTCCTGGATAGCAGTGCAGCAGTTCCACACAGGTTTTCTCGGCGCCATTCTGGTGGGCTTTATCGCCGGGCTTATTGTCAACCAGCTCAAACGCATAAAACTACCGGACTCCATGAGTTCGCTGGGCTCCATCTTCATCTATCCGCTGATCGGCACCTTCCTGGTGTGCGGCATCGTCATGTGGGTCATAGGTGCGCCCATCGCCGCCATGATGGAGGGGATGAACCACTGGCTCTCCAGCATGGCGGGCTCCGGCAAGGTGATGCTGGGCGCCATCCTGGGTGGCATGACCGCCTTTGACATGGGCGGCCCGGTCAACAAGGTGGCGACCCTGTTCGCCCAGACCCAGGTCAACACCCAGCCCTGGCTGATGGGCGGGGTCGGCATCGCCATCTGCGTGCCGCCGCTCGGCATGGCGCTGGCAACCCTGCTCTCACCACGTCGCTACAAGAAGGAAGAGCGTGAAGCGGGCAAGGCGGCCGCCATCATGGGCATGATCGGCATCAGCGAGGGGGCCATTCCCTTTGCCGCCGCCGATCCGGTGCGGGTCATTCCGGCCATAGTCGCGGGTGGGATCGTCGGCAACATCACAGGCTTCATGATGCACAGCATCAACCATGCCCCCTGGGGCGGCTGGATAGTGCTGCCTGTGGTGGAAGGCAAGATGGGTTATATCCTGGGAACCGTGCTCGGCGCCCTGACCACGGCCCTTATCGTCAACCTGCTGAAAAAGCCGGTGACCGAGGATGAGACAGTGACAACCGCCGACAGCGGCTATCAGATCATCGAAGCGGAAGGGGAAGCGGACGTGCTCGCCATCACCGCCTGCCCGTCCGGCGTGGCCCACACCTTCCTCGCCGCCAAGAGCCTGCAAAAGGCGGCGGCCAAGGCCGGGATCAAGCTGAAAGTGGAGACACAAGGCGCCAACGGCATCATCAACCGCATCAGCGCCAAGGACGTGGCCAACGCCCGCTGCGTCATACTGGCCCACGATGTGGCCATCAAGAACCGGGAGCGCTTCGCCAATATCGAGGTCATCGATGTGAAGACCAGGGAGGCCATCCACAACCCGGAAGGGCTGCTGGCCCGCACCCAGCCGGGCAGCAAGGTGGCCTGACGATGGCACTTTATCTGATGTGCAACAGGAGGGGCCGAGGGCCCCTTCGTTTATTTCAACACCAGCTAAAGAGAGCAGAGCCAATCCGCCAGCCGTACCGGCCACCCAGGCGGGGATAGCACACTCAGCCCACGGAAAGATAAGATAGGAGCCATATTGCAACTGCATATCCCACGGCCCTGCGGCCCCTCACGGACGGAGCCTTGACGCTCATGGAATTGACTGACGTACTGCTCACCCTGGCGGGTCTGGTGACCGCCGGCATCATCCTCAAGAACCGCTCTGTCACTCAGCCCGACTGGGACAAGCTGCCCACCCTGCCCGAGTACCTCAACCTGCATCCCGAGTGCGCCACCGAGGATGACGAGAACGCCAGCTGCTACGCCTGCGGTTCCCACAAGGTGCTATTCCAGCCGCTGACCGGTGCCGGCGATTACCGTCTGCGTCACACCTGCCTTGCTTGCGGCAAGGTGCTGTTTCGCAGCCGCGCCATTCTCTGATCCAGGCCCCTTATCGCGCTTTCTCACCAAGGAGTCACATCATGGACCTCTTATGGCTGTTTGGCCTGCTTTCCCTTGCGGCCAGCCTCTATGCCATGCGTTTCTGGGACAGGCGCCACGCCCACCCCGACTGGCTGCGCCTGCCCACCCGCACCGAGTACCTGAGCGCCCATCCCGAGTGTGCCACCGGGGATATGCTCAACGCCCGCTGCTGCGCCTGCGGCTCGGATAAGGTACTGGGTCACCCCCAGACCGGCTGGTACGACAACCGCTTTCGCCATACCTGCCTCGCCTGCGGCAAGGTGCTGTATCGTACCGAAGAGCCCCGTTGAATAGCCCCAAACCCTCGTCCTCTCTTCATTGATATGGCACGAATTGGAACTCATGAATAGATGAACACAACCCAACTCACTTGAGACAGGGAGTCGTCACATGGAGATGGATTTAACCTCCTTGAAGCGGAAATGGCTTAAGAAACATCTGCAAGAGCTGCGGGCTTCAAAGGACGAGGATGAAGAGAAAGAAGGCATGCTGGGATTTGTCGGCATTCTATGCGCTCTAATCCCCTTGCTGACGGCGGCTGTGTACTTTGTGGGAATGCGCTATTACCACGGTTATCTGGGGCAATTCGGACTGGAGTATACCGAGTTCTCTCAACCCGCAGATGTCACTCTCTTCCACGGATTCGTTCTACTACTCAAGCTGTTTTTACCTTACGTACTTCCTCTGGTTATGACCGTGGGGATACTGTTCGCCATACTCTCAGTCCTATTTTTCAAGGTTAAGTGGCGACTGACGCTTTCCTGGTGGGCGATCCGTTTTTTTGCTCTACAACCGATCGTGCTGAAGGGAGGGAAAATTGCTCACAACTATCCAGCACCTTTTACTTTTAATTGCTTGATTTGGTTAAAAAGCGCCTATCTAAAATTTGCACTTTTTATTCTTCCTCTCCTGCTGGTTGTTTGGGCATCCGAATACACCAAACCAATGGGAGAAAAGGAGGCCAATCTCCAAATCTCCCACCTCGAACAAGGCAAGTGGCCGCTGACCGAGGCCCATAGTCAATCTCCTCTGCTGGGGGATGAGCCCCATATCCGCATCGCCTGCAACGGCTCTCACTGCGCCTACCGCCTCAAGGGGGGCGATACCCTGATCCTGCGCTTCGATCAGATAGAGCAGACCCGTTACAAGCCTGAAAAGGCGGCCTCGAAATAACAACCGCCGCCCGAGGGCGGCGGTTCTCCTATCCGGCAAGCAGCTCCTGCAGCGCCCCAATCAGGGCATCGAGGCCTTTATCTACCTTAGATCGCGGACAGCCGACGTTGAGGCGGATATAGCCTTTGCCTTCCGGGCCGTAGGTGTCGCCGCGCATGATGGCGACCCGGTATTTCTCCACCAGCAAGGTTTGCAGCGCATCCATTTGCTCGGTCGAGTCGATGCCGAGGCCGCTTAAGTCAATCCAGGCGAGATAGGTCCCCTCGGGCATCCGATAGTCGATGGCGGGGAAGGCGGCGTTGAGACGCGCCGCCACTTGGATGAGGTTGCCGTGCAGATAGGATTTGAGCGCATCGAGCCAGGCACCGCCATCCCGATAGGCGCTGATATGGGCCAGCACCCCGAGAATGGGCGGCGATGAGAGGCCGTGGGCCGCCTTGAGCCGCTGCAGATAGGCAGCCCGCGCATCACCATTGGCGATAAAGGCGTAGGCACCGCCAAGGGCCGGAATATTGAAGGATTTGGAGCCCGAGCTCACCAGCGCCCAGTGATCGTCCGGCGCCACTTCACTCCAGGGCAGGTAGCGGGTAAAGCTCACATCCATATGGATGTCGTCCGAGATCACCTTGACCCCGTGGCGTTGGCAGATGGCGGCCATCCGGCTCAGTTCATCCCGCGTCCAGACCCGGCCGGTGGGGTTGTGGGGGCTGCAGAGCAGCAAAATCCGGCAATCGGGGCGTGCCGCCTGTTGCTCGAAACATTGCCAGTCGATCTGGTAACTCCCCTGCGCCTTTATTAGCGGGCAAGGCAGCAGCACCCTGTCATTGGCGGCCAGCATATTGCCGAAAGCATCGTAGGCGGGGGTATGCACCAGCACTCCTTCACCCGGCGCCGACCAGAGGCTCACCAGCTGGGCAATCACATAGATGACCGAGGGGCCGTAGACCAGCGTCTCGGGGTCGAGGGTCGCCCCGTAGCGGCTGGCAAACCAGTTGCTCACCGCCCCCTTGAAGTCACCGTGATTCCAGCGGCTGTAGCCAAATACCCCGTGTTCGAGGCGGGTGGCCAACGTCTGGCGAATGCAGGGGGCGGTCTCGAAATCCATGTCGGAGATGGTAAAGGGGAGCAGGTCGGCATGGCCAAAACGGTCGGCTACATAGTCCCACTGGGTGCAGTAGGTGCCGTGGCGGTCGACCACGCGGTCGAAGTCATCAATATTGCGCATGAAGTTTCTCCATCCATAAACAGGAGACATATTTGGAGAGGCAAATAAGGGGGCTTGCGCCCCCCGTTCGGATTTCATTGGCTGGTTCAGGCCCCCATCAGGCTCTGCAGCTGGTTTTTCACCAGATGCACCTGCGGGCCGATCACTACCTGCAGGTTGTGCTCATCGAGCTTGATCACCCCGATGGCGCCGTTCGCTTTCAATACCTTGTCATCGACCCGGCTCATGTCCTGCACCGACATCCGCAGGCGGGTGATGCAGTTATCGAGCGCAAGGATGTTATCAGCCCCGCCCAAGGCGTTGAGGATGATTTCACCGTTGTAACCGCTGTTGCCCGCCTTCTTGCCCGCCGGTTGGGCGGTCTCGCTGGTTTCAATTTCACGGCTCTCTTTTTCACGACCAGGCGTTTTCAGGTTGAAGCGCACGATGGCGAAGCGGAACACGCTGTAGTAGATGGCAAACCAGATGGCGGCCGCGACCGGCACCAGATACCACTTGGTGGCGGTGCCCTGCAGCACGCCGAACACCAGAAAATCGATAAGGTTGCCGTCGGTGTTGCCGATGGTGACGCCGAGCAGCCCCATGGTCATAAAGCCGAGACCCGTCAGGATGGCGTGAATGACGTAGAGCACAGGTGCTACGAACAGGAACAGGAACTCCAGTGGCTCTGTGATACCGCCGATGACGCAGGCCACCACACCAGAGACCAGCAGCGCCTTGATCTTGCCGCGATTTTCCGGGCGGGCGCAGTGATACATGGCGAGCGCCGCACCCGGCAGACCGCCGAGGAAGGCAGGCATCTTGCCCTGAGAGAGGAAGGAGGTGGCAGAGACCGAGAAGCCGGTGGTGTCAGCGCAAGAAAGCTCGGCGTAGAAGATATTGAGCGCGCCGCTCACCTCGTTGCCACACACAAGCGACGTGCCGCCCGCTTCGGTAAAGCGAATCAACGCCACCAGAATGTGGTGCAGACCAAGCGGCAGCAGCAGACGCTCACCGGTACCGAACAGAAAGGGACCGAAGGGGCCGGCATGGGAAATCAGCGCCCCGATACCGTTGATGCCGGCGGCAAACCAGGGCCAGGCGAAAGGCACGACCAGGCCGACAACCCCCAACACCAGCACTGTGATGATGGGCACGAAGCGGGCACCACCGAAAAAGGCGAGCGCATCTGGCATCCGGTAGGTGTAAAAACGGGCGTGCAGTTTGGCGACTATCACCCCGACTATGATGGCCCCCAGAATACCGGTGTCGATGGAGCTGATGCCGAGGATCGATTTCACCCCGTAGGCCTTCTCCGCCGCCGCATCACCGATGACGTTGGCCACGGTGAGGTAGAAGTTGATGGAGAGGTTGAGCGCCGCATAGCCGACGAAACCGGCAAAGGCCGCCACCCCCTTCTCTTCCCGCGCCAGCCCCAGCGGAATGGCGACCGCAAACATCACCGGCAGGTAGATAAAGGCCACCAGCCCCACCTTGGTCATCCAGAGGAACAGCAGTTGCAGCACCATGTTGTCGAGGAAGGGCATGCTCTGCTTGACCGCATCGCTGGTGAGCGAACTGCCGACACCGAGCAGGATACCGGAGAAGGCCAGCAGGGCGACCGGCAGCATAAAAGTCTTGCCGAGGCTCTGCAGAAACTCCCATATGGTGGATTTGGCGGGGGACTTGGCCATGTGTCTGATCCTTGTGAAGTGAAGGTCACGTCTCGATGCCGATCTCCCGCACTGCGCTCAGGGAGGGCAGGCAGGGGAGAGAGACCGCATCAGGTTTTGTGGATGATAAAACGTTTTATCAACTCACAAGTGCCGACAGGATCACAGAATGGCAGGCCCGAATGGCGAGTGGATCAAAATCTGTGAGCCAGATCGGCGCAGCTGTGATGTAACGTTTCACTTGGGTATGCGAGGGGGTATGCTGTGGTTCTCCGGTCTCTTTGCCCATGGCTGCAGCACTCGTCCTATGTCGTCACAACCCATGCCGTCCAAACCTATGTCGACCAAACCGCTTGTATCGAAAAACGCCAAGATCACCGATGTCGCCCAGCTGGCGGGGGTCTCGGTCACCACAGTCTCCATGGTATTGCGTGGCAAGGGACGCATCTCGCCGGCCACCGCCGAGCGGGTGCAGCAGGCGATCAAGCAGCTCGACTACGTGCCCAACAGCGCCGCCGCCAACCTGCGCAGCCAGCAATCCAACCTGGTGGGCCTGATCCTGCGCGACATCACGGATCCCTTCTATACCGAGGTCACGGCAGGGGTGAGCGAGGTGCTGGAGCAGCAGGGCTACCTGCTGTTTCTGACCCAGTGCGGCCACAGCCCGGAGCGGTTGCAGCAGAGCATCCAGTCGCTGTCGCGTCAGGGGGTGGCAGGCATCATCTTCAATCCGGTGCGCGGCGCGGCGGCCAAAACCCTGGAGACCCTGCTTGACTCACAACTGCCGGTGGTGTGCGCCGCCCGCTCCTACTACCGGGATGACGTGGACTTTATCGGCCCCGACAACACCCATGCCGCCCAGCAGGCTACCACCTATCTCATCGAGCAGGGCCACCGCCATATCGCCTACGTGGGCGGGCGGGCCGACTCCCTCACCCGCGCCGAGCGCATCGGCGGCTACTGCGCCAGCCTGCTGCAATATGGCCTCCCCTTCAAACCGGAGTGGGTACTGGAGTGCGAGCGCACCCAGCGCAGCGCAGCCGACACCATAGCCCAGCTGCTGCACCAGCATCCCAAGGTAACCGCCGTGCTCTGCCACTACCCAGAGGTTGCGCTCGGCGGCATTTACGGGGTGGAGGCGAGCGGGCGCACCGTGGGCAAGGACAACTACATAGGCCAGCAGGTCGCCCTGCTCGGCTTTGACGACGTGGCAGAGGCGGAACTCACCTCCCCTGCCCTCACCTTCATCAGCTCACCGGCGCGGGAGATTGGCCGTCAGGCGGCAAGGCGGCTGCTGACCCGGATGCAGCAACCCGAGCTTGCCCCCAACCGCCATATCATCACCCCCAATCTGCAGAAGCGGGAGTCGGCCTGAGGTCAGGATCTCTCCCGCCCATATCCTTGAGGCCCTTGCAGGCTTCCTGTCGTTAAAGGGAGCCAGGGAAGGTTATTGGGCTGCTTGTGTCCGCTGCAGGCTGAGGGTCATGCCGATGCTCATGCGATCGCCACGGCCGAGCAGGCGCAGGCCAGGGTGACCTGCCATGTGGTGGGCATTGGCGGCGTGACTCTGGGGCTCCAGACAGACGAAGCCACTCGCGTCATCGGGCTGGTAGAGCATCAGGAAGGCACTCTCGCTTGAAACCAGCAGGCGCTGCTGGCGGGCTGGATGATCGATCTCGGCCTGACCACGCCAGCCGCCGTAACAGTGGTTGAGCCACCCTTGCGGGCAAGCCCACTGGCGAAAATCGAGGTGTGGGGGCAATTTGCTGCTCCAGCTAGTCGGCAGATGATCCGGCCCCTCTTGCCAGACGCCGCTCGCCAGAAAGCGAATCTTTGTCTGCTCGTCGCGCCAGAAGAAGGGGTGGAATCCCGCACCGTAGAGGCAGGGCGCCTCCCCGAGATGGGTCAAGCCGATCCGCGCCACCAAGCTCGCTCCCTGCAGGCGATAGTCGATCTCGGCCAGATAGTGAAAGGGGCCATTCTGGCTGGTGAGCTGCAAGGTCACCGAGCTGTCGGTCAACGCCACCGGCTGCCAGGGCTGCAACCAGCCATCCCCATGCAAAAAGAAATCGGGATCGAGCTCGCTCGCGGGCAGCGCACAGTCATCCCCCCACAACTCGAACCGGTTGCCCGCTACCCGATTGGCCAGCGGCAACATGGGAAACAGCGCGCTCTGTGCGGGATGCCAGGGCTGCGCCAGGTCAGTATCTCGCAGCAGCGGGCGCCCTTTGTCATCTTCCAGTCCCAGCAGGCAGGCCCCTTGTGCAGAGACCCGCATCCGAAGATGCGGGTTGCTCAATGTGTATACCGTCATGCAGCCGTACTCGCCTTGGCCGGAGTCAGTTCGACCTTGCCCTGGGCCAGCTGGGCTTCCAGCGCTTCCAGGGTGACCCCCTTGGTCTCGGGCACCTTGCGATAGATAAAGATGAGACCGGCAAAACAGATGAGGCCATAGAGCAGGAAACTGCCTGCAGCGCCCAGCCCGGCATTAAGCAGCGGGAAGGTGTAGGTCAGCACGAAACAGGCAATCCAGAGCGCCAGGGTGCCGGCCGACATCGCCAATCCGCGCACCCGGTTGGGGAAGATCTCCGAGAGCAGCACCCAGGTGACCGGCGCCAGGGTCAGGGCATAGATGGCGATGGCCGCCAATACCAGCAGCAACACCGGCAGCCCCAGCATACCGCTGGCATAGGCAGCCGCCATCATGGCATAGATGATGGTCAGCCCCGCCGAGCCAATCAGCATCAGCTTGCGACGGCCAATCTTGTCCACCATGGGCAGCGCAATCAGGGTAAACAGCAGGTTGATAAGACCGGTGGCAACGATGGACTTGAGGGTGCTGTTGATGTCAAACCCGGCGGAGGCAAAGATCTCCTGCGCATAGTTGAAGATGACGTTGATGCCGCACCACTGCTGGAACACCGCCAGCACAATCCCGATGATGAGGATTGGCCGCACCGAGGGTTTGCCCAGCTCCGCCAGCGAAACCTTGTGGGTCTCGCCCACCAGGGTTTGACGGATATCGGCCAGGGTCTGCTTGGCATAGGCATCACCGCCAATCTTGCCGAGCATGCGGGAGGCTTTCTCATACTGACCATCTTTGGCCAACCAGCGCGGCGACTCCGGCACGAAGAACATCAACACCAGAAACGCCAGGGCCGGCACCAGTTCGGCACCGAACATCCAGCGCCAGCCGGATTGCCCATTCCAGGTAGCCAGAATATCGGCCTGAGTTGCATTGCTCGCCACCGGATCGGCGATCATCAGGTTCACCAACTGGGCGGCCAGCACCCCGATGACTATGGTGAGCTGGTTGATGGCCACGAACTTGCCCCGTTTTGCGGCCGGGCTTATCTCGGCGATGTACATGGGCGAAAGCGCAGAGGCCAGACCGATGCCGATACCGCCGATGATGCGATAGACCACGAACAGATCGAAGTCGCTGGCCGCCGCAGTGCCCCACGCCGAGATGGTGAACAGGACGGCGGCCAAGATCAGCGGCTTCTTGCGACCGAAGCGGTCGGCAGACCAACCGGAAATGGCGGCCCCCAGCACGCAGCCCACCAGCGCCGAACTCATGGCCCAGCCGGACTGGGCCGGATCCGTAATGGCGAAGTAGGCCTCATAGAAGGGCTTGGCCCCGCCAATCACGACCCAGTCATAACCAAACAGCAGGCCACCGCAGGCGGCCACCAGGCAGATCATCCAGATGTAGCTCATATTGAGCCCATTCGTATCCAATTGATTTGTCGTGCGTTCCATGACTCATCCTTATCATCTTGTCGATTGTAGGGTGCAGTGGCGCCCCTCACCGTGGCGGGGCGCCGGTTTTTGTTATGAGTGTTATGAGTGGAGTGACAGCTCGCGGCAGATCAGGGCAAAGAGGTGCCCCTTGTCGTGAGCCGGGTTGAGGGCGAGCAGCTCTCGCAAGGTTTGTTCACAGCCATCGCGCTGACCCAACCCCAACAAGCCGAGCGCCCTGACCAGCAGGCAGTGCTGGCGATGTTGGTGCTGCGGATCGTCATCCAGCACGATGAGGTCGGGTAGCGAGACGGCGAAAAAGTCCGCCTCGACCGACTCGCCCATCGCCTGCTCGGCCCAGGCCACCATTCCCTCGAACAGACGCTGCGCCTCCGCAACCCGGCCAAGACGTGCCAGCGCCATGCCCTGATAGAAGAGGTAATCCACCGGCTGATCGTTGTAGTAGCGGCTGGCCCCGAGCGATCCTTGGCCGAGGCAGGCCTCTTGCAGGCACTGGACCGCCAGACTCTGGTTGTCACAAGCCAGATGGCAGAGCGCCAGCAGGTAGTGGATGTCGTTATCGGTCTGTCCCACCAGACGCCCCTCCCCCAGATTGAGGGGGTAGTGCAGCGCCTGTTGCAGCAACGGAATGGCCTGCTCATGGCGTCCTTGAGTCATCAGTACCAGCGCCCGGCGCTGCTGATTGATGAGGTACTGGCCGGTCACCTTGCCCTCGCCCCCCTCCCAGGGGTGGAATTCGCGCAGCCGCAAGATCTCGGCCGCCGCATCCAGCTGCCCGGTGATGTGATAGAGGCTGAGCAATTCGGCGGTCAGGTCGTCGCGCTTGAGGGCTACCTCACGGTGCGCCTCCAGCAGCGCCAACCGCTCTGCGGGGGCCATGACGCAGCGCTTGTGCAGCTGATCCAGTTCAAACAGCAGACGGGCATCGTCCGGCTTGAGGGCAAAGGCCCGGCTCAGACACTGCTCGGCCGCCACCGAATCGCCGCTCTTGTTGAAGTGATAGATGCCAAGGTTGCGCCAGGCCGGGGCAAATCCGGGTGCCTGCTCGCAAACCTGCTGCCACAATGCGATGGCTTGCGGGTAGCTGCGCTTGCTGTAGTGGAAGCAGCCCAGCAGATAGCTGGCGAACCAGCTGTGGGGCAGTTGCGCCAGCATGGCCACCTCGCCAAGGGTATTGGGGAAGCGCACCTTGCGGCCAAAGGCCTGCTCGGCCCGTTGCAGCAGGGCATCTTGTGCCTCACCTTCCGGCAGCAGCGCAGCCTGG
This sequence comes from Aeromonas sp. CA23, assembly GCF_002587065.1. Classification (NCBI taxonomy): domain Bacteria; kingdom Pseudomonadati; phylum Pseudomonadota; class Gammaproteobacteria; order Aeromonadales; family Aeromonadaceae; genus Aeromonas; species Aeromonas sp. CA23. The sequence goes on from NZ_CP023818.1 coordinate 4,544,150, forward strand.
AACAACAGCGGCAGGGTCTCTTCCACCGGCAGTGCTGAGAGCAGTTGCTGCGCCAGCTCGGGGCGTCCCAGCGCCAGCAGATTGCTCGCCAGGAAACAGAGGTTCACCCCGCGCCCGTTGCACAGGGTGCGCAGCGCCTCGAGATCGGTCGGCTGCTCGCTTGCCAGCCAGCGCAGGAAGGCCAGCTGATAGTGAAGCGGATAACGGACTCGCTGCTCGTCGATATAGGCGATGGCGGCCTCTCGCTGGCCAGACTCCAGCAGCGCCAACCCTTTGAGGGCGATGGCACCGTAGTGGGTGCCGTTGACCGCAAGACTCTTTTCGACAAAGGGCAGTGCCTGCAGCGGATCACGGCGCACCATGGCGATGCGGGCCAGCCCAAGGAAGCCACTGTCGCGGCAGTTGCCGCTCCAGGTCGCCTTGTAGAAGTCATCGAAGGCGGCATCGAACTGCCCCAAACGCTCCTCGATATGGGCCCGCAGCAAGCTCGCCTTGCCACACTGGGGGTTCTTGTTGAGCCGATGGGCACGGACCAGCGCCTGATTGGCGTAGCCCAGCGCCTGCTCATAGTTGGCGCGGTTGTACTCCAGCGTCGCCAGCGCCAGGTTGCAGCGATAGTCGCCACTGTCTAGCTCCAGAGCCCGCAGGTAGTAATCAAAGGGCGAGCGGCTGGCGTGCAGATACTGCTCAAGATGTTGGCCGATGAAGTAGAGCTCATCGATAGAGTCGAGATTGACGGCTGGCTCCGGCGCCGTGGCCGGATCCGGCAGGGCTTCGCCCACGGACTGATGTTCGAGATAACTCAGGATCGGCTGGCCCTGTTCATCCAGCAGGCGCACCTGCAAACGTCCCTCACTGGTGATGGCGAACGGCTCAAGCCAGGCCTGACCCGGTTGCAACTCCAGCGTCTGGGTGAACAGCACGCCGCCTTCGTCGCTCACTTCGAAGCAGGCGTGGCACAGCGGCGCGATCGCGTAGGCACCGCACAGCAGGCCGTCGTCGGTGCGCTCCAGCTTGATGGCGGCGCGGGTGTTGGCATTTTGCAGGGTGCCGAGGGTGTTGTAGGGCAGGAAGTTCTGCACGAACACCTTCTCCTCCCCCGCATCCAGCCAGGTGAAGTCGGGCTGGTTGTCGGTGTAAACCCCGGTCATCAGCTCGATGTAGGGGCCGTTGTCGTCGGTCAGGTTGCGATCCCAGGCCAGACCGAAGTCACAGTTGCCCCAGCTCCACTGCTTCTTGCCCGGCGAAACATGGTGATCCGCCACGTGCAACAGGCCGCCCTGCTCGTCATGGCAGTAGGCACCGACGAAGTCGTAGTCAGACTTGTCCGCCATGTAGGAGGTGGGCACCGGAATGTTGCGGTAACGGGAGATATCGACCCCGGCGGAGTAGTCCACCTTGTAGTAGGTGCCGCGAGCGACGGGGAAGGCGCTGACATCGCGCTTGCCGTGGTCATAGACGGCGGTCACATCGGGCGGGAAGACGCTCTGATGGGCATCGCCCCCTTTCACTGCCGGGTTGGACCACCAGAGGAAGTGGCGCGGCGTGTCGTTGCCGTTGAACACCTTGCCGGTGATCTCGATGAGCGCCTTGTCGGGATAGAGGGTGAAGCCCGCCATCACCTGCAGACCGCGCATCGGCTCCACCTCCCCCAGCCAGACGGTCTTGGCGCCGCCCTCGCGCTCCGCAATGGTGAAGTCCACCGGCATAAAGGTGGTGGGCCTGTGGTGCTGCGGCCAGTTGAACTCGATGCCGCCGGAGATCCAGGGCCCCACCAGCCCCACCAGCGCCGGTTTGATCACTTCGTTGTAATAGACGAAGTCGCGATTCATCACCTTGTCGTAGGCACGGTGGATGCGGCCACCCAGCTCCGGCAGCAGCATCACCTTGATGAAGTCGTTCTCCAGCCAGACCGCCTGATAAGACTTCATCTGCTTCTGGCCGGTGAGGGTGTCGATCACCCCATAGGGATAGACAGCCCCCGAGGAGCCCTGATAGACCCGCTTCTCGAGAAACATGGGGTTGGGATCTTCGGCACCGACCTCGTAGGTCGGCAGGGTGACGGCCTCTACCCAGACTCTTACATCAGCTCTCATCAATCTCGCCTCATTCAACATTTATTAGTAAACGTTTCGATGAGGCCAGTTTAGAATGGCGATGACAGCGATTTTCGCTTAAAGATCACGCAATACAGTAAGCGGAGTTTAGTGAACTGATGATCATCGGCCTGAACAACCAGAAGGTACGCCACCACAACAAGCAGGTGTTGCTGGCGCTGCTCTACCAGCTCAAGGAGGCGAGCAAATCCACCCTGGCCCGCCATTGCGAGCTCTCCATCCCGGCGGTCAGCAAGATCCTCGATGAACTGGTGGCCGACGGCGCCATCAGTCACAGCGAGCAGAACCTCTCCCTGCGCGGCATCAACGGCGGCAGCTACCGCATCGCCAGCGGCCAGGGGGCAATCCTCTGCCTCAATATCAGCCCCACCAGCCTGGAGAGCATATTGGTGGACAACCTGATCACCCCGCTGGGTGAGTTCAGCGGCCAGAAGATAGCCCCGCAAACCCCCGATGAACTGCTGCGCCTGATTGAAGCGCACTACTACCAGCACAAGCGCCGCCACAAGGGGCTGGCGATCCGGCTGGCTCTGGCGGTACACGGGCAGGTCAACCCGGCCACCGGGGTGTCGCAAACCATGCCACAAGCCCCCTGGCACGCGCCGGTCGAGCTCAAATACCTGCTGGAAGAGCGTCTCGGCTGCGAGGTGATGGTGGATAACGACTGCATCATGCTGGCACTGGCCCAGAAGTGGCAGGGCCGGGAAGGAAACGGGGATTTTTGTGTCATCAACGTCGACTACGGCATAGGGTCCGCCTTTATCATCAACGGCCAGATCTATCGGGGTGCCCTGTTTGGCAGCGGCCAGATAGGCCACACCATCATCAACCCGGACGGCAGCGCCTGTGCCTGCGGCCGCTACGGCTGCCTGGAGACGGTCGCCTCGCTGTTTGCCATCAAAAAACGGGCCAGGGTGTTTCTCAAGCAACAAACCAGTGCCGACAACCCGGCGCTGTCGGGGGTGGAGCTGGATACGACCCAGCTGCTCGCACTCTACCATCAGGGAGATGCCATGATCCGCGCCCTGGTGGACGAAGGGGCCCGCGCCATTGGCCTGAGCCTCTACAACTTCCTCAATATCCTCAACATCAACCGCATCTGGCTCTATGGCCGCAGCTGCGGCTTTGGTGAAACCTGGCTGCAGACCATTATCCACCAGACCGGCGCCAATCCATTCGATTGCAGCGATGCGGTCAATGCAACCCAACTGCGCGTCGGCACGCTCAACCGCGCCCAACAGGTGATGGGCATCGGCTATCTCTATGTGGAGCGGGCACTGGAACGGCGCAGCGATGCCAGCGTCCCCGGCTGACAAGCAGAGATAGGACGCAGTCCCCTGACTGGCCCCGGTCGCCGGAAAGGTGATCCCGATCCCGATTGGCAAACTCCCTCTGGCGAGGGGGTTGAGAGCCAAGTGGGGAGGAATATGATGGGCGCCCCACTCTCTTCACAAGCCTGCACGAGCGCCATCATGACCAGCCAGCACGACCAGAACCCGCCAAGTGAAATCCATCGCTGTGACAAATGCAGGGAGCGCACCCGCCATATAGTGGTACTGGTGCCACGGGATCACAGCCAGGACATCATGCCCAAGGATCCGCGCAAAACCTTCTGGCAAGCCTTTCGCGCCAGCCTCCTGACCAACGCGGTATTCGGCCAGACCCTCGCCTATCAGGCCACCCATGTAAAACATCTGATCTGCGAACGCTGCGGAGAGAAGTTTCTGGAGTATTGAGCCGCGCTCCCGGCGGAGTATCGCGGAACAGCGGGCTCGTCAGCGGCAGGTCAACTCCTCTGCTCCCCAGTCCAACGCGAGCCAATCCCCCCCCGTTAACACGCAATTTGTTGATCCTGAGCCGGTTTTCATCGGCTCCCTGTGTTATCCCCATATTTCCTTGGTTAAGATGTTTCACTTGGCTACCAATGCCATGGTGGAGTTGTATTCATGACACAGGTCTATCACGCCATTTCAGGTCAATCACAGGTGAAAAACAGCAGGCTGGAGGCTGAAATCCAGTGCGGCAGCCTTGTCTGATAACAAGGTGAAAAATCTTGAACATGTCTTCGCGAAAGTCCGATTACGCTGCGCGAATCGAACCTACAGTTCTAATCGGATCGACACTTAACCGAGCGTTATACGTAACTAGGTGAATATATGGAAATAGTAGAAGCAAAAATATCAGATTTAGATTTTTTCTTTGAGTATCTAGGTGTTCATCTTCTAGAAAATGCATCCGACCATTCACCACTATCCCAACCAATTCCAAAGGATCACTGCAAAGTATCAGAACAACTTAGGGCCAAGTTTCGAGATGGTTTTGGCGTTAGTATCGGTAAGCCAAGTTGGAGGAAACTTTGGTTAGCTAAAGACTCAAACAGCCGTATTCTTGGGCATATAGATTTGCGCCATTACAGTGGAGAATATAATTTCCATCGCGTTTTGTTGGGCATGGGTGTAAAAAACAATGCCAGGAAACAAGGTTTAGGCGTCAAGCTATTAGAATCAGCATTTCCATTTTGCCAAGAGACGGACAGTATTGACTGGTTAGATTTAAACGTCCTTTCAAACAATATTCCCGCAAAGAGCTTGTATTTGAGGTGTGGTTTCAAAATCATAGGTGAAACATCTGACTTTTATCGTATTGACGGAGAATCAGTGTCAGAAACTACGATGACTCTCTGCACAAAAAATCATTTATAAGGAATAGCTTTAGAGATGCTCTCCAGGCGTTGCATGTCCAAGTTCGTAGGTTCAAATAGTGAAGCGTATTCGGATATTGGTAACATCACCTCTATTTTCCAGCCTCCAGATATCTGCTCCAGAAAAGAGCTCTCAGAGATGAAACGAATTCTGATTATTGGCAACTCGGGATCGGGCAAGAGCTGGTTGGCGGCTCGATTGGCTAAGCGGTTAACTATCCGCGAGGTCAATCTGGACACCATTGTCTGGCAGCCGGGCGGCTTTAACCAAAAACGGCCCCAGCATGAGATTGACCATGCCATTCAAACACTTGCTCAAGAGCCCTCATGGGTGGTCGAAGGGGTATTTGGTGCCTTGGCCGAACAACTGCTTGATGCCGCCGATACTCTGCTATTTCTGGATCTCGACTGGTCTGTATGCCGTGATTCACTGCTATCGCGCGGATCACAAAGCGCCCGGCAACGCGATGCAGTTGCAGCCGAAGAGAACTTTCAACAACTGCTGGTGTGGGCATCGGAATATGGGCAACGAGCCAGCAAAAGCTCCCGCCAATTCCATCGTGAACTGTTTGATCGATTCCCAAACGACAAGCACAGTTTCACGACTCGCGCAGAGGTAAACCGCTATCTCACGCAACTGACCACTCACAGCTAACAAGGTACTGGATGACGCAACACGAGCTGGCAAAAATGGGGAGTGCCTCCGTAAATATCCAGATGCTGGATGGCAAGCCCTGTATCAGAAAAAGCGGAGCATCGCCGGTCGAGCGCCATTTCTACCAACGCGCCGCCCCGCATTTGAGCGGGCTCAACACACCTGCCCTGCTCAAGGTCGAGGGGGAGACCCTGTTCCTTGAGCAGATTCCTCATCCGGTCACCCTCGCGCAACTGCACCACAACGAGCAGACCTTTGTTCAGCTGGCTAGTCTGCACAACAGTCGCTATCAACCCGATTTTACGCTGAGAGCGCACAGCTGGTCGCTCGCCGATACCAGCGAGGCACTCTCTGTACTCTGCCTGCCGGAATCAGCCAGTGAGACAATCCGCCATATTCAGCAGCTTGGCCGCGAGCTGTTTGCGGAGCCTTGTCTCATCTCGGGGGATAGCAATGAGGGTAACTGGGGCACCCGCGACAATGGTGAGCTGGTGTTGTTTGACTGGGAGCGATTTGGTTATGGCAGCCCGGCCATCGATCTGGCTCCGTTGGTGCCACAGATGGGTTCACTTGCGGAGTATGAAGCCATCATTGAGCATTACCTGCGCCACAGCTCGCTTCTCTCTGGCGACCGGTTGCTGCGCCATCTCATCATGGCGAAGTGCTGGTTGATTATTGAGGTCACCAATCTGCTGACCAGAAGAGAGAAACCGCAAGCGCAGCGCTATCTGGACTGGTATCGCCAACAAGTTCCGCACTGGCTCGATTCGGTCGCACATATGATATAGCCGCCTCGCAAAGTGGGCTTTCGCTCCCCTCTCCTGCCAAGCCCATTTCTCCAGCTTGTCCTCCCCAACCTCCTCTGATGACAGCCATTTATGTGCGTTGGCTCACATGCCGCCACCGTTTTCAACCTCACAAATTTATAGAAAGTGGCTGTCCCTCTCTCGAGCAAATACTCGGAGAACGGCCAGAACACCTCATCACACAAGAAATCAAATAAATGATTTATAAAGAAAATAAAATAACAGGCGATCCGATTCGTCCCCATTTTTCTTGTCTCCCCGCTTTGAGATCGGGGTCACACTCGAGATGATGGCGCACAAAAATCCAGTCATTCGCACATTTGTCCGATAGGGTGGCTTGCTCCCCGGCGCGATAATAGTGAGGTCAATTTTGTCTGCATGCCGTGCCAGCACGGGTGGCATGCCAACAGGCTCCATCGAGGAGCGGGGAGAACACCATGATCACCACCCTTATCAACGAGCAGCTGATCGCGCTCGATTTAAAGGCCACGCGCAAGGAAGAGGTCTTCAGCGAGATGGCCCGCTTGCTGGTCGCGCAGGGCAAGGTCAGCGATGAGCAACAGTTCATCAAGGATCTGTGGGCCCGGGAAGCGCTGGACAACACAGGTTTCGAGGAGGGGGTAGCCCTGCCCCACGCCAAGAGCGCGGCGGTGAGCACACCGGCGGTGGCCATCGGCATCAGCCGCAGCGGCATCGACTACGGCGCCGAGGATGGCAAGCCGTCCAAATTGTTCTTCATGATTGCCTCCCCGGCCGGTGGCGCCAACCACCATATCGAGGTGCTGGCCGAGCTCTCCGCCAAGCTGATCGAAGAAGGCTTTATCGCCAAACTGCTGGCCGCCAAGACCCCGGCCGCCGCGCTGGCCCTGCTGCTCGAGAAGAAAGAAGAGCAAGCCGCCCCTGTTGCCGACAAAGGCTTCATCATAGGTGTCACCGGCTGCCCGGCCGGTATAGCCCACACCTATCTGGCGGCGGAGTCGCTGGAGCGCGCAGCCAAGGAGCTGGGCTTTGAGGTGAAGGTGGAGACCAACGGCTCCATCGGCGTCAAGAACAGCCCGACCACGGCCGAGATTGCCCGTGCCAGCGCCATAGTCGTGGCCTGTGACAAACAGGTGGACATGGCCCGCTTCAACGGCAAGCCGCTCATCAAGACAGGCGTCAAGGCCCCCATCAAGGATGGCAAGGGGCTGATTGAGCAGGCGTTAAAGGCCCCCGCCTATGTGGCGGACAAGGATGAGCGCAAGAGCGAAGAGAAGAGCTCAGGCGGCAGCTCGGATCTCTACCGCTACCTGATGAACGGCGTTTCTCACATGATCCCGTTCGTGGTGACCGGCGGTCTCTTGATTGCGCTGGCGCTGGCCATCGGCGGCAACCCGACCCCGAGCGGCATGCAGATCCCGGAAGGGAGCATGTGGAACCAGATCCTCAACGTGGGCGTGGCCGCCTTCACCCTGATGATCCCCATACTGGCGGGCTACATCGCCTACGCCATCGGTGATCGCCCGGCCCTGGCCCCGGGCTTTATCGGCGGCTGGATCGCCAACAACGGCAGCTTCTACGGCGCCGACGCCGGTACCGGCTTTATCGGTGCCATCATAGCGGGCCTGCTGGTCGGTTATCTGGTGCGCTGGATTGCCACCCGTCAGTATCACAAGATGGTGCAGCCGCTGGTGCCGATCCTGATCGCCCCCATCGTCGGGTCGCTCTTTATCGCCGCCGTCTTCATCTTCATCATAGGTGCGCCCATTGCCGACATGATGACGGGTCTGAACGCCATGCTGCTCTCCATGAGCGGCGGCAGTCTGGTGCTGCTGGGCATAGTGCTCGGGGGCATGGCCGGCTTTGATATGGGCGGCCCGGTCAACAAGGTGGCCTTCCTGTTCTCGGTGGGCATGATAGCCTCCGGCCAGACCCAGTTTATGGGTGCCATGGCCTGCGCCATCCCGGCCGCGCCGCTCGGCATGTCGCTTGCGACCGTGCTCGGTCGCAAGCTGGGTATCTTCGATGCCTCCGAAATCGAGGCAGGCAAAGCCGCCGGTGCCATGGGCCTGGTGGGTATCTCAGAGGGGGCGATCCCGTTCGCCGCTCGTGACCCGCTGGCGGTCATCCCCGCCAACGTATTGGGCAGCATGACAGCCGCCGTGATGGCCTTCCTGTTCGGCATCACCAACAGCGTGGCCCACGGTGGCCCCATAGTGGCCCTGCTGGGTGCGGTCAACAAGCCGCTGCTGGCCCTGCTCTGCATGATCTGCGGCGCCATCGTCACCGGCGTGGTGGCGGTTGCCCTGAAAAAGCTGCGGGTGAAGAAAACCGACGAGGTGGAACTCGCCAAGGCGGCCTGATCCCCTTCTCACGCTCATACGACAAGAGGCCACCTGCGGGTGGCCTCTTTCATTGCACCTGATATTGCACCGGCGCGGCCGTTGATCCGCCGGGCCAGCCCACTTTTTGCTCTCCCCCCCCTCATCTCCTGCGCGCCGGATCACCGTAGTCACCAGGCCGCCGTGGGCCGCCACGCTGTGATCCCCTTCACGCTTCGCGGCCGGATCCCGCCAAACTAGGAAATTTTCCTAATACCCCTAGGGAGGGATGGCTCTCACGCCATTTGCGCCGCGCCTCATTAAAGTCACGCTACCTGATGTAGTTACCCGACCCTCGCAGTGGCGCAGGGAGTGGGCATGGGTTCAATCGACAGGAGAGCGAGGCGCACAGTCCAACCTCTTGCTGTTGTCCTTTCCGTGGCGCGACCTCTAACACCAACCAAAAAGTGAGGGGCGCGGCGGAAATACCGACTATCTCGCAGAGGATGAATATGTTGGATTTTCTCAAGCAGGTGCGGGTCCCGACCCTGGACTTGCCGGTCGCAGCCCGGCGCAAACTCTGGTTCAAGCCCTTCATGCAATCCTATCTGGTTGTATTTATTGGCTATCTGACCATGTATCTGATCCGCAAGAACTTCAACATTGCGCAGAATGACATGATCCAGGAGTACGGTCTCTCCATGACCGAGCTCGGCATGATTGGCCTTGGCTTCTCCATCACCTACGGGGTGGGCAAGACGGTCGTCTCCTACTACGCCGATGGCAAGAACACCAAGCAGTTCCTGCCGCTGATGCTGATCCTCTCTGCCCTCTGCATGCTGGGCTTCAGTGCCAGCATGGGCGGCACGGGTTTTAGCCTCTACTTCATGATCTTCTTCTATGCGCTGAGCGGCTTCTTCCAGAGCTGCGGCGGCTCCTGCAGCTACTCCACCATCACCAAGTGGACCCCCCGCAACAAGCGCGGCACCTATCTCGGCATGTGGAACCTCTCCCACAACGTGGGCGGCGCCGGTGCGGCCGGGGTGGCGCTGTTCGGTGCCAACTACCTGTTCGATGGCAACGTGCTCGGCATGTTCATCTTCCCGTCCATCATCGCCCTGGTAGTCGGCTTCGTTGGCCTGCGTTTCGGCAGCGATTCACCGGAAGCCTATGGCCTGGGCAAGGTGGAGGAGCTGTTTGACGAGGTGGCCAGCGAAGAAGACATCGCCACCGAAGAGCAGAAGCTGACCAAGGGCCAGATCTTCGTCAAGTACGTGCTGATGAACAAGGTGATCTGGCTGCTCTGCTTCGCCAACATCTTCCTCTACGTGGTACGCATCGGCATCGACCAGTGGTCCACCGTCTACGCTCACCAGGAGCTGGGCTTCTCCAAGGAGATCGCCATCCAGGGCTTCACCTTCTTCGAAGTGGGCGCCCTGGTCGGCACCCTGATGTGGGGCTACCTCTCGGATCTGGCCAACGGTCGTCGCGGCCTGGTGGCCTGTGTGGCGCTGGCGCTGATCATCGCGACCCTGGGTCTCTACCAGCACGCGACCACCCAGTTCATGTTCCTGGGCTCACTGTTCACCCTGGGCTTCCTGGTGTTTGGTCCGCAACTGCTGATCGGCGTGGCCGCCGTGGGCTTCGTACCCAAGCAGGGCATAAGCGTGGCCGATGGTGTCAAGGGCACCTTCGCCTACCTCATAGGTGACAGCTTCGCCAAGCTGGGTCTGGGCATGATCGCCGATGGCACCCCCATCTTCGGTCTGACCGGCTGGGCCGGCACCTTCGCGGCGCTGGACATGGCAGCCGCCGCCTGTCTGGTGCTGATGGCCTGCGTGGCCGTGGCCGAGGAGCGCAAGATCCGCCGCATCAAACGGGAACTGAAAGCCGCTACCCTGGCTACCCAATCCGTCTGAACCAGCGTGAACTGAACGCCGCCGAGCTGGCAACCCAGTCAGCCTGAACCCGCGTTAACTGAATGCAACCGGCCCCGCCTTCTGGCGGGGCCGGTTTTTTATTGTCGATCCCATCGTCAGCAGATGAATCCAGGCCCTTGCCATCCTCTGTGCACGCAGGCACCACTGGGCTGCCAAGATCCCATTTTTGCCCCGCAGCTTTGGCAAAGTCCGCTCCTTGGCGCTATCTTGTTGGCCCACCTCTCCTTGCTTCGAGAACCGATGAAGATCCTCGCCGTCACCGCCTGCCCCACCGGCATAGCTCACACCTACATGGCCGCCGAGGCGCTGCAAAAAGCCGCCGACAAGCTGGGGCTGAAGATCAAGGTTGAAACCCAGGGCGCCATGGGACTGGAGAACATTCTCACCGCGCGGGACATCGCCTGCGCCGATCTGGTGCTGATCGCCTCCGACATCGAGATTGAGCAGAAGGATCGCTTCCTCGGCTGCCGGGTTCGTCAGGTATCGCTGGAATCCGTACTGCTGGACGCCAACGCCGTGCTCAAAACCGCCACCGTCGGCGCCTGAATGCTCACCCGCGAGCTCACCTTCTTCTGCCAGCTGGGATTGACCATCACCCAGGCCAAGCAGCTGAGCCGGCTGGCCGGACTGTTCAAGTCCCATATCCAGTTCATCAACGTCAGCCGCCGCCAGACGGTGGAGGCGACCAACCAACTCTCCCTGCTCACCCTGGCCACCCAGCCCGGCGATCTCTGTCTGCTGCTCATCGAGGGGCTGGATGCCGAGCTGGCCCACATGGCCTTTACCTGCTGGTGCGTGGAACTGGGCCAGCCCCTTGGCCGCCCCGCCACCACCGCCCAGGCCGAGCAGCGCCTTGGCCTCGCCCAGCCCGACTTCTGTTTTTCCCTCGCCCAGCTGGGGCACGCGGCGGCATCGCTGGACAAATCCCTGGCCCTGAGGGTGCTGGTCGATCTCTTGCCCGCCGAGCTGGTACGCGACAGGCCCGCGCTTGAGCAGGCCATCGCCAAACGCGAGCAGATCGCCGCCACCATCATTCGGCCCGGCCTCGCCATGCCCCACGTGATCTGCCCCGCCATCCGCCAGCCCGCGCTCTCGCTCTTGAGTTGCGCCGAGCCCATCGAGTGGGGATCGACGCTCGGGCCGGTGCAGACCATCATATTGCTGGCGATCCCGGCCGGGCTCGCCCCCGAGCAGTTGCGCCCCCTCACCCGGCTGGCCCGCGCCATGATGGACGAGGTGGTCAGCACGGCGCTCTTGCACGCAGGCTCGGCCCCAGCCCGTCAGGCCATCGTCATCGAAGGGTTGCTGAGCTGAGATGCACTGAATCGGGTGCAATTCACCCTGTTCATTGCCCTCAGGGCGTTGGCCTGCCGGGTGAGCGCATCCCCATGCCCCATCCACTCAGCCCCCTGTGATACACTGCGCCATCCCCTGTTTTTGGTATGCATGCGATGAAATCTGCCCGCCCCCGTCTCTCCCTCCAAGGCCGCACGACCACCTCCGGCCGCACCGCACTGGATGACGCCAACCGACCCGGTCTTGCCCGCTCACGGGCCGGCACCCGGCACGCACACGAGGCTGAACAGGCCGGGCAGAAACCGCGGGTGGCCCCCGCCGATCGCAAGTTGCTGCTGCTGAACAAGCCCTACATGGTGCTCTGCCAGTTCACCGATGAGGCAGGACGGGAGACCCTCAAGGATTACATCAAGGAGCCCGGCATCTATGCCGCCGGCCGGCTGGACCGCGACAGCGAGGGGCTCTTGCTGCTCACCAACGACGGCAAGCTGCAGGCTCACCTCACCCAGCCGGGGGAGAAGACCCCCAAGACCTACTGGGTGCAGGTGGAAGGAATACCGAGCGAGGAGGCGCTGGCCGCCCTGCGCGCCGGAGTCGAGCTCAACGACGGCATGACCCTGCCCGCCGAGGCAAGGCGCATGGATGAGCCCGATGTGTGGCCGCGCACTCCGCCCATTCGCGAGCGCAAGGAGATCCCCACCCGCTGGCTCGAAATCAAAATCATCGAAGGGCGCAACCGGCAGGTGCGGCGGATGACCGCCCATATCGGCCACCCCACCCTGCGCCTGATCCGCTACGCCATCGGCGACTGGACCTTGGGTAACTGGCAAGAAGACGGGCTGGCCCCCGGGCAGAGCCGCAGCCTGCCCGCTCCCGAGCTGGCGCCGGCCCAGCGCCAGCGCAAACCCTCATCACCCCGCCCGGATGGCAGCGCAGCCAAACCGGCAGGCGAGGCGCCACGGCGGGCAAACCAACCGAGACGGGATCAACGGCCCCGCAGCACCGCATCGACCACTAGCCCGACCGGCGGCAAGCCCCGCAGCAGCGGTCGCGGCACGGCCCGCCGTCCCGCCCGTCACACCACAGACAAGGAGTCATGATGATCAAGCACCCGCCGATGGAAGAGAGAATGCAAGCCAGATTGACGGTTGCCGCCCTGGTGCACTGGCAGGGCCGCTTCTTGCTGGTGGAGGAGGAGATCAAGGGCCAGCGCCGCTTCAACCAACCCGCCGGCCATGTGGAACCGGGCGAAAACCTGATTGAAGCGGCCTGCCGCGAGCTGAAAGAGGAGACGGGTCTGACCGCCGCCCCCAGCGCCTGGCTAGGCACCTATCTGTTCAAACCGGCCGACAGCGAGGCCACCTTTGTGCGCACCGCCGTCATCTTCGACCTTGAAAAGGCGCCGGGTCAGCACCATCCAGAGGATCCTGACGGCGACGTGCTGGCTTGCCACTGGCTCACCCTGGAGGAGATAGCCGAGTGCAAACCGGCCCTGCGCAGCCCGCTGGTGTGGCAGTGCATCCAGGACTATCTGGGGGGCACCCGCTTGCCACTGTCGGCGCTCAAGGCCTTTATTTGAGGCCATTTGACGCTCTTTTTTGGCCTCAATGGCCAGCAGCAGAAAAACGATTTCCTGCCGCTGCGCGCCCGATGGGAGCCAGGGCATGGATATGTGACCGGGGGCGCGAAATTCTGGTAGAATACGCCCCGTTTAAACGAACTGGTAACTTCGACTAATGACAGACAACAGCCAAATCAAGGTGATCGTCGGCATGTCCGGCGGCGTGGATTCTTCCGTCTCGGCCTACCTGCTGCAGCAGCAGGGTTATCAGGTCGAAGGCTTGTTCATGAAGAACTGGGAAGAAGACGACACGGACGAGTATTGCTCTGCCTCCCAGGATTTGGCTGATGCCAAGGCCGTCTGCGACAAGCTGGGTATGAAACTGCATACCATCAATTTCGCCGCCGAGTACTGGGACAATGTGTTCGAGCACTTCCTCGAAGAGTACAAGGCAGGCCGCACGCCGAACCCGGATATCCTGTGCAACAAGGAGATCAAGTTCAAGGCGTTCCTGGAATTTGCCGCCGAAGAGCTGGGTGCCACCTACATAGCCACCGGCCACTACGTGCGCCGTGACGACAGCACAGGCCACCCGCGCCTGCTGCGCGGTCTGGATAGCAACAAGGATCAGAGCTACTTCCTCTACACCCTGAGCGAGAAGCAAGTGGGTCAGAGCCTGTTCCCGGTCGGGGATCTGGAGAAGCCGGAGGTGCGCCGCATCGCCGAGCAGCTGGATCTCATCACCGCCAAGAAGAAAGACTCCACCGGTATCTGCTTTATCGGTGAGCGCAAGTTCAAGGACTTCCTGGCCAAGTTCCTGCCTGCCCAGCCCGGCCCCATCGAAACCGTGGACGGCAAGGTGATCGGCGAGCACCAGGGGCTGATGTATCACACCCTGGGCCAGCGCAAGGGGCTCGGTATCGGTGGTCGCAAAGACGCCACCGAAGAGGCCTGGTACGTGGTCGACAAAGAGGTCGAGCGCAACGTGCTGGTGGTGGCGCAGGGCGAGCATCCCCGCCTCTACTCCGACGGCCTGGTTGCCAGCCAGCTGCACTGGGTGGATCGCACCCCGATCCGCGCCCCGCGCCGCTGCACCGTCAAGACCCGTTACCGCCAGCAGGATATTCCCTGCCTCATTCAGCCCATCGACGATGAGACCATCCGGGTCATCTTCGACGAGAAGCAGGCTGCGGTGACCCCGGGCCAGTCCGCCGTCTTCTACGACGGGGAAGTGTGCCTGGGCGGCGGCATCATAGAACAGCGTTTCAGCCACCCGGTATAAATGAACAACGAGGGCCGCAACGCGCGGCCCTTTGCAGACCGCATTCGGCCAGCGGGCTTGAATGTGTTTTGAATAATTAACAGAAGGCCGCGAACGTGAGCGACAAATTCCAAGACAGAACCATGGCCTTTGCCGGCATCTGCCAGGCAGCCTATCTGGTACAGAAGGTGGCCCGCGACGGCAGCTGCGACGAGGCCTCGCTGCGCGAGAGCCTGCAAAGCGTGCTGGTGACCGACCCCAAGCAGCCGCTGGAGGTGTTCGGCAACCACCTGGCCATTCGTGATGGCTATCGCGCCCTGGTCGAACAGTTGGGCGCCGACGGCAGCCAGAAGAACGCCGAGCTGACCCGTTACGTGGTCAGCCTGATCGCGCTGGAGCGCAAGCTGGCCAAGCGCAAGGACATACTCAACATGCTGGGGGAGCGGATCGGTCAGATCGGCCGCCAGCAACAGCATTTCGATCTGCTCGACGAGCAGATCCTGGCCAACATGGCGAGCATCTACAGCGATCTTATCAGCCCGATTGGCCCCAGGATCCAGGTGGCGGGTACCCCGCTGTTCCTGCAGCAGCCGCTGGTGCAGCACAAGGTGCGCGCCCTGCTGCTGGCGGGCATACGTGCCTGCGTGCTGTGGCGCCAGCTCGGCGGCAGCCGCACCCAGATCATCTTCGCTCGCAAGAAGATGGTGGAATTGGCCAAACGTTTTTAAGAATCGGCTCGGGCTCCGTCGTGAGAGGCCGGAAGCAAGGTGAAGCGCAGCGCAGGTACCGGAGTTTATGTCGATAAATGAGCACTCTCGGTTACCAACAAGCGAGCAGCACATGAGCCTTGATAACGGCCTCGCAACAGGCGCGCGAGTTGATGAGAATCCCCCACACCAAACATCAGGAGTTCACCCCATGGAGCTGTCCGCGCTGACTGCTGTTTCCCCGATTGACGGTCGTTATGGCGACAAGGCCGATGCCCTGCGCCCTATCTTCTCCGAATTCGGCCTGCTGCGTTTTCGCGTCGAAGTTGAGGTGCGCTGGTTGCAGAAACTGGCCAGCCACGCCGGGATCCCGGAAGTCCCTGCCCTGAGCGCGGCCGCCAACGCCCTGCTCGACGGCATAGTCCTCAACTTCAACGAGAGTGACGCCGCCCGCATCAAACAGATAGAGCGCACCACCAACCATGATGTGAAAGCGGTGGAGTACTTCCTCAAAGAGAAAGTCGAAGTGAACCCCGAGCTGGCGGCCGTCAGCGAGTTCATCCACTTCGCCTGCACCTCGGAAGACATCAACAACAACTCCCACGGTCTGATGCTGAAAACCGCCCGTGACGAGGTCATCAAGCCTTACTGCGAGAAGCTCATCAGCGAGCTCAAGCGTCTGGCCCATGAGTACCGTGACATGCCGCTGCTGTCGCGCACCCACGGCCAGCCGGCCACCCCGAGCACCATGGGCAAGGAGATGGCCAACGTCGCCTATCGCCTGGAGCGCCAGTTCAAGCAGATCATGGCGGTGGAGATCCTCGGCAAGATCAACGGTGCGGTCGGCAACTACAACGCCCACGTCAGTGCCTATCCGGAAGTAGACTGGCACCAGTTCTCCGAGGAGTTTGTCACTTCGCTCGGCCTGAACTGGAACCCCTACACCACCCAGATCGAGCCGCACGACTACATTGCCGAGCTGTTCGACGCCATGGCCCGCTTCAACACCATCCTGATCGACTTCGATCGGGACGTGTGGGGCTACATCTCGCTGGGTCACTTCAAGCAGCGCACAGTGGCGGGCGAAATCGGCTCCTCCACCATGCCGCACAAGGTCAACCCAATCGACTTCGAGAACTCAGAAGGCAACCTGGGTCTGGCCAACGCCGTGTTCCAGCACCTGGCCTCCAAGCTGCCCATCTCCCGCTGGCAGCGAGATCTCACCGATTCGACCGTGCTGCGCAACCTGGGTGTGGCGGTCGGTTACTCCCTGATTGCCTATCAGGCGACCCTGAAGGGCATCTCCAAGCTGGAAGCCAACGCCGGTGCCATGGCCGCCGATCTGGATGCCAACTGGGAAGTGCTGGCCGAGCCGATCCAGACAGTCATGCGCCGCTACGGCATCGAGAAGCCCTACGAGAAGCTCAAAGAGCTGACCCGTGGCCGCCGCGTCGATGCCGAAGGCATGCGTACCTTCATCGACACCCTCGAACTGCCGGAAGCGGTCAAGGTCGAGCTGAAGAAACTGACCCCGGCCAACTATATCGGTCAGGCTCAGCGTCTGGTTGATCTGCTGAAATAAGCGGATAAATGACACTACCGGGGCCCTGTGCATGATCTGCAACAGGGCCCCGGTTATTTTATGTGACACCCTATACACAGTTTGCAAGAGGGCTTGCCCGAGGCCGGCAGCCGCCTCTGGCAAGACCTCTCTTGACCTTTGTCGAACCCTTTGACGAGAAGACCTATGTACGAACTCAATCTGGATATCGCTCACTTCCTCGAGCATTACTGGCAGAAGCGCCCGCTCCTTATCAAGGGCGGCTTCAAGAATTTTCAGGATCCCATCAGCCCGGACGAGCTGGCGGGTCTGGCCATGGAAGAGGTTATCGAGTCCCGTCTGGTGACCCGCTTCGACAACAAGTGGGAAGCGGCCCACGGCCCCTTCGAATCTTACGATCACCTGGGGGAGGAGAACTGGACCATTCTGGTGCAGGCCTGCAACCACTGGGCCCCGGAGGTCAACGAGCTGGCACTGCCGTTCCAGTTCATCCCGGGCTGGCGCTTTGACGATGTGATGGTGAGCTTCTCCACCCCTCATGCGGGTGTAGGTCCCCACATCGACAACTACGATGTGTTCATCACCCAGGGCCTGGGCAAGCGTCACTGGCGCGTCGGCGATGCCAAGCCTCTCAACGAGTTTGCCGCCCACGCTGCGCTGCTGCACTGCGAACCGTTCGAGGCGATCATCGACGTCATCATGGAGCCGGGCGACATCCTCTACATTCCGCCTGGATTCCCCCACGAAGGCTACGCCATCGAGCCTTCCATGAACTTCTCCGTGGGCTTCCGGGCGCCGGATGCCAAGGCGCTCATCTCCTCCTTTGCCGATCACCTGATCGACAACGAGGTGCGCACCGAGCGTTACGGCGATGGGGATCTCAAGCCCCGCGCCCGCCACGGCGAGATCCTGCCCCACGAGATGCACCGTCTGCGCGAGCTGATGCAGCAGGCCCTCGATGACGAGACCCTGTTCAAGGAGTGGTTCGGCACCATGATCTCCGAGGCCAAGCACGATCTGGACGTCAATCCGGTCGAGCCTGACTACAGCGCCGAGGAAGTGGCCGACCTGCTGACCCAGGGCGAACCCGCCATCAAGGTGCCAGGCCTGCGCACCGTCTGGTTCAGCGGCGACAGTCAGCAGTGCTATATCGACGGCGAAGCCTGGACCCTGGCAAGCGAAGATGCAGCCGCCATCTCTCTGCTGTGTGACAAGGACATCATCACTCAGGCCGACATGGTTACGCTTACCGATCAGGCCGGTTTCCTGCAACTGCTGACCCGTCTGGTCAACCGTGGTTACTGGTTCTTCAGCTGATTTGGCTGGCTGACAGAAACGACAGAGGCGCCTTGATGGCGCCTTTTTTGTTACCCCTAGCAGTGCAATTAACAATCGATTCGCGAAGCTGAACCCACTCTTGACGAACAAACAGATGGTGCTTTCTTGAGCGAAACCGGACCAGTATCATGCGTCCGTTCCTGTTCAGAAGAGAAGCGTCACCATGCAGATCAGCTCCCGGCCCATGCCGCTGCCCGATTACAGCAAGTATCCCTCCTACCCCGACGTAACGCCGGAGCAGATCAATCAGGCCCGCAACCAGGCACTGGACAAGAAGGATGAGGTGCAGGCGCAGAGCGAGGAGAAGGCAAGCGCCCGCAGAACCATGGCAGTCTCCTATACCGCCCACCAGCAGGATAAAGCCGTGGTGGAGCGTTACCTGCAAGCAAGCGGGCAGGAGAGCAGTGAAACAACCGCCCCCAACGCCACCGACATCTATCGGATGGATAATCGCTACCAGCGCCAGCAGGTGCGCATCGACTACCTGCAATACCGGCAGAGCCCGCTTGGAAAACAGCTGGAGGGCATGACGGGTGCCGAGGATCGCAAGGGTAACCTGCTCGATACCAGCGCCTGAGCAAGATCCAGTGCAGAGCGTGGGATAACCTAAAAAAGCCCTCGCTGAGGGCTTTTGAGTTTTGCCGATAAGGGCGCAGCTTATTTGCGGCCACTGTCACGCTCAATACGGGCCCTTCATGGCCCAGGGATTGAGAGGGTACTGGCTGCGTTATTTAGGAATAAATGCATTCTTGTAGAAGGATCTGAATCCATTATCCGGCACCTGAAACTCAACCCCATTGTGCAATGACAATGAGGCATCGCCAGTCTTATTCATAATTGCGCCATAGCGGGCATAACCACTTTTGCCATCGTGATACATAAAGTCCATCCGCGAAACCAGATCGTTGGTTTTCTTGAACAACCTGCCAACAATCGGCGAGTCTGAGGACAGGGGATTATTGATGGTCCGCAGTAATTTCATACTGGTATAATCACCATTGTCATCCCGGGTCAGCAGATAATGGTAGCGGGTCTCGGGAGCCTGCAGACCATTTAACCGATAGATCAAATTCACGTTGGTACCGAGTGCCAGTGCATTCAGACCATAGGTTATCGGTGTATCGCGCTGACCGACAAAGTCAGATATTATCCTGCGCGCCACACCACCCTTCACCTGATAGATATGTCGGGTAGTAAAGATAAGGAACATGGTCTCATCAAGGCCATTGATGGCAACCACATCCAGCGGATATTCTTGCCACTCCAGATTTAATTGACTCGTCAGCTCATTGCTACTTGTAGGGGCATCTTCCAAGTGAGAGGTCAAGAAGGCGCGTGAAAAACTTGAGCCGTTGCCCAGCACCACGAATATTGCAGCGCGATTATTATTGCTTGCCTGACTCTCAACGGCATGCCAGCAGGTCTGCAAATCACTCCCCGGCCGCCAGTTACTGATTGGTGTTGTGGCTCCCGCTGTGAAGAAATTCGATATATTTCCGTAGCCTGGCTTCTGAATATTGGCAAAGTTATAAATCTTGCCATTTCTTGGGGAGGTTACCAATGCCCCTGGCTGAGTATAAATCGGGTTATCATGATCAGCGATACTTGGGACGTAATCCCAATCGGTATTCATGGTCCTTGCATCGAATGCGCATACCAGAGTACGCTTCCAGTAACTGGATACCCGGCAAATATATGCACCAAGGTCTTCATACTCAAGCCCTCGTGGTTTAATATATTCGTTGGTATATCTCGTGATTGGGGTAGGTTTGATCTCTTCTTTCTTGAGTAACGAGTATATCCACTGGGCGATGGCCACCACTATGCCTATCACCGCAATAATAATACCCAAGGGGCCGGCAATGGCAAACCCCATAAAAGAGGCAATGGCGATGCCCAACGCCACAGTGGCGACCAACATATTTATTGCAGCAAATATAATATCCCCAACATCCCCGCCCTCGACAGCCTGATATAGGTTATACGCGGCCAAGGCCGCCCCCAGCGCCGCCAATCCAATAAAACATATATTGATAACCCGAGCGATATTTTGAGTGGCGAGAAACATCTTGCTGGCTATCTGCCGCTCTAGCACATTCGTGAGATGCTGGCCTTTGGCTGTAAGGTTGCTCAAGAATTGACTGAATTTCCCCATATTAATGGCTATGCTATTTATGATGCCTTCACCATTGCCATAAATAAACATGGTCACTTTATCAAGGAAGCGACCGAGCTGGATCAGATTCAATGTCACATCAAAAAGGGCCGCCCCCAACTCCATCAAAGGAACAGGGTTGCTCCATTCCTCCCGCTCGGTCGCCGTCAACCAGGTAAAGTTGCCCACCCCCAGCAACAAGGTAAACACGGAAAGGAATGAATCTATGGAGAAGGCAGCGGGAGCCACACCGGAGAAGGCTGTGGGAGCCATACTGCCCGTCGCCCCTGCCAGAGCAGGGTATCTTTGAAGAATACGCTGCCGGGCATTCCCATCCTGCAAGGTGCTCGTTCTCAAGCTCATATTATTCAGTTCATTCCAGAAGCTATCCGGGCTATTTTGGTTGAAGAAATTGTTCCAGAAGGTGCGCTGAGTACCGCTTTCATTTCTCAACAAGGTCACCACATCATCGAAATTTCTCCTGTTGGCCAAGACTGTGTATTTCTCGCTTTGGTGACCCCAGCTCATGTTCATGGCAAACCCGCTGTAAACAGAACCCGCCATGGTGCGTTCAAATTTTTTCAGCTCATCACTGGAGATGTGACTACCGGATGAGATATTGAGCGCTCTTGTTTTATTGATGGTGTTATATACTTTCCACATCGCCTTTTCAAACGATGAGCCTGACCCCACATACTCCTGAACTTTAAAAGAACTGATAAGTTCGTCTAACACCTCATTCTTGGAGTAGTGCCCGATAAGTTGACGAGCCCAGTTTTCGCCCCCTGCTTTGTAGGCGGTTAACTTTCCACTTTGACAATAATGGGTGGCGACAGAGTATAGCTGATCGATAATCTCTTTAAATTGCGCCCCCTTTTCTGCTTGCTTAATATTCGCATTTACCTTCACCATATCCCAAGAGTTATACAGCTTCCGGTCAGCTACTGTGACATCTTTTTGTTTGCTATATGAGTGCTGCAACAAGCCACTCACATATTCAACCATATTATCGGTAAAATAGCGTCGATTGCTGTTGAAAATAGCATTGACCGAGTTGATGCCATCACTCATTGTCAGCACATTATTATTAGGCTTCATGCCAGCGCCCAAGTCTGCACTTAATGTGCTGTTCTGATACTGGAATTCGAATTTCATCAACTCTTGAAACATCACCTGGGCAAGATATTGAGCCTCATCGGTTTCTTGTACAAAGTTGACCCGATTTGAATCAACGGCGGGCTGGTTAGACGCCATCACGTAAAAGTCGATCGCATCCAGTTCAGCGAAAGTGCCACTATTCAGGATAGAAATGGCGGCCTTCACCGGGGCAGGAAAAACGCTGCTCGCCGCCAAGCCAAGCAATGACATGGAAGAGAAAGTGAGGAAATCGCGACGACCCTGTGAAACTTCACGATGGATTATTTCTGAAAGTTTTTTCATATAATATATCCCTATCAGTGCTCAATGGTTTTTCCAGATTGATCGATATCTTCAGACAATAGCCGGGCAGGCCATATCATCATGACCGAGCATATGGTTGTTGTTTTCCGGTGAGAAAATAAAATAGGTTACCGCATCAGAATGATTGATACGCATATGACAGCAACGCTACTAATATATATAAGACAAGGGCAGGTATGAATAATTAAAGCCATGGCAATCGCACCAGGCCTTCTTGTTTATATATTCAACAACCTACCTTTACATCCTCATTTGAGTCAAACATCAATAATGAGGTCAAACCAGAAAGTGTTACCCGTTAGACAAAAACAGATCTTGCTGAGAGCAAAATTGTAACAAGATATTGCAACGAAACACGTCCGGAAAAATGCAACGACGTGCAATCAGACAGCGAGTCAGCACCGTCATATTCAGGGATATGGCGACTTGCTCCGTATATCCCGACACGGGGCCAAGATGCGTTGCATGGTCGCGGATACTGCCCAGGATGATGGAGCGGGGGAGAACAGCGACTCATCGGCTATTCGAGGGGGAAAGGCAAAGCGCTTGCTGCTCATTCAGATAACAAAACGGCAGCCAAAGGGCTGCCGTTGCTTTGCTCATTGTTCTTCGGGAAGCTCGTCAAACAGCGGGTGGTAGAGCACCTCGCCGGCCATGCCGGCCAGACCCCCTTCCTGCAGCTCCATCGCCAGAAAGCAGTCGGCGGGCACCTCGTAGATGCAGTGCAGGCCGAACTCGCTGGCGGGACGAAAACCGAAGCGGCCGTAATAGGTCGGGTCGCCGAGCACCACCACCGCCTTCCAGTCCATCTCCAGCGCCGTATCCAGCCCCTCACGCACCAGATCCGAGCCAATGCCCTGCCCCTGCCAATCCGGATGCACGGCCACCGGCGCCAGACCGAGCCAGGGCCCTTCCAGGCCGTTAATGGTGATCGGGCTCAGCATCAGGTGCCCCATGAACTCGTACTCTTCCTCTTCGACCATGGTCACCACGGCGGCGCCACACTCGCGCAGGCGGTTGACCAGTTCGGCCTCATCGGAACGGCCAAAGGCGGCGCTCACCAGTTCATAGACCGGCAACATGTCGCCGGGGCGCTCGGTTCTCAGCATACAGCGTTACTCCTCGTACAGCAGAGCGGGCATTATTCCACAAAGTGCCGGTCAGCCTGAGCACCTTTGTCCAGAAATGGGAGGGTGGACTCAGGAAAACGAGCCGCAAGTTGCCGCAGCAACCCCAGCAAGGCCGCCGGCGTCAGGGTGTCAATGGCCTCGCGGTAGGCCGCAAACAGCCCGGCATCCTCTCGCTCAAGCCGTGCCAACGCCAGCTCGGGCCCCTGATGCCAATGCCCGGCCAGCTCATCGATGAGGGCAGGCAGCTCCACCAGCAGCCAGAGCTGGCGATAGCGCCCTGCCACCGCGTCCCCGGCACTGGCCCCGGTCGCGGGCAGGCCGGTGCGTCGCGCCATCTTGCCAATCCAGCCGAGCCGCTGCTGTCGCTGCGCGCGGGTGAGCAGGACGGGCCCCTGACGCCGCAGGCTGGCCAGTTGCAGCAGGCAGGCAAGCCCCTGCTCATCCCTGTCCTTGAGCAGCACACCACCCAGCAGAGGCAACCGCTCGGGTTCGGCCAGATCCAGCTCACTGAGCGGATAGCAGATGACATCGAACCGGGCCCCATCATCAGAGGCGATCCCCGGCGAGTCGGGATCATAGCCCTGCTCATCCAGAAACAGGGTGAGCTGCCACGGGCGGCCATGGTCCAACCCTGTCTGTGCATCGGCACCCTGCAGGATAGCCACGGCCACCCGCTCGTCCGCCAGCCAGGGCGCCAGTTGCCGGGTCACTGGCTCGGGCAGGCTGATGGCCCTGTCCAGTCGCCAATAACTCACCTCGCAAGGCTGCTGAGCGGTTCGGCCGCGCAGCCCGCGATAGTGCATGCCGAGCTTGGCCATCACCCGGCCGGAGGCGAGGTTGCCCGGCATGTGGCGCGCGGTCAGCGCCGGCAGTTGCAAGGTGTCGAATGCAAAGGACTTGACCCGCTGCGCCGCCCGGGTGGCCAGCCCCTGGTTCTGCCAGGGGACACCGACCCACCAGGCCAGCTCGCCGTTCCAGTGCAGCGAGATCACCCCGACCAGCGGGGCCACCTCATCTCCCTGTGGCAGTGTCATGGCCCAGCTCCAGCCCAGCCCCAGTGCCGCCTTGCGCCAGCTGCCGACGAGCCAGTCACGGGCCCCCTCCGACGGGTAGGGGTGGGGAATGTTGAGGGTATAACGGGAGAGCGCCTCGTCGCCGCAGTAGCGCACCACTGCGGCCTCGTCGTCGGCCAGCAGCGGCCGCAGCACCAGCGCAGACGAGGAGGACGCAGCAGCGGGCTCGCGCAGCAGGGACACGGTCAAACGGCGGGCGAGCAGGCGGTTGAGCACGGCGCCCATGTCGTCGTCCGCGGTCAGCACCAGATCGGCCCCGAGCGGGCCCAGGGTGAGCAGACCGCTCTCCTTGGCCAGGGTCAGCAGAGAGGCAGAGGCGCTGATGAGGATCTGGCGGCTGGGGTCCGCCTGAACATCCGCGATCAAATCGCCGTCGAGCCAGGCTGCCAGCAGCGACGTCGCCGAGAGGAGGCCGTCGGGTCGGCAGGTGGACCAGAGATCCTCCTCCTCTGCCAGATGGGACTCTGCCTCCTTGCTGAGCAACAGTTGCCAGCGATGGCCCTGCCGCTGCCAGGCCTGCAGCACTTGGGCCCAATGGGGTTGCCACAGCGCCCGTTCGATCAGCAGCTCCATCAGCTGGCCTGGCAGGCCGCAGGCAGGCTCAGGTGGCGAGGATGGGCTTCTATGCGGACGATCCAGGCCTGGATGGCGGGCCAACCCTGCAGCGAGAAGATCCCCTCCTCCGCCACATGGGTGTAGGCATAGAGGGCGATATCGGCGATGGTCGGTGCCTCACCGCACAGATAAGGGGTGCGCTTGAGCTGCTGCTCCATCACCGCCAGCGCCCGCTCGCCACCGGCCTTGAGGCCGTCGAGTCGCGCCTCCTGAGACTCGGGGCGGCCCAGATAGTGGACGATAAAGCGCGCCACCGCTATGTAGGGCTCGTGGCTGTACTGCTCGAAGAACAGCCACTTGAGCACCTCGGCCTGCTGACGCGGCTCCGCCGGCCAGAGCGCCGAGCCCTGCGCCAGATAGAAGAGGATGGCGTTGGATTCCGCCAGGGCATCGCCGGGGGCAAGCTCCAGCACCGGGATCTTGCCATTGGGATTCATGGCCAGAAAGGTCGGGGTTTGGGTGTCACCGGCCTGGATATCCACAGAGACCCAGTCGAGAGGCAATGCCAGCCAGCGAGCCAGCAGCCACCCCTTGTAGCAGTTGCCGGATCTCAGATCGCCATACAGACGCATACAGACTCCTTGTCAGCACAGGATTGCAGAGGATAAACGGGGGATCAGGGCGCCAGCCGCTCTATGTGCCAGCCTTCCCCTTCCCGGCTGTAGTAGAAGCGATCGTGCAGCCGGTGCTCGCCACCCTGCCAGAATTCGACCGTGTCGATCACCACCCGATAGCCGCCCCAGAAGCTCGGCAGCGGCACTTCACCATTGGCAAACTTCTGCTTGAGCTCGAGGAACTTGGCCTCCAGCACGCCGCGGGCCGAGATGCGGGTCGACTGCTTGGAAACCCAGGCAGCTATCTGGCTATCCTTGGGGCGACTGTGGAAGTACTTCATCACCTCGAAGGTGCTCATCTTCTCCACCCGGCCGGTGACGTGCACCTGGCGATCCAGGGTGTGCCAGGGGAAGAGCAGACTGATACGCGGGTTGCCTTCCAGCTGGTGTGCCTTGCGGCTGCCCATGTTGGTGTAGAACACCATACCCTGGGCATCGTAGTGTTTGAGCAGCACGGTGCGCTGCCAGGGTTGCCCCTCGGCATCCACGGTCGCCACCACCATGGCAGTGGGATCGGTCAACTTGGCCTCGCAGGCCTGGGCCAGCCACTTCTCGAACAGCGCCAGGGGGTCGGCCGGCAGATCGGCCCGGTGCAATCCGCCCCGGGTGTATTCACGGCGCAGATCAGCCACATCCATCATCTTGATTTTCCTTTTCTCTTGCCGCCAATGCGGCCATGCGTGCTGGCATTGTGCGACGAGCACGCCATGGGTACAAGCCTCAGGGCGGCCAAATGCCAGCGCCCCAAAAAGAAAGGGAGGCTTGCGCCTCCCCTTTTCTGCCCACACCCGGCTGCGGGCTTATTGCTTGCCGGCGGCCGGTGGACAATGGACCAGCATGCGCTGGTTATATTCGGCCGCATAGGCCCTCAGCCTGGCCTGAGCCTCTTTCTGATCGGGCTTGATGACATCCCCCAAGCCCTCCAGATAGCGCACGCCACAGCGCGCCTTGGCCGCTTCCTGCTCACCGGTCGCAATGCCGGGCGCCACTTCGCCACGCCCGGCCCGCACTATCAGCCGGTAATCCTGCCTGGCAAGGCTGGCGCTGACCGCCTGCTCCAGGGTGTCGGCATCCGCCTGACAACCCCCGAGCAGCGTGAGCAGCAGCAAGCCGGTGACTCTCATGCCCGCCTCCGTTGCCAGCCGAGCAGGGCCAGCGCCAGTGTCCAGAAACCGAGCGTACCGCCACCACCACCGCCCGAGTTGCCGCCACTTTGCACCACAGGCAACTTGAGCGGGCTGATGGCGAAGAAGATGTTGTCGCTGCAGGCGACTTTCAACCTGACGCTGCTGGTGAGCTTGGCCGGCAGGGTGACGGTGGCCGAGCCGCTGTTGGGCTGGCCGATGGCCAGGGTCGCCCAGTTTGCGCCCTCATCCTGAGTCACGGACAGGTCTACCTTGCTGCAGTTGATCGGGGCCGCGCTGGTGCCCGCCACATCCCAGCCGACCGCCTGGCTGGCGCCCGGCGTCACCATAACGCCAAGGGGGCTGGTCAGGCGGAAGGCGCTGCCGGTGTTGACTACTTGCACCTTCATGTCATCGCTGGCGACGCCGCCCTTGCCGTCACGCACAGTGAGCCGGAAGTTGAGATCCCGGTTGGTGGTGGGCCAGGCCTCGCCCTTGGCCAGCGAGCCGGAGAGCAGGGATGGCAGGCTCGGCAGGATCCGCTCCGGCGAGCTGGTCGGCGACACGAAGCGGAACAACGGACGGGAGCCGTCATCGATCATGTCGAGGGCGCTGCTGGACAGGTTGCCCAGATCAATCTGCTCCCAGGTGTAGGTCAGGGGATCCGTGTCCAGATCGGCCCCGGCCCCCTTGAGCACAAACGGGGTGTTGGCGGGAATGATATGGCTGGCCCCGGCAGCCGCCTGGGGAGCATTGTTGGCAAGGGGCAGCGTGGTGCCGCAGGTCGGCACGGTTGCCATGTGCGCCCGCATCTGCTCGATGGACTTGCTGTGGAAATAGGGGTCACTGTGGGGCTGGATGTTCTCGTCACCACAGATACCGGCATAGGCCATGATGGAAGTGCCGCTGCCCGGCTCCCAGGCCTGTGTCGCCTCACGGTTGCCATCGGCACAACTGCCAGTGGTGCCGTTGAAGGTATGGTCGGCACCGAACTGGTGGCCGATTTCGTGGGCCACGTAGTCGATAAAGAAGGCATCCCCCACCGGGGTGGATGAACCCGTCATGCCGTCCGACTTGGTGGCCGTACAGAGCACACCCAATCCGGCCAGACCACCACCGCCCGTGTTGACCACATGGCCTATGTCGAATGGTCCCAGCGCCCCGCTGGGCAAGGTCTGCGCATTGGCCTGCACCGCGCCGTTGACATCGACATCCGTGTCGTCATTGCTGAACGGATCGCTCGCCGGATCGGTAAAGATGATGGCGTCATTGCCGCTGGCCAGCTGGAACTCGGCCCCCACATCGCGCTGATATACCTCGTTCACCCGGTTGAGCAGGGTGGCGAGGGCGCCCATGGTCAGCACCTTGGAGCCCCCGTGGAACTGGGTGTACTCCCCGGCCGCCGAGATGGCGATGACGTAGCGCTTGCGCTCGTTGCCATCCACTTGCACCTTGCGGGCCAGGGCTTTGGCGTCGGCCCCGATTACCTTGTCGGCCTCCTCTTCCAGCCGGCTGTAGGCATCCTGCTGGTAATAGACGGCATAGCCTTCGGCATTGCGCAGCGGGTCGACGAACACCGTCTTGCCCTGGTGGGTGAACATGGCGTGGAAACCTTGCGGGCCCAGGTCGAAACGACCCGTCTCCACCGGCGCCGCCGGGTTATGGCCCTTGAAGGTCAGGATCTCGGGATACCTGGCGGCGAGATCGGCGGGCAGCAGATCATAGGCCTGCAAGGTGAAGCTCACCTCACCCCCGTCCGGCAGTGGCAGGGTCAGCTGACGCGCCCCGGCCTGCAGTCCGGCAAAATAATCGAGGGGCACCTTGGCCACCCGGAACTGGTTGGCCCGCACTTCATAGCCGTCCGCCGCCGTGGCGCGCGCCGCCACCGTGTTCCACTCCTTGGCCGCGAGGCCACCCGAGCTCATCAGGCTGGCCACGACCAGCGCCAAGGGAGAATATTTCATTAACTGCATCTTTTTAGTCCTTTTAAATGCACTCACCTGAACTGCAACCGGCATCATTTTCCTGCTGGTCTGATTAGTCCAGCGCCATCGTCTGTATATTCCCCGAATGGGGAGTGTTGCACCAACCCTGTCTAGCCCCTATCATTGCGCGGATTTATCAGTTTTAGAGCTGCGTCACCATGACGACAGTTCGTCTTTATCTGACCAAGGTTAATCTCATGCTCAAATCCCCACTGTTGCCCCGTTTCGGGGACCTGATCGTTGCCATTGTTGACGATGTGCTGGGCCAGGGTCTCACTCTGGACCGCGCCTATGCCCGTCACTTCTCCGGCATCGAACTCAAACCGCAAGAACAGGCAAGGATTGCTCTGGTCACTGGCGATCTGCTGCGTCGCCTCAGCCTCTATTGCGCCCTGACCGGCATTCAGGTACGTCAGGCCGAGAAGAATGTCTGGCCTCTGCTGCACAGCTGGCACGCTTTTCACAAGATAGCTCAACCCAACCATCCGACCCTGGATCGTTTCAATGAAGAGGCATTTCGTCGCCGCCTGACCGAAGCGAAGAAGAACCCCGTGCTGATGGACGGTTGCCCCAGCTGGCTGGAAAAACTGGGCAGCGAGCAGCTCGGCGAGGCTTGGCCTGCCGAGCGCGCCGCCCTGGCCTGGATGCCCAAGCGTTACCTGCGGGTCAACACCCTCAAGTGCACCCGTGAAGAGCTGCAGGCCATTCTGGCCAAAGAGCATGTCACCACTATTCCCGTTGAAGGCGTGGATACCGCCCTGCAGGTCACCTCGGACGCCGCACTGTTCCGCACCAAGGCCTTTGCCGATGGCTGCTTCGAGCAGCAGGATGCGGGCTCCCAGCTGGTGGCTGCCGCGCTGGAAGTGACGCCTGGCATGCGCGTCATAGACGCCTGCGCCGGCGCCGGCGGCAAGACGCTGCACATCGCCGCCATGATGAACGGCAAGGGCCGTCTGCTGGCGATGGATGTGGAAGAGTGGAAGCTGGAAAACCTCAAGCAGCGCGCCCGCCGCGCCGGTGCCCACAACGTGGAAACCCGCGTCATCGAGAGCAGCAAGACTGTCAAGCGCCTCAAAGGCACCGCCGATCGCGTGCTGCTGGACGTGCCCTGCTCGGGCCTGGGCGTGCTCAAGCGCAACCCGGATGCCAAGTGGCGCGACACCGCCGAGCGTCTGCCTGTTCTGGTCGCCCTGCAGGAAGAGATACTGCAGCGCTACAGCCAGATGGTGAAGGTCGGCGGTCTGCTGGTCTATGCAACCTGCTCCATCCTGCCCCAGGAGAACCGCCAGCAGGTGGACAAGTTCCTGGCTGCCAACGACAACTACCGTCTGCGGGATGACCACACCGTCAGCCCGTCCGCGACCGGTTTTGACGGCTTCTACATGGCACGGATCGAACGCATCGCCTGATGCCAGTCGTGGAATAAAAAAAGGGGAGCCATTGGCTCCCCTTTTTGCATGATGCAGATGTGACCTTATTCGGCGGCAGCGTCATCCTGCTTGTGCTTGGCGGCCGTTTCCTTGATCAGAGTTTGCAGCTCGCCGGCCTGGAACATCTCGATCAGAATATCGCAGCCACCGACCAGCTCACCCTCGACCCACAGCTGCGGGAAGGTGGGCCAGTTGGCAAACTTCGGCAACTCGGCACGGATGTCCGGGTTTTGCAGTATGTCGACGTAAGCAAACGGCTCGCCACAGGACATCAGAGCCTGGGAGGCCTGGGCAGAGAAACCGCAGCTGGGTAGCTTGGGGGAACCCTTCATGTAAAGGATGATGGGATTGTCAGCCAGCTGCTGTTTGATCTTTTCAATAGTTTCCATAGGTGCCTCACTAGAGCGATTTCGGCGGCCATTCTACTGCAATCCGGGCAGACCACAAACTGACAAACCGTCCCGGATGCAAGAAGTGATGAATCAATACGCCGCAGCTTGATCCAAGTCATGGCGAGAATCAAGAGTTGTTAGCCCATCTTTGATGCTGGTACAATCGATGGGCTTTGGGCCAACTGGCCCCATCATTTCAAGAACAATTCTTTTCAAAATAGAAAAGAGTACGCAATGTCTTGCAACCGTCGCCTTCGCACGGCCAGCCAATGGAGAGTAGAAAATGGCATTCGAACTTCCCGCTCTGCCCTATGCAATCAATGCTCTGGAACCGCACATCTCCCAGGAAACTCTGGAATACCACCACGGCAAGCACCACAACACCTATGTGGTCAACCTGAACAACCTGGTGCCGGGTACCGAGTTTGAAGGCAAGTCCCTGGAAGAGATCATCAAGACCTCCACTGGCGGCATCTTCAACAACGCCGCCCAGATCTGGAACCACACCTTCTACTGGCACTGCCTCTCCCCGAACGGCGGCAACGAGCCGACCGGCGCCCTGGCTGATGCCATCAACAAGGCGTTCGGCTCCTTTGCCGAGTTCAAGGATGCGTTCACCAAGTCTGCCATCGGCAACTTCGGTTCCAGCTGGACTTGGTTGGTGAAGAAAGCCGACGGCTCCCTGGCCATCGTCAACACCTCCAACGCCGGTTGCCCGCTGACCGAAGCCGGGACTACCCCGCTGCTGACCGTCGACCTGTGGGAGCACGCCTACTACATCGATTTCCGCAACCTGCGTCCCAAGTACATGGAAACCTTCTGGACTCTGGTCAACTGGGAATTCGTGGCCAAGAACCTGGCTGCCTGATAGCCGCTTCTTGCCAAAACGCCCCGCACTGCGGGGCGTTTTTTTATGGGCGGCATCCGCGGCACCGAGATGAAAAAGGCGCCCACAGGCGCCTTTGTTGCACAACCAGTGGCATCACTGATCGATTTCATCCAGGTATTCATCCAGATTGGTGTCGTCCACCTTCTCCTTCTGCTCCTGCTTGAGCTCGGTCTGGCGACCCGTCACCTTGTTCTGGTTGTATTGCAGATAGAAGTCCTTGGTCAGGGCATAAGGATCGAGCGCGTTGTCGATTATCCGCTCCTGATCGATCAGCTTGGAGCGCGTACCCAGGCCATCCAGCGCCCAGTGCGTGATGCGCAGCGGCAAGGTCAGCAGGGCATAGGGGAAGTAAATGGTGTCTATGGTGTCCCCCACCAGCTTGCGGGTCGTGGTCGGGCCGTAGACGGGCACCATCAGATAGGCGCCATCACCGATATCGGCGCGCCCCAGCACAGTATTGAGTTCCAGCTTGTTGCGCTCGAGCCCTGTGTGCCTGGCCACATCGAAGATCCCCAGCAGACCCAGGGTCGTGTTGAGGGTAAAGCGACCCAGGTTGGTCCCCGCCCCCTTCAGATCCCCCGTGATCAGGTGGTTGACCATGCTGCTCGGCTCGTTGAAGTTCTCGACCAGGTTCTCGATGCCGTCCTTCATCCCTTGCGGGATGTAGCGGGCATAGCCATGCACCACGGGGCGGGCCACATAGGGCTCAAGCACATCGTAGTTGACCGCCCACATGGCCCGGTTGGCCCCCTGGAACGGGTCACGGCCATCGCTGGCCGTGCTGGTCGCCTCTGGTCGACTCGGGGTCTCCTTGAGGTCAAGGCTTTCGGGACCCGGCTTGGGCGGGCCACCTGCACAGCCACCCAGCAACAAGGCCACCATCAATGCCCCTAAACGCACATGCATATGGAAGTCCTAGCTTTTTATTGTGATTAATCTGAATTATAGGCAGCCCGGCCCCATCGAGGGGCCGGGCCAAAGGAGTATTAGAGGGCGTGATCGATGCGAATGTCAATCGGTGCTGACGGAATGGCGTCCGTCGGGATCGGAGCCGATACCCCTTCAAACGCCCCTTCCTTGTTCATGACGTTGCCACCGCGGGAGAGCCGCGCCTTGAACTGCAACTGCGGGTAGGCGGCGAGCTTGCTGCCCTCCATCATGGCATCGCCATCCCCCAGTGACAGGGTCAGCGGGAACTGGGGACCCGGGATGCGCTTGACCGCGATGGGCATGGGCGGACCGTTGGGGATCACCGCAAACACGAACAGATGGGCATCCTCCGGCAACTGGATGCCGGGAGCCAGGGTGACGTGCAGCGGGAACTCACCGGCCTTCACCTCCAGCACCTGGGCAGGCGCCTGGCTCTGTGCCTGTTCACTTTGGGTCGCCGGCACGCCTGGCGCCGCCATGCCACGCTGCTTCAGCTGCTGCTCGGCATAGTCGATGGAGCGCTCCACCATGGCGTAGCGGGTCGAGCCCTTCTCCATCAGCGGCAACATCTCGCGCCAGCGCAGCAGCGCCGTCTTGAAGTCCTCTTTTTGCAGCGCCATGAAGGCATAGACGGAACGCGCCTCTATGTTGGCCGGATCCAGCGCGATGGCGCTACGCAGCAGCTCATCGGCCTGGGTGTCATCCCCTGTCATCATCAGCGCCTGGGCATAGGGCACGGCCACCATGGCCTTCTGTGGTGCCAGCGCATAGGCCCGCTCCAGCGCCTCACGGGCCATCTCGGGATCATTGCCATCCAGCGACAGGCGACCCAGCAGCAGCCAGCCGCGATAATCGTTCGGTTCGTCTTTCAGACGGGTGCGCAAACCCAGCATGAAGTCCATCAGATCCTGCTCGGTCACCTGGGCATCCCGCTCCACCAGGATGCGGTTGCTCAGCTCACCGAGCCGGCTGTTGGCATCCTGCCAACGCTGAACTTCCCGCCAGGAGCCGAGCTGGTAATAGAGTCCCAGACTCACCACCACCAGCACCAGCACGCCCGGGATCCAGATCAGACTCTTGCCACCCCGGGCGGTCTGCTCCACGTCGGGAATGTCGTCCAGCAGGCTGCGTTGCAGCTCGACCAGGGAGTCCGGCTCCTCCGCCAATATGCCCTGTTCACGCTCTTCGCCTATCTCCAGCAGACGCTGGCGATAGAGCTGCTTGTTGAGGGCCGAACGGCTGATGCTCTGCTTGCCCTCGCCGCGCCACAGCGGCAGTACCAGCGCCAGACTCACCAGCACCAGCAGGGCCGCGATCACTATCCAAAATGCGGTCATTGTTTCTCTTCCTCTTTGAGCAGGGCAGTCAGACGACGCTGCTCCTCCGCGCTCAGGGCGCTATCCGTCGGCCTGGCCGCCGCGGGACGGCGGCGGCTGCGCACCACCACAGTGACGACACCTATGACGATCACCAGCAGCGGGCCCAGCCAGAGGATCAGGGTCGACGCCATCAGCGGCGGGTTATACAGAATGAAGTTGCCGTAGCGGGCGACCATGTAGTCCACCACTTCCTGCTTCTCCTTGCCCTCGCGCACCATCTGATAGGTCTTGTCGCGCAGATCCTTGGCCAGCCCGGCGTTGGAATCGGCTATGTCCTGGTTCTGGCACTTGGGGCAACGCAGCTCCTTGGTCAGCTCGCGAAAGGTCTGCTCCTGGGCATCGTTGTCGAAGGTGTAGACATCGATGGCGGCCAGCGCCTGACCGGCGCCACCCAATCCTGCCAGCAACAGCAGGGATGCAATCAATACTCTCATCAGGCTCTCCCTCACTTCATGGCATCAAAGATGGGTTTGAGGGTCGATGCCCAGACTTCGGGGTTGACGTCCCCCACGTGGCGATAGCGGATGATGCCCTGGCTGTCGATGAAGAAGGTCTCGGGCGCGCCGTAGACCCCCAGATCCAGCCCCAGCATGCCATCCGGATCATACAGGTTGATCTGGTAGGGATTGCCGAGCTCCGCCAGCCAGTTGATGGCCTTGGCGCGCTCGTCCTTGTAGTTCATGCCGACTATGTAAATCCCCTGCCCCGCCAGCTGCTTGAGGTAGGTATGCTCCCCATAGCAGGTCGGGCACCAGGTGGCCCAGACGTTGAGCAGCATGGGGCGTCCCTTGAGGATGCTCTTGTCATGCTGCTTGTTCAGGTCATAGATGTCCTGCAGGGTGAACACCGGCACCTCCTTGCCCACCATCACGGACTCGAGCTTGGTGGGGTCTGAGTAGAGCCCGCGAAACAGGAAGACGGCCCCCAGCAGAAAGATGATGAAGGGGATCAGAAACAACCAGGTCTTCTTGCTCATGCCTTGGCCTCCTCGTCACGACGGCCGAAGCGGTAGCGCTTGTCCAGCATCGCCAGCACGCCGCCGATGGCCATGAAGACGCCGCCGAACCAGATCCAGCGCACGAAGGGTTTGTAGTAGATCCGCACCGCCCAGGCGCCGTTGTCGAGCTGCTCGCCGAGCGCCGCATAGAGATCCCGGGTAAAACCTGCGTCTATGGCAGCTTCCGTCATCGGCATCCGGCTCACCTTGTACATCCGCTTCTCGGGCTTGAGCAGGGCTATCTGCTTGCCATCCTTGTGCACTTCCAGCACGCCCTTGAAGCCGTCGTAGTTGGGGCCGTTCTTCTCCTTGATACCGGTGAAGACGAATTCGTAATCGGCAAAGTGCACCCGATCGCCGGCCTGCATGCGCAGATCCTTTTCGATGCTGTAGTTCTGGGTACAGGCGATGCCTATGATGCTGACCGCGAGCCCCACGTGGCCCAGGATCATGGCCCAGTGGCTGTTGCCAAGCCGGCGCACGCCGACGGCAAAACTGTGTTTGTGGGTGGCGCGCACCCAGGTCTCCTGGATGCTGGTAACTATGATCCAAGTGCCAAGACCAATGCCGAGCGCGGCCCAGGGTTTGAACTCCTCGGCCAGCAGCAGCGGCAGCAGGAAGGCGGCGGCCAGGCTCAATACCAGCGCCAGTATCACCTTGCCTTTGAGCTCACCCAGATCCTGACGGCGCCAGCGGAACAGCGGGCCCATCCCCAGCAGCAGGGCAAACGGAATGATCAGCCAGCTGTAGATGTGGTTGAAGAAGGGGGTGCCGATGGAGATGCTGCCAAGCCCCAGCTCCTTGTGTACCAGGGGCAACAGGGTGCCGAGCAACACGGTCAGCAGACCCGCCACCAGCATGATGTTGTTGCACAGCAACAGGGTCTCGCGGCTCCACAGCTCGTGCTTGCCGTGGCTCTTCACCTGGGAGCCCTTGAAGGCGAACAGCAAGAGCGAGCTGCCGATCACCGCCAGCAGGAAGCCCAGAATGAACAGGCCGCGGGTCGGGTCGGAGGCGAACGCATGCACCGAGACCAGCACGCCGGAGCGCACCAGGAAGGTGCCGAGCAGGCTCAGGGAGAAGGCGGAGAGCGCCAGCAACACTGTCCAGGCCTTGAAGGTGGCCCGCTTCTCGCTCACCGCCAGCGAGTGCAGCAGGGCAGTGCCCGCCAGCCAGGGCATGAAGGAGGCGTTTTCCACCGGATCCCAGAACCACCAGCCACCCCAGCCAAGCTCGTAATAAGCCCACCAGGAGCCCAGCACGATACCAAGTGTCAGGAAGACCCAGGCCGCCATGGTCCAGGGGCGGGACCAGCGCGCCCAGGTCGCATCGAGGCGCCCCGTCATCAGGGAGGCGATGGCGAAGGCGAAGGCGACCGAGAAGCCCACATAGCCCATGTAGAGCATGGGCGGGTGGAAAATGAGACCGGGATCCTGCAACAGCGGGTTGAGGTCGCGTCCATCCACCGGGAAGTAAGGCAGAGTGCGAGTGAAAGGATCCGAGGTGAACAGCACGAAGGCGGTGAAGCCGACCGAGATCAGCCCCAGCACACCGAGTACCCGCGCCACCGCATCGAGCGGCAGGCTGCGGCTGAACAGCGCCACAGCCGCGGTCCAGCCACCCAGGGTCAGTACCCAGAGCAGCAGTGAGCCCTCATGGGCGCCCCAGACGGCGGAGATCCGATACGCCAGCGGCAACAGGGTATTGGAGTTGGTGGCCACATACTGCACGGTAAAGTCATTGTCGATGAAGGCCCAGGTCAGGCACAGGAAGGACAGCAGCAGCAGCAGGAACTGGGCATAGGCCAGCGGACGGGCCGCCGACATCATGCCGAGCCGCCCCCACTGGGCACCGAGCAAGGGATAGACGCCCAGCAGCAGGGCGGTGGCAAAGGCCAGGATCAGTGAAAACTGTCCTAATTCCGGGATCATGGCTGAACTCCTTTCAAATGAGCCGCAGCACGAACCTGTAAACCGGCTTGAAATGGTGAAAGCGGTGCGAATGCTGTCGGGATCATTGCTTGGCTCCCTTCAACTGCGCCTCGGTATATTCCGGCTTGAAATGCATGCCATTGGTGGCATCGGCCACTTCCGGCGGCATGTAGTTCTCATCGTGCTTGGCCAGCACCTCGAACGCCTGCACCGTAGTGGCGTTCTTGAGGGTACCCTGGGCCACTATGCCCTGCCCTTCGCGAAACAGGTCGGGCAGTATGCCGTCAAACTCGACGGTCACCAGATGGCCGCCGTTGTCCACCAGCTTGAAGACCACCTTGAGGCTCTGCTGATCCCTCTGCACAGAACCCGGTACCACCAGGCCACCGATGCGCAGGCGCTGCCCCTCTTCCGGCTTGATCTTGTCCGGTCCCTTGCCCTCCACCAGCTCGCTCGGGGTGTAGAAGAGATCGATATTCTGGCTGAGGGCATAGAGCACCAGGCCTATCACGGCGGCGAGGCCAAGACTTATCGCCAATATGATGGTGAGGCGTTTCTTGCGTCTCGGGTTCATAGGGTGTTCTCCATCTGCTGGGCCGCCTTGCGGCGGGTCTCGCGGGCCTGCTTGCTGCGCAATTCGCCGAGCAGGCTGCGGGTCTTCAACCGGGTGGAAATGACAATGCCGACCAGGCAGATCAGGGTCAGACCGAAGGAGAGCCAGACATAGAAGGCGTAGCCGCCCATCGCCATGAAGTCACTGAAAGAGGCAAAGTGCATGCTTACTTCTCCTGCTCTGCAATCTCTTTGACCCAGGGGCGATGCCACTCCCGCATCAAGAGCTCGTTGCGAAAACGCATCAGGGAGAGGGCCCCGAGGAAGGTGGCAAACGCCAGTATCATGATGAGCAGCGGCCACAGCATCTCGGGGGAGATGGAGGGCTTGTCAAACTTGGTGATGCTGGCGCCCTGATGCAGGGTGTTCCACCACTCCACCGAGTAGTGAATGATGGGCAGGTTGATCACCCCCACCAGCGCCAGAATGCCGGCGGCACGACCGGCCAGCACCTTGTCGCTGAAGGCGTTGTAGAGCGCGATCACCCCCAGATAGAGGAACAGCAGAATAAGCTCGGAGGTGAGACGGGCATCCCATACCCACCAGGTGCCCCACATGGGTTTGCCCCAGGCGGCGCCGGTAAACAGCGCGATGAAGGTGAACACGGCACCGACCGGCGCAACAGCGGCCACCGTCATGTCGGCCATCCGCAGTTGCCACACCAGCCCGATGAAGGCGGCCACCGCCATGGTGGAATAAGCCCCCATGGAGAGGATGGCGGCCGGCACATGGATGTAGATGATCCGGAAGGAGTCACCCTGCTGATAATCAGCGGGTGCAAAAGCCAGGCCCCAGAGGGTGCCTATGATGAACGCCAGCAGGCTTGTCACGGCAAACCAGGGCAGCAAGGTCCCTGCCAGCTGATAGGCGCGCTCGGGTTTAGCGTAAGGGTGCAACCATTTCCACATAGCTCACAAAACCTTTCTGTTATTAATATAGTGGCGAGGCCTACCATACCCACTGCCGGAAAACATCACATCCCCCGAAAGCAATAAGCAGCCATCCTCTTGATCTATCTCAAGTATATTTTTTATAACAGCCCATCCCGAGCCGCCTTACCACAGCTTTCATCAGTTCACGCTGACCCGCAGCGCCGCCGAGACCGCCAAGGGGGTCAGGGTCAGCGCACCGGCCAGCATGGCCCCCAAAATCGCGAGCTGGCCCGAATAGGGCAGCCCCATGCCCGCCGCATCGATGGCGGACGTGGCAAAAATCAGTACCGGAATATAGAGCGGCAGGATCAGCAGGCTGAGCAGTACGCCCCCCTTGCGCAACCCGACCGTCAGGGCGACGCCGACCGCCCCGAGCAGGCTCAGCACGGGCGTCCCCAGCGCCAGGGTGGCGACCACCGCCAGATAGGTGTTCATGTCCAGCGACAACAGGATGGCGAGCAGCGGGGAGATGAGCAGCAGCGGCAGGCCGGTCAACAGCCAGTGAGCGATCACTTTGGCCAGCGCCAGCAGCCCGAGCGGATGAGGCATCAGCATCATCTGTTCCAGCGCACCGTCGCTGAAGTCATCGCGAAACAGCCGCTCCAGCGAGAGCATGGCCGCCAGCAGGGCCGCCACCCAGATGATGCCGGGGGCGATACGGGCCAGCAGCTTGGGCTCGGGGCCTATGCCAAGGGGAAACAAGGTGATGACGATGAGGAAGAACCAGAGCGGGTTAAGTATGTCGGAGCGCTGGCGCAGGGCCATCAGCAACTCGCGATGAATAAGGTGGATTACGGCGCGCAACATCAAATTACTCCTGCAGCAAGGGCGTGAGGGAGAGGGTCTTCAACTGCCCTTCCATCAGAGTCATGTCCTGATGGGTGGTGAGGATCACCATGCCACCCCGCTCGGCATGGGCCAGGAACAGCCGCTCCAGCACCTTGACGCCCTGCTTGTCGATGGCGGTGAACGGCTCATCCAGGATCCAGAGTGCCGGCTTCTCACTGAGCCACAGGCGGGCCAGCGCGACCCTGCGCTGCTGGCCGGCGGAGAGCTGTCCGGTGGGATAGTCCTCAAACCCGGCCAGGCCGACCTGGGCGAGCACCTGCCACAAATCCACCGTCGCTTGAGCCGGATGATGCAACTTTTGATAGAAGGTGAGATTTTCGAGCGGCGTCAGCGCCGCCTTGACACCAGGCTGATGGCCCAGATAGAGCAAATTGGCATGATATTCATCACGACAGCTGCGGATATTCTCGCCATTCCAGCACACCTCACCGGCAAATGGCTGCGACAGACCGGTCAGCAACCGGAGCAGGCTGGTCTTCCCCACTCCGTTGGGACCTTCAATTTGCACCAGATCGCCGGGAGCCACCGCAAAGGAGAGATGTTCAAACAGAGTGCGATCTTCACGCACGCAGCTCAGATTGTTAATTTGAAGCAGCATGAGGATGTAATCAGTGAAAAGAAGCGGCCTGCATATTAACACAGTATTGGGGAGCGTCTTTTCAAAGATGCCAACTATCAGCAGGATTTGTGGGGGAGATCCCGCCTTTTTGGCACGCCGGACGGGTGAAAAAAATCAGGAAGGCGGGCGCCTTCCTGAGGATCTATGAGCGGCCTTTTCGCAATGAAATCAACAGTTCTGCCTCGGCCTTCGGCAATTCACATTCATTCATGACCTCGTCGAGGTCGGCGCCGAGCTCCACCATCTTGGCGGCACGGCTGTAAAGGCGGCGTTCCGGATCCTGCAGGGTCAGCTCCTGCTGGCGATCATTGACCTGCTGCATGGCCCCTTCAACGGACTGCAAACGCTGACCCATGCCGATGGCCCCCGTGTGCAGCTCCATCATCTGCTTGCGCAGACTCTCAAGCTGGCCTTGCAGTGTCTCCACCCTGGCCTCGGACTCTCGCTGGCCACGTCGGCTGCTGATCACCCCGTACAGGGCCAGCACCAACGCCAGCAAGGACGCCCCCAAGGCGGCTATCTCAATCATCAACACATCATTTTCCTATCAGAGGGAACCAATATCTTCCCACTCTTCATCGGAGAGCAGCTTGTTCAGATCGACCAAGATCAGCAGCTGACCATCGCGGTTGCTGACGCCCTGAATGAATTTGGCGCTCTCTTCTGTGCCCACCGCAGGGGCGGCATCGATCTCGGAGGAGCGCAGATAGACAACCTCGGCCACGCTGTCGACCATGATGCCGATCACCTGCTTCTCCGCCTCGATGATGACGATGCGCGAGTTCTCGCTCACATCGCCGGAAGGCAGGCCGAAACGGGAGCGGGTATCGATGACAGTCACCACGTTGCCACGCAGGTTGATGATGCCAAGCACATATTCGGGCGCACCTGGCACAGGGGCGATTTCGGTGTAGCGCAACACCTCCTGCACCTGCATCACGTTGATGCCATAGGTTTCATTTTCCAGCTGGAAGGTGACCCATTGCAGCACTTCATCTTCGGCCAGATTCTGTGCAATATTGCGCTTTTCTGTCATGTTTTTATTCCTTTTATGAAAACGTCTACTGGTAAAACTAGCAATAAAACAGCACAAGTGCAGAAGTTATCAGCGACCTTCTATGTTGACCCCACGCTCCAGCAACAGGAGCAATTCCCTGACGTGCAGCAGGGCACACATCTTCTCCTTGACCATGCCTGCCAGCCAGGGGCGCTTGCCCTCCTGGTGACGCCATTTGACCTGATCACGATGCAATAACTCTGTGCCCTTCAGATGATGGCAGGCGAGTCCCCAGGGAGATTCGCCCAGCATGATCAGATACTTGTAGTCCGCTATGTCCAGATGCTGGCCCGGCATCACCCACTGCGCCGTGTCCACCACGTTCATCTTCTGCTCGCGGGAGGTCATGATGCCACGGTACCAATCCGGCTGACCGAACAGTGACGAGACCTCTCCCAGTTGATGGATACCGCCAAGTTCGGTCAGGGGCACCGCGAAGGTGACGCCGGCGACTTCGAAGAAGAGCGCCTGAAACTCCTTGCCGGTATCGATATTCTCCCAGGTCGATGGTGCGACTTCTGCCTGAGGGGCCAGTTCCACCGCCGTCTCTGTCATCACCAGCGCCGATGGCTCTGCCACCGCAGGAGCAGGCATCTCCTCCGGCCATACGGGTTCAACCGGCAGCAGGGCATCTTCGGCCTCGATCTGCAGCGGCTCGCTGATCACCTCTTCGTGGCTCAGGGCGTCCATCTCAAACTGCACCTGACCCACCTGGGCGAGCAGCTCGCTCAGTTGTTCGAGCCGCTCATCTGCCTCCAGATAGGGTTGCACCACCACCTCGGGCTGCACCTGAGGCTGACGTAGCAGCCGGACAACGGGCGCAGGTTCCGGTTCCTCTGGCAGATCAGGCAACAGCGCCTCATCCAGCAACAGGGAGTGGAAGTAATCATCCATGGCCCTGACTTGGGTCGTGTCGCTCATGATGCCACCTCATGAGCACGTTGACGCTCCTGGGCATCAAGATAGTTGAGCAAGGTCTCATAGGCATAAGTGCCGCGACTGCTCGGCGAATAAATGGAAGGGGGAATGTGGAGCAAGCTGGCATCCCGAAACTTGGTGTCTATGGGGATGACGGCGTTCCATACCGCATCGCCATGTTGATCCTTGATGGACTTCAGTGTCATCAGAGAGGCACGGGTACGCTTGTCAAACATGGTGGGGATCACTGTGAAACGGAACTTCTCCCGCTTGGATCGCTGCATGATCTCGAAGGTCTTCATCATCCGCTCCAACCCCTTGAGGGCCAGGAACTCGGTCTGAACCGGCACCAGGATCCGATCGCAGGCCGCCAGGGCGTTGACCATCATGACCCCCAGCACTGGCGGACAGTCGATGAGCACGTAGTCATACTGATCCTGAATGCGCAGCAGGGCACGCTTGATCACCAACCCCATGCCTTCGCGGTTGCCCATCACCCGATCCAGAGTGGCCAGGGTAATGGAGGCCGGCAGCAGGTGGATGTTCTCAAACTTGGTTCGCAGCGTCAGTTTATTGACCAGCTCGGCCGTCGGTTTGACGGCCTGAAACAACTCATAGAGAGTGCCGTCCAGTCGATCCGAGTCAAAATCGAGATAAGAGGTCAGGGAAGCATGGGGATCGGTGTCAATCAATAGCACCCGCTGGCCACGCTGAGCCAGGATACCGGCTAACGAGACCACTGTGGTGGTTTTACCGACCCCACCTTTTTGGTTGGCAACCGTCCAAACAATCACTGTATCAATCCTGCCTTGTTGTTATGCGTATGCCACCACCTGGCAGAGTGATCACCTTGACCTCGCCTGCCTCTACCGCCTGTTGCACTGCAGGAACCGGCTCCACCATCACAGGCTTGACGGGAGCGGGTGGCGCCCAGGCGAACTTGGAAATAGCGACCACCACCTTGCGATTCTGTAAGCGTCCCTGTTCGCTGTCATTCCCGGCAAAGGGAGAAAACTCCCCGTATGCCTCGTAGGCAAGCCGCTGTGGTGCTATGCCCTTGGCGATGAGAGCGGTGAGCACAGCCTCGGCCCTTGCTGCTGACAGCGTCCAGTTGGAGCGAAAAATTTCATTATTTATCTGCTGGTTATCTGTGTAGCCCCGCACTCTCACATAGTTATCGACCGGTTTCAGAATACCTGAAAGCGTATTGAGCACAGGGTCGGCATTGGTGCTCATAAAGGCACTGCCGCTGCCAAACAAGAGACCCGAGCTCAACTCCACCGTCAACCAGTTATCATCCAGCGTGAGCTTGACCACACCGGCCTCGACCAGGGTGCCCATGTTCTCTTTCAGCTGCGTATCTATCTTCGCAAGCGTCATGCCATCTTGTTTGATGGGCACACCGGAGATGGGAGCGAGGGAGGGAGAAGGCGGCAAAGCACTCTCCAGCACTGAGGGGGCAGCCGATACCTCGTTGTTCAACAGCGACTTCCCCTGCCCTTCCAGCAGGCCATCACTGCGTGGCTGCATGACGTTGAATGCCTGGGTCATGCCGTCGATGACGGCGCGATATTTGTCTTTGTTGACCAACGCCACCGAATAGAGCACCACAAACAGCGCAAAAATCAGCGTCATGTAGTCGGCATAGGAAACCAGCCAGCGATCGAGATGTTCTCGACCTTGCAGATGCAAACGATAGCGCTTGCGCATGGCTACTCTCCTTTCAGATAAGCCTTCAACCGCCGCTCAACCTGAGGGCCATTCTCACCGTGGGCAATCGCCATCAAACCTTCCAGCGTCATTTCCTGGAACAGGGCGTAATGGTAATGAAAGGCGCGCAGACGGTTGGCAATCGGCAGATAAAAGAGGTTGGCAAAGCCGACCCCGTAAATGGTGGCAACAAACGCAACGGCAATGCCGGCGCCGAGGGCTGCCGGATCCTCCAGATGGAACATGGCCTGGATCAGACCCATCACGGCACCTATGATGCCGATGGTCGGACTGTATCCTCCCATGGCCTCGAAGACCCGGGCCGAGTGCTCGTTACGCTCCTGCTCGATGTCGATGTCCGCTTCCAACAACATGCGAATATCATCTATCGACACCCCGTCCACTATCATGGTGAGCCCCTGACGGGTGAACTCGTCACTCTCCTGATCGGCCTGATTTTCCAGCGCCAGCAGACCCTGCTGGCGGGCAAACACCGCCCATGCCTGCAAGCGTTCGGCCTGATTGACCAGATCCCAACCAGGGGGGAGCAACATCCAGCGCAGCTGCCTGATCGCCTCGAGCAGATATTTGCGCGGCGTCTGCAAAATGACGGCCCCCAAGTGCCACCAACGACGATGACAAATGCCGGCCCGTCGAGCAGGGTGAGCAGGGTGCCGCCATGCCATAGCTGGGCAATGGCAATGGCTCCCAGAGCCAGGATCAGGCCAAACATGCCCATCTTTAGCGACCCAGCTCAACCAGAATACGTTGTGCTACCCGGTCCAGCGGCAGTGACTCAGTGGCGATGCCCGCCTTGGCGACAGCTTGCGGCATACCGTATACGACGCAAGAGGCTTCATCCTGGGCCCAGATGGTGGAGC
The DNA here is from genome assembly GCF_002587065.1 of Aeromonas sp. CA23. NCBI lineage: Bacteria > Pseudomonadati > Pseudomonadota > Gammaproteobacteria > Aeromonadales > Aeromonadaceae > Aeromonas > Aeromonas sp. CA23. Next base: position 4,588,076 of record NZ_CP023818.1, read on the forward strand.
CCTGCTCCTTGAGCAGGCGTGCACCATCCCGACCATCCGCCCCCATGCCGGTCAATACGATGGCAAGCACCTTGTCGGCATAGGTTTTGGCTGCCGATGCGAAGGTGATGTCCACGCACGGCTTGTAATTGACCTTGTCATTGCCATCGACGATCCGGATGCGAGCACCCACTCCGCGCCCTTCCAGCAACATCTGTTTGCCACCCGGCGCCAGATAGGCGTGACCGGGTTTGAGCACATCACCGTCCTCAGCTTCCTTGACTCCGATCTGGCACAAACCGTTGAGGCGAGCGGCAAACGCGGCGGTAAAGGTTGCCGGCATGTGCTGGATCAGCAGAATGGGATGAGGGAAATCGCCCGGCAGTTTGGTCAGCACATTTTGCAGGGCCACAGGGCCGCCGGTAGAGGTACCGATAGCCACCAGCTGGTAGGTTTTCCCGCTGCGTTTAAACGCGGCAACCGGTACGACCCGTTGTGGCTCGACCTGACGATCGCCTGGGCGTGACAACGAGCCGCCCAGTGGGCTGCGAGCGGCCGGTTCAGGGGCTTTTGGCCTGGCGGGCGCGGCCATCAGGAAGCGCTTGCGCGATATCTCCTTGACCCGCTGTTGCAACAAGCGAACGGCTTCGTCCTTGTCACGGGCTATGTCTTCGAACTTCTTGGGCAGGAAGTCGAGAGCGCCCGCATCCAAGGCATCGAGGGTGGCCTTGGCCCCTTCATGGGTCAGGGAGGAGAACATCAGGATCGGAGTGGGACACTTGGCCATGATCTCGCGCACGGCGCTGATGCCATCCATCACGGGCATCTCTATGTCCATGGTGATCACATCCGGCCGCAGAGCCAGCGCTTTGTCTACCGCTTCCCGTCCATTCTGGGCCGTATCGATCACCGTCAGCATAGGATCCTGATTGATGATCTCACTGACCCGGCGGCGGAAGAAGCTCGAGTCGTCGACAACTAATACCTTGACTGCCATTGTTATTTTTCTAACTCCTTGGGCCTGAGCTATCAATGTCTACGCGCATATGCTTTGAGCAGACTCGGCACATCCAGAATGAGTGCAATACCACCATCGCTGGTGATGGTGGCCCCGGCCATGCCTGGGGTTCCTTGCAGCAGGTTGTCCAGCGGCTTGATCACCACCTCTTCCTGGCCAATCAGATTATCCACGACAAAGCCTATCTGCTGAGTGCCAATCTGCACTATGACCACATGGCCCGTATCCTGCCGTGACTTTTTGTTTGTCCCTTTTACCAGCCACTTGTGCAGATAGAAGAGCGGGATGGCCTTGTCGCGCACTATGATGGTGAGCTGACCGTCCACCATGTTGGCCTTCTTGAGGTCCAGATGGAAAATCTCGTTCACACACCCCAGCGGCAAGGCAAATGTCTGCTCGCCCACTTCCACCATCAGCGTTGGCAAGATGGCCAGGGTCAAGGGCACCTTGATCTCGAGGCGAGTGCCCTTACCCCAGGTAGAGTCGATATGCACAGAGCCATTGAGGCTCACTATGCTGGTCTTAACCACATCCATGCCGACACCGCGACCGGAGATATCGGAAATCTCGGACTTGGTCGAGAAACCGGGAGCAAAAATCAGGTTATAGGCATCGCTGTCGCTCATGCGCGCCGCCGTGTCTGCATCCAGTACGCCACGATTGATGGCGATGGACTTGAGCTTCTCCGGATCCATGCCGGCGCCATCGTCTTCGATACAAAGCAGAATGTGGTCACCCTGCTGGGAGGCGCTCAGGGTAATGGTGCCCTGCCGTGGCTTGCCCGCTTTTTCCCGCACATCCGGCATCTCGACCCCGTGGTCACAGGAGTTGCGCACCAGGTGAACCAGCGGATCGGCCAGGGCCTCGACCAGGTTCTTGTCCAGATCTGTCTCTTCCCCGACCATCACCAGCTCAATATCTTTCTTGAGGGTGCGGGCCAGATCGCGCACGACCCGGGGGAAGCGGCCGAATACTTTCTTGATGGGCTGCATGCGCGTCTTCATCACGGCGCCTTGCAGATCTGCGGTCACCACATCCAGATTGGCAACCGCTTTTGACATGTCTTCATCGTTGCTGGCGATCCCGAGGCTCACCAGACGATTCCGTACCAGCACCAATTCCCCCACCATGTTCATGATGACGTCCAGCGTCTTGGTATCCACCCGCACAGTGGTATCGCTTTGCACCGCATTCTCTGCTGGTGCAGCGGCTTGCTTGACGGGGGCTGGTGCCGGTTTGGCGGCAGCAACAGGCGCGGCTGCCGGTTTGGGTGCAGGAGCAGGCGTTGGCTTGGCAACGGGAGCAGGCGCCACAGGGGCTGCTGGCACCGGTGCGGCAACTGTTGGTGCAACAGGGGGCGTGATGCTGGTTTTTGGCCCTTGACCACGACCATGCAACTCATCGAGCAGACGTTCGAACTCATCATCATCGATCAGTTCGTCGACCTCTTTTTGCACCGACTTCAACGGATTGGTCTCAGGCGCGCCGCTATGCTGACCCTGACCATGCAACTGGTCGAGCAAGGCTTCAAACTCGTCGTCTGTGATATCCCCCGTACCGGTCAGCACTGGGCTCGCAACCGGAGTCGGGGCTCCGCCGACGCCATGCAGTTCATCGAGCAAGCGTTCGAACTCATCGGCCGAGATCTCATCGATGGAGCCGCCACCATTGACGGCGACGGGTGCGGCAACCGCTTCAGGCTCAGGAGCCGCGATCACCTCGTCAGCAGATGCCGCAGTCTCAGCGGGCGCACTATTGCCCGCCGAGGCGGTCAACAACTGCTCCTCGCCTTCTGGTTTGCAGAGCTCATGCAGGTCATGCAGAATTTCAGCGGAGGCAGGGCTAGGCGGTTCGCGATTTTGCACCTGGGCAAACATCACATTGATGGCATCCAGCGCCTGCAAAATGACATCCATCAATTCAGCCGTGACGGTTCGCTTGCCATTGCGCAAGATATCGAACACGTTTTCGGCACCGTGGCAAACGTCTACCAACTCACCCAGAGAGAGAAAACCGGCGCCGCCTTTGACGGTATGGAAGCCGCGAAATATGGCATTCAACAGATTCTTGTCATCGGGTCGCTTTTCCAAGTCGACCAGTTGTTCGGACAACTGTTCCAATATTTCGGATGCTTCGACCAAAAAGTCTTGCAGTATGTCTTCATCAACTTCGAAGGCCATGCGTCACTCCATTAAAATCCCAGGCTAGACAGCAGATCGTCCACATCATCCTGACCATTGACCACATCGGAACGAGTCTCAGGGTTCATGATGGGGCCTTCAGCTTCAATCCCGCTTACAGGAAGGCTGCGAGATGAATGCTCAACAGATGCCTCACCAAACATAGTCAGCATTTCTATTAATTTAGTTTCAACTTCCTGAACCAACTTGATGACCTTGCGGATCATCTGGCCGGTCAAATCCTGAAAATCTTGCGCCATCAGGATCTCTGTCAGCAGTTGCCGTAATTTATCGGCATCAGATTCAGAAGCCTTAATAAAATCATCCAGTTGGTGACACAAAGACTTAAATTGCCCGACATTCATCTCTCTGTTCATCAGGGCATTCCAGTTGGGCATAACCAGCTGGATGTTGTCATTGAGCCGGTCGGCAATCGGCAAACTGGCTTCCACCGCATCCATGGTGCGGTTGGCTGCCTTGTCTGTCATGTCGATGACGTAGCTGAGACGTTCCCGGGCATCGGGAATTTCATGGGTTGCCAGGTCGGGGATCCGGGAATCCAGCCGGAAATCTTGTAAGGAGCTGTGCAGTTGTCGGGTCAGCTGACCCACTTTGTCAAACAGAGCAGCCGCATTGGGAGCACATGCATCTGCGATGATAGTATCGGCCTGTTCAAATTCGCCTTGCTCAAGATGGGCAACAAGCATCCTTGCCTGATCGAGCGAAATCATTGCACTCGTTTTGGCCTTCATCCCTGCTGCTCCTTAGCCGATTCGTTCAAAGATTTTGTCGAGTTTCTCTTTGAGCGTTGCAGCGGTGAAAGGCTTGACGATATAGCCATTGACGCCCGCCTGGGCGGCTTCAATGATCTGTTCGCGCTTGGCTTCGGCCGTTACCATCAGTACCGGCAGATGCTTGAGCTTGTCATCGACACGAATAGCCTTGAGCAAGTCAATGCCTTGCATACCGGGCATGTTCCAGTCGGTGACGACAAACTGAAAATCACCATTTTTCAACATTGGCAAGGCCGTGTTGCCATCATCTGCTTCGTGGGTATTGTTAAATCCCAGGTCACGCAGCAAGTTCTTGATAATCCGGCGCATCGTTGAAAAATCGTCAACAATGAGGATTTTCATGTTCTTGTCCAAAATTCCCTCCTAAATAGCCGCCATAGCGGCTCACTTACATGATGCAGATCGCAGGTTTTGTTTTGCGGATTATGCCTTAGAGTTTTGTTTCAGTGTAGCCAGTACAAACACTTATACATGCCAATCTCTTAAACGAGCGCGTAATCTGTGCATGGCCTGACTGTGTATCTGGCTCACGCGAGACTCGCTGACATTCAATACCTCGCCTATTTCACGCAAGTTCAGTTCTTCATCGTAGTAAAGGGAGAGGACCAGCGCTTCCCGTTCCGGCAGACGGCCTATGTGTTCGGCCAGGGCGCCTTGAAAGCGCTCGGCTGCCAGCTCGTCAAACCCGCTGTTGCCTGCGGCATCGTCGGGGTGGCCTATCACATCCTCGCTGACCCCCAGATCCTCGATACCGATGATCTTGCCGCAGGAGACATCCTGCAGCATGGCGTGATACTCGCCGAGGCTGACCCCCATCTGGGCGGCCACCTCGGTATCACGGGCATCACGACCGTGTGCTTGTTCAACATTTTCGATGGCTTCGGCGATGGAGCGGCTGTTGCGGTGCACCGAGCGTGGCACCCAGTCCCCCCGCCGTATCTCGTCAAGCATGGAGCCGCGGATGCGGATCCCGGCATAGGTTTCAAAGCTGGCGCCCTTGCTGCCGTCAAAGTTGCGGGAAGCTTCGAGCAGCCCAATCATACCTGCCTGGATCAGGTCATCCAGCAAGACACTGCTTGGCAGGCGAGCCAATAAATGCTGGGCGATCCGTTTCACCAGCGGAGCATGACGCTCGACCAGCACATAGGAATCCTGATGACGCAAGTACGCTTGGGCTTTATTCACGGGAACCTTCCTGTGCTATGACCGGCCTTTGCAGCAAATTTTCCAGGAAAAATTCGAGATGACCGCCGGGTTGGTTAGGAATGGGCCAGCTTGCCGCCTTGTTGGCGAGGGCGCGAAACGCCAGCGCCGCAGGCGACTTGGGGAAGGCTTCGACAATCAGCTTCTGCTTGCGCACGGCGGCGCGCAGGTTGGTGTCGTAAGGTACGCACGCCACCAGCTCCAGCGAGGTATCCAGAAAGCGGTCCGTGACCCGGGTCAACTTGGCGTAGAGCTCCTGCCCTTCGCGCAGGCTGCGCACCATGTTGGCCACCACCTTGAAGCGAAACACGCCGTGATCCTTGGAGAGGATCTTGATCAGCGCGTAGGCATCCGTGATGGAGGTCGGCTCATCGCACACCACTATCATGATGTCCTGGGCGGCGCGGGTGAAGCTCAGCACCATGTCGGAGATCCCCGCCGCCGTATCCACCAGCAGTATGTCGACCTGGGTCTTCATCTCGCTGAAGGCGCGGATCAGTTCGGCATGCTGCACCGGAGAGAGCTCGACCATGGACTGGGTACCCGATGTGGCCGGCACTATCATCATGCCGTAGGGGCCCTCGACTATGATGTCGTCTATGGTGCACTCGCCAGCCAGGACATGGGAGAGGTTGCGGTGTACCCGCAGCCCCAGCATGACGTCAACGTTAGCAAGGCCAAGGTCGGCGTCCAGCACCATCACCCGTTTGCCTTGTGCGGCCATGGCGCCAGCCACGTTCAGGGTCACGTTGGTCTTGCCCACACCACCCTTGCCACCGGAAACGGCGATCACTTTTACTCGATTGTTTTGACGCATTTTGCGCAGACCACTCGCCTGATCCATATACATGTTACTCATAAAACTCCGAATCTTCGGCCTCGCCAAAGCCTGCACCCCAGAAATAGGGTTCTTCTGTTTCCCGCTCCAGCGAGCCCATGGCAGCTCCGACGAGCTGCGCCGCATTGGCAACTTGAATATCTTCCGGAACCCTTTGTCCATCAGTGATATAGCTGATGGGCAGTGCATTCTGGATACACACGTTAATCACTTCGCCCAGATTCAGACTCTCATCCAATTTGGTAAGTATGCAGCCGCTTAATGGAATACGCCGGAAATGGTCCACCGCCTCCTGCATCACCCGACGCTGGGAAGTGGCGGACATCACCAGGTAGCTGCGGATGCGTACCTTGGCATTCTTGACCAGGGTATCGAGCTGCTCGGTCAGACGGATATCCCGCTGCCCCACCCCGGCGGTATCGATCAGTACCAGCCGACGATGTCGGAACTGATAGAGCGCAGTGGCCAGCTCCTCGGCATCCCTTACCTGCCGTACCGGGCAGCCCATGATGCGACCATAGGTCTGCAACTGCTCATGGGCGCCGATCCGGTAGTTGTCCGTGGTGATGAGCGCCACCTGCTCGGCGCCATACTTCATGGCAAACCGCGCCGCCAGCTTGGCGATGGTAGTGGTCTTGCCCACCCCGGTCGGTCCGAGCAGGGCGACCGCCCCACCCTGACGTAAAATATCGTCTTCGCTGATCTTGAGCTGGGCCGTCAGCACCTCGGCCAGCTGGGCCATGGCCTGATGGATGGACATGTCCTCGGGAATGAGGCCAGCCAGCTGATCGGCAAACGCATCGTCAAAGCCTATCTTCTTGAGCTCCTTGATGAGCAGGGCCCGCATCGGCTCGCGACGTTCCACCTCCTGCCACATCAACCCGGAGATCTGGTGCTCCAGCAACTTGCGGATGCTGGCCATCTCCTTGCGCATCCCTTCCATCTCGGGATCCCGCTGTGCGGGCTGGGCAGCGCGACCGGGAGCGGCCGCCCTGGCCTTCGGCTTGGCGGGCTCGGGGGCAGCCCCCCACTGGCCCTGTTCGGCCAGCGTGCGGGGAGCTGAACCGGCGGCGGCAACGGGTGCCGCCCCCTTGAGACCGGCCGGATTGGCCGGGTTCAACTTCTGCTGGCGCGCCAGCAGAGCAGCCAGGGTATCGGCATAGTGTTCGTTCTGTTCCTGGGCCTGGGTGGGCGCAGGACGGGTCATCTGCCGTCCGGCAGACGAGATATTGACGCTCTCATCGTTCAACTGACGGCGAACCGGCGCATCTTTGGGTCCCGGGACCTGGGATTGATAATCGACAGCGGCGACTATCTCCACCCCACCTGTGACCTTCTTGTTGGACATGATGACGGCGTCGGGCCCGAGAGTCTCCTTGACCTCGGCCAGAGCCGTTCGCATGTCCTTGGCAAAAAACCGCTTAATCTTCACCCGTCATCTCCGCTAACTAGTTCTGTCCTACCGCACTGACGATGCGGATTTGCTTGTCATCAGGCACTTCCTGATAAGACAGAACGCGCAATCCAGGAATGGCATTCTTGACAAATTTCGCCAGGGTATTGCGCAGTATCCCTGATGTCAGAAGCACGGCCGGTTGGCCTTCCAGTTCTTGTCGTTGAGTGGCTTCCACCAGCGAGCGTTGCATCCGCTCCGCCAGGCCCGGCTCTATGCCGGCGCCATCACCACCCCCTGCCTGCAGGGATTGATGCAATATACGTTCCAATTCTGGTGCCAGGGTGATCACCGGCAGCTCGGGATCCGGGCCGGCAATCTCCTGCACTATCAGGCGACGCAGGGCGATACGGCAGGCTGCCGTCAGCACTTCCGGATCCGGACTGCGCGGGGCGTATTCCACCAGGGTCTGCAGGATAGTGCGCATATCGCGGATTGGCACGCCTTCATTGAGCAGATTCTGCAATACCTTCACCAGGTTACCCATGCTGATGACCTCAGGAACCAGTCCTTCCACCAGCTTGTTCTGATGCTTCCCTATCATGTCGAGCAGCTGCTGCACCTCGTCATGACCCAGCAGCAGGGCCGCATGGTTGGAGAGGATCTGGCTCAGATGAGTGGCGACCACTGTGGCGGTATCCACCACTGTATAGCCGAGGGTCTGGGCCTGGGAGACCTGCTCCTTGGCGACCCACACGGCTTCCAGCCCGAAGGCGGGATCCCGGGTGGCGATACCCTGGATCTGGCCGAACACCTGACCCGGATTGATGGCCATCTCCTTATCATGGTAAACATTGGCCTCGCCGGTACTGACTCCCATCAAGGTGATGCGATATTGGTTGGGTGCGAGATCCAGGTTGTCGCGAATGTGCACGGCCGGCACCAGAAAGCCCAGCTCCTGGGAGAGTTTCTTGCGTACCCCCTTGATCCGGTTGAGCAGCTCTCCGCCCTGATTGCGATCCACCAGCGGGATGAGCTGATAACCCACCTCCAGCCCTATGATGTCCACCGGCATCACGTCGTCCCAGCTCAGCTCTTTCTGTTCATGAGGTTGATCAGTCGTGGCGGGCATCAGTTCACCCTTGGCAGCCTTGGCGGCGGCACGCTTCTCGCGGCGCAGCAGCCACCAGGCACCGGCAGCCGAGAGAATCCCCAGGCTCAGGAAGGCAAAGTGCGGCATGCCGGGTACCAGCCCCATCATCAGCAGTATGCCGGCCGAGATGATCAGCGCCTTGGGGTTGTCAAACAACTGACCCAGCACGGCCGTGCCCATGTCCTGATCCGTGTTCTGCCGGGTCACTATGATGGCCGCGGCAATGGAGAGCAGCAGGGAGGGGATCTGGGCCACCAGACCGTCACCTATGGCCAGCAGGGTATAGATCTGGGCTGACTCACTGAAGGTCAGCTGGTGCTGCATCATGCCGATGATGAAGCCACCTATGATGTTGATGAAGAGGATCATGATGCCGGCGACGGCATCACCCTTCACGAATTTGGAGGCACCGTCCATGGAGCCGTAGAAGTCGGCTTCCTGGGTCACGTCCAGGCGGCGCTTCTTCGCCTCTTCCTGGTTGATAAGCCCGGCGTTCAAATCGGCATCTATGGCCATCTGTTTGCCTGGCATGGCATCCAGGGTAAAGCGGGCGCTCACCTCGGCGATCCGCCCGGCACCCTTGGTGATCACCACGAAGTTGATGATCATCAGGATCGTAAAGACGATGATGCCGACGGCATAGTTGCCGCCGATCACCACGTTGCCGAACGCCTCGATCACATGGCCGGCCGCCGCACTGCCGTTGTGGCCTTCCAGCAAGACCACCCGGGTTGACGCCACGTTGAGCGCCAGACGCAGCAAGGTGGCGAGCAGCAAGACGGTTGGAAAGGCGGCAAATTCCAGCGGCCGTCGGGTATAGACGGCAACCAGCAGCACCACTATGGAGAGCGCGATATTGAAGGAGAAGAGTACATCCAGCATCAGCGGCGGTATGGGCAACACGACCATACCCAGAGACGCCAGCACCAGCAGCGGTGTCCCCACCCCCTTGGTCAGCAATCCCCTGTGCTCTTTCAATCGGCCCAATGATGCCTGGAATTTCATCTTTTTTCTCAATCTCAAACCGCTGGTGCAAGATTAAAGCAAACATCAAGCCAACAATTCAATGCATTGATTTTAAATGATTTTATTTTGACTGTGTCAGAAGTTTGTCATTTGCGAAATTCAGGCGGAATGGGCAGATCCTTGGCGAGCGGATTGGGGCGCCGGCCACGGCCACGGCGGAACTTCTTGAGCTGATACACATAGGCCAGCACCTGAGCCACGGCGGCAAACAGCCCTTCCGGTATCTCGTGACCTATCTCGGTGGAGTGAAAGATGGCGCGGGTGAGCCCGGGAGAAGGCATGATGGGGATCTCGTACTCCCTTGCTATCTCCCGGATCTTCATCGCGATCTCATCAGTGCCCTTGGCTACGACCTTGGGCGCGGCCCCCGGCTTGGCGGTATCGTATTTGAGCGCCACCGAGTAGTGGGTCGGGTTGGTGATGACCACGTCCGCCTTGGGCACATCCCCCATCATGCGGCGCATCGCCATCTCCATCTGCAAGCGGCGGATCCGGCCCTTCACCTCGGGCTTGCCCTCGCTGTCCTTGAACTCGTCCTTGACCTCCTGCTTGGTCATCTTGAGCTGACGCATGTGGTTCCACTGCTGGAACGGCACGTCTATGGCCACTATGGGGATGAGGGCGCAACAGAGGATGATCAGCATCCACAGCAGCAGATCCAGCGCATCTATGATGCCACCAGGGTAGCCCTCCAGGGAGAGGTTGAGCAGGTGGTTGAACTGGCTCGACAGCATCCACCAGGCAAACAGGGTGATGAACACCACCTTGGCGATAGACTTGATCAGCTCGACCAGGGATTGCACCCCGAACATCCTCTTAAGGCCATTCAAGGGGCTCAGCTTGCTCCACTTGGGCAGCATGGCCTCGGAGGAGAAGTTCATGCCCCCCATCAGGGTGTTGCCAACGAAGGCGGCGATAGCCACCAGCATGAACAGCAGGCCGAGCGGATGCAGCAGCTCCCTCAACAGGGCGGGCACCATGGCCCCCATGGCATTGGGATCGAAGGCCTGGTCCCGATCGAGCGTGAAACCCATGGTGAGGATCTTGACCATGGCGCCGGCCAGACTCTCCTTGACCATCAAGAGACCAAAGACGGCCGCCAGCAGGACGCTGGCGGTACCCAGCTCCTTGGAACGTGCAATCTGCCCTTTTGCCCGGGCCTGTTGCAGTCGTTTGCCCGTGGGTTGTTCGGTACGTTCCTGATCGGTATCAGCCATGCTGCCGACCTCCGACACGCGGGAGCTTGCTTAGTTGTGCTCGCCCCCGGAAGGCATCGAGTCGTTCGCTACCCAGTTGCACGCAATCAGCCATTCTGGCCACCGAAGCACTGGACGTTGATGAGCTCGCAACTGGTCTCCTGCACCCGCTCCCACATGGAGTCGAAGTGGCCGAGGAAGCCGCCTATGGTGAGCCAGAGGATGAGCAGACCGGACATCATGCTGACCGCGAAACCTATGCTGAAGATGTTGAGCTGGGGCGCCGCCCGCGTCATGACCCCGAACGCAAAGTTGATGAGCAGCAGCGCAACTATGGCCGACAGCGCCATCACCAGCGAGGCCTGGTACATGACCCCCAGGAATCCGACCAGACTGCGGATGGCGGGCAGGGTGAGCCCGGCATCTGAGACCGGCAAGGTATCAAAGCTCAGCACCACCATGCGCAGCATGATGAGGTGGCCATCCACCGCCAGAAACACCAGGGTCGCCAGCATCAGATAGAACTGGCCCACCACGGGGGCCGACTGGCCGTTCATGGGATCCACCAGGGTGGCAAAGCCCAGACTGGTCTGCATGGCGATGACCTGACCGGCCATCACGAAGCTCTCCATCAGAAACTGGGTCATGAGGCCAAGCGCTATGCCGATGAGCAACTGCTGGGCCAACACCAGAAAACTGCCGACGGAGAACAGCTCTATCTTGGGCATGGGAGGCAACAGGGGGGCGATCATGAAGGTCAGCGCCAGCGCCAACCCGATACGGATACGGGCCGGTGTCAGGCGACTGCCAAACACCGCCATCACCATCAACAGGCCGCTCACCCGCGCCAACGGCCAGAGGATGGAAGACAACCACTCCATGATGAGAGCGGTCGTGTAGGTCATCTCACCACCCCGGGGGTGGCGTGAGATGCCGCCATCAGCGGGCCGTCAGGGGACGTCCCAGAGGCTTGCCGGGCATGGCTCATCCCACCACCTCGGGAATCTGGCTCACCATCAGCAGGAAGAAGTCCATCAGACTCTGCAAGCCCCAGTGCGCGCCCGCCCCCAGCGCAAACAGGGTGACGATGAGACGGGGCAGGAAGCTCAGGGTCTGTTCGTTGATGGAGGTGGCGGCCTGAAAGATGGCCACCAGCAGGCCGACGCACAGGCTCGGCAGGATCACGGCGCACACCATGACGGTCACCAGCCAGAGTGCCTCGCGAAAGACGTCGATAAAGGTTTCCGGACTCATGCCATTCGCTCCTTGCGTTTGTCCGCCTTAACCACCGGCACCCAGCCCGAAGCTGTTGGCGAGGGATCCCAGGATCAGGTTCCAGCCATCCACCATGACGAACAGCATCAGCTTGAACGGCAGTGATACCAGCATAGGCGACAGCATCATCATCCCCATGGCCATCAGGATACTGGCCACCACTAGGTCTATCACCAGGAAGGGCAGAAACAGCATGAAACCTATCTGGAAGGCGGTCTTCAGCTCGCTGGTGACGAACGCCGGGATCAACACCCGCAACGGCACCTCGGCGGGCTTGTCCACCTGCACGTTGGCTATCTCCATGAAGGTGTTGAGATCCTTGATCCGGGTCTGGGCCAGCATGAATTGATGGATGGGCAGCTCGGCCTTCTCCAGCGCCTCCTTGGCCTGGATCGTCTCGGCCAGATAGGGCTGCAGCGCCTCGTTGTTGATGCGATCCAGCACGGGCGACATGATGAAGAACGACATGAAAAGCGCAATGCCGACCAACACCTGGTTGGAGGGGCTCTGCTGCAGACCTATGGCCTGGCGCAGTATGCCCAGCACTATGATGATGCGGGTAAACGAGGTCATCATGATGACCATGGCCGGCAAGAAGGAGAGCGCCGTCATCAGCGCCAGCACTTGCAGGGTCAGGCTGTATTCCTGACTGCCGTCCGCCATGGTCTTGATGGTCACAGCCGACATGCCATCCTGGGCCAGTGCCAGCGGTGACAACAGGAGCAGGGATGCCAACAGGCCGACCAGCAGCCCAAGCTGTGACCATAAGCGGTTAGGTTTTTTCATGCTTGCCCATCAATTTGCCAAGCTGTTGGGAAAACGCCTGGGGCTGGCTCTCGTCCAGCGGCTCCTCCAGGCGATAGAGGAAGTTGACCTGCTGCGGCGTCACCCCGATCAGCAGTTGCTGCTCACCCACCTTGACCACCAGCAGCTTCTCCTTGTAACCCACCGGCAGGCTGGCGATGACCCGCATCTGGCCGCCGCCCATGGCGGTGGCTATCTTGCTCTTCTTGAGCAGAAAGCCCAGCACCAGGATGAGGCCTATGACCATCAGACTGGAGAGCAGCCAGGAGGTGAGGCTGGGGGGATTGGCCCCCGCACCGGGATTGGCCAGTGCCGGGAGGGACAACAGCAGTAACGGGAACGCGCGGATCATGTGAGTTTGTTGATCCTTTCGGCCTGATTGATGATGAGACCAGTCAACGCAATGATCCTGGTCATTTGAGTTTCTTGATCCTTTCAATCTGACTGATGACATCGGTCAGACGGATACCGAACTTGTCGTTCACCACCACCACCTCGCCGTGGGCGATCAGGGTGCCGTTGACCAGCACGTCCAGCGGCTCGCCCGCCACCCTATCCAGCTCCACCACCGAACCCTGGTTCAGCTGCAGCAGATTGCGGATGCTGATCTGGCTACGGCCCACTTCCATGGCGATGGTAACCGGGATGTCGAGTATGGTGTCGAGCTTGCGCCGCTCCTCGGCACTGATGGGGGCGTCATCGGTCAGCTCCTCGAGGGGAGCCGGCTTGGCTTCGGCAATCACCTGCTCTTCCAGGGCGGCTGCCCAGGCGTCCGCCATCAGATCCTCTTCATCAGTTCCGCTCATCTTGCTTCCTTATGCTGCTTCGTGACCGTCTGTCGTGACAGGCAGTCCATGTTATCGCTGTTGATCTTCGATGCTGCGCTCGAGCTCTTCCAGCTCGGCCTCACCATCGATGCGTATACCGCCCCGGGTCACCAGATGCATCTCTGTCTTGACCCCTTCCGGGCGTTTGAGTTTGTCGGTAATCTTGAGCGCCACATTCTCCTTGGTCCGCCCCATCTTGGCGTGGAAGGTGGGCAAATCTTCCACATAGACCAGCAGGTTCTCCGGCATCTCCACCGGTATGATGTCACCGGGTCGCAGCTCCATCAGCTCGCGCAGGGTCAGATCCGTCTCCAGCAGCTTGGCTCTGATCTCGACCTTGACGTCCATGATCTCGTCACGCAGCGCCTTGCTCCAGCGCACGTCCGTGTCACCCTTGTCGCTCTGCACACCGGCATCCAGCAGCTCGCGAATGGGCTCCAGCATGGAGTAAGGCATGGCCACGTGGAAATCCCCGCCGCCGCCATCGAGCTCGATGTGGAACGAGCTCACGACGATCACCTCGGTGGGGCTGACGATGTTGGCCATGGCAGGGTTCACCTCGGAGTCGAGGTATTCGAAGCCCACATCCATCACCGGCGCCCAGGCATCCTTGTAATCCTCAAACACCAGCTTGAGCAGCATCTGGATGATGCGCCGCTCGGTGGGGGTGAACTCGCGCCCCTCGATCTTGGCGTGATAGCGGCCATCGCCGCCGAAGAAGTTCTCCACCAGGATGAACACCAGGCGGGCTTCCATGGTGATGAGGGCCGTGCCCTTGAGCGGACGGAAGCGCACCATGTTCAGGCTGGTCGGCACGAACAGGGTATGGACGTACTCGCCGAACTTGAGCATCTGCACGCCGTTGATGGAGACCTCGGCGGTGCGGCGCATCATGTTGAACAGGCTGATCCGCATGTGGCGGGCAAAGCGCTCGTTCACCAGCTCCAGGGTCGGCATGCGACCACGGACGATGCGGTCCTGGGAGGAGAAGTCAAACTGGGCGACGCCGGGATCTCCCGCCGCGCCTATCTCTTCCTCTTCGACATCATCGACACCGTGCAAGAGGGCATCAATTTCGTCCTGACTTAACAGATCGCTCACGCATCACCCTTATTGCATTACAAAGCCGGTAAACAGCACTTGTTCGATAACGGGGGAAGAGACCAGGTCATTGAGCACCCGACGGCACTCTTCCAGTGAATCCTTGCGCAGCTTCTCCTTGCCTTCGAAGGTCATCAGCTGCTCGCTGGTAGCGGCACTGAAGACCCGCAGCAGGGTGCCTTCGATCAGGGGGACATTCTGCTTGGCCAGGGTCTCGTCGGCGGCGCCACGCACCATCAGCTGGATCTTGATCTGCACCAGTCGATCCCGCTGGCCACCCGAGACGTTGAACACGAAGGGGCGCGGCATGCCCACGTAGAGCGAGGGCTGGGCCGCCTCCTCCTTGGGCTTGGCATCCTTCCCTTCCGCCGAGGCTTCGGCCGCCGGCTTGTCGCCGCCGGACAACATCAGCCAGGCACCGGCACCACCGCCACCCAGCACAATCACGGCCAGGGCGACTACCATGATCAGCTTCTTTTTCTTGCCTACCGCCGGGTCTTTCAGCGTCAGTTCGTTATCATCTGCCATCCCTTGTCCACCCTAGTCTCAAACTTGTTCGATATCATAAACTTACTCAGGCTGGCATCAAGCATAGAAATCAATTCCGCTGTCGTTTGTCGATTCCGTCAGCAAACGGCTGCCTGCGGCCGTGACCTCTGCCTCAGTTTGGCCTGTTTCGGCAAAAGTTCCGCTCTCTTTTTGACCTTGCTGGCCCTGTCCGGCAAAGGCCGACTGACCCTGTGACTGTTGCTGCGGCTGCTGTTGCACCAGGGTCTGACCGAGCTGGATGCCCTGCCCGGCCAGCATATCACGCAGCCGTGGCATGGCCTGCTCCAGCATTTCGCGGGTCTGGCCATGTTGTACCACGAAGTGCACGTTGGCCTGGTTGTCGGCGCCAATCTGGATCTGGATCTTCATCTTGCCAAGGCCAAGGGGGTCGAGCTGGATCTCCGCCTGCTGCAACTTGTCCGCCAGCATCAGGTTCACCTTCTGGTGCAGCTGGGCCGGCGCCTCCGGGTTGGCCAGCTTGAGGTGGGGCAGATTCTGGGGATCGCGCCGCGCCGCTATGTCGACCGTGGGTTTGCTGTCGTTGTTGGCCACCTGGGGCTGGCTGTTCTGCTGCACCTGCTGGCTGTGATGACTGTCGTGGGTGCTGGACTCGGTCCCGAGGGCGCTGCCTTTGCCAAACTCGGCCACCTTCTGCTTCACGTCCACCTTGACCTCGCTCCTGACCTTGGCAGACTCGCGGCCTTCGCTGGCCTCCATCTGCTTGATCCCGGCCGACAAGGCGCTCAGCGAGGCCTGCGGCCCCTGGGATTCACTGCTGGCCAGCACCTGTTGCGGGGCCGTCAACACGGGTTCGGCTGGCGGCTGGGCAGCCGGCGCCGTGGCGCTGCTGCTAGCGGTGGCCAGCGGACTCTCTGACTTGGCGGCCGTGGTCGCCCTGGCCTGGGGCTGCTCGCCCCCCTCGGCAGCACCCTTGGTCTGAGCGCCATCCGCCGAGCGGGGCGTATCCGTGTCAGCCCGCTCCTGACCCGCTTCAAACGCCCTGGTGGCGCTCGTCTGGGTGGGCACGGCCTGCTCCATCGCACGCTGGGAAGGTGCCTTCTCGGCACCCTCCTTGTTGCTCATGGGAGGAGTGACGGGTTTGGCGCTGGCATCGATCTCGATGGACTTGTTCCCCTCGCCTTTGGCGGCCTTGTCCACCGCCTCGGTCGGCAACACCTTGCTCAGCAAGGCGGCCCGCTCGGCGCCGGTGAGTTCGGCCTTGCCCGCTTTGTCGGTGCCAGCCGCGCCTTTGTCCTTGCCTGCCTCTTTCGGCTCCTTGCCAGCCTCTTTCAGCTGGGCAGCCATAGAGGCAGCATCGCTCTCCATGGCTTGCGCCTCGCCTTCAGCTGCCGGCACCTCGACCCCTTCCCCCTTGAGCAGGCTGGCGGCCTGTTGTGCCTGCAAGGCGGCGCCGGTTGCGGCTTTTCTGTCATCCAGGCTGAGCGGCTTGTCGCCCGCGCCGACCAGCACATCGGCCGCCTCTGCGTCCTCCCCCGCTTGCGGCAACATATTGCCGTCCGTTTCCACGGCTGGCGCGGTCGCAACCAGGTTGAGGGGCGCGGGGGAGACCAGGCTGGTGTCCTGCTTGAGGGCATCTTGCAAACGCTGCAAGAAATCGATGGGAGAGGCGCTGCTCTCGGCCTCCTCCATTTTTTTCTTTTTATCGTCGCTGGCCGCCGAGCCTTCGGTGGCATTCGCCAAAGATTTGGCATCGGCGTGCTTGTCACTGGCACCTTTGTCACCAGCCACCGGGTCAGTGACGACCTGACCACCAGCCTTCGGCTCGCCCGCAGCCGCCTGAGAAGCCTGAGCGGCCTTGGTCACAGGCGCACCCTCTGCCTGGGCCTTGGCCATCACATCGGAAAAGCCGCCTTTCGGCTCACCCTGTGGCGTCGGTTCACCGCTGTCGGAGGGGGGAGGGAGCTGAGCACTCTTGTCGGCAGGCGCAGCAGCCTGAACGGGGGGGGTATTGGTTAGCAGTGTCTGCATCATGATGAAAATCCCTGACGACAATCGGGTTCTGGTACGGCCCTCACGAACGCGATGGCGGTGAGGCGCACACTGGATGGGCAGAATAAAGCAAGTTACAGGCCAGAATGATGGAAGCGGCGCAGCATGGCGTACTCATCCAGCATCTTCTGCTCCTGACGCTGGGCCTTCTGCTGCTCACGCCCGGCCTGCTTGGCCAGCAGCAGCTCCACCGCCTTGCGCCTCTGCTGGGCGGCCAGCCACTCTTCGCGCCGCAACGCCAGTGCCTGGCGCACCTGCAGCACACCTTCGTACTGCTGGGTAGCCGCCTGCTCAAGTTTGTTGATGAAGGCGTGATACTGGGCATTCTGCTGGGCAGCTATGCCCTGCAGACCGCGATCTGTCCACTGCTGATGGTAGATCTGGCGGTACTGGTTGAGCGCTTCCTGCTGCTCCATGAAGATTTTCAGATCCTGCTGGGCCTTGGCCAACGCCAGCGCCGCCTGCTGTTCGGCCTCCACCAGCCGCTCGGACAACATCACCAAGCCTTTACTCATGACTGCCTTCCCTCTTCATCATATGGTCAACGCATCAGGGGCATGGCCACCAGTTGCAGGGATTGCAGGCCCTCATCGTAGTGAATGACCTCGCGCATTCCCTGCTGCAAGAACTGATCCAGATAGGGTTTTTGTATTATGGCGCGATCGATGCGGGGATCCGAACCCTGGCTGTAGGCACCGATAGTGATGAGATCCCGGTTCTGCTGATAGAGGGAGTAGAACTGCTTGAGAGTCCGCGCCAGCTCCATGTGCTGGGGCGACGTGACCATGGGCATGACCCGGCTGATGGATTTTTCGATGTCGATGGCCGGGTAGTGGCCCGCATCGGCCAGCTCGCGCGACAGCACTATGTGGCCGTCCAGGATGGCCCGCGCCGCATCGGCGATGGGATCCTGCAAGTCATCCCCCTCGGTCAATACTGTGAAGAAGGCGGTGATGGAGCCTTGGCCGTCGCTGCCGTTGCCGGCCCGCTCCACCAGCGCCGGTAATTTGGCAAACACCGAGGGCGGATACCCCTTGGTCGCTGGCGGCTCGCCCACCGCCAGCGCGATTTCACGCTGGGCCTGGGCGTAACGGGTCAGCGAATCCATCAAGAGCAGCACGTTGAGCCCCTGATCGCGGAAATACTCGGCGATGGCGAGCGCCGTCTCGCACCCCTTGAGACGCATAAGGGGCGAGGCATCGGCCGGGGCCGCCACCACCACGGAGCGGGCACGCCCCTCCTCCCCCAGAATGTCTTCGATAAACTCTTTCACTTCCCGGCCCCGCTCACCGATGAGGCCCACCACCACCACGTCCGCCACCGAGCCGCGGGTCATCATGCCAAGCAGCACCGACTTGCCGACACCGGAACCGGCAAACAGCCCCATCCGCTGGCCCTGACCCACGGTCAGCACGGCGTTGATGGCGCGCACGCCCACGTCCATCGGTTGATGGATGGGTCGGCGGGAGAGCGGATTGATGCGGTGCTGGGCAAACTGCACCGTCTGGGAGGAGAGAATGGGGCCAAGCCCGTCAAGCGGCTGGCCTATGCCGTCTATGACCCGGCCCAGCAGGTTCATGCCGACCGGAATGCCGTGCTCCTCTGTGATGGGCACCACACGGGCACCCGGGATGACCCCCTTGAGCTGCTCGCTCGGCATCAGGAACAGGCGATCGCCGGAGAAACCCACCACTTCGGCCTCCAGCATGCCGTCCTGGGTATCGATGCGACAGAGGGCGCCGATGGCGGCGCGGCAGCCGATGGCTTCCAGCGTGAGGCCCACCACCCGGGTCAACTTGCCGGCGACGGGCGGCTTGGGCGCGATATCGCGCACCCGATACCCTTGCAACCGAGTGAGTAACGAGCCGCTCATCTGGCCTCCTGAAAGCGATATTGAGATGGGTCATGCCTGCAACGGGCTGGCTTGCACCGGCCCGCCGCCGGTTATTCGTGATTGTCCCGCAAGAAGTTGCGCAGCAGCTGGTCGATGCGTCCCGCCAGCGTCAGGTCGATGCTGGAGAGCTCGGTCGCCAGCTGCAAGTCGCCGGGGGAGAGGGTGGGATCGCTTAGCAGCCGCCAGTGACGCTTGGCGCACTCTTCCACCCCGAACGCCTGCTCGACCCGGGTGATGTCATCGGGATGCAGCATCAGGGTGACCCCCTGCTCGGCGGCAGGCAGCAAGGCCAGCCCCTGTTTGAGGGCCTCCAGCAGGATGCGGGGGGACGTCTCTGCCTCGTGCCGGATGAGGGCGCGGGTCAACTGCAGCACCAGGGCGATGAGTTGCTGCTCCACCGCCTGATCCAGCTCGTTGAGGGGGGTGGCGAGACGATCGACCAGTGACTGCCAGTGGGCCAGTTGCTGATCCACCAGCTCGCGGCCCATGGCCAGTCCCTCCTCCTTGCCCTGCTCCAGTCCGGCGGCATGGCCCTGTTGCAGGCCTTCCAGCTTGCCCTCCTCCAGCCCCTTGGCAAAGCCGGCGGCCTGGCCTTC
The DNA here is from genome assembly GCF_002587065.1 of Aeromonas sp. CA23. NCBI lineage: Bacteria > Pseudomonadati > Pseudomonadota > Gammaproteobacteria > Aeromonadales > Aeromonadaceae > Aeromonas > Aeromonas sp. CA23. The sequence goes on from NZ_CP023818.1 coordinate 4,607,912, forward strand.
GGCCATGCCCTCGTCCCAGGCGGCCTGACGGATGGCTTCCAGCTCTTCTGCCGTGATGCTGGGAGTCGGCTCCTCTGCCGGCTCCTCGACCGGCGCCTCTTCCTCCTGCCGATACCAGTCCGGCGTCAGCCCGAGGGCATTGGTCTCGACCTCGGATTCGACCTCCATCTCGGGCCAGCCCCAGGCCTCGACCCGGGCGTCGTCCCCGTCGGGACGTACATAGCCACGCAGCTTGTTGTTCATGCTTTAGAGGCGCTCCTCGCCACCGCCAGCTGCGGCCCGGCGAAACGGTAGAATTGATGGTCCATGGTTTAGAGGAACTCCTCGCCGCCACCGGCACCCAGCATGATCTCGCCGGCATCCGCCAGACGGCGGGCGATGGAGAGGATCTCTTTCTGGGCCGCTTCCACTTCGGAGACCCGGATAGGCCCCATGGCCTCCAGATCGTCCGCCAGCATCTCGGCGGCCCGCTTGGACATGTTCTTGAATACCTTCTCGCGCATCTGATCGTCCGAGCCCTTGAGGGCCCGTTGCAGCAGATCCCCCGGCACTTCCCGCAGCATGGTCTGGATGCCGCGATCGTCCACATCGATGAGGTTTTCGAACACGAACATCAAATCCTGGATCTGCTGGCTCATCTCTTCGTCCGACTCGCGGATGGAGTCCATCAGCTGGCCTTCGATGTTGGTATCCAGGTAGTTCATGATGTTGGCCGCCGCCTTCAGGCCGCCCATCTTGGCTGCCTGGGCACCCGCTGCACCGGCGAACTGTTTCTCCATGATGTCGTTCAACTCTTGCAACGCCGCCGGTTGCACCTCTTCCAGGTTGGCGATCCGCATCACCAGATCCAGGCGTACCTGCTCCGGGAACTGGCTCAGGATCTCGGCGGACTGCTCCGGCTCCAGATAGGAGAGCACTATGGTCTGGATCTGCGGGTGTTCGTTCTGGATGATGCTGGCCACCTGGCGGGCATCCATCCACTTGAGGGAATCGAGGCCACGGGCACCGGAACCCAGGATGATCTGATCCACCAGGTTGCTGGCCTTGTCTTCGCCAAGGGCGGCCACCAGCGCCTTGCGCACGAAGTCTTCGCTGCCGATACCGATATTGGTGTACTTCTGGATATCGTCGATGAATTGACGGTGCACCGCCGCCACCCGGTCGTGACTGAAATCCGACATGGAGGCCATGGACATGCCGAGCCGCTGCACCTGCTTGGGCTCGAGGTGACGGAAGATCTGGGCGGCATCCTCTTCGTTGAGGCTCAGCATCAGCACAGCCGCCATCTCCATCCCGCTCATCTGGTCCAGGATCTGGCGCTGGCTGTCGGTAATGTCATTGCCGGTGACTTGGGTCTTACTTTCTTCAGGCATCTTTGTTCGTTACCCATTCTTTAATGACCTGTGCGGCCAGATCCGGTTCGTTCGCCACCAGCGCACGCACCGCCTTGAGCAAGTCCTCGTCACGGTGCAGATCCGGCAGTTTCAGATGGCCGTCACGTACCCCGAACACAGGCTCGGAATCGGCCTGAGCCGCCAGCAGACTGAGCTCGTCATCCCCACCCAGCACTATGCTGTTGTCCATATCCAGATCCCCTTCCGGACGTGCATCCGGGTAGAGCAGGCGTTTGAGCATGGGGCGCACCACTGTCACGATCAACACTATGATGACCAGCACAGAGGCGGCGATGCGCACCGCGCGCCAGAACCAGGGCTGCTCGTAGATGGGCGCTTCGGCCACGTTCTCAAGCTCTGGCCGGTTGAACGGGATGGCGACCACTTCCAGAGTATCACCGCGGGTCACGTCAAAGCCAAGCCCGCCGCTCAGCAAACGGCGCAGGGTATCGAGCTCTGGCTGGGTGCGCGCCTCGCGGGTCACCTTGCCGTCGGCGGCGGTGATTGATTTGTAATCCACCGCGACCGAGACCGTCATGCGGCGAATGCCGCCCATCTGGCGCCGGATATGGCTGACTGTGGTATCCAGTTCGAAGTTGCGGGTCGCCTCCTTGCGGGAGCGGCCGGAGGCAGCGGCGCTGGCATCGGCATTGGGACCGGTCGCCTGCTGGGGAATATTGGAGGCGGCAGGCGGCTGGTTGGAGAGGGCGCCGGGTACACCGCCGCTGCTGCCATTGGCGCTGTTTTCTTCCAGGGTCATCTCGGAGCGCACGGCCGGCAAGTCCGGGTTGTAGGTCTTGCGGGTCTGTTCCTGCTGGGAGAAGTCGAGGGAAAGGTCAACCTCCGCCGTATAATTGTCGGCGCCGAGCACGGGGATCAGGATGGCGTCAATTTTTTGTTTGTACTCCACCTCCTGCTTCTGCTGCATCGCAAACTCCTTGCGAGTCTGGGCAGAGACGGGATCCTGGGAACCCGAGTTGAGCAGGCGGCCGTTCTGATCGGTCACAGTGACGCGGGTCGGCTCCAGGCCGTGCACGGCGGAGGCGACCATGTCGACGATGGAGTCCACTTCCCCCTGGCCGAGGGCGTTGCCCTTGAGGTTCAGCACCACAGTCGCGCTGGGCTTGCGCTCGTTGCGGGCAAACACGTTGTCTTTCGGAATGGCCAGCAGCACCTGGGCCTTGGCCACATTCTGGAACTGCTCGATGGCGCTCGCCAGCTGACGCTCGCGGCTCAGCTTGAGGCGCTCCGTCTCCATGCGCTGGCTGACGCCGAAGCTGGAATCCTTGAGCAGGATGGACTCGCCATCGTTGCTGGCATCGGTATTGGTGGCGAGACCGGCACGGGTCAGGCGCAGGCGGATATCGGCATATTTTTCGGCGTTGACCAGCACGCTCTTGCCATCCACCTCATAGGGGATCTTCTGCTGATCCAGATAATCGAGGGTCGACACCAGCTCCTGGGTACTGTAGGTGCCAAGCGGCCGCATGTCCGGCTCCTTGCCCCACAGCAGGATGAAAACGGCGATCGACAGGCAGATGGCCAGCCCCAGGATCAGGGTGATTTGCCGCAGCACATCCGTGTTGGACAGGAAGCCGAGTGCGGAGCTCTTCTGCTCATTTTCATCGAGGGCGGCGGAGCCCTCATCGTTCATCAGCAGTTCGCCGTTTTGGTCAGTAGCCACGATTTATGTCCTTATTGCTGACATGTTCATGATGCTCAGTCACCACGATTTGCGATCCTTATACCGGCATGTTCATGATGGTCTTGTAGGCATCGACCATCTTGTTACGCACCTGCACAGTCGCCTCGAAGGCGATGGAAGATTTCTGGCCGGCGATCATCACCTCGGACAGGTCGATAGACTTGTCACCCATGTCGAAGCGAGTACGCAGATCGTTGGCGGCCCCTTGCAACTCGTTGACGTTGCCGAGGGCCTGCTGCAGCAACTGACCAAAGTCGGACGTGACCTGACGACCGGGCTGAGCCAGCGGTGTCGCCCCGGATTCCACCTTGAGTGCCTGCATCTCTTGCATCAGGCTGCTTGCACTAATTTCCATATTTCATCCCCAGACAAATCATTGACGCTGACAGCGAATAAGCAATTAGAGTGCCAATGCGCTCGAGGCGGGTGATGAGGGGCATGAAACGAACGCAAGGCAGCCGGTGTGAGGGCAAGATTTCAGCAAGGCGGAGCACAACGAACATGGCCCGCATCATGCGGGCCATGTTCGGGGGATGAGCGGCATCCTACTTTTTGGTCAGATCCTCGTCCACCCAGTATTTGGATCCCGAGATGTTGGCATCGAGCAGCAAGCCCTTCTCGCCGATCTGGTAGATGGCCATGCCGCCGTTGTATTTGGCTCTGAGCTCGGCGCTCTCCTTGCCCGCCACGGCTCCCACCTCCGAGGTGGCCTCCCAGCCCTGGGTCACGAAGGCGTCGAACCTGGCCTTGTCTTCAAACAGGATCACCTGCTGGTAGAACTTGCCGCCGAGCCCGGCCGCGAGCCCGGCGCCGAACATCTTCATGTAGGTGTGCTTGCCGCTGGTGCGATTGACCGCCACCCCGGCGCCCTGATTGGTGTGCAGCATCAGGGAGAACTTGCGCGAGTCGAACACCGCATAGCCATAGGCCTTGTCAAACAACAACTTGGCGGAAGGTTGCTGGTTGAACAGTCGCACCAGCGCGGTATCGGCCATGGTATCGAGGGCGAGCCGTGCCTCCTCGGCCGTCTTGGGCTCGAGCATCTCGTCGAGTTTCTTGTCGGCCACCACCAGCCACTCCTTGCCGGTCGCCATGCTCTTGTCGGTCCAGACCCCGGCGGTGTTGAACGCCTCCGAGCCCCACTGTGAGACGGACGCCCAGGTCGCCTTGGAGAAGTCGGTGACACTCCGCCACGCCTCCTTGCTGGTGTCACTCACAGCAGTCCCCAGGTCGGTCGCGGCCGCCTTCAGTTTCGCCCAATCGGCCAGACCGGGGGTCGACGCCAGTGCCAGCGTCGTTGCAATCACCAGGAATTGAATCTTCATGCTGTTCTCCACCTTCTGTGATGAGTCGATGGTCACAGTAGCAGATTTGGACGACGCCGGATCGGGCTATGCTCACGGCGCGGTCAAGCAGTGAGGCAGCCCCTGGCCGCCATCGACACTCGAGCGCCTGTGCACGAGGGCGCCTGGCGCCCTCGTGATCATTGCTCATGTCTGCGCTTATGACTTGAGGCGCTTGCCGCTCGCATCCACCACCTGCTCACCATCCTCCTTGGCGAAGGCCCCTTTTTGCTGATCGGGCAAAATATCGAGCACCAGCTCCGACGGGCGGCACAGCCTGGTGCCAAGGGGCGTGACGACTATGGGGCGGTTGATAAGGATCGGATGGGCCAGCATGGCATCGATAAGCGCCTCATCGCTGACGCTACCTTCCGCCAGCCCGAGCGCCTCGTAGGGGGGTACGTTCTTGCGCAGCAGCTCGCGCACCGGCATCCCCATGGCGGCGATCAGCGCCACCAGCTGGTCGCGGGAAGGCGGCGTCTCCAGATAGTGGATGACGGTGGGCTCGACGCCGCTGTTGCGAATAAGCGCCAGGGTGTTGCGGGAGGTACCACATTCCGGGTTGTGATAGATGGTGATTGCACTCATTTGCGTGTCTCTCATGGCTTAAGTGAATAAAAACATTGGATAAAAAGGGTTAGCGGCGCAGACCCGCCTCGTACCAGGGTTTGCTGGCGTTGACCACGCGCACCACCAGCAGCATGACAGGCACCTCGATCAACACGCCGACGACAGTGGCGAGCGCCGCGCCGGAGTGAAAGCCGAACAGGCTGATGGCGGCGGCCACCGCCAGCTCGAAGAAATTCGATGCCCCTATCAGGGCAGAGGGGCCGGCCACCGAGTGCTTCTCCCCCACCTTGCGGTTGAGCCAGTAGGCGAGTCCCGAGTTGAACAGCACCTGGATCAGGATCGGCACCGCCAGCAGGGCGATGACCAGCGGCTGCTCCATGATGGCGTTGCCCTGAAAGGCGAACAACAGCACCAGGGTGAGCAACAGGGCCGCCACCGACCAGGGCTGGATACGGGCCATGACACCATCGAAACTGGCCTGCCCCTTTTTCAGCAGCGCCTTGCGCAGCAACTGGGCGATGACCACAGGGATGACGATATAGAGCACCACAGAGGTGAGCAGGGTATCCCAGGGCACCACTATGCTGGAGACCCCGAGCAGCAGCGCCACCAGCGGGGCGAAGGCAAACACCATGATGAGGTCGTTCACCGCCACCTGCGACAGGGTGAAGTAGGGATCGCCGTTGGTGAGGCGACTCCAGACAAATACCATGGCGGTGCAGGGCGCCGCCGCCAGCAGGATCAGGCCCGCCACGTAGCTGTCCAGTTGATCCGCCGGCAGCCAGTCGGCAAACAGCACGCGGATGAAGAGCCAGCCGAGAAAGGCCATGGAGAAGGGCTTGACCAGCCAGTTGATGAAGAGGGTGACGCCTATCCCCTTCATATGGCCCTTCACCTGATGCAGGGCCCCAAAGTCGATCTTGAGCAGCATGGGGATGATCATCACCCAGATGAGCAGCCCCACCGGCAGGTTGACCTTGGCCACCTCCATGGCGCCGATCGCCTTGAACAGATCCGGCAATCCCTGCCCCAGACCAATGCCCACCAGAATGCAGAGCAGCACCCAGGCGGTGAGATAACGTTCAAAAAAGCCGATGGCAGGGGCTGCCTTGGCATCACAGATTGCAGACATAAAAGCTCCCGATGCGGCGCAATCCCGCATCTTCTATTTGTTCAAAACAAGGTTCAACAAAAGGGTTCATGACAAGTTGACGGCATATTCAAGCCGCCCCGGCAACGCACCGGGCCAGCGATTCAATGGTGCTGACAGAGGCGGCGCAGGGCGTCCGGCCCCACCGGCTCTTCGGCCAGCAGCGGCACCACTGCGTAGCGGCTGGCGTGCAACTGTTCGACCGCCTCGATATGGGGCAACTGGCGCTCGGCCCGCAGTTGCAGCAAAGGCGAGCTGACCGCCTCCTGCTGCAAACTGTGGTTGATGAGCCAGCCCCAGGGCTCGATACCGGCGCGGCGCAAGTCGGCCTGCAGGTTGGCCGCCTCCTGCACCGGCGTGGGCTCGGGCAGGGTGACGATCAGCACCTTGGTCTGTTTGGGGTCCTGCAGCTGCATCATGGGGGTGGTGAAGTGCAGCCCCTTGCTGCCCATCTGGCGAGCGATCTCTCTGTGATAGGCGCCGGTGGCGTCGAGCAGAAGCAGGGTGTGGCCCGTGGGGGCGGTATCCATCACCACGAAGCGCTTGCCCGCCTCGCGTATGATGCGCGAGAAGGCCTGAAACACGGCGATCTCCTCGGTACAGGGGGAGCGCAGATCCTCCTCCAGCAGCGCCCTCCCCTGCTCGTCCAGCGCCGCCCCCTTGGTGGCCAGTACCTGGGCGCGGTAACGTTCGGTCTCGGCGTGGGGGTCGATGCGGCTCACCTCGAGATGGGGCAGGCTGCCTGCCAGCGTCTCGCTCAGGTGAGCGGCGGGATCCGAGGTGGTGAGGTGCACCGGCAGGCCGCGACTGGCCAGCTCCACCGCCACGGCGGCCGCCAAGGTGGTCTTGCCCACTCCACCCTTGCCCATCAGCATGATGAGGCCGTGGCCATCGGCGGCCAGCTCGTCCACCAGCGTCCCCAGATCGGGTTGGGTCACACTGTCGTGAGGCTGGGCAACGGAGACGTCGCTCCCTTTGGATGCACAGGGTTGCAGCAACTGACGCAGACTCTCAACGCCCACCAGATTGGTGGCAAGCAGCGGGATCGGATCCTGCGCCAGGGCCCTGAGGGCCAGCGGCATGGTAGAGAGGGCCTGCTGCTCACGCTGCCAGAGGGCCTGGGCCAGAGCATCACCGGCGATGGCAGACTCGGGGAAGAGGCCATTGATGACGAGCTGCTGATTCATGAGCCCGATGGCGGCCAGCTCCTCGTGGGTGCGGGCCACTTCCCGCAGGGTGGAACTTTGGGCGCGAGCCACCAGCACCAGCCGGGTGTGGGCTGCATCCGCCAGCGCGGCGACGGCGTCGGCATACTGGCTGCGCTGCTTCTCCAGCCCCGCCAGCGGGCCAAGGCAGGAGGCATCCCCCTTGCCCTGCTCCAGAAACTCGCTCCAGGCCCCCGGCAGTTGCAGCAGGCGTATGGTGTGGCCTGTGGGCGCCGTATCGAACACTATATGGTCATACTCGGCCAGCAGCGCCGGATCGGTCAGCAGGGCGGTGAACTCGTCAAAGGCGGCAATCTCTGTGGTGCAGGCGCCGGAGAGCTGCTCCTCTATGCTGCGCACCACGCTCTCGGGCAACTTGCTGCGAACAGGCCCGACGATCCGCTCCCGATAGGCCCTGGCCGCCGCGGGGGGGTCTATCTCCAGCGCCGACAACCCCGGCACAGCCGGGATGGCGGTGATGTGATTACCGATGGTGGTGGCAAACACCTGCCCCACGTTGGAGGCGGGATCCGTGCTCACCAGCAGCACCCGCTTGCCGGCATCGCACAGTGCCACGGCACTGGTGCAGGCCAGCGAGGTCTTGCCCACCCCGCCCTTGCCGGTGAAGAAGAGAAAGGGGGGCGGATCGGTCAGAAACTGAAACATGACGAACTCCTGTCGACAGAGTGGCGAGCCCGGCTGGGCAATCTGGGTTGACGCAGGAGCTCAGCAGCAACCGCTGTCGGAGCAGCAATCACCTTTGACGATCTCCTTGATGGCCGCTTGCGGCGCAGGCAGCCCGGCATAGCGGGCCAGCTCGCTGCGGCTCGGATAACGGCCGGTCAGCACCACCTGCCCCTCCACCAGCACCAGCGGCAGCCCCTCCTCCCCCGCATGGGTCAGAAAGGCGCTGACGGCCGGCGTCTCGGCAAACTGCATCGGTTGCTGGGCCAGATTGAAACGCTCGATGACTACCCCCTGCTCCTTGGCCCAGGCCAGGTCGGCGGCGAAGGTGACCAGCGCCTGCTCGACCTGAGTACCGCAGACTCCGCTGGAGCAACAGAGGGCGGGATCAAAAATCTGAATGGCTGACATGGAATTACTCCTTGTTGCAGCAGGGCTGCGCAGGCAGAACATGGGGGGAGCAAACTGACTCGGCGCGCATCATGCCGCACGCCTCGGGGTGGCCGGCGCAGCACTCCTCGGTGAGATAACCGATCAAGTCCAGCATCAGGGGAATGTTGGCGCGGTAGCGCAGAAAACGCCCCTCTTGCGCCACCGACAGCAGACCGGCATTGAGCATGGCCTTGAGGTGAAACGACAGGGTATTGGGAGCGACATCGAGCTCGCTGGCCAGTTCGCCGGCGACCCGCCCATCCAGCCCCGCTTTCACCAGCAGCCGCCACACATCCAGTCGAATACCGGAGGCGAGCGATTCAAACACCTTGGTGGCCATCTCTTTGTTCATACTGTTCACCCTTGTTCTCAGACTCATAATTTCAACTATACAAGAACTATTGAAATGATCAAGTTGCGAGCAACACCCGACGACTGAGCCACCTTGCCCACAGGCGTCACGGCGCCACATCACATCACATCACATCAGGGCGATACGCTGCCACCGCTCATGCTGCGCGTGCGGATCAGCCGATCATGTACCCTAATCACATCTTCCCTTAACTGGCATATGCCAACTACTATGGGGGTATGTGGCATATGCCAGTCAGGAGCTACCATGCCGAGACCCAAGATTGCCCGCCAGATCTGTGGCCGCCCTGCCAACAGCTGTTTCAAGCCCAATGGCCGCCCCATGCACCAGCTGGAACAGATCACTCTGGCCGCCGACGAGTTCGAGGCGCTGCGGCTGGTGGATCTGGAAGGCATGCAGCAGCAGCAGGCCGCCCTGGTGATGGGCGTCTCCCGTCAGACCCTGGCCAATATCCTGAAAAAAGCGCGCTACAAGGTGGTGGAGTGTCTGAGTCTGGGCAAGGCATTGATGATGCAACCCGCCGAGCCCGACCATCAAGCCAGTGGAGAAGATCCGACATGAATTCTGTCACAACCATAGCCACCAACCCCTGCAACAGCGCCCTGATGCTGAGTCAGGGGCTGCTGGCCGGGCACTTTACCCGTGCCGAGCAGTTGCAGATCCTGAGCCCTGAGGGAAACGTCATCGCGACACTGGCCAACCCGGCCGCTGCCGAAGGCTGCCACGGCAAGCAGGAGCTGCTCGACGCTCTCGCCCATCATCAGGTGGGTCAGGTGGTGGTGCGCAATATCGGTGAGCGGATGCTGGGACGCCTGCTGGCGGCCAATATCCGGGTGCTGCAGTGCCGCTCTGCCCGCCTGCCGCTGCCCGTGCTGCTGGCTCCCGCCAATCTACAGCTGCTCACAGATGCCAGTCAGGGCCGTCCGTCTCGCCGTCATCAGAGCAAGTCTGCGATCCGCGCCATCCACCCCACCAGCGTGGGACACAGCCAGAGTCCTGCCCATTGCAACGGTGAATGCGACAGTGAATCAGGTCATTGTTGCGTTAGTGGTGACAATCAGGCAGATACCCCACGGGAAGGCCATACTTGTTGCCACGGCAGTAAGGAGGCCGATCAACAAGGCGGTTGCTGCCATCACCACTAATACCATCACCGGCAAGGAGAAGAGATCATGTCCATCTGGTTGTTGAGTCTGCTCGCCTCGTTCGTGCTGATCCTTGCCATGGGCACCATCATCTGGTGGCGCCAATACCGGCTTGCCCAGAAGCGGGAAGAGAGAGAGGTGCGCCCCTGCGGCTGCTCCAGCGCCTGTGCCGATCACCTCTACCAAATCAGCGAGCCGCCGCCCAAGCCATAAGCGGGCACGGTAGCGATTGGCGCAATGCCTGATACCCGGACCCGAGAAACAGAGAGGGGGCACCTGCTGGCGCCCCCTCTCTGTTTCTCCCTCCCCTCACCCTTGGCACTGTCTTTGCCCCTACACACTCACCAATGCCAGTCAACTCGGCCCTACAGCGCTGACACCCGATGAGCTGGCTGGCTCCTGATACTGCTGATGGATGGAGCGAAACGCCTCCTTGTTGCGAAGCGCGGCCTCCACGCAGACGGGATCAAACTGGCTACCGGCATGCTCCTCCAGATAGGCGAACGCCGTCTCGAACGGCCAGGCCTGCTTGTAGGGGCGCTCGCTGGTGAGGGCATCGAACACATCTGCCACCGCAACGATGCGCGCCGCCAGCGGAATAGCCTCCCCCGCCAGCCCCTGCGGGTAACCGGTGCCGTCAAAACGCTCATGATGGAAGGCGATGATATGGGTCAGCATGTCGGTATGGTGAATGCCGTCGAGGCCAAATTCACTGATCATCAGGGCAATCATCTCCCGCCCTTTGCCGGGGTGGATCTTCATGATCTCGAACTCTTCCGGCGTCAACTTGCCCGGTTTGAGCAAGATGGCGTCCGGCACCGCGATCTTGCCGATGTCGTGCAGCTCGGAGAAGAGGTATATGAACTCCACCTCCTCGTCGCTGAGCGAATGGTGCGCTGCCACGGAGCGGGCGATCAGCCGGGAGTAAGCCGACATCCGGTGCAGATGGTTGGCAGTCTCCTCATCCCGATAGCGACTGAACTCCCGCGCCGTGGTGAGGGCCCCGCCAAGGGTCTGAATGGAGAAAAATTCCACCGCTATGATGGCCGACAACACCTGGGCATAGGCTGACAATTCGCTGCGAATAGGCTCGTTGAAGTAACCCGGCTCCATCGCATCGCAAAACAGAAAGCCAAACAGCCTGCTGTTGAACAGCAGCGGCTCGGTATAGCTGGAGGCATATCCCGCTTCCAGCAGTTTGCGACTGTGCTCCGAGCTCGACCCCAACAGGGCGTCCAGACTGTCGAGCACGCGGGGCTGTTTATGTTCGGCCAGATAGCGCAGGGAGGGCACCTCGCTCAGCTTGACCTCGTACTGCACCAGGGGGGAGCGCCCCTCCGTGCTGTGGGCAAAGGTCTTGAGCCGATCCGTGTGCTGGTCATAGATAGCGATGGCCACCCGGCTCAACTTGTCAAAGCGCTGCCTGAGCGTGGCGTGCACATTCTGCATTTTCTCGCCAAATGAGCTATCCATCCCCTTCTCCCTGCTGGTGTGCCTGCAGGGAGTATAGTGACGCCTATCTGCCGCCTCCCATCTCGTTAACTGAAAGCTCAACAAGATGTGAGCGGGTCGACGGTTCGCCCTGCCCCGTGGAGATACCCCCAAAGGGGCGATGTGACTGAGGTCACCCCGGGACAATCTTGCCCCACCAGAGATATTGTTCGGTTCTGCCATGCTGGCTGTATAGTTTTTGGTTAGCCATTCCGGTAAAATCCGCGCCCTTATAAGAGAGCCACCTAAGAGTGATTGAGCGATGTCCAACACAAAACAGGCCCCCAAAGTAGGATTCGTCTCCTTGGGTTGCCCCAAAAATCTGGTCGATTCCGAGCGCATCCTGACCCAGCTGCGTACCGAAGGGTACGATGTGGTGCCCAGCTATGACGATGCGGAGCTGGTGGTGGTCAACACCTGCGGCTTCATCGACAGCGCGGTACAGGAATCCCTGGAAGCGATCGGCGAAGCCCTAGCCGAAAACGGCAAGGTGATCGTCACCGGCTGCCTTGGCGCCAAAGAGAACCAGATCCGCGAGATCCACCCCAAGGTGCTCGAGATCACCGGCCCCCACGCCTATGAAGAGGTGCTGGGTCACGTCCACAAATACGTGGCCAAACCGACCCACAACCCCTTCACCAGTCTGGTGCCGGCCCACGGCGTCAAGCTGACCCCGCGCCACTACGCCTATCTGAAGATCTCCGAAGGCTGCAACCACCGCTGCACTTTCTGCATCATCCCCTCCATGCGCGGGGATCTGGTGAGCCGTCCCATCGGCGAAGTGCTGGCCGAAGCCAAGCGCCTGAAAGAAGCCGGCGTCAAAGAAATACTGGTGATCTCTCAGGACACCTCCGCCTATGGCGTCGATGTGAAGCACCGTACCGGTTTCTACGACGGCATGCCGGTCAAGACCAGCATGGTCGCCCTGTGCGAAGAGCTGGCCAAGCTCGACATCTGGGTACGCCTGCACTACGTCTACCCCTACCCGCACGTGGATGACGTCATCCCACTGATGCGCGATGGCAAGGTGCTGCCCTACCTCGACATCCCGCTGCAACACGCCAGCCCGCGCATTCTGAAGCTGATGAAGCGCCCCGGCACCGTCGAGCGCACCCTGGAGCGCATTCTGAAGTGGCGCGAGATCTGCCCCGAGATCACCCTGCGTTCCACCTTCATCGTCGGCTTCCCCGGCGAGACCGAAGAAGAGTTCCAGATGCTGCTGGACTTCATCGACAAGGCGGAGCTGGATCGCGTCGGCTGCTTCAAATACAGCCCGGTCGAGGGTGCCAAGGCCAACGAACTGCCGGATCCTGTGCCGGAAGACATCCAGGAAGAGCGCTTCCAGCGCTTCATGGAGCTGCAGCAGCAGGTCTCCGTCCGCAAGCTGGCCCGCAAGGTCGGCAAGGAGATGACTGTGCTGATCGACGAGGTGGACGAAGAGGGTGCCACCGGCCGCTCCTTCGCCGATGCCCCCGAGATCGACGGTCTGGTCTACCTGAACGGTGAAACCGATCTGAAGCCCGGCGATCTGGTCAAGGTCCGCATCGACGAAGCGGACGAATACGACCTCTGGGCCAGCCTGATAGGCTAAGTCCGCAGTCCATGACGGCACCTGCCCGGCAGGCGCCAATAAAAAAGCCAGTCAGTGACCCTGACTGGCTTTTTTTATTGATCGCACAAAATGGTTATGCGCGCTGCTGCGCCTGGCGTCACCGGGTCAGCGCTTCTGACGAGGGCCAGATGCCGGTATCCGCCACCATCACCAGGACATGAAGACCTTTGTAATGGACCTCCTCAAGGGCCTTGAAACCATGACGGCAATAAACGCCACCGGTCAGGTTCTCGGTTTGCAAGTACAGCTTGCTGATCCCAGCACTGCGAGCGCGGCTGAGGATCTCTGTTACCAGCAAGGAGGCAACCCCCTGCCCACGCGCTTTTTCAACCACATATACCCCACCCAACCAATGCTCGTACTCGGGAAACATCGCCATTTCGCGGATCTTGAGCTCGGCAGCCCCCACCCATTCACCGGCCAGGCAGGCCAGTACCATCAGCGGAGCCCGGTCGACCTGGGTGGCCGCCGTGACCTTGGCCAGTACCTGCTCTTGAGTGCAGCGACCACTGTCGCGGCACCATTCGTCAAAATACCATGAGGCAACCACGCCTGCGGCAGATGGCGCATCCGCCAGTAACAACAACTCCATAAAGCCTCTTTTGCGTATAACCCATGACCTGCAGGGAGGAATGAACACGGCGAGGCCAAGCCCCGGGTAGCGCCGACAGGCGGCGCCCTGGCCGCTGGCAGCGCGTCCCCATGGACCCGCTTGCCCCAGACCAGGTTATCGAATGGATATCATAACCAGCCTGAGAGTGGAAGGCGCCTATGGCTGGAAAGGCAGGCGCAGCCCCATCCATTGGCAGAGCCTGTGATGGGCGGCGAGCAGGCTGTACTAAGGAGCCGGTAGCCAAGGCGCGCTCTCCCGCCGTTACACACCGGCAAGGAAGCTCACGCCCACCGTTTTCCCATAAAAAAACCTGCTCCGAAGAGCAGGTTTTGCATGTCATTGAGTTGGCTTCAGGTCGCTCAGGCGACGTGCGCCCGACCCTGTATCACATCCCCCCAGGCAGACTGCACCAGGCTGTTTGCCTGGCTGTCGAGGCGATTGATCACACCCATGTTACCCGCTTCGGGGGCGAAGCTGCTCATGGCCTGGATCAGGCTGTCGACCGCATGGTGAGAGAGCGCCGTGTAGGCGCGCTCGCCCTCTGCCTGCTGTTCGCCAAGGCCTATGACCAGCTGGGCTCGGTTGTCGGCGAAGTAGTTGCTGAAGGTGGCGCTGCCCAGTTGCTCGAACTTGCCCTGCTCGCTCGCCCCGTCGGTGTGACGGTTGACCAGCAGTTGCAAGTCGTAGCCGCTGCGCTTGAACCAGAGATCCCGCCAGCTGACGTCGTTGAAGACGATGAAGTCCTCCTTGCCGATGTCCTGCACCAGGTTCTCTATCACGGCGCCACTGAACACGAAGCTGTCGACGCCTGTGCCACCGCTGAAGCGGTTCTGATAACCGCCCAGCACCAGCAGGTCATCGCCGTCCCCGCCATCGAGCTGGCTGAACTTGGCGACCTGGTCGGCGATCAGCCGATCCCGGCCATCACCGCCCCGGATGGTGGCGTGATAACCCATCAGCTTGACCTGATTGTTGCCATGCTCCGCCAGCAGGCGGTTGTGGTTGCCGAACACAATGGCAACGTCATCCCCCTCACCCAGCCGGATCTGGTTGTGATGGCCTATGGTCACCGCAAAGTCCTGATCCGCGCCGGCATCGATCTGGTTGTAGTTGCCGGAGGTGACCAGATAATCCTGGCCAGCGCCCCCTTCCACTATCCCCTCTTCACCGAAGATGAAGGCCTGATCGTTGCCCTCGCCCATGAAGGCGCGGTTGACACGGCCGGCCAGCACGGCGACATCGTCACCCTGCCCGCCAAACATCATGTTCTCCCGTCCCATCATGATGCCAGTGTCCTGACCGGCACCGCCGGTGAAGATGTTGGAGGTACCGGTGGCATAGAAGACATCGTCCCCGCGCCCACCCCAGAAGTTGTTGTTGTCGCCGAGGTAAGCCCCCAGATCCTTGCCGTCGCCCCCCCAGTTGAAGTTGTAGTTGCCAAGGGAGACGTGCATGTCGCCATCCCCCTGCAGGTGACCACTGTTGCGCAGGAAGTCGAAGGTCTGCTCCTTCATGTTTAGCAGATCGGCCGTCAGGTTCTGCTTGAGGTTGCTGGCCAGCGCCTTGAGCTCCGCCTGCTTGTCGCCGTTGAACAGGGCCGCAAACAGGTTGGGCAGGCTCAGGGCGTTGAAACCGAACGCCTTCTCCTGTGCAGCGGCCGGCTGGGTAGCGGCCTTGGCAGAGCCTTCCCCCTGCTGCACCGACACCTCACCGGGTTTGGCCTCTTCGGGGGCCGCCTCCTGCAAGCCGTGGGTGCGGGCAAAATCGCCGAGGGCATCTGTGCCCAGATCCAGCCCGGCCTTGAGGCTGTCGATCCACTTGGCAGGATCGGTCAGGCTCTTGAGCTGATCGCCACCAAATTCGGCGATGACCCCCAGCATCTCCTGCAACAGCGCAGGTGCATCGATGGCCGCGCCATCGCGCGCCACCAGCTGGCCCTGGGCGTTGTAATCCACGCCGAAGATATCTGCCAGCGTGGTGTCGGCACCGACCCCGGCCAGTCGTCCCAGCAGCCGGTTTTGCAGCTGGCGCGGCAAATCGGTCGGAGTGAATGTAAAGGTGGTCTTGGCCTGCCCGGTCGACGTGAACTCCTGGGTCAGGATCCCGAACAGGGAACCCAGGTTGGTGTCCAGCATCGCCTGGATGTTGTCACCAAACACAAAGTTCCAGTTGCCCGTGGTGACCTGGATGTCGGCCCCCTGCCCGGCAACCGCGAAGTTGAACGCCAGCTTCTCGTTGGCCTGGCGCAGCTTGTCCGCCCGGCTCAGAGGCCCCTTTTCACCCTGGCCGCCGCCCAAGACGTGCTGGTTGAACGCCTTGTTGAGGGTTGCTTCCAGATCGCTCTTGAGGCCGCGACTGCTGCGCTCATGGTCGCTGTCCAGTGCCGTGAGCGAGCCGTACTTGACGCTGCTGGTCTGATCCAGCCCGGCCATGTCCGCCACGAACTTGTTGGCCCCAGCCAGGGTCCACTGCTCCCACTGGCTGGCAACCCAGTTCGGCTGAGAGCCGTCACCGGCTATCTGCTGCAGGGCACCGGCGATACGGGCCGCCCCACCAAAGGGGTTGACCATGGGTGGCGTGGGGATGGATTTCTCCAGCATCACGATGAGATCGTTGCTGCGCCCCTGGTTGAAGCTGACGTTGCGTTGGCCCACGAACAGCTGGGCCCCCTCCAACGCCCGGTAACCGGCAATGTCCAGGCTGTGTTTGCTGTCGCCATCCCCGATGTGCACCATGACGTTGTTGTCGCCGAAGGCCAGCGACTTCATGCCGCCCGTGCCCACTTTGACACCCAGGTTGCTGGTACCCCAGTTGATGGCGGTAAATTCGCCATCCCCCACGTTGACCTGAATGTTGCCGGAGTAGCTGACGGCATTGTCGGCCTCTCCGGCGGCAGGCTCGGACTGGCGCTGTTTTTCGGGGGCGACAAAGGTCTCGTCGTTGTCGGCGATGGCGCCACGGGCGTGACTCTCGCCGTCACCCCGGCCAACTTTGGCCAGATCGATATCCCCTTCGGCCACACCGCCGCGCACCAGCTCGGTGTGCGCCACAGGCTCGCCGGCTTCGTTGAGGGTCAGCACCACCTTGTTGCCGGCCACCTTGCGGGCCCAGACATCATCTTCACCGCGGGTGTGCTTGCGACCAGCCAGATCGACCGCCACCTCGCTGCTGCGGGCCGATACCTGGGCGTTGATCCCCTCGTTTTTCAATGCCTTGATGAAGCGGCTCGCAAACCCTGTCTGCTGGTCGTCGCTCACCAGGGAGCAACCCACCAGGCTGACGTAGCTCGGCTTGCTCGCCACACCCGCCTCTTGCAGGCGCTCGCCGAACCGCCGCAGACGCCCGGCCAGCTCATCGGCACTGTAGCCACTGAGTCGGCTGTTGTTCTGCTCGTCACCGTCACGACCGTGACCCACCACCTGCCAGCGAATATTGCCAGCCAGCTGAGCCGGATCGCCATACACCACCCGATAGTTGCCATCCGCATCCAGCTGCACCACCAGGCTGCGATCGGGGTGCTTGCCCGCCAGACTGGCCGCCGCTTTGGCGGCAACCGGATCATCTTCGGTCTGGATGATGATCTGGCCATCGAAGCGGGTCTCTCCCCCCTGGCGGCCCGGTGTCACCTCAGGCTGCTGCCACTGGGTAACCTGCTGGTTGCGTACCGGCTGATCCGCACCATCCAGGCCCGCCACCGGCGTCCATTTCCTGGCGACATCGCCGTACTCGACCCGCTGGCTGGCGTCATCCTCCTGCAGGCGGAAGCGGTTGTCCGCATCCACCTTCAGGGCGGGCAGCCCCAGACGGTGGGTAATGCCCGGCACAAAGCCTTCGATCCCCTTGTGGGAGGCCAGGTGCGCGCTGCCGTAGATGGCGACGAACTTCTCGCCAGCCGGCAACTTGCCCAACACGTCGACGGCGACGTTGTTGGCCGCCCCGGCGCGATACATGAGGCCGTGCTCAGTCCCGGCAATCGCGGGTCTTGCCGTGCTGCCGTCGTCCAGCGCCACAATCCGCAGCCCTTTCTCACGCGCTCGCTCGAACAGGGAGGGATCCAGATGCTTGGTTTTCAGCATGGTTGCCAGCTCGGGAGACATGTCTCCCCCCGCCAGATAGCGGTCTATCAGCGGCTGCGCCAGCTCGCCGCGCAGGTGCTCCAGACCGATGACGGTCACCCCCTGCGCCTTGAGGGCATCCATCTGCTCGTTGACGAAGCGCAGACCATGCACGTCGCTGCCATGGGTTTCCCCGATCAGCAGGCCGTTGCGGTTCTCCAGCAGGCGTGACAATTGTCCCGTCAGCGTGCTCTCCTGCGCCACCTGATCGTTCAGATCCCGCAGGGCGTTCCCGGCATAGCGGGCATCCCAGGCCGCTATGTCTGTCTGCTTGCTGCTGTGATAGATGTTCTCAACCTGCTCGATGCGGCGTGACTCCAGCTCGCCGAGATAGCGGCGGTCGGCAAACTTGTCCAGCATGATCATCTCGGCAGAGAGCTCGGAGCCGGGCGCCGCCTGCTTGGCTGCCTCCTTGATGAAGTAGACAGTCATCTGGGCAGACTGATCCCCCGTCATATCCTGCAACTCCTGATAGGAGTAGCCCAGGTGCAGCACCTTGCCGGTCTCGTCCAGCACGGCCTTGCTCAGCAGCCCCTTCGACTGGGCATCTGCCAGCCACGTCTTCAGCTCGCCATACTGCTCGCCGAGCGTGACATGGAAGCTGGCATCAAACGGCAGATCCGCAGGCGCTTGCCCCTGGTATCCCCCCTTGGCCGCCAGATAGGGATCTTGTGCCACCCAGCGCAGCAACATCTGGGTGAGACCCGGATGCTTGCCTTTTGCCTCTTCGGCAGCCTTGCCGATGACGAGGGCTGCCAGATCGGGGCGACTCTTGGCCAGTGCCGTCACCTCGGCCTGCAACGAGGCCAGCTCACCGTGATAGAGCCCGCCGTTGAGCTGGCTCTGCAACTTGCTCAGCGCCGGGTTTCTGCCGGAGCCTTCGTGCCTGGCCTGGTAGTCGTCGATCAGCTTGTTCAGCCGCAATGCGGCCTCCACCTGCACCTGCCCGGTCGCACCGTGCAGCACGGCGAGCTGATCCAGGATCCCCTGATAAGATTCGCCAATGGGCTTGGCAAATACCTGGGCGGCTTTTTTCAGCTCATCCGGGCTGTAGGCGTCGGCAAACAGGCTGCTTGCCCGCTCCTGCGTCACCACCTTGCCCGGCAGCCCCGCCATCGGACTCTCGTCAAACACCGGCAACCGCAGGATCTCCTGCAGCGTGACCTTGTTGGCCAGATCCTTGGACGGCTTGAAGCGGGCGAGCTCGCCCCCGTTCATCTCGGTTACCCGGAAGAACAGCGGCTTGCCATCCGCTCCCAGCGTCAGGTGGTAGCCGTTCGCCATGTCGAGCCCCTCCTTGCCAAAGAAGCGGGTCATGTAACGACTGAATTTCTCGGCGGAGGAGAACTCGACTATGCCCACATTGGGATCGTAGAAACCGTAGACTCGGCCCGACTCACCCTGCTTGGACCAGGCCGCCATGGCGTGGCCCGGCGCATCCAGCTCCAGCAAGACGGGGGCGGCGTTCCCCTTGGCGGTCAGCTTGCCGAGCACGCTATCGAGCGAGATGGCGCTCTTGCCCTCCCACTTATCCTTGACGATGTCGTACTTGATGCTGCGCAGGCTGTCGTAGTTGTAGGACGCCGGCGTGTTGTTGTGGATCTCAGCCAGACTGCCCACCAGCTTGCGGGCATTGTCCAGCTCGGCGGCCGAGTAGCGATCCGGATTGTTGATGACGGCGGCCGCCGAGTAGAGCTTCTCCATCATGCGCCGCGCCAGATCCGGCTGCCCCTCGCTCTCCAGCTGCTTGGCGACCAGCACCAGCTTGGAGAGGGGATCGCAGCGGCCACCGAAGCCGTCATCCGCCAGGTTCAGCAACAGCAACTGGGGAGCCAGGTGCTCCCTTGCCAGCGGATCTGTGCCCCCTTGCGAGGCCACGTCACGGAACAGGCGATTGAACTGTTCAACCCTGGGCTGGATGGTGCTCTTGAGCGCCCGGTTCTCGATCTCCCAGGCGAGCGCCCCCTGCTGCTGTGGCGTCAGGGTCGGCTGGGTGAACAAGTCGACCAGCTGGGTCATGCTCATGTCGGGCTGGAAGCCCTCGACCACCTTGCCGGCCAGTCCCTGCTGATACCCGGCGAGGAAGGCCCTGGTGGTACGTATGTCCTTGGCCACGCCGTTGTTGCCCACCTGCGGGGCGAGCGCCTCCTGGTAGCGCTTGAGATCGCGCTTGATGCCCTCGATGCCCTTGAGCGGCACCTCGGCGTCCGCTGCCGGCGGCGTGCGACTGAACAAGTCACCCACAATCTGCTCGGCATACTGGCCCATCAAGCGGTTGCTGGCCAGATGGCCATAGAAGGTCTGCTCGCCGCTGACCTGATAACCGGCCACGGCCAGCTTGGCCCGCAGTTTTTCCCCCTCGCTGCCGAGCCCTTCGTTGTCGGTCAGCAGCATGATGGGCGTGATCTTGGGCAGGCCGTCGAGGTTTTTCTCCACCGAGAAACGGCCGTTGACCGCCTTGGCAAGCGCCCCGACCAGGCCGCCCGGGTTGGGCAGCTCGTGAGCCGTGATCGCCTTGCTCATGCTGGGCATGGGGCGATCGAGCAAGAGGGCGCCCACCGGCTTGCCCTGCTCGGCGGCATAACGGGCCAGATCGGCGGCGATGGGGCCGCCCATGGAGTAGCCGTGGATCAGGATCTTGTCCGGTGCCACCCCGCGCTCTTCCACCAGATAGCGGAACATGGTGCGGGCATCCTGATAGACCCCCTGCTCGCTTGGGCCGCCATCGCTGGCACCGTAGCCGCGCAGGTTGACCGCCAGCATGTCGATGCCCTGCTTCTGGTAATGACTGCGAACGGCATCGGCCTGCTCCTCGGCGGAAGAGCCCGAACCGTGCAGGAACAGCACCACCTCGGGCTTGCCATCCTGCTGAGTTTCTTGTCGTTCTGCCCCCTTGTGCAGGTAACCGGACAAGCGGCCGGCGTCCCCTTGCAGGGTCACCTGTGCGGCCTCTCCCTTGCTCACCGCATGGTCGAGCAACTGCCGGGTGATGTCGCCCACCTGGCGCCGCTCATCACGGGTGCCATAGAGGTTGTCGTTGAGGAAACGGGTCAGGGGGTTGAGCGGCTGCCTGTCTAGCGGTGCCGAGCCGTCGTTCTCCATGGAGACGGACTTGCCGGATGAGGCGGGTTCAACCACCTCGACAGGGGCACTGACCTTGCGCGGCGACCCGAGTGCGGCCAGCTCAGCCAGCTGCGCCGAGTGGGCGTGTTGCTGATAAAAATCGAGGGTGCGGCCGAAGGCACGATCGAGGGCATCCTGCACCGCCGCCTTGCCTGCATCACCCGTCAGATCCACCAGATCCCGGTAGTTGGCGGTGTAGCTCTCCAGCACCTGCTTGCGCGCATCCCCGCTCGCCTGCAAGGCCTGATAGACCGCCAGACTCTCGTTCACCGAGTGGCCGCCATCGAACACCAGGAAGGCAAGGGTGTTGAGGTAGGCCTGATTCGGGGAGTAGCCAGGCTCCTTCGCCGCCAGGTAGTTGTTCAGGTGCACCATGATGTTGGTGGAGCCGGAGGCCCCGGTCACCACGGGCAAGCCCTTGTCCAGCGCGTTGCGCTCGAAGGTGGTCTCCTTGCCCGGCGTCAGTATGCGGCCATCGGCCACGCTGCGCCCGCTCAGGAAGTCGTCGTACTTGTCGCCGCCGGGCTGATAGTGCAGACCCGTGCCGTAGTCGCTGGTGGTGCGGCCCGGCAAGTCGACTTGCAGCAGACCGTCCTTGGCAGAGGCGATCTCGGTGCTGGTCGAGCGCGCCTTGGTGATGACGCTGCCATAGAAGCGATCTCCCTCTCTCTTCCAGTCGGCCGTGTCCATGCCGAGCTCGGGATGGGTGGCCATCTTCACCGCAAGGAAGGGCACCTTGATGACATCGAAGCCGTTGTCGACCCGGGTCATCATCTGCTTGAAGTTGGCCAGATTCGGCTCGGCCAGAAAATCGGTCAGGCTGGGCACCCGGCTGAACCAGGGACGGGTGTCCTTCTTGATGGCCTCGGCGAATGCCGCCATCTTCTTGTCGATGCGCTGGCTCTGGGTGGCCTCGTCCAGCTGCAGTGTCTGGATCCAGTCGCCAAACTCCTTCACCAGGCTGGCGCCCAGTTGCGCCGAGGTATCGATCGCCGCCTGCGACGGTGAGGTCACCAGCGCATGGGCAATCTCGGAGTCGAAACGACGGCCAAACAGGTTGTCTATGTACTGGCCGGTCGCCTTGCTCTTGTGCGCATCGGCCAGCAAGGCTTGCGCCAGCACCTGCAGCTGCGGCTGATCCCCCAGCGTCTTGCTGGCAGTCTCAAACAGGGCGATGGTGCGAGGCCCATTCACCTCGCCAGAGAGCCAGAGCGCCTTGACCTCTGCGGCCAGCTGGCGGGTTTGCGGCGTGTCGAACTGACCCAGCTGATGGGCAAACGCGATCAGACTGTCATGCTCGGTACGGGGCGCCTGCCGCTCGGCGTTGGAGTTGGTGTCGGTGAGCGGACGAATGCCGAGCTCGGTCACCCTGGCTATGTCGGTGGCACTCAACTCACCCACCACTCCCGTGATCCGGCCTATGCCGTCGAATACCAGCTGATGTTCGAAGCGGGCTGTCTGTTCAGGCGGCAGGGCCAGACCATGCACACCGGCAGCCTTGGCCCTGAAGGCGAAGGTGTGGCTCAGCAAGGAGGCGGCCTCGAAGCGCAGCGCCTTCACCTGTTCACCGCGCTGGGCAAACTCTTTGGGGTCGCGAGCCTGCCACTGGGACAGGCTTTGCTCCAGCAGCCCCAGATTCGCCTCCGATGGCTGCTGCTGCACCCGAACCACGGCCTCGCGTACCGCCTTGAGCCGCTCGCTTGGCAAGTCGGTCGAGAGCTTGCCCAGCTGGCGGCGAGTGGAGTCAATGAAGCCATTGTCTTCACGCCTGAGCAGCTGGAAGGCAAAACCGGCGGTCTCGGGCACGGCGACGGCCGGGCCTCGCACCGGGCTTCCCAGCCCGGCCAGGGAGACCCCGGACAGACCCAGCTCGGCGCTGCGGCGCGAAGACGCATGGCTCGCCGGCACAGCGGCGCCCGACTCGCGCTCACCGACCATACCGGGCAGGGTGATGGCGGGCGTGCCATGAACACGGCTCCCAGCATTGATCTGCAGGCGATTGACCGCAGCCAGGGCGCCATCGAGGGCGGACTGCTCCTGTTCACTCAAGCCATTGGCGGCATCGATGACCGATGGCTGGGCGCCGGCCGCAGCATAGGTCGACAGACCTGTGGCATCCGGCGCATCCAGCTCACCAGCCTGCGGCAGCCGGGGTGCCGCAACCGGGATCTGGCCGTCATGCGCGTCCTGACGGCTCGGCTTGTCGCCGCTTTGTTTCAGGCTCGCCGCATTCTGTCTGGCCTGTGTTGCCTGCTGGCTGGCCTGGCTGCTGGCCTGCTCGCCTGCTGCCTGGGCCTGGCTGGCACTCGACTCGCCCTCTTGCTGCCGCTGCCGGGCATCGGCCTCGCGGGTCAGGGCATCGAGACGGCGCTGCTCGGCCTGCTCGGTCCGGCTCTGCCCCTGCGCCAGGGCTTCGCCCTGCAACTGTTCGCTGCGCTGCTGACCAGATTTGGACTGGGTCAGGGCGGCATCGACCTGCTGGCTCTGCTGCTCGCGGCGGGTTTTGGCATCCGCAATCGCCTCGCCTGCCGTGCCGCTGGCCTCTTCCAGATCTTCCTGTGCATCGGTCAACAAGCGGTCGGCAAAACCATTGCGCCAGTGCTGGCCGGACGGGATGGTGGCCGCTTCGGGCTGCTTGAGCTGTTCAAACTGGCGGGCCAGGGTGTCGAGCTGAGCCGTCATGTCGCGCGCTTCCGCCTCGATGACACCGCGCTGCTCCTGACCATTCTCGGCCAGCTTGCCCTCGTCGGTGGCTTCCAGCTGGGACTGAGCGCCCGAGATGGCGGCCAGCTGCTGCGCCTTCTCTTGCTCCAGTCGCTGTTTGTCGGCATCGGCACTGGCCCGATCGGCTTGGGCCTGGGCGGCGTTGCCGTCTTCCGCCAGCTGGGCGCTGACCTGGCCAATCTCGGCCTTGCCAGCCGCCGTGGCGACCACGTTGTCGAGCAGATAGCCAAGGCCGTTGCTCTCCCCCGTGCCCCGGAACGCCAGGGTATTGCTCCCCGCGCGAGCGGTCAGGGTCAGCCGTTTGGTCTGCCAGCTGGCGGCGTCGCCCTCGCTGGCAAAGACGCGCTCGCCGTTCCACAGTACCTCGATGCCGTGCTGCAGCGAGATGTTGGCCCGACGGGCAAAATCGAAGTCCAGAGTGACAGTCTCGCCTGCCTGGAGGCCGGCAAGATCCTGGGAAATCTGGGTGTTTCTGTCGGTGGAGAGTTCACTGACACGCTGGCCATGACCTTCGTCAGCCAGCCCGTAGGTGGCGGCAGAAAAGTCTGCCTCGATCCCGTCACCGGCATGCTGCCAGCCGTGGGCGCCCCGTTCGAAATCGCCGTTGACGATGAGGTTTTCGCCGCCCCTGGCCAGGCCTTGCTCATCGAGCTGCAACGCCTTGTCCATGGCTTGCTCGTCCCGCTCGCCGGTCTGGCTCACCTGGCCGGTCAGGCCGCTCGCCAGCGAGGATTTCACCTCGCCAATCTCGTCCAGACCGAAGCCGCTCAGGGTCTGTACATCCCCCAGACTGGCCGCTTGTGGCGCCTTGACCGGGCCCTCTTCATCGCCCTGTACCAGGTAGTTGATGGCCTGGTTGCCTGCCGCACCGAACAGGGTCTGCTTGATGTTGTCAAACAGGGTGCCGAGCTTGTTGCTGCTGGTGTTGCTGCTGGCGATGGCCAGGCTGTAGAAGTCGCCATTGCCTATCTTGATGGCCACGTTGTGGCGGGCATAGGCCGCCGTCACGTCGAGCCCGTCGCCGATCTGGACATTGGCATTGCCCTTGCCCTTCATGACGGCGACGTTGAGCCCGTCCCCCACCTTGGTGTTGAGGTTGTAATCACCCCAGGCCAGATTGATGGAGGTACCGTCGCCAACCTTGATGTTGTTGTTGAACTTGCCGTAGGCGGCGGTGACGCTCAGGCCATCCCCCACAGTGGTGGTCTGGTTGACCTCCCCCTTGGCGAGGGTGACCTGGATGCCGTCCCCCACCCGGGTGACGACGTTGGCCTTGCCGAGCAGGGCCTGATAGCTCTCGCCATCCCCCACCTGGGTGACTATGTTCGCATCCCCCTTGGCCAGCACGACCTGACGGCCATCCCCCACCTTGGTGATGATGTTGGCGCGACCCCAGGCACCAGTGTAACTGTCACCGTCGCCCACCTGGGTGACCAGGTTGGCCTCCCCTTGCAGCACCGCCAGCTCGCGGCCATCGCCGACCTTGGTCAGCACGTTGGCACGGCCCTTGGCGAAGCTGTAGCGATCGCCGTTGCCGACCTGGGTCAGCAAGTTGACGTCTCCCCAGGCGCCCTGCACCACCAGGCCGTCACCCACCTTGGTGATCAGGTTGGCGCGGCCCTTGGCCAGGCCTATGGTGCTGCCGGCGCCGACATGGGTCATGACGTTGCCCACCTCGGAGATGAGCAGGCCCACGGTCGTGCCGTCACCTATCTTGGTCAGCAGATTGCCCTTGCCCCACAGCACGGCGGCCGTGGTGCCATTGCCCACGTGGGTCAACACGTTGGCATCGGCCTTGGCGATGACGCCGAGGAAGTCATCCCCCACCTTGGTGATGATGTTGGCCTTGCCCAGCGCCAGTACCCCGGTCAGACCGCTGCCCACATGGGCCACTATGTTGGCCTTGCCAAACAGGGCCGCCAGTGTGGTGCCATCGCCCACCTTGGTCATCACGTTCAGCTCGCCGGCGAACAGCCCCAGGCTGGTGCCGTTGCCTATGTGGCTGTAAACGTTGGCCTTGCCGATCATCAGCGCGGCGGTCAGGCCATCGCCCACCTTGGTCATCAGGTTCGCCTGCCCCAGCATGGCTGCAAAGGTTTCGCCAGCACCGACGTGGGTGAAAACGTTGGCATTGCCCACCATGGCGGCCAGCGTCATGCCGTTGCCCACCTTGGTCGCCAGGTTGCCCTGGGCCAGCATCAGGGCCACGGTCAGGCCGTCACCGACATGGGTGAAGACATTGGCCTTGGCCACCATCAGCGCCAGCGCATTGCCATCGCCCACCTTGGTGAAGACGTTGGCCACTCCGCCCATCAGGGCCCAGGCATCGCCTTGGCCTATCTGGGTAAACAGGTTGCCCGCGCCTATCATGGCGGCAATGGCCGTGCCGTCACCCACCTTGGTGAACAGGTTGCCGGCGGCCCCCATGACCCCCAGGGTGGCGCCATCGCCGACATGGGTCAGCACGTTGCCCGCCCCCAGCATCACGGCCGAGAGATCGCCGTCACCGACCCGGGTCAGTACGTTGGCCGCCCCCAGCAGCAGCGCCTGGGTATCACCCCGGCCAATCTGGGTCAGCACATTCACGCCGCCCCCCAGTATGGCCTGCACCTTGCCGTTGCCCTTCTTGGTGAGCACGTTGGCGCCCCCCAGCAGCACGGCGCGGGTATCGGCAGCCTCGTCCCCCTGACTGATGTGGGTGAGCACGTTGGCGCCCCCCAGCAGGCCGGCGGTCAGCTGGCCGGCACCCAGCTTGGTCAGCACGTTGGCACCGCCCACCGACAGCGCATCGAGCCGGCCATTGCCGGCCTGGGTCAGCAGGTTGAAGCCACCACCAGCCAGCCAGAGACCATTGCCATCGCCGATCTGGGTGTGGGTGTTGTAACCGCCCAGCATGACCACCTGGCTGTCGCCACGGCCCTGCTGCACCGAGATGTTGCCATAGGCCAGCAGGCGGGCCAGATACTCCCCGTCCCCGCTGCGTACCAGCACGTTGGCCGCACCGACGGCATAGACATCCATCTTCCCCTGCGCGCCCTGATGCACCAGCACGTTGGCCAGGCCGGCACCACGGAACACCAGATCGCCGCGCTGACCGCGCTTGATCAGCACGTTGGCCGCCCCGGCGCCGTTGAAGTGGATGTTGCCCTCGGTCACGTCGGACTCGATGACGTTGCCGCCACCGGCGCCGTCGAAGAAGATATCGCCCTTGCTCTTGCCACCGCCTTGCTGACGAGGAAGCAACGGCTGGGAGTCAAACTCCCGGGTGGCCGGCAGTCGATCCGACACGGCCGTGACGGTATCGAGCTGGTAGTGCACCTCGCTCAGTGAGTAGCCCCCCGTGCCCATGGCACTGAAACCCGTCTGCTCCGAGATGATCTGACCGGCCAGGCCGGCGATGTGATCGCCCTCCTTGTACCAGGCCCTGGACAGGTATTTGAGCGCACCGGTTTCCCTGTCGTTGGCCAGCTCTACCACCACTATCTTGGTGTAGGGGCCAAGCAGCTTGGCAAACACATAGGTGTTGGCCTGTGCCCGGGATTTCACCGCGCTGACCGCGACCTTGGTACCATCTTGATAGATGGCATGACCACTCATGTTGGCCGTGGAGAGGGTGACATCGGCGGCGGCCACGCTCACGCCACCGCCGTAGTTGATCCAGCTGTTTTCGGTCAGATCCGCTTCCACCGCCTGCAATGTGATGCGCTGACGCCGTTCAAACACCAAGTCCGTCAGGCGATAAGCGCCGTCGGTCCGGGTCGAGGTAAATCCTTGCTGTTCATTGATCTGGCTGCTGGCCAGGCTGGCGAGGTGATCGCCCTCCTTGTACCAGGAGGTGGAGAGATAGCGCAGGGGGCCCTGCTCGCCCTCGTTGGAGAGTTCGACCCGGTTTATCTTGGTGTACATGCCATCGAAGAAGGCAAACAGGTAGGTATTGGGTTGCAGGGTCGACTTGATGGCCGTGACCGCCTGGGACTGGTTGATCCAGCTGCCGCCCATGGTGGCCGTGGTCAGCGCTATCTCGTCGGCACGGGCGCCGGCAAAGGGCGAGCTGTCGCTGCCAGACCCCTTGCGGGAGATATGGTTGTAACCCCCCGCCCCCTTGAAGTGGATGTCGCCCTCGGCCACATCGGAGAGCAGCCGGTTGTAGCCACCGGTCCCGTTGAAGCGGATGTCGCCACGGGTCTGCAGGTACTCATCCTGTTCGTTGCGCAGACGGGAGATCTCGTTCCAGCCGCCGGCGCCGTTGAAGGTGACGTCCCCCTCGCGCCCCTTGCGGAACACCTTGTTGTAGGCACCAGCGCCGTTCAGGGTGACGTTGCCGGACTCAACCTGGGAGCTGATGATGTTGGCCGCACCGGCGCCATGGAAGCTGATGTTGCCGTTCGAGCCCTGATACTGGCTGTGCCAGGTGCGGTCCAGCTTGTTGGCCGCCCCGGCACCGCTGAAGGTCAGATCGCCCCTGTCGGTCTGGTGCCAGAGCTTGTTGTAACCACCGGCCCCCTCGAAGCTGACGTTGCCACTGATCCCCTTACGGGTCAGGAAGTTGGCAAGGGCCGCCCCCTGATAGAGGATGTCGCCCTCGCGCCCCTGATGATCTATGTTGGTGCCACCGCTGGCACCGGCAAAGTGGATATTGCCGGACTGGGACTTGCTGATGTCCGCGTAGCCCGCCGCCCCCTTGACGGTCAGGTTGCCGGACTCATCGACCACCTTGAGGTAGGCGGCGCCGCCGTACACGCTGTCATTGCCCGTGCCGGTATAGACGGTGGCGCCAATGGAGCCGATCTTGATGGTGTCGTCACCGCCATAGGCACGGATGACGCCGCCAAAGCCAAAGGCATTGATGTCATTATTGCCATCATCTGCCGTGTAATTACCGGTAAAGAAGTACTCAATACTTCTCCATACACTCTTTCCCATGTATTAACTCATTATGATTAAATGGAAAACCACTGCACCCTGCGCACACAATGGCCAAGTTCGGCATGAACATGACCGCGCACGGTACAGACCCGCTGCCCTTTCCATGGCAGAAATATCCGGCGACGCAGATCGCTCACCACGGCGCGGGCATGTCCGTATGGCGCTATCATCTCCGGAATAAAAATATGGTCGCCGGATTGCCAATCCTCACGGATCAGCTCCCGCTCGGCGGCCAGCAAGGTGTCACGAATGGATAAAGAGACAAACGCCCAGTTGCAAAATGCAACCGGGCGCCCGTGTGAGTCTTCATAATAGCTGAACTGGTTCAATTCGAAGGCAGGCAATATTCGCTGCTGCCACTCGGCGACGGAATAACGCCGGTGCAGGGAGGAGTGCTGACTCAGCAGCATGACTCCCCCCAGCATATGTTGATTTTGTTGCCAGTTCGGTTCCGTTGATTGCAATACCAAGCTCATTGGATCCCCAACCGGAACATTATTTCTTCTTGCGCGGCGCGACCTGTGCTGTGGCAGCCGGTGCGGCTTGCTGCTCGTCAGAAGGGGCGGCCGGGATCAGGCCTGCGGCGATCAACTTGTCAAACTCGGCAGCCATGCGCGGATCTTCAAGCATGTTTTTTATCATTGAAACCATATACATAAAGCCAGCGGCAGGCATGTGGACCGTCTGCTTCAGCGCCAGCTCGTTGTCGCTTTCTGCCATGACCCCTTGCGCCATCTTCAGCGGATCCTGTCCGACGAAATAGAGCGAGAAGATCCCCTTGTTATAGTTGACGCTGGATACTGTCTGTACAAACTGCTCTGTCATATAAATTCCATTATCAATAAATATAAAGACAAACAAAAAAGAAAAGGAATTTCCCAAGTAAAATAACACGGGAGCAACATTTTGCTTTTCACTATATTTACCATATTTGAAATTATTATCCGATTCAATTAAACAATGACCTAAAAATAGAGTAAATACGTCAATATAAATATCAACTCAATCATTAAGGTTAATACCGCGGCATTATGCAATGCGTTATTAACTGGGCCATCACGGCCATTTTATTATGCAAGCTATCAATCAAGATAATATTTGACAGTGAAATAATGGCTCGTTAGTATGCGCGCCCTGCCTGCAACAGGCCACCTTGCCCCATATAAACAGGAGGGGTGTCACAGCGGCAAACGGATATATTATGACGGCGAGTGAAGAGTCTGTTTTAGCGTGTCTCAATATTATTATCGGGATGCAGGGTTGCCCCTCTCAAGATATAGCACCCACGCCAGACGACACCTTTGACAATATTGTCGATACGCTGCAACAACAGACAGGAACCCGCATTCGTCAGCGTCATATTCCCCCTCGCAAACTCGATAAACTGACCCTGCCGGTGGTACTGCTGAGCCCCTCTGGCGAGGCGTTCGTGCTGGCCCAGCGCCAGGGTGAACAGGCGCTGATCCTGGATCCGGCTGTGGGCAAGCCGCAGGTCATAACACAAGACGAGCTGCTGGCACGCTGGGGGGGCCGCCTGCTCGAGGTCGGCAAACGGCAGAGTCGCTTCGACATCCGCTGGTTCATCCCCGCCTTCCTGCAGCAAAAACGCCTGCTCGGCGAGATATTGCTGTTCTCGCTGGTGTTACAGATCCTGGCGCTCATCTCCCCGCTCTTCTTTCAGGTGGTGATGGACAAGGTGCTGGTGCATCAGGCCTGGGCAACCCTGGATGTGCTGGTGTTCGGGCTGCTGATCACGGCCCTGGTGGAGGTCTGCCTGCGCGGGTTGCGGGAATACCAATATGCCCACACCGCCAACCGGATCGATATCCAGCTCGGTCTGCGCATGGTGCAGCACCTGTTCGCCCTGCCCCTGCTCTATTTCAAGAGTCGCCAGGTGGGCGCCATCGTGACCCGGGTGCAGGAGCTCAATACCATACGCGAGTTCCTGACCGGCACCCTGTTCACCCTGACGGTGGACGTGCTGTTCATGTTTGTCTTCCTGGCCGTCATGGCCAGCCTCTCCGGCATGCTGACCCTGGTGATCCTGCTCTCCATTCCCGCCTATGTGCTGATCGCCTGGTGGATCACGCCACGCATGCAGCAGGCGGTCGAGCAGCAGTTCGGCCATGCGGCCACCAATACCGCTTTCCTGAACGAGACGGTCGCCGGGGCCGAGACCCTCAAGAGCCTGGCGCTGGAACCGCGTTTCGTGCGGCGCTGGGATGAGCAGACCCGCCAGATGGTGGAAGCGGGCTACCGGGTGCAGCAACTCAACAATGCCTCCCAGCACGGGGTCATGTGGCTGCAAAAACTGGTGACGGTCGTCGTGCTCTGGCTCGGTGCCAGCGAGGTGATCGCGCTGCAGCTCACCATAGGCCAGCTCATCGCCTTCAACATGATGGCCAGTCACGTGGCTCAACCCCTGTCGCGCCTGGTCGAGTTGTGGGGCCAGTTCATCCAGACCCGGATCGCGGTAGACAAACTCGGCGACATGCTCAACCTCCCCCCGGAACATCAGCGCGATGGGGATGGCCGCATCCACGCCGGCGCCATAGCGCTTGAGCGGGTGCATTTTCGCTATCAAGCGGATGCCCCCCTCATCATCGACGATCTCTCCCTCGCCCTGGCGCCCGGCGAGACGCTGGGGATTGTCGGAGGCTCGGGCTCGGGCAAGAGCACCCTGGCCCGTCTGCTGCTGCGGCTCTATCAGCCGGAGCAGGGGCAGATCCTCATCGATGGCCAGCCCATCCAGCAGATCCCGCTCCCCCACCTGCGCCAGCAGATGGGAGTGGTGTTGCAGGAAAACCACCTGTTCAACAAGTCGGTGCGCGACAACCTGGCCCAGTCGGTGCCCCACGCCAGCCTGGACGAGATCATTCGGGCCGCCACTCTGGCCGGCGCCCATGAGTTCATTTTGCGACTGCCACTTGGCTACGACACAGTGCTGGCGGAAGGGGGCAGTTCGCTCTCCGGCGGTCAGCGCCAACGGCTGGCCATCGCCCGCACCCTGCTGGCCGACCCCAGGATCCTCATCTTCGACGAGGCCACCAGCGCCCTGGATGACGGATCCCAGGCGCTGATCCAGCACAACATGCGCCAGATCGCCAGCGGCCGCACCGTCATCACCATAGCCCACCGCCTCTCCACAGTGCGCCACTGCGACCGCATCATAGTCCTGCAGCGCGGCAAGATAGTGGAGCAGGGCGACCACGCCAGCCTGCTGGCACTGGGGCAGCACTACGCCCGCCTGTGGCAGCTGCAACAGGACTTGCACGAGGAGACCCCATGAATCTGCGCACCAGGCTGAGCCGCTGGCGCCAACCCGGTCCAGCCCGGCAGCAGGAGGCTCACTACGGCTTCCTGCCTGCCCATCTGGCGCTGGCCGAGACGCCGCCCTCCCCCTTTGCCCGCATCACGGCGCTCACCCTGAGCGCCGGCGTGCTGCTCACCCTGCTCTGGGCCTGCTGGGGCCAGCTCGACATCCAGGCCACCGCCAGCGGGCGCCTGCTGGTCTTTGGCCGCAGCCAGATGATCCAGTCCTACGAGCAGGCCAGGGTGATCGGCATTCACGTGGAAGATGGCCAGGCGGTCGCCGCCAACGCGCCGCTGCTGACCCTCAACACCCTGGGGGTGAGCCAGGATCTGAGCCGGTTGCGCGAGCAACAGGCGTTCCAGTACCAGACCCTGATCCGTTATCAGGCGCTCTATGGCAACGAAACCGTCAGCCAGCACCCCGACTACGCCAGGCTCACCCAGGCGCAGCAACAGGCGCTGGCGGAGAACCACCAGAGCGAGCTGCACGAGTACCGGAGCACCCTCAACAACCTGCAGGCCGAGCTTGGGGTCAATCAGGCCAATCAGGCCGCCCGACGGGGAGACATGGCCTCCCTCACCACCCTGCTGGCCAACATCCGGCCGCGCCTGCAGGCGCGCCAGACCCTGAGCCGGTCCCAGGCCATCTCACGAGTGGAGTATCTGGAGCAGGAGAAGGAGCTGCTGGAAACCCAGCGCCAACTCGCCCAGCAGAGAGCCGAGCTCGAGGTGCTGCAATCCCAGCAGCAGAGCCTGCAGGAGCGGCTGGCCGGCTTCAAGGCGCAGAAACAGCGGGAGTGGATAGAGAAACGCCAGCAGGCCCAGCTGCAGCTGACCGCCATCGAACAGGAGCTCGCCAAGCTGAGCGAGCGGGAGCACCTGGAAGTCATTCGCGCCCCGGTAGCGGGCACAGTGCAGCAGCTGGCCATCCACACCCAGGGCGCCGTGGTGCAGCCGGCCCAGCAGTTGCTGGTCATAGTGCCCAACGAGGGAGTCCAGTACGCCGAGGTGAAGATCCTCAACAAGGACATAGGCTTCGTGCACGAAGGGCAGACAGTCAGCATCAAGGTGGATGCCTTTCCTTATACCCGTTACGGCACCATAGACGGCGAGCTGGTCAGCGTGTCGCGCGATGCCACCACGGATGAGCAACTGGGGCTGGTCTTTCCCGCCAGGGTCAAGCTGAGCCGGGGCGAGATGCAGATAGACAGTCAGCCGGTACGGCTCACCCCGGGCATGTCGGTGGTGGCCGAGGTCAAGACGGATAGGCGCCGGGTGATCGACTACCTGCTGAGCCCGATCCGGGAATACCAGGCCGAGGCACTGCGGGAGCGATGACAATGACACACGCTTTGCCAGCCTTGGAGGCCCCCGTGAACGAGCCTGCCCCCATCGCCAATGGCGCCCTCGCCGCTCTCGCCCACGCGGCCCATCAGCTGATGATGGCCGCGGATGCCGGACAACTGGCCCACGCCATGGGTTGCGATCTGGCGCCGGACGATCTGACGGTGCGCGAGGCCGCCGCCCGGCTCGGCCTGCGCAGCGCCCTGTCACAGGGGCCGGGCTGCCCGCTGGCGGCGCTGCCACTGCCGGCCCTGCTCAAGCGGGAGGGGCGCTGGTACACCATCACCGCCATCGAGCCTGAGGATTGGCAGCTGTTTGATCCGGCGACCGGCACCAGCAGCCTGCAACCGCTGCCGGGCCCCACGCAGGCGGCGCAGTGGCACTATCTGTTGCTGGCCCAGCAGGATCTCACCCCGGCCGAGGTCAAGTTCGGGCTGGACTGGTTCAGCCCGGCGGTACTGCGTCAGCAGAAGCAGGTGCGAGACGTCTTCTGCTTTGCCATCGTGTTGCAGCTCATTGCCCTTGCCAGCCCGCTGCTGTTTGAAAACATCATCGACAAGGTGCTGGTGGGACGCAGCCTCGGCAGTCTGCAGGTGCTGGCCCTGGCCATGCTGGCGCTGGCCTGCGCCGAGCCGCTCTACGGCTTTCTGCGCGGCCAGGTGTTCGGTCATCTGGCCAACCAGGTCAACGCCGAGCTGTCCGGCAAGCTCTATCGCCATCTGGTCGGCCTGCCCATCGACTATTTCAAGGCGCGCCAGACCGGCCAGATCATCGCCCGGGTCAAGGAGATGGCCCAGATCCGCCAGTTCCTCACCGGCTCCACCCTGATGCTGGTGCTGGACCTGGTGTTCATCCTGCTGTTTGTCGGCGTCATGTTCCATTATGCCCCCGTGCTGACCGGCTGCGTGCTGGGCTCCTTGCTCATCTATTTTCTGCTGTGGCTGCTGATTGGCCCCCTGGTGCGCAAGCGGGTCGAGGCCGAGTATCAGGCGGATGCCGATGCCACCAGCTTCCTGACCGAGGCGATCACCGGCATCGAAACCATCAAGACCACAGCCACGGAGCCACGCTTTTATCAGGAGTGGCAGCGTCTGCTGGCGCGCCAGTTGCGGCGGGGATTTCAGGCAAGAAAGGTGGGGCTTGCCGCGGGTCAGGGCATAGATCTGGTGCAAAAGCTCACCGCCGCCCTGCTGCTCTGGCTCGGGGTCGGCGAGGTGCTGAACGGCAGGCTGAGTCCGGGCGAGCTGGTGGCCTTCAACATGCTGGCGGGCCACGTCACCCAGCCGGTGCTGCGGCTGGCCCAGGTGTGGCAGGACTTCCAGCACACCCTGATCGCCCTGCGCCGGGTGGGGGACATACTCGACGAGGCGCCGGAGCACGGCAATGGCGGGCTCGCCTCCGTCCCCGCTCTCGAGGGGGCCATCGAATTTCGCCACATCCGCTTTCGCTACCAGCCGGATGCCCCCGAGGTGCTGGCCAATCTCTCCCTCTCCATCGAGCCCGGGCAGTTCATCGGCATCACGGGCCCTTCCGGTTGTGGCAAGAGCACCCTTACCCGCTTGCTGCAACGGCTCTACGTGCCCCAGCACGGTCAGGTGCTGGTCGACAACATGGATCTCGCCATCGCCGACCCCGTCTCATTGCGCCGCAACATGAGCGTGGTGCTGCAGGAGAGCATTCTGTTTTGTGGCTCGATCGCCGACAACATCCGCATCTGTCGCCCCGATGCCAGCCAGGCCGAAGTGGAACAGGCGGCGCAGCTGGCCGGCGCGCTCGGCTTTATTCGCGAGCTGCCTCAAGGCTTTGGGCAGCAGGTGGGTGAGAAGGGCGCCCGCCTGTCTGGCGGGCAACGCCAGCGCATCGCCCTGGCCCGCGCCCTGCTGGCCAACCCCAGGATACTGCTGCTCGACGAGGCCACCTCGGCCCTCGACTACGAATCCGAGGCGGCCATCATGGCCAACATGGCGGCCATTCGCCGTGGCCGCACCCTGATCAGCATCGCCCACCGCCTCAACACGCTGCGCCATGCCGATCGCATCCTGGTGATGGACGCAGGGCAGATAGTGGAGTCCGGCAGCCATGAGGAGCTGCTGGCACGACCGGGGCTCTATGCCCGGCTGTGGCGCCAGCAGACGGGGGAAGAGGCTGAGCAGCTCGTTAATGATTAACCAGTGAATAAAGAATGCCCTGATTCAGTCCCGATACAGGCACTCCTGCTAGGATCCGGATTGACTCTCCCCGGCATAAACCCTCTAATTGACAGCCTGGATCCCCATGATCGCGCACCTTATGAAAATATTGTTGGTCGAAGACGACAAGCTGCTCAATCACCACCTCTCTACCCTGCTGACCGAGGCCCAGAATCAGGTCCACAGCACGGACAGTGCCCAGGTGGCCCTGCATTACGCCGCCGATTACCCCATAGACGTAGCCATCATAGATTTGGGGCTGCCGGACATGGACGGTTTGCAACTCATCAGACAGCTGCGCGAGCGGCAGATCCCCTTCCCCATCATAGTCCTGACCGCCCGTGGCAACTGGCAGGACAAGGTGGAGGGGCTGGAGGCCGGGGCGGACGACTATCTGGTCAAGCCGTTCCAGAAGGACGAACTGCTGGCACGGCTCAATGCCCTGGTGCGCCGCAGCGCCGGCTTCATCTCGCCCAAGGTCAAGGCCGGCGACTATGAGCTGGATCTCTCCCGCAAGGAGCTGACCATAGGCGGCGAGCCGGCCGTGCTCACCAGCTTCGAATACCTGATCCTCGAGTACCTGATGCGCAACGCCCGCCAGGTGGTCTCCAAGCAGCAACTGCTGGACCAGCTCTACGGCGATGGCGAAGGGGATCCCAACACCATAGAGGTGATGGTGAGCCGACTGCGCAAGAAGCTGGACCCGGAGGGGAGCATCCAGCCCATCTCCACCATCCGGCGCCAGGGTTACATCTTCAACCTCTCGTGCAACTGATGCGCCTTCGCCTGCCTCGGCCCATGCGACTGATCCGTCGCTCGCTGCACATCAAGCTGATGCTGAGCGCCATGCTGGTCATAGCACTCATCATGGCCTTCTCCGTCTATATCCTCTATCTGGGCCACACCGAGGAGCAGGCCCAGAAGGCCAGCACCCGCATGCAGGAGAACCTCTCCAAGCTGTTCTCCTCCAAGCTGCCGGATCTCCATGCCACCACGGATCTCGGCAAGATCACGCCGGATGCCATCGACCCCAATCTGGATACTCTGATCTGCCGGG
This sequence comes from Aeromonas sp. CA23, assembly GCF_002587065.1. Classification (NCBI taxonomy): domain Bacteria; kingdom Pseudomonadati; phylum Pseudomonadota; class Gammaproteobacteria; order Aeromonadales; family Aeromonadaceae; genus Aeromonas; species Aeromonas sp. CA23. The sequence goes on from NZ_CP023818.1 coordinate 4,644,419, forward strand.
CCGACGGCCAGCTGAGCTGGTCCAGCCTGCACATGCCGGAGGTGATCCACTCCAAGGGCACCATCTGTCAGGATCTGATGAAGTACCTCGGCGGGCTGGATCAGGACTACTTCTTCAAACGCCATACCATCAAGAACGGCGAGAGCTACTTCATCTACAGTCTGCGGTTTCTGCGCAATCACGGTGAGGGCCCCACCACCTATTACGTGGTGATGGTCGACTCGGCCAAGCGCTACCTGGCCCAGACCCGCAGCTACCTCTATCAGTGCATCCGCCAGGCCCTGCTGGCCTACTCGCTGCTCGGCGCCCTGCTGCTGCTCACCAGCTTCTGGAGCCTGACCTCATTGCGCACCATGGCGCGCCAGATCGACGAGATCCGGGCCGGCAAGCGGGAGGCGCTCTCCAATGACTACGAGCGGGAGCTGACGCCGCTGACCGAGTCGGTCAACCAGCTGCTGGAGAACGAACGCCAGCAGACCCAGCGCTACCAGCACGCACTGAACGATCTGGCCCACAGCCTGAAAACCCGGCTGGCGCTGATCCAGATGACGGCGCAGGAGATCAAGCTGGGGCGCGACATCCACGACAACATCAGTGAGCAGATCCTGACCATGGATCAGATCATCCAGTACCAGCTGCGCCGCGCCGTCACCGGCCGCAAACGCCTCGCCAGCAAGGGCACGGAACCCGTGCCCCTCATCGAGAAGCTGCTGGCCAGCCTCGCCAAGGTCTATCGCCACAAGAAGCTGCAGACCCGCTTCAAGTTCGATGACGACGTCTTCTTCGCCGGCGAGCAGGGGGACTTGATGGAGCTGATGGGCAACCTGCTCGACAACGCCTTCAAGTTCGCCATCAGCGAAATCAAGGTGACTGTGAGTCGCCGCCTCGACCGCTTGCGGATCGAGATTGAAGACGATGGCCCGGGCATAGATCCGGACAAGTCGCAGCAGATCTTCCAGCGCGGCGTGCGCGCCGACAGCTCACCCGGCCAGGGCATAGGTCTGGCGGTGGTCACCGAGATAGTGCACAGCTACGGCGGCCAGATCATGGTGGATGAATCGCCGCTGGGGGGCGCCCGCTTCACCCTGGACCTGCCCTGAATTTGACTCAGCCCCGACAGGGCCGACACCAATAACGACGCCTGCCTGCCCGCAGGCGTCGTGCTTTCTCCCGCCCTCTTTCCCAAGCCGACACAGCCCCGCGAGATCACATGACGCAGGGGAAGCGACAATCTGGAAGCAGGGAGGAAATCAGAAGATAAAAAAAACCGGCCACAAGGACCGGTGAAACAGTTCAGGCTTGTCAGGTGACAAACGCACCCAGCGGATGAAGACAAGTCCCAATTCCTTATGGGGCCCTGGCCTCTTGAGTACGTGTTGTTACTCTATCCCATGGTCACTGAATCAAGGCTGAACCATGGGGTGATTGGCATCTAGCCCCTGTTTCGGCCTACAGCTTGATGCCCAGCGACTGGCGCAGATAGGCCCCGGCACCGAGCAGACCTGGCCCCTCGTGAGTGATGAGGAAGACGGGAATATCCTTCAGATAGGACTTGAAACGCCCCTTGTCTTCGAACGCCACCCGAAAGCCCGAGCCGATGAAGAACTCCTGGAAGCGCGGCACGATTCCGCCTGCGATGTAGACACCGCCGAAGGTGCCCAGATTGAGCGCCAGGTTGCCGGCGAAGCGCCCCATCAGCACGCAGAACAGGCTCAGGGTGCGACGGCAATCCAGGCATTCGCCCGCCAGCGCCCGCTCTGTGATGTCCTTGGGTTCGAACGCCTGCGGCTCGCGGCCGTCGGATTTCACCAGTCCACGGTAGATGTTGACGAGGCCGGGGCCGGAGAGCAGCCGCTCGGCCGAGACGTGGCCCAGCTCGGCGCGCATCACCTGCAGCACCGCATCCTCTTCTTCGCTGTTGGCGGCAAAGTCCACGTGACCGCCCTCGCCCGGCAGACTCAGCCACTGCTCGCCGGTGTGCACCAGGTGGGCGACGCCAAGGCCAGTGCCGGCCCCGTAGATGGCGATGGGCTTGCCGGCCACGGGCGCCGCCCCCCCCAGCTGGATGCTGTCAGCCGCATCCAGCACCGGCACCGCCATGGAGACGGCGGTAAAATCGTTGATCACCTGCAACCGGCTCAGGCCCAGATTGGCCTGCATCTCGCCGATGGAGAACTCCCAGCTGTGGTTGGTCATGGCGACCCAGTCGCCCTTGATGGGGCAGGCGATGGCGATACAGGCTTCGCCCACCTGCACCTGATGCTCATCCAGATAGAGGCGCACCACGGCCTCGAGACTGGGGTGGGCCAGCCCGGAATAGGTCTTGGCCCGGGAAATGGTGCCGGTCGCCAGCTCGCACAGGGCCAGCCGCGCATTGGTGCCGCCTACGTCGCCGACCAGCGCATGGGTATGCTGCATAAAACAACTCCTTCGTTACTTGGGTCGGGGCGGCCCTTACCGTCCCGCAATTATTATTTGGCAACAATTCTACCCGAGCCCCTCCCCCCGCTGCGCGTTTGATGGATGCAAGTGTGCGCCCGCTCACAGTGTTGTTGCTTTGCAACATTTGTAAGCGCTTTCACGGGATGGGTGGAAGTTTGTAACCAAAAATACGAAATAATTAGACATGAGTCATACTTTGCAGGGCCGAGATTAGTTTCGATAAGAGCTTGTCTTGTATAGTCATCAAGTTGATTGGAAACCTGCTTAGCCGTGAATTTAGTGCAAAGACACTGAAGCTAAATTACAAAAATGCCTGGTGGTGATGATGAATACCCTTGATAAAATTACTAATAATTTGGAAAGTTTCAGTAAATCAGAGCGTAAAGTTGCCGAGGTCATTCTGGCCTCCCCGCAGACGGCCATTCACTCCAGTATCGCCACCCTCGCCAAGATGGCCGACGTCAGTGAACCGACCGTCAACCGTTTCTGCCGCCGTCTCGATACCAAAGGCTTTCCCGACTTCAAACTGCATCTGGCCCAGAGCCTGGCCAACGGCACCCCTTATGTGAACCGCCACGTGGAAGCGGACGACGGGCCCGATACCTATACCGCCAAGATCTTCGAATCCACCATGGCCTGTCTGGATGCCGCCAAGAACAGCCTGGATATCTCCGCCATCAATCGTTGCGTCGATATCCTGACCCAGTCCAAGAAGATCAGCTTCTTTGGTCTGGGCGCCTCCTCCGCCGTCGCCCGCGATGCCCAGAACAAGTTCTTCCGCTTCAACATCCCTGTGGTGAGCTTCGATGACATCGTCATGATGCGCATGAGCTGCATCAACAGCAGCGAAGGGGACGTGGTGGTGCTTATCTCCCACACAGGCCGCACCAAGGCGCTGGTGGAGATCGCCGCGCTGGCCCGCGAGAACGACGCCACCGTCATCGGCATGACCGCCAAGGATTCCCCGCTGGCCCGCGAATGCAACCTGGTGCTTTCCATGGACGTGCCGGAAGACACAGATGTCTACATGCCGATGGCGTCGCGCATCGCCCAGCTGGCCCTGGTAGACGTGCTGGCGACCGGTTTTACCCTGCGCCGTGGCATGAAATTTCGCGAAAACCTGAAGAAAGTCAAAGAAGGTTTGCGCGAATCCCGCTTTGATACCCCCCACTCTTCCTGACGAGCGGGGGCCCAGGCCCCCGGCTGTCTATGCCACCTTCCTTGGTGTAGTATTGTAATTTAGTAACAAAAGCCACCCAGATGGCTTGCAAGCGGGTGCAATGGGCCATGCGCTTGACGGGGCAGTATTTCAAGTCATATCAACTTCAAACTGGAGTCTTTCATGCCAAGACGTACAAAGATTGTAACCACACTCGGTCCGGCCACCGATCGCGAGGGGATCCTCGAGGGGATCATCCGTGCCGGCGCCGACATGGTGCGGATGAACTTCTCCCACGGCACCGCTGAAGACCACATACTGCGCGCCAACCAGGTGCGCGACATCGCCGCCAAGCTGGGCCGTCACGTCGCCATCATGGGTGACCTGCAGGGCCCCAAGATCCGCGTCTCCACCTTCAAGGATGGCAAGGTCTATCTGGCCATCGGCGACAAGTTCATTCTCGATGCGGCGCTCGGCAAGGGCGAAGGCTGTCAGGAACAGGTCGGCATCGACTACAAGAGCCTGCCCGATGACGTGATCGCCGGCGATATACTGCTGCTGGACGATGGTCGCGTGCAGCTGAAAGTGGAGCAGGTCGAAGGCACCCGCATTCACACCACTGTGACTGTGGCGGGCCCCCTCTCCAACAACAAGGGCATCAACAAGAAAGGCGGCGGTCTCTCCGCCCCGGCCCTGACCGAGAAGGACAAGGAAGACATCAAGACAGCCGCCCTGATGAACGTGGACTACCTGGCCGTCTCCTTCCCCCGTTGTGGCGATGACCTGCGCTACGCCCGCGAACTGGCCCGCGAAGCCGGCTCCAACGCCAAGATAGTGGCCAAGGTCGAGCGCGCCGAAACCGTCGCCACCGACGAGGCGATGGAAGACATCATCCTCGGCTCCGACGCCGTCATGGTGGCCCGTGGCGATCTCGGCGTCGAGATCGGCGATCCCGAGCTGGTCGGCGTGCAGAAGAAGCTGATCCGTCACTCCCGCCGTCTGAACCGGGTGGTCATCACAGCGACCCAGATGATGGAGTCCATGATCAACGCGCCGCTGCCGACCCGTGCCGAAGTGATGGACGTGGCCAACGCCGTGCTGGACGGGACCGATGCCGTGATGCTTTCCGCCGAGACCGCCGCCGGCCAGTTCCCCATCGAGACAGTGACCTCCATGGCCAGCGTCTGCGTGGGCGCCGAGAAGCACCCGAGCCTGAACGTCTCCAACCACCGCATGAGCTACACCTTCACCTCGGTGGAAGAGGCGGTCGCCATGTCCACCATGTACGCCGCCAACCACCTGGAAGGGGTCAAGGCGATCGTGGCACTGACCGAATCCGGCACCACACCGCTGCTGATGTCCCGCATCAGCTCCGGCCTGCCGATCTTCGCCATGTCACCCCACAACAAGACCCTGGCCTGGACCAACCTCTACCGCGGTGTCACCCCCGTGCTGTTCGACGGCGACGAGACCAAGCCGGTCTACGAAGTGTGCCGCGAGGCGCTGGACGTGCTCAAGGCCAAGGGGCTGGTGCAAAGCGGCGACATGGTGTTGCTGACCCACGGCGACAAGATGGAAACCGTCGGCAGTACCAACACCTGCAAGGTGATGATGGTCGAGTAATCGCCCTTCACCGGCAACAAAAACGGCTCCCGCGGGAGCCGTTTTTTATGGTGAAACCGCCGCCTCAACCACGAAACAGTTCGACCTTGTCACCATGGCGCAAGCTGCCGGCACCGCGCACCACCACCCTGTCACCCAGCTTGAGCGCCCCGCTCACCGCCACCTGCTGGCTGTCGCCAAACAGCACTGTTACCGGCACCCGGTTCACTTTCAGCTCCTTGCCGCTCTGCTCCACCTGATAGACAACGCTCCCCTCGGTATTGAGCACCAGCGCATCGCGCGGCAACAGCATGGTCTGCTGCTCACCCAGCGGCAGCGCCACCCGCACCGGCGATCCTATGATGAAGCGGCCCGACTCGGGTTTGAGGCGCAGTTCGATGAGACGCGACTTGGGATCGGCGCTCGCCGCCCGCTGGTAGTAAACCCCGTGGCTACTGAGCTGATCCCCCTCCACCCGCAGCCGGGTCCGGGGCGCCAGCTGACCGGCCCAGATGATGGGAGCCTGCAGGCGTATGTCGGGCTGATCCGGATTGACCAGCTCCAGCGCCTGCTCACCGGCATCCACATGCTCTCCCGGCTGGATGAAGTGGTTGTTCACCACCCCGTCGAACGGCGCGAAGATGTGGCTTCTGCGCAGCTGCTCCTCAATCTGGCGCACCTGCACCCGCGCCAGCCGCTCGGCCAGTTCAGCCTGCTCCACCTCGTAGCGCGCCTTGTCATACTGGCTCTGGGAGGTGCTCTTCTGGCGGTGCAGCGTCGCCAGCCGGTCAAACTCGGCGCGGGCGAAGCGCACGTTGCTGGCCCACTTGGCCTGCTCGGCCTGGGCCTGCTCCAGCGAGAGCCGCAGCGCAGCGCTGTCGAGGCGCAGCAGCTCATCCCCCGCCCTGACCCGGCTGCCGAACTCGGCAATCCACTCCACCCGCCCGCTCACCTCGGCACTGAGCGCCGCCTGCTGGCGGCTCGCCACAGTGCCGCTGACCCAGATGCTGGCCGCCGCCTCCCCCCGGGTCACATCCGCCAGGGTCACCATCTTGCCCTGAGCCAGCACGGGGAACACGCCCCCCGCCAGCAGCGCCGCGCCCACAACCATCCTTGTAAAACCGTGTGTCATCGATGAGCTCCTTGCTCAGGCCCGCTGACGCAGGGCAAGCGGCACATCGGCACGCTCCCCCAGGCGCAAGAAGGCGGGTAACAGGATCAGGGTAAACAGGGTGCTGCAACTCATGCCGCCGACGATGACGGTGGCCAGCCCCCGGTAGATTTCGCTGCCCTCGCTCGGGCTCAGCATCAGCGGCAACATGCCGAAGATGCTGGTGAGACTGGTCATGGCGATGGGCCGCATCCGGCTTTGCAGGGCATCGGCCACCGCCAGCTGGCGACTCATGCCGTCCCTTTCGGCCATGCGGGTCTGGTGCACCAGCAGGATGGCGTTGTTGACCACCAGCCCCAGCAGGATGACGAAACCTATGATGGTCAAGAGATCCATCGGCAACGGCACCAGCAGGCCGCTCAGGTGCAGCGCCAGCACGCCGCCGACGGTGGCGAGCGGCAGGGTCAGCAGTACCAGCACGGCATCCTTGAGGGAGGCAAAGACCCCCCACAGCAAGATCAGCAGGATCATCACAGCAAACAGGAAGATGGCCCCCAGATTGTCCAGCGCCTGCTGCAGGCTGTCGGCATTGCCCGAGACTCTCAGCTCGCCGCCGGCGGGCAACAGCGGCCGGATGGCGGCAAAGCTCTTGCTCTGCAGGGTATCGAGTACCTGCTCCATGCTCATCCCCTCTGGCGGCGAGATCTGCAGGCTGATGCTGCGCCTGCCGTCGGCCCGAAAGATGCTGGCCGGGCCCATGTCGTGCTCCACCCGCAGCAGTTCACCGAGCGGCACTATGCGACCGGACGGGGTCGCCAGCGGCACCGCCTTGAGCTCGTCCGGGTTGGCGGAGGCCTGCCCCATCAGCATGATGTCGAGCCTGTCCTCCCCATCGAAATACTCGCCGACCCGCAGTCCATCGCCGAAGGTCTGGATGATGGCAGGCATGGGGGTACGATCCCAGCCCACCTCGGCGAGACGCCTGTCTTGCGGCACCAGCCGCAGCTCGGGGGCGGTGAAGTCGAGATCCGGCTGCGGCCTGACCTGAGCCCCCGGCAAGTCCTGCTTGACGATGGCCATGGCGGCCCGTGCCACCTGGTAGAGCTCAGGCAAAGAGCCGCCCTGCAACAGCAGGGCTATGCCGTTCTCGCTGCCAAAGCCGCCGAACAGCGAACCCTGGCCGCCGAATATCTGGGTATCGGGGATGCCCACCAGCAGCTGCTTCATCAACAGGCTTTCCAGTGCCTTGATTTGGGTTTCATCCTTGGGCCGCACCCCGATCTGGGCGCCGCCCGGGTAACGCAATATGTAGTAGTTCTTGAGGGCCGGCTCCTTCTCCCCCTTCATATAGGGGGCGAGGCGGGCGATCAGGGTATCTATCACCTCCTCACGCTGGGCCTTGAGGTTGAAGCCCGGAGTGAAGTTCATCCACACGTCCACCGCATCGCGTTTCACATCCGGCAGGTAGTCCATCTTGGGCAACAGAGCCCAGGTGGCCAGCGCAGGCAGGCTCATCATCAGGGTGATGACGGTCCAGCGGCGAGGGGCCGTACTGGTCCCGCGGATCACATGGCGGGTGGTACGCCGCCACAGCGAGTCATAGGGATCGACCAGTCGCTCGCGCCCCATCCAGCGCGCCGCCACCGCCGGCAGCACGGTCACCGCCACCAGCATGGAGACGGTCACGGCACAGGCGATGGTGAGCGCGAGATCGGCAAACAGCTGCCCCTCCACGTCGTTGAGCAGCAGCACAGGCAAGAAGATGGCGACCGTGGTCAGGGTGGAGGCCACCAGCGCGGTCCACACCTGTCGGGTCCCTTCCAGCGCCGCCTCCGCCTTGCTCAGATCCCCGCGCTCATGGCGCCGGTAGATACTCTCCAGCACCACTATGGCGGCATCGAGTACCATGCCGACCGCAAACGCGATCCCCGCCAGCGAGATGACATTGAGGGTTCTGCCCATCACCTTGAGCAGGCAGAAGGTGAGCATGATGCTGATGGGAATGGCGAGCGCTATCATCAGGGTCGCCTTGAGCTGGCGCAGGAAGACCCAGAGGATGGCGCAGGAGAGCAGCACGCCGAGCCCCAGATTGGCTGTCACCATGCCCACCGCCCGATTGATGTAGAGGGAGGCGTCGAACGACTGCTCCATGTGCAGCCAGACCGGCTCCAGCACCTCGCGGTTGAGCTCGCCCACCTTGAGCTTGATCGCCTCCAGCGCCGCCAGGGCGTTGGCACCGCTCTCCTTGAAGATCTGCGCCGCGATGGCGGTGTTGCCGTTCTGGATGCGCAGCACAGGGTTCTCCTCCCGGGCCAGCCTGACCTCAGCCACATCGCGCAGGTAGATGGGCAGGCCGTCGCGCCAGTCCACCACCTTGTCCCCCAGGGTCTCCACATCGTAGCGGCCGGCGAAGCGCAGCTTGTACTCCCAGCGACCTATGTCGAGGGTGCCGGCGGAGACGTCCCAGCCTGTGCTGGCCCGGCTGGCGAGCACGGGGATCTCCACCCCCAGCTCGGCGGCGCGGTAAGGGTCGAAGCGGATCTGGATCTGGCGCTCGTTGATCCCCTCCACCTCCACGGTCGATACTCCGGGGATCCGCTCCAGCTCCGGCTTGACCCGCGCCTCGATCAGCGCCTGATGATCATCGATCTGCCCCTTGGCGCCGGGCAGTTGCTGGATGAAGAAGAAGGTGAGGGTATCGTTGCTGCTGTAGTTGTTGACGTAGGGGCCGCCAATCTTGTCCGGCAGGCCGGAGACCCGGTTCAGACGGGAGATGACGTCGAGCTGGGCCCGCTGCATGTCGGTGCCGAGGGCAAACTCCAGGTCTATTTCGGTGAAGCCGGGGAAGCTGTTGCTGGTGAGGTTCTTGAGCCCCTGAACCCCCTGCATCTCCTGCTCGATGGGGTCTGTGATTTCCGACTCCATCTCCTGGGGCGAGGCCGAGCGCCAGTCCACCGAGATGTTGAGGTGCGGGCGGTCTATGTCGGGGAACAGCTGGATCGGCAGCCCCCGGATGCTGAGCAGGCCCAGCAGAAAAATCAGCACGATCGAAACCGCCACCCAGATGGGGCGTTCGATCGCCGTTTTGGCGAGGTTCATTCACTCTTCCTGAGTTTGTTGTTGTCGGCCATTCCGCTGGCCTTGCTTCCTGCCCCAAGGGTGGGGGCCATTGCATTAAACTGGAATTAATCGAGGTTGTAAATGCATGGTTAACAAACAAAAAAACCGGCCAACTTGGCCGGTTTCTCATCAGGTTCAGTGATGGCAATGACTCAGGCGGCATGCACCACAGGGTTCGGCTGAGACAGACCTTCCAGCTCGCCAGGGGCGAAGTTGTCCACCTGGATAGCTTCGTAACGCAGGGCATCGGCGGCCAGCAGCTTGTCGGCCTCATCCTTGCTCAGGATGGACTGGGACAGGGCAGCCGCGACCAGCTCGGGCAGGGCCATCTTGCGGGGCAGCTTGCCCTCTTTCTGGGCCTGCACCAGCTTCTTCTCGTAAGGCTGTACCGCCACCATGGCCAGGAAGGCGCGATCCATCAGACCGACCGGATCCGCATCATCCTTGCCCACGTAGCACAGCGCCGTCAGACGGTCGCGGAACTCGCCCGGCGTCATCATGGCCAGACAAATGGCGTGGCAGCGATCGTCCGCCGGCATCTGGTAACCCACACCGAACGGGAACACCACCCGCTTGAGCACGGCACCCGCCACCTTGTTCGGGAAGTTCTGGAAGAAGCCCTCGAACGCCTTGCCGATCAGGTAGAGGTTGCGCTCCACCGCATACTGCACGAACGGCAGATCGGAGACCATGCGGCCCTGATCCTCGTAGTGCTTGAGGGTAGAGGACGCGAGGTAGAGGTGGCTCAGCACGTCACCCAGACGAGCGGAGATCATCTCCTTGCGCTTGAGATCGCCACCCAGCATCAGCATGGAGACGTCGGCACAGAGCGCCAGCCCCTTGCTCATCCGTGACAGCTGCTTGTAGTAACGGGCGGTCTCGCCGCTCACCGGGGAACCGTTGAACTGGCCCAGGGTCAGCCCCTGGAACAGGGAACCGAAGAAGTTGCCGGTACCGAACGCGATGTGCTTCAGCAGCAGGGCGTCAAACTTCTCGAGGCCGCGCTCCACGTCGGTGTCGGCGGCCGCTTCCAGCTCGGCAAACACATAGGGATGGCAGCGAGTGGCGCCCTGCCCGAAGATCATCAGGTTGCGGGTCAGTATGTTGGCCCCTTCCACCGTGATGGCCACCGGAATGCCCATGTAGGCGTAGCCGGTGTAGTTCTTCGGACCCAGCTGGATGGCTCGGCCGGCATGGATGTCCATGGAATCATCCATGACCTGGCGCGCCATTTCGGTCATGTGGTACTTGGAAATCGCGGTGACGATAGCCGGTGCCTGCCCCAAGTCCAGCGAACCGGCCGTCATGCGACGGGCCCCTTCCAGCTGATACGTCAGGCCGCCGATGCGGGCCAGCGCCTCTTGCACCCCTTCGAACTTGCCGATGGACATGCCGAACTGCTTGCGCACATAGGAGTAGGCACTCACGGTACGGCTCGTCATGTGACCACAGGCGGTACCGAGTGCAGGCAGCGAGATGCCGCGACCGGCGGAGAGGCACTCCACCAGCATGCGCCAGCCGCGGCCAGCGTAATCCGGGCCACCTATGATCCAGTCCAGCGGAATGAACACATCCTTGCCGAAGGTCGGACCGTTCAGGAACGCCAGCCCCATGGGGTAGTGGCGATCGCCCACGCGCACGCCCGGGTGGCTGGTCGGGATCAGGGCGCAGGTGATGCCGAGCTCTTCCTTGTCACCCAGCAGTTTTTCCGGGTCATACATCTTGAACGCCAGACCCAGTACGGTGGCACGGGGGGCCAGGGTGATGTAGCGCTTGTTCCAGTTCAGACGGATGCCAAGCACCTCTTCACCCTTGTGCATCCCCTTGCAGACGATCCCCTTGTCCGGGATGGCGCCCGCGTCCGAGCCCGCTTCCGGGCCGGTCAGGGCAAAACAGGGCACTTCCTTGCCATTGGCCAGCCCCGGCAGCCAGAAATCCTTCTGAGCCTGGGTGCCGTAGTGCATCAGCAGCTCGCCCGGGCCAAGTGAGTTCGGCACCATGACGGTGACCGCCACGCTCAGGCTCTTGGTGGCGATGCGGGTGACTATGGTGGAGTTGGCAATGGCCGAAAACTCGCGGCCGCCGTAAGATTTCGGGATGATCAGGGCGAAGAAGCCTTCCTTCTTCAGATAGTCCCACACCGGCTCCGGCAGGTCTTTGGTTTCATTGACGATCTTGAAGTCGTCGACCATGGCGAGCAGGGTCTCGACCTGATTGTCGATGAAAGCCTGCTCCTCGGCGGTCAGCTCGGCCTTGCCGTAGCCGTGCAGTTTTTTCCAGTCGGGGTTGCCGCGAAACAACTCGCCATCCCACCAGACGGAGCCGGCTTCCATGGCCTCCCGTTCGGTGGCCGACAGGGGCGGCAGTATCTTCTTGAAGATGCCGAACACGGGACGGGTTACCACCTTTTTGCGGATGGAGGGCACGCCGAGCACAACGGCTATCGCCAGCACCAGCAGGATAAGCAATGTGATCATACTCAAGTTCCTTCTATTTCACTGTTTCCGTTGATTTATTGTTGGTTGTTACACGGCCAGGGAGAGCCTGGTCGACTCCACGGGCGCCCCGACACCGGACGCCAGATAAGGAATTACATTGCGCACCAGCCCTTCCACATCGAGCTGCTGGCCAAAGTCGGCCAGGGCGATGTCGCGCAGCGCATCGGCGGAGGCCATGGTGAACACGACAGTGCCCAGGGTGAAGTGCAGCCGCCAGAACAGATCCGCCGGTGACAGAGACGGATTGGCCTTGGAGATCGCCTGGGTGATCCGCAGCAAAATGGGGCCGTAGTGAGCCGTGATGAAGCGGCGCAGGTGGCCCTGGCTGTCGATGTAGCCACGCCCCAGCAGCTGCATGAAGATGGCGGGGCCATTGGTGCGCACCGCCACCAGCTTCATCAGGGGATCAACGAAGCTCTCGAACACCTGCAGCAGGGTCAGCTGCTCCTGCTCCATCAGGGTATTCAGGCGCGCATCCAACTCGGGCATGAACAGGCTCAGGTAGCGATCGAGCACTGCCTGGATCAGCTCCTTCTTGGAACCGAAGTGGTAGTTGACCGACGCCAGGTTGACGTCGGCCTCGCTGGTGATCAGACGCAAAGAGGTATCGGCGAACCCCCGTTCGGCAAACAACACCTCGGCGGCATCGAGAATACGGTTCTTGGTATCGATTTTACTCACAGGACACCTCACTTAAACGAATGTTTAAAAAGTACGTTTCACAACCTTTTATGTCAAGAGAATGTGAACAGGTGTTAGTGGAATGTTTTTGCTAAAAATGGAGAACAAGGCGGGAACTTAGCTGACAAACAACACTCTATATCTATGCCACTGCAATTAAACATTAAGTCTCGCCCAACCTGCTGCATGCTAGTTGGGCATTTTTTTGCCCTGTTGGTGTTGGTGACGATGCGCGGGCAAAAAAAAAACCGTCGCAGGGAGCGACGGCGGGGAAAAGAGGTTGCACCATCCTGATCCAACCCATCGATGCGAGTTCAGGCTTTCATCGATTCATCCATCATGGCGGCCAAGCGTGTTCAAACTTTGTCAACACCCCCGCAATTTGTGACAAAGTATGACAAGCCACAACATGGTCTCGACCCGCCGCCTTTGCTATGCTGGCGCCTCACGCCAGAAGGGGAGAGAAGATGAAGTATACGGTCGATACCCACACCCATACCGTCGCCAGCACCCACGCTTACAGCACCATTCACGACTATCTGCCCATCGCCAGGGCGAAGGGGATCAAGCTGTTCGCCACCACGGATCACGGCCCCGACATGGCCGATGCCCCCCACTTCTGGCACTTCGTCAATCTGCATGTTCTGCCACGGGTCGTCGACGGCGTCGGCATACTGCGTGGCATCGAAGCCAACATCAAAAATATCGACGGTGAAATCGACTTCCCCGAGCGCTATGAGTCTCGGCTCGACATGATAATGGCGGGCTTCCACGAACCTGTATTTCCCCCCTGCGATCAGGCTACCCATACCCAGGCCATGATCAACGCCATCAGGAGCGGTCGGGTCGACATGATAAGCCACCCGGGCAACCCCGCCTTCCCCATCGACATCCAGGCCGTGGTCAAGGCCGCCGCCGAATACCGAGTGGCGCTGGAGCTCAACAACTCCTCCTTCAGCCATTCCCGCCCGGGTAGCGAGAGCAACTGCCGCGCCATCGTCGAAGCGGCGCGCGATCTGGGTGCCTATCTCACCTTCGGCTCCGACTCCCACGTGGCGTTCAGCCTGGGGGATTTCGAGCACTGTCATCGGTTGGTGACCGAGGCAAACTTCCCGCTGGACAGGATCCTGGCGCGATCTCCCCGCGCCCTGCTCGATTTTCTCGAGAGCCGCGGCCGCGCCCATATTCCGGAGTTTGACAACCTCTGACATTGCCCGTAACTCCATGAGCTCACTCATAAAATTGATGTCAGCTCATTGACTTGCCTCGCTGTTTTCGGGAATCTAGTGCCACGCCGGTATAGCTCAGTTGGTAGAGCAGCGCATTCGTAATGGATAGTAATATGTTGTTGGTTGCAACATTGACACACATCAAGCCATTGTAATTAAAGTACTTTTATTGATTATGTTGTTAATTTAATTGACACGTCCAGTTTCACTGAATTATTGACAGATCTTGAGGGGGGATTGACAATCAACAGGCCAGATTGACACAAGCACAACCTTCGAACATGTAGGTTTTTCAAATCCGAATGTTGATTGTCACGATTTTGTAATGATCTCATATTTTAAGCTGACTTAGCTCAGTAGGTAGAGCAACTGACCCGTAATCAGTAGGTCATCAGTTCGATTCTGATAGTCAGCACCAGTTTTATGCACATGGTTTTGGGTTGTGTGAGTCAATGATGTCTTGAAAGCACTGTTCACTCCAAAAATCAGAAATACCCTGCTTTAGGAGTGATTCAAACAAGACTCGTTGATGGAGCTCATTCCAAGTAGGACTTGGTGGCTCCATCTGCACGACTCTTAGCATTGTAGGTACAGTTGGGTTGCCTCAACTAGTAACTCAATATTTCAGCACTCCCCCCAACTCCTTCATCACCTCTTCCACGGCTGCTAACCTGCCTCGTAAGACGCGATATTCCTTACAGGAGTGCCTGAGTACATTCTCAATGGTCGTTTCTAGCGCGGGGAAATCTGCTCGTAGCTCACCATACTCGGCGAACGTAGCCTGGTACTCCTGAATCTCACATTGATAAGAGCGTGCCTTGGCCTCTAGTACTTCCAGCTCCTTTAGCACCCCATTCTTCGCTTTCACGACTGGCTTTTGCTCCACCTGAGTTACTAGGACCTCTGGGCCAAGTAAATCTTCCCGAAAGGTTACTTCATCAAACATCGGTGTTTTAACGTAATTTGGGCGCAACCATTTATTGCCAACATCTCGCCTATTCAGGAGACCCATACCGACCAACTTGTTCAAGTGGCGGTATATGAGGCCATACCGTTTCTTTTGTGACAAGCTCTCGACCTTGTCACCAAATACAGCACTTACGCACTCCTGTGCAGTGAAATCGTTCAGCTGCAATCGAATGAGTGCTGTGTAGAGTGCGGTTGGTAGCCACACAGTCTGGGAGCCCATAAGTAATCCTCAGTCTCGAACGACAACAACTAGTAGGAATCTAAATTCGATTGCGGATTATAGTCCGTGGTCATGAGCCAGACAACTAGAGATAGTGCTCGCCAGAGAGAGGCGAAGCATGCAAGATCTAGCAAAAAAATTTGGCATTTTAGTTCGTGGAAAAAGGCTTCAAGCGGGTGTGTCCCAAGACTCGCTCGCGTTACTGGCAGATATTGATAGAAGTTACCTTGGTCGCATTGAGCGAGGAGAAGTGAATGTCACACTTGAGAAAGTCTATCGCCTTTCCGAGGTATTAGGTTGTGACATAGAAGATTTACTGCCCTAAATAAATATCACTGAAAACATACCGCAGTGCTGTTGATTGTCAGCTCGCGCATGACTACAACGGACAAGCAGTTAAGCCAACTTGTACTACGAGCCATAAGGCGAAATAGTGGTTTCAACCTCTTGGTTTCGGCCTCTTTCATCATCCCATATCAGCTTGATTGTTACTGCAAATGGAGCCCCCATTGCGGTAGCAACAATAAGATCAAAGTTGCCACCCGCCTGTATGACCTCAAGAGGAAGCGAATCATCCATGATGGAGAATTCTCTCACAACAGGACACTCTAATCTTACATTTTTAGCTGGTGATTTTCCTTTATTATAAATCTTTAAACGATGCCCCTTGCCGATCTTAACAACACGAGCATTAAGGTCTGCACTGATAGCATCAATAGCATCCTCTTGTTCTTTACGCAGTAGCAACTTGTTCAAATGATTGGCTGTGTTAGCAAATTCATTCTGACGTCGATTAAACTCCAATGTTCTATATGCAGAATACACAGAGAGTAGTAATGCCAGAAGCGAAACAATATCAGTTAGAGTCATCGCTTGAACCCTTTGAACATTTTCTTTAAGTCTTTTTCCACATCGGAAATAAATTCTTTTTGAAGATCTTCGACCATAGCATCTATCGACGTAGAATTCTGTTCTATCAATGATTCTTTATCGAAACTATTCTTGCAGTCGGAACAAATTAATAATTGTTCCGAGACAATTTCAAACTGATCGTTACCACATATAGGACAGAGCATTGTCGCATTTATTGTATATTCACTTTTCATTGTAACCCTCTTAAACCATATAACCCATGAATTGAAATGGCTAAGTATCAAAAATTAAACTAAGCGACATATACACCTATTCTTTTCTCAGCCATATGTAATTGCCCATTTTTATATACAGAAACATACATATAATGTAATCCTAGATAAGCTGTCGGCTCACGGTGGACTGCAAAATAGTTATTGTTTTGTTGATACTGCGCATCAACGAATGTTTCATGATTTCCGCTGTTCTCAGGATACGCTCTCTTTGCATCTAAGCCATTATTCTCAACCCTATATCTAACCTTATAACTAGAGTCGCTCGCACCTCTGAAAGTAACTTTGAACCTAATACTTCTATTTTTAGGTACTATCCTCGCACAAGAGTAATATACGTCCTGTGAAGGTGAACCATTACTATCGGTGAGGGTCATTTCTACTGAAAAGTCATCTGGATAATATGGGATCATATTTAAACCAGTGTCTTTCAATGGTAACAGCTTTAAATAACTATCACTATTTAATTCGAACTGCTTATAATTAATTTGATTGCCTGTAGCATCCCTATAATTTGGCTTTACATATCGGTATATGTTGTCACCTTCCTTTTTTAAATCTAAATAATGGTCAGGAATATCAATTAAACTCCTTAAACTATCACCTATCATTATTTTGTTTTTTGAAGCTGACTGTTGCAGTTTCGCAGCAACATCAACATAGAACGATGTTGCCGTTACTTCCGATGCCCCTTGATATCCATACATCCCCCATAGAACATTTTCATCGTTTCCATAGTCAATACCAATACGTATACTAACAGGGTCTATATCTTGCTGTTCAAGACCAGGGGATACCACATCCTCAATAAATTTCACAAGACATACTGCACAATTGATAGCATTTACCGCCGAATTCTCTGGTCTCTGCTCTGTTCTAAAAAATGCAAGAACCGCATCTCCCATGATACGATGGACATGGCCATCAAAGGCCAGAATTGTTTCTATAGCACATTTTATAATGTCATTTTTTATCGAAAATACCATTTCTGGTGGATAAATAAGACCTAATTTAGTTGAGTTCTTAATATCTATGAATAAAGTGGTAACATAACCCCTCTTTGTTTTTCTATCATCTACTAGATAATCAAAGTCTGGGTGTCCACCTATCTTGTTTTTATTAATTCCCTCTTTACCAAAACAACGTCTCAATTGCCTCTGAATGTCATAATCATTCTCAACGGAAATTTCACTTTTTGTAACCACACCAGTTGATTTAAGGAGGTCATGAGAGTCCATGGCGAATGACTCCATGATCATGCCATCAACTCCAGAAGCTCTCTTCATTCTGTTATGCGCTTCATTTATTTTGCTATGAGAGAATGATTTCTCATAAATATCTTTAATTATGCTAGACATATGCCCCCCGAAATATTGAAGATCCACACAAGCATAATCAATGTAATTGGGAAAAGATTATACTTTGAAAACTTACCCGCCCTTTCAATAGATGCCATTTTCACACTTGTTATTACAGCCATCTCATGAACTTGAATTGATAAATCTTTGATATAGTCCTGATAGGAAATGCTCTCCATTTTACGTGCGTATGTGTCAGCATTAAATTTCCCACTTACAGAACCAAAAAAAATCACTGATGGCTCAGAACCAGCGGATGTACTTCCACTTGATAAATTAGGCCAAATCGATTTAAAAACATAATAAAGACTCGTAATACAAAGAAATAGAGACGTAATACATAGCAAAACCATCAAGCTTTTATAATCGTGTTGACTTTTCATGATGGCATCGAACTTTGATAGAATGCTAAATGCAATTGCGGCGTTGAACGATGTCAACAAACCACATTTAAAATTTACAGTTGCAATATAGGCATCATACCTTTTTAAGGTATCCCACATTCCAGAAATGATGACCTTTTTAGCATCATCAACTTTCACATCATCAATATCTTGATCTGGCTTTTTGAACCACACCGATTATATCCTTCTTAATGCGACCGACATTGACCACTATAAAGTTAAAATTATCGATTTTTGTTAGCCTGAGACAAGATACTTCCGGCCAGAGTTTTTGTGTTTTCGTTGTACTTACTGCTTTGCAGCACCATTGAAGCAAAAGACTCAATCTGAGCACCTGTTTGCTTTCCTACCTTAACCTGGGATAAAGCAGAAGCAGCAAGAGAACGTGCTGTCACAGAGGAGGTAGCATCATTAAGCACTTGTGCAGCAAGTGTTGCGACGTTATCAGAGGTAGTTTTGTTGCTCGAAGCCATCACTATATCCTGTATCTTTTCCATTAACAGAACACTACATATGGTGCTGTTTGTACATACAGCAAAAAGATACCTGATCCGAATGAGGCGATCAAGGAAAACGATTGACACATCAGTAAGATTGTTTTTTAACCAAAAAGAGACTCATTCTCACCTGATTAACAACAGTTCGCCTAGCACGTTGCTTTCAGCAAATACCTCGTGAATTTCGATTGCCATGTTGCTGGTAAAGAGTCCATTTCTTCACTATTTATCGAACTTCGCACATACAGAATCCAGGCCTCAGAGACACCAGAGGTGTTGGCTTGCGGTTCTGTCCAGAACGCTCAGATCGCATCAAGAGGGGCAACTAAGTCTAAGCAGGTCGTGAAGCTATGTGGATTGGGTCGGTCGAGAAAGGGCGTCCGCAGGTGTTCTTTAGCTGTTTTCGCAACCAGGCAACGCTCTGCCCATCTACATGCCTTTCTTTAAAAACATAATCAGAAGAAAAGGATCGATTATTGGTTCCAAGAAACATCGAAAACTATCTGTCAAACATAAAAAGAAGCCCATGCATCACACGCATGGGCTTACTCAGCATCAGATAAGAAACTCTTCTAGAGCTCTGCCGCTGGCCACAGCTTCTGCTATCGCTTTAGGCATTCTGCCCTGACCAGTCCAGCTCTTCTCCTGACCATTCTCGGTGTATTTATATTTTGCAGGACGAGGCGCTCGCTTGGACTTTGCAGCCCCTTCGGTCTTAACGGTAGCGGAGGAGCCAACCAACTCACTCGGGTCAATCCCTGCATCTCGCAACATCTCAGTGAACTGAGCCAGCTTCTGATGACGTTCCGCAGACTCTTGTCTGATTTTGGTTTCGTGTTGCTCCCGCTCAGCAAACACTTCTTCGAATTTTTCTTTAACTTCGACCAGCTGCTCAAATGACAACTCACGCAGAACAGCGCGAAGGCTGCGGATATTAAGCAGGGTTTTCAAAAAATCATTCATTTACGACCTCATGTATCACTTTATTAAATCGAATGGATTATCACTCAATATCGCCAACAGCTCCATTGGTTTTTACATCAATCTAGATTAAATAAACCATTTAGATAATACATAAGTGAACCACATTCATTGTTCTCCATTCCAGTTTTGGTGTTACTTCCTCGCGTCGTCACGAATAATACTTTTTACTTCAACAACGGCAGCACCAACGGGAACGCTGATCGAGCTCGATAGCTCGCCATTTTGAGTCCTGGTGATCTCGGTATCCCCTTTGTACCAACACCATTCACGGTCAGTTCTCGTGTCAGAAGCCTCTAAGATCCCGCAGCGATAGTCAAAATTGATGGCCATATGAAAATTTCTCAACCTAATGCCAAATTGTGGAATTCAGTTTTCATCTATTACCGATCAGTCAAGATCTTGAGTTAAGCGCGTCAACTCTCGAAGTGGGTTTTCAACACCAATTTTATCCGTAAGAACGATGATCTGCTTTCCAATATCAAAAGCCGGGGCTGCAACAGCCCGCCCAGTAAGTTCCAGCGATTGAATGACAGAGTTTGCCTTCTTTAACGTTTTAAAAGCCTTTGCGGTTTCAGGACTCAGGCCCCACCACATACCCGTCATATCTGGGCTTGATGCGTACTTAACCAAGAATTCGTCCTTATATGGATCATGAAGAAGCCAACCCAACATTTTTGCGTGAGCAGGTAGCCCCCACGTTTGTTTCAGTTCATGTACGGATGGTTCTTTGTTCATGACCTAACCTTCTTATTCAGGACTGGTTTGTGAGATCTAGCATAGTCAATACACTACTGCTACGTAAAAAACGTGAAAAGCCTTCATTACGTATTTCTATACGTGTGAAAAAAACAAGCACTGTCTATGAATTGTTTTTGTGACTTTTGAGAGGTCATATTTGAATCTCATCATTTTCATAACTTCCCTTACCGTTCACTGCCCTCGCTGCCAACCTAATGCAAGTGGTCCTGGCATATAAGTGCTGAATGCAGTCGCCCTTATCTGCGAACTCTATGAACAGTGGATTTTCGTTGGCAATAAATCACTACGACACCAGTCCAGAGCCAATGGCGATGGCGCTTGTTTTTGACGAAGTACCATTGTTCATCGAGCTCACAGATAAGTGCCACATCATCAAGCGCGGCTTGGTCGGAGGTTACTTGCCTTGGGTTGAGTTTTTTAAGGTGCGCAGGACGGTGTTGATGCCAACCTTGAGCACACGAGCGGTGTCACGGACACCAGCGCCATTGAGGGCCATATCGACAATCTTGTCTTTCACCCCAGGTTTGCGGGCTTCATAGGTATAGGTGAGCTGGAAGAACAGGAGGGCAAGCTGTGCATCGGAAGCGGGCATGACCAGCTGAGGTTTTACCGTGGCGATATACGCGGTCAGATTGGCAACGAGGACAGTGAATGATGAGGGTGGCCATGAGGAATGCTGAGTCTCAAAAGCCACAATCATACATGCTCAACTGATTGGAGGCATCACCGTTTTTCTAGTCGTTCTTGTTGGAAACTGCATCGCTAGATAAGATGGAAGATGATGCATTTACGAGTATATCGGCTACATTTCTCTGAGAGTTCATATTGTTGAACGCCCGAATATCCCAATAAAATAAATGATCAAAAACTCCATTATTAACATTTGTCTTGGCAGCATTAATTTTCTCAACTGAGATTTTTTTATCGCTTGTAAAATCAACGGTGTTGTAGAATACCTGTATAATCTCAAATTGATTCCAATTCATTTTGGCAGCTTTTTCAACAACGTGAATCAATTTTACGTCATCGCCCTGAGTTGCTAAAGCATCTAAAAATGTCAATGCAAGATTTCTGGCGAAAATTATTTTTGGTGGTGCGCTATAAAAATTAGATTCGATTTCTTTGAAAAACAAGTCGTCACACAGCCCTTTCTTGACAAACTCCTTCATTTTTATGATGGTATCACTACTAACTTTTTCGTTACCTAACTTTACGTTATCAATATCAAATGCATCATTTAATATATTTAGTTGCACAGGAACACCTAGTTTTTTAAGTGCAACAAGTACAGCCTTCTTTTCAATTGCAGAGCGATTGTTAAAGTCACTTTCTGCCTTTTGATATGAATCATATTTCCCCAATAAATCAAGGATGTCGGTCATTAATTTTCTTGGATATTTTAACTTAGACTCTTGACGCCAGATGATAATATAGGCGCCAGCCCAAGTGCCGACAAAAGCAGGTATAGCAATGTCTTTAATGGAATTTATAAATGCCAAAATATAATCCATGCATACCTCTTGTAAATATCAACCGGTGTCGCTTATACAACGTCATAAATTAATCTCTTAGACTTTTTTAGCGACATCCTATGGTAATCAGCAGCCATTGGCTTTCATGGTATCATATGGCCCTTTACGTTCAATGGGAAAACAATGTCTTCTATGGGGGTTAGAATAATATTCTCTAGATGAATCCAATATTCCCCTCAACACGCCAAAAAGCGTCAGGGTCTACGGTTTGATAATCCTCCGAGACCACGTTTTGCAACCGATGCTCCTGTCTCAAGTTTGCCAGTGCTTGGACTAAACAGTCTTCGCACAGATGTAACTGAAACCTCTCACCATCGTGCTGCACCGAGCCATACCTCACAATGAGCTTCGAGAGCTCCATACTCACATGAACCAATTTAGTACTTGGTGCTGCATCCACAGACATCGCAAAGATTATCGACGACCTGTTCTGTTGGGACAATTTGTTCAACTTTCATGGAACCACTCCCCGTTGCTTACGCTGATGCAGGTCTGTGTTTTTGTGAGCTAGCAATGCTAACTCCCAGCCTGTGATTGTATGAAGCACCAATCAATGAGTACAAAAATTGAATCAACTCCAATTGACACCAACTTTGTACTAGGCGTAATGGATATTGATGAACTCGATTACCATTCACTGACCACTTTTTTTAGTTTGTGTATCGAGTGTCCCGGATGCTCGCCGCTGTTTTTTTTCCTGCTAACTTGGCAAGTTGAAGTGGTGAGACAGGCACTGGGGGTAGGAAGCTATCAAGCTGATCGGCAATATTCATTGCTCGCATCAATCTGACGACGGTGACCAGATCGGTATTGCCTGTCTCGGCGTGGATTACTTTCTTGCGAGTCACACCTGCCAGTGCAGCAAGTGCTGCTTGAGTGATGATGAGATTCAACCGTACCAGCTGCAATCTCGCCCCCAGCTCTTGGGTTATAGCATCGACAGGATCGCTATTGGAGATGCTCATGTTATGTTCCATTATTGGGACGCTTGAGCCTTTTTATGCCGTTAAGTTCCATATATGGAACATAATTGGAGTGACGAATAACACCATCACGGTTCCTTTTGGTAAACTAATTTGGCAATACATTCCATATAAATCCGCTTTCAGCTCTTTATCGTATTGGCTAAATATTCTACGGGCTACCGTACAACAGGCGGGTCATTGAGAAGCCTCAGGAGCAGTAACATGTCGCATCAAACCCTCACCGTGGAGAATAGCCGCATTCGCGTCACCGTCAGCCGCGAGATAGCAGATAAATTCCTGCCAACAGGCGTTACCGGTCGCGATGAGTCCCCCGGTCAGGCGCAACGTGGACGTCTGCTTTCTGCCGCGATGGGCAAATTAGCCAGCGCAACCGAACTTCGTCTCCGGCTCACTAATGATATCGAACGGGCTGATGTCATCGCACTAGCCCACAAGATCCTGGTGCGTGATTATCTGGAGGAGCACAGTCACTACAACGTCAACGAGGTGATCATGCGCCTCGAAGAGGGTCATCTCATGCACAAATACATGGCCCAAGAAGTCACGCTTGCCAACGCGCATGCTCGCGGTGTCTTGAAGCCTATTTCGCAAGACGACGCCCGTTTTTACGTGGCGTCAAGGGTGATGGCTGGGGTGCTCTCCCCCCATGAATGCAGGCAACTGGAAACCCGCGTTGAGCTATTGCTGAGCCGCATTGGCATCGATGCAACAGAGGCCCTGGATAAAGCCCGTCACGCCGTACAAGCGCAGGCCAACATCGCGCACCACTATCACATGTGTCGGGCCAATCAGACGGGTTGGAAGATTGAGGTCATCGGGGAACTTCCGGCTCAAGTGGGCCTATCTCGGTTGCTGCCGAAGGATGATTAATGGATCGCAATCCCAGACCTACCTCAGCCAACTGACCTTGGCTAGGATGGATGCTAACTGTGATTTCTCGGAAAGATACCAGCCTCATTGGGGGATTGGGAGGCGGCAGAAGTCCTATCCAAAAGACCTCACCACTTGATACCGCGAACTTCGGCCACCTCCCGGCAATGGGACCACGCAGCCTTTCGTTACCATATCTGCTAGGTGACGTGTCGCAGTCGGCTTACTTACGCCGGTCAGCGTCTGATATTGACTGGCACTTATGGTATTCACAGTATCTTGATCGCGGATTTCCAATAGATGGTTCAGCACTAATATTTGCTCAGGTAATAGTTGAATTGCCTGATATTTTTGCCAAAAAGCAGTCTTGTTCAAGTCAGCTTGCACTTGAGAGATAGCACGCTGCAAGTCCGCTTCCAGTGTCTCAAGAAACCAGACTAACCAAGGTGTGATATCTAAGCCTCCTCTTTGAGTCTGCTCCAGAAGCTGATAATACCTGTCGCGCTGCTCAAGTATGGTGACCGACATGGCGTATAGGCGGATGGTGTGCAGGTCTGCCTGGGCTAACGCCAAATCTGTCAGTGCTCGTGCTACTCGGCCATTTCCATCTTCAAGAGGATGTAGCGTCACGAACCACAGATGGCTGATTGCAGCCCTAAGCAGCGGATCAAGAATTGGGTTCAATCGACTTTCGTTAAACCACTCAATAAAGTTTTGTAATTCAAGCTCCAAACCTGCTCGGGGTGGTGCTTCAAAATGAACCACGAGCTGGTCGAACCGCCCTGATACGACCTGCATCGGCCCATCGTCACGCAATTGGCCACCACTGATGCTGCTACCTCCAGGAAGTGATGCAGGGAATAGCGACCGATGCCACTGTAAAAGCCGCTCAAAAGAGAGCTTTGTTTGAGTATCACCAATAGCGTCCATCAACATGGCTGCTAGTCCGTCTGTTCTTTCTGATGTAAAAAGATGATCGACCTCAACGACCCCGAGCCGCACTGCCACGGACGCTCGAACGGACTGCGCATTCAGTGCCTCCCCTTCGATAGCCGATGAGGCCATGATGTTGGCAACCAGAGTATCCAGCTCTTGAATCGGGGCTATCGCACAACTCCCCAGCAGCAGGCCAAGCAGACGATGAAGTGAGCGTAGACGTGGTTGAAGAACCTCGTCCTGCCAATGAAATGTTGGCCAGCCTGCTTGTTGCCAAATCCAACCCATCGTCTGAACTCCCCCATGAAATGAGGCGATTATGCACTTTATTTGGCTCACTTGATGAGCCAATTATTACACATGATGCTCATTGATAGGGACTGCCGGAGATGAACCGATCATAAACGTCATTTTGAAAAGTCTGCTGTTATGCTAGGAGCAGCTTTATGGAAATTGCAGAGTAGGGAACACTTATCGATGCCTCACGCCGTTCATCACCCTCGCACTCGGGTAACCGCTGTCAGCTCTGTCATTACCTCTCTGGGCATCCCTCACAGCCCGCTGGAGGCACACCTGTGGATTGTGGCTGGTGTTTCGTCCCGAAGCTTGCTGGGTTGATTGGGGAAAGTGCTCGGGCTGTTTGTGACCTGGTTGGCATTAGCCAAAGCACGATCACTCGGAAGATCGCAACCTGTTCCCCTCTATCCACCGAGCAGGGTGCCAGAGTTTACGGTGTTGTACTGGCTCTTGATGCAGCTCTCTCACTGCATGAGGGAGATATAGTGAAATGCGCGTCGTGGTTGAGCAGACCAGCCAGGGGACTGGGAGGTGAGAAGCCTATCGATGTATTAAGTACAGCGATGGGAGTCCAAGCGGTTGTCGATCTCGCAGGACAAATCGAACATGGGGTGTATTAAACGAGCCTTCCTCCTCAGTTTGGTTAAAGACCACACTCAGTCGAACAAAAAATTATTCAACATTCCGCTGCGTTGCCGCGAATAGATCCACTTTCTTCTTTGCCCATAATCCCCCCTCTTTTTTAGCTGTAAATCATCACACCTCATTGAATACCAGAACAGATTCTAGAATATTGCTATAACCACCAACTTGAGAGTTCTCAATCACAGAATACCAGCGAGTCAAGAACGCCTTGCCCACTGTGAACGCCTCCTTCTGTCGATCCAGCTGATTTGCTGCGAATGAGGTATCCAGCATAACAGTGCTCAATACTGGCAGGATTGCCATCTCCCTGAACGGTGAACATACCCAGTTCGCTGATCAAATCAGTCACCTGATGCAGCTCCCCTTTGCGCACAATCAATGCAGGCATAGATCTGGGATTGGGGTGTAAGCGGCGCATCAACGACCAGGCCTGATATTGTTGGGGAGCAAGCGTTGCCAGTTTTGCCAAGATGTCGGCCCCAAACAGGCAATGCCCGCCACCTTCTCCCTGATTTTTAAGCACCCAACTATCGGAGGGAGCCGCTTTTACAAAGTCAGCGCTATCTGAGGTAACAGGATGCATCTCTCCCAGAAGATTTCTCGCTCTTGCGGCCTCTTGCGGGGCCAAACCAAATGCGACCAGTCCATCTTCTCCCAGACGAGATAGCAGCATTTGCACTCGCTTACTCGTTGCCAACTGCTGGGCAACCGTTGCATTGACTGCGACTCGATGTTGCTCAATCAACACACGAGTCGCCATCAGCGACTGGCAACATCTCTGCTCTTTGAGGTCGGCAGCTTCATAATCGGAATACTGATACCCGGCGCGAAGGTAGACGGTATCGAGTGGCCCGACACCATTGAGGATCAATCTATTGTTGGCACCCGTGCTCAATTGATTGTGAAGCTCGCGAAACGTTCTGCGCTGTGTCTCTATCCCTTTCTGCTGGAGAGCAAACTCAAGCAAGTGCTGATCAAACACATTGTTTTCATGCTCTTGCACAATCATCAAAAACCTTGCCGGGCCAAGGTCTCCAAACTCCTGCTTAATCTTGAAAGTGGCTTTGGCAATGCCAGCCGATAGCCCCTCAATGGCCTGATTATCGACAAGCTCCCCCACTGCCTGATGCGATAACTCGGCATATGCAGAGGGACATTGCTGTTGTAGATAGCGGTGCAGTTCATGTATTCGCTGGCCGAATGGCCCCATGCCAGCAGCGATGCCATTGAATTCAACAAGCTTGTGACCATCGCCCTTATCGTCCATAAAGTCGCTGCGCATAATGAGCAATGGCAGCCGGGGAGCTTGGTTGGGTGATGAGTGTATTTGTTGATGCATGCGAAGCAGGGCTGAAAAGAAGGGATCTCCAGTCGTGATGGGATTAATCGCATCGAACAGGAAACCGTGATCCTCAGATACTGAATAGATCAGTTTGCTGAGGATCTGGGCCGCACTTTTTAACTGCTGATACCCCCCTCGGCTTATTGGTGTTGGCGTCAGGGTAAATGGGGTATGCACGGCAGAATGCACCGACTCCTTGAAGGCTACGCCGTGTGTTAACGCCCACTCGACTGCATCATCTTTGGTTTTTTGGATGCCAAGAGAACTCATCACATGCTCCTGATTGCTGGATCACTTAATACGATGCCCCTTTGCATCAACTACCCGCTCCCCATCTTCCTTGGTGAAGGCCCCTTGCTGGCGGCCTGGCAAGATATCCAGCACGACTTCTGACGGGCGACACAGTGTGGTGCCAAGCGGGGTAACCACTATGGGGCGGTTGATCAGGAGAGGATGAGACAGCATGGCATCGACCAACTCCTCATCACTGAACCGCTCCTCGGCGAGGCCCAGCGCCTCATAAGGGGGGACATTCTTGCGCAGCAGGTCGCGCACCGGCATCCCCATCGCTTGAATAAGGGACTCCAGTGTCTCGCGGCTCGGTGGGGTCTCCAGGTAGCGGATGACTATCGGCTCAACGCCGGAGTTACGGATAAGCTCCAGCGTGTTGCGAGAGGTGCCACATGCCGGGTTGTGATAAATGGTGATCTTGGCGTCATTCATGATTAGGCCTCCGCTGCCACATAATTGCGCTTCATACGCAGGGCTACATTGACCAGGGCGATCAACACCGGTACTTCAACCAGCGGGCCGATGACCCCGGCGAAGGCCTGATCCGAGTTCAGCCCGAATACGGCGATGGAGACCGCAATGGCCAGCTCGAAGTTGTTGCCGGTGGCGGTAAAGGCGATAGAGGCATTCTTGTCATAGGGGATGCCGAGTTTCTTGCCGACCAGGAAGCTGGTGAAGAACATCAGCACGAAATAGACGACCAGTGGCACAGCGACCCGCAGCACATCCATCGGCAGCTCGACGATCATTTCCCCCTTGAGGCTGAACATCAGCACGATAGTGGCCAACAAGGCGATCAGCGTGATGGGGGAAATAGCCGGGATAAAGCGCTCGGTATACCATTTTTCTCCCTTCGCCTTGACCAGATATTTACGGCTCAAGAAGCCCGCAAGGAAGGGGATCCCCAGATAGATCAGCACGCTCTCGGCGATATCCAGCATGGTGATATCCACCGTAAAACCCTGTAAGCCGAACAGCGGAGGCAGTACGGTAATGAACAACCAGGCCATAAAGCTGTAGGTTAAGATCTGGAAACCGCTGTTAAGCGCCACCAGGCCAGCACCATACTCTTTGTTACCCCCCCCCAGGTCGTTCCACACCAGCACCATAGCGATGCAACGCGCCA
Organism: Aeromonas sp. CA23; assembly: GCF_002587065.1. NCBI lineage: Bacteria > Pseudomonadati > Pseudomonadota > Gammaproteobacteria > Aeromonadales > Aeromonadaceae > Aeromonas > Aeromonas sp. CA23. The sequence goes on from NZ_CP023818.1 coordinate 4,672,622, forward strand.
GACCAATCAGGATCAGGCCTACCATGTAGTTCGGGTAGTCATGCAAAAACACCAGGGCGATCACAAACATCAGGATGGGGCCGACGAACCAGTTCATCACCAATGAGAGAGTGATGGCCTGACGGTCACGAGTCATCGCGCCCATGGTGCCGTAATTCACCTTGGCGAGCGGCGGATACATCATCAGGATCAGGCCAATGGCCAGCGGAATATTGGTGGTGCCGACAGACATCGCCTCGTTCCACTGAGCCACCTGAGGGAACAGATATCCAATCCCGACCCCAATCGCCATGGCGACAAAGATCCAAAGGGTGAGGTTACGGTCGAGAAAGCTCATTTTTTTGCTGACGGGCAGATCGCAGCAGGCATTGGTACTCATTATGAGGCTCCATGAGAGTTGGATGAAACGGAAGGCTGATGGCGTGGCAAGCCGATGGAGATGAATGCCGCCAACAGAATAAAGAGAGTGGAGATCCAGAGGCATGCCTCAAGACCGTAGAGCTGGAACACCAGCCCCGACAGTAGGGTGCCGAGCAGGCGCCTAGGGCATTGGTCATGTAGTAGAAGCCCACATCCAGCGATACCCCATCAGCACCGGCATAGCTGACGATCAGGTAGCTGTGCAGAGAAGAGTTGATGGCAAACAGGGCACCGAACAACATCAGACCGCCTATCAGGCTGATGGCCGGATGCACCCCATAGTGGAGCGCCAGCGCAATCAAGGCAGGGATCAAGGCCAGCGACAGCGCCCAGCGCATCGCCGCCTTACCATCGGGCACACGCCCCTGGCGCTTACCGGTAAATCGGGGGGCCTGGGTCTGCACCACCCCGTAAGCGATGATCCAGAGCGCGAGGAAGCCCCCCACATACCAGTGATCCCAGCCAAAGCTGGATGCGAGGTACACAGGTAACGCCACCACGAACCACACATCGCGGGCACCGAACAGGAACAGGCGGGCTGCCGACAGGTAATTGATGGCGCGACTCTTGGAGAAGATTTCACTGAACTTGGGTTTATTCTTGGCCTTGCCCAGGTCACGTTTCAGCGTCAGCATGCTCACGCACCACACCAGCGCCAGTGCGAGGGCCATGACCAGCACGGCCCCCTGAAACCCGAGCAAGGTCAGCAGGGCACCACCGAGGAAAAACCCCATCCCCTTCAAGGCATTTTTCGAGCCTGTCAGGAGTGCCACCCACTTGTAGAGCTGACCCTGAGCCTCCCCCGGCACCAGCAACTTGATGGAGCTTTTAGCACTCATCTTGTTGAGATCTTTGGCAATCCCGGAGAGCGCCTGCGCCGCCATCACCCAAGGCACCGTCAGCCAGACTGACGGCACCAGCAGCATGCCCAGCGCCAACACCTGGAGGGCCAACCCGATGTTCATGGTGCGGTTAAGCCCAAGGCGAGCACCGAGCCAGCCCCCCACCAGATTGGTCACGACCCCGAAGAACTCGTAGAAGAGAAACAGGGAGGCAATGGCCAGCGGGCTGTAACCCAGCCCGTGGAAGTAGAGCACCACCAACATGCGCAGAGCGCCATCGGTCAGGGTAAAGGCCCAGTAGTTACCGGTCACCAGCAGGTACTGGCGGGTCTCGGGGGAGAGTCGGGTCAGTGCCATGGCCGGGTTATCCTTGCACCTTATCCATCTGACCCACCATGCGCATCAGTTCGGCAGTGCGGTTGGCATAGCCCCACTCGTTGTCATACCAGGCATAGATCTTCACCTGGGTGCCGTTGATCACCATGGTGGAGAGCGCATCGATGGTGCAAGAGCGCGGATCCGTCTTGTAATCCACCGATACCAGCGGGCGCTCTTCATACCCCATGATCCCCTTGAGCTCACTCTCGGCAGCGGCCTTGAGCAAGCCATTGACCTCGGCTTCGGTAGTGGGACGGCTCACCTCGAACACACAGTCGGTGAGGGAGGCGTTGGCCAGCGGCACTCGCACGGCATGGCCATTCAGCTTGCCCTTGAGCTCGGGGAAGATATGAGTGATGGCGGTGGCAGAGCCGGTGGTGGTGGGGATGAGGCTCAAGCCACAGGCGCGAGCACGGCGCAGATCTGCATGGGGAGCATCCAGAATGGTCTGAGTGTTGGTGATGTCGTGAATGGTGGTCATGGAGCCGTGCTTGATACCCAACTGCTCGTGGATCACCTTCACCACAGGCGCCAGGCAGTTGGTGGTGCAGGAGGCCGCCGTCACGATAGGATGCTGCGCCTTGTCGTAAAGGTGGTGGTTAACCCCCATCACTACGTTCAGGACACCCTCTTCCTTGACCGGAGCCGTTACCACGACGCGCTTTACCCCTTGTGCCAGGTAGGCGCTCAGCAGGGCTTTGGTCTTCATCTTGCCAGAGGCCTCGATCACCACATCACAATCCGACCAGTCAGTCTGACCGATCTCTTTGTTGCGAGTGCAGGGGATGCGATGGTTGCCAATCACCATCTCGTCACCTTCGGCGCGGGCCTCGTGATGCCAGCGCCCATGGACTGAATCGAAGGTGATGAGGTGTGCTAGGGATGCTGCATCCCCAGCCGGGTCATTGATGCGCACAAACTCTACATCTGCCCAATCGAAGGCGGCGCGAAATGAGAGGCGGCCCATGCGGCCAAAGCCGTTGATACCAACTTTGATAGTCATGCTGCTTTCCTTAACCGGCGAATGAGTAGTGGGTGTTGAGGTAATTGACATGAGGGGTCAGGGTCAACGCCTTGGGACGCAGACCTTGCACCAGGGTCTTGACCTTGGCAGGGGCGTAGCCTGCCTCCAACAGCAAGATAGCCGCCATCAGTCCGGTACGGCCCGAGCCGCCTCGGCAATGAATGGCCAAGGTCTGGCCAGAGGCAAGTCGCGCCAGCAAGTCTGCCTTGTGGCTCGTAAACGCTGCTGTGAATGGCGCCTCGGGCGCGCAATCATCCTCTACCGGTAGCTGGAACCAGACCAGCCCTAATGCAGCACACTCGGCGGGCAAGGCATCAGCCTTGAATTCGCTAAGCTCGGCATCAGGCATCATGGTGACCACCGCATCAGCCCCAGCCTCTTGCAGGGTCTTAAGGGAGGCTTGCAGGGAAGCCTCCTTGGTGCCAGGGCAGGGAGTGAAGATAAGGCGGGCGCCATTATCCAGATTCAGGATGTCAAACGGGTGCATGATAAACAGCGTCTCCATGTCTCAGTGAGAACGTCAGGTGGATTGGGATTGGTTGGGATGACATAAATCTTGCAGAGCCTCCACACCCACCGGCTCGGTCGCCAGCAAGGGCACTACGGCATAGCGCTGAGCATGCTCCCCCTTCACCGCATCGATGTGGGGTTGCTGGCGATATGCTCGCTGGGCAAGTAGGGGGGAAGTGACGCTGGCTGGGGCCAGCATGTGATTGACCACCCAAGCCCAGGGCTCGATGCCGGCACGGCGCAAGTCAGCTTGCAGATTGGCCGCCTCTTGCACCGGAGTTGGCTCGGGCAGAGTCACGATCATCACCTTGGTCTGTTTTGGGTCTTGCAGCTGCATCATGGGGGTGGTGAAGTGCATCCCTTTCCCGCCCATCTGGCGGGCAATTTCTCTGTGATAGGCGCCGGTCGCATCGAGCAGCAACAGGGTATGGCCAGTCGGCGCTGTATCCATCACCACGAAGCGCTTACCCGCCTCGCGAATGATCCGTGAGAAGGCCTGAAACACGGCGATCTCTTCGGTGCAGGGGGAACGCAAATCTTCCTCCAACAAGGCTCGACCCTGTTCATCCAGGCTCGCCCCCTTGGTGGCCAGCACCTGAGCGCGGTAACGCTCAGTCTCGGCGTGAGGATCAATGCGGCTAACTTCCAGACTGGGCAGGGCACCTGCCAACGTCTCACCCAGATGGGCTGCGGGATCTGAGGTGGTCAGGTGAACTGGCAGTCCCCGATTGGCGAGCTCCACCGCGACCGCTGCCGCCAGAGTGGTTTTGCCCACTCCCCCCTTCCCCATCAACATGATGAGCCCATGACCATCGGTGGCCAGTTCATCGACCAATTGCTTCAAATCAGGGTGTTGCTCAGCGGTCGTGCTCTCGACCTCAAAGGCCCCATTGACCGGTTCTGCGCTGAGTAACTGACGCAGGCTGTCTACACCCACCAGGTTGGTGGCCAAGAGAGGAACTCTGTCTTGTGGCAGACTTGCCAGCATCGCTGGCATATTAGCCATAGCCTGCTGCTCTCGTTGCCATACGGCTGCGGCTAAGGGGTCATCAACCTGCTCGCTTTCTGGGAAGATGCCATTGATGACCAACTGCTGATTGGCAAGGCCAATGGCCGCCAGTTCATCATGAGTACGTGCCACTTCCCGCAGGGTCGAGGTTTGGGCACGGGCGACCAAGATCAGTCGTGTTTTCTCGGCATCCGACAAGGCAGCGACAGCCTCTGCATATTGGCTGCGCTGTTTTTCCAGCCCTGCCAACGGCCCCAGACAAGAAGCGTCACCCTTGCCTTGTTCCAAGAACTCGCTCCATGCCCCTGGCAATTGTAATAAACGAATGGTGTGTCCCGTGGGGGCGGTGTCGAACACGATATGATCGTATTGACCCACTAAGTCACGGTCGGTCAGCAGGGCAGTGAACTCGTCAAAAGCGGCTATCTCTGTGGTACAGGCACCGGATAGCTGCTCTTCAATGCTGCGCACTATGCTCTCGGGCAATTTGCCACGTACTGGGCCAACAATCCGTTCACGGTACGCTTGCGCGGCAGCTTGCGGGTCAATCTCCAGCGCAGACAATCCCTCAACCTGCGGGATCTTGGTGACTTGGTTGCCTATCTTGGTATCGAAAACCTGACCCACGTTTGAGGCTGGATCCGTGCTCACCAGCAGTACCTTTTTTCCACTGTCACACAGGGCAACCGCACTTGCGCAAGCCAGCGAGGTTTTACCCACGCCCCCCTTACCGGTGTAAAAGAGAAACGGTGGCAGATTGGTCAGAAACTGGAACATGAGAGACTCCTATCTGGAAGAACAAGGCAATGAACCGAACAGAGATCTTGCTAACTACGTGAGCTCGCTTAGCAGCAACCACTGCTGCCGGAACAGCATTCACTCTTGACGATCCCTTTGATGGCGCCCGCTTTGCTTGGCTCTGTATTGGCCTCTGCGCCATCAGTTTCGGAGGCTTTCGGTAACGCCAGACCTGCATAGCGCATCAACTCAGTGCGGCTTGGATAACGACCGGTGAGTACCACCTGGCCATCAACCAAGGTCACAGGCAGCCCTTCTTCACCGGAGAGCTCCAGGAAAGAAGCCACCGCAGGGGTTTCAGCAAATACCAGGGGCTGTTGCGCCAGGTTGAAGCGATATAGAGATCCACCCTGCTGCTTGAGCCATTCTGCATCGCCCGCGAAGACCACCAGGTTTTGGTCAATATCTGTGCCGCACACACCGCTGGAGCAGCACAGGGCAGGGTCAAATACTTGTATCAATCTCATAATCACTTCCTCGCTTAATCTCAGTGGCAATAGCATCCAGAGCTGCTTTTAGCCCCTCACGATCTGTTGAAAAACGGAAAACACCTCTAACAGGAGGGCTTCGCTCCGCTTCCCCGAGCATGAAAGCAGGATGTTCATGATGAACAGCCTTCCTTGTTGCAGGAGGTAAGAGGGGGAAGCACTTCGGGAGCACAATTGGCAGTGCCGCGCATATCTAAACACTGCTCGGGATGACCGCTACAACACTCCTCAGTGAGGTAACCGATCAGCTCAAGCATCAGTGGGATATTGCCGCGATAGCGTAAAAATCGGCCTTCTTGCTCCACCGAGATGAGGCCCGCGTGAAGCATGGCTTTCAGGTGAAATGACAGGGTATTCGGAGCGATATCGAGCTCACTGGCCAACTGACCAGCAACCATCCCTTCCAGCCCAGCTTTGACCAGCAGGCGCCATACATCGAGGCGGATACCGGACGACAGAGACTCGAAGACTTTAGTAGCAGTATCTTTATTCATTTGAACCTCTATCACTCATTTCATGATTACAACTATACAAGAACAGTTGAAATGATCAAGGCAGCTTGCCACTGCTTTGAATCTATTCAGGTTGAGCTGCCGTTTACGCAGCACTCTTCACGGAAAAATGCGATGACCTCTTCCAGCACCTCGAATTGAGACACGCACATGAGCGTGCGACTCTCTCGGTTCTGCTTGACGAGCCCTACCGATACCAGAGCCGAGATATGGTGGCTGAGGGTTGATGCAGGGATAGATAGTTGTTTTTGCAGCTCTCCAACAGGCAAGCCCTGCGTCCCAGCCTTGATGAGATGCTTGAAAATGAACAGGCGAGTTGGATGACCAAGCTCCTTCAACGCTTTAGCGACTTCTTCCAACTGCATGACCCAATCCCTCCACACGATGCATATTTCGATAATACCAGAAATATCTTGATCACCACATCATTTCCATTATTCTAGAAATGTGGTTTTTACGTGGAGAATATGAAGATGAATGACTGGTTAACCATGCTGACGGATGCATCTCAGATGTTTTTGTTCCTGGCCTTTGAGCTCTCTGTGCTGTTCCTGGTGATCAGTGCCGGGGTCAGCTTGATCCGCCAGAAGATACCCGACGCCAAGATCCAAGCCATGCTGGGGGCACGAAAAGGCAGAGGCTACTTGATCTCTGCGGTGCTGGGCGCATTGACCCCATTTTGCAGTTGCTCAACCATCCCTATGCTGCGTGGACTCTTGTCTGCCAAAGCCGGTTTTGGGCCAACACTGACTTTCCTGTTTGTCTCACCGTTGCTCAATCCGATTATTGTCGGCCTGATGTGGGCTACCTTCGGATGGAAAGTGACGGTGCTGTATGCCGTGATCGCAGCTGGCGTCTCCGTACTGGCGAGCATGCTGCTGGACATGCTGGGGTTCGAGCGTCATGTCATTGACCCTAAAGATGCCCCAAAAAGCAGCTGTGGCACCAGTTGCGGCACTACTGCGAGTGAACCGGCCAGTGCGAATGCAACCGCTTGCTGTGCAAGCAGCACCATCAAGTCAGTCAAACCGATAAGTGCTGCGGCATCCTGCTGTGCCCCACAACCAGCGGCAGAGGCAACGCCAGCGCTCTCTTGCTGCGCAGATGGCACCGCGACCCTGACCCAGGCGCCAGTGATCCCCACTGCCTTTGCCAAAGCTCGTGCTGATGCTTGGCAGCAATTCAAAGAGGTACTGCCCTACTTGTTGCTGGGGGTACTGATCGGGTCATTTATCTACGGTTTTATTCCGTCAGAGTGGATCGCCGCCCACGCTGGGGCAGATAACCCCCTGGCTATTCCATTCAGTGCCATCGTGGGTATTCCGCTCTATATCCGGGCAGAAGCTGTTATCCCGCTTGCATCGGTACTGATGAGTAAAGGGATGGGAATGGGGGCTGTGATGGCTCTTATCATCGGTAGTGCGGGGGCCAGCCTGACCGAGGTGATCCTGCTCAAGTCGATGTTCAGAACTCCCATGATCGTGGCATTCCTCACCGTCATACTGGGGATGGCCGTCATGATGGGCTACCTGACCCAATTCTTGTTTTCATAAATGACAAAAGGGCCTTCTTGAACAGAAGGCCCTTTAATGTGTATCAGTATGTATGGAGATTCACTCTGGAATTTTAATAAATGAACCATACTTTCTCCTTAGGTTATCAATAGCCTTAATGACCTGCCTTTCTTTTTCTTCCAATGCCTTTATATCTTTTGACTTTTCTTTTAGCAGCTTTTCATACATTACTTGAGCCTGCTCTCTTGATTTAATATTCACGATGTTCGTCAAGTCTTTGTGTTTTTCAGTTAAAGCATTCTCTCGCTCTTTTATTGAAGTAAGGCTATCGTTTAAGTTTCTCTGTGAAAGGTCTAGTGAGGCTGAAAGCTGACGTATTTTAATCTCTTTTATATTAGCCCGTTCTTCTTTATCTCTAATTGTTCTATTTACATCATCAACCTGTGAATAAAACTCCGCCTTAAGCTCATCTAAATTAGCAAGATCACTTAGTAAGTCTTGCTTTCTATCAATTTCATCCTGTATGTCATAAAGACGGTTTTTTAATTCAACTTCAAGACTCCTATATCGGTCTTGTAAGAGAATGATGTTCTCCTCTGCCTTTGCGATAAATAGCTCTTTATCTCTTATTCTTCCATCCCACTTTTGAAGAATTGAACTAGCGTTATTTTCTGAATGCCGAGCTTGTTCAATTGTTCGCTGCATATCGCTTAGTTCTGATTGATACGTATTTTTTATTGCATTGTATTCTTCATTAAGTATTTTAACCCCGGCTTGATGCTTTGAATTTAAGGATGAATGCTGATACTGTAAAGATATTAACTCCCGTCTATTATGAGAATGCATCATTTCGGAGAAATTTCCAATAGGAGATACTGATAACCACTTTTTAGGGCAGCTTTTAAGATAACCTCTAATATCTTCTTTTGAGATTGTTTCTCCCTTAACTCGAAATCTACTCAGGTCAAGTTCAACACAAGTTGTATTTACTTTCTTTAGCTCTTTAATTTTTCTTCTATCACAAAAGTGAGTTACTGCAATTTCGATGAGAACTTTATCTCCATCAATGAATCCGATTACATCAGGGATAATTCGGCCTTCATAAACCTCACATATCATCTCATCAAAGACTATGTTTTTATGTACTGGGTTTATAGTTCCAATAGGAAGTAATAACTGCCGTTCTGCTGCTATAATTTCTTTAGCCAGGATATGTATTTCTGTTTCTGGCTTCCAATTACAGGATTTTTCTTCGATAGAGTTAGGCTCATGAGCAAAATGATGGGCTGTAACTGGGCCTTTCTTTGCCCAGACTGCACCTTGACATCCAATGCATGTGCAATTGCATCCTTTTCCACTAACAACGTCTTTGACATCAACTATATGGCCGTTGTCATCAAAAGCACGAGTCATCAGGATTCTTGCCATCTCTATCCTACCCAAAATGAAGCTATGTATTAAATTCAATCACTTTATTCAGTTAACTTGAATGTTTTAACTGCATCAGTTATTACAACATTTTGATGAAAAATCATATATTTCCATTTGATTGTTTTGAACTTCATCAAGATTCAATCAGATTTAGCAATATGACGACTCCCCAAGCCAACTCATGGCGCTTTAGGGGAAGCGCAGGATGATGTAAGGGCAGTCCCCTACAACATGTTGAAGAGGGCCTGAAATTGATACCAAAGGAGTGAGTCCCCAAAGTTGTGCAAATCAAGACACTGGTCTGAGGCCAGTGTCAGGTGATAACTAGAACTGTATATTTTGTATATGTCATCTTCGTGCTCAATATGGTAATACATTGATGTTTAGCTCTTTTTTTAACTCTCCGATTTCTTCTTCAAGGCGTTGTAACTGGCGAACTAAAAGCAACTCTCTGCCTAGTGCCGCATCTAACTGCATTTTTAGTGATTTGATTTCTTCCTCACCTAACTCTTTCGCCATTTTAATGCTTTCAAATCTTCGCTTTCTTATCGAGCTAGGGGACTCTATTTCATTTTTAAAAGCATTGATGAGTGTAATCAATGGCTGATGTTTTTCTCGTTTCGGCTTTAAATATCCTGCATCTAAACCGGCTTCTTGTGATACAACAGAGAGGGTAATTGCTGATGGAGCTAAGTTTTTGTACTTCACTAGCTCAGGCTTACCCTCTTTTAATCGTTGAAAAGCAGCATAACACTTTTCTAACCCATTATTATTCTTCATAAGACTCATCCTTGTTCATCTGATACTTTTTAAATTTATTCAGACTGTCTAATTCAGCCTCTAATGCTTGATACTCACCATCTTTGGGTGTGTAGAATTGCATTGCTTTTTGTATTTCAATAATTTGTTTTTCTACTTTATCCCGTTTTATCACAGCACAATCCGAGCCTAAACAATCAGTAAACTCACCCAAGATCCGACAATCGCAACCATTGATGTTAGTGCAACCACCCAGCAGAGTTCTGTTATATACGATCTCACCATTTTTTATTTTTTCTTCTGTTGCTTCTCGAAATTCCACAATGCTGACATTGCCATCAAAAATGCGTTCTGCTTGTCTCGACATGTAGCTGCCAGATTTACCAAACAATGGCTCACCCTCTAGTAAGTCATTAATCAATCGTTCAGCCACATCCATTGTGTAAGCGGCCTGACAATCGAAAATTACGTGTGATTCAGGAAGTGTCCATTTTCCTGTTTCTGTATCATAATGCCCAAAGATAGAAACGATATTTTGATGGTTTCTACTGTAGTATTTGGTTATTTCTGTTGTTAGATGTTTGTACTGCTGTTTCAATGTAGGGATAGAAACAAATCCCGAGCTACAGGCATAAAAAGCTAAAGAACGGCGAAATTGATGGCTAGTCAGTGGCCATACATCACCAATTTTAAATTTTAATCCTCCATTATGGTCTCTTTCATTTTCGAAGTCCCTGGATGGATCGCTTGCTTTCAACAACTCCATATCTTTTTCGGTTATCACTGCATCCAGGAGCCACTGAGGCACTCCCAGTTTTTTAATTTTATGGAAGGAAGAATATTTATTTTCTTCGATTTCCTCCTTAATTGACCCACTTAAATAGCCCGCACTTAAAAACAACGGGTAGGCATTTACGTCTGTTATATTGTTTTTCCAACATAACCCTCTGGTGATTCGTTGTAATACTTCAATTGCTTTAATGATAATATCTGGTGCATACCAGGCATCATCCTTTCTATAACCAGTGTATTTTGTAGTGGTGGAAAGCAGTTTTATCATGTTAGTTGGTACAACTATTTTTCCGTTCTCGTCTTTTTCTTCTTGTTTTATATCAACGGTAGATACGCAACTGAACGGTAGGCGTATAATCTCCTGATCGCGCATGCCGGTATAAAGATGGATCGCGGTTTTTAATGTAAACCGTATCTGTTTAATTTTTTTTAATAGCTGATGATAGTTAGTTACATTAGACAGAACATCATTTAAGCCATACTCAGTGATAGCTTCCTGCATTGTTGGTTTGAGTCTTTTTTTAGACTTATTCTGAGTTGCATGTGTTAAACCATAACCTTTTTCCGAAAACCGATATAAAAAAAAGGCTATTTTAGAAGTTCCTGAATGTAATGCTTCCAACTCATCTGTGAGTGCGTTTACAAAATGAAGATATAAATCAACGGGTATCAAAGGGTGTTGTTTGGTCTCTTTATCGCCACGAGAAAACCTTACAAAACAAACAGCATAGCCAAGCTTTTCCTTCCCTCCCCCCTAGGCTAACCAACTTTGAAATAAGATCATTTAAATTTCTTTTGCTGTATTCATAATTTTGCAGATTTTTTTTATTTTCTAGTACGTCACAAATATACATTAACTGGTTATTAAACGGGTTGTTACTAAGTTTTACAGCTATACCTGAAATAATACGAATGACACGAAAATATTCATATAAAGTTGATGTACTTAACCGACCAATGCGACCAGAGCCTGTTTTGTAAATGAGACAAAACATAATCCATTTTACTTCTTTTTTCAGCTGTAATGTATGCTCCTCGTTCACACCACAAATCGATTTAAAATTTAAGCTAGGAATTGGGTTCCCAGGGAGTCCATATGGAGTAAAATTCCAAAGATCACTACCATAGATTGCTGTTGCATTACCTTTTTCATCTTTACATAAAACAAATTCATCGGATGGTGGGGTTAGGTCTGAATCTCCTGTAAAAGCATCTGGGCTGTATATTGTGGTGTTGAAGCTATCCAGGGTGTTATACAAAACATTTGTAACGATATTCATAATATCATCCCCATTTCTGCATAACGCTCTAGCCTGAAAGACCAAAAGGCCGTTAAATCACCATACTCAAAAACATCTACATACAGTGTATTTACAAGCGCTTTTGTTGCTTTTGAAAAATCCTTTAAACGATCTATTAAGTAATCAATACGTACAGAAAGTTCTCTCAGGAGCTTTTCTGTTTTTTCAGGATCAGTTGACATCTTTAACACTTGCTCTATGACATATCTCACGCTTAAAAGCTTGTGTATATCGTCACGGTCTGCATGAATTAAGTATTTTGAACAAAACAAACAGCCAAATTGCTTTTTGCAGTCGGGGTCAATCGGTGTGCTTTCCTGTACTTTTTCAGGGTTTCCTTTATTAGAACAATGACCTGTCGGAATGGATGAATCTCGTTCAGATGTGTCTTGCGTAATTTTGATTTCTTTGGCAGCTTTGCTTATCGCTGACCACAGTGTGCCTAGTTCTTTCTTGCTGGTATCCGGTGAGTAAGTAGTATAATTTTCTTCGTTTGTTTTTTCGGTGTGATTTAGGATTTTGGCGATTGTTTTTGTACCAATTTTTGCTTCATGTAAAACAACGCTTTTATATTTTCTTGCCTGACGGCTACGTACAACTTGAACATCTAAAGGAAAGAAAAACTTTCTTTCTCGTATCACTAAACCAGATATGGAACCCTCTGTATGCTGCACAGGCTCACCATCTTTATTCATTTTAAAAAACAGAAAACTACACTCTTTTCCCTGTAAGATAAACTCGCGGAACTTCAGATATTCTTTTAAAATTTTCAAACCGTACTTTGAACCTAAGTCGTAGTTTACAACCTTGCCACCGGCTCTGAACTTCACTGCTCTAAAGCTGTAGTGAATAATATTTCGCTCAACATTCAGGGTGTTTTCGTAAACAATTTGCCTTGCTTCATTGCCATAGCATCCGGTCGTTAACATAAAAAGTTGCATATAAGCAGTTAAAGCCATTGATATATCGCAAATTCGGTAGCAGCTGTTAAGACCAAGACTATTATGTTTATCTATATTTTCTTGTGCTTTTTTTAAATCGTGAGCGTTATTGTGCTTAGGTCGACTATTAATACTTCCCATTTCTTCAACAGTCGATAATCTACCCTCCTCGTAATTAAACGTGGCAATATGGTTAGTTGTAAAAGGTGTTTTAATACTACAGTTAGCAGGGAAAACATAAGTATGGTAATCTGGCATTTGTAGTAACCAAGGATACGGTTGCATTTCTAAAACTGCATGACTATATCCTTTAGCAATAGCTAGAAATATATTTGCGTTGTATTTTACTAACGATTTTTCTGGCGCCTGTAATTCTGGGCCGCCATAGCTGATTGTTGTAATACCAGAAGTTACCTGTCTACTAGCATCCTCTCCAAAGTTAATTGCAGCCATGTCTTTCATAGACCTCTGGCTTTGATTCGCAGTAATGGGTTTTAGTTTTTTATGAAAAATCTGGTTATTTAAATGATTGGTAAACTCAAAATAAGCTGCGCGAAAACATTCTGGTGTTGTAAATAAATCTGTGTGGTTGTTACTATCTGCCCAGTTTACAACGGTACGAACACTCTTTAGAAAAGCTAAAACAGATGAATCTCGCCAAGCTTTAGTTAATAAATAATCGAACAGCAAAGTTAAAAATGTTTGCCGTTCCTTTTTAAGGCTACAAATACAAACTGGCTGTGAAACAGTATTGTTTGGCTTAGAGCTCATACCTCTTAAGCTGTATGCAATTATTCCAATGTCAAATGCACCTTTTATTATCGACTCTGGTAACAGAATACAAACTTTTTCAGGTGCATCTTCATACTCAAGTAGCTGGCTCACTTCAAGCTTGATGGTGTCTCTTGGAGCCATATCGAGCGTGCTTATATCATTCATTTTCATTTGTCCTCAATCGGTATCTCTTGGCTTTGCAACACATCACCGAAAAGGACATTTTCAAATGTTTCTTGAGCTTCTATTAGTTCATTGGTTTGGCTGAACAGCTTTAAATAATCCTCAGTAGTAGATTGATGTGCATGATGCAGCCGATGGCGTATGTGGTTGAGCTCTTGTCCAGCCAGCATCTTTTTCTCTGCAATCAGTTTTTGGCACCCTTTATATAAAAGAAGGGCAAATGTTGCTCTCAGCCAATGAAATGAAAAATCCGATGAGACTTTATTTCCTGTGATTTTTAGTAGCTTGGTTTTTAAATTCCTTGTTACTTGGCCTAGAGCTGGCGATAGTGTTTTTCTGTAGCGGGGGTCTAAATGGGACATATATCGACAATCCCCTGTCGGACTCAAAAAAAGATACATATCATCATCGTTCAAAACGTTGCCAAATTTTTGTTTAAATTTCTCTCTGCGTTCATTGGCCTTTTTTGAATTTGCCCATATTTTTATTTTTTCTCCTAACCAAGCCGGCACATATAAAACGTGAGATTTATTATATTTTGTGTCGCAGCCATTTTGTCTATTCGCAAATAATATGTAGCTCTGCTTCTTCTGGCTTAAATACTGTTCCTCAAAAAACTCTAAATGCTTCATTCGCATTGTGAGAATGGTTTGCTTTCGCTCTCCAGTGCATAATGCAAGATAAAAAATCAACCTCTCATCTGTAGCGAATTCATCTGTCTCTAATGCATCTAATAAGGCATCGAGTTCTTTTTGAAAAAGAGGGCGTAAATCTTCACCTTCATCCCTGACGTAACCAATATTGACAGGTGCAGGCTCTGCCGTTTTGACAGTTTGAGAGCGTTTTTCACCCTCAAGAAGATACGTATTTCCAGAGGAGGCTTGTTTAAAAACTGAAAAGCTAGTAAGCGTTTCCACTCTTTTAATATCCAAATTTACATTTGGCAAATTTGCAGCAAAATTATAAAACTGGTACACCGCACCTGTTTTTGCATTTAGTAAATCTGGTTTTGTTTTTTCCACATGCATCAGATGTGAATAGTATCGCCATGTGGGTCACCTGTGTTTTAATGCATGTTTAAAATCAAAGAGATCAATTGGTGCAGGCTCGTTGTTGTTGTTCCTTGCGCTTTCGCAGAAAATCTTATAGTCGAGCAGGAGGGAAGCCTTTTTGCGTATGTCCCTTGTATCTTTGTAATTAGCACTATTATCGGTTGCTATTTTAAGCAGAAATAGATTTGCTAAATTCCACGGCGTACCATCAGCTTCTAATAATAATGGAAATAAATAAATGCTATCATCGGAATCAGCTGAGTTATTGATGTCTGTTATAAAGTATTGTTCATTCGGAACAGATATAGAATAGTTATTGATAGGGTAGGTGGACAGATATGCTTTCGTATGAGGCAAATGATGTATTAGAACAATCCGTTGTGCCTTTGTTAGTTGCATCATGTGCATCCTTGCAATAACCACTCTTATACAAAGGGTAGTACGCCTTGAACCGTTGTCAAACTCAAGAATTTACACCTCAATTGTCAATTTGCCATCTTAACTACTAGCGAAGGTCGGGGGTTCGACTCCTCTTACCGGCACCAGATCTCGCAAACAACAACGCCGCATATCTTATGCGGCGTTGTTGTTTGTACGACTCTCAGGCTTGCATCGTACTGGTCGGCATGGACATGCCTCACAGTACGAGCCCCTTCATTTTCCTCTATGGCCAGCAACGCGAACAGGATTGCCTGACCGAGCAGCTGGCATGTCAAACCAGGGCTTTGTCTATATCAGCAACAAATTGTCCTGCTGACGGGTGGCCGTCACCAGCACGGGTATCGACTTGGAGGTGGGGGTAAACGAGCCCTCCCCTATGCTGTCGATGGGCACCAGCGGGTTGGTTTCGGGATAGTAGGCCGCGATATTGCCCTGCGGGATCTCGTAGATCACCACGTTGAATCCGGTCACAATCCGCTCGCGCCCGTCGCTGCAGATGGCCGCCATATCGACCCTGTCTCCTTCGGCAAAGCCGAGACGGCGGGCATCTTCCCCGTTCATGAACACCACGTTGCGCTGGCCCTTGATGCCGCGATAGCGATCGTCCATGCCGTAGATAGTCGTGTTGTACTGATCGTGGGAGCGCAGGCTCTGCAGCAGCAACACCGGCTGATCGCTCATCTGTTCGGCATGGCGGGTACACTCCGGCAACACAGAGTGCGGCAGGGTGCTGGCACGAAACTCGGCGCTGCCGCTGGCGGTATTCCACGTCAGTTGCGCCGCGGAGTTGTCCAGATGAAAGCCGCACGGCTGCTGGATGCGGGTATTGAAATCGGTAAAACCGGCGATGGTCTGCTCGATGAGATCGCGAATGCGCCCATAGTCATCGCGCAGGGCAAGCCAGTCGACAATTTCGCTACCCACGGTGGCATGAGCCATCCGCGCCACTATGTCGGTCTCTGACAAGCAGAGCGGCGACACCGGCTCGGCTGCACCGGTCGAGGCGTGCACCATGCTGAAGGTATCCTCCACCGTGATCTTCTGGTTACCCATGCGCTGGATATCGAGCTCGGTGCGGCCGAGGCAGGGCAGGATCAACGCCGCCTTGCCCACCTGCAGATGGCTGCGGTTGAGCTTGGTGCTGATCTGCACGTTGAGCAGCGCCTTCTTCATGGCCCCGTAGGTGAAATCAGTATCGGGGGCCGCTGCGGCCAGATTGCCGCCCAGGCAGATGAGCACCTTGTTCTTGCCTTCGTGCAGCGCCTTGAGCGCCTCATAGACATTGTGACCACGAGCCCGCGGCAGGCTCACCCGCAGGTGACGCTCGAGCCGGTCGATAAAGGCTGCTGTCGGCTTCTCGTTGATCCCCATGGTGCGGTTGCCCTGCACGTTGCTGTGGCCCCGTACCGGACAGAGCCCAGCCCCCGGCTTGCCCATCTGGCCACACATCAGGTGCAGGTTGACGATTTCGCGAATGGTATCGACCGAGTGCAGATGCTGGGTCAGCCCCATGGCCCAGCAGCTGATGACGCTGCGGCTGGCGGCAAATACCCGGGCCGCCTGCACTATGTCGTCTCGGATCAGCCCGGATTGCTGCTCGATCTCGGCCCAGCCGGTGGCGCGCACCTGCGCCTCATACTCGTCAAAATGGCGGGTGTGGCGGGCGATGAAGTCGCGATCCACCACCTGTGGCGCCTCTTCCAAGATGTACTTGGCCATGCCGCGGATGGCGGCCATGTCGCCGCCCAGCTTGGGCGTCAGATATTGATGGCTGATGGTGGTGGCCGCCGGGGTCAGCAGCTCGAGCGGACTTTGCGGACTGGCAAAGCGCTCGAGGGCCACCTCTTTGAGGTTGTTGAAGCTGACAATCTTGCAGCCATTTCGCGCCGCCTGGCGCAGGGCATTCATCATGCGCGGATGGTTGGTGCCCGGATTCTGGCCATAGACGAACACGGCCTCGGCACGGTCAAAATCATCCAGCACCACTGTGCCCTTGCCGATGCCGACCGACTGAGTCAGCGCCACCCCGCTCGCCTCGTGGCACATGTTGGAGCAGTCGGGGAAGTTGTTGGTGCCAAACAGGCGGCCAAACAGCTGATAGAGGTAGGAGGCCTCGTTGCTGGCGCGGCCCGAGGTATAGAACTCCACCTCGTCCGGGCTGTCGAGTCCCCTGAGGGTATCGGCGATAAGCTTAAAGGCGTCGTCCCAGTTTATCGGCTCATAGTGATCGGTCGCCGGATTGTAACGCAGCGGCTCGGTCAGCCGCCCCTGATACTCCAGCCAGTAATCGCTCTGGGTGGCCAGCTGGCGCACCGAGTGTGCCGCAAAAAACGCGGCCCCCACCGTCTTGCCGGTCGACTCCCAGGCCACCGCCTTGGCGCCGTTTTCACAGAACTGGAAGGCGCCGTGATCGTTGTCGCCCCAGGCGCAGCCCGGGCAGTCGAAGCCGTCTGTCTGGTTGACCCGCAGCAGATTCTTGATGTTCTGGCGGGTCTTCTGGCTGCGCAACACCTGCTTCATGGTGGACTGCAGGGACGAAAAACCGCCTGCTTTGGCAGGCTTTTCAATATGACTCATGGCACTCTCCGATGGGATCCGCCGGGCGATAGCTGGAGTAGCTGACCGGGGCATCAAACTTGGGAATATGGATGACGTTGAGGTTGTATTTGAGGGCCAACCTGACCGCCAACTGGCTGGGTGACGCCAGGCAGACGAGGTGACGAGCGCCGAACAGCGCCGTTTTTTGCACCAGCTCACTGCCGCAGCGGCTGGTCACCACCAGGGTGTCGCAGGGGAGTGTCTGGCGCAGCAAGAGGCCGATCAGCTTGTCGAGGGCATTGTGACGCCCTATATCTTCGCGGCAGTGGAGGATCTGCCCCTGCTCATCCAGCGCCAGCGCCGCATGCAGGGCGCCGGAGTGTTGCCCCTTGAGCTGCCACTGGGCGATTTGCGGCCGCAGTTCGGCCAACAGCGCAACATCAAGGGGCGGCGTCAGCGGCAATGGCCGAAGATCGGGAAATGCCTGCTCGACCGCCTCCACACCGCAGATACCGCAGCCGGTCGCACCGGTCAGCCTGCGCCGACGCAGCTGCAGCCGTGCCAGACAGCGGTTGGCAATGGTAACATCCAGCACAAAGCCATGTTCAGCAGGGGATACCTGAATATCGTGCACATCGTGGTTGTGCCCGATGATCGACTCGCAGAACAGAAATCCGACCGCAAAATCGTCGAGATCGTCCGGGGTCGCCATCATCACCGCGTGGTTGATGCCATTGATGTTGATGGAAACAGCCACCTCCTCCGCCAGATGATCGAGCGAAGGCAAGACGGGCGGATTGGCAGGGGTGCCGACTAAGCAGGGCGCAGGCATGAAGGGTGGCCTAAAAATGCAAACTGCATTCAAGTTTAGAGAGACCGCCCCGGCAAAACCAATGAATTAAATCTATCTCCTGATAGAATCACTCTATTGACGATGAATTTTCAATTGATTAATTTTAAGCATCATCCCGCCCGACGCCGCGCAACACCGTCATGAATATCAAGCAGCTGCACTATTTTCACGAACTGGCCAGGCATCGGCATTTTGCCAAGGCCGCCAAGGCCTGCCACATCACCCAGCCCACCCTCTCAGCCAGCATCACGGCGCTGGAGAAGAACCTGGGCACGGATTTGGTGGTGCGCACCAGCCAGTTCGTCGCTCTCACAGAGGCGGGCGAGCTGGTGCGCCAGTATGCCGAGCGGATGCTGCTGGAACAGGAGGCACTCAAGCAGGAGCTGGCGCTGTTTCACGGCGAGTTGTCGGGCACCTTGCGCATCGGTATAGTGCCGCAGTCCAACGTCGACATAATGCCGCTCATCGCCCGCTGCAAGCAGCGCTACCCCGATATCGTCATTCGCCTGTCGGTGTTGAGCAACGAGGCCCTGCTGTCACAGCTGGCGCTGCACCAGTGCGACATAGGCCTGGGGTTTGACGAGCCCCCCGGCGAACCTGGCAGGCGCGCCTTCCGCGTTTACCCACAGGGTCACAACCGGATGGCCGTGTTGATGAACCGCGGCGCGGCTGAGCCTCTCCCCTGCTCCGAGCCCATGACCCTGGCCAGTCTGCAACACAGACCCCTGGTACTGCCAAGCCGCTCCATGCAGTTTCGCAGATACCTGGATCTCGCCGCCGAACGGGCGGGGATCCCGCTCAAGGTGGTGCTGGAGACAGACTCCCTGTTCCACCTGGTGAGCGCGGTGCGCCATCGGCTGGGCTGGGCCATCGTCAGCGCGGGCCTCGCCCGCTCCGCCAGCCAGCTCTCGGATCTGGTCTGCCAGCCCCTTGAGCCGCTCGAGGCCGGCAGCACCGTCTTTATTACTCGTCAGCACAGCATCACCCCCGCCATACGCGCCTTCCTTGAACTGGTGCAAGAGGCGGATGACAATCTTGAAAAATAAGGTGATGCCAACAGGCGAACTTCCCCTCGATATTTCTGCCATAGCCAAAGATGGCAGAAATATATACCTTCCCGCTAAAAAACAGTCGCCATGTGGTTAACAAAAAGAGATGAGCCCTCAGAAATATGATTTCTGCAATGAGGTAAATAAATGACAACTTAATCCCTATCCCAACTCCTTAAAATAGTTATTCTTGATTGGAGATACGTTAACAAGGAGATAAGCGAGTCGTAATCAACAGATAATTCAAGCTCTCAATCGAATCCAATTTAAATATTTAAACCGACTCTTTTATCGTTATTTAAAGGTTATTTGTGAAGCACCACACAATAACAACTTTTACTCCCGCCCCCCTTTCCTCACATTGATGGCGATCAAGAATGATCATACCGTCTGGTCGGTATGATTGCGCCATGAGCATAGAAACCCAACATAGAAAAAAAGACCCTGTACGTCTTTATCGACAACTGCTGGAGTCGGCAGCCACCATCGCTGGCCGGGATGGTATCGCCGCCCTGTCGTTGAATGCCGTTGCCTATGAAGCCGGGGTGAGCAAGGGTGGCTTGCTACACCACTTCCCCAACAAGCAGGCGCTGATCTTTGCCCTGTTTGCGCGTCTGCTGGCCATCATGGAAGAGGCCATTTCAACACTGATGACGGCGGATACGACTTCTTATGGTCGCTTTACTCGCGCTTACCTGCACTATCTTTCCGCCCCTGAATTGACGGACACCCAGGAGAGTCGCCAGCTGATGGTGCTCTCGCTGGCCATGCCGGACGAACCGGTGCTGCGAAAATGCTGGCGTGACTGGATGCTGACGCATCTGGCGCAAGGCGATGAACTGGATAATAGCCATACCGGCACACTGGTACGTTATGCCGCGGACGGCATCTGGCTATCGGAATTGACCGAAGGGCGCACCATGAGCGCCGAGCACCGTCAGGCGCTGGTGGAGACCCTGTATAATATGACGCTTCCCACGTGAAGTGCATGAGCTGAGGCCGAGATGCGCTACCACATCAATGCCCGCTTCATTTATGACGCGACCGATGGTTCCTTGACTCAGCGGGAAAGTGTTGAGCCGGATAGCCAATTGTCCATCACCGCCAATGCGCTGTTTTATTTTTTCTTGCGAAATACCGGGATCATCAGCCGCGAGGAGGTGCTTAAAAAAGTCTGGGACGATAACGGATTAACGTCATCGAACAGCAATCTCAACCAATACCTGAGCATATTGCGCAAGGCCTTTCGCCACTACGATATCGACAATATCATCATCACGGTATCGCGCGGTTATTTGCAGCTCAATCCCGAGGTCAACATTGAGCCTATTGATAATGCGCCTGCACCGCCCATTGAAATAGCGCCACCGCCATCTACGGTGACAACCCCCGAACCGGTACTCGACCCTGCCGAGTGGCAACTTCCTCTCACTCCCCGTTCACGAGGCATATGCTGGTATATCGCGGGTGGCTGCATGCTCGTTTTTGCCCTGCTGCTGGTGGCATTCGGTCTATTGAATGCCCGTGAGCCCCGCCCCGTCACACTGACCGGGATCCCCAATAACCAGTGCGAATTGCTGGCCAGCGACGAGATGCTGCGCTCGGTCAGCGCCGCGGCCTACGGTGAGCATTTCGACCAGGTGCGCCAGCGTTTGAACATCAGTTGCAAACCCGGCGAACGTTTCCTGTTTTTCTACGGGGACAGACTGGAAACCAACGGCTTGGGCCGGGTATTTCTGGCCCACTGCGCCATGCACGAAGACAACCCGTTCAGCTACTGCGACAACTATTTCTACTACTCCTGGAAGCCGTGATGAGACTTGCGCCGCGTCCCTTCTTTCTCTTGTCCTGCACGGTATTCATCGCTGCGGCAGCCTATGCCCTGTGTCAGTTGCCCAAAGAAAATGACGGTGTCATGAGCTGCGCCACTAAAGGCATCATGCGCTTTGAAGACATGAACAAAGAGAACGTCAACGGCAACATCC
The DNA here is from genome assembly GCF_002587065.1 of Aeromonas sp. CA23. NCBI lineage: Bacteria > Pseudomonadati > Pseudomonadota > Gammaproteobacteria > Aeromonadales > Aeromonadaceae > Aeromonas > Aeromonas sp. CA23. Next base: position 4,694,216 of record NZ_CP023818.1, read on the forward strand.
ACTTCAATTTTGGCCGCCAGGGGAAGGGCTCCATGGTGGTTGAAGGCTATACCGATTCAGCCGCAAGCTGGCTCTACCTCCAGCGCTACGTCACGTTTACCTACAGCAGCAGCCGGGTCTCCGCCACCGAGCGTCAGTACCGCATCAACAAATGGGAAGCGAGCGCCTCCTCCATCGATCAGTCTCCGGACGTGATCTTTGACTACTTCATGCGCGAGATGTCCGACAGCCACGATGGGCTGTTTCTGAGTGCACAACGGCTCAATCAGCAGGCCATACTGCTGAGCTCCATCAACTCTCCGCTCTGGATCTGCACCCTCAAATCCGGCAGCGAGCTGAACTAGTCCCGACAATACTGCGGATGCCCCGACCCAAGCGTCGATGACGCGGCACATACCGCCCTGCCCCGACCACCTGACGTGCTCAAGCCCCCTTGATGGCTCCGCCCTCATGCGGCCTGCCAGCCCTTTAGCATGCAGGCAGCATAGTGGTGATTGCCCCCCGATCCCTTCCCCCGGCTGCACACCCTATACCGACAAGACGGCCCTTACACATTGCATAGCAGGACCAGCTCCTTCAGATTTTCCTGCCCGACCCATGCGCTCTCGCGCTGGCATGCACACGACCCGCGCCCCGATCCCAATGCAACCTCCCCCCTCTGACCCGCCGCAATGGTCACCTCACCGCCTTCATCCCTCCTTCCCGTCACATCCGGCTCGGTTTTTACATTTAGCGTCGCCGGCAAAACATGATCTCCGCCACAGTTAGCGCCCGGCCAAATTACCTCTCGGCCTCCATTACCCAACAAGCCATTAACATAGACCGACGATATTTTCATGAGCCTGAATTCGGCCTTATACAAGGCGAAAACCGCCTCGCGGCCGCAGCATGAATATATAAATACGGCTTATAAAAATCATAAATTCAGAATAACAAACTAAATATCACTATTTTTCAGATTCAAATTCCACAAATGCTGCCAGTACCTATAGTGGCGATTGAACGCCGCAACCCTGGCTCAACGCCGTGCCACGGACGGTTTTCCTTAATCACACAACACAACCTGTTCTGAGGAGATCACCATGGGTGATGCATTGGGGCTTATCGAAACCAAGGGGCTGGTGGCCTGCATTGGCGCTGCGGATGCCATGTGCAAATCCGCCAACGTAGAGCTGATCAGCTATGAAAACATCGGCTCCGGCCTGGTCACCGTCATGGTGAAAGGGGACGTGGGGGCGGTGAAAGCCGCGGTGGATTCCGGCGTGGAATCGGCACAGCGCATCGGTGAAGTGGTGACCTCGCTGGTCATCGCTCGCCCGCATAACGACATCAACAAAATCGTCATTAAACACAAGGCTTAAAGCCGGGAGATCTCAAATGGGTGATGCATTGGGTTTGATTGAAACCAAAGGCCTGGTGGCCTGCATTGAAGCGGCGGACGCCATGTGTAAAGCCGCCAACGTCGAACTGATCGGCTATGAAAACGTTGGTTCCGGCCTTGTCACCGCCATGGTGAAAGGCGACGTGGGGGCAGTGAAAGCCGCGGTGGATTCCGGCGTGGAGTCCGCACAGCGCATCGGTGAAGTGGTGACCTCGCTGGTTATCGCGCGTCCGCACAACGACATCAACAAGATAGTCGCACATTACAAAATCATGGAATAACCGGAGCAAACCAATGAAAGAAGCACTTGGTCTTATCGAAACCAAAGGTCTGGTGGCCTGTATTGAAGCGGCAGATGCGATGTGCAAAGCCGCCAACGTCGAGCTTATCGGCTATGAAAACGTCGGCTCGGGACTGGTTACCGCGATGGTGAAAGGGGACGTAGGCGCGGTGAAAGCAGCGGTAGATTCCGGTGTCGAGGCTGCGAAGCGTATTGGCGAAGTGATCACTTTTCGTGTCATTGCACGACCGCACAACGACATCGAAAAGATCGCGGAACAGCACAAAGCATGAGCCGATAGGGCACGCCCCGTCCGCACTTTTTTAGTCTGATGAAGGACAGATTCATGATTGAACTCGATACCGATTTGCTCTCCCGCCAGAACGCGAGAGAACTGGTGCGCAACGCCAAACAGGCACAGGTGATCATGGCCACCTTTTCGCAGCAGAAAATCGACGCCATCGTGAAGAACGTAGCCGAAGAAGCCGCGCGCCACGCCGAAGTGCTGGCCAAAATGGCCGCTGAAGAGACCGGCTTCGGCAACTGGCAGGACAAGGTTCTGAAGAACCGGTTTGCTTCGCTGCGCGTTTACGATGCCATCAAAGAGATGAAGACCGTCGGTATCATTCATGACGATCAGGAGAAAAAAGTGATGGATGTGGGGGTGCCGCTTGGCGTGCTCTGCGCGCTGGTGCCCTCCACCAACCCGACCTCCACCATCTTCTACAAAACGCTGATCGCCCTCAAAGCCGGCAATGCCATCATCTTTTCGCCGCACCCGGGCGCACGCCAGTGCAGCTGGAAAGCCATAGAAATCGTCAAGCAGGCCGCCGAAGCCGCCGGTGCCCCTGCGGGTATAGTGGACGGCGTCACCCAGTTGACCCTGGAGGCAACCTCCGAGCTGATGCACAGCAAGGACATATCACTGATCCTGGCAACCGGTGGCGAAGGCATGGTGCGCGCGGCCTATGCCTCCGGCACACCGACCATCAGCGGCGGTCCGGGCAACGGCCCGGCCTTTATCGAACGCAGCGCCGACATTCACCAGGCGGTGAAGGACATCATCACCAGCAAGACCTTCGACAACGGCGTGATCTGCGCGTCCGAGCAGTCGATCATCGTCGAAAGCTGCATCTACGACGAGGTTCATCGCGAGCTGGCGGCCCAGGGCGCCTACTTCATGAACGAGGGTGAAGCCGCCAAGATGGCCGCCCTGCTGCTGCGCCCGAACGGCACCATCAACCCGAAGGTGGTGGGCAAAACGGCGACCTACCTCAGCCAACTGGCCGGTTTCAGCGTCCCCCCCAGCACCCGCGTGCTGGTGGCCGAACAGACCACAGTCTCCCACAACAACCCCTACTCCCGTGAAAAGCTGTGCCCGGTACTCGGCCTGTACGTGGAAGAGGAGTGGCGTGCCGCCTGCCATCGCGTGGTCGAGCTGCTGACCAACGAAGGTCTGGGTCACACCCTGGTGATCCATACCCGCAATCAGGACGTGGTCCGCCAGTTCAGCCTCGAAAAACCGGTCAACCGCATTCTTATCAACACCCCAGCCGCCCTCGGCGGCATCGGGGCCACCACCAACCTCACGCCGGCACTGACGCTCGGGTGCGGTGCCGTCGGTGGCGGCTCCAGCTCCGACAACGTCGGCCCGATGAACCTGCTCAACATCCGCAAGGTGGGTTACGGCGTGCGCTCCATCGAGGAACTGCGCGCCCCCGATCAGCCTATTGCACCGCAGCCAATCATCGTCACCCAGGCCGCGGATCCGCGCTGCAGCATCCTCGATGACGCCCGCTTCACCTCCCCGGTACAGGCCTGCAACTCGGCCGATGACCGCTTTGCCGGCGCCACGGTCGAGGTCGGCGGCGAGATCAGCGAGCAGAACGTGGAGCGCGTCATCCGTCAGATGCTTGAGCGCCTTGGCAAGTAACGCATTGAGATAAGGCGATAAAAACCATGATTCTCGCAAAGGTAACCGGACATGTCGTCGCCACGCAGAAGTGCGATGAGCTGCGCGGCAGCAACCTGCTGCTGATAACCCAGCTGGACGATGAGCAACAACCGATGAAGGACCGCTCCTGGGTCGCCGTCGACAGCGTCGGCGCAGGCATGCACGACATAGTACTAGCCGAGGAGTATCTCGCGCTCAACAGAGACCGCTACAAGGCCATGTCGGTGGTCGCCATCGTCGAGAACGTGTTTCGGGACGCTTGAGGAGTGAATAGCCCAATGAGTGAATTTTCGCTGAAACCCCGAATCCGCTTCGGTCAGGACGCGCTGTCCGTCCTGACCGAGCTGCCCGCCCGCAACGTGCTGCTGGTCACCGATCAGATGATGGTGAAGTTTGGCCTGGCCGACCGGGTGACGCAGATCCTGCGCCAGCGCGGCATCGCCTTCCAGCTCTGGGACGATGTGGTGGCAGACCCGGATATCACCACGATAGTACGCGGCATGAAGCTCATGGACAGCCGCTATCCGGATCTGGTGATCGCGCTGGGCGGCGGCTCGGTGATTGACGCAGCCAAAGCGGTTATGTTCGCCCTGGCGAAAACACAACCGGATGTGAGCCGCGAGCGCCCCTGCTTCGTGGCCATTCCGACCACCAGTGGCACCGGCTCCGAAGTGACCAGTTTCTCCGTGGTGAAAGCCCGCAGCGAGAAGCTGGTGCTGGTCGACCCGTCATTGCTGCCGGATATCGCCATTCTTGACCCCTCGCTGGTGGCATCGGTGCCGCCAGCCATCACCGCCGACACCGGGATGGACGTGTTGTGCCATGCGCTGGAGGCCTATGTCTCCCGAGCGGCCAGCGACTTTTCCGACGCACTGGCAGAGAAGGTGGTGCAGCAGGTCTTTCGCTACCTGCCCGCCTGCTGGCGCGACGGTCACGATCTGCTGGCGCGGGAGAAGATGCACAACGCCTCCTGCATGGCGGGCATGGCCTTCACCAACGCCTCGCTCGGCATCACCCACAGCCTGGCCCATGCTCTCGGCGGCGTGTTCCGCGTCCCGCACGGCCGTGCCAACGCGCTCCTCATGGCACAGGTAGTGGCATGGAACGCCGACCGCGACGGACAGTGTGATACCCATGCCGCCCACAAGTATGCCCGCCTGGCCCACCTGCTGGACTTGCCCGCCCAGACGCCGCGCGAGGGGGTCAACAGCCTGCTGGTGGCCATCCAGGCGCTCAAAGAGGAGATGAAGATGCCGACCGGGATTGGCGATACCGGCGTCATCGCAGCCGATTTCGACCAGCGTCTGGCGGAGATGGTCAGCCAGGCGCTGCGCGACAACTGCACCCCGACCAACCCGCGCGCGCCGGATGCCCAAGCACTAACCGAACTCTATCGCAAGGCATGGTGCGGCTACCCCGCCCCGAGCCACTGAGAACAAGAACTGGAGAACCTTACCCATGGCACACTACAACTTAACGCCGCGCGTCAACGTGCTGGCTGAACGTTTACTGGCGCACACCAGCACCCTGTGCAGCGAACACGCCACTATGCTGAACGGGCTGGACGGCGACATCGCGGGCACTCCCGCAGCCGTCAAACCGGCGCGCCGCTTCCATGAACTGATGCGCCAACTGCCGCTGACCATCAGCGCCGACGAGTTGATTGTCGGCAACCAGACCCGCACACCGCACGGCGCCATTTTCCACGACGAAAGTGCCGCGCATCTCCCGTCCACCTTCCAGTTCCTGAATCTGAACAGTGCCATCGACTCCCCCGACTACAAGCTGGTGGTGGAGAAAGGCGTGCTGGCCATCAAACATCAGCTGGAAGAGAAAACCCGCGCGCTGGGCAGTGCCGTCAGCCGCAGCGGCATGGACGAAGTCAACGGCTGTCGCGCCGCCATCCATGCCTGCGATGCCCTGATGGCGCTGGCGCAAAACCTGGCCAACAGCGCCGAAACCCTGGCCGCCGCCGAAACCAACCCGTTCCGCCAGGCCGAGCTGCGTGACAGTGCCGCCATTTTGCACCAGGTACCGGCTCACCCTGCACGCAACTTCAAAGAGGCCTGCCAGTCTTTCTACCTGTTCCAGCTGGCGCTGCAGCTCGATAACGGTAGCTATGCAGTCAACCCGGAAGGGGCGGACAAGGCCCTGCTGCCCTACTTCCAGCGCGATATCGCCAACGGCGCGCTGACCGAACCACAGGCGTACGAGATCGTCGAGTGCCTGTGGTTCAAGCTGGCACAGCTGAGCGAAGTGCGCGCCACCTGCGCCATCGACGGTTACCCCATGTTTGATGCCCTGCTGCACGGCGCCAGCCTGGAGCAGGCTAGCATCAACGCGCTCTCCGAGATGTTCCTCTGCGCCCAGCAAAACCTGAGCGCCCTCAAGCTGCCGGTACGCCTCTTTCGCGGGGTGCAACACGTCTCTGCCGCCCCGTTCTCCGCCTGTGCCGATACGCCTGTGATGGAGGGCCTGACGCCGCGTCTGCAACGCCTGCGCAACCACTATCTGACCGTGCGCCCCAGCGTCTCCATCTACCGGGCACTCGCCTTTACTGAAGTCGTCAGAGCCAACCCTGGCATGCCGACCATCTTGCTGCGGGCCAAGGCGTTCCGTCACGCCTGCGAAACCGCCCCCATCCTTATCCAGGACGACGAGCTGATCGTCGGCCATCCATGCGGCAAGCCACGTGCCGGCGCCTTCTCACCGGACATTGCCTGGCGCTGGGTGCGCGACGAGCTCGATACCATGAGCACCCGCCCGCAAGATCCCTTTGAAATCAACGAAGCGGACAAGAAGACCATCCGCGAAGAGATAGTGCCGTTCTGGGAAGGCCGCTCGCTGGATGAGATTTGCGAAGCGCAGTACCGGGAAGCCGGCGTCTGGGCCTTCAGCGGCGAGACCTTCGTCAGCGATCTCTCCTACCACCAGATCAACGGGGGCGGCGATACCTGCCCGGGCTACGACGTGCTGCTGTTCACCAAGGGGATGAACGGCATCAAGGCCGACGCCCAGGCCCATCTCGCGCAGCTGAGCATGGAGAACCCGGAGGATATCGATCGCATCTACTACTACAAGTCAGCGATCGATACCTGCGAAGGTGTGGTCAACTACGCCCGCCGCATCGCGGCCCATGCCCGCGAACTGGCGGCGAAAGAGCAAGATGCCCAGCGCCGCGTCGAACTGCTGACCATAGCCGAGGTGAACGAGAACGTACCGGCCAACCCGCCGAAGACCCTGCAAGAAGCGCTGCAGAGCATCTGGACGGTGGAGTCGCTGTTCGAGATCGAAGAGAACCAGACCGGTCTGTCACTCGGTCGGGTCGACCAGTACTGCTACCCCATGTTCGAAGCCGATATTCGCGAGGGGCGCCTGACCCACGATGGCGCGCTCGAGATGATGCAGGCCTTCATCATCAAGTGTGCCGAGCTGATGTGGATGTCGAGCGAGCTGGGGGCGAAATACTTCGCCGGCTATCAGCCCTTCATCAACCTGACCGTGGGCGGCCAGAAGCGCAGCGGCGGCGATGCCTGCAACGACCTGACCTACCTCATCATGGATGCAGTGCGCTTCGTGAAGGTCTACCAGCCATCGCTGGCCTGCCGCATTCACAACCAATCGCCGCAGAAATACATGGAGAAGATCGTCGACGTCGTGAAGGCGGGAATGGGCTTCCCGGCCTGCCACTTCGATGACGCCCACATCAAGATGATGCTGCGCAAGGGGTTCGACTTTGAAGACGCCCGCGACTACTGCCTGATGGGCTGCGTCGAGCCGCAAAAATCGGGGCGCATCTATCAGTGGACCTCCACCGGATACACCCAGTGGCCGATCGCCATCGAGTTCGTGCTCAACCGTGGTCGCATGGTGCTGTTCGACAGCTATCAGGGGCTGGATACCGGCGATCTGCGTGAGCTGCGCACCTTCGAGGAGTTCGATGCGGCGGTGAAGCAGCAGATTGCCCACATCGTTCGCCTGTCGGCGATCGGCACAGTGATCAGCCAGCGTGTGCACCGTGACGTGGCCCCGAAACCGCTGATGTCACTGCTGGTGGAAGGCTGCATGGAGAAGGGCAAGGACGTCGCCGCCGGTGGCGCCGTGGTCAACCACGGACCTGGCCTCATCTTCTCGGGGCTGGCGACCTACGTCGACTCTATGGCGGCGATCCGCAAGCTGGTGTTCGAGGAGAAGAAATACACACTCGAACAAATTCGCGATGCGCTGCTGGCCAACTTCGAAGGGTACGAAGCGCTGCGCCGCGACTGCCTCAATGCGCCCAAATACGGCAACGATGACAACTACGTCGACCAGTACGCCCTGGATATCACAGAGTGGACCGAGAAAGAGTGCCGTCAATACAAGATGCTCTACTCCACCCTGAGCCACGGCACCCTCTCCATCTCCAACAACACGCCCATCGGCGAGCTGACCAACGCCACACCGAACGGGCGCCTGGCCTGGATGCCGCTCTCCGACGGTATCAGCCCGACCCAGGGGGCGGACAAGCAGGGTCCGACGGCCATCATCAAGTCCGTCAGCAAGATGAACGTGGAGACCATGAACATCGGCATGGTGCATAACTTCAAGTTCCTCAAGGGACTGCTGGATACCCAGGAGGGGCGGCATGGCCTCATCACCCTGCTGCGCACCGCCTCCATCCTCGGCAACGGCCAGATGCAGTTCAGCTATGTCGACAACGATGTGCTGAAAAAAGCGCAACAGGAGCCGGAGAAGTACCGCGACCTCATAGTGCGTGTCGCCGGCTACAGCGCCTATTTCGTCGAGCTGTGCAAAGAGGTACAGGACGAAATCATCAGCCGTACCGTGATTGAGAAGTTCTAATCGATACGTTGATAGCAATGTCCCTGTATTGAAAAAATAACCGGAAGTACTCCGCAATGGCGGGTCGCAAATAATGCGACTGCGGCCTGCCATATCCGGAGATGGAGGCAAGCGTGATCGAAAATAATGAACTAACCGGCCGCATATTCAATATCCAGAAATATTCGATATATGACGGCGATGGCATTCGCACGCTGGTTTTTTTCAAGGGCTGCAACCTTAGCTGCCCCTGGTGCGCCAATCCTGAAGGACTGAATAGCCAATTTCAGGTGATGTTCTCGCACGACAAATGCATCAACTGCGGTGACTGCGTGAATGTCTGTCCGGCCGGGGTCCATTACCGGGCCGAAGAGAACGGCAGCATGAAACACTTCGTCGATCGCAATAAAGATTGCATCGGCTGCCGCAAATGCGAAGAGGTCTGCACCCAGCACGCGCTGGACATCATGGGCAAGGATGTCACCGTCAGCGAGCTGATGGAGATCATCATGCAGGACTACGACTTTTACATCTCCTCCGGCGGTGGCGTCACCATAGGCGGCGGCGAAATGAGCCTGCAGACCGACTTTGCCGTCGCGCTGTTTCGCGAATGCAAGAAGATGATGATCAACACCGCCATAGAGACCCAGGGCACCACCTCGCTGGCCAATTACCAGCAGCTGGCTCCCGTCACCGATACCTTTTTGTTCGATATCAAGCAAATCAACAGCGAACAGCATAAGGCGATGCTGGGTATCGGCAATGAAGGTATTCGCCGCAATCTGGAATGGCTGGTTGATTACGGCGCCAAGGTGATTGTGCGCATGCCGCTCATCCGTGGATATAACGATTCATGGGATGCCATTACCGGCGCCATCGAATATGTACAGAAATTGGCGAAACGGGGAAATATCCTGCGGATCGACATGCTGCCGTACCACCAGCTGGGCCGCAAGAAATATGAGCGGCTGGATATGCCCTACCCGATTACGCAAGACCCGTCTTACACGCCGGACGAATTGGATCGGCTGGAGACCTTCTTTAAACAATTTGATTTCGATATTCGCTTGGTCCGCCATTAACAGGAGTCGACGATGAAAAGTTTGGGCGTAATTGAAACGCGAGGATTGGTCGCCGCCATTCAGGCCGTGGACGCCGCCTGCAAAGCCGCAGGAGTGACCTGCATCGGCTACCGCAAGGTGGGATCTGGGCTGGTGAGTGTCTGCTTCGAAGGGGAGATCAGTGCCATCCACACCGCCATCGAGCGTGGCGTCGCGGTGGCCGCCACCATCGACAAGCAGGTCCATTCACTGGTGATTGCCCGTCCGGAGCCAAGCGCGGTAGTGGCGCTCAGCAACCTCAAGGGCTACCCGCCGCGCGTGCCGGCCAGCACCAGGACCGAGATAACGCCCGCAACGAGCGCAGCCCCGGCCCTGCCACCGCAAAGCAGTGCCGATACCGAACCGGCCACTCCGCCAGCCACGCAGCCTGCAGTAGATCAGGCGGAAGATAGACAGGCCGCGGCAAGAAAAGGGAAGAAAGCATGATCGACCCCCAGCTACATCAAAAAATTGCCAGCCGCCTGAACCTGGCGTCACCGGCAATTCCGGTCGGTATCTCCAACCGTCATGTGCATCTGGCGCAACAGGATGTCGAGGCCCTGTTCGGCAAGGGCTACTCCCTGACGCCGCTCAAACCGCTGCACCAGCCGGGCCAGTTTGCCGCCGAGGAGTGCGTCACCGTGGTCGGCCCCAAGGGCTCGCTGACCCGTGTTCGCGTGCTCGGCCCGACCCGGCCGGTTTCACAGCTGGAGATCTCCCGCGCCGACTGCTTCACCCTCGGGGTCAAGGCACCGGTACGCGAATCCGGCCAGCTGGAAAATACGGGCAGTGCGCTGCTCATCGGCCCCGCCGGCCACGTGGAGTTGCGATCCCAGGTGATCTGCGCCTGGCGTCATATCCACATCTCGCCACAAGACGCCCGCCAGCTGAACGTGACCAACGGCCAGAAGGTGAGGGTGCGCAGCGACGGTGAGCGTCAGCTGACCTTCGATGAGGTGGTGGTACGGGTGCGCGACGATTTCGCCCTGGAATTTCACATCGATACCGAAGAGGCCAACGCCGCCGGCTTGAAAAACGGCGCGCAGGTCAGGCTGCTCGGCTAACGGAGATCACCATGACCGACGAACAGATTGAACGCCTGGTCGAACAGATGCTCAGGCGCCTGCAGCCGCCACTGCTGGTGATGGTGACCGCGGCCCAGGGCTATCGGCAGGCCATTCGAAACCGTCTGGCCGGCTGTGGACTGCCCCTGCAGCTTGCGCTGGAAGAAGGCATTGAGGATGGCGCGCTGTGGCAGCCGCTGGGAGAAACCGTGGCGGCAAGCGTCTGGCAACAGGCCCTGCCGCCCGTCCCCTATCGCGCACTGGTGCTGCCCTTTCTCGACTACCCGCTGGCGATGGACCTGCTGAGCGGCTCGCTGCGCAGTCCCGTTGCCCGGCGGCTGCACGATGCGCTGCTGAGCGGCTTGCCGGTGCTGGCGCTGCGCTATCACTGCGATCCCGCCAGCGAACTGAACCAGCTGCTGGGGGCACAACCGGGCACGCCATACGCCGGACACATGCAGGCAGCGCTCAGCCGTCTGGGCGAGATTGGCGTTGTACTGTGCACCATGAATGAGCTGCTGGAGAAGCTGGCAACGGCGAACGACGCAGCCCCTGTGCCGGCGGGCACGGCGCGGCGCTATCTCACGGTCAGCGATGTAGAGAAGGATCCGGCGCTGGCACACACGGCCGAGGCACAGCTGACCGATGCCGCCATCGATTTTTTGAAAAGCAGAAGAAAAGAAAAACAACCTTACCTTAAATAACAAACCCGGAGTTTAACGTATGTCTTCAAAAACAAAATGTTGGCTATGGATGCTGCTGGTGATCGTGTCCGAAACATCGGCCACCTCCACCCTCAAGATGTTTGGCAGCAGTGAAGGAACCACCAAGATGCTGCTGCTCGGTCTGCTCGTGCTGCTCTATTGCACCTGCTACTACTCCCTCTCCCGCGCGGTAAAAGACATTCCGGTTGGGCTTGCCTACGCCACCTGGTCCGGCACCGGCATTCTAGTGGTGTCCACGCTGGGAATGGCGTTTTATGGCCAGCATCCGGATACCGCGGCCATTATCGGCATGGCCATCATTGCCAGCGGCATCGTCATCATGAACCTGTTCTCCAAAATGGGCAGCGAGGAGAGCGATGAAACTCCAGCTGAGCCAGTCGCTGCCTCCATGAACAACAAGATCGCCAACTAACGGAAAAGGAATGACTCATGTTTAATTTCGGATTTTTATGGCTGGCGCTGTCTATCGGCTCAGAAATCACCGGCACCTCGATGATAAAAAAAACCAACAGCTTCAGTAAGCTGGGACCATCCGTGCTGGTGGTCTGTGCCTACGGCCTGTGCTATTTCGCCCTCACCCGCGCAATGAGCACTATCCCGGTCGGCGTTGCCTATTCACTGTGGTGTGGCTTTGGCATCGTCGGGGTCACTATCTGCTCCATGATCCTCTACAAGCAAAAGCCGGATCTGCCCGCCATTCTGGCGATGATACTGATTATCTCGGGCGGAGTGGTCATGAACGTCTTCTCCAGCATGTAATGAGATCCGGGTTGCTTCGAGCAAGGAAGCAACCCTCATTACTATCTGTACCATGCACTGCTCATATCGGACCGTGCCCACCATCAATGAATGACACAGCCTTATCTATGGCAATGGCAATGGCAATGGCAATGGCAATGGCAATGGCAAATACAATGTACTGGCCCGAGGCAATGTCCAATACAGGACAGCTCGACAACATGCCAACCAAGATCAAGTGGCATTGCCCAGTGACATGCCAGCAGACAGGAAAAATGAAAAAACCCAACCTGCATGGCAAGTTGGGTCTCAAAAATGGCGGAGAGACAGGGATTCGAACCCTGGGTGGTATTGCTACCACAATTGATTTCGAGTCAATCCCGTTCGGCCACTCCGGCATCTCTCCACGGGGCTTTATTCTTACCGAACCCGGTCAGGTAAATCAACCTGAATCTCTTTAAAGATCAAACGACTGCCTATAAAACAGGCAAGGAACGCAGTTTTTACCGTGGCCTGTACATGGCACGTCGACAAGGCTTGGCGCAGAGCCCGAGATCCAGCCCCATAGGCAACCTGGCGACTGTGCCCCCCCCTGCAACAGGCCTGCCTGCAGGTTGCGGTATATCCCATCACGGGCAGCGTTCATCCAAGGTTATCCGGCACTGTACTAAAAAGGTGTAGGAAGTCGTCAAAAGGGGCTTTCTTCGAAGCGAGACTCCTCTGTAGCCCTTGTGGGACGAGCTGGTAATCAGGAGTGGATTGGTTAACAATTTCACCTCTTTTTTCAGGGCGGGCAGTGACCGGCCCTCACGCCATTTGACAGGAAGTACCATGCTCAATGCACGAATTGTCTCACTGCTGCTGATGACAGCCAGCCTCTGGAGCGCGCCAACCTGGGCCACGACCTATCCCTTGCCACCGGCAGGCAGCCGTTTGATTGGCGAGCTGGAGGACTACATAGTCCAGCCGGACGAGCACCTTGAACTGATCGGCAAGCACACCCAGATTGGTTTTTTGGCACTGCTCGAGGCAAATCCCGGGGTTGACCCCTATTTACCCAAACCTGGCACCCGCTTGACCCTGCCGACCCAGATGCTGCTGCCGGATGTGCCAAGAGAAGGCATTGTCATCAACCTGCCCGAACTGCGTCTCTACTACTTCCCCAAGGGAAAAAATGAGGTGATCGTCTTGCCCATCGGCATTGGCGACATAGGGCGGGAAACCCCTGAGATGACCACGACCGTGATCGCCAAGAACCCCAACCCGACCTGGGTACCCGGCCCCATGGTGCGCAAATCCTGGTTGGAGCAAAAAGGGATCACCCTGCCCGCGGTCGTACCGCCAGGCCCGGACAATCCCCTCGGCAAGTTCGCCATGCGCCTGGGTTATGGCAAGCAGGACTACCTCATCCACGGCACCAACAAGGAGTTTGGCGTCGGCCTGCGGGTCAGCGCTGGCTGCATTCGCCTGCGCCCCGATGATATCGAGGCCCTGTTCAACATAGTTCCCCTCGGCACTCAGGTACGGGTGATCAACCAGCCGGTCAAGACCGCCAGCGAGCCCGATGGCCGCCACTGGCTGGAGGTCCACTCCCCCCTCTCTCGCACCGAACTGGAGCTGAAGCAGGGCGCCCCCCTGATCCTCTCACCCGAGGTGGAAACCTTTATCGCCATGCCCGAGATCGACGGTGACAAGGTCGCTGCCGTGCTGAACAATAAGAACGGCATTCCACACCCCGTCAGCGGCTAACGGCAACCCTGTGTTCATGAAGGACTTTCCATGAGATACCGCTTCTGGTGCTTGCTCTCCCTGTTGCTCAGCCCGATGGCGCTGGCAGACATCCTCTGGATGGACAACGGTGACCGGCTGACCGGCACCATAGAGGAGATCACGGATGAACAGGTACGCATAGCGCTGCCCTACAGCTCGCCGGTGACGGTCAAGCGCAAGGCGGTCAAACGCTGGCGTATCGAGAAGCAGGACAAGCCAAGACCGACGGTGAAGACCGGCATTACCCTGCTCGCCCTCACGCCGGATGACAAGAAAGCCTGGCTGTGGACCGGCAGCAGCGACCTGAACGTGAAGCTGAAACACAACGACAAGCAGACCAACAACGTCAATCTGAAGGCCTCTACCGAAGTGGCCAACCTCGACTGGCGCTATACGCTGGATGGAGAGTACATCTACGAGACGGCCAACAACGTCACCAACAGCCATGAGTATCGGCTCAAGCCCATGCTGGACTTCTTCTTCGACCAGAACTGGTTCGTGCGCTCCTCCATCGACTATGAATACCAGATGCTGGACCCCGAATACATGGATATGGGCTATGTGACCGGACCTGGTTACCGGTTCTGGAACGACAAGCGGCGACGGCTGGAGCTGATCAGCCAGGCCGGACTGGAGCGTTCCTACTTCCGGCCGGGTTATTGGGACGACTTCATCATCCCCGATATTTTCAACGACAGGATCATCAACTATCCCCTGATGGGCCTTGGTTGGGACTACCGCCAACCCGTTGCACTCTGGTCGGAGCAACTGGAGCTGTTCAGCAAGGGCACCTACAAGCGCTATCTGGACCAGCCCTCACCCTACATCACCCGGGAGCAGGCCGTAAAAGGTAGCCTGGGGATGCGCTACTACTTCAACGATCACCTGCGCCTCTCCTGGTCGAGCGAGCTCGATTGGGAAGACTCCAGATTGGACTATCAAGGCGTTCAGACACCCTTATCAGACAAAGAGTGGCGTCATCTGATAAGCCTGGGGGCCAGCTTCTAGTCAGCAGGGCAAGCCATTCACGGGCGAATGGCTGAGCCACAAACAAGCACCATAACGCCATAAACAAAACAGGCTCACCGAGGTGAGCCTGTTTTGTTTCAATGCGATTCATGCCACAGGGTGACGGCCGTCACGACATCAGAAGTAGATCCGGGTGACCGATTCAATGACGCAGCCGGGACGACGAATGCCTTCGATCTCGACCTTGATCTCCTTGAGCAGCTCAAGACCGCCCTTGATGGGGGTCACCCGCAGCAGCTTGGTGCGCGCGCGAATGTTGCTGTCCACCTTGATAGGATACGGGAAACGCACCTGGTCCAGCCCGAAGTTCACCACCATGCGGGCGTTCGGAAACTCGGGCGTCGCCTCGTTGATGCTGCCCGTCAGCCGTGGCAGCAGCGCCAGGGTCAGAAAACCATGGGCTATGGTGGTCTTGAACGGCGACTCGGCAGCGGCACGCTCGGGGTTGGTGTGGATCCACTGATTGTCACCGGTCACGGCGGCAAACTCATTGATCATCTGCTGGCTCACCAGCAGCCATTCACCCACGTGGGTCTCGGCACCTATGCTGGGCTGCAAAGTGGCAAACAGGGCCGCAGCCTCACCATTGAGCTCAACCGCCGGCTCATCAGCCTGCAGGGGCTGGCCGTTGGCAACCTGCGCCGAGCCCGCTTGCCGCTGCACGGACTGGCTGTCAGCTTGCAGGTCCAGCACACGACCCAGCAGAGGGTGGAGGTGTGCCTTTTGCTGAAACTCACGCCAGTAGTCACGGATCGCCGGAGAGAGCCAATCCTTGAGCTCAAAGGGGTGCTGCGCCAGAATTTCGCGCTTGCGCTTCAGAAAATCGACAACTTTCATCTACCGATCCCTATTCGATTCAAAGCCTGTAAAGAGGTCTAACCAGTCCTATTTTATGAAAGTTTCAACTGCAAGTGCAAAAAAATCTCAGCGTACAGCTGTACCACGGGCAGAAGTGGTCACTAACCTGTCGGCTGCAAGCCTGATGACACAAGGGGAAAAACGATTGCCGTGGCCAGCGTCAGGCGGCCATGGGCGCAGCACAGACAGGGGCCGAAACGGGGGGGAATGCCATCCGAGCGCCTCTGTCTATGCCCTGCCTGGCCCGTCAGGCGTCGTCACGCTGCGCCGGTTGCCACCACTGCCCACAGGCGGCCTCATCCAGAAAACACCAGGCCAGGATCCGGCTTGTCTTGTTGCCCTGCGCCATGTCGATCACCCGCACCTGACGGGCCCCGACCTGGGCCAGCGCCTTCTTCGCGGCCGGCAGGTTCTCTTTTTTTGAGACCAGCGAACTGAACCAGAGGCACTGGCTGGCGAACTCCTTGCTCTGGGCGATCATGGCGGCGAGAAACGCGGCCTCACCCCCCTCACACCAGAGCTCGGCCTTCTGGCCGCCGAAATTGAGCAGGGGTGCCCCCTTCACGGCTTTGCCGAGATTGCGCAGCTTGCGCTCGCTGCCCTTGCTCGCCTCTTCGAGCGAGCCATGGAACGGGGGGTTGCACAGAGTCAGGGCGAAGCGCTCCTGCGGGCTTATGATGCCGCGAAAGATGTGTTTGGCATTGCCCTGATGGCGGCACTCGACCTGTCCGCCCAGCCCGTTGCTCCTGGCCAGCAGGTTCGCCGCCTTGACCGAGACAGGATCGATATCGGATCCGACGAAGCGCCAGCCATATTCGCGCGCGCCCAGCAGCGGGTAGATGCAGTTCGCCCCCACGCCTATGTCCAGCACTCGTACCCCCTTGCCGGTCGGTACGCGTCCCGCACTCTCGGCCAGCAGATCCGCCACCCTGTGCAGGTAGTCCACCCGTCCCGGGATAGGCGGGCAGAGATAACCCGCCGGCAGATCCCAGTGCGCAATGCCGTAGTGCAGTGCCAGCAAGGCCTTGTTCAGCGCCTTGACGGCGGCAGGATCGGCAAAATCCAGGGTCTGGGTACCGTGCTCGTTGACGAATACCAAGGGCCGCAGCTCGGGGGTGCGCTGGCAGAGCGCATCGAAATCATAGGGGGCCTGATGGCGATTGCGTGGATGCAATCCGGATTTGCGGTCGGAGTGGGTCTTCATGCTGGGCCTGCCGAGGGAAAACGGGCCCACACTATAGTGATTTGGCCCCGGAAAGTCTAAATTGCGGCCACAAAAAACCGGGCTTCAGGAGCCCGGTTCAAGTGAGGTTGGAAAAACAGTCCGTACTGCGAGCCGTTTGTCCAGCCTGACTCAGATGTCGATCCGGCGTGCTTGCCAGAACTTGCTGCGCCAATAGGAGCTATCCAGCTTGGAGCGCGTCACCCCGGCACGGGTCGAGGCGTGGATGAATTCACCATTGCCTACGTAGATACCGACATGATTGAGACGACGATTGATCTTGAAGAACACCAGGTCACCCTCGACCAGATCTTGCTTGGAAACACGAGTGCCTTCATGGACTTGGGAGCGGGTGTCACGGGGTAACTCGACACCGACGGCATTGCGGAACACTTCACGGGCAAAGGCGGAACAATCTATGCCTCGCTGGCTGCTGCCTCCCATGCGGTACGGGACGCCACGCCACTCTTTATATACTGTCAGGATTTCATTCACATCGGGTGTTTGCGAAGCTTCCGGTTCAATAATGGGTTCCATCATGGAAACTTCAATCTTGCTCGCGACCTCGGGCTGGGGTGCCGAGGCACAACCCACCATTCCGAGCGCGACCAGCAGTAGCATCAGGTGGCGCAATCCTTTATCCCCGCAAAATAGTAAAACTTGTTAAAATACGGCCCAGAAGGGCAATTTATAAGGCAACAGCACCCGACTATATCCAAGAATTCTATCGAGGCAAGCGAAAATCCCTATCGACATCACATTTTTGCAAGGAAATGCATTATTTTTCATGATTAATGTGATCATGCCCAAACAATATACAATCTCGAAAGCGACCGTCTTCGCTCGATCAAACTGACTTTTATCGCTGTTTCATCCCTCTTTTAAAGTGAAAAATTATGATCTCCGTGGATCTCTATTTGTTAAAACCGGCAAATATCAGCGCCGACCAGCTGGCTCTGCTGCCGGACGCACTCTCCCCGACAGAGCGGCAACAGTGGCAGGAGATCCACCATCCGGGACGCCGCCAGGAGTTCCTGATCAGCCGTGTGCTGCTCAGGCGCCTGCTGGCCGATCGCCTGCAATGCCTGGCCAGCGAGCTGCTGTTTTGCACCAATCCCCACGGCAAACCCGAGCTGAGCGACCAGCGCTGGCAGTTCAACCTCAGCCACAGCGGCGACTGGCTGGTGATCGCACTCTGTGCCAGAGGGCCGCTTGGGGTGGATATAGAGCTGGGCCAGCGTCGCCGCCAGACCCTGCCACTGGCGAGACGCTTCTATGCAACCAGCGAGTACGAGTGGCTCGCCGCCCTGCCTGCAGAAGAGCAGGAAAGCGCCTTCTATCGGCTCTGGTCACGCAAGGAGGCGGTGTTGAAAGCCCACGGTGCCGGCATTGCCGCCGGGCTCGACAAGGTATGCTTTGTGCCGCAGCAGGCGTGGCGGCTCGACAACCGGCTCGATGAGCACGATTACCGGGTTCAGGATTGGCCCCTTGGCAGCGGCTGGCTCAGCCTCGCCGCCCCGACCCTGGCCGTCAACGGCTGGCTGCTGGATGACAACTTGAAATCCTCCCCCATCAACCCCATGTTAACTCACACCATTTTCCAAGAGTCAGCCTCATGATCGTCGACATCAATCCCCAGAATTTTCAAACCGCACTGATCGATGCTTCCATGAAAAAGCCGGTCGTCATCTATTTCCACGCCCCCCAGATGCCAGAGTGTCAGGGCATGACCCCGCTGGTGGAGTCACTGGTTGGCCCGGCCAATCCCCAGGTGACCCTGGCCAGGGTCGACATGAACGATCCGCAGCTGCAACCGCTGGCCAGCCAGCTCGGCCTGCGTGCCCTGCCCGCCCTGGTACTCTTCCATCAGGGTCGCCCGGACGAGCAGGCCATTCTGGAAGGGCCGCAGGACGAAGCCACCCTGCGCCACTATTTTGCCGCCTTCGCTCCCAAGGAGGAGGAACTGCTGTTCGAGCAGGCGCAGCAGGCACTGGCAGACGGCCAGGCGGATGTTGCCTATGCCCATCTCACCAAGGCTCACCAGCTGGCTCCGGAACGCCACGACATCAGCCTGTGGCTCATTCAGGCGGCACTGGATCTCAATCTGCTGGACGAAGCGCAGGAGCGGCTCGGCAAGATCCCCATGATCGCGCAGGATGACCATTATCAGACCCTGATCTCCCGGCTGGCGCTGGCACTGCAGGCCGCAGACAGCCCGGAACTGAGGGCGCTGGAGGCACGTCATGAGCAGGATCCTGACAATTTCACCCTGACCCAGGAGCTGGCGGTGCAATACAACCAGGCGGGTCGACAGGAAGAGGCGCTGACCTTGCTGTTTACCATCCTTAAGCGCGACCTGGCTTTTGGCGATGCCAAGAAGACCTATCTGGACATCCTGACCACAATGGGAAGCAACCCGGCGGCACAAAGCTACCGTCGCAAGCTCTACAGCCTGCTCTACTGATCGATGCGGGAATGAAAGACGGGGTGATGCCGAGGGATCGGCATTGCCTTGCTGAAGTGGATTTCAGGGGTAGAAAGCGGGGAATTGACGAATTTCAGGCAAAAAAAAATGGCGCATGAATGCGCCATTTTTTCGCATGGATTACTTCTTGTAGGAAGTAGCCATGTTGTCGATGCGCTGGTTAGCACGCATAGCTTCTTGCTTGGCTTCTGCAACATCAGCAGCGATCTTGGATTGATCAGCACGAACTGCGCTAACATCTTGAGCCAGTTGGTCAACTTTGTTAGACAGATTCTGAACGGAGGTTTCCAGTTCGCTGGTGTTTGCACAACCGCCCAGCAGAGCGGACAGACCAACAACACCTACCAACAACAATTTTTTCATTTTTAAAAGCTCCCTTTAACTCGCCAGACGTTTAGCAAGCGGCGTGATTATGGCACAAAAGAATCATACTTTGGATAGGCCCCATCACAGATAAATGCATTAAAACCCTCATTTTTTTTTAGTTGCACACTTTATGTGCAAACTTTAAGCAAAAATGAGTGCCTCTGGATGAGGTTCGCACAGAGCGTAACCAAATTTTGGGCTTATTACAATTTCGTATGAGGCTCAGGCTGAACGTTCTGACAGCAATTGACGATATTGCACCAGATCTTCGATGGTCAGCACAGGCATCTGATGCAGGCGGCCGAAGGCAATCAGGTCCGGCAGACGAGCCATGGAGCCATCTTCCTTGGTCAGTTCACACAAGACCCCGAACGGTTTGAGACCGGCCAGCTGCATCAGATCGACCGTGGCTTCGGTATGGCCGCGGCGCGTCAGCACACCGCCGGTACGAGCCCGCAGCGGGAAGACGTGGCCAGGGCGATGCAGATCGGACGGTTTGGCACCATCGGCGATGGCCGCACGAATGGTGGTGACGCGATCGGCCGCCGACACACCCGTGGTCACCCCTTGCGCCGCCTCTATGGTGACGGTGAAGGCGGTCTGATAGTGGCTGGAGTTCGCCTCCACCATCATGGGCAACGCCAGCTGGCGAACGCGCTCGTCGGTCAGACAGAGGCAGACGATGCCGGAGCACTCGCGGATCATCATGGCCATCTGTTCATTGGTCATGGATTGGGCGGCGAAGATGAGGTCGCCTTCGTTCTCCCGATCTTCATCGTCGGCCACCAATACGCCACGACCGGCCCGCAGGGCCGCCAACGCCGCTTCGACGCGCGCAAGGGGATCACCGAATTCACTGAGTAAAGACTGATTCATGGTAAGACTCCTAAGCAAGACAAGGACCAGAATCAGGGCATGGAAAGGCAGACAGAGATAGGTATGCAGCGGCCAGCCCAAGGGGGGCCATGCCTGCAATATCTGTCTTATCCTCTTTCATCCGGACTATGACCGTCGGCTCCGGCATCTCACCGGATCTGCTGACCCCGACCTGGTTGCAAGGTCGGGCGCTCGCGGGCTCCCCGAGTCAGATCGGGATACCGCCGGTGGGGAATTTCACCCCGCCCTGAGAATAAGCGCAGACAGCCTAAAGAAAAAAAACGCAGGATACCAGCCAAAAACCCATCAAGGATGAATATGGAACCGACCGGTACCCGCCGCCAGCAACTTGACTCACGCACGCACGGGGCACTGTCTTTTCTGATTTTGTTTATGGCATAGTGCCTGAAAAAACGCGCAGCCTGCGCAGACTCAGGCGCCAACACCACAAACGGAATCATGACAGAGATGGAAAAGAAAATACTGCTGACGGACTGTCCGGACGCCAAGGGCCTCATCGCCAAGATCACCAACATCTGCTACAAGCACCAGCTCAACATCAACAAGAACGACGAGTTCGTGGATCACGAAAACGGCCGCTTCTTCATGCGCACCGAGCTGGAGGGACGTTTCAACGACGAGACCCTGCTGGCGGATCTGGATGATGCCCTGCCCGCCGGTGCCCAGCGCCGTCTGGTCAAGGCCGGCAAGAAGCGCATCGTCATCCTGGTGACCAAGGAGACTCACTGCCTCGGCGACATCCTGATGAAGAACTACGCCGGCGCGCTGGACATGGACATAGTGGCGGTGATCGGCAACTACGACACGCTCGCAGAATTGACGGGCAAGTTCGACATCCCGTTCCACACCGTCAGTCACGAGGATCTGAGCCGCACCGAGCACGAAGAGCAGGTACGCGCCATCATAGACGGCTATCAGCCCGACTACGTGATCCTGGCCAAGTACATGCGGGTGCTGACGCCGAGCTTCGTCGAGGCCTATCCGCGCAAGATCCTCAACATACACCACTCCTTCCTGCCGGCCTTCATCGGTGCCCGTCCCTACCGCCAGGCGTTCGATCGCGGGGTCAAGCTGATCGGCGCCACCGCCCACTTCGTCACCGACGATCTGGATGAGGGCCCCATCGTCGAGCAGGACGTGATCCATGTCGGCCACGCCTTCAGTGCCGACGACATGGCCAGGGCCGGTCGCGACGTGGAGAAATCCGTGCTGAGCCGCGCGCTGGAGCTGGTGCTCAACGAGCGGGTGTTCGTCTACGGCAACAAGACTGTGGTGTTCAAGTAACCCGCCTGCGGCATCACGCCAGAAACAACAAAGGCTCCCGTGGGAGCCTTTGTTGTTTCTGCACTGCCTGTTGTTGCATTCGGCTTACAGCGGCAGACCATTGATGGTCATGGCACCCTTGTCGAGCTTGAGCTCGGCGGTCAGCTGGGCCTTGTCCGCCTTGAGGTAGCCCATGGCGGCAAACTGCTCCAGCATGGGGGCCAGTTGTGGCACTGCCTTGCCCAGCTGGCCGCTGAGGTTGGCGTGCAGCAGGCCGGACAGGGCGTGCATCCCCTCTTCACTGTTGAACAGCTGCTCCAGCGAGGTGGCCGCCAGCTTGACGTCCCCCTTCATGGAGACGGGCTCGCCGTTGAGCTGGGCACTCAAGTCCGCCAGCTCCAGGGTCGCGCCGCGCTTGAGCAGCTTGTCCAGCGCCTGCTGGATGGCTTGATCTTCCACCCCTTGGCCGCTGGCGGCCTGCAGCGCCTGATAGCCTTCCAGATCCAGCCCTTTGAGATTCAGGGCCAGCTTGCTCTGGGTCAGCGCCAGGTTGTCGGTCTCGTTCTCCAGATTGAGGGTGTTCACCTTCATCTGATAGCTGCTGGAGAGGGTCTGGGCATCGTCCCCTGCCAGCTGGGTTTCCGTGGTCAGCCCCTGCAGTAACACCTTGACGCTGT
This sequence comes from Aeromonas sp. CA23, assembly GCF_002587065.1. Lineage (NCBI taxonomy): Bacteria > Pseudomonadati > Pseudomonadota > Gammaproteobacteria > Aeromonadales > Aeromonadaceae > Aeromonas > Aeromonas sp. CA23. The sequence continues at coordinate 4,716,849 of NZ_CP023818.1, forward strand.
CAGGCAGTTGCACCGACAGCGCCGAGAGGGTCATGTCGCTGCGAGGCGAGAGCCAGATACCGCTGATCTCGGCCATGTCGGCGCTGCCCTTGAGTTCGGCCAGCACCATGTCCATCTTGCTCTGCTCTTCGTGCAGCGTCATGCCCTGCCAATGGAAGGTGACGTGACCATTGCCTTCCAGATCACCGTGATAGTCCCCCTTCATCGGCAGGAAGCTGAACTCGTCGAGCCCCTGCTTGACCTTGAATTCGTTGGCCCAGAAGCGGCTGCTGTTGCTGGCGGTCCAGAGGCTGCTGACCGACTCTATGCCAAATTGCCACTGCTCCAGCTTGAGCGCGCTGAACACAGGGGCCAGCGAACCCTGTTTGGTGTCGAGCAGCATGTTGCTCTTGATATAGAGCGGCAGGATGCGGCTGTTGACGATGAACTGCGCCTCGACCGGCTCACTCCCTTCCAGCTGACCATCCAGGCTGGCCAGGGTCTGCGGCGTGACCACCACCTTCAGCACGCCATCGCGGGTGAACAGGTTGCTGGCACCCGGCTGCCAGGTCAGCTCGACGCCGCTCTCCTGCTTCACCTTGGCAATCTGCTCGGCCATGATGCGATCGAACGTATTGCCCGTGTGCCAGCAGGCACCCAGTCCACCCACTACCAGGGCCGCACCGACGGCCAGCGCTACTCGCTTCTTCATCTTTATATGATTCTCCAAAGGCTCATTGCCGCACTCTACGGGGCCATATCGGGGCTAGGCAAGCCCAATTCGGCGTCGGCCGCAAATATGTGATGTCACAGCAAGGGGCTGAACAGATAGAAGATGTTCTCCGTCACCTTCTTGTACCAGGGGCGGGCGCGCCACTTGGCCAGCGACATGGGGGTCGCCTCTATCATGTAGCCCTGCACCAGCTGGGTCATCTCGGCGACAAACACAGGGTTGTCGATGAGCAGGGTCACCTCGAAGTTGAGCCAGAGGCTGCGTCTGTCCAGGTTCACCGTGCCCACCAGCGCGAAGTCGTCATCCACCAGCACGCTCTTGGTGTGCAGCAGACCGGCATCGTAGCGGTAGACCTCGACCCCCGCCTCCAGCAGCTCCTCCATGAAGGCGTTGCAGGCATGATTGGCCATCAGGGAGTCGTTGCGCGCCGGCAATACCAGTTGCACCTGCACCCCGCGCGCCGCCGCCGAGGAGAGCGCCGCCGCCAGCGGATCATCCGGCACGAAATAGGGGGTGGTCAGCACCAGATGGTGACGGGCCTGATAGATGGCCAGCAGCAGGCTCTGCTGGATGCAGTCACCGCCGACGAAGGGGCCGGACGGAATGAGCTGGGCCCGATAGTTGCTCTGGGGCCAGGCCTCTGGCTCGTGCTGCAGGCTGTCGAGCAGCCGCTCGCCGGTCTCCATCTCCCAGTCCCAGACGAAGATGGACCACATCAGCGGCACCATGGGCCCCTGCACCCGGATCATGATGTCGACCCACTGGCCGACCCCGGCGTTCTGCTTGAAGAAGCGGGGATCCACCATGTTCATGGAGCCGGTGTAACCAACCCTGTCGTCGATCACCACCAGCTTGCGGTGCATGCGCAAGTCCTGGCGCTGGAACGGGATGCGCCAGGCGCCGACCGGCAGCACCTCCACCAGCTTGACCCCCGCCTTGCGCAACTGCTTCGGCCAGGACGAGCGGAAGAAGGCCTTGCTGCCCATGGAATCGAGCAGCAGACGACAATCCACGCCGCGCGCCGCTACCTCCATCAGCGCTTCGCACACCTCGTCGGCATCGCCACCCGGATGCCAGATGTAGAACTCCAGATAGCAGGACTGGGAGGATTGGCGGATGTCGCGCACTATCTCGCGCAAGATGGATTCCGGCCTGCTCAGCAGCGTCATCCGGTTGCCGGAGAGCATGGGCATGGCCAGCCGGCTCTGGATCAGATCGTGCAGCGGCTGGGCCTTCTCCCCCACCTCACAGCAGTGCTGGGGGAAGAGGCGGGCCAGCTGGCGGATCCAGATGGCGTAAGGGCGGTACATGGCCTGGGCCCGTTCGGCGCGACGCCGGCCGAGCCGGATCTCGCCAAACAGCACGTAGAAGCCTACCCCAGCAAACGGGATGGCATAGATGAGGGCCAGCCAGGCCAGCGAGACACCGATGGGGCGCCGTTTCATCACCACCCGCAGGGAGACCCCCGTCACGATCACGGTGTGAAATAGCAGCAGCAGCCAGCCGAGGAACTGGGAAAACAGCAGCTGGATGTCGTGCTCCAAGCCATTGATCAAGAGAACTCCTTGTACACCAGAGTGACATGCGGTGGGCAGATCCCACGGGGCCAGGATGGTATGCTGTAAAACACACCCATTCTATCAGGTCGTTAGCATGATCCTGCAATCTATGCTGCTGAGTCTGGCCATGCTAGGCCAAGGCTCATATGACATCAATGAGCAACAGATAAACCAGTACCTGCAATCCCAGGTACAAGTGAACAAACAGCTGGAGCTGCCCGGCATCATCAAGGCCCATGTGCAGCTCGAGCAGAGCGACGTCCAGATCGGGCGCCAGAGCCCGGATACCGCCCGCGTCTATGGCAAGGGCAAGCTGAAAATCGCCCTGCCGGATCAGACCGAATACGACGCGCGCCTGAACATGACCTATGAGGCCAGGCCGCGCTATGACAAGGCCCAGAGCGCCCTCTTCCTCGACAACATGAAATTGATTGAGTACAAGCTGGAGCCGGAAGCGGCGCAGCAGAAGTTCGGCTTCATGCTCGGCATGCTGCTGCAGAGCATGGAGAAACGGCTGGAGACCCAGCCTGTCTATCGCCTCAACGACAAGGACCCGAACCAGGCCTGGCTGAAAGAGAATCTGCTGGGGCTTGAGCTGTCACCGGGCAAGATCCACCTGCTGACCAAGCCCCAGTGAGCCGTCAGTTGTAGACGGGGGCCTTGGTCTGACGCACCAGCAGCTCGATCTGATAACCCTGTTCGCGCTGCTGGTCATAGAGGGAGAAGAGCGGGCCATCCAGCTCGTGCAGGGGCAGGTCGGCAAAACCGGCCTTGAGGTAAAACGGCTTCTCGAACGGCAATGCCTGGCACACCACCGGCTTGTCCAGCAGATCGTTGCAGGCGTGCTGCAACAGACGCGAGCCCAGTCCCAGCGACTGGTAATGGGGCAGCAGGCGAAAGCCGCACAGGTGGTAATAATCCTGTTCGTCGCGTAGACGCACGGCGCCCACCAGCCAGTGAGCGTCGCGCACCACGAAGATACGCTCGGCCAGATCCGGCACGTAATGGGAGAAAGTGGTTTCGTAGTAGTCCCTGATCAGGGAAAGATCCGCATCACAGTACTCTTCGAAGGTGAGCTCCATCGCCCGCTTGCTAATCACACCCGTTCCATCCTTGGCCACTCGGCCCAGCCCTCAATATTCAGTTGCAGATCGGCAAGAGATCCGACCAGATTAACCAGCAAGATATCACGCCTTTTAGTAACAAAAAAGCCAATAACAGCCCCTGCTTGTTCACTTTTCAACAGGCAACCGGCCGCAGAAACCAGTGGCAATCCTATCACGCTATCCCCCGCACGGGCACTGCTTGCTCGATCCGCCGGATTTTACGACCAGGCCTCACTCACTCGTTAACAAGTGGCTGATTTAGCATCAGAAACTATTTATGTAAACATTTGTTAACAATTGATACGGGTCATCCACTGCAACAAAAAGCCTCATTCGAATAGCAATTCCGGCCTGTCACCCTATGGTGAAACCTTGGCATAGCATCGCGTTGTCGTTGCCTGAGCGGGATCACTCCCACGCTGACACCTCACCACTTTGCCAAGGAGATACCATGTTCAGACCCATACCTTCACTGCTGATGCTGGCCTTGCTCCCGACCGCCAGCTGGGCCGGCGACATCCACACCCCGCTTGCTCCCTACCACTTCAGCCGGCAGCAGCTCATCGCCAGCGACGCCGTCACCGTGCCGCTGGACGAGGCCCACTTCGTGTTTGGCGAGGCGGCCATGGCGTTCGATCTGCACGACCTCCTGCTGCAACAGGCGCCTCACCTGCTGCCCAAGGAGGAGGTGATCCTGCACTGGAGCGGCATCACCAGCCTCAACCCCCAGCTGCTGCTGGCACTGATGGAGGCGAGCAGCCAGCTCATCTCGGCCCCCTCGGAACAGGCCATGGCGGCGCCATTCGCCCGGCTGGTCAAAGCCAAGGGCTTTGACAACCAGGTTGAGTCGATGGCGCGCCAGCTCTCCGAGCGCTTCTATCAGGCCCAGGCCCAGTTGCGGCTGAGCCAGCGCAGCACCCCCGCCCTGCCCCCGCTTGCCGCGCACCAGGCCGCCCTGGCCAGCCTGCTTGGCCCGCACGAGCGGCAGCAGTTGAGCGAGCAGTGGCAAACCCTGTTTGGCAAGGAGGCCATGATCTCATCCAAGGCCCCTGCTACGGTTCCCTCGGCCCGGCTGGCCGGCGGCCAGTTCCAGCTGCCCTGGCGCCAGGGCTACAGCTGGAAGGTGAACGGCGCCCACTCCCATAGCGGCTCGGGCTACCCCTACTCCTCCATCGACGTCTCCTACGACTGGCCAGGCTGGGGCGGCGCCACCTACACGGTCACCGCCGCCAACAGCGGCACAGTCACCGTCTTCTCCCGCTGCCAGGTACGGGTCACCGCCCCCAACGGCTGGGCCACCAACTACTACCACATGAGCGGCATCTCGGTACGCAGCGGCGACTACGTGGCCGCCGACACCCCCATAGGCACCTATGCCAGCAACCGCAACGAGGCGCTGTGCGAGGGCGGCTCCTCCACAGGTCCGCACCTGCACTTCTCCCTGCTCTACAACGGGGTGTTCCAGTCCCTGCAGGGGCAGCGGCTGAGCAGCTATGCCGTCAACGTCGGCGCCAGCAACTACGACGACAACTGCAACCGTTTCTGGCTGCAAAACAGCCGCAACGGTCAGCGTTTCTGTGCCTGGCAGCCGCTCTACAACAACGGCCTCGACTGAGTTGTCGGCCAGCCGTTGAAGTGATGGAAAAGTCAGTAATGACGGGGGCTAGACGGTTTTATGCAAGCCGTCACAGATCCGCATACTCCCCTTTGAAAATGCTCACAAAACAGTCAAAAGGAGATTGCCGGCCCGGCGGGCCGATGTGAGGCTCTGGGTGCCCACATGGGCACCCAAACAAGGACTGACAATAATGAAAAAAACAGCGGGAATCTGGGTGATCGCAGGCATGCTGATCGCCCCTCTGGCGCAAGCCGACGTCATACTGCACGCCTTCAACTGGAAATACAGTGAAGTCACCGCCAAGGCCGATCTCATCAAGGCCGCCGGCTACAAGCAGGTGCTCATCTCGCCGCCCCTCAAGTCGTCGGGCAACGAGTGGTGGGCACGCTATCAACCGCAGGATCTGCGCCTCATCGACACCCCCCTTGGCAACAAGCAGGATCTCGAGCAGCTGATCGCCGCCATGCAGGCGCGAGGCATAGCCGTCTATGCGGACGTGGTGCTCAACCACATGGCCAACGAGAGCTGGAAGCGCAGCGATCTCAACTACCCCGGCAGCGAGCTGCTCGGCCAGTATGCGGCCAACCCCGCCTACTTCGAGCGCCAGAAGCTGTTTGGCGATCTGGGCCAGAACTTGCTGGCGGGATCGGATTTTCACCCCGAAGGCTGCATCACCGACTGGAGCGATCCGGGCCACGTCCAGTACTGGCGCCTGTGCGGCGGCGCCGGTGACAAGGGGCTGCCGGATCTCGACCCCAACAACTGGGTGGTGAGCCAGCAACAGGCTTACCTCAAGGCGCTCAAGGGGATGGGGATCAAGGGCTTTCGGGTCGATGCGGTCAAGCACATGAGCGATTACCAGATAAACGCCGTGTTCACCCCCGAGATAAAACAGGGCGTGCAGGTGTTTGGCGAGGTGATCACCACGGGGGGCGCCGGCAGCACGGATTACGAACGCTTCCTCAAACCCTATCTCGACAGCAGCGGTCAGGGCGCCTATGACTTCCCGCTGTTTGCCTCCCTGCGCGGGGCGCTCGGCTATGGTGGCAGCATGAACCTGCTGGCGGATCCGGGTGCCTACGGTCAGGCTCTGCCGGGCAGCCGGGCGGTCACCTTCGCCATCACCCACGACATTCCCACCAACGATGGCTTTCGCTACCAGATCCTGAACCAGACCGACGAGAAGCTGGCCTATGCCTATCTGCTCGGCCGCGATGGCGGCTCGCCCCTGGTCTATTCCGATCACGGCGAGACCCAGGCCAAGGACGGGCTGCGCTGGCAGGATTACTATCAGCGCAGCGACCTCAAGGGGATGATCCGTTTCCACAACACGGTGCAGGGCCAGCCGATGCAGCTCATCGGCAGCGGCGACTGCTTCGTGCTGTTCAAGCGCGGCAAGCTGGGGCTGGTCGGCATCAACAAGTGCGACTACGAGCAGGAATACTGGCTCGATACCGCCAAGTTCGAGATGAACTGGTATCGCAACTACCGGGACGTGCTCGACAGCAACGCCCTGATCAATGTGCAGAGCCAGTGGGTACGGGTCGCCATCCCCGCCCGCAGTGCCCGGCTCTGGCTGCAGGAATAAGGAGGAGACACCGGACGGGGGCCGCCACAGTGCGGCCCCTCTTTATTTGCCGGTTTATTTCGGGCGCTGCGCTCATCGGCAGCTTGTTCTGCAACCGCCATGATGCTTTACTCAACAAGGCTAACGAGGCTAAGGGAGCAAGCCGTTGAAAGCATGGATGTTGATGGGATTGATCCCGCTGTTTTCCCCGCCCGGCTGGAGCCAGACTCCCCCGCCGGCCGAGGTGGTGATCCTGACCACAGAGGCGCAGGCCCCCCTCTCAGTTCCTCTTGCGGCGCCCAAGGCAATGCCCGCGCCCAGCGCACTGCCAGAACCCACCCGGCTGACCGCCAGCCTGCCGCCCGGCACGCGCCAGATCCAGGTCTACAAATCGGTGCAGAAAAACGGCGTGATACGCTACTCCGACATGATGCCGGAGCAGGGCCACTACGAGCTGCTGCTGTTCAACGACTGCTATGCCTGCGACCCGGCTTCCAAGGTCAACTGGCGCACCACTGGCCTCTTCCTCTACGACTACGCCAGCACGATACAGGCGGCGGCCAAGGCCTATCAGGTGGAGCCCGCGCTCATCCGGGCGCTGATCCACGCCGAATCCGCTTTCAACCCGCTGGCGGTCTCCCGCAAGGGGGCCATGGGGCTGACCCAGCTGATGCCGGCCACGGCGCGCGAGCTGGGGGTCGGCGATGCCCTGATGGCCGAGCAGAATATCTTTGGCGGGGTGAAATACCTGGCAGGCCTGCTCAAGCAATATGGCGGCAACGTGGCGCTGGCGACCGCGGCCTACAACGCCGGAGCCGGTGCGGTGCAAAAACATGGGGGCATACCCCCCTATGCCGAGACCCGCGCCTATGTGGAGCGGGTGCAGCTGTTGCGCCAGCGCTACAAGGACATGTTGAGCGCCAAAGGGTTGTAAGACCTTCCCTCTTTCACCCAGCAACGCAACCAGCCGGGCCCTCGTGGCCCGTTTTTGCGCCCCCTGAAACGAAAAAACACGCCCGGGGGCGTGTCGATACCACACTTTTTCGTCACGGATCACGCTTTAGGGGCGATCGCGCGATAGGCCAATGCACCCAGAATGGCACCGACGATCGGAGCAACCCAGAACAGCCACAGCTGGCCGAGGGCCCAGTCACCCACGAACAGGGCAACCCCAGTGCTGCGCGCCGGGTTGACCGAGGTATTGGTCACCGGAATGCTGATGAGGTGAATGAGCGTCAGGCACAGACCGATGGCGATGGGGGCAAAACCGGCCGGGGCCCGGCTGTCGGTGGCGCCCATGATGACGAACAGGAAGAAACCGGTCATCACCACTTCACACACCAGGGCTGCCAGCAGGCTGTAACCGCCCGGCGAGTGCTCGCCATAGCCGTTGGAGGCAAAACCGGCGCTTAAGTCAAACCCGGCCTGACCGCTGGCGATCACATAGAGCACGGCCGCTGCCGCAATCCCGCCCAATACCTGAGCGACTATGTAGGGCAGCACACCGGACGCCGGGAAACGGCCACCGGCCCAAAGCCCGACGGTCACGGCCGGGTTCAGGTGACAGCCCGAAATATGGCCTATGGCATAGGCCATGGTCAGCACAGTCAGACCGAACGCCAGCGCCACGCCCAGCAGGCCGATTCCCACGTTCGGGAAGGCGGCGGCCAGCACTGCGCTGCCACAACCCCCCAGCACCAGCCAGAAGGTGCCCATAAACTCAGCTGCAAAAGGTTTCACTCTCAACTCTCCCAATGATGGATGGAACATGAGCCTGGGCTCATGAGGTCGCCGTTCTTAAACGGCGCCACATTATGGGAGCGTGACATGACGAGGCGAAGTGAACCTGTCTTGCCAGGAAAGTGTGATCAAGGTCACAAGTGATTGATTCATCAAGAGGATTGTCGTCAGTCCCGAATGGCGTCCCGCCATCTGGTACGACAACTTGTGACTCTGTTGAGGCTTTTAACAACAGGATGGCGAGCATCTGAGGACCCAGGCGAAACTGATAAACGAGGAGGGCGCCCGGGCGCCCTCCTCTCACATTGCTCCTCAGACGCAGTCAGCGTCGGCAGGGTTCAGCGATAGCGGCCGCGCACCGAGCTGGTGGCCCGCCCCGCCATCTTGATCAGGCTCTGGCGGGTATGGAAGTGGCAGAGTGCCACCCCGAGCGCATCCGCCGCATCCGCCTGGGGCGTGGCCGACAGCTTGAGCAGATGGGTCACCATGTGCTGCACCTGCTCCTTGGCGGCGCCGCCCGTGCCTACCACCGCCTGCTTGATCTGGGTTGCCGAGTATTCGCTGACCGGCAGCAGGGCATTGACCGCCGCGACTATGGCGCTGCCGCGAGCCTGACCCAGCTTCAAGGCAGAATCCGCGTTGCGCGCCATAAAGACCCGCTCGATGGCGAACTCGTCCGGCTTGAACTGGGTGATGATCTCGCTCACCCCGTCATACACCTGCTTGAGACGCGACGGCAGCTCGCCCAAATCGGTGCGGATGCAGCCCGAGCCCAGATACTCCGCCTTGCCTGCGACTATGCGGATGACGCCGTAGCCTGTGATGCGCGAACCTGGGTCTATCCCCAGAATAATGCTCATGGCCGCTTCGCCATGCTGGCCTGGGGGCGGCTCACAGCCTCGTCACCCGTGAGCCGGTGGCCCGGCTCCATTCCCAAAACAATGCTCATGACACTCTGTTGCTCTGAAGGCAGTTCATGGCCGCCAAGATAGCAAACAAGCGTCCGCTTGGCTCGCGCGGCGGTGCCCTCGCCGGCTGACTGCGCAGGGATCCGCCATCTTGTACAGTGGTCTGCCTGTTTCCTCACCCGTGTGGGCCCGCCCAGTCAGGCGCCACAGGCGCAGGAGAAGGATCAGGTCGCCAGCGCCACCAGCCGCTCGGCCAGTCGATGGCTCTGCAGATAGCTCTCGACAAGCGCCCCATCGGCGCGGCCCGCCTCAATCTGCCCATACCAGTGATCGAGCATGGCCACGAAGCCCCGCTGGGCCAGCACCGGCTGCCAGTCGTCGGGGGCCTGGGTCTGCACGATTTTATCGCGGGCCAAGGTGCCCCGGGTGCAGTTTTCGATATGCAGGGAGAGGTTGTCGCCATAGGCATCGATGCGCTCCTCTGTGATACCGGCGCTGCGGTTCATGCTGCCGCTCACCGCCACCTGCCCGCTTTGCCAGGCGACGCTCACCCCGGCCAGCAGCTCGGGCTGCTGGGCACTCCGCCTCAGCACCGCATGGAGATCCCCACTCGGAGCGCCGCCATAGAAGCAGAGGCTGTCGAGCACATGGATAAAGTCGTCGAACAGGAACGGACGCGGCAGCCCCGGCAGGGCGTGTCTGTGCTTTTGCCAGTTGAGCTCGGTGAGCAACTGATTATCTGTCCGGGCGGCGCTCATGGCGGGCAGATAGCGGCGGTTGAAGCCCACAAACAGCGGACAATCTTGGGAGATAGCGAGATTGGCGAGCGCCTCCACCTCGGCGTAATCAAAGCAGAGCGGCTTGTCCACAAAGGTGGGGATACCCGCTTGCAGGCACTGGCGGGCCAGCGCAAAGTGCACTGCTGTGGCGGCGTGGATCATCACGGCATCCGGGCGGCTCGCGAGCAACCCATCCACCTCGGTGAAGCACTCGGCAATCCGGTACTGACGGGCCAATTTTCCAAGCACCTCCGGGCTCCGGGTACAGAGCAGCGGGGTGACCCGCTCGTCGCTGGCGAGCAGCGGCAGATAGGCCTTCTGGGCGATATCGCCGAGACCTACGAGGGCAATGCGCATGAGAACTCCTTGTCACTCGATCACTGGATAAGTGGATAAGTGGATAACCGGCTAAGTGCCCGCACCATCTCAGGATTTCCCCCGCAGATCCAGCCTTGCCGCAACCCGGGCTGCCCCACCCCCTCTCAGCCTCCCCCTTCGCAAGGGCGAGGAGCAGACGGAAGTGGCTTTACTCCCTCCCCTGCCAAGGGGAGGGTCGAAGTGATGCACATCGCCAGCAAAACGGGTTTCGTATTGCACCCATTTTGGCTAACATGCCCCACTTCAAGGAGACATAGGGGCAAGGAACCGATGAGCAACAAGACGCTGCAATCCCTCTTTCACTACAAGCGTTGGGCCGATGGCGAGCTGCTGGATGCGATCGCCACGCTGGACTCGCAGCAATATGCCGAAGCCCATCACACCGGCCTTAGAATCTTCAACCATATCCATGTGGTCGATGCCATCTTCAAGGCCAATCTGCTTGGGGAGTCCCACGGCTTCAGTGCCACCAATACCCCGGAGACGCCGACCCTGGCGGCACTGCGCAGCTCGGTCACGGCACTGGATAACTGGCTGGTGGATTACGTCGCTACCTTGAGCCCGCAAGAGGGTGAAACCTCGCTTTCGTTTCGCTTTGTCGATGGCGACAGGGGGCAGATGAGCCGCGAGGAGATGCTGCTGCACCTGGTGACTCACGGCGGCTATCACAGGGGGGCTATTGGGCGCATTCTGGTGCAGTGCGGCATCACGCCGCCGCGCGATACCTTGGCCGCCTTCCTGCATCGCAGCGAACCCGAGCGAAGGGGCGAGGATGACTCAAACCGAGCCCTGCCCTTATGAACCGATCCACGCGCTTCTCTCACCCGTTCCTGCTAGTGCTACCATTGCTGCTGGGCGGATGCGCCGCCGCCATCGATCACTACTCGGGGCGCTTTCGCAACACCTTGGCACCGGGGGAGACACGCGCGACCATTCGCGCCGAACTGGGCGAGCCCCAGCTTTGCCAGCAGGCCACCTTTCTGACCGAGGATAATGTGCAGGGTTGCGATCGCTTTACCGTGCTCGGCAAGATCCACAAGCGCGCTGACGGCAATGGCCAGGCCACGGCGAGCGCCGTGACTATGGGGCTGGGGGAGCTGATCCTGATACCGATGACGGTGGCAGGCGTGGCGGCGGATTACACCCAGCGCCACACCCTCACCGTCTATTACGATCGGGACGATCACTATCTGTTCCACACCCTGCTCAATGGCAAGGGGCAGGAAGTGTGGCAATAAGGGGCGTGAAAGCTGAACGCTTTGCTGCCCCATGGCCAGGTGACAGCCGTTTGCCGGGTGACTCGGGAAATCCCGCTAAGATGGCTCTCTGCGATCCAGCCACTTGCCCACTCTGGCCCCCAGCTCGGAGCAGAGCAGGGCGCTGACAATGGCCCCTATCATCCGGTTGGTCTCGGAGAGCGCTTTTGTCTCAACAAACTGGTAGGCAATCAGATTGAAAATAAGGATCCCGAGCAGCAGCCCAAGGCCGCTGCCCATCTTCTCTCTTCTGGATTTGGCTTTCACCGCCATCTATTGCTCCTGTGCAAGGGAGCCGGCCATTCAGCCCCTCCCCTTATCCATAGGCAGAACAAGATAGCAAAGCCGTGCCTGCTTGCCCGCCTTTATCGCACCTGCTTAAGCGCTTTGATGACGCAGTTCAAAAAACGATGATTTTCTGATGGTTACCTCCGTTTTGTGCTCGCTGGCCCAGCTTCGTTTGGCTTACCATAGCCATCCAGAACCTGTTGAGCTGCGATAGGTTGCTACCCTCGCTGGTCAATGGAGCATATTGGAAGCTGTAATCCACGGGCGGTAGCGTGCTTTTGTCAGGCTCAAACAGTGCAGCAGTTAAAGCTATGTCGCTCAACTCATATTTGTGTGCATTTCACGATTTTTTACCAAATTTTTCATAAGCTTTAAGGAAAGAAAATGGAACAATTCATTGATTTTGTTAAATCAGATGCAGGTGTTGTTATTTCGTGGATATGTACTGTAGGAAGTACGGTCTTTGCCATTATGAAAAACAAACAAAACAAACAATTAAAAACAAAAATTAAAACTTTAACAGTGAGTGCAGTAACAGATAACAGTCAAGACGAAGTAATTCAGAATGGTCAAAAAAATATCTATACTAAAAATAATTCTGGTGGCATGAAAATAAACATGTAGGGACTGCACTTTGGCTATGGATAATGAAAGAAATCATACATCTACTACCAACAAGACCGTTAATGTTGAAAGAGTAGCAGGTAACTTACATATTGGAGACTCTCCAGAATATAAAATAGGTTCTGCCATAAATGAGCTATTGAGAACATTAGCTAACAAGCCTTTTACTTTCAGCCCTGTTAGAAGACGCCCATCGTCAGAAACTGTAATAAAAATAGATTATAATAACCTGAAATCTAAAAGTCATATTATAAAGCAATATCTAGATCACTCTTCTAAAATAGAAGAAGCATATGTAGATATTGATACCTTAATTCCTTTTGGAAAAGATACCATCCTTCAAAATTTGAATGACTTATATTACCTAGCATTAGATGCTGTTAATATAGATTATTTATCTTGCGATGTAGACATCATAAAGGTAAGAAAAAACTCAGACTTTATTTTAGAATTTATAATTCAAAATCTAAAAAACACTGCTTTCGAATCAAAAAACACTCCAGAATATAAAGAGCATATTGAGTTGGGAGTTAACGTAGTTGTCGCTCATGCCTTTATTGAATGTATAATTATGGAGAATCCTACTTATGATTCCTAGACGTGGGTGCGACCCAGAAATAAACATTGTAAGTATGGGTGCAAAAATTTTAGAGATACTAGAGAGAAATAGCCTAACTCTGGAGAAAATTTTAATTGAGGGATCTTCAGAGCTATCCGTATCAACTGACCATATAATACTAACATTAGATTGGCTTTTTTCAATTAAAGCAATTGACTTTGATGGTGTAGGGGTTTTCATAAATGAGACTAGATAGCCTTGAGATAAAAATAAACAACAATTTGATAAGGTCAATCAAATTCCACTCAGGATTAAACCTTGTAACCAACAAACCAAACTCTGGTAGAACTGGTAATAGTGTTGGAAAATCTACATTATCACGAGTGATAGATTTCTTGATGTTAGGTAACCTATCAAATATATATATTGATGAAGAGTTCAGAAAACCAAACCAAGAGATAGAGTCACTATTTAAAAATAATATTGTTATTGCTTCGTTGAGTTTTTTTGATTACGAAAATAGATTAAACCAAATATCACGTAATTTATGCACCAATACTATATTAGACTCAGCTTACTGGATTAATGGCACTTCTGTTGATGAAAAAGAATATGAGATATTCCTACAGAGTAAATTTTTCAACATTGCCACCCGAAGACCATCTGTTCGTGCCATTGCACCAAAATTCATCAGAAATGATAGTCATCGAATGTTAAGTACAACCAAGTTTCTTGATAGAAGAGCAGGAAACAAAGACTATAGCGAACTTTTTTTGTATCTTTTTGGGTTTAATAATACTGCACTTCTCACAGAAAAAAGAGATGCTACAAACTTAGTTGCACGTCGTAAAAGAAATTCTTTGGCTATAAATGCAATAGTAAAAGAACAAAAACCTGATAGTGAGATAAAGCGATATAAAGCTGATGCTATAGATTTAGAAAAAAACTTACTAACATTTGAATATTCATCAGAGTACTCCAATCCGATAGAAAGACTTTCTGACTTACAAGCTAAAGAAGATTTATTTACTGAAGAATTGTTATCTACACAAAGAAAGATAGACAATATTAATGACACTATTGAGCTATTATCAAAAGATAATAATGGGTATTTAATAAGCCAACTCAAAGCCATATATGACTTCTCCGGTATAGCGATTGATGGTGCATTACGAGAGTTAGAGGACGTAATTCTCTTTCACAATAACCTAGTTGATAAGAAGAAGTTATTCCTTACTATTGATATACCAAGATTACAGGAGGAATTTGATGGACTCCAAGCAGAACTGAACTTATTAAGAAAAGATAAATTGCAAGTATTTTCTGATATGAGATCAAAAGAAAGTTTGGATCATGTGACAAAAAACCTTAAAAAACTTGGTGAACTTAAGGTCGAACTAGGAAAATTAGAAGGACTAATTGAGCAACAGTCAAAAGCAAAGTCTGACTTACTGGAATCAGAAAGTAACTTACAAAGTATTCTTGATTCAATTTCTAAAGAAATCGATACTGTTTATTTATTTGAAAAGAAATTTAATGAACACCTTAAGTCAATAACAAAAAATTTACATGATGAAGAGTACGATATAGATCTCGATTTCAATAGGGATACTGGAATCTGCTCAATCAAACTCAATAACTCAGCAACAAACCCTGAAGGGGGCAAAAAAAAGGCTGAAGTTATTGCTTTTGACTTTGCTTATATACATGCAGTAAATGAATTAAAAATTAAAAGGCCGACTTTTGTTTTTCATGACAGCATCGAAGATATAGATAAAAAACAAATTAAAGAAATATTCGAAGAGGCAAATAAGCTTCCAGGCCAACAAGTTTTATCAATGCTATCAGACAAAATACCTGACGATGTTTATGATATGTATTCTGATAAGATAGTATTATCACTAGATGAAGATGAAAAATTTTTTCGCGTATAAATAGATAACTAGTCACACCATAATTAAACCAAATTATCTGCATGAGACTTTAGTTATAATTTTTACAGAAGGCTTTTGCATAAATAAAAAGGCGACCATCCGGTCGCCTTTTTTTCTATCGCTTTCCTATCAGGGAAATATCACCGAGCCGGTCGCTTGGCGCCGTTACCTTTTGCGGCAGGCTTGCCGCCCTGAGTGGCAGGTTTGGCAGAGCCAGCGCGGGTTGGGGCTTTGCCCTTGTGAGCGGGTTTGCCGGCCGGTTTCCCCTGGCCTGCGCCCTGTGCGGCAGACTTGCCGTTACCCGAGCCTTTCTGGAGCTGAGAGCCCACCGGTTTGCCATTGCCCGCCTTGCCGCCGTTTCTGCTGGCTGCCGGGGCATTCCCTGCTCCAGCCTCGCTGCGGGCGCCCTTGTTGCCAACCCCATTGCCGCGCTGATGCACGATATTGCTGTGGCGGGTCAGAGCTGGTTTCAGCCCCTTGTTGATGCTGCGCGAGGCCACCGCCTCGCCGCGCCCTTCCGGCGGCACCAGGCAGTTGGGGCCGTTGCCGATCAGGTGACCCTTGCCCATTTCCAGCAGGGCTTCGCGGATCATCGGCCAGCCGGCCGGATCGTGGTAGCGCAGCAACGCCTTGTGCAGGCGACGACGGCGCTCACCCTTGACCACAAACACATCCCCACCCTGGCGGCTCACCTTGTTGAGGGGGTTTTTCTCGGTGTAATACATGGTGGTCGCGTTGGCGAGCGGCGACGGGTAGAAGTTCTGCACCTGATCCAGCTTGAAGCTGTTGGTCTTGACCCAGAGCGCCATGTTCACCATGTCTTCATCCGTGGTGCCCGGGTGGGCGGAGATGAAGTAGGGGATCAGGTACTGCTGCTTGCCCGCCTCTTTGGAATACTTGTCGAACAGCTCCTTGAAGCTGTAGTAGCTGCCCATGCCCGGCTTCATCATCTTGGAGAGCGGGCCCTCTTCCGTGTGTTCAGGGGCGATCTTCAGATAGCCGCCGACGTGGTACTTGGCCAGCTCCTTGATGTAGCGCGGATCTTCCACCGCTATGTCGTAGCGCACGCCGGAGGCGATCAAAATCTTCTTGATCCCCTTCACATCCCGCGCCTTGCGATAGAGATCGATGGTCGGGGTATGGTCGGTGTCCATGTGCGGGCATATGGTCGGCCAGACGCAGGAGGCGCGGCGGCAGGTCTGCTCGGCCTTGGGGCTCTTGCAACGCAGCTTGTACATGTTGGCGGTGGGGCCGCCGAGATCCGAGATGACGCCGGTAAAGCCCGGCACCTTGTCGCGGATATCTTCGATTTCTTTGATGATCGACTCTTCCGAGCGGCTCTGGATGATGCGCCCCTCGTGCTCCGTGATGGAGCAGAAGGAGCAGCCACCGAAGCAGCCACGCATGATGTTGACCGAGGTCTTGATCATCTCGTAGGCAGGGATCTTCTCCTTGCCATAGGCCGGGTGCGGCACCCGCTGATAGGGCAGGCCGAACACGCCGTCCATCTCGTCGGTTTCCAGCGGGAAGGCGGGCGGGTTGACCCAGATGATGCGATCGCCGTGGGCCTGGGAGAGCGCGCGGGCGCAGCCCGGGTTGGTTTCGTGGTGCAGGATGCGCGACGCGTGGGCGTAGAGCACCTTGTCTTCTTTCACCCGCTCGAACGCCGGCAGCTTGACGTAGGTCTTCTCCCACGGCTTCTGCTTGGGCGGCTGCACTAGCACCGGCTTGGCCTCCTGCTCCATCGGCGCAGTGCCTTCGTCATCCGAGCAGGGCGCCCCTTCCATATAGGGGTTCATGATGGGGTCGATGCGGCCGATCTGATCCAGCTTGCTCGAATCCACCCCGCGCCACTCGGGCAGCGGCTCCTTGCGGATCACGGCGGTGCCGCGAATGTCCTGCATGGTCTCCATGGTCTCGCCATTGGCGATGCGGTGTGCCACCTCGATCAGCGGCCGCTCGGCGTTGCCATAGATGAGGATGTCGGCCTTGGCGTCCAGCAGTATGGAGCGGCGTATGGTCTCGGACCAGTAGTCGTAGTGGGCGATGCGGCGCAGGGACGCCTCTATGCCACCTATGACCACTGGCACCTCTTTGAAAGCTTCTTTGCAGCGCTGGGTGTAGACCAGGGTCGCGCGATCGGGCCGCTTGCCGCCCACATCCCCCGGGGTGTAAGCGTCGTCGTGGCGCAGCTTCTTGTCGGAGGTGTAGCGGTTGATCATGGAGTCCATATTGCCCGCTGTGACGCCATAAAACAGGTTCGGCTTGCCCAGACGCATGAAGTCATCCTTAGATGACCAGTCCGGCTGGGCTATGATGCCGACCCGAAAGCCCTGGGACTCCAGCATGCGGCCTATGACCGCCATGCCGAAACTCGGGTGATCCACGTAGGCGTCACCGGTCACCAGGACTATGTCGCAGCTGTCCCAGCCGAGCTTGTCCATCTCCGCTCTGGACATGGGCAGGAAGGGCGCAGTGCCGTAGCACTCGGCCCAGTAGCGGGGATAGGAGAAAAGGTGGGTAACCGGCTGCATTTTGAACACCTGGAACAATTCGGGTCGCGCATTATACCGGCAGAGCGAAGCGGGGGCGATGGCTTTTTTACATTCAACTCATAGCCCTGATAGTTATTTTTAGATCATCACTAAATCGCCATCACTTTGATTTAATTAGATTGCAATCCACACTTGATATTAGATTTAAAAAGTAAAGGGAGTAAGGTAAGTATTCGCCGATCTCACCGTTCACTGTCCTCGCTGCCATTCTGCTCGTGTATACCACCACGGCAAGATCCCTGCTGGTCATGCCCGCTATCGCTGCCCCGCTTGCCCTCATGTCTTCCAGCTCACCTATACCTACGAAGCTCTCAAACCCGGCATGAAAGACATGATTGTCGACATGGCCTTCAATTGTTCCGGTGCCCGTGACACCGCTCGTGTGCTCAAGATTGGCATCAACACCGTCCTGCGCACGCTAAAAAACTCAACCCAAGGCAAGTAACCGCTTACAAGGCAGTGCTGGACGACGTAACCCTCATCTGCGAACTCGATGAATAGTGGTCCTTCGTTGGTAACAAACCGGTACTTAACCTCTACCGTGTTGGCCCGCCAGTGGATCGCCGACAGCTGAACCTGCTAACTTTTAATTTTCTCCGATCTCTAGTTTCACCTATGTCATTGTTTTAACTGAACTATTAGTTGACTAATGGAACCTACTCTCCATAAAATTCTCTCGTTGGCCTGTTAATCAGCGTGAGTGGCATTCCCGGTGATGGCGTGGTGTTTTTGCTCATGGGAGTCCGCGTGCCTGAGGGGCAGGATCAAACAAGCAGGAAAGTGGGATAACGAGACGACCGTCTCACTTTGCCTTGTGTCAATGCTGTCTCGGTAAACAGATACGGGAGTAAGAGCAGGATGGAGCATTTCTACCACCTTGTAGAGACAAACCCCGTGATAGACATCGGTCATGTGAAAGTGGTTGATGACGGTGGCTCTTTTAGTGTTGAAAAGCCAATGTCATTCAAAGGCGTGCTCATACTGCTCACCAGCGAAGGCAGACCTGTGTTTGAACCAAATGCCTTCATCCTGAATCGCCGTATCATTGAGAACCTCAAGGACATTAAACCAACATGCTTTCACTTGTTGAGGTATTACCGATTCTTGGATGCAAATCACCTCAGGTGGGACGACCATGAAGAACAGCTTCAACGCTACCCTATATTCCTATACCGCGCATATCTCGATGGTGAGATTGAAAGAGGCAAACTAAGACGCAACACCGCCGTGGCTGCACTGTCTGTCGTAAGACGCTTTTACCTGTTTTGTTACCGACATGGCTACATTTTAAAGCTGCCATTTGAAGTCACTGGCTTGACGAGATACGGACAAACGCTGACAGACTGCTCTATTCGCAGTCAAATAAGAGATACCAACCTGCAACCTTTAAACGACCTCGATCTTCAACATGTAAGAGACAACTGGTGTAGCAATGGGCTTTCCATTGAATTCCGTCTAATGGTCAGTGTCATGCTCGGCGTTGGACTTCGAGCGATTGAGGTCGCGGATATTAAGCCTGAGCATTTTGCGATCCCCAAACGGTTTAACGGTAGGACATTGACAGGTATTTGGATTGGGCCTAGCCACCAGTGTAAAACGAAATATAACATCGACCGTCAGGTGTCTATGCCGATTTGGTTGATGGAATCGATAAACCGATACCATCAAAGTGAGCGATATAAGAAGCGGCAACAACTATATTTTATGAATACGGGTGACATGAATCCGCCAGCGTTCATCAACAAGGACGGCAACAGTTTCACGACCCAAAGCCTTAATACACTCTGGGGAAAACTACGAACGGCAATCCAAGAGAACAGCAATCCGCACTTCAAGCACAAGCAGCATGACTGTCGAGCCACCTTTGGAGCCTATAAACTTGATTCCTTGGCACAAGTGTCAGGGCTATCGATGCTGCAAGCACTGGAAACCTTAAAGAAAGAAATGGGCCACAAGGATCTGGATACGACCATGCTGTATCTCAAGCACTATGAGGGAAATCCCGAGAAGAACCAGATCCCTGAGATAACCATGAATCTACTGGAAGGTAAGGTGATTTCATGACCGACTTTAAGGACTCGAATCAAAAGGAAAATGCACGCACCTACCGCTCCACCCCGACCACAGAAATGGTTACAGACAATACCCTGACAAGCATCACCAAATGGAGGTATGTTTGGACTGACGGCTGCGGAACTAACCGTAACGTTGACTTTTCAGTGCTCAAAGCGTATTCCACCGATGACCATGTTCGTTTACTGATCTCAAAGTTCCAGCAGTCGGGATGGCGAGAAGCTACAAAAGCAACGCAGTTTAAAAAAATACAAAGTGTGCTAGCTTATTCCTTTAATAAGCAACCAAGTGAACAAAAAGCCAAAGTGGAGTTCTCACCGGTGACCTGTACTCAGTTCATTCATGCAAATTACCTATCTATGGTAAGTACTGGAAAGTGGCTGAGCGGCAACCCTATCAAGGCAACAACTCTTGGTTATCTGGGTTCGAGTCTGAATTCAATTTGTAAAAAGTTTGGCTTTGGACAAATCCCCAAAGCTGCTCGAAATCTCAATACTCAGGCAGCCGCATTGCATTCAGATAATTATACAACCAAAGAGCTGCGTGCTATTGCTTTTGCGTTGCTGGAAGACCGAAAGGAGCTTTTATCTCGTTATTATGATGACACATTAAATAAGCTTAAAAGACAATTTACATTCAACAAACTGGTTTATAACTCGGTATTTCTGACCATCTATTATCTGGGCACTGGGCAGACTGAAACACTCAGCATGTTTTTAGAAAATGAATGGTTTTGTCAGTATTCCGGTACAGGACGCATCAGCATTGAGGGTTTTAAGACTCGCGGAGAAAAGGTTGAGCTTCGCACGTTTACCCCAAGAGCATCATGTAAAATTTTCTTTGAATCTCACCTCAAATTGTCAAAGGCACATTCCGTAAGCCTCGGTCTGGATAAACATTACTTGTTCCTAAAAATGAACGGCAAAACACCTACGGGAGCAAACCTTCTTGATTACGCTCAGAATTATCTAGTCAAACACTCAATACGTCTCCAGTCACTAATCGAAAGTAATCCGGAACTTCGGCTGAATTGTAACCTGCTGAAATCCTCCATTAAGCAGTTTGCTGAACAGAGAATGGGCAGAACAAAAGCGGCTGATAATACGCGCAATTCGCCCTCAACCTATGACAACTCTAAATACGGCAAGGTATCCAAGGACGAAGCACGAAGTCAACTGGCGGTGGGGTTAACGGCCTTGCATTATTTGGGGGAGAACCCCAGTGGGGGCACGATTGTCGCGGTAGGAAAGGCCAAAGAGACTGTCGGAAAGGTGCTCTCAAATGAGGAATGGGAGGCGCTTAAGGCTAACGATACCACAGATCAGATCGTACAGAATCTAAACGGCGGATTCTGTAAGGGTGAAGACACACCAGAAAAATGGGAGTTCCAGAAGACTGTCAACCGAGCAGGTACTCTCAGTGACGAAGAGAAGTCAGAAAAGGGATGCGGCTTTGTCGTAAAGTGCTTTGGTTGTGCCAATTTCGGCATTGTCGATGATCCACACGACATCTGGCGCTTGCTGTCCTTTGAAAAACGTCTGAATGAAGCCATGCTCGCTCACCAGAATATCGAACATTTCCTGATCAATTACGGAGAAGTCAAAGCCAAGCTTAATAGACTCAAGGATCAATGCAAGAGATCTCACCTAAAAGCAGCAGAGAATCATCTGGCACGAGAATGTCACCCTTTATGGGATGAAGAATCAGTCATTGATATATTCAGGGGGTAGTCATGTTTTGTGTCAGTAGAGATATTTGTAAATTTGAAAAATACGCCTTACCACAAATTCCTAGTCAGTTTGTAATGCCGGATGACCACACTGTGGTCAGCATCGATCAAAATGGCAACCCTGTATCTTACTTTGCCGATGATATCTGGGACTACAACGCATTTTTTAATATCACAAATGAGATTAAAAGTCGATACAATATAAATTTCTCTCCTGATAAACACAACACTAAATTGCTTAAAGAATTGAAGCAGCGCATTTATTTTCTGATTTGGGGTGCGAAAGGAAACCTGCTGAGCATGGAGGGTGATACATTTCGCAAGTTCAGTCAATGCCGTTTTATAGCAGCCAGGGCAATTCAGACGATTAGAGTGTTTAAGGATACCAATATTGACTCCTTTTCGTTACTAAGTAACGAACTAGTTTTCAGCAAAATACTTCAAGAATGTAAGGCTCTTAGCGAAAAAACTATCAAGTGTACTCTCGAAGTGCTGAGCGTACTCACTCAGGTTAATTTTCACTTTCCAGAACAATCACGGTTTTCGTTAGGGCTGCCGGAAGGAAAACGTCTTAAGCAAGTAGCCAAACAATATTCAGCTTACGGAAATGGACACTTCCCCACGGTGATCCCGGTGATTTATCAGCAACTGCTCGGGCGATTAATTCAGGATGTGAATAGTGCTCACGAGAGACTACCTCACCTTCGAAACGTCAAGGCCTATGCAAAACAATACGCCCTGACGGAACGACAGGCTGTTAATGAATTCTATGCTTTCGAGGTGGGATGTTTTATGACTCTATCAGCCTTCACCGGTATGCGTGTCAGTGAACTCACCCAGATAAATGCCACTTCGTATAAGGAAATTGACCTCGACGGTATCACACTTTGCACGCTTCGCTCATGGACGCGCAAGCTGGAGACATTGCCCAGAGAGGATGTATGGGCTTGTGCGCCTATCTGCGAAAAAGCATTGGAAGTACTGTCCACCATCAATGATGACTACCGTTCAATTAAGGGAGATATTCACCGTTCACCGCGCTTCAGTTTTGAAGGGGCATGTGGGAGAGGTGAAAACATCAATAGGCAGAAGGATGAGGCTTTTTTAAATACCTCTAATTTGAAGAGATTATTTTCGAATTACTCAAAGCATCTTGACATTACCTACGACCCCGTTGCGATGGATGAGGTGTATCGACTGATCAACCCAGTGGTTCTTGCTCAGAATAGCCCGATAAGAGCGCGGAAGGACGGTACGTTTTACTGGCAGTTTTCCACTCACTCGCTCAGACGAACCTTTGCACATTTTGTAGTGGGAAATGACTTGGTGTCATTGGCCGCGCTTAAGCATCAGTTCAAGCATATCAGCCTCTCCATGACAGCGATCTACGCCAGTCACTCTGAAGTACTCACTCTGATGGGGATAGAAAATCCAGCGAGTATTAAAAAAGCTGTGGAGGATGCAGAAATGGAAAGCCACAAAGCCTATCTGAAAGACATGATAGATAACCCAGAAGAGCAGTCTGGCGGCTATATGAAGAACTTTGAGGGAGACCCCAAGGTGATGACAGAAGAGCAATATGAGGCGCTGGCGAAGAGCACTAAAGGGGCGAACAAGTCAACGGGCTATGGCCGATGCTTCGCAGGTGAAAAGTGTAAAATGACCCATTTGTTTGAGCCATCCAGTTGCGTGGGGCGCGACTGCGAAAACCTGAACATAAATCAGGCCGAAGCCAAACGCTGGCAAGAGCGACATAAACGCATTGGCGGGAAGTTGCAGCAGATGAAAGCGATGGGTTTTTACAACCGCAACACGCTGGCCCGTGAGTTAACAGATATCCGCTCAGCGGAGAAAGTCATGGCAGACCATAATATAGCCTTCGAACGCTTTGATTTAGGAGCATTGTAATGTCTAGCGTCAAAACAAAACTGGAAAACGCCTTTGATACGTTGAAAAAAGAGAAGAAGAAAATCAACCCGTCGGCAGTGGAAAAACGGGCTGGAGTCGCTAATGGTTCGCTAAAAAACCATCCGGCATTACGGGAAATTGTGCTGTTAGAAAAAGCAAAACATCAACAGCCAAATTCTGATACCGCACCTGTCGAGAAAGGTAACCGTAATACAGTTTTAAAAGAACGGAACGATGAACTGGAAGCGAAAAATAACAAGCTGAAATCAAAAAACAACCAGTTTCAAACCGAGATGAAAGTGATGGCAGACTCTATTGCCCAACTGACTTGGGAGCTGCATCGTTATAAAACAGCCACACGCAATGATTCATCAAATGTGCATAAAATAAAAACATGATCGTTCAACATACACTCAAGACTTGACTTGTTAATTCAAATAAATGATAGTAATTTAAGTGAGTGTGAATTTAATTCCGAACATGAGAACACACCTCTGTAACTAATGGAGCTAACATTGCTTAAGCTATCAGTATCTTCGTCGAGGAGGATATTATAAATATCTCACTTAGAGCCAGGTGTATAATCAAACATGCCTACGAATGAATTGTTATGCCATAGGAGTTAAATTAGGTTATGGAAGAAATAGAAAACATTAAAAATCGACCTAAAGAACTATTTGGAATCCCTTATTATGGTGAGTTGCCAGCGTTGCCAGTAAGAGTTGATATGTCAGGAGCTATTGGAAAGTTTCTTGAATTTGACTTGTTTGACTTAGATGGTGTTCAACCTCTTGAGTTAAGACACATGATTGTCAATGATCACTTAGTTCATGTAAATCCATCAGCCAAATCAATAGAAATATATAAAAATGAAAAAGTAACTTTCCAAATTATTTTTGTTGTAGTTAATGCTTATGGTTTTAAAGAAGTGGAAGGTGTTTTAGTTGGTAAGCCTTATAACATTTCTTTACAGCCAGCTAGCAAAAGGGGCGGATTGTCAGTTGTGACTCCTGAGTGGATTGAGCATATCGATTTAGAGCAGCAAAATAATGCTCCCCGAATTTATCGTGGTTTTAATCCATTTGTAGGAGCTTATGGTCTGCATATGATGGGGCACACTGATTACACAGGTATTGAGTCTGATATGATAGGCTTTGTTATTGGCACCTATGCTCTTGCTATGCCTTTTAAACATAATGAAGTTCTAACCCCATCAGTTCCTGAACCACTACGTGAAAATAAACAAGTACGTCAAGATTACGAAAAGTATAGAAAAAATTGGTACTTTAAACCGTTTAGTAAAGTTAAACCAAAACGTATTTGGGGCTGCGACTCACCTATCGAGCTATTTCTACTACAAGCGATGGATTCTATCGGTCTACATCCTGAACTTCAAACTATTATCTGTGAAGACGGTTTCACTGTTCCGGGTTTCCACAAATTATGGGAAAACTCAAGATCTCGCCGTCGATTAAAGGCGATTACAGATGCTGATTATTATTTTCCTGAAAAAAAACTAGCGATTTTCTGCGATTCCATTGCGCACCACTCATCACCAGAGGCTGTTGAAAAAGATAAAAAAATAGATATTAAATTACATCAAGTTGGTATTGAAAGTATGAGAATATGTGGTAGAGATATCGCAGCATCTCCAATTGACTGTGCTATTAAAATTCGTGAAAAACTGTCAAAAATGGCATGATGAATTGTTTAAAAAACATAAATTAGGATGAAACCATATTTTAATCTGGATGACATCGTTGGACCTTTTCGCCACAATGATAGGATCATACTTTACTCAAAACGAGGATCTAATGCTGTCATTTCTGGCAGCATTAGCTTATCTATTGGCTGAAAATTTATTTTCACCCCACACTTATAGTTATTTATTACACTGGGTCAAATTATAAATCAACCTGAACAGTTCAGCCTGGTATCTTGCGTCTTGAAGTGCATCGTGATCTCCTTTCTGAGTAGGATTAACGATCTTGTCAATGGCACTAGACTTGGTCTCATACCATGAGCACCCCATAACACCCATGAAAAGCGCTTTAATATCTAACGCCGTAAAACCAAATGGATTCTCACCCAAGTACTTTAGGAAGTAGTAGTTTACGAATCCCCAGTCAAATGGAGCATTCAACCCCACAAATACTGGCGTGCTGTCTTCAGGCACATTTTGGGCGATCCAGGCTGCAAACTCCGACATGGCTTTGGTCGGTGCTAAGCCTTCTTTTTCAGCCCGTTCCAACGTAAGGCCCGTGACCTCAAGCGCCTCTGCAACTGATTTGTCACTAATCGGCTTGAGCATCATTGAGAAAGAAATTTCTGGCTGGTACACCAAGCAGGCCCCCACGGTCAGCATGCTGTGCTCGCCGATGACAGGACCAGCAGTCTCGACATCAACCGAGATAAAGACTTCAGGCTTCTTGCTCATTTACTTGCTCCGGTATTAGTTGTTACGTCAACCAGCCATAACAGGCGATGGCTCCAACTCCGCAACAGCCTGATGGAAATGTTCCGCCTTTAGTGGAGAGTCTGGGAACGCCAAAGAAACAGCTGCTGGGTACAGGCGTGTACGAATATCAGAGTAGGTCCAGGCCGGCTTGGTTTTTGTTGCTGCAGTTGCTTCCACAAGTTTCTTGATCTCGATCGCCGAGAAGCCCATATCTCCCAAGTCTTTTGTAAAGAGCTCATTTCGCTCTTCATCGGAGGGACGCACGAACTCCTCAACAATCGACGCGCGGCGAATAATTGCAGCATCAAGAGCTGCCAAGCGGTTTGTGCAAAGGATGGCAAAAATACGTCCACCATGCTTGCGCATGCTATCGATAGATTGAATCAGCGTGTTTACACCGACCTTATCTTCATGGTGGCTATGATCTTGGCTGCGGGACGCCCCCAAAGAATCGCCTTCATCAATAATTAGGAAAGCTCGGCCATTGCCAGGCCCTATAGACCTGGAAAT
The DNA here is from genome assembly GCF_002587065.1 of Aeromonas sp. CA23. Classification (NCBI taxonomy): domain Bacteria; kingdom Pseudomonadati; phylum Pseudomonadota; class Gammaproteobacteria; order Aeromonadales; family Aeromonadaceae; genus Aeromonas; species Aeromonas sp. CA23. Next base: position 4,743,110 of record NZ_CP023818.1, read on the forward strand.
ATCTTCGAACGCTTGGGTGATAAGCGTTCCCATCTCACCGACCTTACCGGTTCCGCGAACTTTATTGCTCAGTTTGAAGAGAATAGCATCTTCAATTTTCGCATCACGAGCCAGACGATTTGCAATCGCTTCGGCGTTTGCAGTCTTCCCTGTTCCAACATCACCATGGAAAATGGCCAATGGATACTGGTCGTTCAACAGTCCAATGACCGCGAGTTTTTTCTTGTGATGAGTCTGACTCCAGCGCTCCAGTTCATTGGTTTGCAGAATGAGTTGAAGGCGCTTTCTTATACGCAGATAACGCCCTTCAAAGCCCAGCAATGTTTGCGACAAATCATCGAGCTGGGTTGTAGGAAGATTGGTTTTCACTTCAAATACAAATGAGCTGCTCACGAAAAATCCTTCCTATTGGTGCCAAATCCATTGCTACTGTAACCTCGCCCAGAGGTCTCATTTAGATCTTTGTGGCTGATATCTGTAGACGCAGGCACCCAAGATATCTTCAAGGTGAGTTCCGCACGCTTTTCTGCCGTCGACGAATCGGTGTAGCGCAAATGAATACGAATCCATCCACCTTTGTTTTTTGGTGTCAGTGGCCATGTCACACCACCAGGCCGTTCTGAGCCACTTGCATCTTCAGTTTGGAATTCATATTTTATGGCGCGCAGCTCGGAAGAATTATCCATGAGCGTCACGTCAGCGTACTCAAGGTGGTTCTTCTTGGCTAGAGCCTCAATGTCATGCGCGTAATTTTCAGCATCAGCCTCGGTCATTGCCTGGGTGGTAGTAGCAATGATAATTAGGTCTGCCTTAACACTGCGCATGACTTTTTCAATATCTGCAACAGTGTAGGTACTGGTGCTCGAATAAGTGCTCATCCTTTTTAATCCTTAGTCTTGAAGCGATTGCCAAAAACCTCTTTCCACAGCTCGTTATCATTTTCAACAGACGCATAGGTCGCCGTATCTAAAGCAGTCTCCGCAGCTTTAGCTATAAGTTCCTGCTCATCCTTGGTAATGCGAGATGCGACGTTGTTCTCTGGGCTCACCGGGTCAATGATCACGACAGGATCACTGAAGTTGGCAATCGGCTTGCCTGAATTTTCAGGAAAATCAATGCGTTTACTTAATTTTGTGCTGGCTATATATGCCAGAAACTCTCTGAAGCGTTTCTCGATGTTGTCTGCGGGTCCATCTGTGTCGAGTATATGGCCGAAAATCAGCTCTATATGGAAAGACTTCAAACCAGGAATGTTGTGGAAGTGCTTCCAACGCTTCGCCAGGCGAACTAGCGTTCGAAAGTGCTTATCCTTATCCTTTCGAGTCTTAACGAACTGGATGTGACACGGTGCGCAGGTAAGGTTCCTGGCGCCGCTCTGAATGTCGTATTGCCAGCCGTGGTCGGCATTAGAGCTGTCTTGCAAAACCGGGACAACATCTACTTCTAGACCACTTTTGACGAAGGTCACCTTCGCCGCACGACGTTGGATCTCGAAGTCATCAACCTTCTTGGTGGGGTAAATTTCTATCAACAGATCGTATATTTTATTGCAAAGATCCTTGTAGGACTCGCTATTTTCATCTACGCCAGTGATATAGAAAACGACATCTACATCTGTAGGATAATCGTCAACTTTTCGCAGAATAGTGTATTTTGCAAACGAGCCTGCTTTAACAACTTTTGTGACTTTGATCTTAGATTTATCGGTGATACGTTTTTTCAGCTCGCTAACAAGATTATCAACCTGAGCGTGATATTCCTTACGTTTCTCCGCAGAAAGCCGTAGCACATTGTGATCAAAATATTCAAGCTCTGTATTTGATAGTGGCATTGTTTTCCCTACTGTCCTATTCGCAGAAGATATGGCTTCTGCCCCTAACTCTGTAATGTCATGCCGTGCGCAATATAGTCAACAGTAACTGCTGCTGCAGCTTTAGCTGCCAGTAGATGAAATCTATTGTCTTTTCTAGAGTCACCAAAATCACTGATTCCTCGCACCATCAGCACAGGTTTACCGAAGTTGGCGCAAGCAGCAAATAGGCCCGCACCTTCCATCTCGGCAACTTCAGTCTTCCCGTGAAGCTCACGCATGCCCAAGAACTTCTCTGGGTCACGAAGAAGTTTTTCACCACTGGCAACAGTGGCCGTTTTCGGCAGTGTCCCCTTAGCAACAGGACCGGCCTCGACTTGGTCGGGAAATTCGATGCCCAATGCCAGGTAGCGCTCCGCGAGACGAGATTCAAGAGTTGCCCTGTTGGAGAGATAGGAGCTGATGTCTTGGCGAACACGCATAGTCAACCTTGTTATTTCGGGGCGAACTTCAACCTTGCCTCCCTCAATGAGAGCGGCACCTTCATAGGCGACGATACGTTCCGCAAGGACGACTTCCCCCAGTGCACATTTGTCTCGCAGGCCTGCCGCAATACCCAGCATCAGCACGTTGCTAGGCCGCAGTTCACCCAAAAGCATGGAGGTCAGAGAAGATGCGTCTACGTTACCGGCCCCCGCAAAGCAAGCGACCACGCAGCTAGCCGTCTTGCCGCTAGGTTGGGTAACGGGCGCCTTCCAGATGTGGAGACCGTTCTCAGTAGTCGCATGCTCAGCATCCTCCGCGATGCCGAAGGCCTGCTTGGCTGCAGCCAATTCCACGTCCAAAGCGGTTAGTACCAATACATCAGGGGGCAAAGTATCAATCCTCGCTAGTTCTTCCTCAGCGAAGATTTTGACGATGCGCCTGCTGATCTCAGGCAAGGGCAGTACGGGTTCTTGCAGAGACAGAGCGGGAAGAACCCTGACAACCTTATTGCCGCTATTCGGCATATAGGTCAGAGGGGTTGTTTGGAAGGTCTTTAGGATGCCAAGCGCGCCAGCACCATCTTCGCTGTTTGCCCCCAACTGCAAATCGAGCGGCAACACTGGCAATAGCTTCCTGGCCATCTTGCGTGCGCGGTCAAGCACGCCTTTCCCTCCGCCCAGAGCCACCATTGCTGTTGCATGCTCAATTTGTTCGTCGCCGACATTACCGCCGGTTAACACTTCATCGTCAAGAGGGACTAGTTCGGCTATACCACGCGCAACCATACCCATAAGCAGCCTACGTTGCTCCGGGTTCGCCTTGGTTTGAAGACGCTCCAGCGAAGCCACAATTTTTAGGCGAACCTGAGAACTATCACCTTGTATCAGCTTGTCAACCGCCTTGGCGACGGTCCAATCGAATAGTAGCGGTTTGTTGTCTCCGTTGACTGGCTCCGCAGCAACGTAAATGACAAACCCTCCGCCAGCCTTCAGTACCTCTTCCACAAACGTATCGACAAATTCGTGTGCTCTGTCGATGAGTGCATTTTCTGTCGTGTTCGAAATGCTACCAGCAAGGAGGATATGGCTCGACGCTAGCATCAGGGAGTTTGTCATCAGTGATCTCGCTTAAATTCTATATGGCAGCGCGCATTTTCTTGGGCGCAACTAGCTTTATTCCCCATAGCGCGGTTTATGCACCGCACAACCAAACCATTTATAGATGGAGGCCACCTTTTATATTTCAAGGTCTTTGTTACAAAATTTATTACGAGGGAAAATATCTAGAATGAATCACCCTGGGTTTTCTAGACATTCTATTGCTGAAAATGGATTGGCACAGGTCCTCTTTACTTACAAAATGGCACTACTTCAGCACTTTCAATGATGGTTTTGCTATGGTAATCCCCCCGAAAAACCGGGGTGCTCATAAGTAGAATTTTCCCGTACCTTAAATGCAGGAGGTTCTACATGAAAACATCACGCTTTAGCGACACCCAGATCATCGCCATTCTCAAACAGGCCGAGGCCGGTTCCCCCTCCCGGAGCTCTGTCGCGAGCATGGCATCAGTACGACCACCTTCTACAAGTGGCGCTCCAAATTTGGCGGGATGGATGCCTCCCTCATGGCTCGCCTCAAGGAGTTGGAGGACGAAAACCGCCGACTCAAGAAGATGTATGCCGAGGAACGCCTCAAGGCCGAGATCATCACCGAGGCAATGGCAAAAAAGTGGTGACGCCATCTGCCCATCGGGAGATGGCGACCAAGGCTGTGGCCCACCACGCCATATCCATCCGCCTGGCTTGCCTAGTGTTCAAGGTCAGCGAGAGCTGCTATCGCTACCAGCCCGATGAAAACCAGGACATTGCCGACTGGCTGTTGCGTATCACGGCCAGCCAGCGCAACTGGGGCTTCGGGCTCTGCTTTCTCTACTTGCGCAACGTCAAAGGGTTTGGCTGGAATCACAAGCGGGTGTACCGAATTTATCGGGAACTTGAACTTAATTTGCGGATAAGACCTAAGAAGCGGCTGGAGCGTGCTAAGCCAGAGCCGCTGGCGGTGCCCGAGCAGCCCAACCGCTGCTGGTCGATGGATTTCATGCATGACCAGCTCAGCGATGGGCGTTCGGTGCGCCTATTTAATGTGATCGACGACTTTAACCGTGAGGCGTTGTGCATCGAGGTGGATTTCTCTTTACCAGCATCACGAGTCAAACGGGCACTGGAGCAGGTGATCGGGTGGCGAGGGAAACCCACCACCATTCGCTGCGATAACGGCCCGGAGTACATCAGTGAAGAGCTTCAGAGCTGGGCAAAGCGGCAAGGGATTGCACTGAGTTATATCCAGCCCGGCAATCCGCAGCAGAATGCCTACATCGAGCGGTTTAACCGAACGGTCCGCTACGACTGGCTGAGCCATTACCTATTTGAGTCACTCCATGAGCTACAGGCGTTTGCAACGAACTGGCAGTGGGTTTATAACCATGAGCGGCCCAATATGGCGCTGGATGGCTACACGCCAAAGCAGCATCTGGCAAAGGCCGCATGATCTCTACTTTTGACTGCCCCTAAAAATGGGGGGATTACCCTATCCTGTTTCTAATAATCAGCGCTGCATAATGGCCCCCACAGGGACTGCCTAACAGGCATCTTCCATCCCTCTTTTTAGCTGCCAAGCGCAGCGAGGCAGGGCGAGTACACTAAAAGGCACCTGTAAAGGTGCGATTAGTAGTGCTGTAATTGCTACCCAAACCATCAGGCCCCGACTATGAGCAACCAGATCCTCTCCGCGACTGCGGCCAGCATCACCGAACTGAAACGCAACCCGATGGGCACACTCAAGAAGGGCAATGGTTCTGCCGTTGCCATCCTCGACCGCAACGAGCCAGCCTTCTACTGTGTGCCCCCCGAACTCTTTGCCTACTATGTCGAGCTGGCTGAAGATGCTGAGCTTAACCGAATAGTTGATGAACGCATGGCCTCACTCGACAGAGTCAGCGTCTCGCTGGATGACCTATGACGACGTATGCCGACAACTGCACAGTTTCACCGCTTGTTTACAAATGTCTTGGCTATAGCCTAGAGGGGGTGTGATGAGAGGCAAAGACTCAACATTTAACCGTTATGACGCAGCGGTTTATCTGCAAAATGAGCAAGACATAAAAGCTTATCTGGAAGCTGTATTAGAGGATGGTGATCCTTCGATGATTGGTGTTGCTCTCGGCAATATCGCCCGTTCTCGGAGCGTTAGACAACTTGCGAGAGATGCCAAAATGAGCAGAGATAGCATCCATGACGTTTTGTCAGGTCAAGGGAACCCAAGTTTCGCCACAATAGCAAAACTGGCAAATGTAATGAGATTCTGGATAGAGCTAATGCAAAATTCAGTTCGTAGGCCTGTGGAACGATAATTTTTAGCTATGCTCGCACTTCCGCGCTATATCCTCTAAGACCGTGTCCAACCTATGTGTAGTCGGGATTTATGACACAATACCATGTTCGATCCGGCCAATGAGCTCGACCACCGCTTGGACTCCCATTGCCGTAGCTAAGACATCCGCAGGCTTCTCGCCCCCTAGCCCTTTTGCCGAACAATGTAACCATGAAATCGCCATAGCAGGATCACCATCGTGTAGCGAAATCGCCGCATCAAGAGCTTGTATAACTCCGTATACCCTGGTTCCTTGCGCAAGAGTTAGAGTGCTTCCATACCTGAGCTTGCGATTTACGGTACTCCGACTAATCCCGGTTAGATGGCAAATCGTCTTCATGTCAGACCTGACTGATTCAATGAGTCGAATGAGGATGTCAGGTGTAATACCTGCAACAATCCATAGATGAACACCCAATGGGTCGCTCGGAATGTCTAGGTATAAAGCAAGGTTGTGGGCAGGTGATCGCGGGGGATTAGGACGATATACCGAGTAAGTCATAATGGTTGTGCTCCAACGATCCAAAGATAGTTTTAAAATAGCTATAAAAATAGCTCACGAAAAGCATATGAAAGGGAAGCATTAGAAGCTGATTGTTGTGTGTGTGTGGAGCTAATGATTGATACACCTAACTTTAGGTGTCTCTCATCTATTTCTGCTAAACTTGGCACTGTTTCTTTTAAAAACAAACACTTAAACTTTAGCCATTTCCCATACCTGGTTCCCCACAATGAGGCATTGGGGCCATTCTGACCACACCAGCCACCCCTTCCTTGTGGGCGTCATTGTAGGCGCGAACTTTAGGTGTTTCCTATATTCTCCTGCTAAATTTAGTAATTTTTCTTTTAAAAACAAACACTTAAACTTTAGCCATTTCCCATGCCTGATTCCCACAATGGGGCGATCAGACCAGAAATTGGGGTCATCCTGACCACACTAGCCATCCCTTCCCCGTGGGCGTCATCGTAGGCGCGAACTTCAGGTGTTTCCCATACTAACGTTCCAAAAATGGCATTTATTTGTTTAATAACAATAATTTAATTGTTGCCCGTTTCCTATACTACGTTTCTCATGCCTCCTTCTGACGCAACCAACTTTAGCCATTTCCCATATCTGACTCCCCACAATGAGGCGATCAGAACAGAAATCGGGGCCATCCTGACCACACCAGCCACTTCTTTCCAAGGGGTGTGAACTTTAGGTGTTTCCCATACTAGCCTCCCCATTGATTAGTCGGTCTCAGGCAACCACAGGTTGATGGACTCGGACTACGGTAGGCCCATTGGTGCTGCTCCAGCAAGTATCGAAAGTTCATGATAGTGATGCGGCCAGGGATGGGCTGGTTAAGCGAGAGGCGGGCAAACAGGTGCATGGAGGCGATCTCATAGTGCATCCTCCATACCACTGTCGCTGAGGGTGTACCACTGCTGCAAGCAGTGGATATCTTGCTAGTAATGTTATTTAGATAAAAGGATACGTACTGTTTGTCTAACTTTTCATGCTTGTTACCGAGAGTCAGCTCATAGAAAAGTAAGGGGATATTAGACAAATCAACAAAAATTAGATAACGCCATTTCAGGCCGCACCATACAAGGGTTTTCTAAGTTTTTAGTCGAAGTTTTAGTTAGATGTATTTTTTGCCCCCACAGAGCACGAGGAAAAGGCGAGCCAGTGACGGGCTCGCCTCAATAACGCGGGTTCAGCGGGATCAGGCCAGGACGCGGGCCAGCACTATGCGGCTGTAGTGGCGCTGCAGCAGTTGATAACCACCGAGCAGACACCAGACCAGGGCCGGCGCCAGGAAGATGGGGTGGGTCGCGAGGCGCAGCATCAGCAAGCCCAGCAGGATCAGCGCGAACGGGCGGCTCTCGTAGAGCCACAGCGGCCAGCCCTGCTTTCGCACCACTGGCTTGTCGGGGCGACGGTAGGCACTGCGTCTGAACCAGGCCAGGGATCCGGCCAGATAGAATGCCAGTCCGGCCAACAGCAGGCCCGGATGATCAGCAACCCCCAACAACAGCAAACCGCTGCCCATATAAGCGAAGGGCAGCGGTTCATAGATAGCAGATGGCAACATAGCTCACCTCAGCGTTAAAACTGGCTATATATTAACCGCACGCTGGGGTGATGCCATCTGCTTTCTGCGTCTTTCACCTATATGGGTGTAGGTATCAGGCCGCCGGTTTGTCCTGACTCTTGACCGCCGACTGGGCCGCCAGCGCCTCGTCCACCAGCAGATCCCGCGCCCCCGTCATGCCCGCCCGTTTGGCCAGCAGATGATAGATGGCAGGCACCATCACCAGGGTCACCAGGGTCGCCAAGGAGAGCCCGAAGAAGACCACTGTCCCCACAGCCATCCGGCTCTCATAACCCGCCCCCATGGAGACCATCAGCGGCACGGCGCCGATAATGGCGGTCAACGAGGTCATCAGTATGGGGCGCAGACGGCGCACCGAGCCGGCTATGATGGCCTCGTCGAAGGCCTCGCCACGCTGGCGCAGCTGGTTGATGAACTCCACGATCAGGATGCCGTTCTTGGTCACCATGCCGATCAGCATGATCATGCCGATCTGGCTGTAGATGCTCATCTCCTGCCCCGTCAGCCACAAGCCCAGCAAACCGCCGAAGATGCCGAGTGGTACAGTGACCATCACCACAGCCGGGGTCAACATGCTCTCGAACTGGGCCACCAGCACCAGATAGACCACCAGCAGGGCCAGCGCGAACACCATCACCATCTCGCCCTGGTTGTCGCGATAGTCCTTGGACTCGCCGGCGTAATCCACCGTCATGCCGCTCGGCAGATTGGCACTGGCCCAGCCGTCGAGGAAGTCCAGCGCCTCGCCCAGGGTGCGATCCGGCGCCAGATCGGCGGTCAGGGTCACCGCCTTCTGCCGCTGGTAGTGGTTGAGCCGCTGCGGGCTCGCCACCTGGGTGACGGTCGCCAGGGTGGAGAGACTCACCATCTCGCCACTGGCGGCCTTGAGATAGATGCGGCTGAGATCGGACACGCCGTTGAAGTCACGCTGATTGGCGCGCAGATAGACATCGTACTCCTCGCCCCTGTCCACATAGGTGGTCTGGCTGACGCCGCCGAGCAGGGCCTGCAGCGAGCTGGCCACGGTCGACACCGGAATGCCGAGCTGGCTGGCTCTGTCCCGCTCTATGGTCACCTGCAGCTCGGGGGTCTTCTCGGCGTAGTCGAGATCCGGCGTCACCATCAGGCCGCTCTGGGCTGCCACCTCTTTCAGGGCCAGCCCCTGCTGATAGAGCTCGGCATAGTCCGAGCCCTGCAGCACGAACTGCACCGCGGCGGTGGAGCCACCGCGAAAGCCCGGCTGGAAGGTGCGGATCATCACGTCGGGAATGCCGGCCAGCCGCCCGCTCAGGGACTGGGCAAACTCGGTGGCGGTTTCATCCCGCTCGGCCCAGTCGGTGAGCTGGATGATCGCCATCCCGGTCTGATCGCCGCCACGGCCGAAGGCCGGGGTGCTGAAGCTCATGGCCTGCACCACCCCCTTGCCCAGCAGCGGCATGATGGCCGCCTCCACCTGCTGCATGTTGCGCTTCATCCGCTCTATGCTGGTGCCCTCGGCCCCTTTCACGAACACATAGAGCACGCCCCGATCCTCGGTCGGGGTCAGACTGGTGGGCAGCTGACCAAACAGGGCACCGATGCCGCCGAGGCAGAGCAGCAGCACCAGCGGAGTCCAGGCCGAGCGGCGCAGCACCCAGCCCAGCAGACTGCGATAGTGCTTCTCCACCCAGCCGAGGCCGCGATCGAGCGCCGCCGTCAGCACGTTGGGCTTGTCGACCGAGCGCATCAGCCAGGAGCCCATGGCCGGGGTCAGGGTCAGTGCCACCAGGGAGGAGAAGAGCACAGCCAGGGAGAGCAGGATGGCGAACTCGGTAAAGAGCCGCCCCACCATGCCATCCATGAAGGCGATGGGCACGAACACCATCACCAGCACGGCCGTGGTCGCCACCACGGCAAAACCCACCTCGCGGGTGCCGTGCCAGGCCGCCAGCAGCGGTGGCTCGCCCCGTTGCAGGTGGTGGTGGATGTTCTCCACCACGACTATGGCGTCATCCACCACCAGACCGATGGCGAGAATAAGGGCGAGCAGTGTGATGAGGTTGATGGAAAAACCGAGATACCAGGCGCCGATGAAGGCCGAGATGAGCGACACCGGCACTGTAATGGCCGGGATCAAAGTGGTACGCCCCTGCCCCAGGAACAGGTAGAGCACGGCCACCACCAGCACGGCGCAGATGGCCAGCGTCTCGTACACCTCGTCGATGGCCTGCTTGATGAAGATGGTGGAGTCGTAGTCAATCTCCAGGGTGGCCCCCTCCGGCAGGAAGCGCTGCATCTCAGCCATCTTCTTCTCGACCCCCTGCGCCACCGCCAGCGGGTTGGCGGTGGACTGGGCCACTATGCCTATCCCCAGGCTCTCGCGGCCGTTGCGCTGGTAGGCGCTGTCTTCGTTCTTGGCGCCCACCTCCACGTCGGCGATATCCGCCAGGTAGATGCTCTGGCCGTTGTCGGCGGTGCGCACCTGCAAGGCCTGAAAATCGGCGGCCGTGTGGTAGAGACGGGCGATCTGCACCGCCATCGTCATGCTGTTGTTGCGAATTTCGCCGCCCGGCAGCTCTATGTTCTCGCGCTTGAGGGCGTCCTGCACGTCCGCCACAGTGATGCCACGGGCCGCCATGTCGGCGGGACGCAGCCGCACGTACATCACCTGGGTCAGATCGCCGGAGAGGGCTACCTCGCTCACCCCGTCCACCAGACTCAGAGGGTCGACCAGCACGCGGTTGGCGTAGTCCGTCATGGCGGTACGGTCCATCTGGGTGCTGCTGAAGTTGAGCCAGACCGCCACGTCGCCGTTGCCGTTGTCCTTGGTGACCATGGGTTCATCCACGTCATCCGGCAGCCTGGGGCGGGCGCGGGAGATGGCGTCACGCACATCCGAGGTGCCCTCCACCATGTTCCAGCCGAGCTTGAACTCCACAGTGATGACGGAGCGCCCCTTGCGGGTCACAGAGTTGATGTTCTTGATGCCGCTGATGCCGGAGAGCTGATCCTCGATGGGCTTGGTGACCTGGCTCTCCATGACGGCGGGTGCCGCCCCCTCATAGGTGGTGGAGATGGAGACGGACGGGATCTGCACGTCCGGCATCTCCCGCACCGTCAGCTTGCTGAAGGCCACCAGACCGAACACGGTCAGCAGGGCGCTCACTACCACGGCCACCAGCGGGCGGCGAACAGAAATATCGGAGAGCCACATCAGCCTTTTACCTCCGCCAGATCGTGCACGCTGGCACCGTCACGCAGATTGACCAGCCCCTCGACCGCGATGCGATCGCCGACCTTCAGGCCCTCGGTGACCCACACCTCCTCGCCATGGGTATCCCCCAGCACCACGGGTACCCGCGTCACCCGACCGTCCGCCTCCAGGCGATAGACGAAGCGTTGCGCACCGGCATACTCCACCGACTGGGCCGGGATCAGTGTCATCTTCTGGGGTGGCAGGGAGAGCTCGACGTTGAGCAGCATGCCGGGGCGCAGCTGACCATCGGGATTGGGGATGATGACGCGCGCCTTGATGTTCTGGGTATCGTTGGAGACGCGACTGTCGAGGGTCTCCAGCACGCCGCTGAACGCTTGATCCGGCCAGGCCGAGCTGGTCGCCGTCACCGCCATGCCGGGGCGCAGCAGGGAGAGATAGCGCTCTGGCACCGCCAGATCGAGCCGCAGCTTGGCCAGCTCATCGAGATGGAGCAGGGTATCGCCGCTGTTGACCAGGGCCCCTTCGCTCAGGTCTATCAGGCTGACGGTGCCGTCAAACGGCGCCTGCAGGGTGCGCAGCGACAGCTCGTACTTGGCCGCATCGGCGCGGGCCTGGGCCTGGGCCACTATGGCCTCCTGCCCTTCCAGCTCTGAGGTGGTGATGGCACCGCGCGCCACCAGTCGGCGCATGTCCCGCAGCTTGCGGGCCTCGTCGCGCACGCTGGCGTTCTGCTCCGCCAGCTCAGCGAGCTGCTTGCCCGTATCCAGGGCGATCAGGGTATCGCCCCGCTTGACCTGCTGGCCGGAGCGCACCGCTATCTTGACGATGCGGCCTGTCACCTCGGGGCTTATCACCACGGAGCGGTTGGCCGCCAGCTTGCTCACCAGCTTGATGGTGGGTTCGGCCAGGCTCTGCTTGACCGTCTGCGCCCTGATATTGACCTGGCGGGGCTGGGGTTTGCTGGCAGGTTCGTTGTTACGGTAATACCAGACACCCGACATCAGCAGGGAGAGACAGGCTATCGACAGCCACATACGCATTTTCATCAAGCAATCCATGAAATTAAGAGAAAAGGGGGGCACTTCATCAATGATGGGTACAATGTTACCCCCTGACTATGCCGTGACTATGTATAAATGTGACAAAACGTAACAGGAGCGGTGGAAGATCACCTAAACCGGATCCACAGGAGACGTTCCTGACAGTTCTGCCCTACACTGATGAACCGAACCGCCCAGACCCAGCCCCACCGCCTATGCCTGCACCACGCCCCGCTCTCGTCACACACAAACTGCAATGGCTGCTTGGCGCCGTCGTCACACTGCTGCTGACCCTCACGATTCATCAGACCCTGAAACATGTCACCGAACTCTACGAGCGCGACACCCTCAACACGGCCGCCCGCTTGCGATCCCAGTTTCAGCAGATGGAGACCTTTCTCGAGGCCATGCGCGGCCAGGCCGAGGAGCGACTGCGCAGCAATCCGCAGTCGGCGCTGACCCGCCAGCTCTATGGCGCCCTGCAAGCCTCGCCGGAGAGGGGGTTCTCGCTGGACAAGGTGCCCGGCAACCTGCCCGAGGGGCTCAGCGGCAATCTGACCGGCCTGGGCCAGCTGCCCGCCCGGGGCAGCGAGCGGGAAGCCAGACTGCACCTGGCGCTGAGCCTCTCCCCCCTGCTCTCCACCACCAACAAGCTGCTGGGGGACAAGGTTGCCTGGATCTACTTCACTGGGGTGGATGACTTCATCTACCTCTACCCCTGGATCCCCTCCAGCCAGTTTCGCTTTCATCGCGCCATCTATCTGAAATCCTACTGGCAGGATGCCCTGAAGCAGCAAAATCCCAGCCAGCGCGCCATCGTATCGCGCCCCTACGAGGACTTTGCCGGGGAGGGACAGATGATCTCACTGTCGCAACCCATAGTGAAGGATCAGGTGCTGGTGGGCGTCATCAGCATAGATGTGCTGCTCTCGCGGCTCGAACAGCTACTGGATGAGTCCACACCCGGCATCGGCAGCCTGTTTCTGGTCAATCAGCATCAGCAGATCCTGGCCAGCAACCATCAGGGAGCTGACTTTGTCCCAAAGTTCCAGGCCGAACGGGATAGCTACCAATGGCGCCAGGGCGCCTTTCAACTGGTCCACGCCATTCCCGATACCGGGCTCACCCTGATCCATCGCATCCCGCTGCTCTCCCTGTTGCAGGCCCTGCTCTGGCAATCGGCCCCGACCCTGATCGCCATCCTCTTCATGGTGCTGGCGGCGCTCTCCAGCCTCAAGTCCCACCGCCTGAACCGGCAGCTGGACTATCTCTCCAACCACGATGCCCTGACCGGCGCCTTCAATCGCCACTACTTCGACGAATTTGAACAGGCCCGAGCCCATGCCAGGGCGCGCGGCGTCGGGGTGATCATGTTCGATTGCGATCACTTCAAGCTGGTCAACGACCGCTTTGGTCACGAGGTCGGCGATCGGGTGCTTATCCAGCTGGTCAGGCTCTGCCAGGGCCAGACCAGAAAAGAGGATGCCCTGATCCGCTGGGGTGGCGAGGAATTTTTGCTGCTGGTTGCCAAGGGATCCGAGCCACTGGATCAGCTGGCCGAGCGGTTGCGCCTGCAGATAGCCCGCCATCCGTGGGGCGATATTGCACCCACCCTGGCGGTCACCGTCAGCCTGGGTTATCACCACTGCGCCCCCGAGACACAGCTGCAGGAGGCGATCCGCCGGGCGGACGTGGCCCTCTATCGGGCCAAGGCCAACGGTCGCAATCGCAGTGAACGCTGGCAGGATGACGGCGCAAAAAACACCGGGTAAGCTGAACGCCTCACTCACCTCAGGAGAGACAAAGTGTCACGAAAACCCCGCGTGGGATTGGCTCTGGGCAGTGGCGCTGCCCGAGGATGGGCGCACATCGGCATCATACGGGCGCTGGAGCGGCTCGGTGTCAAACCGGATCTGGTGGCAGGCTGCTCCATCGGCAGCTTCGTCGGCGCCGCCTATGCCGCGGGCGAGCTGGACAAACTGGAGTCCTGGGTGCGCGGCTTCAGCCGGCTGCAGGTGGTCGGCCTGCTCGATCCCGCCCTCTCCGGCGGCCTGTTTCGCGGTGAAAAGGTGTTTGGCATCGCCGCCAATCACTTAGGGGATCCCGCCATCGAGAGCCTGCCGCTGCCCTTCGCCTGCGTCGCCACCGAGCTCGATACCGGTCGCGAGATCTGGCTGCAACAGGGGCCGCTGCGCCAGTGCGTGCGCGCCTCCTGTGGCATGCCCGGCATACTGACCCCCACCCTGGTCGAGGATCGCTGGCTGGTGGATGGCGCCGTGGTCAACCCTGTGCCCATCTCGCTGGCCCGCGCCATGGGGGCCGAGGTGGTGATCGCCGTCAATCTCAACGCCGACATGCACCAGCCCTGGACCGACGAACCGGACGAGCCCGTCAGCGGCAACCGCTTCAGCCAGTGGTTCAACCGGGGTGAGGGCCCCAATACACCCGGCATGTGGAGCGTGATGACAGGCTCCATCAACATAATGCAGGAGCGCATCACCCGCGCCCGGATGGCGGGGGATCCCCCCGAGATCCAGCTCTGCCCGCGCCTTGGCAGCTTCTCCATCATGGACTTTCACCGGGCGGGTGATGCCATCAACGAGGGGGAAGCCTGTGTCGAGCGCAACGTGGAGCAGCTCAAGGAGGAGCTCTCCCGTCTCGGTTTGATCTGACGCCGGGTGCCACCCTGACGAGCCCATAAAAAAAGAGCGCCAACGGCGCTCTTTTTGCATTCTTGCGGCAGGCAAGCCATCAGAACAGCCCCAGCCCCTTGAGCATGACGATCAGGATCAGCAGCGGCGACACATAACGAATGATGAAGAACAGCGGCTTGAGGATGGCCAGCTCCAGTTCACCGCCGTTGGTCAGCGCCTCCTTCATCCGCTCAAAGCCCCACACCCAGCCCACGAACAGGCAGAGGAAGATACCGCCAAGGGGCATCAATACGTTGGAGGAGACGAAGTCGAACAGGTCGAAGAAGGTCTTGCCGGCGATCTGCACCTCCGCCAGCGAGCTGTTGGAGAGTGCGCAGGTCGAACCGACCGCGCCCAGCACCAGCAGGTTGAGCAGGGTCGCCTTGGGGCGGCTCATGTGGAAACGCTCGGACACCACAGAGACAGGCACTTCCAGGATGGAGAGCATGGCGCCCGTCGCCGCGATGGCGGAGAGCACGAAGAACAGCACCATGAACAGGTGGCCGAACGGTATGCTGGCAAACACAGCAGGAATGGTGATGAACAGCAGGGAGGGGCCGGCGGAGGGCTCGAACCCGAAGGCGAACACGGCCGGGAAGATGGCGATCCCCGCCAGCATGGAGACGAACAGATCGGCGCACATCACCCGGAAGGTGGTGAGCGGAATGTTCTGATCATCCCGGAAGTAGCTGCCATAGGTCATCATGCAACCCATGCCGATGGAGAGCTTGAAGAAGGCCAGCCCCATGGCGGTCAGCACCACGCCGGCGGTGATCTTGGAAAAGTCCGGCGAGAACAGAAAATGCAGACCCTGGCTCGCCCCCGGCAGGGTCAGACTGCGAATGCCGATCACCAGCAGCAGGATGAAGAGCACCGGCATCAGCTTCTTGGTGACCGCCTCGATCCCCTTGGAAACCCCCATCAGCAGTATGCCCCCCATCAGCGCCAGCACCAGCCATTGCCAGAGCAGGCTCTGCAGCGGGTTGGTGATGAGTGCATTGAAGGCCGCGCCCGTGACCGCAGGGTCGGTCGACAATATCTCGCCACTGATGGCCTTGAAGATATAGGCGAACACCCAGGCCGCCACTTCGGAATAGAAGGACATGATGAGGAAGGCCGCGACCACCCCCATCAGGGCGATCAGCCACCAGGGCTGTCCCTTGGGACCCAGCTTGCTCAGGGTGGTCACCGCATCAGCCTTGCCCTTGCGACCCAGCATGATCTCGGAAATCATCACCGGCAGCCCCACCAGCAGGGTGGCAATCACATAGACCAGCAGAAAACCGGCGCCGCCGTTTTCACCCGTCAGGTAGGGAAATTTCCAGATATTGCCCAGCCCGACGGCTGAACCCAGGGTGGCGGCAAGGACACCGAATTTACTGGTAAAGCCATCTCTGGCCTGGGGAAGGATTTGACTCATGCTTGTCTCACTGTGCGCATCATGCGAAGGATAACCCTGATTTTAGGGCAGGAATTTTCTGAGGATTAATCCGGCTTGCCAAGGTATTTTCGTGAAAAGCCTTGGTGAGAGCACACTTAGCCAAATTTAATTAAATGAAGTGGTTATTTGATGGATAAAAAAATGCCGCCTCAATGGCGGCATTTTTGTCAAAGCCCAATTAAATCAAGCCTTGGCAATATCGTCCGGACCGATCTGGCCAATTTCGGCGACTTTCTTGTCAGCCAGCAGCCAGAGGGTGAACTTGTGCAGCTCAGGGTGGTGAGCCAGTGCCACCAGGAAGGCGCCACCTACTTCACGATAACCCAGTTCATAGTTCTTCAGGGTGGTCGGGGGAACGCCCAGCAGATCGGCAAACTTGGGACGGCTCAAACCGACCGCTTCACGGATCTGACGGATCTTCTTACCAACAGTTACGATATTTGAATTCATATTGTTCCATACTCCGTACGGCGGATTGACTCCACCTTTATTTTTCGCGACGACTCGTAGTCAAGTGTATCAGTTTTGAACGGACTCGTTATGGTCGAGCCTCTATCTTTAATCAGCGTCTTTCGACGACAACCCTTGCAAACATCGGGGATGGTAATCGCTCAACCGCCTCAGGTAAACAGTCTCGAAAAGAAACCTTTATTGTTGCTGCAGGAATAACTCGTATAATCCGCCAGCTATCCCTAAAGAGTAGGAACTCATGGCGCTCCCCGGCATAATCTCCTGTTTACACCCAGTTTCAACACCTGCAGAACTCACCCGCCAGTTGATGCAAGGCCAGCAGACACGCGCCGAAGCCTTCTGGTTGCCTGCCGCCATGCATGAGCAGGCGGCAGCGGTTTTGACTGCGCTCGATGACAAAAGCAGCCTGTTTCTCGAACAGCCAGTGGCAGGGCTGACCCTGCGCAGTCACGATGGCGTCTTGCAACAAGACGGACATCTGCTGCTCGGCAATGGCCAGCGCCTTGCCCTTGCCAACGAGCAGGGCGACGGCGGTCTGGTACCCGAAAGCGGACTCGCCGAGATGGCACTCTGGCTGGAAGCGGGTCACCACCATTTTCGCTGTTCAGCTGCGGTTCAGCCCGTGGCACGGGCCATCCTCAACATCTGGCCCCTCGATCCCTACCTTGCCCGTCATTTTTTGCTCAGTTTCACACCCTTACTGTGCGAAGCAACCGAGGCCGATTATCTGGCGGTGTTCCAGGCGAGGGAATCCCCCTCCATGGCGCAATCTGACTGGGTTCAGGCCTATATGAAACTCGAAAAGAAGCTGCACAGAGCCTATTTGGATCACTAATTAATTTGGATAAACAGCCAGTTATCCACACGACACAATTTGCCATATGGCTTATGTGTGAGCTTGATCATGTTTTGAAATCGGCATAGAGTGCGCCACGTCATCGGAATGACATCGGCTGTTCGTGAAGGGTTGAAGGCATTGCTTACGCTGCCACCCGCTCGCTTTGTGCACCAGGAATGTGTGCCTCCCGGATGGAACCGGGATCCCTGCCAGACTCAACGCTGTTGTTCGGCAGAGCCTGCAGCTTACATAAATTAAAAAGTGCGAAGCACGTGAACAACGTGCCATCTCAACGAGGATTTTTTTATGATGAAAATGGCTCCTTCCCTGATCGCCATCGCTATGGCTGCCATGGGTGCAACTGCAGCTCACGCCGCTGACGACATCTACTTCGGTGCCGGTGTCGGTGCTGCCCACTTCAACGGTCTGAACAAGATCGAAGGCGTGAACACTGGCGAAGAAGACGCGGCTGCTGCCAACGCCTTCGTTGGTTACAACTTCACCGAGAACTTCGGTACCGAATTCGGCTACCAGTACGCTGGCCGTGGCAACACCGATGGCAACCGTTACGAAAACCAGGGTGCCACCCTGTCCGGTATCGCTCGTCTGCCGCTGGGCGGCGACTTCTCTGCCTTCGCTGAAGGCGGCGCCTACTGGGCTCACACCGACGGCATGGGCACCAGCGATACCAAAGTATCCCCGCTGGCTGGCCTGGGCGTGACCTACAAGGTCAACGACGCGCTGGATCTGCAAGCTCGCTACCGCTACATGTGGGACGTGGCTGACCTGCACGCCGACGACGTACGCTACAAGTCCAACCAGAGCGTTGCAACCCTGGAAGCCGTATACCACCCGTTCCGTTCTTCCTACGTAGCGCCGGCTCCGGCTCCTGTTGTTGAAGAAGCTCCGGCTCCTGCCCCGCAGGTTGTTGAGAAGAACTTCGCGCTGAACTCCGACGTGCTGTTTGCCTTTGGCAAAGACAGCCTGAAGCCGGAAGGCGTTGCAGCCCTGAACGGTCTGTATCAGCAAATCGTTGAATTCCAGCCGAAAGATGGCAACGCTGTTGTCGTTGGTTACACCGACCGCATCGGTTCCGACGCTTACAACCAGAAGCTGTCCGAAGCTCGTGCCCGTACCGTTGCCAACTTCCTGGTGAGCAAGGGTATGGCTGCCAGCAAGGTTGCAGTAGAAGGTCGTGGCGAAGCCAACCCGGTTACTGGCACCAAGTGCAACGCCGTCAAGGCTAAAGCTCAGCTGATCTCCTGCCTGGCCCCGGATCGTCGCGTAGAAGTTCGCGTCTCTGGCGTACAAGAAGTTCAGCAATAATCTGACTCTGTTCAGATGATGCGAAAAGGGGATGCCACGGCATCCCCTTTTGTTTTCCCGCTTGCCATTGATTGATGGTAAACGCAGCAAGACGCGACACTTTCTGTCAAACCCTCTCCCCCGCCGCACGGCCTGCTTTTTTGCTCCAACCCGCACTACCGCTGGATATCTGTACAGAAACTTGATCAAAGCGAGTCAAAAGAATACAGTAACCCCGCTTGTAAGGTATTGGATGAACTATTAAAAGTGCTTCTTGTCCGGTTAGTTGTCCATGAAGCCAAGACTTCATGAGTATCCAGGAACCATCTCTTTTTTCATTCAAGCCAGCCGTGGTTCACCATGGAGGTCGCAGCTGAATTGTCACTTGTGACCGGTATAACTGAAGAGTGCGCAGTACGCCCTAGCACGGCAAACTCAACGAGGATAAAACGATGAAAATGAAAATGGCACCCGCCCTGATTGCTCTGGCCATCGCGGCCATGGGAACTTCCACCGCTCAGGCAGCCAACGACTGGTACACAGGTATCGGCGCAGGTTGGGCTTATGGCCACGACCTGAACGACTTTGGCAAGGACGCTGACAAGGACGCCACCGCGCTCTCCCTGTTTGGCGGCTACAACTTCACCGAAAACTTCGGTGCCGAACTGGGCTACCTCTACGCCGGCAAGGGTGGCGTCGATGGCGTTGACTTCAAGACCCAGGGTGCCACCCTGTCCGGTCTTGCCCGTCTGCCGCTGAACGACATCTTCTCCGTGTTTGCAGAAGGCGGCGCCTACTTCAACCACGTCAACGGCAACGGCAACAGCGACAACGGCACTGCGCCGCTGGCCGGTCTGGGCCTGACCGCCAAGCTCTCCGACCTCATCGATGTGCAAGCCCGCTACCGCTACATGTGGAACCTGGGTGATGAGCAGAAGACCTGGGAAACCAACATGAGCGTGGCCACCCTGGAACTGGTGATGCACCCAAACCGCACCTCTTATGTTGCCCCTGTCCCGGCACCGGCGCCCGAGCCGGTTCCTGAGCCCGTGGTCGTCGACAAGAACTTCGCCCTGAGCTCGGACGTGCTGTTTGCCTTCGGCAAATCCACCCTGAAGCCGGAAGGGGTTGCCGCGCTCAATACCCTGTATCAGCAGATCGTCGACGTGCAGCCGAAAGATGGCAGCGCCGTGGTCGTCGGCTACACAGACCGCATCGGTTCTGACGCCTACAACCTGAAGCTGTCCGAAGCCCGCGCCCGCACCGTGGCCGACTTCCTGGTCGGCAAGGGTCTGCCTGCCGGCAAGGTCGCCATCGAAGGTCGTGGCGAAGCCAGCCCGGTCACCGGCACCCAGTGCAATGGCATCAAGGCCAAGGCACAGCTGATCGCCTGCCTGGCCCCGGATCGTCGCGTTGAAGTGCGCGTCACCGGCGTACAGGAAGTGAAACAGTAAGTCACTCAGGTGGCATAGGAAGGAGGCCTGATGGCCTCCTTTTTTATTGCCTCGGGATCACCGCTCATCCTCCCCGTTTTGTGACCTCGTCCCGCTCGTTGCAATTCCAAGTACCACCTAAGTGGTTAAAAACCCTGTATCGCCTATAAATAGTGGTGGTTGTACACAACAGGGCTGGAGCCCTACGACACCAAACATCGACGAGGATACGCGATGAACATAAGACTGAAACCTGTTTGGATTGCATTGGCATTGGCGGCCACGGGCGCGCAGGCGGCGCCGGACAACGACTGGTATGCCGGGGTCGGTGGCGGCTGGGCCATCGCCCACGATCTGGGTGATTTTGGCAAGGATGCGAGCAAGGACGCCACCGCACTCTCCCTGTTCGGCGGCTACAACTTCACCGAGAATCTGGGCGCCGAGCTCGGCTACCTGTCGACCGGCGACTGGGACGTGCAGGGCAATGACTTCAGCAGCCAGGGGGCCACACTGTCGGTGATAGGCCGTTTGCCGCTTGGCGACATCTTCTCGGTATTTGCCGAGGGCGGCGGTTATATCTACCACGTCAAGTCCATCAACGGCGGCGACAATAACCTGGCACCGCTGGCCGGCCTTGGCCTGACCGCCAAGCTGCACGACTGGGTCGACATCCAGGCGCGCTACCGCTACATGGTCCGGGTCGGCGACGATCCCGACAACGACAAGCTCAACAGCGGCACCCAGCGCTGGGTCAGCGATATCAGCACAGCCACCCTGGAGCTGGTGATCCACCCCAACCGCAGCAAACCGGTCGAACCTGTCGCGGCCCCTGCTGTCGTCCCACCGCCCCCGCCCGCACCCGAGCCTGTGGATCAGACCTTCAACCTGAGCTCGGACGTGCTGTTTGCGTTTGGCAAGGCGGATCTGAAACCGGAGGGGATGCAGGCACTGGAGTCGCTCTATCAGCAGATAGTCGACGTGCAGCCCAAGGATGGCAGCGCAGTGGTGATGGGCTACACGGACCGTATCGGTTCGGATGCCAACAACCAGGCGCTGTCGGAGGCCCGCGCAAGCACGGTCGCCAACTTCCTGATTGGCAAGGGTCTGCCCGCCGACAAGGTCAGCATCCAGGGCAATGGCGAGAGCAACCCCGTCACCGGCAGCCAGTGTGATGCCATCAAGGCCAGGGCCGCGCTCATCGACTGCCTCGGGCCGGATCGCCGGGTAGAGGTCAGGGTCACCGGCACTCAGGGCGCCCCCGAGGCCCCCGTCACAGAGCCGGCCGTGCAATAAGCCGCGCCAAACAACGAAGATAGCAGCCAGACGTGTGAGAAGCACCGGAAGGGGAAACCTGTGCAAGGTGCACAAAAAAGGGATGCCGAGGCATCCCTTTTGCTTTTCCCCTGCGCGAAGGATCAGAAGGAGGTGCGGCGATAGCGGCGGTATTCAGGTCGCCAGAAGTTCGCTTCTATGGCCTGCTCTATCACCTCGTCCGGGGTCTGCACCGCCTTGCCCTGCAGCATGGCGGTCTTGGCCACCATCTTGGCGATGTAGCGGGAGACCTGATGGATATCCGCCAGATCCGGCAGCAGCGAGCCCTCGGCCCCCTTCACCAGCGGCGAACACTCCGCCAGCGCCCGGCTGGCCGACATCAGCATGGCATCGGTCACCCGGGTGGCGCCGGCGGCGATGACGCCAAGGCCTATCCCCGGGAAGATGAAGGAGTTGTTGCACTGGGCGATGACGTAACGCTTGCCCTTGTACTCCACCGGTGCAAACGGGCTGCCAGTAGCAACCAGTGCCTGACCGTCGGTCCAGCGGATCAAATCAGCCGGAGTCGCCTCGACCCGCGAGGTGGGGTTGGAGAGCGGGAATATGATGGGACGGGCACAGTGCTTGTGCATGGTCTTGACCACCTCTTCGGTGAACAGGCCCGGCTGGCCGGAGACCCCGATCAGGATATCCGGGCGACCGTGCTCCATCACCTCCAGCAGGGAGATGTTGTCCCCCACCGGCCAGTCTTTGATCCGCTCCACCGGCTGGGAGAGGCGGCGCTGGAAGTCGAGCTGGTTGGGGATCTTGTCGGTGATGAGGCCGAATCTGTCCACCATGAAGACCCGGCCACGGGCCTGGGCATCGGTCAGCCCTTCGGCCTTCATCTGCGCCACTATCTGCTCGGCGATGCCACAGCCCGCGCTGCCCGCCCCGAGGAAGGCGACCCGCTTCTCGGAGAGCTTGGCGCCGGAGGCCTTGCAGGCGGCGATCAGGCTGCCCAAGGTGACAGCGGCTGTGCCCTGAATGTCGTCATTGAAGCAGCAGAGCTCATTCTTGTAGCGGTTGAGCAACGGCATGGCGTTGTTCTGGGCGAAATCCTCGAACTGCAGCAGTATCTCCGGCCAGCGGCGTTTGACCGCCTGAATGAAGGCATCGACGAACTCGGCATACTCTTCACCCGAGATGCGCGGGTTGCGCCAGCCCATGTAGAAGGGGTCATTCAGCAGTTGCTGGTTGTTGGTGCCCACGTCCAGCACCACCGGCAGGCAGTAGGCCGGGGAGATGCCGCCACAGGCGGTGTAGAGCGACAGCTTGCCGATGGGAATGCCCATGCCGCCGATGCCCTGATCGCCGAGACCCAGAATGCGCTCGCCGTCGGTGACCACTATCACCTTGACGTTCTGCTTGGTGGCGTTTTGCAGCATGTCATCGATCCTGTCCTTGTCCGGATAGGAGATGAAGAGGCCACGGGCGCGGCGGTAGATGTTGGAGAACTCCTCGCACGCCTTGCCCACGGTCGGGGTGTAGATGACCGGCAGCATCTCGGTCAGGTGGTTGTGCAGCAGACGGTAGAAGAGCGTCTCGTTGGTATCCTGGATGTTGCGCAGATAGATGTGCTTGTCCATGTCGTTGCCAAACGCCATGAACTGGCGGTAGGCCCGCTCGGCCTGCTCTTCGATGGTCTCGATATTCTGGGGCAGCAGACCCTCGAGGTTGAAGTTGCTACGCTCTTCGCTGGTGAAGGCGCTGCCCTTGTTGAGCAGCGGTGTCTCCAGCAGGGCGGGACCGGCGTAGGGAATGTAGAGGGGGCGTTTCTGGTTATTATCTTCAAACATGGATCGGGTACCTAAACGATGGCCTGGACAAAGGAACCCGCCGATCCTATGGGCTTGCGCCATTAATTTCAAAGAGTTTGCACATCCGTTGCAAAAGGTTTGCGACCCTGGCGACGAAAGGCCCCGGGGGTCTGACCAGTGAGGCGGCGAAAGCGGTTGGCAAAGTTGGCGCCATCGCTGTAGCCAACCCGGCTGGCCAGCTCGCCGAGCGGCCAGTTGGTGTAGAGCAGCAGTTGACGCGCCTTGTTCATCCGAAGCCCGGTGAGCCAGGCCATGGGCCCCATGCCGAACACCTGCTGGCAGAGCCGATGCAGATGGGGCACGGAGCAGGCCATCTGCCGGGCCAGCAGCGCCACGCTCCAGGGCTCGTCGAGGCGTGCCTCCACCCGCCGAAACAGCGCCTGCAACCTCAGCTCAGGGGTGCCGCGCACCTCCCCTTGCAGGGTGCGCTCAAGCAGCGCCAGCAACAGGCTGAGCAGCTGGGGTTGCAGCGGTGAACGCACTCCCTCCCCCTGCATCAGGCTGAGCAGGTGATAGAGCTGCTCCCCCTCCTCCCCCTGCCAGATGCGGTGGCCGAGCCGGTGCAGATGGTGCCAGCGCGGCACGTCATCCAGCAGGATCCAGCTGGTCTGCCAGCGCTCGCCAATGAGCCGCAGGCCACCCGGCACGGCGGCGGGCAGGAAGATGAGCGACCCGGCCGGAATCGGCTGCTCCCCCTCATCGGTCAGCAGGGCGCCCCCCTCGTCGTGACTCACCATCAGGATGTGAAACTCGGGCCGGTTGCGACGAATGAGATAGTGATCCCGGATGTTCGAAAGGCCGGTCAGAAAGATGCCCGCCTCGCCGAGCAGGGGCAATCCCTCACGGCCCAGCATCCGCTCCTCGCAGGCCGGGGCTATTTCCAGACACTCGCTGACAAATGCCATAACGCCTCAACATGATAGTTTTGAACAAGAAACCCGAGAGAGGCTCACAGTGAAGCCGCTCGCCACTGCCCCTATCATACCCATGACAAACCTTGCTTTTCACATACCCGGTTAACATAAATGAATTATTGGCAAGCGATTTTAAAACAAACCACCGATCGCGAGTTCATGACGCGACTGTGGCGGCTGGCCCTGCCAGTGTCGCTGCAATCCATGATGTTCTCCCTGCTCGGCCTCATCGACATCATGATGGTGAGCCAGCTAGGCACCACGGCTGTGGCGGCGGTCGGCTTGGGTAACCGGGTCTTCTTCTTCAATCTGCTGGTGATAGCGGGACTCTCGGGCGGGGTCTCGGTGTTGGCGGCGCAATATTACGGTCGCGGCGAGCTGGCCGGGGTGCGCCGCGCCCTGGCGCTGGCGCTGGTCGGCGCACTGCTGGTGAGCCTGCCGTTTGCCCTCATCTATCTGCTCGCGCCGGGCAGCGTGCTCGGCTTTGCCAGCCAGGAACCCGAGTTGCGCGCCCTCGCCGACCAGTTTCTGATGATCACCGGTGCTACCATCCTCTGCACCGCAATCGTCGTGCCGCTGGAGGCGGCGCTGCGTTCGGTGGGCAACGCGGCGGCGCCGACCCGGATCGGCATCATGGCCATCATAGCCAACGTCATCCTCAACTACGCCCTCATCTTCGGCAATTTCGGCTTCGAGGCCATGGGGGTCGCGGGCTCGGCCTGGGGCACCACGATTTCACGGCTGCTGCAGACGGCGCTGCTGCTTGCCTATGTGTGGCGGCAGGAGCCCCGCCTCATCCCGCGCAGGCAGGACTGGTGGGACGCCTTTCGGCGCAAGGAGGTGGTGCGCTTCACCCTGATCGCCCTGCCGCTCTTGTTCCACGACGGGCTCTGGGCCTTCGGCATGCTGCTCTACGGCTTTCTCTACGCGCACCTCGGCACCGACTCGCTGGCCATCATGACCACCCTCGGCACGCTCGAGAGCATCCTCATCTCCCTCTTCTTCGGGCTGGCGGTGGCCTGCTCCACCCTGCTCGGCCACCGGCTCGGGGCCGAGGAGTACGACATAGCCTGGCAGCACTCCCAGCTGTTCCTGCTGCTGGCGCCCATCGGCGCCCTGCTGGTGGGGATTGCGGTCTGGCTGATGCAGACCCAGCTGCTGCAGTGGGTCGGCAACCTGCCGGGCGAGCTGATGGGGGAAGCGGGCCAGGTGCTCGCCATCATGTGTCTGGGCATGCTGCTCAAGGTGTTCAACATGGTGGGGATTATCGGGGTGCTGCGCTCCGGCGGCGACGTGAACTACAGCATAGTCATCGACATCATCGCCATGTGGTGCATAGGCCTGCCGCTCGCCTGGGTGGCGGTCAGCCTGCTCGGCTGGCCTCTCTCCTGGGTGGTAGCGGTGGTGCTGCTGGAGGAGCTGTGCAAGGTGCTGCTAGTGCAGCGCAGGATCCGCCAGCGCCGCTGGCTCAGAAATCTGGTGATAGGATAAGGGGACGCAGGAAGCGGCAAAATGCGGGGTCATATCAATGACAGAAAATCCCGCTTTGCAGTATGCTGGCCCCCTCTTCAATCAGAGACAGGGCGCCGCCATGTGCAAGTGTCCAATGCCCTGTCCCCTAGTCGTTTCAGGAGACGAGCATGCAACCACAGAAAGAGCTGATCACCGAGACTGCCCTGCTGGAGATGGCCAACGGCATCATCACGAGCCACGAAGACTTCATCCACGGTATGCGCGCCGACTCGGTGGAACAGAAGGGGGATATTCTGGTGTTCAAGGGGGAATTCTTCCTAGCCGAAGATGGCACTCCGACCGGCAAGACAATGGCGGTGTTCAACATGTTCAAGCTGCTGGCCCAGCAGCTCTCCGGCAAGTACCAGCTGAGCTGATCCCTCCCTTGCCCGTGGCCACAAGATGCCGCCCTCAGGCGGCATCTGTCTTGATGGCGTGGGGCAGCGCGAGCTTGCCGGCAAGCTCGCCCACCACGCAGTTACGCCCCGCCATTTTGGCCATGTAGAGACACTCGTCGGCCCGATTGAGCAAATCCTCTATGCTCTCTCCGCGCTGGGCCAGCGTCAGGCCGATACTCACAGTCACCTCCAGCAGCTCATCCGAGGTGGGGCTCTTCACCAGCCGCGCCTCCACCGCCACCCGCAGCCGCTCCGCCACCCGCTTCGCCTGGATCAGATCGCCGCAGTTGGGCAGCAGGATGGCAAACTCCTCGCCGCCATAACGCCCCAGCACCATGCCGGGCTCCAGCTGCTCCGCCAGGGTCGCCGCCACCTCCTTGAGTACCGCATCCCCCGCCAGATGGCCGAAGGTGTCGTTGATGCGCTTGAAGCGGTCCAGATCCAGCAACAGCACGGCAAAGGGCACCTGCTTGCGGATCATGTTCATCCTGGCCTTCTCCAGCCGCTTCATCAGCAGGCGGCGGTTCATCATGCCGGTCAGCTCGTCCGTGGTGGACTCCCGGTAGAGCTGCAGCAGCATGTTGAGCTGACCGCACTGCACCCAGCTGCTGGCCAGGGTAAACAGCGCCAGCAACCAGATCTGGTTGAGAGTCTGCACGCTCCAGAGCGGCTGTCCCACCAGCAGCCAGTTGCCCGCCAGCATGGTGACCAGGATGCCCCCCGCCAGCTGCAGGCCGAGGGAGAGCGGAATGGGGAAGATGGCAAACAGACTGACGAGCAGATAGGGGAAGGCCATGTAGCCTGCTTGCAGCTCCTGATCCGCGCCGAAACTGTGCAGGCAGATGAGGGAGAAGAGCATCATCACCGCCATCAGATAGCCCAGCGCCAGCTTCATGCGTTCGCGCCTGAAATGGATGAGGTAGGAGAAGGGAATGAGTGGAGAGAGGGCAAGCAGGCAGAAGATCCTGGCCTGAAGCAGTTCGTCGAACTGGGCAGAGGGCAGGGTCAGCCAGTCCACCAAGGCCCAGGCGGGCAGCCCCACCATCAGTAAACAGGTGAGCAGACGCAGACGCACCGTCATAAAGCCCATGCGGGTCAGGGTAAAATCTTCGGAGTGGGCACGGGCACTCCAGAACTCCGACAACTTCAGCATCCAGAGCCTCCAAATCTCGACAGAGGGCTCATTCTACGCCGTACGGGCTCAAAATCCTATGCGACCGGCGCCATTTCAGGGCGAGCGCCGTCACACAAACCGGCGGATCATAATCGCCACGCGCAAACGTTTCAACCCATGGAAAAATAAACTGGTTTCAGCCCGAATTAGCGCTGGTCAGCCCGCGCTCAATCACTAAAATAGCGCCCAATTTTCTCCCCCCTCCCCCACACATTCGAGGTATTTATGGAACAGGCTGCCGCCGTCCGCGCAACCCCAGAGGCCCATCCTCCCAGGCGAGCCCACAGCGAACTGGTCTACGGTATAGACGATGTCCCACCCCTGCCCCAGACCCTGTTCGCCGCCCTGCAGCATATGCTCGCCATGTTTGTCGCCATCATTACCCCGCCCCTCATCATCGCCAATGCCCTCGGCCTTCCTGCCGCCGACACCCGTTATATCGTCTCCATGTCGCTGGTCATGTCCGGCATCGCCTCCTTCATCCAGACCCGTCGCTTCGGCCCCATCGGCTCCGGTCTGCTCTCAGTCCAAGGCACCAGCTTCAACTTCCTCGGCCCCATCATCGCCTCCGGCCTCGCCCTCAAGCAGGCCGCCATGCCTACCGAGGATCTGCTGGGAACCTTGTTCGGTACCATGCTGGTAGCCGCCCTCACCATGGTGGTGATGAGTCGCTTCCTCCATCTGGTGAAACGGGTGATCACCCCGCTGGTGACCGGGATCGTGGTGCTGCTGATCGGCCTGACCCTGATCAAGGTGGGGCTCATCAGCATGGGTGGCGGTTATGCCGCCCTCTCGGATGGCAGCTTCGCCAGCCACAGCAACCTCTTCCTATCCCTGCTGGTGCTCGGCCTTATCGTGCTGCTGCAACGCAGCCGCAATCCCTGGCTGCGCCTCTCCGCCATCATGATCGCCATGCTGGCGGGCTATGCCGTGGCACTGCTGCTAGGCAAGGTCACGGCCCCCACCTTCGACGGCCCGCTGGTGATGGTACCCATCCCGCTCCACTACGGGCTCGGCTTTGACTGGCAGCTGTTCGTACCGCTCGCCATCATCTTCGTGGTGACGGCGCTGGAAGCCATCGGCGACATGACGGCCACCTCGGACATCTCGGGCGAGCCGCTGGAAGGCCCTGTCTACATGGCGCGGATCAAGGGCGGCGTGCTGGCCGACGGCGCCAACTCCATGCTGGCGGCGCTCTTCTCCACCTTCCCCATGTCCACCTTCGCCCAGAACAACGGCGTCATCCAGCTGACCGGGGTGGCCAGCCGCCACGTCGGCCTCTTCATCGCCGCCATGCTGGCCCTGCTCGGCCTGTTCCCGGCGGTGGCCAGCCTGGTGCAGCAAATACCCGAGCCCGTGCTGGGCGGTGCCACCATAGTCATGTTCGGCACAATCGCCGCGGCCGGGGTGCGCATCATCTCCCGCGAGGAGCTCGACCGCCGCGCCCTCATGATACTGGCGGTGTCGCTCGCCATGGGACTGGGGGTTGCCCAGGTGCCCGAGGTGCTGCAACACCTGCCGGACCTGGCCCGAAGCGTGCTCTCCTACGGCGTCGCCACCGGCGGCCTCACCGCCATCGTCATGAACCTGCTGCTGCCCAAACGCACCGCCGCACAGGCCTGACACTCCGCCATCCTTGCACCAAAGCCCCGCCATGCGGGGCTTTACCTCCTTCTCCGCCGCGGGTAGTGTGCTGGGCAGCCTTTGCCCAAGGATGCCGTCATGCCCTATACCCTGCTCTCTCCCCTCCCCGACACCAATTCCCCCGCACAGATACTGGCGCAAGAGCAGCACTGGCTGCGGGACTGTGCCCGTGACGGCCAGCCCTGCGCCCACCTCTGGCAGGCGCCCCAGTGCCTTATCGTTACCCGCAAGGACATGCGCCTGCCCCGCTATCAGGAAGCCTGCGAGCGGCTTGCCGCCGAAGGCTGGCCGGTTCATGTGCGCGACAGCGGCGGCACAGCCGTGCCCCACGGCGCCGGCATACTCAACCTATCCCTGCTGCTGCCCCGCACCACCACGGATCTTGGCCACTACTACCATCTGCTGGGCGCCCCCCTGCTGACCCTGCTGGCGGAGTTCGGCCTTGAGGGAAACTATGACTTCGTGCCCGGCTCCTTCTGCGACGGCCAGTACAATCTGGTGATCGGGGGTCGCAAGATCACTGGCACAGCCCAGCGCTGGCTGGCACCGGGCCAGGATCACCACGGCGCCGTGCTGGCGCAGGCCATGCTGCTGGTGGCGGGGGATGTGGACGAGGGCACCCGGATGGCGAGCCGTTTCTACGAGCTGGCGCGCGGGGAGTTGCGTTTTGCACCCGGCACCTCCACCACGCTGGCACAGCAGATCCATTGGCGGGGGAGTGAGGAGGCTCTGGTAGATAACGTGCGAGGGCGGCTGGCACGACTGTTGACTGAGAGTCAGATGCCCTCCCTCTGAGCAAGGATGAGAGCCTGACGCACCATAAAAAAAGCCACGACAGCAGTCGTGGCTTTGCTTTTTCCAACGCGGATAAGGTCAGGCCGTCTGCGGCTCCGGCTCGGCTTCACCGTCCAGATCCCGGCTGAAGTAGGCGCGAGTCTCGGCGATCACCACGTGGCGCAGACCGATGAGACCGATAAGGTTCGGCACCGCCATCAGGCCGTTGACGATATCGGCCAGCAGCCAAATCATGTCCAGATGGAGGAAGGCGCCGCTCGCCACCAGCACCAGATAGATGAGGCGGTAGGGCTTGATCGCCTTGACCCCGAACAGGTACTCGGTGCAGCGCTCGCCGTAGTAGTTCCAGCCGAGGATGGTGGTGAAGGCGAAGAACAGCAGCCCTATGCTCACCAGATACTGGCCTATGTGGGCATCCAGCCCCTGGGCAAAGGCCTGGCTGGTCATGGCGGCGCCGCTCAAGTCCCCGCTCCACACCCCTGTCACCACCAGGGTCAGGCCCGTCATGGTGCAGATGATGATGGTGTCGATGAAGGTACCCGTCATGGAGACCAGCCCCTGCTCCACGCAGGAATCCGTCTTGGCCGCCGCCGCCGCTATGGGGGCAGAGCCCAGCCCCGACTCGTTGGAGAAGACCCCGCGCGCCACCCCGGACTGGATGGCCAGCATGATGCCGGCGCCGACGAAGCCACCGGTCGCGGCGTGGCCGGTAAAGGCGCTGCCTATCACCAGACCCATGGCCTCGGGCAGGGCACCGGCGTTGTTCACCAGCACACCGCCACAGGCGAGTATGTAGAAGATGGCCATGAAGGGCACCACCTTGCTCGACACGCTGGAGATGGACTGGATGCCCCCCAGGGTCACCAGCGCCACTATCAGGGTCAGCACCACGGCGGTCGCCTCGCGGGGCACAGAGAAGGAGAGGCTCATGGCGTCTGAGATGGCGTTGACCTGCGGGAAGGTACCTATGCCGAAGAAGGCCACCCCTATGCCGAACAGGGCAAACAGCTTGGCCAGCGGCTTGGATCCGAGTCCCTTCTCCAGATAGTGCATGGGGCCGCCCGCCATCTGGCCGTTGGCATCCTGCTCGCGGTATTTGACCGCCAGCAGACACTCGGCGTACTTGGTGGCCATGCCGAACAGGGCCGCCATCCACATCCAGAACAGGGCGCCCGGGCCGCCAAGCTTGATGGCGGTGGCGACCCCGACTATGTTGCCGGTGCCTATGGTGGCGGAGAGCGCGGTGCAGAGCGCCCCGAAGCTGGAGACATCCCCCTGCTTGCCCTGGCCCTGATCGCGGCCAAACACCAGTCGCAGAGCGAGCGGCAAGCGCACTACCTGAAGCAGACCCAGACGCAGGGTGAGATAGAAACCTGTCCCGACCAGCAGGGCAAGCAGGGGCGGACCCCAGATAAAGCTATCGATGGCGGTTAACGCCGATTGAATTGATGACATGCATCCTCCTTAAAAAACAAAAATTAAGGAGGAGAAGGATGATCTTCCCATAGGTGTCGCGATCGGCCAGAGGCGATCGGATGCGGGCCAAGCCCAGGTACAACCATCCCATCCCCTCTGTCCTTTTGCCTGAGAGTTTCCGGCGCCAGCCTGCCCTTGCGGGTCGTCATGGTGCCTTGCTCCTTCGGCGCCCGATTTAACGGGTCTCTCCAGAGTATCGTCCAGTAGCAGTCCACACCGGTTGCCCGGTACCTGAAAGATTCACTTCTTCGGTGGATGGTCCCCCATCGCTCTCCTGCTACCTTCATCCGAACTAGTTTGGATTAGGAAGCGGGCATGTTAATCCAAAAAATGTGAGCTGTCTCCCACTCGGCCGGCCCGCTGCGCCACTTTTTTCCCGCCTCGGCCCCCATGGGGAGATATGTTATTTGTTCGTTAACTATCAATAGCTTAACTAAGCCATTTTGGGCGACCCTCGATAAGGCTGCGCCACCAGGTCGCATATCAAGATGATCTTTCGTCTCGACCAGAAAAACTTGCCAACATATCCAATCAAAATGCTTGCACAGAAACGCAATAGGCCGATAATCCCGCGCATAACTAAGCACTTTGCGATGGAGTTATGCATTGTGTCTGGTTGGTCCCTCCGGACCACTCGCCTGAGCCGGCCGCTGCCGTCTCAACAAACCAAGGCTAGGGCAAATCTGCCCCCTAAGGACTTTCAAAAGAGAATGAACGAGACCCTGATCGCACAAGACTACCGTCAGCTGGTTGAACAATTCGGCTCCCCCCTGCTGCTGCTCGACAAGGCAGCCGTCCGCAAACAGTATCGGGCCCTGGCGGCCGCCCTGCCCGATGTGCGATTGCACTATGCACTCAAACCCCTGCCCCACGAGGCAGTGGTCTCTGTCTTGAAGGAAGAGGGGGCCTGTTTCGATCTGGCCACCAATGGCGAAGTGGATCTGGTGCGCAGCCAGGGGGTTCGCCCGGGACGCTGTATTCATACCCATCCCATCAAGCGCGACAGCGACATTCGCTATGCGCTCGAGTTCGGCTGTACAGTGTTTGTCTATGACAACCCGCTGGAGCTGGAGAAGTTCATTCCCTACAAGGACGAAGTCAAGCTGCTGCTGCGGGTCAGCTTCCCGAACCCGGAGACCAAGGTCGACCTCTCCAAGAAGTTCGGCTGCACCCCGGAGCAGGCGCTGCCGCTGCTGCAACTGGCTCACGCCAAGGGCATCAAGGTGATGGGGCTGTCGTTCCACGTCGGCTCCCAGGTACCCCACGCCCGTCGCCATGTGCAGGCCATCGATGCCTGCCGCGAGATCATGGAGCAGGCTTGGGAGCTGGGGCTCAAGCCCTGGGTGCTGGACATCGGCGGCGGCTTCCCGGTGGATTATGAGGGTGGCGAGTTCGACATAGATGGCTTCTGCGCCCCGATCCGCGAGGCGCTGGCCAAGCTGCCGGCCACGGTGCAAAAGATTGCCGAGCCGGGCCGCTTCATCAGCGCACCGGCCATGACCTCGGTCTCCAGCGTGATGGGCAAGGCCCACCGCGGTGACAAGATCTGGTACTACCTGGATGACGGCCTCTACGGCAGCTACAACGGCCAGCTCTATGACCACGTCACCTACCCGGTGAGCACGCCGCTGGCCCGTGGCGAGCTGCACAACTCTGTGCTCTCGGGCCCCACCTGCGACAGCGTGGACGTGATCCGCGAGGGCATAATGCTGCCGGATCTCGCCATCGGCGAGCTGGTGGTGGGCCGGGTGATGGGAGCCTACACCTGGGCCTCGGCCTCGACTTTCAACTTCTTCCCCAAGGCGAGCATCCTCATTCTGGACAGCAGCCAACAAGGGCAGAAGCTGGTGGCGGTCGCCTGACGCGCCAGGGCGACGCAGATAACAAAGAGGGGAAGCGCAAGCTTCCCCTCTTTCATTTCACCTGTATCGGTCAGATAAACTGACTGGCCAGCAGCCAGCCTGTGTAGGCAACGAAGCAGGCGAGCAGCAGGCCCCCTTCCAGCCGGTTGATCCGCCCCTGCCCCTTGCGGCCCAGACACATCACCAGCAGCAACAGGGTCAGCCCCATCATGATGCTCCAGTCACGGCTGAGCACCTCGGGCGCCACATCGAGCGGGTGGATGCCAGCCGCGATCCCCACCACCGCCAGGGTATTGAACAGGTTGGAGCCGAGCACGTTGCCAAGGGCCAGATCGTGCTCATTCTTGCGAATGGCGATAAGGGACGAGGCGAGCTCAGGCAGCGAGGTGCCGACAGCCACTATGGTGAGGCCAATCACCAGATCGCTGATGCCGAGCGCCTGGGCTATGGTCACTGCGCCCCACACCAGCAGGCGGGAGGCGCCGATCAGCAGTACCAGGCCGACGATGAGCCAGAGGATGGCGCGCTTGAGGGACATGCCTTCGCTGCTGATGTCATCCTCGGTGTCCGTGTCGAGCGCATCCCCCTTGCCCCGCATGCCGGCCCAGATGGACCAGCCCATCAATCCCAGAAAGGTGGCCCCCAGGATCAGGGCATCCGTGCCATCGAGCCGACCATCGAGCAGCAGGGCGCCGGAGAGCAGGGTGATGCCGAGCAGGATCGGGATCTCCTTGCGCACCACCTGGGAGGCCACAGCGATGGGGCTGATCAGGGCGGTCAGACCCAGGATCAAGGCGATGTTGGTGATGTTGGAGCCATAGGCGTTGCCGAGCGCGAGCCCGGGGTTGCCCTGGGAAGCCGCCAGCGCGGAGACCACCATCTCGGGGGCCGAGGTGCCAAAGCCGATGATGACCATGCCGATCAGCAGCGGCGGCATGCCGGCATAACGGGCGGTCGCGGCGGCGCCGTCCACAAATTTATCCGCACTCCAGACCAGCAGCGCCAGTCCGGCAATCAGGGCAACAACAGCCAGGGTCATAACGTCTCCATCCCATCGCCTGCAAACGACAGAGCCAGGCACTGTGCCTGGCTCTGTCCAGAAGTGGGCCCAGTGTAGCGGGCCGACTTCCCATTTCAAGGGAAAATCAAACGCCGATTGATATTTTACAGCGCCGCCAGCAGGCTCCCGGCATCCGAGACCTCGAACTTGCCCGGCGCCTCCACGAACAGCTGCTCGACCACGCCATCGTTGGCGATGAGGGCAAAGCGCTGGGCGCGGATACCGCCGAAGGCCCCCGTCTCCTTGGCAAGGCCAAGCGCCCGGGTCCAGCTGCCGTCGCCATCGGCCAGCATAGTGATGGCGTCAGCATTCTGGGCCGTCTGCCAGGCCTTCATCACGAAGGCATCGTTGACCGACAGACAATAGAGGGCATCGACGCCCTTGGCCCTGAACTGGTCGGCCAGCACCACATAACCGGGCAGGTGGGCGTTGGAGCAGGTGGGGGTAAAGGCGCCCGGCACGGCAAACAGCACCACCTTCTTGCCCGCAAACAGGGCCTGGCTATCCTGCACCTGCTTGCCTTCCTGGGTGATGAAGGTGAATTCGCCCAAAGGCAGGGATTGGCCAATCGCTATCATGATCTCTCGTCCGTGGTAGAGGTAGGGAGCGACAGTCTACCCCAGCCCATGCCTGCGAAACACACCCCCATCAGCGCCGCCATTTGAACTAACCTTGAGCAGGATCAGCCGACCAAGGAGGCCTCATGCAGAACTATTACGATGGACTGGAAATTCGCCCCTCCGCCTTGCGAGAGCAGCAACAACTGGATCAACTCAATCACCTGCTCACCCATGTCAGCCAGTATTGCGCCGGTTACTCCAGCGCCTATCGCCAGCGTCGCCTGCAGGATCTGGGCGAGCTGACCACACTGCCCCTGCTCGACGCCGCCGAGCTGTTTGCCGCCCAGCAGGCCCATCCTCCCTTCGCCGGTCTCACCGGCCGCCCCGCCAGCCAGGCGCTACGGGTCTTCGCCTGCCCGGGCCAGCTGGCCATTCCCGAATATGCGGGCGCCGACTGGTGGGGGGCGACACGGGCTCTGTTTGCCGCCGGTTTCAAGGCCGGGGAGGTACTGCTCAACGGCCACGACTACCACATCAGTCCCACCGCCTTCATCTTCGACAACGGTGCCCGCCAGCTGGGGGCACCCGTGGTACCTTGCGGCCCCCACGATACCCGGCGCCAGCTGGAGGCGCTGCAACGCTACCAGCCGACCGGCTTTGTCGGGCCGCTGGCGGCGCTGCTGGATCTGCTGGAGGCGGCGGAGCTGGCCGGGATCCCGAGCGACAGCCTGCACTGCGCCCTGCTGTGTGAAGCCTCTCACCCCGACACGGCGCCGCTGCAGGCCGTTCACGGCATACGGGCGCTCAACTGTCTGCTGTTGCAGGATGTGGGGGTGATCGCCTACGAGAGCCAGCCCGGTCACGGCTTCATCGTCAACGAGAGCTGCATCATAGAGATCATCGATCTCGCCAGCGCAGAGCCCGTCATAGGCGACACCGTCGGCCAGCTGGTGGTGACCCGGCTCGATCTGGAGTATCCCCTGCTGCGCCTCGTCACCGAATGGCAGGGTCATTGGCTGGCGGGGGCCAGTTCGTGCGGGCGCACCAACCGGCGCCTCAAGCTGGTGTGACAATGCAAAACGGGCAGCCATCAGGCTGCCCGTCTTGTCTCTGGCGAGGAGAACATCTGAGAAGTGTCAGCGTCTCGCCTGCCAGGTGGCGATGGCGAGCAGGGAGTCTGGGGTGAATTCGGCGGCGCGGGCGGCGATCTCGGCCTGGCTCATCCAGTGCACCTCGCTCACCTCTTCGGCCTGCAAGCGCAGCGGCCCCTGATAATGACAGCTGTAGAGGCCACCCCAGACCCGGTAGCCTTCCCCCTCGGCATAAAAGGACCCTAAGTCCTGCAGGGGAATGCCCTGAATGCCCAGCTCCTCGGCCAGCTCGCGGCGGGCAGCGGGTTCCATCTGCTCGCCCGTGGTCACCACGCCGCCGGCGCAGGCATCCAGCATGCCGGGGCAGAAATCCTTGCTGAGGGTGCGACGCTGCACCAGGATGCGCTCCTCCTCGTCGAGCACCAGGATATAGCTTGCCCGGTGACAGAGGTTCTCCCGCCGCACCCTGGCCCGCTCGGCAACGCCGATCACCCGGTTATCCGCATCCACCACATCCACCCATTCCACGTGCAGGCCCTTTCGCTCATGTCGTTCAACTGCCCGCAGTATATCGGGGCAAGGGCTTGTCATGGCAGCACTTTTTCAACCCGTACCAGCAGATTTTCCCATGCGGCGATGCCGAATTAAGGATTCATACAAACCTCCACCAACTGTCACATCAGTGTCATCCGGCGACGGCATAGTGTGCCCTGTCCAAGCAACAGGTGTTTTGTGATGAAGGTGTTCAAGAACTTGTCTCCCCGCCAGATTGCCCGCCACATCAAGAGCTTCCATCACGGCAGCTTCATGGTGGAGGCGCTGGGGCGGTTCGAATTCAGCGGCGGAGAGATCAATCTGGAGAGCCTGACCTGCCGTCAGACCCTGAGTCTGGCCCGGCAGATCAATCTGGAGGTTCGCGGCCTGCGTCACGTCAACCTGCTGTTGGGGTAACTTCCATAGTCCTTTCTGTTTGTAGTCTGCTTCCATACACGTCTTTGCCCGCCGCTCACCGAGCGTGCGGGCCATTTTTTATCGGACATTATCACGCCGGGTCTGCACTCAATGCTGCAGGATCTGGGAGAGGAACAGCTTGGTGCGCTCCGACTGGGGATGGTCGAAGAACTGATCCGGCACGTTCTCCTCGATGATCTGGCCACGGTCCATGAAGATCACCCGATCCGCCACCTGCTTGGCAAACCCCATCTCGTGGGTGACGCAGAGCATTGTCATCCCCTCATGGGCCAGCTCCACCATCACATCCAGCACCTCGCGCACCATTTCGGGATCCAGCGCCGAGGTCGGCTCGTCGAACAGCATGACCTGGGGGTTCATGCAGAGGCTGCGGGCGATAGCCACCCGCTGCTGCTGGCCGCCGGAGAGCTGACCCGGGTACTTGAGGGCCTGCTCCGGGATCCTGACCCGGCGCAGGAAGGTCATGGCGATCTCCTCGGCCTCCCTGCGTGGCAGTTGCTTGACCCAGATGGGCGCCAGGCAACAGTTCTCCAGCACAGTCAGGTGGGGGAAGAGGTTGAAGTGCTGGAACACCATGCCCACCTCTTTGCGCACCATCTCTATGTTCTTGAGATCCGAGGTGAGCGCCGTGCCCTTGACCAGGATGTCACCGCTCTGGTGCTCCTCCAGCCGGTTGATGCAGCGGATCATGGTGGACTTGCCCGAACCGGAAGGGCCGCAGATGACTATCTTCTCCCCCTTGCCGACCTGCAGGTTGATGTTACGCAGCACGTGAAAGTCGCCGTACCATTTGTTGACGTCCTTGAGGGCAACCACAGGATCCATTGTCATTTTGAAGTCACTCCCGCTATGGGTGGTTGTTCCATCTGCAGCATAGGCAAGGCGTCATGCTGCGGGTGATTGGCGTCCTTGCGTGCCGCCAGGGTATCCGTTGTCATCTTGAAACCACTCCTAATGCTTGTGACCCGTGTTGAGCTTGTGCTCCAGATAGATGGAGTAACGGGACATGCCGAAACAGAACATCCAGAAGATCATGGCGATAAACACATAAGCCTCGGTGGAAAAGCCCAGCCAGGCCGGATCCGCCAGCGCCACCTTGGAGATGGCGAGCAGATCGAACAGGCCTATGATCAGCACCAGACTGGTGTCCTTGAACAATGAGATAAAGGTATTCACCAGGGAGGGAATGGTGATCTTGAGGGCCTGCGGCATGATGATGAGGCCCATCACCTTCCAGTAGGAGAGTCCCAGCGCCTCACCCGCCTCGTACTGCCCCTTGGGGATCGCCTGCAGCCCCCCTCGCACCACCTCCGCCACATAGGCGGCCTGGAACAATATGATGCCGATGAGCGCCCTCAGCAGCTTGTCCAGCTCCACCTCGCTGGTCATGAACAGCGGCAGCATGACGGACGCCATGAAGAGCACGGTAATGAGCGGCACGGCGCGCCAGAACTCGATATAGACGGTGGAGAGGCTGGCGATGACCGGCATGTGGGAGCGACGCCCCAGCGCCAGCAGGATCCCGAATGGCAGGGCGACCGCTATGCCCACCACCGCCAGCACCAGGGTCAGCATCAAGCCGCCCCAGCGGTTGGTTTCCACCACCTCGAGACCGGCCCCGCCGTGGATCAGCAGAAAGGCGATGACGGGAAACACCAGCAGGGTAAAGAGCGCCAGCCAACCCTTGCGCGGGGTGCGCGGCC
Organism: Aeromonas sp. CA23; assembly: GCF_002587065.1. Lineage (NCBI taxonomy): Bacteria > Pseudomonadati > Pseudomonadota > Gammaproteobacteria > Aeromonadales > Aeromonadaceae > Aeromonas > Aeromonas sp. CA23. The sequence goes on from NZ_CP023818.1 coordinate 4,781,643, forward strand.
AGATCAGCAAGGCCAGCAGTACGGCCAGCCCGACGAAGGCCAGGTTGATGCGCCAATACTGATCCCCGGGGTAGAAACCGTAGAGATATTGCCCCAGCCGGCTCTCGATGAAGATCCAGCAGGCACCGCCCTGCACGCAGTCGGCGCGGCTGCTCCCCTGCCAGCTGGCCGAGAACAGCGCCCAGTCCAACGCCGACCAGAGAGCCGGCAGCAACAGATAGGCCAGCACCAGGGTCAGCAGGCCGTTCCACCAGTTGGGGAACAGGTTCTGCCTGAGCCAGGCGAGGACGCCCCGGCGGCGGTTGGGCGGTGGCAGCGCTTCTTGCAACTCGTTCACGAACATGGCGACTCCCTAGCGCTCGACCAGCGTCATTCTGCGGTTGTAGATGTTCATCAGGACTGACGTCGAGATGCTGATGATGAGATAGACGCCCATGGTCATGGCGATCACCTCGATGGCCTGCCCTGTCTGGTTGAGGGTGGTACCCATGAACACAGAGACCAGATCCGGATAGCCGATGGCGGTGGCCAGCGAGGAGTTCTTGGTGAGGTTCAGGTACTGACTGGTCAGCGGCGGAATGATGACCCGCATCGCCTGTGGAATGACCACCAGCCGCAGGGTCTTGCTGGCTGACAACCCCAGCGCGGACGCGGCCTCCGTCTGGCCCTTGCTGATGGCCAGAATGCCGGAGCGCACTATCTCGGCGATGAAGGCCGCCGTGTAGATGGTCAGCGCCAGCAGCAGAGCCGCCAGTTCGGGCAGCACTGTCAATCCGCCCCGGAAGTTGAACCCCTGCAGGACAGGTATGCTCCAGGAGAGCGGACTCCCCGCCAGCAGGAAGGTAATGCAGGGCAGCAGGATCACCAGCCCTGCCGAGCAGCGCCAGACCGGGAATATCTTGCCGATCAACTCCTGGCGCCGACGCGACCAGCGCCGCAGACCCCAGCTCAGCAACAAGGCCAGCAGCAGGGCCCACAACACATAGCCGAAGCCGTCCTCGAACAGGGGCTTGGGGAGATAAAGACCGCGCACATTGAGGAAGGCAAGCTCACCCAGCTCCACACTCTGGCGCGGCGATGGCAGGGTGCGCAGCACAGAGAAGTACCAGAAGAAGATCTGCAGCAGCAGCGGAATATTGCGAAAGGTTTCGATATAGACGGTGGCAATCTTGGCCACCAGCCAGTTGCTCGACAGGCGAGCGATCCCGAGCACGAAGCCGAGCAGGGTGGCAAACAGAATGCCGAGCATCGACACCAGCAGGGTATTGAGCAGGCCGACCACGAAGGTGCGGCCGAAGGTATAGGTTTCGTCGTAGGGGATCAGGCTCTGCAGTATGCCGAACCCGGCCGTGTTGCCCAGAAAATCGAAGCCTGTGGTGATGCCACGGGTCGCCAGATTGGTCAGGGCATTGTTGATGATGTAGAACAGGAACGCCATAACGGCCGCTATGGTCAGGCACTGGAAGATCAGCGCCCGCACCTTGGCGTCATACCACCAGCGGCCCTGTTCTTTCCTGTGGTTTGATGCGTGCAGCGCCATGAGGATGACTCCGACAAAGCCAGGGCAAGGGGAAAATGGGGGGCCAGGCCCCCCGGGCGATCATCAACTCAGCGAATAGGGGGGGCGTACATCAAGCCGCCCTTGTTCCAGAGTGCGTTGATGCCGCGATCTATCTTGAGGGGCGAACCGCTCCCCACGTTGCGATCGAACGACTCGCCATAGTTGCCGACCTGCTTGACTATGTTGTAGGCCCACTTGTCATCCAGCCCCAGCACACTGCCCTTGGGCTCTTCCAGCCCCAGCAGACGGCGTATGTCCGGATTGGTGGATTTGAGCATCTCGTCCACATTGGCGCTGGTCACGCCAGCTTCCTCGGCATTGAGCATGGCGTAGAGGCTCCAGCGCACCACCTTGAACCATTGATCATCCCCCTGCCGCACCGCCGGGCCCAGCGGCTCCTTGGAGATGACCTCAGGCAGCACCACGGCCTCATCCGGTTTGGTCAGCTTGATCTTGAGGGAGTAGAGCTGGGACTGATCCGAAGTCAGCACGTCGCAGCGACCCGCTTCGAACCCCTTGACGGTCTGATCCGAGGTATCGAACACCACAGGGGTATATTTCATGCCGCCGTTGGCACGGAAATAGTCCGCCAGGTTGAGTTCAGTCGTGGTACCTGACTGGATGCAGACCGCGGCACCATCCAGCTCCTTGGCGCTCTTGACCCCGAGGGACTTGTTGACCAGGAAGCCCTGGCCGTCGTAGTAGTTCACCCCGGCGAAGGTCAGGCCAAGCGAACCGTCCCGGGTCAAAGTCCAGGTGGTGTTGCGCGACAGCAGATCCACTTCCCCCGATTGCAAGGCGGTGAAGCGCTCCTTGGCGGTGAGAGAAACATATTTGACCTTGCCGGCATCCCCCAGCACGGCGGCGGCCACGGCGCGGCAGACGTCCACATCCAGACCCGTCCAGGTGCCCTTGGCATCCGGGTTGGAGAAACCGGGCAGCCCATCGCCGACCCCGCACTGCACGAACCCCTTCTTCTTGACCGCATCCAGGGTGCCGTCTGCCCAGGCATTCGCTGCCGCCAGCGACAGCACTATCACCATACCCGCCTTGTGTATCTGCTTCATGTCACTCTTCCCTGTGGTTTGATTCAAATTGGCACCCAAACCCTGCAAGATGCCACAGCTTTTCCTGCTTTTTCGCAGCTTATCCAGCCAGCCAAAAACCTGTCAATCGGTGCAACCAAGCCCGTTTCTGGTGCAGCAGCACAAAATGTTTGAATGGGTCGATATACACCTTATGAATAAAAAATAGACCCTTATCGACAAAATAGCATACTGAAATGACCCGCCCATACCGGGTGGATTATTTTTTAGGCAAAATGGGCCTGCACAAGCATGGGGCAGCGTATTGGTTGTTAACTATTTCATTAATATCGGGTTTTGATCGGGCTGCCCGCTCCTGGACAGCCCGATCCTGGCACTGGCATCACGGCCAGACCCCTTCATCGAAGCGCCTCTGACCGGTCGAACAAGGGGTGAAAACCTGAGGGGACAAGCGGATTCATTCGCCGCGCGGGCCATTCTCGATATCGGTGACGATGCCGTTGCGCACCGTGACGAAGCGCATGAACTCGTTCTTGCCGAAGTTGTAGGTCCAGCGCTCGCCATATTTGACCTGTACCAGATTGCCAAACTGGTTCTCCTCGTTGCGGCTGAGCTCCTCGCGCAGCATGGGCTCACCACACTTGAGCAGCATCTCGGCAGTACTGTCCCCTTCGGTGATGAGGGCATTCTTGCAGCGCATCGCATCGGCGCTGGCCGGTATGCTCAGTAACAGCAGGGCCAGGACGGCCCCCAGATTCAGATGTCGCTTCATTGGCTATTCCATTTAAACAGGGCACTGCCCAGGGTGAGACAACAGAGGGTAAACAACAGGATCCAGCCCAGCGGCGCGGCCACCTCGGCCCAGCCGGCGCCCTCCAGCATGACGGCGCGGGCCGCCGTGATGATCTGGCTGAGTGGCAGCCAGGCCGCCAGCTGTTGCAGCCAGACCGGCGCCCCTTCCAGCGAGAACCAGACCCCGGAGAGGAACATCATGGGCATGCTGATGACGTTGAGCAGGCCGCTCGCCAGCTCCTCGTTCTGGATGCGGGCGGCGATGAGCAAGCCCAGCGACGCCATGGCCGCCCCGCCCGCCAGGGCGATCAGCAGCAGCAACCAGCCGGAGCCGAGCAGGGGCACGCCAAGCAGCCAGTACGCTACCAGAAACACCAGCAGGCTCACCACCAGGGTGATCACAATACGCGACAGCAACTGGGCGCAGAGAAACTCGGCGGCAGAGAGCGGCGTGGCCCTCAGCCGCTTGAGCACACCGTTCTTGCGATAGCGGACTATGACGAAGCCGACGCCGAACAGGCCGGAAAACATCAGGTTCATGCCGATCACCCCGGGCAGCAGCCAGTCCCCGTAGCGGATCGCCTGCCCGCTCAGGGTCTCCTTCACCAGCGGCCGGGAGATCGCCTGGCGCAACAGGTATTCGGCCATGGCGCCCTGACCGGCGTCCGGGTTGACCCAGTAACGGTCCGATCCGGGCGAGAGCAGCAGATCCAGCTGATGATGGCGCACCTTGAGCTGACCCTTGCGCTCGTCGTCATAGGGGATGAGCTTGAGCAGCGGAATGGCCTTCAGGGGGGCATAGGTCACGGGCAGTTCACCTACCACGCCCATCTGCACCAGCGGCTTGGGCGGGCCGGAGAAGATGAGGGAAAAACCTACCACCAGCAGCAGCGGGAAGGCCAGGTTCCACACCAGGGCCGCCCTGTCGCGCACAAACTCCAGGTTGCGGGCATAAAAGAGCGCACCGATCCGCTTGATGGCCCCCTTCATGTTCCGCTCCCCGGCCACCGCAAGGCACGCGGATAGCAGCGCGCCTCGACACGGCACGTCATGACTGCGTTCATGCGCCACTCCTCAGGCTATGGCCAGTCAGGTGCAAGAAGAGATCTTCCAGGTTGGGGGATCGCACCTGCATGCCGGTCAGCGGCACCCCCAGATTCAGCAGTTGCGGCAACAGGAGCGCCACATCTGGGCAAGTCAGCTCAACCTGATCGCCGTGAGGCAAGAGCGGATAGCCCAGGCTGGCGAGGACCGGATGATCCGGCAGACGCACCAGCACGCCATCGAAGTGGTGGGCCAGCAGGGCGGCCGGGGTATCCAGACTGAGCAGATGGCCGTGATCGACGATGGCGATGCGATCGCACAGCTGCTGCGCCTCGTCCATGTAGTGGGTGGTGAGCACCACCGTCTTGCCCTGGGCCTTGATCGCCTCGATGCGCTGCCAGAAATGGTGGCGCGCCTGGGGATCCAGCCCAGTAGTGGGCTCATCCAGAAACAGCAGCTCGGGGTCGCCGAGCAGGGCCAGCGCCAGCAGCAGGCGCTGACGCTGGCCGCCGGAGAGCTTGCGGCTGTCTCTGTCGATGAACTCGCCAAGGGCGCACAGTTCGATGAGCTGCGCCTGGGGCAAGGGATTGGGATAGAGGCTGGCAAACAGGCGCAGGGTATCGCGCACCGTCAGAAAATCCTGCAGCGCCGTGTGCTGAAACTGGATACCGATGCGGGAGCGGTAATCGGGGCCACGGGGGGCGCCGTGAAACAGGATCTGGCCGCGGTCCGGGGTCAGGATCCCCTCCAGCAGCTCTATGGTGGTGGTCTTGCCTGCTCCGTTCGGGCCGAGCAGGCCGAAACAGCAACCGGCGGGAATGGCGAAGCTGAGCCCGTCCACCGCCTTGACGCCGGGAAAGTGCTTGATGAGGTCAATGACTTCTATGATGGCTGCCATGCGTGTTTTCCAGAGTGACCGGGAACGCCAAGCCCTGACTATATCCAAATCCCCCGCAAAGGCACATTGTCTATCGACGAGGGCCCGCCAGACGGGGGCGCCTCAAACAGAAACGGCGACCCTGGGGTCGCCGTTTACTTTGCGTGGTCAAGCCAGCCGGATCACAGGATGTCCAGCAGCTCCACTTCGAATACCAGCGCTGAGTAGGGCGGGATGGAACCGGCACCACGGGCACCATAGGCCAGATCCTGCGGAATGTAGAGCTTCCATTTGGAACCAACCGGCATCAGCTGCAGCGCTTCAACCCAACCGGCGATGACGCCAGTCACCGGGAATTCGGCCGGCTCGCCACGGGCGACCGAGCTGTCGAACACGCCACCGTGGGTGAAGGTACCGTGGTAGTGCACGCGCACGGACTGACCGGCCACCGGCACGGCGCCATTGCCTTCTACCATGACTTCGTATTGCAGACCGGAATCGGTCACCTTGACGTCGGCGCGCTTGGCGTTGTCGGCCAGGAAGGTTTCGCCATCGGCGGCGGCAGCCTTGGCAACGGCTTCCTGCTCTTCCTGCATGCGAGCTGTGATCACCTGGAAGGCATCATTGATATCGTCACGGCTGACCGCGAACTCCAGACCATTCAGGGCATCTGCCAGACCTTGTTGCAGGGCCGGGATATCCAGACCGGCGAAGGCTTGCTGCGCCAGCTGATCACCCATGTTGCGGCCGATGCCATAGCTGGCCTTCTGTTCGATAGAGTCGTATTGGGACATTGAGATGTTGCTCCAGATCCAAGTAATAAAGAGGCGGGATGATATCAGACTTTTTGGCGAGGTGCTGCCGGCGGCGACCCTGATTTCCCCGCCCGTGGGAGGAACTTCACACAAGAAGAGCAGGATCGCCGCCCATCGGCGGCGATCCTGTCAGGCACAATGGCGCGCTGAACCTCTGGACTCAAACCTCAATTGCTGTGGCATCAGCGCGATCCAGCAGGGCCCGCACCGCGGCCACCTTGGCGCCGTCGGTGATATTGACGCGACCATCGTCCGAGATGCCCATCTTGACCCCGTATGGAGAGACACCATGCCGCCGCACCGCTTCCCTTGCTCAGGAGCGATCCAGCAGAGCTCGCACCGCCGCCACCTTGGCGCCGTCGGTGATATTGACGCGACCATCGTCCGAGGTGCCCATGTTGACGCCATGGGGCACCATGCCACCACGCCAGCCCATGCCGGACATGTGCACCTCGCTCACCCCGGTGAACTCCAGTATGGTGCGCACGTTGTCGGCATTGACCCCGGCGCCCGGCATCAGGCTGGCACGGCCCGCCAGAGCCTGCTGCATCGCCTGCAGTGTCTCCAGCCCCGCCAGCGCGGTCGGCGCATGACCCGAGCTCAGGATGCGCTCGCAGCCGGCCGCGACTATGGTCTCCAGATCCAGCCGCCAGTCGGAAGAGAGGTCAATGGCGCGATGGAAGGTGACGCCGAGCGGCCCGGCCGCTTCCACCAGCTGGCGCAGCGGGTCGGCGGGCACCCGCCCCTCTTGATCCAGCAGGCCGATCACCACCCCCTGCAACCCGGCGGCGCGGGCGGCGGCGATATCCAGCAGCATCAGTTCAAACTCGGCGGCGCTGAAGCAAAAATCCCCGGCACGGGGGCGGATCATGGCGTAGACGGGGACGCTGGCGTGGCGCGCGGCCAGCTGCATGAAGCCATAAGAGGGGGTCAGGCCACCCAGCCCCAGCGCAGAGCAGAGCTCGATGCGATCCGCGCCGGCTTGCTGGGCGGTGAACAGGGATTCCAGGTTGTCGATACAAATTTCAAGACGGGTCATGATGACTCCTTTATTGGAGAGATCAGACAGCACATCTGATCTCATAAATTGAGCAAGGCCGCGCCGCGCACGCCGCCGGCGCCACCGAAGCGGGCCTGGCGGATCTCGGGCAGGGCGACACCGGGCAGCAGATGGCCGGGCAGGCGCAGCGGCAGCTGTTGGTACAGGGCAGGCAGGCCGCTCAGGCCGCCTCCCAGCACCACCACCTCGGGATCAACCACGGAGATGGCGGTCGCGAGCCCTGCGGCCATGATCTCGAGCCAGCAATCGACCGTGGCCACCGCATGGGGCTCATGGGCCTCGAAGCGCCCCACTATCTGGTGGCCGCTGGCACGCTGGCCATGAAAATGGTGATAGAGCCGCTCCAGTCCGGTGCCGGACGCATAGGTTTCAAAACAGACCAGGCGACCGCAGCCACAACGGGGACGAGGCAGGTCGGGATACTTCATCAGCATGGTGGCCGGCAGCGGATAGTGACCTATCTCCCCCGCCAGCCAGTTGCGGCCCTGGATCAGCTTGCCCGCCAGATAGACGGCGCCGCCGATGCCGGTGCCTATGGTGACCCCCAGCGCGCTGTCGGCCCCGGCCGCCGCGCCCTGGTGCACTTCCGACCAGAGGAAGCAGTTGGCATCGTTGTCCACCTTGACCGGGCGACCCAGCAGCTCGGCCAGATCGGCGCCCAGATGGCGGCCATTGATGGAGGGCAGGTTCGCCGCCACTATGCTGTGATCGTGCCGATTGAGGATGCCGGGGAAGCCGATGCCCACAGCGCCTCTCGCGCCGAAGCGGGCGTCCGCCTGCTCGACCCGGGCACGGATGAGCTGCTGCAGCCCCTCGTAATCGTTGCCGGGCGTGCTCATGCGCTCCTCATGGCAGAGGTTCAAGGCGCCGTCATACACGGCGAACGCTATCTTGGTGCCACCAATATCAAAGCCGTAATACATGCCCACACTCCCTTGTCGGTGAGTCACCTCACCTCAGCCTGTCCAGAGCAGCACATTGTATTAATTCGCAAAAAAAATAAAGTGACCGGGGGCGAAAAATGGGAGAGAGATCAAAGCAAACGGAACATTTGCCGTTGCAGGCAAGCCTGGCCAAGGCTCATCAGGGTGCGCGCCTGACCGTCGAAGACGAAGCCGCGCCTCAGGTAAAACCCCTCGCCGATCCGGTTGCCATCGAGCAGCCACAATCTGACGCTGTCGCAGCCGGCGCGCCGCATCTGCATGGCCACCGCCTGCCACAGCCGCTTGCCATGGCCCTGGCGCCAGTGATCGGGATGCAGGTAAAAGGCGCGGATCAGGGCGTTCGGCTCTGTGCCATCCAGCACGAGCTGCCAGTAGAGCAGGCCTATGACCACCTCGTCCTGGCAGAGCAGCATGGGCCTGGGGCCGGATTCGGCGAGCCGGCTCTGCCAGATCTGCAGGTGCTCGGTCACCGAAAGCTGGGCCAGCATGTCGGCACCGAGCACCTCGCCATAGGCCGCGAGCCAGCTGGCCCGCTGCATCACCGTCATGGCAGGGGCGTCATCGGGCCGCGCCATGCGCAGGCTCATGCCTTGCATTGGGGCACCAGACCGGAGGCACGGGCCTGTTCGTAGAGCGGCATAGCTTCAGCCTGCTGGGCCTGCAGCTCGGCGATCCGGTTTTCGTTGCTGGGGTGGGTGGAGAGCAGTTGCGGCGGCGCCTTGCCACCGGCGGCGGCACTCATGTTCTGCCACAGGGGAACGGCCTCGGCGGGATTGAAGCCGGCGCGGGCCATCAGATCCAGACCGAGGCGGTCCGCTTCGCTCTCCTGCTCGCGGCCATAGGGCAGCATGACCCCCACCTCGACCCCGAGCCCCAGCGCCGCCATGGTGGCGCCGCGATACTCGCTGCTGCCCATGGCGATGTCGGCCGCCGCCAGACCGAGACCGGTCAGCTGGCTGCGGGAGAGTCGTTCGTTGGAGTGCTGGGCCAGCACGTGGGTCAGCTCGTGGCCTATGACGGTGGCGAGCTGATCCTGATTCTTGGCGACCTTGAGCAGGCCGCTGTAGACCCCGATCTTGCCGCCGGGCAGGGCGAAGGCGTTGACCTGCTTGGAGTCAAACACCACCACCTCCCAACTGGTGATGCCGTACTGGCTCGGCACCTGGGCAGTCACCGCCTTGGCGACACAGGAGACATAGGCATTGATCCTGGCATCCTTGCTCACCTTCTCCTGCTTCTTCATCTGCTCGAAGGAGTCGGCCCCCAGCTGGCTCATCTGCTGGGGCGAGAACAGCAGCATCTGGCTGCGGCCGGTAGGAGACTGGGCACAGCTGGCCAGCAGGGTGGAACAGAGTGCCGCCAGGCCGAGCTTGAACAGGGGAGATGTCATGGAGGTGTCCTTCACCATAAAGATGCCCTATTTTCGGAAATGCGGGCGTCCGGCGCAAGTCGACAGATCACGCTGTTCGGCGAAAGCGGTCACATGTCGTCATTGTGGATCCACTCAAAAAGAAAACGGGCCCCGCGGGGCCCGTGTTGCAGAGGAAACCGGCTTACATTATGCCCAGTTTCTTCAGGTCGGCTTCGACCACCTTGGCCGGCACAGGTACGTAGCCATCTTTGGCGACTATGTTCTGGCCCGCCTTGGAGAGCACCATCTTCAGGAACTCTTGCTCCATCGGGGAGAGCGGCTTGTTCGGGTGCTTGTTCACGTAAACGTACAGGAAGCGCGACAGCGGGTACTTGCCGGTGATGGCGTTGTCGGCGTTCGCTTCGATGAAGGTCTTGCCATCCTTGGAGAGCGGTACGGCGCGCACACCTGAGGTGACATAACCGATGCCCGAGTAGCCGATGCCGTTCAGGGAAGAGGAGACGGATTGCACCACGGAGGCAGAACCCGGCTGCTCGTTCACGCCGCTCTTGAAGTCACCGTTGCACAGGGCGTGTTCCTTGAAGTAACCGTAGGTACCGGACACTGAGTTGCGACCGAACAGCTGCAGATCCTTGGAGGACCAGTTGCCGTCCAGACCCAGATCAGCCCACTTGGTGGCTGCCTTGGCTTCGCCGCACTTGAGGGTGCTGGAGAAGATGGCATCCAGTTGCGGCATGGTCAGCCCCTTGATGGGGTTGTCCTTGTTGACGAACACGGCCAGGGCATCGACCGCGACGCGGATGGCGGTCGGCTTGTAGCCGTAGCGCTTCTCGAACGCCTCTTCCTCGCCGGACTTCATGGCACGGCTCATGGGGCCAAACTGGGCGACACCTTCGGTCAGTGCGGTCGGGGCGGTAGAGGAGCCGGCGGCCTGGATCTGCACGTTGACGTTGGGGTACATGCGCTTAAATTCTTCGGCCCACAGGGTCATCATGTTGGCCAGGGTGTCCGAGCCGACAGAGGACAGGTTGCCCGAGATGCCGCTGGTCGGAGTGTAATCCGGCAGGTTTTTATCCACACCGGCAGCCAGGGTGCTGACGGAAAACAGGGTAGCTGCGGTGAATCCGATTACACCAGCCAGTTTGTTGAGTTTCATCCAATCTCTCCAAGGTTGCAGAACGCAGTCCATCAAAACACGGGTTAACTTGGCGCACCGTCGGTCACGCCGAGCGATTCGCTGAGTGTCATTTCATGCCCTCTTCCCCACGTCCAGCGGTGACAGAAGGCAATCGTCAATCTGAGGCCGAAAGTGGTAGCATCCCGAGCATAGCGATCGGCTGGTCGCATTTCGTACTCTGCCTGCGCCAAGTCGGCGACAGGTCCGTTCTCAAGACGGCGCCAGTATCTGACCTGGCAGTGACAAATTTATGGATTTAATGTGACACTTTAATGACATGGCGAAGCTTTTGAGCAAATGAAAAGAGGGCCGCTGTCGCCGCCCTCTCTGCACTGCTAACCCATTGCTGAAAAAGACTATTTCAACACCACCATGCGGGCCGGAATGAGGAAGCTGAAACGGCTGCCGAGGCCGACCCGGCTCTCGATATCGAGCTGGGCATCGTGATGACTCAAGGCGTGCTTGACGATGGCGAGCCCCAGCCCGGAGCCACCCGTGTGGCGCGAGCGGGCCCTGTCCACCCGATAGAAGCGCTCGGTGAGCCGCGCCAGATGCTCGGGCGGGATCCCCTCCCCCTCATCCTGTACCACAAACAACGCCATGGCCCCCTGCTTGCGCCACTCCACACTGATCTTGCGCTCCGCCGGGGTGTAGTGAATGGCGTTGTAGACCAGGTTGGAGACGGCGCTGCGCAGCTGATCCTGATCCCCGCGCACGAACAGATTGGGTTGCACGCTGAACTCGATCTGGTGCGCCCGCTCCCCCGACAGCGCCCGCGCCTCCTGCTCCAGCAGCCCCAGCATGGCGGGCATATCCACCAGGTGGGATAGATCCACCGAGGGAGCCGCCTCAATCCGCGACAGGGTGAGCAGCTGATTGACCAGATTGTCCATGCGGATGGTCTGCTCCATCATCACCCTGTGCGCCTTGGCCCACAGGGCGGGGGGCGGCGGCTCTTCGGTCATCTCCAGATAGCCCTTGAGCACTGTGAGCGGCGTGCGCAGTTCGTGGGAAACGTTGGAGACGAAGTGCTTGCGGGTCTTCTCCAGGCTGCGCAGCCGAGTGACGTCCCGCACCACCAGCATGGCCTGATCCTCGGCGTAGGGCATGATGCGAAACTCGAGAAACTTCTCCTCGTTGATGGGCGAGGTCATCTCGAACGGTTCGTCATACTGCCCCTTGTTCAGATAGGCGCCGAAGGCGGGATTGCGGATCAGGTTGCCTATGTGCTGACCGGCGTCTTCCGGCCAGCGAAAACCGAGCAACTGCTCCGCCAGCCGGTTGCACCAGAGGATGCTGCCATCGGTGCGAAACACCACGGCGGCATCGGGCAGGGCCTCTGCCCCTTCCCGAAAGCGGCGGATGAGGCCCGCCAGCTCGCGGCGGCGGGCCCGGTGACGCTGCTGCAACTTGTAGATGCCGTTGAAGATGTACTCCCAGCTGCCGCTGCCATTGGGGGGCACCAGGCTGCGATCGTGCCACAGCCAGTCCGACAGCCGCTTCTGGAAGCGATAGTGCCAGCCCAGATGCAGCACGGTCGCCACCAGCAGGCAAAGAGTGAGGGTATTCGTCAACCAGCCGACCAAGACGAAGGGCGTATAAAAAAACGCCATCCGCCACAACTGTCGCCGCCAGGCGTAAGGTTGCAACATAACGTCCTCTACAGACGGGTTGAGAAGCGATAGCCTGCGCCGCGCACCGTCTGAATCAATCGATCGTGACCCGTCTCTTCAATGGCCTTGCGCAAGCGACGAATATGCACATCCACGGTTCTGTCCTCGACGTACACATTGGTACCCCAGACATTGTTGAGCAGCTGCTCGCGGCTGTAGACCCGCTCGGGGTGGGTCATGAAGAAGTGCAGCAGCTTGAACTCGGTCGGCCCCATGTCCAGCGCCTTGTCCTCGGCGCTGACTCTGTGGGAAACCGGATCCAGCTTGAGCCCCTGCACCTCGATCACCTCGTCCACCGAGGTGGGGGAGACGCGGCGCATCACGGCGTGCAGGCGGGCGGTCAGCTCCTTGGGGGAGAAAGGCTTGGTGATGTAGTCATCGGCACCCGCCTCCAGACCACGCACCTTGTCCTCCTCCTCGCCGCGGGCGGTCAGCATCACCACCGGGATCTGGCGGGTCACCTCATCCTGCTTGAGTTGCTTGATGAACTGGATGCCACTGCCACCGGGCATCATCCAGTCCAGCACGATGAGTTCGGGGTAAGGCTCGCGCACCTTCGCCAGTCCATCGGCGTAATCTTCAGCTTCAACCGTCTCATATCCCTTTTGCTCGAGCACGAAGCAGAGCATTTCGCGGATCGGTGCTTCGTCCTCGACCACCAGAATTCGCTTAGCCATATCCCTTCTCTCTCCTGTGTGAAGATGGGTGCGCCAATTATTAGAACTTTCTGTGACACTTTTATGACTTTATGACAGGCGGGATGATAAACGTTTTCAGATTCAGTTGGCAGCAGCGAGTTGCAGCAGGTCCCAGCGGTTGCCACTGATGTCCTCGAACACCACCACCATGCCGTATGGCTCGCTACGTGGCTGTTCACAAAAATGAACACCGTACGCCTGCATGCGCTGGTAATCCCCCCAGAAGTCGTCGGTCTCGAGGAACAAAAAGACCCGGCCGCCCCCCTGCTGACCGATGGCGGCCTGCTGCTCCGGCGTGGCGGCACGGGCCAGCAAGAGCGCTGAGCCTGGCGCGCCGGCAGGCGCCACCCGCACCCAGCGCTTGCCCGGTTTGCCCGGCTCGTCGAGGGGCGTGTCTTCCAGCAGCGCAAAACCCAGCCCCTGGGTGAAGAAGGTGATGGCCTCGTCATAGTCGGCCACCAGCAGGGCCAGGGCGCCTATGTGTTGTGACATGGAAATACTCCTCAACAGATGGATGAAGGGGGCTCACGCCCCGGCTGGCGCGCATCATAGCGGCAGGAAGACCTGGGTTCCAGCCGCTAGGTCCCGCTCGCAGAGCGGGTGCTTCGCCCCGGGCCGGGCCTGCGAGCTAGGCCACCTCGACCCGGTTGCGACCCCGTTTCTTGGCCTGGTAGAGCGCCTCGTCGGCCCGCTTGAGGGCCTGCTCCAGCGGATCCCCGCGCCGCTCCGCCACCCCGAACGAGGCCGTGATGGGCAGCGCCAGCGGCCAGTGCGGATAGGCCACCAGGGCAACTCGCAGCCGCTCTGCCAGCCCCTCTGCGCGGGCCTGCTCGTAGTGCAGGCAGACCAGCACGAACTCCTCCCCGCCCCAGCGCACCAGCCGGCACAGGCTATCGCAGTGGCGCAGCACCTCGCTCACCATGTGCTTGAGCACCTCGTCCCCCACCGGATGACCGTGGCCATCGTTGACCCGCTTGAAGTGGTCTATGTCGATGTAGATGAAAGAGAGCGGCATCTCGCCGAGCTCGGCCAGCAGCTTGTTGCCGCCGAGCCGGTTGAGGGCGCCGGTCAGGGGATCGTACCTGGCCTCCTCCTCGGTGCGCCGGGTCTTTTCGCTCAGACTCTGGCTGAGCGCCTCCGCCGCCAGCCTGGCCGCACGGGCCTTGCGCAATCGATCCCGCATCAGCAGGTGTTGTACCAGAAACAGCAACAGGCAATAGCCCAGCCAGCTCAACAGCAGGGGACGATAGAAGGAACCCGGCTGCACCCAGCGACCATGAAACTCCATCTGTTCCAGCACCAGCCGGTAGTGGCCGGGCTGCATGCCGATGCCGGAGGCCAGCTCGACGGCATAGACATGCCTCAGATCAGGCCCCTGTTGCGCCAGCGGTATCTTGTACTGCTGCACCCACCAGGTGGCCGGGGTGAACACCTTGAGCGGCACATCCTGCACCCGGCCGTAATCATCGGGGCGGAAGATCACCTCGTTGAACTTGTGGGACGACGCATCCCCGGCCCTGGAATAGGCGGGGTGATAGTTGCGCAGGTAGAGCCGCCAGATCTGGGGCCCCTCCCCCTCGACCCTGAGCCGGATGCGCACCCAGTCGAAGCGGGAGAGATCGATCCCCCGCTCTGGCTCTGTCAGGGTCAGCACCAGCTCGCAGAACGGAAAGGCATACCCGGCGCGCAGCTGGCAATCGATGGCGGGTTTCTCCGCCACCGCATCATGGTGCGCCGAGCCGCCCCCGGCCGACAGCAGTGTGGTGACAGACTGGCCGCCGTGGACCCTGTCATCCTGCGCCGTGACGGACAGGCGGGCATTGCTCACCATGTCCAGCCGCCGATCGGGCCCGAATTCAAACAGCAGGATCGCCAGCAGGCTCAATCCCAGCAATACCCAGAACAGCACATTGGCCAGACGAGAATAGGAAGGGGTCATATAGGCTCCGCCCGACTAGGGGCTCTGACTCTATATCAGGGGATCCGGCGCGCCAGGATCCCTGGTTATTACACGCGCCGACACCGGCGCCATAGGGTATTTTCTCAGCCGGATACCGGCGGACAGGGCCGGACTCGCGCCGGGATCAGGCGCGATACCCGGGTGCGGCCGTCCTGCGTCAACCGGGAGGTGCCAGGTCGGCCCCCCGGAGAAACGCGCGCTTGCCAATCAGATGTGAACACAGGATAGAGCACTCCATGCCATGGAAAAATAACGAGAAATAAATAAAAAGGGCCCTGATGGGCCCATCTTACACAAGGGAAATGGTGAGCAACAACACCCTCATGGTCCCTCGCGCAGTGTCCGGTAGAGGGTGGTGCGGCTGATGCCGAGCTGGCGCGCCGCCTCGCTCACGTTGCCCCCGCAATCCGCCAGGGTCTGCTGCACCCGCAGCCGGTTCTGCTGGCGCAAGGTGTGGGTACTCGCCTGCGACGAGGGCGCGGCCGATGCGGCGGGCAGATGCAGGTGGGCGGATTCAATCCAGCCCTGTCCCTCCGCCAGCACGCAGGCCACCTCCAGCGCCTGCTTGAGCTGGCGCACGTTGCCGGGCAGCGGGTGAGCCAGCAGTTGCTGCTCAGCATCACCCGTCAGGCGCAGCGCCGAGTCCATCTCCGCCAGCAGCCGCTGGATCAATCCCAGGCGCTCGCCCCTTGGCCAGGCCCGCAGCGGTGTCAGCTGCTGACGCCAGCCGCAGATCCGGTAATAAAGATCCTCGCGAAACGTGCCGGCCTGCACCATGGCCGCCAGATCCCGGTGGCTGGCGCTGACCAGCCAGAAATCAACAGGCTCGGGTCTGTGGCTGCCGACCGGGGTCACGCTGCGCTCCTGCAACACCCGCAACAGCCGGGTCTGGGCCAGCAGCGGCAACTCGCCGATTTCATCCAGCATCAGGATGCCGCCGTGGGCGGCGCGCAGATAGCCCTGACTGCCCTGGCTGCGAGCACCGCTGAAGGCCCCGCCCACGTAGCCAAACAGCTCGGCCTCCACCAGATCGGCCGGCAGGGCACCGCAGTTGACGCACACCAGGGGCTTGTCCTGCCGACTCGACTGGCGGTGCAGGGCGCGCACCAGGTGCTCCTTGCCGCTGCCGGTTTCCCCCTCGATGAGCAGCGAGATGCCCCGCTCCAGCATCTTGAGCGGCACCTGTGCCGACCCTGGTTGCTCGATTTGCCGGGGCGCCGCAACCGGCTCTGGCACCAGCCGCAGGCCACGGCATTCACGCAGCAACTGCCGGCCATCGAAGGGGTGCTGGCCGAGCCAGAGCCGGCCGGCCCGGTTGGCACCGAGCAGCTCGCCCGCCTCCCCCAGCAGCAGACGGGCGGACCAGAGACTCTGGGGATCGAGATCCACCAGCCAGCCCGGTTGGCGCGCCAGCAGCGCGTTTTCCAGCGTCATGGCCAGCAGCCGCACAGTGCCCAGCATGTCGCCGTCGTGGTGGGCCGCATCGGTGGAGATGTCGAGTACCCCGAGCAATTGCCCGTCGGGCCCGAGCAGGGGGCTGGCGCTGCAACTGAGGAAGCTGTGCTGGGCGAAGAAGTGCTCGGACCCCAGCACCTGCACCTCGCTCTGCTCGGCCAGCGCTGTGCCGATGGCGTTGGTGCCCTTGCTCGCCTCCCCCCAGCGGGCGCCGCTGCGCAAAAAGATGCGCTCGGCGTGGCGAGCGAAGCCGTCGTCACCGCTGGCGGCCAGTATGGCCCCCTCGCCGTCACACAGCAGCAGGCGACAGGGCCTGCCCGCCAGCAGCTGGGCAAACAGCGGCAGCACGAAGCGCTGGAAGCAGGCAATCAGCGTCCTGTGCTGCTCCTGGCGGGCCGACAGCTCCCCCTGGGGCAGCAGATCCAGCTCGGCGCTCTGCTGGCGGAGCAGTCCCTGATGCAGGCAGCGCTGCCAGGAGCGCTGGATCGGACTGGGGCTGAGACTGGATTGAGGTAACTCGCTCATCATGCCTCCTGTTCACAAACGGCACGCATGGGGCCGGCAAATGTGGGTAACTCGCTCATCACGCCTCCTGTTCACAAACGGCACGACTGTTGCGGCCACTGTCCAGAAACAGCACAGCGTCATCGTCACGGCCGGGGTCATTGGTTAATCAAGATACGCTGCTGCACCCCGTTTGGTAACGTTTTTGTAACCTTTTGCCCGCTGGTCAGACCCTTTGGCATGGCCCTTGCGATACCCCCTGCGTACCACCCCGGCCAGCCAGCGCGTGCAGCCGGGCAGGACCTTCACACACATAAGGATGATGAGATGATTTATACCGCTCCCGGTCAGGCAGGTGCCCTGGTCAGCTTCAAGCCCCGTTACGACAACTTCATCGGTGGCGACTGGGTGGCGCCGCGCGCCGGCCGCTATTTCGAGAACATCTCGCCGGTGGACGGCAAGGTGTTCTGCGAGGTGGCCCGATCCGACGCCGCCGACATAGAGCTGGCGCTGGATGCCGCCCACAAGGCGTTCGCCAGCTGGAGCAAGACCAGCGTCACCGAACGCAGCAACCTGCTGCTGCGCATCGCCGATCGCATCGAGCAGAACATCGAAGTGCTCGCCATCGCCGAAACCTGGGAGAACGGCAAGGCGGTGCGCGAGACCCTGGCCGCCGACCTGCCGCTGGTGGTGGATCACTTCCGCTACTTCGCCGGCTGCATCCGTGCCCAGGAGGGCTCGGCCGCCGAGCTGGATCAGCACACCGTCAGCTACCACTTCAAGGAGCCCATCGGGGTGGTCGGCCAGATCATCCCCTGGAACTTCCCGCTGCTGATGGCGGCCTGGAAGCTGGCCCCTGTGCTGGCGGCCGGCTGCTGCAGCGTGCTCAAGCCCGCCGAGCAGACCCCGGTCACCATCATGCTGATGATGGATCTCATCAAGGACATACTGCCCCCCGGCGTGGTCAACGTGGTCAACGGTTTCGGCGCCGAGGCGGGTCAGGCGCTCGCCACCAGCGACAGGATCCAGAAGCTGGCGTTTACCGGTTCGACTGAAGTCGGCGCCCATATCCTGCGCTGCGCCGCCGACAAGCTGATCCCCTCCACCGTGGAGCTGGGCGGCAAGTCCCCCAACATCTACTTCGCCGATGTGATGCAGCATGAGAGCAGCTACATCGACAAGGCGGTGGAAGGCATGCTGATGACCTTCTTCAACCAGGGCGAGGTGTGCACCTGCCCCTCCCGCGCGCTGGTACACGAGAAGATCTACGACGACTTTATGGACAGGGTGCTGGCCCGCGCCCGCACCATAGTGCAGGGCAACCCCCTCGACACCGCCACCCAGGTGGGAGCGCAGGCATCCCGCGAGCAGTTCGACAAGATCCTGAGCTACATGGAGATAGGCCGTGGCGAGGGGGCCAAGATGCTGATCGGCGGCGGTCCGGCCAGGGTGAGCGGACTGGAGGGGGGCTTCTACATCCAGCCCACCATCTTCCACGGCCAGAACAAGATGCGGGTATTCCAGGAGGAGATCTTCGGGCCGGCGCTCGGGGTCACCACCTTCAAGGACGAGGCGGATGCCCTGGCCATTGCCAACGACACCCAGTACGGGCTGGGGGCGGGCCTGTGGACCCGCGACAGCAACCTGGCCTGGCGCATGGGGCGCGGCATCCAGGCCGGCCGGGTCTGGGTCAACTGCTACCACGCCTACCCGGCCCACGCGGCCTTTGGCGGCTACAAGAAGTCAGGCATAGGCCGCGAGACTCACAAGATGATGCTGGACCACTATCAGAACACCAAGAACCTGCTGGTGAGCCACGACATCAATCCGCTCGGCTTCTTCTAAGCCTCCACCTCTCATGACAAGGGCGCCTGCGGGCGCCCTTTTCATTGCTAGAGCGCTGCCTGCCCGGCGCCGATCCCCAGCTGCTGGCGGTAACGCTGGGGGGAGCAACCCAGTTCACGATTGAACATGGCGATGAAGGCCGAGGTGGATCCATAGCCCAACCGCCAGCCAATCTCCTGCACCGGCAATTCCCCCTTGAGCCAGGCCAGCGCCTTGAGCAGCTTGAGCCGGGCCCGCCACTGACCGAAGTTCATCCCCAATTCCCGCACGCAGCGCCGGGCCAGGGTGCGCTCCGTGCTGTGCAACTGTTCGGCCCACTGGGCCAGGGTGCGCGGATCGGCGGGATCGCTGTGAAGCGCCGCCAGCATGGGGGCCAGCAGCTTGTCCTGGCTCATGGGCAGGTAGCTGTCCTGGCAGCGGGTGCGGGTCAGCTTCTCCACCAGCAGCTCGGCCTGGCGCACGTCCCACTCATCCTGCATGTGGCCCAGCTTGCGCTCGCAAAAATCCGCCAGCATGGCCCGGATGAGCGGCGTTATCTGCAGCAGGCAGGGCTCTGCCGGCAATCTGGCCGCCAGGGCGTGATTGACATAGATGGAGGTGTAGTCGAGGGCCTGCTGGTTGTAGGAGGCGTGCTCCAGGTTCCCGGGCACCCAGATGAGGTAGTCCGCCGGCGCCACCAGCCGGTGATCCTCCAGCACGATTTCCAACACCCCCAGGCTTATCATGCTGAGCTGGCCCCAGGGGTGGCTGTGGGACGCACAGGCGCTCTCGGCCTGGATCTGCTGATAGCGCAGATAGAGGGGGTTGGGCTCAGGCAGATGCAGATCCGTCGGATGGTAGTGACGTATGGCCATAACGGGCGGATTGTCCTTTGCACGGGATAATTTGTCATTTTTACGTTACTTGATAACAGAAAGACAAGGGTAGACTGGCCATCTCGATAATAAGGAGCCTTTGATGCGTATCTTCTTCCCGCTTATGTTCCCGCTGATGGCCGTGCTGATCTGGGCCACCAATACAGTGGTGTCCAAGGCCGCCGCCGATGTGCTGGATCCCGCCGCCATCTCCTTTTACCGCTGGGTGATCGCCGCCCTGGCGCTGACCCCCTTCTGCCTGCCGCAGCTGTGGCGCCGCCGTGGCGAAATTCGCCCCTGGCTCGGCAAGCTGCTGGTGCTGGCGGCCCTTGGCATGGTGCTCTACCAGTGCCTCGCCTACTACGCCGCCCACACCACCTCGGCCACCAACATGGGGGTCATAGGCTCACTCATCCCGTTGCTGACCCTGCTGCAGAGCGCGCTCTTCTTCGGCCAGCGGCCGGGCAAGCAGGCCCTGCTCGGCATGAGCATCTCGCTGTTCGGGGTGCTCTGGCTGCTGAGCCAGGGCCAGCCGCTGGCCCTGCTGCACAACGGCATCAATCAAGGGGACGGGCTCATGCTGCTCGGCTCCGCCAGCTACGCCCTCTATGGCCTGCTGATCCGCCGCTGGCAACTGCCGTTCGGCCCCTGGCTCAACCTCTACATGCAGATCCTGCTGGCGGTACTGCTGTTGATCCCGGTCGCCCTCAGCGCAGACACCCTGGCGGTCCCCGCCGAGGGCTGGGGTCTGGTGCTGTTTGCCGGCATAGCCTCTTCCCTGCTGGCGGCCTATTGCTGGATGCGCGGCCTCGCCTGCATGGGGGCGGAGCGTACCTCAGTGTTCATGAACCTGATGCCGCTGTGCACGGCGCTGATCGCCGTCATCACCCTGGGGGAGCCAATCCACGGCCATCACCTGCTCGGCGGCGGCCTGATCCTGACCGGCGTCATGCTCTCCCAGTTCAAACCCAGGGTACGCCCCGCCCTCGCCGAGGAGGCATAAAGCGGCACGGTAAAGTGTGTGCAACACAAGACAAGAAGGGAGCCCAGGCTCCCTTCTTGTTTGCATCTTAGCGCTAAAAACCACCGGCTCGGTTGCCCCGGCACCGGCGGATCGAGCCGGGCCCGCAGCGCAAAGGCTAATTCACGCCGATCGGGCTGTGCCCGCTCATGCGTTCACCCCCTTCATGCCTTCCCGGGTATAGCGCTCCCCCGCCACCGGCAAGGCCGTGATGGCGCTGTCCAGCGCGGCCAGATCCTCTGTTGCCAGGTGCACCGACAGGGCGCCCAGGTTATCCTGCAGATGGGGGATCCGCCTTGTGCCGGGAATGGGCACTATGTCATCCCCTTGCGCCAGCAGCCAGGCCAGGGCGATCTGCGCCGTCGTGCACTGCTTACGTGCCGCCAGGGCCATGATCACCTCCACCAGCGAGCGGTTGGTGGCGATGTTTTCCTGCTGAAAGCGCGGCAGGCTGGCCCGAAAGTCGCCCTCTTCAAACGCCGTATCCTGCTGGAAACGTCCGGTCAGAAAGCCCCGCCCCAAGGGGGAATAGGCCACCAGACCTATGCCCAGCTCGCGGCAGGTCGGCAGCACCTGGGCTTCGACATCCCGCGTCCAGAGGGAATATTCCGTCTGCACCGCCGCCACCGGATGCACGGCATGGGCGCGCCTCAAGGTGGCCGCGCTGACCTCGCACAGGCCGATACGGGCAATCTTGCCCTCCTGCACCAGTGGCGCCAGACCCGCCATCGTCTCTTCGATGGGGTGCGCCGGGTCGATGCGATGCACATAGTAGAGGTCTATCTGCTCGACCCCGAGCCGGCGCAGCGAGGCTTCACAGCTCTGCCGTGCATACTGGGCGCTGTTGTCCAGGGTGCGTCTGTACTCGCCACTCTGGCGCACTATGCCGAACTTGGTGGCAACCTTGACCCCGGCGCCATGGGTCGCCAGGAAGCGGCCGATCAAGGCTTCATTGTGGTGCGGGCCATACATGTCGGCGGTGTCGAGAAAATCGATCCCCATCTCGATGGCCCTGGCCAGCACCCGCAGCGCCTGCTCGTCATCCCGCGGGCCATAAAATTCACTCATGCCCATGCAGCCTCCCCCCCCCCCCCCCCCCCCCCCCCCCCCCCCCCCCCCCCTAGGGCCCATGGCGGATACGTCCAGATCGGTTCCCAGTGTTCGTCGTTGCATCACATTTCCCTCCTTACAAGATGGGGGTCAGTATGGTCTTGCGAATAGGGTTTCGGTATAGACTGGATTGGCAGTCAGCTTTCCGATTATGGAAGATACATGAACTCTCTCTTGCTATGGGATGATGCCCGGGTCTTTCTGGCCATCGCCCGCAGCGGCACCTTGAGTGGCGCAGCCCTCACCCTTGAGCTGGGCATTGCCACCGTCTCTCGACGGCTGGATCGCCTGGAGTCGGCACTGGGCCTGCCGCTGTTCAGTCGTCATCAACACGGCTATCGGCTGACCGACGATGGGGAGGCCCTGCTGGCGCGAGCCGAGGCGCTGGAACATGCCGGGCATGCCTTTGGCGACGCCGGGCAGCAACAGGGGCAGGTGGCCGGATCCGTGCGCCTCGCCACCGCAGACAATCTGGCCAACCCGCTCATCATTCCCTCCCTGGCCAGGCTGTTTGCCATTCATCCCGATCTGCGAGTGGAGCTGGTCACAGGCGTGCAAACGGTGAACCTGCACAGGCGCGATGCCGATCTGGCAGTGCGCATGGTCAAACCTGACGCCGGCAACGTCACCATCAAGCGGCTGGGCACTCTGGGCTTCGGCCTCTATGGGGCTCGCAGCTATGTCGATACCCGCCAGCCGGGGACAGATGCGGCCAGCTGGGATGAGGATGCCTTCATCGGCTGGGGGGAAGCCCACGGCCATTTGCCCGCCGCCAAATGGATGGCTCGCATGTTGCGTGGCCGCCCCTGCAGGGTGGAGACCAATACGCTGTCGGCCCAGCTGGCCGCCGCCACCGCCGGCCTCGGACTGGCGGTGCTGCCCCATTATCTGGCCAAAGAGACGGATCTCGTCTGCCTCCTGCCCGAGCTGGGGGTGGATCAGCCGATCTGGCTGGTGATCCACACAGATCTCGCCCACTCCAGACGGGTGCGGGCCGTCGCTGATCACCTGATCCAGCTGTTCGAGGAGGCCGAGTCAGCCCTCCACCCTTTCCCGCTGGGCGCACTGTGAACCAGGCGGGATAGCAAGGGCTGCAACCCATACCGCAACGGGCAGACAGCAAGAAGGGAGCCCAGGCTCCCTTCTTGCATTGCATCTTCGCGCAAAAACCGCGGGCTCAGTTGCCCCGGCGCCAGTGGTAGCGCCGCTCGGGCCGGCCACGCTGACCGTAGTTGAGATCCACATCGACCCTGTCTTCCGACTCCAGATACTCCAGATAACGGCGCGCCGTGGTGCGGCTCAAGGAGAGGCGCAGCGCCACCGTATCGGTGGAAAACGCGGTGTCCGGCTCGCCGGCCAGCAGCTCCAGCACCTGGCGCAAGGTGATGGCGTCGATCCCCTTTGGGGTATCGCGCACCTCCCTGGCCTGGGGGCGCCCCTTGCCCATCAGCCGATCCAGATCGCTCTGCTCCAGGGAGCCGCGCTCGCAGATGCGCCTGTGCAGGGTGAGGATCTCGTCCAGGCTCTGCTGGATGCGAAACAGCCGCAGCGGCTTGATGATGTAATCTTGCACCCCCAGGTTGAGGGCCTGCTGTATGGTCTCAACGTCACAGGAGGCGGTCACCATGATGACGTAAGCCTCGCGGTTGTGGCTGCGCAGCCGGTTCACCCACTCCAGGCCGGAGCCGTCGGGCAATGAGATGTCCACCAGCAGCAGCTGTGGCTCGGTCGCACGCATCATGAGATCGGCCTGGGTCAGGCTCTCGGCCCGACCCAGCAGGGAAAATCCGGGGGTGGAGGAGACCAGCTCGGCCAGAATGGATCCAATCCGTTCGTCATCCTCGATCACCAGAGTGAAAATGGGCTCCATAGATCACACCAATTGGTTTTTATTCAAGTAGATACCGAACAAGGTTGTCTGTTCGGCGGTGCGTCGCCATTCTATCACACCCCCTCGCCTGGCCACCGTCTCCTTGACCAGGAAGAGGCCGACCCCGTGATCGCCGGTCTGGCGGCTGATGCCGTAATCAAACAGATGATCCGCCAGCGCCTCGTCCACCCCCTCGCCGCTGTCCTCCACTTCGATCACCAGCCGGCGACCAAAATCGTTGAGGGAAATCAGCACCCGCGGCGGACACAGCTTGCGCCGCGCCCAGGCGGCGCGAATGCCGTTGTCCAGCAGGTTGCCGATGAGGGTGATGAGATCCGCCGACACGGCCGCCGGATACTCCGCCAGCGCAGAGTCGGGATCCAGCACCAGCTCCACCCCCAGCTCCCGCGCCCGGCTGAACTTGCCGAGGATGAGCCCGGCCACCGGCTTGTCCTCGATGGCCCGCAGCAGACCCTGCAGCATGGTCTGGCAAGCCTCGCTCTCCTGCTGAATGAGCTCCACCGCCTGATCCACGTGGCCGAGCTGCAGCAGGCCGGAGAGGCTGCTGAGCTTGTTGGCGAACTCGTGGGTCTGCATCCGCAGCATCTCGGCATACTGGCGCAGATGGGTCACCTGCATGCCGAGGCTGCCGGTCACCTCGGGGCGGCTGAAGATGAGCAGGCGCCCTGGCACCTTGCCCTCCACCGCCTGCCAGCGCCCCACGAAGGACTCCCCGTGCACCGTGAAGCCGAGCTCGGTCTCGAGCTGGGTCAGGGCCGGGGCCAGCGGCGGCGACAGCTCGGCCAGCGACTGACCCAGCAGGGAGTGCCGCCCTGTGCCCGGCAGGCGCAGCTGATAACAGGCGGCGCTGTTGAGCATGCGAATGTTGCCCCCGCTGTCGATGGCGATCACCCCCTCGGAGATGTGCTCAAGCACTAGCTCCTGCAGCACGAAGCGGTTGACGATGGCCTCGGGCTCCAGATCCAGCAGGGTGCGGCGCAGCAGGTGTTGCAGCCAGAGCGCCAGCAGCAGGCCACAGCCCAGCACGGCGCCGATGGCGCTGACGAGCAGGGTGATCCGCTCCAGATAGATGCCCTCCACAGTCCGCATCAGGTAGCCGACCGCCACCACCCCCATGGCGCGTCCGTCCGCCCCTATCACGGGGGCGAAGCAGCGAATGGCCGGCCCCAGGGTGCCCTCGTCCCTGGAGCAATAACTGCCCCGCTCATTGAGGGCCGGCCAGATGTCCTCACCACGGAATTTCTGCCCCACCAGCTCGGGCCTGGGATGGCTGAGGCGACGGCCATGCTCGTCGGTCACCACCATGTAGGCGGCATCGGTGCGGCTGCAGATCCCCTGCACATAGTCGCGCAGTCCGGGATCCCTGCCCAGCTGCAGGGCCTGCACCACCCGGCTGTCCGCCGCCAGCACCCGCGCCAGATCGCTGCCTTTCTCCTGCAGGTTGCTTTCCAGCAGGTGGCGGATAAAGAGGGCGAGCAGGCCGCCCAGGATCAGGATCAGCAGCAGGGAGAGCCCGAGGGAGAGAGTGACCAGTTGGTGGCGCAGTTTCATCGATTAGCCTTGCAACATCAGGAAGCGGACCAATAGTGCGGGCGCCACCAGGTCTGGTCAATCAGTGGCGCAGGATCACCACTAAAATCGGCCAGGCCCTCCTCGCGGGCGGTGAGGGCCACCGCCCTGGCGACCGCGCGAGCCACCTCCCCCACCTGCTCTATGGGCGGCAACAAGCGCCCCTCGGCCAGCGGATAGGCGCCCACAGCCCGCACCGCCGCCTGCAGCATGCCATCGCTGATGCGCCGCGCCTTGACCGCGCAGGCCCCGAGGCCAATGCCCGGGAACACATAGACGTTGTTGCACTGGGAGACCACCCGCGCCTCCCCCGCCACAGTCACAGGGGCAAAGGGGCTGCCGGTGGCGAGCAGGGCACGCCCACCGGTCGCCTGCCACACCTGCTCCGGCGTCGCTTCGGCACTGCGGGTGGGGTTGGAGAGCGGCAGGATCACCGGCCGCTCGCAGGCGGCGCCCATGGCCGTCAGCACAGCCTCGTCGAACAGGCCGCCCTGGCCGCTCACCCCGATCAGCACCCCGGGGCGCAGCCGCTCAATGAGCGCAGGCAGCTCGGCGCAGGCCTCTTGTGGCGGACGGGCAAACGGCCGCTGGGACGGCGTCAGGTTGGCGCGATTCAGGCAGACCAGTCCATCCTGATCGAACAGCTGCACCCGCTCCGGGCCGCCCGCCAGTTGGGCCAGCATGGCGGCGATGCCGCAACCCGCCGAGCCGGCGCCGACGATCAGCACAGGGGTGTCGGCCAGCCGACTGCCCGCCTGTTGCAAACCCGCCAGCACGCAGGCCGAGGCGACCGCCGCCGTGCCCTGGATGTCGTCGTTGAACATGCACAGCTCGTCTCTATAGCGGGCCAAGAGGTTGGCAGCATGCTTGCCGGCGAAGTCTTCAAACTGCAGCACCACCTGGGGCCAGCGCGTGCGAATGGCCGCCACCACCCGATCCATGAAGTGGTAATAGGACTCGCCATCCACCCGGTTGGCCTGCCAGCCGAGGTAGGAGTCATCCTCCAGCAGCTCGGGATTGTTGGTGCCGACATCCACGCACAGCGGCAGGGTGCGCGCCGGGTTGATGCCGCCGGCGGCCGAGTAGAGCGCCAGCTTGCCGATGCAGATCCCCATGCCGCCGATGCCGAGATCGCCGAGCCCCAGCACCCGCTCGCCGTCGGAGATGACGATGACGTCCACCTCCTGTTCTACCGCCGCGAAGATGGCGTCCAGATCGTCCCTGTCGTGCCAGGAGAGATAGAGACCGTGGCTGCGCAGATAGAGATCGCTGTGACGCTGACACGCCTCCCCCACCACAGGGGTATAGATGATGGGCAGCAGCTCCGGCAGATGGTGGCGCACCAGATCGTAAAACAGTACCGGGTTGTCTTCCTGCAGCTGGCGCAGCAGCAGGTGCTGATCGAACGGGCTCTGCATGGCAGAGACCAGGCGGTATATGCGGCGCCGTTGCTGGGCAAGGGACTCCTCCTTGTGAGGCATGCGCCCCATCAGCCCCTGTCGCTTGCGTTCGGCATAGGGCAGGCTGGTGCCCATCATGATGTCGTTCATTGTCGATTCCTTATGCCAGCAGCGAGATGAGCAGGGTGGCCAGGATCAACATGACGGCGCCCCCGAGACGGGAAGAGATCTGGGCAAATGGCATC
Source organism: Aeromonas sp. CA23 (assembly GCF_002587065.1). Lineage (NCBI taxonomy): Bacteria > Pseudomonadati > Pseudomonadota > Gammaproteobacteria > Aeromonadales > Aeromonadaceae > Aeromonas > Aeromonas sp. CA23. The sequence continues at coordinate 4,808,556 of NZ_CP023818.1, forward strand.
AGCTTCATGCGCTGGGCCGCCGACAGCACGGCCACATCGCCCGTGCCGCCCATGTTGGCCATGCACAGACCGCCAGTGATGGCCGCCTCTATGGGATAGAAACCTATCATGCGCCCCACCAAGGCCGCCCCCAGGGCACCACCGACCACGGTCACCAGCACCAGCACGAAGTAGCTGATGGAGAAGGCACTGATGAGCTCGGGGATGCTGGTGTAGGCAACCCCTATCCCCACCAGCAGGGAGGGCGTCAGATTGCCGACCACGAACTGGTACCAGTCGGCGGCCGCCTGCTCGTAACGGCGCGGCAGCAGGCCGCTCACCTTGATGATGGCCACCGCCAGTATCATGAGCGCGAAGGGGTGCATGGGAATGAAGTTGCCGAGCAGGGAGCCCAGCACGAACATGCTGGAGCTGATGAAGAGCCCCATGCCGAGACTCTCCAGGGTCGGTGCCTGAACCTGCTCTTCGGCCACCGTCTGGCTGCTCTCCTTGATCATCAGCCGGCCGTTGCCGGTCAGGGAGGGGTAACGACGGCCGAGACGGGCCAGCAGGGTGCCCACCAGAATGGCCAGGGTGTTGGCGATCACCACGGCGGGCACCATGCGTGACAGCAGATCGGCGCTGGACATCTGCATCGGGCCCGAGAGGATCTCCACCAGCGGCACGGCGCCGGCGCCCATGCCGCCGCCCATGATGGGCAGGCCGATGAGCAGCACCGCATTCTTGAAGCCATAACCCATCAGGGAGCCGACCAGGCCGACGCTGAGCAGCGCCAGGGTCACGCCCCCCAGGATCACCGGCAGGTAACGCATGGCGGCATTTTTCAGCAGGGCACTGCTCATGCCGAACACGGAGCCGGTCACCAGGCTGGCGATGAAGAAGTTGAGAAAGCCCCCCTCCTTCATGAAGCCGATGATCACCTGACCCGCCTCGATTGGCAGGATCCGGTATTCAAACAGGGCGGCGCCGCCGAAGATGGCGAGTATGGTGCCGCCCCCCAGGTATTCACGTATGGGGGTGATGCGCTCCCCCAGCTCGGTCAGCAGGGTGCCGAGCACGAACATCAGCGCCAGCGCACCGACCATGCCAAGCGGCAAGGATCCATTCCAGCCCGAGAAGAGCACGCAAGTGGCAAGCCCGAGGAAGATCATCATGGGCATGCCGGCAATCTGTCGGTCGCCAAACAGCGCGACCCTGGTTTGTGAGGTAGAGAGGTTTTTCATTGTTATGCTCCAGCGTGTGGTGTGGCGCTACTCTAGTGATCCTCCCCTTCCCTGTCGGTTAGCCCGATTGCAAAGGCATATAAAAACATTAAAATCTTAAACGCTATGACCCAAAAACAGCCATAAACTGCCCCCGCCAGCGTTATTCACGAGCCCTGAACTGCGCTAGCCAGATACAGAAATAAAGGGTGATGTCGGCATGACATCACGACCTGGCGGGATAAACATTAAACATTGATTAAATTTCACTCACCAACAGGCAAGAAATAACCGGATCGCGCTCGGATGATGACAGCCCCATATATAGGCTGCGTCTTCATATCAAAGCGGCAACAAGGCTGGCATAGCGCCAGGCGGATCATCTGGTCCCGGGCTCCACCGGCAAGAGAGGGTTCCGAGAGGGATGCCATGTGGGTTGCATCGCAGGCGCGACGCGACAACTGTGCCTTCCAGTGCGATCAATGAGGCAGACGGGACAGGGCATGCCCCAAGGATCGGGCATACCTGAATAGCCAGTGCCTCATTTCAGCCTGCTTGTTTTCGCTATTCGGCTAATAACAGTGGAATATTGGCAGGGTCAAATTCATGACAGATATCGCTCGCTTCCAGACTGAGGCCATAATGCGCGTCGGCAACATATTCTCCATCGGCCAGCAGGCTCTCGATTGAAAAATGGGGGTCACCCGATTCATATCGTTCCACAGCTATCGTCTCCCTGTTTAGCTGACCCATCAATATTAGTGGATAAAAAACAGGCTGCCGAATTTATATGACACCTTGTTGACCAAAAATAATAGCAGGCGCGACCCTTTCCTTATTTTCATCCCACCAACCAGCCCACGTTTATTTATCCCGCCAGGGTATGCCATGGGATTTCACGCACTTTTCGCTCATTTCCAACCAAAAAAGCCTCTTATGAGGCTCAATACTCATCAAAAAAGCGCCATAAGAAACCTGTCTGAAGTTTTTCCAAACAAGATCCCGATCACACTATTTACTTAGCCTGCTAAATAACTACAATGCTTAGCAGGCTAAGTAAGTGGAGAGCACGAATGATGAAGGATCTGGAAATGTTGCGCGAGTTGTCCCTCGCCGAGCGCGTCGGGCGTCTGCATCGACTGTGGCGTACCGTGGCCGATCTCGAGCTGGCGCCCCTGGGCCTGACCCATCCACGCTGGACCGCACTGTGGAAACTCAGTCAGCTCGGTGGTCACCTCAGCCAGAAGACGCTCGCCGAGGCGCTGGAGATAGAGCTGCCCTCCCTGATGCGCACCCTGGGTCTGCTGGAAGAGCAGGGGCTGATTGAGCGCCACAGTTGCAGTCAGGACAAACGGGCCCGCATCGTCACCCTGACGCCAGAGGGCAAGGCGCTGCTCGACCAGATCGAGGATCGCATCATAGGGGTGCGTCGGGATCTGCTCGCCGGCATCAGCCAGAAAGAGCTGACGCAATTTGAAGACATAGTGCACCGGATCTCCGCCAACGCCCTCGGCAAGATAGGTTCACAGAGTGAAGAGAGAGAATAAGATGACCCCGGATCAACAATTCAAACGCTGGATAAAATGGGCCATGGGGTCCTTCATACTGGTATTTGGCTACTTCCTGCTGGCCGACCTCAAGATGCCGCTCACCCCGCAAGCCATGGCCACCCGTGTCGTGACCAAGATGGCCCCCCAGGTCAGTGGCAAGGTGGCGCAGGTCGCCGTCGGCAACAACCAGCATGTCAAACAGGGGGATCTGCTGTTCACGCTCGATCCCGCCCCCTTTGCACTGGCCGTCGAACAGGCCCGGCTCGCGCTGGATCAGGCCGAGCAGCAGAACCGTCAGCTCGACGCCACCCTGAACGCCGCGACCGCCGACTTCAACTCGTTGCAGAGTCAGGCCTCCCAGAAGCTGCGGGAAGCCGAACGCATCGACGCCCTCTATCGCCGTCACATGGTGTCGGAACAGCAAAAAGATGACGCCGACAGCGCATTTCGCACCGCCCAGGCCAACCTGATGGCCAGCAAGGCCCGCATGACCCAGGCCAGGGTGAACCGCGGCCTGTCCGGCGATGACAACCTGTTGCTGCGTCAGGCGCGCAACCACCTCGCCCAGGCCGAGCTCAACCTCGCCTACAGCCAGGTACACGCCAGCCAGGATGGCATCATCACCAACCTGCAACTCAAGCCGGGCAGCTTCGCGGCGGCGGGAGCCCCGCTGCTGGCACTGGTCTCCGAGCAGGTGGACGTGATCGCCGATTTTCGCGAGAAGAGCCTGCGTCACGTGGCTCAGGACAGCCAGGCGCTGGTCGCCTTCGATGGCGAGCCGGGCAAGCTCTATCCGGCCCGGGTCACCAGCCTGGATGCAGGTGTCAGCGCCGGTCAGTTCGATGCCAACGGTCTGCTGGCCAGCCCCACCGAATCGGATCGCTGGGTGCGCGATGCCCAGCGGCTGCGCCTGCACCTGACACTGGAGCAGTTGCCAGGACACCTGCCGGCCGGTGCCCGCGCCACCGTCCAGCTGCTGCCGGACAACGCGCTGAGCGCCCTGTTTGCCCGCGGCCAGATCCGCCTGCTCAGCCTGCTGCACTACATCTACTAAGGTGGCGACCATGAACCTGTGGCACAGGCCCCTCACCGCCAACGAGCTGCGCCAATGTCTGCGCATCGCCTTTGGCTGCACCCTGGGGTTCTTGCTCTGTAAAACCTTCGGCTGGAACTATGGGGTCTTCTATACCGTGACCCCGGTATTGCTGCTGGGCATGGTGCCAGTGATGAACGGCCATGCCGCCCGTCAGCTGATCGCGGCCGCCGTCATCTGCGGTGTGGAAGTGGGTCTGCTGGGAGGGCTGTTTGGCGGCCATCCCGGCCTGATGATCCCCATCGCCTTTTTGCTGTTTCTCTATCGCTTCGCCGCCATGTCGCGGGGCAGTCTGTTCCTGTTCGGCGCCAATGGCGTGTTGAGCCTGAGCATAATGCTGCACTTTGCCAGTTACCCGCAGACCGATCTCAACGACCTCATCTTCAGCAACCTGTGGGCCAGCACACTGTCGGTGCTCATCGCCTACCTGATGACGGCGCTGATCCCGGATGTGGAGGAGCGGCCCAAGCCGGCGGCGACCCCCAAGGCGCCACACAGGATGCGGCACGAGGCCCTGCTCGGCGCCAGCATCGCCACCCTCTCCTTCATGGTGTTCCAGATCTTCGACTTGCGGGACTCCATGTCTGCCCAGGCCACCACCCTGCTGCTGCTGTTTCCCATGCACTGGAACGGCGCGCTGAGCTATGCCCGCAAGCGGGCCATGGGCACCCTGCTCGGCGTGACCTTCGGCCTGCTCAGCCAGCTGGTGCTCTACGACTGGTCCGGCTTGCTCCTGCTGGTCGCCCCCATGCTCTGGCTCGGCGCCATGCTGTTCAGCCACGCCCATGTGAAGGAGGCGAGCGGTTCCGGGGTTGGCTTCGGCGCCCTCACCACCCTCGGCATACTGTTTGGCCAGTACCTGACCCCGGGCAACGATCTGGTGTTCAGCGCCCTCTATCGGGTGAGCAGCATACTGTTTGCCATCGTCGCCACCCTGCTGGCCTGTTATCTCATCCACCGACTGCTTAACCGCTTCGAGGCGACTCGGTTCGGTTATTGACTCCCTGTTGTTAGCTCAAGGATGTGCTGTTTTTCGCCCCGCTATGCCTACCGGGGCGTTTTTTTGTCCGCATTTTGCAGGCCAGCCGCGCTGGTCGGACAACAACAGCAACTATGCTTGCAAGGGTAGTCACAAGGCGGAGAGGCACAATGGCACGAGTTCACAATGGCTGGCTGGCAGTCGCCCTCTCGCTGGGCATAAGCAGCGCCTGGGCCGCCCCTGTGCTGATCGCCGCCGAGGATGACTGGGCCCCTTATTGCGCGCTGAACAAGGAGACTGGCCAGCCAGAAGGGCTGGCACCGGATCTGGTGAAGGCCATCTTCGCCGTGGAGGGCATAGCCGTCGAGTTTCGCACCATTCCCTTCGCCCGCTGCATGCACGAGGCCAAAAGTGACAAGGTGCTTGGCTGCTTCGATGCCACCATCACGGAGGAGAACCGCTACCAGTACTATTGGCACGAGACCCCCATGTTCGAGGAGGATCTCGCCATCTTCGCCTTGGCCGGCGAGCCTCGTCGGGATCTCAAACTCACCTCGCTGGAACAGAAAACGGTGGGCATCACCCTCGGCTACACCTATCCCACCGATTTCATGGAAAACCCCAGGATCACCCGCTTTCAGGCCAAGTCGGACACCCAGATCATCGAGATGCTGGTGCGCGGCCGGGTCGATTACATACTGATGAACGAGATGCCGGGCTACCTCAAGATCCAGCAGAAGCAGCTGACCGGCCGGGTGGTCAAGGTGGGCAAGCTCTCCACCGACGGCTTCTGGCTCGCCTTCTCTCGCGCTCATCCGCAAGGAGAGGCCATGGCCAGGCGCTTCGAGGAGGGGCTGCAGAAGATCAAAAACAATGGCACCTACGAGGCGCTGGTGCGGGACTTCGAAGCCAGGCTTGGACTCCATTGAACAGTTTTTCTGCGCCACCGGCGATATATGACGACGCTGGCCCGAACCGTGCTACTGTGGCCCCTCACTCGTCGGCCGATTGCGCTCTGCACCTGATGACAGGCTTGTCATGCAAAAGAGTCGCCAGCCAGGGCAGCCCTTGCCCACCTCTCACCCTCAACCCGACGTCGCCAGACCAGCTGTATTGACCCGATGCCATAAGGCGCATCCCCTCCCCGTCGCAGCCTGTTCTCACTGTTGTTATCTGCTATCCACTCTATTTTTACTGCGACAGCGGCCATCCCGACGAGAACAAGCTTCAAGCCAGCGGCCTGAGGCGATTTTCTGTTTGGCGCAGCCCTGCCGCCCACACAGGACATATCGACATGATTGCCTACCTCATTCTGGTTCATCGCTATCCCGGTCAGTTCAAGCGCCTGTTCAAGGCGATTTACCACGACAGCAACCACTACCTGATCCACGTGGACAAGCGCTCGGGCCCGGATCTGCAGCAGGAGATAGCCCGCTTTCTGGCCGATTACCCCAACGCCACCCTGCTCCCCAGCAAGAATGCGCTCTGGGGCGGTTACAGCCTGGTGGATGCGGAGCTGCGCGGCATAGCGGCGCTGCTGGAGCAAAACAAGGAGTGGGAGTTCTTCATCAATCTGAGCGCCCAGGACTTCCCGCTGCGCTCCCAGCACGACATTCACGACTTCCTGCGCGATCACAAGGGCAAAGATTTCCTCAAGGTCGCGGATCAGCGCCAGCACAGACCGGACACCCTGCACCGCATCGATCACTATGTGACCGAAACCGCGACTGAGCTGGTGTGCGAGCCGGTGAAGACCCGTCCCTATCTGGCGGGTGTGACCCCCTACATTGGCAATCAGTGGATGATCCTGAGCCGGGCCTTCTGCGAATTCGTCAGCCACAGCCCGGAGGTCGATCGTTTCAAGGATTTCTACCGCCACACTCTGATCGCCGACGAGGGCTTCTTCCAGACGGTGATCATGAACACCAGCTATCAGGGCCAGATAGTCAACGATGACAAGCGAGCCATCGACTGGATCCCCATGGGTGACATCAAGCTGCGCCCGCGCGACTACACGGTGCACGACGCCGAGGCCCTGCAGCAAAGCGAGCACCTGTTCGCCCGCAAGTTTGACGAGACCATAGACAGCGACATCCTGGATATCCTGGAGCGCGCCATGAGATGCCCCCTCGACACACCCGTCATCCGGCAGGCTGCGTTGGTATGACCATGCGATTCACCCGGACACTTACCGACGCAATCCGCCTCCGGGATGATTGCGACTTGGGCACAAGCTGGTAGGCTCAAGCCCGGATGACACCGATGGAGAGTTCAAGATGAAACACACCAATATTCTGTTGCTGGGCATCACGGCCCTGACCCTGCTGAGCGGTTGCGAACGCGGGGCCACCACCTTGAGCGTGACCGGCGGCGATCCCGTCACCTATCAGTGTGAGCAGGGCAAGAAGGTGCAGGTGAGTTACTTCGCCCTCTCCGACCAGAGCCTGAACTTCGTCAAGCTGGCACTGCCCGATGGCAAGGATTACACCCTGCCGCAGACGGTCTCCGCCTCCGGCGCCCGTTATACCGATGAGCATGAGGCCGTCTGGTGGAGCAAGGGGGAGGAAGGATTCGTCGAGATGCGCGACAAGGATGGCGAGTGGCAGAGCGTCTACAACGACTGCAAGCAGCAATAATGAGAAATCCCGGCCTGGCCGGGATTTTTGTTATTTGACCCCGCCATCGAAGCGACTCACTGCACGCACCCGTATGGCGTGGAGCTTCTGCTCATACACCCGATAGCGCGTCTGGGTGAAATCGGTCCAGAACGACGTTGCGCCATCCTCCGGCATGGTTGCCGGCCTGCTGCCATCACAAGTCGAGACCGTTTGAGCATCATAAAAAAAGCCAACCCGGTCGGGTTGGCTCAGCATGCAACGAAGGGCCTGATTCAGCCGCGCTTGTCGCTCACCACCAGCCAGAGCGCATGGACCATGCCGGGCAGGCCGCCGAGCAGGGTCAGCACTATGTTGATGAAAAAGTGCAGGCTGAAGCCTACCTGGATAAAGGCGCACACGGGGGGCAGAAAAATGGCCAGCAAGATCTTGAGCAGATTGTTCATCTCGCACTTCCTCGTCAAAGATGTTTCACGGTTCGGGATGGGCTCACCATAAACAGCCTTGGCCTCAACTGCAAACGAAACAAAGGGCCGTTCACGGCTGAGAGAAACAGGGGATCCGCGTCTCCTGCTGCTTGCGCCAGGCCTTGAGGTCATGAATCACCTGATTGCTGCTGCCGCGCCAGAGCAGACCGGGATCCGCCAGCCCCTTCTCGAACTTGCCATCCACCAGCACATCCAGCAAGGCCACCAGCTCGCACTGAGCCGGCGAGAGCTCGCCAAGCAGATAACCGGTCCAGCACCAGATGTCCTTGCCGGGGCACTCGGCCCGCACCCGTTTCACCAGTGCCAGCACCTGGGGCACGTTGGCGGGATGGAGCGGATCGCCGCCGGAGAGCGACAGACCTCGCCGCTTGATGCGCGTGTCGTTGAGATCGCCAATGATGCGATCGCTCATCGCCTCATCAAACGGCTTGCCGCCATCGAGCCGCCAGGTGCTCTGGTTGTAGCACCCCGGGCACTGGTGCTCGCAGCCCGACACAAACAGGGTGGCACGGGTGCCGGGCCCGTTGATCACATCGACCGGGTAGTATTGGTGGTAGTGCATCTCGTCTCTCCTCAACCCGTCATGGGCCGGGTTCGCCAATAAAAATGGCTCCCTCATCATCGGGAGCCATCTCGCCGCTCAGCCGCCCGGCTTACATATGCTTGACCCGGCGTTTCACCTCTTCCTGCTTGCCCGCGTTGAAGGGGCGCGCATCCGGGCTGCCGAGGTAACCGCACACCCGACGGGTCACCGATACCTTGGCCGGATCGTGATTGCCGCAGCGCGGGCAGGTGAAGCCCTTGGAGGTGCACTCGAACTCGCCGGTGAAGCCGCAGTCGTAGCACTCGTCGATGGGGGTGTTGGTGCCGTAGTAGGGCACCTTGTCATAGCTGTAGTCCCAGACGTTCTCCAGCGCTTCCAGGTTGTGCTGAATATTGGGGTACTCGCCGTAGCAGATGAAGCCACCGCTGGCGATGGGCGGATAGGGCGCCTCGAAATCCAGCTTGTCGTACGGGTTCACCTGCTTCTCCACGTCGAGGTGGAAGCTGTTGGTGTAGTAACCCTTGTCGGTCACCCCGGCCACCACGCCAAACTCCTTGGCGTCGATGCGGCAGAAACGGGTGCAGAGGTTTTCGCTCGGGGTGGAGTAGAGGCTGAAGCCGTAGCCTGTCTCCTCTTTCCACTCGTCGGTCGCCGCCTTGAGCCGCGCTATGATGGCGATGGCCTTCTGGCGCAGGGTGTCGCTGTCGAACAGATGGACATCGGTGCCAAACAGGGCGTTGATGGTCTCGTGCACCCCTATGTAGCCGAGCGAAATGGAGGCGCGGCCGTGCTTGAAGATCTCGCTGACGTTGTCGTCGGCCTTGAGCCGCACCCCGCAGGCCCCTTCCATGTAAAGGATGGGGGCAACCCGCGCCTTGACACCGTCGAGCCGCTCGATGCGATACATGAGCGCCGTCTTGGCCACTCTCAAGGCGGCATCCAGCTTGTCCCAGAAATCCGCCTCGTCGCGGGATTTCAGGGCGATGCGCGGCAGGTTGAGGCTCACCACCCCTATGTTGTTGCGCCCCTCGTGGACGAGCTCGCCATTCTCCTCATAAGCCCCGAGGAAGGAGCGACAGCCCATGGGGGTCTTGAAGGAGCCGGTCACCTTGACCACCTGGTCGTAGTTGAGGATGTCCGGATACATGCGCTTGGAGGCACACTCCAGCGCCAGCTGCTTGATGTCGTAGTTGGGATCGCCCTGCTTGTGGTTGAGGCCATCCTTGATGGCGAACACCAGTTTCGGGAACACGGCGGTCTTCCTGTTCTTGCCGAGGCCGGCGATGCGGTTGCTGAGGATGGCCCCCTGGATCATGCGGGACTCCCAGCTGTCGCCAAGGCCGAAGCCGAAGGTGACGAAGGGGGTCTGGCCGTTGGCGGTGTGCAGGGTATTGACCTCGTACTCCAGCGACTGGAAGGCGTCGTAACACTCCTTCTCGGTGCGGGCCATGGCGTAGGCGTCCACATCGCTGATGCCCCACTCCTCGGCCACTTCCCTGTGTTTCTGCCAGCTGATGGTCACATAGGGGGCCAGCACCTCGTCGATGCGGTTGATGGTGGTGCCGCCATAGATGTGGCTCGCCACCTGGGCGATGATCTGGGCGGTCACGGCGGTGGCCGTGCTGATGGATTTGGGGGTGTCTATCTCCGCATTGCCCATCTTGAAGCCGTGGGTCAGCATCCCCTTCAGGTCGATCAGCATGCAGTTGAACATGGGGAAGAAGGGAGAGTAGTCGAGATCGTGGAAGTGCAGATCACCGCTCTCGTGGGCCTGCACCACGTCGCGGGGCAGCATGTGGCTGGTGGCGTAGTGCTTGGCGACGATGCCCGCCAGCAGGTCGCGCTGGGTCGGGATCACCTTGGAATCCTTGTTGGCGTTCTCGTTGAGCAGGGCCGCGTTGGTCTGCTCCACCAGGCCACGGATCTCCTGAGCCAACCGGCCGCGGGCCTCGCGAGCCTGATCCCGGTCGTGACGGTATTCGATATAGGCACGGGCGATGGCCTTGTCGTCGGAAGCCATCAGGTGGTTCTCGACCCGGTTCTGGATCTCGTGGATATCCACCTCGCCACGCCCTTCCAGCTCCTGAGTGACGGCGGCGGCAACGCGCTCACCCAGGGTCGGATTGGCCTGACTGACCGCCTCTGCCGCTCGGCCCACTGCCTCGGCAATCAGCTGGGCATTGAATGGTGCGCGACATCCATCACGTTTGATCACAACCGGTTTCATGCGTTTTCCCCGTTTAAAAGGCCAGGCTATCGCCTTCGGCTTACCCTTGTTTGGTGCCCTTCTCCACGCCTCGTCCTGGGCGCAAATAAATTCAGCCGAGGCTTGACAAGCCAGGGCTGACGATGAGAAGAGAACAGCTTGTACACAGCTTAATAACACAACATATAGGTGTTTTATATGAATGCGTCCCTATATGTGGTGTCTATTAGGCACCAAAGCGCGGCCTCATTTCTTGATCCAGAACAGGTTTTGAGGCGAGTGGCGCAGTTCCCGACCAGTGAAAAACAGCCCCATACAAGGCCATTCCCAAGCCTGGTGCGGGCTGGCGTTCGACGGGGCCGTGACAGAAAAAAATCCCCTCCTGCGACAGTGGCTGACGAGGGCACGTCTGGCGCAAAACAGGCATAATAAGTGGAATATCATTGCTATCGACGGGACCCCACATGGCCAAGACCCTGCTACTGCTGCTGTGCCTCCTGCCCTGCCGGTTGTGGGCGGCCGAGATCCTGGTGATCAGCAGCTATCACCCCGAATACCTGTGGGATCAGAGCTACAACGCCAGCCTGCAAGCCCATCTGAGCGGCAAGAATCACATCAGCCACTTCTACATGGACACCAAGCGCCACCCCAATGGCGATTTCGACAAGATTGCCGAACAGGCGCTGGCCTTCTACCAGCAGGTCAAGCCAGATCTGGTGGTGCTCGGCGACGACAACGCCATCAACTATCTGGCCAACGAGATTGCCTCCCTCGGCACTCCCGTGGTGTTTCTCGGCATGAACGAGAACCCGCGCCACAAGGGGCTGGTCGGTCACCCCAAGATCACGGGCGTGCTTGAACGCCCCCTGCTCAAACGCAACATCAGCGAGATGAGCCAGCTGATGGGCGGCATCGAGAAGGCGCTGGTGCTGTTTGATTCAAGCAACGTGGCGCTCACCGCCATCGAGGACGAGTTCAAGACCCAGACCGATCTGCGGGTCGGCCAGACCCGGGTCAACAGTCAGCTCATAGGTGACTACAGCCTGTGGCAGGAGGCGGTGCTCAACGCCAAAAAAAATGGCTACGAAGCCATCTTTATCGGCCTCTACCACACGCTGGTGGACGATGATGGCAAGCACGTGAGCGAACAGACTGTGCTGGAGTGGACCAGCGCCCACAGCCCTGTGCCGCTGTTCTGCTTCTGGGAGTTCACCGTGGGCCCGGGCAAGGCCATCGGCGGCCTGGTGCTGGATGGGCGCGATCAGGGGGCGAAAGCGGCCGAGCTGGTCAACGCCATACTGGCGGGGGCCCAGCCCAAAACCCTGGCACCGCGCGCCGCCCTGCGCGGCGAATATGTGTTCAGCAAGCAGGAGCTGGCCCGCTGGCAGCTCACCCTGCCCGACAAGTGGCGCTACAAGATCCTCTGGCGTGAGTGATTCACCACCCAAAAACAAAGAGAGAACCCGGCCAGGCCGGGTTCTCTCTTATCGGGTTGCGCTGCGAGCAAGCTGGGCGGGGGCGACTCAGCCTTGCAACGCCTGTTGCAGCTCTTCTTCGGTCCAGATGGTGATGCCGAGCTCCTGCGCCTTGGTCAGCTTGGAGCCGGCCGCTTCCCCCGCCACCAGCACATCCGTCTTGGCCGACACAGATCCCGCCACCTTGGCCCCCAACGCCTGCAGCGCCGCCTTGGCGTCGTTGCGTGACAGCTGGGTGAGGGTGCCGGTCAGCACGAAGGTCTTGCCGGCAAAGGGCTGCTCTGCCGCTTCTTTCTTCTCGATGGCCGGCCAGTGGATACCGGCCGCCAGCAGGGCTTCCAGCACCTCCACATTGTGAGGTTGACGCAGGAAGTAGTAGACGTGCTTGGCCACCACATCCCCCACATCGGCTACCTCGAGCAGCTGCTCCACCGAGGCGGCGCGCAGGGCCTCCAGGGTGAGGAAGTGGTTGGCGAGGTTGAGCGCAGTCGCCTCTCCCACCTCGCGAATGCCCAGCGCAAACAGGAAGCGCGGCAGGGTAGTGCTGCGCGCCGCATCGATGGCCGCCACCAGATTGAGCGCTGACTTCGGCCCCATTCGCTCCAGCCCGGCCAGCTGGATGGCGGTGAGGCTGAACAGATCGGCCGGGGTCTTCACCAGCCCCTTGTCCACCAGCTGCTCGACTATCTTGTCACCCAGGCCGTCCACGTCCATGGCGCGCCGCGCGGCGAAGTGCTTGATCGCCTCCTTGCGCTGCGCCTCGCAGAACAGACCGCCGGAGCAGCGGGTCACCACCTCCCCCTCCAGCCGCTCCACCGCGGAGCCACAGACAGGACACTGGGTGGGGAAGAGGATCTCGCGGGCATCAACGGGGCGCTGCGCCTCCACCACGGCGACTATCTGCGGGATCACGTCCCCGGCCCGGCGCACTATCACTGTATCGCCGATCATGACGCCAAGGCGCTCAATCTCGTCGGCATTGTGCAGGGTGGCGTTGGAGACGGTCACGCCGCCGACGAACACGGGTTTGAGCTTGGCGACAGGGGTCACGGCGCCGGTGCGGCCGACCTGAAACTCGACGTTCTCCAGCAGTGTCATCTCCTCCTGGGCCGGGAACTTGTGGGCCGTGGCCCAGCGCGGTGCCCGCGCCACGAAACCCAGCTCTTCCTGCAGGGGGATGGCATCGACCTTGTAGACCACGCCGTCGATCTCGTAGGCCAGCTCGCCACGGCGGGTCAGGATGTCATCGTGGAAGGCCTGACAACCGGCCGCCCCCTCCTTGAGTTTCACCTCCTGACTCATGGGCAGGCCCCACGCCTTGAGTTGGCACAGGCGACCAAAGTGGGAATCCCCCAGCTGATCGCCGCCCACCCCGACGCCATAGGCATAGAAGTTCAAGGGCCGGCTGGCGGTGATGCGCGAATCGAGCTGGCGCAGGCTGCCTGCAGCGGCGTTGCGCGGGTTGACGAACACCTTCTCCCCTGCCGCCAGCGCCCTGGCGTTCATCGCCTCGAAGCCGGCCTTGGGCATGAAGACCTCACCCCTCACCTCCAAGCGGGCGGGCCAGCCCGTGCCCCGCAGGACGAGCGGGATCGCCTTGATGGTGCGCACGTTCTCGGTGATCTCCTCACCCGTGGTGCCATCGCCCCGGGTGGCAGCCTGCACCAGCTGGCCATCCACATAGAGCAGGCTCACCGCCAGACCGTCCAGCTTGGGCTCGCAACAGAAGGTGAAGCTTATCTCCCGCTTCAGGCGATCCCTCATCCGCTGCTCGAACGCCTGCAGCTCCTCGCTGCTGAATACGTTGTCCAGACTCAGCATGGGGATCTCGTGGCGCACCTGTTTGAAGGCGGTCAGCGGCTGACCTCCGACCCGCACGCTGGGGGAGGCGGAGGTCTTCAGCTCGGGATGGTCGGCTTCCAGCGCGATCAGTTCGCGCATCAGCCGATCGTATTCGGCGTCCGGCACGGTCGGCTCGTCCAGCACATAGTACTGATGACCGTATTCAATCAGCAGCTCACACAGTTGACGGTGGCGGGAGAGGGTTTCGCTCATGGAGAAGTCTCGGACTGTGGTTGGAATAATAAGTTAACCGCACAAACAAAAATGCGGCACCTGGGTACCGCACTCTTGATGTACTCGACCCGCATGGAGTCTTAGTCGCGACTGGCCTCGTAGGCAGCCAGTTCGTGCCGGTAACGGGCTATGGTCTCGTCGCTCAGCGGGCTGCGATCCATGTCAGTCAGCATGGCATCCAGATCGCTGGCCAGCTGGTCGGCAGCCTGCAGCATGTGCTCGAAGGCAAAGGCGGCATTGCTGCGCAGCGGCAACTGCATGAACAGGGAGACACCCGGGGTGTCGAACTGTTCCATCCGGTAGGGATTGAAGGTGCCCGGCTTGACCATGTTGATCATGGAGAAGAGCACTTCACCCTTGCCGTTGAGATCCTCGTGGCGATGGAAGATGTCCATCTCGCCAAACTTGAAGCCCAACGCCATCAGCGAGGCCAGCAGGGTGGCCCCTTGCAAATCGTGACCGGGGCGCGCCATCAGGTTGATGACATAGACATCCTGCCAGATCTTCTCGACCGGCGGGGTATCGAGCAGCGACTCGCGGACGGGCTCTTCATACACGGGCTCCTCGTAGGCAGGCTCGGGGACTGCATAACGGGCCTGCTTGTATTCGGGGGCCGGCGCCTGAACCGGTTCACGCACACCGAATGTCGGGGCTGTGGCATAAGCCGGTTCGACCAGGGGTTCATCATCCAGCGGTTGCAGCAGCGGCTCGCGCTGGGGACGGGAACGGTGTACCGGGGTACGACGGATCACCTGGGCAGGCTTGCGCACCGGCGCGGCAGGCGCTTCCTCTGCTGTCTCGGCCAGGGGCTCCTCGAACTCCTCCTCGTCCTGCGGGGCAACCGAGCGAGCGGCAGGCTTGCGCACCACGGGCGGTGGCAGCTCGGCGTCATCATCCTCATCATCGAAGGCGGGGACGGGCGCACGACGGCTGACATCCGGCTGGCGAGCCTCGTCACTGTGGAGCTTGGGCTCGGCACGACGGCTGCCGCTGACCACACGCACCTGACCTATGCCATCGCTGTCGAAGGCGTCATTGTCACGAGTCCGTGATTTGGATTCCATCCGGCCCAGAGGTTTCTCTTTGATCGGTGCCTGACGATTCTTTCTGTTGCTCCACAACCCGTGAATGAGCAATGCCGCAATAGCAATACCGCCCAGGGCAACCAAGATGTAACGCAATTCCTGCATTAGCTGCTTCTCTTTCTAGTTTTGCTCAGCCAAAGCGACGGCTTCACCGATATCGACCGACACAATGCGAGAAACCCCGGGCTCTTGCATCGTGACGCCAACCAGCTGCTCAGCCATCTCCATGGAGACCTTATTATGACTGATGTAAACGAACTGTACTGTGCTCGACATCTCTTTGACAAGAGAACAGAAGCGACCGACGTTCACTTCATCGAGCGGTGCATCCACCTCATCCAGCAGACAAAATGGTGCTGGGTTGAGTCTGAAGATGGCAAAAACCAGCGCAAGTGCGGTTAACGCCTTCTCCCCCCCGGAAAGCAGGGCAATGGTAGCATTCTTCTTACCCGGAGGTCTTGCCATGATGCTCACTCCGGCCTCCAAAAGATCATCCGAGGTCAGCTCAAGCCAGGCACTGCCCCCCCCAAACACTTTTGGAAAGAGGGATTTTAAATCTTCGTTGACCTTATCGAAAGTGTCTCGGAAGCGTATTTGTGTTTCTTTATCAATTCTTTTAATGGCTTGGCTCAAGGTTTCCAGCGCCTGTTCCAGATCCTGGCACTGGTTTTCCAGGTAGCTTGAACGGGTTTTCGCCTCTTCATACTCCTCCAGCGCCGCCAGGTTGATGGCACCAAGCGCCTCCACCTGAGCCTCCAGCGTCTGGATCTCCTGGCGCAATTTGCCGCGATCGGCGGCGATCAGCACCGCCTGATCGAGATCCACCAGCCGCACACCCAGCTCTTCGAACTGCTCGTGCAGCCCTTGCCGGCGGGTCAGGTTGCGCTCGCGCTCCAATCTGAGCTGGGCCAGCTTCTCCTGCAGGGTCACCAGCTGCTTGTGATCGGCGCTGCGGGCCTGCTCCAGCTCGGTCAGCTGGCGCTCCAACTCTGCCAGCCGTTGATGGCAGGCAAGTTGCAGCGCCTCAAGGTTGCGCTGCTCGGCCAGCAGGGGCGACAGATCCTGACCCGGCACAGCTCCCGGCGCCTTGAGTTCGGCCAATTCCAGTCCGAGCCTGGCCAGCTCCTGCTCACGCAGCGTGATGAGCTGGCGCTGATTCTGCAGCTCCAGCTGCAAACGCTGGCAGCCGGCCTGCTGCTGCTCCCGGCGCAGGCGAGCCTCTTCCACCGCCCGCTCGGCACTGCTGACTCGCTCCTGGGCAAGTTGCAGCGCCTGAGCCAGCGGCTCGCCCTGCTCCTGCAGTTCGCCGAGCCGCGCTTCATCGAGCTCGAGCTGCTGCAGGGCCACGGCCAGTCGCTGCGCCTCCTCGGCCTGCTCCTGGTCGAGCCTGATCAGCTCTTCGCCAAGCTGGCCGAGCCGCTGTAGTCGCTCCTGGCGCTGGCCCTGTTGCAGGCTCCAGGCTTCGCGCAGTTGTTGCCATCTTTGCTCCTGCTCGCGCACTGTGCGCTGGGCCAGCTCATGGGCACTGTGCAGCCGGGCACGCTCGGCATCGGCCGCGCTCAGTTGATCATCCAACCGACCAAGCACCTGCCGGCCAGCCGTCAGCTCTGTGTGTAACCGCTCACGTTCACCGAGCAGCGCCAGGGTGCCGAGCGCCCCCCCCTGCCCCAGATCGGCCCAGTTGGGACCCAACCAGTCTCCCGCCGGGGTCAGTACCGACTCACCGGCTGCAAGGCTCGACTGGCGGGCCAATGCCGCCTCCCTGCTCTCCGCCAGCCAGATGGCGTTGAGAAAGGCGGGGATGTGATCGCCCTCGAGCCGGGCCGCCAGGGTACCGGCAACCGCGGGCAGGGCCGGGCCAATCCAGAGTCCGCTCTGCTCAAGGTTGCACTCGTCCCCTGGCTGGGCGGTGAGCCAGCGTCCCAGCACCTTGTCCAGCGCCTGGGCCCACTCGGGCGCCACCTGCAGCCGATCCGCCAGGGTGGCGCCCACCATCTGCTCCCCAAGAATTTGGTCAAGCGTGGTGAGGCGGGCCTCAAGTTCCCGCAGCAGACCACTCTGCTGGCCCTGCTCTGACTTGCACTCTTCATGGCGAGCCACGCTGGCCTGCCACTGTTCATCGAGCTCGGCGAGCCGGGCGCGGGAGAGCGCCAGCTCGGCCGTCAGGGCATCGAGCCCGGGTTGCAGGCTCTCCCCTTCCCCGCCGAGGGGGCCGGCCTGTTCATCCTCCAGCTTGAGGCGGGCCAGCCGGGTCTTGGCCTGCAGCTCCTGCAGACCGTTCACCTGTGCCCGGGTCTGGTTGAGCCGCCCCTGCAACTGGCCGAGCTGCTGCTGCCACTGCTGCTGCCGCTGCCGGGCCTGCTCCAGCTGCTCGCCGGCAGCCAGGCGCGCCCCCTGCTGGTCGGTGAGCAACTGCTCACACTGTTCGAGGCGCGCCGACTCAACCTCCTCTCTGAGAATGCCGTCGCTCAGCTGCTCCTGCTGGCTGGCCAACTGGGCCTTGATCGCCTCGATACGCTCGCCGAGCGCCTGACGCCGGGCCTGCCAGTCGCGGCCAAGCTCGGTCTGGTGCAGTTGCTGTTGTTCGAGGCGGGCGATGGCCTGACCACCGAGAAAAATCTGCTGCTGGCGGCTCGCCTGCTCCGCCTGGGCCTCCTGGCGGGCCACCGACAGGGTGACGTGACGCCCCTCGTCGGCGGTGCGCTTGGCATCCAGCGCCGCCAATGCCTGCTCGGCCTGGGCCAGCTCGGCCTTGGCCTCGCCGAGGCGGGTCTCCAGCGCCCACAGCTCGGAACCGATGAGCTCGGCCCTGGCGGCACGACTGCGGCCCTTGAGCTGCTTGTAACGCTCGGCGGTTTCGGCCTGGGCTTTCAAATGCTCGAGGCGCGATCCCAGCTCGCCGCGAATGTCGCCGAGCCGCTCCAGGTTCTCCTGGGTATGGCGGATGCGCTGCTCGGTTTCCCGGCGCCGCTCCTTGTAGCGGGAAACACCGGCGGCCTCTTCCATAAAGAGCTTGAGATCGGCGGGGCGTGACTCCACCAGCCGGCTGACGGTGCCCTGCTCTATGATGGCGTAGCTGCGCGGGCCCAGGCCTGTGCCGAGGAAGAGGTCGGTGACATCCTTACGGCGGCACTTCTGGCCGTTGATCTGGTAATGGTTGGAGCCGTCGCGCAGCACCTCGCGGCGCACCGAAATTTCGGTAAAGCGGCCAAATTCACCGGGGACCCGGTTGTGGGGGTTGTCGAACACCAGCTCCACCGAGGCGCGGCCGTGGGGGCTGCGGTTGATGGAGCCGTTGAAGATGACGTCCGTCATGTTCTCGCCGCGCAGATGGCGGGCAGAGCTCTCCCCCAGCACCCAGCGCACGGCGTCGATGACGTTGGACTTGCCGCAGCCATTGGGCCCCACCACGGCTGTCATGTCGGCCGAGAACTCGATGCGGGTCGGCTCGACAAACGACTTGAAACCGGCGAGTTTGATCAATTTCAGACGCATGGGAGCCTATGTGGGTAACGAAATAAAGAGGAGGCGGGCAGGCGACTTTACCAAATCCAAACCTTGTTTGTAATATGCTGGCAGTTTCCCATGAACAGATGGAGCTCAGATGAGCCAATCACCCCCTATGGTCAAAGACTCAATCAGCGGTGCGGACTACTTCCTGCGCGGCTTTTCGCTCATCCGCCAGCCCGGCATCCGCACCTTCGTGCTGATCCCCCTGCTGGTCAACTTCGTACTGTTTGCGGGGGCCTTCTACGCCCTCTTGCTGCAACTGGACGGCCTGTTCGGCTGGCTGCACCAGCAGATCCCCAGCTGGCTCGACTGGCTGGACTACCTGCTCTGGCCCATCGCCCTGGTCACCATACTGGTGGTCTTCTCCTTCCTGTTCAGCTCGGTGGCGAACTGGATAGCGGCCCCCTTCAACGGCCTGCTGGCGGAGAAGGTGGAACAGACCCTCACCGGCGAGGTGGTCAGCGACACCGGCATGCTGGACATAGTCAAGGATGTGCCCCGCACCTTCGGCCGCGAATGGACCAAGTTGAAATATTACCTGCCCAAGGCCATCGGCTGCCTGATCCTGTTCCTCATCCCTGTGGTCGGGCAGACACTCGCCCCCGTGCTCTGGTTCCTGTTCAGTGCCTGGATGATGGCGATCCAGTACATCGACTATCCGTTCGACAACCACAAGATCAGCTTCATCACCATGCGCGATGCCCTCAAGCAGCGCCGCGGCAAGTGCCTGAGCTTTGGCGCTCTGGTCACCCTCTTCTCCGCCATCCCGGTGGTGAATCTGTTCGTGATGCCGGTGGCCATCTGTGGCGCCACCGCCATGTGGGTGGATCACTACCGCGCCGAACAGCTCAAACGCTGATCCCTTACCTCGTGGCAAACGGGCACCCTGGCGGTGCCCGTTTTTTTGCATTATAAAAAATAATGCATAGCCTTCATCGCTTGTCGCCTATAGCCTGAATTGATAGGATGCGGGCCTTTCTCGCACCCTGGGATATCTCATGTTACATGCACTCTTCTTGTTGGGCCTGGTGGCCGAAGGGATGACTGGCGCGCTGGCAGCGGGTCGGCGACGGATGGATCTGTTTGGCGTGGTGATCATCGCCTCGGCGACGGCCATAGGCGGCGGTACCATACGGGACGTGCTGCTTGGCCACTATCCGCTGCTCTGGATCGAGCATCCGGAATATGTGTTGCTGGTGGCCGGCGCGGCCATGGCGGCTGTCATCTCGGCGCCGCTGATGCGCTACCTCGGCAAGCTGTTCATGGCGCTCGATGCGCTGGGACTGGTGGTCTTCTCCATCTTCGGGGCGGCCCGTGCGCTTGAGATGGGTCATGGGGCCGGCATCGCCTGCATCATGGCGGTGGTGACGGGTGCCTTCGGTGGCGTGCTGCGGGATCTGCTCTGCCAGCGCATTCCGCTGGTGTTTCGCCGCGAGCTCTACGCCGCCATCTCGCTGGTGACGGCCGCCCTCTACTGCCTGGCGCTGGATCAGGGCCTGCCCAACGACTGGGCCGCCTTCGGTGCCATCGGCATCGGCTTCGTGCTGCGCCTCTTGGCGGTGCGTTTCAAGTGGGGGCTGCCCACCTTCCATTACCAGTACGCGACGCACTGAGCGCGCCAGGTTCTGGCGAGGCGGTACGGATCGCCGACAACAAAAAAGCGCCTGTCAGGCGCTTTTTTGCATTGATAACCGGGCGCTTGCCTCAGTTGATCCCTTCCGAGCTGAAGAAGGTCGCCTTGTCGGCGATGAAACGGATCTTGATGTTCTTGCCCTCATTGCCCCAGATGCAGCTGGTAGTGCCGAGCGTATCGTCGCAGCGCTCCGCCTTGCCGAGTATGCTGCTTGCTTGCGTATAGCTGATCCCCATCTGCAACTTGTCGTAGTTCTCGCGATTGAGCTTGCTGCAACCGGTCAACAACAGGGCGATCAGACCCCCGAGCAAAATATGTTTCATCTGGTTCTCCTCTGGATGGTGTCCAGAGCCTACCAGCTCGGCCACCCTGTTTGCCAGCCGTCATCCGCGCGGCCACACCCCAAGTTGAAGCCGCCCACGACTACCAGCTGCGCACAGGCCCGGTATCGAGGTGCACGAAGTTGTCGCTCGGATAGTAGCCGACCCCACCCACCTTGAGATTGAGCGCCGCCTTGCGCAGGTGTGCCAGCTGCACGCCCGGGATCCGCACGTCCACCGCCTGTCCCAGGGTGTGGTAGCTGTGCTTGGCCACACCGCGGCTCCTGCTGCGCTTCTGGCGGTTGGTCACGGGGGAACGATAGCCCGAGATGAGCTGGATCTCGCCGTGACGGCCCAGCTTGTGCTGCAACAGATAGAGCTGATCGAACAGCTTCTTGTCTATGCTGAACACTTCGTTGCGACGGTAGTCGCGAAAAATATGGTTGAGCTCGGCCAGCCCGTCTTTCAGGTAACGGCCATCCTCCCAATAACTGGCGCTCACTCGCTCGCCGGTATTGAGATTGAAGAAACTGAGTTCACGTCCCGCCGTACTGCGACTCGCCATGGCCGGGGATGACAGCATGGCTCCCCCCAGCAGGCAGCCGGCCCCCAGCAGCAGGCGACGTCGGCTTATCTCTTGTTCAAGCATCCGTTGTCCGTCCATCGCAGATTGAAGTGAAACAGGTGAATGAATTTGATACAGGGGCTCGAAACTACCTGCCGGGCCCCCTCATGTCAAACCGCCGGGGCTCAATAGAAAAGCCCGGCACGGGCCGGGCTTTTCACTCTGTGGCGAGGATCACAGCAAGCGACTCTGGAAGCTGACTCGATCAAATCCATAGATGTCGTTGCGCAGTTGCTGGCGACCCTCTTCGTCGATCCAGCTGCTCCAATAGACGGTAAACACCGGGATCGGGGTGGTCAGCGGCAGCCACTTGGTCTGGGTCTCTTTCAATATGCTGGCCACCTTGTCCGGCTGGTAGCGGGAGTCCGCCAGCAGCAGCTCGGCCAGATCGTCCGCATGCTCCACCCGGATGCAACCCGAGCTGAAGGCGCGTGCCCCCTGCTCGAACAGCGCCTTGCGCGGCGTGGAGTGCAGGTAGATGGCCTCGTTGTTGGGCAGGTAGAACTTGTAGCGACCCAGCGCATTGTGATCCCCCGGCTTCTGCCGCAGGCGATAGGGGAAGCCTGTCGCCAGCGCCTGCTGCCACGCCTCCTCGGTAAACTGCACCGGATTGCCTTCGCCGTCGATCACCTCGAACTGCTCGCGGTTGAGGTAGGCGGGATCCCGGCTCAGCTTGGGCAGAATGTCTTTGCTCAGGATGGAGCGCGGCACATGCCAGGCCGGGTTGAGCACTATGGAGCGGATCTCGCTGGCCAGAATGGGGGTCGCCCGCTGCTCCTTGCCGACGATGACCCGGCTGGTGAATACCTCGTTGCCGGACTCCACCACGCTCAGTCGATAGTCGGGAATGTTGACCAGCACGTAGCGGGCACCGGAGAGCTGATCCACCAGATCGCGACGCCACAGGTTGCGCAGCAACAGGCTGGCGCGCACCTCGGGCCCGGTATTGAGCCAGCTGCGGGTCTGCCGACCTATGATGCCGTCGGCGGTCAGGCCGTGGCGGCGCTGGAACTGCTTGATGGCCTGCTGGGTGTCGGCGTCATAGGTGGCGTCGTCATGGCGGGGAGCCGCATCGCCCAACTCGTTGAGTATGGTGCGGATCTGCCCCAGTTCGGCCGAGGTCTCACCCGCCCGCAGGGTCGGCATGGTGAGGGTCGGCCAGCGTTTGGCCATGGGCATGGCCAGCAGCTTGCGCACTTCCTCGCGCACCCCGTCGTACTCGGCAACCTGGGGTCTGAGCTGCTTGACCTGCTCCAGCAGGTTGTCGCCGGCAGGCTCGTGGGCCAGCGGCTTGTTCAGGTTGAGTTTGAGGGTCTGCATCTGCTCGCGGGAGACCAGATCCATGGCACGCCAGGCTTGCTGGAAGCGGGCCAGCTTGCCAAACACCTCGTCATAAATGGCGCCGCGCTGATCAACGGGCTTGGCCTGCAGCTTCTTCCAGAGGCTGAAGAAATCCGGGTGCAGCTGGGCCAGCACGGCCTCCTGCAACTGCTGCTCCAACTCGTGGCGAGCCTGCTCCGCCGTGCTGTTCTGGTACCAGTCGTGCTGCACCGCAGCATTGGTCACCACCACCTGACCCTCGCTGGCCTGCGCCATGGCCGCAGGCCAACAGCCCAGCCAGATCAGGTTTGCCAATGCCAGCCAATACTTCTTCCCCATGCTTACCTCAAGATCGGTTCACTTCAGCCTGTCAGACCCGGCGGTCAAGGCGCTCATGATGCGTGAATGCCAACGACTTTACTAGCTGGCGGGCGCGTAGCGCCGCCAGATAATGTCATACTCATTTGTTGCTTTAAATTCAGCCAACTCCCGATTGAACGCCTTGACAAACGCGGGTGACAGCCGCTTCTTGCTGAACATGAAGAAGGTCGGTGCCTCATAGACGGGCATGGTGTGAGGTACGATCAGATCGGCCAGCCCCTCTTCTTTCAGACCCCAGGGGGTCGCCAGAATATCCCCGAGGAAACCGTCGATCCTGCCGAGCACCAGCTTGCCATAGTTTTGCCGATCGTTGACCACGCTGACTTGGGCCGCATAACGGCGCACCAGTTCGGCGGTTTCGGCACCATAGTAGTAGTCCTTGGTGACCCCCAGGGTGTGGCCATTGGCCAGCCAGGTCGCCAGATCGGATTCGGAATAGGAGGATGACTTGCGGATCCAGAGCACGCTGCGCCCCGGGTTGTAGGCATCGGAGAACCAGGCGTAGCGGCCACGCTCGTCGTTGAAATAGGCCTCCATGGCGATATCGAGCGAGCCTTGTTCCAGGCCGTGCAACACCCGCTTCCAGGGCAGCTCGACATAGGTCGCCCGGCAGTCCAGACGCTTGAGCATGGCGTTGAGCGCCTCGACCGCAAAACCCTGCAGCACCTTGGGCGCGGTCGCCGTCGCACTGGCGTAATAGTGATAGGGTGGCCAGTTGTCGTAACCGACCCGCAATGGAGAGGGACACAGGCTGTTTGCCGACACCAGCGGGGTCAGCAACCAGAGCATCCAGCAACAGAGTTTCAGCTTCATGGGTCATCCTTGACTTGGCGATAGGTCATCATAAATCGGCCTTGGTAAAATGGCGACAGATCCTGCCACAGCGATCGCGACTGCCAGCACAGTGTCTGAACGGGCCCGCCGCGGCAGCAGGGACTCAGCCCGGAAATGAGCCCAGCCCCCGCGCGGCATAAGGCCGGATCAGGCGATAAAAAGGGCAAAGCAGGAACATTTGGAGCACTGACTGGAAAGGGGTTAATATGTGACCAAATATATTTTTGTGATCCACTATGCTTTTTTTGCAATTGGATTAGCATATGCGCGAAATCAGCCTACCAATCGTGAGGCGTAGAGAGTGATATGACGTACAAAAAGTTCGGTTTTCTGACGGCCATCATGGCCCTGAGTGGTTTCTACCTTTACACCCTCTATCTGGCTGCTCACCCCAACGTGAGCCTGGCCTACAAGCTCTATTACCTGGAAGGCAAGACCCGCTTCTGGGAGCACAACTCCAGCATGACCTACCAGCCCGGCAACGAGCTCAATCTGACCAAGCCGAGCCGCTTCCTCTCCAGCGAAGGCTGGGCCAAGAAGCCGAGCGCGGACGGCACCGAACTCAGTGGCCAGGGTGGCCTCTACTTCGTGCTGCCAAGGCAACAGGCACAACCCGAACAGCTGACCATCCAGGCCCGGGTCAACAGCCCGCAAGCCGGTGCACTGCTAAAGGTGGCACTGGGTCATGACTTCACCACCACCATCAAGCTGGCCAAGGCCGGTATCAACGAGATCCGGCTCAATCTGCCGGGCGAATCGCTGACATCGGATCCCAAGCGTCCCAACTTCCTGGCGCTGTCCGCACCGACACCTCTCAATGTCCAGTCGGTACGTCTGACAGTCGCCCAGTAAGACGTATTATCCAATACGCTGTTTTATAAAATAATTTTCCAAATAAGGAAGTTTTCATGTCGCATGCCGATTTTCGACTCTCTCTGATCGTTCCCGTCTACAACGAGGAAGAGAGCATAGATGCCTTCATCAACGCGATAGATAACGAACTGGCGCCCCTCAAGGATCGGCTGGAGATAGTGTTCGTCAACGACGGCAGCCGTGACCGCACCCGTGAGGTGATCGAGCAGGCCATTACCCGCGATCCCCGGGTGACCCTGGTCAACCTGGCGCGCAACTTCGGCAAGGAAGCGGCCATGACTGCCGGCCTGCATCATGCCAAGGGCGATGCCATAGTGCCGATGGACGTGGATCTGCAGGATCCCCCTGCCCTGATCCTCGAATTCGTCAAGCTGTGGCAGACAGGTGACTATGACACCGTCTACGGCATCCGGGTGGATCGCAGTGCCGATACCCCGATGAAGCGCCTCACCGCCGGTGGCTTCTACCGTTTCTTCAACGCCCTCTCCACCAGCACCAAGCTGCCGGAGAACGCCGGTGACTTCCGCCTGATCGACCGCCGCGTGGTCGAGGCGATCAAGCAACTGCCGGAGCGCAACCGCTTCATGAAGGGGCTGTTTGCCTGGGCCGGCTTCCGTGCCGTCGGCGTGCCTTACGAGCGCCCCGCCCGTCACGCCGGTGAAACCAAGTTCAACTACTGGAAGCTGTGGAACTTCGCCCTCGACGGCCTGATGAGCTTCTCCAGCTGGCCGCTGCGGGTGTGGAGCTACGTCGGTGTCGGCGTCTCCTTCGTCGCCTTCCTCTACATCCTCAAGATAGTGACCCAGGTGGTCTTCTTCGGCGTAGACGTGCCGGGTTACGCCTCCCTGATGTCGGTGGTGCTCTTCCTCGGCGGCATCCAGCTGCTGTCGCTCGGCATCATAGGCGAGTACATAGGCCGCATGTTCGTGGAAGTGAAGCAGCGCCCCGTCTACCTCATCGAAGGGGTGTACGGCCAGTATGCCAAGCAGGATGAAGCACAACCGCAGGACGGCGCGGCCACCGGCAGCAAGAAGAGCGCAGGCAAGAAGGCGGCCACAGTGAAGGCCGCTGACGACCAGCAGGAGCAAGCGCCTCAATGATCTCCCGCGAGGAATTCTGGCGCCTGTTTCGGTTCGGTCTGGTCGGCGGGGGGGCAACCCTCGTCGACCTTGGCACCTCTATCGCGCTGTTCCACACCTGGCCTGCCATCTCTGAGCACTGGGTTACCACCATCGCCTTCATGATTGCCTTCTGGTTCTCATTCTTTGGCCATCGCTACATCACCTTCCAGAAACAGGGCGCCATCGGCAAATTCTTGCTGGTCGCACTCTTCTCGCTGGCGGTGAGAAACCTGATATTGAGCGGTCTGCTGTTTGCGGGTCTTTCCGGTCTGCTGCCTGTGGTGATCGCCACCCTGACAGTCACCGTGCTCACCTACCTCCTCTCCAGGATCTGGGTATTTGCCTGATGAATGACATGACAACTATGACCCCTGACAACGTGGGCCCCTACCGCCCGTCACTGCGGATTAGCAGCCGCGACTGGCTGATGATCATCGCCGCCTTCGTACTGAGCCGAGTGGCGCTCTATGGCATGGGCTATTTTGGCGTTCAGCTCTACGGCGCCACCGACATAGGTCCGCTGCAAGCCTATTGCCAGTTCGACTGCGTCTGGTTCCAGCGCATCATAGAGAACGGCTACGATCTCTACCCCCGCTGGCTCAGCAAGGGCAACGCGGCCAACTGGGCCTTCATGCCGCTCTACCCCATGCTGTCGGGCGCGCTCTCCAACCTGCTCAAGGTCGAGAGTCTGATCGGCCTGATGCTGGTGGCCAACATCGCCTTCTTCGCCAGCCTGCCGTTGATGCTGCTGGTGCTGCGTCAGCTCAAGCTGGGTGACGAGACAGCCCGCTTCGGCGTCTGGCTGCTCGCCTTCTCCCCCTTCTCCGCCTATTTCGTCTCCGGTTATACCGAGTCGATGTTCATGGCGTTGATGCTGGGGATGTTCCTGTTCGCCTATCGGGAACAGTGGCTGATGGTGGCGCTGCTCGGCGTCTTCATCTCAGGCACCCGCAACCTGGGGGTCATGATGGTGTTCCCCGTGCTGATCCTGGCCCTGCAGGCCTACGGTTGGCGCGAGTTCTTCCGCTTCACCGAGCGGGCCTTCAAGGTGGTGTTCACCCTCTGGATGATCCCGCTCGGCCTGTTTGCCTACATGGTCTACCTCTATCACCTCACCGGTGATGCGCTGGCCTTCAAGCACATCCAGGTGGCCTGGGGCCGTTACATGGACAGCCCGCTGGACTGGTGGCTGAGCGGCTTCGAGCTGGGGGGTCGCAAGTCCTACCTCTCCATCATGGTGATGTTCGGCTGGGCCCTGAACCTCTATCTGTTCAGCCAGAAGCGCTGGGCCGAGGCGACCCTGATGTTCATCTGCTGCACCATACCGCTGATGACAGGCCTCAACGCCATGCCGCGCTACATGTTCGGCCTCTATCCGACCATGCTGGCCATTGTCCTGCTGACCCATCGCTGGCCTGCCATTCGCCCGGCCGTGCTCTGCGTCAGCGGCATGGTGGCCTCCTTCATCGCGGTGGCCTTCGTCAACTTCAAGTTCTTCACCGTTTGATGTAATCACTTGCACCAAAAAGCCGGTCGACTGACCGGCTTTTTTTATGGCTGGCGTTCCGGTGTCACACTTTCCCATTTCTGAAAACGTAACCATTTGAACTGAGCTCACAAATCGGTGCTTTGCCTGTCCATGCCCGCCACCATGCCCCCTAGAATGAGCCCCATTGACGGAATCTGGTCCGCTTACCCCTGCTCAAGGAATGGCTTATGCGTCGCGCTCCCCGCTTCTCTCCCCTCTGGCTCGCCCTGCTGGCCGGCCCCCTGTTGACCGGCCAGGTGCTGGCCGCCCCCGAGGTGCATCTCTATGTGGATGGCAAAGCGGTCGCCACGCCGCTGCGCCTGGACAAGGGCCCGGTGGAGCTGACCCATACCCTCGCCAAGGGCAGCCACCAGATCCGGATCAGCGACCCAGGCAGCAGCTGCGGCACCAGCTTCGGCCCGAGCGAGAGCAAGCCGCTCCCCTTCGGTACGGCGCAACCCATGGACAAATGCACCAAGGATCAAAGTTTTACCCTGCGGGTGATGCTGGCGGGGGACTATCAGTTCACCTTCAACCCGGCTACCCCCAGCCTCAAGGTGCTGCGGGCTACCAAGAAGAGTGAGTTCAAGCGCCAGCCCCCCGAGGAGCCCTGCATCCAGTGGGATGGCGGCCCTGTCACCGTCTCGCTCAAGGGGGTCTGGCCCGACGGCACCCGGCTGCGGGATGCCTACTCCGGCCAAGAAGGCATGGTCAAGGGGGGCAAGCTGACCCTGACCCCGACCAAAGAGAGCGGCGGCCTGCTGCTGCTCGAGCAGGTCAAGGCGGCCAAGCCGGCCCCCTTCAACTGGGATCAGGCCAGCGTCTATTTCCTGCTGACCGACCGCTTCAACAACGGCGACCCCGCCAACGACCACAGTTTCGGCCGCCAGAAAGACGGCCAGGACGAGGTGGCCACCTGGCACGGCGGCGACTTCAAGGGCTTGACCGAGAAGCTCGACTACATCAAGAGCCTCGGCATGAACGCCATCTGGATCACCCCCATGGTGGAGCAAGTGCACGGTTTCATCGGCGGCGGCGAGCAGGGCAACTTCCCCTTCTACGCCTACCACGGCTACTGGGCGCTGGACTTCACCAAAATCGATCCCAACTACGGCGACGAGGAGAGCCTGAAAACCCTGGTGGACGAGGCCCACAAGCGCGGCATGCGGATCATCCTCGACGTGGTGATGAACCACGCCGGCTACGCCACCCTGGCCGACCTGCAGGATCTGGGGCTCGAGAACCTGACCCAGAACACGGGTAAATTGCCGACCCGCTGGAACGAGTGGCGCCCGAGCGGCGGCCTCAACTGGCATGGCTACAACCAGTTTATCGACTACCAATCGAGCGATTGGAGCAAGTGGTGGGGCCCTGACTGGGTGCGGGCCGGCCTGCCCGGTTACCCGCAACCGGGTACCGACGACGTCACCGGCACAGTGGCGGGGTTGCCCGATTTTCTGACCGAATCAACCAAATCTGTGGGGCTGCCGCCGCTGCTGGCAGCGAAGCAGGACACCAGGGCCAAGCCACTGCCCAATGCCAGCGTGAGCGACTACCTCATCGCCTGGCACACCGACTGGGTGCGCCGCTTCGGCATAGACGGCTTTCGGGCCGACACAGTCAAGCACCTGGAGCCCGCCGTCTGGGCCAGGCTCAAGCAGGCAGGCACGGCGGCGCTCAAGGAGTGGAAACAGGCCAACCCGACCAAGGCGCTCGATGACCTGCCCTTCTACATGGTGGGCGAGGTGTGGGATCACGGGGTCGCCAAGGATTTCTGGTACCAGAACGGCTTCGATTCACTGATCAACTTCGACTACCAGCGCGAGTTCGCCCTGCCCCAGGCCCAGTGCATGGCGGGCAGCGAGCCCACCTATGCCGGCTACGCCAGCCGCATCAACCAGGATCCCGAGTTCAACGTGCTGAGCTACATCAGCTCCCACGACACCAAGCTGTTCTTCGGCGACTATCAGGATGTGCCGCTGCAGCGGCGGGTGGCCAACAGCTTCATGCTGCTGCCAGGCGGCATCCAGCTCTACTACGGGGACGAGTCGGGCCGGGGTCTGGCCAAGGATGGCGGCGTGTTCGATCAGAGCGTGCGATCTGACATGAACTGGCAGGAGCTGGCCAGTGGTGACAAGGCCGAGCTGGTCAAGCACTGGCAGCGACTCGGCCAGTTCCGCGCCGCTCACCCGGCGGTGGCGGCAGGCAGCCACAAGAAGCTGTCCGATGCGCCCTACAGCTTTGTGCGGGAGAAGGGGAACGACAAGGTGGTGGTGGTCTTCGCCGGTCGGCAGAAATAACGTCTGGGCCAGATTAACCACAAGAGAGAGGGGAGCCAGTGGCTCCCCTCTTCATGTCAGGCATCGAACATTCCGCAGGCTCGTCTTACGCCGGCTGACGGGCCGCCACCGGCCACTGCAGCCGCACCTTGACCAGCAGCGCCTGCCACAGGGGCCAGGCCAGCAAGGCCTGTTGATAGACGCCGGCCTGACCGGGCAGCTGGATGCCGTAGCTGGCCAGTCGATAAGCCATCACCCCGTAGAAAGCATCTATGATACCCGCCTCGCCGAAGTAGAAAGGCCCCCTCGCCTGAGACCAGATGGTCTGCAAGCGCGCCAGCTCGCCTATGGCCTCCACCGGCGGCTCGCTGCGGGTCGGCGCGCCCAGGAAGAAGGGCAGCTGGCTGCGGATCTGCCCAAAGCCCGCGTGCAGTTCGGCGCACAGGCTGCGGGCCAGTGCCCGTTCGGCGCGGGAAGCGGGATAGAGCTGGCGGTCTGGACAGAGCTCGTGCAGGTATTCGGCGATGGCCAGCGAGTCGTGTATCCGCACGCCATCGTGATCCAGCCAGGGCACCAGGCCGGCAGGCCCCACGCGCTTGAGCCGCGCCAACGCCTTGGCATCTTCCAGATCGAACACCTGCTCCTGCCACTCCAGTCCGCTCATGGCGAGCACCAGCGCGACGCGCATCGCCCAGGTGGAGCCAGTGCCCACCGTCAATACCAAGGATCCCATCTCTTGCCTCCTGCATGGGTTGCTCATGACCATCCCATCGGCCCCAATGGCACGACATCCGACGGTCGCTTCACATTTGCACGCCTGCGGGTTTGACCCCCTCGGGGAGCGATGCTAGTTTGATTTTCCAAAACAATCAGTTAGCAACAATGTGAGCAATGGATAGCCAATTTACCATCGTCATCGCAGATGACCACCCCCTGTTTCGGGGCGCCCTCTATCAAGCGGTGCACATGGCCATCAACGACGCCCAGCTGCTGGAGGCGGACTCCATCGACAGCCTGACCAGCCTGCTGGGGGAACACCCTGAGGTGGACCTGTTGCTGCTCGATCTCAAGATGCCGGGCGCCAACGGCTTCTCCGGCCTCGCCCACCTGCGTGGCCAGCACCCGGATCTGCCCATAGTCGTGGTCTCCGCCTCGGAGGATCCCGCCATCATCCAGCAGGTGTTGCGGCTCGGGGCGCTGGGCTTCATCCCCAAATCCGTGCCCATGAAGGAGCTGGTCAACGCCCTCAATACGGTGATCGGGGGGGATAACTGGGTGCCGGCCGGCATCTCGCTGCATCCGGAGTCCGAAGATGGCCCCGATTTCGCCAGCAAGCTCGCCAGCCTCACCCCCCAGCAGTACAAGGTGCTGGTGATGCTGCGCGATGGCAGCCTCAACAAGCAGATAGCCTGGGAGCTCAACGTCTCCGAGGCCACCATCAAGGCCCATATCACCGCCATCTTCCGCAAGCTCGGCGTCAAAAATCGCACCCAGGCGGTCATAGCCCTGCAGCAGATGGATATCAAGGACGACTGACCCCCTTATCGCCATCAAGGCCCATATCCACTCCCGCCTTTCGCAAGCTCGGCGTCAAGAATCGTACCCAGGCGGTGATAGCTCTGCAGCAGATGGATATCAAGGACGACTGAGCGGCTGCCAACAAAGGCCCATATCCACTCCCGCCTTCCGCAAGCTCGGCGTCAAGAATCGTACCCAGGCGGTCATAGCCCTGCAGCAGATGGATATCAAGGACGACTGACCCCCTTGCCACCATCAAGGCCCATATCACTCCCGCCTTTCGCAAGCTAGGCGTCAAGAACCGCACCCAGGCGGTGATAGCCCGTAGCAGATGGATATCAAGGACGACTGAACCCGCTCATCTCGTCTGGCATAAGGATCCGCCGCTCGACAAATAGCACGGTCGTACTTTATGCTGCAGGGCCAACGAGGAGAGTGCGATGAGCAAGGGCCGGTTGACCCGCGACAACATTTTGCAGACTGCGTTTGAGCAGGCGAGCCAGCAGGGACTGGAGAGCCTGACCATAGGCTCCCTTGCCTGCGCCTGCGAGATGTCCAAGAGTGGCCTCTTTGCTCACTTCCAATCCCGCGACAACCTGCAGATCGCCGTGCTGGAGTACGCCGCCGAGGTGTTCCGGGAACGGGTGATCCAGCCGGTGCGCCAGCAGCAGCACGGCAACCAGCAGGAGAAGCTGATCGCCCTGCTGCAGGCCTGGCTGGCCTGGAACCAGAGCTTCGCCGGCCGCTGCATGTTCCTCGATGCCTGGACCTCGGCCCAGGAGGGTGAGGTGCAGCAGGCTGCACGCCAGCTGGTACGCTTCTGGCTCGACTACCTGGCCCGCCAGGTGGTGCAGGGTCAGACGCAGGGGGAGTGGCGCGGCGACATGGATCCCTGGCGCGCCGTCTACCGGCTGTACGGCCTCTATCTGGGGGATCAGGTGTTCAACGCGCTGGACTTGTGTCAGGATCCGGCCCGCCACTTCTGGCCCGAAGTGGAGGCTCTGCTGACAAGCTGGCGCTGATTTTCAACTGCCTTTTTAAAAACCCACAAAAAAGCACGACCGTTCGAACACAAAACAGACAGGAGCATCATGAGCAGCAAGATCTACTTCAACACCCGCCGCTTCAGCCCGAGCAAGTGGCTGCTGGGGCTCGGCACCCGGTTGCACCACAGACTCGCCCCGGCCCACGCCAAACGCACAGCCAGCAAGCTGTTGCTCACCCCCCAGCGCAACCAGCGGGACGCGGCGGCGCCTGCGGGCCTGGTCAAACAGGCCGTTCACACCAGCGAAGGTGTGCTGATGAGCTACCGGCTCGGCCAAGGGCCGGTCTGGCTGCTGATGCACGGCTGGTCCGGCAGCGCCAGCCAGTTCTATCCGTTGATGAGTCACATCGCCGCCCAGGGCTTTACCGCCATCGCCTATGATCATCCGGCTCACGGCCACAGCGCCGGCCATACCGGCCACCTGCCCCGCTTCGTGCGCGCCTTCGACGAGCTGGTGGCCAAACTGAGCGACGAGTCTGGCCCCATCCAGGGGCTCATAGCCCACAGCATGGGGGGCGCCGTCACCCTCTCCAGCCGGGTGCCAGGCCTGGACCGGCTGCCACTGCTGCTCATCTCGCCCGTGCTCGACTATGTGCCCCAACTCTACGGCATGGTGGCGCGCTCCGGCTACTCCATCCGGCTGTTCGATGCCGTGGTGAAAGAGATAGAGCAGGAGTACCAGCACCCCCTCAGCACTGTCGATCCGCTGGGGCGCCTCGCCAGCCGCGCGGGAGCCGCCACCATAGTGCACGACGAGGAGGACAGGTTTGCCCCCCACGACGACTCCCTGCGAGCAAGCCGGGACGGCCGCACCCGGCTGGTCACGACCCGGGGGCTGGGCCACGGTCGCATCCTCGCCAGCGCCCCCGTGTTTGCCGCCTTCGATCGGCTGAACACGCCGCAGACGGCCGGATGACAGGGGTCGAAACCGGCTTGCAAAAAAATGGTGAGCAACCCTGTTTTTATATTCGATACAGCGCCTTATAGTTAAATTGCTCGGTGGCAACACCCCCAGTGGCAAGCACATAAGGCGCAGTATCATGAGCAGGGTGTACTGCTGCCGCCAACAACATAAGGGGTAGCGTCATGGCCAGACCCAACACAGCTCTTCTGTTAACCGGTGGTGGTGCTCGCGCCGCCTATCAGGTCGGGGCCCTCAAGGCCATCGCCGAGTTCTATCCCCGCAATCTCGGCATTCCCTTTCCCATACTGTGCGGTACCTCGGCCGGCGCCATCAATGTCACCGCACTGGCCTGTTATGCCTCCTGTTTTCATCTGGGGGTACGCAAGCTGGAGTGGGTCTGGCGCCGCTTCGAGACCCATCACATCTTCGACTTTCATCCCGGCAGATTGCTGTGGCGGCTGATGTACGAGGGCTCGGCAGGCCTCATCAATCCCCACACCAACCACGCCTTTCACCTGTTCGACAACGCGCCGCTGCGCCGCCTGCTGGATCAGCTCATCGACTACCACCGCATCGATGACAACATCCTCTACGGCAGCCTGGAGGCGCTCGCCATCACGGCGTCCGATTACGATGACGGCCTCTCCACCACCTTCTTCCAGGGGCGGGCCGAACACCTGCCGTGGGAGCGGGCCAGACGGCGCGGGGTGCGTACCCTGCTCACCTCGGATCACCTGCTGGCCTCCTCGGCGCTGCCGTTTGTCTTTCCCGCGACCCATATAGGCGACAAATTCTACGGCGATGGCTCCATCCACCAGCTCAGCCCGCTCAGCCCCGCCATCCACCTGGGGGCGGAGCGGATCCTGCTGATCACCCTGGATCCGCCGGCCCACTCGGCGCCGACCTTTCATCACGGTCACCTGACCAGCTCCAACATCGCCAGCCACTTGCTGGACACCGTCTTCACCGACACCCTCAACTCGGATCTTGAGCGGCTGTGGCGCATCAACCAGACCCTGGATCTCATTCCTGAGCGGGAGCGCAACCGTTTGAAATTGAAGCGGGTGGAGACCTGCGTGCTGAAGCCGAGCGAGGACCTCGACATCATGGCGCTGAACTATTTGCGCAAGCTGCCGGTGCACCTGCGCCGCCTGCTGCGGGTGCTGGGGGTCACGGGGGATGAGACCAGCAGCCTGGCCAGTTTCCTGATGTTCTACCCCGGCTATTGCCAGCAGTTGATCAAGCTGGGCTACCGGGACACCCTCAACGAGCGCCAGCGGGTCGAACAGTTTCTGGGCATAGAACAGATGGCGCGGGAGGAGGCATGAACCGCAGCCAACCCGGGGGACAGCCGAGCTAGCGCCCCTCCAGCAGCCGCTGTTCGGCCTGCTCCATCGCCACCGCATTGCCAAACAGCACCAGCCGATCCCCCGCCGCCAGCGTCAGCTCGGGTCTGGGCTCCAGGCTCTGCTCGCCGCGCTGCACCTCCTTGATCCGTACCTCCTCCAGTGCCAGCGCCTGCACAGTGCGCCCCACAGCCCAGGCCTGATCGTGCAGCAGCACGGGATGCAGTCGCTCGAGCAGCTGGTCCGTCTCCAGATTGCCGGCGCTCTGATCCCCCCAGTAGAAGCCGTGCAGGAAGCGATACTGGCTGCTGCGCTCGTGCTCCATGCGCCGGATCACCCGGCCTATGGGGACGTTGCAGTTGAGCAGCAGGTGAGAGACCAGCATCAGGGCCCCCTCCTGGGATTCGGGGATCACCTCATGGGCCCCCGCCTGCTTGAAGGCCTCCAGAAAGCTGTCATCCCGGGTGCGCACCAGCACCCTGACATCCACCGCCAACTCCCTGATCAGCGCCAGCATGGCCTCGACCCGCTTGCGATCGTCGAAGGTGATGATCACCAGCCGGGCCCGCAACAGGCCGGCGGCCAGCAGGATATCGCGCCGGCTCGCATCGCCAAACGCCACCTGCTCCCCCGCCGACTTGGCCTCGCTCACCCGCTCGGGATCGAGATCCAGCGCCAGGAAGGGGATGTCCTCCAGCTTGAGGAAGCGGGCACAGGTCTGCCCGGCCCGGCCGAAACCGGCGATGATGACGTGTTGATGCTTGCTGAGGCCGGACTGCGCCACCTCGGAGCGGGAGAGCAGGGTCGAGTCGATGAGCGAGCGGGCCAGACCCTGGGCCCGCTGCACCAGCCAGGGGGTCATGGCGATGGAGGTCACCCCTATGCCGATGAGCAGGGAGATCAGCTGATGGTCGAGCAGGCCGTGGTGATTGGCCAGCGCCAGCAGCACGAAGCCAAACTCGCCGACCTGGCTCAGCATGATCCCCGTCGCCATGGCATCGCGCTTGCGCTCCCCCATCAGGCGTCCGGCCAGCAGCACCAGCAGGGATTTGATCAAGATGAGGCCGAGCACGCTGAGGATCACCTGCCACCAGGCCCGTGCCACCAGCTGCCAGTCCATGGTCATGCCGATGGTGATGAAGAAGAGCCCCATCAACACGTCCCGAAACGGCCGTATGTCCACCTCCAGCTGGTGGCGATAGTGGGATTCGCCCAGCATCATGCCCGCCAGAAACGCCCCCAGCGCCATGGAGAGCCCCATCCACTGGGTCAGCGAGGCGGCCAGCAGCGCCACCAGCAGGGCGCTCAGCACGAACAGCTCGTCGGAGCGGGCCCGCGCCACCTCGTGAAACAGCAGCGGCAGCAGCCACTTGCCCACCGCCAGCAGGCTGAACAGGGCGAACAGCCCCTTGAGGGTGGCCCAGGCGATCTCCGCCAGCAGGGCGCCGCCCTGGATCTCGGGCCTCGCCAGTATGGGGATCATCACCAAGAGTGGCACCACCGCCAGATCCTGAAACAGCAGCACGCTCACCCCGAGCTGGGCCCGGCGGGTGTGCAGCTGTTTTTGCTCCCCCAGCGGCTTGATCACCACTGCGGTGGAGGAGAGCGCCAGGGTGCCCGCGACCACCAGCGCCTGCGGCAGGCTCAGCCCCCACCACCATGCGAGCCAGAAGAACAGCGAGGAGGTGAACAACACCTGCAAACCGCCCACCCCCAGCACCAGCATCCGCATGGCGATCAGCCGCGGCAGCGAGAACTCCAGCCCGAGCGAGAACATCAAAAAGACGATGCCGAGCTCGGCTATGGTCTGCATGATCGCCTGCCCCGTGATCACGGCGGCGCCATAGGGGCCGAGCACTACCCCGGCGAGCAGGTAGGCGAGGATCACCGGCTGGCCGAGGCGCCGGAAAATCGCCACCAGCAAGACGGCGGCAAACAGCAGGATCAAGACATCTGTATACAATTTTCCCTCCCTTTTTATCCACTTAAGCCTAGCCAGCCGCCCTTGTTCACATCGAACATATTTTGGGCACAAGGATTGCAGGGAAGTGGCAGGAAGTAGGATGTATGAGGGCTGTACCGTGGAAAACGCATCGTCATTGAATGGCTTGGGGCATGGCATAGAGCAGTGGGTTCGCCAGATGGAGCGGCTCACGCCGCTGGCCAGCCAGGATCGCAACCAGCTGCTCGAGCTCTTGCTGGTACAGACGGATCTCGACAGCCTGCTGGCAACCTTTGCCGATCGTGCGGCAAGAATTGTCCGAATACACAGCCTCTACTTCGATCACGCCCAGCCACTTCGGCTGATCCAGCAACCGCCCCAGGCCAGCCTGACGCTGCACAGCTACCCGTTCGAACTGCGCGGCCAGCATGGCCAGCTGTTCGGCCAGCTGCACTACACCCTGGAACACACCCTGAGCGGCAGCCAGCAGCGGATCCTGCAGCAGTACCATCAACTGCTCTGCATGCCCCTGCCCCTCTATCTGCGGCTGGCACAACTGGAGCAACAGGTGCGACTCGATCACCTGACCGGGCTCGGCAACCGCTCCTACTTCGACGAGGCCATAGGCCGCGCGGTGGAGCAGCACAGCCGGGAGTCTCACGGTCTGGTGCTGGTACTGCTGGATCTGGATCACTTCAAGCAGATCAACGACACCTGGGGCCACCCGATCGGCGATCTGGTGCTGAGCCGCTTCGCCCAGTTGCTCAAGAGCTGCATCCGCAGCACGGATCAGGCGTTTCGCCTCGGTGGCGACGAATTTGCGCTGCTGCTGCAACCCGCCGAGCCCGAGGCCTGGCGCCCCGTCTGGCTGCGGCTGCAACACATGCTGATGACCCACAAGGAGCTCAGCACCTTCTCGGTCGGCTGCAGCCTGGGGGCCGCCAGCTGGCAGTCCGGGGTGGCGGTCCACAGCCTGTACGAGGCGGCGGACGCTCACCTCTACGCCCGCAAAAAAGCGGGCAAGGCCGGCCTGCTGGATTGAAGCCGTCAGAGGACGAGTGCAAAAAAGCCGGCAATGCCGGCTTTTTTGTCTTGATGGCGGCCCGGCTTCACTCCGGGATCCAGCTGTCCGCCGCTGGCAGCCAGTGCCACTCCAGACCGGCGGCTCGCGTCATGAATCCGTCACAGATAAAGAGTCCGGCCACCGCCGCCACCTGCTCGCCGTAATAGAGGATGGGAATGCGCCCCCGCTGCCAGGAGGGCACCCCATACTCTTGCAGCAACTTCTTGAAGCGCCGACTGCCGCTGCGCCCCACGGGTTTGAGCATGATCCCGGGCGTCACCTGAAAACGCACCAACATTGGCTCCCGCGCGGTGGGCAGCCTCAACCCCTCACCGCCCTGGCGCAGCACTAGCTGCACCTGTCCCAGCCCGTCCGGCAAGGCGACCGACTCGCCAACCGCCACCGTCAGCTGCGCGTGACAGGGCACCAGCCCCGGCTTGACCAGATGAAGCCGGCCCTGAAAACGGCGGCAATCCAGACTCTTCAAGCTGAACTGCGGATTGGCGTCCTCTCGCGCCAGCGCCACCTCCTGCCACAGCAGAGCCAGCTGATCCCGGGAGGGCATCTCGCCCCCCAGCCGGCGGATCCAGTAGCGCAGCAGGTTGTTGCGCCGGGTCGCCGAGAGCCCGAGCAACGGCTCGATATTCAGGGCACTCCCTTCACCGGCCAGCCGCCAGTCCGCTTCGGCCAGCTCGGTCAGCAGCGTCTCCTGCTCGGCGCACAGCGCCATGCTGCGGGCGGCGGTGCGGGCCATGGCGGGCCAGCGCGCCTTGAGCTGCGGGATAAGCGTCTGGCGCAGGAAGTTGCGGTCATAGCTCACATCCTGATTGCTCTCATCCTCCACCCAGCCGTAAGGAAGCGATTGGGCCACCTCGGCCAACTCGGCCCGGCTCACCTCAAGCAAGGGGCGCAGCAACAGGCCGGCCGCAAACGGCTGACTCGGCAGTATGCCCGCCAGGCCGCGCACGCCGGCGCCACGCTTGAGGGCCAGCAGCAGTGTCTCCAGCTGATCGTCCTGATGATGGGCGGTGAGCAGCCACTCCCCGGCCCCCAGGCTGGCGGCCAGCCGTTGATAGCGGGCCTCCCGGGCCTGGGCCTCCAGGCTCTCGCCATTGCCACGCACCAGTTGTACCCGCTCGACCATGAGCGGCACCGCCAGTTGCTGACACACGGCTTCACAATGGGCTACCCAGGCATCGGCATGAGGGCTCAGGCCGTGATGCACGTGCAGGGCGCGCAGCACCAGCCCCTGCTCGCGGGCAAACTGCGCCGCCAGCACCAGCAACACGGTGGAATCGAGCCCGCCACTGAAGGCAACCAACAGGCCCCGGGAACCTTCCGGCGCTGGCAGGGTCTGACAAAAACGAGAATAAATACGAGAAATCATAGGCTTCCCCAAAACGACCAGGCCGATCTTAGCAGAGTCGGGCTTATCAAGCTGCAACCCGACTGTTAGAGTGAAGAACTGCCCTGTTTGGGCCAGGAAGCTGAATAACCCGAATTGGAATCCAACAAGATGAACAATAAAAAAAGCCTGCTGGCCGGCCTCATCGGACTGGCCCTGCTGGCCGGTTGTAGTCAGGCGCCGGACACAGCAGACAAACACTCCGGCCTCGCGCTGGCCAACATGGACACCCGGGTCAAACCCGGTGACGACTTCTTCCGCTACGTGAACGGCCACTGGCTGGCCACCGCCAAGATCCCGGACGACAGGCCCGCCGACGGTGCCTTTTACATGCTGCGGGACAAGTCACTGGCGGACGTGCGGGTGCTGGTCGAGGGGCTCGACGGCAAGGCGGCGGCAGGCACCCCGGCCCAGCAGATCCACGATCTCTACCAGAGCTATCTGGATCAGGGCAGCCGGGATGCCAAGGGCACCACACCGCTGTTGCCCCTGCTGAGCGAGATCGATCAGCTCCGCGATCGGAGCGGGCTGGCCCGGGCCTTTGCCCAGAGCGGTCGCACTGGCGGCGGCGCCCCGTTCGGCTTCTGGATCGATGCCGATGCCAAGGCGCCGGACAGCTATGCGGTCTACCTCTATCAATCCGGGCTCAGCCTGCCGGATCGGGATTACTACCTCAAAACCGACCCCAACAGCCAGGCGCTGCGGCAGAAATACGAGCAGCACATCACCGGCATGCTGACCCGTTTCGGTGAAGCGGATGCCAAGGCCAAGGCCCAGCGCATCCTGGCCCTTGAGACCAAACTCGCCCAGATCCAGTGGGACAACGTGGCCCTGCGGGATCGGGAGAAGAACTACAACAAGGTGCCCCAGAGCGAGCTCAAACGCCTCGCCCCGCATATCGACTGGGATGGCTACCTGGATCAGGCCGGCCTCGCCGGTCAGAGCAGCCTGGTCATAGGCCAGCCGAGTTATCTCGCCGCCCTCGATGGCCTGATGCAACAGACCCCGATCGGCGACTGGCAAGCCTACCTCAAGTGGCAGCTCATCACGGATTACGCCCCCTATCTCGACAGCCAGACCGACGCCCAGAACTTCGCCTTCTTCGGCACCACCCTGAGCGGCACCCCCAAGCAACGCGCCCCTTGGGAGCGTGCCCTCGGCGTGCTGGACGATCACCTGGGCGAGGCGGTGGGCCAGCTCTACGTGGAGCGCTACTTCCCGCCCCAGGCCAAGGCCCGCATGGAGCAGCTGGTGGAGAACCTGCGCACCGCCTACGGCCAGAGCATTCAGGAGCTGGACTGGATGTCGCCGGCCACCAAGACCCAGGCGCTGGAGAAGCTGGCCAAGTTCAGGCCCAAG
Organism: Aeromonas sp. CA23; assembly: GCF_002587065.1. Classification (NCBI taxonomy): domain Bacteria; kingdom Pseudomonadati; phylum Pseudomonadota; class Gammaproteobacteria; order Aeromonadales; family Aeromonadaceae; genus Aeromonas; species Aeromonas sp. CA23. The sequence goes on from NZ_CP023818.1 coordinate 4,848,875, forward strand.
ATCGGCTACCCGGACAAGTGGAAGGATTACAGCGCCATCGAGATCCGCCAGGGCGATCTGCTGGGCAGCCTGCAACGGGCTCACGCCTTCGAGTATGCCGACAACCTGGCACGCCTCGGCAAGCCGGTAGACAGAGACGAGTGGCACATGTCGCCGCAGACGGTGAACGCCTACTACAACCCGAGCAACAACGAGATCGTCTTCCCGGCCGCCATACTGCAGCCCCCCTTCTTCGACCTGACGGCGGATGATGCGGTCAACTACGGCGCCATCGGCGGGGTGATCGGCCACGAGATGGGCCACGGTTTCGATGATCAGGGAGCCAAGTCCGACGGCGACGGCCTGATGCGCGACTGGTGGACGCCGCAGGATCTCAAAGAGTTCCGCTTCCGTACCAGCCGGCTGGTGGCCCAGTACAACCGCTTCGAGCCCATCAATGGCCAGTTCGTCAACGGCCAGTTCACCCTGGGGGAGAACATTGGCGATCTGGGTGGCCTCACCATAGCCCACAAGGCCTACGAGCTGTCGCTCAAGGGCGAGGAAGCCCCCGTGCTGGACGGCTTCACCGGCGAACAGCGCTTCTTCCTCGGCTGGGCCCAGGTGTGGAAGGGCATGTATCGCCCCGAGCTGATGCAGATGCTGCTCGCCTCGGATCCCCACTCTCCGCCCGAGTACAGGGTCAACGGCGTTGTGCCGAACATCCCCGCCTTCTACGAGGCGTTCAACATACAGCCGGGTGACAAGCTCTATCTGGCACCGGCCAAACGGGTCAAGATCTGGTAATGACCGCCTCCGGCGAGGCAGAGAAAGAGAGCCGGGCAGAGGCAAGCCCGAACCCGGCCCACACATTCACATCCGTGACGGGCAGGCGTGCCGCCCGTCACCGCAGCAACAAGGGTCACAACGATGAAAGCCTTATTCATGACACTCGGCCTGCTCACCCTGCCACTGACTGGCCAGGCGGTGGAGGGATTCTTCAAACAGCTGACGCTCCCCTCCGGCCAGGTGATCACCGTCAGCGAGGGACGGGGTGAACCCGCCTCCATCGGCAGCTACGACGTGCGCCTCTACTCAGGCGCCAATCCCCAGTTCCCCCTCGATCAGTTCATCGACGGCAAGGTGCTGGCGCGCGATGGCACCATCAAGGAGCTCAAACTGCAGGATCTCAACGGTGACAAGCAGCCCGAGCTCATCGTCATCATGGAGAGCGCCGGCAGCGGCAGCTACCTGAGCGCCGATGCCTTCACCATACATCCGCAAGAGGGGCTCGACAGCTTCAACCACGTGGAAGAACTGGCCCCCACGGAAGATGTGATCCAGGCGCTTAAGACCCCCCGCGATTAATTAATCACACGCATGAGGCAGCCCCGCAACTTGGGGCTGCCGCCTTGTCTGTGACAGATGCCGACGCCCTTTCCCGCCTCCTTGCCGCCCGGCTAGGGGCCTGCGCCCCGATGGACGGCTATTTTTTCTGCGTTTATAATCGCCCCACCTTGCCACTGCGAAAAATAAGGAGGTAAAAAATGGTTATCCAAGCGTGTCCGATGTTCTCGGCCCGCCTGTTCGGCACATTCGCGTGCTCTTGCCTGCATACCATCGCGCTGCGATAGCGGGTTCGAGCAAAGCCGACTCCCTTCCAAACCGAGACCTTTCTCGACTCTGCCGTTGTCGCCAGCGCTCCTGATGACAGGGATCTTCGATCCCGCCATTTAAGAGAGCAAGAGCATGACAACCCTGATGAGTACCCATTCCCTGCAAATGAGTGCGGGGCACCTTCCGTTATTTGACAACCTGGACCTCAGCATCCGCAGCGGTGATCGCATTGGCCTCATAGGCGCCAATGGCTGTGGCAAGAGCACACTGCTCGCCCTGCTGGCCGGTCAGCGCCAGCCCCATGACGGCCGCATACACAAGGCCACCCCCTGCCGCTGTGAATTCGTGGCCCAGCATCTGCCCGCGCAACTGCAAGCGCTCAGCACCCGCGCCGTGCTGCTTGATGCGCTGGCCAACGAGGCTGACCAGGCGTGGCAGGTGGACAAGATGCTGACCGAGCTGCAACTGGCCGAGCAGGCCGACCTACCGGTCAGCGCGCTGAGTGGCGGCCAGCACACCCGTTTGCAGATAGGCCGCGCCCTGCTGCACCAGCCCAACCTCTTGCTGCTGGACGAACCCAGCAACCACCTGGATCTGCCCGCCCTGCTCTGGCTGGAGCGCTTCCTGCTGGCGTGGCGCGGCGCCTTCGTGCTGGTCTCCCACGATGGTCGCCTGCTCGATCGGGTGACCCGCGAGACGCTGATCCTGCGGGATCGGCGGCTTCATCGCTTCGCCCTGCCCTGCAGTCAGGCCAGGGCGGCCCTGGCCGAAGAGGACGAGCAAACCCGCCAGCGCCGGGCCGACGAGCAAAAAGAGATCGACCGCCTGAGCGCCAGCAGCAAGCGCCTCGCCATCTGGGGGCGGGAGCATGACAACGAGAAGCTGGTGCGCCAGGCCAAGTCCATGGAGAAACGGGTGGCCAGGCTGCAGGAGGAGCAGAGCGTGGTCGGGGTGGACGCGCCCTGGCGCCTCGAACTGCACGGGCAGGCGCTGCCCGCCGATGCCCTGCTGCGACTCGATGCCCTCGACGTGCGCCCCGCCCCCGGTCTGCCGCCGCTGCTGCGGGCCGAGGATCTCTGGCTGCGCGCCGGCGACAGGGTCGCCCTGCTCGGCGCCAACGGCACGGGCAAGTCCTCCCTGCTGCGCCAGTGCTGGGGCGAGGTGTGCGACCAGCGACCGGCTGAGGGCTGGTATCGCCATCCTGGCGCCAGCATCGCCTACTACGATCAGTCCCTGCAGCAGCTGGACGACCACGCCACCCTGACCGATGCCCTCTATCCGCTGGCGCCTTTGCCGGAGGTGTCGCTACGCCAGGCGCTGATCCGCGCGGGCTTCCCCTACTCCCGCCACGGCCAGCGCGTCGCGACCCTGAGCGGGGGCGAGCGGGCCAGACTGTTGTTCCTTGCCCTGTCGCTGGCGAGTCACCATCTGCTCTGGCTCGATGAACCCACCAACCATCTGGATCTGGCAGGAAAGGAGGAGCTGGCCGAGGCACTGACCGGCTTTGTCGGCGGCGTGCTGCTTGTCTCCCACGACCGGGATCTGATCGAGCGCAGCTGCAACCGCTTCTGGGTGATCAGGCAGGGCCGGATCCACGAGGCCCACAGCGCCGAGCGGGCCTATGCCGAACTGCTCGGCGATGCGCCCGATCGGCCCGCCGCCGACGCCCAGGCCAATGAAGCCTGGGGGGAGGAGCCCATGCCGGTGCACGATGACGAGGCTCAACTGGCGCGCTGGTACGAGCTGGATGCCCTGCTTGCCGCCGATCTCGCCCGCAAGCCCAAACATCAGACCCCGCGCCTGCAACAGGGCTGGCGCGATGAGCTGGGCAGGCTTGCCGACTTGCTGGGTCTTTCCGAACCCTGAGCCAAGCAGCGATCCGCGCTTTTATCCCGCCCTTTCACTCAACTCACGCGGCCGGCCACGGCTGGCCGCAAGGAGCACATCATGCCTTCACCACAACAACCCGGGATCAGGCTCGACCCCGTCACGGATGCCGACTTGTCTCACATCTACCGCGGTCTGTCGGACCCCAAGGTCATCGCCTGCTACGGCATCAGCTATGACACCATGGAGGCGTGCCAGGCCCAGATGCGCTGGTACGCCGAGATAGCGCAGTGCCAGAGCGGGGCCTGGTTCCTGATCCGCAACCCGGATACCCATGAGCCAATGGGGGCCATTGGCTACAACGATGCCGACCCACAGCACAAACGGGCCGAGCTCGGCTACTGGCTCTATCCCGAGTACTGGGGCCAGGGGATCATGCGGGCGGCATTGCGGCAGTTTCTGGCCCTCGTCTATCACACTACCGATTTGCACCGCTTGCTGGCGGTGGTGGAGGAGCCAAACCTCCCCTCCGCTCGCCTGCTCGAGCGGGCCGGCTTTCGCTACGAGGGGACGGCTCGGGAATGCGAGTGGAAGGGGGAGCAGTTTATCTCCCTGCGGCACTACGCCCTGCTGCGCAGCGACCTGCCAGCCCCTTGAGCACAACCGCATCTGATAGCCAGCAAAAAGCCCCGCACTGCGGGGCTTTTTATCGGGTCGGTTACTTGATGGCGCAGATGTTGTCGGTGGCCAGAGTGCGGCGACGTCTGCGCCGCCACAACGAGAAGCAGCCATACCCCAGAGTGAGCAGCGCCGCATAGAGCACCTGGGAGGCGAGCGCCACCAGCACGGCGAGGCAGAGCAGCACGCTCAAGGCCGCCAGCCCCTTGCCCATGCCACCGAGCAGGCGCCAGCCCGCCGCCATGCAGAGCAGATAGACCAGCACGAAGTTGCCGTTGGCGTAGCGGATCAGCTCATCGAGCGGCAGTCGCAGCCAGAGGATCAAGGTAATGGAGACGAGGCAGATGGCAAGCACCCAGCACAGGGCATTGAGCGGCGCCCCCCGGGCCGAGAGGCGAGAGAGGGAGACTGGTAGTTTGCCCTCCCGCGCCATGCTCCAGATGAGGCGCGCAAATCCCTGCAGGTAGATGTTGATGCTGGCAAAGCAGGAGAGGTAGCCCAAAATGGCCACCAGCCACTTGGCGGTGGGGCCGAACAGCAGGGAGAGCAGGGCCGGGATGGCGGTGGCATTGGTCGCCTCGTCGCCATAGAGACCATATTTGAGCACCACCAGCGAGTGGACCCAGTAAATCAGCCCCGCCAGCAGCACGCCACCGAGCAGGGCCAGCGGATAGTCCCGCTGTGGCCGCTTGAACTCTTCCCCCATGTGGGCGAAGGCTTCCAGCCCCACGAAGCACCAGAACATCACCGCCAGCGCCGTGCCCATGGCGGGCCACTCAGCCGCCGTCGGCAGTGGCTGGGCCGCGTCGCGCCAGCTGAGATCCCCCTTGAACCAGATGAGCAGGGTCAGCCCCAATATGGCCAGGGCAATCAGCAACTGCAGGTTGCCGGAGGAGCGCGCCCCCCGCAGCCCGAGCAGAAACACCCCAAGCAGGGTCAGCAGCTGGATGGCCCACAGGGTCCACTCCCCCAGATCGAAAAGCGCGTGCCAGAAGCCGGCGGCTATGGTGAGGGCCGCAGGCAAGCCCACCGGCAACACAGCCAGGAACAGGAAGGCGGAGAAACGCTCGGCGCCGTTGCCAAAGGCGAGCCCAATGAGATGCGGCGCCCCGCCCGCATGGGGATAACGGCGGCCAAGACGGGCGAAGGTGAAGGCGATGGGCAGCACCAGCACGATGAGCAACCCCCAGGCCCAGAGCGAGGCGCCCCCCGCCAGCGACGCCGCGGTCGCCGGCACCACGAAGATACCGGTCCCCAGCAGTGAGGTAGCGAGCAGCCCCATTCCCTGCCAGAGCCCCAGCTCTTTTTTCAACGCAGACATATCCTTTTGTCCTGACTGGAAAAACACCCCGCCATGTTAGGCCGCAGTCCCTTGCTTGTTAAGGGCTATCCGTTGCTCAAACAAAAAAAGCCGCCTCTTGCGAGGCGGCTTCTTCTTTCAACAGACTAGCCGGAGTTATCAGGCAATCAGCTTGTAGATGATGCCGGACATGGCGATCAGGCCAATCAGGGTCACGAAGCCGTTGCTGATGTTGCCAGCGTATTTGCGCATGGCAGGTACCTTGGTGATGGCGTACATCGGCATCAGGAACAGCAGCATGGCGATGATGGGGCCGCCCAGGTCTTCGATCATGCCGAGGATGCTCGGGTTGATGGTGGCAATGGCCCAGGTGGTCAGGATCATGAAGACCGCGGTCACCTTGTTCAGCTGCTTGGCATCAACCTTCTTGCCTTTTTCGCGCAGCGCCTTGGCCATCAGACCGTTCATGCCTTCCTGTGCACCCAGGTAGTGACCCAGGAAGGACTTGCTGATGGCGACCATGGCGATCAGCGGAGCCGCAGTGGCGATGAAGGCGTTGTCGAAGTGGTTGGCCAGGTAGGACAGAATGGTGATGTTCTGTTCTTTGGCGGCAGCCAGGTCAGCCGGGGAGAGGCTCAGTACGCAGCTGAACACGAAGAACATGACGGTCATGACCATCATGACGTGGGCACCCAGCAGTATGTTGCCGCACTTCTTCTCGGCGCCTTCACCGTAACGACCCTTGTTGTCCACCGCGAAGGAGGAGATGATCGGGGAATGGTTGAAGGAGAACACCATTACCGGAATTGCCAGCCACAGGGTCTTGATGAAGTCACCGTTGAAGGCGTCAGACAGTGCCGGCGCTTCTGTGATGATGGCACCGTTCCAATGCGGGATCAGGTAGAGCGCCAGGCCCATCAGGGTCAGCACGAACGGGAACACCAGCACGCTCATCGCCTTGACGATGAACTGGCCGCCGAGGCGAACGATCGCCATCAGACCCAGGATCAGCGCCAGCGACAGGATGGCACGGGGAGGTGCAGTCATGCCCAGCTGGTGAACCATCAGGCTCTCGACCGTGTTGGTGATGGCAACCGAGTACATCAGCAGGATCGGGTAGATGGCAAAGAAGTAGAGCAGGGTGATGAACTTGCCTGCGGTCTTGCCGAAGTGCTCTTCTACCACTTCGGTGATGTCACCGTCGCGGGTGGAGCCGGACAGCACGAAGCGGGTCAGGCCGCGGTGTGCGAAGAAGGTCAACGGCAGGGCCAGGATGGCCATGGCCAGCAGCGGCCACAGTCCACCTACACCGGCGTTGATCGGCAGGAAGAGGACGCCGGCACCGATGGCGGTACCGTACAGGCCCAGCATCCAGACCAGGTCGGCCTTGTTGATGCCACGGGAAGACGCATTACTGGCTAAGCTGCCTTCAACTGCAATGTTCATGTCAGACATAGGGGTGTTCCTGTCATCAAGGAAAATAGAAAAAATCTAGTCAACCGGGCGCAATGCCCCGTTCCATCTCCCTGGAACTCCTGCAGTCCATCCCTGTTATTCTCATCCCACCGACTCGGCAACTTGCTCGCCACTCCATGTAGCAACCAAACTGCAACAAACAGGTCTGTGGGTCATCAGCCCGAGGGCCGCAAGCACGTCAACCGTTACAACTCATTAACGCACCTTTGTTCTGATGAGCTGACTCTAATTAAATCCCCTTACCGAGCACAGTGTTTTTTTGAATTAATCAACCAAAGTTTGACTGGAATCGCCTTTCTGGCGTCAGAGATCACGTTGCCAGCCCAATTTTGTGAACAACCATTAACAATTCCAGGTAGTTTCACCCGTATCTATATCCTTTGGGGTACAACAAACTGCTTACATTTGCCTGTTTGTTGCTCAAGTTGTGCACCGCAGTGCCCTGTCGTACCCTGTTCATCAACATTTCCCCGTTGAATTAATATGGCCATCACCCGTACCGACCTCGCCGAACTGGCAGTATTTGCCGCCGTCGCCCGTCACCAGAGTTTCAGCAAGGCCGCCCTCGAGCTCGGGGTGTCTGCCTCCGCCCTGAGCCACAGCCTGAAAGGGTTGGAGACCCGCCTGGGTGTCAGATTGCTCAATCGCAGCACCCGTGCCGTGGTGCCGACCGATGCGGGCCAGCGCCTGCTCGAACAGTTGCTGCCCACCCTGAACCACCTGCAGAGCGCACTCGACGAACTGGCGCACCACAGCGACGAGCCGGTGGGACGGCTGAAGATCAGTGCGCCACGGGGCGCCATCGATGAGCTGCTGGCCCCAGTGTTGATCGACTACATGGTGCGCTACCCGCGCATGCAGGTGGAAGTGGTGGAGCAGGAGCTGATGCCGCGCCTCATCGAGGATGGCTATGACGCAGCCCTCTTTTATGGCGACCTGCTGCCCAAGGAGATGATAGGTGTGCCGCTCGGGCCGCCCCAGCGCTATCTGGTGGTGGCAGCCCCCGCCTATCTGGCCAGGCACGGCACCCCGCAACACCCTCGCGAATTGTCGCGCCATGCCTGCATAGGTTACCGGTTGACCCCTTCCCACCACTACCGCTGGGCGTTTGCCGGAGAGGAAGGTTCCATGTTGGAGATAGAGGTGACCGGGCCCCTCACCACCAGCACGCCGGCACTCTATCTGGGGGCGGCAGAGGCGGGGCTGGGATTGGCGTATTGCCTGGAGGAGGAGGTGAGCAAGCAGCTGGCACAGGGAACACTGGTGAGCGTGCTGGAGCAGTGGTGCCCTACCTTCGTGGGATTTTCGCTCTTTTATCCCAGCCGGCATCAGCTGGGCCGCGGCCTGCGCGCCCTGATAGACATGCTCAAGGCACACTATCAAACTCGATGATTACTGAGCGTGGCTCATCAATTCATCAAATGGAAACCGAATTATCAACAAAAAGATATTAATCTAGACTGTCTGCTCGATAATCGAACTCCCCAAGAGAACAGATATGTCTGCCTACTTCATGTTGCGCCAACGGGCGATGACTCGCCGTTTCTGGGGCTATGCCCTCCCCTCCATCATGGCCATGCTGGTCTCCGGTGCCTACTACCTGGTCGATGGCATCTTCGTCGGCCACTACGTGGGCGCCGCCGGCCTCGCCGGCATCAACCTGGTCTATCCCGTCATCATGGTGTTGATCGGGCTCGCCGCCATGATCAGCATGGGGGCGGCCACCGCCATCTCCCTGCATCAGGGGGCAAAGAATATCCGGCTGGCCCGACAGGCGCTGGTCAATGCGTTCTGGCTGCTCGGGCTGCTCGGGGCCCTGGCGCCCTTGCTGCTTTACTACTGGCACATCGACATACTGCTGGCATTGGGGATTGAGCAAGGCACAGAGACCTGGAAACAGGCCAGTGACTACCTCACCTGGATCGGCGGCGGCACCCTGCTGCTGGCCTGCAACCTGGCGGTGCCCTACCTGCTGCGCAACGATGGCAAGCCAAGGCTGGCCATGATCCTGGTCAGCAGTGGCGCCATCCTCAACATAGTACTCAACTACCTCATGGTCGGCCGGCTGGGGCTGGGGCTGGTGGGCTCGGCCCAGGCGACGCTCATCACCGAGGGGATCGTCAGCCTGCTTGGCCTGGGTTATTTCTTTACCAGCCATGCCAAACTGCGCCTCTCATGGCACCACATGGTGCCCAGTTTTCCGGCCATGCCCAACCTGCTGTTCACCGGTCTGCCGAGCCTGATCGCCCAGTTCAACCTGGGGCTGCTGCTGCTACTGCACAACAGCCAGCTGATGGCGTATGGCGCCATCAAGGATCTGGCCGGCTTCACAGTGGCCGGTTACACCGAGGCCGTGTTCATCGTGATCCTGCAGGGCCTGGCCTTCGGCATCCAGCCGCTCATCAGCCAGGCGACGGGGGCCAAACGCCATCGGGATCTGAAATTCCTGATGGAGATGGGGCTCAAGATCACGCTCATCTATGGCATGGCGGTCTGGCTGCTGATCCAGCTGCTGCCGCGCCAGGTAGCCATGCTCTACATCGGCAATCAGGATGCCGAGCTGCTTGCCGCGGCCGTCAGCAGCCTGACCCTCAACCTCGGCGCCATTCCGCTGGAGGGGATCATCATGTTCGGCATAGTGTTGCTGCAGTCCATGGCCCGCACCAAGCAGGCGCTGATCATCTCGGCGGCCAAGACACTGCTGCTGCTGCCACTGATCTTCCTGCTGCCGCTCTGGTGGGGCCGCGAGGGGGTGCTGATGGCCCAGCCCACCACAGTCTTGCTGCTGACCCTGCCGCTGTGCTGGCTGCTGTGGCGGGAATGGCGTCGCCTCAAGCTGGCGTGCACACCCCAGCGTCCGCACCACGCCAAGCCGATCGGCGCCCGTCAGGGAGTCCAGCTGGCCCGCCGCGCCGGCTAGCCATTACGCAGACTCAAAGCCGGGTGGCGCGGGTGCGCACCCCGGGTTCTGCCATCGCCTGCTGGGCTGCCACCAGTTGCAGCTCGTAGGCGCCCGCCAGCCAGGTCTGGGCCAGCACCGCATCCACGCTGGCGTTGGTGCGCTCAAACGCCAGCACGGGATCATGTCCCGCCAGCAGATTGGCCAGCATGGTGGCACTGAGCAGATCCCCTACCCCTATGGGCTGGCGATGAAATTCATAGAGCGGGCGCGAGATGTGAAACGCGCCCGCATCGCACACCAGCACCATCTCGAACCTGTCCAGGCTTAACCCGGCCCGCCCCAGATGCTTGACCATCACCAGCTTGATCCCCTGCTCGCGCAACTGCTGACAAGCCGCCAGCACCTCGGGCACATTGCTTATCTCGCGGCCGGTGAGCTGTTCCAGCTCCAGCAGATTGGGGGCCAGCATGTCGGCCTGGGGCAAGGCCCGGGTTTTAAAGAATTCGCTGACACCGGGTGCCACTATGCAACCCTTGTCGGGGTGACCCATCACGGGATCACAGAAATAGAGGGCGTTTGGATTGAGCGCCTTGAGGTGGGCCACCGCCGCCAGTATCTCCTCCCCCTGTTCGGCCGAGCCGAGATAGCCGCTCAAGAGCGCATCGCACTGCCCCAGCACGCCTATGTCGGCAAGCCCCGTCATCAGCTGGCGGATATGGCCGCCGGGCATCGCCATCCCCTGCCAACCTTCGCTGTACTGGGTGTGGTTGGAGAACTGCACCGTATTGACGGGCCACACCTCCATGCCCATGCGGCGCATGGGAAACACGGCGGCACCGTTGCCGGCGCAGCCGAACACCACGTGGGATTGAATGGAGAGAATTCGCTTCATGATGGCGACTCACGCAAAAATGGATAAAAAACACAGGGAAAAACGGGCCTCTCGGCCCGTTGTTGTCACTCTCGATTAACGCAGCACCTTGACGGTGTAGCTGCCATCGGCCTGACGATAGAGGCCGTGGATGTCGGTCTCGAAGCCCGGGTAGTGAGCCCCGATCTCGCACAGCATCTCGAGGAACTCGAGCACCGGCAGCGAATCGCTGGTCACCATCTCACCCGGCAGTACCAGCGGTACTCCCGGCGGGTAGGGCAGTATCATGTTGGCGCTGATGCGATCCACCATGTCACGCAACGGCACCTCTTCCAGATTGCCGGCCAGCTCCTGCTGCCAGGCGGCGTGCGGCGTCATCTTCATCTCAGGCAGCACGTCGAACGCCTTGAACATCAGCTCCGGCAGACGATATTTGCAGGTCAGGTCGTGGATGCTCTGGGCCAGCGCCTGAATGCGCATGCCTTCGTAGAAGCTCGGGTCTTCACGGTAGAGGCTCGGCAATATGCTCTTGATGGTCAGGTTCAGGTCATAGCCACGTTTGAACTCGGTCAGGGCGCGCAGCAGCTGCATCGCCTTGGACTGATCGATGCCGATGGAGAACAGGAACAGCATGTTGTAGGGGCCTGTCTTCTCCACCACTATGCCGCGCTCGTCCAGGAACTTGGAGACCAGGGAGGCAGGGATGCCGTTGTCCAGCAGCTTGCCATCACGACCCATGCCCGGGGTCAGCAGGGTGACCTTGATGGGGTCGAGGTACATGTGGTCATCGTCGATGCCGTTGAAACCGTGCCAGTCATCTTTCGGATCCAGCTTCCAGCACTCGACTGTGTCTATGTTGTCCGGCTGCCATACGTCGAAGAACCAGCCTTCGCTCTGATCACGCAGACGCTTGATCTCTTTGCGGAAGGAGACGGCGCGATCGATGGAGTCCTTGATCAGCCGCTTGCCGGTGTTGCCCCGCATCATGGCGGCGGAGATCTCGGTGGACGCCACTATGCCGTACTGCGGCGAGGTGGATGTGTGCATCATGAAGGCTTCGTTGAAGGTCTCTTCCTCCACGTCACCCTTGATGTGGATCATCGAGGCCTGGGAGAAGGCCGCCAGCAGCTTGTGGGTGGACTGGGTTTCGTAGAACACCTTGCCCGGCATGGCGTCGCCGCTCATGCCGCACTTGCCTTCGTAGATGGGGCTGAAGTTGGTGTAGGGCACCCAGGCGCTGTCGAAGTGGATGTAAGGGGTATCCAGCGCCTCCTTGATGAAGCCGGTGTTGTAGAGCAGGCCATCGTAGGTGGAGTTGGTGATCACGGCATAGCGTGGCGCCTGGGCGCCCGGGGTGGCGGCGACCTTGGCGGCTATGGTCTCGCGGCTGAACTCGCTCTGCGGTATGCCCCCCAGAATGCCGTAGGCGTTGCGGGTCGGACGGAAGTAGAGCGGGGTCACGTCACTCATCATCATCAGGTGAGTCAGGGACTTGTGACAGTTGCGATCCACCAGCACTGTGCTGCCGGCCGGCGCGGAATACATGCCGACTATCTTGTTGGCGGTGGAGGTGCCGTTGGTGACTATGTAGGAGCGATCGGCGTTGAAGGTACGGGCGATATACTCCTCGGCTTCCTTGTGCGGACCCGAGTGATCCAGCAGGGAGCCCAGCTCCGGCATTGAGATGGAGACGTCAGCCTTGAAGGCGTTGGGGCCGTAGAAGTCATAGAAGATGCTGCCGGCCGGGCTCATCTGGAAGGCGGTACCGCCCATGTGACCCGGGGTACAGAAGGTGTACTTGCCCTCTTCCACATACTTGAACAGCGCCTTGGTGAAGGGCGGCAGTATGGCGTCCTGATACTCCTGAGTGGCCTGACCCATCTTGAGGGCGATGTCGTCGGCCATGCCGAGACGGTACTCGAAGAAGTGCACGTTCAGACGCAGGTCGGTCAGGTGAATGTCCAGGGTGGACTGGTCGTTGGCAAAGGCGAAGATCGGCAGCTTCTCGTTGCGATCGTGGATCTCCTTGCACAGGCCGAGGGAATATTTGTCCCAGTCGAAGATGGCGCCGCAGACACGGGGGTTCTTCTCGATCAGCTTCAGCAGGTCGGCCACGTCGACCGGGTATACAACCTGAAAGCCTTTACGCTCGAGGGAGGCTTGCAGCTGGCGAATGGGTTCTTCTTTGAAGAACACGCCCAGGTGGTTGAGGATGGCAATGATATTCATCGTGATACTCCACACGTAGAGGGGCGCTCTCCATCAGGGATGGTGAGTGAAGAGCGCTCGGAAAAGGGAAACGGAATCAGTGGCTGGCTTGCTCTTTGAGCAGGGCGTCGTGTTGACGCAGGCCCTGTTTTTTGGCGTAGAACATCAGGATGATGAGCGACACCACGAAGGTGGCAGTGAGGTTGGAGCCCTGGGCGCCCATCAGGGCCACCAGACAGAAGACGCAGGCGACGCCGGAGAAGATCATGGTGCCTATGCTGCGGGAGGTCATGCCCTCGAAACGGATGAGGTTAATGCTGGAGTAGAAGTAAGGCAGCATGGTCAGCAGCACAGCATCCGTGGTCAGCACGTTGAACAGATCGGCGGCGTGAGCGGACTGGGAGGTGAAGGCGGTCAGGCCGATCATCAGCGCGGTCATCTTGAGGGAGCCGAGGATCAGACCCTTCTTGGCGACGCCATTCTTGTCCAGCTCGCCGTAGATCTTCGGGAAGTTGCCATCGTGGGCGGCGCGCTTGCCCGCCTCGCCCACCAGCATCATCCAGGAACCCAGCGAGGTGAAGCAGGCCAGGGCGGTGAAGGCGGAGACGAACGGCGCAGACCAGTTACCGAAGATGGCGGAAGAGGCCATGGCAAAGGGGGCGCCGGAGGCTGCCACTTCACCGGCCGGGAACATGCCGCTGATCACCTGGGTGGAGAGTATGTAGATGACGCCGGCAATACCGGTCCCCAGCATGGTGGCGAGCGGTACGGTACGTTTCGGGTTCTTCACCATGCCGGAAGAGACGGCGGCGGATTCAACACCCACGAAGGACCAGAGGCAGATCAGCACGGCGCTGATGACCGCATGCAGGTCGCTGCCGCTGGTGGTGTTCCAGTTCTGGCTGTAGACGCTGGTATCAAAATGTCCCCAGCCCATCACGGCGGTACCGACCACAGGCAGCAGGATCAGCACTAGCCCCAGGGTACAGAGGCGGCTCACCCAGCTGCCGCCAAGCAGGTTGACGAAGGTGAAGATCCAGACCGCCGCTATGGTAGCCAGGGCTGCCGGGATAGGGTTGTTGAGGATGGGGAAGAAGACCGACAGGTAGGAGACGCCGGTAATGGCGATGGCCAGGTTGCCAATCCAGTTGGCGTGGTAATAGAGCACACCGGTCTGGAAGCCGAATACAGGAGAGATCTCGCCGGCGTAAGCGATGGGGCCACCCTCTTGCGGATTCTTGGTAGCGAGGCGGGCAAACACGAAGGCAAGGCCCATGGCACCAACCAGGCAGATGGCCCAGCTGAATACAGAGATGGAGCCGATAGTGGCCAGGGCCGAGGGCAGCAGCGCTATGCCGCTCCCCATCATGTTGCCGGCCACCACACCTGTACAGGCGATGAGGCCAATCTTCTTGCTCGTATCTAGGGACATAAGATCTCCGGGTCGATAAAAGGTCATCAAACACACGCTTGGCGGAGCGTCCCGCCAACGAATGGCCACAGACTAGGCCTCTGTGCCCCGGAAAACATAAAGACCCGCTAAGGGATAAAAACATGAGTGAACTTTTTTCGCCCCACGACATCAATCAATAAAAACCCATTAAAAACATAACGTTGAATATCAACCCACAAGCCACCTTGATAAATCCTTGATATCCCTGCCCCCGCTTGAGAGGTCCGTCAGGCCTCAGTCGATACACCTTGATATTTTTCATGATGCCCTTGGTGTCCCATTCAGCCCCCTTTGCCCTGATCCCGCAGCCAGGCCACCGGTTGAAGCCTCGCCATCCTCCCACCCGCCACGTGGCTCAAGGGATAAGCGGACGCCCCCGGCAATGGCCGCCCTTGACTGGGTAACCCAAAGGGCAAGCATCAGGACGACACAGCCGCGAGCAGAGTGAAGAAGGGAGCAGGCCCTGAATCGGCCATCTGCGCAGGGGTGACGACATGGCAGTGAGTGAGTCAAACCGGGTAGATAAAGATGCCATGGCCCGGTGCCAGTGGCAGGGGTAGGAATAGGGACAGGAATAAAGAGAGCGGCTGGCAGCCAGGTCACCCAAGGCTGGTCATTGCCGAGCTGCGGCACACCAGACGGCACATAAGCAACAGGCTGCCCCAAGGCAGCCTGTCTGGCTGAGCGCAACCTCTGCGATCAGCGAAGCGGCATGTTGCCACGCCTCAGAACAGCTTCACCTTGCTCTGGCCCAGCACGTTGAACAGTGCGGGAGTCAGGGTTTCCATGTTGCTGTAGAAACCGAGTCGCTGGCAAAGCAGATAGGTCTGCTCGGTCGCCTCCATCAGGAAGGCCTGACTGTAGGCATCCCCCGCCGCCTCGGGGCGACCATCCAGCTCAGCCAGCTTGCCGAGCAGTATGTGATAGAGCACTGAGCGGCCCCGGCTGGCCGCCTGTGCCAGCAGGCGATTCGCCTGCTGCTGCTGGCCGTCCAGTATGGCCTGCAGGGTCAGTGCCTCCCATACCCGCGCCGGCAGCAGGCCGCCGTCCTGCACCAGACTGGCCAGATGGGTGCCAATCCCCTGCAGTCGTTCACTCTCGGACTGACCGGCCAGGGTTGCCAGCGCCTCTCCCGCCAGATAGCGCTCGGCCAGCAGCAGCGGCTGATCCGGTTGGCTTGCGAGGGACTTGTCGAGCAGATCGATGCCGCGCTTGAGCGCCACCGTATCCTGGCTGTTGGTGTAGTAGTGCGCCTCCATCATGGCCATCAGGGCGGCATCGTCGGTGGGCCAGCCCATGCCGGGCAAGGCGTCCGGCTGATCGAGGGCGCGCAGCAGATCCTGGCTGCTCGCCTGCAGCACGGCGTGGACGTTGTGGCGACTGAGCTGATACTGGTGGCTGAACAGCACACGGTTGGTGTTGATGTTGCGGTATTCCAGATCCAGATAGGTGCCGCCCGGTTGGCGGGAGACCCGCACGCTCAGCTCCTTGCCCGGCAGTATGCCGCCCATCAGGGTATTGGCGCCGTACTGCACCCGCAGCGACGTGGCGGCCGCCACCTCCCCCATCAGGGCACGGGTGATGCCATCGGCCAGACGCACGTTCTCGTTGTCACCCTCCATGCCGGAGTGAAAGCGAAACACCAGCAGGTTTGGATCCAGCATGGAGTGCACCTGGGGACTGGTGTGCTGGTAGCTGAGCAGGCTGACAATGGTGACCAGGATGACGGCCACGAAGATGTCGAAACTGATCATCTTCCAGCGGCTGCGGCCGTCCTGGGCCCGGGTCGAGATGGCGCGGGTCAGGGGGCCGGCCGGGAAGGGGGCCACACCACCGATCGCTTCCTCATCCTCGTCATCGGCAGGCGGGCTCAGGTCGGAGAGGGTCGAGTTGGCCGTCGGAGCTGATCGGGCATCCGCCATCACCACGGAAACCACCTGCAAAGGTTGCAAAGGCCGCACCGGCGCCACCAGCTTGTAGCCACGTTTGGGCACTGTGATGATGTAGTCGGTCGCATCAAAGCGGCCATCTTTGAGGATCTTGCGCAGCTCGAAGATGGACTGGGTGACCACCTGATCGGTGACCTCGGCCCCGTCCCACACCTCGTTGATCAGGGAGTCGCGAGCGAACACTGTGCCGGCATTGCTCGCCAGAAACCGCAACAGATTGACCAGCCTGGGCTCGAGGTAGACCTCGCGATCGGGGCGACACAGCATGTTGTCGTCAACGCTCAGGGTCCAGTCATGGATCTCAAAAACCGATTCGCTCATGATTCACTCGCTGCAGATGAAGACGATGCACGATGAGAGTGACGCAAAACCAGAGGCAGGCGGAACCGGGAAAACAGTGTCGCCGAAACAGTGAACATGCCTGAGGGTCAATCCTGTTTACGTCTGAAGGGCATCCTTGCGGGTATTCCAATCGGGCCGATCGGAAGCGGTCACTTTAAGCAAAACGGGAGCGGGATCCCACTTTTTTTGGCCACTAACCGCCGCTCAGTTGATCCGACACGGGGGTTTTCGGCAAACATCGTGCCAACTGGTATCCATATGAAGAGTATTTATCCCGGACCCAAAAAAGAAGGCCCCCGCAGTGCGGGGGCCTTCTGGCATATAGGAATAAAGCCGGTGCTTAGCAGTAGCCGTAGCCCATCAGGCGCTGGTAGCGCTGCTCCAGCAACTGATCGGTCTCGAGCGGACGCAAGGCGTTCAGATCCTGCTGGATGCGATCCTTCAGGCGCTTGGCCATCAGCTCCACATTGCGGTGGGCACCGCCGAGGGGCTCCTCGACTATGCTGTCGATGAGTTTCAGCTCCTTCAGGCGCTGGGCCGTGATGCCCATGGCATCGGCGGCGACCGGTGCCTTGTCGGCGCTCTTCCACAGGATGGAGGCGCAACCTTCCGGCGAGATGACGGAGTAGGTGGAGTATTGCAGCATGTTGACGCGATCCCCCACACCGATAGCCAGGGCGCCGCCCGAGCCGCCTTCACCTATCACTGTGCAGACCACGGGCACGGTCAGACCGGCCATGACTTTCAGGTTGCGGGCGATGGCTTCGGACTGGCCACGCTCCTCGGCACCCACGCCGGGGTAGGCGCCCGGGGTGTCGATGAAGGTGATGATCGGCATCTTGAAGCGCTCGGCCATCTCCATCAGGCGCAGGGCCTTGCGGTATCCTTCCGGACGCGGCATGCCGAAGTTGCGCTTGATCTTCTCCTTGGTCTCACGACCCTTCTGCTGACCAATCACCATCACGGGTTCGCCGTCGAGACGGGCGATGCCGCCGACGATGGCCTTGTCATCCGCATAGGCGCGATCGCCAGCCAGCTCGTCGAAGTCGGTGAAGATGTGCTCGATATAATCGAGGGTGTAAGGACGCTGAGGATGACGCGCCATCTGGGATACCTGCCAGGCCCCCAGATCGCCGAAGATCTTCTTGGTCAGCTCTTCGTTTTTCTTCTCCAGCCGGCGAATGTCTTCATTGAGATCGACAGCACTGTTGTGCTCACTCACATGACGGAGTTCATCAATCTGCGCCTGCAACTCGGCAATTGGCTGTTCAAAATCCAGAAAAAGACTCATAGGGCCTATAGATCCTCTAATCAAAAACCAATTCAACCCGCTCTCGTCCAAGCAGGACTCGCAAGTCATCTATCAGTTGATCGGTGGGCGTCACCCGCCACTCGGTACCGAGCGTCAATCGCACCCGGGAGCCGGGGCGACGATAGTTTACCTGAACCGGACAGACTCCGGCACGGGCGGGTTCCAAAATCTCGCACAAACGCGGGAAAAAGCGATCATCAATCCGCTGTTCATCGAGGGAGATGCGGATTGCCCTGGCAAAACGCTCCCTCGCATCGTTGATATCCAGTAATTCACGGGCCGACATTTTAAGGCCACCGGAGAAGTCATCAAAGCTGACCTGTCCAGAAACCACCAAAATACGGTCTTTTTGCATCAATTCTTCATATTTTTCCAGCGCCTCACTGAACAGGGTCACGTCGAGACGGCCGGATCTGTCGTCCAGGGTGAAGATCCCCATCTTGTTGCCGCGCTTGGTCACCATGCTGCGGGCCGCGATCACCAGCCCAGCCGCCGTGGTGACGGTATCGCGGGAGGTGGGGTGCAGATCGCACAGGCGACCCGAGGTGTAGCGACGCAATTCGCCGCTGTACTGGTTGATGGGGTGGCCGGTCAGGTACAGGCCGAGCGTCTCGCGCTCCCCTTCCAGCCAGATCTTGTCAGGCCAGTGCGGCACGTTGGCGAACGCCTTCTTGACGTCGTCAATCTCCTGGGTCAGGACCCCAAACATGTCGACCTGACCCACCGCCTGCGCCTTGGCGTGCTGCTCGGCGGCGCGCATCGCCTCCTCCAGCGTCGCCATCAGGGCGGCGCGGTGGGGGCCGAGCCTGTCCATGGCGCCGGAGAGAACGAGCTTTTCCATCACCCGCTTGTTGATCTTCTTGATGTCGACCCGGTTGCAGAAGTCGAACAGATCGCGGAAGGGCCCGTCCTGATCCCGGGCGCTGAGAATGGCGTCGATGGGGCCTTCCCCCACCCCCTTCACGGCCCCGATACCGTAGACGATGTGGCCGTCTTCGTTGACGCTGAAGCGGTAACGACCGGTATTCACATCCGGCGGTATGACGGTAAGCCCCATCCGCTGGCACTCGTCCACCAGGGTCACTATCTTGTCGGTGTTGTCCATGTCGGCCGTCATGACCGCCGCCATGAACTCGGCCGGGAAGTGGGTCTTGAGCCAGAGCGTCTGGTAGGAGACCAGCGCATAGGCGGCGGAGTGGGATTTGTTGAAGCCGTAGCCCGCAAACTTCTCCACCAGATCGAAGATCTTCACCGCCAGTTCGCCGTCGACGCCGTTCTTGACGGCGCCTTCCTCGAAGCCGGAGCGCTGCTTGGCCATCTCGGCCGGGTTCTTCTTGCCCATGGCCCGGCGCAGCATGTCCGCCCCACCGAGGGTATAGCCAGCCAGCACCTGGGCTATCTGCATCACCTGCTCCTGATAGAGGATGATGCCGTAGGTAGGCTCAAGGATTGGCTTGAGGCTCTCGTGCTGCCACTTCTCGTCCGGGTAGGAGATGGCCTCCTTGCCGTGCTTGCGCTCGATGAAGTTGTCCACCATGCCCGACTGGAGCGGGCCCGGCCGGAACAGCGCCACCAGGGCTATCATGTCTTCGAAACAGTCAGGCTGCAGCCGTTTGATGAGGTCCTTCATGCCGCGGGATTCGAGCTGGAATACCGCCGTGGTCTCGAACCGCTGCAGCAGATCGAACGACTTCTTGTCGTGGATCGGGATGGCGGCGATGTCGACCGGCGGCTTGCCCTCCTTGGCCAGGCGCGGGTTTATCATGCCGAGCGCCCAGTCGATGATGGTCAGGGTACGCAGCCCCAGGAAGTCGAACTTCACCAGCCCGGCGTATTCAACGTCGTTCTTGTCGAACTGGGTGACAGGGTGATTGCCGGAGTCATCGCAATAGAGCGGCGCAAAGTCGGTGATCTTGGTGGGCGCTATCACCACGCCACCGGCGTGCTTGCCGGCGTTGCGCACCACCCCTTCCAGCCGGCGCGCCATGTCGATGAGGTCCTTGACCTCCTCGTCCTGCTCGTAGAGCTCGGGCAGCTTGGGCTCGGCCTCGAACGCCTTGGCGAGCGTCATGCCTGGATCCGGCGGTATCAGCTTGGAGATGCGATCGACAAAGCCGTAGGCGTGGCCCAGCACCCGGCCCACGTCCCGCACCACCGCCTTGGCCGCCATGCTGCCGAAGGTGATGATCTGCGACACCGCATCCCGGCCATACATCTCGGAAACGTGCTCGATCACCTCGTCCCGTCTGTCCATGCAGAAGTCGACGTCGAAGTCGGGCATGGAGACCCGCTCGGGGTTGAGGAAGCGTTCGAACAGCAGGTCAAATTCCAGCGGATCGAGATCGGTGATCTTGAGCGCGTAGGCCACCAGGGAGCCCGCACCCGAGCCCCGGCCCGGCCCGACGGGAATGCCGTTGTCCTTGGACCACTGGATAAACTCCATCACTATGAGGAAGTAACCCGGGAAGCCCATCTGGTTGATCACCTTGAGCTCTATGTCGAGGCGCTCGTCGTACTCGCCGCGCTTGGCGACGCGAACCTCGGGATCAGGGAACAGGAAGGCGAGCCTGTCCTCCAGACCCTCCTTGGACTTCATTACCAGGAAGTCTTCGGTGGTCATGTCGCCGGTCGGGAAGTTCGGCAGGAAGTATTCACCCAGGCGCACAGTCACGTTGCAGCGCTTGGCGATCTCCACCGTGTTCTCCAGCGCCTCCGGAATGTCGGCGAACAGCTCGGCCATCTCCTCCTGGCTGCGCAGGTACTGCTGCGGGCTGTAACGGCGCGGGCGACGCTTGTCCATCAGGGTGTAGCCATCGTGGATGGCGACCCGGATCTCGTGGGCGTCGAAGTCTTCGGCGTTGAGGAACACCACCTCGTTGGTCGCCACCACAGGCAGTTCGAACTCGGTGGCAATGGCCACCGCCATGTGCAGGTAGACCTCTTCGTCGGGTCGGCCGGTGCGCAGCAGATCCAGGTAGTAGGCGTCGGGGAAGTGGGTCCGGTAGAAGGCGAGGCACGACTCCGTCATCTGCCGGTTGCCCTTGAGCAGGAACTTGCCCACATCCCCCTCGCGCCCGCCCGAGAGCACTATCACGCCCTTGGCGTGATCGGCGAGCCAGGCTCTGTCGATGACCGGGCGCCCCTGCACGTGGCCGCGCTGATAGCCGCGGGAGATGAGCAGGGTGATGTTCTGGTAGCCGTCGTTGTCCATGGCCAGCAGGGTGAGGCGGAACTGCTCGTCGCCCAGCTCTTCGCTCTGCACCCAGAAGTCGGCCCCGACGATGGGCTTGATGCCCTTGCCGTGGGCTGCGCCGTAGAAGCGCACCAGGCCGCACATGTTCATCTGGTCGGTCAGCGCCAGCGCCGGCATGTTGTTGGCCGCTGCCGCCCCGACTATGGGGGCAATCTTCTGCAGGCCATCGACCATGGAGAAGTCGGAGTGGACCCGCAGGTGGATAAAACGGGGTTCAGCCATCGTCATACCCTCTCGTTGCACAGAGTGGCGTGCATGTCGTGATGCCGGCAGCTCTGCATGGTTTACTCGATCCCCAGTGCACGGCGCACCGGTTTGAAACTCTGCCGATACTCGGGCAGGGGGCCGCGCTCGGCCAGGATGGCAAGGTGCTCAGGGGTCGGATAGCCCTTGTGACGGGCGAAACCATACTCGGGATGACGGCTGTCCAGCTCGGTCATCTCGGCGTCGCGGGTCACCTTGGCCAGAATCGAGGCGGCGCTGATGGCAGCCACCAGGCTATCCCCCTTGACCACGGCGCGGGCCTCCATCGGCAAGCTTGGGCAGCGGTTGCCGTCGATAAAGACCAGATCTGGCGTCACCGTCAGCCCTGCCACGGCGCGCTGCATCGCCAGCATGGTGGCGTGCAGTATGTTGAGCTCGTCTATCTCCTCGGGCGTGGCGCGACCTATGGCCCAGGCCAGCGCCTTGGCCTTGATCTCGTCAAACAGCGCCAGCCGTTTCTTCTCGGAGAGCTTCTTGGAGTCTGCCAGCCCGACAATGGGGTTGGCGGGATCCAGGATCACGGCGGCCGTGACCACGTCACCCACCAGGGGGCCACGCCCCACCTCGTCCACACCGGCAACCAGCCTGTCTTCGGGAATATCGATCATCATCTTGCAGCCTTGAATCAAAACAGGCCCCGCAGGGCCTGACATGGGGTCGATTAGCACAGCCCAATCGGCCGCCCGGAAATATTATCTGCCGAGCAGGTCGGCCACCGCATCGGCGGCCTGCACATCGGCGTTGCAGCGAATGCGCTGGTGCAGCCGGGTGAAGGTGGCGATGAGCTCGCGATTGTCGTGTTCCAGCAGCTTGCTGACCTCTTCCACCAGATTGTCCGGGGTGCACTCGTGCTGGATCAGCTCCGGCACCAGCATCTGGTCGGCCAGCAGGTTGGGCAGGGACACATAGGCGGTCTTCACCAGCCGCTGGGCCAGCCAGTAGCTGAAGGGTTTGAGCTTGTAACCCACCACCATGGGCTTTTTCACCAGCATGGCTTCCAGCGCGGCGGTACCGGAGGCGAGCAGCACGGCATCGGCGGCTATCATCGCCTCGCGCCCCTGCCCCTCCAGCAGCACCATGTCGAGATCCGGCGCCAGCTCGGCCTTGATGGCCATGAATTGCTCGCGCCGTTTGTCGTTGACCAGCGGCACTATGAAGCCGAGATCCGGGTAACGCACGGTCAGCCGCTTGCAGGCCTCGAGAAATACCGGTGACATGAAGCCCACCTCGGCGCTGCGACTGCCCGGCAGCACAGCCAGCCAGCGCCGGTTGGCGTCGATGCCGAGGGTTCTGCGTACCCCGGCCTGATCCGGCACCAGCGGGATGTCGTCCGCCATGGTGTGGCCGACAAAGCGGCAGGGGGCGTCAAAACGGTCGTAGAAGGCTTTCTCAAACGGCAGGAAGGCGAGCACCATATCGGTGGCGGCCTTGATCTTGTGAATGCGGTTCTGACGCCAGGCCCAGACCGAGGGGCTGACGTAGTGAACCGTCTTGATACCGGCGCGGCGCAGTTTCAGCTCCACCCCGATATTGAAATCCGGTGCATCCACCCCGACGAAGATGTCGGGCGGATTGGCGATAAAATGGCGCAGCAGTTCGCGGCGGACCTTGAGGATGCGGGGCAGACGGCCAAGCACCTCTGTGATCCCCATGACGGAAAGCTCTTCCATCTCGAACAGGGCCTTGACGCCCAGAGCCTGCATCCGCGGCCCGGCGATCCCTTCAAACTGCGCGTCCGGATAGCGGCGCTGCAGTTCACGCACCAGCCCGGCGGCCAGGATGTCGCCGGAGGTCTCTCCGGCGACGATACCGATGCGAACGGGATCAGGCACGGATGATCCCGCGCTCGTTGTCCTTGAGGAAATCCACGTAGAGCTGAACGGCCGGTTCGCTGGCCGCCATCTCGATCAGCACGGGCAATACCTCTTCGATGGTCTTGCCGGAGCGGAAGATCTCCTTGTAGGCACGCTTGACGGCCGAGATGGCCTCAGGGCTATAACCGCGACGACGCAGGCCTTCGGAGTTGACCCCGAACGGCTTGGCGTAGTTGCCGGCCGCCATCACGTAGGGCGGCACATCCTTGTTGAGGGCGGCGCAGCCACCGACGAAGGCGTGGGAGCCGACCCGACCAAACTGGTGGATCGCGGAGAGACCGCCAAAGATCACGAAATCGCCGATCACCACGTGGCCCGCCAGGGTCGCGTTGTTGGCGAAGATGCAGTTGTCACCGATGATGCAGTCATGGGCCACGTGCACGTTGACCATGAAGAGGTTACCGCTGCCCACCTTGGTCAGGGACTGATCCTGGATGGTGCCGCGGTGCACTGTGCAGTTCTCGCGAAAGACGTTGTTGTCGCCGATCTCGAGGAAGGTGCGCTCGCCGGCGTACTTCTTGTCCTGGCAATCCTCACCTATGGAGGTGTGCTGGAAGATCTTGTTGCCACGACCTATCTTGGTCGGGCCCTTGATCACCACATGGGAGCCTATCCAGGTGTTTTCGCCGATTTCAACCTCGGCGCCGATGACAGAAAAGGGGCCGATTTCAGCCCCTTTACCGATCACGGCAGACTCATGGACGATGGCGGTATCGTGAATGATGGCAGTCTGGTCGATCACGTGTATTAAACCTCGCGTTTGGCGCACATCAGCTCGGCGGTACAGACCACTTCACCATCGACGGTGGCGACACCGGTGAACTTGGCGATACCGCGACGCTCTTTCAGGAACACCACGTCGAGCACCAGCTGATCGCCGGGGCCGACCGGACGCTTGAAACGAGCGTTATCGATTGAGGCAAAGTAATAGAGTTCGTTGGGGGACGGCTTGCCCACCATGGTGAACGCCAGGATACCGGTGGCCTGCGCCATGGCTTCCAGGATCAGTACGCCAGGGAACACCGGCTTGGCCGGGAAGTGCCCCTGGAAGATCGGCTCGTTGAACGAGACGTTCTTGATGGCGCGCAGGGTCTTGCGCTCGTCGCTGATCTCGTAGCTTTCCACCTTGTCCACCATCAGGAAGGGATAACGGTGGGGCAGCAGATCCATGATTTCCTGGATACCCAGGCTCTTCTTTTCAGTAGTCAAAACAGTACCCTATACCAATCGTGATTATTCTTGATCCAGCTTCTTCTCAAGCTTGCTCAACCGCTTGTGCATCTCTTCGATACGCATCACCCGGGCGGCGGTCTTGCGCCACTCTTTATTGGTTTGCAGGGGGATGCCGGAAGAGTAGACACCGGGCTCGGTAATGGGTCGCATCACCATGGCCATGCCGGTAATGGTGGCCTGATCGCAGATCTCCATGTGCCCGTTAAAGACGGAGGCGCCGCCAATGATACAGTATTTGCCGACCTTGAGACTACCAGCCATCACGGTCGCACCGGCCACGGCGGTGCCGTAACCGATCTCGACGTTGTGGGCGATCTGGCACTGGTTGTCGATGATGACGTTATCCGCGATGCGGGTATCTTCCAGCGCACCCCGGTCTATGGTGGTGCAGGCTCCGATCTCGACCCGGTTGCCTATGGTCACGCCACCGAGCTGGGGGATCTTGATCCACTCGCCACGCTCATTGGCATAACCGAACCCATCGGCGCCGATCACTGTGCCGGCTTGAACCAGACAGTCGGTGCCCATGGTGATGTTGTGATACAGGGTGACGTTGGCCCACAACCGGGAGCGAGCTCCCAGTCGGGTATTCTTGCCAACAAAACAGCCTGGACCTATGCGCACGTCATCCCCCAGCACGACGCCGGATTCGATCACCGCATTGGCCCCGATGGCCACTCTCTCGCCCAGTTGCACGTCGGCCGCGATGACGGCGCTCGGATGTATATCCGTGGCCGGTTGCGGCGTGGTGTCCAGCAGTTGGGCTACCCGGGCGAACCCCACATAGGGGTCTTTGATCACCAGGGCATTGGTGGGACAAAAAGGCAAATCCGCTTCTGTAATGAGCACGGCCGTGGCCTCGCTCTGCTCCAGATAATGCCGGTACTTTTTATTGGACAGGAAGGTGATATCCCCCTCCCCGGCCTTTTCCAGTGTCGCTACCTTGCGGATTTCCAGGGTTCCGTCGCCATGGACCTGGGCCCCCAGTTGCTGGGCCAGCTGTGCGAGAGTGAATGCCATCAATTAGTTGCTCTTGCTTACCTGAGAAATAACCTGGGCAGAGATGTCCAGCTTGCTGGCGGCATACGGGGCGGCATTGCGCTCCAGCACCAGATCATAACCATTGCTCTTGGCGATGGAATCGATGGCAGCCTGTACCTTGGTCAGGATCTTGCCGCGCTCTTCGGACTGACGGCGACCGTTGTCCTGTTCGAACGCCTGACGCTTCTGGTTGAACTCCATCTGCAGCTTGGCCAGTTTCTCCTGGTTCTGCTTCTTCTGCTCGGCGCTCATGAAGGCTTCGTCCTTCTTGAACTTCTCGACCAGCGCCTGACCGTCGGATTCCAGCTTCTGCAGCTCACGCATGCGCGGCTCGAATTCACCTTTCAGCTTCTTGGAGACTGCTTCACGCTGGGGCAGCTTTTGGAATACTTCGCCCATGTCGACCACGGCGATCTTGGTCTCGGCCAAGGCGGAGCCCATGCCGGCAGCCATCAGTGCAAAACTCAAACCAGCTACTTTCAACGCTTTATTCACACTTACTCCTTGTTCCCTCATGTGAGGGCTACCTGATTTACCTGATTATGCAAGTGGTACCCGGACCGACTTGTTACCTGGTGAGGCACGCAAGCTGCGCGTCCCATCATTGAATACCCCCACCGCCTGGGTGGGGGTGCGTCCGTCCTTAGAAGGTGCGGCCGATGTTGAATGAGAAGAACTCGGTGCGATCGCCCTCGTACTGCTTGAGCGGACGGGCAATCGCGAACACCAGGGGTCCCATGGGGGAGAGCCACTGCAGCGACAGACCGGCCGAGGCGCGGTAGTTGGTCGGATCCGAATAATCGCTCAGATAGTTGCAACCACTGAAGCAGCGGTTCTGGTACTGGGCATAGTCGAAGGTGGTATCCCACACGGAACCGGCATCGATGAAGAAGCTGGTACGCAGCTGGGGCTGATAGGTCTCTGACGCGAACGGCGTCGGCACTATCATCTCGAGGGATGCCACCGCCAGGGCGTTGCCGCCCACAGAGCTGTCGGTGCCCTGGATGACGTCGTTGCCGCTCAGGTTGTAGTAGTAGAGCGCCTTCGGACCCACGGTATTGCTCTTGAAGCCGCGCAGGGTATCGAAACCACCGGCGAAGTAGTTCTCGAAGAACGGCAGTACGTGGTCATAGTTGCCGTTGCTGCCGTAACCGTTGCCGTAGGAGGCGCGGGCCTTGGCCATCAGCACCCACTTGTGATCCGCATCGAACGGGAAGTAGTGCGCGTCTTCTGCGTTCAGCTTGAAGTACTGCAGATCCATGCCCGGCACTGTCACCTTGGCGTTCACACGCTGACGGTCACCGGCGGTCGGGAACATCCCCTTGTTGAGGGTGGAACGGGTCCAGCCGGCGGTGACGTCGACGGTGTTGAACACCATGCGGTTGTCGCCATCCTTGTTCTTGCTGTACACCTTCCAGAACTCATCCACCTGCAGATAGGGGTTGGGCTGGGACAGCTTGTTGTTCTCAAGGCCGAGGCTGAAGTCGAGGCGGTTGTTCTCGTTGACCGGGAAACCACTGGAGAGGCGGAAGCCGACTGTGGTGTTCTCGTAGTCGACTATGTTGGCGTCGGCCGCACTGAACTGGTTGTAGTAGAGACGACCACCCAGGCTGACTCCGTCCACGGTGAAGTAGGGATCGTTGTAGCTGAGGTCGACGCTCTTGGAGTACTTGTTGGTGCTGGCGGAGATGCCGATCTTCTTGCCGGTCCCCATGAAGTTGTCCTGCTGCAGGCCCGCCTGCAGGCTCAGGCCCGATTCGGTACCATAGCCCACGCCGGCGTTGATGGAGCCCGCTGGCTGCTCCTTGACCTTGAAGTCGAGATCGACCTGGTCATCGCTGCCCGGCACCCGTTTGGTGTCCACTTCTGCGGTTTCGAAGTAGCCGAGGCGGTTGAGACGGGTCTTGGACTGCTCGACGCTGTCGGAGGAGAGCCAGGTGCCTTCCATCTGACGCATCTCGCGGCGCAGCACTTCATCCTTGGTGGTGACGTTGCCGCTGAAGTTGATGTTGCGCACATAGACACGGGGACCCGGCTCTATGTTGACGATCAGCTCCACTTCCTTGGTCTTGTCATTGACCTGGGGGAAGGTGACCACTTTCGGGTAGGCGTAGCCGTAACGGCCGAGGAACTTGGAGAGCACCTCTTCGGTATGGGTGACCTGGCTGGCGGAGTAGATGCTGCCGGCTTCGATAGGGATCAAGCCCTTCATCTCGCCGCCACGATCTATCATGTCACCCTTGAGCTGAACGCCGGAGACCTTGTACTGATCCCCTTCCTTGACGTTCAGGGTCACGTAGACGCCCTTCTTGTCCGGAGTCATGGAGACCTGGGTCGACTCCTGGGCGAAGCGGATGTAGCCGCGATCCATGTAGTAGGAGCGCAGGGTCTCGATGTCACCGGCCAGTTTCTGCTTCTGGTAACGCTGATCGCCGGTGAAGTTCCACCAGGGCACATCGTCCTTGAGGGAGAGCTGGGCCAGCAGCTTCTCTTCCGGGAAGACATTGTTACCGACTATGTTGATCTGCTGGATCTTGGCCGCTTCCCCTTCCACGAAGGTGAACTTGAGGTCGACCCGGTTGCGCGGCAGCGGGGTGACGATGGCCTTGACCCTGGCGGAGTATTTGCCCACGCCGTAGTAGAAATCTTCCAGACCCTTCTCGAGGGAGCTCAGTACGGTGCGATCCAGCGGATCACCCACCCGGATGCCGGAGGACTCCAGGCTCTGGGTCAGCTGCTCTTCCTTGATATCCTTGTTGCCTGAAAACTCGATGCTGGAGATGGTCGGCCGCTCCTTGACCGCCACTTGCAGCACCTGACCGTCACGGTAAACCTTCACGTCCTCGAAGTTGCCGGAGGAGTAGAGCTTCTTGATGGCGTTGGCCAGGGTCACGGAATCGACGGTATCGCCAACCCGGATCGGCAGGTTCAACAGGGCGGCACCCAGCGTCACTCGCTGCAAGCCGTCGACCTGGATATCTTGCACCACAAAAGAGGCAGGGGCCGCCTGGGCCAGGAAACTGGCACCCAGCAGGCAACTCAACACCAATGCTTTTTTAACAGCCATTTTGTTCTTATGTGTCCTTGTTGATGCTCTGGCCTCAGAGGCGAGCGAAATCATTAAACAGCGCAATGCCCATCAGTAACATCAGAATGGCGGCGCCGATCCTGAAACCCACTTCCTGAATTTTTTCTGATACCGGCTTGCCGGTGACCGCCTCGATGAGGAAGTAGACCAGATGGCCACCGTCCAGCACCGGCAGGGGAAACAGGTTGATGATCCCCAGGTTGACGCTGATCAGCGCCAGAAAGCCGAGGAAATAGACCAGACCGTAATCGGCACTGCTGCCTGCGCCCTTGGCAATGGAGATGGGGCCGCTCAGATTATCCAGCGAGACGATGCCACCAATCAGCTTGCCAATCATGTCAAAGGTCAGTGTGGTCAGGCTCCAGGTCTTCTGGGCTCCCTGCCACAGGGCTTGCAAAGGCCCATACTGTAACAGAATTCGATACTCATCCGGTAATGGAACCAGTTGCGGTGACAGGCCGACAAAACCGACCAGCTGGCCCCGCACTTTTTTCACATCCGGGGTCAGGGTCAGGGTCAGTTCGCTGCCCGCCCGCTCCACCACCAGCTGCAGTGGCTGCTCCGGAGATTGCTGCACCTGGAGCACGAACTGGGCCCACTCGGTGACCTCCTGCTCGCCCACCCGCTTGATGCGATCACCGACCAAGATGCCGGCCTTCTCACTGGCACTCTTGGGCACTATGGCCTCAACCACGGGCAGCACCTTGCCGCCGAGGGGCACTATCCCCAGGCTGCCGATGGGTGACTCCTTGTCCGGGTCAAACTGCCAGCCAGCCAGCTGCAGGGTCTTGTCCACCGCATAGCTGGTGTTGGCTGGCTTCAGCTTGAGCTGCACGGCATCATCGCCCAGGTGGCTGATGAGGGCATAGGTCACGCTCTCCCAGTCACCGGTCGCCTTGTCGCCGACACCGACGATCTCCATGCCGGGTTCGATCCCGGCCGCCGCCACTATGGAAGCGGGGCGCACCTCCCCCACCACGGGTTTGACGGCAGGAACGCCGATCATGAACATCAGCCAGAGGGCAAACAGGGCAAACACGAAGTTCGCCATGGGGCCCGCCGCCACTATGGCCATGCGTGCCCAGACACTCTTGTGGTTGAAGGCATGCTGCTCATCACCGGGTTTGAGCTCATCGACCCGGCCATCGAGCATCTTGACGTAGCCGCCGAGCGGGATCAGCGCCAGCACATACTCGGTGCCATCCTTGCCGACCCGGCGCCAGATGGCCTTGCCAAAACCGATGGAGAAGCGCTCGACCTTGACGCCACAGCGACGGGCCACCCAGAAGTGGCCGAATTCATGAACCGCCACCAGCAGCCCGAGGGCGACGATAAAGGCACCTATGTTCCACAACACGCCGCCCATCAGCCGATCACCTCGATATCATACCCATTCGAACAATCGAAGGAGGCAGTCATCAAGGCATGTTTGTCATTCCACAGCACAGCACTCATCAGTCAGCCACCTCGATTTCATGCATGGTCCGATACCCGAAGGCAAGGATGAAGGCAGCACAATGCCACGAAATACCACTCATCAGCTAAGCTCCTCAATCAAATTGTGAGCACGGGCACGGGCCGCACCATCCAGCGCAATCAAATCATCCAGTGAGCCCACGGCGGAACTACCCAGCGCCGCCATGATGGCCTCATTGACTCTGGCAATATCCATAAAACCGATCCGCTCTGCAAGGAAAGCCGCAACGGCCTCCTCGTTGGCGGCATTGAGCGCCGTGGTCGCCGCCTGCCCCTGCTGGCAGGCGTTCATGGCCAGTGCCAGGCAGGGATAACGCTCATAATCGGGCCGGATAAAGCTGAATTCTCCGACACTGAAGAAATCCAAAGGTTCCACCCCAGACTCAACACGAGCCGGATAGGCCAGGGCATGGGCTATGGGGGTGCACATGTCCGGGTTGCCAAGCTGGGCCAGCACCGAGCCGTCCTTGTACTGCACCATGGAGTGGATGACGGACTGGGGATGGATCACCACCTGGATCTGCTCGGGCGCAGCATTGAACAACCAGCGCGCCTCTATGTACTCCAGCCCCTTGTTGATCATGGTGGCGGAATCCACCGAGATCTTGGCCCCCATGGACCAGTTCGGGTGGGCGATGGCCTGGGCCGGCGTGACCCGCGCCAGTTCCTGAATGTCGGTGTAGCGGAACGGGCCGCCGGAGCCGGTCAGCAGTATCTTGCTGATGCCGGCTCCCGCCAGATCGCAGAAGCCGGGCTGACGCTGAATGACTTCGGGCAGACACTGGAAAATCGCGTTGTGCTCGCTGTCGATGGGCAGCAGCTCGGCGCCATGCTCGCGCACCGCCTCCATGAAGAAAGCGCCGGACATCACCAGCGCCTCCTTGTTGGCCAGCAGGATGCGCTTGCCGGCACGCACCGCGGCCATGGTGGGAGCCAGGCCCGCGGCACCGACGATGGCCGCCATCACGCTGTGAACATCGGGATGGGCTGCCACCTCGCACAGGGCGGCCTGACCGGACAGTACCCGGGTCACACTGCCATGGGCCTTGAGCCGGCCTGCCAGCATGGCGGCCGCGTCTTCATCCACCATGACGGCGAAGCGGGGGGAGAATTCGAGACAGTCGCGCAGCATGGCATCCACGCTGCGGGACGCCGTCAGCGCCAGAACTTGCCAACGGCCCGGATTCTGCCGCAGTACCTTGAGGGTGCTCTGACCGATGGAGCCGGAAGCTCCCAGGATCACCAGGTTATGCATCAACACTCCCGACTTGCTAACGAATGGATGGAGCCGAAAGCCTTCAAGATCATCAGACTATGCATCAAGACTCCCGACTTGCTAACGAACGGATGGAGCCGAAAGCCTTCAAGATCATCAGACTATGCATCAAGACTCCTGAACGAGTAACAGACTGACGGGGCCGGATGCTCCCGGGATCATCAGCGAGCGAGGCATCAGAATTCCTGGCTGAGCAACAGGTAGCTGAGCAGGAATACCGGCAGGGCGGCGGTCAGGCTGTCGATCCGGTCGAGAATACCGCCATGACCGGGCAGCAGGGTGCCGGAATCCTTGATGCCCGCCTCCCGCTTGAACATGCTCTCGGTCAGATCGCCGAGCACGGACGCCAGCACAGCCAGCAGGGAGCAGAACAGCACTATGGCCATCTTGGCGGGCACGAAGCCCATGAACCAGGTCACGGCAACGGCCAGCAGGCTGGCGGTAAACAGGCCGCCAACCATGCCTTCGATGGTTTTGCCCGGGCTGACGGCCGGTGCCAGCTTGTGTTTGCCAAAGGCCTTGCCGAAAAAGTACGCGCCAGAATCTGCCGCCCAGACCAGCCCCATGACGAACAACAGGATCCAGGCCCCCATCATGGGGTCGTGATAGAAGTTGTAACCACGGATGGCCACCAGGGACCAGAAGAAGGGCACCAGGGTCACCAGACCGAACAGGGACTTGAGCCAGATGGACTCTTTCCACAGCTTGGCGCTCTGGGGATAACGCAATACCAGCAACAGCCCCAGCAGCCACCAGCTGACCGCGGTCCAGAGCACGCCCATCACCAGCGGATGCAAGTGCGGGGTCCACAGCTGCTCGACCGGTAGCCAGAACAGGCTGGCACCGAGCAACAGACAGAACACCAGCGGCAGCCATTGCTGCGGCCGGGCAGAGACGAAGCCGCTCCACTCGCGGCTGGCCAACAGAAACACCAGGGCTGCCAACAGGGCAAAGAATTTCAACGGCAGAAAAAATAACGCCCCCAACACCAGGGGAACCAGTAGCAATGCGGTAATAATTCGTTGTTTTAGCAAAAGAAACCTCTCTCTTGGGAGGGGATTTAGCCGGTCTGATGCTCGGCGATCAATTCCCGTATCTGTTCGCCCGTACACCCGAAGCGACGCTCGCGGGCAACGAAAGAGGCAACGGCCTCACTGAACTCGGCCTCGTTGAAATCGGGCCACAATACCGGGGTAAAATAGAGCTCGGCATAGGCGAGCTGCCATAACACAAAATTGCTGATGCGATGATCGCCACCGGTCCGGATCAACAGATCCACGGGGGGCAGGTCGGCCATGCAGACTTGCCCGGCCAGCAGGGACTCATCGATGGCATCGGCGTCCAGCTCGCCCGCCGCCACGGCACGGGCCAGTTTACGGGCCGCCTGTGCGATATCCCACTGACCACCGTAATTGGCGGCAATATTGAGGGTCAGCCCCTGGTTGTCGGCGGTCAGGGCCTCAGCCTTGGCGATCTTGGCCTGCAAGCGTTCACTGAAGCGGGCGGTATCACCGATCACCTTGAGCCGGATCCCGTTGCTGTGCAGTTTCTTGACCTCACGGCCCAGCACGGTCAGGAACAGCTCCATCAGGGCACTGACCTCCCCTTCCGGCCGCCGCCAGTTCTCACTGGAGAAGGCAAACAGGGTCAACGCCTCTATCTTGGCGCGCGCGGCAAAGGTCACCGCCTCACGAACGGACTTCACGCCCGCCTTGTGACCATAGACCCGCATCTTGCCACGGTTCTGAGCCCAGCGTCCGTTGCCATCCATGATGATGGCCACATGACGAGGCAAGGACGAGTTGGCACAATCACCTAACGCTGCCAAAAGCGACATTCATTTCTCCCACAAAGACAAAAGCGCCGTGCAGGGGCACTACACGGCGCTCGTAATATACCTGTCAGAGGCTTAGATTTCCATTAGCTCCTTTTCCTTCGCGGCCAGGGCGTCATCCACCAGCTTGATGAAGGCATCGGTGAGTTTCTGGATCTCTTCCTGGGCACGACGGTCGTCGTCTTCGGAGATCTCTTTGTCCTTGAGCAGCGCTTTGAAGTCGGCGTTGGCATCGCGACGGATGTTGCGCACGGCCACACGGGCACCTTCGGCTTCGGCACGGACGATCTTGGTCAGATCGCGGCGACGCTCTTCGGTCAGCGGCGGCAGCGGCACGCGCAGGGTCTGGCCGTTGCTGGACGGGTTCAGGCCCAGATCCGAGGTCAGGATTGCCTTTTCTACCGCCTGGATCATGGAGCGGTCAAAAATGGAGATGGACAGGGTACGAGCATCTTCTGCCACCACGTTGGCCAACTGTTTCAGAGGAGTGGCAGCACCGTAATACTCAACCTGGATACCGTCGAGCAGGCTCGGGTGAGCGCGGCCGGTACGGATCTTGGACATCTGGGTCTTGAGCGACTCTACGCTCTTGGCCATGCGGTCCTTGGCGTCGTTTTTAATCTCGTTGATCACAGTGGTTTTCCTTTTGGCGAACGAGCCGCCACGCGGCTCGTGTCTATCATATTTATTTGCTGGCGTAATGAATAAGAGCGCCTTCCAGCCTGATCTCTTGTCTTACTTGCCGATGTGGTGGATCAGGGTGCCTTCCGGCTCACCCATGATAACCCGACGCAGCGCACCCGGTTTGTTCATGTTGAACACGCGGATCGGCAGATCATGGTCACGGGCCAGAGTAAAAGCAGCAAGATCCATCACTTTGAGTTCTTTTTCAAGAACTTCATCATAACTCAATTCATGGTACAGCACGGCATCCGGGTTCTTGACCGGATCATCCGTGAATACGCCATCGACCTTGGTGGCTTTCAGCACCACGTCGGCTTCGATCTCGATCCCGCGCAGGCAGGCCGCGGAGTCGGTGGTAAAGAAGGGGTTGCCGGTACCGGCAGAGAAGATCACTACCTTGCCGGCGCGCAACTGGCTGATGGCCTCGGCCCAGCTATAGGAATCGCAGACGCCCTGCAGGGAGATGGCAGACATCAGACGGGCATTCACATAAGCACGATGCAGGGCATCACGCATGGCCAGACCGTTCATCACGGTGGCCAGCATACCCATGTGGTCGCCCACCACGCGGTTCATGCCCGCTTTGGCAAGACCGGCACCACGGAACAGGTTGCCGCCACCGATGACCAGACCGACCTGAACACCCAGCTCAACCAGTTCCTTGATCTCTTGGGCCATCCGCTCCAGCACCGCCGGATCAATGCCAAAACCCTCGGATCCTTGCAGGGCTTCACCACTCAACTTCAGAAGAACACGTCTGTATGCAGGCTTGGGATTGGTACTCATGTCACTGATTCCTGGTCATATAAAGACCGCGACATAAGTCGCGGTCTAGGGAAACGGAAAAAACCGGTTCGGTTAGGCCTTCTGAGCGGCCGCGATTTGGGCTGCCACTTCAGCAGCGAAATCGGTCTCTTGCTTCTCGATGCCTTCGCCCACTTCGAAACGGGTGAAGGAGACAACGTCAGCGCCTTCTTTCTTCAGCAGCTCGGCAACCGTCATGGAAGGATCCTTCACGAACGGCTGACCAGTCAGGGAAACCTCACCGGTGAACTTCTTCATGCGGCCTTCAACCATCTTTTCGGCGATCTCTTTCGGCTTGCCGGAGTTGATGGCGATGTCGATCTGAATTTCGCGCTCTTTGGCAACGACTTCAGCAGACACGTCTTCAGGCTTGACGAATTGCGGGCTGTTGGCTGCAACGTGCATGGCCAGATCTTTGGCCAGCTCGGCGGAACCACCGGTCAGCTTGGTGATAACACCAATGCGGGAGCCGTGAACGTAGGTGCCCAGGTTGTCACCTTCAACCAGCATCACGCGACGCAGGTTCATGTTCTCACCGATCTTGGCGATCAGGTTGGTGATGGTCAGCTCGATGGACTCACCGTTGCCGAAATCGGTCGCTTTCAGGGCGTCGACGTCAGCAATTTTCTGGGTCGCGGCGATATCGGCGATCTTCTGGCCCATTGCCATGAAGCTGGCATCTTTGGCGACGAAGTCGGTTTCGCTGTTCAGCTCGATCATGGCAGCAATGTTGCCTTCGGTACGGGCGAAAATCACGCCTTCAGCAGCGATACGGCCTGCTTTCTTGGCGGCTTTGGCCTGACCGGATTTGCGCATGTTCTCGATTGCCAGCTCGATATCACCAGCAGCTTCTTCCAGTGCTTTTTTGCAATCCATCATGCCAGCGGCGGTGCGCTCGCGCAGTTCTTTTACCAGGGCGGCAGTAACGTTAGCCATGTCCAGTATCCTCGGTCTTGAATTGACAAGAAACAGGGGCCACAAGGGCCCCTGCTAACCAATTACATCAGCTTGGTTAATAAGGGCTTTTCAGTCCTTATCAATTACTCAGCTTCAACGAAGCCATCTTGTTCGGCTTGAACAACGATGTCCTGAGCGCGAGCTTCCAGTACGGTGTCAGCAGCAGCATTCAGATACAGCTGTACGGCACGGATAGCATCGTCGTTACCCGGGATGACGTAATCAACGCCGTCCGGGTTGGAGTTGGTATCAACGATGGAAACTACCGGGATACCCAGGTTGTTGGCTTCTTTGATAGCGATGTGCTCGTGGTCGGCATCGACAACGAACAGCACGTCAGGCAGGCCGCCCATGTTCTTGATACCACCCAGGCTCTTCTCCAGCTTGTCCATTTCGCGAGTACGCATCAGCGCCTCTTTCTTGGTCAGCTTTTCGAAGGTACCGTCCTGGCTCTGGGTTTCCAGATCTTTCAGGCGCTTGATGGACTGACGAACGGTTTTCCAGTTGGTCAGCATGCCACCCAACCAGCGGTGGTTGACATAGAACTGGTCGCAACGATCAGCGGCATCTTTTACGGCTTCAGACGCGGCACGCTTGGTACCTACGAACAGTACCTTGCCTTTCTTGGCAGCTACGGAGCTGATGAAGTTCATGGCATCGTCAAACATCGGAACGGTTTTTTCCAAGTTGATGATGTGAACCTTGCTGCGGGCACCGAAGATGTAGGACTTCATTTTCGGGTTCCAGTAACGAGTCTGGTGACCGAAGTGAACGCCGGCTTGCAGCATGTCGCGCATAGAAACTTTAGCCATTTTATACCTCTGTATTGGGGTTAGGCCTCCACACATCCCATGTAACCGACCCCAAAGGGGCACCCCGGTACAGGTGTCGATGTGTGTGTGTTATTGAGTAAGGGTGATGAAATGCGGACGCAAGTTCCCCATTCCGGCGCGCTTTATACCATAACTTTGGTCAGGACACCACCGGCCGGGGTGCTAAAAATGGATCCCTGTAGTGGATGCAGGGCAGAGGATTTGACGTTGTGATGACAATCACACTGGAAGTAAACGGGGGTTGGGGATAAAATTTTGGCCTGATTGCAAACGCATCTATTTTTCATTACCTGATTGTTGGGCATCGACAGGATGCGCAGTCAGGCCCCAAGAGAGATCCCATGTCCATTAAAATCAAGACACCGGAAGAGATTGAAAAGATGCGCGTTGCCGGCCAGCTGGCCGCCGATGTGCTGATCATGATAGCCCCCCACGTCAAGGCAGGCGTCACCACAGACGAGCTGAACACCCTGTGCCACGACTATATCGTCGACGTGCAGCAGGCGATCCCGGCCCCGCTCAACTACCACGGCTTCCCCAAGTC
Source organism: Aeromonas sp. CA23 (assembly GCF_002587065.1). Lineage (NCBI taxonomy): Bacteria > Pseudomonadati > Pseudomonadota > Gammaproteobacteria > Aeromonadales > Aeromonadaceae > Aeromonas > Aeromonas sp. CA23. Next base: position 4,885,947 of record NZ_CP023818.1, read on the forward strand.
CATCTGCACCTCGGTGAACGACGTCATCTGTCACGGCATCCCCAACCACAAGAAATTGCGGGAAGGGGACATCATCAACCTGGACATCACAGTCATCAAGGATGGCTACCACGGCGACACCTCCGCCATGTTCATCGTGGGTGAGACCACACCGCTGCGTCGCCAGCTGTGCAAGGTCGCCCAGGAGAGCCTGTACGCCGCCATCAAGCAGGTGCGCCCAGGCATGTGCATCACAGAGATTGGCGCCCTGATCCAGCCCATCGTCGAGAAGGCCGGCTTCTCGGTGGTGCGCGACTACTGTGGCCACGGCATCGGCAGCGAATTCCACGAAGAACCGCAGATCCTGCACTACCGCAACGGCGGCAAGCAGGAGCTCAAGCCGGGCATGTGCTTCACCATAGAGCCCATGGTCAACAGCAAGAAGTATCACTGCCGCATCAATCCGAAAGACGGCTGGACCGTGACCACCAAGGATGGCGGCGACTCAGCCCAGTGGGAACACACCCTGCTGGTGACCGAGGATGGCTGCGAGGTGCTCACCCTGCGCCCCGATGACACCATCGACCGCGTTATCCGCCACGTTTGACATTCAGCCCCGGCCACACGCCGGGGTTGATCTTTATCCGGCCAGACCGAGAGTGTGAGATGCCATGGATGCCAGCCTGCTTTCCCCCCATCTGTTACCCGACGATCAGCTCACCCGCGAGAACTGCAAAGAGTATCTGAGCCGTTTTCTCGGCTGGCTGCACGCCCGTTTCGATGCCGGTGACAACATCATAGAACTGGTGGCCACCCGCTCCGAATACATGGATGAGCTGCTGACCCGGCTGTGGCAGAAGTTCGGCTTCGACAAGACGGCGCTCACCCTGATCGCGGTGGGCGGTTATGGCCGGGGCGAGCTGCACCCCCACTCCGACATAGACCTGCTGATCCTCTATGAAGGAGAAGAGCTGGACGAGGTGCTGGGACTGCGCATCGGCGAGTTCATCACCTTGCTGTGGGATCTCAAGCTGGAGGTGGGCCAGGCGGTACGCAACGTGGCCGAATGCATAGAGCAGGGCCGCGCCGACATCACGGTCGCCACCAACCTGATCGAGGCGCGCTATATCACGGGCCGCCAGGCGGGTTTCCAGCAACTCAAGGAGGCGACCGGCCCCCAGCTCTTCTGGCCGAGCGAGCAGTTCTTCCAGGCCAAGCGCGAGGAGCAGGCCCTGCGCCACCAGCAATTTCAGGGGACCGCCTACAAGCTGGAGCCGGATCTCAAGAGCAACCCCGGCGGCCTGCGAGACATCCAGACCCTGGCCTGGGTCGCCCGCCGCCACTTCGGCGCCACCACCTTGTTCGAGATGACCAGCCACGGCTTTCTCAACCGGGCCGAATACCGCGAGCTGCTCGACTGCCAGAATTTCCTGTGGAAGGTGCGCTTCGCCCTGCACATGGCCATCAACAAGGGCGACAACCGGCTGCTGTTCGACCGCCAGCGCACCGTGGCCCAGATGCTGGGGTTCGAGGGGGACGGCAACAGCCCGGTCGAGCAGATGATGAAACGCTTCTATCAGACGGTGCGGCGGGTCTCGGAGCTCAACGAGATGCTGTTGCAGCTGTTTGACGAGGCTATTCTCGGCAACACCGCCATGGACGTGCGCCGCCTCTCCGACGAATTCCAGCTGCGCGGTCGTCTCATCGATGCGGTGGATTCCGAGCTGTTTGGCCGCGAGCCCGCCGCCATACTGCGACTTTTCTACCAGATAGCCCAGCATCCCGAGATTGCCGGCATCCACTCCGCCACCCTGCGCCAGCTGCGCGAGGCGCGCCGCAAGCTCAACTGCTGGCTGCAGGACCTGCCCGAGTGCCGCCGCCTGTTCATGGCGCTGCTGCGCCATCCCAATGGCATAGGCCAGCCGCTCTCCCTGATGCACAAATACGGGATCCTCGCGGCCTATTTGCCCCAGTGGAACCTCATCGTCGGCCAGATGCAATTCGACATGTTCCACGCCTACACGGTCGATGAGCACACCCACCGGCTGCTCAAGAACATCCACCAGTTCCCCAATCCGGCCAGCCGCCAGACCCACCCGCTCTGCCACGAGGTGTTCACCCGGCTGCGCAAGCCGGAGCTGCTCAGCATCGCCGCCCTGTTTCACGACATCGCCAAGGGCCGGCGCGGGGATCACTCCGAACTCGGCGCCGTGGATGCGCTGGAGTTCTGCCAGCTGCACGGCCTGGATCGCTACGAGAGCCGACTGGTCGCCTGGCTGGTGCGCCACCACCTGCTGATGTCGGTCACCGCCCAGCGCCGCGACATCTACGACCCCGAAGTGGTCACCGACTTTGCCCAGAAGGTGCGCGACGAGCAGCATCTCGACCTTATTTACTGCCTGACGGTAGCCGACATCTGCGCCACCAACGACACCCTCTGGAACGACTGGAAAGGCACCCTGCTGCGCGAACTCTACTTCGCCACCCAGAAGGCGCTGCGCCAGGGGCTGGAGAACCCGCCCGACATGCGGCTGCGCATTCGTGAGAACCAGCGCCAGGCCAAGCAGATCCTGGCCCAGCGGGACGTACCGGAAGAGGCCATCAACCAGCTGTGGAGCGACTTCAAGGCCGACTACTTCCTGCGCCACAGCCCGGAGCAGATCGCCTGGCACTGTCGCAAGATCATCGAACATGGCGACAACCCGGCCCCGCTGGTGATCATCGGCAAGCATCCGACCCGGGGGGCAGCGAGGTGTTCATCTACTGCCGCGACACCCCGAATCTGTTCGCCACCGTGGCCTCGGCGCTGGATCAGAAGAACCTCAACATCCACGATGCCCAGATCATGAATTCGCGCAGCGACTATGTGCTGGATACCTTCGTGGTGCTGGAGCCGAGCGGCGAGCCCATCAGCCCCAACCGTACCGCCACCATCAAGAAGGCGCTGGAGAAGGCCTTGCAGGAGCCGGGCAAGCTGGTGCTGCGCAACAAGCCGCTGTCACGGCGCCACCGCCAGTTCAGCGTACCAACCCGGGCGGTGTTTTTGCCCCACAAGGGGGAGACCCGCCACACCCTGCTGGAGCTGACGGCGCTGGATACTCCAGGGCTGCTGGCCCGCATAGGTGCCGTGTTCCAGCAGTGCGGCCTGTCGCTCCATGCCGCCAAGATCACCACCATAGGCGAGCGGGTGGAGGACTTCTTCAGCCTTACCACACTCGCGGGCGAACCCTTGACCCAGGACGAGCAGCTGGCGCTGGAGGAGCGGCTGGTGAATCAGCTCAATCCTCAGGAGTCGGCCGATGATGAGGGCAGTGACAGGCCGGTGAAAGGCCTCACAAGGCGCCTTTCATCATCCTGATTTATCAAGCAGAACAAATGGTTGGACCACTCAAGCACAATAAATCAGCGTTCTCCCGAAGAAATCGGCTTGAGCCCTTAAAAACAATTGGAAAAGTGTGATACAACAAACGGAATTTTTTAAAGGAAACCTGTCATGACCGAGTTGCAACAGATCATCGAAGCGGCCTTCGAGCGCCGTGATTCCATCACTCCCGGCTCAGTCGATGCCGCCACCAAGGCCGCCATCCTGCAAGCCATCGACCTGCTGGATTCCGGCAAGGCCCGTGTCGCCGAGAAGATTGCCGGCGAGTGGGTGGTACACCAGTGGTTGAAGAAAGCGGTACTGCTCTACTTCCGCATCAATGACAACGGCATCATCAAGGGCGACGATGCCCAGTACTACGACAAGGTTCCCCTCAAGTTCTCCGACTACACAGCCGAGCAGTTCAAGGAAGCGGGTGTGCGCGTGGTGCCGCCGGCAACCGCCCGCAAAGGCTCCTTCATCGCCCCCAATACGGTGCTGATGCCCTCCTACGTCAACATAGGTGCCTTCGTTGACGAAGGCACCATGGTCGACACCTGGGCCACAGTGGGCTCCTGCGCCCAGATCGGCAAGAACGTACACCTTTCCGGCGGCGTCGGCATCGGCGGCGTACTGGAGCCGCTGCAGGCCAACCCGACCATCATCGAAGACAACTGCTTCATCGGTGCCCGCTCAGAAGTGGTTGAAGGGGTTATCGTGGAGGAAGGCTCCGTCATCTCCATGGGCGTCTTCATCGGCCAGTCCACCCGCATCTATGATCGCGAAACCGGCGAAATTCACTACGGTCGCGTACCTGCGGGTTCCGTGGTCGTCTCCGGCTCCCTGCCCTCCAAGTGTGGCAAGTACAGCCTGTACGCCGCCGTGATCGTCAAGAAGGTGGATGCCAAGACCCGTGCCAAGGTAGGGATCAACGCCCTGCTGCGTTCCATCGACGAGTAATGGCCAACTGCTTGCTGCAAGGGCGCCTCGAGGCGCCCTTTTTATGATTGCATCGACATCCAGATGATAGAAATGTCCCGCGGCCCAGGCTGTCGGTATCAGCGCCCTGCTGCGCGCCATCGATTAGTGATCGACCAGCCATCATGGCAAAAGGGGCCTTTTGGGCCCCTTTTGATTTTGGCGCCCCTGTCACAGGCAAGCCACACAGACTCGGTTAAGATAGATGGGTCAGGATCGTTTCAAACCGAGGAAGCCCGATGTACGAGAATCTGAAGAGCCTGGGGATCCAGGAACCCACCTCAGTGGACAGCTATACCCTGCGCCAGGAAGCCAATCACGACATCCTCAAGATCTACTTCAAGAAGCAGAAAGGCGAGTTCTTCGCCAAGAGTGTCAAATTCAAATATCCCCGCCAGCGCAAGACCATGCTGGTCGACTCGGGTACCCATGAGTACAAGGATGTCACCGAGATCAACGCCAATCTCAAGTACGTGGTGGATGAGCTGGATAACCTGACCCAGGGTGTGCACGTCCAGGCCGACCCGGATATCAAGCAGAAGATACTGCGTGACCTGCGCCATCTGGAAAAAGTGGTGCAGAACAAGATCAGTGAAATAGAGCGGGATCTGGAGAAGTTGTAAGCCCGATCCGGCAGCAACGAGGGGCGCCCGTCAGGCGCCCCTTTTCTTTGTGCGGGATCCGCATGGCATGGGCGGGCCACATGTGGTGAGGGAAGCAGGCCATAAGTTGCCCCCGCCCCATCCCTTTGGATCAGAATGAGCAACTCGACGGACCCGGTCCCTGCCCGCCATCACCCTGACGCTCGCCCAGCAAAAAGGGAGGCTTTCGCCTCCCTCTTCAAGAACTCTGATATTCAGGCAACAGGATTAGTTGCTCTTCATCCAGATGTCCATGTCGGTTTTCAGGTTGTCGGACTTGGTACCGAAGATGGCTTGTACGCCGGAACCAGCTACGACCACGCCGGCAGCACCCAGTTTCTTCAGACCAGCCTGGTCAACCTTGGCCACGTCTTTCACGCCAACCCGCAGACGGGTGATGCAGGCATCCAGAGAGGCGATGTTCTCTTTACCACCGAAGGCAGTGACCAGGGCAGCGGACATCTCGTCCTTGCTTTGGCTGACTGTCTCTTCAGCAGTCTCGTCTTCACGACCCGGAGTTTTCAGGTTCATGGCACGGATTACGAAGCTGAACACTACGTAGTAGATGACCGCGTAGACCAGACCCAGACCCACCAGCAGCAACATGTTGTCGGCACGGGGTGATTGCACCACGAAGTCGATGAAACCGTTGGAGAAGGTGTGACCGTGTACCACGCCCAGGGAGTTGGTCAGCACATAGGCCAGACCAGCCAGTACGGCGTGAATCGCGTACAGCACAGGAGCGATGAACAGGAAGGAGAACTCAATCGGCTCGGTGATACCGGTCAGGAAAGAGGTCAGGGCGGCAGAGGCCATGATACCTACGATCTTGGCGCGGTTTTCCGGCTTGGCGGCGTGAGCGATGGCAAACGCAGCAGCAGGCAGACCGAACATCTTGAACAGGTAGCCACCGGCCAGCTGACCGAAGCCGTTACCGGCAGCGCGGGAAGCGTCATCGGCAGTCAGGAAGCAGGTCATGATGCCGTGAACAGTTTCACCGGCGCCGTTGACACAGGTACCCGCCTGATAGAAGAAAGGCACGTTCCAGATGTGGTGCAGACCGAACGGGATCAGGGAGCGCTCAACCACGCCGTAGATACCGAAGGCCAGTACCGGGTTCTGGTTGGCAGCCCAGTCGGAGAAGGCACCGATGGCGGAACCAACTGGCGGCCAAATCACGGACAGGATCACACCCAGACCGATGGACACGAAACCTGTGATGATGGGCACGGCACGCTTGCCGGCGAAGAAGCCCAGATACTCTGGCAACTGGATCTTGTAGAAACGATTGAACGCCCAGGCAGCCACACCACCGGCGAGGATACCGCCCAGTACGCCGGTCTCGATGGTTTCAACACCCATCACAGGTGCCATCACCTTCAGAGTAGCTGTCATGATGCCGTAGCCAACGATGGCTGACAGACCAGATACGCCGTCGTTATTGGTAAAGCCGAGGGCAACACCCACTGCGAACAGCAGGGCCATCTGACCAAATACGGAACCACCAGCTTGCTCCATCAATTGGGAGACAATTTCTGGCAACCAGCTGAAGTGAGCGGCGCCCACCCCCAGCAGAATACCTGCAACTGGCAAGACCGATACTGGCAGCATCAGCGCCTTACCGACCTTTTGCAGATTAGAGAAAGCATTTTTAAACATGTGTGCGCTCCTGAATGAATTGTCTTCCCGTAAACGGTTCAGTCCAATTGATAGACGATCACGAGCATCATCTTCATCGGCATGAATTCGATTGGGGGTTGTTTATTTTGACCTGTTGAATATAACCCAGCAGATCGGAAATTTCTTCCATCAGGCGCAAGGGAATAAAAAATTTGGAGGGGAGATCACAAGATAATTCTGAGGGGAAACTCGGGTAGGTTTCAAATATATTTCGGCATTTTCATGCTACGCCATAAATATGAAAAGTGCTGTTTCGCATTGTATTTTAACCAATCACATTAATGCCAAAAGAAACGCATTGTAACTTAATGTAACCATTTGCTGTTTTTTCTATTTTAGTCTACCGATTAAAAAGGCCTCCAACAAGGGAGGCCTCAAATAAATATTATCTTTTAAAGGCTGGGCAATATTCAGCCTTTCTGCGAACGCTTGACCGCGTCAATAAAGACGGATTTCGCCTTGGTCGAGCCGGCACGCTCGGCCTCATTGACCAGTTGCATCGCCTTGTCGATATCACCGGCTTTCACCGCTTTCTCGATCTGGGACTGATAGAAAGCCTCGGTTTCGGTCAGCATGGCGGGTGCGGGTTTGCTGGGCGCAGCAACGGCTGCAGCCGCCACGGCGGCGGTCGCCGGTGCGGCCTGGCTCATCGCCACCTTGTCTGCGTACTCGGGTTTGAAGACGGCCTCAAGACCCTGCCCCTTGGCCATGTCGACGACTTCGATCTGCACCAGGCCCCATGGGGAGTGCGGGATCACGGGATCCTTGATATCCGGCTCGACCGTGCCATTCGCACGGGCAAACGCCTTGGAGGGATGCAATATGGTGGTACTGCCCGCCAGCTGGTTGGCCGGGGCATAGACAATCATGTAGGTTTCAGCCGCCGGGTTGCCCGGCATGCTGCGATCGACAAAGACCTTGCCTTCGATGCGATCGTTGTCCAACAGATGGGCTGGCTGGTAGCTGAATACCGACTCACCCAGCACACGAGTCACCTTGAACTGGGCATCCAGCATGATGACCTGAGGCACCAGCACTGTCTTGCTCACCTGGGAGGCGACCTTGATGGCCAGGTTGCCGGTGTTGGCTGGCAGGCGATAAGCCGCAAAGTAGCTCATCCCCTCGTCAAACTGAAAACTGGGTTGCTTGCCATCGAGGGCCAGCAAGGTATCGCCTTCCGGCAGGCTCACATAATTGAAATCGTTGAAAGCAGCGCAGCAGCTGGTTGCCTGTGAGAGCGCCTGCTTGGCCTGTTCGGCATTACTCAGGATGGATGCGTGATCCTGCACGGGGATCAACATGCTACCGGAACAACCGGCCAACAGCGCAGTAACCACGGCTGCGATAGACATCTTTACCAGTTTCATTCTTCTTATCTCCATAACCCGGTTGCCGTTACCCGGCGAAACAAAACTGCCCCCATACGGGGGCAGTGACTAACTTAACTGAAAGAAGTGCTTACCACCAAGCTTCCGCTTGCACACCCACTTGGTAGGTGTCTTTGGAGGTGCCGCTTTCGAAGACTTTCTGATCTTCGTCATTGGCCAGGTAGGAGGCGAACACACGGATTTCAGGACGAGCCCAGAAGCTGGAGCCGGCAGACCAGGCTTGAGCCAGGGTCAGCTTGTAGCCGGAGTCATCAACAGAGGTACCGTTGGTGGACTTGGTCTTGTCCTTGAAGTAGCCGCCTTCGAAGATGGTCTTGTTGAAGTCATCCCACTTGTACATGGGGCGAACAACGGCGGACATGGCTTCAACCTTGTCGTTGCCATCCCACATCTCGTTGCCTACACCGTAGACCAGCTGGTGACCCATCTCGAAGTTGTTGCCCATGGGAACAACACCCCAGTTGATGATGCGGAAACCATCAGCACCGTCTTTGGCTTCGGCACCGTACCAGGAACCGTCACCGTAGAAGGCCATGGTCTTGGAGTAACCTTCAGTACCGTACTGCAGCACAGTCTTGTTGAAGCCACCCAGGATGCCTTGGGTCAGTTCGGCAGTCAGCATGACGCCGTCTTTCATGTTGTTGTTTTTCAGCGGTTTCTGCGCTTCGGTCTCGTTAACCAGTGCGTAGTCTACGCCAACTTCCAGAGACGCTTCGCTCCACAGCGGGATACCGGCATAACGCAGATCCAGCGTGTTGACGTTCAGGTCTTCGTTTTTACGATAGATTGGATTACCGGTAGTCGGGTCTGTTCCAATCTGGTTGTACTGACCGAACACATCGGCCGCGCTGCGGTCGTTGCGAACCCAGGCGAAGGAGATCTTGCCAGGACCGGCCTGGATGCCTTCGATACCGGCACCGGCACCGGAGATGTTCCAGTAGTAGAAGTCGGAGATGTGGATGTCGTGACGTTGGTAGTAACGCTTACCGGCCCACAGGGTGGCTTCCGGTGCGAAACCCAGCAGGCCCTTGGCCTGGACGTTGAACTGGCGCAGGGCGAAATCGGAATCACCGTTGCACTGTTTGGCATCGAAGTTACAAACGGTACCGGTACCTTCCCAGTCGTTTGAACCGTTGGAAGCCATGGCGAACATGGAATCAACGTAGAAAGTCTTGCCATCCTTGTTGAATACTTCCTGACCCAGCTGAACTTCGCCGTAGGTATCATTTTCGTTACCCAGACGACCAACCTTGTTCACGTTGTATTTCACCATGTCTCCGTCACCGGAAACGCCAACACCTGAACGGAAGTAGCCGTGGAAATCAACGGCGAAGGCGGCTTGGGAAGCCAGGGCTGCGGTTACTGCTGCAGCGATCGGGAGCCACTTTGCTTTCATTTTCATTTTCCTTATTCCCGCTGAGAGGAGTGTGATCCTGAATATCCAAGTTCTTATCACCATAAAAACGTTTAGGTGATAACCGAGGCCGATTATAGGTAGCCAATTTCGGGACAAACATGAGCTGATTCACAAAATGGCGACAAATCGCCCACCCCACACCCAAGAGGGTTTTATAGGACATGGGAAGCAATAAATTAGCAATAACTCACCAATTAAAAACACGAACAAGCAAAAAACATGGCTTGAAATCGCTATCAAACATTAATTCGCTTCGCTGATTAAGTTGAAAATACCCAAATCAATGACAAAAACATGACTGAAATCGCTTTCAATGCGGAACTTTTAATTTTCTTGCATGTCGGTCATGACAGAAATAAATGCTCGGCCAAACGAAGGGATGCCAGAAAAATAACCGGATAAAAAGTGGGAAATATGGTCAGTTGAGACTGGTCTGGCCCGGAAATAAACATCCCCCATGGGCAAACCAACGGGGGACAAATAAAGAACACAAGGAGGGGAAAACTAGAGTGTATTTTCCCAGCCGGTTAGCCAGGCCAGCGCCACTTTTTCCGGTTCATCGTCGACGGTGGCATCTATCTCCAGACGGGGCAACAGAGCCCTGGCCCCCAGCTCCTGCAACAGGCCGTCAAGCTGACGGCCGGCACCGCAAAAGTGCTCATAGCTGCTGTCACCCATGGCGATGAGCGCATAGCGCCACCCTTTCATATAGGGAGCCCGATCGGCCAGGGCGGCGGCTAAGGGTTGCAGATTGGGCGGAATATCGCCCTGCCCCGTGGTGGCGGTGATCACCAACAGGAAGCGGGAGGCGTCCAGGTCTTCCAACACGGCCTCATCGAAGATCTGGCACACATGTCCGGCCTGCTGCAACTGCGCAGCCAGCGTCTCGGCAACCAGCATGGCCGCGCCATAAACGGTTCCCACTACTATATCTATCTGAGCCATAACGGATTCCTTTGACTGGCGTGGCTTTACAGCATGCCACAACCCGGTCGAAGGCAACACCCGACCGTGAGTGAGCAGGCCAGGTGAAGATCAGTAGTCGCTCTCGCTGGCGGGCCAGCCCAGCTCGGCAAACAGCTGCAAGACGTCCGGCCCCAGCGGCGCCTGGATCCGCATCGGGACTTTGAGGATCGGGTGCTCGAAACTGAGTCTGCGGGCCACCAGCAGCAGGCGTTCGCACCCCAGCTGCTCGCGAAAGAAGCGGTTGTGGCGGCCATCACCATGGCTGGTATCCCCGACTATGGGGTGGAACAGGTGGGCCAGATGGCGGCGCAGCTGATGCTTGCGACCGGTTTTCGGGAACAGCCTGACCAGGCTGTAACGACTGGTGGGGTGCTTCTTGGAAACCGCATGGGGCAACTCGACCTGGTGCAGGCGATGAAATGCGGTGACCGCCTCCTGAGCCGGACGATCCGGGGAGCTCATGGCATCGGCTATCTTGTCCAACTGCTCCTTGAGGGGGTAATCGATCACCCCCTGCTCCGGGGCCCAGCCCCGCACCAGCGCCAGATACTCCTTGTGCACCCGACGGGCGGCAAACGCCTCGGTCAGGGTGCGGGCAACCGCAGGATCGAGCGCAAACAGCAGTACGCCCGAGGTTGGGCGATCGAGGCGATGCACGGGGTAGACGTGGCGGCCGCCGATGAGATCCCGGGTCATCTGCATGGCGAAGCGGGTCTCGGCCTTGTCGAGCCAGCTGCGATGCACCAGCAGGCCCGACGGCTTGTTGACCGCCACCAGCCAGTCATCCTGATAGAGCAGAGTCAGCTTCATCGCGCCGCCGTCTTTAGCACAGCAACCATGGGGGCCGCCACCAGCCAGCGTTTCCTTCTGATAGAGCAGAGTCAGCTTCATCGCGCCGCCGTCGTTAGTACGGCAACCATTGAGGCTACCGCCAACCGGCGTTTCCTTCTGATAGGGCAGGGTCAGTTGCAAGGCGTTTTCTTCCTTTGCCTGCTCACTCATCATTGCTCAACCACTTTGCCGGAGAGCAGCAGATCGAAGCGGGCGATCAACCGCAGCAGGGCTTCCACGTCGGCCAGCTCTTCTTTGTAGACTTCGCTCGCCATGGGATAGAGGGAGACGCTGGTGGGCAGCGGCGCTTGCAGCATGACCAGTTGCTCCATGCGCGGGATCAGCACGAACTGCAGCCACTGATCGAAGCTCAGGGTATCGACACAGAACGGCAGCTCGCTCGCCAGGGCCTCTTCACCCGGATGCTCATCTTGCCAGCGCTCCAGGCGCTGCAACTCGGCGGTGAGTTCACCCAACAGGCCGGCTACCAGCAAATATTGATTCATCTCGTCGTCCTCTTGCTCATGACCACATACCGGTCAACCTCCCCGGTAAAACGGGCACAGGCTGGCCGGGCTCATCAAAAAAGGGCGCTACTATACACCGTCCCCCTCCCCCTCTGCCATGTTCCATTGGCAGGCTGGACGCAGAGCCGAGCCCCACAGGATATCTGATGCAACCGCTTTATACAGCTTGACCCGCAGCACCCTTCTCAGCTTGTAACAAAGCGGTCTTGGTGCCCCTGCTGGCTATCTGATACAACCGCTTTATAATCGGCCCGCATCACCCTTAGCCGGATCACATCATGTCTACCATCAACACGCTGACCGAGTTTCTGACCCAGGCCGATACCCAGTTTCAACTGTTCGACATGGGCCGCCAGGTGCGACCGCTGGCGAGCGATACCTTCGTGCGCATCGAGCAGCAGCAAGAACCCTATCCCTGGCCCCTGCAACAGCACGCCTGGCTCGGCGTCCATTTCTTCCAGCCGGCGGAGTCCAGGCACTATCTCTGGTTCCTCAAGTTTGCGCTCGATGAGCGCGGTCTGCTCATCGGCAGCGGCCCCAAGCTCTTCATGGATCAGGTGGTCGAGACCCTGGGCTACAAGCTGACCGGCGATCTGGATGAAGAGAAGGCCCAGCGACTGGCCGACAACCCCTACACCTTCCGCCCGGCCGAGGCCAAGATGGCCAGCCTGCATGCCAAGCTGGCCCGCCAGTTGGAACAGGCCCCTTCCGCCTACTACAACGCCCTCTGCCACTATCTGGCGGCACCCGGCGACGAAGGCTGGCAGGCGCTGGGCCTGCAAGGCTTCGCCGACATGGCCGAGCGACTGCAGGACGAGCGCAATCTGGCGCTGGTGTGCAAGGCGTTGCCAAGGCTGCCCCAGGCGCCGCTCTACGCCCTGTGCCAGAGCCTGGAAAATGTCCCGCTGCCACCGGCCGTGCAGGGTGCCCTGTTCGAGCGCATCGGCAAGGAGCAGGAGAGCGCCGAGCCCAACCCGGAAACCCTGGCCTACCTGTGCCGGGCGCTGGCCTCTTGCAACGGCAATGCCATGCGTACCAACAAGCTGCTGACCCTGCTGCAAACCCAGCCGAGCCCGGCCCTGCTGCTCGCCATCGCCGGTCGCCTCTGGCCCGATCTGAAGGAGCCGAGCCTGCTCGGCCTGTTCCTGGAGCAGCTGGCGCTGCAACCGACCCAGTTCTTCAACCATGTGTTTGCCGAACTGGTGACCCTGCCGGCACTGCGCGATGATATGCTGGCCAGATTGCGGGATCCGGCGCGCAGCGATGCACTCGGTCAGGCCATAGGCCGTCTGTTTGCCGCGGCGTAACATCTGATGGAATAACGGCCGGGTGGCTCGCCACTCGGTCCACACCAGGCCACATCACAAGGAAGGAGCCCTCGATGGGTGAAATGCTCGGTATCTTGCTGCTTATCCTCATCGGCGCTGCCTTCTGGCATCAGCGCCGCCAGGCCGAACTCGCCTGGCAATACATGCGCCGCTACTGCCAGCATCACGACCTGCAACTGCTGTCGCTGGCGCGCAGCCACCGTGCGCTGGCCAATCAGCCACTGCGACTGTTGACCTACTACGAGTTTGAATTTTCCAGCGATGGCGAGAGCCACTATCAGGGACAGTTGCGCATGCAGGGACTGCACATTGTCGGCGTCGATCTGCCACCCCATCGCATGCCATCCCAGTAAGCCAGCCAGCGCGACTCCCGCTGGCCCCAAGGCCAGCCACCCCGCATCGGGCCCATGCCATCGCAATAGCAAGCCGGCACGGATCCGGGCCTATAATTTTCAGGAATGTCCCCCGGGAGAGATGAGATGGAATTCCTGACCCACGACCTGTCCGCCCTGTTTGCCCAGCTGGGCCTGGCCAACGACGAGCTGAACCTGCACCGCTTTATCCACGAACACAGGCTGGACAATCAGACCCTGCTGCCCGAGGCCGCTTTCTGGACCCAGTCCCAGGCCAACTTCCTGCGCGATGCGCTCTGGGATGATTCGGACTGGTCGGAAGCCATCGATCAGCTGGATGTGCTGCTGCGCCAGACCGATTGAGCCTCCTCCTCTCGCCAGCCCGCTTTCCAGACGAAGGCGGTTTGGTTAAGCTCTGTGCCCCGTCCAGCCCGTATCACCGCCATCCTGCGCAGGAGCCCCCATGTCCGCCCAAGAGATCATCCGCATTGCCAACGAACTGGCCGCGAAGGGGATCGCCCCCTCCACCGCCATGGTCAAGGCTCGCCTCAGCCAGCCCGTGCCCATGGCCGAGCTGCTGAAAGTGCTGAGCCAGTGGAAACAGCAACCCCAGCCCACAGAATCATCCGAGGCCACCACGCCTGCGGTTGCCAAGCCCGAGCTGGCGGCCGATGCCGTCAGCCTGCAACAGTTGAGCGAGCAGCTCAACCGGCTCGAGCAGAAGGTCGATCGCCTGACCGCCCTGCTGCTTCAACGCCAGCCGGACTGAGCCCCCATGTACATTCTCGAACTCAGCTTTGAATGCTATCGCGATACCTCCCTCGGTGAGGCCGAGCGGGCCATAGTCAACTACCTGGACATGCTGCGCTATCAGGGCCAGATCCTTGGCCGGGAGTTTCCCACCAGCATGCAGCAGGGTCAGTTCATCAGCCGGGTGGTCTGCCCCGAGCAAGACAGCCTGCACCCGGACAACCAGAGCGAACAGGTGGCACTGGCTGAACAGCAGCTCAATCAGGCGGGACTGCTCGCGCCAAAACTCCAGCTGCAAGGGGTGGATCTGCTCTCCGACAGCACGGATCCTTGCGGCCACACCGACGAGCGGCCGAGCTGGATGCTGCTCTACACCAGCTTCCTGCACACCTGCTCGCCACTGCGTTGTGGCGACCACTTCGCCCCCATACCGCTCTACCGGCTGCCGGCCATCGCCAACGGCGACCACAAGCAGATCATCAAGTGGCAAGAGGATTGGGAGGCGTGTGATCAGCTGCAGATGAACGGCTCCATCGCCGAACACGCGGCATTGCACGAAATCGGCGAGGTAGGCAGCCGACTGCAACGCCGCGGCAGCGATCTCGGCAAGCGGCTGGAGGCCCTGAGCGGCATTCCTACCTATTACTACCTCTACCGGGTCGGCGGGCTGAGCGCCGCCGAAGAGAAGGCTCGCCCCTGCCCCGGCTGTGGCGGTGAATGGGCGCTAACCGAACCGCTGCACGAGATCTTCGACTTCAAGTGCGATCCCTGCCGGCTGGTCTCCAACCTCTCCTGGGACTTCAAGGATTAGGGGCCACGCCAGCCGTGATAAAGGGACAATGAAAAAGAGCCTTGCCAAGCGGCAAGGCTCTTTTCGTTCGGGTTTGTACAAGGCCCCTTATTGCGGCAATGTCTCCAGCCGCGCGAGAAACTCGGGCAGGGAGGGCGCCAGCGCCAGACGGCGACCCGAGTCGAGCCACTCCAGCCACACCTGACCACTCTCGTTATCAAGGGAAATAAGCGTCATCTCGTTGCGGGTGGTGGCGATGAAGATAGATGGCGCACGCTTCAACTTGCGCAGCATCAGCAGGTGGCCGATCAGGTTCTCCCTGAGCAGGTCCAGATCCGCCTCGTTCCACGGCAGGATCAACTCAAGGCGCAACCCCTTGTAGGAACAAGGGATGGGGCGGCTGAACCAGTGGCCAAACAGGGCAAGGGCAGCGGGATGCAGCACCAGCTCCAGCGCATCGGCCATGGCCGTGAAATCAGCGGGTTCACTGCGCTGCTGCGGACGCCAGGCGACCCGTCCCTCTCTGGGTTCATCCAGCTCGCAAGGGGAGCGCCAGTCAGCCTCCCATTCACACAGGGGCAGTCCCCGCCTTGCCTCGCCATCACGCTGCCAGCGTAAAAAAAAGTGTTCCAGGGCAGACAAGACTTGATCCGACATCGAAATTCCCCACAATTGCTGCCAAAGTCCGCTATTGCACCATCAAAGCCGTGAGCAGACAAGGTGAAGCGCGAGACGCCGCCACTGGGTGGCTATCCTCCCGCGACGCCGACCTGGGGCAAGGGCCCCAGCCGCTGCCAGCGCAATGGCCCATTCAACGTCCGGATCATCAAACACATGAGCAAACAAGAGAGATACGCAGGTGCCAGCGCCTTGCAGGGGCTGAGCCTGGGTCAGCAGTCCGCCTACATCAGCCAGTACAGCCCGGCCCTGTTGCAGCCGGTACCGCGCAGCCTGAACCGCGACGACCTCGGCCTGACCGGCACGCTGCCGTTCCAGGGTTGTGACATCTGGACCCTGTACGAGCTCTCCTGGCTCAATGCCAGAGGCAAGCCCATGGTGGCCGTCGGCGAGGTCTCAGTCCCGGCGACCAGCGCGAACCTCATCGAATCCAAGTCGTTCAAGCTCTACCTCAACTCCTTCAACCAGACCCGTTGCGACTCGTTGGAAGCGGTACAGGCGCTGCTGGTCAAGGATCTGAGTGCCTGCGCCGGCAGCGATGTGAGCGTCACCCTGTTCCCGCTGACCCAGGCACCCCACCACATTGCGACCCTGCCGGGGGAGTGCATCGATGAGCAAGACATAGAGGTGGACTGCTACGAGTTCGATGCCGAGCTGCTGCAGGGGGCGGCGAGCAACGAGGAGGTGGAAGAGACACTGCACAGCCACCTGCTCAAGTCCAACTGTCTGGTGACCAGCCAGCCGGACTGGGGATCCGTGGTGATCCACTATCGCGGCCCGCGCCTCGATCGGGAAAAACTGCTGCGTTACCTCATCTCGTTTCGCCAGCACAACGAGTTCCACGAGCAGTGCATCGAGCGGATCTTCACCGATCTCAAGCACTTCTGTCGCCCGAGCCAGCTGACCGTCTATGCCCGCTATACCCGCCGTGGCGGACTGGATATCAACCCGTTCCGCAGCGACTGGGAAGTTCCCCCCGCCAACCTGCGCCTTATCCGCCAGTAAACGTCGGGGCAGTTGACGGGAAGGAGCCTGGATACCGAGCCCCTCCTCTATCTCTGCCAGTAAACGTCGAACGCGGCAGACAGGAAGGGCTTGAATACCAGGCCCCTTCCCCTGTCACTGCCAGTCCACGCTGGACGCGGCTGACAACAAGGGGCTTGGATACCAGACCCCTTCCCCCATCCCCGCCAGTAAACGCTGGACGGGCAGGGGGGGGCTTGGATAACATGCCCACACCCCTGTGCTGTCCTTAATCCAATGAATCAACTGTTTTTTCTGGCAATGATGATGTCCTCCCTGTCGGCTCCTGATCTGGATCTGGCCAAGGAGCAGTTGTCTATCGATCTGCAGCAGGCCCAGACCCTGGTGCTCACCGATCCTGCCAGATGTGTCCAGATCACCTCGGCCTTCCTGACACGCACAGCCAATAATCCCAAGCAAATCATCAGCAATCGCCAGGAGTACGGCTATCGCGAGCCACTGCTGAGCTATGGTACGGCCGCCCAGGCCACAGGTGCTCACCTGCTCAAGGGGGAGTGTCTGCTGCAACTGGGCCAGTTCCAGGCGGCACAGAAGTCGCTCGATCAGGGCATCGCCATGGCCGCCAAGGAGCAGCAACTGGAGTTGCAGGCTCACGGCCTCTATCTCAAGATCCGCAGCCAGAATCTGCAGGATCACTCCCATGGCGCCAGCGCTGGCCTGCTCGGCCAGCTGGAGACCCTGCTCAGCAATCCCAGCCTCAAAGAGAGCCAGCTTCAGGTCTACAGCCGCTTGCTGCGCACCAACGCCAGCATAGAGGCGCACCAGTTCGACGAGGCCAAACGCCAACTGGCCGAGGCTAGGCGCTGGGCGAACAAGACCAAGGAGCCGCTGGCCAGCGCCTGGGTCAGCGCGGTGAGCGGCGATCTCTACCATGCCCTCAGGCAGCCCCAGCTCTCGCTAGGCGACTATATCGACGCCCAGCAACAGGCCAGGGGACTGCAGGATCCCCTCTTCCTCGGGCTGCTGTCGAACCAGATAGTGAACCTCTATCAGGCGGAGCAGGAGCCACAGAAGGCGCTGCAATACGCCAATGAGGCCGCCAACTACTTCCATGCCCTCGGCAACCCCTCCCTGCTCAGCGATGCGCTGATCGTGCTCGCCCGCCTCAACCGGGATCAGGGCGAGATGAACATGGCGCTGGTCTACTTCTTCAATGCGCTGGATCTGCTGGATGAGGGCAACAATCGCACCCGCATCGCCAATCTCAAGTACGAGATAGGCAAGACCTATCTGCAAACCGGCAACCTGACCCTAGCCCGCAACTACCTCACAGCGGCCCGCCAGTCCCACGAGCTGGGCGACGACAAGGAGCCGCTGATCGACACCCTGCTGCTGCTGGGTGAGCTGCACCTCAAGCAGAAGGAGGGCGGCATCGCCATCCTGCAGCTGGAAAACGCGCTGGCGCTTGCCAACCAGATCGGCGATGCCCAGCGCCAGTTCGAGATCTTCCGGCTGCTCTCTGTGGCCTACGAACAGAAGGGCTACCTCAAGCAGGCGCTGGACAGCTACAAGAATTTCCACCAGCGCAGCGAGCAGGTGCGCCAGCAGCAGGTCGATCTGGAGCAGGAAGCGATCCGCGACAACTATGTCCAGGTGGAGCGGGAGCAGCAGATCAAGGAGCTGGAACAACAGCTAGATACCAGCCGGCACCAGCAGGATCGCTACCTCTGGTCGAGCGTCATCACGGGCCTGCTGCTGACCCTGTTCATCTATCTGTTCTTCACCCTCTGGCTCAAGCTCAGGGTCGCCCGCCTGCAAGGCAAGCAGCTGGGTGAGGCCATCTTGATCGAGCCGCGCACCGGCCTTGCCAACTGGCAGCGGCTGATGAGCCGCTGGCCGCGCGAGATGGCCAGACGCCAGCAAAAATCAGAGCGCTGGTATCTGAGCGAGCTGCCCACCAGCGAATTTGACGACAAGCTGCACTATCTGCTGTTTCGGGTGCCCTTCCTGGTCAACAGCCTGGAGCAGCACGGCTATCAGGTGAGCCGCGAGATAGAGCAGGCCTTTGGCAGCTATGTCAACGGGCTGACGCCGCAGGATGGGCGCATCTACGATCTGCGTGAAGGCCACCTGCTCTACGTGGTGCCCCAGCGCCATGTGGAAGACCTGCACCGGCTGGCCCAGGATCTGCTCGCGGCCTTTGCCGCCTTCCCCTGCCAGCACCCGCTGGATCGCCACATCAGCCTCGGCATCGTCAGCCACCCCTTCCTGCCCAAGGCGGCGACCGCCCTCGATCACCACGGCCTGTTCGATCTCTGTTATCTGGCACTGGCCGGAGCCATTCAGCTCAGTGAAAAACACCAGCAAAGTGTCTGGCTGGAGCTGGCCGCCATCGATTGCCAACAGGCCGCGTTTTTTAATGGGGATGTGTGGCAATGCTGCTTGATGGCAATTGACAAGGGACTGGTAAAAGTAAATTCTTCTCATGAAAAGCAATGGGTTAATTGGCTTCGACTTTCACGGACGAAAGCGCCGGATGACCAATGACGATATAGATAATCAACTGGGTCTGGAACTGGGTTCGACCGCCGTTGCTATCCAACACAAAAACGATAATGACAACAGGGCGACCTGAATAATGAATGATATCGCTGCCGTAGCAGGACAATTGGCCAGACTCAGGGAATCCCTTCAGCAAAAGCAGCTGGAGCTCGACGGCATCGTCTCTTTCTCCGACACCGAGCGCGCCCGCAGCATCCAGTTCATCGGCAAGTTGATGCAGGCCTGTCGCGGCCACGATCGCGAGCTGGACAACAAGCTCGCCAAGCTCAAGCAAAAACTCGATGGCAATCCACCGCTCTCCGCCCTCGACGCCGATCTCGCCGTCATCGAGAAGCTGTTGCAGCAACACGGCAACGCGCTGGAAGAGTCCATCACCCTGACCAAGTCCGCCATCGACCTTGGCTCCAAACAGCTCAAATCCATCAAGGGCTTCCCGGAGGATACCCGCAAGTCCCTCAAGGAGTTTCTGGCGAGCCCGGATGGCTATGGCATAGGCGATCATCAGAAGAAGGTGATCCGGCTGCTGGAGTTCTACCAGCAGGCCATCAAGATCCAGCTGCTGCCGACCCAGCCCCTGCTGGCTCCGGCCCCCGTTGCCAGCACGCCGGCCGTGGCCATAGCCGAACTCTCGTCCCCCGAGCCAACCATCCCGTTTGATGCCAAGACCCACGCCCACATCGCCGACGAGTTGCAGCGGCTCATCACCGAGCTGGACTTTGCCGGTGCCGTCGGCGAGAGCCTGGCGGATATCCGTCGCCAGCTGCTGGGTGGCATCACGCCGCCGCTGCTGGCCGAGATCTGCCTGCAGATCATCGAGCTCATCATAGAGGGAACCCGCGAGGAGCGAAAATCCTCCCAGGCGTTTCTCAGCACCCTCAACGAGAGCCTCTCGGCTGTGCATTTCAGCTTCACCGAATCCCTCGACGAGGGACGCGCCCTGCAAAGCGCCACCCAGGATACCCGTCAGGCCATAGACAAGGAGCTGCGGGCCATCGACCATACCCTGGCCAGCCATGACTCCCTCGATGAGCTCAAGGGCGCCATCTCGGGCCACATGGGCGCCATCGACCTGCTGTTGCAGGACAGGGAAGCCATGGCCGCCCGCGAGCGCCACCTGCTCACCCGCCTCTCCACCATGGAGGCCAAGCTGCGGCTGATGAAGGAGGAGACCGCCGAATACAAGAAGCGGCTCACCATCCAGAAGCACAAGCTGTTCCTCGACAGCCTGACCCAGGTGCACAACCGGGCGGCCCTCGACGAGCGGCTCGAACTCGAATACAAGCGCTGGCTGCGCTACAGCACGCCGCTGTGCCTGGCCATCATCGACATAGATCACTTCAAGAACATCAACGACAACTACGGCCACATGGCCGGTGACAAGGCGTTGAAGGTGGTTGCCAAGGCGCTGCAGGGGGCTCTGCGTGACACCGACTTCATCGCCCGCTTCGGCGGTGAGGAGTTCGTGGTGCTGCTGCCGAACATCAACCCGGACAAGTACCAGAAGCCGCTGGAGACCCTGCGCCAGACCATCAAGAGCATCCCGTTCCGCTTTCGCGATGCCAGGGTCGAGATCACCATCTCCATCGGTGCCACCCTGTTCCGGGAAGGGGATCACACCACGGATGCGTTCGAGCGGGCCGACAAGGCGCTCTACAGCTCCAAGAATTCGGGCCGGGATCAGGTCAATCTGGCCTGATGGCAGGCTAAAAAAGCAGCAAACGCACTTCTCCCCTATTCCCCTGCCCCACCGCTTACATCTACTATCAAATTCAAGGGGTGCCACAGGGCATCCCGTTTTCTCCCCAGGGAAAAGCACAACGATAACAAGCGAGTGAAAGGGGAACCTATGATTACGCACATCAATCCTGTCGGCAGCATGGACTTGCTGTCACAACTCGAGGTGGATCGCCTCAAACAAACAGCCTCCAGCGATATCTATCAACTGTTTCGCAACTGCTCGCTGGCAGTGCTCAACTCAGGTAGCCATACCGACAGCTCCAAAGAGATACTGGAGCGCTTCAAATCCTTTGATATTCATGTGATCCGGCGCGAGCGCGGGGTCAAACTCGAACTGTTCAATGCCCCCGAACACGCCTTTGTGGATGGCGAGATCATCCGCGGCATTCAGGAGCACCTCTTCTCCGTGCTGCGCGACATCCTCTATGTCTCGACCCAGCTGGAGTCGAACCGGCTGGTCAACCTGACCAGCTCCACCCACATCTCCAACGTGGTGTTCGCCATACTGCGCAACGCCAAGGCGATCCTGCCGGGTGCGGATCCCAACCTGGTGGTCTGCTGGGGCGGCCACTCCATCAACGAGATCGAGTACCAGTACACCCGCGCGGTGGGTAGCGAACTGGGGCTGCGCGAGCTCAACATCTGCACCGGCTGCGGCCCGGGTGCCATGGAAGGGCCCATGAAGGGCGCCGCCGTCGGCCACGCCAAGCAGCGGGTGCGAAACGGCCGTTACATAGGCCTGACCGAGCCGTCCATCATAGCCGCCGAGCCGCCCAACCCCATCGTCAACGAGCTGGTGATACTGCCGGACATAGAGAAGCGGCTGGAGGCCTTCGTCCGTCTGGGCCACGGCATCATCATATTCCCGGGCGGAGTCGGCACAGCCGAAGAGCTGCTCTACCTGCTTGGCATCATGATGCACCCGGCCAACGAGCGGCAGCCCATGCCGATCATCCTGACCGGCCCGAAGGAGAGCGCCGACTACTTCCGCGCCATCGATGACTTCGTCAAGGCGACCCTGGGCGAACCTGCCACCAGCCTCTACCGGATCATCGTCGGCGATGCGCCGGAAGTGGCCAGGGTGATGAAGGAGGCTATGCCCAAGATCCGCGAATATCGCAAATCGGTCGGCGATGCCTACTCCTTCAACTGGTCCCTCAAGATCGAGCCCGAGTTCCAGCTGCCGTTCGAGCCGGATCACGCCAACATGGCCAGCCTGGATCTGCACCGCAACCAGCCGCCCCAGCTACTGGCGGCGAACCTGCGCCGTGCCTTCTCCGGCATAGTCGCCGGCAACGTCAAGGAAGGGGGCATTCGCGCCATCGAGAAGAAGGGTCCCTTCAAGCTGCACGGCGACAAGGAGCTGATGCACCTGATGGACAAGCTGCTGGAGAGCTTCGTCAAGCAGCAACGGATGAAGCTGCCGGGCAGCCAGTACGTGCCCTGCTACGAGATAGTGCGCTAAGGCTGGCATCGCAATACGAAAATAGGGGCGCATTGGCGCCCCTTTTTTACCGGCCTCTGGCACGCAAATGCCATCAATCCCCCACCAGGCCGGCCTGTTTGTTACAATGGTGCGTCTCGACCGCCAAGAGTGTCCCATGTCAACTATCAGGCCGCACCTGCTCATCATAGATGCCCTCAACCTCATCCGTCGTCTGCATGCGGTGCAAGCCCAGCAGGCGCTGACCCCGGCCCAGGCGCTGATCGCCACCCGTGCCAACCTCATCAACACCTGCCGCAAGCTGCTGGCCGGCAGCGAGCCGACCCACGCCATAGCGGTATTTGACGGCGAGGTGCACAGCTGGCGCAAAGAGGTCTATCCGGCCTACAAGGAGGGGCGAACCCCCATGCCGGTCGAGCTGCGCGAAGGCTTGAACAGCTTGCAGGATGCGTTCTGGGAGTGTGGCGTGGATGCCCTGCTCTCCCAGACCGACGAGGCGGATGACCTGATCGCCACCCTGGCCACCGGCATTGCCCAGCACAGCGCCAGGGCCACCATCATCTCCACCGACAAGGGGTTCTGCCAACTTATCTGCCCGCAGATCCAGATCCGCGACTACTTCAACAAGCGCTGGCTGGATGCCGCCTTCGTCGAGCAGCAATATGGGGTAGCGCCGGCGCAACTGGTGGATTTCTGGGCCCTGACCGGTATAGGTGGCTCCAACATCAAGGGGGTGCCCGGCATAGGCCCCAAGACAGCGACTCAGTTGCTGCAACAACATGGCAGCCTGTCGGCACTACTCGCGGCCTGTCAGCAGGAGGGCGCAGCCAAGCCCTTGCTCAAGCTGCGCCAGCACCAGGATGAGGCCCTGCTGGCCCAGCGGCTGGTGCAGCTGCAGCGGGATATTCCGCTGGGGTTCAACCTGCGGGAGATACGCTATCCTCCCGTGCCCGACAGCGAGGCCTGACAGGCCTCCCACCATGCCCCAGCAATCCTGCCAATCATGACGGGACTCACCCTTGCTGTTGACAAAAGCAGATAGAATGTAAAGAAACATGGAGGGTTAGGTGTAGAAATGGTATAAAACGGCCGAATCCTCCCCCTCTGTTCCCTAGAAGTGGATACCTCTCATGTCAAAAAGAAAAATTACCGTCATCCCGGGCGACGGCATTGGCCCCAGCATCATAGAATCCGCCATCCAGATCCTGACCCACGCCGGTTGTGACTTCGAATACGAGTATGCGGATGCCGGTCTGGTCGCGCTGGAGAAGCACGGCGAGCTGCTGCCCCAGGCCACCCTGGATCTGATCGAGAAGAACAAGGTCAGCCTGAAAGGCCCGCTCACCACCCCGGTCGGCGGCGGCTTCACCTCCATCAACGTCTCCCTGCGCAAGAAATTCAACCTCTACGCCAACGTCCGCCCCGTCATCTCCTTCAAGGGTACCCGCAGCCGTTACGACAACATCGACATCATCACGGTACGGGAGAACACCGAGGGCATGTACTCGGGTGCCGGCCAGAAGCGCAGCGATGACAACCAGAGCGCCGAGGCGATGAGCATCATCACCCGTGATGGAGCCGAACGCATCGTCAAGTTCGCCTTCGAGCTGGCCCGTCAGGAAGGGCGCAAGAAGGTCACCATCATCCACAAGGCCAACATCCTCAAGTCCACCTCGGGCCTGTTCCTGGAAGTGGCCCGTGAAGTGGCAGCCCGCTATCCGGATATCCAGAGCGAGGAGATGATCGTCGATGCCGCCTGCATGAACCTGGTGATGTACCCGGAGCGGTTCGACGTCATGGTCACCACCAACCTGTTCGGCGACATCCTCTCGGATCTGTGCGCCGGTCTGGTGGGTGGCCTCGGCATGGCGCCGGGCGCCAACATAGGGGATGGCGCCGCCATCTTCGAAGCGGTGCACGGTTCGGCACCGGATATCGCCGGCAAGAACATCGCCAACCCGACCTCGGTGATCCTCGCCTCCATCCAGATGCTGGAATATCTGGGCATGCAGGACAAGGCTGAACGCATCCGGGAAGCAGTGCGCGCCACCATAGAATCCGGCGATCGGGTCACCCGGGATCTGGGGGGCACGGCCTCCACCAGCGAGTTCACCCAGTCCATCATAGATCGGCTGTAATCTAGTCTAATGTATTGATTTTAAAAGGGAGCCTCGGCTCCCTTTGTTTTATCTCGCGGCGCGCTACCCCCCTCATCGATTGGCTACTATGTTCAATAGATAAGGGATAAGGAGATCCATTATGCGCGCTATTTTCAGCCTGCTGCTCATCAGCAGCAGTGTCATGGCAGTAGACAGACCGGTCGACAATGCCTGGAAAGAACTACCGGCATCCGGCACCCAGCAAGCCAGCCAGGTCTGGCGCTCCACCATGGATACAAACGAGCTGCTCAAGGCGCCCAAACCGCTCTCCTTCGGGGTGGACATAGTGACCGACAGCAATGGCAACAGCCAGGTCACCCCCTATCAGAAGCTGAACCTGACCGCCGAAAAGAGCGTGAGCCTCTCCTTCGAGCAGCACAAACCCAGGATCAAGTTCAAGGCCGGTGGCATGAACACCTCCATCAAGTTGCGCGGCAACGGGGTCAAGCTGGAGTTCAGCCCGACCGATCGCTCCATCCCCCTCGACATAGAGCTCAAGCTCACCGACGGCGAGTCCTCCCTGCGCTTTGACTATCGCTTCTAGGCCTGCATAAACGACAGGACCGACAGCATCTCTGCTGTCGGTCCTGTTTTCCGTTCACGGCAAGGCGCCGGACGTCAGTCCTTGGCTTCCAGCTTGGAGACCCAGTACTTGTTGTAGACGTGTACCGTGATCTCTTCGCGATCGTGGTAGAGCTGCTTGGCCTGGATGACGAAGGCGTTGTCGATCTCCTTGAGCAGGCCGCGCAACACTTCTATGTTGTGCACAGCTTCGGCGTAGCGCTTCTTCATCGGCAGCTTGAGGTTGAACACCGCCTCCTGGCAGTCGTTCTCGCGGAACCAGTCGGCAATCATGTGAACAACCCGTGCCGGCTTCTCCACCATGTCGCACACCAGCCAGTAGATGTTCTTCTTGCTGGGACGCCACACGAAACCGTCGTCACGCAGGTGCTTCACCTGGCCTGTATCCATCAGGGAGGGGGCCATGGTGCCGTTATCCACCGCGGTTACCATCATGCCGCGACGCACCAGCTGATGCGTCCAGCCACCCGGGCAGGCACCCAGATCGACCGCCTTCATGCCGGAGGTGAGGCGCAGGTCCCACTCTTCCCGTGGCACGAACACGTAGAAGGCCTCTTCCAGCTTGAGGCTGGAGCGGCTCGGGGCATCCGGCGGGCAGCGCAGACGCGGGATGCCCATGTGGAATTCGGAGTTGTTGAACGAGTAGGAGTAACCGATCAGCAGGTGATCGTTGGCCATGAAGAAGGCGTGGAACACCGGACGGTGCGGCGTCTCCTTCTTGGTCAGCAGCTCGTTGCTGCGCAGCGCCTGACGAAGCGGCACTGTGAACTTGCGGCAGAAGGCCGACAGCTCTTTCGCCTCGTTGGTGTCGGCTGTCTCCACCCGCAGATCGCCGCAGATGGTATAGCTGGCGGCCGCCTCCAGGATGGGAGAGATCCGGTCGGAGAGATCCAGATCCTTCAGCTCATGGGTCACCACCAGCATCTGGCGGATGAAGATGAGCTCCTTGAACGGCAGCTTGCGGGCCAGCAGATCGGCCTGCTCCTCGTCATACAGCTCGAATATCACATAACCGCTGTCGTCCTTGACCCGGGCGAAACCGTAACACTGCATGTTACTGGCACGTTCGGTGATCTCTGCCGCCGCCTCTTTCTCAAAACCGGGGCGGCAATAAAGCAGCAGATTATTCATTTTTTCCTCCAAGACGACAGCCAGCCCATATCAGAGCCGCCCATCCCAACATAAAACAGAGGCCACCGGCCGGGGTAATGAGCCCCAGCCCCTTGCTGCCGAGCAGCACCATGGCGTAAATACTGCCGGAGAATCCGAGGATCCCCAGCACAAATGCGAAGCCCGCAAAGGTGATCACCTTGCTGCGCACACCGCACCAACCCAGCACCAGCAGGGCCAGTGCGTGAAAAAACTGATATTGTACGGCTGTGTTGAACGCCGCCAGCAGCGAAGGCGTGATGCCGCTCGCCGCCAGGCCGTGGGCACCGTAGGCCCCCAGCAGGGTTGCCGTCAGGCCAAACAGGCCAGCCAACACCAACCAATGCCGCTGAAACTCTCGCTGGATCTGCATCCTTGGCTCCTCCTCGTCTCGCTCACCACCGTCAGGCCTCAACCCGAGTGGCGGCGATAAAGCTTTTTATCCGATCGGCCGCCTGTTGCAGGTTCTCCTGCTCGCTCACTCCACTCGCCTTTCGCGGTTTGAAGCCATGGTCACCATCGGTCAGCCAGTGGACCGATACGTGGGGTGAGAAGGGAAAATCTGCCAGTTCGGCGCGCGTGCCGAAGGTATCGCGCTCCCCTTGCAACAGCAGGGTCGGCGTCTTGATCTGCTTGAGCACTTCGCCCCGCCAGCTGTCGGGCTTGGCCGGGGGGTGGAAAGGATACCCGAGAATGAGCAATCCTGCAGCATTCATCTCATCCTCTCCTTCGCGATACAGCTCTGCCGCCATGCGTCCCCCCATGGACTTGCCCGCCAGAAACAGTCTTGGATGGGCAAACTCGCGGATCATCTGACGCCAATGGTCGAGCAACACGGGCGCTCTGTCCGGCGGCCTGCGCTTGCCATCCAGAGCCCGTTTGCTCATGTAGGGGAAGTTGAAACGCACCACCTCGATATCGGTGCCCGCCAGCAGGCGTGACAGCTCGGCGAGAAAGGCGTGTTCCATGCCGGTACCAGCGCCGTGAGCCAGCAAAATGCGAACGGGGGCATCGCTTGCCCCCTCCCTTATCACCTCAGTCATGACGTCCTCTCTCACGCAATCACCTCAGTGCACACCCATCAGGCCTCATGCATCGGCGAGCCGTGCCCGGCGACGGGCCTCCTCCTGCTCCACCAGCTCCAGCATCCAGTCGCGGAAGGCCACTATCTTGCCCTGATCCGACTGCTGCTCCTGGCACACCAGGTAGAAGGCGTTCTTGCTCACCAGCACCTGTTCGAACGGGCAGATGAGGCGACCGGCCTCTATTTCGGGCTGGGCCAGCACGCTGTGACCGAGCGCTACCCCCTGGCCGTGGATCGCCGCCTGGATCACCATGGTCGAGTGGCTGAAGATGGGCCCCTGATTGACGTTGGGGGCATCTATGTCGAGCTGGCGAAACCAGGCCTTCCAGTCACGGCGGGAGGTATCGTGCAGCAAGGTATGACGGGTCAGATCATCCGGGGTGCGCAGAGGCTTGGGGCCAGTCAGCAGCAGCGGCGAACAGACGGGGATCAGGTATTCGGTGTGCAGCTTGTCGGATCTCAGCCCAGGCCAGTTGCCACGGCCGTAGTAGATGGCCACGTCCACATCGTCGGTGAGCGACCCCTCGTCCATGTCCACCGCCTTGATCCGCACATCTATGTCCGGATGGCGTTCGCTGAACTTCACCAGCCTGGGCACCAGCCACTGGATGGCAAAACTCGGCTGCAGAGAGACGGTGAGCGCCCCCTTGGCACTGCGGGCCAGCAGCTTGTCGGTCGCCTCCGAGATGGAGCTGAAGATGTCCTTGATATCGAGGAAGTAGCCCTGCCCCTCTTCGGTCAGCAGCAGGGAGCGGTTCTTGCGGCGAAACAGCTTGATGCCGAGATACTCCTCCAGCGCCTTGATCTGGTGACTGATGGCAGCCTGGGTCACGAACAGTTCTTCCGCAGCCCGGGTGAAGCTTAAGTGACGAGCCGCGGCTTCGAATGCTTTCAGTGCATTGAGCGGGGGTAAACGACGAGACATGAGACCAGCCGACGATGAGTTTTTCTAATGGGCCGCATTATAATTTGTCGGTTGCGGGCCGACCAGTGAATAAACATAATTCGCTTCGCAATCCGTTGTCATATGGCTCACTTTTTCTCTTCCATGTTGGTTTACATGTGATTTTTGTGAGTCAGTGGTCTGCGATTGTGGTGTTGTGTTTCTTCCTCTGCGGGAAGAGGGGCTTAAATCGGACCGATTTAACCCAGTCTGTCATCTGAATGTGTTTGGCGCCTCCGGTTGGATGGCGCCTTTTTTCTTATCCCTATACCTTGAACTGCCCCACCAGCTGCTGCTGTTTGTCCGCCAGCGCCGACAACTCGCGCCCGTTTTCGGCGGAGGTCGCCGCCTCGGCCCGTATGGTGTGGCTCACATCGCGAATGTTGCTGACGTTGCGATTGATCTCGTCCGCCACCCCGCTCTGCTCCTGCGCCGCCCGGGCAATCTGCTCGTTCATCTGATGTATGGTCGCCACCGCATGGATGATCTGCTCCAGCACGCTGACCGACAGATCCACCTTTGTCAGCGTCACATCCGCCTGGCTGTGGCCCGTCATGATCGCCTTGACCACGGCCTGGGTACCGGATTGCAACTGCCCTATGAGGGTCTGGATCTCGACGATGGCGTTCTGGGTACGCCCCGCCAGATTGCGCACCTCATCCGCCACCACGGCGAAGCCACGCCCCTGCTCACCGGCCCGCGCCGCCTCGATGGCCGCGTTCAGCGCCAGCAGGTTGGTCTGCTCGGCGATTCCCTGGATCACCACCAGGATGTCGTTGATGTTCTCGCTGTTGGCGGAAAGCCGCTCCACCACCGGCTTGGCGTCACTGATCACCGCCATCAGCTTGCGCATCGCCTCCTGGGTATCGGCCACCACATACTTGCCCTCCTGCGCCGAGGTATCGGCCTGGTTGGCTGCCGCCACCGCCGAGTTGGCGTTGCCCGCCACCTGCAGCGCGGTGGCGCTCAGCTCTTCGAAGGCGGTCGCCACCAGATCCACCTCCTGATACTGGGCCTGCATGCCGGCGCTGGTGCGCTCGGCAACCTGGGCCGCCTGCTCAGCACTGGCGCGGGTGCCGGCAACCGTGTCTATCACCTGACTGATGGTGGTCTGCAACTTGTTGAGGAAGCTGTTGAACCATTTGGCCAGCTCACCTATTTCGTCATCGCGATGCAAGTCGATGCGCTGGGTCAGATCCCCCTCCCCGGTGGCTATGTCCTTGAGGCGGGCCACCACGGCGCGGATGGGTGCCACTATCTGATGAGCCATCAGCCAGATGCAGAGCAGCCCGATCGCCGAGATCACGCCGCCGATCACCAGCTGGGTGACCACGCTACGATTGGCCTGGCTGGAGAGATCCTCTTGCAGCTGACGGGCCGAGGCCAGCACCACGCTGCGGGGCAGCTCGATATAGATGCCCCATGTCTGCGCCGTGCCGCGCATCCTGACCGGCACGAAGGTTTGCAGCAAAGAACCGTCCGGGCTCCAGCGGGTCATGGTCTGCCCCTGGCCGAGCCAGCCGGTCAGATCGCCGGCCAGCGCCTGGTATTGTTGGCCAAGCGGGCTGCCCAGGGTCACGTCAAAGCCATCCACCCCGGCGGCGCGCCCTTCGTGACTGACCAGCAGCACCTTGCCCTGACCGTCATAGAGCGCCTGATCCATCTCTTTGACCAGGTTTTGCAAGGTGGCCAGCGAGATATCGACCCCGACCATGCCAAGCAGGGTCTCCTGCTCCAGCAGGGGGACTGTCACCGAGGTCATCAGCACCTTCTGCGACCCCACATCGTCGAGATAAGGTTCGAGCAGACAGAGCGCCTTGCTGCGGATGCTGCAGCGATACCATTCGTTCTCCACTCCGCCGGCCGCCGTTGGACTCTCGTCCGCCAACACGGATTCGTTTTGTACCTCGGGTTCTATCTTGCCGTCGACCCGGGCCCAATAGGTGGAGAAGCGCCCCTTGTCGTTGGCCCCAAGCGCACTGGAGCCATGGTAGTTGCTGTCCTCCCCGTCGAGCTGATCCGGCTCGAACACCGCATAGACACCAAGCAGATTGGCCGAGGAGGCCGCCGCATCGTGCAGTTGCTGATTGACGGCGCCACGCAGCGTCTCGGAGGAGCCGAAATTGTCGGCCGCATTCTTGCGCTGGAACAGGATCCCCTGCGCCAGCAGGGTGGTGCGGAAATAGGCCTCATCCAGATAACTGGTGACCTTGGCCGCCTGCTCGGATCCCATCGCCTTCATCCAGTTCTCGGCCGAACGCTGCGCCTCCTCAGTGGTGGAGGTCAGCACCTGATCCTGCATCCGGGCGGCGCTATAGAGAGAAGAAGCGACCAGGGCACCGGCACTGGCCAACAAACAACAACCGGCGATCAGGGTAATGCGCCCCTGAACAGAAAGAGAACTCATACCACCATTCCTAACTTCATACAGATGTGCTCAGTGTATCGGTTTTGGAAACAAAAACTTAACCTATCAGGCGAAATCCAGGCTGAGCTGGTTAACTTCTCCGTCACGGGGCAGCCCGACCACCAGCCCGAGCAACCGGATCGGCTTGCCCTGTGCCCGCAGCAGCCCCTCATGGAGCAGATCGTGAAACAGCTCGGGCTGATAGCCGCCACGGCGATAGACTGTGGTCTGCTGAAAATCGGCAAACTTGAGCTTGATCCCCTGCCCCATCAGCGCCTCTGCCGGGCAGGCCTTGGCAAAGCGCAGCTCCAGCTCGGGAATGAGCCGGCTCAGCACCTGCCAGCAGGCGGCCTCATCCAGCACGTCGCTGGCCAGGGTTGTCTCCACGCCTATGGTCTTGCGCACTCGCTGGGCCTGCACGGGCTGATCGTCATGGCCCCAGATCCGCCCCGTCAGCATCTCTCCCAGCTTGCCGAATCGGGCGATCAGCTCCTCGCTGCTGAGCACTCTCGCATCCTCGCAGGAGTAAAGCCCCTGGGACTCCAGCCGATCGGCCGTCTTGCGCCCAATCCCCGGCAGCTTGGCCAACGGCAGCTGGCGCACGAACTCATCCACCTCATTCGGCTTTATCACGAACAGGCCGTCGGGCTTGCGCTGCTCCGAGGCCAGCTTGGCCAGAAACTTGTTCGGTGCCACCCCGGCCGAGGCGGTCAACCCGAGCTCGGTCACTATGGCGTGACGGATCTCGGCCGCCATCAGGGTGGCACTGCCGCCACAGCAGGGGCTGTCGGTGACGTCGAGATAGGCTTCGTCGAGGGAAAGCGGCTCCACCAGCTCGGTGTAGCGCAGGAAGATGGCACGCAGCTGGCGGGAGATCTCCTTGTAGAGCGCCATCCGGCCGGGGATGAGCACCAGCGGCGGGCAGAGCTTCTTGGCCAGGCCGCTCGGCATGGCGGAACGCACCCCGAAACGGCGCGCCACATAGTTGCAGGTCGAGATGACGCCGCGCCTGTCTGCCGAGCCGCCGATGGCCAGCGGCACCTCGCGCAGGGCCGGATTGTCCCGCATCTCTACCGCCGCGTAGAAGCAGTCCATGTCGATGTGAATGATTTTGCGCATACCACTGTACGGATAAACAGGTAACCTGCCTATGCTAACCCAGCGCTGCCGTTTCTGCCATCGGCATGAAGCGACGAACAGGCATAGACTCTTAAGGCACCATTCACCACCCCATGGGTCAAGGAGGACGAGATGAAAGCACTCTGGCTGGGATTAGGGCTGGGGTTCTGCCTGCTGTCGCAGCCTGGCAGCAGCAAGGACAACCCGACTGCCGAATGCAGCTGGCTGTATGACCGCATAGCGGCACTGGAAAAGGCCATCAAGCAGGGTGACGAGCTGGGAACACGGGAAGAACTGGCGCGCTGGCAGGCAGAGTTCAACAAGAAAGCCTGTCGCCAATACGACTACTGAGCACACCGCCATAAAAAAGCGGGCTGACCACAAGGTCAGCCCGCCTGTTATCCAGCATGGGTCCGAATACGACTTCGGCCCCCGACCCGCTCAGATGATCCGGTTGTCGATCAGCATCTTGCGACGGGCCTCTTCCTTGGCCATCTTCTTCTTGCGGTTGTCACAGGGCTCCGGACAATCGCACTCTTTCTCGATGCCGATCGTGCCCAGCCCACCGCAGGAACCTGAGATGGTCTTCTTCTGGAAGATGTAACCTATGGCCATGGCCACCACGACCGCCAGAAACACCCCGAAGGTGATCAAGAAAATCTGCATGCTACTGCCTCTTACTTTCTAACCAGATACTGTTTGAAGGCATCTGAATACGCCTCTTCAAAGCCATCGGCCGTCTTGGTGATCACGAAGATAGCCAGCCCGCGCTCCTTGGCATAGGCCAGGCTCTTCTCGGGCCCGAGCACCATGAACACGGTCGCCAGCCCGTCTGCCGTCATGCAGGAGGGGTGGATCACGGTCACCGACACCATGCGATGCTGGATGGGCTTGCCCGTCATGGGATCTATGGTGTGGGAGAAACGCTGGCCGTCCATCTCGTAATAGTTGCGGTATTCACCCGAGGTGGCAACCCCGTTGTCACCGGCCACTATCACTTCCTGCACCGAGCCGGCATTGGCGGTCGGCTTCTCGATGGCCACGCGCCAGGGGTGACCCTTGCCGTTGACGCCATTGATGCGCAGCTCACCGCCGATCTCCACCAGATAGTTGTGAGACCCCATGGCTTCCAGATACTCGGCCACCTTGTCCACCCCAAAGCCCTTGGCGATGGCGGAGAGATCCACGTAGAGATCCGGAATGTCCTTTTGCAGGGTATCGGCATCGGCGGAGGTGATCACGTGCAGATTGCCCAGACCTGTCTTCTGGCGGGTCTGGGTGATCAGCTCCTCGGACGGGATCTTGGTCGGGCGGGCATCCGGCCCGAAACCCCACAGATTGACCAGGGGACCGACGGTCACGTCCAGCGCGCCGCGGCTCTCACGGCCCAGATGCAGGGATTCAGTCACCACACGCGCGGTATCGCGAGAGACCACCACTGGGGTCGAGCTGCGGTGCTGGTTGAAACGCGACAGCTCGGAGTCGGGACGATAGGTCGACATCTGGTCGTTGACCCGCTCCAGCAAGACATCGACCTCGGCCTGGAACTTGGCCGGATCCGTGATGACGTTGTCCGCCACCTTGATGGAGTAGTAGGTACCCATGGTGCTGCCGGTGATGTGGATCTCCGGCTTGGATTGGACCGTTTCCTGACCGCACCCAGTCAAGAAAAAGGCTAGCCCGAAGGCTAGCCAGGTCTTTACAACACTGTGCATTGATTAACCACCAAAGTCATCCAGCAAGATGTTTTCGTCTTCAACACCGAGGTTTTTCAGCATGTTGATGACGGCAGCGTTCATGACGGGAGGCCCGCACATGTAAAATTCACAATCTTCCGGCGCCTCGTGGTTCTTGAGATAGCTCTCGAACAAGACGTTGTGGATGAAGCCTGTGTAACCATCCCAGTTGTCTTCCGGTTGCGGATCAGACAGGGCGACGTGCCACTGGAAGTTGTCGTTCTCGGCGGCCAGCATGTCGAAGTCTTCGACATAGAACATCTCGCGCTTGGAACGGGCACCGTACCAGAAGCTCATCTTGCGATGGGTCTTCAGGCGACGCAGCTGGTCGAAGATATGGGAGCGCATCGGCGCCATACCCGCACCACCACCGATGAACACCATTTCGGCGTCTGTGTCCTTGGCGAAGAACTCACCAAACGGACCCGAGATGGTTACCTTGTCGCCAGCCTTGAGGCTGAAGATGTAGGAGGACATCTGGCCGGGAGGCGCAGTCCAGTTGCTGGGCGGCGGGGTCGCGATCCGCACGTTCAGCATGATGATGCCGAACTCTTCCGGATAGTTGGCCATGGAATAAGCACGAATGATCGGCTCATTGACCTTGGACTCCAGTTCGAAGATCTTGAAGCGATCCCAGTCCCCGCGATACTCCTCGGGGATATCGAAGTGCTTGTACTGCACATGGTGAGCAGGGGCTTCGATCTGGATATAACCACCGGCGCGGAACGGGACGCTCTCGCCATCGGGGATCTGCAGCTTGAGCTCCTTGATGAAGGTGGCCTTGTTGTCATTGGAGATGACGGTACAGTCCCACTTCTTCACCCCGAAGATCTCTTCCGGCAGCTCGATGTCCATGTCGCCACGCACAGTGACCTGACAGGCCAGACGCTCGCCATGACGGGCCTCGCCCTTGCTGATGTGATCCAGCTCGGTCGGCAGAATATCGCCGCCGCCGGCTTTCACCCGCACCTTGCACTGACCACAGGAGCCACCGCCGCCACAGGCGGAGGAGACGAAGATACCGCTGCCGGCCAGTACGCCGAGCAGCTTGCCACCCGCCGGGCTGGTGACAGCCTTGGCCGGATCGCCGTTGATGCTGATTGTCACGTCACCTGCGGTCACCAGCTTGGACTTGGCGAACAGAATGA
This sequence comes from Aeromonas sp. CA23, assembly GCF_002587065.1. Classification (NCBI taxonomy): domain Bacteria; kingdom Pseudomonadati; phylum Pseudomonadota; class Gammaproteobacteria; order Aeromonadales; family Aeromonadaceae; genus Aeromonas; species Aeromonas sp. CA23. Next base: position 4,920,668 of record NZ_CP023818.1, read on the forward strand.
CTGCTACCAGGGCCAGCAGGATCACGGTGAACATGACCACACCCAGAATAATTTCCATCTATATTTCCTTTCCGATTACAGGGAAATACCAGAGAAGGACATGAAGCCCAGCGCCATCAGACCCGCGGTGATGAAGGTGATGCCCAGACCACGCAGGCCTTCCGGTACATCGGAGTACTTCATCTTCTCGCGGATCCCTGCCATCGCGACTATGGCCAGCATCCAGCCTGCACCCGACCCCACGCCATAGACCACGGACTCCACGAAGTTGTAGTCACGCTGCACCATGAAGGAGACGCCACCGAAGATGGCGCAGTTCACGGTGATGAGCGGCAGGAAGATGCCGAGCGCGTTGTAGAGCGCCGGGAAATACTTGTCCAGCGCCATTTCCAGGATCTGCACCAGGGCTGCAATCACACCGATGAAGGTGATGAAGCTCAGGAAGCTCAGATCCAGGCCGGAGACCAGGGCGCCATCTTTGAGGACGTAGTTGTAGATCAGGTTGTTGGCCGGAACGGCAACGGTCTGAACCACGATAACGGCAATCCCCAGACCCATGGCGGTCTTGACCTTCTTGGACACAGCCAGGAAGGTACACATCCCCAGGAAGAAGGAGAGGGCCAGGTTTTCGATGAAAATCGAACGAATCAACAGACTCAGATAGTGTTCCATACCTTAATCCTTCGCCTCCACCTGCTTGGGATCCCTGGTGCGGACGCCCCAGATGATCAGACCAATGATGAAGAACGCACTCGGCGGCAACAGCAACAGGCCGTTAGGCACGTACCAGCCACCATTGTTCACCAGCGGCAGCAGCTCGATACCGAACCAGGTACCCGAGCCCAGGATCTCGCGCACGGTCGCCACGACCAGCAGCACGGCGCCATAGCCCAGACCGTTGCCGATACCGTCCAGGAAAGAGGGCAGCGGGGCGCTCTTCATGGCATAGGCTTCGGCACGACCCATCACTATGCAGTTGGTGATGATCAGACCCACGAATACCGACAGTTGCTTGGAGATGTCATAGGCATACGCCTTGAGCACCTGGTCAACCACGATAACCAGCGAGGCAATCACCGCCATCTGGGCGATGATCCGCACGCTGTTCGGGATCTGGTTGCGGATCAGGGAGATGAACAGGTTGGAGAAGGCGGTGACCGCGGTCACCGCCAGCGTCATCACGAACGCCGTCTTCATCTGGCTGGTAACGGCCAGCGCGGAACAGACACCCAGCACCTGCAGTGCGATGGGGTTGTTGCCGAGCACAGGCGTCAACAGCAACTTCTTCATTTCGCTCTTGTCAGCCATTGTTGATTTCTCCTGCACGAATCTTGGCCAGGAAAGGACCGAAGCCCTTGGGTCCCATCCAGAAGTCGAACGTGTGCTGTACACCGTTACCTGTCAGGGTGGCACCGGACAGACCATCGATCTCATGCTCGGAACCTGCCGGAGCATGGCCCTTGATGACGCGCAATGCCGGCATGCCGTCCTGATCGAACAGCTTCTTGCCGATGAACAGACCTTGCCAGGCCGGGTTCTCGATCTCGCCGCCCAGACCCGGGGTTTCACCGTGGTCATAGTAGGTGATGCCCTTGATGGTCTGACCGTCAGCCGCGACGGCGACGAAGGCATACATGGTGGACCACAGACCCTGGCCGTAGATAGGCAGGATAATGTTGTCGACCTTGCCCTCAGCATCTTTGGCGAAGAACACCGGGATCAGTCTGGAGATTTGACGCAGACCGGCCTTGTCGTCGGCAGATGCCAGACGAATGCTCTTGGCCGGGTCTTTCGCTGCCAGCTTGGTGTCGAAGTTGTCGGCATCGCCGTCAACGAACTCACCCGTGGTCAGGTCCACCAGACGCGCTTCAATCTTGTCGCCGTACAGCTGGGCCAGATCACGCTTGGCCACGCTGCTGACATCGACACCGGCGACGGACAGAATATTGCTTTGCTTGTCCAGCGCCTTGTTTTCCAGCTGAGCCGGACGCAGCCCCACGGCAGCCACTGAGACCACGATGGAACAGACCAGACACAGACCGGTTACAACCGTCAGGGTGCCGACAGTAGAGTCTTTATTAAACGCCACGAGCGATCCTCCGCTTGATGTTCGCCTGCGCCACAAAATGGTCAAACAAGGGGGCAAACAGGTTGGCAAACAGAATGGCCAGCATCATGCCTTCCGGGAACGCGGGGTTCACGACACGGATCAGCACCACCATGACGCCAATCAGGGCGCCATACCACCACTTGCCCTTGTTGGTAAAGGCAGCGGAAACCGGATCGGTCGCCATGAAGGCCATGCCAAAGGCGAAGCCGCCCAGCACCAGATGCCAGTGCCACGGCATGTTGAACATGGGGTTGGTGTCTGAACCTATGACGTTGAACAGCAGGGAGGTGGCGACCATGCCGATCATCACACCGGCGATGATGCGCCAGGAGGCGATCCGCATGTAGACGATCATGGCGGCACCGATGAGGATCATCAGGGTGGAGACTTCACCGATGGAACCCGGCAGGTTGCCGAGGAAGGCATCCATCCAGCTGATGGCCTGACCGGTGGCACCGTTGATCAGCGCCATCTGGCCGCCCTGGGCCCACTGGCTCAGCGCGGTCGCGCCCGAGTAGCCGTCAACGGCAACCCAGACGGCATCACCTGAGATCTGGCCCGGGTAGGCGAAGAACAGGAAGGCACGACCCGCCAGGGCCGGGTTCAGGAAGTTCTTGCCGGTACCACCGAACACTTCCTTGGCCAGCACCACACCGAAGGTGATACCCAGCGCGGCTTGCCACAGGGGCAGCTCGGGCGGCACTATCAGGGCGAACAGGATGGAGGTCACGAAGAAGCCTTCGTTGATCTCGTGCTTGCGCACCATGGCGAACAGCACTTCCCAGAAACCGCCGACCAGGAACACGGTCAGGTAGATGGGCAGGAAGTGAGTGGCACCGATCAGCATCTTGCTGCCGATACCGGCCACGGCCGGATCCAGCGAGGCACCCAGCAGTTGCGCCAGCGCATATTGCCAGGTGTCGGCACCGGCAGCCGTGCCCAGATGGGCAATGGCGGCAATCGCCTGATTGCCGACGTTGAACATGCCCCAGAACATGGCCGGGAACACGGCCAGCCACACCATGATCATCATGCGTTTCAGATCGATCGCATCACGGACGTGGGCAGCATTGCGGGTCACGGACCCGGGGGTATAAAACAGGGTGTACGCCGCCTCGAACAGGGCATAGTACTTGGAGTACTTGCCGCCCGGCTCGAAGTGATGTTCCATCTTTTCAAGAAGTTGCTTGAAACTCATCGCTTAACCTTCCAGTTCTATCTTGGTCAGGCACTCACGCAAGACTGGGCCGTATTCTGTCTTGCCAGGGCAGACGAAGGTACAGAGCGCCAAATCTTCCTCATCCAGCTCCAGACAACCGAGCGCCTGGGCGCTGTCGATGTCACCGGAGACCAGATCCCGCAGCAGCAGGGTCGGCAGGATGTCGAGCGGCATCACGCGCTCATAGTTGCCGATAGGCACCATGGAGCGATCACTACCGTTGGTGGTGGTAGTAAAGTTGATGAGTTTGCCCTTCATCAGATGAGAGAGGGTGGTACGGGTGATGGAGAACTTGCTGGCGCTGGGATTGACCCAACCCAGGAACTCTTTCTCACGTCCCTCGCCCAGCACGCTCACCTGATTGTGGTAACGACCCAGGTAGTCATGCACCCCTTCGGCCTTGGCACCACTCAGGATGGAACCGGAAATGACGCGGTTTTCATCCGCACGCAGCTCGTTGTTGGTCAGCTGGCTGATGCAGGCGCCCATGCGGGTGCGCAGCAGGCGTGGCTTGACCACGTTCGGACCGGCCAAGGAGATCACCTTGTCGGTGAAGATCTGGCCTGTGGTGAACAGCTTGCCGTAAGCGATGACATCCTGATAGTTGATGTACCACTGCACCTTCTTGGCACTGACCGGATCCAGGAAGTGGATATGAGTACCAGGCAGGCCGGCAGGGTGCGGGCCGACGAACACTTCCTCTTTGACTTGCGCCAGGGAAGCGTGCGGCAGGCTGGCCTCGCCCTTGCAGACATGGACGGCGCCATCGGTCAGACGAGTCAATACCGCCAGACCATCGAGGAAAGCCTGAGCCTGTTCCTTGATGATGAGGTCGCTATTGGCGGCCAGCGGGTTGGAGTCCATCGCGGTGACGAAGATGGCGCGCGGGGTTGAGCCCACGGCCGGCACCTTGCTGAATGGGCGGGTACGCAACGCAGTCCATTGGCCTGACGCGACCAGGATCTCTTGCACCTTGCTGCGCGCGAGCTGTGCGAGCTCGGCAGACGCAAAGTGTTCAAAGGTCACCTGCTCGTCGGACCCATCGAGTTCGATGACGACAGATTGCAGAATGCGCTTGGCACCCCGGTTGATCTCAGAAACCACACCGGTGGCGGGGGCCGTGAATTTAACGCCGGGATTCTTCTTATCTTCGAAGAGCTCCTGACCTTTAATGACGCGATCACCTACTTTGACGAACATAGTAGGTCGCATCCCCACGAACTCTTCGCCGAGTGTAGCAACACGGGTGATGGCCGGGCCATCGTAGATTACTTGCTCCGGAGCACCCAGCACGGGGATGTCCAGTCCTCTTTTAATTGTAATCATACTCACTTGCACTACCGTTAAGGGAAGACAGGTTGGTTAGCGCCGAGAAATACATCACGACGAGTTGTTGAATGAGCCCGTTCATGTTGCGAAAAAATGTCGAAGAAACAAACAAATCAGCAACATACAGGGTCATTCAAAAGCGCCTGAGTTTAGCACTTATGGCAAGTTTACTGCCATGCAAAATGGGGAAAATCCCCGCTCTATCACAAAATCATCGAAATTTAATCACGCCGATTTCTTCACTAAACCTCAGGATTTGCCTCGAGTTAGCCATTAATACCTCAAAATAGGTAATGGCGTTTATGTTCGAAAATAGATTAGAAATTTTGATGTCTGGGCGGGAGAGCGACGCCACGAGCAAGGACTCGGGGCGCCGCCAAAAAACGTTTATTAATTGTTAACTAATCGAGGATTGAGTAATCAACTCGTCAATAGCCTTAGGCCGGGCCATTCTTGCTGACACAACTCGGGGTCGTCGGCGCCTGTTCCCGTTGCTGCCACTCCTGCTCCGTATAGGTATGCAACGCCAGTGCATGAATGGCGCCCGCCAGCTCGTCGGCCAGCACCCCATTGACCTGGCGGTGGCGAGCCAGCAGTCGCTGACCCTCGAAGGCCTGGCTCACCACCACCACCTTGAAATGGCTCTCTGAGCCCGGCGCAACCCTGTGCATGTAGCTTTCGTTGATCACCTCCAGGTGGCTGGGGGACAAGGCAGCGGCCAGCTTGGCCTCGATCTGTTGTTGCATGGTCACGAGCAAAACTCCCAAAATGGATGTCCGGCCATTGTAGCCAGGGTTGGCGGTATGACGAAATCGTCCGGCACGGGAAAAGAGGCGAGGTTTTGCCCCTCGTCCAGTGCCGCCGGGCTGGTGAAATTCTCCGCCCCCGCTAGAATAGCGCCACTTTGCGCCCCGCCGGCGCCTGTTTTATGAATCATCTGGACGCTTCGCTTATGCAAACCCTTCTCGACACGGCTCATTGTCGTCTGACCCTGTATCGCTATCCACGCCAGAGCCAGGATCCGTTGCAGGCCTGGGATGCGGCAGACGAGTACCTGATCAATACCCTGGCAGAGGCGCCACTCGAGCAGACCGGCCCCGTCATCATCATGAACGACGGCTTCGGGGCCCTGGCCGCCTACCTGCACGGCCATGCCCCCGTCTGTGTGAGCGACTCCCATATCAGCGAGCGGGCCACCCTGGCCAACCTCGCGGAGAACGGGCTGGATCCCCATGCCATCACGCTGCAGGATGCGCTGGCGCCATTGCCTGCGTCACCCGCGCTGGTGGTGATCAAGGTCTCCAAGTATCAGGCACTGCTGGAACAGCAACTGCTGGCCCTGCGCCAGGTGGCAACCCCGGCCACCCGCATCCTCGCCGCCGGCAAGGCCAAGGACATTCACAGCTCCACTCTGGCGCTGTTTGAAAAATACCTGGGACCGACCCGCACCTCGCTGGCCTGGAAGAAGGCACGCCTCATTCACTGCACCCCGGCCGGTACGCCCGCCGAACGCCCCGTGCTGGCCAATCCCTTTCCCACGGTCTGGCCGCTGGAGGGCACCGACATGCTCATCCACAACCATGCCAATGTGTTTTCGCGCACCAGCCTGGATATAGGCGCCCGCTTCATGCTGGACAACCTTCCGATCCATAGCGCACGACGCGTGATCGATCTGGGTTGCGGCAACGGTGTGCTGGGGCTGGCGCTGCTGGCGCGGGATACCGAGGTGGAGGTGACCTTCATCGACGAATCCCACATGGCGGTCGCCTCGGCGCGGCTCAACGTCGAACACAATCTGCCGGATGCCCTGCCCCGCGCCCGCTTCACGGTCAACAACTGTCTCGATGGGGTGGAAGTCGGCTCGGCGGATCGGATCCTCTGCAACCCGCCCTTCCATCAGTTGCAGGCGATCACCGATCATATCGCCTGGCAGATGTTCAGCGATGCCCACCGGGTGTTGCCCCAGGGGGGCGAACTCTGGATAGTAGGCAACCGTCACCTGGATTATCACAACAAACTCAAGCGCCTGTTTGCCAATGCACAAGTCGTTGCGTCGAACAGCAAATTCGTTATTTTGAAAGCCATCAAACGCTAAACAGAAAGCTAAAGGAAACCCATGATGAAAAAGTCACTCTTGCTGCTGGCCGCCCTGACGCTGGGTGGTTGTGCGACTCACTGGCCGGAAACCGCCCTGCTCAACCCGCAGGTTATTCCTTCCAATCAGCAGTACTACTCGGGCAACCGCATCACCCTGGAAGGGGTCGACAAGCGTGAAGCCGCCTACGTCTTCTCCATCAAGAAGAAAGAGAAGGCCGCCGTGCTGGTCAACAGCGAGCAGCCGCTCAACAACCTGCTGGCCGAGAAGCTGGCCGAAGGCCTGCGCAGTCAGGGGCTGGAAGTGGGCAACAGCGGTACCACCAACCTGACCCTGGCCATCTCCAGCGCCGCGGTCACGGTGGAAGAGAAAACCTTCACCTACATCACCAAGTCCCGCGTCAGCCTGCAGGTGATGGCCGACTTCCAGGGCAGCAAGCTGACCAAGCAGTTCAACATGTCCTCCAGCAAGGAAGGCCCGGGGGAACCGACCATGGCCGAGCTGGAATCCATCCTGAACCAGCAGCTGGGCAGCCTGCTGCAACAGATCATGGCGGACAATGCCCTGCGTGGTTATCTCAAGGGTCAGCCGAGCTGAGCGAGGAGAGTCAAATGAAAAAACTCTGGTTACTGGCCATGCTGATCGCCCCGCTGGCGTTCGCCGGCCCCAAGGTCAGGATGGAGACCAACCACGGCAACATAGTGGTGGAGCTGGCCTCCAAGCAGGCGCCGCAGACGGTGAAAAACTTCCTGCGCTACGTGGCGGACGGCAGCTATGACGGCAGCCTGTTCCACCGGGTGATCCAGGACTTCGTGGTGCAGGGGGGCGGCTATAACCAGCAGTTCCAGCAACTGCCGACCCTGGATCCCGTGGTCAACGAGTCCAAGGGCGGCCTGCCCAACAAGCGTGGCAGCATCGCCATGGCCCGTACCCAGGCCGTGGACAGCGCCACCCGCCAGTTCTACTTCAACCTGACCGACAACAACAACCTCAACGCCAATGCCGGCGCCGGTTATACCGTGTTCGGCCAGGTAGTGCAGGGCATGGAGGTGCTGGACAAGCTGGCCCAGGTGCAGACGGGTTACAGCTCCATCCTGCGCGCCAACGACGTGCCCACCAGCCCCATCATCCTGAAGAAGGTGGTGTTGCTGGCGGAGAAATAACGCGGGCCGGATCACATTCCGCCGCGTCTTTGCCCGGGTCACCGGCGTCCCTTTCTATACTCTGGCCTTGCCCCATGTTCCCGGGGTATGGCCCACATGAGGAGAAGGAGGTTCCGGTGACCTGCAACGAGTACCTAGCCCAACACACAGTCCCTCTGGCCCAGGCGGTTCGTCACTTTCTGGCACGAGAAATTTCCTATCAGCAGTTGGAAGACTTGAGCTGGCAGCTCCTCTCCCACTGGCAAGACTTGCCCCATATACCCGCAGACAAACAACCGGCTACCGACCAGGAAGGGGTGTTCTGGCACCTGCTGCACAGCCTGCATCAGTGGGATGAGCAGCAGATCATCGCCGACGTCTGGCTGCGCCTGCAGCTGATGGAATGCGCCAACTATCTGACCACAGAGGGCCCCTGCCCGCGCCACTGCATGGGTTCGCGCCCCTGAATCCAGACCCGCCACGCTCGGCTTGCCTTGGCTATCCCCCTCGAACCTGACAAAATGGCGCAATTTTCCCAGAGGAGTCAGGTATTTGAACACTGTCCGCACACCGAGCTGGCGAGACTCGCTCGCCGTCTACCTTGAGACTCGGGTCCTCATACTGTTTGCCATGGGTTTCTCGTCCGGCCTGCCTCTGCTGCTGGTGTTTGGCACCCTCTCGTTCTGGCTGCGCGAGGCCGATGTCAGCCTGACCGACATCGGCTACATGAGCTGGGTGGCGCTGGCCTATGGCTTCAAGTGGCTGTGGTCGCCGCTGGTTGACCGGATGCCGCTGCCGCTGCTCTCCCGCTGGCTGGGACGGCGCCGCAGCTGGATGCTGCTCTCCCAAGTGCTGATTGCCCTCTCGCTGGTGGGCATGGCCTATTGCGATCCCAAGACCCAGCTCGCCCAGCTCGCCCTGTTTGCCCTGCTGGTGGCATTTTGCTCCGCGACGCAGGACATAGTCATCGACGCCTATCGCATCGAATCGGCGCCGGAGCGGTTGCAGGCGGCCATGGCGGCCTCCTACATGACGGGTTACCGGCTGGCGATGATCATGGCCGGCGCGGGGGCGCTGGCACTGGCGGCCTGGCTCGGCAGCAACAGCGGCTATGACTACCGTGGCTGGCAACTCACCTATCTGCTGATGGCGGGGCTCATGTCCCTCGGCGTCATCACCACCCTGATCTGCCACGAACCGGACATAGATCTCGCCGGTCAGAACGATCAGCAGGAGGCGCGCAAGGCGCTGCTGCTCTCCCGTGGCTGGCCCACCTCGCTGGCCGGCATCGGCGCCTGGATCTACGAAGCCATCTGGTGTCCGTTTGCCGATTTCTTCCGCCGTTACGGCGGCTCGGCCATGCTGATCCTGGGGCTCATCGCCTGTTATCGTATCTCGGATGTGGTGATGGGGGTGATGTCCAACAGCTTCTACGTGGACCTGCAGTTCAGCAAGACGGAAGTGGCCACCATCACCAAGGTGTATGGCGTCATCATGACGCTGGTGGGGGCCGCCCTGGGGGGCGTGCTGGTGATGCGCTTTGGCACCCTGCGCATCCTGTTCCTCGGCGCCCTGCTCACCGCCAGCACCAATCTGCTGTTCGCCCTGCTCAACGAAGTGGGCCACAACCTGGAGCTGCTGACCCTGATCATCTCGGTCGACAACCTCAGCGCCGGCATAGCGACAGCCGCCTTCGTGACCTATCTGTCGAGCCTGACCAACGTGGCCTTCTCCGCCACCCAGTACGCCCTGTTCAGCTCCGTCATGCTGCTGATGCCCAAGCTGCTGGCGGGTTTCTCCGGGCGTTTCGTCGAACAGTTCGGCTACAGCACCTTCTTTATCGGCACCAGCCTGCTCGGCATTCCTGTGTTGATCCTGATCTTGCTGGTTGCCAAACGAGGAAGAGACTTGCTCTCGCAACAGGATAAATAGCAAGCGTTTGCGTGAAATTGGGGGTGATTAGATTCACACTTCCGAATAAAGTTCCCCGGCTCTTGTTTCTCCGATGAATTTATTTGGCTAGAATCCCTTCCGCTCCTTGTGGGCAGGCTACGGAAAACCTCAACTAACGCACAAGAGACCAATAAAATGGCCAAATTTACCAAGACTCTGATCGCTGCCGGTCTGCTGGCTGCTGCCGCCACCCCGGCCTTCGCTGCTGACTACAGCGGTGACATCCACAAGAACGATTACAAGTGGATGCAGTTCAACGTCATGCATACCATCGACCAACGTCCTTTCACCACTGGTGCAGAAGATTACAACGACACCTACTTCGAAATGGAATTTGGCGGTCGTTCCGGTCTGTTTGACCTGTACGGTTACGTCGATGTGTTCGACATCTTCGATTCCCGTCACAGCGACAAGCACAAGGGTCAGAACCTCTTCATGAAGTTTGCGCCGCGTATGTCTCTGGATGCGCTGACTGGTAAAGATCTCTCCTTCGGCCCGGTGCAAGAGGTGTACATCGCCTCCCTGAACAACATCGGCGACAACCAGATGGAAAACATGATCGGTCTGGGTGCTGACGTACAGGTGCCTTGGTTCGGTAAAGTGGGTATGAACCTGTATGCCCGCCACGCCACCGAAAACCAGTTCTTCACCGAAGAAGAAGGTGAGTGGAACGGTTACTGGTTCGCCATGAACTGGTTCAAGCCTTTCTACACCTTCAGCAACGGCAGCTTCGTCTCCTACCAGGGCTACCTGGACTACGCCTTCGATCTGGACACCCACGACCGTGCCGACCGTACCAGCGACAACCTGGCTACCTTCCACGGTATCTACTGGCACTCTGACCGCTACGCTGTCGGTTACGGCCTGAAGTACTTCATGGATGCCTACGGCACCAAAGATGGCTCTACCGCCTACGACGGTACCCCCTGGAAGAGCTCTGGCTTCAGCCACTACTTCTCCGTTACCTACAAGTTCTGATAGAACGGGTAATGCAGATACAAAAAACCGGAGCAGCTGCTCCGGTTTTTTTATGGCTCTGTCATCGAACCTTTTACTGCTGCACCGCGTGGCGGTCGCATAAGGGGGAGGGCCGAACCCTCCCGCCCGTCATCAATCGCGGAAATTCTGGAACTGCATCGGCTGACCCAGCTCGGCACCACGTACCAGCGCCATGGCCTCCTGCAGATCGTCACGCTTCTTGCCGGTGACGCGCACTTCATCACCCTGAATGGCGACCTGCACCTTGATCTTGGAATCCTTGATCAGCTTCACCAGTTTCTTGGCGATCTCTTTCTCGATCCCCTGCTTGAACTTGACGTTCAGGTGGAAACGCTTGCCGGAGTGAACGCTGTCGCCCACGTCCATTGAGCTGTTCTCGATGTTGCGCTTGAGCAGGGCTGCGCGCAGGATTTCGACCATCTGCTTGAGCTGGAAGTCGGCATCGGCCTCCAGCTTCACTTCTTCCTTGTTCAGCTCGAAGCTGGCTTCAACACCACGAAAATCGAAACGGGTCGCCAGTTCACGATTGGCGTTATCGACGGCGTTCAACACCTCGTTCATTTTGACTTCAGAGACAATATCGAATGACGGCATGTCAGGGCTCCTCATGTTGCGCTATAAGGGGGCAAATCTACCAGAAAACCGGCAAATTTGCTGATTTCGATGGGGTTGCTCTGCTAGAATCCCCTGCGCACAGGAATGGCGAGACCCGTTAGTGTCCGCCACGCGACATCTTCACTTATCCCCGGCGGGCGGTTGACCGGAATGCAACCCCTACCTTGATTGAGTCTCTCCATGCCAAGCGGATTACAGAGTTCCCGACTGCCCTCCTCCCCCCAATGGTCACTGCTGGGCTGCGGCGCCCTGGGTGGCGTCTTCGCCTCCCTGCTGACTCTAAGCGGTCAACCTACCCGCGTCTTGCTGCGCGATCGTCACCGTTCGACCCTGCATCCCGGGATCGACTTCACCTCGCTGGAGGGCCATACCCAGCTGATCGCCATCGAACGCGGTTTCATCAGCCAGCCCGGCCAGATCAAGCGTCTGCTGGTGATGACCAAGGCTGGTCAGGTGGTGTCGGCCCTGACGCCGCTGGTGGGCAAGCTGGCGGCAGGCGTGCCCATAGTGCTGCTGCACAATGGCATGGGCATAGCCGAGCAGGTGGTCCAGCTGTTCCCCCATAACCCTGTCATCGCAGGTGTCACCAGCCATGGCGCCATGCAAAGCGGCCACTTCGTGTTCCGCCATACCGGCAAGGGTGAAACCTGGCTCGGCCCGGTCAATGAGGCGGCCAAGGCCCATGCCTCCCTGGCGGACGATCTCGGTGCCGCCCTCGGCCAGGCCGGTTGGGATGAGCAGATCCTGGCTCGCCAGTGGCAAAAACTCGCCATCAACTGCGCCATCAATCCGCTGACCGCGCTCTATAAACTCAAGAATGGTGAGCTGGCCGGCCCCCGCTTCGCCGATGTCCTGCAACAGATCTGCGTGGAAGTGGCGGACGTGATGCAGGCCGAAGGCCAGCCCACCAGCAACGATGAGCTGCTGCGCCGCGCCATGACGGTGGTGGAGCTCACCGCCGACAATTACTCTTCCATGTATCAGGACATGGAGCTGGGCCGAGAGACCGAGATCGAGGCCATCACCGGCTTCCTGCTGGCCAGGGCCGCCCGGCACGGCATCGCAGTACCGGTCAATCAGGGCCTCTATCAGGCCATCAAAGAGAAGAGCTGAGCCTGGCGAGATCGCGGGCAACTAAGGAGTGCAGTATGACAGTACTGGTATTGGTAGCCCCCGGCTCGGAAGAGATAGAGACGGTCGCCATCGTCGACACCCTGGTGCGCGCCCGCATCGAGGTGCTGCTCGCCTCCTGCTGTCCTGCCGGTCTGCGCCAGATCCGCGCCTCCCGCGGGGTGCAACTCGTCGCTGACTATCATATCGACGAGCTGACCAGCCGTGACTTCGAGGCCATAGTCGTGCCGGGCGGTTTGCCCGGCAGCGAAGCGATCCGCGATACGCCGCTCGCCATCGACCTGCTCAGGGAGCAGGCGACGCTCGGCCGCTGGCGAGCAGCCATTTGCGCCGCCCCCGCAGTGGTGCTGCAACACCACGATCTGCTGGGGGATGCCAGCGTCACCTGTCATCCGGGCTTTCAAGCAAGCCTGCCCGCCGCACACTTGAGTAAGGCGCGGGTCGTGACGGATGAGGCTCATCGCCTGATCACCAGCCAGGGGCCAGGCACCGCCATCGAATTTGCCCTCGAAATCGTGCGGGTGCTGCGCGGGGACGACACAGCCCTCGCGGTGGCCGGCCCCATGGTGATGCCCCCTTCTGTCATGCCATGACCCCTGTTGCCATCGCGGATGCCCTCTCGTCATGACAGAGCGCCCCTTGCCTGCCGGCAAGGGGCGCTCTGCTATTGGCCGGGCGCAACTCGGACGCTCGCTAGCTCAGCAACTCGGGTCTGAGCTGCTCCATCAGCAGGTGGTTGTCACTGTAATCTACCGGTATGGCCACCACGGCTGGTCCAACGACCGCCATGGCGGCGCGCAGGGTCGACCGTAGATCCTCGGCGCAGGTGACCGCAAACCCGGCCGCCCCAAAGGACTCGGCATAGGCCTTGAAGTTGATGGGCCCGAAGCTCACCCCCGAGCTGCGGCGGTATTTTTTCTCCTCCTGCATCGCCACCATGTTGTAGCCGTTATCGACCCAGATGATGTGCACTATGTTGGACTTGAGCCGCACCGCCGTCTCCAGCTCCATGCTCGACTGCATGAAGCTGCCATCGCCGGACACCGAGATGATCTTCTCCCCCGGCCGTACCATGGCCGCACCTATGGCCCAGGGCAGCGCCACCCCCATGGTCTGCTGGCCGTTGGAGATGAGCACCTGGCGCGCCCGGAAGCTGTAGAGGTAGCGGGCAATCCAGATGTGGAAGCTGCCCATGTCCACGCACAGGGTCATGTCCTGCCCTATGATGTCCTGCAGCTCCTTGACGATGCGCAGCGGATGGATGGGCATGCCCCCCAGATGCTGGGCATGCTGGGTCAACTGATGGCGCTGGGCCCGGATCTCCCCGAGCAGGGCGGCGATGGCGGGATCCCGTGCCAGCGGCTGGTTCAACATCTTGGTCAAGCAATAGAGATTGGCGCTGATGGAGCCCACCAGCTCCACCGCCGGGCAGTAGCTGCTGTCTATCTCCGCCGGCAGGGCATCGATGTGCAGCAGTTGCCGCTCCCCCGTGCCGTTCCACAGCACAGGGTCATATTCGATGGGGCTGTAACCGATGCAGATCACCAGATCCGCCCCCTGCAGCAACCTGTCCCCCGGCTGGTTGTTGAACAGCCCCACCCGACCGGCAAAGTCATCGAAATGGTGGGTATCCACCACGCCGGCCGCCTGATAGGTGCCCGTCACCGGCAACCGGCTCTTGTCCAAAAAGGCGCGCACCGCGAGGGAGTTCTCCGGCCGGCTGGCCAGCAGGCCGAGCAGCACCACCGGCTTGCGGGCTTGCGCCAGCAGGCTCAGCGCCCTGTCGATGCCCGCCTCATCGGCGGCACCGGGTTCGGGAATGGCTCTGGGCACCAGGATGGCGCCATCGGTCGGCTCGTTGATGATGTCCATGGGCAGGCTGACGAAGGCGGCACCAGGGCGACCCAGCTCGGCGGACCGAAAGGCGTTGGCCATCACCTCTGAAAGGGCGGATCCCGTGCCCACCTGGGCGCTGAACTTGGTGACGGGGCGGCACAGGCTGACGGTATCCAGGCTCTGGTGAGTGAGCTTGAGGCCGTCGGCCCGTCGCACCGCGCCACCCAGCGCCACCATGGCATCCCCTTCCGAGGTGGCGGTCGCGAGGCCTGTGATCAGGTTGGCGCAACCCGGGCCCGAGGTCACCAGCGCCACCCCGGCCTTGCCGGTCAGCCGGCCCACGGCGGCGGCCATGAAGGCGGCGTTCGCCTCGTGACGCACCACTATGGTGTCGATGGGGGAGTCTTCCAGCGCATCGAACACCCGGTCGATCTTGGCCCCCGGAATACCGAATACCTGCTTGACGCCCTGTGCCTCCAGGTGGCGCACCACCAGTTCGGCCCCACAGCCCCAGTGTTGATTTTCCATGAGAATAACTCCTTGTAAGCGAAGGGATTAGCCTTCGGCGGCGCGGATGGCGCGGTCTAGATCGGCGGGATTGAGGTCGGCCTGCTGAAAGGCCGGATTGCGTGGCAGTTCTATGTTGAGGTGCTGAACCACAGACAACTGCAGCTGGCCGTGGCCCATGGCGTAGTCGAGGATATGACCACCGCCCTGGCGATCCTGGGTGATGAAGTGCTCGTGATAGCCGGCCACATTGATCCCCTGCACGAAGGGCGGGCAGCGAAAGCCCACCAGGGTGCCGCGCCGCTGGCTGAACGAAAACAGCGGCTGGGCCTCTATGGCTTCCAGCATAGGTTTGTAGGGCGGGGTCTGGCAGGGCACGGTGCGTACCTGCGCCTGTTCAAACAGGCCGTCGAGCCGAAAGGCGACGAAGACGTTGTCGGTGCCCACCAGCTGATCGATCCATTGATGGATCTCATCGCGGCTGAGGGGGTGATCGAAGCGGCGCTCCAGGCAGGGGCGAAAATGCGTCATCACCGCAAACGGGGTTTTCTGGCCTGCCTGGGCCGGACGGGCCGAGCCGTCGGCCTTGAGCTGGTGGATCTGGCGCTCGAACGCAATCAGCTCGCCATCGAGCCGGTTGA
Organism: Aeromonas sp. CA23; assembly: GCF_002587065.1. Classification (NCBI taxonomy): domain Bacteria; kingdom Pseudomonadati; phylum Pseudomonadota; class Gammaproteobacteria; order Aeromonadales; family Aeromonadaceae; genus Aeromonas; species Aeromonas sp. CA23. The sequence goes on from NZ_CP023818.1 coordinate 4,936,245, forward strand.
AGGTGCCAAGGCCAAAGTCGCCGTGGCGCAGCAGATCGGCCATGGTGGTCTCGCCCTCATAGACGCCGGCCAGCAGGGCGCTCATCAAGGAGCTCTGATAGACCTCGCCGCCCCCCTGACGGGCCTGCCAGCGGGCAAACTGCTGGCTGATCTCGATGGCACAGTCACACTGTGTATAGGTTTCCATTTGGATTTAACCTCCAATCCTGTTAGGTTGGCAAATCAGGATTCAATAGTGACCAAGATCACAGTTTGATACCAATATCCAAACCCATCAGCTTCGAGACGTACCAGATATGGAATTTCGTTACCTGCGCTACCTGGTAGCCGTGGCAGAGAAGCAGAGCTTTACCAAGGCGGCCGAGGCGCTGGGCATGGCCCAGCCACCGCTCAGCCAGCAGATCCGCAAATTTGAACAGGAGGTGGGCACGCCGCTGTTTCACCGGCTGACCCGCAGCGTGGAGCTGACCGAGGCGGGACTGAGCCTCTATCAGGATGCCAAGGGGATACTGTCGCAAACCGAGCAGGCCATGCAGAAGGCCAGGCGTATCGCCCGTGGTCAGCTCGGCTCCCTGCGCCTGGGCTTTGCCGGCTCCACAGTGCTGCACCCGAGCGTGCTGCGGCTCATCCACGACTTTCGCCAGGCCTGGCCCGAGGTGAGCCTGCATCCCATCGAGAACAGCATGCCCAACCTGGTGCGCGATCTGGTGAGCGAGGAGCTGGATGCCGCCATCCTGCGCCTGCCCTGCAGCAGCAGCTCGGCACTGACCCACCACCTCATCGACGAGGAGGAGATGCTGATCGCCCTTCCCCCGCACCATGCGCTGGCAGGCAGCGACGCCATCGCCATCGAGGCCCTGGCGGCGGACCCTTTCATCCTGTTCCCCCGCGAGCTCGGGCCCGGCCTGCACGACGCCATCACCCAGCGCTGCCAGCGGGCCGGCTTCAGCCCTCGTCTCGGCAGCCAGAGCCCGCAGGTGATCTCCACCGTCGGCATGGTGCAGGCCGGTTTCGGGGTTGCCATCATCCCGCGATCTGTGAGCGAGCTGCACCCCCACGGCGTCAGCTATCACCCCATCGCCGATGAACCGCTCACCACCCGAATCAGCCTCGCCACCCGTCGCCATCCCCGCCAGAAAAGCCTGCAGCACCTGATTGGGCTGATCCCTGGCCATCATTGAAAGACAAACAAAAAACCCCATCGGCATGAGCTGATGGGGCATTGATGCCGCATTACATAGCGTACAAATATTGGTCTACTTAATAATTCAGCTCACCTTTATCTCCGGTTGAGATGAAACAGAATCGTTATTCAGACACAGGATTCACATCGGTGACGGGTTGGGCAGCACGATAAGCATCCATGATGGGAGCCCAAGCCATTCCGCTGGGAACGGGATGTTTATTAAACAACTCTCCGTATTTTCTCACAAATGAATCCATCCCATATTGCTCCGCAACAGGGACTTTTTGATCGTACCAATCATCCGTGACTTCTTCTGCAATACCACGAGAAAGTAATATGTCAGGACTAACACCAAGACTGCGCCCCATCAATAGTACTTCGTAGTATCCACCCGGAGCCATCCCAAAATATAGCTGGTCACGACGCTCTTCACGTCCCTTTATTTTATATACCCTCTTCATCTGCTGCTCCAAGTTATTGGGCAGATCGACCTTGATGCGATAGCGCTTCTGGTCATAAAACGAGACAATTTCTATCTCTGCATGATCAGGTATTTGGATACCATCAGTTGAAATACCACCACCACCAGCCCAATAATACTCTCTATTTTTTATACGCTCAGATAGAAGACCACCAGCCCCTCCCCCTATACGGGACGAAAAAACAATCTGTTTTTCTTTATAGAAATTTGTACGTATTGTTATCGAACTATCGATATTACTTCCTGTTCCGTATGACCAATCAGTAGATACTGAATAAGCGTATGCTGAACTGGCAGTTAAAGCGCCTAAAAAAAATATGATGAATAATAGCTTTCTAAACATTATTCCTCCTTATTTCCTATCAGATGACGACGCTCTTTGCTCACCGTCGTCTCATACTCATTGATATTTGCCGGATTAGCTATGCCTTGGCTACTGGCACTATGATGCAAATAGTCACGACGTAGTGCCCGATAGACCTCCGGGGATAACTGATGAGCCAAGTTTTTGGCGACCCCCTGTTCCAAGGCAGTATTAGCCCACTTTTCATCCAATTTATCCAAGTTAATCAAGGGCTTTGTAGCAGAAAGAGGTTCAAGCTGAAGTGATCTGTCTTTGCTTGCCCACTCCTTTAGAGGTACTCCCACTGCCCTACCTGCTTCAGCCATTAAATGAAGTGGGATACGGGAATACTCACCCTCTACGACACGATTCATCACCACCTCGACATACACAGCTTTTTTCGGCCAAGGATTATCTTTTCCTCGAGTTCGTCGAAATGAGTAAGTGATCAAGCTAATGGCTCCAAGAGGAGGCGTCGCACCCCGTGGAAAACTGGGATTGATTCGTTCAACCCAGCCCAGTGAAACCTTTTCATCGGCATAGGCTCGCGCCTGCTGATAGGCTCGACTGGTGGAATCCTGAGTCTGCACATCTTCTTCACTCATAAAGCGTTCCAACTCGATACATTCAGTCAAAGCCGGTGTGCTATTGGGATTACCCAAACTCCAACGGCTGTAATAACCGCCGCCAATGTCGGAGTGCGCACCAGGCAGTGCCAGCTCAGTAAAGTGCGGTGCAATACTGGTGCCTGCCGCATCAGGAGTAATACGCGACAATGGGAAATATTTTCGCACCTCATCCAGCGCCGTGAGATGCACAACCCGTTCAACACTTTCAGCATGCAAATAGATATTGACATTGGGATTAAAAGAGGACTTGACCGTATCAAACAGGCCGACAAACATGATTCGTACGTCATCCCGACTGGCCCAGTCAAATCCGGCCTTCAGCCGAATAGCAGGTTCACTTGCCACCGCCTTGACAAGAGGATGATCGGCTTTCTGATCGATTACATTGACAAAATGGCGAGCCGCCGCAGCCCCCCGGCTAAAACCAAATACATCAAACACTATCCGATGTATACAATCTATCTTAGGTAGAGACTGTTTAAGATCATTGTCAATAGCTTGCGTAATGCTCTTTTTACAAGCCTCTGTCACCTTACCAATAATCGAAGTATTTTCACCACTGAAATCTATATCTACTCCTTGGGTTAGAGTATCGTCTGAACGGAACCTCCTACCATCCTTGTCAGTAATCGGATCACGAGTACCAATACCGCTTATATAGCAGTGTGCAATTAATGGGCCAGCCTCAAGGTCATACTGCATAAATAGCTTGCCCACATTCGTAATATCATTGGCGGCACTACCGTCCACTGGTCGCATCCCCATCTGACAACCGCGTAATTCTTTCTCTCGTTGAGCTGGGTCAGCGCATGTCTCGAGCAACCACTGTTCCACTTTCTTCAAACCATTCTCAGCATTGTGGGTGTTATTGCCGGTGCCATCAAAAAACACCCCAATCCGCAAGATATTGATCTGATAGCCCTTCACCTCAATCACATAGGAGTGCTTGGTGAAAAAGCGGGGAGGCTGAGCCTGTTCTGCCTGATGTCCTTTCGGTAGTGGCTGCTCTGGTTCAGTGAGGCAAAGGTCACCGCTGGTCACCTTGATGTGCTCTCGTTTGACGTCGCAGTGCCCGAAGAGCTTGTCTGTATAGGCGAGTACCTGTGTGACCTCACCCTCCTTGAGGGCCTCACGGGATTGCGCCGCCTTGAGCCAGGCTGGCGTCTCGATTTTTACTGTCACCGGGCCAACTGCAAAACCTCGTACCAGGGTGGGTCCATCCTTCAGGGTGACCGTCTCTGACTTGCCTGTTTCGTCAGTCAAAGTCGCCTTGAGCCCCTTGAACGAACAGTTGTGCTCATCACGAACGTCTATCTCTATCCAGTTATCATAACGTTCGCAAGGGATACAGTGGGGATCTGCCGCCATCAGGATACTCCTGTCAATTCGTGATGTTTGTTCAGCCAGTTTGCTACCTGCACCAGCTCATCGTCGGTCAGCATCAAAGGCACCCGTATCTCTTCAAGAGGCAAATTGGCCTGCAAGGCCAAGGTGCCAGCCACCACACCATCGCGCACATCCTCTTGCAGCCCATCCTGATTGGCCTGTTTGAGGGTGGGTAAAATGGTCCCGGCCGGGTCGGGATGGCGCTCCATCATAGCCGTCATGGTCTGCCATAACCGCCGCCGCAAGATGTAGGCATGACGGTTCTCGTCGTAGAGTCCAGCCAGGTGATGAGGCCGGATATGAAACCAGGGGCTTTGCAATGCGGGTTGGAACCGGGCATGAGGCGTGCGAGAGAAGGCCTTGCCATGGATCCAGAGCCCGGAACAGGGCCCCAGCACACTATCGCGTTCATCAGGGGTCATGGCGCTGAGCATGGGCAGGAAAATGCGTGGGTCAGAGAAACGAAACCAGACAGCTTCTCCCTCGCGTATCGCTTCTATCAGGCTCTGCCAATGGCGGCGGATCTGCTCCACTGATTGGTCGCTGATCAGGTAGAAGCCGCTCAGGGCGGGATTGGCCATCATGAACTCAGTGGAAGGGGCAGGCAGCAACCAGGGCCCCAACGCAGACTGTTCATCGAAAGCGGTACCGGCAAAAAGTGGATTGGCATTCTCTCCGTCATATGTATAGAAATCTGCCACGGCTGACGCCGCCAGGGCTCCATCGATGACGGCATATATTTCACCCGCTTGCTTGCCAGCGAGCCAATCAGATAACGTCATAATACGGAAACCTCAATCAGTCGCTTGATCCTGCTGCGGTTGTCCGATGCATTGTCAGAGGTTGGAATCGTATTGAGCAAGGAGTCAAAATCGCCGCTCATGGAGGAAACCACCCGATCGACCCTGAGTCTGGTCTGGGTCGGAAACAGCATTTCAGCTTCCCCCTTGAAGTGCGCAGCGTCTCCCAGCAGACGGCCACCATGACCGGCAGGCAGGCGGATCCTCAACAAGGTATCGTTGACCCAGGCCTTGTCCGGTGAGGTACTCATGAATCCTGGCTCAACAACGATATTGCCCACCCCGGTAAACTGCTCTTTCAGGGCTGCAAGCTCCGGCTTGTCCAGCGCCAACCCCCGGTACACGAAGTACAAACCGGGTGAGGCCGGCAATTTCGCCAGACCAGCCTCCACATCGGCAACATAGGCCTTCATTGCTTGGTCAAACTCACCCCTGGATGTCGGTTCATCATTCAAATAACTGCGGCTAAGCAGGGTATCGACGGCCTCTTGCTGCTTGTAGGGGCGATCCCGCAAATAGTTATTGAGCAGCGTGTATCCCTGCGCCGAATAGTATCTGAGTGCTTCATCCGCTTTGGATATCTCTACCGTCGCCCACTTCTTTGCCGGCTTTTTGCCCTCCCCTTTGGCCGCAACGGGTGGTGGCGGCGGTGGCATCGATGGCCCTCCGGCAAGCTGGGGTGGGGCGGGTGGTGGGGGCGCGAGCGGACAAGGCTTGGCCAGCGGCGCCATGGACTCCATGCTCTTGTGAATGGCCGGAGCAGGCAAGGTTGCCGGAGGTGGTGCTGGCACCTCGACATTGCCCGGCAGGATGGGCGCCTTGCCTGCCCAACCGGCGCCAGAACCCGGGCTGCCACCCGAGTTCATCTTGATGGAGCCACCACTGAGGGTCACGCCACCAGCATCAATCTTCACAAAGCTGCCACCCACTTTCAGGGTCAGCTCGGCGCCCGCTTCCATCACGATTTTCATGCCCGCCTTGTGATGCACTTCGCTGCCCGCCTCAACCAGTAGCGACTGCCCCAGCTTCTGGTGCAGGGAGGCATCGACGGTGAGTGAATAATCGGCCTTGATCTGGTCGCGCTTCTCACCTTCCACGCTCAGGTGGTCGTTGGCTTTGATGCGAGTGACCCGCTCATTGTCGATGTCGCAGTGCTGGTCGTGTTTGATATGCCAGGCCGCATCGTTCTCGATAAGCACGTTCAGGTCTTTCTGACCGTGGATGTAAATCTCTTCCTTGCCCGCCTGGTCTTCAAAGCGCAGCTCGTTGAAGCCCTCCCCCTGGTGGGTTTCGGTACGCAGCACGGTGCGGGCCTTATTGACCGGCAGCTCGTAGGGTGGCCGGTTGGTGGCGTGGAAGGTGCGGCCGGTCACGATGGGCTGGTCGGGGTCTCCTTCCAGGAAACTCACTATGACTTCGTGGCCAATGCGCGGGATGGCCATCATGCCGTACTGGCCACCCGCCCAGCCCTGACTTACCCGTACCCAGCAGGAGCTCTGGTCGTTGGAGCTGCCGTAGCGGTCCCACGGGAACTGCAGTTTCACCCGGCCATGTTCGTCGCAGTAAATCTCCTCCCCCTCGGGGCCGACAACCACGGCAATTTGCGGACCGTCCACCATGGGCTTGTAAGGCGCCTGTGGGCTGCCTATGCGCGCCCGCCAGCTGGTACTGGCTTTGACCACATCAAATTCGTTGTGGTAGACGGTAGGGCCGCTGCCGCCCTCCTCTTCCAGCGCCTGCGGCTGCAAGCCGGTGTGGCTGATGCGCACGATTTGCCAGTCGGTATTGAGTGTCCCGTTCGGGTGCTCGGTCAGCGAAAAATACTGGCCCGGTAGCAGGGCTGCACTGTTGGACTTGCCACTGCCGGCCACGGCGTCATTGCGCAGCGCATCAAGCCTGTGCTGGGCAAACGCCTTGCCGCTGCCGTCCTGCTTGTAGCGGCCCGGGAAATCGAAGTGCTGATAGGTGCTCCGCTGGTGTTCCAGCTCAGCGCCCACCTTTTTGTGCGAGAGGCCGTAGGCCGGGGTCTTGAAGCTGTAGTCTTTGAGCTCCACGTCGCTGGGACGCACCGCCTCGCGGTAGTGAAACTGGCGCACATAGGGGCCTTGTTCCAGCGAGCGGTTGCCGAGGTTGAAGAAGAGCGCGGGGCCGGCGGTCAAGGCCGCCGCGTCGTCGGCAAACACGACGCGGTGTTTGCCGGCGTCGAATTCATGGAAGTAGAAGAGCCCCTCTTCGGCGGCGAGCCGGTTGACGAAATCGAGGTCGGTCTCCCGGTACTGCACGCAGTATTCCCGCTGGGCGTGCTCGTTTTTGAGCGCGAAGGCGTAGTCTGTGATGCCGTGCTCTTGCAGCAGGATGGAGAGGATTTCATCGGGCTTTTGCGCCTGAAAGATGCGCGAATTTTGGCGAAGGGAGAGCCACCACAGCGCCGGCTGAACCATGAGCTGATAGCGGGTGCGGCGAAAGCCGCTGTCCCCTTGCGCAAAATCACTCACGACCCCGCACACCCGCCGCTGCAGCTCGCCGTTGTACCACACCATCAACTCGCACGGCTGGTCCAGCACGGTGCCAAAGTCGACATCTGGCTCTGGGCTCGCCAATTCCAATCGCAGTTGGAACGGTCCGTTCAGCGCCTCTTCCAGCGCAAACTCGGCCACCACGAAGGTGCTCTCGGGCAGTGCCCCCACCTTGACGGTAAATTGTAATCCTGTGCTGTCTGCCATAACGCTGTTCCTTATCCTGCCTGTCCGCTGCCCGAGCCAATCACAACGCCACCGCAACCTATGGCGGTGCCTGCCACGGCGATGGGCTTGCCACTGCGCCGCAAAGTGCACAGCACGGAGCCGACGCCCCCCGAGATGCTGCGCGGATGGGGAGGATTGTTGGGTTTGACATGAGGGGCCAGCGGATCACCCTGCCGGACCACCGGCTTGCCATCGAGGAACACATCGGGGCTGGCGGCAATCACGGGGGATGGGTGAAGCCCATGGCGCCCAGTACCGATCTCACCGGGCAATGCAATAGTGGGACACATCACGACTGACCTCTGTTGTGCTTTGCAATAAGGTCGATGCCTTCAGCCATATGGCAAAACACAAAAGCTCCGACCACGTCCAGACGAACAGGCCGGAGAAAGCTTGCACGGGCCTGGCGACCACTGACACTGTGAACGCCAGAACCCTGGGGTGCATTACAAGGAATAACGTTAATAAGGACTCAGGGCTTAGGCCTCGATAGGTGCACGCCAGTCGTCAGAGCCGGAGGTGCCAGCCACTGTGTGTTCCCAGTCAATCTTGCGATAGGCCAGAGAGACCTGGATCAGCTGGGTGAAGTCAGACTTCGCCGGATCCTGGCAGTGGGGCATCTGGCAGTCGATGTCGACTATGGTGGAGTCAGTCAGCACTGTGGAGAAGAAGTGCTCCTGCTTGCCTTCGACCGAGGTGCGGTACCATTTCAGGGTCACTTTCGGCAGCATCTCGCCGGAGGCCAGGGAATTGTACATCAGCGGTACGGCCTTGTTCAGGGCGACGGTGAACTTGAACGGCTTGTGGACGCGCTGGCCGGCAGGCTGACCGGATTGCGGATCGGTCGGCACGGTAACAACGTGTTGGAACTCTTGTACCAGCATCTCGTCTTCATGGCCCTGCACGAAGATGTTGCCGACGGAATCGGAGGTGAAGGCACCGGCAGTGATATTGCCCTGGGTTTTACCTTCGATGCTGATATAACATGGAGTTGGCATGTGTATGCTCCTGATGGGTTGGTTAAATGAGATAGCACTCGACCAAACCATTAGCAGCGACCATGCCACTCTTTTTAGCCCTTACTTTTCAACATCTTAAGTAAAACACTCAAGCAAACCTCACTCATGCAGCGCAATAAGTTGTGCGTTACCGGCCTTTACACCATAAATAGTTGCCCACTCAGTTGAATGTTTTGCAGATCGCGCAACTACTTGCTCAATGCCAATGAAATCACTGTTTCTCATCCACATTGGCAACCAGCGCCATCTCCACGTTCAACCTGACCATCCCCTGCTTCAGAGCCCATGAGATGGCCTGGCTCTTGCTGCTGGCCCCCAGCTTGCTCACCACATTGTTCAGGTGAAATGTCACGGTACGAGGGGTGATCCCCAATATCTGGGCAATATCGCTCACCTGCTTGCCCTCCGCAGCCCAGCGGCACACCTCCAGCTCCCGCAGACTCAGCGCATCGTGGGGTGACAGACCGGCCAGACAGACCCGGGCCACCGCCTCGAAAATGTGCATGGAGAGCCAGCTGAGAAAGGGCACCGCAGAGAGCCACTGCGCCCTGGTGCGAGATTCGCTGGTGATGAAAGAGAGCAGGCCCACATGGCCGTTGGCTCCGTGCCAGGGAAACGTCACGCCATCGCGAATGCCAAACTCGCTGGCCAGTTGCATCACCTCCCGGCCCTGCTCACCACCGCTCTCGTCATCGCGTACCACATCGGCCCACAGAATGGGGGTGCTCTGGGTCATGCCGCGTTTGACGATGGGATCGATGGCAAAGAAACCGCTGGCCGTGTAGGTATCCACCCAGGCTTGCGGGCAACCGTTGAAGATGATGACGTCGGGGCGTTGAATGGTGCTGGGGAAGATCAGGCCGAGCCTGAAATAATCGAATCCCATGTGCGCGGTCAGTTCACGCAACAGGGTCACTATGGTGCGCTCATCAGCGGCCGTCTCAAACTGGGCGATGAGATCCAGCGCATGCAGGGTGTTCATTTCTAGAGTATGAGGATCGTGCACAAGGTAGGGTGGCCAAACATGGAAACGTATCACATGTTAACAAGCGTCAACGGATGGCACACTTGGGCCTGTCACAAAATCGGAGATTGCCCACAGTTTATCCTGCAAATTCAGATATGACTGTATGAAAGCACCGTTGAAAGGGCACTGAGCACATAGCAAAAAGGCCATCCTTTCGGATGGCCTTTTTGGCTGAATAAATGGCGGAGGAGGTGCCCGCCGCAATCAAGTCCAATCAACTCCACACCAATCCAGCAAGCCCTTTACTATCAGCGAATTAGAGATAAACACTGTCCAATACATCCCAATCACATATTACTACTGCGCATGCTCGGTGGCATACTGTGTGGCATATTCAATTCTCAAGGAGGTTACCTGATGGCAATCCTCACCGATACCAAAGCCCGCAACATCAAGCCTGAAGATAAGCCCCTTGCTCATGGTGGCGTCACCGGGTTGACGCTACACCCCTCTACCATCAAGGGCAGAGGAAAGTGGGTGTTCCGCTATGTCAGCCCACTGACGAAGAAACGACGTAACGCTGGCCTCGGGACTTATCCTGAGATCTCTATCGCTGACGCTGCTCGAGACGCCCAGGTAATGCGGGAACAGCTGGCAAATAATCTGGACCCACTAGAGATCCGGCTGCAGGAGCAGAACAAGCCGAAGATCCCGACCTTGGAAGCATCTGCCAGACTGGTTTACGAAAGCTTGTTACCAGGCTGGAAGAACCCTAAACACGGTAAACAATGGATCACCACCTTGGAGCAATATGCCTTTCCTGCAATTGGCGCTATCTCCATTGATACCATCACCCCAGCCCATATCGCTTCCGTTTTGCAACCGATATGGCTGACGATCCCGGAAACAGCAAGCCGTGTTAAGCAGCGCCTACACGCAGTGATGGCTTGGGCATGGGCTCATGGCTATACCTCTGCAAACCCTGTGGATGTGGTGAACCACTTACTACCGGCTCAGCCAAGCAAGTCAGTGCGAGTAGAGCATCAGCCTGCGATGCCCTGGCGTGATATCCCTGCATTTGTGCAAAAGCACCTGAGAACAGCGCAACAGTACGATGTAACCCGCTCTATGCTGGAGTTCTTGATCCTGACAGCTTGTCGTTCTGGTGAAGTCCGATCAATGAAATGGTCAGAAGTAGACTTGGAAGCAAGGATCTGGACCTTGCCTGCCGAGCGTATGAAGGCCAAGCAACAACATCGTGTTCCGTTATCTCTTCGTGCCGTCGAGATCCTGAAGGGGCTGATGGGATTACATGACGAGTTGGTATTCCCTTCTCCCAGAGATCAGGTACCGCTCTCGGACACTGTGCTGACGATGTTTCTGAGAAGAGCTAAAGCGGATAGTTGTACTCCTGGCCGAATGGCAACTGCTCATGGCTTTCGTTCCAGCTTTCGGGACTGGTGTAGCGAGCAAGGCTATGCGCGGGATCTCGCTGAACGAGCGTTGGCTCACACAGTTCAAAACAAGGTAGAAGCTGCATACCACCGTACTGATTTGCTCGATCAGCGCCATCCCATGATGAATGCGTGGGCTGAGTTTGTAGCTGGCGATTTACCAACTGAATAAGAAAGAAGCGACCAGGTGGTCGCTTCTTTCATGAAATCATTGCAGAACAGCGAATGATAACTTCCTCGACTAGTCCATATGTGTTCGAATCGACGACAAAACTAGGTCATGCCATCACTGGTGATGCACTTATGCGCGCTCTTGACCGGCTACAGAAGCGTAAACTGGCTGAACTTGAGCCTTTTAGCGTACACGACCTGCGGCGCAGTGTTGCAAACTGCTGTGGTATTGAACTTGGTGCAGGACCTCTAGAGATTGAACATATGCTGAACCACCAGATCAGTGACAAACTCCTGCGAACTTATCAGGCGGGCGCTTTACGTAATCCTGAAAAACTGAGGAGTTTATTTCTTCGATGGGGGGAAATTGTGCAACATCAAATAGCCCAACATGAAGTGGAAAAATCACCTGATGTTATGGGTAACGTAATCCAAGGGATATTTGGCAAACGCTGAGTTTTCAGCTTAATCAGACCCCAGAAGGAAGCGGCCATCGGCCGCTTCCTTGAGCTATTGTCAAATCTGGTGTATGGTGCACTTGAAAAAAGTTAAGCGCAATTTAACTCACTATGTTAGTCAAACATGAACGTCATAAACATATCAAGAAACACGCCAAAAAAAGCAATGCCAATACCAAATATAAAAAGATAAAGCGTATTCTTATAGAAAGTCAAAGCATCATCATCTTGGCGAACACTCAATATTCTAAACAACACAAAAATCATGCTGACCGTGCCAGCCAGAACACACATCCCGATAAAGTATGACTGCCACTCCGAACCTACATGAGCAACATCGCTTCGAACCCATGTAGCCATATAATTCAATAAAAAGCCCAACATTATACTATTTGCAGTAACCATTGGAGCTCGAAAACTTGTAATTCCATCATCCTTCATCTTGCCTCCATAATATTAATTAAACGTGTTTTACGCTTGGGTAAATAAATAAGTTACCCAGCTAGATATACCATTCCGATGAGTCAAGTTCTGGGCGGCGATGCCATAACCATCTTAACCACTTATACCAATCACAACCAACGTCCTTAATTACGCTCAGTCTCAAGGATTTTTTCCGCTGCATAATAGCCAGACTGAATTGCTGCTTCAAAAGTCGGATAAATCATATAATCTCCAGCTAAGATAACTGAACCATTATTGCTAGCATTCAATTTTGCCAACCGCTCATAAGCGCCTAATGACATAACGGGATAACCATATGGAAATCTTTCAATATCATAGCCCGTTACTTTACTGCTGGCGGCAGAAAATACTTTATCCAAATCATGATAGACATTCTGCAACAATTCATGATCACCCATGAGCACAAGTGATTTATTGATGCTCGTCTTGGGTGCAATATAAATAGATATAATATTTGGGTGGTCTGCCTTTTGCTTGTTGTAAAACCGTTCAACCCATGTAGCATCATATATATCAGTAAAGAAGTAACTGTCTGGCACAGCCAAATCAAATGCTTTATCAAATATTGGCTCATCGGAAAAAAGAGCGACCGTGATATAAGGCGCATAATTTATTTCTTTTATAATTCTTTTTTTCTCTGACGAGAGAATAGAATCTGCAATATTCATTGTTACTGGTGCTGGCGTTGCCAAAACTACTTTTTTGGCAATAATGGTTGCCATTTTTCCATCTTGCGCGGAATACACCACTGAGTAATTCTTGCCTTGTCTGGTGATGTTAGTGACATTGCATCCCGTTCTAATATTATCACTCAATACATCACCAAGCTTATCAGTTAGCTCAGAAATACCTTTTGTAAAAGTGAACGAATTTGAACCCTCACTTTTGGCTTTATTATACTGTTCCGAGATACTGCCAATATTATCATCCAGTAAGAAATGACTATCATCATAGTCAAATACGACCTCCGGAATTAAACTAAGCGCTGAAATTTCCTGCAACCCGGCGCCAAAAAGCCCACGACTGGTTACATTGTATTTTTCAATGTAAATGTCAGGAATTCCATTTCCTAAAAGCCAACTCCTCGCATCAATATAATCCAGCGCTTTGGCTCTTTTGTTATAATCAGCAATAGGGATTTCCTCATAAAAGGCATATGCCGAAAAAATTAATTTTAAAATCTTATTGTAAGTGTCAACACTACTGCCATTTATCAAATGCCTAGCGATACCATCACTACCATAACGAGTAGCCTGTCCATCAAAGATAGCATCCATGGGAGATGGGAGATGGGAGATGGGATTTCTTTCAGATCAAGTCCCAGCTGACTAACCATACTGGTAAGAATATCATCTGGCTCGCCCAGATACTCGGTACCCTTTGCATACGAAAACTGTTTGTAGTTTCCTGATGTGGCTCGCCCACCAACAACATCATTCCGCTCTAGCAAAATAAAATCTTTATCCTTCAGAAAATATCCAGCGGTTAGTCCTGAAATACCACCACCAATAATTAAAATATCATGAGACTCAACCTGGGGTGCCTGTAAGCTTGGTTCACTGGCAAATCCAGCTGCTATTTTCAATAAAAAGCAAAGTCCGATGAGATACGTCACCCCACTTATGTTTACCTTTATATTCATTTTCATCGTTCCCTTTGACCTATCAATTAACTTATTAATAGTAAATCATTAAAAATATCATTCTGATGAAATCATTTAATCTGCACTCGCAACATAAAAAATAGACAGGAACAATCTGATAAATATTTCAGGGGTACCTCGCCATTGACATAATAAATGTCAGCTATCAAAGATTAATAGCTGACAGGAATAAATCAAATAACATAATGCATCATTATTCTATTGACCAACCACCACCGATAGCTTTGTAGAGCGCAACCTGATTGGTCAGCTTAGCCAGGCGAGAACTGATCAGCCCCTGCTTGGCACTGAACAACGAACGCTGGGCATCGAGCCGGATCAGGTAACTGTCCACACCTTGCTCATAACGAAACTCCGCCAGCTTGAAATAGGTCTGGTTGGCTTCGACCAGAGCCTGCTGTGCCTGCAACTGCTGCTGATAGTCCGCCTGGGCACCCAGGGTATCCGCAACCTCCTTGAAGGCGGTCTGGATGCTCTTCTCGTAGCTCGCCACCGCCTGCCGGGTACTCACTTCAGCCACATCAAGATCGGCGATACGTTTGCCACCGTCGAAGATGGGCAGGTTGATCTGGGGGATAAACGACCAGGTGCCGGTTCCTCCGTCAAACAGACCGCTCAGCTGGTTGCTGGCCGTCCCCGCCGTCGCGGTGAGCGAGATGGAGGGGAAGAAGGCAGCGCGCGCCGCGCCTATATTGGCATTGGCAGCCTTAAGGCTGTGCTCGGCAGCCAGAATATCCGGTCGCTGTTGCAGCAAGCTCGAAGGCGCGCCCACCGGGATCGCCGCCAGTTTTACCTCGGCCAGGGTCACTGGCTGGCTGTCCAGCACTGGAACCTGGGAGCCAAGGAGCAGTGCCAGACCATTGCGATCCTGCTTCACCTGGCGTTGGTACTGGGCCAAGCTGACCTGGGCGCTTTCCAGTGCGGTACGCCCCTGGGCAAGCTCCATCTCGGAGGCGGCACCCAACCGGTACTTGTGCTCGGTCAGGCCATAACTCTCCTGCTCGGTCGACAGGGTCGCCTCGCTCAGCGCCAGCAACTCCTGATCCGCCAGCAAGGTGAGGTAGGCATTGGCTACCGACGCTATTAGCGCAATCTGGGTGCTGCGCTGGGTCTCAATCTCGGCAAGGTAGGTCTCCAAAGCCTGATCTTTCAGGCTCTGGATCCGGCCAAACAGGTCAAGCTCATAGGCGGTGATCCCTATGTTGGCATCGTATTGGCTGCTGATAGTCCCCAGCCCCGAGCTGCTAAGATCGTCAGACCCCTGCTGACGTGAGCCCGAGCCGTTCGCTGCCAGGGTCGGCAACTGGGCCGCCCGCTGAATACGGTACCTGGCTTCATACGCCTCGACATTGAGAGCCGCGATCCGCAGATCCCGGTTGTTCTCCAGCGCGATATCGATGAGCCTTTGCAGCGTCGGGTCGAGGAACTGTTGATGCCAGGGAGAGACGGCCTCCTCCCCTGCTGTCTGATTGCTCTGCCAGGAGGCGCCTTGGGGCAATTCGGGTCTTTGATAGTCGGGGGCCATAGAACAGGCCCCCAGCAATAGTGTCACGCTCAAGGCGACGATCGTCTTAGTCATGATGAGTCTCCTTGGCAAGGGCAGCCCGCTCTTCCCGTGAACTGTGTTTGGTGAAGTAGCGCATCACCAGCACGAAGAAGAGCGGCACAAAGAAGATGGCCAGCACGGTGGCGCTGATCATCCCCCCCATCACGCCGGTACCGATGGCGTTACGGCTGCTGGCACCGGCGCCGGAGCTGATCACCAGCGGCAGTACCCCGAGGATAAAGGCGAGCGAGGTCATCAGGATCGGGCGCAGACGCAGACGCGCCGCCTCCACCACGGCTTCGCTGACGCCCATCCCCTTGTCATAGAGCTCTTTGGCAAATTCCACGATCAAGATCGCGTTCTTCGCCGACAGGCCGATGGTGGTCAGCAGACCCACCTGGAAGTAGACATCGTTCTCCAGCCCGCGCAGGGTAGCAGCCAGAAGGGCCCCCAGTACCCCGAGCGGCACCACCAGCATCACCGAGAACGGAATGCTCCAGCTCTCGTAGAGCGCTGCCAGACAGAGGAACACCACCAGCAAGGAGATGGCGTAGAGCGCGGGTGCCTGTGAACCGGCCTGACGCTCCTGGAAGGAGAGCCCGGTCCACTCGATGCCCACCCCTTCCGGCAGCTGTTTCACCATCTGTTCGATGGCGGCCATCGCATCACCGGTACTCTTGCCGGGCGCCGCTTCACCGACGATCTCCATCGCCGGTACGCCGTTGTAACGCTCCAGACGGGGCGAGCCAAAGCTCCACTGGGTACTGGCAAAGGCGGAGAAGGGCACCATCTGGCCAGCACTGTTGCGCACATACCAGAGCTTCAGATCTTCCGGGTTCATCCGGAAGGGGGCATCCGCCTGCAGGTAGACCTTCTTGATCCGGCCACGGTCGACGAAGTCATTAACGTAGGACGAACCCCAGGCCGCGGCCAGGGTGTTGTTGATATCCGCGATGGGGAGCCCCTGCGCCAGCGCCTTCTCGTAATCGATCTTGATATCGAGCTGCGGCGTATCTTCCATCCCGTTCGGGCGCACCCGTACCAGGGTGGGATCCTGCGCCGCCATGCCGAGCAGCTGGTTGCGCGCCGCCATCAGCTTGTCGTGACCGATGCCACCGCGATCTTGCAGGAAGAAGTCAAAACCGGTCGCCGTACCCAGCTCCGGGATCGGAGGCAGGTTGAAGGCGAACACTTGCGCCTCCTTGATGCTGAACAGATAGCCCATGGCGCGGCCGATGATGGCATTGGCGCTGCGATCCGCGCTCTTGCGCTCGCTCCAGTCCTTGAGCTTGATAAACGCCATACCAGTGTTCTGACCGCTACCGGCGAAGCTGAAGCCCGACACGGTCAGCACGGACTCGACGTTATCCTTCTCGTTTTTCAGGAAGTAGTCGCGCATGTCCGCCAGCACCACCTCGGTGCGCTGCTTGGTCGCTCCCACCGGCAGTTGCACCATGGACATGATGACCCCCTGATCCTCTTCCGGCAGGAAGGAGGTGGGCATCCGCATAAACAGCACAGCCAGCACTGCCAGCATCGCACCGTAGATGATGCTGTAACGCACGCCCTGCTTGATCACCTTGCGCACACCGCTCTGGTAGCGATTGGTGCTGACATCAAAGGTGCGGTTGAACCAGCCAAAGAAGCCGCGCTTGGCGCCAAAGTCGCCGTGTTTCATCGGCTTGAGCAGGGTGGCACAGAGCGCCGGGGTCAGGATCAACGCCACCAGCACCGACAGCACCATGGCCGAGACGATGGTCAGCGAGAACTGGCGATAGATGGCACCGGTCGAGCCGCCGAAGAACGCCATCGGCACGAACACGGCAGAGAGCACCAGGGCGATCCCCACCAGCGCACCGGTGATTTGATCCATCGACTTGCGGGTCGCTTCCAGCGGGGAGAGATCCTCCTCGCTCATCAGCCGCTCCACGTTCTCCACCACCACGATGGCGTCATCCACCAGCAGGCCGATGGCGAGCACCAGACCGAACATGGTGAGGGTGTTGATGGAGAAGCCGAACGCCGCCATCACCCCGAAGGTACCGAGCAGCACCACGGGCACCGCAATGGTCGGGATCAGGGTAGCGCGGAAGTTCTGCAGGAACAGATACATGACGCAGAACACCAGGAAGATCGCCTCGATCAGGGTCTGCACCACCTCCTCAATGGAGATCTTCACAAACGGCGTGGTGTCGTAGGGATAGACGATCTTCATGTTGGCCGGGAAGTAGTCCGACAGCTCGTTGAGCTTGGCGCGCACCTTGTCGGCGGTATCCAGCGCGTTGGCGCCGGTGGCCAGCTTGATGGCAACCGCCGCGGTGGACTGGCCATTGTAGAGCGCCTCGGCGTCATAGCTTTCACCAGCCAACTCGACCCGGGCCACGTCTTTGAGCCGCACCTTGGAGCCATCCTGATTCACCCGCAGCAGGATATCGTTGAACTGCGCCACGGTGGAGAGGCGGGTCTGCCCCATGATAGTCGCGGTGAACTGCTGATCTTCCACCGACGGGGTGCCACCCAGCTTGCCGAACGCCACCTGGGCGTTCTGCGCCTTGATGGCAGCCTGCACATCCCCCGGGGTCATCTGCACCCGGTTGAGCTTGTTGGGATCGAGCCACACCCGCATGGAGTACTGGCTGCCGAACAGGGTGATGTCCCCGACCCCGTCCAGACGGCTCAGCGGCTCCTTGATGTTGGAGACCACATAATCTGCCAGGTCGTCGTTGTTCATGCTGCCATCGCTGGAGATGAAGGCCGCGACCATCAGGAAGCTGCTGGTGGTCTTCTGCACCCGGATACCCTGCTGCTGCACCTCTTGCGGCAACAGCGACATCGCCTGCTGCAGCTTGTTCTGCACCTGCACCTGGGCGATATCGGGATCGGTCCCCGGCTGGAAGGTAATGGTCACCGACACATTGCCGGACGAATCAGACTGGGAAGACATGTAGAGCAAGTGATCCAGCCCGGTCATGTTCTGTTCGATGATCTGGGTCACCGAGTCTTCCACCGTCTTGGCAGAGGCCCCCGGATAGCTGGCGGAAATGCCGACAGCGGGTGGCGCAATACTGGGATACTGGGCAACCGGCAACTTGATGATGGCCAGGCTGCCCGCCAACATGATCACCAGCGCGATCACCCAGGCAAAAATGGGTCTGTCTATAAAAAATCGAGCCATGAGGCGATTACTCCATCCTACTTGTTGGCCGGGGTGTTGGAAGACGCCAGGGCAGACGGCACATCGGCCCCCTGCTCAGCGGGATTGACCACGGCGCCCGGTCGTACTTTCTGCAAGCCAGCCACGATCACCCGCTCACCCGTCTTGAGACCGGACTCCACCACCCAGTTGCTACCGACGACCCGGCTCAGCTGCACGTTGCGCAACTCCACCTTGTTATCAGCGGTCACGACCAGCACGGTGGCACCACCATTGGGAGTGCGGGAGACCGCAGTTTGCGGCACCAGCAGCCCTTGTGCCCGCTCGCCCTCTTGCAGGGTGGCGCGCATGAACATGCCGGGCAGCAGCAGCTGATGAGGGTTGGGCACAATCACCCGCAATGTCACCATGCCGGAGGTCTCGTCCACGGTCACGTCGGAGAACTGCAACGAGCCCTCTTCGCCATAGGTACTGCCATCTTCCAGCTGGAAGGTCACCTTGGCGCCCTTCTGCTCGTCCTGGGTCAGCTTGCCCTCGGCGACCAGTCGCTTGAGGCGCAGCAGATCGGCGGTAGACTGGCGCACATCCACATACATGGGATCGAGCTGCTGGATGGCGGTCAGGCTGTCAGCCTGCTGGGCGGTCACCAGCGCCCCCTCGGTCACTGCGGATTTACCGATACGACCACTGATGGGGGCCGTGATGCGGGTATAGGCCAGATTGATGTTGGCACTCTGCAAGGCCGCCTTGGCAGCGCCTATCTCGGCCAGTTGCTGCTTCCAGGCGGCATCGGCATCGTCATACTCTTGGCGACTAATCGCTTTCACCTTCACCAGCTCGACATAGCGCTGCACCTTGAGGCGGGCACTCTGCTCGTTGGCCTCGGCCTTGGCCACATTGGCCTTGGCGCTGGCGACCGCCGCCTGATAGACAGCCGGATCGATCTGATAGAGCAGCTCGCCCGCCTTCACATCGCTCCCCTCGGTAAAGAGGCGCTTGAGGATGATGCCGCTCACCTGCGGACGCACCTCGGCCACCCGCAGCGGGGCGCTGCGACCGGTCAACTCGGTGGTCAACATCAGCGGGCCGCTCTGCAGGGTCACCACGTTGACCGCCGCGGGGGGCATGCCACCCAGTCCCTGGGGCGCGCCCCCCTGGTCACCACAACCTGCCAGCAAGCCTGTTGCCAGCAAGGCAAGACCCACTGAACGAGCAAGAATATGCTTATTCATAATAGAGTTAATATCCTATTTAGTTTATGTGGAGGTAAGCGAAATAATGAAAAGAAGGAGCCTTTGCATAGACAACAACAATGCCATCAGACATATATTGGAGTTATTTAATCAACAAAAGAATTAAAGGTGAACTTCCATTTCCACCTTTAAAAGAGCGTGCAAAAAAAGAACTTTACACAAGGAGCAGACAACAACTTACAACAGCTTAATATACAGCATATTGCATCACCAGCTAGTGATACACTGTCAAGATACCAACGGCACACCACAACCACCAATAGGAAACATCCTATGTCATGATGGATTTATCTGCCACCTAAGTGGGAAATGACGTCAGCCAAGTGCCGATGTGATATCGCACAAGTAAGATACCATGACATGGCAGTACTCTCCCTACGGTTGAGTCAAGCCGCCCTTAATCAACTTATCATGAACAAGGCCAACTTATCCATAACCCTGCCACCATCAAATATCTCGCGCCACCGGGGACATTCACTGGCGTGCACATGCAATAAATTAACCAGCATGACATTTGAAAATATACGTTCTGAATGGCAAGGCATATCGTCCTGCGCTGGTGGAATGCCTTGCGGAAGGCCCACGCATAATACAAAGACATGGTTTGATTTACGCAAGGAGCACTGCAAATGAACAAAAGGGGGGGGGATACTGAAAGGCGGCGGCAATATCAGGTAATGCGACGTTTATTAAACAGGGGCATACTTGATATGCCCCTTAGATAAATGCTTACCATCAGAAATAAAAGCTGGTGCCAATAAAGAATTTGGTGAATGAATTCTTGGCATCACCACCATATACTTTGAAATGATCGGTGGCCACGTTATAGTTAACCTCTGCAGTTAATGCAACGTTTGGACTGATGAAATATTTACCACCAAGATTGGTTTTAAAATTCATTGCAGTAGAATTGAACGATTCAGTATCAAGCTTGTCATCACGCTTATCGTTATAGTTAGCACGCATCAATTCAGTGCCAATACCAACATAGGGAACGAAGTTTGTTGAGTTGACAAAGTTATACTCAGTGAAAATACCGATGCCGCCTGACTTATAACTTTTACTCATATCAGTAATTACGTTAGTACCTACTTCCCAACCCTGCATGACAAAGTAACCATACTTGCCATTCAAATCTATCTTGTATTTATCATCTGCGTCGAAATCGACAGCCCCTTGAACATTGAGCTCATGAGTACCTTTTTGCAGATATGATTGAGAAGATGCCTGAACACTGCTCAACCCAGCCAATAGCAACATTGCTGACAACGCAGTTGCAGAAACCACTGTGCTTAGCTTCATTGCTTAGCTTCATTATATATTATCCCTCTGTTTTTTTGGTTATTGAATTGCGCATGATGCCTGAGCAAACCAGCCAGATATGTAGGCACGAGACCATGGATTGGCGAGAAATGCCCGATAGCAACCAGCCAGTGACGGAGCATATCCAATCAGGTCTGCCTCTATATTCCACATCTGCATTCCACATCTGCGATGTGCGAGCCAGAATTAACGATGGGCCAAGCCTGGCGCCTGATCAGAAAAGACTTGCAACAACAAAGGAAAACGACTATCCGTAAACTTGATATGATGCATTTTTGATAGAAATACTTCACGTGCATCATATGATTATCACCGCGCTTTACCGAGCCATTTTTGACAATATCGGCAATATATTAGCCTTTGAAACCATGCCTGGTTATCAAGTGAGCCACGGCGATGAATTTGCCATAATTAAGGATACAGACCCATCATTGTCTGTCAACATATCAGACTCAGCCATAAAATCCATTAGAAAAGTAATCAATGACCTCCCGATAATAAAATCCATTGGCGTCAGGGTGATTTCCATCACCCTGCCATCGCCGGATATTACCAGACAATATTTACAGTTACTCAAGATATGTATCCGATATGCACGGTGCCTTGACATGAACATCTGGTGCGAAATGTCAGATGTCGTGTCAATCAATAAGAAACTGCGCAATCAAATCGACGATATAAAACAGTGTGGCGGTCTTATATCAATGGGGAAATTTGATGTCAGCAACAGACTGGATCTGATACGGCTTCACTGGTTACCGTATGACATCATCAAATTAGATGATGCTATATTCCATTTAGTCGAGCAAGGCGGCCTGCAATATGAAACATTTCAAAAAGTCATCACCAAGTTGCGCACTCTCAATCCAACCATCGTTTATGACTGCGTGGAGTATCCGGGGCGCCACTTACCGCTGAGCCCCCTACACCAGGCAGACATGCCGGGGCCATACATCACCTCTAGTGAGGCTTGCCCCCTTGACGCCTGGCTAACAAAGCTGAACTAATAAATCATCTTGCCAGATAACGGCTCATGCACTAGTGGGATGGTCGCCCCTCCCTAAACGGCATCTAACGTGCCAATGTGGCGAAGAATATTCCCACTGACTGTAGAGAGGCGACCGCTATGAAAATTACCACGAGTGGCATCGACTTGGCCAAAAAATGTCCTGCTGGTTCATGGCGTGGATGAGCGTGGCAAAGTGCTGCTGAAGAAGCCGCTCAAGCGGGACCAGATGACCCCCTTTATTTGCCAACCTTTCTCCTTACCTGATTTTGGTATGGAAGCCTGCGGTAACACACACTACTGGTGCCAACAAACTACAAGGGCTGGGACATACGGTGAAACTGATGGCTCCCCAATTTGTTAAGCCTTATGTGAAGACCAACAAGAACGACGCGGCGGATGCCGAGGCTATTTGCGAAGCGGTCACTCGACCCACCATGCGCTTTGTGCCAATTAAAAGCAGTGAGCAGTTAGCCGTGTTGGCGCCGCATCGCGCCCGCCAACAAGAATGCCCGTATCGTCTGGGCGCTGCTCGCCCATGACCGGGAATTTGATGCTGGTGTTGGCAAGACGGTATGAATACGAGCCTTCCACGATATTGGCTGCACATCAGGAAATAAATGTGCTGCCGATGGAGTAACAGTGCATAGCAACGAGTGTTGAAGATAACCACAGATTGCGCAGGCAATCATGACGTGATGGCGAGACAGGTCTGTACGATTTCCACGCCTTGAAGAACTACCTGGGTTGGCGCAGGATGCGGGAGCGTTACTGAAGGGGTGTGAAGAATATCAAAGCGTGTTTGCATGAGGCGCTAGGGCACCCCATGCAACACGGAATTGGGACATAGCCTAAATAATGGACTATACCGATACGGGACTGGAAGCAAACAATGAGCCTATTTATGATCCTGTTCGGCGAGCGGCTAGAACAGTAACTAACAGCCACTGACACAGAATTATTTACAGGCTCAAAAATTTACAATCTGATAGCATCAGCGAAAGCAATTAATGTTTTGGACATTGATGTAAAATATCTTTAACTTCAATAAGACCACTACCATCATCGTTCAACCATCTATAGCGTATCTTTGAATACTGCGCAGCCTCATCTGACGAAAGTGCAATGGTTCGACTTTCATACGGCGGCAACATCTCGATAGCCCTATCCTTAGGGTTAACCCCTTTTATCTCACTCTCGAACTGAAAATGGGAGAAAGAGATAAAATATGGCGAATCATTTCTCATAACCATGGAGTGCTGCTTTTTCGAATCGATGCAATCATAAAATGATAAATGCGTTGTCCTCTCAGACGGTTGCTCGGTCAACGTCGCTGGGCGAAAAAATGCCTTCATTTGCAACCTTACCGTAACATTCAGCTTGTTGTGATTAGTATCAGCATCGGTGCCCTGCTCCTTGGGCGCCAGGGCATAGATATTGAGCCATCGCACCTCTTCCCTGTCTTTCGCCAACGACATACCGGTTGACACCAGTCGCAGGGTTTTCAATTCGCCAGCATTTAGGCGAAACATCGCTGGCAGCACAATCATCGGTGAATTGACCGCCAGTTCCGGAGAGCCGCTGATGTGACCCTCATCCACCCAAGATTGAATGACCAGAGGGTAGTCATAGCTATTTTTTAACTGTAGTGACCGTTCCCGGTCACTACTTTTTATAACAATCCTGGACGAGCTCATCTCAAGGCCCGATGCCAAAGCGTCAAGACCGAACGTCATCAACAGAGCAAACACAACATATCGTGCCATCACTATTGCACCTTGATGATGACCTGGGCGGTTGCGGCAACCCGCCCCGCAGTCGGTGTTTTATTTGGTAA
This sequence comes from Aeromonas sp. CA23, assembly GCF_002587065.1. Classification (NCBI taxonomy): domain Bacteria; kingdom Pseudomonadati; phylum Pseudomonadota; class Gammaproteobacteria; order Aeromonadales; family Aeromonadaceae; genus Aeromonas; species Aeromonas sp. CA23. The sequence continues at coordinate 4,960,130 of NZ_CP023818.1, forward strand.
CGCTTTAAGAGTAGCAGACAACTGTTTTGAATAGTTGGTCACGCCATTGGCCGTTCCATTACTGGTACTGTCCTCCAGCACAGGATACCAACCCGCAGCTCTACCTCCACCGACAATCAGCTCAGAACCCAACAACTTCAGTGGTTCACCATTCTGCCTAGATATCTCTATTCCGACCCCCTTGGCTACCGATGCATTCACACCATAACCATCGGAAAGCAAATATTGCACCCCCCCCCTGTTGCCAACCCCTCAGCTTGTGCTGCTGCGGCATTGGCCGGCTGAACCAGGATCCCCATGGCGGTCTGATTCAAACTCGTACCACTCACAAACTTAATTAATCCGGTACTGGCCGGTGCACCGGTTTGACAATCAAAGCGAATATCGATGGGTACCTGACGTACCCCACCTGATTCCAACTCCTCGACACTGATCGGAGGAAATGTGACGGTGGGGGTTACATTTGTTACTGCGCACGTTGCCGCGCGACGAACTTTAATACCCCATCCATTTGCTAAACTGGCAGGCCAATAAGCAAAATGCCCAAGATATTTGGCTGCCGCATCTGATCCCTCGGTATAGTTAGAAGGAATTCCAGGACCGACAAAGGTAAGATAACCGCTAGGAGCAATATAATAATGAAAGTCGCCTGTATGACCAATGCTACCAGCAACCTTAATATAATCCACTTTGAATTGCGTTGAAAAATTCTTAGCTTTCACCAAAGTCCAACCTTGACTATCTTTATCAAGCCCTGTTAGTTGCCTACCTTTGTAATACCTAGAAAGAGTTTGCATTGTTGTCAGGTTCGTGATGCGAAGACCAATATCTTGCGCCTCAGTTCGATATATACCTTCTCCAAGTCCAGCGGCCGTGCCAATTTCGATCATTCCTCTGCGGGCATCATCACCATTTGTGGAAAAATACTCATATAATGAATTCTCATCGCCTGGTTGACAACGAAACAACACGCTTTCTGGATCAAGTATATTGCCTGTAGCTGCATAAATGGTTTGGATGCCTGACGCAAGGATAGTTCCATCCGGTTGAAACGCACTGCTATTTAAATTTATCGTATTAGGAACGCTAACCCCGGAGACATAACCCGTAGAGTCTGTCGACCCAGTCCACGCAACGCGATTGCCCATACCAGGCTCAAGATACGTATTGCTTGAAGGCGCTGGATTAGTAGAACCATCGATCCTAAAACAATTAGCACTTACGCCTGATGATGCGACTAACACGATCACACTTGCTAAAAAATTTGTTCTGTTAATAGACATAAATAGCCCTATCACTTGTTACAAGGTAAGGTCAACTTGACCATGGATTGTGCCAAGTCTAAGTCAGTTAAATCATAATTGGCCACGCACACATCCTGCTCGCCGTCGCCCCACTTGACGTTAAGCACGCCCTTCTTATCACCAACCCGGGCATATATCTGACTACCTTGCCCAACCATGCCAACTATCGTATTACTGCTATCAAATACATCGGCCCCCATCGGAACGCTATGATCCAGCTTGATCAACACGGGATAACCGGTGACAGTGTTGAACTTCACTTTCACTGCAGCCCCGGCATAGGGTGCGACAGTAGATCTATTTTCCGCCAGTTCGGTAGTGTTGCTTATCAATGAATTGCTATCGAGCGCAATATCATTGTATCGATAAGGTACCAGTGAAGGCACCACCGCGTAGCCATTGCTGTCGATCGACGCCCCCATACCATTGGTGACTAGAGCCCCCTGAGCCCCATCCGCCTCAACCAGGGCAAAAGTATCGCTGAGATATGGCGCCAGAGTGACCCCGCCCTCATGTATCACCCCGGCCCCGCGTATACTGGCGCCAACCTGTGAATAATCGTCACTATACGAGTAGCTGCCACCCAAGGCTGCCACAGATGTCTGCTTGTTCAAGGAGACCCCGGCCGTTTTGGTATTCCCTGCCGTATCATAGGATGTATTGACGCCATAGCTGACATCATCTTCCTCACCAAGCGTGCCGGTTAGGCTGGCCTGATAAGATGAGGTGTCATCTGTCGAATTCCGGGAAGAGCTTATTGACAGCACTGGCGAGGTAGCATTGTTCCCCAACGGCATTGACACGCTCAACATCGCTATATTTTGAGTGGAGGTCATATCAGCTTGCTGAGACTCCCCCACTCCGCCATATATGGTTTGACCATATTCTGGCAGGGACATCTTCTGCCTTGCAATCGATAAGTTGTAACTAATACCGGCATAAGAGGTCGAGTAACCAAATTGATACTGCGTATCATTACCTCGATCCCTATATTTGCTGATTGCCCCTGACAGATAGATTTGGCCAAGACTGCCGAGTGGCTGACCGATATTGGCCACGAACTGACTATCCTGCTGATAAGTGCTCGATTGCCATGTCGAGTGATTCTCTTGTGCCGCACGTAGACCCAGTATATCACTCAAATCACGGTAACCTTCCGTAGAGTATCGATACCCGGCCAGTGCAAAGTTGGTCCCCGTATAGGGCATTGTCTTACTATAGTTAATACCAAAACGCCAACCATCCAATCTCTCATCAAAGAGTTTGGTATTTGAATAGACGACATCCGAACCTATCGCCCCCACGACACTCGAATATACCAAGCCCGTGTAAAGGGCAAAATAGTCATCAGAGAGTCGCCCACCCGTACTTCCGGTCACCGCATTGCTCAACCCGTGTTCATAGACCCCTTCCGCTAGCCAGGCATCTGAATTAGTGACACTTCGGACCTCACCGGCAGAAAATCTGGCTTTTGACAGTCCAGGGCGCATAGATTCAGGCACGGCAGAAAATGGCACGGTAAATGATGAGCGAGCGCCATCGGCCTCTTGCACCTCAACCAGCAGGTCGCCCTCGTAACTGGTAGGATAAAGATCGTCGATAATAAATGCCCCGGGAGCCACCGTAGTTTGATAAACTTCCTTGCCATTTTGCTTGACCACCACTTTGGCTGTGGTGTTTGCAATGCCTCGAATGGTTGGTGCATAACCCCGTTGTGATGCTGGCCGCATACGCTCATCGGTGTTTAACTGAACACCTCTGATGCCGATACTCCCAAATTGATTCCCTGATGTGTACGCATCTCCGATGGTCAACTCACTTCCAATATTGACAAGCGGACGCTGTGCATACGTCCTAATACTCTTCCAGTCACTCTGGCTAGCACTAGTACTGCTATCCGTGTTAGTGAAAGAAGACTGTTGACGAATGCGCCACATTCCAAGATTCACCCCAGAATTCAATCCGACGTAAGTGGATGAATACGTTGAATCGCTATTCTTCAGTTTGGAATGGTAGTAGTTCGAGTCATAGTTTATAAACCCGACGGTCTCCCCTTCGTTGAGGTCATCCTCTGCGACACTATCTCGGGCCACTCTCACCATCGATGCCTGGGGAATCAAAAGATCCACTCTTAACTCGGAGAAGTCCGTCTTGGCAGTGGCACCCTTGACATACTGGTCGACAGGCTTGCAACTATCACCAGGACCGCTGTCAGCAGATGAGAAGAGTGCCTTGTCAACGCCCATGTCCATAAGCAGCTTGGGCGGCATGCACGGTACAACCCTTTTTGATTTATCCAAATCAAAACTGACTGAAAGCTGACGATAATAAGTTCCATTGACATAGAGATCAACAAGGTACTTTCCCGGTTCAACCTCGGCACCATTGTTTATTTTTTCGAAGGCGAGTTTGCTCACTTCACCGAGGATCAAACTCTCATCAAAGGTCGTATCTGTGAAATTATCATGCTCACTAGAGAATGCATTCTCACTGATCACACCACACATCGCAACCAACATTAAACGATATAAATAGTTTAATTTAAATTCATTCATCTTGGTGAGCCTCAATAAGATCAAAGCATCATCATTGATAATCCAACAATGATAATTAAAGATTGTTAATATGCTTGACTGCTTTTACTTCAGCACCATAGTCATTCACATAGAAATAGGTGATATCCAGCGGTTTATTCGCTTGCATAGATACCTTATTTTCGAAATGAAGGTTTCGATTGGATTGCGGTGAAATCATTTCGGGTAAGACTGTAACACCTTTACCACCGGCACTGCGCACTTCAACTCGAGAGAGCGACACATGGTAAGAGGACGGATTTTTTACAACCAGCACAGGTCGCCCGGCATTCACCCCCATCGAGAAGGAAAGCGACTCACCCGCCTGATCAGAACTTCCCATGATACTCTTTGGCCGATAGAACACTTTAATTCTGTTCTTGACCATCACGACCATTTTATTTCTGGATGCATCACTATTGCTCTGCGCCGGGATCTGTAATGCATTGAGAAAAAAGACCGACTCTTTATCCTTTGGCAGTTTCGCATTATCGATAACAATTCTAATGCTCTGCCCCGCTTTGGGATAAACCTTGAACAGTGATGGCAGCGCAATGACTGGCCCACCTTGGGTATCCGGCAATGAAGATTCATCACCTTCATCAGTCCAAGCCTGGATCAAGTATGGAAACTCGTCATTATTTTTAAGCTGGATAGAGGCAGACTTCACGCCCTCATTATAGATTACTCGTGTGGTCGACATTACAACGCTGGCATATGCTGCTGACATGTTCAGCGGTAAAAATAAAAGCAAGGAAAATAATGTTATTAATTTCGTGCTTTTCATTTATTTCTCCTTCCCCCGTCACTAAAGAATATTTATCTAAACAACAGGGGGCTGGCTTAATTATTAAAGATATGAAACTGCATATTGAAGACTGCCCAGTACAGAACCACCTGAGGCCCGACCTTCTGCATAGTACTGCACGGCGAAATCATGTGAGGCAGCAGTTTCACCTGCCTGAAGTACCAGCCCAGGGATTCCCTTGCCAGTCAAATCAAGCTGAATGGTGCTAGCATCAGGATCGACAACCTGCAGGGTAACATTCCCAGCCGTACCCGTATTACCAAGACGACCATCAACAGTAAGATTGTTACCGACAAACAAGGTCTTGAAATTTTGCACACTAACTGGCGCGGCACAACCGGTCACTCCGATGGTAAACCGTGTCAAATGAGCAGTATCCCCTAAAGCTTTAAGCTCTTCGGCTGTAGCGTTAGGCAATACGACGACCGGGGTAGAAGATTGACCATCCACAGTCACGCTACAGGTTTGTTCCGACACTTCACCTATAAACTGGATAGTATTACCGCTTGTTGCATTGGCATTCATAGATGCAGAAACAACCACAACAGTGGCCATTACACTTATTTTTGCTACTGACATAACTCCCCCACTTAATATTGTTGTCGATTATCCCATTCATTATAAAAAGCAATTACGTCCAACAATCATCAACTGACGCTTTCACTTTTATATATTTTCAGCGAATAGAATAAGCATAAAAGATAATGCTTTTAACATTATGCTTTTCACTCCCCCCCCTTCGCCAAAGGTATTTATTTTAGCAGCAGGGGGGGGCGGGGATACTGAACTATTAAAAATTAAAGATATGAAACTGCATATTGCAGGCTACCGAGCACAGAACCAGCGGTGGGCGCTGCATCTGCAAAGTACTTAACGGCAAAATCATATGAAGCAGCGGATTCCCCAGGCTGAAGGACAAGACCCGGGATTCCTGCGCCATTCAAATCAAGTTGAACACCATCCTTAGGATCCACAATCTGGAGGCTAACCCCTGTTGCAGTACCAGTATTACCCAGACGACCCTCAGCAGTCAGATTGTTACCGACAAATACAGTCTTGATATTCTGCGCACTAGCAGGCGCGGAACAACCGGTCAGACCGATGGTAAAACGAGTATCTTTGGCGGCAGCTTGTCCCACGGTCAGCTCACCAATGGAGACGGTAGGCAGTAATACGGTTGGTGTAGAAGCTTGGCCATTCACAGCCACACTACAAGTTTGTTCAGTCACTTCACCTTGAAACTGGATAGTGTTGCTGCTGGCAGCATTGGCATTCATAGATGCAGACATCACAACAACAGCGGCGATTGCACTCATTTTTGCTACTGACATATAAAACCCTCACTAAAGACTTAATTTTTTGATTTTTGGCCTGCCAACTCATTTTGTTGGCGATGCTATTAAGCAATGATTTTCGCAGCCAGTCAGCAGGCCCCGTCTGATCGATCTGTAAGACACAGAGGATGAAAGCGACACAGGAAGTAAGCAATGCCCACTGGACGTGTGTGACATGTGCGACTCCAGAGTGGGTCATGCAAGCGAACATTGTAAGCTTTCTGTGTAAATGGCTGTTCCTATACAGGATCTTTTACAGGATCTTTCGGGCGTTGGTAATGGGATGGTCGCCCTGAATCGCCCCCAGTTTCCTAGACACCTCACAGCCTTAAAATGAGGCAACTATTAAGGAGGTGTTATGACCCGTCAGCGTTATCCAGAAACATTCAAAATCGAAGCGGTTAAACAAATCGCCGAGCGCGGACGGCCGGTGGCTGACGTTGCACGAGTGCTCTCTTGATGACGGACGAGTTCACACGTACGCGCTGATAGACCAATTAAGAGAGCAAGCCCCCATCACCCTGGTCTGCTGCGCTTTCGATGTTCCCACTTCCTGTTTTTACGACTATCTGGCTCGCAAGCGGACGATTAACCGTGAGCGGATACAGCAACGCAGCGAGTTGCGCCGGTTGTTCAAAGAGAGCAGGAACTCGGCAGGCAGCCGCGCCTTGATGTCGATGATGCGGGAATTGGGGTATCAGATTGGCAGATTCAAAGTACGTAACCTGATGAAGGAAGCTGGGCTGGCATCCAGGCAGCCGGGCGCACACCGTTATAAGGTGGCACAGTCTGAACGGCCGGATATTCCCAATCTGCTGGCCCGCGAATTTGATGTCCCGCAACCCAATCAGGTGTGGTGTGGCGATATCACCTACGTCTGGGCCGGTGGTCGTTGGCATTACCTGGCCGCAGTGCTCGACCTGCATACCCGGCGGGTCGTGGGCTGGGCGATGTCTGACAAACCTGATGCAGAGTTGGCAATAAAAGCACTGGAAATGGCCTATCAGCAACGAGGTTGCCCATCTGGCGTGCGGTTTCACTCTGACCAGGGCAGCCAATATGGCAGCCGGGCATTTCGGCAACGACTGTGGCGCTATCGCATGACCCAGAGCATGAGTCGTCGTGGTAATTGCTGGGATAACGCCCCGATGGAGCGATTGTTCAGAAGCCTGAAGTCAGAGTGGCTTCCTGCAACGGGATACATGAGCCTGCGGGAAGCAAAGCGGGATATCAGTTATTACCTGATGGATTACTACAACTGGCGGCGTCCACATCAACACAATGACGGGATACCGCCTGCAAAAGCCGAAGTTCGGCCTAACCAAGTGTCCGGATTTAGTTGACAACTACACGTTACCCTGTGCCAGACCCTGGGGGTTCACCGAAGTGGCTTCTACGCGTGGCTGAAACAGCCCGTATCGCCACGCCAGCAGGAGGACGAACGACTGATAGGATTGGTCAAGCAATCCTGGCTGGAAAGTGGTGCTGTCTACGGCTATCGCAAGATCCATCGCGACCTTCGTGACGCAGGGGAAGCCTGCGGCAAGCACCGTGTGGCCAAATTAATGAGGCGGGAAGGGCTGCGTTCGCAAACGGGCTATCAACGCCGCAAGGGGCATTATGGAGGCAAGAGCCCGCAGGCTGCCCCAAACACGCTGGCACGTCAGTTTAAGGTGCCAGCCCCCAACCTCTCCTGGGTGACTGACATTACCTACATCCGTACTCAAGAAGGGTGGCTGTACCTGGCGGTGGTGCTCGACCTGTTCTCTCGCCAGATCGTCGGCTGGGCGATGAAGTCACGCATGACGGCAGACTTGGCGGTGGATGCGTTATTGATGGCCGTCTGGCGGCGCAAGCCCAAGCAGCCGGTACTGGTGCATTCGGATCAGGGCAGCCAGTTTACCGGTGGTGAATGGCAGGACTTTCGCACCGCCATATGTCTTTTCTATCAACCCCATAAAATGGGGGCCGTAGCCCCCAAACATCACATCACGCCTATTTTTTCATTCATTAGAAATGGTTGTCTGTGGAGCACGGCTTAAGCTACAGCCCAATGTTTTCGTTTAGGCATGTTTTTACGATGAGGTTGTGGCTTAAGCAGTGACATAACTTCTTTGAATTCCGTGATGTCTTCATCGTGCACGGTCAAAGCCCAAAGGGCACGGTGTTGACCATGATTAAGTCCATCTGTATAAATCAGGGTGTTGTTTTGCATGCGTAGATGATTGTGATGGGCTTCCATCTGGAGGCCTGTTTCCTGAAACCATATGTGTACAGTGCCAGATGTGATAAAGGTAAATTGAGCTTTCAAGCCATCATCCCCTGCAAGCTTGAACGTTTTCTCTATGACACTTATTTGCATCGCTCGCCTCTTCTTTTATTGATTGATTTGTTATTAACCTAACATCGTATATTGGTCATTTCCATGCATAAAGCCTATGTTTGTGAGTTTGATCATGCAGTTGTCATTTTTGGCTCTCTCGGTGAGGCGCTGTTACAGGTAACCGTTCACCGGCAGGGGCTTGACACACACAACTCAGTGGGGATGGGGTAATCCGTTTTCTCGATGCAGGCTTTGACGATGGTGCGCAGCCACTCCTGGGGACAACGTCCCAAGCGTTTAGCCGTCTCCACCAACGACAGGATACGTTGGCGAAACAACTCGCCACGATGTGAGCATACGCCGTAGCTTCCTTTGCGCCACAGCACATAGCCGCGCAGCGCTCGCTCTGCCTCATTATTCGTCAGCGGAATATCGTCATCACTCATAAACCGCCACAGCATCTCGTCATCCTTGATGAGCCACTCGCAGCGCCCCCGATAGCGCTTCGAGCGAAGCAGCCCTCCTTGCTCTAACTGCTTTAACCAGCTCTGCCGATAACGCCTGAGCCGGTGTTGATAGCGCTCTCTGCTCAAGGCCCCATTCTCATAGCGATGGCGAACCCGAAAGACACTGTTGGCCAGCAGTACCAACCTGGCGCCAATCGGCTGATTAACCAGCTCACCACTCTGGGCGATGGCGGCCACGTTGCGCAGCACATGGGCCCAGCAGAGTTGGCGCTGACTCGCATCGACAAACCGGTAGCCAGCATACTGGTCCGTCACCAGCACGCCGGCCAGCTCTGACCCCAGCAGGCGCTTGGCGGCATCGATACCACGGCCGTAGGCGGTCATGAAGCAGACTGCAATCTTGCTCAGTGCCATCCACATCCAGCGCCGCTCACCACCCCGTTGATGGCGGGTCTCGTCGGCGTGGATAAGTGAGGCTGACTGGACCTGATGCTTGATGGCCTGGTGAGTCGGCGTCAGCATGGCACTGACCCGTCCTTGTGCTTCGCTGATGGCCCCGCGACTAAAAACCAGACCAAAGTGTTGCTTCAGTTGCTGTTGTATCTGGGTGACGCTCTGATGGAACTGACCACTTTGCAGCGCGATATAACTGAGCAGGTTCGGGCCCATCTGAGTGTCGCTGACCGAGTCAGGCAGTGCGGCCTCCACCGTGTGAATGCACCGGGTACAGGTGGCGCGAAACAGCTGATGCTCGGTAACGAAGTAGCTCACCTCTGGTAGGTCAAACACCTGATGCGCTCGATAAGGTTTCTCATGCGCCAGCACGTTGCCACCACAGCAGGGGCAATCCGATGCCGGGTAGTGAGCTTCCACGGACAGACGGGCATCGTGCGAATGGCTCTCGCGCCGCTGACCCTTGTGGCCAGGCTGGGCCCCACGTGTTTTACCGGAAGCCGGACGCGGCCTAACAGGTGGTGTGCTGCCAGGGCCATTACTGGAGGGCGGCTTGGAGGAGTTGCCGCTGTGTTGATTAAGGCGGTCCTCTAACTCGGTAATACGGTCCAGCAGCTTATGTATCAGCTCGTGGGCCTGTTCGATAGTCAGAGCGTTAACCGCTGGTGTCGAGAGCTTTTTGGTCATGCCAGTAAGCATGCAATACGAGCGGGATCAAACAACAGACAAAGGAGGATCAAGAGACGATCGTCTCTTTTTTCCTGTCAAGCCACTCTCGGTGAACGGTTACCTGTTACAGAGCCGTATTGGTGGCAAGAGTTATACTCATTTTAGGCTATTTAAGTAAGGAGATTGCCATGGATAACCAAGTATTTTCCTCACTTCTTCGGTTCTTTTTACCAACTTGACCCTATACAACTGGAACGCGCTCAGGAACACCTTCGGCACCATCTGCAACGTGATCTACTTCATCAGGCGTTGGCCGAACACGGTGCAACGCCCGCTGTATGTCCCTGCTGCGATTCAAATATTGTCTAATGTAACACCTGATTTTGTCGATACTAATACTGTGATTGCATAAGCAATCCAGGGAAAGTGATGAGACAATCTGGAGGTCTAGATGAACGTTACCTATATGATGTTGGCCTTGGCCACTGTTGGCGTGACACAGGACGCCATCGCTTCAGCAAGTAACACTGGGCGAATCAACTTTTACGGTGCAGTGGTGCAGGAAACATGCCTGCTTGATCAGCAACCCAGCAAGTTGCAAGTGAGTTGCGGTTCCGGTCAGCAACATCAGATGACCGAATTTCGGCTGACTACCCTTGACGTTAAGTCACCACCATCATCAAACACATATACCGTATCCAAACAGTGGATAAACAAGGACAAAGGAGAAGTCGTTGTCACGGTAGAATACAGATAAGTGTTCAGAACTTATCTAAAGGGACAATGCCAGTTCATTAAAGCTGACTGGCATTGAATACACAATAATCGCGCCTGCCATTTTCATATCCAGCCCTCATCACGTTGCGAAGAACCGATGACCATCTTGATATCAAATGGTTTGGTAATTTTAAAACATCCAAGAATGATCATCGTTTAAACGATAACTGTGTCCACGAAGAACGCAATAGCACCTGCCAGATTTCAGTAACACTAAGCTTTGCATGATGCCTATTTCAATGTCATCCTCACCGAGGCTGATTTTCGGCATCCTACCTGGAATATGGTTATAGGGAATTATATTAAGCACTTCAATACCAACAATACTGCCATCCGTATACTGTAAAGTTATTGATAATATATCTTCACACTTTTGCATGGACTTAATGTACCAGCGTATTCCACTTGGCATTGCCCTCATAAAATCAGCAGCCTCGCTTACGGAGACCATTCTTTTCATATCATATAGCCAATGTGCCAACACAGGCATTTTGGAAGTCCATTCATATTGTAAGACCTATATTTTCATATAATCATATATGATGCGGACTCACGAAAATATTAGTATACAACCAAGAGGCAGATGCAAATGTCGCTATGGTATTTATTATTGCATTGGCATATTGTGAAACTACCTTAATTCATATAAACCATATAACTGATGCGGTGGAAAGCTTATTTATACAATAGGTCTTTTCAAGGTGCACAACTGTCAGCACCAGACTAGATGTCAATAAGTATAATTAGTTTAGATAGTTGTATTTGACTGAATCGGTATGCAAATGGAGGCATCCATGTCTCCTGAGAAATCCCTACTCATTATTACTTCTCATCGACAACACCAGTCACGCTAACTTCAACACGGCGATCCGGGGCTAAGCAGGATACTTGCTTGGCCTTAGATGTTAGTCCATCACATTCACTACCAGTGATTGAATTTGTTGCGCCATGCCCTTCAGTCTTAATTTTTCCTGATGGAAAGCCTTTAGATACCAAGAAACTGGCAACGGCCTCGGCTCGCTCCCTTGATATTCTTTGATTCACCGCATCAGAACCAATTCGATCAGAATATCCGATCACAATGGCCTTACCGTCCTTAGGCTGGATCGCAATCAACTGTTCATACATCTTACCTAATTCAATAATACCTTCTGGCTTCAAGTCTGATTTACCAAATGAGAATAAAACATCAGAGCTAAGTTGGAAGGTTTTTTCTACAGGAACCGGCTGATGGATAACAACCGGAGCCTCGACAGGAACCGAAGCAGACTCACCTCGAAACGGATGGTAAACGACTTCCAACGTCGTCATATTCTGATTCATCTTCATACGAGCATCTGGCGAGGTAGAGTGCAAGTCACTCACATCGCTCATGTAGCGCCAGCGTGCTTGTACATCAAACGACTCAGAGACCGGATATGTCAAACCCGCACCAAACAAGGATGACACTTTTGTATCTTTAGTACCCAAGCCATCAGTATGGGCCCAATAACCACCAGCTTCACCAAACAATGACAGGTCACCAATAAGTGGAACTCGTCCAATCAATGATAATGTTCCGCCCTGGTTCTCAAAGCGGTTGCCATCGGTATTGCCTCGACCGGCATAGACATAGCCAAGTTCAGCGCCTAAGTAATCATTGAGGTTATATCCTACAAACGCATTTGCTGCAGCGGCATCTTCAGTTCCTGCAGTAACACCTTCAATCTTGTTTAAACCATGAAAATGGGTAAAGCCAGCACCCGCGCCAATATATACATCTTCGCCTGCGTAGCTTACATTGTGCGTACCAAGTGCAGCCAATACAATAACTGTCATTCTTTTCATGGGTTCCTCGCAATTATTAATTAATATAATTAGACTAACCAACTCTACGATGACAATAGCCGATCCAGCCAGTGAAATCCCTGAGCGTAATCAACACCAGCATATTGACAAACCTTTACGTGATGATCAGTTTCAACCCCCTCAATTAGTACACAGTCAGTAAATCCCCTACAACAATTTACTATATGGTGAAGCTCCATTTCGTTGTAACATAGGTCCCATAGAATACTTCTATCAACCTTAATACCATCCCAATCAACAACTGAAAGCGTTTCTCTCGAGCGCTGACTGAAATCACACAAAAAATCATCAAGCCATATCTGATGTCCGAAAGATCTTAACAAGGCCAGATTAGCTGTATAATTAGTCACATCTGAATTCAGGATAAGATATTGATAATCAACTTCAAGTGATAATGGTATTTTACAGTTGCGACAAATCCACATTATTAAATTGCTATCAGCAAGCGACTCGATACGTACATTTATGAAGCACCGACCACGTACCACTTCTCGTGATAAATTGACCTGATTCATCATTAATACCTGCTTCATAACAAGCACCGCTATATCTTGCTTGCTTAAGCTGGTAAAATAAAGCTCAGTGTTATCGACACCATCCACTTTGGACAGTAATTCATAGCCGATTTGCTCGCTATTTTTTAAGCACATAATCGGCTGTAATCTGCTTCTCATCACTGGGATGGTGTGTAGATGGGTGTTTTCAGTTTTAGCTGAACATAACATAATTTATCTCATAATGTATGATTTCGCATAATTTGCTTAAAGTATCTCTGTAAGCTATAAATCGATGCTATTGACAATATGCCCCATCCCTAACGACAAAAAATTGCAACGCTCAACCAATAGCATTGCCTAAACGCAACTACAATATGGTTGACAATGACCACTCTCCTCACTTAAGTAACTGTTATTATTATAGCCAACATTGCACTGCTCGGTATGTAGGAGCTTTCCCAATCATGGCGTGGCAAATGCCCACACTCGACTGTATGAAAGTATAATAGATGGCGCTGTTCCGGAGGCGTATTATAATTATTTTAGGTTGCCCCCACTAATGGGAAAATCCTCTGCACAGATGACAATCTCTAGCCCCTAAATAACTACATGAGCCATAGGCACAGATGTATGGCAAAATTTCACGGCGTCGGCATTGCCTATCTGAAAGATTATCTGGCTTGGTGTCGAGTAATAACCCAAGAACAAAACACCCAAGTATTCAAGAACGAATTAAGCACACCGATTAATATATAGTGACTTAATTTATGCGGACTATTTACCCACATCAACGCACACCAACCCCTTACTCCCACAGTAACCTTTTGACCCTGCGTATAATTATATATCCGCCACAATGCCAACCATCATCCATTCGGATAGGCGTTGGCAATATTAGCCTGAGACATCATCATTAATTGGGCTGAAATATCCTGAAGAACATAGAGTTCCCTACGCCGTGTCCACGGCTGCGCGGACTGTTCATCATACCAAACTGGCAGCTCAATTCCCTCAGGCGCATAACAATCTACCTTGCGCGATCGGCAAGTCATGACACAACGCTTAATATGATCCCTATGCCCAATGATAACCGTTGTCCCTAGTGCTACGGGATCGCTGCCAAAATATTCTGAGATAATATCCAGCACCACTCCATCAGTACTCAAATATATCAATTTACCGCTATCATCCCAGCGGGGTTCGATGGAGATAACATCCCTGGCAGGAATATCTGGATAATGGGCTGAATCAAGATAACGCGCAATTTCCCATTGGACATACATGGGCATGGCCTTTTGTCGATATAATGCAGCGCAACAAGCTGCTAAACTCTCATTCATTGGTCCGGGTTTTGCTAATTCATTAGGGTTTCCGGAGTCATTTGGACGGTTACCAAAAGCAAATGCAATCAGGTTGCTCGCACGAGATATCACAATAAACGGTGGCAGCATATTAAAGCAAGCTTCCTCTATAAATGGTTCCAGCTTACTGGCCACACTCTCATCATTCAGTTCAGCCGTTAGCCTCGCGGTTAGAAGTTTGTGAAAATTCATCTCTATAGCCTTGCTATCATTGCTGCTGTTACATCCGATAAGGGCTGCCACTGCTGGCACCCCTAGTAATCCTAACGTAACGTTTCGTCGTCCCTTATTCATTACAACCCCTTGTTGTTGAATATTTTTGTATATCTAGACAGGCTACAGATAATTTCAGCCTAAAAAAGCAAGAAATTTCCGAAATGTCAGCCAGATGAGCATCCCGGCTAAGTGGGACAGCAATTCCGGCTAACGTGGGCGTTGTTAATGGGATTGTCTCCTTTGTGGCGTTGTTTCCCAAATCGATGCAGCTTGAATGGAACTAACTGAGGATTCGGTGATCTGATCACCACCATCCCCTTCAAGTCTGCATCATGGGCACGTCGCTTCACTCCATCACCAACTGGCCTCAATACAACAAGTCTTTGATTAACCGTGGTTCACTCACCTTCTGGGTTGATGCCGAGGCCATGAGCAACTGGTTTCACCACGACCATCATGGGCGGCGGGGCCGTAGCCAACTCTACACCGACCAGACCATCTCAACCTTTCTGATGCTCAAGGGAATTTTCAACCTCACTCTGCGGGCCACTCAGGGACTACTCGACTCCCTGTTCGAGTTGATGAATGTGCCGCTGTGCGCACCGGACTACAGTTGTGTCAGCAAACGAGCCCGTACGGTGAAAGTGGCCTATCGGCAGCCCTGTAAGGGGCGTATCACCGACCTGGTTATCGACTCGACTGGCCTCAAGGTATTTGGTGAAGGCGAGTGGAAGGTCAGAAAACACGGTGCTGAGAAGCGGCGAGTCTGGCGCAAGTTGCATCTGGCGGTAGACCCGGTGACCCATGATATCGTGGCGGCGGAAGTGTCGTTGGAAAATGTCCATGATGCCGAGGTATTGCCCACCTTGCTCAACCCTCTGCGGCGTAAGCTGGGACATGTTTATGCGGATGGCGCCTATGACAGCAAAGCCAGCCATCAGCTTATCTCGCGCAAAGGGGCGACAGCCTGTATCCCGCCTCGCAAGAACGCGGGGTTATGGAAAAAGGGACACCCAAGAAATGAGGCTGTACTGGTGATGCGCAAGGAAGGGCTGGCGCACTGGAAGAAGATGTCGGGATATCATCGCGCTCGCTGGCAGAGACGGCGATGTATCGGTTCAAGCTGTTGATGACGGGCAAAATCAGTCTGCGTAACTACAACGGCCAAGTGGGAGAGATCATGGCCTACGTGTGTGCGATGAACAAACTGAATGCCCTTGGTCTGCCTGTCAGAAAGCCCCGAGTGTAACGGTCATTTGGGGCTGGGGCAGTTGTGGCTTGATGGTTGATTTGGGAAACAACGCCGCATTCTGTTGTTCCTTTACACAGGTTGGCCAGAATGCGATTTACACAGTATTTACACTCTCATGAAATAAGATCATAAATGAAACCTTTTTACATCTATTTCAATTGGTTGCCGCAAAAGATCCATACATGAGTACTGGCTACGAATTCAATCCGCGCTATACTTAACCATGATGTAGTTCATTTCTTGGCGATCGTAAGGATTGTGCCTATTTTAACATTCATCATTTCTTGGTAAGATAAAATAATGAAAAATACACATACTATGAATTGTCTTGTCATCTTGGTCAGTATTGGTCAGTATTGGTAGACAGTCTATTCTTTTTTTTGGGTCTGGATAATTGAACTGTCTCATTATTGAAAGCACATCAAATCAACCGATATAAAAAATGAGAATAATACCATGGAAAATGATATTAGTTGCCTTGTAGTTGATGACCACCCCGCAATTAGGTTTGCGCTCAAAAGGATATTGGAGTCAAACGGAGTTCGCGTCATTGCGGAAAGTGACAATGGTATAGATGCATTAAAGGCTGTTGAAGAGTTTACGCCAGACGTTATTGTTCTAGATATTGATATACCAATGCTGGATGGTTTTGAAGTGATAAAGAGACTGCGGCGTTCTTATCCTGACATTAAAATACTTGTAATAACAGCCAGTTCCAGCGATAGTTTTTCAGTTCGATGTTTTTATGCTGGAGCAAATGGCTTCTTAAGAAAGACTGATTCAATTGATTTATTGCCAAATGTAATAAAGCAAATCCAATCCGGATATGATTTTTTCTCTCATAGTGTTCATGAAATTGCACGAAAGATGTCTACGGAATCCACTGACAATAATAACTCATCAGTATTTACAACGTTGAGTAACCGAGAGTTGTCAGTATTAAAGGGGTTAGTATCCGGCAAGACAAATATGCAGATTGCGACTGAATTAATGTTAAGTAACAAGACCATTAGCACATATAAGGCTCGAATAATTGAAAAGACTGGAATGCATAACCTTCAAGATATTATAGAAACATATAAAAAAGATGGGGCATAATGTATGTTCAAATTTCATGGCCTTTTGGGTCTATCATGCCTTGCTCTATCAATATCAGCGCATGCCATATGTCATAAAGCAACTGAAATGCATCTTGCCAGCACTGGTGATATTAAGCTCTTTTTTGAAATTAAAATGAGCATGCAGGAAATGCAATGGCTGGAATCGAAAGACAATATATCAATGGGTATCATTGCACCAAGCAATGAGCCCTTTGAAATTGTTACTGATAATGGCGTGACAGGTATTAGCGCGGATATTCTAAGGACATTAAGTTTACACCTGAATAGACCGACTATAATAAAGAAGTACAATAACATCCAATGTGCCATAAGTGATATGGAGAATGGAAACCTTGATTTTCTTTCTTTGGGAGCGACCACATATTCAAAGGTTGAACTATCTAATAAAAGCAATGTAGGCTATTATTCTCATGTATTTATTGATTCGCCATTAGTGATATCCAGAATGAAAAACTCTCATGGAGGACACAGCATTCGTACGTTATCACCGCAGACACATGCTGCCTACCCCAGTGGTTTATTACCATTAATAGGCAATGAGCAGATCCTTAACTGGAAGTTAATGGAGATGCCTGATGTACAGCAAGCTTTTGATAGTGTTTATTTTAGACAAAATGATGTTTTAATATCTGATATAAATTCATTTATATATTTAAATAGTCAAAGATTTGGTGAGCTTCAACCAATAGACATCTTAAGTAATAAAAAAATTGAATTTAAGTTTTTCATTAACAAACGGTCTTCGCACCTTCTTTCAATAATGAATAAACTAATTGATATCTTCGATAAGAACCAGAAATTTGCGACCATTGAACGTTGGCGAGGCGGATTGCCTGCATCAGATAGCTTTTTCCCTATTTACTGGTCCCCCCAAGAAGTAAAGTTCATTGAAAACAAAGTAGCAAATATAGGTTTCAATGGAAATGATGCGCCTTATACATTTATTGATTACCAAAACGGAGTCTCTGGAATCACGGTTGACGTGTTGCAATCTATTTCTGGAATTTCAGGAATTAAATACAAACTTGTTGAGTTTGACGATGATTCCAGCTTAAATGAGGCTCTCGAAAGCGGAAAAATTGATGCTATTGCTGTAATGCCGACAATTCTTAGCAAACCAATCGAACTAACCGTTCTACCATATAATAATGACGATACAATGGTTCTACTTGCCCCATTTGATAAAGTTGATAGTAACAATGATTATATTGGGGGCGTGATAGGCATAGATAAGGATTACCCAGATAATTCAAAAATTGATGTGGCATTAAATAATCGTGAACGTCGCCTTACAAGCTCTGGTAGTGAATCTATCGAACTCTTGCTATCGGGAGATATTGATGGCGCAATAGTTTCCTTACATCGAGCAAAATTTTTCCTTTCAAAAGATAATAACGCGGCTGAATTCAAAATCGTTAAACGTGTTACAGAAAGCAACCTTGAGATTGGCTTCGCATTTAAAAATAAAGAATCCATGTTGTATAATATTATTAAGAAGTCATTGGATGTAGTACCTCCAAGTCAACTGGCTCGTTATTCATCTTTTTGGAAAATGGCACCTTATCCAACATCCACATTCATTCAGAGAAATCACAAGCCGATACTCTATGCGCTCGTAGTATTAGCTATTGGTTTCATATCATATGCAAGTAGATATTGGTATGTGCGAAGACTATTTGAAGAGCGAAATAGAGCGGCCTTGGAACTCAATGAACAGTTGATTTTTATTCGCGTTCTTATAAATAGTTTGCCATATCCACTGCAAGTAAGAGACATTCATGGCGTATTAATGTATTGCAATGATAGTTTTGTCAAAATAACTACCGTTGATAGAGCTAAAGTAATTGGCGAAACACTACGTGAGTCACTACATTGGGTTATCCAAGAGGCAACCGAGCTTGATGATATATATCGTAAAGTTATAAAAAGCGGTGATGACCTAAGTCGAGAGCTTTTACTGACAATTTGTCATGAACAAAAATATATTTATGAATGGAATATACCATACCGAGATGCCGAAGGTGAAGTTAAGGGTATTATCAGTGGCTGGATAGATCTAACCGCTCGAAAACATCTTGAAGATGAGTTAGTAGATGCCAAGGATGCGGCTGATAAGGCTAATCTAGCCAAAAGTCGATTCCTGGCATCAATGAGCCATGAAATACGAACCCCGATGAACTCCATCATTGGATTTATTGAACTTGCATTACATGACTCCAAAGTCAACCATGATGCTAACAATATCGACAGAGAGTCATTGAAAATGGCGATGAGGGCATCAAAAGGTCTTCTTGAATTAATTGGTGATATATTGGATATCTCCAGCATTGAATCTGGAGCTGTTAGAATAGTTCCTGAAAACATATATATTGTAGAGTTTGTTTCTTCTATAACTGATATGGCAAGTTCATTGGCAAGAAAAAGGAAGAATAAATTATCATTTGTCTCTTGGTTAAGTAGTGACTTCGTAAGTTATGTTGACCCTGCGCGGTTAAGACAGATTATTCTAAATATAGTCAATAACGCCATTAAATTCACAAATAAAGGTGATGTCACTGTTACGTTATCGTGTATTGATAAAACCATATCAATTAAGGTCAGTGATACAGGCATTGGCATCCCCAAAGATAGGATGAATGATTTATTTAAACCATTTAGTCAACTGCATGAAAATATTAACACAGGATACAGTGGTACAGGATTAGGATTGAATATATCAAAGGCGTTGGCAAATTTAATGGGGGGTGATATATCTATTACAAGTATAGAGAACCAAGGCACTGAAGTAAATATTACCATCCCTCATGTTATTATTGCTCAAGAAGCTGTAAAGATAAGTAGCTACGATGATGATGGCGCGGTAAAATTAGATGTTCTTAATAGAACGCTAAAGTTTCTAGTAGTAGATGACCATCCATCCAATAGGACATTACTAAAAAAACAACTTGAATATCTTAAGCAAGAGGTTGTTTTAGCAGAAAATGGTATTGATGGTCTCAAACAATTTGCAACAGAAACACCTGACATTATAATAACCGATTGCCAAATGCCAGGTATGGATGGTTATCAATTTGCAAGAGAGATTAGAAGTGGTAATAATGCCCCCCTAAAAAGCAACGTGATCATCATTGGCTTTACTGCAAGTGGATTAATAGAAGATTATGATGCTTGTATTGCGGCAGGTATGAATGACTGCCTATTTAAGCCCATTGGATTAGCTCGATTACAAGAGCTGATTATACAATATCAAAACAAGATGCAGCCTAATAGATACGATACATCTAGTATAGAAAATTCAGAGGTAGATGTTGATTTATCAATATTTGAGACACAAGAGGATAAAATTTCATTTTTGTCTGAGATGATAAGGCTTAGTGAGGCTGATCTTATAGTTGCTAAACATGCTATAGATCAAAGTGATGAGAAGTCATTCTTTACAGCCATTCATAGAATTAAAGGTTCAGCACAAATGATTAGGTATAATGAACTAGTCTTGATTTGTGAAGAAATTGAGGGTGAAAAATTCAGAGGAGATATAATTGAACTACCTCACCTATACATCCTAATAGATAAAATTATATATTGCTTTAATAAAATAAGAAGCACTTATTTTTAGACAATACTATTTAAAGAGCTCGCGTGTACAGATCTAGCTATCGCCTGACACCGGCCTCAAACCGGTGTCTCTTTACACAACATTAGATACGATGTTTCCTAAATCAATGTAACCAGGAATGGGGTAATCCGTTTTCTCGATGCAACAAGCTCGGACTCGGACGATGGCACGCAGCCATTCCTGGGGAGAACACCTCAGCCGTTTGGCTGTCTCCACTCATGTACAGGATCTTTAGCGGGCGTTGTTGACCAAATCGATGCAATTTGAAGGAAACTTACTGAGGACTCGATGACCTGATCACCACCATCCTCTTCAAGTCTACATTTATGGTTGGCGCTTTGCCCCATCACCAAATGATCTCAATGGAGGCCACAAACAGAGCGACCGCACCCTATCGGTTTTAGATGTGTTAGATGAGGAAGTCGTCTAATTGGCGGCCTTGCTCTACCTGCTGGGCCAAGTATTTCGGCATGCGGCCCTGACCGGTCCAGGTATGCTCCTGCCCATGATCAACATAACGGTATTTCGGTGGACGAGGTGCCCGTTTAGCTTTAGCTGCAGTTGCTACTGCTGGAGTGTTCCCCACTAACTCAGTGGGGTCAATACCTGCTTGAGCCAACATCGACTGGAACTCAGCCAACTTTTGCTGGTGCTCAGCTTGGGCTGCTTGTTCTTTCTCCGCTACCTCCAACCGTTCCAGATAAATCGCTTCAATCTTCTCGTTGGCTTCTTTGACTTGCTCCAAAGACAACTCGCGTAGTGCTGCCCGCAGGCTACGGATGTTCAACAGCACTTTCAAAAATTCACTCATCATATATATCCTTTAATTAAAGAGGTCGCTTACTGAGGCTCGCTAGACCGGCGTCACCGTACTCTTTGTAGCGGCGCCACCACTTCCTGAGAGTCGGTCTGGATATGCCGCACCGACGACATACAAGACCTGCATTACCGGTTTCCTCGTAGAGGCGTACCCACAGTAATCTTTGCTGAATTTCCCTGTCCATAGCATCACATCATAGTGAAATGATCTCTATGAATCACACATACAAACTATATTCATACAATCAATAAATATTGAAATCGTTACATATATTAATTTAACTTTAAGAATGTGCCTATACCTAAAATCAAGAAAAACTGCTAACAATACCCCTCGATAAGATCACTAATGTCGCTATATAAACAACATACTACAAAATAATAACTGGGGTCTTTATGTTTACATCAAAAGCAATGCGTGTATTTATTACTATCTATCAAGAAGGAAGCCTTAAAAAAGCAGCCGATAAATTGTGCCTAACTGTCCCACCTGTTTCTAGAATGCTAAAAATAACAGAGGAGTGGGTTGGAGATAAATTATTTATCATAGAGAGAAACCGTATAGTCCCCACTCAGACAGCAACAAGCCTCTACCGTCAACTGTTACCACATTACTATGCGCTCAGTAACATATTTATAAAGAAATCTGAAGCTGCTCTTCATATTGCTTCTCCACAAAGCAACTCGTCAGTGCTAGCTGACTTACTTCAGCCTGTTTATCCTTTACTACAGACCCCCCTCGTTATCAGAAATGTGGAATGCATACATGATAATGATCATATTTTTATTTCTTTTCAAGAGGTTAGTGCACCATCATTTTTTAACGTAGAAAAAATAGATGTACCATTATCACTAATATGTCCAATCGAAGATACCAAAGAATGGAAAAATAAATCCCTCTTAATTGAACGAGCTCTCACACATCACCCTAATTTTGAGAATATTTTTTCTAAACTACGTTCTCATGGATTCAAAGGTCACCTGCATCAGATTGACAACGCCATTTGCCTTGATAGTAACTTTAATAATGGATATGGAGTGATGTTTAAATTTTTAACTAAAGCTCAGGGGAATTATCACTCCCTTCCTTTTATTTATCAGCAGCCTTTGTTTATCTATATTAATACATTAAAGAAAGACATTGAGCATGATGCATTGATATCACATATCAAGCATGTTGTAGACTCTAACATACAACAAATATTAATGTGATGACGTGCTTCAAATGAAACATTTTTAATGTTTTCGTTCTTTCATAAGCTGCTATCTTCATGCCGTCCCCCGGAACAGGGGGCTATTATAAGGCTATGTCCCAATTCATGTACAGGACCTTAAGCGTTGAGCCCCTTTAAAACGCCTTCCAAGGTCCTGTTCTGTATCGATTTTCTCTGCTTGGTTCGGCAGGCGTTCTTTGCCAAATAATCAGCTGCCCATTCCAGTCTTTCCCTTATTTCTGTCAGCGCCCAATGGGCCACTGCTTCCAATAGCGGTAACCACCATGTCGTACTGTTCTTTGATGCTTTCAACATCGATAGCTTCCCTATCATCACACTCTGCGCGACCCGTCTTTTCATCACCAGCGACAGCAGGCTCGTCCACACCAATCCCTCGGCTATAGCTTTCTCTCCCGTCACAAATCCTTTGAGCCGGTTGTGCGATTTCCACTCTTTAAATAACAGCTCCACCTGCCAACGGCAGCGATACAGGCTCATCACCTGCTCTGCTGACCATGCCGCTCGCGGTAGGTTGGTCATCCACAGGCAGAACCGCTTTTCCTCGGCAAACCAGCGCCGGATCAACCGATATTCCACCTTGCCGGACTTCACCACCATATCCAGTACTTCGGCCCGACAGCGTCGCCGTCCGGCCTCTTTCAGTGACAATCCCGCCAGCTTTGGCACTTCCCGTCCATCACCGCGCCAGGCCTGGATTATCTTGGGGTTCAGGCTTTGAGTTCCTCGCACCAGATAAAATCCGCCGGCGTCGTTCACTTGTTCAAACCAAGCCCTGTCAATGT
Organism: Aeromonas sp. CA23; assembly: GCF_002587065.1. NCBI lineage: Bacteria > Pseudomonadati > Pseudomonadota > Gammaproteobacteria > Aeromonadales > Aeromonadaceae > Aeromonas > Aeromonas sp. CA23. The sequence continues at coordinate 4,983,585 of NZ_CP023818.1, forward strand.
AACCCGCGTCAGCCAGTAGCAGGCAGTTGGCCAGTTTGTGAGCCTCAGGGAGAAATTGCCGCTCCCCTGCGGTATCGGCAGACACACTCATGCACAGTGGGCTCTGCTCCGACAGCGACATGGTCATATGGCACTCGATAGCCGCCGGACTGATGGTCTTGAACCGGCCGGGAAAGTAAGCCGCCAGGCGGCGATGTACAGCAAAGGAGGTGCCATCGTGCAGTAACACCTGCTTGAACGCGCCGAGGGAAGCCGCTTTGAGTTGATGGTCGATACGCAATGCAATCGCCCGTTCGACCAGGGCTTTCATAAAGAGGGCAAAGCTCTCTTTGCGCAGCTGATTGTGAAACGGTTTGTAGGAAACCTGATGCGCGTTTACCAGTTGCAAGGCATTGAAATGACAGTGTAAACCGGCAATGTCATTGACCTGGTCGCCCCCCATGGCCCGCAGCAGTGCAGGGACGAGCATGGCAGGGGTAATGGCGCGCTGACGCAGACAAAACTTGCAGAGCCGAGCAATGCGCTCGAGTGCGGCGGGAGCCAGGAGTTGCTCCAGATAGTAATTAGCATTGATAATGGTCATAGGCTTCGCGCGTGTTGATTTTTTTTGGCGATAAAATCAGATCACAAACGAAGCCTTTTTTATATCTATTTCAATTGGTTGCCGCTAAAGATCCTGTACATGTGTCCCAATTACGTGTTGCATGGGGCACCCCAGCGCCTCATGCAAGCAACGTGAGATATTCACTTCCCGTCCATAGAGCTCCAACATCCTTAGCCAACCCAGATAATTCCTCAGATAATGGGTCGCTACCCCATGGAACCGCTCCATCCACTCCTTCAATCGCCTGTGGTACCCGTTCACATGTTGGATGTGATATGCACCCACCACTCGCTCTCCCGCGCGATTGCGCACCACTTGGTGTGTTATCCCCAGTCCCTCGCTGAAACTGGCATACACCCCGGCACCATCACTGCACAGGACGGCATCCGGGGCGATAAGCGGCTCCAACTGGAAGTCGGCCAGGTGGCCTGCTCTGTCTTGCACCACCATCACCGGGATGTAATCCGGCCCTGTGCCTCGGGTACGGCCTTTGCCGCCACGATGGCGAGCCGGGCGGGGCAATCCACGTTGCCCCTTGAACGATTCCAGGAAGAAGGTTTCATCGACCTCGACGATACCCTCTTCCCGTGCCGCCTGATGGGTTGCCATGGCTTTCAGGAAACGGTGACGCCACAAGAAGGCGGTGTTTTTACCGACCCCACAGCGCAGCGCCGCTTGTCGGACAGTCAGGCCGTCGATGAGTGCCTGGGCGTAGTCCTCCCAGCATTGGGCCTTGCGCAGTCTGGCCATGGGCGTTTGGGTGAGGACTGAACTCGTGCGCAGACACTGTTTGCAGCGATAACGGCGTCGTCCTCGACTCCAACCCCAGGGGGCCAATTGCGCGGCCTCGGCATGACAGTGGGGGCAACATTGACAAGCGGGGAGTTGGGTGGCCAACGAGGTGATGGGGTGGGGAGTGGTGAGTTCATGTTGCGCGAGGCGACGCTGGCGCAAAGTGAGCTGTGGGAAGAGAGACAGCAGGTGTTGAAAGGCTTGGGTATCCATGACGACGGCCCTCAGGGTGATGACCTACTTCAAGGTTAGCCTTTCAACACGTAATTGGGACAGCGCCATTATAAAGGGGGATGGCATGAACTTCAGTGATTATGGTCTGATACACTATGCTATGGCCGAGCGAAGCGGGATACAGTGTATCCTCGCCCAGCAAAAATATTATGACAGAAAAACACGATCACCTTACAACACAATTAATCAGGTAAGTTCCCTTCCAGTGGATATAGCCTGAATCGATTGGCCCCTTGAAGATCCAGACACTTCGCCCCTCTTAACTTAAGAGGTAGTCTTGGAACTATGTTCAGTACTAGTCACAACGAGAAGATGGTCGAAGTGTTAACAGGGGCCGAGCGCCGTCGACGCCGGACTCCGCAGGAAAAGATCACCATCGTGCAGCAGACCTTTGAGCCCGGTATGACCGTCTCTCATGTCGCTCGCTTGCACGACGTCAACGCCAACCAGCTTTTCAAATGGCGTAAGCAATTCCAGGAAGGGTCTCTCACGGCGATCACCGCCGGTGAGGATGTTGTTCTAGCCTCAGAGTTGGCTGCTGCCATCAAGCAGATCCGAGAGCTCCAGCGTCTGCTCGGGAGAAGACCATGGAGAATGAGATCCACAAAGAAGCCGTGGAGGTTGGTCGAGCAAAAAAATGGATTGCGCATGCGCCCTTGTTGCCGGGGGACGACGATTAAGTGCTGTGAGCCAGGCTCTTAATGTATCGCGTGCGTAGCTATCCGTTCGTGTTCATCGAAACCCGGGGTGACAAGATGGTCGTCATCATCGCCAGCGTAATGATGCTGCCTTACTTGGCCGGATCATGGAGGCGATGGGAGAGCTCCCCTCCTATGGCTATCGCCGAGTTTGGGCGCTGTTACGGCGTCAGTCAGAGGCAACACGACAGCCTGTGGTAAACGCCAAGCGGGTATATCGTGTCATGCGCGATCATGGCCTCATGACTCTGGTTATTTCTGGCATCTGCAGTACGTTAGGCAGCACTCTACTCCGTTGGCTTTGGCGACGTATTTTACAGGCGCCGGAGGTTAAATCATGACGTGGACCTTCAGCCAGCGCAGTGAGCACCACTTGGCTAACATTCATCCCGACTTGGCAAAAGTTGTCCGGCTCGCCCTTCAGATAAGCTCCGTCGATTTTGTTATTATTGACGGGCTGAGAACCTTAGAAAATCAGCGGGCATTAGTGGCAGCCTGACTGTCAGATCAAGTCTGAACTTCTACATTTTAGGACATCGCGCTCTGTGGTAACGTGGGCCAGTTATCCCACAGTCGCTTGAGCTCGGCGGCGTCACCGGTCTGTTTGCCTCGGCCGGGGAAGGCATCGGGTCCGGCGCCTTGGAGCTCACGCTTCCACTTGCCGAGTAGTGACTCAGTAATATCGAAAGCTTGGGCAACATACCCTAATGGGGGCCGGCAAGTACCTGCTCAACAGCTTCGCACTTGAGGACCGTCTGGTCTTGGTCATGAACACTGCTCCTCGGTGGTGACTATCCAACTTAAGTTAGTGTCCACGGTGCCACCTCTTGTTGTCGCGCGACTTGCTGGCCCCCATCTTCTCACTTATTCCGCTTGCTCTCCCGCGTGATCAAGGGCTCCCCACTGCCACCGTCCCGCCGCGTAATCCACCTCCAACTCCAGTAATACTACCCCACCACCTGATAATGCTGCCGACATCACGTGCACCGGAAACCCATACAACTTTGCCTGCGACGCTACTGATACGGCCGTGGCGTCCAAGCATACTTTTACTTCCGGAGCTCCCCCCTGCTTCTTCGACAACCACGCATTATGCGTAATCTGACCTCCGCCGGCCGTTAGGGTCGCCGACGACTTGATCTTAGCCACATAATAATTGCTGAACCTTTGGTCGTGCAGCGAATCTTGATCACAATACTGTTTCGCTTCTGATCTCTCCGATTGCACGTCGCCACTCGCGTACGCTTCTGCCATCCCCAAAAGAAACGGTATCAGACACAGTGCTTTCTTCATCATTACTTCCTTTTTCGCATTTAGGTTACTGTACAATTTACCCACTCAGATAAACTCCAAAACGTGCCTACTCGCCTTGGAAGAAAAATTCTTCTCGGACTTCCACACCACACCTACGGCCGGTGCGTTTAATATCCCGATTGGCGGGCTGCATTTTACATATGTCAGGACCTCCTTTTTTTCGATTTTCGTCGTTTCAAATAAACTACTTGTTATCGGCTCTACTGTTTTTAAGTGTTTATAATCTGCATACAGTACTCCTACTTCTCTTATGTCAAAATTCATTATACCGCCCGCGTTCAATTCCAACTTAAAATTTAAGAACGTCATATAAGTTGAATCGCTGATCGGGTAATAATTTTTCGATGTATCTTTTGCTACACCCAACGTCAAATTGATATTGACCGAAAAGTGATTCTGTGACGACAGTATCAACCGCCCTCCTTCCGAAGGATAAATTAACGCTGGTGCTTCGGTGATCGCAACTTTTCCTCCCATATGCTCTATCACTACCGCCACCGGCGCTATTACATACTTGTCGGAATTTTTTAGATAAATCTCTATCCCAAACTCGCTACTAGTTGACGACGATGCTATTGATGCCATATCCACCGCCTTTGACACCACATCCAAACCACTTGCCCACGTGCCAGGTTCGACCTCGCTATGGTACGCTTCATTCATTCCCTCAACTATCTTGTTTGCTGCCTCCACACCAAAATAGATTTTGGGCTTTGTACTCTTCCATATAGTCATTCTCGCCTCCCGATTCCTTAGTTAAACAATACAACATCTAAGCTCATACTATGCTCCGTTACTTGATTACTAAGCGTCAATATACTTGACCCTACTCCACAGACGATCCCCTCTTGGTGCAACCACCAAGTGGTTAACTTTTTATTTAGCTCCTGCGTAAAATTAAGATGTGGGTTTTTACATGTAGTAGATCCCGAGCTGATTGTCTGCACCCCTAGATGGACGGAATCGTCCACGACATGCTTTCCAAGCACCAGATTCACCTGCCGAGTAGATGACTGGTTAAAATCTTTAATGTATAATTTTAGAGTCATGGGATCGTGCCACCTTGAATAATCTGTCATGCTAATCTCAATGACTTCGCCTGGGCTCAATATGGTTTGCTCCGTAAACTGAGTGAATCCATTTAGCTTTTCACCGATCAAAACAGGAACAGACATATTATTTCTCAACTTTAATGTGACCCATGCCGTACTGCCTGGAGCACCATTTATCATTTTTACCAGCGATGCCATGGAGTTACACACCCCCATTGTTGCAACGAGCACAGCAAGAGGAGGAAGGATCAGATATTCATCCTTTTTTACCGAGCTTATCGCATCAACGACAGGCTTAGCCCTTTTCAGAAGGAGTGTCTGCATTGCATTCCCAAAATCATCTTTAACACTCATTTAACACCTCTATCGTTAATATGGACTGTACAAACGCTTCACCTACCGGATCAATGATGTGCTGCCGTCGCACCGTTTTAAAGATATGGCCGAGATGCAGGAACGTTATGTACTGCTCTACAACCAGTATTTGCTGAAATTGCTCCTCCCGCTTTGTACACCAATTAAGACCCTGGCAGAACGGCAACAACAACTATCCGACTTATTCGATAATAGCGTGAGCAATTTTTCGGAGTAGAGCACCTAGATAATTTCTGGTCTTCCTTATAAAGTTAACTCTTAGAAAAATTTCTCACACCCCATCTCGCTTACGGCACTCTGGCTTTACCTCCTCCCTCACTAAGCTTGTCGCTTAATTTTTCGTTCTATAGATTTATACTTCAACGTGCTCTTGGCTCCTTGCCGCCAACACGGTGTTGAGTCGTATGTTTACTGCAGTAAGATATGACCTGGACAATTCCCTATATACATATGCCCAGCCCTGATTAGCTCACCCACACTGAATCTGGATCTCACCCGGCTTTTTGTACCAATTGCCGGTACCGTCCCGGTATTCAATGGTGTCGAAATTAATATCGAAACCAGAGGCACTGGTAAACTGAACTTGTTCATCGCCCAGGGGCACAATAAAGCGATAGGTGGGGATAGGATATTGCACTAATAGCCATGATATCAATCCTTCTAACTCGAGACTTCCCTTTGAAAAGTACGCTACCACCCCTAGTTAACACCAGTAATTCGTTTGCACATCACTTTATGATAATATCTACATAGGCGCATTGTCTCTAGGCATTACGATACAAAATTGATTAAGGGAAGTAAAGAGAAATACAAGATAATGTTTGTTTTATATCCAATAATTTATATTTATAAAAGAAGGGGGGTATCTGAATCACCGCAGTGATCTAGACACTTCCCAAGCGTTCTCGGTAGCGGCACTCGAACTCTACCTAGGGAGGGAAAGTACGAATAAATGGGGTAATTACCTCGACGTGATGCTCTAGCAGATTTTTAAAATCTAAAAAATCTAAAAAAACACTATTTTTCATCGATAAAAGGCGTTATTGCTCTTACAGAGCCTCATTTCGGCCGTCATTCCCGGATTTTAGGCAGATCACTCCCACTTTCTTATTATCTGATCGACTCGGAACAGGTTCGCCAAGGCAAATAGCATCGCCAGTTGGCTATCGTTTTTCAGCAGCCCTTTGTACCGCGCTTTCACGAAGCCAAATTGGCATTTGATGATCCGGAACGGGTGCTCCACCTTTGCGCGCAGGCTGGCCTTGAGTCGTTCGAACTTGATAGTCGCCTTGTTTTTACGGGGATGCTGCTTGAGTTCCTTGACCTTGCCAGGACGCATCGGCGATGTACCATTCGGGGCGTTGTTGCCTAAATCAGCCAGCAGTCATGACTTCCCCAGCCCCAGGTGACCGTTATACTCGGGGCTTTCTGACAGGTAGCCCCAGGGTATTCAGTTTTTTATGGCGCTTACATACGCCATTACCTTTCCCACTTGGCCGTTGTAGTTACGCAGGCTGATTTTCCCCACCAGCAACTGCTTGAACCGATACATCGCCGTCTCTGCCAGCGAGCGACGGTGATACCCCGATATCTGCTTCCAGTGCGCCAGCCCTTCCTTGCGCATCACCAGCACTGCGTCATTTCTTGGGTGTCCCTTTTTCCATAACCCCGCGTTCTTGCGAGGCGGGATACAGGCTGTCGCCCCTTTGCGCGAGATAAGCTGATGGCTGGCTTTGCTGTCATAGGCGCCATCCGCATAAACATGTCCCAGCTTACGCCGCAGAGGGTTGAGCAAGGTGGGCAATACCTCGGCATCATGGACATTTTCCAACGACACTTCCGCCGCCACGATATCATGGGTCACCGGGTCTACCGCCAGATGCAACTTGCGCCAGACTCGCCGCTTCTCAGCACCGTGTTTTCTGACCTTCCACTCGCCTTCACCAAATATCTTGAGGCCGTTTAGTCGATAACCAAGTCGGTAATGCGTCCCTTTGGGGGCTGTCGATAAGCCACCGTCATCGTGCGTGCTCGCTTGCTGACACAGCTGTAATCGGGAGCACAAAGCGGTACGTTCATCAACTCGAACAGGGAGTCGAGTAGACCCTGAGTTGCTCGCAAAGTGAGACTGAAAATCCCCTTGAGCATCAGGAAAGTTGAGATGGTCTGGTCAGTGTAAAGCTGGCTGCGGCCCCGTCGCCCATGATGGTCGTGGTGAAACCAGTTGCTCATGGCCTCGGCATCAACCCAGAAGGTGAGAGAGCCACGAGAAATCAGAGACTTGTTGTACTGAGTGAGACCAGTTGGTGATGGGGTGAAGCGACATGCCCATGATGCAGACTTGAAGAGGATGCTGGTGATCAGATCACCGAGTCCTCAGTTAGTTCCATTCAAGCAGCATCGATTTGGGCAACAACGCCACCATTCGGCCTTCACATGGGCCAGCTCCTCCCGTTTCTCTGCCCCCTGGTAAGCGGCATCGGCCAACACCAACTGCTCCTTGCCATGCAGCTTCAGGTCATGCTCATTGGCAGGCGTGGTGACCAAGCTGTGAGTCAGGCCACTCTTGGCATCGACCCCTATGTGGGCCTTCATGCCGAAGTGCCACTGATTGCCCTTCTTGGTCTGATGCATGTCGGGATCCCGTTGCTGCGGTTTGTTTTTGGTCGAGCTCGGGGCCGCGATGATGGTCGCATCCACCAACGTCCCTGCGTCATCATGATGCCCACCTCAGAGAGTCACTGATTGATGGCTTCAAAGAGCTGGCGAGCCAGCTGGTATTGTTCCAGCAAATGGCGGAAGTTCATGATGGTGGTGCAGTCAGGAATAGCCTGGTCGAGCGAGATCCTGGCAAATAGGTGCATGGAGGCAATCTCATAGAGTGAGTCCTCCATCGCACCGTCACTAAGGTTATACCACTGCTGCATGCTGTGAATGCACAGCATGGTGTCGAGCGGATAAGGGTGACGACCCTTGCAAGCCTTGGGATAGACCTGTTCTATGACGGTCAGCATGCTTGACCAGGGGAGCAGTGCCTCCATGCGGGCAAAGAACCTCTCTTTTCGAGTCTGACGGCGTTTGCCATTGAACTCGCTGTCAGTGAAGGTGAGCTGGTGACTCATGTTGAACATCATCCCTTATGCCAAGATGGCTTGATGATCTCATGCCGGGGACTTGTTCGCACCTTCCCTAATTTTGAGGGTCCCTAAAAATGGGGGGATTACCTTATGTCCATCCATATTAATGGGCCATTTACCATTTGATATTTAAAAAAAATTATTCCATCACTACGAGTATAAAACAATAAACAATAATAACTCAGTGTTGAGAATTTACTATATCAATACGTTCCTCACTCACTCCCCCAGCATCATTAATGATGAACATTGTAGCATCAATATATTCTTGTGCATACTGACAAAGTGATTTGGAAAGAGGGTTGCTAGAAAATGGAGCGACCAAACTTGGAATATCCCCCTTAGAAAAATTTCGTCGATTGATATTAATGGAAGAAAACACAATATAATAAGGCGAAGCATTCTCAAATGTACACCCAGAGCGAGTATATTGCAACGTAGTGTACTTATGCAACTCATAGCGCTCCACTTCGACATCCACATTATTAGCCACTTGTGTACCATTATAAATCACATCAGCTGATAAATGGCTATATTGAACAAGAAAGAGCATTAGCAGACTTTGAATCCAAGCCATCATTAGTTACCATACAAATAAAGCAAGCAAATACGGACCACTTATTCAGAAAATAATGCCATATCGCCCACATCAACATAATGGCAGAACACACCCCACAGAAACCAAAAGAGCTCTCATCGAAAGGCCGGACTTGGTTAACCGCGATAATTGCCTGTATCATTAAAATGAAAATAAAATACCTACCCTCTTCCCTGCCATTGGGTTTAACGAACTAAAATCACCTTCGATATTTTTATAGAGTCTCTATTTAGTTGGTTGTGAAAAAATTACAATGATCGCAAACATACAAGAAAAAGCCCGGCATGAAGCCGGGAAACTACACACTACAGGATAAGGATACAAGCATTCCCAATGCTCCATTCTATCCTAATGCATTTCAATGACACAGGATGTAGGCGTGATCCCTTTTTTACGTAGGATTGTGACGTGACAGCTTGGTTGAAAAATGAATTGTTAATCATGAGGCTTATTATAGTTAAGGCGGCGTTGTTGCCTAAATCAGCCATCAAGTCACAACGTCCCAGCCCCAAGTGACAGCTACACTAGGCTGTGTTCTAAAAATGCTGCTTTTCTGTCCACCAATAGTTCCCGCAAGTGACGAAGGCAAAAAACCAGCTTGATAAAAGCAGCAAAACTTTCCGCCAGCTTTTCATACCTCGTTGAGAATCGGCGAAACTTCTTCAACCATCCGAAGCACCGCTCGACCACATTTCGCCTGCGATAACGAGTTTTGTCCAATACCAGTGGACGTCCCTTATGGCACCGCAGCTGGCCGCATGCGATAACGGCCTGATGAGGCCGGAATCCTTGCCATGGCCAACGCACTTGTCGCATATCTGATTTCCGCTGATTGCCTCGGCGAAAGGCAGAACCCCAGCGGTAAACCATTACCATCAGTGACCAAGTGAATTTTGCTGCCAAAACCGCCACGCGAGCGACCAAGCGCTTGATTCACCGAAGTGTTTTTCTATGTGCTCCGGCAGCATCTTTGGATGCCCTGACATTGGAGCCGTCAAGGCACCACAGGTCGAAGTCGAGAAGCCCTGCTTCATTGAGATGCAGTTGCAGCGCTTCAAGGATGGCATCGATGCGACCTGTACGCTGCCAACGTCGAAAGGTGTTGTAGACCGAACTCCATGGGCCGAAACGTTCTGGCAGATCTCGCCAAGGTGTGCCGGTGTGGAGTATCCAGAGAATACCATCGAGCACCTGGCGTGGCTCGCGAGTCGGACGTCCGCTTATATGGTGGTATGGAAAAAGGGGCTCGATAAGCCCCCATTGTGCATCAGTCAACTGGTAACGACGGGACACTGCATAGATCTTAAGCTGTTGAGAATATATCTTCATCACTTTAAGAACACAGCCTAGAGAATCATGATTCATTGAACCTTCATAACTATACACCTAACACACTACATATTTAGATAAGAAACTCGTCCAGCTGACGGCCTTGCTCGAGCTGCTCAGCCAGGAATTTGGGTGTGCGGCCCTGGCCGGTCCAGGTTTTCTCTGCACCATTCTCGACATAACGATATTTCGGAGGGCGAGGAGCCCGCTTCACTTTAACCGCACCGGTTGACGTCGCAGGAGCACTCCCGACCAACTCAGTCGGATCAATCCCGGCATCAGCCAACATCGCTTGGAACTCAGCCAGCTTTTGCTGACGTTCTGCATTGGCTGCTTGCTCTTTCTCTGCGTGCTCCAGACGCTCCAGATAAATCGATTCAATCTTCTCGTGGGCTTCTTGGAGTTGTTCCAGAGACAACTCACGCATTGCTGCGCGCAGGCTACGGATGTTCAGCAGCACTTTCAGAAATTCACTCATAGATATCCTTTAATTAAATATGCAGGGTTTGTTCTATAGCATACTAATCAGCACTGATGTGCTCAAGCATATTATCGTACTTGACTGCAACCGAAGTTGCGTTGTCCATCAGCAACCTTCGTTCTTTGTTTACTCAAATAAGCTATACGAAATAAAAATGCACTGAAGTGGTCATCTAAGTTTCGCGCTGAGTTACGGTCAAACCTGTATTGTGGATTTTCAGGGAAGTTAACCAGCGTTGCATGATCAGGGTATGGGAGACCCAACGCGCTGCACCACGCCTTCTGGATCCGAGTCCCCATGTTGTTAGCATCATAATCCCGATAATCTCCCAGGAAGGCATAAACGTCTTTGTTAAACAGCAGCATCAGGTGGTAATGTGGTGATGCCGATGACTCCTGCTCCCGACACCAGATAACGGTTGGTAATGACGGAGACCCACGCCGTTTCTGACGGCAATGGTCTGCACGTAATTGGCTTTTTAGTGACTCCATAAAGCGAGTGATCACTGATGAATCTGAACGCTGTAAACAAGTCAGCGTATCAGTATCATCTTCAGGCGACTCACTAGCAAAGCGCAGATCCACACGCAGTGCATAAACACGAGGATACCTAGCTAGGGTACCGGAAACAACATCTAAGCTACGCCTTAAATAATTACTATTCATAGGGCCGTAACTATCTGTGTATAATCTAGTAAGTGCTTTCATCTTCAATACTGAATTTTTTAAGTGATTCAACATAGGAGTCCCTACCTTGGTGAATAGACACGGAGGTATAGTTATTGAATTAAATAAATAGATGTGCTTTTTGCTTAAGTAAATACACCATGCTCTGGATGCTATCCATAGTGGTACATGCTTAGAGGCATGTAGTCTTCACGCTACCCCATCGTTAGATTGCATAGCGTATATGCATCGTTAGTAGTGTGCATGGCTATGGATGTATATAATGGAGTGTGTATATATAATACATATACCGCTCTATATGTTATTTAAGCAACCTGACACACAACCTGCCCATATCTATATATGCACTGAAATATATACATATGATTCCTAATTCATATGCAGTTATGATTCATCCATATATAACAACACTCTTAAGTTATTTAAGGATAGGTATCGCAATCGTTAATGCTGCATCTTAATGCATGGGTATGGAGCATATTCTTATCATCGTAATTGACTTCTCATGTCCATCAACGGTCTTTCAAAAAGTTCAACTGATGGTATCCCTAAATGGCGTCTTCCACGATACTCTACAAGTTCGTTAACATAAATCCTATCGTGAGTGCGTACTGAAGAGCGCCTAACAAGCCTAGGGGGGGGGGGGGGGGGGGGGGGGGGGGGGCTGAGGGTATTTTTTCCAAGATAAAGAAATATAGATTGACTGTTTCTTTTTAAAGCAAATGATATCTCCTCGAGCAATAAGAACTTCTATTGCATCTTCTAGCTTATTCAAATTACGAACGCAATGTGGTCCACTTCGTCTAATGTCACCTTTCAGAAACAGCTCATTATTCCAGTTATGAATAATCCACTCCAGTAGCTTATTAACATGTGCCTCGTCCACGAACTCCCTAGCCTCAGGTGATCTAAATATTATCAGTGCTTGATGCAAATATATTTCAGCCAGTGCAATGGCTGTCTGCATAGTTTCATGAGTCACAAGCGTGTTTCTGTAGTTTATGTTTGTAAATACATGAAGTGCCGCCGCAATTCTTGACGCCTGCTCCATAAACTTTGAACCAAAATCTTTATAGTGTTCCAAATATTCCCCACGTCTCATCGCGTATTCAATGTCATTGAACTTGTCATTCCAAATTTCCTTAGCACTTTCTGTCAAATTCAGGCAATGACGCTCCTTGCCTTGTGCTATCATCTCTAGCCCTTCTTTCAGTAAAGAATCAATCCTGGAGTTAAATCTACCTAATTTAATGTTATCCTCTAGTGATGTGCTCTCATTTCTATCTTCTTGACGATAGCCAATCTCTGATTCAGGCTCACAAAGTAAAATTCGAGCATCTAATCCAGAGCTCCTCATCGCATCACCATTACTATCTCTGAATGTTCTATATATATCAGGCTGGATTTGCATGCTCAAAGTCAAACGAGCGCCTTCAATATGGACTTCATTGGCATTGGCTCTGTCAACACGTATACTTTGACCTGACCATAAAGAGTTAAACAATGCATTATCTTTCATCAGGTCACTCGATAATAGTGTCCCCGCTTCATCGGACACCAGAGCTAATGACGTATTTTTCCCTGCTAACATCGACTTCAGCTTTGCGACAGTTATATCCTCAGCTAAAATCCTCTTAACTACCGGAGCTATAGGCATAATCGCATGGTGAGTATGCCATGTCTCTATTAGAACGGGTTGCTCATCACCTTTTTTATAAATTTCATATAATTCTTTGCTTAACACTTTTTTCTTCATATTCCACAATTCTAGTTCGACCTGGTATTTCTGTTGTGCAGCTTCTACCTGCTCAGCCAAGCATTTTTCAAATTCACGGACTGGTTTCATGAGCATCTTATCGACCGTGCTTTTTCTCTCACCAGAAGCCGCTAGAATTAGAATGTAAAGTGATGCTGGTATTTTTATCTCACTTTTGGGGCTAATATCTACCAACTGCTGCGATGCGATAGCTATTACAGATAACATTTGAGTCAAGATCATAAATCTCGGGGCTTTTGTTTTATAGGCGACGACATCCAGTGGATCCCAAAGGGATTGATCTAACCGCTCAATGACAGCTTCAATGGCTCTGTGTTGATTCATTATTGACCTCCATTGCTTGACTACTTTGCGACCTAGTTGCGATCCATTGATTGACCTCGCTCTGACGCCAGCCGATCGCTGACTTGCCAAGCTTTATCGCCTTGGGAAAGCTGGGATCATGCCGAGAAGACTTGACATTCAACTTGTCATAAATTGTTGATCTAGCAAGGCTAATCATCTTTGTAAGTTCCTGCATCCTAATGATGCGATCTATTACGTCCTGCATTACGTGATGTCCTTCTAACGTCTGAGTGGATGAGCTCGCATTATGGTGGACCTCGGGGTAACGTGTCAGGGGGACAAATTACGAACCCAAGAGGTAAATCATGATGACGCACTTTTTCGCAGCATTTCTCTACTTTGTAGAAAAGACCCTTGGGCTTAGTAAGCCGGTCCGCTCATCCGAGAAGCCCAGTAGAGATGGTGAAAATTCATACATAAATGCACTGTCAGACGATGACAAGTACAACTACCAGTTAACACTGGATAAAATATGCCAGCGGCTACATATTGGCAGCAGTTTGTCACAAAATATCCTTTCCAATCATATTGATATATTAGAAAGTATATGCAATGTATTGGTTCGAAAAGACATAATAATCAGGGAGCCATCAGAGGATGTGTTAAATATATACACTAAAAATGCAATAATTCCATTAATCTGCACAGACATATATATATTTAAAGAGCAATCGAGTGAAGAATCCATTTATTATCATCTCGACAAAATACTAAGACAGGAAAACTTAACATTAATAAAAAAGAGGCAAGAAAGGTTCAGAAAACTAACAGCACAAAAATACATACGAGAGTTAATTAAAAACAACTACATATTAAAGTTTTGCGAATCAAGAAAAGATGAAAAACCTGAACCATTCATTCAAGAGCTATTGGACTATTTAAATGAATTACACAAGAAAGGAAACCAAACCTGCAAAACATTAAATGAAAAAATTAACCTCTGTGAACAAAGACTTCTTGATAATTATTTTGATACTTCTGTTTTTAATTTAAATTCAATTTCCGCTGCTTACACCGCCGTTATAATCCTACAAGATATAGACAATAAAACAGGTATGTTTGGTCACTTTCACAAGACTTACAACCAAATTGCCACTAGGTCTAGTCCATTGCTAAATAATTTAAAAAATGCGCTAAGATGCGCACTTGAAAGTAATTACAATATATTTAATGAAGATGATGAAGCTCTCGGGATGTTGCTAGGATGGGACCCAATATTGCTAGTAAAAGAAAGACGCATAGACCGAATAAATAAAATTGTTGATTGTGTTTTACGACTGTTTGACACACCTTTAATGCCTCCTTTCAAAGATGCATTTGATTTTGCAAAACTGAATGAGAACTTGGACTTATTATCACATATGGTATATCCACCACCTGCGCCTTATTTTTATAGCCTCGACATTGATAATGGACATATAAATTTTGAACGCAACCCAAGTGAAAACCCCATTCACACCAATTATATCGTGTTTGATAGGAATTATTTCTCTACTATAGCTGAACTCGCAGATGACCCAACTAACCAATATCAAGATTATTTTTCCCAATATATCCCCCTACTCGAAATACTTGATTCCCTTCAAAGGGCATTACCCGAAAAAGCCCTGGATGTGATCGATAACATAAACGAATTCAGTTTATCAACATTTGGATTCAATAAGTATGCATTGGCTGTACTGACCATTGGTTTATTGTATAATCAAAAAGCAAGCGAAATAAAAAACATCTCATTATTACCACAAGTGAACGATACGCTTAATCATGAAGGGAATATATCCATCCTTTTATATAGATCTCGCTTTTTAGATTCATGGCTTTCAGAGGATTCTTACAATAAACATTCTGTGATTTTTAGCCTAAACCAATATAGACATTACAACTTGTACCTTGCAAAAGCTATTTATTGTTATAATTTTACTATTGCGCGACATACTACACCGGCTAGTGGCATTCATTATAACGTATTTGAACAGCCTCTTTTGACTGTAGATATACATAATTTGAACTATGACTCAAAACTGATTTGCCATAATTTACTTGAACATTTAAATATTGTATGCGGTAAAGTATTATCTGGTTTAGATAAAGTTAACACCGATGTGGATCTGAAAGATCCTAACGCCCTTGTAAATTTTGTATATGACTTAAGTAGAGCCAAGATTATTTCAAGAAATGAGTTCATGAGTAATCTAATCCACTGTATTACCGACTCCTCACTCGGAGCATGCCTCCTAGACTACTTAACTCTCATAATGCTATTTTCTGTTCCTGGCGATAATGTTAATAACATTATAAAGCTTGGTGAGAAAAGCGATGTTGTGCAGTTATTATTTCTAGCATACGAGGAACTATCATCTAGAATGTCAAAAAAGTAGCTTGCTAGTGAATGACTTTCAATTTATATATTATATGTAACTTGTTGAAAAGTATGTTTTTATAGCTTTGGTTGATGTAAAACCACTCACAGAGGCATCGAGTCTTGAGTCAGTTCACGCTCCTGTTCGTACTAAGTTACTGCAGCCAATAAAATACGATCACCCCAAGTCCTCTCCAGATACTTTCAGATACAAATATCAAAAGTATCTGGGATCTCCCCTAATAGCGCCTCTTTGAATTGGAACCATGCCTCTCATATGAAGCTCTGCAGCATCAATCTATATGAATATATTTTGTGGCAATCTGGCATTCTTGATACTGTTGTTAGAGTTAGCCTGAAATATATGTTTCATCTATACGGCAATCACCACCCAAATATCCCTTAGCGCTTCAGCAACATCCTACTTTCACAACTATTTTTGATGTATTTATTCAATACTGAATACATCACCAAAAATCATTTAATATATTATGCCTCTCAATATGCTAACCTATACGGTGAGAGTAACTTGTTCCGTTCTCCCTCTACCTAACGAATCAGCTTCTAACGTGATGCAGCACCATGAGTGCTCTACACCTTTATAAATGCTCAGTGAAATAAATTTAATCTGAAAATGGAGACCTTCTCAGAGGGGGTGGAAACCTTTGAGCTCAGACTTGCATTGATAAAATGCTTAAACTCGAAGCGAGGATGTTGTGAAATATCATTTTCGTTGACCATCGAACTGTAAATTTCTTAATTTATAAGGGAGCAGTCCTTAACTGGCGGCTCTTTGATGTGTTCGCATCAATAATAATACTGCGCCTCAATCACCGAGCAACTGCTAAATTAAACACCAATGAAATGTAGTTCGCTTTGCGACTAGACGTCATGCTTTTTATTCGAATAGCCCCCTCTAAGACACGCGAACAAGAATAACTCACATCTCGCTGAAGAGACCAAGTAACATGGTCACTAGACATTTCCCCATTGAAATAGATAAATGGGTGGGGCTTCCGAGTTTCGTCTTGGTAGCTCAGGGTTGTCGCTTTTCCGGTCCGATTGAAAAGCAACTCAGATAGATATTATCAAGGGAGAGTAAACACATATCGCTGTGAAGCTGCTTGGGAGCGTCATTGCGGCCTCCCAAGTTATTGACCCTGGCATCGGGTGTCGGCCAGTCATCAATGTGCACTGCGAGCCATTAAGGGGCCAGTCGTGCCACCAGCTTATCTACCACCTCCAGCACCAGCTCTCTGTCCGCTGTATCGAGCTTGGCCAACTGTTGGCTGAGCACAATGCCTTGTTCGGTGGGGCGGTTGCTGGTCTCACGCAGGAAGTCTGCAAGCTCACAGCCAAACAGCTGAGCCAACTGTGCTAGGCGCACTACGGTCGGCACCACGAGACCTCGCTCCATCCGGGAGACGGCTTCCATCCCTATATCCAGGTTTACTGCCACTTGCTCCTGAGTTAGCCCCGCCAGCTGGCGTTGACGTCCAATCGCTTTGCCCACGCTCTTGGCCAGCTCTTCAGAGTTGATGTTTGTCATACGTCCTCCAGTCAACCCTAATAGTTGACTATGGACTTCCATTGACATTAAGGACCCTTTGCGATGAGGATCACCTCATTAGATCTAATTCATTGAAATAGTCACCCCAACATCGAAAGGAGTTCGACACGACCTAACCTCAATCCATCCCCTTGGTGGCATTTGGCTGTCAGCCTGCACCACCATTAACCCATTACGTTTACATCCGTTAGTCCGACAGGCTCGCCTCGTCGGTCAGGCATCCCTTTGCCATTTTATTAAGGAGAGATCATGAATCGCACACTGCTTTATCCCTTACTGCTGGCCTCTGGCCTATCACTGAGTGCCTGCAATGCAGAGTCTGCCGATGGCCCAGAATTCAGTCTAGACGTGGAGTACACCGCTATTGGACGGCCTCAGATCGTCGTCACCTCGCTCAACGATCAAGTCACCATTCAGAAAGTGCTGATTAATGGCGGCAAGAGTAAATGCCGGGTGATGCTGCGCAATGATATCGGTGGTCAGCTTGGGGGGACCCATTTCCCATTCAAGCTCAATTACACCGAAAACTGGCGGCTGGTCATGACCGAACCGTGCCGATTGAGAGAGGTCACCCTCTTCACCAATCTGGGCAATGCCTCTTACACCATTGAATAACTCGTCTGGAGAGTGACATGACAGAAAAATTCAAACTAGCACTGTGGTGCACATGGTTATCGCTTTTTGCCTTACCAGCCTGGGCCGCGCCTGAATTCACGGTGCCAACGGTCACTAAACGGGTACCGGCCAACGTTGAGGGCACCCTCAATTTCGCCAGCATGCAGTTTTGGATAGAGACCTCGAAAGGGGAACGCATCATGCTGATGCCGCTGGATGAAGATGAGCCAAGGCTCATACCCAAGGTCAGCCAGCCGGTTGCCCTGAACGGTTTTATTCTCACCTATTCAGATGGCAGTCGTTACTTCGAGCCCTCCTTTGCCCCCGCGTCCACCGCATCAACTACCACGTCATTTACCATCGTGAAAAATGACGATGACAGCATCGAGATCCGGCATGGGGGTGAGGTGCTGCTACGCACCGATGAATATGACGCCATCAAACTCACGCACCGTTTGCCGCTGGCCAACGGGCAGGCGGTCTTGTTTGAGCTGCACAGTGGCGGTGTGGCATGCCCGGCACTCTATCAGTTGGCGGTCGCCCAGACGGGGGCGCTGACCATGCTTTCACAACCCTTTGGTACCTGCAGCGATGAAGGCAAGCTGACCCCCGCCCCCAACGGTTTCACCCTCGACCTGCCCGGCAATCCTCGCCAGCGCTGGGTATGGGATGCCAGCAGCTTGACGCTGCGAAAGCAGTCCTGACCACCAGCCACCACACACTCACCACCATCAGGGCACCTTCGGGTGCCCTCTTTTTTATGTCGCATTTTATTTAAGGAACGGTTCATGCCATTACCACAATCAGGGGACCACCTCGTTTCCCCCCGCACCGGTTACCAGCACCACGGTCTCTATCTGGGGGACCATCTGGTCATCCATTACCAAGGGGTCAGTGCCGGAACACAGTCCGGTCAGATAGCTATCACCACGCTTGCCGAGTTTTGCCAAGAGCACGATTACCACATCCAGCACCATGAGACTCGCGCCTACAACCGGGAGGAAAGCATCGACCGAGCTTACTCCCGCCTTGGGGAGGCGCACTACAGCACCATCTTTAACAACTGCGAGCACTTCGTGCTCTGGTGCATTGAGGGCTTTCACTACAGCAAGCAGATTAACCAGCTCATCGCCACTGGCTATATCGCACATCAGGCGCTGCGCACTGTGGCAAGTCAACCCACCACCTCAGCACTCGCAGGGCTGACCACCAGCACCATGCTAAGTACGTCAACGCGCACAGTGCTCGCAGCAACGGCGGGTTCGCTGCTGAGCACTACTACTGTTCCCATCACGCTTTCCCTCGCAGCTACTTATGGCCTCTACCGCGCCTGGCGCTGGTTCAGGGATTAACGGTTCTCACATTCGATACGAAAGGACCCACCATGATGACCATGCCATTTTACCTGGCAGGGATGGCCCTGCCGATTTCCCCCGCGTTACCTGACTTGCTGCGTAGCGTCGTGCGGGAACAACGACTCGACCTTACCCACCTCTCGACTCTGACTTTAAACTTTCGCAGCCCCGGCTACAGTGCCGAAACGGGTGGCGTCCATCCGGTAGCGCTGCGGCTGATTCGGGGATTGCACGGTTGGGTCTTCGATTACATCATCGACTTCAGTTATCAGGGGCTCGGCCAGGATGCAGAGCTCGGCAAAGAGCTCGACTTCAACCTCTCCTGTGATGAGCACTATCTGCAGGGCTGGGGACCACTGCCCGACGTGGAAGCGCGGGAACCGTTTACCCTGTGGCAGCGCAATTTCATTAGCTACGCCCAGTTGGGGTATTTCACCGTCGCGGTCAGTGGGAAGTAGGAGGTGTGTGATGACTAACGAACTGCCGCTCTCCCATACCTCGCGCCAGTGGCTGGGAGTGGTCGCAGCGAAGGCTAAGCTGCAGCCGACTCGCCAGGGCCAGCGCTGGTTGCTGCACCTGACGCCTTGTAGCAAACATGCACGCACCGTCACGCTACATCTGCGCTGGTCTGGGGTGCAGTGGCAACTGATCTCCCTCACCAATGCCGAGGACTGGCGCACCATGACTCAGCCCGTGGATGAAATCTGCGTGGACTCCAAGCGCCAATGTTTCTGGCGCTGCCAAGCAGGCCCCATCCCGCTCTCTGAGCAGCCCCGTGTGCTGGGACGCTTTTTGAGCGACCTGCAGCGTAGCTGCATTCATCACGGCTATTGCGTGGAGAGTGACCCCTTACCCCAAGAGGAGGCACATGATGCCCAAACAACCGATAGCCGTTGAGCTGGAAGCCATCAATCGAGAGGGGGAAACGCAGGTGGTGCGTGACAGTAGCCTGACGGTTCAGGGCTACAGCGTCTACCTGCGAGCAATGGAGGCCAGCGGACTGGCACTGGCCACCTGGGTTGCTGACTACGACACCATAGGCCCAGCTTACGTACTGGCCGAACGCTTGAGCCTGGCGCTGGCCATCCCGCTCACCGTGCTGGTCCCCGGACCACTAATGCCGGTTAAGCAGGAACCCACCACCAGGGAAGGCGTCACCACTACGGCCCACTGAACTACTCTCCAAGTGAACCAACAACACCTCTGCATTTAGCCCCGGTATGCCTCGCGCTGCCGGGGTCTTTCATTTTAAGGAGACCTCCATGCGTTACCACAAACTGAAAGCCGGGGAATGCCCCGGTACTTATGTCGTCACCGAGCCGGTGACCGAGCAAGACCTGCTGCGTATTGCCAATCAGATTGCCAGGAAGCGTTTGGCCAAAGGCACCGCCATTACCAGTACTACAGAGGCCGCCGAGCGGCTTCAAACCCTGCTGCAGGACCGGGAGCATGAAGTGTTTGGTGCGCTATTCCTCGACTCCCAACACCGTGTACTGGTTTTTGAGGAACTGTTTCGCGGCACCCTCGACAGTGCCAGCATCTACCCTCGGGAAGTGGTCAAGCGGGCCTTGCTACTCAACAGTGGGGCCATCATCGCGGTGCACAATCACCCCAGCGGTGACCCGGAGCCCAGCCAATCAGACCGGGTCTTTACCCAAGCCCTCAAAGAGGCCCTGGCCCTGGTCGATATCCGGCTACTCGACCATCTGGTGGTCGGTGCTGAGGGCGTGGCCTCGCTGGCTGAGCGAGGTCAGCTATGACTCTAACCCCAGGTAAGTCACACCTCACCACCCTCGATATCCTCCTCGAATTGCGCTGCTGGCTTGCTGACAACGTCGAGATGCAGGCCGAGCCCGCTATCGTGGCTCACATGCCTAACGGCTACCTGCTCACCCAGGCTGACTGCATCGAGGCCATTGATGCGCTGCTGCATCAGCTGCGTCATTAGCCGCGTCACGAGGGAACAAGCACCATGCGATTACCCAATCCCTATTCCCTGGAGGAAACCCTCGAGAAGCTGCGCCATCGGCTGGCTGCCACCTGCAACGAAGATGCACTGACGTTGCTGGGAAAGGCCGCAACCAAGGCGCGTGATGACGAGGGTTATGCCAAGCAGCTTGAAGAGACCTTGCAACGGGGATCCACCATCGAGATCCGCGAGTGCCTCAGCTGCTTTGACGACTACTTCGAGCGATCCCGAGACGCACCGCCCTATTACCCGCACCACGATGCCGTCAATAGCATTGATTGTGCGCTCTACGCCATCCTGTTCGCTCTAGCTCACCCAGAAGCCGAGCAGGCGCACGAATAACGCCAGCATCCCCAAACCCGGATCATCAGCGCCAACACCATGATCCGGATATTCCGACATCACTCAGCAAGGCCACCTCACTGCAGGTGGCCTTTTGCATTTCAAGGAGTCATCCCCATGTCTGCCTTCATGATCGATCGCAAGGACTACCTGGCCTTTGCCGTACAGTTACACCGCATTTTGCAATGCCCCCATGCCACCGCACTACACCCTTGAGCTGCTGCGCACCCTCTGGTGGAACTCACCAATGGATGTCACCAGTACCTGGACGTGGCGAGTAGACAGACTGGTACGGCTGATGATGCTCGCTAATCGGCGTGCAGTCTGGCATCGCTATCAGCTAGGGCGTCAGCAGGACCGTAAGGAACCACGCCAGCACCGCTCGACCAAACTGAGTCGGTTTAAACCTGCCCATCGTTACCACCAGGGACCTCTCACCGATAGCGAACTGGTGGCGCTCTACAAATTCACCTGCTGCACCCTGTACCAATCGAGTGAATGGAGTGGGAGTCCTGAGCAGGCTCCCCGGCTGGTGAAGGTGATACAGCAGTTTCAGCAAGCACTGGCGCAAGACGTGCTGACCCGGCTGTCACTGTGGGAGCAAGCACCTTGGGGAGAGATGTGATGCCTCTCTCCATCACCCTGACGGTGACAAGCTCACCGCCGAGCTCAACTGCCCAGATAGCCCAGCGTATCGCCGATGACATGGCACACCTGCATCATCGTCTGGGTGATGGGGTCAGTGATGAACTGGGGATCAGCATCAGTTACCTGGTCGAACAGTTTGCGCTGCTGGCTGCGGCTTACCGTTCACCTGCAGAAAGAGAGAAACACCCATGATCGAATTCAACGATAGCTTCACCCAGGTCGCAGTCGCTCAGGCAATGAGCACACATAGCGATTTGCATCGGCTCATTACCTATCAGCTCACCTTCCCGAAGTGGGCACACGACTATGACGAGACCGGCAAGCGCACTGGCCCCGACAAGATCAAGCCCGTGCCAACGATGCACAAGACCTCGCTGTTCGTGAGTCCACTGGACATGGTGGACAACCTGCCCCGCGAGATTAATTTTGCGTGGTGGGAGCGTGAGTGCAACGACCTCGGCTATCCCGTTGGGGAGTGGCGACGCACCATTGTGGGTGCCTACTTCAACCACGGCACCAACGACACCCCAAACTGGAGCAGCCACACATGAGCATCTTCGAGCACATGACATGGGGACTGGGCACCCCGAACCTGCCCAAGCTGGGGGCTCGAGCCATTCTGCAACGTGGTTATGTTGATTTCCTGGGCGACCGTGCCGGTATGTACGGCGAGCCAGACGAGGCGTGGCGGGCCGAGTGCGACACGGTGCTGCCGCACTTCCTGCGTGAGTTAACCAAGATGGCCAAGGCATACCAGATATGCACCGACATGGACGCGGTGTTTCGCCTTGAACACAAGGGCTGGGTGTGTGAAGCCAGTCCGAGGCGCAGCTACGGCTACCTCTACCTCGACATCTACCACCCCGCTAACTAGCGGGGTGTTTGTTTCAAGGATAAATATCATGAACAAGTTCTATCACGTAGGCACACTGGCCCGCCGTGAAGTCACCGCCCTGCTGCACACGCTGACGCACAATACAGCCGGCAATGCCGAGGGGATCCTCAACTACGTGGGCAGCAAGCTGAACCCCTACGACCCGCGCAAAGAGAAGACCAAGGCACGGCACACATTGCGCCGGGTCAAGAAGGCTATGAAGGCAGGGCGTATCCCGCTTGAGCTCACCGTGACGGGTTGCCGCATCGACCGGGGGTGCCATCAGGCAGACCGTTACTACTACGACCGGACGCTACTGGCCCAGGGCTGGCAACAATACGATACCGAGGAAGACGCCTGGTACTTTGGCATCTGGATCCACACAGAGAAGCTGGAGACCTTTACCTACGCCGAGGGTGATATCAGTCATGTGATGGCGCCGAACGTCGAGGCGTTTCGCTCTGAATTGGCGCGGCTCTACCAGTACCACCCGCAGGCCCCAGCATTTATCAGCATCGACCCGGAGGCGGGCATTGTGACCCATCATTTTGAAAGCAAGCCGGAGGTATGAAATGGCTAAGAACATCGCCATCAAGGTGCCCGGCAAACATCCACAAACCGGTGAGCTCACCACCTTCGAGCTCAAGGGCCAGCGCATGGATATCGACATCGGCGGGCAGGCTGTGCCCTTCCTCATTCATGGGAGCGGCATCGGTACGTCGCTCACCCATATTCCGAGTGGCTACCGCATCGCGCTGCTCGGCGGCTGGCTTACCGCTCGTTACGCAATTCCTGAGAATAAGCCCAGCAGAGCGGCCTGCGCCCAGATGGCCATAGACCTGCTGGTAGCCCAGTACGGCTCGCGGCACCTGCTGGACCGGCTCAATTGCAAGCCGGTTATCAATCAGCTGTAACGCACAGCCCAGACAACAAGGAGCGATGCAATGACCAACACCATCCCTGCAACACCTGACCCACTGGCAGGCCATTCGGTTATGCAGATGCTGGATGTCGCCATGAGTTCCATCATCGGTGATTACGATGACGCAGACCTGGCGCCTGAGTGGCAATGGGTCAAGCAAATGGCCTCCCATGAACATGTCGGTGTGAAGGATGATTCCGCCTATGAGTTCACCCTGAACCTGGCTATGGAGCTCGATGCTATCCCGCCAGCACTGCAACCCTTAATTACTGCCGCCCAACAGGCTGGTGTGAACTACATCCTGTTTTACAACGGCTAGCCACTGCGCCTGTCACTGCGGCCCGGCAAACAGACAAGACCACCCAAGCCCAGCTCATTTACACACTGCATAAAGGGCCAGCCCTCACAGGCTGGCCCTTTGCATCATTGGAGTCACCGAACATGACCCGTCTTATCACCGGACTCGAGGTGCATCGCTATGCCCCCGAGCTCAACAAGCTGCACCTGCGCAACCGGCAGACGTTACCCGCTCCCGGCATCACCACCATCAAAGAGGCCAAAGCCCACCTTTTTGGCCGCTGGCAGCCAGGGCATCAGGTAACCATCACCGTGAGTCACCCTGACTACATCAATCTCTCCCGGCTCTACCGGGGGCGACTGGCCAGCCTGACTGAACTCTCGGAGCATCTGACCAGATTGCGCCAGCGCCACAACGTGCCCGGCACCATCATCGACATTCAACTGAGGTATCGCTAATCATGACCGCGACAGCTACCAACACCAATGACCAACAACCCGCAGCCCCAGACCAGCCCACGCGGATTTTTGCGCAGTGGGGTTTACCCCATACCGTCACCCCGCGCTTTGGCGCTCGTCTTATCCAAGAGCACCACCGACTGCACTTTCTGTCAGATCGGGCCTCACTGGTTGGCGAATGGGCAGAGGTGGCAATAGACCAGCTGGAAGCCGCTTTCCCAACCATCATCAAGGAACTGGAAGCCAAGCTGCTGACCGGTGAGCTGGATGCCCGATGCCAGCAACGTATCACTGTCCAACACGACGGTTTCACCTGTGAAGCTGACACCTTGGGAAACCATGGTTATGTCTACCTGGCGATTTACCATACCCAAGGCACAGCAGATCGGCATGAGTTCATTCTCTAACTTGGCATTCCTGCTCCCATAGAAAGCTCCTATCGAGTCGTATTGGTGGACAATCTCATCCGTCCCATGTCGTAATGGGAGCAATTAATTTCGTGGTAAGCCTAAGGATAAGAACGATGGAATCTGCTCGTGATAAACGCACCGGTGAGATCATAGAGGCTGAGACCCTTTGGATGTTGGTGCATGTCGATAAGGATGGTTACGAGTGCTGGGGATGCGGCATCGATATGTACCCCTCATCCTGGAAAAAAGAGAACAAAAAGAGGCCCTCATTCAACAAAATGCCGGGAAAGGAACATCTCATCCATTGTGATGCAGATGCTGAACGGGAAGTGATCAGCCAAGGACAGACACAAAGCGTGCGTCAACAATTGGACTCATCGCCAGGGTTGTCGCCTTCAGGGCTAGTGCTAATAGATAAACGGCCAGGGACAGCTACTAATCAAGGAAACGGAATAAACGGTTCAACCTCGGTACATTCACCAACCGTAGCTGCTGGTCATGGTAATGGCCCCCAACGCACTTCCAGACGCAAAGCTCAAAGCATTCGCCCTATCTGTCGTGCGTTCATCAACTTCCCCCACGACCGTAACATCTCTTTGGAGATCCCTGGGATTGAAGCCGACAATTACCTGACGGCGTTCAAGAGGTTAGGTAGCCCAATTCAGAAGTACCCCGATAAGAAGATCTTTTATTCCGAGTTGTTGTGGCTACCGATCACCCAGAGCGAGGAGCGGTTAATTATCCCCCTAGCAGGAGAATGGGAAGACCGGAAACCCTCGAAAAACTATCAGCTCCATGTCGAGTGGAAATCTTGGTCACAAGCCAAAAAAACCATGTTACTTAACGAGTTAGATGCAGCAAAGGAAGAGGCCAAACAGGCTAGAAGGGGTGGTAGGAAAGATAAAGCATGGGTGTTTTTTATTGGAGAACAGAACGCAGACCACCTAGAAACGTTTTATGTCAGTGACTCTCGCTTGATCTGCTCGATTATTGGCCACATTGTCTATCCGAAATATGAATAGGCAATGCAATGAAGCATACGACGCAACGCTGGCATTCGTAACGCGCTACGTTTTACGGGTAGTAGCACAAGGGGCAGCCACCGGAAAGTGGGGCCGATACTTGTCCAAAGGAATGCGATAGAGGAGAAAGGCAGCCAACATCTAATGGCATACTCACTGGCATACCAAAAATCACAGACACAAAAAAGCCCAACCGAATCAATCGGTTGGGCTATATAGATGGCGGAGGAGGTGGGATTTGAACCCACGGATGGTCGCCCATCGCCGGTTTTCAAGACCGGTGCATTCAGCCGCTCTGCCACCCCTCCGCGACAGTGCGGCGAATATTACCCATGGCGATCCGGCTTGTAAATCCCCTCGCGGTGCGTTTGCCGATTTATTGGGCTAAATGACGTATAAAGTCGACAAAGGGGGCATAAGCAGCGCTTTTTCAACCAGATAACTTGACTTGAAAACAGACTCACCCACTATAGTGGCCATCACGAAATTTCCAGCAAGATGGACTTATGAGAATCAAACATGCCCTGCTTTGCGCCCTGACTGGCGCCACCCTGCTTGCGGCGCCGGTTCAGGCAAGCGAGCTGACCAAGAGCGATGTCGAGCAAATCGTGCGCGACTATCTGGTCAAGAATCCGGAGATCCTGGTCGAGATGTCCAATGCCCTGCGCGCCAAGCAGGAGAGCCAGCAGGCGGCCAACGACAAGAGCCTGATCCAGGCACATGCCAAGCAGCTCTATGCCAATCAGGATCCCGAGAGCGGCAACCCCAAGGGCAGCCTGACCGTGGTCGAGTTCTTCGATTACAACTGCGGTTACTGCAAGCGCGCCCATCCGCTGATCAAGCAGCTGCTGGGTGAAGACAAGGACATCCGTTATATCTACAAGCAGTTCCCCATCCTGAGCGAGACCTCCTACTTCGCCGCTCGTGCGGCGCTGGCGGTGCAGCTGGGTCAGCCTGACAAATACCAAGCCTTCCACGAAAAGCTGTACGCCCATCAGGGCCCGCTGTCCGATGAAGCCCAGGTGAAGCAGCTGGCGGAAGCGGCCGGGGTGAACTGGAGCAAAGTCGAGGCCAAGATCAAGGACGGCAGCATAGATAAGAACCTCGGCACCAACCGGGCGCTGGCCGAAGCCATGAGCATCTCAGGCACACCGGCCTTCATCATAGGTGACCAGATACTGCGTGGTGCCCCTCGCGATCTGGCGAGCCTGAAAGGCTTCATCAAGGATGTGCGCGCGGGCAAGAGCATTCAGTAACCCAGCCCTTCGCACATAAAAAACGCCCCGGCATCGCGATGCCGGGGCGTTTTGCCATTCAGGCTTGGGCCCCTCAGGCCTGATGGGCCGTCGCGAGGAGCTGTCAGCAAGGCGAAGAGCTGCGCAGGGACCGGAGTTTATATGAATAAATGAGGCTCCCGAGCAGCGCATGATCCTTGATCACGGCTTCGCAGTAGGGCCATAGCCGTTCGGGTTCTGGCTTTGCCAGCGCCAGGTGTCCACCATCATCCGCTCGAGCCCGCGCTCCGCCTGCCAGCCCAGCTCGTCACGGGCCTTGTGCGGCTCGGCCCAGCATTCGGCTATGTCACCGGGGCGGCGAGGTTTGATCTGGTACGCTATGGTACGGCCGCTGGCCGCCTCGAACGCCCTGATCATCTGCAGCACGGAATAGCCCTGACCGGTACCCAGGTTGTAGGTGAAGACACCGGTATCGGCAGCGATGCGGGCCAGCGCCTTGAGATGACCGAGGGCGAGATCCACCACGTGGATGTAGTCACGCACGCCTGTGCCATCCGGGGTCGGATAGTCGTTGCCAAACACTCCCAGCTCCTTGAGCTTGCCGACCCCCACCTGGCTGATATAGGGCAGCAGGTTGTTGGGGATGCCGTTGGGATCTTCACCTATGAGGCCGCTTTCGTGGGCGCCAACCGGGTTGAAGTAGCGCAGCAGCACTATGGCCCAGCGCGGATCGGATTTGGACAAGTCACGCAGTATCTCTTCCACCATCAGCTTGGAGCGACCGTAGGGATTGGTCGCGCTGGTGGGGAAATCTTCCCGCAGCGGCACAGAGGCCGGATCGCCATACACTGTGGCGGAGGAGCTGAACACCAGCCGGAACACGCCCGCCTTTGCCATCTCCTCGCACAGCACCAGGGTACCTGTGATGTTGTTCTGGTAATAGGTGAGCGGGATCTGGCTCGACTCCCCCACCGCCTTGAGGCCGGCGAAGTGGATCACGGATTCAATCTTGTGGGCGGCAAACAGCTGCTGCAGACAGGCTCTGTCCAGCACGTCCCCTTCCACGAAGATGACCGGCTTGCCGGTGATCCGCTCGACCCGCTTGAGGGACTCGGGGGAAGAGTTGGACAAGTTGTCCAGCACCACGACCTGCTGCCCGGCATTGAGCAGCTCAACCAGGGTATGGGAACCTATGTAACCGGCGCCGCCCGTGACCAATATTGTCATTTTTTATCCCGTGTTCTGGTGAAACTGGGCTGAGTGTACCCGCCCAGTCACAACGGGAAAAGGCCGAGATGTTCATGGCGTCCTCAATAGTCGAGGCTGACATCCCCCCTGGCGGTACAGGAGCAGGCCAGTGCGACGCCGCCCTCCAGATCCTGCGCACTCAGCGTCATCACGCTCTGCCGTTCGATCTCGCCAGTCGTGGTACAGCGACAGGCGCCACACACTCCGGCGCGGCAGGCAGCCATCATGGTCTCGCCAGCCCCTTCCAGGGCGGCCAGCAGGGTCTGGCCCGGCAATATCTTCACCTTCTTGCCGCTTTTCTTGAGGGTCAGCCAGAAATGGTCGCTGGCGGCCGCAACCGGCGCCGCGCCCGATGTAACAGCAGGCAGGCCGAACGACTCCTGATGCAACTGCTCCGCTGGCAACCCCAGCTCCGCCAGCATGGCGCAGACGGCGGTCATGTAAGGTGCAGGGCCGCACAGATAGACGTGGCGAGCGAGCAGATCCGGTGCCAATTCCCTCAGCATGTCCGGGCTGAGTCGGCCAACCCAGGGATAAGCCGTCGGTGCCTCTTCCAGTATCAGTGCGTGGCGCACGCCGGGGTGAGCCTCGGCCAGCGCAGCCAGTTCGTCCGCGAAGATCAGATCCTGGGGCGAGCGGGCGCTGTGAATGAAGCGGATGTCCGCCTCGGGCAGTTTGGCCAGCTCGTCGCGCAGCATGGCCCACATGGGGGTGATGCCGGAACCGGCGCTGAGCAGCAGCGGTCGCTCGCAGGGCAGCGCCGTCAGGTTGAAGTCGCCGAAGGGGCCGTCGACCCGGATCTCGTCCCCCACCTGCAGACTCTGGTGCAGATGGTGGGAGACCCGCCCCACATCCTTGATGGTGACTTGCCAGCACGCGTCCTGCGGGCTGGAGGAGAGGGTATAGGCACGGCACATGGGCCGGCCGTCGATCATCGTGTGCAGGGTCACGCACTGGCCGGCCAGCACGGGGGGCAGACTGCCTGCAAGCGGCGCGAACTGCCAGCTCACCACATCATGGGTGTCGGCGCGACGACCAATGCAACGCAGGGTGAGAGAGGTGGAGGTCATCACAAGGCTCCTCATTTTGAAAACATGTTTTTGAAACACGACGCTTTGAAAAAAAGGCGAGCCATCAGGCTCGCCAAAGGCTTACAACACGCTGAGATGATCAGGCCGGCGCGGCCTGCGCTATCACCGGATTCAGGCCGCCAGGATCTCGGCGAGATCCGCTTCGGCCGTGGTGGTCCCTTTCAGCCCGAACTGCTCCTCCAGCACCTTGAGCAGGGCCGGGGTCAGGAAGGCCGGAGCGGTCGGGCCGGTGCGAATGTCTTTCACACCGAGCGCCAGCAGGGTGAGCAGGATGACGATGGCCTTCTGTTCGAACCAGGAGAGCACCAGGGTCAACGGCAGGTCGTTGACGCCGCACTCGAACGCCTCGGAGAGCGCCAGCGCGAGCTGGATGGCGGAGTAGGCGTCGTTGCACTGACCCACGTCCAGCAGACGGGGAATGCCGCCTATGTCGCCAAAGTCGAGCTTGTTGAACTTGTACTTGCCGCAGCCCAGGGTGAGCAGCAGGCTGTCTTGCGGGGCGGCCTTGGCAAACTCGGTGAAGTAGGCGCGCTCGGCCTTGTCGCCGTCACAACCGCCCACCAGGAAGAAGTGGCTGATTTCACCGGCTTTCACCTTGTCGATCACCGCTGGTGCCGCCTGCATCAGGGCATTGCGGGCAAAGCCGATGGTGATGAAGTGCTCGAGTTCTGTGTGTTTGAAACCTTCCAGCGCCGATGCCTTCGCCACCACGGCGGAGAAGTCATCCCCTTCCAGGTGAGTCACGCCCGGCCAGCCGACGATGGAGCGGGTGAAGATGCGGTCGCTGTAGTCGCCCACGTTCGGATCTATGATGCAGTTGGAGGTCATCACAACGGCGCCGGGGAAGTTCGCAAACTCCTTCTGCTGGTTCTGCCAGGCAGAGCCGTAGTTGCCCACCAGATGGGGGTACTGCTTGAAGAAGGGATAGGCCAGCGCCGGCAGCATCTCGCCGTGGGTGTAGACATTGATGCCGGTGCCTGCGGTCTGCTCCAGGATCAGCTTGAGATCCATCATGTCGTGGCCGGAGACCAGGATGCACTTGCCCGGCACCGGGGTGACGCGTACCTGGGTCGGTTCCGGGTGGCCGAAGGCGGTGGTTTCACCGAGATCCAGCATCTCCATGATTTTGAAGTTGAGCAGGCCGATCTCCATGGCACATTTGAACAGGGGATCCAGCTCGCTCGGGTCCGTGCTGAGCCAGCTCATGATGCGATGGAACTCGGCGGCCACGGCGCTATCCTGCTGACCCAGCACCCGGGCGTGCTCCATGTAGGCGGCGGCGCCCTTGAGGCCGTAGAGGCAGAGCAGACGCAACCCCATGATGTCTTCATGCACCTCGCTCTTGCCGCGATTGACCGCGGTTTGCGGCGCATGGGCCAGCTGGGCGAGCAGCTCGTCACCCGGCTCGAAGCCGGCGGCCTCGGGCAAGCCGGTGACTTGCACCGCCAGTGCAGCCAGACGGTCGGCCAGCTGCTGACGATGAGCCAGCGCCTGGTTGACATAGCCAACGATGCGGGCGGAGTCGAAGTTGACGTTGGTGAGGGTGGCGAAGAAGGCCTTGGGCACGAAGGCATCGATCTCGTTGTCGATGACGCCGTGCTCGCGAGCGGCCAGCGCCCAGGCACTGAGGCCCTGCAGCGCATAGATCAGCACATCCTGCAGATCCGAAGTTTCAGCCGTCTTGCCGCACATGCCTTGTGCATAAGCACAGCCATTGCCTGCCGGGGTACGAATTGTCTGTTCACATTGCACACAAAACATCATGCCTCTCCTAATTGGACATTTCAGTTACTTGTTTTGTGGCGATTCTATGCCCCTCGCCAAAAACTTAATAGGCATTCAATTTGCCAATTAAGTTTTCATTGACGCAGATCAAAAACAAAAAAGCCGCCCAAACAGGGCGGCAAGCGGGTGGATAAAAGGAGAGACAACTCGGGTTTACAACAAAGGTTTACAACAAAACTCGCTTCAACAAAGGATCAGGCCAGATAGGCGCGCAGCATCCAGACCAGTTTTTCCTGCTGCTGCACATAGTCGGAGAGGATGGATGCAGTCCCCTCGTCGCCGGCCTCGGCGGCTTGTCCCAGGATCCGGCGTTGGGCGACCAGCAGCTCGCGGAAGCTCTCAAGCAGGGATTCGACACAGGCACGGCCGTCATGCAGTCCCTTCTGCTCCGGGATGGCAGAGACTTTCAGGTAGTCGCTGAAGCTGTGCATGGGTACGCCATCCAGGGTGAGGATGCGCTCGGCCAGGGCATCGACCTTCAACAGCAGATCGTTGTAGATCTCTTCAAATTTCAGGTGCAGTTCGAAGAACTGGTTGCCGCGGATATTCCAGTGGAAGCCACGAACGTTCATGTAGAGGATCTGGTAGCTGGCCAGCAACTTGTTCAGCTCGGCGGCCAGGGCTTGTGATTGAACGGTATCAAGACCAATCGGACTTTTCATGTTTCACCTCCAGATTTGACGACGGAGCCAGATTAGCTCCCTTCAGACTCAAAAGGTAATAGTTGCTGCCTAACTGATTGATAGCGAGCGGCTATCGCCAAGTGCACCCATCAGATGATCTGGCATGCCTCACCCCGGACGCCGCTCGATATAGAGGATCACCTCGCCCAGATGAATGCCGAACTTGCTGATCTCGGCCCGATTGATCAGGCGATCTTCATCCAGCAGATACATCCAGTCATCGAAGCTCACCCGCACCAACTCCCCGTCCGGCAGGGCCAGATCGAGCTGATAGCGCCAGTTGAGGGCAAATCCTTGGGTTTTGCCTACTGCCTCCCCCACCACGTCCGATGCCGTGCCGCGCCAGTGACCATCCGCCCCCTTGCTCAAGAACCAGGTGCGAGTCTGCCGGCGGCCGTCATCGAAATAGAACTGCTCGAACAACTCCCCCTTGCCACCCTGCCAATGCCCCTGCATCTCGACCCGGAAGCGACTGGTCACTTCGCCGCTGCGGTCTGTCACCAGGCCATGAGCCACCAGCTTGCCGTTGAAGAAACGGGCGAGATCCCAGTTCGGCCCCTGACCACGGTAGTCGTCCAGATTGCTGCCACACCCCGTCAGCACCACGAGTGATAACAAGAGCAGAAAGCGACAATAACGATAGAAAGACATTGAGTATTCCAGCATCAGAGTTGACCCCGCAGGCGGCGAGTGAGCGCGGGATCGAGACTGTTGTCGGCGAGCCAGATGGCCAGAAAGGCCGCGGAGAATTGGGGATCGGCGAGGCTGCCGAGCGGCCGTTCGTGCCACCAGAAATGGCCAAATCCGGCCTCATCCACATAGAAGGCAAGTCTGTCTCCCACCCCCACATCGGGCCAGAGCACCGCCAGCTGATCGAGCCAGCGCCGGCGATCGGCATCGCTGCCGAGCCCGAGTCGCTGCCACTCCTCGGCGGTGGCCGTAAGCAAATCACTGCGTTTGATCTCTCTGGCGTAGGTGAGGATCAGCGCCTGTGGATAATGGCCCGGCTCATAACGGCCACTTGCGCTGTAGAGGGTAGCGTCATAGAGCTTGAACCAGAGCCAGCTCATCTCTCCCTGCCCCACGGCTCGCAGCGGCTGCCAGGGCGTGGAAGGGGCCTCTTTGGCCAGTGAACACGGGCTGCTCAAGGCCACGATTAGCAGGCTAATTCCACCCCATGTGCCAGCTCGCGGGATCTTCCAGTTCATGCCAATCCATCTCCTGTTCCAGCAGGGTGTTGATATCCTGCATCACCACGCGGGCCAGTTGCCCCTGCGCATCCCGCTGGCATGACACCACCAGATAGAAGCGCTCGGTCAGCTCGTGCTGGCTCTCTTTGGTCCACTTGGAAAACAACAAGGTGTCGGTCGAAAAGGTGTTCATCTCGCTTCACCCTCCAGCTTGACCGTTACCCACAGGAGTACGGGTAACCACCACATCCAGATCACCGCCAGCAGTGCCGTGCTGATCCAGATGCCCCAAGGTAAGTGTACTGCGCCCATGGCTGCTCCCGCCACATAGGAGGAAGCGCCACCCGCCATGCCAAACAGCCCCTGCTGCCAGCGGGGCAAGGGGCGCAACCAGCGCATGCCGTGGGCCAGCGTCAGGGCAAATCCCAGCCAGAGCAACACCAGCCAGAGGGGAAAACCGGCCGAAAATTGAAACAACCCGAGCTGCCAGAGCACGCCATCGAGCAGACAGCCGGCCAGGGCCACCGGCCATAACCGCAGATCGCGCCTGCGGCTGGGGGAGAAGAGAAAGTGGAGCAACAGCATCAGCAGCAGCGGGCCCGGCTGCTGCCACTTTACCGCCAGCAACCAGTAGAGGTTGAACCCCAGCAGCTGGGCCCACTGCCACATGGTCAGTGACCGCTTACTGGCAGGTCCCCCGACCAGCCAAGGGGCCCAGGCTTGGCCGCTTCCAGCTGGACCAGGCTGATGGCCCGCTCCCAGAAGCCGCCTTCGCAATAGGCAAAGTAGAAGTGCCACAGCCGGATGAAATCCTGGCTGTAGCCGAGCCTCGGCAGCTCAGGAGCCAGCGCCAGAAAGCGCTCGCACCAGTGCGCCAGGGTGCGGGCGTAATGGTGGCCGTGATCGTGCAGCCGCACCAGCTGCATGTCGGTCTCGCGGGCCAGCAAGCCCGCCATCTGGGAGACGCTCGGCAGGCAGCCGCCGGGGAAGATGTAACGCTGGATGAAATCGACCCCGCGCAGATACTGGGCGTGGCGCTGATCGGCTATGGTGATGGCCTGAATGAGCAGGCGACCACCGGGTTTGAGCAGGCGCGACAACTGGCGGAAATAGTCCGGCAGGAAGGCATGGCCCACCGCCTCTATCATCTCGATGGAGACCAGCTTGTCGAAGGTTCCCTCCAGCTTGCGGTAATCCTCCAGCAGCAAGGTAATGCGATCGTCGAGCCCCTCCCGCGCAATCCACTCCTTTGCGTAGTCGTGCTGGGCCCGGGAGATGGTCGTCGTGGTCACCCGGCAGCCGTAGTGGCGAGCGGCATAAATGGCCAGCCCGCCCCAGCCGGTGCCTATCTCCAGCAGGTGATCGTCAGGCCCCAACTCCAGCCGCTCGCAGATGGTGCGCAGCTTGGCCTGTTGTGCCTGCTCCAGGCTTGCGTCGGCACTCGGATAGATGGCACTCGAATACTGCATATGGCCATCGAGAAAGCCCTGATAGAGGGTATTGCCGAGATCATAGTGGGCGGCGATGTTGGATCTCGAGCCTGTCAGGGTATTGCGGTTGAGCCAGTGGCGCGCCTTGTTGAAGGGGAAACTCAGCCAACTGAGCCGCCGCTCCAGACTGTCGAGCAGCGTCAGGTTGCGGGCCAACAGCCGCACCAGCGCCACCGGATCCGGGCTGGTCCAGAGCCCCTCCACCCAGGTTTCACCGGCGGCTATGCTGCCCCCCAGCAGCAGACGGCGATAGAAGGCCGGATCCTGCACCACCACTTCCGCGTGCAGATCGGTGCCCGCCACGCCGAAGCTGTGGCGCTCGCTGCCATCCCGCAGCAGCAGTTGACCATGCTCGAGACGCCCCAGCAGAGTCAGCAGCAGTTGCCTCGCGCCTTTGTCGATAAAAGAGGCAGAGAGGGTTGATTGCACAAGTTCCATTAGCGGCTCTCCGGATGAGTGAAGATGGGGGTTCGTTTGATAAAAAGACGCAGGGCCTGCCAGTAGATCCCGAGCAGCACCTTCAGGGTCATCCAGGGCCAGCGGGCGAGCAGCGCCACCAGCCCCTTGCGCGACAGCGGCTCACGGCGGAGCGCCAGGGTGGCGTCAAACAGCTTGGCCTCGCCGGACCTGGGATGACTCTCGATATGGATCAGCGTCTCCTGCCCCGGCGGGCGAATACGCCAGTGGTAGCGCATCGCCAACCCCATGAAGGGGGAGACGTGAAAATCCTTGTCGTGGGGCGCCAGCGCCGCCAGATCCAGCAGGTAGTAGTGACGCTCGTTCCAGGGGGTGTTCGACACCTCGGCCAGCAGGTAACGCGCCTCCCCCTGCCGGTAGCAGAAGTAGAAATTGACCGGGCTGAAATAGAAGCCCAGGCAGCGTACATTGCCGAGCAGCAAGACGCGCCCGTCCGGCTCGGCCGCGCCGCCAAGCTCGGTCACCTTGTCCCACACCGCCTGTTTGAGGCTTCCCTCGCGGCCTTTGAGGTAATCATTGCGGTGAAAGGAGAGCAGCCCGGCCCGCTCCACGGCGAACCAGCGCCCCTGGCCGAGGCTCGGCAGCTCGTCCAGATCCAGCCCCAGCATGAAGAGGCTGTAGGAGAAGGCATGAGCGCGCGGTGCGAAGCGACGATGGCGCACCGAGCCCTGCCAGATGGCGCTGACAGTCTGAGCCATGGCGGCAGTGCTCATAGCTCGGCTCCGAAGCGTCTGGCCACGTCCAGCGCGCTGCGCACCCCGTCCTCGTGAAAGCCGTTGTACCAGTAGGCGCCGCAGAAATGGGTGTGCTGCTGGCCGCAGATCTCCAGCCGCGCCTGCTGCGCCTGGATGGATGCCTGATTGAACACAGGGTGGTGATAGACGAAGCGGCGCAGCACCTTGCTCTCGTCCACCTTGCCCCTGGGATTGAGGCTGACGCAGAAGGGCACTGGCGAGTTAACCCCCTGCAGAATATTCATGTTGTAGCTCACCAGTGGCCGCGCCTCGTCGCTGCCATCGAGCTGATAGTTCCAGCTGGCCCAGGCCTTGCGGCGAGTGGGCAGGCAGCTGGCATCGGTATGCAGCCAGACGTCATTGGCCTGATAGGCCATGTCGCCCAGAATCGCCTGTTCCCGCTCGCTGACATCCTGCAACAGGGCCAGCGCCTGATCGCTGTGGCAGGCGAGGATCACCTCGTCAAACTGCTCCTCGCCATAGCGGCTCTGGATCGACACCCCCTCGGCCTGCCGCCGGATCCCCTGCACCGGACAGGCGAGGCGGATCTGCGGCTGCCAGCCTGCGGTGAGCGGGCCTATGTACTCCCGCGAGCCGCCCGGGATCACGTACCACTGGGGACGGTTGGCCACATCGAGCAGGCCGTGGTTGGCAAAAAAGCGCAGGAAGAAGGCCAGCGGAAAGGCACGCAT
The DNA here is from genome assembly GCF_002587065.1 of Aeromonas sp. CA23. Classification (NCBI taxonomy): domain Bacteria; kingdom Pseudomonadati; phylum Pseudomonadota; class Gammaproteobacteria; order Aeromonadales; family Aeromonadaceae; genus Aeromonas; species Aeromonas sp. CA23. The sequence goes on from NZ_CP023818.1 coordinate 5,020,474, forward strand.
GTCCGCCAGGGTGGAGGACCAGATGGCCGCTCCCATGGGCAGAATGTAGTGGCGGGCGAAGTAGTCGCTAAAGTCCCCCACCAGCAAGAAGTCCCCCAGGGTCAGCGCAGGACACTCGCCATGTCGTTGGCCGTCGGCCAGCCAGGCACGGGCCTCCCGGTTGAAGCGCAGTATCTCGGCCACGAAGCGGTAAAAACGCGGGCTCAGCAGATTGCTGCGCTGGGCAAACAGGGTGTTGAGATTGTGACCGTTGTACTCGAGCCCCTGCGGGCTCTTCACCGAAAAGCTCATCTCGGCCGGCTGGCGCGCCACGCCGATCCGCTCAAGCAGCTTCAGGAAGTTGGGGTAGGTGCGATCGTTGAACACTATAAAACCTGTGTCGATGGCATAGCTGCGACCGGCCAGGCTGACATCGACGGTGGCGGTATGACCCCCCAGGGTGGGGGCCGCCTCGAACAGGGTGATGTCGTGGCGCTTGTGGAGCAGAAAACCGGCGGTAAGCCCGGAGATACCCGAGCCGACGATGGCGATTTTTTTCTTCATGAAGGGCGTCCTTTCGAAACAAGCGTGCTGCCAAGCCGCAGCCAGAGTCCCACCGGCAGTGCGCCAAGCAGGCGCAGCAACCAGATGAAGCGGCGGGGAAAGTGGATCTGGTGACGACCGGCCGCCAGTCCGCTCAGGATGGCGCGAGAGGCCTGCTCCACCGTCACCAGGCAGGGCATGGGAAAATCATTTTGGGCGGTGAGCGGCGTCTGCACAAAGCCGGGGCGGATCAGGGTCACGGCTATGCCCCTGGCCCTGAGATCGAGACGCAGGGTATCGGCCAGATAGTCGAGGGCCGCCTTGGAGGCACCATAGGCTTCGGCCCTTGGCAGCGGCAACCAGCTCACCGAGGAGCCGACGATGGCGAGCCGGGCACCCCGTTCCAGCAGCGGCAGGAAGGTGGCCAGCGCCTGGCCGGTAGCGATGAGGTTGGTCTCGATCACCCGGGCAAACAGCTCGCCATCGAACCCCTCAGCCAGATCCATGTATTCGCAGCTACCGGCATTGAGGATCAGCAGATCCAGCGGCGGCAGGCTGGCCGCCACCTCTGCCATGGCAGCCGCATCCCGGCCATCAAACTGCAAGGGGGTGATGCCGTGGCGACCCAATGCCAGCAGCCGATCGCCATCGCGGCCGCAGCCCCACACCTGCCAGCCCGCCTGCCGATAATCGAGTGCCAGCTGGCGGCCCAGCCCGGAGCTGGCCCCCGTGATCAGCACACGTCCGCTCATGATCCCAGCCTCCCCTTGATGGTGCGCACCAGGGATCCGAGCAGCGGCAACTGCTCGTAGAGCATGGCGCCGAGATCGAAGTAATCGCGATGCAGACACACCTTGTCTGCGGCGTCGAACTCAAGCCGGGTCGCCCCCTCCACAGTGACGGGCCGCCCTCCGCCGAGCCTTGGGTGGGAGAAGGTCATGACCCAGCTTATCCAGGCCTCGCGACCCTGTTGCTGCTGGCTGATGATCTCGAAGCGACAGTCGGCGAGACGCTGATACAGAGCAGCAAAATAGTCGGTGAGCGCCGTCAGCCCCTCGATACGGTGGGCCGGATCGATGAAGATCACCTGCTCGGCATAGACGTCCGGCAAGCGATGCAACTGCTGCTTGTCCAGTTGCTGGTAAAGGGCAATAAAGCGGGCCAGCGGCGCGTTCATCCTATTTCTCCAGGTGTCGAAACATCTCGATGGCTCTCACCCGGGCGACGGCGTGATCCACCATGGGTGCCGGATATCCCCTTTCCCCCTTGAGTCGCAACCAGTCATGGGGCTGGTGCACATAGGCGGCGGGGACATCGGCAAGTTCAGTTACCCAGGTACGGATAAAGTCTCCTTGTGGATCAAATCGTTGTCCCTGAGTAGTGGGATTGAACACCCGAAAGTAGGGGGCCGCATCGGCGCCCGTACCCGCCGCCCACTGCCAGCCGCCGTTGTTGGCCGCCAGATCCCCGTCAATCAGCTGGCTCATGAAGTAATCCTCCCCGAGCCGCCAGTGGATGTGCAGATCCTTGGTCAGAAAGCTCGCCACTATCATCCGCAGCCGGTTGTGCATCCAGCCGGTGGCGTTGAGGCAGCGCATGGCCGCATCGACGATGGGATAGCCGGTGCGCCCCTCGCACCAGGCGGCCAAGGCCTCCGGATCCCAGCCCCAGGGCAAGGCGGCTGTCTCGGGTTTGAACGGCAGGTTCATGGAGAGGGTCGGCACCAGCACCAGCAGGTGGCGATAGAAGTCGCGCCAGACAAGCTCGTTGAGCCAGACGAAACCGGGCTGTGCCTTGGATTGGGGCCGATAACCGAGCCTCTGCTGCAGCGCTCCTACGCACTGGCGCGGGCTTATGATGCCAGCAGCCAGATAAGGCGAGAGGATGGAGGTGCCCGCCTGAGCCGGAAAGTCCCGGGTCTCGCCATAGTCGAGCACCGCCTGTTCCAGAAAAGCGTGCAGACGGCGAACGGCTTCCGCCTCCCCCACGGGCCAACGGGGATCAGCCGTCAGCTCACCCAATGCTTCATCAACCCACTCCCGCTCTGCCAGAGGCTGCCACGACAGCGGCTCGCCCCGTGGCGCGGGGGCTCGGTGAATGACGAAGCCATCCTCCTCCAGCGCCTTGAGCCAGGCGCGGCTGAAGGGGGTGAATACCTTGAACATCTCACCCGAACCGGTCAGCACACGCCCCGGCGGCAGCACGCAGCAGCCGTTGAACCAGTGGCAACTTGCCTCCTGCTCCGCCAGCGCGGCGCTGACGGCACGGTCACGGCGCTGTTCATCGATTTCGATGGCCTGATTGGCGTAGAGATGAGTGACACCCAGCTGCCGGCTCAGGGCCGCCAGCGCCGCCGGCAGCTCGGCAAAGGTCTCCACCCGCAACAGATGGAGCTGGATGCCGAGGGCCGCCAGCTCTCGGCCCAGCGCATCGACCTGCGCCAGCATAAAGCGCTGACGGATGGGGGCCATCTTGTGTTGTCGCCACTGGATCGGGGAAATGACAAACAGGGCGGCTACCTCCCCCGTCTCGGCGCAAGCGTGTCGCAAGGCCGGGTTGTCGGCGAGGCGCAAATCATTGCGAAACCAGACCAGCTTCATGGGGTCTTGCTCCCGCGCACGGCGCCGCCACGGGCTGCCGGTTGGTCCAAAGAAACCTGTGCAAGGGTGGGCTGCCAGCCGTGGGCCGTCAGCCAATCCGCGTCATAGAGGCGCCCCAGCTCGCCAAACAAGCGGGTGCCCGTCGGCCAGCCGGTGGCCAGATCCTGCTTGCCAAGCCCGGCCCCCAGCAGCACCAGCCAGGGAGTGGTCGCCCGCCCCTCCAGCAGGGCGAGGTGGCGCGGCTCGACCGCCCCCAGCAGCTGCACCTCATAACCCTGGCCGATCAGCTCGTAGGCAGACCAGACCAGATCGAGGGGGCCGACCTGGCCCCAGCTCGCCAAGGTGATCGGCACGCCCTTCTCCTGCTCGATCAGGTGGCGGGCGAAGCGGGTATGAAGCCAGCCCAGCCACACCTGTTGCAGCAGCTCGCCATCGGGCCGCTCGCGCCACAGGCCGAGCAACTGCGCCACCAGGGGTTGCAGCACCCGGCTGCGCACCAGCTCGAACGGGTAGCTCGCCAGCAGGTCATTCAGTTGCGCCTCCACCTTGCGCTGGCTGAGGGCGAGCACCGCCTGGCATAGCTGCTCCAGGGTCTGCTGCCAGTGATCGCTCACCAGCTGGGATTGGGGCTCGCTCAGCAATCCCTTGACCTGGCCTATGCTCACCCCCCGCTCCAGCCAACTCAGGATCTCGCCTATCTGGCGGATATCCTGCTCGCTGTAGAGGCGGTGCCCCTTCTCGGTGCGGGCCGGCTGCACCAGCCCGTAGCGGCGCTGCCAGGCGCGCAGGGTCACGGCATTGACGCCGGTGAGGCGGGAGACCTCGCGAATGGGGTAAATTCCCTCATCCGGTCTGGTGGCATCATCTTGTGGTAAATCTGACATGGCTAATTCCATTCAACAGGGTATGGGCGCCCCGGCCCTGATGCGGGCCCGGGGTCACAAAGCAGGGATCAGAGCCCGTAACGCAATTTCAGCGTATCGGGGGGCAGGTCCAGATAGACCTTGCGCGACCAGATAGGCGCCAGGGCCACGAAGCTGGACTCAGAGCCCGTAACGCAATTTCAGCGTATCGGGGTGCGGATTGAGATAGACCTGCTGCGCCAGATAGGGATTGGGGTATTCCCGCAGGTAGTGGCGGATCAGGGTCAGCGGCACCAGCAAGGGGAAGATGCCGGTGCGGTACTTGTCTATGGTGTCGGCCAGCTCCTGCTTCTGGGACGGAGTCAGTACCCGCTTGAAGTAACCCTGCAGGTGCATCAGCACATTGGTGTGGCTGCGTCGATTGGCACGCAGGGTCAGGGCCGCCATCAATCCCTTGATGTAGCTGTCGGCCACCTGCTGCAGGTTCGCCTTGCCGAGGTTGCCCAGCAGCTTGCCGAGCGCCCGATACTGGGGGGTGGCATGGGAGAGCACCAGATACTTGTAGCGGGAGTGAAAACGGATGAGCGCCGCGGCGCTGAGCCCCTGGGCGCAGAGCTGCTGCCAGTCGTGGTAGGCGAAGACCCGCAGCACGAAGTTTTCCCGCAAAATGGGGTCGCACAGGCGGCCATCTTCTTCCACCGGCAGCAGGGGGTTGGCCTCCATCAGCGCCTTGGCGAACAGGCCTATCCCCTCCTTGGCACTCCCCTCGTTGTTGGCGCCGTAGATGCGCACCCGCTCCATGCCGCAGCTGGGGGATTTGGCGCAGAGGATGTAACCGGAGATGAAGTCGAGCTGACGGGCCTTCTGCTCGCTGAAGGCGATCAGTTGCTCGGTGACATCGAAGCTGCCGTTGCTCGCCTCGGCGCGGATCTCGCCATGGCGCTTGACCAGCCGGATGGCGGCGCGCGGCGCCCCCAGGCCGATGGCCATCTCGGGACAGACAGGGTGGTAATCGAAGTGAGCGCCAAGATCCCGTTCGCAGAAGCTGGAGCGCTTGTGGCCCCCGTCGAACCGCACTTCCTGTCCCAGCAGGCAGGCACTGATACCGACTTTAATCTTGTACATGTTGACGCCCCTTGTATAAGCCTGAGTTCAGTTATAGCAGTTATACAAAGAAATGAAAGTTGTATAACTATTGCGGACTGATACGGCACAAGGGCGAAAACAGGATCACCAGAAAATGAAAAAGCCCATGACAGACGTCATGGGCAAAAATGAAGACACTACAGGAAACAGGATTAGAAGCTGTACTTCACACCCAGGCTGGAGATGGAACCCTGTTGCAGGTCCCACTTGCGATAGGTGTAATCGGCGGTGAGGGCCAGGTTCTGGCTCACCTTGTAGGCGGCGCCCACTTTGAAATCGTGCATGTCGTCGGTCATGTTGGCGTAGCGGTAGCCGGTGGAGAGCTCGACGGCGCCGATGTCGTAACGCAGGCCCACTTCACCGTACATGCTGCCGCTGTTCTTGCGGGTGATCAGATCCCAGCCGCTGTCCTTCACGTTGGCAGCCACCTGACGCTCCATGGTGTAACCCATCAGGCCCGCTTCACCATACAGGTTCAGACCGGTACTGAGCGGGGTGTAGACACCCAGGCCCAGGCTGGAGAGGCCCATGCTGTCGTTGCCATCGTTGCGGGAGGTGAATTCACTGCCCAGACGGCCGTAGAAGTTGGAACCGAAGCTCTTGGAGAGATCCAGGCTCAGGCCGCCGAAGTCGCGGTTGTTGCCCTCTTTGCCACCGATGTAATCGGACTTGGTGTGTGCCCAGGTCAGGCCGCCCTTGGCGTAGCTGAAGGCATCCTGTGCCAGAGCAGAAGTAGAAGCGAAACCGGCCAGAACCAGAACAGAAAGTGCCACTTTTTTCATTTTGATGACTCCACGTGTTGAGCTAGTTGAGACCTAGCTGGAATGGAACCATTGTGCCGAGCAGGAGGGGGAATGCCGAGCGGCAAGCTGTTGCCAAATCATGTCAGATGTAAGCAACTGTTGCTGGCGGTTACCGGATTAACAATTGAACCCAAACAGGCTCGGTGATGGAGCCTGTTTGGCAGCTGGTGTCTGTGTGGCGAGGGGTTAGCGGAACTCCACTTCCTCAATCTCGACCCGCACCAGGGGCTTGCCGGTCAGACCGGCCGGGCGCGGCATCTCCAGCACCAGGGAGGGACGCTGCTGGCCCTTGCGCAGGTAGGACTCCGGCAGGCGGTTCTCGCCCACCCAGAAACGGGCCTCCTGCTTGACCAGCTGGGCACCCTGCTCGCTGAACAGGGTGACGCTGCCGCGCACCCGCACCACGCTGCGGCTGCCCGTGTTGCTCACCATGAATTGCAGCGACAGGGGATCCGAGCCCTCAATCTTGTCGAGCTTGACGCTTATCCCGTCCTTGACCGCCTGGGCCAGCAGATCCGGATTGGTCATCGCCTGCTCGGTCAGCACGGGGACGGCCACCGCGCCCGTGACCACCTCACCGCTCGCCGTCGGCTTGATCAGCAGGTATTCCCAGGTGAAGTCATCGTTGAGCTGCACCTGGCGGCCATCCGGCAGGGTGACCTGGGTCAGGGGCGCAGCCTGTGCCAGCAAGGGCGACAGACAGAGGGCAACCAGCAGGCGGGACAAGGGTTTCATAGGGTGATGGCTCGGCGTCGATGGAAAAGGGCGTCAGTATAAAGAGTCGGCCCCGACTTGCCTATGACCCGACTCACGTTCTTGCCCTCTGCCGCCGCCATCAGCAAGCCAGCTCCTGCCGATCCTCCTCCTGCACCATGTCCAGCGTCACCAGATCGAACTCTGTGCTCTTGAGGGCATTGAGAATGTCCGGTTGCAGGTCGAATGCCTGGGCACGCAGCCGCAGCGGTACGCGCACCCGTGCCAGTGTGGTCGCCTGATCCGAAAGGGTATGAAAGAACACCTGCGCCTCCTCCAGCCCCATGTCGGCCAGCATCTGCTCTGCCATGTCCACCATGCGCAGATGGCGCTTGTCCACCAGCTCGGGATCGGAGAAGCGACGGCTCAGGCAGCCATGGGCGCTCTTGCCCCAGCGCCCCAGCTGCCGTTTGTTGAAGCCGTAACGAAAGTCCCTGTGGGTCATGCCCTGCTTGGCAAACAGCCAGAGGGTGTTGGCCGGCAGGCTGCCGAAGCGGCGCAAATACTCCTGCAACTCCTCGACCGGGGCGGGCAGCAGCATGGGCAGATGGCTCCAGTCGGTTTCGAGCGCGGTGAGATGGCAGATGTAGCGTACCGGGTCTATCACCTCGTTGAGGTGACGCAGGTGATCGCAGAAGATCATCTCGTCGGTCTTGATGACTCTCTGCTCTATGCCGTAGCGCTGGCAGTAGCGTTTGGCCCGCGCCACCTCCTTGCGGCTGCGAGTCGGGCTGTCCAGGGTGAGGGCCCGGATCCTGACCCCGCTGGCGCGGCACAAATCCATGCTGTAGCAGGATTCCAGTCGGCCGGAGAAGGAGACCACCAGTTCGCCGTAGCTGGCCAGGGTCTCGACAAGCTGCTGCTCCCTGGCCTGAAAGGTCTGATCGTATCCTCGATTCAGCACAACTATATTGGCATCCATAACGACAACACCGGATGATGAATTGGTCGCCATTGTGCCGCAACAATCCTGAATAAACCCTTAAAGGAGAGGGATAAATCAGAATTTAATGATCATCTCCTGCCAATTACCCTCATTTTCATCCTGTTGCGCATCATAAATCCGCAGTTTCGCCTGATGCACCTGATGGGCCCGCAAAAAACCCTCCGCCTGCTCGAGGGAGCCGAACGTCAGCCTGCCCTCCTCGCTGTCGGTGAGGCACTGCATCTCGCCGTCGACCTCGACACAGAGCTGGTAACCGCTGCCATCCAGGCAGGCGATCAGCAGGCCGGCATCCGGATAGTGACTCAACCAATTGCGAAACCGGCCATGCTCCATAACGTCTCCTTGAGCACTCCAGACTGTCGGCTCAACCGGGCAGATAGCCCAGCGACAGCAGCTGCTGACGACAGCTGGGCACATCGGTAAACACCAGCCCCCCGATCCCCAGCGCCTGCGCGGCAGCCACGTTGGCGGGGCTGTCATCGATGAACAGGCACTCGTCGGCCTTCAGGTCGAACGACACCAGCAGATAGCGATAAATATCCGGCTCCGGCTTCATCATACGTACCCGCGCCGACACCACCTTGCCGCTGAAGAAGCGCCAGAATGCGTGCTGCTCCAGCCAGTCGATGCTGGCATGACCCATGTTGGAGAGCGCATAGAGGCGGTGGCCCGCCCCGTGCAGCGTCTCTATCAGGGTCAGCATAGCGGGATCCGGCAGGAGCGATGCGGGCACCGCCTGCAAAATGGCGAGATTCTGGGCCGCAGGCAGGCCGGTGCGCCCCTGCGCCTGGCGGGCCATGGTGTGCAGCGACAGGGTGCCGCGGTCCACCTCCAGCCAGTCCGGGTGGTTGAACAGCCGCTCCGCCAGCGCCTCGGCGTCGTCAGGCCCTAGCACCGAGCGCACTATGGCCACCGGATCCCAGCTCACCACCACCCGTCCCAGATCGAAAATAATCGCCATTGTGACCTCCTCCTGATGCCTCTGCCTCCGGGCCAATCGCCGCCACATGGCGCTTGAACAGCCCGTCTGCACACGCCAATACCCTGCCCCGTTCGCCTCCCACGGGCAAGTTTTACTTGCATCCAGCGCCCAAATCCCTTAATGGTTATGACGATATTTTCAGGACCAGACCCATGCACGCACCATTCCTCTTTGCTTTCTCGTTTATCCGGCCCACATGAGGGAAGGCCCTGTCGTCGCATGAACAGAAAGTAAAGACGAATCGAGCCTCCCCTAGCGGAGGCTTTTTTTTGCAGCTACCACACTCGATTATTTGGATAGGGAACCACCATGGCTACGCTCGACGAGATCAGACAAGACATCACCCGCTTGGATCAGGAGCTGCTTGCCCTGCTGGCCAAGCGCAAGACCCTCAGCATAGAGGTCGCCCGTGCCAAGCAGGCCAATCCCCGTCCCATCCGCGACACCCAGCGCGAGCAGGATCTGCTGGTCGCCCTGATCCAGAAAGGGCGAGTGCTGGGGCTGGATGCCCAGTACATCACCCGCATCTATCACACCATCATCGAAGATTCCGTGCTCTCCCAGCAGGCCTATCTGCAGAGCCTGCTCAACCCGGAGCAGCAGGAGCCCATGACCAGCGTCGCCTATCTGGGCCCGCGTGGTTCCTACTCCAGCCTGGCGGCTCGCAAGTATCTGGCCCGCTACAAGGATCAGGTGATAGAGGTGAACTGCCAGAACTTTCGCGAGGTGCTGGATGCGGTGGAATCGGGCCGTGCCGCCTTCGGCGTGCTGCCCATAGAGAACACCAGCTCGGGCTCCATCAACGAGGTGTATGACGTGATGCAGCACACCAGCCTCTCTATCGTCGGTGAGCTGACCTACCCCATAGAGCACTGCATCCTGACCGCAGTGCCGACCGAGCTGGGCCGCATCAAGACCTTCTATGCCCACCCCCAGGTGTTCCAGCAGTGCTCCCACTACCTGAGCAAGCTGGAAGGGGCGCGCCACGAGATCTGCGACTCCTCCTCCAGCGCCATGATGAAGGTCAAGGAGCTGGCAAGCCCGGAGGCGGCGGCGATCGGCAGCGCGGCTGGCGGTGAGCTGTACGGACTGGACGTGCTGGCCGAGCAGCTCGCCAACCAAAAGGAGAACTACAGCCGCTTCATCGTAGTGGCGCGCAAGCCCATCGACGTGGCGCCGCAAATTCCGGCCAAGACCACCCTCATCATGTCCACCTCCCAGAAGCCCGGCTCCCTGGTGGAGGCGCTGCTGGTGCTGCGCAACAACGAGATCAACATGACCAAGCTGGAATCCCGGCCGGTGCAGGGCAACCCCTGGGAAGAGATGTTCTATCTGGATGTGTCCGCCAACCTGCAGACCCCGGCCATGCAGGCCGCGCTGATGGAGCTGACCAAGATCACCCGCTACATCAAGGTGCTGGGCTGCTACCCGAGCGAAGACGTCAAGCCGACCACAGTGCCGCCGGTACTGATGGGCAACTGACCGTTTTTGCCAACAAAAAAGGCGAACATCATGTTCGCCTTTTGTTTTTCTGCCTCGCCGTCAGAACTGACCGGCCATCAACTGGTTGATGTTGTAGAGGGCGCGGGTATCGAGCTCCATCTCGGTGGCATAGGTATTACCACGGGGATAGGAGGCCACCACCCGGGCGCCACGCACCATGCCAGCCACGGACACGTCCAGCGAGTTGGAGGTCTGGGTCAAATCCTTGTAGCTGCTCTGGCCCCGCACCTGCTGGCCATTGAGCTGCTCCGCCAGTTCGCGGTAGGCATCCATCTTGGAGGCGCGAATGGCCTGCAACATCTTCTCGGACTGGGACGGCCCCGGCTGTATGTCGATCACCGCGTAACCCACTGCCTTGAGCACCGGAAAGTCATCGGGCTTGTTGTTGCCGCCGCCGTAGTTGACCACCCGATTGCCACCGCTGCACGCGGTCAGCAGCAGGACCAGCAGGCATCCGAACAGGATCTTCATTGCGCTCACTCCTTGTCAGGGGGTCAGATTGACCAGATGGCCGCCGGGACGAGCCTGGCTGTCGCGCATCAGGTAACCACGATTGATGGATGCCCGGCCAAACGAGTTGTTGGCGCCGAACAGATATTGTTGCGGGATCAGGCTCTGGGCCGTGGTCTCCACCATCTTGGTCCGCAGATCTATGATGCGGGCATTGACCAGGATCCCCTTGCCATTGCGGCTGAAGGTACCGGTCAGGATGCGGGAGATGGGCAGCCGGGGGGAGAGATCCCGGTAGTTGCGGCTCATCACGAAATCACCCTGCGGGGTCACCTTGATGCTGCCGGTCATCTTGAAATCCACCACAACTTCCCCGCGCCGGTTCAGCTCGTAGATAAAGCTCTCCTCGATCTGCTGCCCCATCCAGTTGGTGTCCTGCAGGGTATCGAGATCGACAAAGGAGGAGACGGCGATGGGCTCGGTCAGGGTGGTGAGCGACTTGCGCTCCATCAGCTGATCGGTCATGCGCGCCACCAGCCAGTTGAGCTCCATGCCAGCAGCGGCCTGGCGAGGATCACCCTGTTCCCGGTTGATGGGGTCGGAACCACAGCTGGTCAGAGCCAGCGCGAGGGCCAACGCCGTGAAGAGTTTGTTCATGGATACCTTTCCTGTATCTGCACCTGATTCGTTATCGGTTCGGCTGGCCAAAGCTTGAGTCGGGAATGAGGCATGGATCTTGCTAATTATTTGCGGTGTGCTGTGCAACGCACGGTTCTGTGGTCTGTATCGGCCGGTGCCATCACTTCAACAGGGGTGAGAGGGCCGACCCGCATATTCAAGGTGTTTGTCATGAAATTACCGCTGCTGTTAACCCTGCTGCTGGCCAGCCTGTCGGTCCGGGCAGAGCTTATCGAAGCCCAGGGCAGTGCCGCCATCCTGGGGGGCGACGAGGTCTATGCCCGCGAGCAGGCGACCCGCGACGCCCTGCGCCAGGCCCTGCTGGCGAGCGGCGCCGCCGTCTCCAGCATCCAGCGTCTGGAAAACGGCAGCCTGCGCTCCGAGCAGATCCAGATCCGCTCCGGCGGCGACATCCGCCAGTACCGGCTCAAGCGGGAAGAGGTGCGCAACGGCCGCATGTACATCACGGTACAGGCCGATATCCAGGCCGAACGCCAGATCTGCCAGACCCAGCATTACGCCAAGGATTTGACGCTGGTAAGGCTGCGACTGCGCTACCCGGATCAGGCGAGCTACGGCGCCCTCGACGACATGCCCGCCAACCTGTCCCGTCGCATGTTCGAGACCCTGGCCAACGCGCCGCAAGGGGTGGCCGTGCGCCAGTGGCTGGACGAAAACCTGCGCATAGACCCGCTCCACCTGCAACAGGGGGATCGCAGCGCCCTCGAGGAGATCAAGGCCCTCAGCCTGCGCACCGACAGCCAGTATCTGGTGCTCGGCAGCATAGATGACCTCTCCATCGAGCCCCAGGGCAACCAGCTGACCAGCTGGTACGAAGATCCCATCCGCAACTTTCGCATGCAGCTCTACCTGTTCGACGGCATCAACGGCAGCCTGCTCAGCCGCAAGGAGTATCAGGGCCGCGCTAACTGGACCTTCGGCAAGCGGGATCAGATAGGCAGCAGCAGCGGCCAGTTCTGGCAGTCCAGCTATGGCCAGGAGGTGAACTATCAGTTGCAGGAGGCGGTGCAGGATCTGGTAGCCCAGCTCAACTGCGCCCCGGTCACCGCCCGGGTGATAGGCCAGAACGAACGCGGCCCCCACATCAACCTGGGCCGGCGCAACGGCGTCAGACTGGGGGATCAGTTCCGCATCCAGCACAGCGCCGACTTCATCGACCCCTATGGCAAGTCACGCATGATGCGCAACCCGGCCGACGGCCTGTTCGAAGTGGTACAGGTATTCGAGGACGGCGCCATCATCAGCAGTCAGAACAAATATTCGCCGTTTAACATCCAGATCGGGGATTTGGCAGTATTGGAATAAGAATCAAGGGTTTAAAAGGGAGCGGCTTCTTGTATAATGCCCGCCACAAGGCTCCCGTAGCTCAGTAGGATAGAGCGGTCCCCTCCTAAGGGACAGGCCACTGGTTCGACTCCAGTCGGGAGCACCATATAAAACAAGGGGTTGGCATCGTTATGGTGCCAACCCCTTGGTCGTTTTTGGGCCGGATGACACACCCGCTATCAGGCCAGATGGAAGAGTGAGGAGAGCTCCATGCTGATCGGGCTGTTGTCGGGGTGCGATGGCATTATCTCTTGCATATAAGCCCACCACTGCTGGCAGATGGCCGTGCTGGCCACCTCGCGCCAGCGCCCCTCATCTTCAATCTCGACGTAACCAAACAGCTGACAGCTCTCCGGGTGGAGAAAGATGCTGTAGTTGCTTGCCCCGTGCGCCTTCAGGGTTGCGGCCAGCTCGGGCCAGAGTTCATCGTGACGGCGACGGTATTCCACCTCGCAGCCAGGGTGCACCGACATCAGGAACGCCTTGCGGATCATCTTGTCGCTCCTTATGCCATGCCCATGCCGACCAGATTGGCGGCACCGACTATCACCAGCATGCCGATGCAGAGGATCCGCACCGGACGAGTGCCGACCCCTTTCCATTCCGCCATCAACAGCCCCACGATACCGCCACACAACACATAACCGCTCATGTGCAGCATCCAGTTCACGAAGGAGAGGTGTTCGGGGATGCTGGCTTCGCCCCAGGCATAAAAGAAGAACTGCAGATACCACATGATGCCACCGGCCGCGGCCAGCAAGCCATTGAGCAGCAAACTCCGCGCTGGCTGGGCCAGATCATTGCGCAGTGACAGTTCGGGGCGAGTTGCCAGCCGGATGAAGCAGTAGGCCATGTTGACGATGGCCCCACCGCCCATGATGATGCCGTAGCTCGGCAACACGGCGTAGAGCGGGTTGATGCCAAGTGCCAGCGATGCCTGCCGGATGGGGGCCGCGGCTTCCAGCCCGAAGGCAAATCCCGAGGAGAAGATGCCGCACATCACCGCCAGCAGCAGCCCCTTCTTCAGGTTGAACTCCCGGGTAGTCGTGCCCAGGGCAATCTCTTTCTGATGCCCAGCCCAGGTGACTATGCCTATGCCGATCAATGCGACAAAGACACCGAGCAGGGTGATTTGGCCACTGGCCGTGGTGAGCAGCTGACCAAATTCTCCACGCAATATGGGTGGCATCAGGGTGCCCACCACCAGGGTCACGCCGATGGCGATCCCTATGCCCAGAGACATGCCCAGATAGCGCATGGTCAAGCCATAGTTGACATTGCCTATCCCCCACATGGCACCGAACAGAAACATGCCCCAGAATGCCTTGCTGTCCACCACGCTGTAGAAGGCGCCGAAGTCATCGATCAGCGTGGAGGTGACCAGCCAGGGCAACAGGATCCATGAAAACAGGCCGGCGAAGGCCCAGGTGGTTTCCCACGACCAGCGCCGGACCTTGCTGAGGGGCGCATAGAAGGAGGCCGCCGAGGCGGCGCCAACCAGATGCCAACCGATTCCCGATACGATTGCAGACATGAGATGTTCCTTGCTTGAGGTTTGATTGTGTTTTTGCTTCCCGATGGAGGGAAGCGTCCTTGATGACAACCGCGCTGTTTTTGTTGTTTTTCTGACGCCCGCCACACATGGCGGGCGTCAGCAGAGGGTGAACTCAGCGACGAGTGAGCAGCTCCTGCACCTCGTACTCCTTGACGGCATCGAGCCAGTCGACGCCCACCGCTACCCCTTCACGGGCGCAGGCGTAGTCCCAGACGGCTTGCCACGGCAGGCTGCGGGTCTCCTCCATCAGGGCCAGCCGGGTCGAGTAATCCCCCTTGCATTCGGCCTGACGCAGCATCTCAATGGGCTCGAGCAGAGCACGCAACAGCGCCTTCTTCATGTTGCGGGTACCGATAACCCAGGCCGCGATGCGGTTGATGGAGGCATCGAAGAAGTCGAGGCCGATATGCACCCGCGCCAGCAACTCATTGCGGATGATTTCATTGGCGATGGCCTGGGTTTCGTCATCCAGCAGCACCACGTGGTCGCTGTCCCAGCGCACCGGGCGGCTGACGTGCAGCAGCAGGTGCCGGACAAACAGGGAGGCCGCGCTGATCTTGTCGCTGATGACCTCGGTGGGGTGAAAATGGCCGGCATCCAGACACAGGGCTATGTCACGGGAGCTGGCATAACCCAGGTAGAACTCGTTTGACCCGACCGTGTAGGACTCGGCTCCTATGCCGAACAACTTGCTCTCCACGGCATCTATGTGGTGCGCCTCGTCGATCCGCTCGGCCAGCACCTCATCCAGTGCCGCCATCAGCCGCTGACGCGGCCCGAGCCGGTCGGCGGGCAGATCCTTCATGCCGTCCGGGATCCAGATGTTCATCACGGACGGCGTACCCAGCGCCTGACCAAAGGAGGCCGAGATACGACGGCTCGCCTTGCAGTGATCGATCCAGAAGCGGCGGATTTCGGGATCCGGATGTGACAGCGTCATGCCATCGGCGCTCAGCGGATGGGAGAAACAGCTGGGGTTGAAGTCCAGACCCACGCCTCTCTCCTTGGCCCAGCTCACCCAGTTGGCGAAGTGTTTGGGTTCAATCTTGTCCCGCGCAACCGGGCTCTCCGCCTCCAGATAGATGGCGTGCAGGTTGAGCCGCTTGGCCCCCGGGATCAGTGACATCGCCAGATCCAGATCGCGACGCAGCTCGATGGCATCGCGCGCCTTGCCCGGATAGTTGCCGGTCGCCTGAATGCCGCCGGTCAGGGCGCCGGCATCCGCTTCGAAGCCACCGACATCGTCCCCTTGCCAGCAGTGCATGGAGACGGGAATGGTGGCCAGGGTAGTCAACGCCTGATCCACATCGACGCCGAGGGCGGCATATTGCTGTTTGGCCAGGGCAAAGGCGGTTTCAATATTCGGGTTCATACAACTTCCTCTATTAACGTGTCTGAATGGGTGTGCGCGCAGAGCGCGGCAAAGCGCGTCCGGTAATGGTCCAGCTGCGGGACCTCATGCGGATGCAGGGTGTCGATGCGGGTGTTGTGGCGGATCAGGCGGCGCACGTCCGCCAGATCCTGTAAAAGGCCCAGCCCCTTGAGCTGCCAGCCGATGTTGCCGAGCGCCGAGGCCTCCACAGGCCCGGTGAGCACTGTGCATTGGCAGATGTCGGCGCAAAGCTGGTTGAGCAACCGGTTCTGGGAGCCGCCGCCTACGATGTGCAACCTGGTGATGGGCTCGCCGGTGACGCTCTCCAGCTCCCTGAGCACCTGGTCGTAGCACAGCGCCAGGCTGTCCAGCACGCAGCGCACCAGCTCGCCCGGGTTCTGCGGCGTGCCCTGTCCCGTCTCCTGACAGAAATGCTGGATGGCGCTGCGCATGCAGGCGGGATTGAGAAAACGTTCGTCGTTGGGGTGAATGAGGTAAGCAAAGGGCTCGGCCTGTTCCGCCTGCGCCACCAACTCTGCGAAGCCCAGCTGCGGCCACAGCGCCTGCAGCCCCTGCACCAGCCACAACCCCATGACGTTCTTGAGCAGACGCCAGGTTCCCTCCACTCCCCCTTCATTGGTGAGGTTGGCAGCCAGTGCGGCAGCATCGGTCAGCGGAGCCTTGCGCTCGACCCCGACCAGCGACCAGGTGCCCGAGCTGATATAGGCAGCGCCGCGTCCGCTCAGCGGGGTGGCGACTATGGCCGAGCCGGTATCGTGAGTGGCAGGCAGGATGACGCTGACCTGACGGCCGGAGGGGCTGATCCAGTGACCCAGCCGGGTGCCGGGGGCGGCGATCGGCTGCAGCCACTTGCCCCCTTCGCCGATCAACGCAATCAGTTCGGGATCCCAATCCCTGCTGCGGGCATTCACCAGCTGACTGGTGGAGGCATTGGTAAATTCACAGCTGAACTGGCCGGTCAGCCGATAGTGCAGGTAATCGGGGATCAGCAGCAGACGTGTGACCTTGTCCAGCCAGGCCGGTTTTTCATCGAGCAGGGCCCGGATCTGATAGAGGCTGTTGAACTTGAGGAACTGGATACCGCTGCGACGATAGATCTCATCGCGGGACAACTGCTGCCAGACCCGCTCCGGCACACCGTCGGTACGGGCATCGCGATAAGCCACAGCGTCACCGAGCATCTGGCCCGCCGCATCCAGCAGTACAAAATCGACCCCCCAGGAGTCGATACCCACCGCATCGAGCGCAATGCCCGCGGCATCAATTTTTTCCAGCCCGAGCAAGATATTGGAAAAGAGCCGTTCCGGTTCCCAGCAATCATGCCCATTGCTATGCACCATGCCATTGGTAAAGCGATGCATCTCCTGCATGGTGATATTGTCATTGACCGGATCATAGCTGGCCCATATTACCCGCCCGCTGGAGGCGCCTAAATCCACTGCCGCAATATTGACTGACATCGAACCGACTCCATAAATTTCGATGTCGTCACTCTAGGTTCCCTGATGGTTGGCAACCTTTCTGTTGCGGCCAAATAAATATGCTCAGCTGGCATAAAAATCGAGAAATAGAGACTGAATGACAATTGTGTGAGTGAGGTCAAATAACGCCACGGCATAAAAGGAAGCAATCGAGACTCGTTGATAAATAAATGCGAGGTAACTGTGAAAACCCTCACGAAACCCGTGCTATTTGATTGACCGGAGCCGGCGCCTGCGCATATTCACTGCTCATCACCTCATGAAGAGAGCGACCATGTTTCGCCTGCAACAGACCGATTTTTTTGACCACAACAAGGTCATCAGCGTATTGCCACGCGCTCCGCAGGAACCCTTTCCGGAGCACTGTCATTCGTTTCATGAACTCGTGCTGATCAAATCTGGCTGTGCCATCCACATCACGGACGGCAGCGCCGTGCATATCCGCCGCGGCAGTGTCTTCTACCTGCGCGAAGACGATGCCCATATGTTCGATCAGATGAAGGATCTCTGCCTGACCAACGTGCTGTTCAGGCCGGAGGGATTCCACTTCGCAGACGGGTTGCAAACCCTGCTGCAAACCAGCTGCCATCCGGCCAGTGGCGGACTGCGACTCCCCCCTTCCCTGCAACCGCAGAGCGAGCTGCTGCTGAACCAGATAGCGGCAGAAAACAGCCGGCGAGATGCCTGTTCTCCGGTGATGATCGAAGCACTGTTTTCCCAGTTGGCCGTGCTGCTCTGGCGTACCCGTCAGCAAGGAGGGGAAGCGGGCGGCAAGGGGGAAGGGGATCAGGAAAGGCTGTTGGCCCTCATTAATTATCTCGATGAAAACTATCAGGAAGAGATCGACTGGAGCCAACTGTCTGAACGTTTTTCCATTCCGCTGCGCACCCTGAACCGAAAAATACAGGAATATACTGGCTTGACCCCCAACAATTATCTCGGACGAGTGCGACTCTGCCATGCATCCTGGTTGCTCAGCCATACCAATAAATCGGTTACAGATATCGCATTTGAGAGTGGATTCAATGATGGCAATTATTTTTCGAGCAAATTTCACCATGCCTTTGAGCTGACGCCACTGCAATACAGAAAACGCTATAAATAAACTTCAATTCTTGGCCACTATATTTCCCTCACGGGCCAAAGGTTAAAGGCCGTCCGCCACAACAAGCTTAATATCCCCTTAATTTCATCCAAAGAAGAGGGATATCTGATGGCTTTTGCATTGTGTCTACCCCAGATCAGCCTGTCCGGCAGTGGAGCCATCCACGATCTGGTGCAATTGATGTGCAACCAGCCCGCCCGTCGTCCGCTGATCGTGACCGAGCGAGCCCTGATCTCGCTTGGTCTGCTGGACGGTCTGCTCGGCGCACTGCGTGATCATGGCTTCACCCCCCAGGTTTATGACGGCGTAGAGCCCAACCCGACCGATAAGGTTGCCAGCGCGGCGCTGGCAACCTGGCAGGCCGGGCAGTGCGATGCACTCATCGGCTTTGGCGGTGGCAGCGCCATGGATACCGCCAAGGCGGTGCGCGCCCTGGTTGCCAACCCGGGCAAACAGGTCCATGACTTCGAAGGCATCGGCAAGGTCGTCCACACGGGCCCCTTCATGGCCTGCATCAGCACCACCTCGGGCACGGCCGCCGAAGTGACCAGCAATGCGGTGATCACCGACACCCGGCGCAAGGTCAAAATGGTCATCATAGACGCTGCACTGATACCGACAGTGGCAGTCAACGATCCCACCCTGATGGTGGGACTGCCCCCGGCCGTTACCGCCGCCACCGGCATGGATGCCCTGACCCATGCCATTGAGGCCTATGTCTCCATCGGTGCCCATGTGCTGACCGATCACTCGGCCCTCGCCGCCATCCGGGTGATTGCCGAATATCTGCCGCAAGCGGTGGCGAACGGCCAGGATCTGACCGCTCGCGAGATGATGGCCCACGGCCAGTTCCTGGCCGGCATGGCGTTCAACAGCGCAGGGCTTGGCTACGTGCACTCTCTCGCTCATCAGCCCGGCGCCACCCACAACCTGCCGCACGGCGTGTGCAACGCCATCCTGCTGCCGGTGGTCTGCGAGTTCAATCTGGCCGTCAGGGAGGATCGCTTCGCCGACATAGCCGCCGCCATGGGGGTAGATACCAGTGCCATGAGCAAGGCTGGTGCCGCCGTTGCCGCCATCCAGGCCATTCGCGCACTCTCCGCCCGGGTGGGTATTCCCGGTGGCCTGCATGAACTCGGTATACAGCCTGGGGATCTCGCCGGCTGGGTCGATGCCGCCGCCGCCGATCCCTGTTCCGGCTGTGCCCCCCGGGTGGCCAGCAAGACAGAGCTGCTGGCCCTCTATCAAGCCGCGTTCTGACCCCGAACCCGACACGACAAGCGGCCGCCCCCTGGCGGCCTCTCTGTTTTCAACAGCCTGCATCCAGCCCTCCGCCCCTTTGTGCACTTCTTGAAAATCCGGCCAACTCCGCTCCTGGCTTGGCGCCCCCGTTGAGGCTCGACGCCGCGCCACTGGTTACAGTGGCCCCACTCACAATGGCTCTTCAACGCAAGGTAGAGGGAATGATGCAGCAGATTGAATTCAACGCAGCCGTGCGGGCTGAAATCGAGAAGGTCGTCGAGGTATCCGCCTATTTGTGGCAACGAGAGTGGGCCGAACGCAACGGCGGCAACATCTCCGTCGATCTCACCGACATCTTTGGGCAGGCGCCCGCCGACCTGAGCCAGTATCCCCACTGCCCCCTGTCCATGGTAGGGGGGGAAGGCGCCTTCCCGGCCGACAGCGCCGGTCATGTCTTCTTCGTCAAGGGCACGGGGGAACGCATACGCGAGCTGCGCAGCCCGGAGCTCGCGGGCTGCGTCCTGCGGATCGATGACGAGGCCCGGGGTTACCATATCCTGTGGGGAGGCCGTGGCTTGCACGACTACCAGCCCACCAGCGAATTCATCTCCCACGTAGAGATCGTCATGGACAAGCAGCGCCGGGGCGCAGCCGATCGCTGCGTGGTACACACACATCCGCTCGAGCTGATTGCGCTCTCTCACCATCCCCGTTATGCCCGTGACAGCGCCGCTTACACCCACGCCTGCTGGAAGATGTTGCCCGAGGTGCGGGCCTTCGTGCCACGCGGCATAGGTGTGGTGCCCTACTGCATGCCCGGCAGCCAGACCATGGCGGATGGCACCACGGCCGCCCTGCGCCAGCACGATGTGGCCATCTGGGAAAAACATGGTGCCGTGGCCACAGGGACGGATGCACTGATGGCCTTTGACTTCGTCGATGTGGCGAACAAGGGGGCCAAGCTGCACCTGATGTGTCTCGCCAGCGGTTTCGAGCCGGAAGGGGTCAGCCCACAGGACATGCAGGCGCTGCAGGAAACCTTCGGTCTGTAGCAAGCGGCCGGTATAGGCCCTGCCAGCGGGGCTTATGGCGATGCCGCGCTCAAAACCACTGCACCTCAGGGAGGGCCGGTCTGCTAGACTGGCCCTCTTTTTGTTCATTCATCTGCAAAGGAGTGTTGGATGTCTGCTTCTTCCTGGTGGGACAGGTCCACCGGTTTTGCGCTGCTGACCATACTGCTGTGGGCCTCGCTGGCGGCGCTCACCTCCCGGATCACCAGCGTGTCGCCTCTGGTGCTGGTGGGGCTGGTGCTCTTCTTCTGCGGCGCCGGTGCCCTGCCGTTCTGGCGCCAGTGGCGGGCTCGCCCCATCACCTGGCTGGTCACGGTGGCGGCGCTGCTGTTCTACCATCTGCTGCTGTTCATGAGCTTTCGCCACGCCCCCGTGCTGGAGGCGAACCTCATCAATTATCTCTGGCCCCTGTGCATCATACTGTTCACTCCCCTGCTGCTGCCGGGCCATCCGCTCCATGCCCGCCACCTGCTGGCCGGCGCGCTCGGGCTGGCGGGTTCCGTGCTGGTGATGGTCAACGGCGAGTTGCAGCTGCAGCAGGCCTATCTGCCCGGCTACCTGCTGGCGCTCGGCGCCGCCATCATCTGGGGTGCCTACTCTGTGCTCTCCCGCCGGCTGCCCCCCGCCCCGGCAGTGGTGACGGCGGCGGCCTGCCTGCCCGCCGGATTGCTGGCACTGCTGCTGGCACTCTGGCTGGAAGGGCCGCTGCCCCTCGAACAGATCCCCGCCGGCGACTGGTGGCTGATCCTGGGGCTGGCGCTCGGGCCCATGGGGGCGGCCTTCGTCACCTGGTATCTGGCGCTGCGAGACGGAGATCCCCGTCGCATCGGGGCGCTGGCTTACCTGACCCCGCTGCTGAGCACCCTGTTGCTGGTGCTGCTCAATGGCGAACAGCTGACGCCCCGTCACCTGCTGGCCGGGGCCTTCATCATGGGAGGCGCCCTGCTCGGCATGCTGGGCAAGTCGCCTGCCGCCGGCAAGCAGAAGGAGCCCGCCGCGCCTTCGTTGTCATGACCTCGCCGCCATGCAGCGGCTGTCATAAAAACGCCATATCTCCTGCTTAAGCTCACGCCGACTTCCATTCCAGTGGCTCAAGCAGGAATCCTGACGTGAAAATAGCCCATTACGCCTCCCTCTCTTCCCTGGTACTGCTGCTGGTCGCCGTCGTGCAAGCCGGCGCCCTGTTTCATGGCTGGCAGCAGTTGAACCGGGCCGAACAGGCCCAGCATCAACACGAACGGCTGCAACAGCGGCTGACCGGCACACTGCAGGGCACCCTGCGCGACTACCTCGCCAGCGGCGATCCCCTGCGCCTGACTGAGGCCCAGGCGCTACGCAAGCAGGCGCTCGCCCAGCTGGCGCAGCAGGATGCTGCGCTCACCGCCCCGCTGCGCGCCCTGCTCGAACGGATGGGCACTCGCATCGACGGCGACTATCTGGCGGCGGGCAAGCTCTCCGGCAACAGCCAGTGGCTGCTGCAAAACGCCGAAAACGAGCTGACCGCCCAGGCCAGGGCGCTGCTGCGTTATGGCCAGCAGGGGGCGACGGGCGCAGATCCGGCCAGCGCGGATCGATACCGCCAGGGTGCCACCGACATACTGGCGGCCCTGCCCGGACTCGGCCACCTGCGCCAGAACTACATGGAACAGGCCAGCCCCAAGCTGCTGGAGGGACTGACGTTCGAGCTGGCTGCCATGCAAAAGCAGGCGCAGCAACTGGCCGCCCTGCCGCTGCTCGGCCTGTTTGCTGCGCCGCCTGCCGACGAGTTCACCCTGGGTGAGCCAGAGCACAAGGAGCTGGGCGATCTGCCCAAAGCCGAACTGCTCTCCCTGCTCACGCGCTACCCGCAAGAGCTGGAAAACAGCCGCAAGGCGCTGCAACAGCAGCAGACTGCCCGCCAGGCGGTGCAGCAGGACATCAGCCAGATGCTGCAAGCCACCGGCCAGATGGGGGCCGAGCTTGCCGCCGAGCGGCAGGCGGTCAACCAGCGGCTGGCTGCCATACTCGGCAGCCTGGCGCTCTGTCTGGTGCTGGTCGCGCTGCTGTTTGCCCTGGTGCAGCGCCGCTGGCTGGTCACGCCGCTGCTGCGCCTGCGCGCCGCCTTCCTGCAACTCGACGAGACGGGTCAGGCCGAGACCCTGCCCCAGGGGCGCGAGCGCAACGAGCTCGGCGACATAGTCGCCAGTTACAACCGCCTCATCATGCGCCTGCAACAGGATCAACAGCAGAAGGAGGGGCAGCTGTCGGCGGTCTCACTGAGCCTGCAGGGCATGGTCAATCAGGTCGAAGAGATCCACCACAGCACGCGCACCACGGAACAGGCGGTGGACGAGGGCGATCTGATGATGAACGAGCTGAACCAGCTGGCTGGCGAGGTGCATCAGGTGGCCGCAGAGATAGCGCAGCACGCCCAGCACAACGAGCACTCCATGAGCCAGAGCGAGCAACTGGTGGGGGGCATGTTGCAGGCCACGGCCCAGACCGGGCTTGCCATCGACGAGAGCAGTGGCGCCCTGACCCAGCTCAAGCGTTCGGTGGACGATGTCACCGCCATCGTCGACGTGATAGGTCACATAGCCCAGCAGACCAACCTGCTGGCGCTCAATGCAGCTATAGAGGCTGCCCGGGCGGGGGAGCAGGGGCGCGGGTTTGCGGTGGTGGCCGACGAGGTGCGCCACCTCTCCGCCGACACCCAGCGATCCCTTGGCCAGATCACCGAGATCCTGACGCGGCTCACCCAGGCGGGAGATCTGCTCGGCACTGTGCTGGCGCGGATCACCTCGGAGGCTGCCGCCCAGCGCCAGCAGGCGGAGCAGTTGCGCCAGACCACCCAGGCGGTGCGGGAGATGGCGCGCAGCACAGCCGTCATAGCGCTGCAGGGGGCCGACAACGCCAAGAGCCAGGAACACAAGCTGGCCAGCTTCGCCGATCTCATCGCGCGCATCAGCCAGCACGCCCGCCAGGGCAGCCGCCTCTCGGTGCAGGTGTCGAAGCACATCCATCACCAGGCCAGCCAGATCCCGCGCATCCTCGGCCATCAGGCCTGAATCTCCCGTCCAGATCTCCTTCCGAGTCCACTGCCCCCGCCCCCAACGCGGGGGCATATCTTTTTTTGTGCCACAAAATTATCTGTTGCATACAGGTTAACGAAAAAAGTTATGCCCCTTGTGAGAGATCCGCCCGCGTTGCTGGTCAATTTCACCTGAAAACGCTATCAGCGCCGATATGAGCGGGCTGGGAGTGTCCACAACAAGATCCATGATTATTTGCACTCGGTCATATTTTTGAAACTTGGTGGGAACTTTTCATTGATATTTCGCACCGCGAACGTACTCTTGGAATTGTCCGATAGCCAAGAATCGGAACACAAAAAATAAAATGATGTGATGAACAGAACTGCCCACCGCAGATGTGCCAAGACGTCGCGGCCGCAGACGAGCTACCAGAAATTTTTTGCCCTACGGGGTTTTGATTGCAATGCCAATACCGAGCGGCGGGCCATCGCCTGACTGCCGGACAAAAAAGCTAAGTCCATAAAATCAGGAGCAATACAAAATGGAAAAAGTGATCTTCAAGCGTGCCGCATTGAGCGCAGCCGTTGTTGCCGCCTTGGTCGCCCCCGGTATGGCATTCGCTGCCGACGAAGCCGGTCCTGCCTATGCTGCCGCCGCCAGCAAATTCTATGAAGAAGGCAAACTCAACGGTGGCCTCTTCTACTTCCAGCGTGATCGTCAGCGTATCGATGGCGACCCGACTGCCGCCAAGAAAGAAGGCAAATACCAGTCCAACCTGAGCCATGCCACTACCCAGGCCTCCCTTAACTTCAACTCGGGTTATGCCTGGGACATCGTCGGTATCGACGTGGGGGGCTTCGGTGCCTATGACCTGGCCGTGACCGAGAACCATGCGGTCAACCAGGAGAACGAATTCTCCTTCGCCGGCAACAAGTGGGGCGAAAACTACAAGGATGGCTCCCCCGAGGGTGGCTTCAGCCTGGCCAACGCCTCGCTGAAACTGAAAGCACTGGACGGTGCCATCACCGCCAAGGGCGGCCTGACCCAGCTCTACGTACCGGGCGTGATCGGTGTGAACTGGTCCTATCAGCCGGGTACCTACCGTGGTGGCCAGATCGAGGGTAACTTCGGTGGCCTCTACCTGACCTACGCCATCGCCGACGAGTACAAGTCCCCCTGGTACAAGGAAACCCAGAAGTTCTCCCGCGCCAAGGCATGGATGGATCCGTTCGCCGATGAAAACGTCATCGACTACATCCAGGGTGTAGCCGCACGTTATACCTTCGAAAATGGCACCGCCATCACCGGCTCCTACGGTAACTCCGAAAAATACATGGACAGCTACCACTTCAAGCTGGCCCATAAATTCGACGTGCTGAACGGCCTCTCCACCAGCTATCAGTTCTACGGCTCCGAAACCGACACCTATCAGAAGGGTGGTGCCGACATCGAGACTTATGACGGCATGGCATGGCAACAAGCGCTGACCGCCGCCTGGGGCACAGGCCCGTACGGCTTCCGTCTGGAAGGTCTGTGGACCAAGGCCGAGGGTAACGAAGGCAACTACCTGCCCCGTCTGACCCGTGGCTACGGCAACTCCCAGGGCGCGAACGAAATCTGGTGGGATTCCCGCTCCGACTGGAACGCGAACAACGAGAAAGCACTGTTCTTCGGCGTGACCCGTTCCCTGGATGATCTGGTGGGTGCACCAGGCTGGTCCGTCGGTGTCTCCGGCGCCTACGGCTGGGATATCCAGAAAGGCGACGGCACCAAGGCCACCAACGGTGAAGATACCGAATGGGCAGCCAACTTCGACGTCATGTACACGGTGCAGGATGGCAAGCTGAAAGGCACACTGTTCAAACTGCACTACACAGATTACAACAACGACATCAGCCAGGGCGGCGGTTGGACCGAATACCCGAACATCTTCGCCTCCGAGCATGACGTCAAGTTCCACATCATAATGCCGTTCACCATACTGTAAGCAGGTGGTAGAACCTCAGCAAACCGGGCCACATGGCCCGGTTTTCTTTTTTGTCGCGCTCGGGCTACCATGCCCGCTTCGGCCAGGCTCTGGTCGCCAACAAGGATGACCTTTATGCCCCACCCCTTCGTGCTCATCACCGGCTGCTCCAGCGGCATCGGCCTCGCCGCCGCCAAGGCGCTCGGGGTTCACGGCTTCACAGTGATCGCCTCCGCCCGCAAGGCCGACGATGTGGCACAGCTGCAACAGCAGGGTCTGCAGGCAGTTCAACTGGATCTCGCGGACACCGCCAGCATAGAGCGGGGGGCGGCAGAGGCGCTGGCGCTGGCGGGGGGCCGTCTCTATGGCCTGTTCAACAACGGCGCCTATGGCCAACCCGGCGCGCTGGAGGACTTGCCCACGGAAGCACTGCGTGCCCAGTTCGACACCAACCTGTTTGGCTGGCACCACCTGATCCGCCAGATACTGCCGGCCATGCTGGCGGCAGGAGAGGGACGGATAGTGCAGAACAGCTCTGTGCTGGGGCTGGTGGCCATGAAGTATCGCGGCGCCTACAACGCCAGCAAGTTTGCGCTGGAAGGCTATACAGACACACTGCGCCTGGAACTCGAAGGCAGCGGCGTGCACATCAGCCTGATCGAGCCGGGCCCCATCGATACCCGCTTTCGCGCCAATGCCCGCGCCGCCTTCGTGCGCCATATAGATCCGGCCCAGAGCCGCCATCAGGGCGCCTATCGCCAGACCCTGACCCGGCTGGAAAAAGAGGGAGCCACCAGCGGTTTCACGCTGCCAAGCGAAGCCTGCATACCGCCGCTGCTGCATGCGCTGCAGAGCAAGCGGCCAAAGCATCGCTACCCTGTCACCTTTCCGACCCGGCTGTTTGCGGTATTGCGCCGCCTGCTGCCAAGCCGCTGGCTCGACAGGATCCTAGCCAAATCGGCCTGATCCCGTTGGAGGCGATGGGCATCAGCAACCCAGGTCGGGTTGGCCGCGTAACGGCGTAACCCGACGCATCATCCCTGTTTACCCTCACCTCAATAGTGCTGACCGTCGCTGTAGTAGTGGCTTTTGACGATGGGCAGCACCTGCACCACCACATAGGTCTGCTCCCCCAGCGCCGCCTTCAGGTGGCGGGTGATGAGCGCCGCGGCGGCATCTTGCAGCTCCTGCGGTCGCTCGAACCAGACCAGCTCGACAAACGGAAAACCGGCTTCGATCACCCCGCCGCGTACCCAGTGGCTGTCGATGCACTCCATGGTGACGAACTCCGGTTTGCCACCGGTCAGGGCGCACAGATCCGCCAGCAGGGGCGTGCTTATCTGCTGCAGGGTATCGACGGAGACGGCCCGAAAACGAAGATGGGGCATGGGAAACCTCTTGGCTGTGACGAATGAGGACTTATCATAGGGCTTATTGTTATGAAGAGAAGCCATCCCGCCAACATAAGGTGCCTCATGAGATTTCATCGCACGCTGATTTCCTTCCTGCTCTGCCTGCTGCTGCCGCTGACCGCCTTTGCCGACCCCGCCTTCTATCGGGTGAACAAGGGTGACCAGCAGCACTGGCTGCTGGGCTCCATTCATGCGGGCAAACCCTCGCTCTATCCGCTGCCCGATCCCGTCGAGCGCGCCTGGCAACAGAGCCGCGCCCTGGTGATGGAGGCCGACCTGACCCACATCAGCCAGACGCAGTGGCAGGAGATGGGCGCCATCACCCGGCTGGTGGATGGCAAGACCCTCAAGGATCACGTGCCGCTCGATCTGTATCGGCGCACCATCATAGCCGCCGGCCAGAATGGCCTGACCGAGAACATGCTGGCCCCGCTGCGCCCCTGGTTTGCGGCCATCACCCTGACCCAGGCGGCGCTGGAACGCACCGGTTTCAGCAGCGCGCTAGGGGTGGATCAACACTTCGCCAAGCGCGCCACCGAGAGCGGCAAGCCCATCATCGGCTTCGAGACCCTGCTCGAACAGCTCGGCTACCTCGCCAGCGTCGGTGACAACCAGACCCTGATGCTGGAGAGCACCCTGGATGAGCTGCCCCAGCTTGAAACCGGCTTTCGCGACGTGATGAAGGCGTGGCAGGAGGGGGATCAGGCCGCCCTGGTCAACCTGCTCAAAGCCGAGATGGCGCCGCCCAAGCTGCAAGCCTGGCTGGAGCAGACCCTGCTGGCGGAGCGCAACCGCAACTGGCTGAAGAAGTGGCCGACCCTGCCGAACGAGAGCTTTATCGTGGTAGGCGCTCTGCACCTTTATGGCGACCAGGGGTTGATCGCCCTGCTGGAGCAGCAGGGGTGGCGCATCACACCGCTCACAACGCCTGGCCCAGGCACGGCCGCCAAGTGATGCCCCATCCGTGCGCCTGATCTGCCCGGCGGCTTGGCCGAGTGCGAGGCCGCTCACAGATCCGGCTGCCGGTTAAATAACCACCACGGGACTTGATCGAGATCATCTCGTCACTCCCAAAGAGGTATCTATCATGCCTGTCATCAATGGGATGACAGGAGTGCATGAGATGGAATTTTGGATGAACCTGATGTTCGGCAACAGCGTGGGGCTCATGTCCATGTTGGTGATTATCGGTACCTTCCTGCTGATCAGTTCCTACGCGGCCTATTTCATCTACAAGGTGATGAACGCCAAGCCGCCGAAAGAGGAGCAGTAACACATCTCGTCAGGCGATCCCCCGATCGCCTGTTGTCGCCTGCCCGGCCCGACTGACAGGGCCGTCTGACTGGCTACCCCCATTTTCTGACCCCGACATCCCCGCTATAATGCCCGCTCATTCCAATGCGGGGAGCCTGCCGTGTCTCATGACGACGAACTCTCACTGTTTCTGCAGGAAGTGGCCGACGTGCGGCCCATTCGCAGCGACAACACCCCCTCCCTCACGGGCACATCCGCCCCGACCGAGGCGCAACTGGCCCGTCGCCAGGCCGCGACCGCCGAGCAACTGACCCTGGATCACCTCAGCATGGAGGCGGTCGAGCTGCTCGATCCCCACGCCATCGTCGGCTTCAAGCGCGACGGTGTACAGGAGGGGGTCTACAAGAAGCTGCGGCTCGGCAAATACGAGCTGCAGGCGAGCCTGGACTTGCACCAGAAGACGCTCAACGAGGCGCGCCAGAGCCTGGTGCAGTTCATTGCGGATTGCGAGGTGCGGGACATCCGCTGCCTGCTGATCCTGCACGGCAAGGGGGAGCGCAGCACACCGCGCGCCCAGCTGAAAAGCCATGTCAGCACCTGGTTGCCGCAACTGCCGGCCGTGATGGCCATGCACAGCGCCGAGCGCCGCCACGGCGGCAGTGGCGCCCTCTATGTGTTGCTGCGAAAAAGCGAACGCAAGAAGGCGGAGAACCGCGAGCGACACCAGAAGCGGCTCGGCTAGCCAGCCCCCGTCATCTGGTCAGTCATCCCAGGCCAGGGTGGTAAAACGCACGAGGGCAGTGTTAGCATCGATCGGCCCCGATCATGCCAGGTACGGGGCATACCATCAGGGACGATAACAAGGACAATCCCATGTCATATCAAAAACTTGAACAACATCAGCAACAGCTGCACCGGCTCTCCCACCTCAGCGCCATCTGCGGCTGGGATCGGGCAGCCATGATGCCGGAGGGCGGCAACGAGGCACGCGCCGAGGCCATGGCCGAACTCGGCGTGCTGATCCATCAAAAGCGTACCGCCCCCGAGCTCGGCGACTGGATCGCCAAGGCCGAGAGCGAACCACTGGATGAGATCCAGCACGCGAACCTCGCCGAGATAAAGCGCCACTGGCAGGATGCGAGCCTGCTGCCAAGCGATCTGGTCGAGGCGCTGTCGCTGGCCGGCAGCAAGTGCGAGCACGCCTGGCGCGGCCAGCGTAAAAACAACGACTGGGCAGGCTTCGCCCCGAATCTCAAGGACGTGGTGACGCTGTCGCGGGAAGTGGCGCGCCTTCGCGCCGAGGCACTCGGTGTGCGCCCCTACGACGCCATGCTGGCGCTGTACGAACCCGGCATGACGAGTACGCGGCTCGATCAGATCTTCGGCGATCTCACCGGCTGGCTGCCGTCCCTCATCCAGCAGGTGAGTGAACAGCAGAAGCATGACGCCATCTTGATCCCGCAGGGGCCCTTCCCCATCGCGAGCCAGCAGGCGCTCGGCCAGGAGGTGATGGGCGTGCTCGGCTTTGATTTCGCCCACGGCCGGCTCGATGTGAGCAGCCACCCGTTCTGCGGCGGCGTGCCGACCGACGTGCGCATCACCACGCGCTACAACGAGCGGGAGTTCGTCTCCAGCCTGATGGGAATCGTGCACGAGACGGGTCACGCGCGCTACGAACAGGGGCTGCCGCGCCAGCTGATGAGCCAGCCGGTGGGCGAGGCGCGCTCCATGGGCATTCACGAGAGCCAGAGCCTGTTCTGCGAAATGCAGCTCGGCCACGATCCTGCCTTCCTGGCGCTGCTGGTGCCGCGCATCCGCGCACACTTTGGCGAGCAGGCGGCGTTTGCGCCGGCGAACCTGGCGAAGCTCTACAACCGGGTCGAGCCCGGCTTTATCCGCGTCGAGGCGGACGAGGTGACGTACCCGGCGCACGTGATCCTGCGCTACGAGCTGGAGCGCGACCTCATCGAAGGGCACATCGAGGTGGCCGATCTGCCCGAGCTGTGGGATACCAAGATGCAGCAGTGGCTCGGCCTCTCCACCAAGGGCAACTACCAGAACGGCTGCATGCAGGACATTCACTGGACGGATGGCTCGTTCGGCTACTTCCCGAGCTACACGCTCGGCGCCATGTATGCGGCGCAATTGCGCTTCGCGCTGGAGCGGGAACTGGGCAACATGAGCAGCGTGATCGAGGCGGGCCGCCTGCCGGAGATACTCGCGTGGCTTGGTCGCCACATCTGGTCACAGGGCAGCCAGCACAGCACGGACGAGCTCATTCGCCGCGCGACCGGCGAGGCGCTGAACCCGCGCTGGCTGCGCCAGCATCTGGAGCAGCGCTACCTGAAATAACGGCTGCTGCGCCCGCGAGTGAAGAGGGGAACGGGGCAGCTTGACTGCCCCGTTTTGCATTGGCAAACAACCGGATTCAGAGGGGATCCGGGGCACTCAAACACTCGCGCAATTGCAGGATATTGCCTTCCGGATCAAACGCATTGCGCAGCACGAAGCCAGGCCCCGGCCACTGCTGCGGCAGCAGGCCGCCACCGAGATCGGCCGCCCTGGCCTCGGCCCAGGCGAGGCTTGGTACGGTAAAGAACAATTTTATCGCCCCCTGTTCGCGCAGCTGCGGTGGCACCTGGATATCAATATCGCAGGCAATCGACTCGGGGATGGCATGGATCAGCAGCTGGATGTCGTCGTTCTCCATCACGACAAAAGCGGCATCCTGACTGCGAATGTCCATCTGCAGCAGGGTGCGGTAGAAGTGGGTCAGCAGGCCGAGATCCCTGGCGTAGATCAGGGCGCCGGCGCGGGCGGGTCCTGGCATGGTGCTATCCTCCTTGGATGTTGTCACCCCAGATTCTCACACTTGCCCGCCCGGTTCGACCGGTTTCAATCTCGCCACAGCGGCTCTCCCGGCGACGTTTTTATTTCAATTGCTGTCCGTTTCTGGCTAGTCACCGCCTTCCCTCCCCCTTACTCTCTCATCCATGCACCCAGAACGGAGCGCCAGGACCATGAACTCGCCACCAGCCAGTGACCACCATCAGGATGAGGGGATCCCGAGCCTCAACCGCGAGCAATGCCACGCCGCCCGGCTAGCCCGCGATGCGCGTTTCGATGGCCGCTTCTTTACCGGCGTGCTCTCCACCGGCATCT
This sequence comes from Aeromonas sp. CA23, assembly GCF_002587065.1. Taxonomy (NCBI): domain Bacteria; kingdom Pseudomonadati; phylum Pseudomonadota; class Gammaproteobacteria; order Aeromonadales; family Aeromonadaceae; genus Aeromonas; species Aeromonas sp. CA23. The sequence goes on from NZ_CP023818.1 coordinate 5,051,721, forward strand.
ACTGCCGCCCCGTCTGCCCCGCGCGGCCGCCACACGAGCACAACGTGCGCTACTTCCAAAGCGCTGCCGCGGCCGAGCAACATGGCCTGCGCCCGTGTCTGCGCTGTCGCCCCGAGCTGGCCCCCGCCGCACGCGGCGATCTGCCGCCCGAACTCGCCCGTTTGCTGGCGCGGATCGATCGCGGCGAGCTGGCGGACGGCTCGCTCGCCGCACTGGCGGCAGAGGCCGGAATAAGCGAGCGCACGCTGCGCCGCCAGTTCGAGCAGCACCTAGGTGCGTCACCGAAACAGGTGGAGCAGACGCGCCGGCTGCTGCTCGCGAAACGGCTGCTGACCGAAACCGCACTGCCCATCACGGACATAGCGTTTGCGGCGGGCTTTGCGAGCATTCGCCGCTTCAACGATGCCTGGAGCCAGGCGTATGGCCTGGCGCCCCGGGCGCTGCGCCAGCGTGAAGGAAGGGCCGACGTCACCGAGAGCGGCGCGGCGCTCACGCTGCAGCTGTCCTATCGCCCGCCTTATGACGTGGCGGCCATGCTGGCGTTTTACCGGCTGCGGGCCATCCCCGGGCTGGAACGGGTCGATGGCGATGCATATGAGCGGCACCATAGCGTCGGCGATCACGCGGGCCGGATCCGCATCGAGCAGGGCAAGGGCCATAGCATCAGGCTCACAGTGCATGATCTGCCGCCCGCGGCGCTGCCTGATCTCTTGTATCGCGTGCGCCGCATGTGGGATCTCGACGCCGACATGCAGCGCATCGGTGAGCGGCTTGGGCAGGATCCGCTGCTGGCGCGCCTGCAGACGCGCTGGCCCGGGGTGCGCTTGCCCGCCGGCTGGGATGAGTACGAGGTGATGCTGCGCGCCATCGTTGGCCAGCAGGTGTCGGTCAAGGGCGCCATCACCATCATGGGGCGACTGGTGGCGCGTACCGAGGCGCAGTTCGGGGTGGCTCAGCTGCCTACCCCGGCGCAGCTGTGCACACTGGATCTCGACGGCATCGGCATGCCCGGCAGCCGCATTCGCACGCTGCAGGGGCTCGCCGCCGCGCTCGCAAGCGGTGCGCTTTCCCTGACCACGGCCAGCGACGAACAACTGCTGGCCTTGCCGGGCATAGGTCCCTGGACGGTCGCTTACTGGCGGCTGCGCTGCGGGCAGGATCCCGACGCCTTCCCCGCCTCCGATCTCGTGCTGCAAAAGGCGCTGGGGGGCGGCGACAAGCTGCCGGTAAAGGAGGTGCTGGCGCAAAGCGCGGCATGGCAACCGTGGCGCGGCTATGCCGCGAGCTGGCTGTGGCACGCCATGAGCGAACAACCGGCCCTGCTGATCAAGCTGCCATTGACCACCACAGCGAGTGCCATCGCAAACCCGGTGTCACCCACCACGGGGAGCAAGGCGCCCCAAAGCCATGACGAGGAGATGACCCATGATCCGCTATGACATGCTGCCAACGAGCTGCGGCGAACTGCTGGTCGCCATCAACGCGCACGGCCTGGTACACGTGGACTTTGTGGCAGGCCTGCGGGCGCTGCCCGACATGAGCGGCTGGCAGCAAGACGGTGAGGCGCTCGCCCCCTATCTTGCCGAGTTTGACGCCTATTTCGCCGGGCGCCTGCAGCGCTTCACGCTGCCGCTCGCCGCCCGTGGCACGGCTTTTCAGCAAGCGGTTTGGCAGGCGCTGTGCGATATCCCCTATGGCGAGACCCGCAGCTACGGCGAGATTGCCCGCACCATCGGCAAACCGAGTGCGAGCCGTGCGGTCGGCGCCGCGAACGGCCGCAATCCGCTGTCGATCATAGTGCCGTGCCATCGCGTGATAGGCCAAAACGGCAGCCTGACCGGCTATGCGGGGGGATTGCCCATCAAGCAGGAGCTGCTGCGCCTCGAGGGGATCGCGCTCTGAGCCCAGGATTCCTGCCGCCACGCCAGGGGCCGCCCGGCCCTTGCCGTTGGCCCTGCCAGGAAGGCCCTGGCCGCACTCGGCGCCAGACGTAACCCAATGCCAGCTCATCTCGCCCTCATCAGCCAAGCTATTGAAGAACAACCATGTTTTTCGATAGACCCGGCAAGGCTGGCCGTTCCAGTGCAGAGCGCGCCTGACATGGGGTGAAAACTTGCCCATAACGGCAGCAAACCAGAGCGCCGACGGGAGTTTGGGCGAATACTTCGAAGACCGGGATGACGCTGCGCGTTGGCAGCTTGCTGACTATCGAGATCACGGCGTGTTTCCTGGCGATCCGATCGCAGCCATCGGCTGCAATCCGTTTGAAACGAGGAGAAAACATGTCCACTCCAGTCACAGTCACTCAATTCCAGGTGAGGTCCCACGGCGCCCCCGACGAGGTGCGCACTCCCGACAAGACCCGGGTCGAGGTCGTTAAACTCAATGGCTACACCATAGGGCGGTTCAACTTTGCCCCCGGCTGGCGTTGGTCTGACTGCATCAGACCTGTCGTCAAGACGGAGCAATGCCAGCTCTCGCACGTGGGTTACGCCGTCTCGGGGTCACTCACTGTCCGCCTGACGGACGGCACCCTCAAGACAATCAACGCCGGCGAGTCCTACACCATACCGCCGGGGCACGATGCCTGGGTCGAGGGCGAGCAACCCTTCGTTGGCATCGAGGTGCTCAGCGCCGATCAATTCGCCAAGCCATAGTGTGTCGTTGGCAACTTACCATGGTTGCAACCGAATCTACCGGTGGGCACTCGCCCACCGGCACAGCAAGGCAGGCTTGATTAGCCAAGCCTCATCAGGCGTTCGTAAAGAGACATTGCAGACACCCAGCCGCTCCCTTCGTATTGACCCTCCCCCCCCTTCTCCCATGCGGGAAGAAGAGACAAGCACAAGGCCCGGGCATGCAGCCGCGACCGTCAGCACCGGATGCTCGAACTGCCACTCCTGTTTCTTAAGGCCGGTTTTTCAGGGCCGGATTGAAGACACGCTTGATGGAGGCGGGATTGGCCGCCAACTTGGCCGTGGGGCGGCGGGGACGCCTGACCAATTCGCCGCCACAATTGGGGCAAATCAGTTGCAGATAGTGCTCGCTGCAATCGGCGCAGAAGGTGCACTCGAAGGAGCAGATATAGGCAAGACCCGTGTCGGCGGGCAGATCCTGGTCACAGCATTCACAGTTGGGTCTGAGTTCGAGCATGGTGGTTGGCCTCGGTGGCAGCAAAAGAAGGTGAATGGCTCAATCGACGATAAAGAGCCTGGCGCCCTGCTCGGTGAAGGATCTATGGGGCTCGGCGTTGTCGGCCACCTGATAGCTCATGCCCGCCGTCAGGGTGAAGACGCGGCCATCCTGCAACTCGGTGTGCAGCTCCCCCTCGATGCACAACAGGACATGCCCCTTGCTGCACCAGTGATCCGCCAGATAGCCAGGAGAGTACTCCACCATCCGCACCCGCAGCTCGCCAAAGGTCTGGGTACGCCAGCGGGCGATGCCGGTTTCCCCCTTGTGCTCGGTCGGCGCTATATCGGCCCAGCGGGTCGTGCAAAACGGCAATGCATTGATTTTCATGACAGTTCCTTTGTCTACTCACGGAGATCCCGAGGGCATTCGCTTATCCCGGCGGGATATACGTGCTCGGGCAAGCTCCCTCTCTATCCTTCCTATACTGCCATCGAATCCGCGGCCGCCCTATGCCCGGAAAGGGGCCGCAGAGGTCATTAACGCTTGAGGCTCCCCATCACCTGCATTTCGCAGCGGTTGCAATCAAAGCGCAGCCGGAAGGTGTCCTTGCCCATCTTGAGCTCCAGCGGCTCGGCCTTGAGACCGGGCACCTCTTTCGGGCAGAGGTTCTGGCTGTAGCGGATACAGTGTTTGGTGATCATCAGCACCACTTCCCCCTCCTCCTTGTTCGCCTCATAGGCGGGGGCGATGCGCTCCACCCCGTGCTCGCGGAAGAACTGCTCGGCGGCCGAGTTCAGCACGTTGCCAAGGTAGGAGAGGCGGTGCTGCGGATAGCTGACATCGCGCAGGGCTATGCGTCGCTCGGGGCGCTGGTAGCTGGCCACGCGCGCGGCCTCCAGCGCGGCTATGCCATCCCGGCGCAGCCCGTTGAGCTGTGATGCCGCAATGAATAGCGGCCTCGTTACTGCCAACTCAATCTTGCGGGCCACAAACAGGGTATTGCCGAGTTTGCCGAGCTGGTCGCGCGCCTGTTGCAGCGCCCGCTCCGGATTGTCGGCAGGCTGCTTGTCGCAAGGGAGCGTCACCGCGGCGCTGATGCCCTGCTCATCGGTGAGCATGAGGCGCAATCCCTCATCGCACTCACAGAGCTGCATATCGACCCGGATGCGGCGATCCGCGCTGGCCTTTTCCAGCATCTTGCTGAATGCCTGATCGTGGTTGCGGTAGATTTCTGTGCCCACCGTCAAGCCCGGCATGCGCTCCGACAGGAGTAACTGCTTGCCTTCGACCTTGTTGAGGCGCATCCCCACCAGCTCCTTGTTAGGCTTGAAAAAGCCGAGGCCGTCGCCGTTGTTGAGGGTGACGGGCTTGCCGTCGATTTCTATGCCATCGCGAGTCACCCTGGTGACGCGACCCAGCGGCTCACCCACGTATTTCGGGCTTAGGGTGGAGTCGATCCCCTGCTGACGGCCATTGAGGAAGTAGTCGGTTGAGCCACGGTTGAAGCTCTTTTTCGGATCCGGCTCGAAGCTGTAGCTGCAACGCCCCGCCGAGGCGGCCACCAGATCGGAGCGGCACTCCAGAATGGCGTCGAGCTTCTGGCGATACCAGGCGGTGACGTTCTTGACGTAATCGAGCCCTTTGAGGCGCCCCTCTATCTTGAACGAGCGAATGCCCGCCGCGATCAGCGCCTCCAGATTGTCGGTCTGATCCATGTCTTTCAAGGAGAGCAGGTGACTGCCCTCCACCAGCACTTCACCGTCCGGCTTTTGCAGCGAGCAGGGCAAGCGGCAGAGCTGGGCACACTCGCCGCGATTGGCGCTGCGGCCGGTGCGGGCATGGCTGATGTTGCACTGACCGCTGTAGGATACGCAGAGCGCGCCGTGGATAAAGAACTCCAGCTGCACCTTGGTCGCCGCGCTTATTTCGCGGATCTGTGCCAAGGAGAGCTCGCGCGCCAGCACCACCTGGGAGAAGCCCACATCCTGCAGAAACTTCACCTTCTCTGGCGTGCGGTTGTCGGTCTGGGTACTGGCGTGCAGCGCTATGGGGGGCAAGTCCAGTGCCAGCAGCCCCATGTCCTGCACTATGAGCGCATCGGCCCCCGCTTCGTAAATCTGGTGGGTCAGGCGCCGGGCCTGCTCCAGCTCGCTGTCGTGCAGCAAGGTGTTGAAGGCAACGAAGACCTGGGCACCGAAACGGTGGGCGTGGCGCGCCAGCGCTTCGATATCGTCGAGGGAGTTGCCCGCCGCACTGCGGGCACCAAAGGCGGGGCCACCCATGTAGACGGCATCGGCGCCATGGTTGATGGCTTCGATGCCGTAGGCGAGGTTCTTGGCTGGCGCCAGCAGTTCGAGGCGGTTCAGTGCGTGGCTATGGGTCTGTGGGTGCATGGTCTCTGAGTCTATCGGCAGACAGAAAATGCCCGTCACTCTAGGTCAGTCGCCCTTTGCTTGCCTTGATCCCGCTTAAGATCACCGCAAGATACAGGATTAAAAGTCCGGAGATCGCAGTCCCGCCCGTGGAGCCGGGTATGTGTTCAGCGGCCCTGCCCTCATGGCGCGAGCCGCTGACAAGCGAACCTCAGAGCACCACCTTGAGCGCCAGCCCCAGCAGCACCAGACCGCTCACCTTGTCGATCACAAAGGATTTGGCTTTGAGCCACACAAGTACTGGGCCGCGGGAGAGCACCAGCGCCACCAGCACATACCAGAGCGCATCTATGCCACCTGCGGTGAGCATCATGATACCCCCTTCGTTCCAGCCGGTGTCGGCCCGCACGAACTGGCTGAACAGGGCGATAAAGAAGATGGCAAGCTGGGGATTGAGAAAGGCGACCATAAAGCCTTCAAAGGCCCCCTGACGACCACGCAACTGGTGGACCACCTCCTCGGCCGACTCGCTGGCGGGCCTGGCAAGCAGCGCCTTGATGCCGAGCCAGGCGAGAAACGCGGCGCCGCCATAACGGATCAGATCAAACAGCAGCGGTGTCTGGGTGATCAGCACGGAGAGCCCCAGCGCGGTAATGAGCGCATAGATGCCAACGCCAAGGCCGTGACCCAGCGCGGTTGCCACCCCGTGACCCTGCCCCCCCTGCACCGTATTGCGGATGATCAGCGCCAGACTCGGCCCCGGGCTGATGGCCCCCATCACGCAGATTGCGGCCAGTGCCAGCCAACTCGTCAATTCCATATCTTTCCCTACCTGTAAGCCGAAGATCAGCAGCGGATCTCAGGGTAAGGGGCGACCAGTTATGCCAGAAGTGAAAGTTATGAATAGATCCCATAGCCAACGGCTATAGGCTGGCACAACCGACTGCGGCTAGCGGACGCCAGCCAACAGCTTGCGGCTCTCGGCGACCGTGCGTTGCAGGTGTTCGCGCAAGAAGGGATAGGCCAGCTCGCGAAACCATTTGTGAGCCGGATCCTGATGATGGCGCTGGTGCCACAGCAGATGATACTGCTGGGTGCGGGTGGCAAACGGCAGATCACAAAAGGCGAGATCCTGCTCGCGGGAGAGCTGCCAGGCGATATGGGCCGGGGTGGTCATCAAACAGTCGGTGCGCAGCAACACCTCCACTGCGGCCTGAAAGAAGGGCACCCTGGCAAACCAGCGCCGGTTAAGCCCCTGCGGCGCCAGCACCTGCTCCACCGGGCTGTCCTTGTCACCGCCGCCGCTCACCTGCAGATGGGGCCAGGCGAGGTAGTCATCCAGACTGAGTGGCTTGCCCGCCAAGGGGTGATGACGGCCCATCAGCACCACCAGCCTGTCCTCCCCCTGATGCAGGCCACGGATCTGCTCCGGCACCAGATCCGTGATGGTGGAAACCAGATCCAGCTCGGATTGCCACAGCTGGGGCAGCTGGCGCTTGTCCCACAGGCTGTACTCCAGCGCCGCAAGCGGCGCCTCCCTGGCCAGCGCGGCGCAGATATCGGGCAGGATGTGCTGGGCCACGTAATCGGACGAGGCAAGCCGAAACACCCGCTCGCAGCGACCGGGGTCGAAACCCGGTGCCTCGTAGAGCCGATCCAGCGCACCGAGGGAATCCGCCAAGGCCGCCGCCAGCGTCTCGGCCCGTGGCGTCAGCAGCCAGCGCTGCCCCTCCCGCACCAGCAAGTCGTCGCCAAACTCGCTGCGCAGCTGGCTTAGCTGCTTGCTGATGGAGGGCTGGCTCAGGTGCAGCAGCTCAGCCGCCCGGCTGATGTTGCGGGTCTCCAGCAGCACCTTGAGGGTCGGCAGCAAGTTGAGGTTGACTTTGTGCAAGGGGCGGCCCCGTAGGATGGTGGAAAGCCCTATCTTAGGGCAGGCGAGTCCTCGATTTTAAGCAAAATTTCCCGCTATTTTCGGCGGTTTTACGCCTCTTCCCTGCCAGATAACCATGACCACAAGATGACAGTGGTTGCTCCGTGCGGCATAATTGCGCGATTTTCCGCCTGCGGGCGATCCACTTTGAGAAGCGGTAACAAGATGAAATACGCCAATATCACCGGTTGGGGCAAATGTCTGCCCCCCTCAGTGCTGACCAACGATGACCTCAGCACCATCATGGATACGTCGGATGAATGGATCTATCCACGTACCGGTATCAAGGCCCGCCGGATCTCCCACGTCAGCACCTCGGATCTCGCCACCCTGGCCGGTCGCCGCGCCCTGGCCTGTGCAGGCCTGGAAGCGAGCGATCTCGATGGCATCATACTGGCAACCGCGACTCCGGATAACCTGCTGCCCAATGCCGCCTCTGCGGTGCAGAAGAAGCTCGGTGCCGTCAACGCCGCCGTGTTCGACCTCAACGCCGCCTGTACCGGGTTTGTCTACTCCCTCTCCGTCGCCACCTCCCTGGTGCAGACCGGCATGATGAAGAAGGTGCTGGTGATAGGTGCCGAGCGCCTGACCTATCTGCTGGACTGGGCGCGCCGTGATACCGCAGTGCTGTTTGGCGATGGCGCCGGGGCCGTGGTAATAGAGGCGAGCGAGCAGGAGTGCGGGCTGATTGCCAACAAGCTCGGCTGTGACAGCGAAGCGCGGGAGATACTGCACGTCCCGAACTTTGGTACCGATCGAGTGCGTTTTGCCGATGTGGATGGGCTCTTCACCTTCAACTTCGAAGGCCCGGAGATCTTCAAGCGCGCCGTGCGCGGCATGGGTGAAGCCACCGGCACAGTGCTGAGCCAGGCCGGCATCACCCCGGAGCAGGTCGATCTCATAGTGCCGCACCAGGCCAACATCCGCATCATCGAAACCCTGGCCAAGCGCATGAACGCGCCCATGGAGAAGGTGATGGTCAACATCGAGAACTACGGCAACACCTCCGCCGCTACCGTGCCCATCGCCCTGTGCGAGGCGCTGGAGCAGGGCCGCGTCAAGCCGAACTCCTATCTGCTGACCGCCGCATTCGGTGCCGGTCTGACCTGGGGCGCCGCCATCATCAAGTGGGGCGATCGCGTCACCCCCATCAACTCATGCGATGCCGAGCTGCCCCCGTGCGACAAGAGCGCGCTTGAGCTGATTGCCCATGCGGTCGAAGGGTGCCAGAAGGCCCACGCCAACGAGGCCTAATCCGCATCAGGAGCCTGGGTCATCAGGCTCCTTTTTATCTGCGCTTGCCTCCGCGCTATCCCCACGCTTCGTTATCCGCCACTTCACCGCGCTCTCGTCTAGCCAGAGCCCCGTCTGCTGCCTCCATATTCCAGTTTTATCAGTAGGTCCCCCCGAACAGGACCGATTTGTAACCAAGTTATTTTTTTGCGCTAACCTTACTGAGCCATTTGTAACTAACGGGTTCGGGCGTGGATCATCCTCTCTGTCACCAGTGGGATAGCAGCTTGTTCCCGCCCCGACTCACGTGCAGGGATGAGTTTGCGTATGACAGATCACAAGACGGCAGAGACCATTGCATTCTGGGACCCCGTGAGTTGGGCATGCTGCCTGGGCACAGGCCTGCTCAGCACCCTGCTGCTAACACTCGCAGGCAGCCCGCTGCCTTATCTGCTGGCCAACGGCGTGCTGGCACTGGGCGCAGCCCTCTGGTGCTCCCATCACTATCACAGCAAGCCGGTGGCCAGCCATCACGACGAGGAGGCTGCCCATACCTGGTCTGCCGCCCAGCTCAGCCACTCCATCATCGGGCTCGAACAAGTGTGCGAGAAAGCCGTCCCCATCTGGTCGCAGCAGATTGAGAACTCCCGTCAGCAGACCGAAGGGGCCATGATCGATCTGACCCAGCGCTTCGCCGGGCTCACCACCAAGCTGGAAGAGGCGGTAGCCGCCTCTCACGATGCCGCTGGCGATCTGGGAGGGACAAAATCCGCGGGCATGGCCGCCGTACTGGCCGAGAGCCAGGCCCAGCTCAACCAGGTGCTCGCCATCATGCACTCTGCGCAAGCCAATCGCGATGCCATGCTGGCGGAGATCAAGACGCTTACCGCCTACACCATAGAGCTCAATACCATGGCGCTCGACGTGGCCAAGATTGCCTCCCAGACCAACTTGCTGGCGCTCAATGCCGCCATAGAAGCGGCTCGGGCTGGTGAGGCAGGTCGCGGCTTCGCCGTGGTGGCCGATGAGGTACGCACCCTGTCGCGCCTCTCCAGCGAAACGGCCCAGAAGATGACGGACAAGGTCGACACCATCAACACCGGCATTGGCCGCGCCTTCCAGATAGCAGAAAGTGCAGCCGCACGGGATCAAGCCGCCGTCAGTGACTCGGAGCACGCCATCGAGCAGGTGCTGGAGCGCTTTCGCATGGCCACCACCAGCCTGGCGGAGTCGGCCGCCCTGCTGCAGAGCGAAAGCTCGGGGATCCACCGCGAGATCTCCGATGTCATCGTTTCGTTACAGTTCCAGGATAGGGTCAGTCAAATCCTCAACCATGTACGCCAGAACATGGACAGCCTCAATGACCACCTGATTTCATCACGCAACAGAACACACCAGTCCGGCCCCATCCAGATAGATGCGGAGAGCTGGCTGGCAGACATGGAACTCTCCTATGCCACTGATGAACAACGCAACATTCATCATGGCCGCCGCCAGCAACCCATGATGAATTCCTCCAGCAGTGCAGACGTTACTTTTTTCTAGGAGACAGATATGGCCAAAACAGTCCTGATCGTGGATGACTCGGCAACCATTCGCCAAGTCGTTGGCATGACGCTCAAGGGAGCCGGTTACGAGGTGATGGAAGCCTGCGATGGCAAGGATGCCCTCAGGAAACTCGACGGCAAGAAGATCAATCTCATTATCAGCGACGTCAACATGCCGAACATGGATGGCATCAGCTTCGTCAAGGAGGCCAAGAAACTGGCCAGCTACAAGTTCACCCCCGTCATCATGCTGACCACGGAATCCCAGGACAGCAAGAAACAGGAGGGACAGGCGGCAGGGGCCAAAGCCTGGGTGGTCAAGCCATTTCAGCCCGATCAGATGCTGGCGGCCGTCGCCAAGCTCATCATGCCCTGAGTCTGGAGCCACCCATGCCGCTGCACATAGAGACGGGTGAACACAAGACGCTGGTCAAGGTATCGGGGGAGATGACCATCTACACAGCCGCCGAACTCAAGCTGGCACTCACCCCCCTGCTCTACCGCCAGCAAGCGCTGGAGCTGGATCTGTCCCAGGTGTCCGAGATGGACAGCGCTGGCTTGCAGCTGTTGCTGGCAGCCAAGAAAACGGCGCAACAGAGCGGTTATCCGCTGCACCTGATCATGCACAGCCATGCAGTGCTGGACGCGCTGGAGCTGTGCCAGCTGACGGCCTTCTTTGGCGATCCCACCCTCATGCCCCACGCTGATCACGCCTAGGCAGTCCCAGTGACAAGGAGTCATTCGTGAGCATCAATCTTGATCAGGCCCTGCAAACCTACATAGCCGAGGCACGCGAACTGCTGGAAGAGATGGAATCCGCCCTGCTGACGCTGGAAAACGACCCGGACAACAGCGAGCTGATAGGCGCCATCTTCCGGGCGGCACACACCATCAAGGGCTCCGCCGGCCTGTTTGGCTTGCAGCCCATCGTCAGCTTCACCCATATAGTCGAAGACTTGCTCGATCAGGTGCGCAATCAACAACTGGCGATCACCACGACGCTTATCAAGGATCTGCTGGAGAGCCGGGATCACATCGAGCGGTTGGTCCGTCTGGTCGCAGAGCAGGGCGCATCACTGGGGGATGACGAACAGGCACAGGACTCCCAGTTGCGGCTCAATCTGGCGCGCCATCAGACGACACGCCAGACCGGGTTGCCGGAATGTACCCCATCCGCAGGCCCAGAGCCGGTCAGCAAGGAAGAGGGTCATGTCAGCGCCACCTCGCTGTGGCACATATCCCTGCGCTTTGGCCAGGATGTGCTGCGCAATGGCATGGATCCCGCCTCGTTTCTGCGCTACCTCGGCACCATGGGCACCCTCTGCGCCATCGAAACCCTTCACGACGCCCTGCCCGACTGGGAACATTTCGATCCCGAGAGCTGCTACCTAGCCCCCCCCCCCCTAGGTTATGAGCTCGATGTCGACACCCAGGCCGACAAGGGTGCCCTGAGCGATGTATTCGAATTCGTTCGCGATGACTGCCGCATCACCATACTGCCCCCTCACAGCAAGCTGGCCGAGTACATAGCGCTCATCCATGACCTGCCAGAAGACAACGACATGCTGGGGCAACTGCTGGTCAAAACCGGGGCGCTGACCGCCAGCGAGCTGACGCTAGGCCTGCAAACCCAGCATGACAGCCCGCAGACTGACAGCAGCAAGCTGGGGGAGATCCTGATTGCCCAGGGCGCAGTCAACGAGGTGGTCGTAGATGCGGCGCTCAAGAAACAACACCAGAACAAGGAGAATAAAACCAAGGAGGGGCGCTACGTCCGGGTGCATGCCGACAAGCTGGATGATCTGATCAATCTGGTCGGCGAGCTGGTGGTCGCCAGCTCGGGCGCCAGCCTGCTGGCCCAGCGCTCACGGGACAGCCAGCTGCAGGAGGCAAACTCCACCATCGCCATGCTGGTCGAGGAGATCCGGGATGGCGCCCTGCGCCTGCGCATGGTGCCCATCGGGGACACCTTCAACCGCTTCCAGCGCGTCGTGCGCGACGTCAGCCACGAGCTGAACAAGGACATTGCACTGGTCATCACAGGCGGTGACACCGAACTCGACAAGTCCGTGGTGGAAAAAATAGGCGATCCCCTGATGCATCTGGTTCGCAATTCCATGGATCACGGTATCGAATCGGCGGGGCAGCGCCTCGCCGCCGGCAAACCGGCGAGGGGTACCTTGACCCTCAATGCCTATCATGACTCCGGCAGTATCGTCATCGAGATCAAGGACGATGGCGCCGGCCTCAACCAGGCAAAAATTCTGCAAAAGGCGCAAGAGCGGGGCCTGGTCGCCGCCAATGCGGTGTTGACGGATCAGGAGATCTACCAGCTCATCTTCGAGCCCGGTTTCTCCACCGCAGAGACAATCACCAACCTCTCGGGTAGAGGAGTCGGCATGGACGTGGTCAAACGCAATATCCAGGCCCTGCGCGGCAGCGTCGAGCTGGACAGCAAGCCCGGACAAGGCACCTGGGTGCAGATCCGGCTGCCATTGACCCTGGCCATCATCGACGGCTTTCTGGTCCGGGTCAGCACCACCCATTACGTCATCCCCCTCGACATGGTGATCGAGTGTGTGGAGCTGACCCAGAGTGCCCTGGCCGATACTCAGGGGCGCAATTACCTCAACCTGCGCGGCGAGGTGCTGCCGTTCGTCCGGCTCCAGCACTACTTCGATGTCGAAGGGGCGAGAGGACGCAGGGAAAACATAGTGGTCGTCAGTCACGGCGGCAAGAAGTCCGGGCTGGTGGTCGATGAATTGCTGGGGGAATTTCAGACCGTCATCAAGCCGCTCGGCAAGCTGTTTCAACGCCTGCAAGGGATCAGCGGCTCCACCATTCTGGGCGGCGGCGAGGTTGCCCTCATCCTGGATATTCCCTCCCTCATTCAACATGCCATCGATCAGGAACTGAGCCAGCTGAGCCAGTACGCCCTTCCTCGCCAGCAAACTCAACCCAGAGTCAATTAACGCCAGGAGCCCGTCATGTTCAGAAACTCCACCATTAAAATGCGACTCACCATACTGCTCTGCCTGCTATGCGTGCTGCTGCTGGGCGTCGGCGGGCTGGGACTTTACAACATGCAGAGCAGCAACCAGGGCCTGCAACGGGTTTATAACGACCGCGTGGTGCCGCTCAAACAGCTGAAAACCATCTCAGACAACTACGCCGTCGCCGTCATCGACAACGTCAACAAGGCCAATGCAGGCCTCATCAGCGCCGAAGAGGCGTTGCAACAGATCCAGCGGGCCCAGCAGCAGATCAAGCAGGAGTGGCAGCGTTATCAGTCCACCAAGCTGACCGCAGCCGAGCAGAAACTGTCGGCCGAGGCGGGCTCCCTGTTCAGTGCAGCGGATCGCGACATCACCCGGCTGGAGCAGTTTCTCGCGGCCCAGCGTGGCGTCATCGCCGGCAGCCTCAATGATTTTGACGGCAAGCTTTACGGTTCCATCGATCCCATCGGCAACAAGATAACCGAGCTGGTCAGTCTGCAACTCGATGTGGCCAAAGCCGAATATGAACAGGCCCAATCCTGGTACGACGCCATGCTGCTCACCATGATGGTGGTGGTCACAGCGGGCATAGTGGCGGCAGCCTGGTTTGGCATAGTGCTCATCCGCAGCATCATAGCCCCCATCAATCAGGCGCTGCAGGTGGCCAACCATCTGGCGGAGGGCAACCTCGACGTCACCATCACCATAGGGGCCAACGATGAAGCGGGCCAACTCTTGATGGCCATGCAGAACATGGTCAACAAGCTGACGGCCCTCATCAACGACATCGAAACCCTGGTCACGGCCGCCGTCGAGCAAGGGGATTTCAGCTACAAGATAGCGCTGGACGATCGGCAGGGTTATATCAAGCGCCTGTCAGAGCTGCTGAACCGCTTGTCCAACGTCACAGATACCAGCCTCAAGGATGTCATGCGCATCGCCACCGCCCTGTCACGGGGGGATCTCACCCAGAAGATAGACCAGCCCTACCCGGGGATTTTTGGTCAGACCAAGGATGGTCTCAACAGCACCATAGACGCCCTGACGGCCATCATTGAAGAGGTGCGCAACGCCGCCGACAACCTCACCAATGCCTCCAGCCAGGTCAGCACCACGGCCCAGTCCCTGAGTCAGGCCACCAGCGAGCAGGCCGCAAGCGTGGAAGAGACCAGCGCCTCCATCGAGCAGATGAGTGCCAGCATCAACCAGAACACGGACAACGCCAAGGTGACCGACAACATGGCGAGCAGCGCCGTCCTCGAAGCGACCGAAGGGGGCCGCTCGGTACAGCAAACCGTGGCGGCGATGCAACAGATAGCCCGCAAAGTCAGCATCATCGATGACATCGCCTACCAGACCAACCTGCTGGCGCTCAATGCCGCCATAGAGGCGGCCCGCGCCGGTGAACACGGCAAGGGCTTTGCGGTGGTGGCCGCCGAGGTGCGCAAACTGGCCGAACGCAGCCAGATTGCGGCCCAGGAGATAGGGGAACTCTCCTCCAGCAGCGTCGATACCGCAGAGAAAGCGGGCAGCCTGCTCGACAAGATAGTGCCTTCCATTCGCAAGACATCCGACCTGGTTCAGGAGATCAACGCGGCGTCCGGCGAGCAGGCCAGTGCGGCGAACCAGATCAGCATGGCCATGAACCAGCTCAATCAGGTGACCCAGCAGAACGCGGCCAGCAGCGAGGAGCTGGCCGCCACCGCCGAGGAGATGAGCTCCCAGGCCAACGAGCTGCAGCAGACCATGGACTTCTTCTCGCTGGAGAACCTGGTCAGGCCCTCAAAATTCAGCGAGGGCACGCACAGGGGCGCCCCCCCCAGAGGCAAGTTTGTCATGCCTGCCCAACACCCGCTGCATGGCAACACGGCACCGCAACCCCAGGTTGACGAAGCCGATTTTGTCCGCTTTTAACCGGAGAGACTCATGAGCATGTCAACCGAAGTGGTCCCACAGCCAGTCACGCTGGCTCATGACAATCAGGGCGATGCCCAGTACCTGACCTTCCTGATCAAGGGTGAGATGTTTGCCATCAACATTCTCGGGGTCAAGGAGATCATCGAATACGGCAACATCACCCCCATCCCCATGATGCCGAGCTTCATCCGCGGCGTGATCAACCTCAGGGGTGCCGTGGTCTCGGTGGTGGATCTCAACGCCCGCTTTGGCAATGCCCCCTCCAGCATCACCCGTCGCAGTTGCATCGTCATCATCGAAGGAATGCACCCGGATGATCCCGAGCACGGCAATCAGGACATAGGGGTCGTGGTGGATTCGGTCTCGGAAGTGCTGACCATTCCCTGCAACGAGATAGAGCCGCCACCCAGTTTTGGCGCCCGTATCCGGGCCGACTTCATCAGCGGCATGGGCAAGGTGAACGGCAAATTCGTCATCCTCATCAATACCGAGAAGGTGCTCTCCATCGACGAGATGACACAACTCAGTGAACTGACACAGCAGCAGGAACGGCTGCTTGAACAGAAACAGCCAACGCCATAACCCCGGCGTCAACAACAACGAGAGTGTCGCTCACACCACACAGCAATGACATGTCGCACAAGGATAAGGCCCATGACTCAATCATTCTTTGGCAATCTCTTCGGCAACGGTAGCGCTCATACCTTGCAACAAGCACAACTGACCCAGTTGATCGGCGCCACTCGCACCATTTCGCAGGGGATCGCGCAGGGTGAACAGCCGACCCTGCTGGAACTGGGCATACTGGACGGCCCGCTGCGGGAACTCTGTCAGGAGTTCAACCAGGTCATCACGCTGCTGGGCCAGCGGCTCAGCAGCGGGCTGGCGGCCATCAGCGCAAACCAGGCCCTGTATGACGAGAACCTGCGGGTGCGCAAGGCTCTGGATGGCGCCTCGACCAATGTGATGATCGCCGATACCAACCTCGACATCGTCTACATGAATGAAGCCGTGCTCGCCATGCTGGGGCAGGCGGAATCCGACATCCGCAAGGATCTGCCCAACTTCGACACCAGACATCTGATGGGCAAGAACATAGATACCTTTCACAAGGATCCGTCCCACCAGCGCAGCATGCTGGCCAAGCTGGACAAAACCTACCGCGCGCAGATCTCGGTCGGTGGCCGCATCTTCTCCCTGATCGCCAACCCTGTCTTCAACGACAGCGGGGAGCGGCTTGGTTCAGTGGTGGAGTGGGCCGATCGCACCAAGGAGATCGCCATCGAGAATGAGGTGAAAGCGGCCAACGCCGCGGCCAAACTCGCCGCCGCCGAGAGCCTGCGAGTCAAGAGGGCGCTGGATGGCGCCACTACCAACGTAATGATTGCCGACACAGATTTGAACATCATCTACATGAACGAGTCGGTCAAAGAGATGCTGAGCCTGGCTGAGTCCGACATCAGGAAGGAGCTATTCAGCTTCAATTCGTCCAACCTGATGGGGGCCAACATCGACAGCTTCCACAAGAATCCCGGCCATCAGCGCAGCATGCTGGCCAAGCTGAACAACACCTACAAGACCCAGATCCTGCTCGGTGGACGCACCTTCTCGCTCATTGCCAACCCGGTGTTCAGCGACGATGGCGAGCGACTGGGCTCTGTGGTCGAGTGGTCTGATCGCACCAAGGAGGTCGCGATCGAGCGGGAGATGTCGGAAATAGTGCAGGCGGTGATCAACGGGGAGCTGCACAGACGCATGGATCTGGTGGGCAAGAGTGGCTTCTTCCAGACTCTGGGAGAAGGCATCAACCGCATCGCAGAGGTGATAGACACCAGTCTCAACGACGTGATCCGGGTGGTGCAATGCCTGGCGCGGGGAGACCTGACCCAGACGATCGTGGCCGACTACCCCGGGGTATTTGGCACCACCAAGGACTCCCTCAATCAAACCATCATCTCACTGACCAACATAGTGACCGAGGTAAGGAGCGCGTCCGACAACCTCTCCAGCGCCTCGGAACAAGTCAGCGCCACCGCCCAATCAATCAGCCAGTCGAGCAGTGAGCAGGCATCCAGCATGGAGGAGACCAGCGCCTCCATCGAGCAGATGAGTGCCAGCATCAACCAGAACACAGACAACGCCCAGGTCACGGACGGCATGGCCAGCAAGGCGGCCAAGGAGGCGGTGGAAGGCGGCGAGGCGGTCAAGCTCACGGTCGATGCCATGAAGCAGATTGCCAAACGGATCGGCATCATAGATGACATCGCCTACCAGACCAATCTGCTGGCCCTCAACGCCGCCATCGAAGCCGCCCGCGCGGGGGATCACGGCAAGGGCTTTGCAGTGGTCGCCGCCGAGGTTCGTAAACTGGCGGAGCGCAGCCAGGTAGCGGCCCAGGAGATAGGCGAGCTGGCCTCCAGCAGCGTTGACATGGCGGAAAAAGCGGGTCGTCTGCTCGATCAGATGGTGCCCTCCATCAACAAGACCTCGGATCTGGTGCAGGAGATCAGCGCCGCCTCCGCCGAGCAATCCACCGGCGTCAGCCAGATCAACATCGCCATGAATCAGCTGAGCCAGGTGACCCAGCAGAATGCCTCCTGCAGCGAGGAGCTGGCGGCCACGGCAGAGGAGATGAGCAGCCAGGCCGAGCAACTGCAACTGGCCATGGAGTTCTTTACCCTGGAGCAACACAAGGGCGGCACGGGTCAGAAGACTACTGCCCCCCGGACCGCGACCCGAGGGCGTTTCATCACCGACGGCAATGGACAAGATGGCTTCAATGGATCCCCTCGCCCCCACAACGACGCTGATTTTGTCCGGTTCTAAGCAAGGTACCGGGTGAGTCATGCTCACCCGGTACGCCCCTATCACCACAGGGAGTCCGTCCGTGTATCAGACCCAGTTGCATGATGATGAATTTACGCAGTTTCAACGCTGGATCCACCAAACGGCGGGCATAGATCTGTCACCGGCGAAGAAGGCGCTGGTTGCCAGCCGGCTATCAAAACGGCTCTGTCACTACGAACTGGAGAGCTATGGCGACTATTTCAGCCTGATCATGAATAACCGGGGGCCAGAGCTGCAGATCGCGCTGGATCTGCTCACCACCAACGAGACCTACTTTTTCCGGGAGCCAAAGCACTTCGAATTTCTCAGCGAGAAGGTGCTGGCACGGCTGCCAAAAGAGCGGGCGGTGCGCATCTGGAGCGCGGCCAGCTCGTCCGGCGAAGAGCCTTACAGTCTGGCCATGACGCTGGCCGACACGCTGAGCCAGGGCAATTGGGAGGTTATTGCCTCGGATATCTCGACCCGGGTGCTGGAGCAGGCCAGGTCGGGGCAATACCCCATCGAGCGGGCCCATAATATTCCGCTCTCCTTCCTGATGAAGTACTGCCTGAAGGGCGTCGGCTTTCAGGAGGGGACCTTCATCATCGATCGCAAACTCAGGGACAAGGTGCAATTTCATCACATCAACCTGAATCAGGAACTGCCCGACATCGGCATGTTCGACATCATTCTGATCCGCAATGTGATGATCTATTTCAATCGGGAAACCAAGGGGCAGGTGCTGCAGCGCCTGGTGCCACGCTTGAAGAAGGGAGGCTACCTCATCGTCAGCCATGCGGAGAGCCTGAACGGTCTGCCCCACGGTTTGCAACTGGTGTCGCCCTCCATCTACCTGAAACCCTGAGGGTTTCAAGATGAAAGAGATAGTGCTGCAACCAGGAGAGTTCTTTTTTGGTCAGGACGATACCATCATCCGCACCCACCTGGGCTCCTGCGTGGCCATTACCATGTGGCACCCTGAGCAGAAACGGGGTGGCATGTGCCACTACATGCTGCCCAGCCGTGGCCACAACGATGACGGGCTGGATGGCCGCTATGCGGATGAGGCAATCCAGTTGTTTATCAATGAAATAAGCAAGTACCCCGCCCCCATTCACGAATACGAGGTCAAGTTGTTCGGCGGCGGCAACATGTTTATCGAACAGCAGACACTCAACACCATGAATGTGGCCATTAAAAACATCAAGGCGGCCTGGCAACTGACGCAGCACCTGGGGTTGTCGATCAAGGCTCATCATCTCGGACATGCAGGACACAGAAGCCTGATTTTTGAACTGGCCAACGGCAATGTCTGGGTACGCCATCACCGGCTGCCGCATCGTTAAGGGAACTGGGCTATGAAAAAGATCAAGGTCATGCTGGTGGATGACTCCGCCGTGGTCAGGCAGGTATTGCAGGCCATTCTGGAACAGGAGCCTGATATCAAGGTGATTGCCACCGCGTCTGACCCGCTGTTTGCACTGGAGAAGCTGAAAAAAGAGTGGCCCGACGTGATAGTGCTGGATGTAGAGATGCCGCGCATGGATGGCATCACCTTCCTCACCAAGATCATGGCCGAACACCCCACCCCAGTGGTGATCTGCTCTTCCCTCACCGAGAAGGGGGCGGAAACCACGCTGCAGGCCATGGCCGCCGGCGCAGTGGACATCATCACCAAGCCCACTGTCGGCCTCAAAAGCTTTCTGCAGGAGTCGGCGCAAGCGCTGGCCATGGCGGTGCGCGCCGCTGCCCAGGCCAATGTCAAACAACTGGGCAAGGCGCCTGTGGCCACAGTCGCCGCCAAACTCAACGCCGACGCCATCATGCCCGCAGCCAGCCAGCATGCCATGGCCCAGACCACGGAGCGGATCGTGGCGATCGGCACCTCCACCGGCGGCACCCAGGCGCTGGAAGCCGTGCTGACGACCCTGCCTCGCGTCTGTCCCGGCATCGTCATAGTGCAACACATGCCGGAGAAGTTCACCGCTTCCTTCGCCGAGCGGCTCAACAATATATGCCAGATCGAAGTCAGGGAGGCGAAGAGCAATGACAGGGTCATTCCGGGCCTGGCGCTCATAGCGCCGGGGGGCAAGCACATGCTGCTCAAGCGCAGCGGCGCCTACTATCACGTCGATGTGATGGACGGCCCCCTCATCAACCGTCATCGCCCCTCGGTGGACGTGCTGTTTCGCTCAGTGGCCAAGTTTGCCGGCGGCAATGCCACCGGCATCATAATGACGGGGATGGGAGATGATGGTGCGCGCGGGCTAAGAGAGATGCTGGAGGCAGGCGCCAACACCTTCGCCCAGGATGAGGCCTCCTGCGTGGTGTTCGGCATGCCCAAGGAGGCCATCAAGCTCGGGGCCGCCCGCCACATACTGCCACTGCAGGATATTCACCACGCCATAGTGGGTCGCTAGCAGGCAGCAGCCATATGAGGCGACACGGCCCGGCATCACCGGGCTTTGCTGTTTTAATACGGCATGTCATCGAGCAGCGCGAACAGCCGATCGATCTCGGCCTGCGTGTTGTAGTGCATGCAGCCCACCCGCAACACTCCCTCACTCACCCCCAACTGTTCCACCAGCGCCAGCGCATAGAAGTGGCCGGCCCAGCTGCATACCTGATGCTGGCCGAGATACTCGGCCATCTCGGTCGGCGTATGGCGGCTCGAGGTGATGGCAAAGGTCGGGGAACGCCCCAGGCTGTCGTTGATGCCGTGCAGGGTGAACCAGGGCCGTTCGGCCAGCCTGGCCAGCAGATGGGCGCCGAGCTGCTGCTCATGGGCCCGGCTGCGAGCAAATGCCAGATCGAGACGCGCCTCAAGATCATGTTCGGCGGCGTCCAGCCCGGACAGCGAAGCCAGATATTCGACCGTCGCCTCCACCCCGGCCAGGGCTTCCCAGTTCTGGGTGCCAGTCTCCCACTTGTAGGGCGCCACATTCTTGGCCGGTTCGACTTTGTAGGGTGTGAAGCGCTCCAGATGACGGTGCTTGCCATACAGGATGCCGAGGTGCGGGCCGAAGAACTTGTAGGCGGAGCAGCCGAGGAAATCACAATCCCAGGCCTGCACGTCGATGCGCTCGTGGGGCGCAAAGTGGACCGCATCCACATACAGCAGAGCCCCGACTCCGTGCACGGCATCGGCGATGCGGGGAATATCAACCAGGGTGCCCGTGGTATTGGATGCCGCTGTGACCGCCACCAGCCGGGTCTTGGGGCCCAGCAGCGTCAGCAGATGCGCATAGTCGAGCCCGCCGCTCGCCACATCCACCCGCACCTGATGCACCACAACGCCGCGATCGGCCGCCGCCTGCTGCCAGCTCGACACGTTGGAGTAGTGATCCAGCGCGCTGACGATGATCTCGTCCCCCGCCTGCCACTCCCGAGACAGGGCACGGCTGACCGCAAACGTCAGAGTGGTGAAGTTGGCACCAAAGACGATCTCTTCAGCCCGATCCGCCCCCAGCAGGGTCGCCACGGCCTGCCTTGCTCGCTGCGCCTGCTGCTCCGTGGCGCGGGCCGAGAAGAAGGGACCACCCAGGTTGGCGTTGAAGTGGCCGAGATAGTCGGTCATGGCCGTGAGCACGGGGCGAGGCACCTGAGCGCCGCCCGGGCCGTCGAAGAAGATGGGGGTCTTGCCATCAACCAGTTGATTGAGGGCGGGAAACTGGCCGCGCAACACGGCGATATCGAGAGCCTGCATAGAAGAGTCCACAGTCCATGTTAACAGTTGAATAACATGGTGAGAGTAAAATGGTGCAGCAGCAATGTCCATCCGTGAACCGGTCAACCATCACAGTTACAAGATGAGGCCATATTTTCAGTAGAAAATGCTAAGGAGTCACACACGGCCCCGCCCGCCCCATCAGTGCCTGCCGGCACGGGTCTCTCGTCGTATTCATGCCGGGAATCGACATAGAAGTCGTTGATAAGGATGAAAAATGAGCGAAAGATATCAAAAAATGACCGACTCGCACTTTTTTGTCGCCAGATATCACCAGAAGGGGTTCACAAAGCTGCCGGATCTGATAGTATGCGCCTCGCACTTGGGGAGGGGTTCCCGAGCGGCCAAAGGGATCAGACTGTAAATCTGACGGCTCTGCCTTCGAAGGTTCGAATCCTTCTCCCTCCACCATTCAAGTGCAAAAGTAGTGACAATCAGGAAATACCCCGTGGAGGGGTTCCCGAGCGGCCAAAGGGATCAGACTGTAAATCTGACGGCTCTGCCTTCGAAGGTTCGAATCCTTCTCCCTCCACCATTTTCCCGATTGCAATGGCTGAATAACCTATGCTTTGCCCCTGTGGAGGGGTTCCCGAGCGGCCAAAGGGATCAGACTGTAAATCTGACGGCTCTGCCTTCGAAGGTTCGAATCCTTCTCCCTCCACCATCATTTAAAAGACCCGGCCCAGTGCCGGGTTTTTGCTTTGTAAAAATGACTCCATTTGACACTGTCAGATCTGACAATTGCATCAGCTACTCTTTTTGGAAACAGTAGTGCTCACACAGTTCGGAGTCATGGATCGCCATGTTTGAGATTTGGGATGAGACGGGACAGGCAAACGGCTTGACGCTACCACAGTTGCGGCAGCGGCTGGCCAGCTATCGAGGCGAGGTCATGGTGCGCTACACCAATCGCATCGGCCTGCCGACGACTCTGTTCCTGACCGTCGATCAGGGACTGGCTTACCAGCGCTTCAAGGCGGATAAACCCCTGCTCGACTGGGCCTGGCTGGCGCAAGCCGTGCAGCCAGAACCTCACCGGCAACCCAGGTTGTCACCACTTGATGCTCTCTTCCGCTAAACACCAGCCAGAATAATAATCAGATGGATCCGAAACATAGAAGGTTAAGGGTCATATTATGTCATTCAATATCAAGTTTTCATTTATAAACATCATGAACTGCAGTGGATACCTTGATATGGAGTAAATATAAAAATAAACAGTCAAACATTATCGTTTCATTACCTTTATTCACGACAGTCGTCATGGTGTCTGTCTTTATCAAACGGGTATCAAACCGGCTCTCTTTTGGCATCACAAAAATAATGGCGCCAAAGTCGGTCAATATATTTACCCCGGCCGAGACTTGCGACTGACTCTCCTGTACCGTATTGGCATCCAGATCGAACCCATCCTCCTGCTTTGGCAATACCGGAATAAAGCGGACCCTGAAATAGCGCTCCTTGTCCCCCTCTCCCATAAACAGCAGCCGGGTCGCCTGCACCCCGTTGGCCGGAATAATCATGCGGGACGGGTTGGCAATCAAGCGCCCGGCGTCTCTCGGTCAGCTCGGCCGACTCCTGCGGCTGGCCCGCCGCGTCGTAGCTGATCTCATGAATGGCAACCTTGACGAAGGCGGTCGCATCACCCTGATTACGAATACGCTTCAAATAAGTGCTCTGCTGACCAGACATATAGTCATAAAGTGTGCCTATGCTGATTTCGGCCGATGCCAGCGCGTTGCCGCTGAATATCAGCGACAGGATAAAATATATTTTATTCATGACGATTCCAGACTGGTTTTTACATGCAGATGTTTGTCTTGTTACGATGATTGATTAACAACAGACAAACTGGCTGCATATCATTGGAGCCAGTCTATTTAGCACCAGGGGGGAAGTTAATCAGAATAGTCCTATATTGACTTGGCAAATTCAGCCGAATTATCAGAGGATTCCTACAGAGCATCCCCCTGTCCCTCCTGTATGATGCGCAGCCATATCCGTCTATCAGGTGAGTGCCATGTTTGCGTTCAAAGAAGAGTATCCGATGAGTGACATGGCAACCGTGGCGGTGGCCGAGGTGGCCGTGCCCTTTTACCAGCCGATCATAGGCCGCGACCGTCAGGTCAAAGGCTATGAGGTACTGGCCCGGCGCTGGGAGCCGGCGCAGCAGAGTTATCAGGGCATCGACTTTCTCTCCCTCAGCCAGGATGAATCCCTGCATCTGGACATCGTCATGCTCAGGGCCATCATGCGCGATCTGCCGACCCTGGCGAAGGCTGGCCCCTATCTGCTCTCCATCAATCTCAACCCGACGCTGTGCAGCCCGACCTATCAGAACCTCTTGCTGCTGGTGCTGATCCAGGCTCACAAGGTGGGCATGGAGATCTGGTTCGAGGTGCTGGAGCACGCCCCGCTGCACAGCAAGCACAGGGCGCTGATCGAGGTACTGCGCGCTCATGGCGCCCACATCGCCTGTGATGACTTCGGCACCCAGGAGTGCAACTTCCAGCGGGTGATGGCACTGCCCTACGAGATCATCAAGCTGGATCGCTCCCTGCTGCTGCAGGCGGCGCGTACACCCCATGCCTTCAAGATGCTGACCGGTCTGGTGGAATACCTGCAGCGGCTCGGCATGAAGGTGGTGTGTGAAGGGGTCGAGACACTGCAACATATCGAGATAGCCAACCGGCTCGGCTGCGACTACCAGCAGGGCTACGCCTACGCCATGCCCTCCCCCCTCTCCCGCTGGGCCTGATCGGACCGGACATTCATCGCGGCTCGCGCCGGCAACCATTGCCTGCCAAATTGCATGATGGCGTGGGGGCGAGTACAATCTCGCACCCCGTATATCAGGTGCATCCCCTGTGATCCTGCATAATGATGTACGCCATCGGGTAGTTGTGGCGCGAGCGCCGTCTCGCACCACGGCTCAACCAATCCGGCGCCATCAGGTGGCGCCGTCCTGATTTGCAATCAGATACTAAGAGTCCAACATGTTCAGACCAGAATTGCTCTCCCCCGCCGGGACCCTCAAGAATATGCGTTACGCCTATGCCTATGGCGCCGACGCCGTCTATGCGGGCCAGCCGCGTTACAGCCTGCGGGTACGCAACAACGAATTCGATCACGAAAATCTGCAGCTCGGCATCAACGAGGCCCACGCGCTGGGCAAGCAGTTCTATGTGGTAGCCAACATCCAGCCCCACAACTCCAAGCTCAAGACCTTCATCCGCGACATGCGCCCCGTGGTGGAGATGAAGCCGGATGCGCTGATCATGTCAGACCCGGGTCTCATCATGATGATGCGCGAAGCCTTCCCGGATATGCCCATTCACCTCTCGGTGCAGGCCAACGCGGTCAACTGGGCGACGGTGAAGTTCTGGCATCAGATGGGCCTGACCCGCGCCATCCTCTCCCGCGAGCTGTCACTTGACGAGATCGAAGAGATCCGCATGCAGGTGCCGGAGATGGAGCTGGAAGTGTTCGTCCACGGCGCCCTCTGCATGGCCTACTCAGGCCGCTGCCTGCTGTCCGGTTACATCAACAAGCGCGACCCCAACCAGGGTACCTGCACCAACTCCTGCCGCTGGGAGTACAAGGTGCACGAGGGCAAGGAAGATGACGTGGGCCAGATAGTCCACCGCCAGGAGCCCATCGCAGTGCGCCCGGACAACACCCTGGGGCTCGGCAAGCCAAGCGATGCGCTGGTGCTGCTGGAAGAGTCCAACCGTCCCGGTGAATACATGACGGCGTTCGAGGACGAGCACGGCACCTACATCATGAATTCCAAGGATCTGCGTGCCGTCGAGCACGTGGAGCGCCTGACCAAGATGGGGGTGCATTCGCTGAAAATTGAAGGCCGCACCAAGTCCTTCTACTACTGCGCCCGCACCGCCCAGGTCTATCGCAAGGCCATTGACGACGCAGTCGCCGGTCGTCCGTTCGATCCGACCCTGATGGGCACCCTCGAAAATCTGGCCCACCGTGGCTACACCGAGGGCTTCCTGCGCCGTCACAACCACAGCGAGTACCAGAACTACGACTACGGCTACTCGGTCTCCGACACCCAACAGTTCGTCGGCGAGATCACCGGTCGCCAGGGCGACATGGTGGAAGTGGAAGTGAAAAACAAGTTCCTGGTGGGCAACAGCCTGGAGCTGATGACGCCGCAGGGCAACGTCAGCTTCAATCTGGAGCAGATGCAGAACCGCAAGGGCGAGCTCATCGACACGGCGCCGGGCAACGGCCACGTGGTCTATGTGCCTGTTCCCAAAGAGATCGACATCAACTACGGCATACTGCTGCGCAACCTCGGCGATCGCCAGGACACCCGTCAGCCGCACTCGGCGGCCTGATATGTCCCTGCTCATCACCGACAAGTGCATCAACTGCGACATGTGTGATCCCGAGTGTCCGAACCAGGCCATCAGCCTGGGTGAGGAGATCTACGAGATAGATCCCAGTCGCTGCACCGAGTGCGTCGGTCACTATGAGAAGCCGACCTGCATCAGCGTCTGCCCCATCGATTGCATCATCTGGGATCCCGCCCATGTGGAGACCGAGGAGCAGCTGCTGGAGAAGTTTGTGCGGATGCACAGGCAGTAGCATCAGCGTCTGCGGCTCATAGACTGCATCATCCGGGATCCCGCCCACGTGGAAACCGAAGATCAGTTGCTGGAGAAGTTTGTCAGGATGCACCGACCATAAACGGTCGGCAGGCCGCAACAACGTCATAGAAAAAGCCCCGCATGCGGGGCTTTTTGGCGTTTGGTGCTGGCCGTGGCTAGACGTATTCCATAAAGACCCGGGAGGTAAGCTTGGTGATGAGCTCGTAGGGGATGGTGCCAATCTCGTCGGCGACCCGCTCCACCGGCAGCCCCTCACCCCAGAGCACGGCTTCGTCGCCGGCCTTGTCGGTGGCGCCCGGCCCCAGATCCACAGTGGTCATGTCCATGGAGACGCGGCCCACCAGCGGCACTATGCGGCCATTGACCAGCACTGAGGTGCCGTTGGGCGCCATGCGCGGGTAGCCATCACCGTAACCTATGGCGATGACGCCGAGCCGGGTATCCCGGTCCGACACCCAGTTGGCGCCATAGCCCACAGGTTCACCCGCCTTGTGATCCCGCACCGCGATCAGCTGGGTCTTGAGGGTCATCACGGGTTGCAGGTCGTAATCCGCCGCCACCGTATTGGGGAAGGGGGATACGCCGTACAGGATGACGCCGGGGCGCACCCAGTCGCAGTGGGAATCGGGCCAGGCCAGGATCCCCGCCGAGTTCGCCATGGCCCGCTCGCCCAGGAGTGGCGCCGTGAGGCGACTGAACAAGTCGATCTGCTCGCGGGTGGTCGATTGTTCGAGCTCATCGGAGCGGCTGAAGTGGGTCATGATGTTGAACGGCTGCACCACGTTCTTGCACCTGGCCAGACGCGCGATAAAGGCGGGCATCTCGTCGCTGCGCACCCCGAGCCGGTGCATGCCGGTGTCGAGCTTGAGCCAGGCCACCACGGGAGCCGGCAGTTCGGCCTGCTCCAGCGCTTCGAGCTGCTCCCAGGTGTGCACCGCAGTTTGCAAATTATTGGCCGCCAGCACCGGCAGATCAGCGCTGGAGAAGAAACCCTCCAGCAGCACGATCGGTTTGACCACGGCGCAGGAGCGCAACATCAGCGCCTCTTCGATACGGGCCACTGCGTAGGCATCCGCATCCACCAGGGTGCGGGCGACCGGCAGCAGGCCATGGCCATAGGCATTGGCCTTGACCACGGCAATGATCTTGCAATCGGGGGCATGCCGTTTTACCACGGCGAGGTTGTGGCGCAGGGCCGCTGTATTGATTTGGGCAATAGCCGCTTTCATCTGTTTTCCCTTACGAGGGCATGATGGCGCGTGAATGCGCCAGGCACCGTGTGGTGTCAGCCCTTAATTGTCATCGTCTAAGGCCGGACCGGCATAATTGTCGAACCGGGAAAACTGTGTCTTGGATCTGGGGGGACCCAGGCACCGATATGGGTGCGCAGACCGACCCCTACTTAGTAATCGTCATCAAACGCCGGACCGGCATAGTTGTCGAACCGGGAGAACTGGCCCTGGAAGGTGAGGCGCACCCGGCCTATGGGGCCGTTACGCTGCTTGCCTATGATGATCTCGGCAATCCCCTTGTCAGGGCTGTCATCGTGATACACCTCATCACGGTAGATAAACATGATCAAATCCGCGTCCTGCTCTATGGAGCCGGATTCCCGCAGATCCGAGTTGACCGGGCGCTTGTCCGCACGCTGTTCCAGGCTACGGTTGAGCTGGGACAGCGCGACCACGGGGCACTGCAACTCTTTTGCCAGCGCCTTGAGGGAGCGGGAGATTTCACCTATCTCCAGGGTCCGGTTGTCTGAAAGCGCGGGCACCCGCATCAGCTGCAGGTAGTCGATCATGATCATTGAGAGGCCGCCGTGCTCACGGGCGATGCGGCGCGCGCGGGAGCGCACGTCGGTCGGGGTGAGGCCGGAGGCGTCATCTATGTACATCTTGCCCTTCTCGAGCAGCAGCCCCATGGTGGAGGAGAGGCGCGCCCAATCTTCGTCGTCGAGCTGACCGGTCCGCACCTTGGTCTGGTCGATGCGCCCGACCGAGGCGAGCATACGCATGATGATCTGCTCGGAGGGCATCTCCAGCGAGAAGATGAGTACCGGTTTCTCGGCGGTGAGCGCCGCGTGCTCGCACAAGTTCATGGCAAAGGTGGTCTTGCCCATGGAGGGGCGGGCCGCCACGATAATCAGATCCGAGCGCTGCAGACCGGCGGTCATCTTGTCCAGATCCCCGTAACCGCTGGAGACCCCGGTCACCCCGTTGTGGGGGGTCTTGAACAGCTCTTCAATCTTGTCGACCGTCTGCTCGAGGATCAGCTTGAGGGGCTGGGGCCCCTCGTTGGCGCTGGTGCGCTGCTCGGCGATCTGGAACACCTTGCTCTCGGCCAGATCGAGCAGATCGCCCGAGGTGCGTCCCTGCGGCTCGTAGCCTGCTTCGACTATCTCGTTGGCGACCGAGATCATCTCCCGCACCACCGCCCGCTCACGCACGATTTCGGCGTAGGCATTGATGTTGGCGGCACTCGGGGTGTTCTTGGCGATCTCCACCAGATAGGCGAAGCCACCGGACTCTTCCAGCTGCTCCGAGCGTTCCAGCTCCTCTTGCAGGGTGATGAGATCTATGGGGTTGCCCACATTGGAGAGGCGGGTCATGGCCTGGAAGATCAGCCGGTGAGGACGGCTGTAGAAATCCTTGTCGATCACTCGTTCGGCGACCCGATCCCAGGCGTCGTTATCCAGCATCAGGCCGCCCAGTACGGACTGTTCGGCCTCAAAAGAGTGGGGAGGGACTTTCAGCTGTTGTGTCTTGGCGTCTTTTTTCGCCGTCACTTGCTCTGCCATACACATAAAAACCGCAGCGGGAAGGGGACGGGAATTTTACAAAAGAAACCCCGCCATCGCGAGTGCTAATGCACGCTATTCACTTCTGGCTGGTGCAACCCTCCTCCTGATGGTGGCAGGCACCGCTTGCCGATGAACTGTGCCGGGGGATCACCCCGGCCTCATACCATGAGGAAGGGCCAGACCAGGGTCTGGTCATGGGGCTTGGCTCTCGTCTTGTTGCGCAGCTTGCGCTCCTTGCGGCTCGGTCGTCGACTTTTCATTGCGCTGCTCCTCTGATGCCCCCGATCGGGACAATCTGTTCATGAATAATTCATGCCAACCATGTTAATCATAGTCGCAAGCTGCAATACAACGAGGGACAGGCAGCCTGCCATGCGCCTCGCTGAGCTTGCCAAAGCAGAGCATGCCCCACCCACTGATGAGAGTGAAAAGAGTCAAAATGAAAAAGATGCTGACCCTGTTTGCCGTGATCCTGGCCATTGGCCTGGGGGCACCCATTGCCGAGGCCAAGAAGTTTGGCGGCGGTAAATCCTTTGGCAAGAGCTACAAGACGGCTCCGGCCCAACCGGCGGCCAAGCCCGTCGACACCAAGAACCCGGCGGTCGGGGCTCAGGCCGCACCGAAGAAGGGTGGCATGATGGGCGGTCTGCTCGGCGGCCTGCTGGCCGGTGGCCTGTTCGCCTACCTGCTGGGTAGCGGTGCCTTCGAAGGCCTGCAAGGCATGGACATGCTGCTGATCGCCGCTCTGGCGCTGGGCGCCGTCTTCCTGTTCCGCGCCATGCGCAGGAGCAAGGCGGCCTCGCCCCAGCCACAGGCAGCCTACGCCGGCTATCAGCCGCCATCGGCCGCCCCCCAGCAGTTCGAGCAGAGCAACAGTGCGCCGCAAGCGACCGGCTTTGCCGACAGCGACGTGCCCTTCCGTCTGCCGCCAGGTTTTGACATGAACGGTTTCCTGTCAGGTGCCCGTGATCACTACCGCACCCTGCAAGAATCCTGGAATAAAAACGATCTGGAAAAGGTACGCGAGTACGTGAGCCCTGAGCTGTTCGAGCAGCTCAAAGCCGAACGTGCCGAGCTGACCGGTGAGCAGCATACCGAAGTGATGTATGTGGATACCCAGCTGGTGCGTGCCGACTACGGCAGCGACTGGGCCCAGGTCAGCGTGCGCTTCAGCGGCCGCTACATGGATCGCCAGGAGCAGGTCGAGGAGGACATCAAGGAGGTGTGGCACCTCGAACGCAACCTGGCCAAGGACAATGCGCCCTGGCACATAGTCGGCATCGAGCAGCTGTAAGCACTCCCTTGTCTGCGATGACAACAGAGGCGGCCCCGGGCCGCCTCTGTTATTTTTGAGTCCCCATCTCCCCTCTCCGCCTCCCTCCCCCTGGACACCCCTGCCATTGACACCCCGTGGTGGCTATGAGAATGGTGCCTGATTGTGTAGTATGACCGACCTTTTTTTGTTCAATTTCCGTTCACCGAGGCGTGGTCCATGGCTCTCTCTTTTCTGCGTCACAGCAACCTGCCTCGTCTGCTGGCCAGCCTGCTGTGCTGCGCCTCCTTGATCCTCATCTCCCTCGCCACCCTCTACTGGCAGACCTGGTCTCTGACTCGCCAGCAGGCACAGACCGCCGCCGAGCGCGCCATGGTGCAGATCGACAGCGCCCTGCGCCACTCGACCCAGGCGGCAAGGGCCGCCCTGCCGCTGGCGAGCCGGCCCTGTGCCGAGGTTGCCCGCGAGCTGCGGGTGCTGGTCGCCACCTCCCCCTATGTTCGCTCGGTCAACCTCTCCCGCCACGGCCGCCTCTACTGCTCCTCCATCTTCGACGAGATAGACCTGAGCGATGAGCTGCAAGACGGCCAGCACGAGCGGTTCAAGCTCAGCGCCGTCACCCGGCTCGGGCGCAAGCCCTCGCTGCTGTTCTATCACCTGAGTGAAGGGGATCATTCGGTGATGGTCGCCATCAACCCCTACCACCTGAGCAAGCCGTTGCAGTGGCGGCTCGCCGGCGCCCATAGCTGGGTGCAGATCGGCGAACAGTGGCTCGACCTCCAGGGCAAGATCCACGACGGCCAGCCCCCAAGATTGCGGGGATTCAACTATCGGCTCAACTCGACCGCGTTCGACTACAACCTCAACCAGGGATTCCCCTTGCATGCCGTGCTGGCCCTGACCCTGCAAAAGCAGGGCTCCCTCATCATACTGATCCTGACGCTGGGCGGCCTGGCCGGCCTCGCCACCTACCGCTGGTGGAGCCATATCTCGACCCCGACCCTAGAACTCAAGCGCGCCATCATCAAGCAGGAGTTCATCCCCTATCTGCAACCCATCGTCTTCAGCAAGAGTGGCCAACTGCATGGCTGCGAGGTGCTGATGCGCTGGCAACACCACCGCCAGGGGCTGATCCGGCCGGATCTCTTCATCCCGCTGGCGGAGGAGAGCGGCCTCATCATACTCATGACCCAGACCCTGATGCAGCAGGTGCGCCTGCAGTTCGCCCCCCACGCGGCTCAGCTGCCGACCCGCTTTCACTTCGGCTTCAACATCTGCGCCCAGCACTGCCAGGATCTCAGCCTGATCGATGACTGCCGCGTCTTCCTCGCCGCCTTCGCCGGCAATCCGATAACCCTGGTGCTGGAGCTGACCGAGCGGGAGCTGATCCCCCCCAGCCAGCTGACCGACCGGCTGTTTGGCGAGCTGCGGCAGATGGGGGTCAAGATAGGGCTGGACGACTTTGGCACCGGCCACTCCAGCCTCACCTATCTGCAGCAGTTTCACGTGGATTATCTCAAGATCGATCAGAGCTTCGTCGCCATGATAGGCACCAATGCCCTCTCCCGTCATATTCTTGACAGCACCATCAGCCTGGCCACCCGGCTGGGGCTGGAGACCATAGCCGAAGGGGTCGAGACCCAGGAGCAGGCGGACTTCCTGACCGAGCGCAACGTCAACTACCTGCAGGGCTATCTCTATGGTCGCCCGCTCACCCCGGCACAGTTTCTGCGACTGCTGCCCGCCGTCACCACAGAGCCGGCGGCCCGGCCCGGCAGTGCCTGATCCCTGATACAGCCAGCCACAGATATGGCGATGTGAAACTTGTCATTAGTCTGTAGTCATGGCGTTGCGCAATCTCGCAAACGTTTGTTCGCTTTATTAATGTGCAGTAGCTCAAAGGAATCAGCTCTCTTTATTTCCAATTATTGCTTTTTGCCTAGAATCGCCACACTCCTGTCATGCAGGAACGATATACAGGACAATAACAACAAGAGGATTATTACCGATGAAGAAGACGCTACTGGCCGTCACCGTCTCTATTACCCTGTTCGGGCTGACCGCCTGCAATTCAGAAAACAGCAGCAAGGAACATATTCCGCTGGATCTGACCATTGCCCACATCAATGATACCCACGCCCACCTGGACCCGACCGAAAATGCGCTGGCCATCCAGCCCACCGGCCAGGAGCTGTTCAAGTTCAACGCCAAGCTGGGCGGCTATCCCCGCCTGAAGTTCAAGCTGGACGAGCTGCGCAGCCAGGCTGCCAATGAAGGCCGCAACTTCATGGTGCTCAACGGTGGCGATGCCTTCCAGGGCACCCTCTACTTCACCCAGTTCAAGGGGGAAGAGGAGTCTCGCCTGCTCTCCGACATGGGCATAGATGCCATGGTGCTGGGCAATCACGAATTCGATCTGGGCAACCAGGCTATTAAAGATTTCGTCTCACGGGTGAATTTCCCTGTATTGGCTTCCAATATGGTGAAATCCAGTAGCGCCACCCTGAAAGACAGTGAAAATATTCATGAATATGTCATTAAGGAAGTAAATGGCGAGAGCGTGGGTATTTTCGGGCTGGTGCTGGAAAATATGCATGACATCTCTTCACCGGATACCGATACCCAATTCCTGCCGATGATTGAGACCGCCCAGAAAATGGTCGACACCCTCAAGTCAAAAGGCGCCAACAAGATCATCATGGTCACCCATATCGGGCTGCAAAATGACCAGGCCGTCGCCAAGGCCGTCAACGGTATCGACCTGATCGTTGGCGGTCACTCCCAGACCTTCCTCGGCGACATCAACGAGATCAACAGCGTCGGATACACGGCCCACAACCAGAACCCGGCCGACGACAACACCTATGCCCAGCTGATCAACAATCCGGACGGCGGCAAGACCTGTATCGTGCAGGCCGGCGAATGGGCCAAGGGCTATGGCCTGGTCAACGTCTCCCTGAGCAAGGAAGGCCAGATCACCAAGTGCGAGGGTCGCAACACCCTGATGACGGGCGACGACTTCACCAAGGAAGTGGCCAAGAAGAAGGTGCCCCTGACCGGCAGCGAGCAGACCAATGTGGTCGACTTCATCACCAAGTCACCCGTCATCGAAATCGTGCCGGAAAACACCGCCATGCGCGATGTGATCGACACAGAGTACAAGCCGGCCGTGGCCGAGCTCGAGGCCAAGATCATCGCCGAGGTGCCGACCAAGCTGCCCCACGTGCGCGTGCCGCTCACCCCGGATGGCGCGGGTCTGATCGATCCCCTGGTGGCCGAATCCCTGTACTGGAAGCTCAACAAGCTCAACACCAAGGTCGACTTCACAATCCAGAACGCCGGTGGTGTGCGCGCCGATGTGAACGCGGGCCCGCTCTCGGTCGGTTACGTGATGGGCACCCTGCTGCCGTTTGGCAACAAGATCGCCGCCTTCAACCTCAAGGGCAAGGACGTGCGCGCCACCCTGGAGTACGCCGTTGACTACTCCATCGGCCTGGAGACCGGGATCGGCGCCTCCAGCGGTGCCTTCCCCTACGTCGGTCACCTGAGCTACAGCTATGACGGCAAACTGGCCAAGGGTTCCCGTATCACCAAGCTGGAGCTGCTGGATGCCAACGGCCAGTGGCTGCCGCTGGACGACGAGAAGGTGTACCGGGTCGGTGCCAACACCTATATCGCCTCCGGCAAGGATGGCTACAACGGCCTGCTCAAGCGCGAAGAGCTGCCCAACAAGGGTGACTATGTCGACTCTGGCGTCGGTGAGAACGAGATGTTCATGGAGTACGCCGAGTCCCAGGGCACCCTCAATCCGCTGCCCTATGCAACCGTGACCTACAACAAGCCCTGATCCGGCTCACAACCTGCTACAACGGCGCCTGAGGGCGCCGTTTTTATGGCATACTCCCCGCCAATCGATGCCGAGGAGACCCTTTTATGGCGAAGTACGACAAGATATCCCCCGAGACCCAGCAGGATGCGCTGAAGATCGCCCGCGCCAACCAGAAGCCGGGACAGACCAAGGAGCAGACCCAGCTGATCGCCCAGGGGATCCAGAAAGGCATAGACGAGTACAAGAAACAGATGAAGGCGCGGGCCCGGGAGGCCAGTCGTC
The DNA here is from genome assembly GCF_002587065.1 of Aeromonas sp. CA23. NCBI lineage: Bacteria > Pseudomonadati > Pseudomonadota > Gammaproteobacteria > Aeromonadales > Aeromonadaceae > Aeromonas > Aeromonas sp. CA23. The sequence goes on from NZ_CP023818.1 coordinate 5,086,219, forward strand.
AGAAGAAGTTGCAGAGCAAGGCGAAGCAGCAACCGCACACCGAACAGGTAGAGGAGAGCGAGATCGAACTTGTCGAGGTCTCCCGCCAGCACCCCCTGCCCTGGCTCCTCTTGCTGCTGAGCTGGCTGGGCTTTGCCGCTGCCTGGTTCTGGTTGCGCTGATCCCCCGATGGCAAGGCGTTGCCCGGGATCACTTCCAAAGCTTGAACCCGCGCCACGGCGCCTCGCCGGCCAGGGCTGATCCCATACCGCCGCGGATCGTCATCGCACCGGCCCTGTACAATCACTGAACCCCGACCCCATTTACCCACCGTCTGGAGAACACCAACCATGAACCCGGCTCCGCTCTATCTGCTGGCACCTCTGGTGCTGTTTATCGTGACTCTGGTGCTCTATCGCATCTCGCCGCTGCGGGCCGTCGCCGCCGGCAGCGCCCGCTGGTTTATCCTGCCCGCCTTCACCCTGTTTATCCTGCTGATCATCATCAATGGGGCGGCGGATCCAAGCCTGCGCAACCCGGCCTTTCACTGGCTGATGCCGGGGCTCGGCTTTGCGCTCAGCCTGTTTCCGGCCCTGCCCAAGGCACTGGTGCCGCGTCTGGCGATCAAGGAGGGGGCCTTTGCCGCCCTCGGCCTGATGCTGATGAGCCTGGCCATGGTCTACTGACATCATGTGCTGAACACTTTTGCATGACCCAAGGGGCGCTCTGTGACGAGCGCCCCTTGTACAAACAATGGCCGGCAGGCATCTTGGTGGGAGGATAGCCAGCAAGGAGGCCAAATGGACAATCCGCCCGATTTCATGGCGCAGTGGGATTACAAGGATCCCGCCGCCAGCGCCCTGCGTTTCCATGCTCTGTTGCCCGAGGCGCGTGCCGCCGCCGACCTGCAACTCGAACTGGAGCTGCTCACCCAGATAGCCCGCACCCATTCGCTGCAACGCCAGTTTGCCGAGGCGCACCAGCTGCTCGACGAAATAGAGCCCCGCCTCACCGATGCCACCCCGCGAGCCCGCCTTCGCGCCCTGCTGGAGCGCGGCCGCACCTTCAACTCCGCCGGCGACAAGGCCAGTGCCAGAACCCTGTTCGAGCAGGCCTGGCAGCAGGGGCTCAAGAGCAAGGAGCTCTATCTCGCCATCGATGCGGCCCACATGGTGGCCATAGCCGCACCGCTGGAAGAGCAGAGCCGCTGGCACCAGCTGGCGATGGAGTTGGCGGAGCGCAGCCAGGATAAAAAAGTGCGCGGCTGGCTGCCCAGCCTCTACAACAATCAGGGCTGGACCCTGTTCGAACTGGGCCGCCTGGAAGAGGCCCGCCAGTGTCAGCAAAAATGCCTGGCCTGGCACGAACAGAACCACAACCCGGCCAAGGCCTTCATCGCCCGCTGGAGCCTGGCGCGGCTGACCCGGGCACAGGGCTTGCACGAACAGGCGCTGGCCGAACTGACGCAGTTGCAGGCGGAGATGGTAGAAGCCGGCGAGCCGGAGGATGGCTATCTGTTCGAGGAGCTGGGGGAAAATGCACTGGCACTGGCTGACCCGGCCGCGGCCGAATACTTCGCCCGCGCCTGGTTTCTGCTGTCACAGGATCGCTGGCTCAAGGCTAACGAGGCAGAGCGACTGGCCAGGCTCAAGCAGTTGGCCAAGCTCTAGCAAACAGCCTCTAGCAAAGCAGCGGGGCGGCCAGTTGGTCGCCCCGAACACTTCACTTCCAGAGTGACGAATACCATATCGGCCCCCATCTCAGACCAGGCTAGCCTCTTCCCAACTCTGTTTCTTGCGATAGATGGGAGGATTGGGGGGCTGATCTCCAGCCGCGCCGCCTTGGGGATATTGCCGTCATAGCTGGCGATGGCCTGCTCTATGGTCTCCTTCTCCACCGGCGGCCCAATCGGAGCATTGACCATGCCCCGCCACTCAGACCAGGCTCGCCTCTTCCCAGCTCTGTTTCTTGCGATAGATGGTGGAAGGGCTGATCTCCAGCAGGGCCGCCGCCTTGGGGATATTGCCGTCACAGCTGGCGATGGCCTGCTCTATGGTCTCCTTCTCCACCAGCCAGAGCGGGCGGATCGGCGTATTGAGCAAAGGTGCGGCGCTGCCGCTGGCCGTGCTGACCGGCGCCATGGCCGCCGTCAGGCCCCTGCGGCCGCTGAGCGGCGGCGGCAATATGTCCGGGCTCACCAACTCGCGATCGTTGAGCACCACTATGTTGCGCACCACGTTTTGCAGCTCGCGCACGTTGCCGGGCCAGGGGTAATCGAGCAGCACCCGCGCCGCCTCGGCATCGAAATCCTTGAAGCGTTTGTTCTCTTCCCTGGCGTAGCTCTGCAGCAGGTTGCGGGCCAGCAGCAGTATATCCTCGCCCCGCTCGCGCAGCGGTGGCAGGCTGAGGGGGATCACGTGCAACCGGTAGTAGAGATCCTCGCGAAAACGCCCCGCCTTCACCTCCACCAGGGGATCCCGGTTGGTAGCGCAGACGAAGCGCACGTCCACCGTCTCCAGCTTGCCGCTACCGACCCGCTGCAGGGTGCCGGTCTGGATGAAGCGCAGCAGCTTGCTCTGCAGGTCGAGATCCATCTCGCAGATCTCGTCCAGAAACAGGGTGCCACCGTCCGCCAGACTGGCCGCCCCCTTGCGATCCCCCTGGGCACCGGTAAAGGAGCCCTTCACGTGACCGAAGATCTCGCTCTCCATCAGGTCGTGGGGAATGGCGGCGCAGTTGAGCGCGATGAAGGGCTGTTCGCTGCGGGGACTGCACTGGTGAATGGCCTCGGCGCACACCTCCTTGCCGGTGCCGCTCTCCCCCGTGATGAACACGGTCGCCTTGCTCGGCGCCGCGCTCTCTATGATGCGATAGACGGCCTGCATCGGCATGGAGGCACCGATGAAACCGGCGAACGAGCTGCGCTCGAAGTTCTCCCGGTACTGGGCCACCAGCGAACTCAGCTGCTGGTGCTTGAGGGCATTGCGGGCGGTGGCGCACAGCCGCTTGCCGTCGAACGGTTTGGTCAGGAAGTCGAAGGCGCCGAGGCGCATCGCCTCCACCGCCACATCCACCGAGCCGTGGGCGGTGATCACCACTACCGAGCAGGGCAGTTGCTGCTCGGTGATCTGCTGCAGAATGTCCATGCCGGACATGTCGGGCAGTTCGAGGTCGAGCAGCACCACGGGTGGCGGGCTGGTCAGCAGCTGCGCCAACGCCTGCTGACCACAATCGGCCAGCACTACCTCATAGCCATCCTGGGCCAGATACTGTTCATAGACCACCGCCAGACTGCGGGTATCTTCCACCAACAGGACTCGAGGTTTGCTTTCAGCCACGGGAGCCATCCTTGCAATTGATTTTGTTGTCTATTTCGGGTCTTGTACGCCATGTTAGCACAGTTGGCGACTCTCTCTTTTATCCCGCCATTCGCCGGGAGATACAAGTAAAAACGGCTCCCTAAGGAGCCGTTTTTTCAACGATGAGCGCTTACTTCTTGGCGTTGTCGCCATCGGCAGCCGGCTTCTCGATCGCCAGCAGCTCAACATCGAACACCAGCACGGCATTGGCCGGGATGGAGCCTGCACCGTGCTCGCCATAGGCCAGCTTGGACGGCAGGAAGAACTTGAACTTGGAACCCACCGGCATCAGCTGCACGCCTTCGGTCCAGCCCGGGATCACCTGATTGAGCGGGAAGGTGGCCGGCTCGCCGCGATCGACGGAGCTGTCGAACTTGGTGCCGTCGGTCAGGGTGCCAGTGTAGTGAACCTTGACGATGTCGGTAGCCTTCGGCTTGGCGCCGGCACCCATCTTCTCGACCTGGTATTGCAGGCCGGATTCGGTGCTCTTCACGCCTTCTTTTTTGGCGTTGGCAGCCAGGTACTCTTCACCCTTCTTCTGGTTATCCACGGCATCCTTGTCAGCCTTGGCCTTGGTCAACTCGTTGATCTTGGCGTCGTACTGCTGCAGAACCTTCTGGATTTCCTCGTCAGTCATCTTGGCTTCTTTGCCCAGACCGTCGGTCACACCCTTGAGGATGACGCCGTTGTCCAGTTTGATGCCGAGTTCCTGCTGACGTTCCAGGGTATTGGCGATATAACGACCCATGGAGAGGCCAATTGCATAGCCGGATTGCTCTTCAAAGCTCTTAGCATCAGCCTTGGGGGCCTCTGCCGGCTTGCTGGCTTCTGCCTTGACCTCTGCGGTATTCGCAGCAGTCTTCTCGTCTTTTTGGCAAGCAGTCAGACTCACGGCAACTGCCGCAGCCAACAGGGACACCTTCAGAAAATTGTTCATCAGTTTCTCCAAAACTCTAAATACCGCTCTCGGTTCCTTCGTGAAATGAGAGGTTTATCGTGATAAGCGCCTTATACTAACGCCGTGATCGCAGGTAACGAAAGCATGAGACAGGAAAAATGATAAAAAGTGCCATTTATCTCATCGGTATTTGCCTGATACTGACAGGTTGCGAACAGAGCTCACTGCCGGACCGGCAAGTCACCCTCGCCAACCAGGGACTGCTGAGCGCCGATCTCGCCAGTGACGGCAAGCAGGCCATCGTCTCCAGCCTGAGCCAGGGCACAGTGGTGTGGGACCTGGAACAGGGCAAGGAGCGCTGGCGCTGGCGCCAGTCCGACAATCAGGACAACTTCGTCATCATCACCCGCTTCTCGGCAGACAACAGCCATGCCGTGACCGCCACCCTGGATACCTTCGCCATCTGGCGCCTGCAAGATGGTCAATCCCAAGGCTACTACTCGCTTCCTGAATCCAGGCTGAGGGACATAGCCCTGTCGGCCGATGGCCGTCAGGTGCTGATCGGCCGCCAAGATGGCAAGGCGGAGCTGGTCGATACCCGTACCGGCCGCAGGCTGCAGTTCCTCGGTCACACCGAGCAGGTCAATACGGTGGATCTCTCCGCCAATGGCCGCTACGCCCTCACCGGCGGCAATGACTACAGTGCCTACCTTTGGGACACCCGCTCCGGCCAAGTGGTGTGGCGATTCAACCACGCCGGCCGGGTGGTGATGGCGAGGCTGGATCCCCAGGGCCGTTTCGCCTTCACCGCCGACAGCCGCCAGGCCAGCATCTGGGATCTGAAAACCGGCAAGGAGGTGAGCCGGCTGCAGTTTGATCACCGCTTCGAGGTTTACACCACGGCGCGCTTTGCCAACGACGGCAACTGGCTCATCACGGGCGCCCCCTCCCGTCAGCTCTCCCTGTGGCGGGTGAGCGACGGCAGCCTGCTGCAAAGCTGGCGCGTCTCGCCCCATCCCAGGGTGAAACCGCCGAGCGCAGTGGTCTACGGCGTGGCTTTGCGCGACAATAGCCACCTTGTCAGCGCCAGCTCCAGTGGCCTGGCCGAAATCTGGACTATCAAGTAAGGACCCAAAGGCCCATGAGTCAGCAACTTAACGATCGCCTCGAAACCCTGGAAAGCCGCCTCGCCTTCGCCGAATACACGGTGGAGCAGCTCAACGACGAGGTCACCACCCAGGGCCGCGAGCTGGATCGACTCAAGCATCAGATCCAGCTGCTGGTGGACAAGCTGCAGAGCGTGCAGCCGAGCCAGATCGCCAGCATGGCCGAAGAGACGCCGCCCCCGCACTACTGAGCCGCAACGCGGCCTCGCCACCCGGCCATAAAAAAACCCGCGCCAGGCGCGGGTTTTTTTATCGGGCTATGCCCAGGGCACAGATCAGTGCTGGTGACCCTTGCCACCGCAGCCGCCGCCACCGCAGCAACCGCCATGACCCTGCTCGTCGCCGTGGTCATGACCGTGATCGTGGCCATGGCCACCGCCGCAGCAACCGCCGTGCTCATGGTCGTGACCGTGGTCGTGGTCATGATCGTGACCGCAACCACCGGCACCGTGAACGTGGCCGTGAGCCAGCTCTTCGGCCGTGGCGGCACGCACGTCCTTGATCTCGACCTTGAAGCCCAGGGTCACGCCAGCCAGCGGATGGTTGCCATCCACCTTGACGAACGCTTCGGACACTTCGATGACGGTCACAGGGCGGTGGCCATCGTCAGTCTCGGCCACAAAAGTATCCCCTTCAGACACTTCCATGCCGTCAAACAGCTCGCCAGGTACTTCTTGCACCAGGCTTTCGTCGTATTCGCCATAGGCCTGGGTCGGTGCCAGCGTGACGTCGAACGCCTCGCCCACGCTACGGCCTTCCAGCTCGGCTTCGAGGCCGGAGACCAGATAACGGGTACCGTGCAGATACACCAGAGGCTCTTTACCGACAGTGGTGTCGATGACTTCACCGTGTTCGTCGGTGACTGTGTATTCCAGCGTAACCACGCTCAGGGGAGCTACTTTCATGTCAGGGATCCTGCGGATAGAAAAAAACGGGCCCAGAATACCTCAAAAAGGCGGCCAAGCATATGGCAGGCCCGGCTCAGTCGTGATGAAAAAGTCATCAATGTGAAGCGGCATGGGCCTGACCCGCACCTCGCCCCCGGGTATTGCGGCTGAACCCTCATTCGGGACGAAACACCCCAATTACCTGTTCCGTCTCCCGGGTCACCTTGTCCACCTCGGCCTGGGTCTGCACCTGGGTATCACCGCAGTCGACGCAGGTCACCTTCTCGACTCCATGCTCCATATACAGCATCATGGTGTCCATTTTGCCGCACGCCGGACAAACCGCACCGGCAATGAAGCGTTTTTTACGTCTGGTTTCCATTCTTGTTACCTCCAGGCAGCATCATATCAGGGTTTTTACATGCATCACGCCATCGAATGCCAGCATTTTTCCTCTCCGTACCTGCAAGTCGGCGGTCGCAAACGCACGCCGGTGGGCCAGTTGCTGCGGATAACCCGGGGCGCGGCACTGCTGCGACTCGGCCAGCATGAATTGCTGCTGACGGCGGGCAACAGCTTCTGGCTCTGCGCCGATGCCCTCGCCGCCTTCAGCCCGCTGGCGGGCTGCCACCATGATCTGCTGACCTGTTCCCTGCGGGTTGCCCAGCCAGCCCAGGCGGGCTGGTTGCAACCGACCCCGCTGCTGGATGCCCTGTTCGACAGCCTGGCCCAGTGGCAGCGCCCCCGCGACTGGCAAGGGGCCTATGGTCATCGCCTGCAGGTGATACTCGACGAGTTGCAGGCCAGCCCCCTGTCACAACACGCGGATCAGCCGCTGCAAGGCGCCTGGCGCGCATTGATCAGCCAGCAAGCAGGCAGTGACACCACCTGGCAGGCCTGTCTCTCCCAGCGCGGGATCACGGATCCTGGCCTCGCGGCCGATGCCCTGAGCGCCCAGTGGCAGCTGCTGCAGGCGGTGCGCCTGCTCAAGAGCGGCAGCAAGCGGGCACAGGTGGTGAGCAAGCTCGGCTACCGGGATGAAGAGGCCCTCGCCCAGGCCTGCCAACGCTGGCTTGGCGCCAGCCTGGATGCACAGCAAGCCGCCTGACCCGGCGGACCGAAAACCGGGCCGGCCAGGCGAAAAAATGGGTGAAATGAGTCCAGTTTTGCGGCAAATGGCCGCTAATAACGGGAGCGTCATTTCTCCTATAATCCTTTATGCTAGGGGCCTGAATTGACTGATACCGTTTTGACTCACAGGACATCTGCCATGAAAAGCAAAGCCAACCAATCCCAGGGCATGTTGCTGTTTCATCTCTCGGCCAAACAATCCTTCGCCATCGGCACCCTCAAGGTGAAGGAGATAGTGCCTTACACCCAGCTCACGGCCATGCCGCACTCGCACCCGACCGTGCTCGGCGCCGCCAGCATGCGGGGCACCACAATTCCGGTGATCGACATGGCCATGGCGGTGGGCTATCGCCCGATCAGCAAGGAGGAGATGCCGAACTGCTTCATCATCATCACCGACTGCCGCCGTACCCTGGTGGGCTTTCTGGTGCGCGGCATCGACAAGATCACCGAGTGCAACTGGCGCGACATCGAATCCCCGCCCGCCGCGCTCGGCCATAACGTGTTCGTGACCGGAGTGACCCGGGTCAATGACCAGTTGATCCAGTTGCTGGACGTGGAGCTGATACTGTCGCGGGTCTACCCGGACGATCCCAGCCACCTCTACCCTGTGCTGACCGACGTGCAGCGTGAGCGGATCAAGCCGATGCGGATCCTGCTGGTGGACGACTCCTCCGTCGCCCGCCGCCAGCTGATGGCGGCGCTGGACTACATCAACATCCCCTATGAGGTGTGTACCAACGGCAAGGATGCGCTGGCCCTGATGCAGGCTCGCGCCAGCCAGAAGACCCCCATAGATATCCTGGTGAGCGATATCGAGATGCCGGGACTCGACGGCTACGAGCTGGCCTTCGAGGTACAGAGCGACGCGACGCTGGCGGGGGCCTACATCATATTGCACACCTCGCTCTCCAGCGAGATCAGCGTGGAGCGGGCCCACCAGGTGGGCGCCCACGAGGCGCTGACCAAGTTTGAGGCCAACGAACTGATCCAGGCCATGCTGCGCGGTGCCGAGCACCACGACAGCCTGCTGGCCTGACAAGATGGCGAGAAGCCCCCCCTTCTCGCCGCACTTTTTGACTGCCCTGATGCCTGTTTCGGACCCCATCATGCTCATAGAGAGTCACTTCCACGCCCCCTGGTGGGCGCGCAATCCCCATCTGCAAACCATATTGCCAAAGTGGCTGCGACGGGCGCCGGCCCGTTTCGTGGCCGAGCGTTTCGAACTGGTGGACGGGGATTTCGTCGATCTTGCCTGGAGCGGCGACATCAGCCAGAACGCGCGGCCACTGATGGTGCTGTTTCACGGGCTGGAGGGGAGCATCCACTCCCACTATGCCAAGGGGTTGTTCGCCCATCTGCAACGACAGGGGGACGAGGCCGTGCTGATGCATTTTCGTGGCTGCAGCGGTGAGCCGAACCGGCTGCTGCAGGCTTATCACTCCGGCGCCATCGAGGATGCACAGGCGCTGATCGCCGAGCTGGGCCGGCGCTTTCCCGGCAAGCCACTGATCGCCATAGGTTATTCGCTGGGAGGCAACATGCTGGTCAATCTGCTGGCGCGGGCCTGCCCCCGTGAGCTGCAGGCGGCCGTGGTGATCTCGGCGCCGCTGCGGCTGGACAGCTGCGCCGATCGGGTCAATCAGGGCTTCTCCCGGGTCTATCAGAGCTATCTGCTGCGCACCATGCGCGACAACCTGCAAAGCAAGATCCGACACCAGGCCGAGGCTGGCAAACGCTGGCAGCCGCAGCAGGTGCAACAGATTGCCACCCTGCGCGACTTCGACGAGCAGGTCACGGCGCCGCTGCACGGCTTTGCCAGCGCCGACCACTACTACCAGCGCTGTTCCGGCCTGGGGCTGCTGGCCCGCATCCCCATTCCCACCCTGGTGATCCATGCCGCCGACGATCCCTTCATGACAGAGGCCGTGATCCCGCGGCCGGAGCAGATCTCACCCATGGTGCGTTACGAGTTGAGCCGACGGGGCGGCCATGTGGGCTTCCTGCACGGCACGCCCTGGCGCCCCCGCTTCTGGCTGGAGGAGCGCATCAGCCAATGGGTGAAGGAGCAGACTCAGGGGGCGAGCAGGTAGCCGTTGCGCCCCGTCTCCTTGACCCGATAGAGCGCCTCGTCGGCCCGCACCAGCATGTCGGCGACCGACTCCTGCCCCCGCCACAGGGCTATGCCCTGACTCACAGTCACGCAGGGAGAGACCTCCGACAGGGCATGGGGAATGGCGCGCACGGCCAGGGCCGCGGCGATTCGCCCGGCAATCTGTCCGGCGATCCCGTCGTCTGCGCCGGGCAGCAGGATCACGAACTCCTCCCCGCCATAGCGAGCCACCACATCGGCCGGCTGCCGCACCGCCTCCCGCAGGCAATCGGCGACCGCGATCAGGCAGTTGTCCCCCTGCAGATGACCGTAGTGGTCGTTGAAACGTTTGAAGAAATCCACATCCAGCAGCAGGATGGCAAACTCGCCATGCCGCTGCTGCGCCTCGGCCAGGATCTGCTCGCTGACCTTGGCAAAGTGACGCCGGTTGGCCAAGCCGGTCAGGGGATCCTGCTTGGCCATGCCATCGAGCTGACGAGCCAGCGCCAGGTTCTCATGCTCGCGAGACACCGCCAGCACGAACCAACCGTTCAGCATGCGACGCCCCGTCTCCAGCATGATGATGAGACAGCCTACCGCCAGCCAGTGCACCGCAGGGAAAGGAACCTTGACGAACAAGGCCTCCAGCAACAAGAAAAGCAGGGGCGGAACACTGAAACAGTAAAACAGCCTCACCTCGCAATAGAGGGCCACCAGCGCCGTCATCAGCAGCAGGCTGATGAGATCGAAGGCCAGACTGAAGCCTCCCCTCAGCTCGATCAGGGCGATGGCGTAGCCGAGCAGCGCCCAGGCTATCCCCCACAGCAGGGCGCCAGCCCGCAGACAGGGCGGCCAGACGGTCAGGGGTTGATGGGACAACCAGCGCCAGAACAGCGGAAACAGCAGGCAGACCAGGGTCATCAGGATAACCTGCACCTCATAACTCCAGGGCAGCACGCGGGCAATCACCAGATGGGCATCGCGATAGACATAGAAGCGGGCAAGCAGAAACAGGATCGCCAGCTGGTTGACGGCCCAGAACCAGTGCAACCCCTTGCTCAGGGCCAGGCGGCGTGACTCGCACAGGTGCTGATCGAAGTGGCTAGAGAGGCGGAGTTGTTCATCAGACAGCATGTGCACACCCGCTGACAGCCCCATAAATCCCTTGCGCTTGCTGGCTACAGATAGACAATATCCACTCTCTGGTAACTGAAGATGAACCCATGATTATCCCCTGGCAAGACTTGGACTCCGATACCCTCAACAGCCTGCTCGAGCACTTCGTACTGCGGGAAGGCACCGAGTACGGTGAGCATGATGTCAGTCTGGCTGACAAGGTCGACGATGTCAGACAACAGTTGCAACAAGGCCTGGCCGTGATCGTCTACAGCGAGCTGCACGAGAGCGTGAACATAGTGTCAAAGGCCACCCTCAGCAGCGCTCCGGTGGACGATATACCGGAATAGCCCTGCCATTTCCATCCCAATCTGGGTCTTGCCAGCGCGACCCGCAGGATGGCGCCACGAACCCGACAGTTCCCGCCCAGGAGCCGCGCATTTCCCGGATATAAAAATGGCCCGCCGAATCATCGGAGGGCCATTTGGGGCAAAACATGTGCCTGAGCGGCGGAATTTATTCAGCGATCCCGGTTCTATTTTGAATGAATAGAGAGCCGGCCTTGATCACACCAAATAAAAATAGATGTCGTTCACACTGATATAAGCGGGTGCTGATGCTTCCCGGCTGGGCGGGAAAGTCCATAGCGGAAATATAATTAAGAAACAGAGAATCTCATCACAATATTGCCGAAATATGACAAGACAATTCCCCCATATCAATACAGGGTTCATGTCCATCTATGGCTGGCCCGGCACCACCAGCCCCCATATTTGCAATCGATGGCAAGCAGAGTCCTGATGATAGGCAAATCACAGGCGTGCGATGCAATGGCGGGCGCTCATATCGGCGCGCCCATCCCTTATTTCGTTACCGACTCGCCGCGACCAATGCCGTAGTAATGAAAACCATGCTCCTTCATGCGACCAGGATCAAACAGGTTGCGACCATCCACGATCAGCGGCCATCTCAGCGCCTGCTTGATGGCGACGAAGTTGGGGGCCTTGAAGTGGTTCCATTCGGTGCAGATCACCAGGGCATCCGCACCGAACAGGGCGGCCTCCTTGGTGCCCATCAGCCGCAGCTTGTCACAGTTGCCATAGAGGTGCTGGGCCTCCTGCATGGCCTCGGGATCATAGGCCTGCACGGTCGCCCCGGCTTGCCAGAGCGCCTCCATCAGGGCCCGGCTCGGCGCCTCGCGCATGTCATCGGTATTGGGCTTGAACGCCAGCCCCCACAGGGCGATTGTCTTGCCGGACAGGGTCTCCCCTTCGGATCGGAAGAACTCTGACAGCAGCTGAAAAAGCCGCGATTTTTGCTGCTCATTGACCCGTTCCACCGCCCGGATCAGCGGCGTGTCGTATTGCAGCTCCTGGGCCGTTGCCAGCAAGGCTTTGACATCCTTGGGAAAACAGGAGCCACCATAGCCACAACCAGGGTAGATGAACTGATAGCCGATACGCTGATCCGAGCCTATGCCCTGGCGCACCATCTCGATGTCGGCACCGACCCGCTCGGCCAGTCCGGCCATCTCGTTGATGAAGCTGATTTTGGTAGCCAGCATGCAGTTGGCGGCGTACTTGGTCAGCTCGGCGCTGCGCACATCCATGAACAGGATGCGATCATGGTTGCGGTTGAACGGCTCGTAAAGCTCGCGCATCAGCTGGCGGGAGGACTCGTTGCGGGTGCCGACCACGATGCGATCCGGCCGCAGGCAATCCTGGATGGCGGAGCCCTCCTTCAGAAACTCGGGGTTGGAGACCACATCGAAGGCAAAGGAAACATCCCGCTGCTGCAAGATGGCATTCACCCTGGCCATCACCTTGTCGGCTGTGCCCACCGGCACGGTCGACTTGTTGACTATGACGACGGGGGCATCGCGATGCAGGGCTATGGTTTCGGCCACCGCCAGCACATGGCGCAGATCGGCGGAACCATCGTCCCCCGGCGGCGTGCCGACCGCCAGAAATTGTACCTCGCCGTGTTTGACGGCCAGCACGGCATCCGTGGTAAACACCAGGGCACCGCTCTTGATATTGCGCTGAAGCAGGGCTTCCAGCCCGGGTTCATAGATGGGAACCTGGCCGGCCATCAATTCAGCCACCTTCTGTTCATCGACATCGACGCAGATAACCTGGTGGCCGACATCGGCCAGTACTGTGGCCTGGACCAGACCCACGTAGCCACTTCCAAATACAGTAATATTCATATTGATACAACCAAAATGTCAGAGATGATGTAATTTGGAGAAACAACAATCTGGGGGTTATAAATATTTACCACACTAATTAAGATGACAGCATGAGTTAATTGTTACCAGCTGTTTCTGGCCCATTGCAGGCCCGCTTTTATATACGATATGT